>FSRV01000001.1:0-2495459 GCA_900142905.1 Burkholderia sp. GAS332 | reverse complement strand
CTGCACATTTCGAATGTGGTCGTGGGGTCGACGCAACCGATTGGCGCCCTGGTTGGCTGCGGTGGCCGCGCACCAGAATCGCATTGCCACGCACGTAACCGTGACGTGATCAGAATCGATGACCAATACCGATCCGCCGCCTGATGCTGACGAGCCGACGGCGAACTGATTTGGCTGTCGGCCAAATGCGCTTTATTGAAGGTGCGGGAATATCCACCGACGAAACAGCGTCTACATAGCTAACCAATTGCGCACGTCGATTAGACATGCTCACGTCCATGCGAAGCCGCGCCTGAAAGTGCAAAGACCTGCAGGGTCGCCCCCGCTCCAATTGAAAACAGGAGATGCGAAAATGAACCAGTTTGATCTTCGCGACAGCCCGGTCCTCGGCGCGTACAGCGCTGGCGCAGCCCGCGACAACAAGGCGGCGAACGGCATTCCAGGTTTGCGCAGCCAGCCCGCAGGCAGGAAGGCTTCGTCGCGCATCCGCCGCGCAGTCTGGCTCCCCGCCGCCTTCGCGGGACTGATGACTGCGGGATGCACGTCCCTGCCCCAGGCCGGCAGCACTGAATGCGTAGGTCCAGTCAGCTACTGCCAGCCGTTCTTCGGCTCCTGAATGGGAGTTCTCTTCATGTCTGGTATCAAGGGCGAAAAATGTGCATGGCAGATGGCTGGTGATCGCAGCCAGGGGCGCATCGCAAAAAGGGTGACGAAGCGTTTTCATTTTCACCAGTTGCCCGGCGCTTGCGTGCCGGGCAAACCTGTCCTTAGCGGGCCGCGCAGTTCCCGTCGGCCAGAGCCGGGATTAACGAATGGGTCAATGTCAGACACGCTTTAGTGAACGCCGGTTTTCGAGGCAGTAACCGGACCGCAACGCACCACCGGCCAACCCACAACCGTGTGGGGCCGATGAAGGGTTTCCGATCGCCCATCCTCACACACATGCAGTCCTCTCGCGCTTCGGCATGAACCATCAGCACTTCTCAATCAAACGGTGCGCCCCCGATGCCGCTTACTATCGATGTCACCTGGACAGACGCTTTGCGTCATGGCGATTCTTTACCAGCAGCATCCAAGGTCCGATTGTCACTAGCTGAGCAACGCGAGACCTGCGCCTTTTCTTGCGCTTCCAGTCAAGCCGAAAGCGTTGTTCGTAACTATCGACGGACGCCCCTCAAATCGACGCTGCCCGGCTTCGAGAAACCGAGTGCGACCTGTACGCGCCATCCGTCGCATTCACGGCGTGGGCTTCGTCTGCGCCATCTGGTTCCCCCCCGTAAGCGCATCCTGCTCCGCTTGACGTTTGGCCGCCAGCCTTTGTTCTGCCGCCTGAATGTCCTCGGGGTAGTAGAGATCATTGGGAACAGGGCGATATCCGACCGCCGCCAACTCCTTGAGTTCTTGCCGCACTTCGGCACGGGTGAACTGATGCGTGCCGGGCTCCGCCGACGTTTGCGCGTACACACAGGCTGACGTTGCCATCAGCACCGCACTCACGATGAGCGAACCACGCGCGGCTTGACCAACAAGCCGATTAAGCGAATTCAATTTCATGTTGCTACTCCTTGGGTTTCGAGCGCGTGATGGCCGCAATCCACTCGATTCCAGCGCACGTCGCTCTGCATGGGTAAACCACTGAACCGTCATCCTTATTCCCTACTGTCTGGAGCCGCCCTGCGCGGTGTCGCTCCATCCGGCCTGAAGATATGGCCGGATGATCCGTCAACGGAACCACGGCTCGTCTACTCACACCGCAATCGATCTTTTTTAAGTGTTTCAGTCGTGAAAATTTCCATTTTTCACAGGCTGCGGGAATATCCGGCGACGAAACGGAGTCTACTCATTGCATATCGAAAAACGGTCTGAGGTTTGCAATTTAGGAATTTGCAGTGGTCGTCCTTTCTCTGGCGATTCTCGATTACGCTGGTTAAGCACTGGGATGAAAGCGGTGAAGAAGCATTCCGTTCATGCGATTGTCGCGTGCGCGTTGTGGATTTCGGTGCTCGCGATAGCCGCTTCATGCACGCCACTTCAAGTGGTCACGCATACCGTCAGCCAGTCTGAAACGCGAGTGCCGCCAGGTCAGTACGACCTTGATCCGCACCACTGGAGCATTACATTCGATGTCGATCACTTCAAGTATTCGCGCTTCACGATGCGCCTCGATCGCGCGACCGCAAATCTCGACTGGGACGAAGGCGGGCTCGACAGGAGTTCAGTCACGGCGACCATCGATGCCGCCAGCGTGGATACCAACGTGCCGCTCCTCGACAAGCTCGTCAAGGGCGCTGATATGTTCGACGTGGCGCGCTACCCGCAGATCCGGTTCGTCAGCACGCGTTTCGAACGTACAGGAGACGCCCGCGGTACGTTGACCGGCGATCTGACGATCCGCGGCACCACTCAACCGGTCACGCTTGACGTGACGTTAAACGGCTTCGCGCCCGATCCACTGACGAAACAGGACACGCTCGGCTTCTCGGCGGAAGGCCATCTCAGCCGCGCGAGGTTTGGACTATCGACGTGGTTCCCAGCCGTAGGCGATGACGTAAACGTGCGGATTCAGGCGGAGTTTGTCCGGCAATCCGCGGCGCCCGGGCGCGCTATGGGCGTGCCCGATGTGTCGTTCAGGAGAGGGATAGACGGCCCAGTCCGGGATCAGCTTGCCGCATTCGCCTAGGGGCACAACCGCGAACACGCCGAGCCGCTCATCATCTACGGTCTCAAGGACAGCACTTTCGGGTTGGTCAATCGATATGCTCCGCCTTAAAGACACGGGCAATAGAGACATGACATCGTGCGTCGCAGCGACGTAACGTAATATTTTTTTTGGATACCTTGGCTTCACCCGAATGTCTTCACAGGGTGTGTGCATAGACGTGACAGGCCTTTATATTCGGAACAAGGCCACGCTGGCATGGCGCCAACGGATCGTAGGCGTGCGAGAACGGCCGGGACGGTTAGGTAATCGAGGGCGTGGCTGGATCTATGCGCAACTAATGTTGAGACCGGCAAAATACGGATCTTTTCGGGCCAGGAGCTGTGTAGAGAGGCGGTGCTTGCTTCGGCCTGCCTCCCCACGCTGTTCCAGGCGGTAGAGATCAACTGCGAACATTGCTGGGACGGAGGCTATGTCGGTAACCCGGTAATTTTCCGTCTGATCTATAACTGCGGAACACACGATGTCGTGATTGCCCGCATCAATCCGATTGTGCGCAACGGACTTGAGCGCCGAAGATTGCAGAAAGAATCACTGAACTCCTAATGCAAACACAACGCCAGGCAAGATCGCCGCTATTTGACCGTGAAGGTATATTCGGCTTCCGTACGATGCCCGTCGGCGGCGACCGCAACCCACGTGACCGTATACACACCGGGCGTGAGCGGGTTCAGCAGCACCGACATGTGCTTAGGGTTCGACGAATCGACCATCGACTTACCAAGCGTCACGGACCTCCGCTGTGCATCCGTCACCGTGATCGCGCTAAATGCCGCTTCGAGTCCGTCATCGAAATCGATCGACACCTCCCTGGGCGAAACAGACATGCTAGCCCTAGGGGGCGGCACCTGAAGTTTTGGATAGGCATGGGCGTTCGCCAGTTGCGCGATCGCGAGACTCAACGCGGCGACGACGCCGCGTGCAGTTGAGCCGTTCAGGAAGGAGTTTTTCATAGACGTATCGTCAATCTTGATCAAGGCATGGATCGGGTCTGCGCCGCGTCGTTACCGGCCATTAGCGCATTCTATTCCGCTTGAAGTTTGGCTTCGACCCGCTGTTGCCCGCCTGAATGTCGGGGGTGGTACGGATCGGCACCTGGAGAAGGCGCTATATCCGGCTCACTTCGGCTTTTCGAGCTCGTAAGTAACCTCTGAACGCGTTATGTGAATTGTCCCGAATTCCAACGACGTTTGCGCGTACACAGTTCGATGCTGCCAACAGCGCAGCGTTCACAATAAGCGAATCAGGTATGGATAGCACGACACGTCGATTCAGCGAATTCGGTTTCACGTCACGACTCCTTGAGTAAACGAGCGTCTGAGATTGGCTGCCGGGTTGACCCGGCGGCCTTATTCCCCTTCGCTCACGCCCCCAACGCCACTCGGTAGCGCGACGGTTGCCCTTCGCAGCCTACTGGGGCGGGGCACCACCTCGCCGCGCTGCCCCGCACGACAACGAGCTTTCTGTCGCTCAAATTGGTTCGTACATCATGGCGGGCCGCGTCATTGCGATGGAACAAGATGGCATTACGCGCCATCACGGAAACGCCGGAATTGTCGGGTCCGTTCCCTGAATGTCGGCCTCGGCGTGACGCAGCTTGATCACCTCCTCGATTTCTTCGACGCGATCTTTCGCGACGTCGACCATCATCAGCAGTTCGCCTTTTTCTATAGCCTGTTCAAAGCGCTTGAGCCGCGTATTCGGTACATCGACGCCAATCATCGTCGCTGTCCATGCACCAAAGCCGGCGCCACAGAGCGTGATTGCCACGACCGCGCCGCCTGCAATCGTCAGGCCGGCCGGCGGGAACGCCAGTGCGACCAGTCCGGCCAGCGTCCCCGTGAGGCCGCCCATCGCCACCCCTCTCGCGAGGGCGGGCAACAGATCGCTGCGTTGCGCCAGCGTTGCTTCTGGCAAATCCTCGAGCGGCACATTGTGATTGGCGATCACGTGGATATGTCGCCACTCGACCCGCAATAACAGAAGTTCGTTGATAGTCATCTGTGCACTGTGCACATTCGGCAATAGCAAATAGATACGTCTCATGTCCTTCTCCCGAACGGTGGTTCACCAGTCCCGAAGCATCGGGAGGGTGTCTTTTCCATACCGCAACTCGAGTGAGGTTATTCCCGAAGGACTAGCGTGTTGGCAACCGACCGGGAATAGAGCGCGCGTACTTGCGGTTGTGCTCCGGTCAGCATAATCGCAAGAATTGCCTGTTCGGGGGTGTGTACTCGTGCCGGGAGCGCGCCGCTGCATTCAGAGGCGGCTCAACCACTTTGATGCGAGCGACGGGAATAAATCCGGCTTTGAGATGGTTTTTCGGTTTGCAACCACGCAGTTTGCATTGCCGATCGATCTGGCAAGCGAGGTCCGCCCGTCACATTATTTTAAAAAGTGAAATCTCTCATGTCCCGCGCCAACAATGACACTTACACACGCTTTGCCATCATCATGCACTGGTCCATCGCGTTCTTGATCCTGTTGAACCTGTCGATCGGACTCTATATCGATACATTCCCGCATAACTCACCGCGCTTCAACGGCATCTTGTTCTATCACGCATCGATCGGCAGCTTGATCTTCATGCTGATGGCGCCGCGCCTACTGTGGCGCCTTATGCGTACACCGCCGGCACTCCCGCCCAGCATCCCGAGGTGGCAAGCGTATTCTGCGAGCGTGTTGCACGGAACGCTGTACGTACTGCTGTTCCTAGTGCCGCTTGCCGGTTACGTGCACCGACTGGCGGGCGCACATCCGGTAAGTTTTTTTGGTTTGGCGGATATGCCGGTCTTCATCGACCGGGACGAACCTTTGCGTTTGCTGACTGACACGCTGCACCGCGGGTTGGTGCTAACGCTCGCGCTCTTGCTGATTGCGCATATCGCCGCCGCGTTGAAACACAAGTTCATCGAGCGCGACGGCGTTGCTGGACGCATGGGAATTTGATCTACAGGAACTTCGCGGGAGGCGCCCCCTCCCGGCCTCCTTCGAGGTTTTCCTCAACGTAGGCAACGCCGGGTCGTCGAATATTGATCGAGTTCCTCGCGGGAGGGATTTATCGTGAGGGTTGGATAGGCATGTTCCATGGCAGCAGCGAGGCGTTGTCGTCTGCGTTTGCTGAAAAACGGTAGCTCCATCCCGGATCACGGATGAGCCTGGTTCCTCGACCGCCTTGAGGTCACCGGCGAGATTCCGCTGCGACCAGCCCGGAACCTTCCTGGCCTTCCTCCCATCGCGGCCCATCGGCGGGTCCTCCAGGTTTCCTGGCGTCTGACAGAAATACCGGAGAGTCGGCCTGTTTATTCCAACGATGTGCCGCGCAGCGATGATGAATATGTGGCCAGGGATGGAATGACCTGATGCCGTTGATCTGCACCAGCAACATGCTAGGCGACGCGGTCGCTAATGCATCATATTTTGCCTGCACCCTTGGTAACTTTGGGAATAAGCGGCGCCAGCTCCCGGTATACCGTAGTGTGAACACGCCTGATGAAGACTGCAGCGTTCCATCCTCTCACATTGAAGCGAGCAGAGAAAAGGGGAACGCGGTGTCCAACGTTCTGGATAGCAACGAACGGTGGCTTTGCATCTAGCCTGTCTCCGACAATAGGGCCTCTGCGACGCATGGGGTCCGACGGAACCCGGTTGAGTTTTTCGCGCGCTTCATGATGCAGAACCAGCAACTTCCCGCCATTTATATTGGAGTTCAAAGTGAATAAGCGAACCATGATTTTTGCCCTGATTCTCGCCGCCGCATCGGGCATTTCGATTAACGCGCAGGCTCAAGAAAAGACCCGGGCGCAGGTGCGGCAGGAGTTGATTGAAGCCGAACGCAACGGACTGAATTTTGCGAGTGATACGTCGTACCCCGACGTTGCGCCGATCTTTGAACAGCAGGTCGCGCGGCTCAAGCAACAAACCAGCGACAGTGGGATGGGTGTTGCAACGACAGGCACAAGCGATGCCGGCCATATCAAACGGGAGACGCCTCCTTCAGGTCCGTCAGCCTGCGTTGGACCTGTCAGCTTCTGCACTATTTATTCCGGCTCTTGAGCCACACGTCAAAGTCCTTCAGTAGTTCCCCGGCAAAGCGGGTCCCTTGTTGGAAGGAGTCAAGATCATGAAAAAGCTCGCCCTGCTGGCACTGACGCTCAGTGCGGTCGTCAGCTCCACATCGACTTTTGCGCAGTCCGCGTCCGTCCCGCTCACCAGAGCGCAGGTACGCGCCGACCTCATCAGGCTCCAACAGGCTGGATACAATCCGTCGGCCAACGATGACGCGACCTATCCTACCGATATCCAGGCCGCGGAGGCGAAGGTAGCCGCCCAGAACGCTGAACAGCAAGCCGCCACATCCCAGCGACAAAACAGCGACAGTGGCATGGGCACCGAAACGAAAGGCACGAGTGATGCCGGCCACATCAAACAAAAGACGGCTCCCGCAGTTCCGTCTACCTGCGTCAGACCTGTCAGCTTCTGCGATATTTTTTTCGGCTCCTGAGCCACACGTCACCGTGCTACGCTAGAAGTGGTTTCATAAACGCCCCGTGTCAACTTCTCGTGTGCCGTGTTAGCTTGTCTGGCATGGCACGACGAGAAAAACTTGCAGAAGAGCAAGAGTACGAAGCTCATGGTTTTTTCAGATGCTCATGGTCTTTCACTCGCCGCGAACACGTCTTCTGTCAGCCCACATGAAGTCACCCTTGCCAAAGCTACGCTCGATGACAACGCCACGCCGGGAGAACCCGGACGAATTATTGGGGATCTTGCCGATGACAGTGATCCACTCGATGAAAAGCTTGCGCAGGGAGGCGTCGAACAGATCTCCCCGCACCGCTGGAACCACTGCAGGATGGTCGCGCGCTGCGTCGATACCGGCGCCAATGAAGATCGAGCGTCTGTTCGCATGGCTCAACAAGTTCAAGCGTGTTCTTACTTGTTGGGACCAATGCCATGAACGCTACACCGCCTTTGCCCCATCTCGCCCTCTTGGTCATCCTGCTGGGCCGGTGTTTATAAAGCCAGTTCCAAAAGGAAGCCACAACAATGCACAAGACCAACCCAAGTACCCTGACAGATTGCTCCGGGCACTGAAATCCATGATGCATGGCTGCAATCACGGCCTTCGAAACGTCGCAACATGAAAGCCTGGCAAGGAGGGGCGTCCGTGCATAACAATGCCATCTTGACACTACATACTAAAACATTTGACGGGCTGCCCGGTATCAGCTAGCGAGTCATTGTCGAATTGGTTCAACAATAGTTCATTACGTTCCCGTGGCTAATACCGCTTCCACTGCAAATCGCGGCCCGCATCTGTATGCTCGACCATCATGCGCGCGGTAGTGCGGACCATCCTGGCCTCCTGCACGGCAAAGGTCCCCCCATGCGCGGCACCTGGCCGTTTAGTCGAGACCTGTGCCCTCACGTCATCGAGCATGAACACACCAACCAGGTCCGCGAGCTTGCCCGCCTGATCATGCAGCAATTCACAGTTTACCTAGCACTCCACAATACAATACGGCGCGTTTCCCTTTTTGAATGTCCCATCGCACGTTGCATGGATCTCCATGATCCTCGTCGAGCGTCCGGCGTGTACCGGTTAAACCACGACAAAGTCTGTTTTATTCCCGATTAGCAACTCGAGGGCGCCGAAATCGGTGGCCACCCGTTTTCAATGCAATAAACGACGGTGCGCAAAGCCCGTAAGGACGCCGGGGCCGGTAGCGACGCACGCCCTCTCGCTGGGAAATAGCACTCGCTATCACCGCGACGATCGGTGGTTACGGCCCGTGCGCAGTCGCCGATTGCGGCTCGAACCAATTTGTACTTCAATCCGCTCTCATACGAAGACGACGAAGTAGCTCCGCCCCAGCTGGCGTTACCCGAAATCTGCCATCGTCGAAGGCCGTAGGCACAATTTCGACGAGCCTCGCTTCTTGAAGAGCAATCGCATCTGGATCACCAAGTGCGACCTGGTTGGGCGCATCGAGCAGTAGAAACAGAATGGCGATCTCATGGTGACTCAGCAGCGATTTCATCATCGACCTCAGGCATGCACGATTACTGGACAAGGAGCGCATCGGCGCGACGAACAACTTGGGTTTCGAATGACTTACATGTTGCGGCGAATCCGACGTGGCTCCCGTCAGAACGCTGTTCATCGGCTTTGCGGAGCCCGTCTAACTATGTTATTGAAGTTTCGTCTGGCATTAGCGGGCCGCGATAGATACTGACGTGTTCAGGCTCTTCGCTTTGCGGAATCATGTCACCAGTATTAAATGGTCGTGGATGTGTGTTTGGCTTGAATACGGAGTCGCCTTTGCGTATCGCTGTCGCGCTAAATGCACACGGGCCGGCGGTGCTTGCTATCCCGAGCCGCCGGACGTGCTGCCTATAGTGGCCCCGGCATGCACCGCTCCAGTTGACCATCAGAAGGTCGGCTTTGCGTCGTTCAAGCAAAACAGTACGATGCCCTGCCGCACAGGATTGGATGCCTACTTGTTCAGACATGGTAATTCCCAATGATTGCCCCGACCCCGAGTTCTATAGGGTGAATCAATCCGTTACCGCCTGCACCGCTTCGCCGACCGTACTTCGTAGCGGTGCCCGAATGACGAGTAGGAGGGCGACTAGGTGTGTCATCCACATCATGAGCTGAAGGTCGTCGATGTAACCGCTCTGGGTGGCGTGCGGATTGATCTGGTTGCCGAGTGCTGCGAGCGAGAAGGAAGATTCGTTCTCGCCCCGGACGGATTCTGATGGAGCGGATTGAAGCGCCGGATATGCTCTGCCCGAGACGACCGAACGGTCGGAGAATTCTTCGCCTGGTCTGTGCGGCGATGCCGCCTGTACTACTCGGACAGCTACAAAAACCAGCGCCCGATCCCGCGAGAGCCGCGAGTTGATCGGGCCGACCGGCGTCAATGACAGTCGCGTTTTCGCGGTCGCTCATACCCTCGAGATCGAGCAGTACGACGGACTCCCGATGTTCGACGGACTGGGCGCCGGGCATTTGGCGAGGCAAGTGAATGCCGTCACGACGCACGGAAAAGTTCTGCGGGTCGCTGCCTGTATCATCTGGCCACCCATGAAGCCGCTGTTCACCGTGCAGGGCGTCGTCGCAGGGGGCGCCGTCGGCCATCTGGCGCCGTCGTTGCCATCCGGTGAACCAGGCGTTGCGCCTAATCGCGAGCGCCCATCCACGCGCATTGTCGCGATGGAAGCCGTCGAAGGAACGGACTGCACGCAGATAGGCCTCCTGGACCACATCTTCGGCATCCCTGACGCTCCGCGTCCGCCGGCGCGCGAGGTCGGATGCTGCCTCGATATGCGACGGGGCTGCTGGGCTCTCTTTGCGGGTGGACCTGCTCTCGAGCATCGCGGTGCCCTCCTGTCTCCAACCTCGCGCCGGATCGGCGCATTTCGTTCATGCACCGCGAATTTTCAGGCGGACCGTCTGCTCGATCGCTGGCATGCGCTCCTAGCCTATACCGAAGTCGCTCGAAATTTATTCCAGCTTCGAACTGAAGAAAGTGGATGCGAATAACACCGCTCTGGCGATGGTCCTACGGTTAGATCTACCGTGAGTTGAAGTACCCAGTGATTCTTACCGCGATCGCAGTGCCGCCAGACAAAACATCGAGGGACGCATGACGAACGCCGACCGAACCTGCGGCACTGCGGCGGCAGGACCGCAAGCCGAAGCGTTTGAAGAACACGGCCCACGCCTACGCACCGCCATCACCTGCACGGCACGGGACGACGCGGGCATGCTCGCCACCGAACGTCGGCGCACAGAGCTTGCTGATGATCGGCACCGCAGCTCCGACAGCGGAAATCGATGCACCGCTCTCAGTTTCGTGCAGAGCAGCGACAGTCACGCGCGCTTCAACAGGGAACCGAGTCCTGACCCCGCCGGTACGCCGAAGGAGGCTGTCAGAAAGATCCAGGCAATGCCGGAGCGAGAGGCGTTCATGACCCAAGCCGGTGATATTAGTCGCCCTTCGAAGCCCGGCGATTTCGATGTCGCTGTGCAAATCATCAACGGTGCTCGCCTGGCGTGCACGGCGTGCCGGGCGAGCACCATGTCCCTCTTTAAGGCCGTCAATCTTACTCAGAATGCTTTTCAGGATCACGGCGTCTCGGCGCAATGCCATTCACGCGTGTTAGCCAAACGTCTTTGAGAGAAGCAGGATGACCTGTCAAGATATCCTTCGCTACGCGTGCGTGGGCTGCTGGTGTCGCCCTTCTCGCGGCTACAATTTTTGTCGCCTGCACGCCGCTGCAATTGGTGACGCATCGCGTTTCGACGAACGAAGCGAGTGCGCCGGCCGCACGCCGGCGTAACCACGGTAGGCACGGCCCCCCAGTTGTAAAAGACCGGCTCTGCCCTGCTGCGACGGGCGCATGGGGGCACCGCCAGAGATTTCCTGGTTGCTCAGGAAAGCGGTGGTTTCCGTTTTTATTTGATGCTCCTTTTACCCGTATGGCGCTCCTCTACGCTGCAGACCGACGACCCGTCAATGCCGGCCGTGCAATCGCAGGCGGGAATACACACCAGCAGCCGTCATCGTGCCGAAAGAAGAAAATCGCATGCGAACCGCTTGGGGTCAAGGCCTCGACGCGCACATAGCGTCTCCTCTCGCAACCGGTACGGCCGAATTGGATTACGCGGAGCCGCGTCGTCGGAGTCGGCGCAAGCCATTTTTCTACCAGGAACCGCAGAGACTTCTCGGCGATGTTCATGTTCGCCTCCTTCCATTTCTGCCGCAGCTCACGACGATCAGCTGTCGGTAGCGGAACGCTGCGATCTGTCGATCGTGCTGCGTACACTGAGCTAACCACGCCAGCATCCGCTTTATTCCCGAGCCTCGAACGTGGCGGCATGCCGCGATTTCGGGCGCGCCTGTGCAACTTGCCCGAGTTTTTGCGAGTTTCCTGATCAGATCCGAACCGGTCCGGATGCGGCTTCCTGTTGGACAGACGGTCGAATGGCGGGAATGAAGGTGCGTCGCTTCAAGTGCAACAGTGAGATCAAGGGGAACCGAAGTACAATCAATTCTGCGTCATTTGCAACTGGCGTCGGGTGGAGTGCCGCTGACCTATCTTTCCCTCCATCTGGAGAATAACGCGCTCGGCATCTGGTCGCTGAATCTCGCCGCGCGCTGCACGGTCCTTCTGTATGGCTCCGCCGGCCCGAATTTTGCGCTGGCTATACGTAAGGTCTATGAGCGGCGTAACCATTTGGACTCTTCCGCTCGCCGAATGGATCCGCCTCTGGGCCGGACTCAGCCTCCCTGTCCTGCTCACCCGGCGTGCGGTTGCGGACCCACGGTGATGCAGCGCTGCGAGCGACCAGTGAATCGCGTGCGCGACAAGCTAGGGCGTGGCCGGGGTGACGTGGCAATCGAGATCCTACGCACGCTCATCGCTTCGCTGAATCTTGAAATCGGATCTATGCCAAAATTCTATAATCTATGCGCAGGTACTGCGTCTAGCGCAGCCGCTCGATTGGTGACCTTCCTCGCGAATAATCGCTACCACCTAATCGACTATCAACGGGCTCGCATGGCCGCGCCGTCGAGTATCGGCGGCGTCGGCCAAATCGGTCATGAATCGTTTGATAAATCGCCGGCTCAAAAAACGTCAACAAATGAGGTGGTCAATGAAGGGCGCCCATTACTTGTTGCAAACACGGGTCGAACTGCTCGACGGGAGACTGGAGACTTGCTTCGCCAAGCGGTTCCGGCACTTCCGATCGCCGGAGTTCGCTCAAAACAGAAAGCGCCCTCCCCCGCTTTTTATCCACTCCCGACATGACTAGCATAATTAACGAACATCAACAAGTTGACGGAAACTTGCAACCCTCGGCGGGGTCGTTCGTTGATTGGTGTGGCTTTCGGCCACCGAAGGGGGTTGCATCTTTAGTTCGATTGACAGCGGTGTTCGGCAGCCTCGACTAAACCGCGGCGCGCTGTCTGGCGCGAGGAGAGACCCGCGCCAGACAGCGTGTTTCGCCGGATCGACTAGAACATCGTGTTGTCGTTGGCCGACTGCTCGGGCACGGGTTGAATCACATCCCAGTGCTCGGCGATCTTGCCGTGCTCGACGCGGAAGATATCTACGATGGCGTTGCCGCGGTCTTGCGGGTTGCTGGTCGAGTGAACATGCAGAAAGACGAGATCGCCGTCGGTCGCACTGCGCACGATGGCCGAACGGGCATCGGGGGCATGCTTGAAGTATTCGGTAAAGAAGCTGATGAACGGCGCGGACCCGGTGCGCACATGCGGATTGTGCTGAATGTAATTCGGTGCGAGCACGATGCTAGCAGTGCTGAGATCGTGCCGGTTGAACACCGCATCGTAGAAGTTCACGACTAGCGCGCGGTTGCGCTCTTCCTGGGCAATATCGCGAGCGGCCGGATGAACCAGCGCGACGCTATCTTCGGCGCGGGCCACATGGTTCGCGATCAGCACAAAGAAAGCAGCGGCGGCTGCCGCGCGCTGGAGCAAGGAGGTTCTGTTTGGCATGACGGTCCCTTTCTTTTCGTTGAAAGCCGGCGGCTGCAAGGACTTTAGCATCCGCAGGTGGCGGCGACGAGACGGATCTTGCCGACGCATCGGTGCTCCCGCGCCGAATGGCTTGCTGCATTGCAACCGCGTCGCCGTGCCATCTTCGCCTGCCCTGGAACCTGGGCCATAGCGCGAAAGCCTGCAACACCGACGCGCTTGCAGCATAAGGCAAGTCCCCAAGAGACCATTTCAAAAAGACTGCTCCGTGCGTCTGAAGATGTTCCAGCAGACGAGCGAGCAACCGAGTTTGAGGAATGCTTCGTGAATATCAGCCCGACGCTCAAAGCGAATGCGAAGACGACGAAAGTTGTGGAGCCATGCGTGAGTACTCTCAACCACCCAGCGGAATTTGCCCCGTCCGCTGCCGTGTTCTATGCGGCGCCTGGCAATCACCGGTTTGATGCCGCGCTCGCGAAGCCTCTGACGATGCGGCTCCGAGTCGTACCCGACACAACGTGCATCGGGTGCGTCCACCGCAGCTGCTGGCAAGCGGCACGCCGACCATGCGGCTGGCCTCAAGCACCGAAAACCCAAGCCGCGCGAATACTTTTCGCTCGCCCGGATACCGGACGCAGGGCCGTCCGATCCGGCGCTCCCGCGTCGCGCAGACCAGCCGTGCGGCGAGCACCAGCAGCAGCGCACCGCTCGTTGCGCAGCTCGGCGAGCCAATGATTTTGCAATCCCGTTCCGATATCCGTCCGCTGGGTCGCCGCGGTGCGCCAGACAGGATCTTGCGCCAGCGCTCTCACTTCCCGTCCGCCCTGCAAGAAGCCAGGCAGACCGCTGCGCTCAGCAGCACACTCCGCCACGCTCCGTACCAAGGTTTAAATCGCAACCAGAACCAGATGCCGTAACACCCATGCAGCCATGGTGACGACCAACAGCATCAGTTGCACACGGCCGACGAACGGTGAATAGATCCAGAACGACTACAGCAACTGCGAGTAACCCTCGTTCAGGCCGAACTCGGCAAAGGCAACCCGCGTATTCACGCGATGGTTGGCTAGCAGCGGCGGTATGCACAAAGCCAGAACGAGTTGCGCCATTTCACCTCGAGTCCAGTGCAATGAGCGTCGTTCGCACAGAGCCCACAGACCAAAGAAGAAATGCGTCACCAGCGCGCAGTACAGCACGGCCGTTCCAAGCCATCCCTGTCAGATGGATTTCTGCACAAGCAGATCACGCTCCATCCATGCGAGCGAGATATTCCCCAGCGAGTGATTCTGGAAGTACGTGCCCACGTAGGTGAACACCACCAGTCCCGTGGTCAGCCGGACCGATCGCACATCCGCCGGCCGCAACCATTGAGGATAGGGAATGTGTGACAACTTCTCCTCCCCTGGCGTCTCGATGCGCACATTCTTAACTACCTTGCTACATCGTGTCGATTCGGAGTCCGTTCGATACGTAGAGGGCGAGTTCCTGCACTGATGGTGCCCATCGTTCACGCCGTCAGGCCGCCCCACGCTGCTACGCCGCGGATATCCCCATTTTTCAGACCAGTTCCTCTTCTATTGTGGCCTCGTCAGCTTTTTGCATTGGCGGCTTGTAGCCAATCAAACACCCGGCTACGGTCTTCCGACACCGGGAAGCCCGCAGACATTCTGCGACCTCGCAAGCCTGGCGAGCTCAGGTAGTGGGAATAAATCTCCAATCGGGCAGGTACTCCCTGCTGAAGGCGCCGTTTTCTTCCTCCGTGGTCCGGCCGCTCAGCTTGCTGATTCGCTTGCGAGGATCTGATGTCGTCACAGAACCAATCCAATCCGTCACGTCGCAGCGCCTTAAGGTGCATGGCCGATGGCGGATTCGGAACGCTGTTCACGCTTTCCGGCGGCGTGCTCACGCCCATCGACCTGGTCATAGCGCAGGAAAAGAAGGGACAGTCCGTGGACATAGGCAAACCGTTGTTCATGCAGATCAACGACACACACATCGGGTTCAACAATGAAGCTAACCCCGATGTGTCGGGAGCACTCAAGCAGACCATCGATCTCGTGAAGAGCATGCCCACGAAGCCTGCTCTGGCCATTCATACGGGCGATATCACCCGCCTCTCGAAAGCTCAGGAGTTCGACCTCGCATCCCAACTCCGGTTCGAATTACCGGTCCCGGAACTGCGTACCGTCCCGGGCGAGCACGACGTAACGGATGATTCCAGCGCGGAATATTTCTGCCACTGTGGCAACGCCTCGGATAACAGAGGCTATTACAGCTTCGACCATGACGGCGTTCAATTCGTCGATCGTCAACGTCATGCATCTCTCCAAGGTAAAGGTAAAGGCAACATCACCTTCCATACGGCTCGCTCCATTGCCTTTCCTCTACCTACCGCCGGGAATGGCCCAGGCCCGGTACCGCTGACGGTTGCGCGCGACCAGTTGCCAGGAATGCTTGGCGTGACGACCGTCTCGTTCGCCGGCCATCCCGGTGCCGCCCCGCTTCACGATTCAGCAACTGCATAAGCTTCGAGGAGATCATTGTGAAAAATCATTCGTTACCGAAATCCGTATTTGCGGTCGTGTTCTGCCTGGTAGCGTCTGGAGCTACAGTCACGGCGTCCGCACAAAGCGCGAGCGACTCTCTCGTGACAATAAAGAATTTGATGTTTTCGCCCTCGTCCGCCACGATCAAGGCCGGAACGACGATCACGTGGATGAATCTCGATGCGGAGCCGCACACGATAGTCCACGACGTAGGCGCCTTTGACATGGGCCTCTTTCATTCGTATGACCTCGATCAAGACGACACGTTTTCGTACAAGTTCGACAAGCCCGGGATCTACAAGGTCTTTTGTGGGGACCAACCTGACGTGAAGGAAACGATCACGGTTCAATGACTCGAACTATTGTGGTCAGCGCCGAGTAACGCCATGCATATCTGGAGCATTGACGTACAGCGCGTCGACCGCGAAATCAATCGCTACAATGCCCTCGTGCCGCTTGTTGCGCGGATAATGCAGCTTCGGCCGTTTCACTGCGGCGCCCACACCATCGTCCATAGCAAACTCGTACACCATCTATCCCTTCACGCACATCGCGCGTCCACGAACCCGTTGCCCGGAGTAAGTCACGAACTTCCGCAGTCGACACGTAGCAGCCCCGCGAGGACACGAAGTGAGCGACGGCCACCCACACAACAGGCCGCAATTCACCACACGTCTGGCACTCGCGATCGTGATAGCGACATTTGTGGCCGTTGAAACGCTGTGCCCGAGGCAATCCGCTTGATCTGGAAAATGCCGGCCGCTCCCGCATCGAAGAGCGGCACGAAGCTCCGGGAAGGCCTTGACGGGTGCCACCTTCGCTGGCTGGTGTGGAGCGCGCTTGCGGCCATGAAGTCATCTGGCGTGCGCCGTCGCGATCGGGCTTTGCTGCGGACAGTCGGCCGCGTATTGCTCCCAAAGTCGGCGCTGCGCCATGTTGAGATTGTCGGAAAGCTGGTTTTGCCGTTGTAACGTACGCTTCTGTGGCGCGCAGGCAACCGGTCAGTAGCCGCCTACGCTACCTCCGCTGCTGCCCGCGTTGGACATACCCGCGCCACTTTCCGACGAGCAGCCGGATGCCAAAGACGAAAGTGCAAGCGCGAAGACGATGAATAAAGTGGAAAGGATGCGAGACTTGTTCATTCTGAACTCCTGCAGGATTGGACGTTCTGTTTGGTGACACCGACAGTGGCTGATGCGCTGTACGTTCCGTCGCCAGACTTGGGTCAGGGTTAAAGTCGAGATGGCAAATGCGGCACCGATAGCGCCGCCATCAAACATAACTCCCGCGAGCCGCGATTTATTCCGGGTGTTGCGCTCTTATATTTTCCCTGCTTCGGCGCGAACGACTTGTTCGCCATTCAAACGCCACTGACGACATGATAAGAGCAGGGCCGGGTGAGCCCACCTGCCCCAATGCAACCACATTCACAAGTTGCGTTAGGTTGCCGTAATGCCAATTACGCAGAGGATCGCGGCGTGAAGAGTGCGAAGCCAACCTACACGAAGGTCTTCGCGTTCAAGTCCGCAACGGCGGGATTCTCGATAATATTGCCAACGGCGCGTGGGCCACTAATTGGCCCATTTTGTGTCGACCACGTCGAGCATTCCGATATCCGGCACGCTGCCCAGCAATGACAGCGAATGTCTGGCGAGCTCCCGAGGAACATGACCCGTCAGGTGCGCAAACCGACCGCCGTTGTCGGGGAAGACGTCAAAGACGCCGAAGTGACTGTCGTCAAGGCGGATGGCAAACCAGGCTACTGTCTTGGGTTCCTGCTCCACGAGTGCTTGCGCGTCGCGAAGGAACTGCGCGACTTGCGACTCATGACCCGTCTTTGCCTTGAACGTGAAGAGCAACGCCTTCGTGACCGGGCCGCCCGATGATGTTGCAGGCAACTTGTCGGCCAGGACGTCGAACTCCTGAATCTGCAGCGCCCCGGCAAACACGCTGCCGCCGGCATCCAACAGCGCTTGTGTAACTGGCCCCGCCAGATGCGCCTCGCGGCCGGCATCGTCTGGAAACACGTCGAAGATGCCGTACTCCGATCGCCCCAATCTGATCGCGAACCATGCGGTCATTGCGGGTTCCGCCCAACCCTTCGCGAGAGCCGAGCGCAGCACGTCTTCCGCCCTGGCGTCGTCGTAGCCGGCCTTGACTTCCAACCTGACGAGCAGACCTTTAGTGTCCATGAGACACCTCCATCCGTGATTGACCGACCGTGAGCCCGTTGAGCGTGCAGTCCTTCGACTGCTAACAAGCCAGCAGCACTGCGCCCCACATTCGCCGGTACCGTCGCCTGGAAGGTCATACGTCGTATCCACCCAGCGAACGTCCATTCAATTCGCGAGGGTGACCGTTGCTTCATTGGCCATAGCAGCCTCTCGCTTTTCCTTACTCACACGACCGCTTGACCAGGAGAACCGGTCATTGCATGATCCGATGCACGAGCATGCGCTTCAACGACGGAGAGGGATGCGAACTTTCGACCATTGCGGCCGGTCGAGCCGCCGTCGGTGCGACGGCAGGTATCAGAGTCGGGCAGTCGCCGGGTACGACCGCCTATCTGCGAGAAGTCGATCAATAGCCGCCAGCCACTACGCCGGAACAGAACTGCAGCCTTTGCGAGGCCCGTCGCATCCCGGCACGCCCCGGCCCCGGTCTTCCGGCCTCGTGGTTGTTCATCAGCAGAATTCCGGCGGTGTCAGTAGCTCTTCAGAAATTACTGAAATTGATCGTCGCTTTTCGTGCGCGGGCTTGAGTCGGCCGGCGGATTGGCGTATGACGAAGCGTTGCTGTTCCCGGTCCCATTGCAATACAATCGCCCGAGCCGTCCGTATGGCATAAGCATTTCACTCGGCCCCGCGCCGCCCAAGCTTTTCCGTCGACGAGCCCGCTCGATGACGTCGGCCTCAGTCTGTGGTGCTGCCCTTCTGGGGCGACCCTCAGCAATCCACGGCTCCAGCAGATCAGTTGCCTCCAGCGGCAGGTCCCAAACCATGGGGCGCGGCGCGCACCTGTGCAGTGGCCAAAGCATGCTAGCGCCAACCGAATCAAGGATGGCCATGGTTCCTCACCCGACTTGCGATGGTCGGTGAGATCCCGTTGCGACTGGCTTGGAACGTCCTCTGCTTGCCTCTCCTCGTCGTCCATCTTCGTATCCTCCGCGCTTCCAGCGTATGAGCGGTATACCGGAGAGTGGGCCGGTTTATTCCAACGATGTGCCACGTGCAGCGCACGAAGTTCGCGTCCAATGCTTCCGTCGTTCGTGCTGACGCATTGGATATTCGACGCTGCCACTTCGGATCGAACTGATAGAGGAGCGCCGCGTCGCTAAGGGCGATCCTCGACGTGGCGCCGTGCAGCTGCGGTGAATACGTCGTCAGTGGTGGAACGACCCGATGCCGCCATGGTCCTGCTGCAGCAACTCGCTGCGCGACGCGTTCGTCAGTGCCTCATGTTTTGTACAAAACCATAGAAGCCGTTGGAATAAGCGGCGCCGGTCCCAGGTATACCTTTGCGTGAGCAGGCCTCGTGACGACTACAGCGTTTCGGCCCACTCACATTGAAGCGCGCGGAAAAAATGAATCACCATTTCATTCTCATCGTCTAATTAGGAGTCTAAAGTGATAAATCGAATCGTGATTGTTTCCCTGATTCTCTATGCCGGAGTAGGGATTGCCACCAGCGCGCCGGCTCAAGAAAAGACCCGAGAGCAAGTGCGTCAGGAATTGATCGAAGCCGAAAGCAACGGTCTGAATTCTGCCACCGACGCATCACCCACCGACGTCGCCCCGATCTCTGAAGAGCAAGCCGCCGGGCTCAAGCAGCAAAAAGACTACGGCGGTACGGGCGCCGAAATGACAGGCAGGAGCGACGCCGGTCACATCAAGCGCAAGACGTCTCCATCCGCCTCACTGGCCTGCGTCGGACCGGTTAGCTTCTGCGATATTTTTTTCGGCGGCTCCTGAGCCGGATGTCTCCGTGTCTCACTCGTTCCCCGGCAAACCGGTCCTTTATTGGAAGGAATCCAGATCATGAAACAACTCGCCCTGCTGACGTTGACGCTCAGTGCGCTCGTCAGTTCCTCATTGACTTTTGCGCAGTCCGCGTCCGTCCCACTTACCAGAGCACAGGTACGCGCCGATCTCAAAAGACTCGAACAAGCCGGATACAATCCGGCGGCTGAAGACGATGCGAACTACCCCGCCGATATTCAGGCTGCGGAGGCGAGAGTCGCCGCCCAAAACGCTGCCCAAATCGACCAGCAACGGGCTGTCGAGTCCATGGGCGGAACGCAACAGTACGGCTCATCCGAAACAGGGAGGCCAACCGCGCAGACTCCTGCGCGCTCGATCGATTTCGGACACTGACTTCGTCAGGCCGTCGATGTGCGCACGATGCGTCGCCTCGCATGCTCCGCACCTGGCGCAAGCTGCCTGTATGACGCGGGAATAAACATCAACCAGGAACGGTCTTCCTCGGTAAGCCTGCCGACAGACGCGCCCAAACGAGCCGCTGTCTCAGTGCCGGCTTGACCCGCGAATTATCTAGTAATCCTATATTAATCGGTGTTTTGCACGTGCCATCGATTCGAAGTACGCATATGTGGGAATCAAAGGGGAGCGTGACGCACGCCCCTCGTGCAACGGCCATGCCGGGAGATCGCGATGAAAAACCCTCTGTTGCTTGTCAGTCTGATTTCAGGATCGGTTTTGTTCTCCATCGGCTCGAGCGCTCATGCTCGACCGCCTTCCGCACAAGACGACGTCTATTCGCCGGAGAATAGCCTTGCGCTAATGCCGAATGCTTCGCTCGGGAGCGAATATCCCACGCATGGAGCCAGGCAAGCGGGTGAACTACCGCTGAACCCTGACGATCCGCGTGCACAACTGGCAAACGGCTTGCCCAACAACACGCAATCCGGTGGCTATGGCTCACCGCTTGCCGGGGCGCGTCGAGCAACGGTTGTGCCGCCTGGAAATCAATGACCGTCCTCCACACCGCACCGACCACCAGCAGACGAGAGAATGACCCATCAGTATGAGGAATCGACATCATGAAGACCATCAGGCTAGCTTATCTGGTGCTGCTGACCGGCTTGGCGTTGGTCTCGCTGTTTGCCGATCGTGTGTTGAGTAGGCCATATGAATTCCGTACCTTTCAGCTGTCGATGATCAACCTCACCGGCATTCTCGCGATCGGTTGCATGAGTGCCGGTATGTTTCTGGCGATCCGGCCGACGAGTGTGGAGCCGATTCTCGGCGGGCTCGACAAGACATATCGCCTGCATAAATGGCTGGGTATCAGCACACTGGTGTTTTCCACCCTCCACTGGCTTTGGGTCAAGGCCCCGAACTGGCTAATCGGCCTCGGCTGGATGCAGAGGCCCTCGAACAAGCCGGATTTGCCTACGGGCGACACGCTGTCAGCCATCGCCCATATCCTGAGCAATTATCGCGGACTCGCCGCAAGCGCGGGCGAATGGGCGTTCTATGCGGCAGTGCCGCTCATCATCGTCGCCTTGCTGAAGCGCTTCCCCTACCGCCACTTCTTCAAGACCCATCGACTCCTGACCGTCACGTATCTCGCGCTGGCATTTCATGCCGTGGTACTGATGAAACCCGCTTACTGGAACACGGCGATCGTTCCGTTAATTGGACTGCTGATCTTCATGGCCACGCTGGCTGCCGCCGTCTCGCTGCTGCGCTGCGTGGGATACACGCGGCGAGCGGTCGGCGTCATCGACAATCTCACGCATCACCGCGACAATCGGGTGCTGGAGATTGTCATCAAACTGAAGGACCGCTGGTTCGGTCATGCTGCCGGGCAGTTCGCCTTCGTCACCCTTGATGCCGCCGAAGGTCCGCATCCGTTCACGATTTCTTCCGCATGGCACGATGACGGCAAGCTACGCTTTCATATCAAGGGTATCGGCGATTACACGCAGAGCTTGCCGGAAACCGCAAAACCCGGCGATATGGTCACGGTCGAGGGACCGTACGGCGCCTTCGACTTTCGCGGCGACAAGCCGAGACAAATCTGGATTGCCGGCGGCATCGGCATCACGCCTTTCCTTGCACGGTCGCAGGCGCGAGTGCGCCATACGGATGAGCGCGCCGTCGATCTTTTCTACAGCACCAAGGCGCCGGACCAGGTGTTCATCGGCGCAGTGGAGCAGCTTGCGACGCGCGCGAATGTGCGCCTTCACATACTGGTGAGCGGCAAGGACAAACGGCTTACAGCAAGGCGCCTCTGCGAGATCGTGCCCGAGTGGATGTCGGCGGACGTCTGGTTCTGTGGACCCGCGGGCTTTGGTCGCGCGTTACGGCGGGACCTGGTTGCGCGCGGACTGGCAGTCGAAGACTTCCATCAGGAACTGTTCGAAATGCGCTGATTTGCTGGCCTCCTCACCGAAGTTGGCCAGATTAGCGAAACCCGCTCTGAACAGGACACACGACCAGCCTACAAATATGTTTCCAGTACAAGTCACCGACAGATGCCGAACTGAGCGCGTCAGTGTATGCTCAAAACGGAAGGCCGATTGTTCGACGTATGCCATCGTCCGCAGGAGTGTGACTGCGCCACCGTGCGTTGCCGGCAGGCGTCGAACGAGCGTCGATGGAGGAAACCGCGGAGTGCCCCGATACGGTCGGAGTCCTGGGGGCTATCGCGGGACCGGAAGAAGTCTGTGATCGAATTTCTATTCGACAACCATATCGTTTTTTCGAACGGGCGCCGCTGCGAACACACGGTCATACCTGGGGCCAAACTCGAAGATGCTCGCTCACCTGTGAACGACTTCCCCTCCATGTTCAGCCCGAAAGCCGATAGCTCGAGCGCATGAGACGCACTCCCCAAAAGGTGCCTTTCGAGAATGGTGGGCAATCATGCGCGATGCAATGACGCGCAATCCGGTGGCGACCGAAGCTTAAGCCAAAATAATTTGTAAAGTACACGTGTAGCTTACTTTATATCAATACCTTAACCGCTTGGGCCGTACTGGTCCTGACCTTTCCCACCGAGAACGCTACCGCGCGGATGTGGACATGGCGGGTGCTGAAAGCGAAGGGGGCGCTGTCCTGCGTGACGGCATCGACCTGTTGCCGCACACCGTGGAGCGCGAGGACATGCTGCGCGAACTCGCCGGCAGCATCAGCGAAGCCGGCTGCACCGCGCATCTGCCGCGGGCGCCAAGCCCGGACTCGTCGCAGGAAGCGGACTTCCGCGCACTGTTCGATCGGAATGACGACTACGGGATCTTTGTCTCGTCACTGGGCGCTGCGCGGAAGACGTTCGGCGGACAGGCACCAGCGGAGGTCACCCGCCTGTTGCGTCGCCTGCGCAAGGACTGTGACGCGATCCGGACGATCGACTACATCCCGGGCGCGGCATCGACCTACGCCGAAGTAGCCTGGGAAGACTTTGTAGCGCTCGCGGAAACGGTCCCGTCACCGGGTGAGCCGCATGCCGCAGAGCGGGCCATCCGGCCGTTATGGCGCGCAGAATACCAGACCCTCACGTGGGCAACCCGGCAAAGGCTATGGGTCGGCCGTGTCGCAAGCGCATGGCTGATCCGTCGCTTCATCGACCCGAAGGCGCGATTCCTCTGGCTGAATTGGCCGGAGGCCTGCCCGCCGGATGCACTCGGATTCGACTTCGTCGGCGCTGCCTTTACCGGTCGACGAAGGTTGACGCGAACGGGTTGAGCGACGGCACAGCGTTAGCACTTGCCCAGCAACGATCTTTGCCCGGAAAATGGAATAGACCACCGCGGCAAACCGTTTATACGACATATCAGAACCTGCAGCACACTTCGATGAGCAATCGACAATCGCACCTCATTCGATCCAACAGCGGACTGCTGCGCGCGGCGCTTGAAGGTAAGCCGTTGCGCACACGGGAGCGAAGAGAAAATGCGGGGCTTGAGGGATTCGGCGACCTCGTCTTGTCACACGCGGTAACGAAATTCCCCTGCACGGCCCCCGGACATGCATGCCGCGTCTCTGTCTAAATCTTTAGCGGAGTCGTTCCGCCGTAATAGATGAGGTCTTACCGTGCAACACATGATTTTTCCCCCTTTGACGGGGGTGTTTGCAGCCGTGGTGCTGGGTGGCTGTGCCGCAGCACCTTACGACACATCGATGAATTTCTGTGATCAGGAGTACATGATGACGAATCCTGCGGGCGCCGAATATTACTGCGGTCTCGACTATGAGTATCCCCTGTACGGAGGCGGCTTTCTCGGTTTTGTCGATATCGACCACTTTCACCGTCACCACCATGAACATGACTTCGATTTTCATCGCGGCCCTGACCATGATCGTGACGTTCATCACGGCGGCGCCATGGCACGTGGCGGGCACGGCGAAGCGCGCGCCGAAGGCCACGGCGGCGGCCTCGGCTCGAGTGGTTTCGGCGGTGACTTTCAGTCGTCCGGAGCGAGCGGATCGCACGGGGGTGGCCCGCACAAGTAGCCGGAATCACGCACCAGACAGCACCTTCACCATCCTCCGTTCGTACGCCCCGTACGTCCGCCCTTCTCCACGCCTTGTATCTCGGCAGCTCTTGTCAAACGAACTAAAGTTGGTACGAACTTGTACTAGTGCTGACCGTATTGGCCAATATCGCAGGTGGCTCGCTGCTCAGGTGTGGCGAGCAGCAGGCGAGGGAACCGGGCCAGCGGCACCTCGACTGAGTGACCGTCGGCGAGTTCGACCCACATGGTGCTGTCATCGAAATGGACTTCCTTTGCTAAGGTGCTCATTCTTGGCTTTCCCGATTTCGTCGTCCAAGTTCAACGAGCCATTTCACGAGTGCAAGGTCCTGCATGAATGTCACCTCGTACTGCCCGATCAGTCGGGCGAGCTCCACCAGTTGGTCGCCATGCGGCGCAGAACCTGACGGTCTTATCGGGCCAGAGGGATACGCAGGGCCCAGCGCGAACCGCAACCGCCTTCAATCCTATTCCGGTCACAGGTTCACCAGGCCGTCCCGGGATCGCCCTGAAATTCCACTCTTGCGACCTCGATCACGCGAACCGGGGCGTTCGCAAACACGTCTGCCGGCGTCTGCCCGTCCAGCAATGGATGTGGCGAGTAGAGCCAGAAAACACGTCGCCAGCCTCCGCGATCGTCGTTGTTCGGCGGCAAGGCGGCGAGAAGTTCAGCAACGTCCTTCCGGAGAATGCCCAATCGATTGAACTGAAAGTCCGGATAGATGAACCGATGCTGGGGCGCAGACCAGGCACCTAGCAAAGCGCCTGTCGCTCGAGCTTGGATTGCATACGCCGTACGCTTCTGTTCGGTAGAAAAGCCCGCCAGTTCGGCAACATGACGAGCGTCGGGCCACCCTTTTCCGAGAATCTCGTCACGGAACCTGATGGCCACCGTCGTGGCGAGGTTATGCTCGGGATGGTCTGTCATGGAGCAACTCCGGCGGACCTTGAGTCTCAGATCTACACGAGGCGACCGTGGCCTCGGTGGCGAAAGACAAAAATTTCGGCCCTACTTTCCGGCCGGCTCGGTTGAGCCTCGCGCGCATACCCGTCTCCTGCTACTCCGGACAACGGTAGCCAACCTGGCGGTTCCGACAAACCGCTCTTCCCTCGCACACCCCGATCCTGTGTGTAGCAATGCACTTCGCGCGGTTCCTCGGTGACCGGGATCAGGACAAGCGGAACATCATCTACCCGGAGATACATCGCATGACTATCCCGGGCGTGAGAATACCGCCGCACCGATTACGACTGCCACGCAGATCACCATGCGTACGAGAGTGGCTCGCCGGTGTCGGTCTCGAAAACTGTGCCGGCTTTCTCTATGCCGACCGACCATCGAATATCCGTCCCTGCTCCCTTCGAATAAGCGTCCGATCGAACTGCTAGCGCCACTGTCGGTAGCGCGCCCAGAGCCCGCAAACGACGTCGACGCTCAAACGGGCATGCGAGCTCATCGACGGGTTTTTAAACCGTACTCGGGACCACGATTACCGCTGCCATCGCACCACGGCGCTCAGACGCGCAACTGACGAGCCCAGCTTATGTCTTCATCCTCCGCGAGAAATTTTAGCCCCCATACTACGTCTCTTCGTGAACAGCGATCGACCAGTTCCTGAAGGATATTCAGCCGAATGTTTCTAAGGCTCCCGATGACGGCTCTCACGTCTTCTATCGAGACCAGGTCCAGCGAGACACTCACGTATTCGAGAATTGCACGTTCCGGGACCGAAACAAGCACCTGTGGATGGCGCCACGCAAGCGGCTTCAATCCGTAGCTTTCATCCATCCGCGCATCGAACAGAGGCAGGGAATAGTAGGAACACGCAAGCCTTTCCACCGCCCAGCCGGGGACATTGCAATATCCGCGGCCCCATAAATCAATCCGGTCGCGAAAGCGCAGATGGTGCATCATCCGGTGCCACTCCAGCGCGGCCCTTCCTCCCACGTGGAGATTTGAAGCGTATGCCTGCAAATAGGCAATCGTTCCATCAATGCCCGGCTGGTCTCCACGCAGCAGATAAGCGTCTTCAGACAGTTGTCGCAACCATCCTTGTTTTACGAGTTTGCCGACCTGCGATGAGTCGATTTCAAGCTCCGCGAAGTAACGCAAGCCCACCGGCTGTGAACGTGGCGCGAAATCCATGAGGAACTGCACGATTTCTGTTGCGTCCTGCATGCTGGATCCTCAGTTGGTCACCTTTGACGACACGTCGATGCACTGATTCATGCCTGACTATGCGGGGCTGTCCGCGCCACGGCGGCCTCGGGCCAGATCAGAAGCCGCATGGTAAATCGGCATGCTTTGGCGATACGACCTCACACCCGTTCATACGCAGTCCTCCACCGGATGATGTATCGCGTCGCGGTGTCCATGCAGGAAACGCAGCGACACAGATTCGCGTACAAACGCAGCAAGGGCCATCCAGAGCAGAAAACGCTGCATCAAAATTTCATACAGACAGATGCCTGCGCAGAGACGCCCGGCAGTCTCGCCGTCCATGCTTATGCCGAAGCTGTCGGTTAGGCGGCGTCTGCATCAGCATGCGCCCAGACAAGCACCTTGCTGCTCGCTTCAAGAGGATCAGGTTGCTGCGGCTCGCATGCTCGCAGGCGGCCATGCGCATCCGCATAGGCGAGAAAGTTCGATCCACGATCGGCGCACAGGTACGACCACAGGCTCGCAACAGGAACCATCGTTTCCCAGTCGATCGCCAGCAAACGAGGCTTTGTTGCGCCGTACCCCTCCAAGACCGAAACGAGGATCGACGGATCCGCGACGATAAACGAATAACCGTCGGGGTCATCGGGCCTCGTCCCGGCAGCGCGTACCAGGAACGTCGTAGCAATATGGTTGATGCCAGCGAGGCGCCACCGATTGAACGGGTCATGCCTCCTCCGGAACGGCGTTTCCCACTGAGATTTTGTGAGCAGCATGTTTTCAAGAAAAATCAACGGACTTTAGTCACCGGCCCTGCTGTCCTGAGCGCAGTCAGCTGCGCAAAACAGCGCTTCGTGCCAGCAGAAGTACGGTTCGCACGGGATTAGTTGTTACATATTGCACATTATAAATTGTATCGCAATTGTGTGCATCCGACGACAGTTACATCTTCGAATTCACGCACATGACTGATGTAGTTTCGTCTTGGCCTCGCGCGCGGACTGAGGGCGGCAAGCAAATGCGCGGAGTCTCTCAGGACGGCCTTGGCGTCTCCGGCAGGACCTATCTAAGCGCGCTCCAGCTTGGAAAGCAGACGCCTACGCTGGACAAGCTCGCGCCGATGCCATTGGCTCCGCCTTCAAAGCTCGCATGAAGCAGACACTTCTGCGTAAATCATTTCGTATGCAAAGACTAGAGTGATGGGAGGCTCGGGCTGCCGTGTGCGCTTCATTACCCGCGCCACCCCACGTTTAAAAAAATACCGCCCGCTGGCGTTGCCCTTCAATATGACGCCTTTCCCTACCCATCTGGCGACAGACCAACGGGCGCAATCTTTTCCCGAGCAGCAGATGCGGCAACGTCGGCAAAGTTCGGCGATGGTCACGCCATGTGCTGTTCGCCCCGTCAGCCGGCTAACCGTGCGAAGTCCCATGCGGCCTCCGTCAGTCCGCGCCGCACGCCCTGAACCCTTCTGTAAAAGCGGCATTAAGGCTCCTCGTAGTCGCGGCGAGCGCTGCCGCATCTGCCTCGCCGCAGCCTATCAAATCGGTAAGCGCTGTCTCAGGAAAAATCACCACCGCGTCAAGCACACGTGCCGATTTCATCCCCACCAATACGACAAAATCTTCGGGCAATGCGAGAAGATCGCGACGTAAAATGTAGCCGCGGTTAATGTGGCCGACTGCCATCTCATACGTCGCGAGAAATGTAGCGAGCACCATCGCCCGGCAGTTAATTTTCAACAAACAATTTCCGATGATCGCGGGAGCGAAAACGGAGCTGCGCAGGACTGATCCGCCTATTGGTGCCGGGAAAGTCAGGAAATACGGTGACTCGAAAAAGCATCGCATGATCAGAAGCGCTAGTCGCCCAGTCGCCCATCCTTCCACCGACGCAATCTCACCGCTATGGAATTGCAGGCTTTCACAACTCAAGTTCGTTGATTCGTGTTGCGCGACTATGTGCAACAGGAAACGGGTCGTGCTCTGATAAACCGAGAGCGCTTTGCCAGCTGACAGCAGTCCATATCTGGAGGGCGGTCCGTCTCTTGAAACGTCGCTAGCAAGACGCATGTTCCAAGAACGCAGCTGGACCCGGCGGACTGGAGAAAGCGCGTATGCGTTTGGCAATGGAACCAACTTCCGCATTGCGCCGTCAAGCAATCCCGCCTTGAATGCGGGCACTTCACTGTTTTGGCATTTCCTGCATGACGCGTCCAGGAAAATCAACTCCCGTGTCGCTCTCCCATACCACCGCGCGAGCGGATCAAATGCCCGTTGGAACGCCTCGGCTTCGCGGAAGAATATCCACCGCTCCCGCCCACTTCGTTCGCCTCGTGCGATGGAAGTGCCGCAAGACCGACAATGGTACGGCTTGTTGAAAAGCTCCTTCGAGACCTTGTAAGGTCCAGTTTCGACACCGCAAGCTTCACAATGGTCAATTAGCAGACATCCGTGTATGGGACAGGTGGCGAGCGCGGCGAGCTGAAACCAGATGGAGTGAAAACCGAAGCCGGCGCACACCGGGCACCACCTTGCCTGTCGACTCCACAGTACGCGGTTCAAGCCAGGCATCGCTGCTATCAATCTGGCTTCTGCAGGCCGCCACTGCCAGCCGATCCGGCGTCCCCACGCGTCGGCCTTGCTAATGTCGATGCGCAGCAAATCTAGCTCACAGGACGAAACCCGACGATCGAGCAAGAGCGCCAGCGTCTGCTTGTGCGTGAGCGCATTCGACGACGCGATTCGCAGCATCACCGAAAGCGCCGACTCATCCTTCAGTGGAGGCGATACGGCGCCGCAGACGAGGGCTACTTCATGCATCGCTATCGCCCCCTCCTTAAGGTGTGCTGCTCGGACCGGCGAAGCAGATAACCGCCTCTAGCCAAGTTACATATTGAACACTATCAATTGTAGCGCGATCGTGTGCATCCGTTGACATTGTTTGCTTTGTGTAATCGATAAAGCGCATGTCTTTACGTATTGGCCTTGGCCGCGCCTTGAGAGCAGCCAGGAGAACTTCAGGGGTCCCGCAGGAGGGGTTGGACGTTACGAGCAGGACCTATCTGAGTCAGCTCGAGCGCGGCCGCCAGAGTCCCACGTTGGACAAGCTTGAGGCAATCGCCGGGGGGATTGGTGTGCACCCTCTTAGCCTGCTCATCTACGCCTACTCCTGCGACCGATCGGACTTGGAGATCGCGGAGATGCAGGCCCGCATTAAGGAAGAACTTGTCCAGCTGCGCATGTACGACTCATCCAACGCCTGAAAGGGTGTCGATCCAACGCAGGGCTGATTCAATGTTGCTCGCATCTTTGAACATCCCGTTCGACGAGGACCTTTGCGACACGCAGAAATACATGGCGCGCATTGATGCGGAGGTTGCCGCACGGGAATTCGACATCCTTGTGTTGCCGAGCCAGCCCTGTCGGATATCATTCTGGAGTTTTGAAACACGGTCGCAGACGGAGCGTTCAGCCCGTGACCTGATTGGTTGGCTCACAGATCTCAGCGCGAGGAAGCACGCATTAATAGTTTGCGGTACGTGGGAGACCGCGAAGAAGCGGGGGTTTTACCGAACCGCACTCGCAGCGTTCGAAGGGCGGCTGATCGCGCGACATGTAAAGTTTCCCGACGGTAAGGCCCCGAGCCGGTGGACGCCGGTGATCACGCACATCACCCTCATCGGCCTGCCGCATTTCGCGAAGGAAGTTTTCCTTGTTCTGGATGACGATCTTTCGTGCCCGCTTCCGCTGATGGCCGTATCTCGCTCTTGCATGAGTCTCGTCTCATGCCTGCCTGCTAACACGGCATTGATGAACAGGGCTTATAGCGTCGCGAGAGAATTTGGAGTATTCACGGTGCTTTCGACCTATCGAAGTGTCGAGGGTAGCGAATCAGGCGGCCGTGGCAGCATAATCCTAACTCCCGCAGGAAATGAAATCGGCGAATTGACAGATACTTCATCGCTGTTGATCGCAGAAATCCCCGACATCCCTGCATGGGTTGCGACGCAGAGCCGCGTAGCCCACTGGCACGCAATGCAACATGAAAACCTCGCGGATCGCTGGCGGCACATCGGCAAAGACCCACTCAATGCGCGTAGCGGATTTTATGTTCCCTGACTGACGGGCGGAAAACTCTGTCTCCCGAGCTCCGCTCGTCGCGCTACGAGTGATTCACGTTGCCTTGAGACGCCATCACGATACATAATTTCAACCGCGTCTTTGAGTCGGAGCGGCGAGGGGTCGAACCGACCCAGCGGCATGCCGTCGATTGTGGGGAAAACAACGGCCGCAATGTCCGGCTCCCATGCTCGGTTGCTCCAGAAGCAAGGCACGACGTAATCGTCCCCCTCGAACTTCCTATCAGCTAGCACACCGTATTTTGCAGCCCAGTACAGTGCGGCAAATCGCCCATACGCCATCGCCTGAACCCACTCAACCCGAGCACACCCTCTTGGCCAATTGTTGTTGTTGAACCATGTGTGACATGCAAGCTGGTTGGAAGCTCGACGAATACCGGCGGTCGACGTTCTCAATCCCCACGATGGAGCATCTTCCTCTACGTGATATCGCAGCAACATGAATGCGAGAAACTCTGGTGGCCAAAGGTCAGTGCGCGGAAAGCCCCTTTCATCAAACAGCTCTGGGCGCTCGCCGGCGTCAGCCAGGCGCGGATTACTCTGCATTAACCAACGCTTGAGCGAATCGATCGTCCAGTCGTACGCAAGGTTAAACTCGCTGCGGTCCCTGAATTCGGGCTGATGCGACGACGGCCAAACGAGCCAGGTCATTTCTGGGCTGCTCTGCGGCTTTTTCTCGTGGGCAAGACCCACGTCGCGCGTGACGTCCCAGTAGGACCGACCTTCCGGCCACCATTTGTTGACCATCTTAAATGGGAACAGTTTTTCAAGATGCGACAGCCGCTGACTTAAGACAGAGAGACGTCGCAGTTGCCGATAGAAAGTGACGAATGCAACATCAAGTTGAGCGGCGACGTTCCGAAACGCCAGGTGACGCACGATTGTTGCGGGCTCCATGGACAAGCTGTTTCCACACCGACGACAGGAGAAGCGATGCCTCACTGCCTGAGAGAAAGTGCAATTCCCGTATGGCTTCTTGCAGAATGGACACACAGTCCGTAGCTGACACCCATGCACCGGGCACGTCCTGACGATCCAGCACTGATGCCATAACGAATGGTACATGCTGCCAATGCATTGGTCGCAGACTCGTAGGCTTGAGCTACAGAAACGCATATCAAAAATGTCGTAGACTTTCTCAAACATTTCAGAATCGGGAAGACACCTTTGAAATCCGTCCAGTTGAAGTAATCTGCTGTTCGAGACATCCCATTCTCTGTCCCCCTCCTTTCGACCTGCTAGACGCAGGAACTGCGACGCGGTCATCTCGTTCAGCGTGACTATCCGAGCGACCTGACTAAAGGCCGATTCATAAGGAAGATATGACAGCTCTGAACCCGCGTATTCTGGCATTCTCTCACTTGATCAGAATCAAACATTGAGCCCCGAAGTGACCCCTACAACAATCAATGATCGCTACCTTTTCCCACTACCATGGTCAGTGCCTCCCGTCAGGTTCGCCGAGAAACGTTTAAACCAACCGAATCGCGCCGCACTGATATGGACATGACGGTTCGGACGGCATCGAACAAGGCTCGGTCGAAGATTTCTCCGTCGCGGCCGATCGCCAGGATTGCCTCATATAGCGCCCGCTCCACTCGTGAGTCGAAATCCTTGCCGGTAGGCCTTGGGAAGAAGCGCTTGGGTCCACGTAAGCGAAGTCTTCCGACTGATCATCAGCAGTATCAATTTCCATCAGCACTTTCGTATATTCCTGCAGACCGGACATGCCCCGAAGAGCATGAACGCTGCCAAACAGCATGCGCAGTTCGCTTTGTTCTAAAGACGGTACGAGAGCAACGCGCAAGCAAATCCTGAGCGATGCACTGCAGAAGCGGCCATTCAATATTTTACCGGTCTCGCGCGGCATGCGGGGACCGAAAAATCGCCCGTGAATTCCATCGATCGGCAGAAGGCTCTTGTTCAGGACGTCCCATTTCCATCCCCAATCATCTATACCTGAGAAAGGCAGAAACGCTGACCCGCCGATCTCATTTAACACAACTGCTCGGGCAAGCTGACTGAAGGCCGACTCATATGACAGAGGTGACTCTATTCTTCCTGCGTATTCGCCCATGTCAATTACCCTGTTCGGATGAAGATGACTTGATACGCGGGATCACATGAAGATAGCTGCTACCGACTCGCATCACCATCGCCACTGCGTTCGCCCAGGTCTCCGGCGGAATGTTGAAACCCGGTGAATCCTGCCGCGCTGACATTGACATGACACTCCGGACGGTATCGAATAACGCCTGATCGGTGAAGGCTCCTTCTGGACACCCTGCCAACGTCGCGGCATGAAGGGCCAGTGCCTCGTTTGCGAGTCGAAAATCATTCCGGTAAGCTTGCGGCAAAAGCGCTTCGGTCCACGTGATTGGAGACTCCCGACGAATCGTCTGCGTATCAATCTCCATCAGCACATCTGCAAATTCCTGCACGCCAGAAAGAGCGCGGAGAGGATGTGCACTGCCAAACAGCGTGCGCAGCTCCTCTGGATCAAATTTCCGTGCCAAGGTTGGAATGTTTTTCATGAAAGAGTCAACATACGCGCCATGAATAAGAAACAGGCGATTACCGCTCAACTCAAGAAGGTTGCGCATATCCAAAAGCGCTTTACACGTCTCAACGTCGAGTAGCTCTGAGTTGTGAATGACCCAGATCGACAACGAGGCTCCCGAGATCAACGCCTTCTCTTCTTGCATGTTTACGAGGCGCCTCATCTTGGCTTCATCTGATCCGCGTAGAATCCCGTGCCCGATGGAACCCAGTAGTCCGAGCAGGGCCTCGGCCCGCGTAATGGAAGTACATCGCGCCACGACATGCTCGTAAATTGCCAGCTGTGGAAATTCCTGCCTTATGTACTGGTGGATTACTCTGAGTGTGCCTTGCAGGTACATCCCTCTTTGTCCGAGCACAGTGAATCCGGATGCCCCATAGAGCAATCTTTCCCGCAATGCAAAATATGCTTCGCGAGCCGGAGCAGTCTTTACAACAGGTTCGCCAAACAGCGGGTGTATGAGAATTCTCTCTTCGACGCTGACTCCTGGTTGCGTGACATCTTCAGTGACACCCTCCGTTCCGCTGTCCTGAACATCCTCAGCCTCCGCAATGCTTTCATCTTTCAGAGGGGATTGAGCAGGACTGCTAGCTTCATTTTCAAGCTTTCTCACGGCCGCCTCCCGTTTTTGCCTTGACTGTTCAACCGATGGTGGACCGCACGAGGTGACCACGGTCTCAAGACCGGCTCCTGATGCAATACTCTTCCTGAGAAAACCGGAACTGCTGCGCTTGATCTGCCCCACGGTTCGAGAACCGGCTCTTGTTCAAGCGTGGCAACCGAGTTGGAACATACCGGCTGAACAGCCGGCGCGGTCGCAACCGGCGGCAGATTCATCATTGGCGACTCGGACGAGCTCCTAGGCGTGGCAGTGGCATCTTCAGGAGGAATGCCATGCAACGCCTGCCGCTGGTGCTGGCGCGCCTGCTCGAGCGCCGCAGTGTTTGGCTTGCCGTTGCGCGCCGCCCCTGTCGCGGCCTGCTGCTGCTTTTGCCGCACCCTGGATTGCCTGCCCTTGCGATCTAGAAGAATTGCATCGCTCCGACTCATGAGTTGGTCCGGTTTGGTGGTTGAAATCATCTGACCAAGAAACTGCCCACCAACGACACTGGCCGTCACATCGCGGACGTCGTATCGCTTCACCGTTGCGGCAACCGTGGAAGGAGCCCCTCTCGACCGAAGGAGATCACTTTGAGCCCCAAGCAGCTCATTTTCATAACGATGACCGAATCTCTCGAATGTTGGTCTCACATCGGTTTTGTCGTTGCGCTTCAGTGGTGCCAGGAAGTAATGGTCGAGTATCCTGCTGTGATCGATCGTCTGCTGGGGCAAAGGCATGACCACAAGACCACTGTCTCTCCGCTTGATCACGGTTAGCAATGCATCAATGGGTGCTGAAAAATTCAGCCGTTTGGTTTTACTCGTATTGTGGAGCAGACAAGCTTCGTCCAATGCATACCGGAGCTGCTCGAGACGCGGAACAGGCTCCGCCTCGAGCGTTTTGCGTACGAGGCGTGAGATGTTGCCAATGACCCGCTCGACGACTGCCCTCGTCACCCAGGTGTAGGTCGGACCAAAATTGACGGCTGCGCCGAATCCATAGACAACCGCCCGAATAAAGGCATCGGACAGATTCGCCCAAGCATTGTCAACCCGCAGGACATTGAAACGGGAGCCCCGTGTTTCCACTACCAGCTCGGGGGAGAAACACGGGCCAAGAATGTCAATGGACGTGTCGCGGGCAAAATCTGACTGCCGATAGCAGTCGGGATGGACGAAACGGTCAAGTGTTTCCAGCGCACTTTCGGTGCTTGCCGTTTTCTCCAGGGTCGGATAACCCGAAAGGACATACGAAAACAGCTCATCAACGAGCACGGCGTAGTAAAACTTGGGCAGAACTTCTTCGAAAACGTCGCCGTAGCCATTGTCAAAAGTGATCTTCGATAGCTTGTCGGTGCGCCAGTAATCTAACTGAACAAATGAGCCCGGGCGCAACGGTCTCATGATCCGTCGGTAGCCGCGTCCTAGATACGTCGCCCGCTGCTCCGCCGCTTCCCCGCGGTGAACACGCGTGTAGCGGAGCAAATGCGCTTTCTCGATTTCCCTTACATAGCGGTACAAAGCGTCCTGCCCGCGATCAGCGTTGGACAATGGATAGTCAGCAACACCGACCCCTGCTTTGTGCAGTTCCTCAACGAATTTCGTGTGTAGGCCTGTTATGTCCAGCGGGGCTCCCTCCGAAATCGGGTCGCCTTCGAGTACCCAGCCCTTGATCGAATCCGAGAGTCCTTCTACGTGTTCAAGCAGGTCCGTCCACGCGTTTCGCCGTCCCTTCTTTGGACGCTCCACTGCGCATGCTTTTCCTTGTTCTATCTGCTTTCCCGGGATCAGTCCGTAGTATCCGTGTATGCCGCCGCCGGGACGCGGAGTGACACATCGTTTGGCCAGCCGCCTGACTTCTCCGGCGCTTATTTCGAATTGAGTTTCTATTTCGTTAATTTTGGCGCCGCGCCGGTATGCATCGACAATCTGCTTGCGTTTCCCATATAGCGCGCGACCTCGATCGGGAATTTCGCTGGCGTCCGGTGTTGGCCACATTGCCCACTGGTATTCCGGAGGGATCAGTCGCAGCGCTCGATGCGTCCATTGATTGGTTGCATCCTCATTTGAAGCGTGGCTCTGCACGGGTCGGAACGCGAAAACACTACCGGAGCTGCTGCCCAAACTACCAGGCAGTTCATCTACCTGCACGGGGTCAGGGCATGCGACCTTACAGACCACGGACTGTTCAGAAAGAATCCGACTGTCCAGGTCTGTCGTCAGCGTCCCGTCGGCCAGCAATTGCGCGAGCACGGCATGTAGAAGCCCCGCATCAACACCGGCGGTTGAAAGGATTTCACCGAGGGTTAGGCTGGAGTTCCCGTCAAACTTCTGGAGAACCGCGTGACACGTCGGAATGCAGTCGTAGTCACATGCGGCGGTTATCGCCCCCGACAGCAAAAGGGAGTTATCAAACCTAATGCGACCGAGCTCGACGTCACCGCCATGAATGAATCTGAAGTCCTTCTCGGTCCGTCGTTTGTGGCCTTTCTCTGGTTCCCGTCGGCACCACCAGTATTCCGTATTGCCATTTGCGAATCGAACGATCAGATCAGCCCCTTTGGCACGCACCGCTTCCGGACTGTCCTCGGCAATGCTGTCGTAAGCAATAACATCGGGCCGAAGTTCGAGGATGACAACGCAGAAGAACAAAACATCGCTCTCTATCCGGAGGAGGTAGTTCAGCTTATTGGAGTGGAAAAACCAGAAATTCGCTTCTGGGTCACGCTCCGTGCGCAACGGCGAGGCGACATTTTGCTCGCCCCGCTGAAATCCGGGGCTCATTTTGTGCAGGCGAGGCATGTTTCCTCCGAAAGCCGCCGGCACGCAAGGCGAAAAAATCCCTTGACTTCTCCGCGGAAAAGTCGAGAATAACCTACGTGCAAGCGAAAGGCCGCGGATCGGCAAATCCGCAACTGGCCACGGTCAAGTGTTTACCCGGTTAGCGTTCCTCCTTGGAGACGAAGCCGGCAGATATGAGCTCCCCTTCCGGAGCTCATTTTTTATTCAAGCGCAACGGACAAAATAAGTCAGAGATTGGCTTTTTTCAACCAATTTCGAGGCATAAAAATCATATTATTTGTACGTGGTATGAATTGATAAAAAACAAAAAGTATTTTAATTGATGCGCGATATCAGAATTATCCGTTAAGTGTTCACGAGAAATCGATTAAAATCGGGGCCGCACTTGTTTAGCAGTACGTCAAGTTCGGCAATCGATAGTCTCGCGTGCCCATATTAGAGCGCTCCGCCATCGGTATTTCAGGTGCCGCCATAAGATCTCGATCATGCTCAGGTCAGGGCGGCAGGCCGCTGGATAGATGACCGTTTTATGTTCACGAAGCCAACGCTGCCGTGTCTCCTCGCTGATATCGTGATTGATACTCGCGTTGTCCACTACGATTAAAGTGGGTGTATTGGCGGCGCCCGCAAGCACACGCGGTCGATGAATTGCTCGACATCAGGGGCCTTGATAGTTCCGCTATGTGGGGCGTGGTTGAGCGTGTTCTGGCCGGAATCCAGCGCGCCGATGGCGCTGCGGCGGCAATGAAAATTGGGCTCTACTCGGTGGGGGAAACCTCGTGGTGACCAGCTACGCTGGGCAGAGGCGAACCATGGAAGCCCGCCTCGTAAAGGTACAGCAGCCCCACTGCACCCTCGCGTGCTGCCTGCCGGAGCTTTCGAATGTGGCCTCTTTCATGGCGAACGGTTCTTCAATGCGTTTGTTTTGAGCGAGTAGCCGTAGCGTTTGAACGAAAGCAGTCGATTTCGCAGCACCGCATATGTTTGCTCCGACATAACATTGCAAATTCATTACAACATACTCATGCTGCTTTTTCACCATCCCAGTGCATTCAAGTGGCGCTCCTGCGTGGGCCGCCATGTATACGCTTTTTGAATCACCACGCTGAAACCGCGTGATAGCGGCCTCTATGCGCTTCGATCTTTGGTCCCGCGCACTGCTGCACGAATGCCATGGGATCACGCTGTCGAAGGAAACCGTGCGGCATCTGATGACGGATGCCGGGCTGTGGATTCCGCGCCGGCAGCGCCCGCCGAAGGTCTACCAGCCGCGGGCCCGGCGCGCGTGTCTGGGCGAGCTGGTGCAGATCGATGGCAGCGAGCATCCGTGGTTCGAGGAACGCGCCCCGCAGTGCACGCTGCTGGTGTACGTCGACGATGCGACCAGCCGGCTGATGGCCCTGCATTTCACGGCGACCGAATCGACCTTCAGCTACTTCGAGGCGACGCGGGCGTACCTCGAGCGCTACGGCAAGCCGGTGGCGTTCTACAGCGACAAGGCCAGCGTGTTCCGGCCGACGCACACGCAGACCGGTGACAGGGGTGTCACGCATTTTGGCCGCGCGATGTACGAGCTGAACATCGACACGTGGTGCGCGAACAGCAGCTCCGCCAAGGGCCGCGTCGAGCGCGCCCACCTGACGCTGCAGGACCGGCTGGTGAAGGAGCTGCGGCTGCGCGGCATCAGTACCATTGACGCCGCGAACGCGTATGCGCCCGCCTTCATCGCGTCGTATAACGCGCACTTTGCGAAACATGGATGTAGCGGCTTTATGTAAATGTCGTGTTCTAGCTAAATAGAAATGTCGTGTTCTAGTCATTTAGAAATGTCGTGTTTTGACCTCGGTATGCTTGCCGGTTCCTCGTGGGACTGCGGAGCCGGCGATGCATGCATCTGCACTGGTGACATTGAACATGCGCGAACTCGACCGGCTGAAGATGATCCAGGCCGTGGTGGACACGGGACTGAAGCCCGGCCGGGCGGCCCAACGGCTGGGTCTGACTGTGCGGCAGATCGAACGTCTGGTGATCCGATACCGGGAATCGGGTGCGGCTGGACTGGCCTCACACAAGCGTGGCCGCCAGGGTAACCGGCGTCTGGACGAGAATCTGGCCCAGCGGGCTCTGGCGATCATCCGCGAGCGCTACGCCGATTTCGGGCCGACGCTGGCCTGCGAGAAGCTGCGTGAATGTCACGGGCTGGCGCTGGCGAAGGAAACGGTACGGCGCTGGATGCGTGATGCCGGGCTATGGATTCCACGCAAACAGCGGCCGCCGAAACTCCACCAGCCGAGAAACCGCCGCGCATGCCTGGGCGAGCTGATCCCTCGTCGGCACCGTCCCGCTGCAGGTAAATCGTCTAGTGCATATTCATCCGTCGCCTCGCTGAACGGGTGTCGAAGATAGCTTAGGGCAAAACGCCGCGCTCCCCAATTTTTGTCCGCTCCGATTGACACGGCTAGCGGCAATTGTGAACACCAACAACTTATGCGATTAACCCAGCAAAGGGACGATAGCTTGCGTCGCATCCAGCGGATAGCGAAGGCGCGCAAACACTCTCCAGGCAGGCTTCCCATCCTCCATTACCAATCAGATCGCTCGACTCGGCGACTACGCTATAAGCACGAGTTGTCGTGAAGATGCCCGTTGTTGCGCTCGACATCACCCATTTCGATAAGTGGCAATCCATGCTTCGAGTGCGCCCACCAAGCGCGACGTGCTCATCCATTTGGGTGACGACGCGCGGGGCATGCTACGCCAATCTCTGTGTGCCGTCGCGACGGAATGCGATTCACGCTCAGGCAACGACAGGACATCACACGATGATTGACTCGAATCACAAGGCAGCACTTCGCGAGTTGGCGTACCGCTACGCGCAAGCAGTGGACCGGCGCGACTGGACAATGCTCGCGGCGCTCTTCACGCCGGACGCCAGCGTTCAGGGACCAGGCTTCAGCCTCGACGGCCGCGATGCGATCGTCGCCGGTATGGGTGCCATGGCGCAGTACCGCGTCACCCAGCATCACGTGCATAACCAGCTCGTCGAGTTCGACGGCCCGAGCGCCCGGGTGGAGACGTATTGTGTCGCGCATCACCTTTACGAACGCGATAGCCGGACGCGCAAACTGGACTGGGGCATTCGCTATCAGGACCGCTGCGTCTGCGAAGGCGGTGAATGGCGTTTCGCGCACCGCGTGCTGGTCCTCGATTGGACCCAGGACCTACCAGCTCAGGAGTAAGCGATGAACCAGACACGGATACTCGAAGGGAAGACAGCGCTCGTGACAGGCGGAGCAGGCGGCATCGGCTTCGCGAGCGCCCAGGCACTCGCGAAGGACGACACGATCGCGCATCTCTACGGCGAAGCCGCGCTGCATGCCGTGCGCACGGGGCACGTCCCTGTGGCCGCTTGAATGTCCAACCTTCTCATTAGACAGGCTCTCGAATGAATCGCGTGGCAAACAAGGTTGTGCTCATCACCGGGGCCGCGAGCGGCGTCGGCGAAGCCGATGCCAGGCTACTCGCGGGAGAAGGTGCGCGCGTGGTGCTGACCGATATCAACGAAGAGCGGGGGCGAACGGTGGTCCGAGAGATCGGCGACGCGGCGCATTTTGTGCACCATGACATCGGGCTCACGGCAGATTGGGAACGCGCAGTCACCGAGACGATCGATACGTTCGGTCGACTCGACGTGCTCGTGAACAATGCGGCGATCTGCCCACCGGGCCCGATCGACGAGATCGATCCGCAGACGTGGCGCGAAACGATGCGAGTCAACGCCGACGGCTATTTCCTCGGCTGCCAGTTCGGTGTGCGCGCGATGAAGCACAACCCGATGGGCGGCTCGATTGTCGTGATGTCCTCGGTTGCCGCACTCGGTGGCCTGCCGTCAATGGCCGCGTACGCGGCTTCGAAGGGCGCAGTGACAGCGCTCGCGCGCAGCGTGGCCGCGCACTGCAAGCAGAGCGGCTACCGCATCCGCTGCAATTCGGTTCACCCCGACGGTATCTGGACGCCGATGACGCAGGCCCTCGTCGCCGAACTCGATCCGGCGGCGCTGGGTATTGGCACCGACCCGATGGCGCGCATCTGCGATCCGTTGGATGTCGCGCAGCTCGTGCTGTTCCTCGCGTCGGATGAATCACGCTACATCAACGGAGCAGAACTGCGTGTCGATAACGCGCAGTTGATTTGCGCGCTTTGACACAACGGTGGGCGGGGAACGCGGCGACATTGGCATCCCGTCGCCGACATGCAATCGTATAACTCGCACAGGAGAGGGCAAGATGATTGACTTCAACGGCAAAACCGTCCTGGTCACAGGCGGCGGAGCAGGCATTGGGCGGGCGACCGCCGAGGCTTTCGGACATGCGGGCGCGCACGTCGTGATTGCTGAAATCGACGCCGCACGCGCAGACGACGTACGGCGCGCATTGGAGGCCGCGGGCGTGGACGCGCTGGTCGTCGTCGCAGATGTCACGCAGGCGGACCAGGTCTCGGCGCTCGCGCAACGCATCGACGAGCGTTTCGGTGGGCTCGACGTGCTCGTCAACAACGTGGGCGACTTCCTGCAGATCGCGAAGCCGTTCGACAGTTACAGCGACGACGAGATCGAACGGCTCTACGCGGTCAACCAGAAGCAGGTATTCACGGTCACGCGTGCCATGCTGCAACTGTTGCGGCGCAATGCGCCCGGCGGCAGCATCCTGTGCGTGTCGTCGATCGAAGGCTTCCGGGCGATTCCGAACTGCGCTGTCTACGCGGCGTGCAAGGCCGCCCTCACGGGCTTCACCAGGAGTCTCGCACTCGAACTGGGCCCCGTCGGCATTCGCGTGAACCTGATCGCCCCGGAGACCACGGAAACACCGCAGGTGCCGGTAGGCATGATGATCGCCCCCGAGCATCGCAACCACATTCCGCGCTGGATTCCGCTTGGCCGCTTCGGCATGCCGGGCGACGTGGCGGGCGCTGCGCTGTTTCTCGCGAGCCCACTGGCCGCGTGGATTACAGGCACGACACTGCACGTGGACGGCGGCGCGCTCGCTGCGGCAGGTTGGTATCGGGATCCGAAAGGCTTCTGGACCAATATCCCGGTCATCAGCGGAAATGGTTTCAATTTCTAGTCGGCATCCTGATTAATTTTCAAAGAAACACGGCGGCGCATAGTCCGCCAACGGAGACACAATGAACATCATCGTCATCGGCGGTACCGGGCTCATCGGTGGACACGCCGCCCTCTTTCTCGAATCGATCGGCCATCGGGTCAGCATCGCGGCGCGCAAGCCGGCACCGCCTGAAAGTGCCCTCGCCCGCCTGGAATGGCTGCAGGGCGACTATGTGGCCGGCGACTTCACACAGGATTGCCTTGCGCGCTTCGACGCACTCGTCTTCGCGGCGGGCAACGACATTCGCCACCTGCCGCCCGGCACGGACGAAGCCGTCCACTGGGAACGCGCGAACGTAGAAGCCGTACCGCGCTTCTTCGCCCTGGCCCGCGATGCGGGCATTCGCAAGGCCGTACTGGTGGGCAGCTTCTATCCACAGGTGGCACCCCAATTGATCAATACGAGCCCCTATGTCCGCTCGCGCCACCTGGCAGATCAACGCGTGCGCTCGCTCGCCACGGACACGTTTCATGTGTGCAGCGTCAACGCGCCGTTCGTTGTCGGGTCGTTACCCGGCTTGCGCTCGGAGATGTTCGCGGCGTACACGCAGTATGCGCAAGGCAAGCTGGCGGCCCTGCCGGTATTCGGCCCCGCAGGCGGCAGCAACTTCCTGTCGGTGCAGTCGCTCTCGGAGGCGATCCGGGGTGCGCTCGAGCGCGGCGAGCCTGGCAAGGCTTATCTGCTCGGCGACGAGAACCTGACGTTTGCCCAGTACTTTGAGGGCTTCTTTCGCGCGGCAGGCAACGCGCAGCCCGTGCCCGCAATCGATGAGCCGCACCCGCTGCTGCCCGACATCGCGATCTATACCGGACGCGGCAACGTCGTCGCATATGAGCCGGATTCGGCCGACGTCGCGCATCTCGGGTACCGCCGCCGCGACGTGCAGCGCGCGATTCACGAGATCGTCGAGCAGTACCTCTGTTGACACCTGGCCGGGCGCGCGCTGCGTCCGGCTACACCCAACGCTTCGTCCCTGTGGCACACCATAGCGCCACACAGGCGGCCGTTGTTTCCGTCGCATGTCTATTGCCAGAGGAATTGGTTATGAGTCGAACCCACTCTCCCATGCTGGTTACCGTCGCATTGGTGACCTGCACGCTGATCCCCGCCGTGTCGTTCTCGAAGATCGCGCCGGACGACCTCAAACCGCTGGACGCGGAGCTCACGCCGATGGGCGCGCAACGCACAGCCAGCAAAGACGGCGCCGTGCCGGCATGGAGCGGCAAGTGGCTTGGCGCACCGGAGGGGCTTGGATATAAGCCAGGTACACGCTATCCCGACCCATACGCAGCCGAAAAGCCGCTCTACGTCATCACCGCTGCGAACATGGCGCAGTATGCGAGCCAGTTGACGAACGGCGAAATTGCGCTATTCAAGCGTTATCCCGACACGTTCAAGATGCCGGTGTATCCGAGCCATCGCGACTTCCGTTACGACGATGCGGCCTACAAGGACATCCGGACCTACTCGCCTGATTCAACGATGACGTCCGACGGCAACGGCCTGAGCGATGCGCCCCCGCAAGTACCGTATCCCATCCCGAAGACCGCTGCTGAGGTGTTGTGGAATCAGCGGATGTCGTCCGCCATCGCCACGGAACACGCGACCTACGATCAGGCGGTGGTCTACCCCGACGGCAACATCGCATGGGGCAAAGTCCGCTATGACATCTATTCGCCGCGCAACGACGGGAAGTTCGACGTGAAGAGCGATCGCAACAACCACTCATACTTCCGGGTGGCGACGGAGCTTCCGCTCAGCGACCGCGGCACGCTCACGGTCGGCTTTACGAACTGGGACAAGGAAGGCGCGGAAAACAGTAGCCGCACGTGGGTCTACAACCCCGGCACCCGCCGCGTTCGTCAGGCGCCGGAATACGGCTACGACCAGCCGCAGGGACCCGGTGGTTTCCGCACGGTGGACGACGATCGGCTCTACAACGGTCCTGGCGACCGCTACGACTGGACGATCGTCGGCAAGCGCGAGGTGTACGTCCCGTACAACAACTACAGACTGCAGGATCCCTCGATCAAGTACGCCGACCTGCTCACCCGATCGCATGAAAACCCGGCCCTGATGCGCTACGAACTGCATCGCGTCTGGGTGCTGCAAGCCACGCTGAAGACAGGCTTTCGACACCAATACGCAAAACGCGTGCTGTATCTGGACGAAGACTCATGGATCGCACTCGCCGCCGACAACTACGACGCACACGGTACGCTCTGGAGAGCGAACTTCGCAACGACCGTCTATGCGTACGACGCGAAACGCTTCTACCCGACAGCGGTGTTCTACCATGACCTGATCTCAGGCGCGTACTTCGCAGACCGACTGACCAACGCGGAGCCGATGCCAAAACTCAACGACAACCCCAATCTCGACGAGGCGTATTTCTCCCCGGACGCGATTCGCGGGTCTGGAAACTAGCCGGCATGAGCGACACGGCCGGGCCACATGCGTCCGGCCGCCTTCGGCCCGCAAGCCGCGTCAATCCACCGGGATCGCAGTGCCCAACAGCACCCGCACGAGCGTGGCCTGCCGCGTTACGCCAGTCTTCGAGAAGATCGCGCGAAGGTGCGTGCGTGCCGTGTTCTTGCTGATGCTCGATTCCTCCGCGGCCTCCTCCAGCGTCAGGCCATGGGTCAGCATCACCGCCAGTGATGTTTCTGCAGGCGTCAGATCGAACAGCTTGCGCAAGGTTTCCTGCTCTCCTTCCGGGTTGCGGTCTGGATCACGCAGGAACAGCGCGACGGCGGGCCGGTGTTTGTTGTCTTCTGACCACTCCGAAAGTGGGATGGTGCGCACCAGCACGCCAAGCCGCGGCTTGCCGCGCGCGCGTGCAATCGGCAGTGCTTCGACAATCGGCGCAGCACTCCCGAAATGGCCGACCACCGCGTGACGGACTAGCCGCTGGAGCCAGCGGTTCTCCCGCGCGTCGGTGGCCTCCACACGGCCGTGCGCAATGCGTAGCCCGTTTCCCTCGGCGAGGATGTTCTCTGCAACGCGGTTGCTTTTGATGATCGCCCCTTCTGCGTCGAGCGTCAGCATGCCCACCTGCATGCGATCGATCGCATTCGCATAGAGCGTGCGCTCCGACTCCACGATGTCAAGCCGGAAATGCAGTTCCACCGCACGCCGTAGATGCGGCAGCAACGTCGCGCAAAACCCCCTGTCGCGCGCGTTGAAGCGAGGCGCGGCGTGACCTCGGCATACGCGAAATCGGCACTCAACGCTTGATTCCGTGCGCAGGTCTGCGCCAAGAATATGCCGGACATCAGCAGGCTGTAGAAACTGCTTGTAGAGTTCACTTGCGAGCCAACCCGTGTCGCCAAACACTTCTTCGGCGGTTACCACGCGATCAGCCGGCAAACCCACGAATGGATCGACTGAATAGAAGTAGTCGTTATATGACGCTTCGCCCGGCAGCGATGGTCCCGCTTCTGACGCACCCACAATCAATCCGCGACGCTGGTTCGCGGCCGGCCGCAATGTCAGCGTCACATAGTTCGCGTTCAGATATCGCCGGATCAACTCCAATGCGCCTGCCCACGGCACCGACTCCATGGGTCCCTGATAGATGCTCGCCAGCAACTCGCTGAACCGGGCATTGCTAATGTCCGCCCATGCCGTATCGCTGTTAATCGCGTCCTGCGTTTGATCTGACTCCATTGCCACTTTGTCTCGCCTCCGTGTACGTCTTCGTCGCGTAGTCGCGTCCTGAAGCTTACTGGACCGCCAGATTGCGGTCAGCAGGGGAAAGTACGGAGCGTCAGCGCGCGCCCCAGAATGGCTTTCACGCTAGGGGGTAATCGTTCGGCTGGTGCGAATTCTGGCGACAGTCTCACACAGAATCGCTTGCAGAAGCGGCGCAAAATCTGCGACGAATGGGCGAATGGCTTATGCCATGAACCAGGCAGATGAACCAGGTAGGTGCTTGATAGACTTCTGGTGCAAATGGTTTTTCTGGCAGAGATGTTTCCTATAGATAGGGATTCCTCATCGATTGAACGGGATCGCATCCCAGACAGAGAGCGCAGCAGTATCTTTGAACCCCAAGATGGAGAATGTTGAACTGCCCCTTGCACATACGATGCGTCAATTCGATGCCCGAAATCGTAATGGTGCATTCCTGAAGCGTTCGAAGCCGAGCATTGCGTTGATCCTGGGCTTGTAACGCAGGTACCAACGCGCACACAGGACAATGACTTCGCGGTCAAAGTGGCGGCCGTTGAACAGCCTGTTGATGTCTGTCAGCTTACTCATAGCCTGCGCGCGCTAGTCAAAACCGGAGCTTAACCTACTGGCTTCTCCGATTTGCACCGGAGCCCTTGCGAGCGGCAGTCGTGCTACGAGTGATCGGAAAACGCGCCCAGGTGCACTGCGCGGAGATCTTCAACAAAGGCGCGAAGGATGTCGTTGGGACGCGGCGTGCGACGCAGAACCATGTGGAAGGTGACGTCGTACTTTAACGTGCCCGGATTGACGGCGCGCAGCAACCCGCTTTCCACGTAAGGCTTCGCGAAGTGAACCGGCAGATATCCCAGATGATGACCAGACAAAATCAGTAAAGCGACCGCCTCCATGTTATCGGCAATTGCCGTCACGTTGCACTCGCCGGTGGCGCGCTGTGCTTCTGGAAGCGGATAACTCCGCCAGGCCCACTCATGCTGTACTGCCGTCTCCAGATCGACATCCGGTGCTTCCTTGAACAACGGGTGCCGGGTGCCGCAGTACGCATACTGCCGCTCCACGAATAACGGGGTGTATTCGAGCGTTGGCATTCGATGCCAGAAGTATCCAATGGCGATTCCGATCGAGCCGTCCAGCACATACTTTTCGAGTTCTCCCGGGGGGCGCATCTGAACATTGAAGCGCACCGCCTGGTCGCGCTGTCTGAACCGTGCAAGCGCATCGCTCACATGCGCGTTCTCGCTAAATGGCGCGTGCCCGATTAGTCCGAGGTTCAGTTCCCCTACCAACTGCCGATCCATGTTGCGCGCCTCGGCACAGAAGGCGTCGGTCGCGGCAAACAGGCGCCGCGCGGAGCTTGCCAGTCGCTCACCTTTTGACGTCAGGCTGAAGCCGCCGCGTCCGCGCTCGCACAATCGGAACCCAAGCCGCGTCTCAAGCGTGGCCAATTGCGAACTGATCGTCGACTGACCCACATTCAGTATGGATTGCGCCGCTGTTACCCCTTGGGCATCGGCGACAGCCAGGAATACGCGGATTAACCGGAGATCGAAGTCTGTCAGGTTGCTAAGCATGGTCGCTCACATTGATGCCGTCGTTGTTAACATCGTCAGGTCGGCATTTTTCGCCCAATTATTTTTCACTACCATCGTACGCATTGGGTTGTTGTTGAATCGAGCTGCTCGATGTTTATAGGGTTTATACCACCATGGAAGATATGAAACAACCGCACTTCAATCAGCCGCTTTCCGGCAACGCGATGCCGCGCTTTGGTGGCATCGCAACGATGATGCGGCTGCCAGCGGTTGCCAGCGCTGCCGGTCTTGACGCGTGTTTCGTTGGCGTGCCGTTCGATCTCGGCACCTCCAACCGCAACGGCGCAAGGCTCGGGCCGCGTCAGATCCGAAGCGAATCCGTGCTTCTGCGGCCCTATAACATGGCAACGCGCGCCGCACCGTTCGACTCGTTACAGGTCGCCGATATTGGGGACGTTGCCCTTAACCCGTTTGACATTCATCGAGCAATAGCAGATATCGAAGCTGCATATGACGCGATCGTCGCGACCGGCTGTCGTCCTATCTCGCTTGGAGGCGACCACACGATCGCACTGCCGATCCTTCGAGCAATGCACAGGCGCCATGGCCCGGTCGGCGTAGTTCACGTCGATGCTCACGCGGACGTCAACGACACGATGTACGGCGAAAAAATCGCCCACGGCACGCCGTTCAGGCGTGCCGTCGAGGAAGGCTTGCTCGATTGCAAACGTGTGGTTCAAATCGGCCTGCGAGGGACCGGCTATCACGCCGACGACTTCGACTGGTGCCGCAACCAGGGCTTCCGTGTGGTGCAGGCGGAAGAGTGCTGGAACCGGTCGCTTGCGCCGCTAATGAAAGAAGTGCGCGAACACGTGGGCGACGGCCCCGTGTATCTGAGCTTCGATATCGACGGGCTGGACCCCTCGTTTGCTCCAGGTACAGGGACGCCCGAGATCGGCGGCCTAACGGTGCAGCAGGGCCTCGAAATCATACGCGGACTGCGTGGATTGCAGCTTGTTGGGGCTGATCTCGTCGAGGTGTCGCCCCCCTACGACCCTCAAGGAACGACCGCGCTAGTGGCGGCAAACCTCGCGTTTGAAATGCTATGCGTGTTACCCGGCGTTCTCTACCGCGACTGAAAAGTATCTACGCCTTTCAGCGGGCGCAAACCCGATGCCGGCGGTGCGCGCCGACCTCCTCAACCTCTCGTCAGATTGGGCCTATGAGTACTATCGAACAGCAGGTCATGCTGGCCGCGGATGCGTTGATCGACGCATTCGGTCGCCATGACCGCGACGCCTATTTCGCCGCCTTTGCACCGCAGGCGAGTTTCGTTTTCCATCACGTGGCACAGGCGTTGCCGTCGCGCGACGCTTACGAGCGGCTGTGGCGCGCCTGGGAGCACGAAGATGGTTTTGCCGTACTCGGCTGCGAATCGCGAAACCGCGCTGTGCAATGCGTCAACGACGACGTCGCGATCTTCACGCATTCGGTCTGCAGCAAAGTGTCCACTGGTGCAGGGTGTCAGACGCTGGACGAGCGCGAAACGATTGTTTTCGCGCGCACCGGCCGGCGGTGGCTTGCCGTGCACGAGCATCTTTCTCCTGCGGCCGTCGAGCCCGCACAGGCAGGAGCGGGCACATGCTGAACCGTCAACTGGAGACGACTGAACCCGGCGTGTTCGTGGACGGCGCATGGCGGCACGGCAGTGGGCCGTCGCTCACTGTGATTGATCCATGCACCGGCCTCCCGCTCGCCCGCGTCTCTGCTGCTTCCACCGCCGATGTCGATTCGGCTGTAAAGGCAGCGCGGGCTGCGCTTCATGCTTGGCGCTCCACCAGCATGACCGAAAGGGGCGCATTGCTTGGGCGGATCGCGGACATGATCGAAAGCCGTGCGCCTGAACTGGTCGAGTTGCAGATGCGCTGCAATGGCAAGCCGCGGTTCGAAGCCGAGCTGGACGTCGGCGACGCGGCCTCGACATTCCGCTACTACGCACGCCAATGTGCCGATGGAAAGCTGCGAACGTCCGAACGCGTCGAGTTGCCCGACGCTGCGTTCGAGGGCGTTGTCCGCTACGAAGCAGTCGGTGTCTGCGCGCTCATCGTGCCGTGGAATTTCCCGATGGTCACTGCCGCCTGGAAACTTGCGCCCGCGCTCGCGGCCGGTTGCACGGTTGTCATCAAGCCGTCTGAACTGACTCCGCTGGCGGAATTCGAGCTTCTCAAAATCGTGTCGGCCGCGCAGGTACCAAGCGGTGTCGTCAACCTCGTCGCGGGCGGACGTTCGGTAGGCGAAGCGTTGGTGGCGCATCAGCATGTTGCCAAAGTTTCGTTCACCGGCAGCACCGAGGCCGGCAGAAGCGTGATGCGTTCCGCGGCCGAGCATATGCAGCGGGTCTCGCTCGAACTTGGCGGCAAATCGGCGCTGATTGTCTTCGACGACGCCGATCTCGACTCCGCAGTGGATCTCGCATTCAATGGCGCGTTTTTCAACGCAGGGCAAATGTGTTCTGCGACATCACGCGTGCTGGTTCACGCCAAGCTTTATGCGAAGTTTGTCGACAGGTTGTGCACTCGTGCACAGCAGGCTGTCGTCGGCTCGCCGCACGTCCCAGACGTTTGCGTCGGGCCGTTGATCAGCGCCGCGCAGCGCGACCGTGTGCTCGGCATGATCGCGCAGGGAAAGGCTGCCGGCGCGAGTATGGTGTGCGGCGGTCCTGCGTCGACGGTCGGTTTCTTCGTCTCTCCCACCGTGTTCGTGGACGTCGCGCCTGAGAACGTGCTGTGGCGCGAAGAGATCTTCGGTCCGGTTGTCTGCGTATGCAGCTTCGAAAACGAACATGAAGCTATCGCGCTCGCGAATGACAGTGACTACGGCTTGGTAGCCACGGTAGTCACAAAGGACCGCGAGCGAGCCGACCGCGTGGCGGCCGCCTGCGAAGTCGGGATGGTCTGGGCGAACACGCCGCAGTTGATCTTTCCGCAGACTGCATGGGGAGGAATGAAACTGAGTGGTCTGGGCCGTGAATTGGGTCTTTGGGGGGGGCGCGCTTATCAGGAAATCAAACATGTCATCACACTGGCCTGAGAGCCACTAGCCGAAGTCTTTATAGGAAGGAGAGGAGACATATGGACCAAAACAGCGCAACAACGTTAGGTGGCATAGTAGGCACGACGCCACCGCGACTCAATGGCATCGAGACACGTTCCATCGACTATGTTCCTGAAAACGAGCGGCACGGCCGCGTCGCCGACCAGGGCCCATTCTGGTTCCTGGGTAATTTTCAGTTCTTCACGATCGCAATCGGATTTGTCGGGCCCGGCATGGGACTGTCGCTAGGTTACACGGTGCTCGCGGGTACGCTCGGTATTCTGTTCGGAACCTTGTTCATGGCGTTTCATGCGTCGCAAGGCGCGCATCTCGGCTTACCCCAGATGATCCAGTCGCGTGCGCAATTCGGCTATCGCGGCGTCGTTGTCGTGCTGCTAGGGACGGCGTTCACCTACATCGGCTTCAACGTAGTCGATACGGTGCTGATGGCGAGCGGTTTGAAGGCCATCTTCGGATGGTCACCGACCGTCGTCGCGATCGCCACAGCAGTGCTCGCGCTTGCACTGGCCGTGTACGGTCACGACTGGTTGCATCGTGTGTTCAAGTGGCTGCTGATAGCGAGTCTCCCGCTCTACATTATCCTTTCGCTAGCAATCGTATTCGGCGGCGTGGGCGGCAAGGTAGATCACCCCGGCACGTTCACCCTCGTCGCCTTTGCCTCACAGTTTGCCGCGAGCGCGAGCTACAACATCACGTACGCTCCCTATGTCTCGGACTATTCGCGCTACTTGCCACGCAATACCCGGCCTCGTTCGATCATTACGGCGGTGTTCGTCGGCGCGTCGGCTTCAGCGATCTGGCTGATAGCACTCGGTGCGTGGCTAGCCACACGCCTGGGCGCTTCGGACGGCCTGATGGCGCTGAACGGGGCCGGCAACGCGGTATTCCACGGCTTCGGCGCACTGATCTCGCTCGTTTCTATCGGTGCGATGGCCGCGACCATGGGATTGAACGCGTACAGTGCCATGCTTACCATTGTCACCGGACTCGACTCATTCCGGTCTGTGAAGCCGACCCGTGCCATCCGGGTGATCACGCTCGTCGTCCTTACTGTGCTGTGGGTCGGCATCTCGCTGGCGGTAAGTGGCAATGCCATCGACATCCTGTTTGCCGCGCTGACGATGATGTTGTATCTGCTCGTTCCCTGGACCGCCATTAACCTAGTCGACTATTTCTTCGTGCGACGGGGCCGCTATGCAATCACGCACTTGTTTACGCCGGAGGGCATCTACGGGGCTTGGGGGACGCGTGGACTGGTGTCTTATGCGATCGGGTTTGCGTCGACGATCCCGTTCTTTGTGTTGCCCGGCGTTTATACCGGCGCTGCTGCACAGAGGCTGGGTGGCGTCGATATCGCCTGGGTGGTGGGTTTGGTCGTATCAACCGCGGCCTATCTGCTGCCGTGGCGCACGCTTGATACAGCGGCTGAAAGTGCAGCCATCGCAGCCAGCGAAATCGAATTGACTGCGCAGTAAGCGGCGTGCGGAGGGCGACCGGATGTGGGTCGCCCTCCGGTTGCTGGCGGGATCCAAATAACAATAATCGAATGATCAGTGAGATGGCGTTAATTTTTGGCTTTAAACGCAGGCAGCGTCTCGCCCAGGCGAGCGCCCATTTCCGCACCGAGCGCCTGCAATCCACTCAGCGGACGGACCATGACTTCGAACTCGACAATCCTGCCCTGTTCGTCAAAGCGTATCAGATCAATACCCTTCAGCTTTTTCTCCCCCACGCGCGCACTGAATTCCAGCACGACGTTCAAGCCGTCGTCGCTGACCAGCTGGCGGTGGTAGGTGAAGTCCTTCAATACCTGAATCACCGTACTGAGCGCGAGAATGAGCGCAGGCGCCGGCGAATAGGCAGAAATGGCCATGGGTGACCGGAATACCGCATCGGGGTGAACGATGGTTGCCAGATCGCTCAAATCGTTTTTGCCGATCATCGCGTGCCAAAGCTCGAGCGACGGCACCACTGCCGGATGGATATGTGAGGGGGCTTGAGTCACGGTAGTCTCCAGGACAGGCGCGACACGGTGTCATGTCGCGCGAAACAATCAGATGGACGCCGCCAGGGTCGTGCCCTGGTGAATTGCCCGCTTCGCATCGAGTTCGGCGGCGACGTCTGCCCCGCCGATCAGATGTACCGAACAACCGGCGGTGCGCAAGCCTTCGTACAACTCCCGCTGCGGCTCCTGTCCTGCGCAGATCACTACGTTGTCGACCCGCAGCGTTTGTGGGTCACCATCAATACACACATGCAGACCGTCATCGTCGATCCGTTCATACGTTACGCCGGACGACATCGCAACGCCGCGCGCCTTCAGCGACGTGCGATGAATCCAGCCGGTGGTCTTGCCAAGCTGGTCACCCACTTTCGAGGACTTGCGCTGCAGCAGATGGACTTTGCGCGCCGGTGCGTCGACCTTTGGCCCACGCACGCCACCTCGTTCTCCGTAGTCCGTATCGATACCCCATTCGGTATAAAACTTCGGCAATGAAACGCTCGCACTCGTGCCTTCGTGTGTCAGATACTCGCTCACATCGAAACCAATTCCGCCCGCACCGATCACGGCGACGTCTGTCCCGACCGGCTTGCCGTCGCGCAGCACGTCGAGATAGCCAAGCACGTTCGGGCGATTGGCACCGTCGATCGCCGGCACGCGCGGTGTCACACCCGTGGCGAGCACAATCTCGTCGAAGCCACCGTCGACGAGACCCGGCACATCAATGCGCGTGTTCAGATGTAGCGAAACACCATGCAGATCAATCTGTCGCCGGAAGTAGCGCAGCGTTTCATAAAACTCCTCTTTACCGGGCACTTTCTTCGCGACGTTGAATTGACCACCGATTTCAGACCCGGCTTCGAACAAAGCCACTTCGTGTCCACGCTCGGCAGCCGTGATTGAGAAGCTCAGGCCCGCCGGGCCGGCGCCGACGACTGCGATTCGCTTGCGCCGCACAGCAGGCTCGATCACAAGCTCGGTTTCATGGCACGCGCGCGGGTTGACGAGGCACGAGGTGATCTTGCCGCCGAACGTATGATCCAGACAGGCCTGATTGCAGCCGATACAGGTGTTGATTTCATCGGCCCGCCCTTCCCGCGCCTTGCGCACGAAGGCGGGATCGGCAAGAAACGGCCGCGCCATCGACACCATGTCGCACGCGCCTTCGGCCAGCAGCTGCTCGGCGACTTCGGGGGTGTTGATCCGGTTGGTCGCGACAAGCGGAATGCCGACCTTACCCATGAGACGCTGCGTCACCCACGCGTACGCGGCGCGCGGCACCTTGGTTGCGATGGTCGGAATACGCGCTTCGTGCCAGCCGATACCCGTGTTGATGATGGTTGCGCCTGCCGCCTCGATCGCCTGCGCGAGCTGGATCACTTCGTCGAGCGTCGAACCGCCCTCGACCAGGTCGAGCATCGATAACCGATAGATCACAATGAAATTCGCGCCGACCCGCTCACGAACGCGCCGCACGATCTCGATCGGGAAGCGGATGCGGTTCTCGTACGCGCCGCCCCAGGCATCGTCGCGATGGTTGGTGCGCGCTGCTATGAATTCGTTGATCAGATAACCCTCCGAGCCCATGATCTCGACGCCGTCATATCCGGCGTACTGAGCAAGCGCGGCACATCTCACGAAGTCGCTGATCGTGTCTTCGATCTCTCCGGCAGAAAGCGCGTGGGGAACAAACGGGTTGATCGGAGCCTTCAGCGCACTCGGTGCAACCAGCGTTTGCTGATAGGCATAGCGCCCGAAGTGCAGAACCTGCATGGCAATCTTTCCGCCCTCCGCGTGTACGGCGCGCGTAACAGTGCGATGACGCTCAGCCTCGAGCTCGGTCGTCAACATCGCACCGCCGTGCATTGGCCGGCCACGTTCGTTCGGCGCAATCCCGCCTGTCACGATCAGACCGACCTCGCCGCGTGCCCGCTCGGCATAGAACGCCGCCGTGCGCTCGAAACCGTTCGGCACCTCCTCCAGACCGACATGCATCGAGCCCATCAGCACACGATTCCTGAGCGACGTGAAGCCGAGATCGAGAGGCGCTAACAGGTGGGAATAACGATTCATTGAGTGTCTCACTTTTTATGCAATCAGTTGCATTAATGGTATTCCGGCGACATCCTTTTTGCAACCAGTTGCATTAAAATCAATGCCAGGTATAAACCCTCTATCCGCGATATGGCACTATGGCGACTTTCGTCAGCCGTCGACACGACATGTCCTTACCCCATGCCCTTCTCACTGCATTGATCGAGCATCCTGGTTCCGGCTCAGAACTGGCCGGTCGGTTTGATCGATCCATCGGCCATTTCTGGCACGCCACCCATCAGCAGATTTATCGGGAATTGGGGCGACTGGAAGAAGCCGGCTGGATACAATCACTCCCCATCGAGCAGGGAAGAGGAAGAAAGCGCGCCTATCGAATCCTCCCCACAGGCCGGAAGGAGTTGAAACGGTGGGTACGGGAGCAGAACGATCCGAAGCCACTGCGCGATGAGCTCATGCTCCGGCTACGCGCGGAAGCCGCGCTTGGCCCGACCGGCCTGGAAGAAGAAATCAGGCGACACCTTCAGCTACATCAGGAAAAGCTTGATCTTTATCGCCGCATCGAGGCCCACGATTTCCCCGACAAACCCGGTGAGAGCGAGCCCCGCGATACACAATTGCGGCACCTGGTGTTGAAGGCCGGCATCATGCAAGAAAGTTTATGGGTCGACATATCGACGGAGGCCCTCGGCATCCTCGCGCGGGATATCCCGTGATTTGTCGCCCCGCGTTGCGTTGACCTCGAAATCAAAGCGGCAAGCGCGGCGCGTCATGTTGACGATCCAGCCTTCAGACCAGAAACCGAAACTCGCAGCCCAGCATGGCCAACGTTATTACGCAGCGATAGCCGCATCTGATGCCGCTCGGCAATTCGCGCCACAATCGCGAGACCCAGCCCGCTGCCCTCGCCCTGGGCTTCCTCCCCGCGATAGAATCGATCGAAAACCCGCTCGATTTCCGCCTCCGGTATCCCGGACCCGCTATCCACTACATCAAACCCCACCCGCTCACCAGAGCGCTTCAGAATCACATCCACGCGCCCACCTCGCGGCGTATGCCGGATCGCGTTGTTGATCAGATTCCCCAGCAGCACACTCATGCCATGCGGCTCAGCCAGCACCGTATAAGCATCGTAGTCCGCGCGAGCGCCTTCACACTCCAGCCCAAGATCGATCTCCTTCGTCTCCGCGAGCAGCGAAAGATCCCCCACCGCCTGCTCGCCGAGCCGGCGCAAACTCACCGGCACCATCGACGTCACCGGATGCGCATCCTCACGCGCCAGCGTCAACAACTGCTGCACCAGGTGAATGATCCGGTTGACTCGCCCCTCGACGCGCTCGAGCGCTTGCCCCTCGCCCTTTAGCGAGCCATCGCGGGAAGCCGCCTGCAATTGCAGCTTCAGCGCGGCAAGCGGCGAGCGCAACTCATGTGCGGCATCGGCAATAAACGTGCGCTGCGCCTGCGAAGCAATGTTCAGCCGCTGCAGCAGATCGTTGAGCGCTTCCACCAACGGTTTGATTTCGACCGGCACGGCGCCGTCCAGACGCAATGGCTCGAGCGAATCGATCGAACGGGTCGACAGCGCGCGCGTCAGCCCGCCAATCGGCGCTAGCCCCTTTGCCACCACCAGCAGCACCAGCACGATCGTCACCGGCACCAACACGCCAAGCGGCCACAGGGTATGCAGCGCCAGTTGCATCGCGAGGTCTTCGCGCACGGAGATCGGTTGCGCAACCTGGATATAGCGGTCTCGCTGTTCCACGCCGAATGCACGCCAGTGATTCTCGCCGCGCTCGACGGTGCTGAAGCCAGCAGGCAAACGCGAGAATACCGGCGCCTGCGCCGAGTGATAGATGAGCTTGCCGGACCGGTCCCAGATTTCGATCACGACCCGGTCGTCGGCCAGATCGCCCAGGTCGGGGTCGCGATGCTCGCCGTCGCTCGCACCGGCCAGATTCGACGGCAACGACAGCGCCACCGTGCGCAGCTCGTAGTCGAACAGTTCGCTCGCTTCTTCGCGCGCGGTGTGAAAGATGCCGAAGCCGGCCACGCCCGAGGCCGCGGCCAGGCCGAAAATCAGCCAGCCCAGCAGCCAGCGGCGAATCGACGTCATCAGCACCTCTTCAAACGGTAGCCCACGCCGCGCACGGTCACCACCTGCTCCGCGCCGATCTTGCGCCGCAAGCTGTGCACGTGCACTTCGATGGTGTTGCTGCCCACCTCCTCGCCCCAGCCGTATAGCTTCTCTTCCAGCGCAGCCTTGGTGAACACGCGTGTGGGCTCTTCGATCAGCGCCTGCAGCAACGCGAACTCGCGCGGCACGAGCGGCAGCACTTCGCCGCCTTTGGTGACTTCGTGCGCCGCCGGATCGAGTGTGAGCTCGCCGTGCGCATAGATGGGTTGCTTCTGGCCGGTGCGCCGCCGCAAGAGCGCGCGCACCCGCGCGGCCAGCTCGTCCAGGTCGAATGGTTTGATCAGATAATCGTCGGCGCCTGCATCAAGGCCGCGAATCCGCTCCTCGACCGCGTCACGCGCGGTCAGGATGATCACCGGCGCAGCGCCCCCGCTCTTGCGGTAGGCGGCGAGCACATTGATGCCGTCCTTCTTCGGCAAGCCGAGATCGAGCAGCACGAGGTCGTACACGCCGTTACCTAGCGACAGTTCCGCCGCACGGCCGTCTTCGGCCCAGTCGATCGCGTAGCCCGAGCGGCGCATCGCGCCCAATACCGTCTCCGCAATCATGTCGTCGTCTTCGACCAGTAGCAGACGCATGGCCCCTCCTCTCTCCAGTTTGCCTGCATTGTCCAGCACGTTAGCTTAACGCTTCCTTATGCGTTCCTTATTGGACGCTTAGGTGACGCTGAAGGGAGGCTTAATGTCCGTTAAGCGTCCCCTAAGCTCCACATCATCAGAATCGGCACCTGTTCTGCGACATCCGTTCGCGGCTGTCCCACCTATTGCTCAGGAGCCGGATTTTGCCTGTTTTCAACGCCACCGCTGCGGCCATTTCAGCGGCTACCTTTGCACCGAGGCGACCGGCGAAGCCGAAGGCGGCCTCAGCGGTCACCTTGGCTGCTACCTTGGCGGCCAGATTCCCAGCCCGATTCGCGTCTGCATTTTCGGCCACCCCCGCGGCACGGTTGCGCGTGCTCGTGCCAATTTGCGCGCTGCTGCTCGGCGGATGCACGTGGTATCACGGCGAACCGCTCGCGCCGCAGGATACGTCGACCTCGACCCGTTCGCTCGACCGCATCCGGATCGATCCGTCGACCATGCCGTTGCCCGAACTGGCCGCGCATCGCTTCGATCCGTCTGACGGGTTCGACATCGACGAAGTCGCGATGCTGGCGGTAGCGAATAATCCCGACCTGAAGCTGGCGCGCGACGATCTCGGCATCGCCCGCGCACAGGCTTATTCGGCCGGACTGTTGCCCGATCCGCAATTGAGTGTGTCGACTGATTACCCGGGTGCGGCCGGCACCACGCGCGCGTTCAATTATGGTCTGAGCATCGACGTGATGGCGATCGTGCTGCGCAGCGCGAACAGGCAATCCGCCGACGCAACGGTGGCCAAGACCGATCTCGGCCTGCTGTGGCAGGAATGGCAGATCGTCGCCCAGGCGCGGCAGTTGTTCATCAAGACGCGCTTTCAGCAGGACACCCTGCCGCTGCTGCAACAGCAGCGCGATCTCACGCGCGCGCGCTACGAACGCATGGCCGAAGCGCACCGTGACGGCAATCTGACCGACGACACGCTGACCGCCGCGCTCACCGCATACAGCGACGCACGCAAGCAATACACCGACGCCGAACGGGCTGCGGAACAGACTCATCACGATCTGAACGCGCTGCTCGGCCTCTCATCTGAAGTGCAGTTGCAACTCAGCGGCAGTGAAGACACGACCGAACTGCCCGACGCGACGCTCGATGCAGCGCTCGCCCAACTCGCACAGCGCCGTCCGGACCTGATCGCGCTGCAAGCGGGCTATGAAGCGCAGGAGCAGAAATACCGCGCGGCGATTCTCAGCCAGTTCCCAAGCCTGTCGATCGGTTTCGTGCGGGCACGAGACACCTCGAACATTTACACCAGCGGCTTCCAGATCAATCTGAGCCTGCCCATCTTCAACCGTAATCAAGGCAACGTGGCGATCGAAAAAGCAACACGTCAGCGCCTGCGAGACGAATATCAGTCGCGCCTTAACCAGGCGTATGCCGATGTCGCCCATATGCGCGCGGACAGCGTGATTCTCACGCGACAGTTGCAGCAGACGGAAGCCGCGCTGCCCGATGCCGACCTCGCCGCGCAGCACGCGGCCGCGGCCTACGCGCAGCACAACCTCGTGCTCGGCGCCTACATCGACGCAAAAAATGCCGCGCTCACCAAACGTGTCGACGTCGCCACGCTGCGCGAATCGCTCGCCGAACAACGCGTCGGCTTGCAAGCGCTGTTGGGCAGCGCGATCCCCGACGCCTTTTCCTCCGCTCAGACCTTCACCGAAACTCATGCGAAATAACCCACTTTCGGCGCAGCGGCCGCGCATCGCTTCTTATGCGATTGCCCTTGCCTGCGCTGCGCTAATGAGCGCCGGCGCCCATGCGGCCGGCGCAGCCAATGCGTCCGCGGGCGACGATGCGGCCGACCAACCCGTCGTTTCCGTACAGACCGTGCGCGTGCAGCGCGCCATCATCGCGCAGCCGGTACGTGCATACGGCATCGTCGCGGCATCCGCATCGAACCTGACCACGGTTAATCTGCCCTATCTCGCGCGTATCGTGCAAATGCGTGTGCAGGCCGGCCAGAGCGTGACGCGCGGCACGCCGCTTTTTGTCGTGCAAGCCGATCCTGCCGCGGTGCTCGCCGCCAACCAGGCGAAAAGCGCCGTGACGCTGGCACAAGGCGAACTCGCGCGCACGCAATCGCTGCACGACAAAGGGCTCGCCACACAATCGCAACTCGCCACCGCCCGCAAGGCCGCCGAGGACGCGCAGCAGGCGCTCGCCGCGCAGAACCAGACGGGGGTAGCGAGCAGCAGCAAAGTCATCGCGGCGCCGATCGACGGCGTGGTTTTGCAGATATCGGCGGCACAGGGCGATCAGATACAACCCGGCGCCGCAATCCTGCAACTCACCAGCGGCAGCGGCAACGGCAAGGACGCACGGGCGAACGTGATGCTCGGCGTCGAGCCGTCGGACGTCCCCGCTATCCATACCGGCGACACCGTCACGCTGCACGGCCTGTCCACCACGCTCGCGAAGGCCGCGGTGGATGGCCGCGTGGTGCTGGTCGGGGCATCGGTCGATCAGCAAAGCCAACTCGTCAACGTCGGCGCGAACGTGCCGCTCGGACAGAGCGCGTTCATTCCAGGCACGCGTGTTAGCGCCGATATCGCGACGCACGGTGGCACGCATTGGGTCGTGCCGCGTGCCGCCGTTCTGAAAGACGACCAAGGCGCGTACGTGTTCCAGATCACGCCGCAAAACAAGGCGCGCCGCGTGGCGGTGGTCACGCAGATCGAGAACGGCGACCGCTACGGCGTGGACGGCCCGATCGACGGCGCACAGGGCCTCGTCGTCAGCGGCAACTATGAGTTGAAGGACGGCATGGCGGTGCGAGTCAGCGGAGGCGCGCCGCAATGAATTTCGGTCAATGGATGCAGAAGCACCGGCGCTCGCTGCTGTTCGTGATCGCGTTGCTGGCGATCGCGGGCGCACTGACCGCGTTTCGCCTGCCGATCTCGCTGTTCCCGAACGTCGCGTTTCCGCGCGCCGTCGTCTCGCTCGACGCAGGCGACCGTCCCGCCGAACAGATGGCCACGCTCGTCACGATGCCGGTCGAAGAGGCGCTGCGGCGCGTGCCGAACGTACGCGACGTCGAATCGACCACAAGCCGCGGCGCGGCGGAAATCTCGATCAATTTCGACTGGGGCACCGACATGGCACAAGCCACGTTGCAGGCGCAGTCGGCAATCAGCGAGATTCTCGCGACGCTTCCGCCAGGCACCTCGATGCAGGTGCGGCGCATGGACCCGACCGTGTTCCCAGTGCTCGCGTATAGCCTGACATCGAAGCAGCAATCGCTGTCGGCGCTGCGCGATCTCGCGCAGTTCCAGATGCGGCCGTTGCTATCGTCAGTGGAAGGCGTGGCGCGCGTCGAGGTAACGGGTGGCGCGCAGGACGAGTTCGAAGTCGCGATCGATCCGGCGCGCCTCGCCGCCTACAAGATCTCGCTCCCGGATGTGTCGAAAGCGATCGGCGCGAGCAACGTGCTGATGGCCACCGGCCGCATCGAGGATCATGACAAGTTGTACCTCGTGATTGCCAACACCACGATCACGCAACTCGACGAACTGCGCAACGTGGTGGTGTCGGCCAGCGGCGCGACGCAAATCCACCTCGGCGACATCGCGACCGTCCGTCAAGGCGTCGTGCCGCAATGGATGCGCGTCACGGCCGACGGCCAGGACGCCGTGCTGCTCAACGTCTACCAGCAGCCAGGCGCGAACAGCGTGGCGATGGCCAAGGCGATCCGTGCGAAGCTCGCCGACTTCCAGCATCAGATGCCCGCGGGCGTGCAACTCTCGAACTGGTACGACCAGAGCGAACTGGTGATCGCCTCGGCGACCAGCGTGCGCGACGCGATCATGATCGGCGTCGTGCTGGCCGCTTTCACGCTGTTTGCCTTCCTGCGCAACTGGAAGATCACCGTGATTGCGGTCGCGCTGGTGCCGGTCGTGATGGCCGCGACGATCCTGCTGCTCGACGTGTTCGGCATGGGCTTCAACATCATGACGCTCGGTGGGATGGCCGCCGCGGTCGGCCTCGTGATCGACGACGCCATCGTGATGATCGAACACATCGTGCGACGCATGCGTGAAGGCGGTGCGCACAAGTTTCATGGCCGCGTGATGGCGGCGGCGCTCGAATTCACGCGGCCGCTTGCCGGTTCGTCGGCGGCTACGCTGATTATTTTCGTGCCGCTCGCGTTTCTGTCGGGCGTGACAGGCGCATTCTTCAAGGCCCTCTCGGTGACGATGGCAAGCGCCCTGTTCATTTCGTTTCTCGTCACGTGGCTCGCGGTGCCGATTCTGTGCGACCGCTGGCTGAAGCCCAAAGACGCCGAAGAGCACAAGGAAACCCGCTTCGCTTCATGGATGAACCGGCGCTACGGCTATTTGATCGAGCGCGTGACCGCGCGCCCGATTCTGGTGCTGCTCGGCGTGCTGCCGTTGATCGTGGTGGCCGCCTTCGCCTTCACGCGGGTGGGCAGCGGTTTCATGCCGAGCATGGATGAAGGCGGTTTCGTGCTCGACTATCACACTGATCCGGGCACGTCCGTGACGGAAACCGACCGGTTGATGAAGCAGATCGAGGGCCTCATCCGCGCGAATCCGAATGTCGCGACTTACTCGCGCCGCACCGGCGCCGGCCTCGGCGGCGATCTGAATGAGCCTAACAAGGGCGACTTCTTCGTGCGGCTGAAATCGAGCGGCCGTGAGCCAATCGAAACGGTGATGGAAGAGATCCGCTCGAAGATCGAGACGCAGGTGCCGGGCGTGAGCATCGAGCTCGCGCAACTGATGGAAGATCTGATCGGCGACCTGACCGCGGTGCCGCAACCGGTGCAGATCAAGATCTACTCCGACGACCAGAACACGCTCGACACTACCGCGCGCAAGGTGGCCGCGCAGATCAGCAAGATTCAGGGCGTGGTGGACGTCAACGACGGCATCAACCCGGCGGGCAACGCGCTCGAACTGCACATCCGCCCGGAGGCCGCGGCGGCAGAGGGCATGGATCCGCAGTCGATTGCGCAGGCCGTGTCCGACATGGTGGAAGGCAACGTTGCGACGCAGTTCCAGAGCGGGCCGAAGACGGTGGGCGTGCGGGTGCGTGTGGCAGGCGCACTGACGCTAACCGATACGCAACTCGGACAGTTGCAGATTCGCGCGCCGGATGGCCATCTGTTCGCGCTGAATCGTGTTGCCGATCAGGTAACGGTGACCGGCCAGCCGGAGATCAGCCGTGACAACCTCAAGCGGATGGTGGCGGTAACGGCACGAATTGATGGCCGCGATCTTGGCTCGACGATCGCCGACGTGCAGAAGGCACTGAGCGACAGGCGCTTGTTGCCAACTGGCGTGTATTACGAGTTGGGCGGGTTGTACCAGCAACAGCAGATTGCCTTCAAGGGGTTGCTGACCGTGTTCGGTGCCGCGATTGCGCTGGTGTTTGGGTTGCTGCTGTTTCTGTACGAGCGCTTCCGCATTGCGCTGGCGGTGATGGCGATGCCGTTGCTGGCTGCGGGCGCGGTGTTTATTGGGTTGTGGATGACCGGTATCGAATTGAACATCTCCGCGATGATGGGGATGACGATGATTATCGGTATCGTGACTGAGGTGGCGATATTTTATGTATCGGAACTGGAAGGTCTTGAGGCCAACGGGCTACCGCTCGATCAGGCATTGATCGACGCGGGGCGAAATCGGCTCCGGCCAATTGCGATGACCACGATTGCAGCCATTTTGGCTCTTCTGCCACTCGCGTTCGCGTTTGGTCAGGGTTCTGCGATGCAGCAGCCTTTAGCTATCGCGATCATTTCGGGGCTCATTGTGCAGTTGCCGCTCGTGTTGCTGCTGCTCCCTGTGCTGCTGAAACTGCTGCTGAAGCAACGCAGGCCGCGTGCACAGACGCGTGAGGAAGGTTAAGGGAGGTCTCGAGATCAACTACTACTGGGATGCAAATTCGCTCACGCCGCCGGGCGACGACGCGCTGTCATTCACGGCGTACGTTGCCCCGCGACCCGGCGACCCGATCTATGACCTCTGCCTGCCACCTGAGCACTTTGGGTTCACCAAAGCGAGCCCATCGGATGCGTGCACAACGAAAATTCTAGTGTGCGAGCATTGCGCCAAGGCCGAGTTCATCAGCAACTTTTTTCAATCGTTTGTCGCGAGTCCAGATGGTGATGCCTGGTTGTAGGCGAGCGGACGCTAACAGTGACGTGTCCACATATCCGATTCCTCGATTGAACAAACCCTCTCGCTCGATCAGATAGAACACCTCTTCCGGCGTTGCAACTGGCGAGCGCGGCAAATCGAGCAACGCGCCAAGCACGACGTCACGGTCACGCAGACTACCGAGCGAAATCTCACCTATCACATAGGGATGAGCCAGCACACGCTCCTCGGCAAGCAGGGTAACCAGCATAGGATCAGAAGCGTTGATGTGGTCAATCCAGACCGACGTATCGACGAGAATCATTCAACGTCCTGCCGGCGACGCGGCGCCCCCTTGATGCCCGGTTGGCTTCCGCCAAGATTCGCGAGTCGCTTCGCGGCTTCACGCTGGATCAGGGCCTTTAGCGCTTCGCGCACAAGTGCGGTTTTTTCCTCCAAACCCGTATAGGCCTGGGCCTTGGCGATCAAATCGTCATCAAGAGCGATAGTCGTACGCACGAGAACCTCCATAAACATGAGCACAAATTATAGCATCAATTGATGCCTTTATATGATGCCTCCTGAACTGTTCAAGCTCACCCGGGAAATCCGCCCTCGCCTGCGCCAGCGCCCGGTCGCGCACGCCGATCTCATCCTGCTGTCGCGCGATTTCAGTCTCGAGCGCCTGACGTGTCGCCTCAGCCCGCGAACCGTGCGTGGCTCGCCCGCTTCGTCGATACGAGAACGACCTTCGACAACTACCGCAAGGAAGCAGAGTGGTTGTTGCTCGGGTCCGTTCGATAGAATGGAGACGGTAATATGGCGCAACCGCTCTGGGCGCTGCCGGCGCCTGGCGTACTGGACATCATGGGCCACTGCGTCACCGAGTTGCTATTCTCCGGCGCGGTGTGCAGGCCGGCCCTGCATCTCTTCCAGCCGCTTGCGGACGGAGACACGACACATGGATGCTCACGAACCTGTCACGCGGCCAACACAGCCTGTCCGCCGCCCGGTGCTGGTCTGGGACGCGCCGGTGCGACTGTTTCACTGGCTCGTGGTGATGCTGGTCACGGCGGCCTATGTCACCTTGAAGCTGAACTGGATCGACTGGCACATCCGGGTCGGCGAGACGCTGCTCGCATTGGTCATTTCGCGGCTGCTGTGGGGCTGCTTTGGCAGTGAGACCGCGCGTTTTCGCAGTTTCGTGGCGTCGCCCGCGGCTGCACTTCGTCATTTGCGCCACCTGTTTCGCCGCGAACCGGACGTGCAGGTGGGCCACAATGCAGCCGGCGGTTGGATGGTCTTGCTGCTGCTCGCGTTGCTGCTGGTCGAGACGCTGAGCGGGCTCTACGTCAACAACGACATTGCCGACGAAGGGCCGTTGAGCGAATTGGTGCCCGCGTGGCTCGCCAACGCTATTTCGACACTGCACGGGCTTGTTTGGGACGTGCTGCTCGCCGCGGTCACGCTGCACGTGCTCGTGATCGCTCTCTATGCCGTAGCGAAGGGACACAACCTGCTGCGTCCGATGCTAACCGGCTACAAGCTCTTGCCCTTGTCCATCGACGCGCCGCGGCAGACGCCAGCGCTGCTGGCGCTGCTGCCGCTCGGCGTAGGCGTTGCCGTGGTGATGCTGCTCGCGGCTTATCTCTGAGCTTGCCGCGCACCTGATCTCAGGGCGCCGCTTCAGTGGTCGCGTCAGTTGCTCTTCGGCGGCACCACCTGGCCGCGGATTTCGCCGTTCGGATTGTCCTTGGTGTGGACGTTGATATACATGTCACCGGCTTCGAACATCTTGGCGTCGTCCGGGGATAGCGTGGCTTGACCGCTGAGCGGGCTCGCCACTTCCATGGTGCCTTTCTGGGAGAGCCAGACCTTCACGCCGGCGTTTTTGCCGGCCGGGGCGGGCCCATGGAAATGCGCCATCGTTGCCTGACTCGACAATCCGCTAAAGCTGATGTTCCAGGTGACGACCCGCGTGCTGGGATCGTACGTGAGGTTGGCGCTGCCGCTGCCTGGCGTCTGCACGGGTGGAACCTGTTGGGCACCCGTCAATGGCACGTCGAATGAGACCGGTGCCGCTTGCGCCAAGGTTAGCGTGCCCGCCAAGACCAGACCACCGAACACCATGAAGGCGCGCTGCGAGAGGGATAGTGACATTTGCTTTTCTCCTTTCGGGTTTGCCCTTAATGGGCGGTAGCTATCATCGAAGAGTGCGGATGACCTCGTCTGCGCCGCTGGCGGCGAAAGAGGTGAGACAAGGATAGACGCAAGCCGCCGGTAACTCCAGGTGGGGTCCGGAAAGCCTTTGGGAGTGACACTGCCCTGCCCGCGTCCGTTCAGAATGATTCAGATCTTTTAGCCCACTGGACGACAAGCTCTCGAATAAGCTCAATGCGGCGAGAGGATCCGGCTGCTCGCGGCTCGGTGGCCTTGCTCTGCGTGACACCGCGCAGACAAACGCGCACCGGGAGCCATGCCGGCGACAGAAGCCCGCCGCGGTGCATATACCGCGCCGTCATTAAATTCGACAGCGGAGATAAGAATGAGCGAAACCCTTTCCATCACGGTTCCAGACGGGACATTCTCGGCGTATGTTGTGCACCCCGCCCGGCAACCCGCACCGGCTGTCGTGGTGCTACAGGAGATCTTTGGCGTCAATCCCGACATGCGGCAAACCGCCGACGAACTCGCCGCGCTCGGCTTCATCGCCCTCTGCCCGGATCTGTTCTGGCGCCAGGCGCCGAATGTGCAGCTATCGGACAAGACCGATTGGGACCAGGCGGGCAAGCTCTATGAGGCCTACGATGTCAATCAAGGCGTGTCGGACATCGTCGCGACGGTGCAGGCAGCACGAACGCTGCCAAACGCAACCGGCAAGGTCGGTGTGGTCGGCTTTTGCCTTGGCGGCCTGATGACATTCCTGACCGCTGCGCGATCCGGCGTCGATGCGGCTGCCGGCTACTACGGCGGAAGAACCGAACAGTTTCTATCCGAAACGCCGACTGTGACCGCGCCGATGATCATGCATTTCGGCACCGAAAACGAGTACATCTCCAGGGACGCCCAGAAAGCCATCAAGGACTCGGTGGCTGGAATGCCCAACATGGAGATATTTACCTACCAGGGCAGCGCGCACGCGTTCTCGCGGCACAACGGGACCAAATACGATGCGGCGGCAGCGGCGCTGGCCAATGGCCGTACGGCCGGCTTCTTCAAGACCCATCTTGGCCTTGCATGACTGAAGCAGATTGCATTGGGTAGCGGCATCAAGACACCTCCTCGTCGGCGCTGCGCCTATTTCCTTCCCGGGCCTCGGACATATCCGCGCGAACGGAGACAAATACGAGTGGATTCCGGTGAACTACGACGGCGATCCAGGTCAGCACTAGGCGTGCCGCCAGGGGCAACGTGGGCTCCGGTTGCCCCAATCAAAGGCCTTTGCGCTTCGAACCACTCAGTTCAGCAATCCGATTCCGAAACACTCACCTAGCGGGGCGTCGATCAGCACCCGAGAGGAAGCAACGCAGAGGGCAGCCGCGCTCAATGACACTGGGTATTGAGCCACGCGCTCATGTCGTTAAAACCGTGCGTGAACTTTGGCGTCGGCGTCAGGTGAGATGCGTTGGCCTGGAGCCGGATTTCATCGGCCATATCGTTGACATCGTCGCGCAGGTTTTGCTGTTTCAGTGTCGCGGAAATATCGTTGAAACTCTGCGCGAGCTTCAGGTGCGTCTCCGGCGGAGTCTTGTCCGTTCCTGGCTCGGCCATGGCTGCCAGCCCGACGCTCACGATCGCGAGTTTCAGGCAGGGTCCAATCTTGTCGGGCGTCATGTTCCCGCCGTTTTTAGCCATGTCGGCCTGCAACTGCCGCTGCCCCGCCGCCTGCATAGCCAGATGAATTTCCTTCTTGTGCTGACGATAGAACGCCAAATTCGCAGGGCTCGTCATCGACAGACCGGCCGCACCGTTGCTGGACATTTCCGGATGCTGCTGCCTCATGTCCTCGAAGGTGGCCATCATCAACGCCGAGCCGCCGAGAACGTAGTCGTGGCCGGTCAACCCCTGGCTCGCGAGATAGGCGGTGATACCGGGCCGGGAGTCGAGCGTAGCGGTCATCGCATCGAGCGACATCGCTTTGCCGCCCTGATTCAGCGACGTCAGATCCAGCGACTTGACCGGCGCTTTGGGGTCTGCCGCGATCGTCAGCCATTTTTCCAGGAAACCGGACGTCAAAGGGTAATTGCGCAGGCTCGCCAGGTCGGCGGCAGATGGCCCGCGCTGCGCATCGGCAGCGAATGCGGGCTGGCCGATTGCGACCATCACCAAGGTCGCTAACATGACACGACGCAACCAATGACTCAACTGCATAACGACGCTCCTTATGACAAAGCTGAATAACGATGGACTCTCTCTACTAGAACCCCCATCCGCTCACATAGGGTCCGCACGAATTTCGGTTTATTGCACCATTGGTTTTCATAATATAACGCGTGATAGTTCCGGACCCGTCTGTAAAGAATGTCATCACGCAATCTGTATAGGTCGGCACATAATCATCGTAGGAACCCTGCTCGATAATGTTAGGGGCAACCAGTTTCTGATATCCCTTGGTAACGTAGTGCTCCGGATGGTAGCCAAAGGTATAGACGTAGGCGTTTTCCTGGGCGTTGACGCGATAGCCGGTGGGCGTCGCCCCCTTCCAGCTTGGCAGCATTTCCTTAATGTTATGGCCGACCAGGGCGTCCATCGCATTCCGTGTCGGTGAATAGGGTGAAAGCCCCATGCAGCCCGTGAGGGCCAAGGCGACGGTAGCCGCGACGAACAATGTTGGCGTTCCTGTCAGCATTATATTTCTCTCAAATGGGGCGCCGTTTATTCGGAAAGCCAGGTCGAGTTTATAAAATCAAGCGCCAGGATAATCAATTTTTCGATTTTAATCTGGCAGCGCTTCACGCGATTAATGCCAGGCGCGAGGCGCCCATCGAGGTTCGTCAGGTCAAGTATTTGAACAACATGGTCGAACAGGACCATGGGCTATCAAACACAAGACCCCAGATTGTCATCCCTTCCCATTCGGACTGATCGGCGCGAAGCTCTTTACGACACCGTTGTGGAACCAGATCATCACACCATATTTCGGATCGTGTCCTGCCACCGAATTCCTTGCCAAGTCATCTCCTTCACCTAGCGATGGAACGTGGTTGAGCAAGAAGCCGAAGACATCCGAAGATGTCTTATTGCTGTAATCCCATCGACCGTCAGGGTTATCCAGATAGGAGTCGGTGCTTTGCGGTTCGCCAAAAGTGCGGCGAACATCAGCTTGAGTCGTCTTTCCAACAATGATATTGGCGCGCAAGAAATTGATATTGAATTTATCTCCGCCCATCGCAGATCCGACCGGGTTGGAGTTCATCACCGAGTCGGTCACCGTGCCGCATGCTGACAGTCCGACGAGAAGTAGGGAAACCACAGCCTGTTTGAACATGATCTTCCTGTTGCTTTTGGTTGTTATTGAGTTCAACCGCCATTGGCGGTAATTGCTAACGTCTTTGTGTTCTGGGCAGATAAGTCGTTGCTAGCAATAGAGATACGTTTTTCACCCGCCTTCAAACGCAGTTCACGTGCGCGATGTGCGCGCATTGACACTCATGAACTTGCCCTGCAGTTCTCTGGGGCCGTCGATCAAGGTGGAAGTTGAGCATCTCGGCTTCGCACAGAATACTTGCACGGTTCACATGTCAAGCCTATGGCATTGATTTTTTGATAAGTAAAAACTCTTCTTATAATAAGTATATAGATCGTTCTACCGCGATGTCAACGAGGCCATGCCTGATTTATTTTCAGACCTGCGGAGCATAAATTTGACGCAGCACTTTTCGACTCGCAGTTGGGATGGCGGGCTCGGACGCAGAACCATTCGGACAATCCGTGCGGTTCTCAGATGGTAAAATTGTTAAATGGCCTGCAAAGAGGGAGAAAGGATGTCTGTGACCAAGCGCCAGCAGATAGTTAACAAGGCGACAGAGCTGTTTTCAAAGCATGGCTTTCATCCCGTCGGCGTTGATTGGATCATTGACGATGCGGGTGTAGCGAGAATGACCATGTATCGCCATTTTTCGGGCAAGGAAGATCTGATCAGGGAAGTATTGGAGCAGCGCTACAGCGTTATTGTTGAGGGCATTGCGCAGCAGTTGGCGCCGGCACCGGACGCCACCTCTCGGCTAAAAGGTATCTTTGAGTGGTACGAAACATGGTTCCGGAGTCCTGAATTTGCCGGGTGCCTGTTCGAACGTGCCCTTGCCGAGTTCGGCCCCACCTATCCCAAGGTGTCGGAAGTGGCGCTTCGCTACCGGGAGAAGTTGCAGGGCTGGATGGGCGAAATTCTTCGGGAGATCGTACCGTCGCCGACGGCGGACCAGTTGGCTAGCGTCTACTTGATGTTGTTGGACGGCGCAACGATCGAGGCCCGCGCATTCGGCGACCCAACCGTTGCGACGCGAGCTTGGCAAGCGGCGGACCTCCTTCTGCGTCAGACAAGACTACTCGCCAAACCCCACCCCGTTCCGGCGCCTTAACTGCACCACATCGCGAAGTGGAGGCGCCCCGAACAGCCGGCTATATTCGCGGCTGAACTGGGAAGGACTGTCATACCCGACCCGGGTCGCCACCGACCCAACATCCCCGTTCTGCCCGAGCAACAATCTGCGCGCCTCATGCAGCCGCAGTTGCTTCTGATACTGCAGCGGGCTCAGCGTCGTGACGTTCTTGAAGTGATGATGAAGCGAGGACACGCTCATGTTCACCTCCTGCGCCAGCGTTTCCAACCGCAAAAGCTCAGTGTAGTGATTCTGGATCCACTCGATTGCCCGCGCGATTCTGTACGTCTGGCTCCCGCTGATGGCGATGTGCCGCAGTCGCTTCCCCTGCTCGCTCGTCATCAGCCGGTAGAGCAATTCCTTCTCGATGAGCGGCGCGAGAACCGGGATGTCACCCGGAGTATCGAGCAATCGCACGAGCCGCAGCGCCGCATCGAAAACCGGCGCCGACAGTGAGCCCACGGCGATACCTTCGCCCGCCGACGCAGCATCCGGTTCCGGCAGATGCAACTGCGTCGCCAGTTCGACGATGCGCTGCGGATCGAGCGTGAGCTTCACGCACAGATAAGGCGCGTCGGACGATGCCCGCGTCACCTGCGACGTCATCGGCAAATCGACGGACGTCACGAGGCAATGCAGATGATCGTAGTCGTAAGCCTGCCCCGCGACCACGACCCGCTTGGCGCCTTGCGCCGCGAACACGAACGCGGAGCTCGTCACGCCGCAGCCGAGATCCGCGGCCGTCGAGTATCGGTAGAACGTCAGCGAGGGAATCGCCGTCTGATGCGCGCCGTCCACTGGCGCGAAGCGGCTGATGAGCGCGGCGAGTTCGCAGCGTGCCGTTTCGCGCGACGCCGAAGGATCAGGCCAGGAGGAATTCTGTTTCATGCGCATTGAAATCCGTTGATGGATCGAGCATACCCAACCGCTGCCCGGCAGCGGCAACCGGCCCGCTCGATTTGCAGCATTGTTCAATATATTTGCAGGATTGTGTAAGCGCAATGGCAAGCGGTCAGTCACACTGCCGCGTACACCCGGCGCCAAGTTCGGGGTTTCCTCACGGAGAGGTTCCATGTCTACATCGTTTGTCCTCAACGGCAAGAACGTTACGGTCGATGCCGATCCCACTACCCCGCTCCTCTGGGCGATCCGCGAGAACGCGGGCCTGCACGGCACGAAGTTCGGCTGCGGCATGGCGCAATGCGGCGCCTGCACGGTTCATCTGGAAGGCGAAGCCACCCGCTCGTGCGTGCTGCCGCTCGCCGCCATCGCGGGCAAGCGCATCACGACCATCGAAGGCATCGAAAGCCGGCCCGCCAAAGCCATTCAGGCCGCATGGGTCAAGCTGCAGGTCCCGCAGTGCGGCTACTGTCAATCCGGACAGATCATGTCCGCGACGGCCTTGCTCGAACACAATCCCACTCCCACCGATGCCGATATCGACACCGCGATGAACGGCAATATCTGCCGCTGTGCGACCTATGTCCGCATTCGCGCGGCCATCCACGAAGCCGCTGCCACCCTGAAGGCCTGACCATGACGACCGATCTCGATCTCACGAATGCGGTACGTCCATCCCGCCGGACCTTCCTGAAAGCAGCCGGCGCCGTCGCGGCAGTCGGTCTCACCGTCGGCTTCGAGTGGGCGGGCACGGGGCGCCGCGCGCTCGCTGCCACGTTGCCCGAGGCGACGTTCGCCCCCAATGCCTTCCTGCGCGTCGCGCCCGACAACAGCGTCACGGTCATCGCCAAGCACGTCGAGCTGGGCCAGGGTGCGTACACCGGCATCGCGACGATCGTCGCCGAAGAGCTGGATGCGAACTGGCAGGACGTGCGTGTCGAAAGCGCGCCGGCCGACGCGAAGCGCTACGCGAATCTCGCCTTCGGCACGATCCAGGGCACGGGCGGCAGTTCGGCGATGGCCAACTCGTGGATGCAATTGCGCGAAGCCGGTGCGAAAGCCCGCGCGATGCTGGTCTCCGCCGCGGCGGCGCAGTGGCAGGTTTCCGCCGCCGATTTGACGACGCGCGACGGCAGCGTCCACCACGCGGCCACCAACCGGACCGCGACCTACGGCTCGCTGGCGTCGGCCGCGGCCCGGCTGCCGGTGCCGGACAAGGTCACGCTCAAGTCGCCAGCGGATTTTCGTTTGATCGGCCATCAGTTGCCGCGCGTCGACGTGCCGGCGAAAACCAACGGCACCGCGCAGTTCACGCTCGACGTGACGTTTCCCGGCATGCTGGTCGCGCTACTGCAGCGTCCGCCGCTCTTCGGCGCGACGGTCAAGTCGTTCGATGCATCGGCCTCGAAAGCGGTGCCGGGCGTCGTCTCGGTTGTGCAGGTGCCGGGCGGCGTCGCGGTGGTCGCGAATGGCTTCTGGGCGGCGAAACAGGGTCGCGACGCGCTGAAGGTGGAATGGGACGATGCGAAGGCCGAAAAGCGCAGCTCGGACGCAATCATGGCTCAATACAGGCAGCTCGCTGAGCAGCCTGGCGTGTCCGCCCGAAAGGACGGTGATGCGACGCAGGCGCTCGCGGGCGCAGCGAAGAAAATCTCCGCCACCTACGCGTTTCCGTATCTCGCCCACGCACCCATGGAACCGCTCGACGCGGTCGTCAAGCTCACCGCCGACAGTTGCGAAATCTGGGCAGGCGACCAGTTCCAGACTGTCGACCAGGGCAACGCCGCACGCACGGCGGGGCTCGATCCGCAGCAGGTGAAGATTCACACGCTATATGCGGGTGGAAGCTTCGGCAGACGCGCCAACACCCAGTCGGACTATATCGTCGAGGCCGTGTCGATCGCCAAAGCGCTCGGTGCGAACGGGACGCCCGTCAAGCTTCAGTGGACCCGCGAGGATGACATCCACGGCGGCCTCTACCGCCCGATGTACTTCCACAAACTCGATGCCGGACTGAGCGCCGATGGCAAGCTCGTCGGCTGGCGGCATCGGATCGTCGGCCAGTCGATTCTCGCCGGCACGCCGTTCGCGAGCGTTATGGTCAAGAACGGGATCGACTCGACGTCGGTCGAGGGTGCCGCGAACGTCGCCTACGCGATTCCGAACATCTCGGTCGAATTGACGACCACGCAGACCGGTGTGCCGGTGCTGTGGTGGCGGGTCGTCGGCAGTTCGCATACTGCGTTTGCAGTCGAGGCGTTCATCGACGAAGCCGCGCACGCCGCGGGCAAGGACCCGTTTGTCTTCCGCCGCGACCTGCTCGCCCACGAACCGCGCATGCGGGCCGTGCTCGAACTCGCCGCGCAGAAAGCGGGCTGGGATCCGGCTAAACCGCTGCCGAAAGGTCGCGGGCGCGGAATCGCGGTCGCTGAAGCATTCAAGACTTTCGTAGCCCAGGTCGCGGAAGTATCCGTCGACAAGGACGGCAACGTGAAAGTGGAACGCGTTGTCTGCGCCGTCGATTGCGGCACGCCGATCAATCCCGACATCATCGCGGCCCAGATGGAAGGCGGCATCGGTTTCGGGCTCGGCGCGGCGTTGCACAGCGCGATCACGCTGAAGGACGGCAAGGTCGAGCAAAACAACTTCGACGGCTACCAGGTGCTGCGGATGGCTGAAATGCCGAAGGTCGAGGTGCATATCGTGCAGTCTGGCGAAGCGCCGACCGGCGTGGGCGAGCCGGGTGTCGCGCCGGTCGGGCCGGCGGTCGCGAACGCGATTTTCGCGGCCACTGGCAAACGGGTTCACAGCCTGCCGTTCCCGGCCGCTGCGGAAAAGAGCGCCTGACGGAAGTTTCTTCAGGGCCGTTCGACATGCGCCGTACCCTGCCGGGTGCGGCGTTTGTTCGAGGTCTCGGATCCGATATACGGGCCTGCCAGCGATGCAAGTTACGACCCTGGCGACGCGCGACGCATGCGTATTGCGTATTGCGTATTGCGTATTGCGTATTGCGTATTGCGTATTGCGTATTGCGTATTGCGTATTGCGTCAGCTCGCGCGTGCCGGTGCCTGCGCGACGCCCGTCGTTCCCAACACCGGCCTGACCAGTTCGGTGTGAACATCACACGAGGACGCGCGGCCGATCTGGCCGTGACTGGAAGCGAGCCATCGGTCGGCCACGACTCGCCCTCGCTCGAACAACTTGTCGATGAGCGCCCACGACGTGCTGCTCTTCGACACAAAGCCGAACTCTGCCAGGAAAGGGTCGTCCCGGATCAGGTGGAAGCGCACCGGCTTATATTTCGTCCGCTTCGACGCGCCCGCGCCACCGAGATCGGCCAGCACGCGATTCACCGCCTCGATGGCATTGATCTCAAGCACGACGGACGCATTGAAACCGATCTCGTTCAGGCGATCCTGAATGTCGGGCGCATTCTTTGGCGGCATGTTCTGCCGGACGAGCGGATTGACCATCACCAGGATCAGGTCCTGGACGACATCGACGAGCGGCGACAGCGGCGGGTTGCCGAGATAGCCACCGTCCCAATAGGGCACGCCGTCGATCGTCACCGCCCGAAACACGGTCGGCAGGCAGGCGGAGGCGCGCAGCGCATCAATGGAGAGGGCCGGCTGCGTGAATATCATGCGCTGGTTGTCGCGTACATTCGTCGCCGCGACGAACACGGGTGCCGCACCTTCGGCCTGGTTGAATGCCGCCAGATCGGCGGGGGGCAAGACCTGCTCAAGCAGCGGGCGCAGCGCGTCCTGGTAGAACGGATTGTTGTACGGAGAGATAACAAGGCCTACGGCTTCAAGCGCGATCGCCATTGGACTCCAGTCGATGTTCCAGCCACCGAACGGACCGGGCTCGCCAAACCCGAAGAGCGCATTGCCGGCGAGCGTGCCGCTGCGCGATACCGCTTCCCAGAATGCACGGAGCTTGGTTCGTGCCGCTTCGGCGCCACCGAGTGCCAGTCCGCACGCACATAGCGTGGCGTTGATGCCGCCCGCGCTCGCGCCGCTGATCGCGGCGATATGGAGCCTCTCCCGCCCGACCTCTTCCAGCAGCCGGTCGAGCACTCCCCACGTGAAGGCGCCATGCGATCCACCGCCCTGCAGAGCCAGCGCAACGCGCGGGAGGCCGCCTGCCTGGTTCGGCCCGGCAGCCGCAGCCGTTTGCTCATTCTCCATCGTGCATGCTCCCTCGATGTCGAAACGATGACGTGGCAAATAGTATCGCATCCCGACGTGCGCATTGCATCCAGCCGACTACCCGTTCGGGTGGTGTGCGTCTGTCGTCGTCCTGTCATTCTGAATGCGCTCACCGGCACCTCGCCGGCGAAGCATCGCGTACATAGCGGCGCGAAAACACGAGCGGATCGCGTTCCAGATGGCAGGAGAAATGACATGGAAACCTCAACGTCCGGCGGAAATCCGCTAATGGACCTTTCGGACAACCTGGCGGGCATCGTCGAGCGCGTGGGGCAGCGCGTCGTCGCGGTGCACGGGCGGCATCGCATTCCTTCAAGTGGCGTAATCTGGCGGCATGGCGCCGTTGTCACGGCTGCGCATACGCTCAAACACGAAGACGGGATCAACGTCACGCTGGCTGATGGTCGGCGCGTCGCCGCAGTTCTCGCGGGGCGGGACGCGGGCACCGATCTCGCCGTGCTCAAACTGGACGGCGTGGACCTCGACCCGGTCGAGTCCGGCGATGCCCGTTCGCTCAAGGCAGGTCATCTGGTGCTCGCGGTCGCGCGGGGTGACGGGCCTGGCGCCAGTGCCGATTTCGGCGTAGTCGGCGCCGTCGACGGTCCATGGCGTACGTGGCGTGGTGGGCAACTGGATGCGTTCGTGCGGCTCGACGGCGGCCTGCGCCCGGGTTTCTCGGGCGCGGCCCTCGCGGATATGCGCGGACAGGTCATGGGCATCTGCACATCGGCGCTCGCACGTGGCGCCGGCATCCTGATTCCCGCGACAACCGTGGCGCGCATCAGCGACGAACTGCTGGCCAAAGGACACGTGTCGCGCGGCTACCTCGGCGTGGGCACGCAGCCCGTGAACCTGTCCGAAGCATGGATGCAGAAAATGACGCTGTCATCCGATCGCGGCTTGCTGGCCGTTTCGCTCGCGGCGAACGGTCCGGCAGAAAGGGCCGGCGTATTGATCGGCGATGTGCTGATCGAGCTGGATGGCAAGCCGTGCCGCGATATGGACGACGTGCACGACGCGCTAGGTTCCGAGCGTATCGGACAGGCCCTGAAGATCGCGCTGATTCGCGGCGGGGAGCGTCACGAGTGTGCGGTCATCGTCGGCGAACGCCCGCAACGCCATTCGTGCCGCTAAGGTTCAGGCAAGCAGTCAAGTGACGGGTAGGCAGATGGCACAAATGAGGCCGGTCCGGGTCGCCGTTATCGCCGCAGCGCCGCAGGTGCGCGCGGCCCTGCAAGCGCTTGTCGACGCGACGCCGGCACTCAGGTTCGTGGGCAGTGCATCCGACGCTGAAACGCTCGCCGACTGCTTTGCCGGTTCGTTGCCGGATGTGATCGTCATCGACCTGGAGCCGGAGGCGAGCGACGCGCTTAGGTCCGGAGTCGACGCAGCGCTCGACGCAACTCAAGCGCCACTGGCGCTCGTCCTCTTGACCGACGAGGCCGACATCGACTGGATCCATGAGGCATTGCCAGACAACGTGGTGGCGATCCTGTCGCGAGACGCGACGCCAGGCGAAATCGTCGCGGCGATCGAAGCGGCGGCCGCGGGTCTTTGCGTGCTGCCGCCGGCGATCCTCGCGAGGCTGCTGGCCGGGCGGAAGCCCCCTCGCCCGCCGGCGTCCTCAGTGCACATCGAGGCCCTGACGCCACGCGAAATCGAAGTGCTGGCGATGCTCGCCGAAGGGCTCGGCAACAAGGAGATCGCGCGCCAACTCGCCATCTCCGACAACACCGTGAAGTTCCACCTCTCCGCCATTTTCGGCAAGCTGGGCGCAACAAGCCGCACCGAAGCGGTGATGCTGGGCATGCGGCACGGGTTCATCATGGTGTAGCGGGCCAGCCGCGCCACCGCGCCCGAAACGAAGGGATTCCGTATTGACATTCTCCCCTACCTGAATCAAGGGGATTCCCACTTCACCGAATGCTACCCAACATCATCTCAAAGAGACATGGGACTTACGCTTTCTCCATAGGCTGACACCGCCAGCCCGGCGGCCAGAACATTACGCGCAGCGTTGACGTCGCGATCGTGGATCGACCCGCATTGCGGGCACATCCATTCACGAACCTTCAACGACATCCTGGCGACGGTATGCCCGCAGTCACTGCATCGCTTGCTGGATGGATACCAGCGGTCGATACCGATCAGCGTGCGCCCATACCACTGCGCTTTGTACTCCAGTTGCCGCCTGAACTCGGACCAGCCTGCATCGCTGATCGACTTCGACAGGCGACGGTTCTTCTGCATGTTCCTGACAGACAGGCTTTCGATGGCGATCAGCTGGTTCTCGTTGATCAACCGGGTCGAAAGTTTGTGCAGGAAGTCCCTGCGGGAATCTGCTGTCCTGGCATGCAGGCGTGCAACTTTGAGCCTTGCCTTCCTGCGATTGGCAGAGCCCCTCTGTTTCTTCGCGAGACGCCGCGACAACCTGGCGAGCTTCGCCTCGTTCCTGCGGAACACATTCGGCGCGGCAATCTTCTCGCCGTTCGAAAGAATCGCGAAATGGGTCAGCCCCAAGTCGATGCCGATCTTTCCGCCGGTGACCGGGCGCGCGCTCACCATGTCGTCGCAGAGCATGGAGACGTGGTATCGGCCCGCCGTGTCCTTCGACACGGTGACTGTCGTGACCTTCGCGCCTTTGGGGATCGCGCGTGACCATCGGATCGCGAGCGGTTCAGCCATCTTCGCCAGCCTGAGTACTGCACCATCCCACCTGAAAGCACTCGCGGTGTATTCCGCCGACTGCCGGCCGTTCTTGCGCCTGAAATTCGGGTACTTCGCCCGCCCAGCGAAAAAGTTGACGAACGCAGTTTGCAGATGCCGAAGCGCCTGCTGGACGGGAACCGAACTTACTTCGTTTAGCCAGGCGTGCTCTTCGGTCTTTTTGAGCGCCGTCAACGCAGCGGAGGTTTCGTGATAACCCATACGCTCCTGCCGCTCAGTCCACGCCTCTGTGCGTTGCCCGAGCATGTGGTTATAGGCGAAGCGCGCGCATCCAAACGTCCGCGCAAGAATCACTTCCTGCCAGGGCGTTGGGTAGAACCGGAACCGGTATGCGCGCTTAATTTCCATTTGTCAGACCATACCATTGATATGTTTGACCCTGTCAAGCGGAGCACGGACGCAACGTCAAAACCGTCCCCCTATCTCTCCGGCCTGAAGGCCGAGGTTTCTCGGAGACACTGATGAAGCCCTCCCCCGCTTGCGTCTGGCGCAAGCGGGGGCCGCCACGCGCATGACACCCGGACAGGGCGACGCATCGCTCGTGTCACTGCCGCATAGCCGAGCGCGCCGCTACGGCGAGATCACCTGCCACGGACGCAAGGGCTCGGCTGTGCGCCTCTACCAGAGCGTCGTAGCCAGGTCCGCTCACGGGCTCGTGTACAACCGTTCGTCCGCTGATTCTCTCCCTTCGTTTCGGCTGACGCACCGACCAGATAACCGCCAGCATCACCGTGCCGTCGGTCGACGAATCGAAGCTCTGCACGTCAACCGATACGCGGTAGGCGTTTTCGTCCGCCCGTTGCGGATAACTGGAGACGATCGCGCTGGGGATGCGTTGCGCGAGGTCCGCAGCCAGGACGCGTGAAATCTGATTCTTCAATGGCTCGGCCCAGCGCGCGAATTCATCGATAGAGACGCGGTTCGCATCCAGCCTGGATACGATTTGCGGTCGATCGACCAGTTCGGGAACCGTCACCGGATCGATCGCGATCAGGATCGGATCGGCGCCTTGCGGCTGCCCTACCGCTGGAACCGGGCTCAATGTGTAGAAACTCGATGCCGGCGACGTTGCGCATCCGGCCAACACCGTCAACACGAGTGTCGTCAGAAGTAACGTTTGATATCGGCGCATCACCTGTCCTCGGTCTTGCCACGGAGCAGCGCTTCTGGATGGCGTTGGAGATACTCCGACAGCGCGCGGAACGAGGCGGCTGTTCGCGACAACTCGCGCATGGTGTCCGCCGTGCTTTGCTGCAACGGCGAGTCGCTTTGCAACGCGCGATTCGCTGACGTGAGCGCTTCACGTGCTGTGGCCAGCGTCGCTTTTGCCTCGGGCGCCACGTCGGTATTGATCGTATTCATCAGCGTATCCGCGTCATTGAGCGTTTTGCGCAGGTCGTTGCCGATTCCTTCAAACGGGATCTTGTTCAGCTTGGCGACCAGACTTGTGATGGAGTCCTGTAAGCCCTGCAGGTTGCCCGGTACCGTTGGCAGTTGGGGCGTCTTTGTACGCCAGTCGACGGTTGCCTTCGGCGCCGAAGGAAAGAAATCGATCGCGATATAGAGTTGACCCGTCAGCAGACTCGCCGTCCTCAGCTGGGCCCGCAGCCCCTTTTTCACCAGGTAGTCTGCAAACTCTTTCCGCTTCGACGGTATCGGCGCAATGGTGCTTCCGGAGTCGTCGCGTGAAATCAGGCGTTCAGGAAAAATGCTGACCTCGACGGGGATACTGAATTCCTTTGTCGCTGGGTCAAAGTGCGTGTTGATCGCCGAGACCTCGCCGATCACTATCCCACGGAAGTCAATGGGCGCCCCGACAGTCAACCCGCGCACAGACTCTTTGAAATTCAGCACGTACTTGTCGACGATCGCGTCATGCTCCTTCATTGCCTCAGCTCGCCCTGCGAAAAGGTCGTACTGATGCTGCGCGTCTGCTTCAACCCTGTTCGTCGCGCCAGATGGATTCTCGAATGCAAGGCCGCCAATCAGGACTGACACCAGCGATTCGGTGTTGACCTTTACACCGGTCGTATCCAGCGTCACATCCACACCGCTTGCGTGCCAGAAGCGGGTATCGCTCGTCACGTAGCGGTCGTAAGGCGCATTGACAAAGACATGGATGATCATGCCCGCACCCTCAGGATCAAGCGCGAAGGAAACGATCTGACCGACCTGGAGCCGCCGGAAGAATACGGGCGAACCGACATCGAGCGAGCCCAGGTTGTCGCTTTTAAGCACGAACTCTCGTCCGGGTGCCCCCGAGGCCAGGACCGGTGGCGACTCAAGTCCGACGAAATCGCTGCGCGCTTTCTGCGCCGTCCCGATGTCCATGCCGATGTGGGACCCGGACAGCAACGTCCCGATGCCCGATACCGTTCCTCCGGAGATGCGCGGCCGAACGACCCAGAAACGGGTATCGTCGACGAGCATGCTGGAAGCGTTGCGGGACATGTCGGCGCTCGCAATCACGGTCTTGTGATCGTCGGAAAGTTCGACGCTTTTGATCACACCGACATCGACATTCTTGAACTTGATCTTCGTCTTGCCTGCCTCAATGCCTTCACCGGTCGAAAATCTGATCGTGATGGTTGGGCCATTTTTCATGACGGATTGCACGACCAGCCAGCCGGCTATCAGGAGTGCGACAATCGGCACCACCCACACCAGCTGCAGGCGCCACTTCGATTGTTTGGCGGCAACGGCTGCTGGGAAGATGGCCGCACTTTGCTCATCGATCTGCCCGGGCGACTCATTCACTGTCCGACCCCACTGCGTCCCATATGAGCCGTGGATCGAACGACAGCGCCGCGAACATGGTCAGCACGACTACCGCGCCGAACGCAATCGACCCGGGACCTGCGTCGATCGTTGCAACCGAACCGAACTGCACGAGCGCGACCAGAATGGTGATGACATAGATATCGAGCATCGACCAACGGCCGACTAATTCCAACCACCGGTAGATACGTGTCCGCTTGCGCGGCATGAGGGACGAGCGCAACTGAGTGCTCCAGGCGAGATAGCCTAACGACAGAATTTTGAGCATGGGTACCACGATGCTGGCGATGAAAACGATCGTGGCAAGCGCCCACGACCCAGAGGTCCAGAGAAACACAACGCCGCTTAGAATCGTGTCGGATTGCGCGCTGAACAAGGTGCTGGTGACCATGACTGGCAAGAGGACAGCCGGGATATAGAGAACCATGGCGGCCAACAGGAATGCCCAGGTGCGTGCGAGGCTATTGGGCTTGCGCAGGTGCAACACCGCGCTGCAACGCGGACATATCCCGCCACGAACATGGCCGAACGGCTTTGACATCAAGCCGCAGTCGTGACAAACGAACAGACCGGCGCGTGCGGCGGTAGCCACGTTGGCACTTGCCTTTAGCACGTGTGACGCGACGTCGACGCCTTGCACGCTTTCGATACGCGCCCAGATATCACGCGGATTGAACGACACAGCCGCTGCCGCGAGCAGCACCATCACCGCGCCAAATGACCCAATCGCGACGCCGGGGACGACGGTCGCAAAGTGCTGGAGTTTGACGAGCGCGACCAGCATGGCAAGCATGAGCACTTCGATCATTCCCCAAGGCGCGACATGCCTCAGCACACGCAGCACGATCTCGGAACGTTGGGGCAAACCGCGAATCTGCAGCGGCAAGAGTAGATAGATCACCGCGGCGATGTTCAGTGCCGGCATCAGAATCGTCGTCACAAAGACCAGACCTGCAATGGGCCACATACCGTCGGCATATAGCGAAGAAACTGCCCCAAACAGCGTGGTTTCGACGAGCGCGCCCTTGACCCAAAGTCCGACGATCGGAAAACAGTTGGCAACCACGAACAGGATCCCGGCAGCCAGGCTGAACGCCAGAGCGCGGTCGTAAGTGGCCGGCAGGCTTCGGTAGAGGGCCGCACCGCATCGGGCACAGCGCGCGGTACCGCGTTCAAATAGCGGCGCCTTCCACTGGAGCAAATCACATTCGTGACACGCGATTAACTCGGTTTCATTCATTGTCGGCATCCGCTTGCGGGCGCGTCACCCAGAAGCGCGCGGCCCTTATTCAAAACTCATGCGAGAGGCGCCAGCCTAACACTGCAATTCAAATGTGTAAACCGGATAGACGGTTTGTTTGTGAGTCGGACTCGCGAAACGCTGCTACTGAAGCGGGCCGTCCGTCGCGATCGCGCCACCAGGCGTGGCGAATTCATTACGGACACCGAAAATTCGAGCGCACACGGCGCTCAACAGCGTTGAGCGTCCTGAATGGCGCTGCTGCTCACCGCAACATCGCCTGTTCCCAGCCGGCCGCTTCGGCCTTGATCCGTCGGGTCAGCCCGCGGACCGCTTACGGCGTTTTGGCGGCGCCTTCTGAGCCTGCCAGCTCTCTTCGTCGAGGAGACGGTCGAACAGCCTGTTGCGATCTGAATCGCCCAACGGTGACAATCCCAACAGAGCGTGAAATGCGAGTCCGCTGGCAGCAAAGTATCGCAACAACGACAAATCCAGGTCGGTCGCTTCGTCTTGCAACGCCTTCATTTTCGCCGCGTCAGACGTCTTCATGTCGTCAAGCAGGGTCGGATTTTCGACAATCGCTGCGAGAATGGCGCGTGCCACGGAATGCGGCTGATTGACGGATTCCCGATAAATTGCAATCTGGGAGGCCAGATTCGGTTCGGCCTTCGACGCACCTTCCTTCGCCATATAGTCGCGCGCCATGTGCTCGAACTGCTGCCGCTGATGTTCCAGCAGCGCGCAAAGCACACCTTGCTTGGTGCGGAACTGATGCAGCAGTCCGCCTTTACTAATGCCGCTTTCGCGCGACAACGAATCGAACGTCAGTCCACCGACACCTTCCCGGGTGAGGATGGTGAAAGCGGCTTCAATCGCCCTTCTGCGGGACATCTCCGAACGGGTCTGGTTATCCATTATCGATATTGATGAAATCGCGATGATTGCGGCGCTGGCCCAATAACTGCCGCGTAGCCAGGGTGTTTGGCAAGTCATTCGATGCAGTGAATCGGGGTCTGCGAGCAGGCTCGCCAACCGTCGGCTCAAGAGGGTTCGCGCTGAGGAGTGGAATTGTACCGTGTCGAATACCCCATAAACAAGCCGGATAGACGGTTTACAAATAAAAGCGGCGGTGCTACTGTTCGGCCTCATCGGTCCCGTCCGGAACAGGACGGCTCCCACACCCAATTTGCCCCTCAAGGAACACAAAATGCTCAGGAAAAACCTCGTCCCGCTTCTTTTCACCGCCGCGGCGGTGCTGACCTTGACTGCGTGCGCGGGTGTGCAACCGGTCGCCTATACGGGCATCTCCTCCTCGACGCAGTTGACGCAGAACCGCGGTGAGGATTCAGGCAAGGTGCCCTACACCTATGCGGCCCCCGTGGTCTGGTCGCGATACACACAGGTGCTGCTGGATCCGGTCGTCGTCTATCAGGGCAATGACAACCAGTTCGGCGACATGAAGGACGTCGACCGGGCCGCGCTTGCCGATTACATGGGAAAAACGTTTTCGGAAAAACTGGCGACACGGTTCAGTGTGGCGAAGCAGCCCGGCGCTAACACGCTGCGGATCAAGCTGACACTGACTGGCGCCGAAAAGACCACGATGCTGGTTGGACAGGTCATGCATTTCGACCTTGCGGGCAATCTCTACAACGGCGTGCAGTCAATCCGAGGCGGCCAGGGGGCGTTCAGCGGTTCGGTTTCCTACGCCGTGGAAGTCTATGACGGCGCCGGCGGCCAACTGCTGAAGGCCTACGTTTCGAAGCAGTATCCCAATGCGATGAACCTGCCGGCAGCCTTCGGCTCATTGAGTGCTGCGAAGACCGGCCTCGACAAGGGTGCGGACGCCTTGGTCGCCCAGCTTCATTGAAGGGTTTCCTGCTCGCAGAATCGCGCGGACTGGCGCTTTGCCCGGCGCGTAGTGCCTCCGCCGTATGAATCACCGGAACTCGCCGCGGGAGGCAAGCGGCTGTTCCGGACTTCTCCAGGGTTTGCGCATGCGCGCATTGGCCGACTTCGTTGTCTCACTTGCGCCCCCGCCTTTGATGGTCGCCATCGTGTTCTCGATCGCGTACCTGCTGGTGGGCATTCCGATCCAATTCCGACGCGGCGCGGGTGCCAGAGACGTGTTCGGCACGCTGGCCGGCGTCTTCGCCGCCCTCGTCTACATCACGCTCGTCGTGGGTTTTCATCCGGGTTATCACATCACCCCACGATAACGCGGCTCAGCGCGGCATTGGCTAAGCAGGTTCCTGCACAGGCTGACGAGCGTCGGCCAGTACAAAGTACAAGGTCACGCCACCGGCAATCAGGAGCATGGCCAACAGGTAGAGACCGTTGTCGAGTTTGCCGGTCGTGGTCTTGATCCAGCCGATCATGGTCGGGCTAAAGAAGCTGCCGAGTTGCCCGAGGCTGCTGATCAGCGCAACGCCACCTGCCGCGCCGCTTCCGGACAAATACTCCTGCGGAATCGACCAGAAAATCGGCAGCGCCGAAAATGTCAGGACAACCGCCACGCTCAGCAGGCCGATCAGCGACGCGAGACTGCCGGTGGTCAAAGCCAGCATCGACAAAGCGAGACCGCCGCCGATCGCGCATACCGCGTAATGCACACGCCGTTCGCGATACCGGTCTGAATGGCGCGACACCAGCACGATGCCGACCGCCCCGATTCCATAGGGAATCGCGCTGTACAAGCCCACGTGCAGCATATCGGTCACGCCCGCTCCTTTGATCAACGCGGGCAGCCAGAAGCTCACGGCCATCGTGCCGCATGTCAGCGTGAAATAGACCGCCGCTAGCAGATAAACACGCGGGTTGCGCAACGCCTCGCGGAACGATGCTGACGCTACATGACGCTTCGCTTGCTCATCCGCATCCAATGCAGTCTGCAGACGACGCTTCTCATCGTCGGTGAGCCACCGCGCCTTTGCAGGCGAATCATCGAGCACCCACCAGGCGAGCGCCCCTAGCCCGATCGCCGGGACGCCTTCGATGATAAACAGCCATTGCCACCCAGCGAGTCCGCCCATGCCCCCGGCGTATTGCATGATCGTGCCGGACACGAGGCCGCCGAGTACACCGGCGATCGCTACGGCAACGAACAGCCATGACGTTACGGTTGCCCTGCGCGAAGCCGGGAACCAGAACGTCAGATACAGGATGATGCCCGGGAAGAAACCCGCTTCAAATGCGCCGAGCAAAAAACGCATCGCGTAGAGCATGGAGGGCGTCTTCACGAATGCCATGCAAGCTGACACCAGACCCCAGCACGCCATAATGCGCACAAACGTGCGACGTGCTCCGATGCGTTGCAACACAAGATTGCTCGGCACCTCGAAGAGAAAATAGCCGAGGAAAAATACGCCGGCGCCGAGTCCGTACACGGCGTCACTGAAACCCAGATCACCTTTCATCTGGAGCTGCGCAAAGCCAATGTTGACGCGATCGAGAAACGCCACGACATAGGCGACGAACAGGTACGGCACGATACGTAAAGCGACCTTGCGGTAGAGCTTTTGCTCCGCGTCGGGCGTGGGAAATGCCGGTTGAGTTTGCATGTTCTGTCTCCTGTCTTGCCTCGTGGAAGTCTCTTCGGACCTGTTCTAATGTTTCGACAAACTGGGCAGCGGAACCGACTCGGTCGCGGCCCGGATCGCCTGTCTGCACCGGCCGATATCGCCGACTTCTTCCATCAGCAGTAGCGCCAGCCGTGCGAGCATCAGACTCTCGCGCTCACGCCCGACCGAACTGATCGCCTCGCAGCACGCCGTGTAAAGCTCGTCTCGCTCGCTGTCTTCAAGCATCGGCATGAAGGTTCTCCGTCTGAGTGAACCGGGCATCGAGCGGATCACCACTCGCATGCCGCAAAGCTATGCGGACCGTCGCAACGGACGGACTGTTCCACGCGGCGCATAGATGACCGTCGGGACGCACGAGCCATACGTCGGCGTCGCGCGCGCCGTGAGTGGCCGCGAGCGCACCCGTGCAATCCGTCAAGACGCGCGTGCCAGACCATGCAGGCAGTGGCGCGGTGGCGTCGAGCTGCACCTGCACCACACGCACCGGCGCAGCTTCGGCTCGCGTCAGACACGTCAGATCGTCGCATCCGTGTCCGAACACGATCAGCGTGAAATGTTGTCCCCCTACCTCGGACAGGAACCGCTCTCCCCGGCTTCCCGTCACCGGAACATCGGCAATCAGGTGCCCGGGACGTGGGCCGCGCGGCAAGCCCGCCCCGCTCGACAGCGGCGAATCGGTGTAGTCGATCGCACTCGTCTGCCGCGGATTGACGAGCTTCGCGATGTCGCGATGCCGTTCGGCCAGCGACAGCGCCGCCTCGCGCATCAGCGAATAGCCTCGGGACGGCGGCGCCATGAATTCCGTGCTACGCATCGCATTCTTTGCGTTGACGCGAAACGCGTGGACCCGCTCAGCGCTGTAACTGTCCAGCAGCGCATCGCCGCCCCAGCCCTGCAGCACAGCGGCCAGCTTCCACGCGAGGTTGTCCGCATCGTCGAAACCGGAGTTGAGTCCCCGCACGCCGAAAATCGGCATGGCATGCGCGGCATTGCCGGCGAACAGAATGCGGCCGTGACGATAGCTCTCGAGCGACATCGCGCCTGCCCGGTACGCGCTCGTCCACACGAGCTTCCATGGCAGATGCGCCTGGCCGATCAACTCAAGCTGCCTTTGCACGTAAGGCGTGACGGCTTCAGGTGTGATCGCCGCGTCGATGTCGGTATCGTCCGGCACCTGGTAGTCGATACGCCAGAGATTGTCGGGCTGCTTGTGCAACAGCATCGTCCAGCCCGGATTGGACGGCGGATCGAACCAGGCGCGCCGCTCCGCGGGTTCAGGGCTCTCCAGTTCGATATCGACGATCACGTACTTCCCTTCATAGGCCGCACCCAACAGTGGCAAACCGAGCCGTTTGCGCACAAAGCTCTGCCCGCCGTCACAGGCAACCAGCCACGCGGCGTCGAGCGAGTAAGTCCCTGCCGGATGCTTGACCTCCAAAGTCGATCCGTCAGAGCCCGTCGTCAGTCCGGTGACCTGACTGCCCCAACGGATGTCGATCAAGTCTGCGTAGTTCGTCGTGATTTCGTCGACGAGAAACTGCTCGATGTAGTACTGCTGCAGGTTCACCATTGGCGGCAGCTTCTGGTTTTCGTCGTACGGCATGTCAAATCTGAAGACTTCCGTTTGCCGGTAGAAACTACGGCCCGAGGTCCATGCGAGGCCCTTTTGCAGCACTGCGTCGAGCACGCCGAGACGCTCGAGTATCTGCAGACTGCGGCGCGACACGCAGGCGGCGCGGCTTCCTACGCAGACGGTGTTATCGGCTTCGAGCACCACGGACGGCACGCCATAACGGGCGAGACCCAGCGCCGTTGCGAGTCCCACGGGGCCGCCGCCGCAAATGACGACCTGATGCCGCGTGACTTCGCAGCCGTCCACAAGAGACGGCAATGGCGACGCGTACTTCCGGTAGCGGAATGGTCCGATCGATTCCATTTTTCAACGCTCCCGGTGTTCAGCGAGTATTCAGTAAGGACTGCTGGCCGAGCCAGTCCTCGAACGTGTCGGCGGTGAAACGCACGAGTTCGGGCTGACCAGCCAGATAATGGTTACCGCCCTGTACGGCCACTTCCGTGAGACGCTCGCGCGCGGCATCCCGCCATGCTTGAGCGGTGCTCGGGAACGTCGAACCGTCCGCGGTGTGGGTCATGAGCAGCACCGGCACGCTGGTTTTTGCGAGGTTGTCCGGCCCGTCGGCCTGCGAGCGTGACGACCATTGCGACAGCCACGAGCGCAACGTGTTGAAACGCCCCATCGCGTTCGCCGCGTAGTTGACGGTGCGCGCGTCGCCCCAGATCGAACCGGCAGCGCGATCGTTCGCGTCGAGCGACAGATCGAGAAAGCGCGGATCGGAATGCGTTCGATAGACAAGGAAGGTCTGGTCCTGTGGCGCACCTGGCGTGGCTCGCAACATCTGTAGCCGTTGCAGAACCCATTGCTCAATGCGGTCCCGCCGCGCAAGTTGCGCCGCACGAAACGACGTCACGAACTCCGCCGAGAACGGCGCCGCTATACCGCCATAGAGATCCCACTGCGGATCGGTCGCAAGCGGATCGCTTTCATCGATCACCGACGGGTCCAGCCATTGCGCGATCAGCCGCGAGCGGCCGGCATGCGCGGCAGATAGCATGATTGCGTCCACCGGCGGCAGGTCGTCGCGCACCAGATGTGTGGGCAAGCCGTCGGCAAATCGTGTCGCCGTGAGATTTTCCGCCTGGGCCTGATAGAAGCTACACAGCGCGGCGCCGCCTGAGTTGCCGATCAGTACGATTTTCCGGTAACCCTGCTCGCGCAACCATGCCACGCCCGCGCCGAGATCCTGAATCACCTGCTCCATGAGCAGCATGGCGTCGTTGCCGGCATAGCGCGAATTGAGGCCGAGACAGGCGATGCCACGCTCAGCAAGCGGTTGTAGCAGGTAATGCCCCATGAAATTGCTGGTCGGATGCATGACGATCGCCGCGACGTTGCGGTTGCCGTTAGCCGGTGTGGACATCGCCCCGTAGATGCGGGGCCGCAGATTCTGCAGACCCGACTGGCTTTCCATCGCGGCGCCGGGACGAACGTCGATCGTGACGAGTTTGAGAACGGAGGGATTCATTGCGCGGCCCCCTGCGCGGCGCCTTCCGTACGCAGTCGTTTCTCGCTGCTCCACGCACGCAGCTGGGCGTGTGCTTCTTTCGCGTGGTCCCGCATCACGGCTTCGCTGACCGTCGGCGTCGTCAGTTCCAGACGGATACCGTTTGGATCGAAGAAATAGATCGATTCGATGATGTGATGATCGGTCACACCCAGCACCTCCACGCCCTGCTCCTGCAAATGGGCTTTCATCCGCCGCAACTCGGCAGGCGAATCGACGCGTAAAGCGATGTGATTGACCCAGCCTGGGGTATTGGGCGAAGGCTCGGCAGCGGTATCGTCGCCGAGGTCGAAGAATGCGATGAACGAACCGTCCGCCATTTCGAAGAAGATGTGCACGTACGGGCAGTACTCGCCGGTACTCGGTACATGGTCGTTGCGAATCAGATGGACGAGCGGCAGGCCCAGCATGTCTTCGTAGAAATGCCGCGTTTCTTCGGCATCGCGGCAACGCCACGCGAAATGATGCAGGCCTTGAACGACGCCTGAAAGGACGATGGGCATGACTGTCTCCAGAAGCACCGGCCTGGCAACGAGGCGCGGTTGATTGAAGACGTAGTCTAGAAAGTGCCGGGCTGGCCGTCTGCCCTCACGAAAGAGGACACAGGCCGTTAGCGGGACCGGTGCTTACCCTAATAGTGTGACGAGCGCGACGAGTTCGCTTTGCTTTGCGATGCCCAGCTTGGCGAACGCGCGCTTCTTGTAAGTAATGACGCTGGTGGGTGACAGGTTGAGCGCCGCGGCGACGGTTTTGGCCGTTTCGCCGCGCCCTAACATCCGCGCGACGGATTTTTCCCGATCGGATAGCAGCGTCTGCCAGCGCTGCCAAAGTTCCGGGGCCACGGCGGGCTTAGCCAAAGTCGCCGCCAGGCGGTTATGCGTGTCGGTCAGCGCCGCCAGAAAATCGCCAATCGACGAGATGGCCGCTTTCTCGCGCGCGTCGAAACGTCCTTGCCGGGTCGACTTGTACAGATTGAGGAACGAGATGGCGCCCGCCCCGGGCACGACGACGGAAAGCTTGTCCGAAATCGCCGGTCTCGCGAAAAAGCGCTCGAAATATTCCGCATTGGACGCTTCGTCGATTTTCACCGACCGGACCGTTGGATCAGCGCGCCGCGGTACGGTCGACGAGGTTTCCTCACGCACGAGCGGGTCCTGCAGGAAGTATCCGCCGACGTACGCTTCCGTAAGCCTGAGCGCATCGGGCTGCGAATCGCGACTGGCGGCACCCGCCATCGTCGCAGTTTGACCGGCCACATTGACCAGCGTGCAGTGATCCACGGAGACGAACGTGTTCAGCGCCGCGAGTACGGCGCTCGAGAACGCATCCGTACCGGCTTCCCGAAGACTTTCGGCAAACACCATGGCATTGACGGCGGGGACGGAATGATCGCTTTGCATGCTGTGTAGCTTATTACAAAATGCGATCGTACCCGCCATCGCCGGATCGGGTGCGTGGCACAGGCTCCGCTGAACCCGGCTTCAGAACGGTGCAGCCGGGGGAATTCCGCAAGCCGGTTCACGGCGGGCGCCACGCGTATTGATGTGTAAGGCAGACTTCCTACAATGGAAATACCAGCGCGCAGGGGGCCCCGGATTGCCCGCACAATCTCCCCCGCCGGTCGTTGATGGCTCGAGGCTGCGCGCTCGTATCGCGGAAGGACTCAACATGAAACCTGACCAGTTGGAAGCACCTGCAAACCCGGAGGAAACAACGGGGAGCAAAGTGTGCGTCGTGCTTGCGGCGATCGGCACCTTGATGGCGGTTTTCGGCATCGCCATTTGCGTATTTGGCCTCGTCGAGTTCAACAACACGAAGGTCCTTATCGGTGTTGGCGTCATCATTGTCTCGACAATTACCTACATTTTGATGCTGACGGCAACCCGCTGACCTGTCCCGCGCGCCGAACTCGCGTGGTCCGCCAGACTACGCTGCTAGCGACGCCCGGAAAGATCGTTCTTGAGCAAGCGATCGCCCATAAACTATCCGACATACAGCGTGTTGCCGGTCTGAAGGCCAACCGGCGAGCCAGATAGAAGTCCAGCGTTCGCTAAAGCCGGCGTTGGGCCCGTTGTGCTTTCACAAAATCATATCGTCGCTGACTGGAAGGCATTAAGCAGGCCGAATGTCCCGGTTGAGCGGACTGATTGTCCGCAAACCCGTTGGAACGAATCCAAGACATTCAAATTGCCAAAGGACGCCTAGGTACGGACAACTTGTCCGCACTGTCGGGAGCCGCAGCCTTCTTCATCTTTCGCAGTAGAACCGCTACCTTTTCGACACGCAAGCCCTCCCTGGCCACGCGCCTGGGGATGAGCTGGTTTGCCCTTGCGGCCCGTCTTAAATGGAAAACTTAATATGTCCAATACGCGCAGAACTTACGTCATTACAGGTGCAGGATCCGGCATTGGCTTGGCAACCAGGCAGTTACTCGAGGCGCAGGGCCATCATGTGATTGGCACCGATATTCGCAACGCCGAAGTCATCGCAGACCTGGGTACACCTGAAGGACGCGCTGCTCTGATCGAGCAGGTGACGAGAAAAAGCGGTGGTTCGATCGACGGCGTTCTCGCCGTAGCAGGTGTCGATATTGCGGGCCCCGCCACCGTAGCGATCAACTATTACGGCGCCGTGGCGACGCTGCAGGGGCTCCGGCCGCTGCTGCTGAAGTCGTCGGCCCCTCGTGCCGTAGCCGTCTCGTCCATTACCTCCGTCCATCCCTACGATGAGCAACTCCTGAACATGCTGCTCAACGGTACTGAAGAACAGGCATTGGAACGGGCACGAGATGCGAGTTACGTCTATGCGACATCGAAGAGAGCGCTTTCACGATGGATCCGTCGCAACGCCATCAATGCGGACTGGGCCGAGTCAGGCATACCGCTGAATGCGCTTGCGCCAGGACTCGTCAAGACCGAATTGCTAGCGCGACTTTTTGAGGACCCCGATAAGAAGCGCGCCGTCAGCGCCGGCACTCCCATGCCGCTCGGCGGTCCGTACGAGCCCGCAGCAGCAGCCGAGTTCCTTGCCTGGCTCGCTAGCGAAAAGAACGGCCATATGACCGGCCAGACCATTTTCATCGACGGTGGCGCGGATGCAGTGATCCGCGGTGATTCGGTCTGGTAAATCGCCGGGAGATCGACGTCGGGGGAACGCTCGACGTCAAGCCGCCGTTGCGGTATGCACTGTTCATCCCTTACTGACGCGCCTTCTCGAGCGGGACATGCTCGCTGATGAAATCGATGAACGCTCGTAGCTTCGGCGTGATATGCCTGCCGGACGGCCACAACAGTTGGAACGTGTTGTGGTCGGTCGTGTATTCATCGAGAACCGTCACCAGCCTGCCGTCACGGAGGGCATCGCGTACCGTGAAATCGGATATGTAGGCAATACCGAGACCTTCAAGCGCAAAACACAAGCGCGCCTCATTGGTATTGCATGTCACCGCTGTGGCGAGTTGTGCCTCGGGTTCGTCGGCATCGCGCCGCAATTGCCAGACCTGCAGCTTTCCCGTGTTCGGCATGCGGAATTGAATGCCAGTGTGTTCGGCAAGTTCTCTCGGGTGCGCCGGTTTTCCGCAACGCTCGAAATAGTCCGGCGCGCCGACGAGCAGCATCCGGAAGTAACCCAATCGCCGTGAGGTCAAACGGGAATCCTCAACGTCGCCGCTACGCACGACAGCATCGTAGCCCTCCTCGATCACATCGACCTTCCGGTTGTCGAAATCGAGATCCAGTTCGATCTCGGGATAACGCTGCCGAAACTTGGCAAGAACAGGAAGAAAGGGCTCGCCGATCATGGGCAACCCTATGCGCAAACGCCCTTTGGGGACGGCTGATGCTTCGGATAACTCTGCTTGAGCCGCGTCGAACTCCGCCAGAATGCGGCGCGCGCGTTCGAAAAACATCTCGCCCTCGGCCGTCAGCGTCACGCTGCGCGTGCTTCGATGAAACAACCTGACGCCGAGGCTCTGCTCGAGACGCGTCACGCTTTTGCCCACGCCAGAAGCGGAAATGCCCAGGATGCGACCGGCAGCGACAAAGCTGCGGGTCTCGGCGGCCTGAACAAAAACATTAAGCGCAACGCTATCCATAGTCTTGCAGCATCCGTTACGCGGACACATTGTCCGCTCTATCGGGAACTCTACCCTACTTAGTTCACGCCCGAAAAGCCGTTACTTTTGCGGTGTGGAGAAGACACGAACTCTTTGTCTCGCAGGAGACAACGGTCTCTATTCCCGCGGTATTGAATGTGCAGCGGCAAACCCATGCCTGAACAGGAACTCATGATGACAACCAGACCAGACCTTTTCGATCTCGCGCGCAAGCTCGAGGACACACGATGGCAGCGACTGCTGAATGCCGATGTCGGCGCGCTAACCGATCTTCTTTCCGACGAGCTGAATTTTGTGCATTCAAGCGGCCTGAAAGACGACAAGACGACTTACCTCGACGCCGTCCGGACAGGTACGGTGATCTACCGAAACGCCAATAGCCGCATCGAGACAGCCGTGCCCCTTGGCGATCAGTCGTTCGTTGCAAGCGGTGTCCTGAAGATGGAGGCAACCGTGCGCGGAACAGAACGGAATATCCAATCGTTCTTCATGGTGGTCTGGCGCCGCGAGCAGGAAACATGGCGGCTTGTTGCGCACCAGACCACCCTGCTAGCTGCTTCGACAGCTAATCAAGTTACGTAAATACGTTACCGAACCAAGTCATCTAAAGGAACAAATCGTGAACATTTTCGTTACCGGCGCCAGCGGTTTCGTCGGCGGCACGGTCGCCCGTCGCCTGCTCGCCGCGGGCCACAGCGTGCGTGGATTGATACGCGACGCAAGCAAAGCCGAATCATTGAAAGCACTCGGTATCGAACCCGTGATCGGCAGCCTCGAAGACAGCAGCCTGCTGACGCGCGAGGCCCAGCAATCGGACGGCGTGATTCATGCTGCCGACAGTGACCATCGGCCAGCAATCGAAGCCCTTATCGTGGGCCTGCGCGACTCCGGCAAGCCATTGCTGCACACGAGCGGTTCGAGTGTGATCGGTGATGACGCGCTGGGCAATCATGTTTCTGAAGCGATCTACGACGAAGAGACGCCAATGATCGTAGAGCCCGTCAAGCAACCCCGTCGCGACATTGAACTGCGAGTACTCGCCGCATCCGCCGAGGGTGTACGCGCCGTGGTGATCTGCCCCAGCAACATCTACGGCAGCGGCACAGGTCTCAATCCGCGCAGCGTGCAGATCCCGTTTCTGGTCGACGATGCGCGCAAAGGCGGCGTGGTGCACATTGTTGGACGCGGCGTCAATCGCTGGTCGAATGTCCATATTGAAGATGTGGCCGAGCTCTATCTGCTCGCGTTGGAGAAAGCACCGGCTGGTGCGTTCTATTTCATCGAGAACGGCGAAGCGTCGTTCGGTGAAATTGGCGATGCTATCGCACGGCGTCTAAAGCTTGCACCGGTTCAATCCTGGACCGTTGAGCAAGCTACCGAGCGTTGGGGTGCGGTCCACGCCCACTATACCTTCGGCTCAAACAGCCGTGTCCGCGCAAAGCGTGCTCGCAAGGAACTCGGCTGGACGCCGCGCCACACGTCGGCGCTGCGCTGGATTGAAGAGGACATGCCGCTATGAGCAAAGTCTGGTTTATCACTGGAAGCGCCGGCGGCATCGGCGCCGGCATTGCCCGGGCAGCGCTGACTGCGGGAGACCTCGTGGTCGCCACCGATCTCGATCCTGAACGGCTGCAGCAGGTTTATGCGGCGAGCGCAGCGCACGTTCTGACAGCGCAACTGGATATTCGCGACGCGGCGCAGGCCGAGGCTGCGGTGGACGCCGCCCTCGCCCGTTTTGGCCGCATCGACGTGCTGGTCAACAACGCGGGCTATGGTCAATTTGGGCCCTTCGAGGAAATCGAGCCCGAAGCGATCGAACGCCAATTCGCCACCAACGTATTCGGCACGTTTAACGTCACCCGAGCAGTCTTGCCGGTGATGCGCCGGCAACGTGCAGGGCTCGTCATCAACATGTCTTCCAATGGCGGATTCAAGGGTGTTCGAGGGGCCTCAATGTATTCGTCCACCAAGTTCGCCATCGAAGGATTCTCCGAGGCTCTCGCGCAGGAAATCGCGGACTTCGGTCTGAAGCTCACCATCGTCGAGCCGGGCGCCTTCCGTACCGACTTTCTCGACGACCGTTCGCTGAAACGCGGCACGCACGATCTGGATGACTATGCCGATTTCCGGGCCAAGGCCAACGCGGTGTTCGAAGCCCGCAATCACGACCAGGTCGGCGACCCCGACAAACTTGGCCGTGCGCTAGTTCAACTCGCTAACGAAACGAACCCGCCGCTGCGCTTCGTCGCCGGCGCAGACGCGCTCAAGGTCGTGGACGACAAGCTGGAATACGTTGCCCGTGAAGTCGCACGCTGGCGCGAATTGTCCCGATCCACCGACTTTTAAATCATCCATCACAGGACATATTCCATGAATGGTCAAACGCTGGACTCACGGCTCGATGCGCTGGAAAGCCGCTTCGCTCTTGAACGATTGATTGCCGAGTATGCGCAGGCCTTCGATAGCCATGATGAAACTCTTCTGCACAGCATTTGGCATGAAGGCGCCACGCTGGCACTCGGCGACGCGTTCGGCAATTTCGAAGGCGTCGAGGCAATTCTCGAATCGGCCCGATCAAACTGGGAAAAAATGCCCCACATGCATCACTGGATGGCCAATCCGTTGATCGATATCGACGGCGATACAGCGACCGGCCGGGCAGCCGTCGACTGCCTGTGCACCCATGTCGAGATGGGTCCGGTGCAAATCAGCGGCCTCTACCACGACCGCTTTGAACGTCGCGACGGTCGCTGGGCGTTCGTCGAACGCCGTTTCGACCTTCATTTCCTCACACCGCTCGCCAACTGGAAACCGGTTATAGGCAGCGAGAGCGTCAAACCGTAGGCAGATAAAAAACTAGCCTGCCTTCGGCGTTTTGTCGATCATCAGCGACAGATGATCGAGATCCTCGCGCAGCAGCGCCAACGCTTCGCTTACGGCGCTGTTGCCTTTCAATTGCCGCTTGGCGGGCCGCACGACCGATTGCACAGCGAGTTCCGCGATCGTGTCGGCAATCTCGATCGCGCTGCTTGCCCCCTCCGGCTTGTACCAGAACGCGGGCCAGCTGCACATGCCGATGAGCGTGAACGCCGTGACCTTGGCGTCGACGACACGGAACACCCCGGCGCTGACCCCTGCTTCGATTGCCGAAGTAAAGTTGTTCAACACCGCCCGCTTGGCATCTTCGTTCGCGCGATACGCGCGTTCGGGCAACTGCTGCTCGGTGCGATGAATCACGCGAAATTCGTTGTAGTGGCTCAGAATCAGCATCGTGTGCTGATGAACCAGCAGACGCAGGCGTTCTTTCGGATCCGCATCCGGTTCGGCAACTGCCTGGCTTGACAGCCGCCTCGCTCTTAACGTGACCTCCTCGACCAACGCCGTAAGTATCTCGTCCTTGTTCTTGAAGTAGTAATAGACCGCGGTACGCGTCACGCCCAGCGCCTCGGCGATTTCCTGCATCGACGCACCGCCGAAACCCTTCTCGATGAAGAGCGCGGCCGCGGCGTTCAGGATCTGTTCTTTTTGTCCCTCAGCATTCACCTTTGCCACGAAACCACTCCTGATAGCGGTCGACGGCCAGAACGCCGTCTTACCGTAGTGTTGTGTTTGCGTGATTGTAACGCTCAGGCCACCCCGTTCAACCCCTCGCAGCCTGTCCTGGCCCATGCGCCGGCGTCATGCGTCGCTGTGCGCGTATTGAATCAAAACGGTCACGAAACGCTCATATTCAGCGGGCCGCTCTGTGGTCGGCTAAGCCCGTTTGTTGTCCAGCGGATTGGACGTGCTATGTCGGACTGGCACCTGCTCCTCGGAAACCGGGATCAGCTTCACGTGCCGCTCACGCAGACGGCCAAGACTGCCGACAGCCACCGCCGCCAACACGGTCGGCACCGCTGACACGAGCAAGGTTCGATCGACGCTCCACGCGAGCGCCATCAACTGCCCGCCGGCCAGCGGCCCAAGCACGGCGCCGAGCCTGCCGAAACCGAGCGCCCAGCCCGCGCCGGTAGCACGCGCCCTGGTCGGATAGATCGTGACCGCCAGTGCATTCAGGCCGGATTGGCCGCCCAGAATGCAGAATCCGGCGAATGCGATACACAAAACGTCGGCCAGCGGCACGGTATGAAAGTAGCTGATGCCGACGATGGCGATGCCACCGAGGGCAAAATTGGCAAACAACACCGCCGCAAAGCCGCGCCGATCGATCAACATGCCGAGCGCGAAGTTGCCCAGCAACCCGCCAAGCCACAGTGCCGTGCCCGCCAACACCGCTCGATTGGACGAATAGCCTGCACCGCTCATCAACACGGGAATCCATGCGGCGAGAAAGTACGCGCAAAGCATGTTGGCGAAGTTCGCAGCCCAGAGCAGCGGTGTGACGATTCGACGGCCTTCGCCCAGCAGCATCGCCAGTGTGTTGCCGCTGACTACCCTGTTCGCGGGTGGCAATGTGGGCATGGCGGCATCGGGCGCCACCCGGTGCAGCAGTAGCAAGGTACGTGGCGTTTGCGGGTGGCGCAGCAGGCAAAATTGCAGCGATTCGGGAAGCGCCGCGAACATTGCAAGGCACAACAGCGCGGTGAGCAAGGCACCCGCGTAAAAAACGCCGCCCCAGCCGAATGGCGCGATCACCAAAACCGCTATTCCGCCCCCTACCACACCGCCGACGATGTAGCCCGACGATACCGCCATCATCAGGCTCACGCGGATGCGTGCCGGACTGTATTCGCCCGCCAGCGCCATCGCATTTGGAACGATCGCGCCCATGCCGATACCAGCGGCAAAACGAATGCCGATCAGTGCGCCGATCGAGTTGGCAAAGGGTGTAAGCGCCATGCAAAGCGCGATCCAGGCGGTCGCCGCGATCAGCATCGGACGGCGGCCGATCGTGTCAGCAAATCCCGCGAGCACCAGCGATCCGGCGAACATGCCCAGCAATCCGGCCGCGAACACCGGCCCCAGCACGGAGCGGCTGGCACCCCAGGTTTTGATCAAGGCCGGAGCGGCATAAGCCATCGCCTGAACATCAAAGCCGTCGATCACCATGCACAACGCGCATAGGCCGAGCACGCGCCACTGCATGGCGGTAACAGGCCGGCCGTCGAACAGCGAAAATGCGGTTTCTTCACCTGGCGATGCCATGAATGTCTCCCAACCTGATTGCTTTAGTCGGTGCGGATTCGCGCAAACGGACGCGTCGCCACCGCACCGCTTATCTGTCATTCAACTCACTTTCATATCTTTTATTTGACGAAAACGACAAATGGCTAGCAAAAAAAATGAATGCGCGTCAGTCGCAGCCTCAGTCCACCGCCTCACCGTGAAGCAACTCGTATTGCCGAACGAATTCGGGGGCGCGCTTGCGCAAATCATCATGCGTGACACGTCCGGTACGACGCATGTAGTCGTAAGTGAAGCTGACCGGATCGAGATGCAGCTTGTCGCCGACGTTTTCATACCACTCAAGACTCTTTGCCGCAGCGAGCTGGAATCGATCTGAAGCGGAACGGCGCAACGCCTCGAAATACTCGAACACAGCGTTGAGATCTGTCCCATGAGCACACAAACCTTCGTATAGCGCGATCGAATCTTCCATCGCCATACGCGTACCGGAGCCGAGCGAGAAATGCACCGAACGTAGCGCGTCCCCGATCAGAATCATGTTCTCGTGATGCCAGTTCTCGTTCTTGACGGTCACGGCTTCAAACCATGTGGACTTGTTCGACAGCAGACCGTGTCCGTCCAGGTCGTCGGCGAAAACCTGCTCGCAGAAGGCGCGGCTGTCCGCATCGCTCATCTCGGCCAATCCGGCGCGTGCCCACGCCTGCGGATCCGTTTCGATCAGAAACGTACTCATCCCGTCGGCGTACTCGTAACTATGGGCGATGAAAACACCAAACTCGGTTTCGCGAAAGATCAGCGAGACAGCATGAAACGTTTTGCTGGTCCCGTACCAGGCAAATTTGTTGCGACGCTGCACGAACGACGGTTTGAACGCATCCGCATGTTGTGCGCGAGTCCGGCTGTTCACGCCGTCTGCCACCACCACGAGATCTGCCTGACGCAATGCACCCAGATCATCCACGCGAGCATTGAACTGCAGATCGACGCCCGCCGATCTGCATTCGGCATGCAGAAACTGCAGCAACGCAATGCGCGCGACCCGCGAAAAGCAGTTGCCATGTATTGGCACGTGCACGCCGCGGTGAACGATTTCCATATGCTCCGAACGCACGTGGCCGGCCGTAAACCGACGGAAGAACTCAGGATCCGATTTCTCGAGAAACGATAGTGCGACATCCGAGAACACCACACCCCAACCGTAAGTGGCGCTGGCGTCATTCTGTTCGAAGACGCGAACCGTCCACTCCGGAAAGCGTCGTTTGACCAGATACGAGAGAAACAGCCCGCCGGGCCCTCCTCCTACGATATTGATGTTCATCCTCAGTCTCCTGCGTCTGACTCGAGCGCCGTGCGCTGCGCGGCGACTTCCATCAAACGGTTGCGAAATTCCACGGGTATGGCGATCGAACGACGTTCGGGCCAGGCTATGCAGATTGGACTCAGCGTCACCGACGCAAATACGCTCACTGACGGGGCTATGTCGACACCCTCGAAGGCGGTCATGTCAGGCCTCGGCCGGCGCGACTGGCGTCGCAAACGTCTCAGTCAGCAACGCACCTCCGCCAGGAATCTTCGCGTCGAGTCCCAGCTTGTCGAGCATCCGCCGCGTCGTGCATACCGCGGTCGACGTCACCGGAATGCCGAGCCGCGCCTGGATCGCGTCGATAGCCGGCAGCGATTGCATCTGCACACAGGCCGACGCGACGACGACATCGACATTCGCCACATTAAGCATCCCCACATCTTGCAGAAGCTGCATGGGGTCACGCCGTCCCACGTCCAGGTTATCGGGAATCTCGAATGAAAGCGCGTCGACCACCTCGATCCCCTCGCTCTCGATGTATTCCACCACCAGTTTGGTCAGCGGCTTCATGTAGGGCGCCATCAATGAAATTCTGCGGGCACCCATGATCTTCAGACCTTCTATGAGCGCTCCCGCTGAAGTCATCACCGCCGCATCGCACTGATTGGCTTTGACCACCTCGGCCAACTCCCTTTCCACCGTACGGTGATAGCCCGGCCCCATGGCCATGATCGCGACAAGACAGGCGGTGCTCATCACGTCCATGCGGGCGTCAGCGAGTTCCGCGGCGCATCGCAAGCCTTCCTTGTTCATGGCGACGAGTTCTTCCTTCGTCACCTTGTGCATACGCATGCGGCTCGAATGAAACGTGAAGCGTTCCGGCGCCAGCGTTTCACGGAGGCGCAACAAGGCGGGCACTTCGGTTTCCATCGTCGTGTTGGAACTCGGCACGATCTGGCCGATCCGGTAGGCGATCTTACTCATGTCAATGATCCTGTCTGGAAGGTGAAACATTCGCCGCAGCTTCGGATTCGATGGTCTGCGCGATGATCCGGCGCATGGCGGGTTTGTCGACTTTGCCGACCCGCGTGACCGGAAACTCATCCACGATTTCGATCCGCTCCGGACATTTGAACTTCGCGAGTCCCTGTGACGAGAGGAAGTCGATCATCTGGGGGATATCGGGCGCGTCATGGCCTTCGCGGATGATCAGAAACGCACAGCCCTTTTCTCCGTAGAACGGATCGGGCATCGCCACGAGTTTTGCGTCCAGTACCGCCGGGTGGTGGCTCATCAACGCTTCGACTTCCTCGGCACCGATTTTTTCGCCACCGCGATTGATGTTGTCGCGCAGGCGTCCTTCAAATGAAAAGTAAGTCACCCCATCGATGACATGGGCGCGCATCATGTCCCCGGTCCGGAAGAAACCCTTCGACGTAAAGGCTGTGGCATTGGCCTCAGGCGCGTTGTAGTAGCCTCTCAGGCTGGACGGACCACGAAAACACAGTTCACCCACTTCGCCTAACGCGACGGGCGATTCATTGTCGGCATGGAGCAGAACGAGTTCGTCATGTTCGCAACCTGATCGCCCATGCGTGTGATGACGCACGAACTCGCCGGCAGCCGGTCCCGAACCGATCAGCAATCCTTCGGTTGTGCCGTACATATTCGAACTGGTCACGCCGAGAAACGCTTCGAGCCCATCGGCTCGAGTCAGACAAAAGAACAGCTTGAGCGACGACAGGTCGTAGTCGAGCACTTCGGGGCACGCCATGATCTGCGGCGCGACCGGTCCGATCGAAACGGCATGCGTTACACGATGCTGCTCGATCAGTTCCGCCATCCGCACGATATCGACCTTCGGCATCAACACCGTGGTTTGCCCGAGGGATATCGTGGGCACCAGCGCATACAGATGCGCCGCGTTGTGAAGCAAGGGCAGTGACCAGATCAGCGTGGCGTGTTCGCCCGCCTCCACGTGCCTGGACCAGGCTTCCGCATGCGCGAGATATTCGGCGTGAAAACGCGGGATGATCTTGGGCACCCCGGTCGTGCCGCCAGAGAGCTGGAAGCTCAAGACGTCTTCCGAGCCGATATGCACACCGCTCAGAACGGCCCTGGCGTCCGCCAGCGAGATCGACTCCAACAATGCGAACATCGATTGCGCCCCCGCCGGTGCGTCGCCGCGCGCAACAACCAGGCGTTTGAACGACGGATGCTCGACGCACATCTTCTGCGCAAAGCCGACCAGGTCGAACTGTCCCACGTCGGCCTGGACGAAATACGCTTGCGGCAACGACAGGCTCGCCAGCTTGCCGATTTCGACCTCGCGGTACTGCGGCAGCGCACAGACCGGAACAATGCCGCTCTTGTAACAGGCACACAAAGCCAGTGCGGTGTCGATCGTCGTCCCCATCTGGAACACGGCGCGTGCTCCGGGTTCGAGTCCGAGTTTGAGCAAGGCCGCGGCCAGACGGTCGCTTTGTTCATCCAGCGCGCGGAACGTGATGCTGCGCTCGTCGCTGATCAAAGCCAGTTTGTCGGGAAGACGTTGTGCCGTCTCTGCGAGCGCCTGGCCGAACGTCTTGTCGACCCACGCGCCGACCTGAAAATAGTGCTGAGCGACCGACGGCTCGCAATACGCGACGCCTTCGAGCGGATAATGGATACCTGCCATGTCTGTCTTCTCCAGTCGACCCGTTCTTATTGTTCGACGATGCGAACGCGGTCTTTGTCAAACGTATCGATACGCCCGCACAACCCGCCGGTGAACAATCCATACCAGACGGCCGGTTTCAAACCTAGCTCCTTACGATTGAACTCGAGTGCCTCTTTCGATTCAATCAGAAAGTAGCCCGGCGCCGGCTGTGATACGCGATAACCCGGATTGCGCCGTGCTGCATCAACTACGCTCGCGAACTCCGCCAGCGCCGGCACGAAAATGCTGGGGCCTTCGCTCTTTATGCCGCATTGCCCACTCAGTAGTCTGCCCTTTTCCTGCCATACCACGTCAATCTTCCGGACTTGCCCCTCGTGACTGCTCGCAGCCTGTTCCGCCATGATTGCGGCCTCCAGCGTGAGCGCTGCGTCCCGCGCGTCCAGCGATTGCAGTTCGCGCAGCTTGACTGTGATCTCGATGAAATAGCCGTTCGGGTCGCGAAAGTAGATCGATTCGATGACTTCGTGCTGCGTTGTCGATGAGACCTCGACGCCCTTGGCCTCGAGCATCTCCTTCCAGGCCAGTAACTGTTCGGCACTGTCGGTGAGCCACGCGGTGTGCGTCGCATCGAATACATGGTCGTCTGGCGTCGGCGGCATCAAGGGACGCTCTTGCGGCCGTGGTTCGCCCAGATAGTAGAAAAAGGCGATCGTGCTGCCGTTGCCGCTATCGAAGAAGAAATGAAGAAAGTCCGGGTGGCTCTCCGGACCCCAGCCTCGCGCGGAGATCGTATGGACGAGCGGCAGACCCAACGTGTCGCGATAGAACTCGATGGTTTCGCGCAGCTTCCACGTCGGGCGCGCCGTGTGATCGACGCCCGACAGCCTAAGCGGTACTGATTGATTCATTCGTCAACTCCCGAGTTACAAGAAAGACCGTTCATGCAGCCATGCGCCGACCGCTCGCGCGGCGACTGCCCGGCCGGGTTCATCCCCGTCATCCAGCGGTCTGCCGTGATGATCGCCACGCACGCGAATGTGGGTCTTATCGTTCGAGCCGATAGCGGCAAAAATGTCGGTAATGGCTAATGGAAAAGTAGTTTGATCACCGGTGTATTCGAGCAGCAACGAGGGCACGGTGACCGAGGGCGCGGTTGCTTCCAGCGCCGCATTCGACGACAGACCGGACCATGTCGAAAGCCAGGACTCCGGAGAACACAAGCGTCCAAACCCGACCGAACCATAGTTCGAGACGACCGGATTCGGCGACCACAGCGAACCGGGCTTGCGGTCGGACGGATCGAGCGACGGGTCCAGACAACGTAGGTCGGCGTCCGTCCGCCATACGGTCATGACCGGCGTGTGGTTGGCCTCGAGCTTCTGCCGGCGAGTCGCAAGCTTGTCCTTCACGGCTTGCCGCGCGCCCTGGCGCACGGCGATCAATTGCCGGGCCATCTGGTCAAGGCGCGCTACGCGGTCCCGCTGCGCAGCACGATAGCGGGCGACGAACTCAGTGCCATAGCGCGTCGCGCCGGGTTCGCGGGAGTAGCCGTTCTCGGCGTTGAACGGGTTCAGCGTATCGTCGATCGATAACGCATCGCCTTCGTCGGTCACGGAAGGATCGATGCACCCCATCAATAAGCGGCCCTGCCCCGGATGCGGCGCCAGATAAATCATGCCGTCCACCATCGGCATGGTCGCGCTCGCCAGATGGGTGGCGCGACCACCCGGTGTCCTGGTGATCCGGTCCTGCGCGGAAAGCGCGGATTGCTGGATGTAAAAACTATAGAGCCCGGAACCGCCTGAATTGCCGAGCAACACGATGCGTTCGAAGCCTGCCTCGCGCAGGTAGCGCAAGCCGGCCGCGACATCGTGCAAGGCAAGTTCATGCTCGAGCCGAAGGTCGTTGCCGACCGAACGAGCCGCTTGAGCCCAGACCGACGCCCCCGCGCGCAGCAATCCGGGAATCAGATAGTGGAACGTGAAGTTCTCGCGCGGATGCATCAGGCAAACGACTGTTTTCGTCGATGCGCCCCGGTACAGAACACCGCAGGTGGCCGCGCCGTCTTCGGTGCGCAGCGTCGCGCTGGTCTGTTGTGTGGCATGCGGCAGCGCATCGGGAAACCAGTCAATCATCAACGCGTGAGGACGTTCGAGAACCGCTCCGGCTGGCATATTGCTCATATCAATGTCTCCGTATTCGTTGACGTTAGTATAGCTTTTTTGACGTATTCGTCAAATTACTGACAAAAAATCTGGCCTCGCCTTGAGTGTCACCTTGAGTGTCGCCTCGATGGGCGTCCCGAGCGTCGACTGCTACACGTCGGCGAGGGGCGGTGTCTCCTAACCAGCCGATTTGATAAAAATCCAACGGATCGGCAAACGGTATAAAGTGGCGCCGTCTATCACACTGGACTCGCAAGGTGCTCCCATGCTGGATCTCAACGACTTCCGCTATTTCGTTCGCATCGTGGAGTGCGGCGGACTCACCGCCGCGAGCCGCAATCTGAACGTGCCAAAGTCGACGGTAAGTCATCGTCTTCAGCAACTTGAAACAGCGCTCGGCGTTCGACTCGTCAACCGGACCTCACGCAGGCTCAGCATGACCGATGCAGGCGACGTGTTCTACCGGCATGCGGTCGCGATGCTGGAACGCGCCGACTTCGCCGAAAGCGCCGTGCGCGAACGCCTTGCCGAGCCGAGCGGCACGATCCGCTTCACCACCGCGGTGGCGACCTCGCTGTTCGCCATGCGGCAGATCATTCCGGATTTCATTCAACGCTATCCGAAGGTCAATGTGATCCAGCACATCAGCGACGAGCAGGTCGACATTGCGGGCGGCAACTACGACCTCGCGCTGCGCTCGCACACCGGTCCATTGTCTGACTCGACCCTGGTGCAGCGCACGCTGGCTCCGGCACCGTGGTTTCTGTTCGCCGCGCCCCGCTACATCGAGCGCTACGGTATGCCGCTCGCGCCGGAGAACCTCGCCGGACACGACACATTGGTCATGTTGAGACACAACAGTCCAATGGCCTGGAAGCTCAAGCACCCAATGCACGGAGAAAGGGTGCTGCCGCTCAAACCTCGGCTGGCCGGCAATGACATCGTGACCCTCAAGCAGGCTGCGCAAGATGGCCTCGGCATCGTTGCCCTGCCCGCCTACGTCTGCAGCGAAGACATGCGATCCGGCGCACTCCAGCGGGTCTTGCCGGACTGGTTGGCCGGCGAAGCCAGTATCACGGCGGTCATCCCGTTTCGCCATGGCATGCTGCCCTCCGTTCGCGCATTCCTGGACTTTCTGGTCGAGCGCATTCCACTGGTCGTCGCGTCATGACGCATCGTCCATCTCATTGGACATGAGTTCCAGGCAAGCCATCTTGTTGTCTCCCTGAAGCGGGCCCATTCTGAGCACACAGCCGTGTCGACATCGATCGATCGGTTCATCGAGCGCTTGAAGCGCCGCCAATGTGTTCAGGAGTACAACAATGAAGATGTCCAGACGTGAAGTCCTCATTACAGGTGCGGCAGCGGCAGTTGCCGCAGTCGGTACGGTTACCGGTACCGCAGCCGCCGTAGGGGTGGAAAAACAATCCGGCAGCACCGAAGCCAGTCGATCGCTAAAGTCAGTCAAACATTTCGATATCCTTATAGTCGGAGGTGGATCGGCCGGCGCCGTTCTCGCGACACGACTGAGCGCGGACTCGCGCCGCCGCGTTCTGTTGCTGGAAGCCGGACCGAACTTCGCGCCTAACGACTACCCTCAGGTATTGAAAGACGCCAATATCGTCGCGGGCTCGCCGGCCTATGACTGGCACTACCACACCGATGACGCCGCCAGTCTCGGCCACGACATCCCCGTGCCCAGAGGCCGTGTGGTCGGCGGCAGCTCGGCAGTCAATGCCGCCGTCGCAATACGCGCTCGCCCGGCCGATTTCGACCGCTGGGCCAAACGCGGCATTGAAGGATGGTCGTGGGAGGACGTGCTGGCCGCCTACAAGTCGATGGAAAATACGCCCTCCGGCGATCACGAGTGGCACGGACGTACCGGCCCATTTCCGATCCGGCAGCGTACAGCGGCGGAAAACACGCCGTCGATGCGAGCCTTCGTTGACGGCGCAGAAGCGCTGGGCCTGAACCACGTCTCGGACTTCAACGGTGCGGACCAACACGGTGCCGGGCCCTACACGCTCAATGTCGTCAATGGCGTGCGCATCAATACGGGCATGGCCTATCTGAGCGCCGCCGTGCGTGCGCGGCCGAATCTCACGATCCAGGGCGGTGCCGAAGTGGATCGTGTGGTCTTCGAAGGCAAGCGTGCCGTGGGCGTCAAGCTGGTCGACGGCCAGGTCCTGTCCGCGGGTGAAGTCATTCTCGCGTCGGGGGCGTTCGGCAGCCCCGCAATTCTCATGCGCTCGGGTATTGGGCCTACCGCGCATCTCGCCGACTTCGGCATCGCAACCGTCGCCGACCTGCCGGTAGGGAATCGACTGCAGGATCATCCGTTTTTCTACAACGTCTACGCCCTCAAGCGCGAAGCAAACGCGATGAAGCCCGCCTCCGGCGCGCTAGTGTGGACACGCTCTCAGAGCGCGGCACCCGGCGATCTCGACCTGCATATCTCGGGCACGCATCTGATCGACCCGAAGCTCAGCCCCACCGGCGGCGCGATTGTCCTGGCATGCGCGGTGACACTGCCGAAGTCGATCGGTCAATTGCGGCTCTCGAGCCGCGATCCACGCGCCGCACCGGACATTCGCTACAACTTCTTCGATGACCCGAATGATCTCGACCGGCTGGTCGAAGCCGTGCAGTTGTCCCGGCAGATCGGCCGAACCGCACCATTCCTGGATGTGATCGATCACGAAATGGCGCCGGGCAACACGGTGGACGACGGCAAAGCGCTCAGGGCGAACATCGTTTCGAATGTCGCTGCGTATCTGCACCCTACTTCGACCGTGCCGATGGGCGCCGACTCGGATCCCTCCGCGGTGGTCGACGCCTGGGGCAAGGTACGCGGCGTCGAAGCGCTGCGGGTCGTCGACGCATCGATTATTCCCGACATCCCGTCGGCTCCGACGAACGTCACGACCATCATGGTGGCCGAGCGCATCGCCGCAAAATTGTCCACGTGAATCAGCGCGGATTCCAACAATTTCAGCATTTTGGAAAACAGAACATGACGACCCAAGCATTGCTCACGCCGACAGAAGTCTGGAGCGCGAAAATCTACAGTAACGGATGGAAGACCTCCGGTCTCGGCACCGAGCGTGTGATCGAGAAGGCAACGGGCGCGACGCTCGGGGAAATCGGTATCGCGTCGCCGGAGGATGTATCCCTAGCGGCCGCAATCGCACGCGAGGCACAGAAGGACTGGACGAAAACACCGGGCCCGCTGCGCGGCGACGTACTCAGGGAATTTTCCCGCCTGGTGCTGGCGCACGCCGATGAACTTGCCGATCAGATCGTCAGGGAAACAGGCTCGATCAGGGCGAAAGCATGGTGGGAAGTCCAGATGTCCGCCCGCGAGGTTCTGGAAGCCGCGGCGCTCGGTAGTCAGCCAATGGGCGTGCTCACGTCCACCGCCGAGGCAGGTCGCCAGAGCATAGCGAGGCGCATCCCAGTGGGCGTCATCGGCGTCATCACACCCTGGAACTCGCCATTCATTCTGGGCTCGCGAGCCATCGGCCCGGCCCTCGCGATGGGCAACGCGGTGATACTGAAGCCCGATTCGCAAACACCGGTGGCGGGCGGCGTGAGTTTCGCGCGCCTGTTCGAAGAAGCCGGCCTGCCGGCCGGACTCTTCCATGTTCTGCCCGGCGGCGCCGACACGGGTGCCGCACTGGTCCAGGAACCGCTCGTCGATATGATCAGCTTCACGGGGTCGACCCACGTGGGCCGGCAGATCGGCTCGATCGCCGGCGGACAGCTCAAGCGCGTCTCGCTGGAACTCGGCGGCAACAATCCCTATATCGTGCTGGACGACGCTGATATCGAGGCGGCGGCGAGCGCCGGCGCGTGGGGCGCGTTCTTCCATCAGGGACAGATTTGCCTCACCGCCGGGCGCCATCTCGTGCATGAAGACATCGCGGATCAATACGCGCAAGTGCTGGCGAGAAAAGCCAAGGCGCTGATCGTCGGCGATCCCTTTGACGAGCAGGTTCAACTCGGCCCCATCATCAATGAACGTCAGGCCGCCAATGTCGAGCGCATTGTCGCCGAGACGCTCGCCAAAGGCGCGAAGGCATTGACCGGCGGTTCGCGTAACGGACTCTTTTTCGAACCGACTGTGCTCACGGGCGTGACACGCGGCATGGCCGCGTTCGACGAGGAGATCTTTGGCCCCGTCGCGCCGATCACCACGTTCCGGACCGACGACGAGGCGGTCGAGCTCGCCAATGCGACTGAGTACGGTCTCGTCGCGGCCGTCGCCTCGGCCAATCTCGCCCGCGCGCAAAGCATCGCCGACCGGCTTCACACCGGTGTCATCCACATCAACGATCAGACCGTGCTGCACGAGGTGTATGGCCCGATCGGTGGAGTCGGCGCATCGGGCAACGGCTTCAACCACAGCACGCTGACCAACGCCGATCAGTTCAGCGAGTGGCAGTGGATCACGACCCGGTCGCGGCTTCCCGCCTATCCGTTCTGATCCGGGCACGCGCGGACGACGTACACGCGGCGCCCGCGTCTTCAGACCCGATGCTGCCATTTGCGAAAGCGCGAAGCAAACTGTCGAACCTGTCGATACCCGATCGACACCGTCACGCTTCATACGCGTTCGGCCTGAACTGCCTCGGGGTTGCGCCGACAAGCTTACGCATCATTCTTCTTAGGGCCGTTGCGTCGCTGTAGCCTACTTGTTCAGCGATCTGCTCGACTGTCATTCGACTCGTGGCAAGCAGCATGCGCGCCCTGCCAAGCCGAACGCTTTGCAACAAATCCTGCGCGCTACGACCCGTGGCGGCCCGCACGTGCCGCGTGAACGTTCGTTCCGACATGCAAAACTGCGCGGCCAGCTCCGCCAAACCAGGCAGCTCAGGCAGCGAGGCCTCTGCATACGCGATGATCTTGCCGATGAGCTCGCTCCCGCTCGCGAGCAGAGACGGAGAGATGAACGGTGCCTGCGCCTGCCGCGCGTCGACAAGAAGCACACGAGATAAGGTATCTGCTAGCGCCGGACCGAACCTGACACGGAGCAAATACATCAGCAAATCGGTTTGCGCGAGTGCTGCGCCTGCTGTCACGACTTGGCCGTCTTCAATCACCATGCGGTCTGCATCGACGGTGCAGTTCTTATCCAAACGTTGAAGTAACGGCGCGAGCCACCACGACGTTGTCGCCCGGCGACCGGCTAGCAGACCCGCCGCCTGTAGCAGGAAAACAGCAGAACAGGACGCCGCGACGGTGCCGCCACGCCGCGCATGAGCCCGTAAAGCCTTAATTGCCGTAAGCGCATCGTCTTGTTCCAAACGGCCCGGAATATCGAGCGGACTTTCCAACCCCAGCCCCGGCACGATCCAGATCGAGCCATCGGCGCGCATGCTCGTCGGCAAAGGCTTCGCGTCGATTGCGAGGCCATGCCCGAGTTGCACCCTGTTGCCGGCAGTCGAGTAGACACGCCATCGAGGGGCCGCGACGCCGACACGTGCGGCCACCGACGCGGCAGCCGACAGGATGTCGAGCGTTAGCGCGACGCTCGAGGGATAGGCGCCGTCAAGAACGAGAATCGTGAAATCACAGAATGGCTGGATACGCATGAAAGATGTCCCCGCAGACACTCGGATTCTGCGCATCCCCGCGCTCTAATGCAAGCTCCTGCACACAAGTGAAGAGGTTCAGTTGCCCAACATTCTCGTCAAACTCCCCAAGGCTTCCTTTCCCGGCCCGCATCGCGAGACGCTAGTACGCCTGCTTAATGATGCGGCTGCCAGTGCAGAACAGATTCCCGACGACCCGAGGAAACGCAGCCTATGCTGGGTCGTGATCGACGAAGTCGCACCGGGATTCTGGACATGCGGTGGCATCGATATGACGGCACAACTTTTGCCGTGCATTGCAATGATTTATCTACCCGCCGGCGTACTTGACGCAGCCACCCGTGCCCACTACGTCAGCCTGGTCCACGATGCCTTCAGGCAGGCTTTACCCCCAGCGGACCAACGCCGGCTGGTTACGTCTGTGATCGTGCACGATGTCACCGAGGGCTCATGGGGCGTCAACGGCGCAATCTGGCGCCTGCCAGACTTCGCGGAAGCGGCCGGCTTTTCCCACTTGAAATCACTTTGCCATGCTAACTGACAATGCGATCGGGCATCGCCGGCAAGATGATCATCGTGTGATCTGTTGCACAGTCATTCGGTAGCCGGTCAACGTCCGACATGAGCGGCTAGCCGAGGAGTTTGCTTTTCCCTTGCACGCTCACGCCCCTATCCAGATTGCTACGCCTCGCGAAATAGCGGCCGGGTGACTCGCCAAACGCCTTGCGGAACATCGCAATGAAATTGCTCGGTGTCGCGTAGCCGAGTGCCTCGGCTACGCCCGCAACGGCCTCCCCGTTTGCGAGCCGTTCGAGCGCCAGCGCGAGGCGGGCCTGTTGGCGCCATTGCACGAAACTCATACCCGTCTGCGTAACGAAGTGGCGGCGCGCGCTTCGCGCCGAGAGGCCGGCCCACAACGCAAGCTCGGCAAACGTTCTCTCGTCCTCCGGATGCTCAATCAACTGGTTCGCTATCGCGAGGAGCCGCCGCTCGGCCGGCATCGGCAGATGGAGCACTTCGTGTCGAGAGAGACGAATTTCGTCGAGCAGCACCGCAACGAGGCGTTCCTGCTCAGGCTGCAGAGGGTCCCGGCTGGTCCAGCTTGCCGCCCGGCGCACAAGCGCGCGCAGCATCTCGCTGACACCGATGACGCATGGCTCTTCCGGCAAACCGGCGGTCACGTCCGGTCTTAGCATCACGCCCCAACCGCTCAACGCCCCGCTCACGCTCGCCTTGTGATCGACGCCGGGCGGAATCCAGCCGGCGCGATGTGGCGGCAGCAGCCACGACCCTTGCGCGGTGCGAACGCGGACCAGGCCGCTCTCGATGCAGAAGAGTTGACCGCGCACGTGGCGGTGCCAATCGTATTCCCGCGTTCCAAGCTGGAACTCGTTTTCGGGCTCATCCGTGCCCCAGAAAGCAAAAAGCGCCGGGCCGTCCGGATGATCGCTCTGATCTGACATGCGCTCACTACCCCCGTTCGAAATTGGCCATTTTTCATTGTTTTCCGTCCCACTGTCATTATCAGGTTACCACGGTTGACGGTTAACCTTGAGCGCATCCGAGGAGTGGAATGGCCGCTCCTGATCCAACTGGGAGGACGGATGCAGCATGCGCATGTTTCGATTATCGGTGCGCGGCTGGGCCACCATTCACGAAGCATGAAAGGAAGAACCATGGAATCAGTCAACCGTTTCATCGTGCATGACCTGGAAAGCTTCCCGGTCGTATGGTCACGCCGGTCAGCCATCAAACCCGGCTACGCGGCGCAATGGGAAAACGAAATGGACGCGCTGCTCAAGGGCGAACAGCCATTTGTGATCATTTTTGAGGAGGGCCAACCGGATGAAACACACGACGACAGGAAGACAAGGGGCCTCTGGCTCAAGCGCAACAAGCATGGACTCGGCGGCCTGTGCAAGGCCGTGGTCGCCATTGAGCCGGATGCCATCAAACGAACCGCCTTAAAGGCGCAGTCCGCGCTGGCGGCAAAGGCATTCGGCGTGGCAATGGAGATCGTTGCGTCAAAGGAGGCGGCACAGACGTTAGCCCTTCAACGACTCGCGCATGCTAGCGGTGATGCATGAGCGCACTCCCCTCGGACCAGGAATACTTTCACTCCTGACGCCGGCGCCAGGAACGCGCCGGCGATGGGCTCAGTGCGCGGTCCGCCGGCGAGCCGGGTACCGGCAAGCGCACGGTGAAAGTGGTATGCGCGCCGCGCATCGAAGTGCATTCGATACTGCCGCCCAGAAGCTCTGCCGCGCGGCGGCAAAATGCGAGCCCCATTCCCGCGCCGCTGCCGTGCCGCTTGGTCGAGAAGAAGGCGTCGAAGATATACGGCAGCACGTCGGGCGCGATACCCGGCCCCGTGTCGCGGAATCGCAGTACGCAGAAACCGTGCTCCTGAACCGCGCTGATGACGATCTCGCCCTCACCGCTCACGTGAATAGCGTACAACGCGTTTTTCAGCAGATTGAACAGGACCAGAACCGCCAGCGTGTCCGAGCCCGAAAAGCACAGCGCCGCGTCAATCGGCGCCACGCTCACGCGTGCCCGCTCGTCGCCACGGAACGGATAGCGCTCCAGCGCCGACGCCACACAGTGCTGCATGGAATGAGGGCTAAAGCGGGTGCGGTCCAGACGATCCGGCGTGAAAGAGGCGAGCGCCATTTCGACCATCGCGCTCGTGCCCGTTACCTCCCGTCTGATCGCTGTGGCGAGCTGGCTGACGCGTTCGGACTGCCCGCTATGCACTTGCTCGTCGTAAAGCCCATGCGTGACGGCCAGCCGGTACCCTTTGAATACCTTAGCCCACACGCTGGCGATTTCGTCGGCGTGCATGGCAATCGTCGCCAGCGGCGTCGCGATTTCGTGCGCAATGGTCGCCGCGAGCGCATAGGGGTAAGTCAGGTGATAGCGGACAATCGTGATCGCAAGAAGCCCCAGGCTGAGCGCAATGAACAGCACACCCGGCGGATAGAACGCGTAGCCATAGTTGACCGCGTAGTCGACTGCCGCGAACGAGTATAGGCAAAGGACGGCCAAGCAGAGATCGAGGCGCCTGCGCGCCTCGCCGCCACGCTGCTTGCGTGCCGCGAGCAGAAGCTGACCGCTGCGGGCGGCAAGCAACACGGTCTGCACGACGTGCAAAGGATGCAGCGGCCCGGCGCTCGGATAGTAGCCGAAGAAGTAGTGCCGGTAGCCGGCGACCACTTCGTCGCCGGGCAGCAGCGCGGCCAGCACAAGACACATGCCGTAAGACGCGAGCAATAGCGGCCGCTCGCGGCGCCTCCCCGCCACCTCCGTGACGAAGTGATAGAACGTGGTCGGCAGGAAGAGAATGAACAGATAACCGACCCGGACCAGCACGCTCGCAATGTGGGGCTCGTCCGTCTGGAACAGCAACGTCCACGTGCCCTGCCACGCAAATGTGGTCGCGCACATCAAAAGGAATGGCGCGGACAGGCGCGTCACGCCTTGTGTGATAAGTACGTAAAGGCCGAACACCACGAACAGCGCAGACACAAAGGCAGTCGGAATCGCGTACATGTGGCTCAATGTGTCTGCAAACCTTGGTCTATTCCGGCATTGTTATAGTGGCGTACGCGAAGGGGCCGACCCGTTATCCGCGAGGCTGATTCCGGTCACTCCGCCATTGCGCAAACGTCTGTGTGCTCAAACCCACGTCGGCCGGATCGATTCGGGTCCAGCAATAGAAAGCATCCTCCCAGTCCGGGATGGTTTGCGGCTTGACTGTCCTGAAGTGCGTATCGGGACGAAAGGCCAGGTGCGGCCAGAAAACCGGCATCGACTCACGCACCGCCATTTGCCTCAACAGATCCACCGGCCCAGTCTCATCGGCCACGATCTCCGCCTGGGAGATCCAGTCGTTCTCAGCCCACGCAAGGAAAACGCTCGGATGGCCCGCGCGGTCGAACATCAGGATGGCATTCTGCTCCGGACGCCAGTAGTACTCGACGATGCCTTCGGCGGCCACCACCGCGTCGATGACCTTCCTCGTTCGCGGATCGCAATAGGTCGTGCCGTTTTCGCCCAAGCCCAACCAGCCTGCCTCCGAACAGTGCCTGCTTTTGGCGTCTTTCAGAAAATGAACCAGTCTGCTGGCTGAATCCGCGTCCGTTTTTCTCAGATACAGATCGACGATTCCGGCATTGAAGGCCTTGACCGCGACAGTCTCATCCGCGACGCCGGTCAGCAGCACCTTCGTGCAACGCAAATCGGATATGGACGCAAGGAATTCGACGCCGCTTAGCCCGGGCATGTCGTAATCGACGACAACCGCGGCCACCTCCGCGAATCGGGAATCCCGGGCCAGGATGTCTCGCTCCGCTGAGCTTTCAACAAACCGCTCCAGGCCGGTCTCGCTCAGACAGGCCGACGCCGGCGCGAACTCCAGCGAATTCTCGCGGGCATGTTTACGGATGAACGCGAGTGCGGTTTGAGGCCGCGTGAAGAACAGATTCGTTGAAATATCCGGAAAGAATCTGCGTAACGCGTCAAGATAGCTGTCGTTGTCGTCCACGAAAACGACAGAGGTCGGATAGAAAACAGGGGGGCGAATAAATTTGTTCATGTTTTTACGTGGAATGTGTGGCGCGCCTTGCGCCGGCTGACACGCCGGCCTCTCTCACGCTGGCTCCCGGGCCGATTCCCGCTGAACCGTATAGTACAAGGGTCTTTGCATGAACAGTGCAAACTTGCGCAGCCTTTCCGTCATAGTACGCGAATGGGATAAAAAGGTTTTCAGCTGGTCGATAAACACCCCGCTCGCATCATCCAGCGGTGCGCAAGACTTCTCGAGTGTCGAGCACCGCACGGCACCTTCCCCGCAGTCTATTGTCACCCGCGCTGCTTGCCAGCGGCAAGGGCATGAAACACTCCCCAGGCGATTGGACTCATTCTCTGGATAATCCATCCAAGGCGCGGGCGCTTATTCTGCGCCAGATGCCGCGTAGACTTGAATTCCCCGAACATCGAGGACATTCCCATGGCAGACCATTCCATCAAAGGCAAGGTTGTGCTCATCGCAGGTGGCGCGAAAAACCTGGGCGGCCTGATCGCCCGCGATCTCGCAGCCCAAGGCGCCAAGGCTATTGCGATTCACTACAACAGTGCCGGCAGTCAGGCTCAAGCCGATGCCACGGTCGACGCGATCCGGTCTGCGGGCGCCGAGGCGGTGGCTTTTCAGGCAGACTTGACCCGCGCCAGCGCGGTCGAGAAAATGTTTGCCGATGTGGTGGCCGCGGTCGGCAAGCCGGACATCGCCATCAACACCGTCGGCAAGGTGCTGAAAAAACCGTTCGCTGAGATCAGCGAGGCCGAGTATGACGAGATGACCGCGGTCAATTCGAAAGCTGCGTTCTTCTTTCTCAAGGAAGCGGGCAAGCATGTCAACGACAACGGCAAGATCGTCACGCTTGTCACGTCGCTTCTGGGCGCATTCACGCCGTTCTATGCCGCGTACGCGGGCACCAAGGCTCCTGTCGAGCATTACACGCGTGCAGCCGCAAAGGAATTTGGCACGCGCGGCATTTCGGTCACCGCGGTAGGCCCGGGACCGATGGACACGCCGTTCTTCTATCCGGCCGAAGGCGAAGACGCGGTCGCATACCATAAGACCGCTGCGGCGCTATCCTCGTTTTCCAAAACGGGCCTGACCGACATCCATGACGTGGTACCGTTTATCCGTCATCTGGTCAGTGACGGATGGTGGATCACCGGCCAGACCATTCTCATCAATGGGGGCTATACGACGAAGTGACGGTGCTTGCGACGGCCGGCAGCCTGTCGCCGGCCGATTCGGCAACTACCGCAATGCAGTGTGCCTGCGATGAAGGTTGAGGGCGAAAGAAAGCGGCGTATCAAGGCAATAACATTCAATGGATAAACTTGATCAATACCGTGTCTTCATCCAGGTTGCCGATATGGGCAGCTTCATCAAAGCCGCGCACGCGCTGGAATTGCCGCGTGCGTCGGTGTCGGCCGCCGTCCAGCAATTGGAGGCCAGCGTCGGCGTACGGCTATTACATCGCACCACACGCCACGTCCAACTCACGGCGGACGGCGCGCAATTGCTGGAGCGAGTCCGATTGTTGCTGACCGACGTAGAGGAGATCGATCAGTTATTTCAGGTCCGACAACGGCAGGTTTCCGGGCAATTGAAAGTCGATATGCCCAGCCGTATTGCTCGCCGTCTTGTCGTGCCGGCTCTGCCGGGTTTGCTGCGCAGCCACCCTGCCCTGCGGCTCGCGTTGGGCTCGACGGATCGCGCGATCGATCTGGTACAAGAGGGCGTGGACTGCACCATCCGCGTCGGCGAGCTGCCCAACAGCAATCTGGTCGCGCAGCCGCTGGGCCACATCGCCATGATCAACTGCGCCAGTCCAGACTATCTGCGCGAACACGGCGTCCCCGAACATCCCGATGAACTGGCCGACGGACATGTGTGCGTCGGCTATGCCTCGCCGACGACGGGGCGCGAGCTACTCTGGGACTACCTGATCGCAGGGCAGCAGGCGCAGATATCGGTCAGCAGCCGGATGATCGTCAACAACGCGGAGAATTACATCTCCTGCTGCTGTGCGGGCATCGGGCTCATTCAAATTCCGCGTTTCGATGTGCAGCATCTGCTGAACGCCGGCACATTGGTGGAAATCATGCCTGAGTTCAGGGCAGCGCCCATGGCTGTCTCAGCGCTCTACCCGCATCGCAGGCAGCGGTCGCGCCGGCTGGTCACGTTCATCGACTGGTTCAAAGCCCTCATGCAACCGCATTTCGAGCCGTGACGAAGTAGTTCGATGGCGACGGCGAGATCATGACGCACACGAAGCGTTATTGTGGATCCAGGTCTATGGCGATTTTGCCGAAGTGAGACCCGCTCTCCAGAAAGCGGTAGGCCGCCTGAGTGTCTTCGAAGCTGAAAGTCCGGTCGATGACGGGCTTGATTCCGGCCACGTTGATCGCGCGAACCGCGTCAGCGAAGAAGCGGTCCGCGCGATGTCGTCCTTGCCTTCCGGGCACTTGCGGCTCAGTTTGCCCGTCGCGTTCGGCCGGATATGGGTTGCACCAAGACTCCCGGAATTTCTGGCCCGCTACCCGGGGATTCGGCTCGACGTGAGTTACGCGGACCGATACGTCGATCTCATCGCTGAAGGGTTCGACGCCGGCGTACGAATCGGCGAAATGCAAGACAGCCGTCTGGTAGGCCGCCGCCTCGCGACGACCCGGCGATTGCTCTGTGCCGCGCCCGCCTATCTTGAAGCGCGGCCAGCGCTAACCGAGGCCGACGATCTGCTGCAACACGAATGCACCTGTTTTACGCGGCTTGCCACCCACCCGGTCTGGCATTTGCATCGCGACGGCCGCAGCCGCGCGCTCAAGGTCAACAGCCGGCTCGAGATGGATGACGCGCAAGCCGTCGTTCAGGCGGCGCTCGCCGGCTCCGGCGTGATCATGGCGACTGACTGGCTGGTTGGACGTGAACTCGCGGAAGGCCGACTCGTCCATGTTCTGCCCGACTGGCAGGTTCAGGGGGAGACGGGCGTGAGTGTGGTACGCGCGTCGATCAAACATGAGCCGGCAAAGACACGTGCGTTCGTCGAATGGATTGCCGGGATATTCGCGAAACCACCGTGGCTTTAACAGCGCCAGAGATAGTGGCAGGTCTCGCCTGCCCGCTACTTTTGTGCGTTCGTGGCGGTCAATTGCCATCGTTGCGAAAAAGTCCGCAACACACGAAATTGCGCCGAATGACCTGTGACCGGTTTGTGTCATCTGTACGACACCCGCGGGCTGCACCATGTCAGCCTGGCTGCCACGGCGTCGAGACGGCGTCGATTCACCCCACTTCCCGCCTGCCTTGCGTTAGCCAGATTCTCGATTCCAGACTCGCGCGCTACTGAGAGGCGCATGACGCGCGGCGAAACACGAGTGTGTGGCCCGACAAGCTGACGACATGCTTTCAATCGCCCGTGCTATTGCAGCAGTTCCACAAGGAGCAGGTTATGCATGATGTGGCAGATTCCGAGGGCTTGCGGCGCGCCAATGTGAAGTCAGTCCAGCAGTACATTGACGAACGCCCAATGTGGCCGGACGGAACCCATCTTCCGACGGTACCGATGACGGGCATGCAATGGCGCATCTGGGCGCTCGCGGCAGCCGGTAAGTTCTTCGAAGGATTTGTTGTCTTTATGACAGGCGTGGCGCTGCCGCTGATCTCCCGCGAGTTCGGCATCGGTGCGGCACAGAACGGCCTCATCAGCGCCGCCAGCCTGATGGGCATCCTGGTCGGCGCAGTGGGTCTGGGCGGCATGTCCGACTACTTCGGGCGCAAGCGGATGTTCATTGTCGAGATGATCATCTTCGTCGCGTTTCTGGTGCTGCTGGTGCTTTGCACCAACTTCACCTCGCTCGTGATCTGCCTGTTCGGACTCGGTGTGGCGCTCGGCTGCGACTACCCGACCGCGCACATGATCATCTCCGAAAGCATCCCCAGCAGTGCCCGCGGCAAACTGGTGCTGGCGGCGTTCGGCTTCCAGGCGTTGGGCGCGCTGGGCGGAACGGCGGTGGGCTTTCTGGTCCTGTCGACGATCCCGACCCTCGACGCGTGGCGCTGGATGTACGGCACCGCGATCATCCCGGCACTGGCGGTGACCATCGGCCGCTTCTTCATCACCGAAAGCCCGAGCTGGTTGCATATTCGCGGCGCGGTCGATCGCGCGGAAGCCGCGGCGAAGCGCCTGCTCGTGCGTACGCCGCAGTATCCGACCAGCATCGCGCTGTCGCGCGACATCGATGATGCCGCCAGCGGCCACGGCGGCAAGCAAAGTTTTCTTGCGCTGTTCGCGAAGCGCAACCTGCGCGCCACGATTCTTGCCTCGATCCCGTGGTTCCTGCAGGATCTCGGCACCTATGGGATCGGCATCTTCACGCCCACCATCCTCGCCGCAGCATTCGGCAGCAAACCTGACCATGTGCGCAGCATCACCGACCTGATCCTCAACGACATCCTCGCGGCCAAAGGCGCGGCCCTGATTACGATGCTGCTGATCGTCGGCATTATTTTCGCGGTCATCCTCGCAGACCGGGTCGGGCGAATCTGGCTGCAAGTGATCGGTTTTATCGGCTGTGCCGCAGGTCTGCTACTCGCTTCGTTCTCCGATGGTTTTGAAGGCTCCACCAAGACGGTGGTGATTTTTGCCGGCTTCATGCTGTTCAACTTCATGACCAACCTGGGGCCTAATGCGCAGACCTATCTGCTGGCAGGCGAAGTGTTCCCGACCGCCATTCGCGGCACAGGTGCAGGGTTCGCCGCCGCAGTCGGCAAGATCGGCGCGGTGGCCACCGCGTTCCTGTTCCCGATTCTGCTCACAGGCATCGGCACGGGACCGCTACTCTACATTCTCGTGGGCACGTCGATTCTCGGCGCCGTGGTGACATGGATCTTCCGCATCGAAACAAACGGCGTGAGCCTTGACGAGATCGGACGCTAACGCGTTCACACCCTGCCATGACGCTTGCACACAACCGACGGATTCCCCGTATCGCGACGGAGACATGCATGACTGAGCAACCTAAGAACCCGGCCCTGCGGTCGCGCTGGCGGCAACTCGCTGCTGCGCCGCTGTGCGTCGCAGCGCTCACCCTGATGACAGGTGCGTGGGCCAGTGCGCAGGACCTCACACTGAACGAAACCGGCTCGACCTTGCTGTACCCGCTGTTCACGACCTGGGTGGATGCGTATATCAAGTCGCACCCGGGCATCCGGGTGAACACCGGCGCGACCGGCTCGGAAGCCGGTATCCAGCAGGCGCTGACGGGCAAGGTGCAGATCGGTGCGTCCGACGCCTATATGTCCGATGCCGATATGCGGCAGCACCCGCAGATCATCAACATCCCGCTCGCTATCGCGGCGCAGACGGTCAACTACAATCTGCCCGGCCTCAACGCGACGCATCTCAAGCTGGACGGCCCGGTGCTCGCAGGGATCTACACGGGCGCAATTCGCAACTGGGACGCACCGCAGATCGCGGCGCTCAACCCGGGCGTGGCCTTGCCTCACCAGGCGATTGTGCCCATCCATCGGGCCGAAGGTTCCGGCGATACGTTCGTCTTCACACAGTTCCTCTCGTTCTCGACACCGGCCTGGGAAAACGATAAGGGGTACGGCACAACCATCGCGTGGCCAGCCGTGGCGGGTAGCGCAAGCGCGGTAGGCAATGCCGGCATGGTGCAGGCGCTGCAGACAACGCCCTGGTCGATCGGTTACGTCGGCATCAGCTTTACCGACAAAGCCGCCGCGGCGAAACTCGGCACCGCGGCGCTCAAGAATGGCGCAGGCGAATTTGTCCTGCCCAACAAGGACACGATCACGGCAGGCGCCGCCTCGCTCGGCCCGCGCACGCCACCTGACGAACGTCTGAGCCTCGTGTTCGCGCCGGCATCGGGCGCTTATCCGCTCGTCAATTACGAGTATGCGGTGGTGTCGACGAAGCAGCCCGACGCTGCGTCTGCCGCGGCGCTGCGCAGGTTCCTGCTCTGGACCATCGTGCCCTCGGAGACAAACGAGGCCTACCTCGATACGGTGCACTTCATTCCACTGCCGCCGCATACGTGGGAGCTGAGCCAGGCGCAGATTCAGTCGATCAAATAGCCTGCTGTTGGCGGCGTGCCCGACAACACGGGTACGTCGCCACGCTTAGTCCTTAGTCTTTACCCCATCGCCAGCGAGGCGGCTCTCCCTTCAGCCAGCACACGGCCACAAGGGCAAGACTCAACAGCATGACCAGCAAGGCGAAAGTGAACGGATGACGCGCAGGTTGAAAAAGTAGAACGACTGCACCAAGCAACAAGAAGTAGGCGATCAGCGTCGCCCATCCTTGCCAGCGCACGGGAAACCCCCACCCCCAACCATAGCGTTTTGCCGGGAACCAGTATTCATGCGTGGGTGACATCGCGCAACCTCCAAAACATGTCGTGTCCCTGCTCGAACCAGACGCGCTCAACGTGCAGCTCGAAGCTCGGATGGCTCAAGATAGAAATTCGTATTCTCCGCGAGGCGCGCAACCATGAAGTCGATGAACGTCCTCACTCGCAGCGGCTGCTCGGTTCGATGACGATAGTAGATGTAGATAGCTTCACGCTGGGTGACATGTTTAACGAGCAGCGGAACGAGTTGGCCATGCCGGATAGGCAGGGTCGCCGAAAAGCTGCCGAGTTGACCGATTGCGAGTCCAGCCAGCACGGCTTGGGTCTCCGCGTCCGTGTCATTGACGCATAAGCTTGTCGCGACGTCTCGATAGACGATCTCGTCACCAATCAGGAATTCCCACGGCGCCTGCTTGCCTGTATTCGCCCGTCGATAGCCGGTGCAACGGTGCCCGTCGAGCTCGTCGATGGTTCGCGGCGCGCCATGACGTTCGATATAGCCGGGCGATGCGCAGACGATCAGTTGAATCGGCAAGAGCCGGCGCGCGATCGTGCCGCCCGCGGGCGGCGAGCCACCCCGAAAGCCAACGTCGGCGCGATCGCTGACGAGGTCGGTGAAGTGGTCGTCGAACTGAACATCCAGTTGCACATTCGGATGCAATTCGGCGAATGCCAGGAAATATGGCCACAGCACGGTGTGCCCCATCGCTCTTGGCGCGCTCACCCGCAACGGCCCCGCAATCTCGTCTTTCGAGCGCCGCGCGTCGTCGAGCGCCGACGACAGGACGGCCAACGCAGGTCTCACGCTGTCCAGAAGCCCCTGCCCCTCCTCAGTCAAACTCAGCTTGCGGGTGGTTCGATGGAAGAGCCGGACACCCAGTTCCTTTTCCAGTTGCATCACCGCGTGGCTCGCGGCCTGCGGCGAGATGCCCTGATCCACGGCTGCCTTGCGCAGGCTTCCCAGCGCCGCGGCCCGGACAAATATGGTGATCGCGCGAACTTCGTTCATGGCCACCCGGATTAGCAAATAAAAGTTGATTATCAGTCTACCAATCGGTGCCTAGTTTGTGCCAATGACTCCTACTACTATTTGTTCACTTTCACTCGAAACGCAGGGGAAACATCATGGCCAACAACACAAACAACAACGGTTTCAAGCGCGTCTGGTTCATCACTGGTGCATCGCGCGGCCTCGGCGCCCTGATCGCCCAGGCGGCTTTGGCCGACGGTAACGCGGTCGTTGCGACCGGCCGCAATGCCGCAGCGATCGCCGAGCGCTTCGGTCACTCGCCGGCACTCCTCCCCGTGGCGCTGGACGTGACAAACGAAGCTCAGGCGAAAGCCGCGGTTCAGGCCGCAGTCGAACACTTCGGCCGAATCGACGTTCTGGTCAACAACGCGGGCTTCGGTTTGCTTGGCGCCATCGAGGAGTCCAGCGACGCCGACGTGCGCCGCATGTACGACACGAACGTATTCGGTTTACTGAATATCACGCGCGCCGTTCTGCCGGTGATGCGCGCGCAGCGGGCCGGTCACGTCATCAATATGTCGTCGATCGGCGGCTATCGGTCAGCACCCGGATTCGGCGCCTACAGTTCGACCAAGTTTGCCGTCGAAGCCTTGACCGAGGCATTGCGAGGCGAACTGAAGCCGCTCGGGATTCACGCGACGGTTGTGGAGCCGGGATACTTCCGTACGGACTTCCTGGATGCGTCATCGCTGGTGGTTGCCGGCAACGTGATCGCGGACTACGACGAGACGTCAGGAAACGTTCGCCGGGTCGCTGCCAGCCTGAATCACAACCAGCCGGGCAACCCGGAGAAGCTCGCGGCCGCCATGATCGAACTGGTCGACGCACCCACGCCACCGCTACGCTTGCCGCTTGGCACCGACACGCTCAAGGCCATCGCTGAGAAGAACGCCTATGTCACGCAGGAGACCGAAACCTGGAAGGCGTTGTCGGCATCGACTGATTTCTCCGCTTGATAGCGCTCAGATCGGATAGGCGGGCGACGGGCTTGCACGTGCGGCTTACCCCGTTGACCGGCCAAACAGGGAAAAATGCTTCGATGATTTGTGCGGCACATCCTCGCCGATGACGCCGAACTCGATGGGAAAGCGCATGTAGAAAACGTGTACGTTTTCGGCACGCACGAGATCCAGGATCTGCCCAGCTTCCTGTTCAGTCACGGCAAGAATGATCTGCACCGGCTGATCGTCGAGCCTGAGCATGTGGGCCGCATGGTGCGAACCCGCATGGCCGATGCCTTCGGCGCAATTAATCACGGTCGCACCACCGATACCGAGTCGGTGAACCTCATGCAGCAGCCATTCGCATACGGTCTGGTGGCCGTGCTTCCTGTTCTGCTCTGTATAGAACGTCAGTTGATAGCCGTTCATCGTGGATCTCCGCCGCCCAACGGGTCCTTGCGGCGCTGAGCGGCACGCACGTGGCTGCGTCCACTACCCGGAGTAACACACCGGGTGGCTCGACCGAGGCAGGCCAAGTCATCCACCGCTTGATTCATTCTAGTTCACACCCGCGGCGACACATGATTGTGCCTTGCAGCAAGGGACCCGTCCGCTACTCGCCGCCCTCTTCCGCGCCGGCGCCAAGCACTTCATATTCGATCGGACAGCGCGTGTAGAAGAGTTGAACACCGCCGTGCCGGAGGCTATCGAGCAATGCATCGACGCGACCATCCTCCGCGGCCACCGTGACCACGACGGGCTGGTCAACCAATTCAAAAAAGCGCGCCGCGTGGTACTTGCCATGCGCGTCGATGCATTCACTCACTTCGATCACGGTTGCGCCCTGAATGCCGGTTTTTTTCGCCTGGTCCAGAATCCATTCGACGACGGTCATGTGACTCTTGCGGTGGCTCTGATTGGCTGCAAACACCGTCAATTGACTGCCTTTCATGAGGCCCTCCGGTGGGTTCCAGAAGAATGCATGAACCGTCGCTGCGTGGTAGACGTGTCACGATACGCACGGATGCGTCGCGTGACAGGAACGGACTACCTTGTCGTCATGATGATAAGCATAGGCAACCCGATTCAACGCCGCCACGACCCATGCGGCAACTCGACATCCCGCTTCGCCGCGGCCAATCCTTCGACGATGCCCGCGCGATCCAGCGCAATGCAGTAGACCGGCTTCGCACGCTCGAAGCGCCAACTGTCGGCGAGCGCCCCGGCGTCGACCGGGTCGAAGCCGAACTGATCGAGAAGCCCGCTCACGATGTGTTTGGCCTGCGCGTCGTCGCCGGCGAACGGCAGCGCCCGACGGTTCGGGGTACCGGCCGGCTTGCCGTCCGTTTCCAGGTCTTTCGCCAGAATCGCGTTGAAGGCCTTGACCACTTTGGCGCCCGGCAACGCGGCGGCCAGCATCTGACTGGTGGTCGTCGAGCGACGATCAAGCACTGCAATCTGGCCATCGCGTTCGGGATAGTAGTTGCCCGTGTCGATCACGATCTTGCCGTCGAGCGCCGCGACCGGCAGCGCATCGATGCTACTGAACGGCACGGCCACGATCACCACATCGCCGAACTTCGCCGCCTGTTCCGCCGTACCGAGCGCGCAGCCGATCGCCGAGGCCGTGCTGGTCAAAGTCTGCGGATCACGGGAGTTACTGATCATGACTTCGTGACCACCGTTCATGGCGAGCGTCGCCATTGCGCGGCCGATAAAGCCGGCGCCGAGAATGCCTATTTTCACGTTTCACACTCCATGTCGTTCTGAGGATCGCTCGGTTGAGCACGTCCATCGGTGAGAAACACTATGATTCAAAACGTCAATCGGATAAACGGGCATAATTTTGCGACTGTCGAAATCACCAGTGGGGAATCATGGACCGTTTGACCAGCATGGCCGTGTTCGTGAAAACGGCCGACAGCGGCTCGTTCGCCGCGGCCGCGCTCGCCTTCGGCATCTCCTCGCAGATGGCCGGCAAGCATGTCAGCACGCTGGAGGAGCGCGTCGGCGCGCGTTTGCTCAACCGGACCACGCGCCGCCAGAGCCTCACCGAGATCGGCCAGATTTTCTACGAGCGCTGCAAGACGCTGCTGGCGGATGCCGAGGCGGCCGAATCGGTCGCGCAGGAACTGTCGGCCTCGCCACGCGGGCGTCTGCGCATCAACGCGCCAGTTACCTTCGGCGCCTGCTGTCTCGCGCCGATGATCACGCGCTATCTGCGGGCCCATCCCGAGGTGCGGGTCGAATTGACGCTGAACGACCGCTTCGTCGATCTGATCGACGAAGGGTATGAAGCCGCGATCCGTCTCGGCGCGCTGTCGGATTCGTCGTTGATCGCGCGGCCGTTGATGCCGTACCGGCTGATCGCATGCGCGTCGCCCGGCTACCTGGTTGAGCGCGGCGAGCCGCCCACACCGCAAGCGCTGGCGGAGCACGAGTGTCTGAGCTTCGTCTATACGAGCGTGCCGGTTCCGACCGAATGGCGTTTCACCGATACACAAGGCGAACACGTGGTGCCGATCTCAGGCCGCTTTCAGGCCAACGACGTGAAAGCGCTGCTGGCCGCCGCCCTCCATGGCGGCGGCGTGATACTCGCGCCGGAAGAGGCGGTAAAAGACGAACTCGCCGCAGGGCGGCTGGTGCGCTTGCTGAAGGGCTACGACGCGCCCGTGCGCCCCATGCATCTGGTGTTCCCGGCCAGCCGCGTCACGCCGAAATTGCGTGCCTTTATCGACCAGGTGGTGGCCGAATTCGGGCCGCACGCCGCGTGAAATGAGCAGCCTGGCAAACCTTGCAGGCACCCTTCGCCGCCCGCCAATCTCCACCCATTGACCGCTAGAATTGCCGGCTTTGCCCGCTTCGGGCGCGCGACAAGGCAAAATACGGGTTTGCGCGCGCAAAACGCGCCGCAAGACCGGATGAATCAGACCTCGGCGGCATGCTTGTTGCCGCCGACCCTCGCAAAGACGCATGACAACGGCCCAGCAAGCCAATCTGGCCTCTGGACCGTCGCCTGCGGCGCAGCCAGGACAGCTCGTCCTTTAACAGAGCCCCTCAGGAGCATTCATGACCGATTCGAACCCGTCTTTCCTCGGCAGGATTTCACTTGCCGTCAGTACGTTTTTCAGCATCCTCGGCGATGGCGAATTCGCCGCCGGGGTGCTGCGCCTGCGTAAGGGTGGCGCAGGTGGCGCCGCTGCCGCGAACGCCGCATCTGCACCTGCTGCCCCCGTTCCTTCCCCCGCTCCCGCCGCTGCACCGGCTCCCGCACCGCAGGCGCCCACGCTGAAGGAAGCCAGCCCGGACGCGGCACTCCAACTGCTCGGCCTGCTGCAACGCGACGCGCGCTTCATCGATTTCGTCGAAGAAGACATCAAGGGCTATAGCGACGCCGACATCGGCGCCGCCGCCCGTCTCGTGCACGAGGGCTGCCGCGCGACGCTGCGCGAGCATTTCACGATCCGTCCGGTGCGCGACGAAGCCGAAGGCAGCCGCGTGACGCTGGCCGAAGGTTTCGACGCCACCTCGGTTCGCCTGACCGGCAATGTCGTCGGCAAGGCGCCGTTTAATGGCAGCATCAGCCACCGCGGCTGGCTTGTCGACGACGTGCGTCTGCCGAAGCTGACCGGCAGCCATAACGCCAAGGTGATCGCACCGGCCGAGGTGGAACTATGAGCGACGCACGCTTCTCAATCGGTATCGACCTGGGCACCACGCACTGCGCCCTGTCCTACGTGGACACGACCGCCAGCGACGGCGAAAAGACCGCCCAGGGCGTGCTGCCGATCGCGCAACTCACAGGCCCCGGCGCGATCGACAACCTCGATCTGCTGCCCTCGTTCCTCTACCTGCCGCATCCGGACGAACTCGCCTCGGGCGACCTGTACCTGCCGTGGACCGGTCAGCGCGAATTCGCGGTCGGCGAGTTTGCCCGCAACCGCGGCGCGGCCACGCCGATCCGGCTCGTGTCGAGCGCCAAGAGCTGGCTGTGCCATCCTGGCGTCGATCGTCGCGCGGCCATTCTGCCGAACGACGCACCACCTGAAGTCGCACGCGTGTCGCCGCTCGAAAGCTCGGTGCGCTATCTGACGCACCTGCGCGAAGCGTGGGACCACGCGCATCCGGACGCACCGTTCAGCCAGCAGGACATCACGGTGACAATCCCTGCGTCGTTCGATCCGGCCGCGCGCGAGCTGACCGCTGAAGCTGCGGAAGCCGCCGGCTACGGCCGCATGACGTTGCTCGAAGAACCGCAAGCCGCGCTGTATAGCTGGATTCAGAAGAGCGGCGGCCAGTGGCGCAAGCAGGTCAAGGTTGGCGACATCATTCTCGTGGTCGACGTGGGCGGCGGGACAACCGACCTCTCGCTGATCGCCGTGATCGAGCGCGAAGGCAATCTCGAACTGCATCGTGTCGCGGTCGGCGAGCACATTCTGCTGGGCGGCGACAACATGGACCTCGCGCTGGCTCACGTGGTTGCACGCAAGCTTGCTGCACAAGGCACCCAGGCCGACGCGTGGCAATTGCGCGCCCTTACCTATGCCTGCCGCTCGGCGAAGGAAACGCTGCTCAGCGATCCGTCGACCGACACCGTGCCGCTCGTCGTGCCGAGCCGCGGTTCGAAGCTGATCGGCGGTTCGATCCGCACCGAGCTCACGCGCGCGGAGTTGACCCAAACGATCCTCGAAGGCTTCTTCCCGCAGGTGGAGAGCGCGGCGCGTCCGGTGAGCCGCGCGCGTGCCGGTCTGACGCAACTCGGCCTGCCGTATGCGCAGGACGCGGGCATCACGCGGCATCTGGCGGCCTTCCTCGGCCGTCAGGTCGGCGCGCTCGCCGAACTCGAAGGTTTGCGCGATATCGCCACCGCGGAAGGCGCGAGCTTCCTGCACCCCACCGCCGTGCTGTTCAACGGCGGCGTGTTCAAGTCGCCGTTGCTGGTCGAACGGATCATGGGCACGCTCAATGGCTGGCTCGCCGCCGAAGCTGCGCCGCCAGCGCGCCTGCTCGAAGGCGCGGATCTCGATCTCGCCGTCGCGCGCGGCGCGGCCTATTACGGCTATGTACGGCGCGGCCAGGGCGTGCGCATTCGTGGCGGCACGGCACGCGCGTACTACATCGCAATCGAATCGGCGATGCCCGCCGTCCCCGGTCTCGAGCCGCCCATCCAGGCGCTGTGCGTCGCGCCGTTCGGCATGGAGGAAGGCACGGACGCCGAATTGCCGGCGCAGGAGTTCGGGCTGGTCGTCGGCGAGCCGGTGCACTTCCGCTTCTTCGGATCGTCGGTGCGTCGTCAGGATCAGGTCGGCACGCTGCTCGACTTCTGGGGCCCCGACGAATTGCAGGAACTGGAAGAAATCCAGGCAACGCTGCCGTCCGCCGGCCGCACCGCCGGTGAAGTCGTGCCGGTGAAGCTCCATGCGCGCGTGACGGAAGCCGGCACGCTGGAACTCGAAGCCGTGCCGCGCGGCACCGACGAGCGCTGGAAGGTCGAGTTCGACGTGCGCGGCAGCGCCAATGCATGACTGAGATGAAGCGCTACAGCGTCGGCATTGATCTCGGCACCAGCAACACGGTGCTGGCTTATGCCGCGGCGGGGTCGCAGGAGATTCGCGTCTTCGAGATCGATCAGTTGGTGAGTCTCGGTGAAATCGCCGCGCGACCGCTGCTGCCGTCGGTGCGGTATCACGCGGCGCCGGGCGAGCTGAGCGCGGGCGATCTGCAATTACCGTGGAGCGCGACTGACAGTTCGACTGGTAGCGCGGGTGGAAGTCAGCAGGATCAGCCGGTGGTGATCGGCAGGCTCGCGCGTGCGCTCGGCGGGCAGGTACCAGGACGGTTGGTGGCCAGTGCGAAGAGCTGGCTGTCGCACGCGTCGGTGGACCGGGTCGCGCCGATTCTGCCGTGGGGCGCTGCGGACGATGTCCGCAAGGTTTCGCCGGTCGAAGCCAGCGCGAGTTATCTGGCGCACGTGCGAGCGGCCTGGAATCAACGCTTTCCGGACGCGCCGCTCGAAGCGCAGAACGTCGTGCTGACGGTGCCCGCTTCTTTCGACGAAGGCGCGCGAGCGCTGACGGTAGAAGCGGCGCGGATGGCGGGCCTCCCCACGTTAAGGTTGCTGGAAGAGCCACAAGCCGCGTTCTACGACTGGCTGTTTCATCATCGCGAGCGTCTGGCGACTGAACTGTCGGATACACGGCTCGTGCTGATCTGCGACGTGGGCGGCGGCACCACCGACCTCACGCTGATCGAAGTCCAGATGCGCGACGGCGAGCCGGCGCTCACCCGCATCGGTGTGGGCAACCATCTGATGCTCGGCGGCGACAACATGGACCTCGCGCTCGCGCATCGGGTCGAAGCGCGCTTGCCTCAAGCGGGCACCGAGCGCACGCGTTTGTCGGCGGCGAGTCTGTCGCAACTGGTCGAGCGTTGCCGCGGCGCGAAGGAGCAACTGCTCGGCCCGCACGCGCCTGAGTCGGCTTCGATCACGCTGCTCGGCGCGGGCTCGAAGCTGATCGGCGGCGCGCGCACGGTGCAGGTGACGCGTGAGGAAGTCGAGCAGATCATCGTCGACGGATTCTTTCCGGCGGTGGCATCGAACGAACGCCCCGGCAGGCCGCGTGGCGCGATCGTCGAGTTCGGCCTGCCCTATGCCACCGATGCAGCGGTCACGCGTCATATCGCGGCGTTTCTAAGCCGTTTCGCGACGCAGTCGCGCAAGGCGCTGGGCGCATCTTCAGGTTCATCTGACGCTGGTCAAGGTCAAGACGAACCGTTGCCCGTACCGGACACGCTGCTGCTAAACGGCGGCGTGTTTCGCGCTGAGGCGCTCTCGCAGCGCCTGTCCAGCACCTTGGGCACATGGCGCGGCGCACCGCTCAACGTGCTGCACAACGACAATCCCGACGTGGCCGTGGCGCGCGGCGCGGTCGCTTATGCCCTCGCCCGCACAGGTCAGGCGCCGAAAATCGGTGGCGGCTCGGCGCGCAGTTACTTCCTCGTGCTCGACGAAACCGGTGGCGGCGAAAGCGGCACCGAACCGGTGCAACGCGGCCTATGCCTGCTGCCGCGCGGCACCGAAGAAGGCCACGAGATCCGGATCGAAGACCACACATTTGCGCTGCGCCTCGGGCACCCGGTGCGTTTTCACCTGGCCTCTTCAAGCGCGGATACGGTCTATCGACCCGGCGAGCTAGCTGATCTCGCGCAAGGCGATTTCGTTCGGCTGCCCCCCATCGCGACGATCGTGCAACCACGCGGCGCGAGCACGGCGCGCGGCGAAACCGCGGTACAAATCGCCACCTCCCTCACTGAAGTGGGCACGCTCGAAGTCCACTGCATCGAGCTCGACAATCCTGCGCAACGCTGGCTGCTCGAATTCCAGTTGCGCCGCGCAGACGGCCAGGTGAGTGCCCAAGTGGACCTGTCGGCGGATCCGGCACAAGCCCGGCACCCCGCGCTCGACAAAGCGATCGAGCAGATCGACCGCTGCTTCGGCTCACGCACGCAAAACGTCGACCCCAAGGAAGTCAAACGCCTGCGCTCGCAACTCGAACAGTTGCTCGGGCCGCGCGAGGCTTGGAACAGCGCGCTGCTGCGCGAACTGTTCGGTGCGCTGTGGGAACGCGCGCGCCGCCGTCGGCGCTCGGCGGATCACGAGCGGATGTGGCTGAATCTGGCCGGCTACTGCGTACGGCCGGGCTTCGGCTATCCGCTCGACGAATGGCGCGTGGAACAACTCTGGTCGCTCTTCGACGACGGCATCCAGTACGTCAACGATAGCCAGGTCTGGTCGGAATGGTGGACGCTATGGCGCCGCGCGTCGGGCGGCCTCGACGAAGGCGCGCAACTGCGCGTGCTCGACGCCATGGCCTATCTGCAAACGGCCGCGCAATCGCGCCATAGGCTGCCGTTCGACGTGTCGAAAACCGGCTTCACCGACATGGTCCGGCTGAGTGCATCGCTCGAACGCATTCCGGTCGAACGCAAGATCGAACTCGGCGAGTCGGTGCTCACGCGGCTGAAGAAGCCGGCGGAAAACCATCAGAGCTGGTGGGCGGTCGGCCGCATCGGTGCACGGCGGCCGTTCTATGGCAGCGCGCATAGCGTCGTGCCGCCGGACATCGCAGCGCGTTGGCTGAACACGATCCTCGCGCTCGACTGGAAGAAGGTCGACCCCGCGGCATTCGCCGCCGTGCAGATCGCCCGCATGACCGGCGACCGCTCGCGCGACTTGCCCGAAGACTTGCGCCACGCCGTTGTACGCAGGCTCGAAGCGGCCAATGCGCCGCGCGCGTGGATCACCATGGTCAGCGAGACCGTGGAGCTCGATAACGCCGACGAGGGTCGCGTGTTCGGCGAATCGCTGCCCGCGGGGCTGAAGCTGATCGCGGCAACGCCAGCAGCTTCGCAATAGCGGCCCGTTGCGTAGCGGGCGTCAAGATACGAACTTCAGTCGACAAACTGCAGCGGCCCACATGATCACGCGACAATCGCGCGGTGGTCAGCTGGCTTCCGTACAGGCAGGCCTTATTCCCCGACAGCTCGCCCTACGCCATCGTCACCCGGTTTCTGCCGCCGTGTTTCGAGCGATACAGAGCCCGATCCGCGCTCGCGAAGCCCTCGCGGTGTGCCAGCCGGGACGCCTCGTTCATCCGCGTCAACGCGGCGCCGACACTCACCGTCACCATGCCGAGCGGCGAGGCGCGATGTTCGATCGCCAGATCCTCCACGCCCTGCCTCAATGCGTCGAGCGTGTCTTCGAGCGCCGCCGGCTGCGCTTGCAGCACCAGCAGGCCGAATTCCTCGCCACCCATGCGCCCGGCGACGATGCGCTCGCCGTCGGCGGCCGCCTGCATCACCGAAGCCACCTTGCGCAAACAATGATCGCCCGCCTGGTGGCCATAGGTGTCGTTGTATTGCTTGAACCAGTCGACGTCGACCACCACCGAACCCATCATCTCGCCGTCGCGCGCCTCTTTCCACTTGTGCGCGATGCTTTCCAGCAGGAAACGGCGGTTATACAACTGGGTGAGCGGATCGATCGCGGTCGCCGTGCGCATTTTCAGATCGTTTTCGATCATCGCGCGCAGGTGGTAAAACACGCCTCTTTGCGAGGCGTCGAGGTGGCCGGGTGCGGGGTCCATCGCGCACAGCGCGCCGACGATCTCGCCGTTCGGCGCGCGCAGTGCAATCGCGGCGTAAAAACGAACGAAGGGATGGCGCTGCACCAACAGACATTCGCCGAAACGGGCATCGTCGTGCGCGTCCTCGATGACGAACAGCTCGGCGTCGCGCACCGCATAATCGGCCAGCGAGTGCGCGCGGGTGATGAGCGGCATCGCCATGCCGACTTCGGCCCGGTAGTGCTGGTTCTCCGCATCGAGCAGCGTGATCGCGGTGATCGCCGCGCCGGTCACGCTCTTCAGGATTTCTGCCGCGTGGGTGAAGCATTCGCGCATCACCTGATCGTCATGTAACAGCCAGTCAATGACCGATGATTCCACCTCGGGTTCACCGGTGGCGCACGGATCAACTGACATCCGGCTGGACAGACGGTCGTTACTGTAAGCGAGTTGCACGGCTGGGTTCCCGGGTGTGATTAGCTTATGTCAACGGCATATGCACCCGAAACTTGAGCGCCAAACGCGCGCGGTGCGCGGATCCTCAGCGCCGCGTGCGATCCAGCCGGGACAATCGCCTCGTGGCCTCGCGAAGTACAATTCACGCGCCAGCCGCGCGCCGCCTGCGTTTTCTCTCAAAATCAGGCGGCGTGCCCAATCAACAGACAATTGCATCCGTTCAAGCGCAATCTGAATCTCGCACGCTCAACTGCGCAACCGTCAAGCCCTATTCTTCTCGCCACTCGCCTCAACGAACACGCATTTCGCACTACCATGATCAATCTTTTTCAGGCCATGCAGGCTTTCGTCAAGGTCGCCGACGCGGGCAGCTTCGCGCAGGCCGCGCTGCAACTCAACGTCTCGACCTCCGTCGTGACGCGCCACGTGTCGAGCCTCGAGAAGCACCTCGGCATCCGGCTGTTCCAGCGCACCACGCGCAAGGTCGTGCTGACCGAAGCCGGCGCCGATTATGCCGACGGTTGCCGCGTTCTGCTGGCGGAACTCGAAGAGGTCGAATCACGCGCGACCACCACCTCGAAAGAAGTCGCGGGCGATCTGCGGATCGTGGCATTGGGTAGCTTCTCGCTGTTCCGGCTCACACCGCTTTTTGCGGAGTACCAGGCAAAATTCCCGCACGTGAATCTGCGCGTCACACTCACAGAGAAACGCGTCGATCTGCTCGAAGGCGGCTTCGACGTGGGTATCGTGACCGAGCACATGATCCGTTCGGAATCGCTGGTCGCGCGCCGCCTCATCAACTCGCACGCGGTGCCGGTGGCGGCGGCCGCCTATCTGGCCGAGGCCGGCTATCCAGCAACCCCGGCCGATCTCGCGCGACATCGGGTGATCGCCGCGCCGCTCGACAGCAGTCCGCAAACCTGGGTATTCAGCAACAACGGCAGCAATGGCGACGGCGGCGAAGAAAGCATCACGCTCGATCCGTCGTTCACGGTCAATAGCATGATCATGCAGAAGCAGGCGGCGCTCGGCGCAATGGGCATCGCGTTACTGCCGCTCGAAATGGTCACCGATGAATTGCGTGCCGGTACGCTCATGCAAATCCTCAACGACTACACCGTACTCAATGGCGACGTCGCGGTCTCACTCGTTTATCCAAGCCGCGAGTTTGTGCCGCGCAAGATCCGCGAATTTATCGATCTCGCCGTCGGCTATTTCAATTGAAATTACAAAAGTAAAGATCCGGTCAGCGGAATCGAAAACCTAAATGCGGTTTCGCGCCCCGGTAATATTTTCATAAGAGCATTGCGCGCTATCACCACATTGACTACGATTGTTCGCGCGATCCAAGCGCTCGCGGAGAGTAAAGATTAAAGCCCCCAAGGCGAAACGCCAATGGGACGTCTGGGAAACATGGAGGGTGTTCTATGTCCGACGAAAATAATCCGGCTTCCGCATCAAACCGTAGAGGTTTTCTAAAAGGTGTTGTTTCGGTAGGTATTGCAAGCGGGATTGGCACCGTCGCCGGAGATGCATTGGCACAAACCGCAGCCAGCCCAATGGCCACCGGCATCAGCGCCAAGCCACCCACGAAGGCCACCAAAGAGGCCAACGCGGTTTATGCGAATCAGCTAGCTTTCAACGACACACAAGACTTCCAGGACGCCAGCCGCGGGCTGATCGCGACCTTGCCCGACGGCATCATTCCGAGTTCAAAGGGCGGCGTTGCCTGGGACCTGGGCCAGTTTTCCTTCATCAAAGGCGGCCCGGAAAACAACGCCCCCGACTCCGTGAACCCCAGCTTGTGGCGCAACGCCAAGCTGAACATGAATCACGGTCTGTTCGAAGTGGTCGACGGCGTCTGGCAGGTGCGAGGCTACGATCTCTCGGTCATGAGCATCATCCGCGGCGACACAGGCTGGATCGTGATCGACCCGCTGATGACAGCGGACGTATCGACCGTGGTGTGGAAACAATTAGTCATTCCGCATCTCGGCGACAAACCGATCACCCATGTGATCTACACGCATAGCCACGCCGACCACTACGGCGGCATCCGCGGCATTATCGACGAAGCCGATCTGAAGTCGGGCAAGGTGAAGATCTACGCACCAGCCGGCTTCACGGAAGCCGCGGTGGGCGAAAACGTGATCGCCGGCAATGCGATGAGCCGCCGCGCGGCCTACATGTACGGCAATCTGCTGCCGCGCGGACCGGCCGGCGTAGTGGACGGCGGCCTCGGCAAGACCACGTCGATCGGCGCGATTACGCTGCTCGTGCCGACAGACTTCGCGACCACGACCGGACAGAAGCTGATGCTCGATGGCGTCGAGATGACAGTCATCATGGCGCCGGAGTCCGAGGCGCCGTCCGAGTTCATGTTCTACATTCCGAAGTACAAGGCGTTCTGCGCCTCCGAAGACGCGACCCATACGCTGCACAATCTCTACACGCTGCGCGGCGCGAAAGTGCGCGATGCGCTGTTGTGGTCAAAGTATCTGCAGGCCGCGATCGACATGTTCGGCAGCGATATGCAGGTGCTGTTCGCGTCGCACTACTGGCCGACCTGGGGCAACGACCGCATCATCGCCTTCCTGAAGGCACAGCGCGACATGTACCGGTATTTGCATGACCAGACCATGCGTCTCGCGAACACCGGTTACACGCCGCTGGAAATCGCGGAATCGGTGCGGCTGCCCGATTCGCTCGCCAAGCAATGGTTTTGCCGCAGCTACTACGGCACCGTGTTCCACGATCTCGTCGCGCAATACAACTTGCGGCTCGGCTTCTTTGACGGCGTACCGGCCAATCTGCATCGTTTGCCGCCGGTCGAAAACGGCAAGCGTTATGTCGAGTTCATGGGTGGCTCCGCCGCTGTCCTGCACAAGGCGCAGCAGTACTACGACAAGGGCGAATACCGGTGGGTCGCCGAAGTCGTGAATCACGTGGTGTTCGCGGATCCGCAGAATGTAGCCGCCAAGCATATGTTGGCGGACGCCTATGAGCAATTGGGCTACCAGGCTGAATCGGCGAGCTGGCGCAACTTCTATCTGACCGGCGCAATGGAGTTGCGTAACGGCGTGCATAAGGTGCCGTTCGGCAGTTCACAGAGCCCGGACACGATCAGGGCAATGCCGCTCGAGATGTTCCTGGATTATCAGGGTGTCCGTTTGAACGCGGAGCGCGCTGCCGGCAAGACCATTTCGTTTAACTTCGTGATGACCGATACGAAGGAAAACTACGTGGTCGGCGTCGAAAATTCCGCGCTTCACTATTCGAAAGACATGACGTCGAGTACCGCGGACGCCACCGTCACGATGACACGCACGGATCTTAACGACGTCATGATGGGCAACACGTCGATGGAAAAACTCGTCATGAGCGGCAAGGCAAAGCTCACCGGCGACACCAAAAAACTCGGCGAGTTTGTGTCGTGGCTCGACAACTTCGACTTCTGGTTCAACATCGTCACGCCCTGAACCTCACGCAACATCTGACTAAGGACGGAACAGACGATGTGCGCTATCTGTGATTTGAAGATCGAGTTCAACATCGGCCATCCACTGGCGCTCTCGGTGGCGGTTGCAACGCGAGCAGCAATCGACTCCGGAACATTGCCCGAGAGCCTGATGGATGGTGCGTTGAGCAATGTGAAGATGCGCATGGCCGCGATCGATGCATTGAAGGGCTTGACGGCCCGGCTCGAAGCATCGAAGTCCGCCAGCGAGTTGCAGGCGCTGCCGGACTTTTACGTGCTGCTGATCGAGATCGGTACGTGGGGATTTTTTCACGCTACCGAGAACGGCTTCGATCCGGACATCACGCCCGAAGCGCCCGATGTCACGTCGGACAATCAGGCCGACCGCGATATCGTATTCGTGACATCGGAGACGACGTTGCGGGCCGTACTCGATCGGCGGCTGTCGATCGATACGGCGTTTGCGGGCGATCTGGTGATGCTGGATGCGGGCGCTGAGCACACGGCGCAGCTTCGCGCCGTGTTGAACGTCGCGCTTCCTGCAGAAGGTTCGGACGCATCGGTGTGGGATGATGTACCGATGCAGAAGATCGCGTGAAGCAGTTGTTTCTCCGCTGATGTGACGGTGGGGCCGCCAATCTGGGTGTATTCAGGCGGCCCTACTCGACTCGTTCCCAATTCTGATCGGCCCACGTCACGCTTTCACGCAAACGGCAACGGCCCCTCGAACCGGCCGATATAACTCAGATGTGAAACGGCCGGCTTGCCCTGCACCCAACGATGCAGCATGAAAGCAGGCGGCTCCAGATACGACGCCGGTTGCGCATCGGCCTCGACGCGCAAGGCAATCTGCGTCGTCGTACTCGGACAGGTCAGCACCGGCACAGGGCCGAGCCTCGTCTGCATCGACCGATGGACGTGCCCCGCGATCACGCGATCGACGTGCGGGTGTGAAGCAATCAACGCCGCGAACGGTTCCGCATCGCGCAGTCCATACAGATCGAGATACGGTATGCCGGTAACGAACGGCGGATGATGCATCGCGATCACGGCCGTGCGGTCCCGACAGGCGCTCAGTTGCGCATCGAGCCACGCCAGATCGCCGCGGTTCAGTTCGCCGTGATGCTCGTCGGGCACGGAGGTATCGAGCGCGATCAATCGCACCACGCCGACGTCGCGTGCGAAATGCAGGGGGCCGCTGCGAGGCAGCCAGGGATGATCGGCGAACGCTTCGCGCAGATGGTCGCGGTTATCGTGATTGCCGGGCATCACGATGTAGGGAAGCGTCAGCGCGGCGAGCAGTTCGCGCACCATCGCGTATTCAGCGGGGCCGCCTTCGTCGACAAGATCGCCCGTAATGATGACAAGATCCGGAGCCGGTCTCACGTCGTTCAGCGCGGCGATCGCCCGCGCGAGCATGGCGTTCGAGTCGACCATGTCCTGATATAACGAGCCCTTCGGCCGGACGTGGATGTCAGAAATCTGCGCGATGCAGGTCATCGATTGGCGGTCCTCGAACGATGTGAAAGGGAGATTGTTCTGTTCAAACGAATCGAGCATATCTTCGGCAGCGGCGTAGACAAAATAAATCTTCCGTGCGTGCTCACGGCCCACTGTCATGACTCTACGATCGCAGGGAGGCCTATGACGCAGAAGCAGATCAAACAGCGCGGCGGCCTTCGCATCAACTGATCTTGCTCCAGATACAACAAACCCGGCTCTTGCCGGGTTTGTTGCTTTTTAAGGCCGCTCACCTCGCGCCAGGCGCGCATCAATCTCGCGCACGACAGGCATCAGATCCGCCACGCTATCAATCACATAATGCGCCCCGGCGGCCTGCAACTTCTGAATCGCCGCCTTGCGTCGCCATGCAAACTCATCCGGCGCCAACGCCTTCACATCGTCCTCGGCCATACCAAAAGCATTGCCGCTCACCGCAACACCCACCGCCCACGTGCCGCCATTGATCCCTTCCTCGATGCCGACCTCGGTGTCGTCCACCTTGATGGCATCCTTCGCGCGCCACACACCCAGCTCCGGCAACGTCTTGTAGATCATGTAGGGCGACGGACGCCCCTCCGGCGTGTCACCGGTACACACCAGACTATCCGGCGAGAAACCCTGGGCCGCCGCGCCAGGCAGGATCTCGGCCATGATTTCGCGCGTATAGCCGGTGGTCGTGCCGATCCTGATGTCGTCGCTACGCAGCGCGCTCGCCACTTCCGCCACACCCGGAATCACCGAACTGTAGCTCGCGGCCACCGCGATGTTCTTCGGCACGAAGACGTCGTACACGGCATCGATGTCCGCTTCGCCTGGCGTGCGGCCATACTTGTCGGCCCATGCCTGCGACACGCGCGGCAATGCCATCAACGCCGCAATGTGCGGGCGCTTGGCCATGCCCATCGGGCCGCGCGCTTCGTCGATCGTGATCGACACGCCGAACTGCTCGAACGTCTCGACAAACGCGCCCATCGGCGCCAACGAACCATAGTCGACCACCGTGCCGGCCCAGTCGAAAATCACTGCTTTTACGTGTTTCATTTGCTTCAATTCTTAGAAGGTTGTAAAGCTCGCGCGGCGTGCCGCACGTTGGTATGACCGTGTGTACGACTGCTTGTCTAGCTGATCCATGACCCGTGCATCACTGATGCGAGACGCGCGGCTCGCGAGCGTCGCGCCAGGGCCGTCCTGCTCAGGCCGCTTCGGCCAGCGTCTTGCGTTCTTCAATCGCCACCGCCGGCGGCGCGGCGTGCCCGACACCCATAGCCTGGAGGGATTGCGCACACGCCTGCACCACGCGGTGCATCACGCGCTCATCCACCTGGCCGATGCAGCCGATGCGGAAGCTGTCCACCACCGTCAGCTTGCCCGGATAGATGATGAAACCCTGCTCCTTCATCAATTCATAGAAACGCTCGAACTTGAACGACGGATGCGCCGGCGAGAAAAACGTCACGATGATCGGCGAGCGCCAACGCGCGTTCAGCAGCGGTTCGAAGCCGAGTTCACGCATGCCCGCGACCAGCACGTCGCGGTTGTTCGCGTAACGCGCGAGACGCCCGGCCTGCCCGCCTTCGAGCTTATGCAGACGCAACGCCTCGATAAACGCAGCCACCGTGTGTGTGGGCGGCGTGAAGCGCCATTGGCCGGTGCGGTTCATCACGTCCCACTGGTCGTACACGTCGAGCGAGAGCGAGTGGCTACGGCCCTTGGCTGCCTGCAACGCGTCCTTGCGGGCGATCACAAAGCCGAAGCCGGGCACGCCCTCGATGCATTTGTTCGCCGACGAGACAAAGGCCTCGCACGGAATCTGCCGCACATCGAGCGGCACCGCGCCGAACGCGCTCATCGAATCGATCAGCAGCTTGCGGCCTTTTTTAGCGGTGGCGGCGGCGATTTCTTCGATCGGATTGAGAATGCCGGAGCTCGTTTCACAGTGCACCGCGACCACGTGCGTGATGCGCGGATCAGCGTCCAGCATGCTTTCGACTTCGGCGCCGCGCGGCGGCAGGTAGTCGCCCTTGTCGAGCACCGTAGAGGCGCGGCCGAGATAACCGAGGGTGGTCGCAATGCGCTTGCCATAGGCGCCGTTGGCCAGCACGAGGGCGTGGCCATCGCGCGGAATCAGGCTGCCGAGCATCGCTTCGACGCAATAGCTGCCGCTGCCCTGGAGCGGCACGCAGTCGTACTCGCCGGCGGTGTCGCCGGCAATCTCCAGCAGGCTGCGGCGCAGTTGGGCAGTCATGGCGCGGAAGTCGCCGTCCCACGAGCCCCAGTCGCGCAGCATCGCTTCCTTGGTCGAGAACGCCGTGGTCAGCGGTCCAGGTGTCAGCAGATACGGCTCGCCTTTCGCCGGCGCGGCACACTTCACTGCTAAAGGCATGGCGGACACTGTTGAGGAGCTATCGATCGCGCTTTCCATGGTCGGAATCTCCGGCATCGCTGTTTCGGTCATGACACAGTACAGAAAGGCCGTCCATCGGTAAAATCGATATAATTGATGCAGGTATCGTAAAAACTTATCTCTCGATGAGGCAGACGTGCAATACGCGCAATTGCGGGCGTTTCATGCGGTCGCGGAACATGGCGGGTTCTCCAAAGCGGCGCAGGCGCTGTCGCTCACGCAGCCGGCGGTGTCGGATCACGTGAAGCGGCTCGAGCAGGATTACGGCGTCAAATTGTTCGAACGCGGCCCACGCGGCGTCGAAACCACCGAACTCGGCCTGCGTCTCTTTAGCGTGACGCGGCAGATGCTCAGTTGCGAGCGCGACGCGCGGCAACTGCTCGAATCGGCAGGTGGGCTCGAGTCCGGCTCGCTCTCGCTGGTCGCGGACGCGCCCGATCTGGCCGTCACGCTGATCGGTGCGTTTCGCAAGCTGCATCCGGGGATCGTCGTGACGCTGTCGATCGCCAATGCCGCGGACTGCATGCAGCGCGTGCTGTCAAGCGCGGTCGACGCCGCCATTACCGCCGCGCCGCAGGTGCACAGCCGGCTCGAGTCACGCGTGCTGCGGCGCGATCCGCTTGTGGCGATGGTGCCGGCAAGCTATCCGGTGGCGAAGAAACGCAAGCTGAGCTACGCGGAGCTTGTGCAGCAGCCGATGATTTTTCGCGAGCCGCAATCGGTCACGCAGCAGTTGCTGGAAATCGAATTGGTGCGCGAGTCGTTGCAGGTCGAGCCGGTGATGTACGTGGACGGACGTGAAGCGCTGGAGGAAGCGGTCGCCCAAGGCATGGGGGTAGGCGTCATTGCGCGCGCCGAATTCAATGAATCGCGGCGGATCAGGATGATTCCGCTTCAGGATTGCCAGGTGCGGATGATCGAATCGCTCACGCGGCTCGCCGGGCGGCCGGGGTCGAATCTGCTGGACGCGTTGTTTGCGGTGGAGTTGACGAGCGCCGCACCTGTAACGGCTCCATAAAACGGTAAGCCGCCGGGCAAGCGCTGCCCGGCGGCTTTTTCAGGCTAATGCGATGCAGTGCGGTGAGCGTGTGCCGTGACGGTGCATAGCCTCACCATGCGACCACACGCCCCCACGCTATGCGCCAATCCTGTTAGCGCGAACCGCCGCTGGCAATCAGACTTTCGCCGGTCATCCAGCGCGAATCGTCGGAGGCGAGGAACACGGCGACGTCGGCGATATCGTCAGGCTGGCCGATACGGCCAAGCGGTGTTGTGCTGATCGCCCACTGCTCGAAGTCCGAGCCGATGAAGCCGGCGCTATGCGTGCCTTCCGTTTCCACCATGCCGGGATTCACGGAATTGATGCGAATCTTGCGTGGGCCGAGTTCACGTGCGAGCACGCCGGTGATAGCGTCCACCGCGCCCTTGGTGGCGGTATAGACCGCGCTGCCCGGCGGCGTGATACGGCTGACGACCGAGCTGACGTTCACGATGCTGCCGCCTTCGCCCAGATGCTTGGCCGCCGCTTGCGTGACCAACAGCAGACCCAGCACGTTCACATTGAATTGCTTATGGAAGTGCTCCTCGGTGATCGCTTCGATCGGTGCCATCTCATACACGCCGGAGTTGTTGACGAGAATGTCGAGGCGGCCATACGTTTCGACTGCCGCATCGATGATGCCTGTCGCATCGGGGGCCTTGGACACATCGCCCGCAACGGCCACGGCCTTGCCGCCCGCCGCGGTGATTGCGGCGACCACATCGTCGGCACCCGCCTTGCTGGACGCATAGTTCACCACCACCGACGCGCCCTGCGCCGCCAGTGCCTTCGCAATCGCGGCGCCGATGCCTTTCGATGCGCCCGTTACAACCGCGACCTTACCTGTGAGCTTGCTCATGATCGTTTCCTTTGGATGGAGTGCGCGCCGACGCACTGCCGCGAAGATTCGCTGAGCTGACGTCGATGGAGCCGGAGAACCCGTGGCGCTTTCACTGGACACAATGTAGGCACACAAGCCGTAGGGATAAAGTGGCTGAAGGCGAATAGACACGCCGGATGGGCCGAACAATCGGCAAGGCGCTGGTGGCGGATCGCGCAAACAAAGGCCGGCACGAAGAGCGACGGTTTTCCTGACTTCAGCAAGCTTCGTCGTATTTTGAAGGCCGCCCGCTAAGCACCAGCGTGCGAGCCTTCTCCACGGCTAAAACGCAATGGGAACCGCACCCGTTCGCTTCAACGCTTCGACGCAAACCCACCGAAGAACGATTGCGCATTCGCATCGAGCGTCTCGATGTGATATCCGCCTTCCTGCACGATCAGCGTCGGCAATTTCAGCGCGCCGAGTTGGCCGCCGAGTTGGCCGAAACCCTCGGTCGTCACCGCCACCATCGATTGCGGATCGTCCTTGTAGATGTCGAAGCCCAGCGCAACGATCAGCACATCCGGTTGAAAACGCGCGAGAACGCGCAGCGCCGCGTCAAGTTGCTCGAAGAACACCGCTTCCGACGAACCGTGCGGCATTGGCAGATTGAGGTTGTAGCCCTCGCCTTTCTCGGCGCCGCGTTCGTCTTCGAAACCGGCAACGACTGGATAGAAATTCGTGGGATCGCCGTGAATCGACACGTACAACACGTCGTCGCGACCGTAGAAAATCTCCTGAATGCCCTGACCGTGATGCATGTCCGTGTCGAGAATCGCGACGCGCCCATACTTTTTCCGCAGCGCTTGCGCGGCAACCGCCACGTTGTTCAGATAGCAGAAGCCCCCTGCTGCTTCAGCACGCGCGTGATGGCCCGGGGGGCGGCATAACGCGTACGCTTCCCCCGCACCGTCGAGAATCGCATGCGCGCCGGACAACGCGCTTTGCGCTGACCAGTAAGCAGATTCGTAGGTATCTGCGCCGATCGGGCAACTGCCATCGGCTTGATAGCGCGCGGCCTGTGCCAGGACACCGCGCAACGGATTATTCTCGCGGATGTACACGTTCGACATCACTTCGTCGCCCCAATCCGCAGGTATCTTCTTCCACTCGCGGTGCGCTTCTTCGAGGAAGCGCAAATAGTTCATGCCATGCACTTCGGCGAGCGGTGCGGCACCGAAATCCGCGGGTTCGCGCACGTCGAAACCGAGCTTTTTTGCGGCTTCGACGAGCCGCAACGCACGCTCGGGGACTTCCTGCGCCGCGCGCATCTGGCCACGCGACAGATAGCTGCGCGGATGGTGCTTCAACTGTGCCGGATGAAAAAACGTCTGCATATTCCAGTTCCTTTGCTTCAGGCGTAGTCAGGCGTAAGCCGGGGCGGCCAGCTTTGCGCGCGCCAACACCGCATTGATCAACACGTTCGCGCCCGCGGTCACGTCGCCGGGCAGCGCATCTTCGGCTTCGTTGTGCGAGAGGCCGTCGACACACGGAATGAACACCATCGCGGTCGCGCCCACTTGCGCCACCTCCATCAAGCTTGCCCACAGGCGTTTTCCATCGACTTTCCACATCTTTGATTTCCCTTTGATTCAGCGTGCCGGCAGTGCTTCGGGGGCATCGGCACGACGGTGTTTCAGCGCATCCAGTGCGACGATGCAGGACAACGAGATCCCCGCGAGGCACGTGTAAAACACCGCAAGCGGCCACCATTGCCCAGTAAATTTGTGGGCGAGCCAGGTGCCTGCCAGCGGCGTCAGACCACCGGCAATCGCACCACACACCTGATACGACAGCGAGATCGCCGAATAACGCACACGCACGGGAAACACACCGCTGACAAAGCCCGCGATCACCGAATAGAAACTCGCCATACACACCACGGCAAGCGCGATGCCGACGATCATCGACAGTCGGCTGCCGCTCTGCACGAGCGTGAACATCGGATACGGCGAGAGCATCGCGGCGAACGCGGCTAACTTGAGAAAGCGCGCACCGCCGATCTTTTCAGCGAGCCACGCGGCCAGCGGTTGCGCCAGAAACTGGATGATCGCGACCGCGAACAGGCAATCGAGAATCAGCGATCTCGACACACCGATGTTTTGCGTGGTGTACGAAATCATGAAAGTGTTGGTGAAATACACGCCTGCGATACCGATCGTATTCGCGCCGATGCACAGCGCAACGAGCGCGCCGGAAGAACGGAACACTTCGGCAATCGGCAACTCGACGGTGCGCTTCGCCTCTTTCTCGCGCTGAAATTCCGGCGATTCGTTCACGCCCAGGCGAATAAAGATGCCGACCGCGAGCAACACCGCGCTCGCCAGAAACGGCAGACGCCAGCCGTACGCAATGAAATCGTCGTGCGGCATCGACGTGACCGCGCGAAATGCAATCAGCGAGAGAATCAACCCAGCCGGACTGCCCAACTGCGCAAACGAGGCGAAGAACGTGCGCCGCCCTTTCGGCGCATGTTCGCCGGCCATCAGCACGGCACCGCCCCATTCACCGCCCACGGCCACGCCTTGCACCACGCGCAGCAACACCAGCAGCACGGGCGCGAGTACGCCGACCTTCGTATAAGCCGGCAGCAAGCCGACGCACACGGTCGCGACACCCATCATCATCAGCGTGGTCATCAGCGCCTTCTTGCGGCCGATGCGATCGCCCAGGTGGCCGAAGATCACGCCACCGAGCGGCCGCGCAAAGAAGCCCACCGCGAAGGTCGCAAACGACGCCATCGTGCTGACAAACGGGTCGTGCGAGGGAAAGTACAACTCGCCGAACACCAGCGCGGCGGCGGTAGCGTAGATGTAGAAGTCATACCACTCGATCATCGTGCCGATGAAAGCGGCGCTTGCCGCTCGCACAGGCTGTCGGGTGGCTTGGGTTGAAGCGTTCATAGCGGCTCCTCAGTCGCGATTCCTGATATCAGGGGATCTTGTGAGGTGTTTTATCGCCAGCCATAAAACATTAGTCAAATTTCGGTTTATTATCTCAACTATAAATCTGGCTAATATCTAAGGCGATTCCATGACTCAGCTGCGCGCGGACGTCACGCGTTTTTTGAATGACAGGCTCGACTGGAACCTGCTGCGCACGTTTCTCGTGATCATGCAGGAGCGTAGCGTGAGCCGTGCCGCGGCCCGTTTGCATCTGACGCAACCCGCGGTCAGCCAGGCGCTCAAACGGCTCGAAGACACGCTCGGGCGCAATCTGATCCAGCGCCGCGGCCCGCACTTCGAACCGACTCGCGCCGGCGAGGAGGTGTACCGGATCGCCAGCGATATTTACGGCCACATGTCGCGACTCGAAACCGAACTCGACGACCGCAGCGACGACATCACCGGGTCAATCCGGCTCCTGACGGTAAGCCGGATCGACTCCGGCGTCTATGACGAATTCCTCGCGGAATTCCACAAGACCTATCCGCGCGTGGATTTGCAGATCGAAGTGATGCGCTCATCGGACATCATCTCGTCACTGCTGCAAAAGACGGCCACTGCCGGCCTCGGTCTATGCCGAACGCCCGTCGACAAACTCGAGCAACGCTGTTTTCTGCGGCAACGGTATGCGCTGTTTTGCGGACGGCATCATCGGCTGTTCGGGCGGCATGCGCTGTCGATCGATCAGCTGCTCGCGGAAAACTTCGTGTCGTTCACCAGCGACCAGATCGGCGACAGTCTCTCGCCGCTCACCGTGTTTCGCGATCAACGCGGCTTTACCGGACGTATCGTGGCGGCTTCACCGAGCCTCGACGAAGTGCGTCGGCTGATCTTCGCCGGCTATGGCATCGGCTGCCTGCCCGAACACATCGTGCGCGACGATCTCGCGCAACAGCGGCTTTGGCGCCTGCCGCCCGAAGAGGGGCTAGTGGACGTCGATATCGATCTGCTGTGGCTGCGCGCGCGCAAGATGAACGCCGCCGAGCAGGCGTTTCTCGACGGCATGGAGCGCACGATGCAACGCTACGCGCTGCCTGAGCGGCTTGCGCCGCGTTGACAGAAGATGGGCCTGGCGGCTCACTGATTGCCGCGTTTGCGGAGCAACGCGATCTGCGTGGCCACACTTGCCAGCACGGCCAACGCGCCCAGCGTATCCAGAATAGTCGACCACATGATTCCCACTCCTTGGTTCACCCTCGCGACCTCTCGATCAAACGAGCGGTCGCACCAGCAACTGAATGCCCAGGCCCAGCAAGCAGATAAAAAACCAGCGGCGGAAGGTTTCCGGACTGATGCGCCCTCGCACCCGCTGCCCGATCCCCATGCCGATCAGGGCGGGCACCACAGCGAACAGCGATTCGCCCAGATCGCCGACGGCAAACGCGTGCTCGCGTGCGAGTCCGATTGCGAGCGCAATGGTGGATACCGTGAAGGACAGGCCGAGCGCCTGAACCAGATCCTCTTTCTTTAACGAAAGGCCCTGAAGATAGGGCACCGCCGGCACCACGAACACGCCCGTGCCGCCGGTGATCAGGCCCGTGAGCGCGCCGATAGCCGGCGACAGCCAGCGCTCATGCCGGGCCGGAACCGAGAGGCGCCACGCCATCAATCCGGCCACGGCGTAGAGCGTCAAGGCGGCGCCCAAACCCACGACGGCCCATTCCCCGCCCCCGCCGGCAATGAACGACGCCGCCGCAACCGTGCCGGCGACAATGCCGGCCATCATCAGCCGCAGACGCTTGACCAGCGCCCGCACGCTGGGCCCCGCGAACAGTTGCCAGACGTTCGTCACGAACGACGGCAATAGTAGTAGCGCGGCGGCTTGCGCCGGCAGCATCAGCGTGCCGAGCACACCCATGGCGACGGTCGGCAGGCCCATGCCCGTCACGCCCTTGACGAAGCCGGCCACGACGAACGTCGTGGCAACCACGCTCACGCGCATAGCAAAGGACGAGATCATCGGGATCGTGTTCTGGATGTCATGTCCGCGATTTTCGATCGCCGCAGCACCGTCCACAATGCGTAAGATACGTACTGTGACTTAGGTTATGACTAAGGCTCAAGCTCTGCGAAGGCCGCCCCCACTCCAATCCGACTCCATGCGCTTCGACCTGATCGACCTCCGCCTCTTCCTTCACATCCTCGAAACCGGCAGCATCACGCACGGCGCGGCACGCGCGAACATGTCGCTGCCTTCGGCCAGCGCGCGTTTGCGTGGCATGGAAGAAGCATTGGGTGTGCCGTTGCTGGAGCGGGGTCGGCGCGGCGTAGAGTCCACCGCGACAGGCGATACGCTGGCGCATCACGCGAGACTCGTGCTCGGCCAGATCGACCGGATGGAAGGCGAGCTTGGCGAACATCAGGCCGGACGCAAGGCGTGCATCCGTCTGTGGACCAATACCGCCGCGATCACCGAGTTTTTGCCGTCTGCGGTCGGCCTGTTTTTGCGCGATCACCCTAACGTGCAGATCGATCTGAAGGAACGGCAAAGTACCGAAACCGTGAAAGCGGTGCTGTCCGGCACGGCGGAAATCGGCATCATCTCGGATGCCGTCGAACACGGCGCGTTGCAGACGCTGCCCTTCGCCGTCGACAAACTCGTGCTGATCACAAGCCGCGACGACCCGCTGGGCGCCCGCCGACGCGTGACGCTTGCGGAAGTGGCTGACCGTGAATTCATTGGTTTGAGTACGAACAGTGCGTTGCACGCCTACCTTGGCGACCGCGCACTGCTAGCCGGGCAGCCGCTGAGCGTCCGGGCGCACATGCGAACCTTCGACAGCGTCTGCTGCATGGTCGAACAAGGCGCGGGCATCGCGATCGTGCCGGCCACCGCCGCGAAACGCTATCGCAGCACGCCGGGCATTCGCACGATCGAACTGACGGACAGTTGGGCCACGCGTCAGTTGCTGATCTGCATGCGCGAGCTGAACGCGCTGAAACAGCCGGAAAAAGCACTCGTCCGGCATCTGGCCGGGGGCTGAGGATGCACGGTCAGCGCTGTATTATCAATCACACTTATTAAGAAACCGATTTTTAATCGATTTGCCTGATTCTCTGCCGTTTCTTATCCTTGACGCACAACCGGACGCCGCGCCATGCATGTGGTGTCCGCTCTGCCCCTCTCGGTCCTTTAGACGGCAAGATTATGGAAAGAAACACCTTCAACGTTCGCGTCGACAGCGTGCGTGACGAAGCACACGGCGTGCGCTCGTTCAGCGTCTCGCGGCTGGACGGCCAACCGTTCGACCACTACGAACCCGGCGCGCACATCGACGTCACCGGCCCCTCGGGCGTCACACGGCAGTATTCGCTATGCGGCGACCCGGATCATCGTGAAGCGCATCTGTTTGCGGTCAAGCGCGAAGACGCGTCGCGCGGCGGCTCACGCTCGCTGCATGACGACGTGACAGTCGGCAGCGAATTGACGATCGGTGCGCCGCGCAATCTGTTCCAACTCGCGCCCGACGCAAGCGACCACATTCTGATTGCGGCGGGCATTGGCGTGACGCCGCTGTTGAGCATGGCCTATCGGCTGCTCAAGCAGAAACAGTCCTTTGTATTGCATTATTTCGCGCGCAGCGCGGAGCATGCGGCGTTCTTGCCGCTGCTGTCGCGCGCACCGTTCAGTGATTTCGTGCGATTTCATTTCGGCGTCGAGCCACAGCAACTGGATACGGTGCTGGCCGAATGCGTGGCAAGTGCGCGCGACGACACGCATCTCTATACCTGCGGCCCGGGTCCCTTCATGGAGCGCGTGGTGGCGGTCGGCGAAACGCGAGTGACTGCTGAGGCGATCCATCTCGAACGTTTCGCCGCCGAGCCTGCTTCGGCGGCTAGGGGCGAAGCGAACGCGCTCGATACATTCGACGTGCAGATCGCCAGCAGCGGTGCAACGGTAAGCGTGGATAAACACACGACGATCGTCGCGGCGCTGGCGTCGATCGGCATCGAAGTCGATACGTCGTGTGGCGAAGGAGTATGCGGTACGTGCATGGTCGACGTGGTGAGCGGCACGCCCGAACATCGCGACCATTGCCTGAGTAAAGCCGAACGCGCCAGCGGCACGGTGATCTGCTGCTGCGTCTCACGCGCCACGTCACCGCTGCTGGTGCTGGATCTTTAAGACTCAATCTTCAATGCAACCAGGTGCTGCATTCGCAGCACCTTCTCTATGCCGCCCTTACCGGTCGTCGTCGCGAATCGAGGAGGCATGCCGGCACAGCGCGCGCACTTCGACGTCCATATACGGAAACAGCGGCAACTGGCTCAGCACGTCATGCAGATGCGCGGGGCTGTCCACATCGAACACGCTGATATTCGCGTAGCGCCCGGCGATACGCCACAAGTGCCGCCATACGCCCTCCTCCTGCAGCTTCTGCGACATCGCTTTCTCATCGGCCTTAAGACGCGCGGCGCGTTCCGCGTCCATCTCGGGCGGCAGGTTGACGGTCATCTCAACGTGAAACAGCATGCTTACTCTCCCTTCTTGATCGGCAATAAAAGAACCCCTGACTACCCGGCAAACTACGCCGCGCAGCCAGGGGCGACAGATTCATACAACGTCTATGCTTTTCCAGGCGTCATAGCGCCAACACCTCAGGCTTCGGCGCGTGCGCGTTCCACTTCAGCGCCCGGCAGGTTGTCGCGCTCCTTGAACAGCGTGAAGTCGAAATCGATCAGCGCGAACTGGCCTTCCACACCGTAAGGTTTGCCTTCCGCACCCTCGGCCTGCTTAACGGCCGGGACGAGGCCGTCGCGCGTGGCGAACGCGAAGTCGTCCCACAGATACGGATCGCCGTCGATGTTGATCTGCGTGGTCAGCTTGCGGCAGCCTGGCGCCGAAACGAAGAAGTGGATATGTGCCGGACGATGCCCATGACGGCCCAACTGATCGAGCAACAGCTGCGTCTGCCCTTGCGGCGGCACCGAGTAACCCACCGGCACCACGCTGCGGAAACTGTACTTGCCCTCGGCATCCGTACGAATCGAGCGGCGCAGATTGAAGGCCGGCTGCGACTTGTCAAAGTACGAGTAATTGCCGAGATGATTCGCGTGCCACACTTCAACCAGCGCATTCGCCAACGGCTTGCCGTCTTCGCCGAGCACGCGGCCGCGCATCACCAGTGTCTGACCCGGATCGGTGCCGTCATCCAGTCGTGCATGACCGTCGGACACCGGTGCGCCCGCCACATATAACGGACCTTCGATGGTGCGCGGCGTGCCGCCTTCGATACCGGCCTTGGTTTCCGCTTCGTCCAGACGCAGGTCGAGAAAGTGCTCGAAGCCGAGGCCCGCGGCCAGCAGACCGAGTTCGCCGCTCTTGCCCGCGTCGCCGAGATAATTCAGCGCGGTCCAGAACTCGGCCGGCTGCACATCGAGGTCTTCGATCGTATAGAACAGATCCTTGATGATGCGATTGACGATCTGCTTGGTGCGCGGATTGCCTTCGTGGGTGGCGCTGTCGTTGATCTTCTGCAACAGCGCGTCGATGGATTGCTTGTTCATGGGGTATCTCCTTCGTTTGATGTTTCTGACGGCTAGCGGATGAACCGTCAGTTCAGGGTGACGCTTGCGCCTTTGCGCGTATCGCGCCGCAAGCGATCGATCTTGGCCCAGTCGAGCGTGATGCCAAGACCCGGCCCTTGGGGAAGATGCAAAGCAAAATTCTCGTAACGCAGCGGTTCAGTGAGAATCTCTTCGGTCAGCAGCAACGGCCCGAACAGTTCAGTGCCCCACTTCAGTTCGCCGAAGGTGCTGAAGAGTTGCGCCGAGGCGATCGTGCCTACCGCGCCTTCGAGCATCGTGCCGCCGTACAGGTCGAGGTTCGCCGCAAGCGCAATCGCCGCCACCTGCGCGGCGCCCGTCAGACCGCCCGATTGCGCGATCTTGATGGCGAATACGTCGGCGGCACGCGCACTGGCAATGGCGAAGGCATCCGCCGGGCCGTGCAGCGCTTCGTCGGCCATGATCGGCACCTGAGCGAGATCGGTCAGACGTTTGAGGCCCGCACGGTTCTCCGCGGCGATCGGCTGCTCGATCAGTGCAATGCCCGCGTCGGCGAAACGCTTGCCTGCCCAGATCGCTTCGGATTCAGTCCATGCCTGGTTCACGTCGACACGCACTTCGCCGCGTCCTTCCAGCGCTTTCTGAATGGCCACGACGTGCGCGACGTCGTCAGCCACCGCGCGCGAGCCGATCTTCAGCTTGAACACGCGATGGCGCTTCGCTTCGTACACGCGCTCGGCTTCGTCGATATCGCGGGTCGTGTCGCCACTCGCGAGGGTCCATGCAACGTCCACAGAATCGCGCACGCGGCCGCCGAACAACTCCGACAGGGGCACGCCGAGGCGCTGCGCCTGAGCATCGAACAACGCGGTTTCAACCGCGGACTTCGCAAAACGGTTGCCCTGAAACAGCGCCCGCAACTTCGCCATCGCCGCGCCTGGACGACGCGCATCCATATCCTTGAGCAGCGGCGCGAAGTACGTATCGATGTTGACCTTGATACTTTCCGGGCTTTCCTCACCGTATGCGAGGCCACCGATGGTCGTGCCCTCGCCCACGCCGACTATGCCGTCCGCGCAGCGGATGCGTACCAGCACCAGCGTCTGGCAGTTCATCGTCGCGACCGAGAGCCGGTGCGGACGAATCGTCGGTACGTCGACGAGAATCGTCTCCACGCTCTCGATCTTCACGGGTGTTGCTATCATTCGTTGCCCTCCTGAACTGCTTAACCGGGAGACCCATAGTAAAAACAAACCCACGAAGCAGTCCAACACCGATTCCGACTACTTCCATACCGTAGGGGTATGCATGGAACTTCGCCAACTCCGCTACTTCATTGCGGTCGCGGAAGAGATGAACATCACGCGGGCGGCTAACCGCCTGCATATGACGCAACCGCCGCTTAGCCGCCAGATCCAGCAGATCGAGGAGAGCATTGGCCTCCCGCTGTTCGAACGGGGGTCGCGGCCGCTGCGGCTGACCGAAGCCGGCCGCATTTTTTATACACAGGCCAAGCGTTTGGTCGACGAAGCCGACGAACTCGCTCCGCTCACGCGACGTCTCGCGCAACTGGCCGAGCGCATCGTGATCGGTTTCGTACCGTCGACGCTGTATGGCGCGCTGCCCGCGGTGATCCGCTCGTTTCGCGAGGCGGCGCCGCATATCGAGTTGTCGTTGATTGAAATGTTCACGATCGAACAGCTCGGTGCCCTTAAAGGCGGCCGTATCGACGTCGGTTTTGGCCGTTTGCGTTTCGACGATGCGCAGTTGGCGCGCGAAGTACTCGTTGAAGAACGGATGATTGCCGCACTGCCGCAAGACCATCCGCTCGCACGTCAGAAGAAGCCGCTGACGCTTGCTCAGCTCGCGCAGGAAACGCTGATTGTCTATCCGAGCACGCCGCGGCCGAGCTATGCGGACCAGCAACTATCGGCGATGCATGACCATGCGCTGGAGCCCAAGGCCGTTCACGAAGTGAGGGAATTGCAAACCGCGCTGGGGCTGGTCGCGGCGCAGGTCGGCGTGTGTCTCGTGCCGGAAAGCGTGGAGGGTTTGCGTGCGCACGGCGTGGTGTACCGGCCGGTGCCGGCCGCCAATATCGCGTCGCCGATCATCATGAGCCGCCGCCTGCAGGATGAGTCGCCGACTACGACGTTACTGTGTTCGCTGGCGCGGGAGTTGTTCAAACGGGTTTGAAGGACGGCGTGCGGTGGGGCCGCCGGCGTGGCACAGGCATACGCCGCACGCCACGCCTCACATCGAGTGGATCAGCGTCTCAGTCGGCATGCTGCCGGTCGAAATCCCATACGGCCGGGAAGCCCATCAGGTCGCACATCTTCGCGAACGAGTACATTGCGTCCTGCTCCCCATTAGTGCCCTTGAGCGCCTGAATCTGGGTATAGACGTGCTCCAGCGCGTGCGTCACCGCCAGAAAGCCCGACGCCGGATAGATCGCCAGCGAGAACCCCAGCGCCTCCAGTTCCGCCGGTGTCAGTTGCGGCGTGCGACCGCCTTCCACGATATTGACGAGCAAGGGCTTGTCGAACGATTTGCCGATCTTCTCGAGTTCTTCAGGCGTCTCCGGCGATTCGATGAAGAGGATGTCGGCGCCGGCACGAACGTAGGCTTCGCCGCGTCGCAACGCTTCGTCGAGACCGAGGCTGGTACGCGCATCGGTGCGGGCAATGATCTGGAAGTCCGGGTCGACACGCGTCTCGACCGCGACCTTGATCTTCCTGACCATATCCTCGGCGGCAATCACACGACGGCCCGGCGTGTGACCGCACTTCTTCGGGAACTCCTGGTCTTCGAGCTGGATGCCGGCCGCGCCGGCGCGTTCATAACCGCGCACGGTATGGGCGACGTTAAGCAAGCCACCGTAACCAGTGTCGCCATCGCAAATGATCGGCGTGTCGCTGGCCGCGCAGAACGCGGTGACACGATTGAGCATGTCGGTGTAGGTGGCGAGACCCGCATCGGGCTCACCCAGATACGACGCGACCGTGCCATAGCCGGTCATGTACAGGCAGTCGAACTTCATGCTGTCGGCGAGGCGCACCGAGATCATGTCAAAGACCCCCGGGGCGACCACGATTTCCGGTTGCGACAAGCGAGCCTTGAGGGTGAGACGGGCATTATTGCGAATCATGGCAAATTCCTCGACGTCCAGATGCGGTTAAAGATGTTGTTTGCCGGGCATCTCGTGCCCGGTTGCGAGCGGCAGCGCATCCGTTTCCGGAGCGATGTCTTCCAGCGAACGTTGATTGGTTTCGATGCCCAATGCGATCAGGACCACCACGAGCACGGCGAGCGCGCCGACAATCACGGAGAGCACGTCCTTGATGCCGCCAGTGGCATACATCAACACGACCACCTGCGGCGCGGCGATACCTGCCAGGCGGCCGGCACAACCCGCCACGCCGTTGGCGCGCATGCGATTCTCCGTCGCGAACAATTCCGGAATGTAGGTGGCAATGCCGAGCGCGACCATCAGATAGGTCAGCGTGAACAGAATGAAACCCAGCAGCGTGGCCATCTCCATGCTGCTCGAGTGTCCGTACAACCAGCCGATCACAGCCGCCAGCGTGGCGACGCCAATCAGGCCGTTCTTGCGCCCGACCTTGTCTGCGATCAGCACACCGACCAGCGCGCCGGCCGGGCCGCCGAGCGACATCAACGCGGTGTAGCCGAGCGACGATGCGACGCCATGGCCCTGCTTCATCAGGAAGGTCGGCACCCACACGATGAATCCGTAGATCACGATATTGATCGCCACCTGCACGCAAACCGACAGGAACATGCGGTGCAGCAAGGGACGCTGGAACAGACTCAAAAGCGTGGTGCTTTGCGTGGCGACGGGCTTCGATTCGACGATCGGCGGCAACGCGTGCCCCGGCCGATCCCGCGCTATCTCCGTTTCGATGGCTGTAAGGAGCGCGTCGGCCTCCGCGTGGCGACCCTTCGATTCGAGCCAGCGTGGCGATTCCGGCATCTTCTTGCGAATCACCCAGATGATCAACGCGCCGACGCCGACAATCCCGAACATGGCGCGCCAGCCGATCGAAGGAATGATCAGAAAGCCGAGGAATGTAGAGAAGAACAGTGCCGAGTTCGTAATCAGCGAAAGATAGGCGGACCATTTACCGCGCACGGATGGCGGAATGAACTCGCCGACCGAGCCGTAGCCCACGACGATCTCCGCGCCGAGACCGAGACCCATGAAGAAGCGGCAGACGATGAGCGAGGTCATATTGGGTGCGAGCGCGCCGGCAATCGAGGCGAGGCCGAAGATCAGCAGATTGAACTGATACGTGAATTTGCGGCCTTTGGCATCGCCGAGCACGCCCGCCGTCAGTGCGCCGAGCAGCATGCCGATGAAGGTCGACGAGAGGAAGGTGGCATTGAGCTGCATGGTCGACCAGCCGCTGCGGGTCAGTGCGCCAAGCACGCCACCGGCAAGGTAGATGTCGAACGAGTCGAGAAACATCCCGCCGCCGATCAGCCACAGGATGCGGCGATGAAAGCGGGATAAAGGGAGCCGATCCAGTCTTGCGCCAGCACTCGCCGAAATCGTCATGTTGTCTCCAATGTCGTTGATGGTCGGCGTCGCTCAGTCGTGGCTGCTGATTTGCGACGCAGATTGCCGCTATTTCATCTTCGCCAGTACCGATTGCTCTGCCGCAAGGATGTGGCAGCGTGTGATGGCTTCGGCCCAGGCCTGGTTGCGTTGCTCAAGCGCCTCGACGATCTCGAAGTGCTGGCGGGCACTGCGCCGGCGATCTTCGGCGCCATACGTGCCGAACGTCCACTTGATCAGGGGCATCTCCTTCATGGACTTGAGCGCGTTATCCAGTCGCACGTTGCCGGCCGCTGCCGTCACGATGGCGTGAAAGGTGCCGTTCGCGGCAAACCATTGTTCGGTGGTCTCGGGTGTCGCCTCGTGTGCCGCGATGACGCTCATCCGCTCGGCCAGTTCGACCAGCGTGCCGATGTCCTCCGGCGTAATGCGCAGGGCCGCCCGGCCCGCCAGATACGGCTCGACCAGCAACCGCGCCTCGAAAATCTCCTCGACGTCGCGTGTCGACCAGTGCTTCACGCGTGCGCCATAGTTCGGCTTGATCTCCAGCCAGCCCTCGGAAGCGAGGCGTTGCAGCGCTTCGCGCACCGGTGTCCGGCTGACCCCCATCGACTTGGCGATCTGGGCTTCGCGCAGGTATTCGCCCGGGGCGTACTGGCTGTCGCCCAGCGCTTGTTTCAGCGTGGCGTACACGTCTTCACTGGAAAATCGGCTCGGGGAGATTTCGGTGATTGTATGCAATGTTGTCTTTGAATCCAGTGATTTAGGCGTTTTTCAGCCGTTTGATGGAATCATTGTATGCCAAGTTGTTTAGTTGGTCGGCCTGGGGATTCTCCGGGGGTGTCGGGGGAAGTGTCATGTTGCGGGCAAATTCGCCGACGCACCCGATGAATCCCGGTCAGACCTCGGGCCCGTCTTACCGCTCGTCAAACCGCCGCACGATATCCCCCATCAGATTGCGCAACCACGCGTTGCCCTCGTCCTGATCGAAATGCTCGTGCCAATGCATCGTGACCGCCGCCATCGGCAACGTGACAGGCAACTCGTAGAGTTGAAAACCGCCGTCGCGATTGAAAATCTGTGCGAGACGCCGCGGCAGCGTCGCGAATAGATCAGTCACGGCCAGCACGCTCGGCAAGGCCACAAAGTGCGGTAATTCCAGCGCGATATGCCGGCCGACACCTTGTGCGCGAAACGTGTCGTCGAGCGCGTAGTGGCTGTGCTCGACCGACGTGATCTGCACGTGCGACGCGTCCACAAACGTTTTCATGCTCAGCTCTTTCGTACGCGGCAAGCCGCGCCGCTTGCGCGTCATGCAGACGTAAGTCTCCTCGAACAACAGTTGATGACGCGTGCGCGCGGTCAGCGTCGGCAGATTGCCGATCGCGAAATCGAGTCGACTCGCCCGCAACGCATCTTCGATTGCTTCGACCGGCAGAGGCTCGATACGCAATTTCACGCGCGGCGCCTGCTGGTGCAAGGCCTCGCAAATCGGCGGCAGGTACGCCAACTCGCCGGCATCGGAGAGCGACAACCTGAACGTGCGCGTGCTCACCGCCGGATCGAAGTGCTCCGCGTAACGCAGCGCTTCACGCACCGTATCCAGCGCCCGCGCGACGATGCTCGACAGCTCGAGCGCGATCGGCGTGGGCTGCATGCCGGCGCGCGTGCGAATGAACAGCGGATCGTCGAACAGGGTCCGCAAACGCCCTAGCGAGTAACTGATCGCCGGCTGCGACAACGCAAGCCGCTGGCCGGCCCGTGTGAGGCTGCGCTCCTCGACGATCGCCTGGAAAACGCGCAGCAGATTGAGGTCGACGTGGTCCAGTGAATTCATCGAGATATCCATGAGATTGATTTTATATTTTATTTTAGATCAATTTGACGCATATCAGTCGATCCGCGAGACTCTGCTTCATCGACCACCCCACCTACAAACACGATGAGCGATTCCTCATATCAGACCGTCGACACGAGCGCCTTGTACCAGCGCGCGCAGTCCGACCGCGTCGCCCCGTCGCTGTACTACGACCCGGCGGTTTTCGAAACTGAACTCGAGCGCATTTTCTACAAGACGTGGATCTGGGTCGCGCACGAAAGCGAACTGCCGAACCCGGGCGACTTCCGCACCACCACGATCGGCCGCCAGCCGGTGATCGTGGTGCGCGACAAGAGCGGCGCCGTCAACGTGCTGCAAAACCGCTGCCGCCATCGCGGCGCGACCGTGTGCGAGCAGCACAAGGGCAATGCGAAGGGCTTCACCTGCCCGTACCACAGTTGGACCTATGGGCTTGATGGCGCATTGCGCGCGTTGCCCTACGGCGACGGCTACGAAGGCGTGATCGACAAGACCGAGTTGCCGCTCGCCAGTTTGCGCGTGGGCATCTATCAAGGTCTGATCTTCGCGAGCTTCAATCAGGAGATCGAGCCGCTCGAGGACTTCCTCGGCGGCGCCAAGCCGTGGATCGACCTGTTCATGAAGCAAGGCGCGGGCTATCCGATCAAAGCCAACGGCGAGCATCGTTTCCGCTTCAACGGCAACTGGAAGATCCAGCTCGAAAACACCACCGACCTGTATCACTTCCCGGTCGTCCACAAATCGTGGATGAAATCGATCGACGACGAAACCGCCGCCGCGATCACGAGCTTCATGACCAGCGACGAAGCGTTCTGCCGCTCGCTCGGCAACGGTCATAGCCTCGCGGTGCTGGTGCCGGAACTCGTCGATCTCGACAAGGACGATGGCGCGCCGATCCCCGAGCGTTTCGAAGAACTCGCCGCCACGCTCGCGAAAAAACACACGCCGGACGAAGTGCGCCGCATCGTGCGTTCGCTGATGGGGGTCGGCTTCAATCTGAATCTGTTTCCGAACCTCGCGCTGTCGATGGCGTTTTTCCGTGTGCTGCGGCCCATCTCGGCCAATGAGACGGAAATCCGTCACGTCGCCCTTGCCATGGACGGCGGCCCCGACGAAGCGAACCGCGTGCGCCTGCGCATTCACGAACACTTCCAGGGCCCGTTCGGATTCGGCAGCCCGGACGACGCCGAAGCGTGGGAACGTGTGCAGCGCGGCTCGCATGCCGGCCCCGATCTGCCGATCCTCGTCAACCGCGGCCTGAATCGCGAGAGCACGGCGCCGAACGGCGAAAAGACCGCCCACGCCACCGACGAAACCGGCATGCGCGAAGCGTACGCGCAATGGCGCACGATGATGGAGCAAGCATGATGGACAACAGAAACACGCTGTTCTCGCAGCAGACCTTTGCCGGCGCGATCGAACTGATCTGGCGCGAAGCCGAACTGCTGGACCGTAAGGACTATCGCGAGTGGCTTTCGCTGTGGGACCCGGCAGGCTTCTACGTGGTGCCGATCGATCCCGGCACCACCGACTTCGCCGCCACGCTGAACTACGCGTACGACGATCAGGACATGCGTGAGAAACGCGTGCAACGCATGACGTCCGGCTTTTCGGCCTCGGCGAGCGACGCCGCCCGCACTGTACGCACGGTCTCGCGTTTCACGCTGACGAGCGATACAAGCGATGAAGTGGAAGTGAGCTCGGCGCAGGTCATCGTCGCGTATAAACGCGGCAAGTCGACCCTGTTCGCGGCGGATCTCACGCATCGCATCAGTTTCGCGAGCGGCGAGCCGCGCATTGTGCAGAAGGTGATCCGCCTGATCGATTCGACCGAGGCGCTCAGCGCGATCGGGTTCCTGTTGTAGTTGACCCGTGATTGACGACGATACCTGCGAAGCAAAACGATGCCCACACTAGAGGTTTATCTCCCCGCCGGTCACGTAGAAGCGCGCAAAGCGCAACTGATTGCCGGCCTCACTCAGGCCACCGTCGATGCGATCGGCGCACCGGCTGAATCGGTGCGGATTCTGCTGAGCGAATTGCCGCCGCACGATTTCGGCATCGGCGGCGCGAGCGCAGCGGATCATGCAAGCAGCCGCGCATCGCTGCTCGTGATCGTCGCGATCCTGATTGCAGGCCGCACGCCCGCGCAAAAGACCGCGCTGATCGCCGCGCTCAGCGAAACGAGTGCTTCAGTGCTCGACACGTCGCTCGACGCCGCCCGCGTGATGATCAAGGACATTCCGAACACCGACTTCGGCATCGGCGGCCAGACCGCGAAGTCACTCGGGCGCTAGCGTCCCTTTCCCCCACAAGCGAACCAGCGAGCACGACGATGCCAAACGACACGCTTTCTCCCATGGCCGTATCACCCGCCACGCCGGCGGCGCCAGCGACCTCGCGGACACTGCGGCGGATCATCGTCGCTTCCGTGCTGGGCAACGCGCTCGAATGGTACGACTTCTTCCTGTATGGCACAGCAGCGGCCCTGATCTTCGGGCCGCTGTTCTTCCCGCTGCACGGCGACCCGCTGATGGGCACCCTCGCCGCCTTCGCGGGCTTTGCGATCGGCTTTCTGGCGCGGCCGCTGGGCGGCATTGTATTCGGCCATATCGGCGACCGGCATGGCCGCAAACGCGCGCTCGTCGTGACGCTGATGATGATGGGCGTGGCGACTTTTGGCATCGGTCTATTGCCGACCTTCTCGCAGATCGGCTTCCTGGCGCCCGCGGCGCTCGTCTGTTTGCGGATCGTGCAAGGCATCGCGTCGGGCGGCGAATGGGGCGGTGGCGTGCTGTTGATCAGCGAGAGTGCGCCGGCCAATCGCCGTGGCTATTACGCATCGTTCAGTCAGTTGGGGGTGGCTGGCGGCTTCGTGTTATCCGCAGCCGCTTTTTATCTGGTACAGCGACTGCCGGTGGAAAGTTTTATGTCCTGGGGTTGGCGCGTGCCGTTCCTCGCGAGCGTGCTGATCTTCGGCGTCGGTGTGTATATTCGCCGAAGCTTGCCTGAGAGCCGCGACTTCACCGCGGCCAAGCCGAAGCATATGCCCGTGCTGACCGTGCTGCGCAATCACCCGAAGCAGGTATTGCAGGCAATGGGCCTGCGTGTCGCCGAAAACGGCGGCACGTACATCTTCCTGTCGTTCGTGCTGGTGTACGGCAAGACGATCGGCGTGCCGGTTTCGGTGATGCTCGGCGGCGTGATGATCGCCATGCTGCTCGAACTCATCACGATCGTGCTGTGGGGCCGGCTATCGGATGTGATCGGACGGCGGCCGGTGTATATGATCGGCGCGCTCGGCCTCGTCGTGATCGCGTTTCCGGCGTTCTGGCTGATCGATACGCATGAACCGCTGCTCGTGTTCCTGTCGCTGGCACTAGGCTTGCCCTTCTGCCACGGTGCGATGATCGGCACGCAGCCCGCGTTGATGGGCGAACTCTTTCCAACCGAGGTCCGCTATTCGGGCATGGCGCTGGGCCACGAAATTGCGTCGGTGTTTTCCGGTGGACTCGCGCCGCTGGTCGCTATCGCGCTGTATTCGAAGGTGCATGCGCCGTGGCCGGTCGCGTTGATGCTGATCGGTTTCGGCCTCATCACCGCGATCACGCTCGCGACCATTCCGAAGAACATCAACACGACGCATGATTGAAATGCGATCAGCGGCGAGGCGCGACTGCGAGTGGCAGCGTAAAACTGCATTGGAGCCCGCCCTGTGGTGCCGGTTTGGCCCAGATCTCGCCACCGTGCCGCGTGACAATGTTTTTGCACAGCGACAAACCGATGCCATTGCCGCCAGCCTTCGACGACGAAAACCCGTCGAACAGCCGGCCATGCGCGTCGGCGGGCACGCCTGGGCCGTTATCGATGATCTGCACGAGCGCATGCTTGCCCCGCAGGCGGGTGACAAGGCGCAATTCACCGCGTCGTGCCGCCGTATTGGTGTCCCCCGTCGTGCACTCCATCAGCGCCTCGATTGCGTTGAACGCGAGATTCAGGACCACCTGGCCAATCAGCACACGCTCGCAATGCACCGGCAAAGCTTCCGATGCCTGCTCGATGGCGACCAGAATCCCCGCCTCTTTGGCGCGCAATTCGATGAAGTACGCGACGTCCGCGATGACGTCGCGCAAATCCGCATCCGTCTCGCTCGGCTCACGCTTGACGATGTAATCGCGCACGCTCTTGATGATCACGGCCGCATGCTCGGCCTGACGATCGGCGCTGCGCAGGCCCCACAACGCGTCGTCGACAGAACCGGGTTGCGCGAGCCGCCGGATCGCGCCTTCGATGAAATTGCGCACCGCGGCAAGCGGCTGGCTCAACTCGTGCGCAATGGCGGTCGCCATTTCGCCCATCGCGTTGTAGCGCCCCGCGTATTCCAGCAGCCGCGCCTCGTTCCGGCGGGCCTCTTCGACAGCGACTTCGTCCGTGATGTCGCGAAAGTGCAGCAGGCGGCCGTTGAGGTCGTCTTCGATTTCGATTCTTCTGCACGTGATGCGCAACCAGCCCGGCGTACCGTCGCGGCGCGTGATGCGATAACGCTGCGGCGCCGAAGGCTGGATGCGCGGTGCACTGGCGAGTTGTTCGAGCAGGCGGTCGCGATCAGACTCGCTGCAATAGTCGAGCACGTCGCCCATCGGTGCGCCCTCTTCCAGACCCAGCACGCGTCGTCCGGATTCGCTGACAAATTCCACTTCGCCTGCGGGTGTCAGTACGGCGACGCCTTCGCCGAGATCCTGCATGAACTCGCGCAGCCGCGACTCGTAGCGCCGCAGCGTCTGCTTGAGCGTGTCTTCGACGCTGATGTCGCGGAACTGCACCATCACCACCGCGCGCTCGCGCAGCGGCACGTAGGTCGCGATAGCCTCGGACAGCATGTCGGCCCCCGTACGCGAGCGGTAACACCACTCGTAGACCTGCGGGCCTTCGGTGATCGCACGGTCCATTGCGCCGACGCCGATCTCGCGCCGGTACTTCGGCACCGGGCGGGTCATGTCTTTTGCCTTGAGCGGCAGCAATTCTTCAAGCGTAAAGCCGAGCGCCTCGCAGGCCGCGCGATTGGCCCACACGATCGCCTTCGTTTCGGCGTCGTGCAGCAGCACGCACAGCGTCAGTGCGTCGAGCAGGCGGTGGAAATCTTCTTCGGCGGGGAAATTCATCGGGCGAGGCGGAGGAAAAATTCGATCACGTATGGGAAAGAACATAACACCAGTCGGCGCGATTCGCGTCTGAAGATTTCTTTAGATACCCCCGGCGCGTTACCTAAAAACGCATCCCGCGTCCCAATTGAAGCGTTCTTTTTGCATTTCTAGACTGGTCTCACCCTGCACGCATCGTCGCCTGCGCTATCGCCCGCGACCGAATCGTGCCTGTGTTTCAGCCGATAACGAATCAAGGAGATGCCCCGCCATGTCAGACACCGCCACCGACACCGCCGTCGCAGACGCCAGCCGCGACGCCACGCGTTTGCCGCTCGCCGACGTCATCACCGAAATCGCCGCACGGCGCGAAGAGTTTGATCGCCTGTCGCATGTGCCGCGTGACGTCATCGCCAAGCTCAAACGCGCGGGCGTGTATCGCGCGGCGACACCACGGCGTTTCGGCGGCGATGCGCTTGCGCCTACCGCGTTTCTCGACATGATCGAACGCATCGCGGTAGCGGATGGTTCAGCCGCGTGGGTCGCGAGTTTCGGCTCGGCGAACGTCTATCTCGCGGCCTTGCCTCTGGCGACGCAGGCGCACATCTACGCCGACGGTCCCGATCAGGTGTTTGCCGGCGGCCTCTTCCCGGTGCAACCCGCGCAACCCGCCGACGGCGGCTGGCGTGTGAATGGCACCTGGAAATTCGCGAGCGGCTGCAAGGGCGCGGATTGGCTCGGCGTAGGGATCGCCACCAGCGTCCCAGGCGTACCCGGCAAGCCACGCACCGCCGTGTTCCGCCCACATCAGGTCGAGATCGTCGACAACTGGGACGTGGTCGGCATGCAAGGCACGGGCAGTCACGATCTGCGCGTCACCGATCAATTCGTCGCCGACGACTGGACTTTCGTGCGCGGCGGCGAGCCGTGCGTGGACGAACCGCTGTATCGCTACCCGACTATCGCCTACGCGGCCCAAGTACTGGCCGTGGTGAACCTCGGCCTCGCCCGCGCAGCGCTCGATGTCGCCAACCAGATGGCAGGCGGCCGCAAGACGACGACGGGCGCGCCGCAACTCGCCGACCGCGCGTACTACCGGATCGAACTGGCGAAGGCCGAAGCGCAACTGCGCTCGGCCCGTGCGTTCTTCTACGACACCACCGACACAGTCTGGCAATCGATCCTCGCCGGCAACCCCGTCACGCCGGAGCAGGTCAGCCTGCTGCGCCTCGCCGCGACGCAGATCGCCCGCGAGGGCGCCGACGTCGTGCACCGCGCTTACCGCCTCGGCGGCACGATGGCCATCTACCGCACACACCCGCTGCAGCGCCTGCTGCGGGATTCGATGGTGGTCACCCAGCACGCGTTTCTCGGCGAAGGCAACTTCGACGGCGCCGGTGCGGTGTTCGTTGGTGTGCCGCCGATTCCAGGCTACCTGTAAGCTATTTTCTGCATTTGACCTTCAACCGATTTCATGGAGAACCCCACAATGTCCGATAACCCGAAGCTGCCCTTGCGCGTTCTGTTCTGCTGCGGCGTGACGCAGAACTTCTTCGACTTGCCGCGCGAGAAGATCGGCGAAGTCTGGCAGGCCTACGGCAAGATGCTGGCTGCGGTCGAATCGATGGACGGCGTCAGCGTGCTCGGCATCATGGACGATGATCGCCTCACCGTCGGCAATGCCGACAACTCGCCGTGGACCTTCTACATCATGGCCGACGTGCGCGACTTCGATACTGCCGTGGCGGTGTGCAATCTGTACCGCACCACGCCGGTCGGCGAGTACAACCTGTGGCGCTACGGCAAGATCGAAGCGCGCGTCGGCCGCGCGCTGCAAGTGCCGCCGCAGCATGCCAACGCGGCTTGAGCGCACCGGAGCATGAAGCGATGAACGAGAACCCGGACACGCTTGCCATGTTGGCTGAACGGATCGCCGCGCTCGAAGCCGAATCCGCGGTGCGCCGCACGATGGCACGCTATATGGCGCTGTGCGACGTGCCATCAGGCGCACTCGAAGGCGAAACGCTCGCGGCGCTCTTTACCCCCGACGCGATCTGGGAAGGCATCGGCCCGCAGTACGCGAGCAAGTTCGGCCACCTCACCGGCCACACGGAGATTCTCGCGATGCTGACACGCTACTTGCCGCCGTCACCGCATTTCTCGGTCAACGTGCACTTCCTCACGTCGGAAACCATCGAGGTGCACGGCACATCCGCGAAAGGCCGCTGGATCATGCTGCAAGCATCCGGCTATGTCGACGCACCAGCGGAACTGATCTCGGCGCGCCTCGACGTGGATTTCGCTCCCGCCGGCAATGGCCGCGACTGGCTCATCACGCACTTTCGCACCGAGCGCCTTTTCGATGCGCCCTGGCAAGTCAATGCAAGGAAACCGAAACCATGAACGAGTTTATCCAGGCCTTGTCGCTAGGCGGCACGGGGCCGACCATCGCGATCAAGGACACGATCGATATCGCCGGCTACGCGACCACCGCCGCAAGCCGCGCGTTGGCGGACACCCCCCCTGCGGTCCAGCACGCGGAAGTCGTGGAACGATTGCTCAATGCCGGCTGGCACATCGTCGGCAAGACGAATATGCACGAACTGGCGTTCGGCATGACCGGTATCAACGACTACACCGGCACACCGCAAAATCCGCAGGACGCCTCGCGTATTCCCGGCGGCTCGTCGAGCGGTTCGGCGGCAGCCGTTGGCTTGAAGCTTGCCGATGCCGCGCTCGGCACGGACACCGGCGGCTCGATTCGCGGCCCCGCTGCGTGTTGCGGCGTGATCGGTTTGAAACCAACTTACGGGCGGGTATCCCGGCGCGGCGTTGCACCGCGTGAATCGACGCTCGATTGTGTCGGGCCGTTCGCGCGCGACATGCAAATGATCGTCGCAGCAATGCAGGCGATCACTGCCGACTTCGACATGCGTGCAGCCCGCGCGCCACAAACAGGCGCATGGAACGTCGGTATCGTGCAGGTCGACGCAACGCCGGAAATCCTCCAAGCCGTTACACGCGCGGCACGGCAGGCCGACTGCGCCGCACGCACAGTGGAACTCGCCGGCCTTGCCGCGGCCTTCGAAGCAGGCCTCTCGATCATCAACGCCGAGACCTCCCATGCGTTCGGTCACCTGGTGACAAGCGGCAAGCTCGGGGCCGATCTCGACGCACGGTTGCGCGCCGCTGCGAAAACAACTGCGGCGCAATGCGATGCGGCAGAGTCGGTACGCAAGCAATTCATTGCGGCCGTCGATCATGCGCTTGAGAGCGTGGACGTATTGATTCTCCCCACCCTGCCCGCGTTGCCGATCACGCTCGACGAGGCACGTGGCGGTACTTCGGTCATCGCCATGTCGTCATTAATCCGGCCGTTCAATCTGAGCGGCCATCCGGCATTGAGCTTACCCTTGCCCATCGACGGCTCGCCGCTCAAGGCGGGCTTGCAGATCGTTGGACGCAAAGGTGCGGATGAACAGGTCTGCGCGATCGCAGCGCACTTCGAAGCAGCCCTCGCCGCTTAAGATGGGCGGTAGCCGTTTTCTCACGGAGTAGAAGCAATGCAGAACAGAGTCGTACTCGTCACCGGCGCCGCGCGTGGTCTCGGCGCCGCGATTGCCACACGCTTTCATGCCGCAGGCTATGCGGTAGCCATTGGCGACATCGCGTTCGATGCCGCACAAGCCCTCGCCCGCGACCTGAGTGCCGACGGCTCGAGCGCCTTCGCGCTGAATCTAGACGTCACAGCCAAGACTTCATTCGAATCCGCACGCGATGCGATCCTGCAACGCTGGGGCCGCATCGACGCCTTGATCAACAATGCGGGCACATCCAAAGTCGTACCCGTGATGGAGATCAGCGCCGAGCAGTTCGATCAGGTGATCAACGTCAATCTGCGCAGCGTGCTGTTCGGCTGCCAGGTGTTCGGCCAGCATTTCGCCGATGCCGGTGCCGGTGCCGGGCGCATCGTCAATATCGCCTCGCTAGCGGGACAGAACGGCGGATCGGCCACCGGCGCGCACTATGCCGCAGCCAAAGGCGGCGTCATCACGTTGACCAAGGTGTTCGCGCGCGACCTCGGCGCAGCCGGCGTGACCGTCAACGCGATTTCTCCTGGGCCGATGGACTTGCCGATCGTGCACGAGAGTGTCGCGCCCGACAAGCTGAAGGCGGTCATCGCCAACATTCCGGCAGGACGTCTGGGTTCCGCGGATTATGTCGCCGATGTCGCGGTGATGCTGGCAGCGGAGAACGCTTACTTCGCGAACGGCGCGTGCTGGGATGTGAACGGCGGGCTGTTCATGCGTTAAGTGCACGACGCAGCCGTGGGGGGTCGCATGCGTGAGATTCGTCGCATGCGTGGAATGCGCCAGCGGCAATGCTCACGCGGCGGCGGTGTGCCTCAACGAAGCACACCGTTCTCGGACGCATCCTGATCCCACACCGCCATCACGTCGCGCACCAGCATCGCGATCGACGCCGCACCGAGCTTGTCCTTGATGCTCGCACGATGCACGTCGACGGTCTTCACACTGATCGACAGATCGGAGGCGATGCGCTTGCTGCCCTTGCCGTCGATCACGCCGCGCAGCACTTCTTTTTCGCGTGCCGTCAGCGATTCCAGGCGCTTCTTCAACTCGCGCTGCTTCTGATTGGCGGCGTGACGTTGCGTGGCGAGTTTCAACGCACGTTGCACGCGGTCGAGCATCTGCTGCGAGTTATACGGCTTCTCGACGAAATCGATCGCGCCGTTCTGCAAGGCGCGCACCGACATGGGAATGTCGCCGTGACCGCTGACGAAAATGATCGGCAGCGTCGCACCTTGACGGTTCAACTCCGCTTGCACGTCGAAGCCGCTTTGCTCCGGCATCCGCACGTCGAGCACGAGACAGGCGGGCACGCCGGGATCAAAAGCGCTGAGAAATTCATTTGCGCTGGCGAAGCCCGCCGACTTCACACCGACCGATTCAAGCAGCCACGCAAGCGACGTCCGCATGCCGTTGTCGTCGTCGACGATGTAGACGATCGGTGCGAGCGACGGTGCGGACTGAGGCGATTGGGACATGGATTGAGCGCGGAGTAAGCCGGAACGGTTCGGGGAATGTGCAATTTGAAGCGTCTTGCCGGTTCATGATAACCAGTGGAAAAAGCGCTGCAAAGCAATAGTTACCCTGTAGCGCGGATTAATGTTCTTCATAGGCTCGCCGTTCAGACACGCATTGGGGAAAGCTTTAGACGGATTGGGAAAGACGGCCCTACGTTCACCGCTCGCGCGGATTTTTTTCCTTACGTGGATTGATTACGCTTGAAGCCAGATCCCTACCGCGCCCTCAGGAACCCAGAACATGAAGCCGAACCTGCAATCGATTCCCGTCACTGACGCCGACATGGCAGCAAAACAGCAATTCCGTCAGGCCATGGCGCATCTATCGGCGGCCGTGAACGTCATCACGACTTCTGGCCCGCACGGGCGCTGCGGCGTCACCGCGAGCGCGGTATGCTCCGTCACGGATACGCCGCCCACCCTGCTCGTCTGTCTGAATCGCTCGAGCGCGATGCACACCACCTTCGAACGCAACCGCTATGTGTGCATCAACGTGTTGCCCGGCGAGCACGAATTGCTCGCGCGCCATTTCGCGGGCATGACGCAGGTGCCGATGGAAGAACGCTTTGGCTGGCCGATCTGGGATGAGGGCACGCACGGTGTGCCCGTATTGCGCGACGCACTCGCGAGTCTGCAGGGCGAGATCGTCGATCTGAAGGAAGTGGGCTCGCACTCGGTGATGTTCGTCAAAACCACCTGCATCAGCGTGCGTACTGACGGCGATGGCTTGATCTACTTCGATCGCAACTTCCACCGCATCAAGCGCTCGGCATCGCACTGAACGCGATTGGCGCAATTGGGAGCGGCCGCAGCGCGCGGCCCGCTTTAAACCACGCCCGCACTATCGGTATCGAACTGAAACTGCGGCACAGCCGCGACGGCTTCGACAAAACAGTCGATCAGATAATCGCAGGCCGACGTATTCAATGCGTCACGCCGCGAGATGATGCCGACCGATACGCACGGCAATGTTTCACGCACCGGTATCGAAACGATCCGCTCGCGAATCCAGTCTGTTTCCAGAAAACTTCTCGGACAGCACGACAGCAGATTGCTATTCACCGACAGCGAAAAGCTGGCACTGAACGAGCTGCACTCCACGACCACATGCGGTGCGCTTGCCCCATGCCGCACGAAGAAATCCTGGAGCGACTGACCGATGCTTTCCGGCGTGGTGTTCAGCATCCAATCCGCGCCTTCCAGATCCGCAATCGATTCCGCATGGGCCAACGGATGTCCCTTGCGCGCGGAGATAATCAACTCACCTTCGAGCAATGAGCGGAACACGAATTCCGGCGCAAGCTTTTTCTCATCGACGATCGCGATCACAAAGTCGAGCGAGCCATCGCGCAGCCGGGCCAACGCCGCCGTCAGGAAACCCTCCTGAACCGAGAGTCGCGTCTTCGGCATACGCTGCCGGAACGAGTGAATCGCGCGCGACAGAAACTTCAGCGACACCAGCGGTGTGACCGCACACGAGACGGTGCCGCCCGCCTGACCGGACAACTGGATCACATCGTCCTTCGCATGCTGCATCTCCGCGAGGATAAGCTTCGCACGCGCGCACACGGCCTGGCCGAACTGCGTGAGTTGCGCGCCGCGCGCGCTGCGTGACACCAATGGCACGCCCAACTCCTGTTCAAGCTCACGAATCGCCTTGGTCAACGCGGGCTGGGACAAACATACCGTTTTGGCCGCGGCGCGAATGCTGCCGTGCTGGGCAATCGCCACTAAAGCGCGCAACTGGTTGTATTTCACGGGTGAGCGGTCGGTTAAACGGTTAGAGAAAGAGGGACCACGGTCGGCGTCAGGCAGGGCTGACGGCTTGAAATCGATGGTACACCGGGAGAAAAACCCCGGCCATGCTCCCAAATACCCATTGCCCGCGGCAGCGCCAATCCCAACCCGGGCCGGGTGCGATAACCCAGCGTTATCACAATAAGAAAAAGCAAATTCAGAACGCTTTTTTGACTCCCTAGACTTTTCCTGTCGTCGTCATTGAAGCCGCACCGCGCGAGCCACGCGCTCTCGAAACGATACCGAAGCATCACGGATTGATTCACCCCCAGAGGAATCCCGTTCATGAAGTCACCTTCAGTCAGTTCTTCGCTGCACGATGTTAGTCAAAGCGCGAGGCATGGCGCTTCGACCCGCGGGCTGATCATTGCAACGACGATCGGCAACGCATTCGAATTCTTCGATCTCACCGTCTACAGCTTCTTTGCCGTGCTGCTCGGCAAGCTGTTCTTCCCGGTCGCTTCGTCGCAGCAGCAACTCTTACTCTCCGTCGGCACGTTCGGTATCGGCTTCATCGCACGGCCGCTCGGCGGTGTGCTGTTCGGGGTGCTGGCAGACCGCTTCGGCCGCCTCGCCGCGATGAATCTCACGCTCGTGACGATGGCGGTCGGCACCGGCCTCATCGGCGTAATGCCCACGTATGCACAAATCGGCATCGCGGCGCCGCTCGCGATCGTCGCCGCGCGTTTGCTGCAAGGCTTTTCCGCTGGCGGCGAAGTCGGCGTCGCGACCACCCTGCTCGCGGAACGCGCCTCTTCCACGCGACGCGGCTACATCACGAGCTGGCAGTTCGCGAGCCAGGGCGCGGCGGCGCTGGCTGGCTCGCTAGTCGGTTTCCTGCTGTCGCACTTCCTCGACAAGGCTTCGCTTGAAGCCTGGGGATGGCGCATTCCGTTTCTTGCAGGCGTGCTGATCGCGCCTCTCGGGCTTTATCTGCGCTCGCGTCTGGGTGGCGAAACGGATGTGCCTGCCGATTCCGCGCGCAACTCGGCCGGCGTGCTGAAAACTGTCCTGCAACGCGACTGGCGCCACGTCCTGGTCGCGCTTTTTCTGGTAGTCGGCGGCACGTCGGCGCATTTCATCGTGATCTATTACATGTCGACGTATGCGATCAAGGTACTGCATCTGCCGATGGATGCCGCCCTCTGGTGCGGAATTCTCGCGGGCGCAGTGATGCTGGTGATGTCGCCGGTGGGTGGCATCTGGTCCGACACGTACGGCCGCAAACGCGTCGCCTTCATCTCGCGCGTGCTTCTGACCGTGCTCATTCTGCCGGGGTTCTATCTCATCCAGCATTCGCCTTCGATCAGCACCTTGTATCTGGTGGTCTGCGCACTCGCCGCGCTGCACTCCGTCAACGCAGGCGCGAACGGCGCGATGCTGCCGGAGATGTTCCCACGCAGCACGCGCGCAACGGGGCTGTCGCTTGCGTACGCAGCAGGCGTGTCGATCTTCGGCGGCTTTGCGCAATTCATCGTGACGTGGCTGATTCAGGCGACCGGCAACCCCGCCGCGCCCGCATGGTACGTGATCGTCTGCGGCGTGCTCTCGCTGGTCGCGCTGCTATTCGTGGTCGACCGCACACGTCAAGACATCTAGGCCCCCGCACACGTGTCATTCACTCTCCAATCCCGCGAAATTCTCATGTCAGACACTCTTCATGCCGATGCACCGCTCGCCGCCAGCAGCGCACTCTGCGACCTCTCCGCCCGCACACTGCTCGATCTTCAGCGCAAGCGGGAAGTGAGCGCCGTCGAAATTCTGAATGCGCACCTCTCACGCATCGAGGCCGTGAACCCGCAGGTCAACGCCCTGGTGACGATCGCCGACGAATCCATCTTGAGGAGCCGTGCCGCCGAGATCGACACGTTATGGGCGCGCGACGTCTGGCAAGGTCCGCTGCATGGCTTGCCCGTTTCGCAGAAGGACCTGACCGCGACGCGCGGCGTGCGCACCACATTCGGCTCGAAAACTTTCGAGCATCACGTCCCCTCGGACAGCGCGCTGATCGCGCGTCGCTGCGATGCCGCGGGTGCGTTGATGATCGGCAAATCGAACACCCCTGAATTCGGCGCCGGTTCGCACACGTTCAACGAGGTGTTTGGCGTCACACGCAATCCGTGGGACCTGAGCAAATCGGCCGGCGGCAGCAGCGGCGGCGCGGCGGCCTCCGTTGCGTGCGGGATGAATCCGCTTGCTTGCGGCAGCGACATGGGTGGTTCGCTGCGTAATCCCGCCGCCTGGAATGCGGTGGTCGGCTTACGTCCGTCGCCAGGGCGCGTACCGCGCGCGCCGGATTTGAACGGCTGGGCGACGCTCGGCGTAGATGGGCCGATGGCGCGCGACGTCGCCGACACCGCCTTGCTGCTTAGCGCGATATCCGGTCCCTCCGGCGAAACCGCAACCGAAATCAGCGAACCGGGCTCGCGCTTCGCACAACCGCTGCAACGCGACTTTCGCGGCACACGTATCGCCATGTCGGTCCAGCTCGCCGGTCTTGCGGTCGATCCCGAGATTCAGCGTGCCGTGCAGGCCCAGGCCGCGGTATTCGAGGCGATGGGTTGCGAAGTGGAATTCGCCGACCCCGACCTCGGCGACGCGGAGGACGTGTTCCGCATCGAGCGTGCGTGGATGATCGGCAGCCTGGTCGATCGCTTCGATGCCGATGCACGCGCCCAATTGAAGCCGGAAATCGAAGCGGAGTGCCGCTTGCATCGTTCGCTATCCGCTGCGGATCTGGGCGATATGTTCGTGCGCAAGACGGCCTTGTTCGAGCGCATGCGCCGCTTCATGGACAACTACGCGTATTACGTGCTGCCCGCCACGCAGATGCTGCCCTTCGATGCCGACTTGCGCTGGCCCGCTGAATTCATGGGCGAGCGTTACGACTCGTACATCGACTGGATGCGGATCTGCTGGTATCTGTCCTCTACCGAATCGCCGGTGCTCGCGTTGCCGTGCGGCTTTAGCACATCGGGCTTGCCGATCGGCTTGCAGATCGCCGGACGCTTTCGCGACGACTGGGGTCTGCTGCAATTCGGCCACGCCTATGAGAGCGCCGCGGCACACGGCACCCTACGGCCGCCGATCATCACCGGGCGCCGTTAAACACCGCTCACTTACTCCGAGGTTCTTCCAGTAGCCGGTTTTGCCGCCGGCTGCTTGCAGGCAAGCAACGCGTGGCTCGCGGGAGCGAGCACGTCCGTCACTTTTCGCACTTTCTCTAACTTGGGCGTCAGACCACATGAAAAAAACGCTACTGGCAGTCAGCCTCGCCGCTACCTTTCCGGCCGTGGTGCATGCACAGAGTGCCGTCACGCTATACGGCATTATCGATGAAGGTGTGAGTTATACGAGCAATGCGGCGACGGCCAACGCAAATGGCAGCATCTCGGGCCACAGCGCGGTTCGCCTGCTGAGCGGCGTGATGCAGCAAAGCCGCTGGGGCATGCGCGGCACGGAGGACCTTGGCGGTGGCTTGAAAGCGATCTTTATGCTGGAGAACGGCTTCGACGCCAGCACCGGCAAGCTTGGCCAAGGGGGGCTGCTGTTTGGCAAGAAGGCCTGGGTGGGTTTGTCGGGTCCGTTCGGCACGGTGACACTCGGCCGTCAGTACGACACGAACGTCGATATTCTTGGCCCGTTTGAGGTGGGTGATCAATGGGGTGGCTATATGGCGGCGCATCCTGGCGATCTCGACAACATCAATAATACGAACTCGACGAACAACGCGGTCAAGTTCACCAGCAACACGTATGGTGGTTTGACGGTGGAAGGCATGTACAGCCTGGGCGGCGTCGCGGGTGATTTTTCGCGCAACCGGATCTGGTCGGTGTCGGCAGGGTATGTGAATGGGCCGTTGGCGCTTGGTGTGGGGTATCTTGACGTCGCTAATCCGAATACGTCGTTCTTCGGCAGTACGGGGAGTCCTGCGGCTACTGTGAACGGCGTGCCGGGGAGCAATATGGCGTCACCGGTTTATTCGGGGTATGCGTCGGCGAAGTCGCTGCATGTGATTGGTGCTGGGGCGTCTTATCTTTTCGGTGCGGCGACGTTCGGTGCGACTTATTCGAATACGAGTTTTCGCGATCTTGGGGATCTTTCTTCGGGGCCGAATCCGGCTGGGTTGAGCGGCAACGCAACGTTGAATAATGCGGAGGTGAACTTCAAGTATCAGATCACGCCTGATTTGCTGTGTGGTGTGGCGTATGACTATACGAAGGGAAGTTCGGTTAAGGGGATGACGGGGGCGACTTATCAGCAGGTTGCGTCAGGGATCGATTATTTTGTTTCCAAGCGGACTGATGTTTATCTGATTGGGGTTTATCAGAAGGCCTCTGGGATCGACTCGACGGGCAAGCAGGCCGTAGCTGCTATTAATGGGCCGTCTGCGTCGGCGGATGATAAGCAGGCTGTGGTGCGGATTGGGCTACGGCACAAGTTCTGATTTTTTGCCTGCGCGGCGCTTTTTGTCTGTGTGCCTGCGGCGTTGGCCTTTCCTTGATTTGATATTGGTTTATTAGCGTTGCCCCTGTGCGGGGCACACCTACTTTTCTTTGCCGCCGCAAAGAAAAGATAGGCAAAAGAAAGCGGCTCGAAGCCCCTGCTAAGCGGGTCCCCCGCACAGTCGCGGTAGTGGTGCATCTGGAATCCGTGCCCTCGCACCTTCGGCGGTAGTGACAAAGCACTCATCAGCTCCCACTCCGCACGGCGTGCGTCGCGGATGGGTCTGCATGGGAAACCAGGGGCTTCGTTTGGGTGTGGTGGGGGCATCGGCTTCGCCTCGGCGAGGCGCTCAAACATCTAGAAGGCGAGTTCCACAAGCGGTCGGGGTGCCAGTCAAAAGTGCGAGAGCAAAACCGCAGCAGCCGGTTTTAAGAAGTACCGTTCGGCGCGCGCAGCGCCGCCGGAAGTATGACTGCCTTGTCACTTGCGCTGAATGTGCGAAGGCACAGATTCCAGATGCACCACTACCGTGGCTGTGCGGGGGACCCGCTTAGCAGGGGCTTCTAGCCGCTTTCTTTTGCCTACTTTTCTTTGCGGCCGGCAAAGAAAAGTAGGTGCCGCCCCGCACAGGGGCAACGCTAATAGACCAATATCAATTCAAGGAAAGGCCCACGCCGCAGGTGCACAGACAAAGCGCCGAGCAGGCAAATAGATCATGAAAAGGCCGACGCCACAAAAGCACAGACAGAAAGCGCCGCGCAGGCATATAACGCTAACGCCCCAGCGCGCGCAGCGCCCGAACCCACCCATACCATGCCTCCATCCCCTCGCCGCTCTGCGCCGACACCTGCAGAATCTCAATCTGAGGATTGACCCTCCGGGCATAATCCATGCACCGCCCAACATCAAACCGCAAATACGGCAACAGATCGATCTTGTTCAACAACAACAACGAACACGCCCGAAACATATGCGGATACTTGATCGGCTTATCCTCACCTTCCGTCACGGAAAGAATCAAAACCTTGGCCCTTTCGCCAAGATCGAACAACGCAGGACACACCAGGTTGCCTACGTTCTCAATCATCAGAACCGAATGCATCGGCGGATCGAGTTGCGTCAAAGCACGCGAAGCCATCTCCGCATCCAGATGACAGCCCGTGCCCGTGTTGATCTGAACAACACGCGCGCCGGTGGCGCGAATCCGCTCGGCGTCGTTGAGCGTCGCCTGGTCGCCTTCGATTACCGTCAGCGGCAAGGTCGCGCCGAGATCGTGGATCGTGCGCTCGAGCAACGTCGTCTTGCCCGCACCCGGCGAACTCATCAGGTTCAGCGCGAGAATCGAACGGCCCGCCAGCCAACCGCGATTGCGTTCGGCCAGCAATTGGTTCTTCGCCAGAATGTCCTGCTCCAACGTAATTGAAGTGACATGCTCGCCTCTGTGGTCGTGGTCGTGGTCGTGGTCGTGGTCGTGCGGGTGATCGTGTACGTGGGTATGACCATGCAAGTGGTCGCCGTCATGTGAATGCTCATGCCCGTGTGAATGCGCATGCGCCGGGTCACCATCAGGTACATGCTCATGAGGGTGAGGATGCGTGTGGCCGTCTGAATGGGCGTGGTCGTCCGAATGCAGTGGATCGTGTGAATGTGGCTGTCCGTGCGCATGCGTGTGGTTGTGAGGATGCGGGTGCGCATGACCCTGCTCATGTACGGTCACTCGCCGATATGCCGGTTCACGTACTCCCAGCTCAGCGACATCCTGCGCAGATTGCGATTGTGATTGCGTTTCCGCCTGCGCCGCCTCCTCCGCATCCAGATCGGTCACCGCCACGCCCTGCGTATTCGAACATCCGCATGTCGTACACATCACACCACCTCCATCTGCCGGATCTTCAACTGCTGCCCTGAAATCAGTTCGAGGTCTTCGCTTCCGCATTCGCACTGCCCATACGGCACGTCGATATCGAGTGTCTCGCCACACGCAAGGCAACGTGCCTGCCCTGGCACTTCAATGATCTCCAGGGTCGCGCCCTCCACCGCCGTATCCTTCGCGCACACGTCGAAGCAAAACCGGATGGCATCCGGCATCACCGCCGACAATTGCCCAATCTCGAGCGTCACGCTTCGCACGCGTGCGCCGTTGGCTTGTTCCGCACATATCTCGACGACGCTGTTGGCAATACTCAACTCGTGCATCGCGCGCTCCTCCAGCAGTCAGCAGATGCGCGGCAGTTGCTCGCCTACCAGCATGTCGACGATACGCTGCCCGCCGAACGCGGTCTGCATGACGACGAGACCCACGTCGCCCACCTCGCCCATTTCCACCGTACCGATAGCCGCTGCCTCACGCCCCGCTGGATGTGCGCGCATGGCTGCGAGCACCCGCTCGGCGGCATCGGCAGGCACGACGGCCACCAACTTGCCTTCGTTGGCCAGATACAGCGGATCGAGGCCGAGGATCTCGCACGCGCCCTTGACCTGCTCGCGCAACGGCAGGTCAGCCTCACGCACCCGTATCGTCACGTTCGAACTCTGCGCGAACTCGTTCAACACAGTCGCGACGCCACCGCGTGTCGCATCGCGCAAGCAATGAATCTGTGGACATGCGTCGAGCATTGCAGCGATCAGGCTGTTGAGCGGACAACAATCGCTTTCCACATCCGCTTCCAGTGCCAGTTGCTGACGCGCGACCAGAATCGCCGCGCCGTGATCGCCGAGATAGCCGTTCACAATCACAACGTCGCCAGGACGCGCATTACGAGCCGAAATCGACACGTCACGGCGTACCACGCCGATGCCGGCGGTGTTGATAAACAGTTTGTCCGCACAGCCGCGCTCGACCACCTTGGTATCGCCCGTCACGATCGCGACGCCCGCTTCGAGCGCGACTCGTTGCATGCTCGCGGCGACACGCCGCAGGATATCGACGGCAAGACCCTCTTCGATCACTACCGCGCACGAGAGATATAAGGGCGTCGCGCCGCATACCGCGAGATCGTTGACCGTGCCCGATACGGCCAACGTGCCAATGTCGCCGCCTGGAAAAACCAGCGGATCGACTACGTAGCTATCGGTCGTAAACGCGAGCCGGTCCCCATGCGTGGCGAGATCGGCAAGCGCGAACACGGCCTGATCCTCCATCGCGGCAAGCGTGGGATTGTCAAAGGTCGAAACAAAAACGTCTTCAATCAGATCGCGCATCGCGCGGCCGCCGCTGCCATGCGCCAAGTTAACGGAAACGTCGTGTACGCGACGGCGTGCCGTGCGCTGCAGAGGATCAGACGCCCGGTCGTTCACAGATGGCCTCGCGTGGTCGACGCACAAGCTGCATCGGCAGAGAAGACCATGCGCTGAGGTTCGCCCGGTCGAATTGGAGTGGACAGTTGCCCTTTCATAAGACGCCTCGTGCAGCCGTCGTAGCGATCGCATCGTCCATCAGGCCAGGCGCACGCTCAGGTTCAATCTCAGGTTCAAGCTCAGTTGCAACATTCACGCCGCTGGCGCCAAGGCACGCCGGAGCCACCCCATCCGCTGATTTCACGCTTTGCCGTGCAACACGCCGCTCATCGATTCGCGACGTATCGATACGTCCATAGTTGTAGTAAGCCGCGCACGCACCTTCGCTCGACACCATCAGGGAGCCGAGCGGCGACTCCGGCGTGCAGGCGGTGCCGAACACCTTGCATTGGTGCGGCTTGATCACGCCCTTCAGCACCTCGCCACATTGGCACGCTTTCGGGTCGGCGATCTTCAGGTTCGGCACATCGAACTTGCGCTCCGCGTCGAACGCGGCGAACGCCTCACGGACCCTGACCCCCGAGTGATCGATCGAACCCAATCCGCGCCATTCGAAGAACTCGCGCGTCTCGAACACGCGCGTCACCGCCGACAAGGCCTGCGCATTGCCATCCTCTGTCACGACCCGGCCATACTGGTTCTCCACTTCACAGCGCCCATCGGCGATCTGCCGCAATACCATCCACATCGATTGCAATATATCAAGCGGCTCGAATCCTGCCACCGTAATCGGCTTGCGATAGTGCCGTGCGATGAAATCATAGGGTCGTGTGCCGATCACCATGCTGACGTGCCCCGGACCGAGAAAGCCGTCGAGATGCAAGTCGGGCGAATCGAGAATCGCCTTGATAGTCGGGATGATCGTGATGTGATTGCAGAACAGCGAGAAATTGTGGATCTTTTGCGCGTGCGCCTGCAGAACCGTCATCGCCGTGCTGGGCATGGTCGTCTCGAAACCGAGACCGAAGAAGATCACCTCCCGGTCAGGATTCAGTTGCGCGAGCTTCAATGCGTCGAGCGGTGAATAGACCATGCGCACGTCGGCGCCGTCGGCTTTCGCTTTCAGCAGACTCTTTTTCGAACCCGGTACACGCATCGCGTCGCCGAAGGTCGTGAATATCACCTCCGGACGTTCGGCCAACGCGACGCAATCGTCGACGCGGCCCATCGGCAGCACGCACACCGGGCAACCTGGGCCGTGCACGAACTCCACCGTATCGGGCAGCAATTGCTGGATGCCGTAGCGGAAAATCGTATGGGTATGGCCGCCACACACTTCCATGATTTGCAGCGGCCGTTGTTTGGCGCGCTCGATGCGGGACACCAGCACGCGGATTTCCCTTTCCAGCGTTTTCGCTTTGTGTGGATCGCGAAACTCATCGACGTATTTCATGGCGCGCCTCCCTCTGCCGAGCCTGCCAGTCCCCCCGAACCGGCGAGGTTGCCGCGGTCGTCGGCAAGCAGCGTATGCACGAGGTCCCACAGAATGTGATAAATCGCGACATGCGTTTCCTGCACCCGATGAATGCTATCGCTTCGCACCACGAGGCAATGATCAACCGCGGCGCTGGTGGACATGCGTCCGCCATCGTGACCCGACAGTCCGATGGTCAGCAGGCCCATCTCTTTCGCCTTCGTAAAGGCAGTCAGCAGGTTTTCGGAATTTCCGCTGGTCGACACGCCGATCAGCGCATCGCCGCGCCGGCCTTGCGCCACCAGTTGTCGCACGAAAATATGGCTGAAGCCGACATCGTTGCCGACCGCCGTCATCATGGCGACGTCGGCCACCAGATTGATCGCAGTGAGCGCCGGCCGGCCCGTGGTCACCGGATGCAGAAATTCGACGGCAATATGCGCGGCATCGCAGCTCGACCCGCCATTGCCCATTGTGAAGAGCCGGCCGTCGCGGCGGTACATCTCGGCTAGCGCATGAGCGATCCGTATCACCGCCGGGCCGTTTTCGTCGAAGAAACGTCGTTTGGTGTCGACGCTGTCCTGTGCTTTCAGATGCACGGATTCGAGCAACGCCGCGTCGAGCTTGTCCACGTCCTGGCGAGCGCCGTGCAGGAACGGATACAACGCCTGCAGCGATTCATGTTCGGGCATGTCGGTCTCCGTTGGCTTCCGATCGCGCACTCATGGTGCACTCATGGCGCACTGCGCAGTTCATCACGCAGCTCATCCATGTCAGCCATGTCGTCCATCTCGCCCTGCGCGACGCCCAGTTCGTGCAATAGCGCGAGCGTGCGCGCGGCCTCCTGCTCGTCGAGCCGGCTCATCGCGAAGCCGACGTGCACCAACACCCATTCGCCGACGCACGCGCTCGCCGGCCGTCCCTCGTCGATCACGAAGGCGATGTTGATCACGCGCCGCACACCGCCGACGTTCACGAGCGCGAGATCGTTCGCCGCGTCAGTCACTTCGACGATTTGTCCCGGGATGCCCAAACACATGGTGTTCTCCCCTTAACCCGCTTTTGCACCGCTATTTCTGCCTCACCGCCTCTGCACCGCTACTTCCGTACCGCTACCGCTGCACCACGTTCAAATGCCGCTGCATTGCTGCGCCGCCGCGACGACCGCCTGCCCTAGCGACAAACCACCGTCATTGGCCGGTACCTGCCGATGCGTCAGCACACGAAAACCCGCTGCGCCGAGCCGCCCGGCGACCTGTTCGAACAGAATACGATTCTGAAAAACACCGCCTGACAGCGCGACACTGCGCGCATCAACCGGTCCTGTCAGCAGGTCGGCCAGACATTCGACCATCCGCACGATCGCAATGGCCAGCCCCTTGTGAAACCGCGCCGCGATCACCGGCACGGACGTGCCGCGCAATACATCGCTGAGCAAGGCCTCCCACATCGGCCGCGGCTCGATGCAACGCAAGCCGTCCGGCATGGTGCTGACGATTTCGAATGGATACGCGCGGGCATCGCTGTCGTCTCTCAACGCTTGCAGATCAACCAGCGCCTCGAGCTCGATGGCGGCCTGTCCTTCGTAAAGCACACGCTCCCGGCACACGCCGAGCGTGGCCGCCACGGCATCGAACAAGCGGCCCGCGGAGCTTGCGAGCGGACTATTGACGCGTTGCGCGATCATCGTATCGAGCGCGGCGCGCGGACGGCGGCTCAAGAAGTGCTGCACGTCGAGTCCGGCGTATTGCCGCGTAAAGCCGCGCCAATCGAATGCCGCCATGAGATGCGCGTAAGCGTTGCGCCACGGTTCTTCGATGGCACGGGTACCACCGGGCATCGCAACCGGTTTGAATCTGCCGAGACGCGTGAAGCCGCGGTAATCCGCCAGCATGAATTCCCCGCCCCACAGCGTGCCGTCGTCGCCAAAACCAAGACCGTCGAGCGCGATACCGAGCATCGGCAGCGCATCGAGCGCAACGCCGTTTTCGGCCATGCACGCGGCGAGATGCGCGTGATGATGCTGCACCTCGACCACGGGAACCTGCCACGTTTGCGCGAGGTCGTAGCCGATCTTGCGCGACAGATACTCGGGATGAAGGTCGAGCGCCACCGCCTGCGGCTCATGGTCGAACAGGCGCAGATACTGCGTCACCGAGCGGCGATAGTCCGCATAAGACAACGCGTCTTCCAGATCGCCGAGATGATGCGAGACGATCGCCTGGGCGTCGCGCGCAAGGCAGAAGGTGTTTTTTAGCTCGCCACCCATCGCCAGCACCGCCGGTGTTTCAGCAAAACCCTCGGGCAACAGCAACGGCGCCGGTGCATAGCCTCGTGCGCGCCGCAACACGCGCGGTTCGCCCTGCACCACGCGGGCCACCGAATCGTCGACCCGGCGCGCGATGTCGCGATCGTGCATCAGGAAAACATCGGCGATGCGACCGAGCCGCGCGCGGGCATCCGCGTTGTCGATGCACGGGGGCTCGTCGCTGGTGTTACCGCTCGTCAAGACAAGCGCTGAGTCGATCGACTCCATCAGCAAACGGTGCAGCGGCGTAGACGGCAGCATGAAACCGAGTGTGCCCACACCCGGCGCGACGCTCGGCGCGACACACTCCGCCCCGTCGGCACGCAAGATGACGATCGGTCCGGCCGCGCTATGCAGCAGGGCAAGTTCGGTTGGGTCGGGCGTGCAATAGCGGCGCACGGCCTGCAGATCGCGCGCCATCAGCGCGAACGGTTTGCGCTCGCGTCGCTTCAATTTACGCAAACGCGCGACCGCGACTTCATCGCCGGCGTCGCAGGCGAGTTGAAAGCCCCCCAGTCCTTTGATCGCGACAATCGAACCGTGCCGTAACAGCAGGCTTGCTGCGCGACAGGGATCGTCGCCATCGGCACGCGCGCCATGCCGGCCTTCCAGCCAGACCCGCGGGCCGCATACCGGACACGCGACCGGTTGCGCATGAAAGCGCCGGTCGGCGGGATTCTCATACTCGGCACGGCACGCGTCGCACATGGCGAACGCGGCCATGGTCGTATTGGCGCGATCGTAGGGAATGGCCTGAACGATAGACAGACGGGGGCCGCAGTGTGTGCAGTTCGTAAACGGATAACGGTAACGCCGGTTCGCCGGGTCGGCGATCTCCGCCGCACACTCCGTGCAGATTACTGCGTCGGGCGTGACGCCCGTCTGCACCTGGCCGCTCACGCTCGCCACGATCCGGAAATCGCTAGCCTCGGCCGCTTCGCTCAGTTGATGCCGCTCGATGGCGTCGATCCGCGCGAGCGGCGGACACTCGGTGCTCAGGCTTTCGATGAAATGCTGCAGCGTCCACGCATCGCCCCACGCATGAATCAGCACACCGTCGCTATCGTTGCGCACGTCGCCGACCACGCCGCATGCATGCGCGAGCCGCCATACGGTCGGCCGGAAGCCGACACCTTGCACCAGTCCGCGCACGCGGATCTCCTCTCCGACTGGCCCGGGGATCGCCGAAGGTGGAGGCGAAGACCGTCCGGCAGGGTGTACATGTGTGCTCATCGCCAACTCCCTGGCTGCTACTGCCTACATGTTGCGGATACGGATATAGCGCTTGATGTCCTTCATATTCGCCATCACGCCGACTATCAACGCCGGCAACAAGAGGTACTTCAGAAAGCCTTTCATGATGCCTCCCACTTCAGTTATTTCATGCCATATCCGTGACGGTCCGCCAACTGGTTGCTCCGATGCTCAACCGTTCGAACGGTGCGTGCGGGCTGCAACTCAACCACCTGCCTGCCCGGCCGTTCAAGCCGCTCGTGCGGACAAGCGCTCCATCCTCGCCATCACCAGCTTCACGGCCAGTTCAACCGCTTGCTCGACCGCCGCCGACACCGCATCGCTCAAGCCCAACCTTCCTTCCTCGCAATTTTCGAACCCGAAGTCATGCGGCTCACAACCCAGTACAACAATGTCCTCGCAACCGCCGCCCAGCATACGCACCGTTTGCAAGACCTTGGCCGGGTCCATTTCGTGCGGCGACATCAGAATCGGTACCGCATACGGATCGCCGGATTCATCGCCGGTAGGATCTTCAATTGACGGCTCGATCACATACAACGTGCCCGGCGCACCGCCGCGCTGCGTCGTGTCGATCAGAATCGCGCTGTCCACGCCATCGAGCAGCGCATAGCACAGGTCGATGCCGCGAATGCCGAAGTCCGCGACGCTCACACCGTCGCCGAACGCCGGCAGCTCGCCGACCGCCAGTTTCTCCCGCAGACGGCGCACCACTTCGACGCCGAACCCGTCGTCGCCGAGAAACACATTGCCGAGGCCCGCCACCAGAATCGTGCTCACGCATGGCCTCCTTTGCGACTGGACGGACCGGATGGGCTGGCCGCATCGACCAGCGGCACGATCTCGTCCGGGCCGAAGAAGAAGCGATGGCCGGGCATGCGCTGCATGCCGAAGTCCTTGCCAGGATCGTCGTCGACTGTGACGGCAACGTGCACGTGATCGTCGAAATCGCGCTCGATCGATTCAATCGTCGCAATCATGCCGCTCAGCGCGATATCGAAGATGTCCGCGCGGCCACGGGGGCGCAAGCGCACCTGATCGCCGATCCGAATCTCGACGCCCGCCACCCGCACACACGCGAGATGCGGCCGCGCGTCGAGGTCCGCCCAGGGCGACACTGGCATGGCAGACGCTTCCAGCGGTGAAAACGCGCCCACGCTTGCCGCGTCGAGCGCGCGCACCTGGCGCAAGGTTCCGTGCAGCTTCTCCATCTGCTCGGCGCCGAGACTTTCGGTACGTGCAAGCAAGGCCCGCGCGCGCTCGTCCGTGGCGATCATTTCGCGCTTTTCGTCGTCGGTCATGGTGAGAATGCGCAGCGTGAGGATCTCGTCGATCTCCGTCGAATCGAATAGATCTCCGGCGCTTTCGGGCGCGATCTGCGGGAAGTCGTAAAGAATGATCGGCGAGGCAAGCATCGTGTCGGGCTGTTGCTCGTCGCCCACCAGGACAGGCCATACGCCGATATTGCGGCTCGCGGCGACAGCCGCCGCCAGTTCGGCGGGCGGATCGATCGACGAGATCCACGTGCCGCCCTCCATGGTCAGCACCGTGTGACAGGACACCAGCGCGTACAGCGAAGCCGCGTCGCGCTTCAGGCCGCCGGCATTGTCGAGCGGCGTCTCGTTGACGATACGCACCTTCAAACGATAAACCCCGGCCGCCACGCTAGCCGCACTCAGTTCGACGTGGCCTTGCAGCGAAGCGCAGCTGCGGTGCAGCGCGCCACGCAGTGTGCCTTGCCGGTCGGCGAGCGGTTCGAGTTCGCGGGTGGCGTCGAACGAAAACGCAATCTGCAACGGTGCATCAAGCAATTCGCCGACGACCAGAACCGGCACGGCAATGTGCCGTTCAGCCGCCTCCTGCCAGGGGGTGTAGCGCCGCTCGTCGATATCCAGCACCGGCACGGTGCGCCAGGCCGGCTCACCCGACTCCGGCCGCGCGGCGGCACCCTCCGCCACATCGAGCACCATCCGTTCGATTACCTGCAGAAAACCGGGCCGCACGGCCACGCGGGTGCGCTTATCGCCGCGCAACAGACACTCGGTCTGCGTCACCCACGGATCGCTGCCGGATGCCTCGGCATAGGCGCGCGGATACACCCCGCCGAAGGTCCAGCGTTGCCGGTTCTTGACCGAGGTCGGCCGGTACGGATACAGCATGTAGCCTTCGTACAGCACCGCCTGAACCACACTCTCGACCGCGTTCACGATATGTCCTCCTCGACGCCGTCGAGCAGGCTCGACACGGCCTGTTCCCAGCTCGTGAGACCCCGCCTGCTTTTGTAACGCGAGAGACGATCGAACACATCCCGGTGCAAACACAGCCAGGCGCCGTTCGGGTAATAGCGGGTCATCATGTCGCGCCATAGCGCAACGGGTAGCCGATAGGCCGCTTCCTTGTGCCACGGAATCGGCGCAGCCTGCAACGCACCGTCGGCTTCGCGATAAAAGACCGTGCCGCTGAACTGCAGCATCAGCGGAATCTCGCCTTCTTCAAGGCCGTGAAAATATTTGGTTGCGGCTACATTGAAATCGTAGCTGCACGGCACCGGCAAATCGAGCGTGCACTCGCCGGTGAACGGTGGTGCGATCGCCGTCGTATGGGTCCATAGGAGCGTGCGCAGCGTTTCGCCCCAACGCGGCGGCGTGCCGAACAGGTCCTCGAGTCCGTATTGCTCGGCGGGCGCGTAGCGGCGCCTGGTCGCTTCGATCTGGACCTGGCATTGCAGGGTGATGCTGGCGATCTCTTCCTGCACCGGTGTATTGGCAATATGCAGCCTGAACGTCAGCAGCGGCGCTGCGGCGAACGGCACGACTTCCGCCGACTCGACAGTGAACCCGAGATCAGGCATGGAGCAAACCCTCCGGCACCCGGCCATGCGTCTTCAACGCGGTGAAGAAACGATGAATCGCGTCCCACGCCTCCCGGCCGCCAGACAGTCCGCGCCAGCGTGCGCGAATCACACCCGTCAGTGCGTAACACTGGTCGATCGGTACGCGGTAATAATCGCGCGCGCCTTCGCTGCGGTTGACCAGCAGCGCTTCGACGTCGGGTTCCAGTTGCGCCAGCAACGGATTCTCGGTGACCAGTTCATCCCACGCTTGCAGTTCCAGTAGCGATTGCGTGCCACCGGCCGGCCCAGGATACAGTGCGACGACACGCTGTGCCTGACTGTCATGAAAGAAGAATGCGATATCGATGGGAATCGCCAACGCATCCCATTGCGCATCGCTCATGCGGAAGCCGTCGAGATAATGCGCGTCGCGTGGCACCGGACGATAGCGCGCATTCTGCTGACTACCGAACAGCAGCGCGCACGCACGGCAACAGCAAAAGAGCTGCCGTTTGGCGGTTTCGAACAGATGGGGGTGGTCGGACAGAAGCGGCAGGCCACACAACTCGCACTGGATGTCGTCGGCTTTGCGCACGAAATAGCGCAGCCGCGCGACCCAGCCGCGTGTCGTGGCGGCGGGGGTCATTGCGCGCCGGCCTCGGTCCGGCCTGCTACCTCGCTGGGTGCCTGGTTTGCTACATCGCTTGGTACCTGAGTGTGATGCGGCACAAAGCGCAGTTCATGCACGTTAACGTCCGGCAGACCCGCGATCTCGACGCGCATCGCTTCTGGCGCCGCTTCGAAGATCGCGCGTTCGATTTCCTGCTGCAATTCGCCCACTGAGTTGTGTTTGCCCTGCAGCCGGCCGGCTACGCGCACGCGCACGGCTTCTTCCGCGGCGTCGAGCAGTTCGATCTGGATGCCCTGGGCACCGAGCAGCGGCCGCATCTTGTCGACCGCATGCGACACGCGCGTCGGCAGATCCTGCGGATGCAAGCCGTGCAACAGCAGCAACGCCGACACGCCGGCGTCGCGCTCGAACGCTTCGACCATGGCGTCGTCCATCACGCCCGCGTCCGCCACGATCTCCATCAGCCGTGCGAGTCCGTTCGTGTGCAGATCGAGGACGACCTGCAACAGTTCTTTGGCAGGCTCACGCGCGCGCGGGTCGTCGAGCGCCTCCAGCGCCGCAATCAGTTCGTCGATGCGGCGTTGTTGGGCGGCGACCGCGCTCTCGTGGCTCACTTGTGCGCTCCCTGCATCACGCCGAAGGTCGGTGAGTGCGACGTATCGATCGTCTTGCCATTGCCGACGTACATATGCACGCCGCACGGCAAGCATGGATCGAAGCTGCGCACCGCGCGCATGATGTCGATGCCCTTGAACTTGTCCGGCCCGTTCTCTTCGAAGATCGGCGTGTTCTGTACCGCGTCTTCATAAGGCCCAGGCGTGCCGTAGATATCGCGCGGATTGGCGTTCCACGGTGTAGGCGGATACGGGTGATAGTTGGCGATCTTACCGTCGCGGATCACGAGGTGATGCGAGAGCACGCCGCGCACCGCTTCATGGAAACCGCAGCCAATGCCCTCTTCCGGCACCGTGAAGTCGCTGAACGTACGGGTGCGGCCCGCGTGCAATTCGGCCAGCGCCTGCTCGGCAAAGTACAAGGCCGCCGCCGCTGAATACGCCTGAAAATACGTGCGGGCGCGATCACGTTCGATCGCGTTGCTCCACTTCGGAATCTTCCATTCAAACTCGACTTCGGGCTTGAGCGCGGTCTTCGGCAAATAGATCTTCACGCTCTGGCCGGTTGCCTTGATGTAACCGATATCAACCAGACCCGCCAACGCCGTTGCCCACAAGCGTGCGATCGGTCCACCGCCGGTGTCGAGCGCGAGATGATCGCCCGTGCGCTTGTCGAGCCAGCGCGGCGACATCACCCACGTGTAGTTGCCGTCGAATTTGCGCTTCTGCGGACGCGGTAGCGTAGTCTGATTCCAGGGATGCTTGCGGTCGACCGGATTGCCGAGCGGATCCTGTTTGACGAAGGTTTCTTCGTGATCCCAGTCGTCATAATAGGAACTGCCGAGCAGTATGCGGATGTTCAGGTTGATATCGACGAGGTCGGTCGTCACGAGTTCGCCGTCCACCACGACACCGGGTGTGACGAACATGCCGCGGCCCCATTGCGTCATCGTGTTATAGCTGTAGTCGCACACGTTCGGGTCCTGGAACGAGCCCCAGCAACCGAGCAGAATTCGACGGCGGCCGACTTCTTCGTAACCCGGTAACGCTTCATAGAAGAAGTCGAACAGATCGTCATGCAGCGGCACGACTTTCTTCATGAACTCGACGTACCTCATCAGACGCGTGATGTAATCCGTGAACAGCTGAATGGTCGGCACCGTACCCACGCCGCCGGGATAGAGCGTCGACGGATGCACGTGGCGCCCTTCCATCAGGCAGAACATCTCGCGCGTATAGCGGCTGACCATCAAGGTCTCGCGATAGAACTCACCGGTGAATGGATTGAGCGCGGTCATGATGTCCGCGATGGTTTTATAGCCATGCTTGTCCGCATGCGGCGCCGGCGTTTTCTGCGCCTTGTCCCATACGCCGGGATTGGTCTCCTTGACCATCCGCTCGCAGAAATCCACCCCCACCAGGTTGTCCTGGAAGATGTTGTGGTCGAACATGTATTCGGCCGCTTCGCCCAGATTGACGATCCACTCGGCAATCGCCGGTGGCTTCACGCCGTAGGCCATGTTCTGCGCGTAGACCGAACAGGTCGCGTGATTGTCGCCGCAGATCCCGCAGATGCGGCTCGTGATGAAGTGCGCGTCGCGCGGGTCTTTGCCCTTCATGAAAATGCTGTAGCCACGAAAGATCGACGAGGTGCTGTAGCACTCCGCCACGCGGCGGTTCGCAAAATCGATCTTGGTGTAAATGCCCAGACTGCCGACGATCCGTGTAATCGGATCCCAGTTCATTTCGACCAGCTTGCCCGGCGCTGCCTGGGTGCTTGTGGTCGCTTCAGGTGCAGTACTAACGGCCATGACCTTCTCCCTGCTGACAAGTCGAATTCCGTCAACTACGCCGCCCGATCAGCGATGGTAGCCAGTGGTGAGTTTCGCACCGTTGTGACGCCATTTCGGCTCGTGGTTGAGCGTGTTGTTGGTCAGCTTGCGCAGGCTGCGAATCAGCGGACCATAGCTCTTGATGAGATTCGACGACAGCACCGCTCCCGGCGGCTCATCCATGAACGGCATGAACTTGTCGGGAAAGCCCGGCATCGTGCAGCCGATGCAGATGCCCCCCACGTTCGGACAGCCGCCAATGCCCGCCATCCAGCCGCGTTTGGGCACGTTGCACTGCACGACCGGTCCCCAGCAACCCAGCTTGACGATGCAATTCGGGCTGCCGTATTCGGTGGCGAAGATCGCCTGTTCGTAGGAGCCGGCGCGATCGCAACCGTCGTGAACGGTGCGCGTAAACAGCCACTTCGGCCGCAACGCTTCGTCGAGCGGAATCATCGGCGCGAGACCCGCCAGTTGATAGAGCAGGTAGAGCAGCGTTTCCATGAAGTTGTCCGGCTGCACCGGACAGCCTGGCACGTTGACGATCGGCAGACCCGCTTTCGACTTCCAGTCCCAGCCGAGATAATCGGCGAGGCCCATACAGCCGGTCGGATTGCCTTCCATCGCGTGAATGCCGCCGTAGGTCGCGCAGGTGCCCGCGCCGACTACCGCCAGCGCGCGTGGCGCGAGCCGGTCGAGCCATTGCGGGATCGTGATCGGTTCCTGCGTATCGGGGTCGGTGCCTAATGCGGCCCAATATCCCTCTCGATTAATACGTTCGTTTGGAATCGACCCTTCCATGACCAGCACGAAGTTCTCAAGCTCCCCGCGCGCGGCCTGGTGAAACGGCTTGAGAAACTCGTCGCCGTTTTCATACGCCAGTACGGGGTTATGTAAATGCACCTTCGGCAGGCCGGGAATCGCACCGAGAATGACATCCTCGATGCTTGGCTGAGTCGCCGCGGTAATCGATACCGAATCGCCGTCGCAGCCGAGGCCCGCGGTGATCCAGATGATGTGCACTTCCTTGAGAGCCGGCGCGTGCTGAGTCTTGCGCCCATAGGGGACGTTGTCTGCTTCTGCCATGATGTGTGTCTCCACTACGAACCACGTTCTTTTTAGGTCAGCAAAAGATACGTGGCGAGTGCCGCACGGCAGTCACGTGTCCAGCAATCGATCGGTAATAATTCCGCACAATGCGGTTAAAAGGATCGGATTTGCTGCATGTATTGTTTGGGAAAGGTGCCCACCGTGATGAGCCCGAAAACTTTTTTGAGTATAGTTCAGCGAGTTGAAATAACCCAGTTTCGTCACTTACGCACGAAACATGGCGCAGCGTATTAACGCCGATCGGCGTGCCTTCTGCAATTCTCTGACGATAGCGCTTAAGGGTTGAGTTGATTCACGAGCGAATCTCCAGTTCTTCGAATCGCTTCCATTTGTAAACCGCGATCGACAATAACCAGCTCGCCAAAAACACGCCGATGATCACGTAGCCGATCATGCCGAAGTTGTCGTTCAGGCTCCCCACTGCCTGCCAGAATCCGCCGCTCAGATGCAACTGGTCGCCCAGCAAGCCGAGACCTTCTATACCGCCGACAATTAACGCGACCAGCACCGAGATCGACGTGATCGTGATGTTGTAGTAGAGCTTGCGGACCGGCTTCACGAAGGCCCAACCATAGGCCCCCAGCATCAGGATGCCGTCGGTGGTGTCGATCAGGGTCATGCCGGCCGTGAACAGCGCCGGAAACACCAGAATCGACCAGATCGACATGCCTTGCGCGGCGCCGGCGGCCGAAATGCCGAGCAACCCGACTTCCGTTGCGGTATCGAAACCCAGCCCGAACAGGAAGCCGAGCGGGTACATGTGCCAGCTCCGCGTGACGAGACGAAAGAGCGGCCGGAAGATCCGCGCGAGAAAACCGCGATTCGCGAGCAGCATGTCGAGATCTTCATCGACATAAGGTTCGCCCCGGCGTACGCGGCGAAAAGCACGCAGCACCGAGCGCAGCACGATCAGATTCAGGAGCGCGATGGTAAACAGGAAGAAGGTCGACACCAGCGTGCCGATCACTCCGCCGACTTCCTTCATGCCGTCCATGCGGCTTTGCAAGGCCATGGCGGTCGCGGCAATGCCGATCGTCGCCAGGATCACGATGGTGGAGTGTCCGAGCGAGAACATCAGCCCGACGCTCACCGGCCGTTGACCGGACTGCATCAGCTTGCGCGTGACGTTGTCGATGGCCGCGATATGATCCGCGTCCACCGCATGCCTCAGACCAAATGAATAAGCGAGCAGGCAGGAACCCAGCAGCAGCGGATAGCCGCGAAACGCGACGAAGGCCACCACCCATGCCGCAATATTGAAACCCAGTAGTAGCGCGTAGACCCACGCGATTTTACGGCGCTGGGTGCCGCGTTGCGCCCCCTGGAGTGCCTTTATAAACTCCGACATGTATGTGCTCTCTCCCGGGTGGCGAAGATTGTTGTGTCAGCGCAGAAAGGCGCTCAATGCCTGTTTCGGATCATAGTACTTTTCACGCGCAGCCAATTTACTTCGCGGCCATACCATGGCTTTCACGCATCCCGGCCGGCAAGCCGCCGGTCATGCCGGACATTTCACTTATACGCTGCGGACAGTAGACAATGCGTCATCCCCGCTATCCGCACGGAGTGTTGATGAAAGCGCCTCGCTCGCGTCTCCCGCATTTTCCCGGCGATCATTCGCATGCGGAGTGGCGCGATCACACCCTGCCTTACGTCATCGTGGCCGCGCTGATCGTGCTGATGGTCACGCTGATCGTCTGGCTAGTCGATCCGGCGCCGCCGAAAACCATCACGATGAGCGCGGGCCCGCACGACAGTTCGTTCCTTGTCGCCGCCGATCAGTACAAGAAGATCCTCGCGCGCAACGGCATCACGCTGAAGGTGTTGGAGTCCGATGGCTCGGTGCAGAATCTGCATCGTCTGCTGGACCCGAAACAGCATGTCGATCTCGCGCTCGTGCAAGGCGGCGTGGCCGATGGGCTCGATACGTCATCGCTGATGTCGCTCGGCAGCGTTTTCTATATTCCGGTGGTCGTGTTCTATCGCGGCACGGGCGTCAACCAGCTTTCAGAACTGGAAGGTAAGCGGATTGCCATTGGCCGTGAAGGCAGCGGCACGCGCCTCCTCTCGCTCAAACTGCTGGAAGCAAACGGCATCGCACCGGGCGGCGACACCGTGCTGGTGCCAAGCGATGGCTTGCAGGCCGCCACCCAACTCGTGGCCGGCGACGTCGACGCGGCGATCCTGAACGGCGACTCGGCCACGCGCGGCTTGATGCTGCGGCTCCTGAGGGTGCCCGGCATCTCCGTGATGAATTTCGACGAAGCCAGCGCCTATACGCGCCTCTTTCCCTATCTCGACGAGATCGACCTGCCGCCCGGTGTGCTGGATCTCAAGCGCAGAATTCCGCCCAACACCATCCATCTGATCAGCCCGACGGTCGAACTCGTGGCCCGGACCAATCTGCATCCGGCTATTTCCGACTTATTGATTGAGGCCGCGCAGGAGGTGCACGGCATGCCCGGGCTGTTGCAGCACGCGGGGGAATTTCCGAGTCCGATCGCCCATGAGTATCAGATCAGCGAAGACGCACAGCGTTACTACAAGACCGGCAAGAGTTTTCTGTACCGCACGCTGCCGTTCTGGCTTGCGAGCATCGGCGACCGCACGCTCGTTCTGTTGCTACCGATGGCCGTGCTGCTGTTTCCGGCGATGCGCCTGATCCCGGCACTGTACCGGTGGCGCGTGCGCTCGCGCATCTATCGCTATTACGGTGCACTGATCGCGATTGAACGCGGCGCTCTCGCCGACTCGAGCAACGCGGAGCGCAAGCAGCTTTTCGCGGAACTCGATCAAATCGAGGCGTCGCTTAATCGCTTGCGTATGCCGCTTGCATATGCCGACGCGTTCTATGTACTGCGCGAGCACGTCGGCTTTGTGCGCGGCCGGCTGGCGGCGGCGCAAAGCAGCCACCCCTAGACGGGGCGGCGGGTTTCGTTACGCTTCGGCGGTGGCCGACGGTGCTGCCGGCGGCGTTGTCGACGGCGTTGCCGGCGGCGCTGCCGACTCAGCGGCCGGGGTGTCCGTCGAGGTGGCTTGCGGCTGGCTTGCTGCGTCAGCTTGCGGGGTGGCCGCAGCTTGCGCTTCTGCGTCGGCCGAAGCGACCGCGGTGCCCGAATCAGACGAAGCGCCCGAAGCATTGGCGGACGCCTCAGCTGCCGAAGCTGCTGCTTTCGCTGCGCCCCTGCCCGCGCGATGCGCCTGCAGGCGTTGTGCGCCTGCCGCTTCCTGCGCGGTGACCTTGCCTGCTTCGCCGCCCGTCAGATCGACGCGCGCGGCGCCTTCGACCAGACACTTCCAGTAGCGGCTGCCACGGCACCAGGTCTTGATTGCATCGCGCAACTCGGCTTCGCTCAGCGACAGCTCCTTCGCGTGGACCACGAGGTCCTCGAAGATGCCGACTTTCAGCGGCAGCTTGGGCGCCGGATTTTTCGGGAACGCGTTCGGGAAGCGCTTTTGCAGCCTGCCGATCGATTTCACCACCGGGTCCACGGGCCGTGCGTCGGCCGCGGGCTTGGCGTTGGGCGCGGGCCTGGCGTTGGCGGTGGCTTCGGCCGCTGGCCTGGCGTTGGCTACGGGCCTGGCGTCGGCCGCTGGCTTTTGGCCGGGCGCGCCACGTCGCGGCGGCGACGGCTTGCGCGCAGGCTTCGCACCGGGCTTGGCGACAGGCTTGGCCGCAGGCTCAGCTTCAGCGCGTGCCGCAGCCAGTTGCTTCTTCAATTCAGCGAGTTGTTCGAAACCCATAGCGCACAATCGATCGAGAAAGACAGGATTGTAGCAGCGTGTTGAAACGCACTCATGGCGGGGGGGATGTGCCGCATGGCGGCGGCGGTGAATGGTGTGTTGTGGCACGATTAAATTTCACGTTTTCGCTGCCATGTCCCCCGCTTTCGCGTTTTATGGGTCTCGGGTACATCTGGTATTTTTTTGCGATTTTCGAGGGATGGGGGGTGATTGTTGTTTTTTTGCCTGCGCGGCGCTTGTTCGGCTGTTTGCCCGTGGCGTTGGGCTTTGCCTGGTTTTTTTGCCTGCGCGGCGCTTTCTTGTCTGTATGCCTACGGCGTTGGCCTTTCCTTGATTTGATATTGGTTTATTAGCGTTGCCCCTGTGCGGGGCAATGCTCTCAACTTAAGCCCCATTTCATCAAGCAAGCTTGTACGCGAGATGGTGATGGGGCTTGGCTTTTCTGGGCGGTCGTGGGTAAGAGCGCGAGGGCTGGATACGACATCGGGCCTGGTGGATGGCCGGCATGACTTTGGGCAGCAGGTTCAGGCAGTGTTCAATCCGTAGCAGGCACGCGCCGAGGATCGGCTTGAGGGCACCCAGCGCATAAACACGGTCAGGACGGCTGGCAGGTGCGTCATCGTGAGACGCATCGTCGAGATCGCTGAGCAGTGTGCACAGGTTGTCGGCGACGGTTTTTGCGCCGAAGTCCTGCTGCAGCGCCAGGTAGTCCAGCCCCGTGACGGCCTCCAGCCGCAGCCGGTGCTTGAGCCGTTTGAACGCTTCCTCGATGCGCCAGCGCTGATGGTAGAGCGCCCCGAAGGTGGCAGCCGGATAGCGCTGGCGATCGAGCAGCGAGGTCATCAGCACGCGAACACGTCCGCCAGGAGTGACATCGCGGATCAGGCGCACCGTGGTGGGCGTGCGCACCAGTTCATAGTCAAGGGCGTCCTGTTCATCGGGCGCGGCCAGTGTCACGAAGCGCTCAGCCTCGCCACTGCGCGCAAAGGCGGTGACGCACGTCCAGGCGCGTGCATCCACGCGTAGACAGAACGGGATCTCGCGCTGTGCCAGGGCGGCTACCATCATGTTGCCGAGATAGCCGCGATCGAGCAGCAGCAGATCGGTGTGCGGTTGCAGTACGTCCAGCGCTTCGAACAGCATCTGCCGCTCGGAGCCGTCGGCCGGATGAAGCGCGGCGTGCAGGGTCAGTTCGGGCCCCGGCAGGAACAGCGCAAATGCGTAGTGGTCGGCGCGCAGATCATGGCCTTCGCGCGTGCCTACCCGCAGACGGCTACCGTCGGCTGCGACCAGCCTCAGGCCATTCCAGCGCATCGAATCAATGTAGGGTTGGGCCAGCTCGATCAGGCGCGCGCGGGCCAGTTCGAACAGCTCGGCCGACAGGCCGCGGCGCGCCTTGCTGAAGGCCTGTGCACTTACCGCCCGGGTGCGCACCGTTTGCCCGTGCAACGCGCCAAACAGCCCATCGAGCTCGGCCTGCACGCTCGAGCGCATGCCCGACATCATCAACGCTGCCATGCGTGGCAGCGTCAGGATGCGATTGCGGGTAAAGGCAGTGGGAGAACGGCGAACACGCTCAGCGAGCGCCGGATCGAACAGGAAATCGGAGAACTCAGCCAGGAGTTGGGAAGACGCTGGTATTTGAGTTCATATCGTTTATTTATCAATCAGTTATGCGATGAAGTTTACAGGGCAAACGCCCCGTATACAAGCCCTTTCGGGCTTAAGTTGAGAGCATTGCTGTGCGGGGCGGCACACCTACTTTTCTTTGCCGCCGGCCCTCCATGTCAGGCTAGTTGTCGCCTCACCCGAACCGAATGATGTAAAGATGGGGGGCGGACAGCGAATGGAAGATGAAACGCTATTCAGCGGAAACCCGGGAATGGGCAATCAAACAGATGATGCCGCCGTTCAATCGTGCGGTAATTGAGTTGTCAGGCGCGACGGGCATCACGACAGTGACGCTACGCAGCTGGCGGCAAAGCGCAAGACAGGCAGGGGAATTCATGCCGGGCAATGGCAAAACGGGCGATCGATGGTCAAGCGCCGACAAGTTCAGGGCGGTGCTGGAGACGGCGCCGCTCAGCGAGATTGAGACTTCACAGTACTGCCGTAGCAAGGGCATTTATCCTGAGCAGATCCGGCAGTGGCGCGAGGCATGCGAGCAGGCCAACGGCGCGCCTGAGCCGAAGCTGACGGCGGCGCAGCGCAATGAAGCGAAGGCTGCCCAAAAACGCATCCGGGAGCTGGAGCGCCAGCTCAAGCGCGCGGATGCTGCACGTGCGGAGGCGGCGGCGTTGCTGAATCTGCGAAAAAAAGCCGACGCGATCTGGGGCAAGGAAGAGGAAGACTGATCAGCAGCCCGGATCGCGATGAAGCCATGCAGTTGATCAATGAAGCGGTGCAGCAGGGGGCATGCCGTGCGCGTGCGTGCGAGCAACTTGGGGTGAACGTGCGCACGGTGCAGCGCTGGCGCCAGTCACCCCATGACGGGCGCACGCAAACCCTCCGTGAAGCGCCCCCCAACAAACTGAGTGAGGCGGAGCGTCAGGCCGTGCTTGAAGCGGCCAACCGGCCCGCATTCGCGAGCCTGACGCCGCACCAGATCGTGCCGAAACTGGCCGACGAAGGGGTTTATCTGGCCAGCGAATCGACGTTCTACCGGATCCTGAAAGCGGCGGGACAGGGCCAGCGCCGCGGTCGTGCGAAGGCGCCGCAACGACGCCCACTCACGACGCATCGCGCCACTGGTCCGAACCAGGTGTGGTGCTGGGATATTACGTGGATGCCGAGCACGGTCCGGGGCCGGTACTTTTACTGGTACATGATGAAGGACATCTACAGCCGCAAGCTGGTGATGAACGAGGTGTGGGAGCAGGAGTCGGCTGAGCACGCGAGCGAGCTGCTGCACAAGGGATGTTTGCGCGAAGGCATCGCCGGGCGTCCGCTGGTGCTGCACTCGGATAACGGCAGTGCGATGAAAGGCGCCACGATGCGCGCGGCCATGATCGATCTGGGCGTAGAGCCTTCGTTCAGCCGGCCGCGCGTGAGCAACGACAACGCCTTCGCCGAGGCGCTGTTCCGTACGGCGAAGTACTGTCCGTTATGGCCCGAGCAGCCGTTCGACACGCTGGAGGAGGCCCGCGCATGGGTACAGCGCTTTGTGCAGTGGTACAACGAGGAGCACTGTCACAGCGGCCTGAAGCATGTCAGTCCGGGACAACGGCACCGCGGCGAAGCCGGCGACCTTCTGGCCCGCCGGCGTGCGTTGTACGAAGACGCACGCATGCGGAACCCCGCGCGCTGGTCAGGCGCCATTCGCAACTGGCACCTGGCAGACGTGGTCTATCTGAACCCGGAGCGAACTCACGCGTCGGTCGACATGTATAAGCACGCAGCGTAACGGTTCACGCGACAACTACCTTGACACACACCGCCGGCGGCAAAGAAAAGTAGGTGCCTGCCCCGCACAGGGGCGACGCTAATAAACCACTAAGAAATCAAGGAAAGGCCAACGCCGTAAGGGCACAGCCAAGAAGCGCCGAGCAGGCAAACAGATCAAGGAAAGGCCAACGCGGTAGGCGCCCAGAAACAAGCGCCGCGCAGGCAAATAAACCACGAAAACCGAACCCCGCGGAGCGCACACCCCCTGCCCCGCGGGCAAAACCCACCTCAAATCCTCACCGCCGGAGGCACATACTTACACTCATACCGCTTCCTAACCGTCCCATTCTCATCAACGCTCTCGAGAAAAACATCAAACTGCCACAACCGCGCCATGTGCTTAAGCACCTCATCGCTATCACCAGACAAATGCCGGTTATCACTCATAAAATGCCGCAATGTCAGGCTCCGGTCACCACGCGTATTCACCGCCCACACCTGGATATTCGGCTCCCGATGATGCATATCGTACTGCCGCGACAACGCCTGCCGCACATACTGATACCCACTGTCATCGTGAATCGCCGACACCTCAAGCGCATCCCGCATATCATCATCCAGCACCGAGAATAACCGCATCTCGCGAATCAAATGAGGCGACAGATACTGCGCAACAAAACTCTCGTCCTTAAAATTTCGCATCGCATAGTGCATCGCCGGTAGCCACGGACTGCCGGCCAGCTCGGGGAACCACTTGCGGTCCTCCTCAGTCGGCGCTTCACAGATCCGGCGGATATCGCTCATCATCGAAAAACCAAGCGCATACGGGTTGATCCCGCTGTAATACGGTTTCGTGACCGGCGGCTGGTAGACCACATTGCTGTGCGAATGGAGAAACTCCATCATGAAGCCGTCTTCCAGCTTGCCCTGCGCGTACATCGTGTTGAGCAAGGTGTAATGCCAGAACGTGGCCCAGCCTTCGTTCATGACCTGGGTTTGCCGTTGCGGATAAAAATACTGCCCGACCTTCCGCACGATACGGATCACTTCCCGCTCCCACGGTTCGAGAAACGGCGCGTTCTTCTCCGCGAAATACAGCAGGTTTTCCTGCGGCTCCGGCGGATAACGCTCCTCGATTTCCTCCGGCAACGGCGTATGCCGCGTCGGCAAGGTGCGCCACAGTTCGTTGACCTGCGATTGCAGATAAGCCTCACGTTCGCGGCGTGCCGCAAACTCCTTTTCCAGCGAGAGTTTCTGCGGCCGTTTGTAACGGTCCACGCCGTAGTTCATCAACGCGTGGCACGAGTCGAGCAGTTCCTCCACCCGGTCAAGCCCGAAGCGCTCCTCGCACTCCGCGATGTAATTCTTCGCGTAGACGAGGTAATCGATGATCGCGTGCGCATCCGTCCACAGCTTGAACAGATAGTTGCCCTTGAAGAACGAGTTGTGCCCATAGGCCGCGTGCGCGATGACGAGTGCCTGCATCGTCATCGTGTTCTCTTCCATCAGGTACGCGATGCAAGGGTTCGAGTTGATGACGATCTCGTACGCCAGCCCCATCTGCCCCCGACGGTAGCTCTTTTCGGTGGAGAGAAAGTGTTTGCCGAACGACCAGTGACGGTAGTTCACCGGCATGCCGACGGATGCGTAAGCGTCCATCATCTGTTCGGCGCTGATGAGTTCGAGCTGAATCGGATACACGTCGAGTTCATATTGCTCTGCAACACGGGCAATATGAGTGTCGTACTCTTCGATCAATTCGAAGGTCCAGTCGGACGGGCACGGCAGAGGCCTTCTATCGGCTACGTTCATACGGACTTCCCTTTGCCCCTCAGTGGGCGTCCCGGTGTGTCCCCGTGCTGCAGCGGTGTCGACTGCTCCGGCTGCGGCGGCTCCCGTATCGTCCGCCTTCGCCTCGGCATGCCCCGACTGTTGCTCCTGCGGCACGCCTTTCCCACGCTCCGGCTGATAGCCGCGCGCTTCGTTGTGCAGGTGTTTTGTCGTCATGAAGACGCCACCTGCTTTTCAAACAACTCCCGAAACACCGGATAGATGTCAGCCGCGGTCTCGACCTTCTTCATCGCCATGTGCGGCTGGCTCAGCGCCAACTGGGCGTATTCGAGCCACAAGTTCTGCTCTTCCGGCGTGACCTGGATATACGCAAAATAGCGCACCTTCTCCAGGATGTCATCCGAAAGTATCTTGCGGCACTTGGGCGAATCGTCGGTCCAATTGTCGCCGTCAGAAGCCTGAGCGCCGTAAATATTCCATTCAGTCGGCGAATAGCGCTCGTCCATCACCTTCTGCATCAACTCCAGCGCGCTCGACACCACCGTGCCGCCGCTTTCCGTCGAATGAAAGAACGTGTCTTCGTCGACTTCTTCGGCGCGGGTGTGGTGACGAATGAACACCACTTCGATCTTTTCGTAGTTACGCTTGAGGAATAGATACAGCAGGATGAAGAAGCGCTTGGCGAGATCCTTGCGCTGCTCGTCCATGGAACCGGACACATCCATCAGACAGAACATCACCGCCTGGCTCGACGGCGTAGGCTGCTTCACCCGGTTCACGTAGCGCAGATCGAACGGATCGATAAACGGAATGCGCCAGATGCGCCCGCGCAAATGGTGGATTTCCTCTTCGAGCAGTTTGATTTCTTCGCGACGGTCGTCCGGATCGGCCTTCATCACGTCGAGTTGCCGTTCCATCTCGTGCAACTGATTGACGAGCGGCGCACCGAGCGCGATGCGGCGGCCGAGCGCGCTGCGCAGCGAACGGACCACGTCGATATTGTTCGGCGTGCCTTCGGCCGCCCAGCCGGCGCGGATGCTTTTCCACGTCGGCACGGCCATCAGATGGGTTTTGACAAGACGCGGGAGTTCGAGGTCGTCGAAGAAATACTGCATGAATTCTTCGCGGCTCAGCTCGAACACAAAGTCGTCCTGACCCTCGCCCTCGTTGCTGGCCTGATTGCCCCCGCCCCCGCCGCCGCCCCCTTGCGGGCGCTGGATCTTGTCGCCGCGGATGTAGTCGGAATTGCCGGGATGCACCATTTCCCGCTTGCCGCCAGGACCATGCCGGAACGACGGTTCCGCGATGTCCTTGCGTGGGATGGTGATGCTCTGGGTGTTCTGGATGTCTTTGATGCTGCGGTCGCGCACCGCTTCCGAAACGGCGCGACGAATATAGTTCTTAACGCGACGCAAAAAGCGCTCGCGGTTTGCAATGCTCTTGTTCTTACCAGCTAACCTGCGGTCGATGATTTGATGAAGCACGCCCGGTCTCCCGTGTCGACCAGAGTTAGCGCTTCAGCGCTTACTCTGGTCCCATGCACCGCATATCGACTGGAGTTGGCGCTTCAGCGCCTACTCCGGTCCTATGCAGCTGCACCAATGTCCGCTGCGTGAGACACACGTTGCATAGGCATGTTTGCGAATACAACGCTATGTCCATGCAGCTTGCGCCTCGCAAGGTGCCCGCGCGGTCGGACCGCGCGGGCGGCACGCAGTGCGTATCATGACGACTTGCGCACGCGCAGATACCAGTCACATAGTAAGCGCACCTGCTTCGGCGTATAGCCCTTCGTCACCATCCGGTTGACGAAGTCTTCGTGCTTGCGTTGCTCTTCCGCCGAACCTTTGGCGTTGAACGAGATCACCGGCAGCAGTTCCTCCGTGTTCGAGAACATCTTCTTTTCGATCACGACGCGCAGCTTCTCGTAGCTGATCCAGGCAGGATTTTTCCCTGCATTGGCAGCACGCGCACGCAGCACGAAGTTGACGATCTCGTTGCGGAAGTCCTTCGGGTTGCTGATGCCCGCAGGTTTCTCGATCTTCTCCAGTTCGGCGTTCAGTGCCGCGCGGTCGAAACTCTCGCCGGTGTCGTGGTCGCGGAACTCCTGATCCTGAATCCAGAAGTCCGCATACGTCACGTAGCGATCGAAAATATTCTGACCGTACTCGGAATACGACTCCAGATACGCGGTCTGAATCTCCTTGCCGATGAACTCGGCATAGCGCGACGCCAGCACGTCCTTGATAAACGACAGATACTTCTGCTCGGTTTCCGGTGGGAACTGCTCGCGCTCGATCTGCTGTTCGAGCACATACATCAAATGCACCGGATTCGCCGCGACTTCGGTCGAATCGAAGTTGAATACACGCGACAGAATCTTGAACGCGAAGCGGGTCGACACGCCGGTCATCCCTTCATCCACGCCCGCGAAGTCGCGGTACTCCTGATACGACTTGGCCTTCGGATCGGTGTCCTTGAGATTTTCGCCGTCGTACACCTGCATCTTCGAAAAGAGGCTGGAGTTTTCCGGCTCCTGCAAGCGCGTGAGCACCGACATCTGCGCCATCATCTTCAACGTACCCGGCGCGCATATCGCACTGGCCAGCGACGAATTACGCAGCAGCTTCTCGTAGATCTTGACCTCTTCGCCATAGCGCAGGCAGTACGGCACCTTCACGACGAAGATCCGGTCAAGCAGTGCTTCGTTGTTGCGGTTGTTGCGGAACGCCTTCCATTCCGACTCGTTCGAGTGGGCGAGGATCACGCCGTCGAACGGGATCGCACCGAAGCCTTCGGTGCCCTTGAAGTTGCCTTCCTGGGTCGCGGTAAGCAGCGGGTGCAAGACCTTGATCGGCGCCTTGAACATTTCGACGAACTCGAGCAAGCCTTGATTCGCGAGACACAGGCCACCGGAGTAGCTGTATGCGTCCGCGTCATCTTGCGCGTACTGTTCGAGCTTGCGGATGTCGACCTTGCCGACCAGCGAGGAAATGTCCTGATTGTTTTCGTCACCCGGCTCGGTCTTGGCAATGCCAATCTGACGAAGGATCGATGGGTAGCGGCGCACCACGCGGAACTTGCGGATGTCACCGTTGTATTCGTGCAGGCGCTTCACCGCCCACGGACTCAGAATGTTTTTCAGGTAGCGGCGTGGAATCCCGTACTGCTCTTCGAGGATCGGACCGTCCTCGTCGTAATCGAACAAACCGAGGGGCGACTCGTTGACGGGCGAGCCCTTGATCGAGTAGAACGGCACGCGTTCCATGAGTTGCTTCAGACGTTCCGCGATCGACGATTTACCGCCACCGACCGGCCCTAACAGATACAGAATCTGCTTCCTTTCTTCAAGCCCCTGGGCCGAGTGCCGGAAGTACGCGACCACCTGCTCGATCACATCTTCCATTCCGTAGAACTCACGGAATGCGGGGTATACCTTGATGACCTTGTTCGCGAAGATACGCGACATGCGCGGATCGTTGCGAGTGTCGATCTGTTCTGGTTCACCGATTGCCGTCAACATGCGTTCGCCAGCCGTGGCGTACGCGGCGGGATTGTCTTTGCAGAGCGCGAGATACTCCTCGAGCGAGAGTTCATCTTCTCGCGTTTTCTCGAAGCGGGTCGCGAAACTGCTGTAGATATCCATGCTACCTCCTCGCCGAAGTCTAGACCGATGTCGTGCGCGGCGCGCTATTCGGAAACGACATCGCTCGAATTCATCCTAAACCCTTTTAAATTTTTTTTCACGAACTACGTTGCGAAAATCGCGCCGTACCCGCCTCCCGACATTCATCACTTGGAATCACAGATTCGCTCACCTACAATTTTGCGCTCGCATCACAACGATTGCGCAGCGCTTGCAGGGCCACGTTGCTGCCTCTCCAACGCCGTCCTATTCTGGCGGCATCCTCTTGCTTGCCGTGCTGCTCAGCACAGCGCGTCATGCTCCGTTACACGAATCGTCTTGTTCGTCGAACAATCTCACTGCTGCACCGGACGGCATGTCTGCACGCGCACACTTTGTTGCATCGAGGTCGGACGTTATGCGTTTACCTGTGCCCTGGTACTTTTTTGATCAACGCGCGGCATCGCCATTCGGTCTACAGCAACACGCGCTGTGTTACATGTTTGTTCACCGTGCGGACCTGAGGCGCTGTTCACCGGCGCATCATCAAGCGGTTCGTCAATGCGCCGGCGGTTTTGTTCCGTGTCATTTCACATTGGGTGCAGTGGAGCGCCACGCGCTTGCCGCTCACACCGGACCTTTTTTATTAACCGCGTCGGCGGTATGGTTAGCCGCACGTATAACTGGATCACGGCCGCGCCATGGTCTGCTTCATAGGTGTATACGGCAAAGCAGCCAGCGCGGATGCCGCAAATGTAAAACGGCCGCCCGCAGGCAGCCGTTTGCTTGAAGCTTCGTAATGGACCGTTACAGCTGGACCGTTACAGCCGGATCGTTACAGCCGGGCGGTGACAACCGCGCCGTTACAAATACGCGGTGACACGCTCAGGTCAGTTCAATCTCCACTTCCCCGAGACCGTCGATGTGGCCGCGTACGATGCCCGGCTTGTCCACATTGTGCGCACCGACGTACGAACCGGTGGTGAGCGTCCATTCCGGCTCGATGGTAATGCCCATGGCGGCGCAATGGTTGACGAACCACACCAGCAGTTCACGCGGATCGCCGGCCGGATTACCGGTGGCTTCCGGCACCAGCGAATCGCCGTTGAAACTCAGTTCCAGTTCGGGCGATACGAAATCGAAGCCGCGGGCGAGGCCCGCATAGGCGACCGGATGCCCCGTGATCAAGGCGCCGTTGTTCTGTGCGTCGGCCAGTTGCGCAAGGGGTGCGACATTGGGCCATTCGGTAAACCGGCTATCGACGATCTCGATGGTCGGCAGCACGACACCGACCTTCGAGAGCACCTCGTCGCGCGCATAAGCCCGGCCGCGCGGCTCGATCGCCTCGGCGAAACGAAAGGCGATCTCCAGCTCCACCAGCACCCGGAAGAAGCCGGTATGGGCCACCCGCGCGGGCGACGGCAGGACCAGCGAAGCCGGAATCGGCGCGCCCGCGGCGGCCCCGCCCGGTGCTCTGGCACCGATCTTCCACGCCCCCGTCGAGTCGCCGAGGCCCACAATGACGGCCTGCTGGATCGCGTACGCGGTTGCCGCGTCAGGCGGCAGGCTGTCGGGTGGAGGCGCATCGATCGGGCGATGCTGCCGGCGGGCTTCGACGAGGCGGTGCGCGAGGTCGTATGGCGTCATGTCGGTCCTTTATGGCTGGCGCGTTGAGCGGCAGGTTGCCGCGCTGAGTTGCAGCAGTTGAAGATAGCGGGCTCACGGTCCGCGCGCTGACAGCCTGCAGCGGCGAGGTTACCGATGCAAGCCGTAGTCGCGCCCGTCAATGTACCGGATCGCGACGCTCGCCAGGGCGTGGACAACGTTCATGAACGTGACTTAGTCCGCAAACCATGAAAAAAGACCGCGGTTGCATACGCAATCGCGGTCTTTGTCGTTATGCGTATGCGACCGATCCGCACAAGCGTGGTTCCATCTGACGCATCACCGGGAACGAATGTTGCAACGTGATGCCCGCTGTCATCACCGATCAGAAGGTTTCCCAATCCTGATCGCTGCCGGCGCTGGCCGTTGCTTTGGCCGGTGTTCTCGTCGGCGCGGCGGCGGCCGGCGTGGCTGCAGGTGCCGCAGAGGCCCTGGCGGGCTGCGCAGCGGCGTGTGACGCGGGTTGTGACACCTTACGCGCCGCTATCGGGCGAGCCGGCGCGGCCACGCGCTTCGGCGCCGCGCTCACGGGCGCCTTGAAACCGCTTTCTTCGAGCTGGAACACCGCGACCGCGGTGCGCAGCTTGCCGGCCTGATCTTCGAGTGAAGACGCTGCCGCAGCGGCTTCTTCCACCAGCGCGGCATTTTGCTGTGTGACTTCGTCCATCTGCGTGACCGCGCGCGCCACCTGGTCGATGCCGCTGCTTTGCTCTTCCGAGGCCGCCGCGATCTCGCCCATGATGTCGGTCACGCGCTGCACCGCGCCGATGATCTCGGTCATCGTGCGGCCGGCTTCGTCGACCAGCGCCGAGCCGGACTGCACGCGCTCCACCGAGGTGTCGATCAATTCCTTGATTTCCTTGGCCGCCGCCGACGAACGCTGCGCGAGGCTGCGCACTTCACCGGCCACCACCGCGAACCCGCGTCCTTCTTCGCCGGCTCGCGCGGCTTCCACGGCCGCATTCAGGGCCAGGATGTTGGTCTGGAACGCAATGCCTTCGATGATCGAGATGATGTCGGCAATCTTCGCCGAGCTCTGATTGATATCGCCCATCGTGCCGACCACCTGGCCGACCACCGCGCTGCCCTTGTTGGCGATCTCCGACGCATTGGCCGCGAGCGAGCTCGCCTGGCGGGCGTTGTCGGCGTTCTGCTTGACCGTGCCGGTCAGCTCTTCCATGCTCGATGCGGTTTCCTGCAGGGCCGACGCCTGCTCTTCCGTGCGCGAGGACAGGTCGATATTGCCGGCCGCGATCTGGCGCGTGGCCGTCGCGATCGATTCACTGCCGCTGCGCACCGTACGCACCGTTTCGGTGAGACTGCGCTGCATTTTGGCGATGCCTTCAAGCAACTGCCCCATTTCGTCGCGCGAGGTGATCACGACCGGGCGGCGCAGATCGCCCGCGGAGATCTCGTCGAAATGACCCAGGGCTGCGTCGAGCGGACGGGCAATCGCGCGGCTCAACGTCAGGTAGGACATTACGGCGGCGAGCACGCCGACCAGCAGGGCGACTGCGCTCACCGTGCGGAACACTTCGAAGCTGTTTTGCGCGGAGTCGTAACCTTGCTTGGCCGATACGAACTGGAACTTGCGCAGCGCGTCGTCGGCGGTGGCGAGATCGTTGTACGTCTCCTGCAGATGCTTGGCGTTGTCGACGATCTTGGTCTGGTCGTTCGCCGCTATCGTTGACGAAAACAGATCCAATTGCTGATGCAGCGCGTCACGTTTGGCGATAACGTCCTGCGCGAGACGGTCTTCGTCGGCGTCGCGCGGCAGGTCCATATACTTCTTCCACCACATGTCGGACGTGGTGCGCATCGAACGCGCGCGCTCGAGCGTCGACGCGACATCGGGCGTGCCGGCCATGAACGCGGCCCGGTCGAGCGCCAAGCGCTCGCGCGCCGCAAAGAGCTCGGCGTTGCCGATATCGACCGCACTCGGCATAGCGTTAGTGAACGTGTCCTGGTAAGCGTCGTTCGAACGGCTCATGCCGAACAGACCGAAAACGCCAATGGCGACTAGCAGCGCGGCGAGAAAAGCCATCGTGAGGCCAATCCGCGCCTTGATCGTGATGCCTTTGTTCAACATGCTTGTTCCTGTACTTAGCAAATGAGAGGCTGCGGGCGCAGCGCGGGGTAACGTGTGGCGTCTGCGTGCATGGCGCTGATTTGAAACCGCGCTCTAATACTGAGGTTTACGGCATTCCATCTGCATACTTGAAGGTCTTATATGGTATGAAGAAAGACGTTGTAAGGAATTGGTAGAAATTACAAAATGCCGACAGACGTCGGCCGCGCGAAAATCACGCAGTGTGTCGGGCATTCAGGGAATTGAGTTTGAACGGCCTCTGCGGCAAAACGAGGGCGTAAAAGGCAGGCTCAGCCGGAAAGGTCGACTGCCGGGAAGGCAGCGACGCTCTGATGAGCGCTGTCGATCGGCTTTGAGGAAGCGGAGCTCGGACACAGCATGGAACCGGGTCAGCTTGGCGCGTACCGCAGTGACGGGCGCAAAGCTTGCGCACCCGGCTTTGGCACCCGACTCTGCGCCCGGCTTTGGCGCACGCTCAGCGGCGCGCAGAAGCGGCACGAACGACCGGACGTCAAGCCTTTCCGCTCGCGCCCGGCAAGGCAGTGCCTGACATCAGGCTGCCAGATCGCGCCTCGCCGCGCCAGCCCATGTCGCGGTCGATTCGCGCACGATCAGGCGCGGCGACACGACACGCCGGCGGCCCGGCGCGCGCGGATTGCCCGACGACGTCCCGGCGATGCGCTCGATCAAGGTCTGCGCGGCCATATCGCCGAGCGCGCGGACCGACTGCCCCACGGTCGAGAGCGACGGATACGTGAATCGCCCCAGTTCGATATCGTCGAAACCGATGATCGAACAGTCGCGCGGCACGCTGATATTGCGCTCCGCCGCGGCGCGCAACGCGCCGATGCCCATCATATCGTTGCCGGCAAAAATCGCCGACGGCTTCACGGTGTCGAACAGCTGTGCGGCCGCGCGATGGCCGCCCGCCCCCGAAAAATCGCTTTCGACAATCGCCCCGGACGGAATCTCGATACCGCGCTCCGCCATCGCGCGGATGAAGCCGTGCACCCGCATGGCGCTCACCGCCGTCTTGACGGGCCCGGTGATGCAGCCGATCCGCACGTGCCCCAGTTCGAGCAAATGACGCGTCGCAAGATAGCCGCCCTTCTCGTGGTCGATCTGCACCAGGTCCGCGTTCACGCCCTCGATATTGCGGTCCACAACGACCAGCGGCTCGCGGGCGTCGGCGAGCGTCTGCGCCAGCACCGCGTCGTCGCCGGCGGAGGCGACGATCAGTCCGTCGATGCGCTTTTCCTGCAGCACGCGCAGATAATTACGCTGCTTGGCCGGATCGTCGTCGGAATTGCAGAAGAACAGGCAGTAGCCGTTGCGCGAGCAACCATCCTCGATACCGCGCGCCATCTCCGCGAAATACGGGTTCGTGCTGTTCGGCACAACCAGACCGATCGTTGCCGTCGCCCGCGCCTTGAGCGAACGGGCCACCGCCGACGGTACATAGTGAAGCTGACGGATCGCGTGTTCGACCTTCGCGCGCACGTCGGCCGACACCGGCCGTGAGTTGTTCACCACGTGCGATACCGTCGTGAACGACACGCCTGCCACGGCCGCTACATCCTTGATCGTCGCCATATTCTGTTGCTCTCCTGCCTGTTGTTCCCGCCGGCCACGCCACCTGGCGACCCACCGGACGTCTTCATCGAAGACAGACCAAACCCATGAATACTTGCTTTTATCGCACTGATTCGCAAAGCTGCGCCGCGTGCCGGTGGCCTTGTCGCTTACCTCTGGAATTAACGGCGGCGCAGGACGTTTCTTGAGCGTTTATTGAATTGGCGCGGATTCACGTGTTTTTTCATGCATCCAGCATGCAGCGGCATGCGCGCGAACCCGCGTGCCTGGGTGTGTCGCGGTGCTTCTTGCGGCACGCACTTCGGTACTGACTGCCCAACGCCTACTTGGTCACCAGGTCGCAAGGCGTTTCCACCACGCCGGACAACTGCGACTGCTTCTTGTGCTCGCTGATTGCCTTCAGCGCGGTGTCGATGCCGAACACGGCCTGCTTGGCGGCGTACTGGTCGGCAGTGGCAAGGACGCGACCGTCCTTGAGCATCGGCTTGATCGCGTTGATGTTGTCGTAACCGACCACCAGCACTTTGCCCTGCTTGCCTGCCGCGCGAATGGCCGAGACTGCGCCGATCGCCATATTGTCGTTGCCGGCCAGGAGCGCCTTCAGGTTCGGATACTCATTGAGCATCGCCGACGCCACCGCGTTGCCCTTGTCGATTTCCCAATCGCCCGACTGCACGGACACGACCTTGGCGCCGACGGCCTGCATGGCATCCTTGAAGCCCGCGGTGCGTTGTTGCGCGTTGGTGGTGGTCGACACGCCTTCGATAATGCCGACTTCATCGCCTGCCTTCAGTTTCTTGGCCAGGTAATCGCCGACCTTCCGCGCGCCCTTGCGGTTATCCGGGCCAACAAACGGCACGTTCAGGTCTTTCGACTTGAGCACGTCCGGGTCGAGCCGGTTGTCGATATTCACGACGATGATGCCCGCATCGACGGCCTTCTTGACGACCGGCACCAGCGCCTTCGAGTCAGCCGGCGCCAGCACGATCGCATCGACCTTCGAGACGATCATCTGTTCGACGATCCGGATCTGGTTTGCGGTATCGGTTTCGTCCTTGATGCCGTTGGTGATCAGGTCGAACTGGGAGGCATTATGTTTCTGGTAGTCCTTGGCGCCGTTTTCCATGGTCAGGAAGAACTCGTTCGCGAGCGACTTCATCACCAGCGCGACCTTCGGCTTATGGCCGGGCGCGGTTTGCGCATACGCGGAGGAAAACGGCAAAACGGCGGCGGCGGTGACAAGGACAGTGGCCGCCAGCATGCGGCGGCGAATGCGATGGCTCATGCCTATCTCCAGGGTTCTTCAGGCTCGCAGTCGAGCCGTATTATTCGTTGAGCGCAAACGTTTGCGGGACCTATTCTCAGCGCGCCCTGTCTGGACTGTCAACGATTCGCCGTGTTGCGGCGCATCGGTGCGCAGGAAGTGCGCCGATGCAATGCGCACGATGAATTCGGCCCGGCGCGACGCATAGGCGCACCAGCAGGCTGCGTGTTGGCAAAGGTCCCTCGCTCGGTCCGTGCGTGGCAGATTTACCGCCGGCTGCAAGCTCTGCGGCCGGCGAGCCGCCTATGCTGGACTTTTATTGCGCACGGTGCAAGCAGGAACAACGCGCAGCGATGGGGTAACGGCTTGTCAAAGCCAGCCGGCCTTGCGGAAGCGCCAGTACAAGATCACATCCACGGTCAGCATCACGGCCAGACAGATCGGATAGCCAAACTTGTAATGCAACTCGGGGATGGCCTCGAAGTTCATCCCGTAGATACCGGCGATCATGGTCGGTACCGCGAACAACGCGGCAAACGAGCCGAGCCGCTTGGTCACCTCGCTTTCGGCCAGCGAGATCATCCCCAGATTGACCTGTACCGCGGTAACGACCATTTCGCGCCGGCCGTCGATGGTTTTGACGATCCGCTGGAGGTGGTCGTAGACGTCGCGAAAATAGGCTTGCATGCCTTCGCAGAGGCTCGGAATGCGGCCGCCCGTCAATTTGCCGATCGCTTCCTGCAATGGCGTCACGTGGTGTTGCAGGATCACGAGGCGGCGTTTCAACGAGTACAGATCTTCAATGATCACGCGCGACGCCGCCGAATTATTGCGCTCGAAGATCCGGTCTTCGAGTGCCTCGATCTCGGTGTTCATCGCCTCGATGACCGGAAAATAGCGATCGACGATGTCGTCCGCCAGCGCGTACAGCACGAACGCCGAGCCTTCCTTGAGCAAATGCGGCTCGCGTTCGCAGCGGGCGCGAACGTTCTGGAACCCGGTGCGCGTGCCGCGTCGCACCGACAGCACATAGTTATGCCCCACGAACACGTCGACCTCGCCGATCAGCAGTTCGCCCGCTTCGTCCATTTCCACGGTATGCATAACGGCGAATAGCGACTCGCCGTACTCCTCGATTTTTGGACGCTGATGGCCGTTTTGCGCATCTTCGATCGCCAGTTCGTGCAGGCCGAATTCGTCTTTCATCACGGCAAGCTCGTCCGGCTCCGGGTCTTTCAGCGCGACCCAGACGAAGCACTCGGGCCGCGCCACGTAGTCGCTGATGTGCTCGATATCGATGTCGCCCAGCTTCCGGCCGTCCTGATAGGCGGCGCAATTGATCAGCATGTTGGATTACCTTGAAAACGGAACAGACCGGCCGGCTTCGCACGGTGCGTAAGCCCGGTGGCCGATCTGCATGAACGAATACACAACAGCCGCCATGTTAAGGGCTATGCGTGAACGTCATGTAGCCAATTGTTAAACCCTGCTTGCGGCGGTGGTGGATACGGTTTGGCGTTGCCCGGCGCAATCCGGCGCTGTCAGCACCGTGTGCTGCGCTATCGGGCAACCCTGCGCAAAGCGATGCGGTGATCTTCGCCGAAGGTGACCGACGCGCGGTTCGTATAGCGCGTATCGGCTGTCACCGTGAAGTGCATTTCCACGACCGGGTCGAATTGCGTGGAGACACCGATGCGATGCACGCCCGGGCTCAGATAGAAGACCACATGTTCGCCGTTCATCAGATCGGTGACCTGCTCACCGTCGATATACACCAAGGCATCGCGGAAGCGCACGATCACGTCGCGGGAACGTTCGCGCCGCACGTCGACGGTGACCAGTCCGGCTCCGGGCTGCGTGTAACCGGGCTGGACGATGCGCGCTTGCGGCACCGCCTTGAACGGGACCGGTTCGGCCGGCGTCGAGGCGCACCCGGCGAGCGACGCGATAGCCAGCGCAAGCAGCGCGGCTTTGCAGTGGAAGTGCTGGCGCATCGGCATGCTGGGTCCCCTGTGTTGTTGGTGGTATTGCTCGACGTTGGTATCAATCAAATACAACGGGAGCCTCGCGCCTGTCGTTCACCCGCTCAAAATCCGCGTCCTCCCCAACATCGGGGATGCTCATCAAGGCTCTGACGAACTGCCGGTTGTACACCTTCTGCAACGCCCCCTCCAGAATCGCCCGCTGCTCTTCCTCCACCGAGCGCCCGTTCGCTTCAGCTTCCCAAATGAGTGCGTCATACAACGTTTGATCAACGCCACGAATCCATAGATTTGCCATCCTGATTTCTCCCGCTCACACACTGCCACGCATCATAGCAACGCGCGGCCGTTCTGCCATCCTGGCCGAACGGCCAACGGTCTATGTGCCCTCTTGCGCGTTGCCGCGTTCTTCTTCATGATCGCGGCAAAGGACTGCCCTGCGAGCGCCGTGCCGGGTATTTACCCGCACAGCCCGCCGCGCACTATCTTTGTCCGCCTGCATGTTTGCTTCTCTGTACCGACTATGCGTATTGCCTCACCGGCTGCCTCGCCGGACCTACGATCAAGGAGACTGCAATGTGGTACTTCACCTGGATTCTCGGCATCGGCGTGGCATTGGGCTTCGGCATCATCAATGTGATGTGGCTGGAAGCAAGCGGCAAATTCGCGCGTGACCCGCAGCTTGCCAGCACCCCAACCGCCCAGCCCGAGGACACGTCTGCGTGACCCATCTGGTTTTCTTCTGCGGTCATGCAGGCACCGGCAAGACGACCCTGGCGAAGAAGCTGATCGGCCCGCTGATGCAGGCAAGCGAATCGCCCTTCTGCCTGCTCGATAAAGATACGCTGTTCGGCGGCTACAGCGCGGCCGCCATGGGCATGCTGACCGGCGATCCGAACGACCGCGACAGCCCGCTTTTTCTCCAGCATCTGCGCGATCCCGAGTATCGCGGTCTGCTCGATACCGCCCGCGACAATCTCGAACTCGGCATTAGCGCGCTGGTCGTCGGGCCGCTGTCGCGCGAAGTGCGCGAGCGGCGTCTGTTCGATCGCGCCTGGCTGGGCATCGGCGCGGACGTCACGCTGCGAGTCGTATGGGTCTACACGTCCGAAGAGATGGCGCGTCAACGCATCACCGCGCGCGGCAATCCGAACGATGGCTATAAACTTGCGCATTGGGACGAGTATCGGCAGCGCCGCTTCGTGCCGAGCGGCGAGATTTGCGACGATCTGCTGATGTTCGACAATACCGCGCCAACCCACGCGGATTACGAAGCGTTGCTCGCCCGCCTCGTTGGCGAGCATGCGTCGTCCGCCATGCCGCCGCTGCCCGTTTAGCGGCCGGTGGTAATAGCGCCCCGTGCAGCAGCCCGCTCAGCACCGGTGTTTCAAACGTACAACGCCCCGCAATGCGGGACGTTGGCGTTCATAACACGGCCTTCTACGAGGCTTTCTTCGTTGCTCGCGGCAGTCACTACCGCGTCGTCGCACTGCCCTCGGTTTTGAGCCTTATTTGAACCTTAGTGCGACAGTCGCGGCTTACACCGTTGCCATCGCATCCAGCGACTGGCCTTCGTACAGTTGGCCAAAACGGTTCGCGAGGAAGTCGCGCAGCGACACCTGCTCCTGACGCACGAAACCGCTTTGCGGCAGCTTCTGTTCGCGGAACAGATCGAGCACCGCGCACATCGCGCCGGCCGTAGTGATCTGGATCGCGCTCATCGGCACACCGCACACTGTCTTCGCGAAGATCTTGCGGGTGAACACTTCCTGCACCAGTTGCCCGTCACGCATGCCGCTCACGGTGATGAACACCAGCACGACGTCTTGCGCGGTCGAGGGCACCGAACGGCGCATGATGGTCTTGAGCGTGTCGCGGTCGCTCGAAAGACGCAGGTCTTCCAGCAAGAACTGCATCAGGTTGCGGTGACCCGGATAGCGCACCGACTTGTAGTCGAGCGATTCGACCCGGCCCGACAGCGTTTCGCATAGCGTACCCAGCCCACCGGACGTATTGAAGGCTTCGTATTCGGTACCGTCGAGCGAGAAATGTTCGAGGCCTTCCAGCGGCTGCACCCACTGCGTGCGGCTATCGCGGATCGCTTCGCACGGCTGGCAGTACTCGTTGATCAGGCCGTCGACGCTCCACGTCAGGTTGTACTTCAGCGCGTTGGTCGGGAATTCCGGCAGCGCGCCGACGCGCATCTTGACGTCGCGGATTTCGGTGAAACGGTTCGCCAGTTCATGCGCGGCGATCCCGATGAAGCCCGGCGCCAGACCGCACTGCGGCATGAAGGCGTGGTCGGCGGAGTCGGCGATCTCGCGGATCGCGCTAGTGGCGCGCACGTCTTCGGTCAGGTCGAAGTAATGGACGCCCGCACCCTTGGCGGCCGAGGCCACGTTCACCGCCAGGTAATACGGCAGTGCGTTGATGAGCGCGTCGAAGCCTTGAATGGCAGCGCGCAGCGCGGCGGCATCGGCGGAATCGACGCGGCGGGTCGGAATGCCCTGGGCGGCGAGCTTATCGAGTGCATGCTGATCGCGGTCGAATGCCACGACGTCGTAGTCGCCGGTTTCGCGCAACATGTGGGCGATGGTGTGACCGATCAAACCTGCGCCAACGATGGCTACTTTCATGCGCTTCTCCTTGTTCTATGTCTGCTGTCTCCAGCTTGGGAAGTGCGCTGCGCTTAGGCGCGGCGCCCGGCGGGCTGAACCCTTGAGACACAGTTTAGGGAGAAGCAAAAACAGTTCATACGCGCAAAGTGCTGCGCTATGACCATGAACTTCGACGTTATGACAATGCAATCAGTCGATACGTCGAAAACGTGTCAAAACGGCGTAAAAATTGGGCACCAGGATCACACCATGCCGCGGTCGATCTTGCGCGCAAGAATGATCGACGTCGTGGTTCGCTCGACCCCTTCCAGGCCGCCGATCTCATCGAGCAGATCGTTGAGGCGGTCGGGCGAATCGGCACGCAGCCACGCCACATAGTCGAACTCGCCGCTCACCGCGCATAGCAGTTGCACCTCGGGCATCTTGCCCAGACGTTTCTGCACAGCAGGTCCGTACTTCGGCGCGATGATGATGCCGACATACGCCTGGATGCTCGAGTCGAGTACGTCCTGACCGAGCCGGACGCTATAGCCGCCGATCACGTTGCTGCGCTCGAGCCGGGCGATCCGGGCGATCACGGTGGTGCGCGCCACATCCAGTTGACGCGCGAGATTGGCCACGCTCTCACGGGCGTTGGCTTGCAGCAGCGCAACGAGGTTGCGGTCGAGGTCGTCGAGTTGGTCGAGGCGCGGAGGTCTCATCGAGGGCGAAAAAGGTTGGTCAGCATTGGAGCGGATTATCACACCCCAAACCGCTCGATCACGAAATCGATGAAGCTGGTGAGCTTGGGCGTGGCGCGGCGGTCGCGTGGGTAGACCAGATGGACGGGCGCGCCCTCGGGCAGATAGTCTTCCAGCACGGACACCAGTTCGCCGCTGGCAATCTCTCTCGCAAGCAGCGCCTCCGGCTGCAACACCAGCCCGAAGCCACGTAAGGCGGCAACCTTGAGCGCCTGGCCGTTGTTCGCCCGGAACCGTCCGGCGCGCAGCTGGTTTTCGTCCGCGTTCTCGCCGCCTAGCCGCCACAAACCTTCGCGGCCCCAATGCAGAAAACCCAGGCATTCGTGCTGCATGAGATCGGCCGGCGTGCGCGGCGTGCCGGCCCGGTCCAGATAGGCCGGCGACGCGCACGCGCGCATCCGGTAAGGCTTCAACGGCCGCGCGACGAAGCTGGAATCCGGCAGACGGCCAATTCGCACCGACGCATCGAAGCCCTCTTCCACCAGGTCGATCACACGATTCGACAGATCCAGTTCAAGGCTCACGTCCGGCCATGCGCTCAGGTAGTCGGTCATCGCCGGGGCAAAGACTTCGACGCCATAGGTCAGCGGCACTGTTACCTTCAGCACCCCACGCGGCGCGGCCGCCATGGCCTCGGCGAGAGACTCCGCCGCCTTGACGTCGGCTAGAATGCGCCTGCACTGCTCGTAATATTGCCGGCCGATTTCAGTCAGACTCTGGCGGCGCGTGGTGCGCGTCAGAAGCCGCGTCGCGAGCCGTGTTTCGAGCGAGCGGATATGCTTGCCCACCATCGCCGACGAAATGTCGAAGCGCTCGGCAGCCGCCGTCAGGCTGCCCGCCTCGACGACCGCGACGAAGATTTCCATGCTGACGAATTTGTCCACCCGCTATTTCCTGTTCGTTTCGGTTGTAAGCGTTTGTCGCACTGCAGCCGCATTGTAGGGATATCGTGATACAAATAGCGGCGACGGCGAAGTGGGCAGCCGGCCGCCGTGCGTCGCTATGCCGACGCGCGTTGGGCCGCTCGCCATGCTCGCCTTGTCACAATTCGAACAGACATCAGGAGTTTCGATGAAAAAAGCACTCGTCATGTTGGCCACCGCAGTCGCCATGAGCGGCGCGTTCGCACAAACTTCCGCACCGGCTTCGGCACCGATGAGCGCCTCGGCCCCCGCCGCAAAGGCTGGCCACGAGCGCAATGTCGAAGACCGCATCGCCTACCTGCACTCGAAGTTGAAGATCACTTCGGCGCAGGAATCGCAATGGAACGCGTTCGCCGATGTCATGCGCAACAATGGCCAGACGATGGGCCAGTTGTTCCAGCAGCGCAAGGCCGATACGAACCTGTCGGCAATCGACGACATGAAGCAATACGCGACGATCGCGCAAGCGCATGCGGATGGCATGAAGAAACTGGTCGATGCGTTCGATCCGCTGTATAGCAGCTTCTCGCCGGAACAGAAGAAACTGGCCGACGTAACGTTCCATCAGGGCGGCCCTGAGGGCGGCGCTCATCACCATGGCAAGGGCGCGAAGAAGGCGCCGGCGGCTGAGTGATGACGTTGTGAAGCCGCGGTTGTGAAGCTGAAGCGCTTCGCTACGCGACTTCACTGCGCGTCAAGTCGATTGCGCGCGGCGCGGGTTCCCGCACCGCGCGCTCAATTCTATTGCCTTTGCGGACAACCCCAGCCGCCGCCAATGGCAAAAGAAGCCGATGTTCAAATGCATCTGGCATGATTGCGAGTATGTGACGTCGAGACGCAAAGTCCCGGCGCGGTTGTCAATCTCTCTACCCCCCACTCGCTTCATGACCGAAGTCAAAAATCTCGATCTGAGTAACGATGCCAACGCCCAGCGCGTCGTCAAAAACGAAACCGTGAACGTTGAGTTCGCTGCTGCCGAAGGCGAACTGATGAGCCTGGAAGGCCCGAACCGCTATGCCCGCGGCGACGCGCTGATCACCGGCTCGACCGGCGACCGCTGGGTCGTCTCTCGCGAACGCTTCGACGCCAAATACCTGCCGGAAGACATCGCCCTCGCTCACGGCGAACCAGGCGCATACCGCAACCGGCCGGCCGTCGTGCTGGCCAAACAGATGAACGAAGCGTTTTCGCTGGCCCGCTCAGCGAGTGGCGGCGACGTGCTGCACGGCGCCGCCGGCGACTGGATCATGCAATACGCCCCCGGCGACTACGGCGTGGTGCAAGCCGCACGCTTCGCGAAGGTCTATCGACTCGCCGATTGAATCGCAGCCGGCTGAGCGCGGTCCATCCCGCCGCGCGCGGCCCCGCGTTCTAGCCGAGGCCTTGGGTCACAGCCTCGGATCGTCGCCTTGGGTGAACGCCTTCAAGCAACTGTTTCAAGCAAACTCGTCGCCGAGATCCACCGTCACATCGCGCGGCACTGCCTCGCCGTTCGCATACTGCTCTTCGAGCGAGCCGATGCTCGCTTCGACATACGCTCGCAGCACCGCGAAACTTCGGCCACGCAGCCGTGCCGGCAACGCGCGATAACGCGCCAACGCCGTCGGCGCAATCACCACGGTCATGACAATGCGGCGCGCAGTCGCACCGAAACGCATGGCAACCCAGTGAATCGCCAGCGTCGGCGTGCCGTCTTCGCCCTCACGCTGGATAAACTGCGTCTGCTCGGGAAACAGATCGCTGATGACGCGCGCCAATTCCTCGAACTCGGGATTCGCGCAGTCGTATTGGTAAGCTTCTTCCATGAGGTGTGCCGAAAGGATGAGCCTGAACGGCGTACCGAAAGGGTACGCCTGAAGTTAGGAAATCACGAAGGGTCTGCGTGGCAAGCCGCTCATAAGCGGCTCACAAGTGGTTCAAAAGCGGCTTACGCGGCAACCGCCGGCCGACGGAACGCTCTGAACAGCAAGCCCGCGACAATCACCGCCCCCAGCGCATACACGCCGTCCACCGCGGCAAGCGGCACGAGCTGTGCCTGGAACAACGCAGCGGGCACGTCGACCAGCGCGTGCAACACAATCGCGAGCGGCAGGATACCGCGCCAGCCCGCCCGCACACCGCGCCACATTAGCACCGACAAGCCGATCTGAAACACCAGCGCGGCCACCCGTTCGAGCGCGAAAATGCCGGCCGTCTGCGGCGTCAGGCTGGCGAGGATCAGGTGGATGCGCATCACCGAGTCGGTCGGCAGATTGCTCAGGTAGCCGTCCAGCTCGCCGCGGTTTTCGAAGACGGCGAACAGGATCCATTGAATCTGTACCAGCACGCCGACCAGCCAGGCTTCCGCGCCGCCGTGGCCAAGGCCATAAGTCAGTGCCGTGCCGTCACCGCTGCCTGCCGCGGCGGATGCGGACTTCGCTGCCGCGCGTTTGAGCAGCAGGCGCATGCCGATGAAACGCCCCACTTCCTCGCAGACACCAGCGGCCAGCGCGCCATACACCACGAAGGCCAACGGATTGGACAGGAAGGTGGCGGTCGCTTCGTTCCGATGCAGCACGTAATCGTTCAGCGCGCGCTCGATCACCATGGCGAACAGCGCGAATATCGCGACGCCGGTGATCGCGTCGCGAGGGTTCAGCGCGAGCGGCCGGCGCAGACGGCGGTAGATCAGGAACGGTAAGGCGGCGACGAACAAGGTCGCGACGGCGAGGCTCGAGAGGGTAAGCGGTGCTACAACCATGAGTTTCCTTGCGATGACCGGCGCGCACCCGCTGCGCGCCGCAGCCCGAATGATCGCAGATCAGCGCGAAGTTGACGCGCGGACGATCAATTCGCCTGGCAAGAGGCAGTCGCGCGCGGTGGTTTGAACCCCTTCGATGCGCTCATGGAGAAACTCGACCGCGCGGTAGCCGATCTCGTAGGTCGGCTGGCGGATCGTGGTGATGCCGGTCAATTCGGCCCATTCGGGATCGTCGATCGACAGCAGCGCGACGCGCGCCTGCCAATCCGCGCCGTAGCGCGCTTTCAGATGGAGGGCGAGGCACAGCGCGACCGGCGCATTGGCCGCGAACAAGGCGATGCGGCTGGCTTTGCCCGCTGCCTCGATTGCGCGGTCCAGTTCGGCGAGGGCGCGCTCCACGGCCGCTGGCTCCCCAAGGTTCAACACCAGCGTATGCCCACGCGCGCCGCCCTTGCCGCCTTGGCCATTTGTCCCGCTTGTGCCGCTTGTGCCGCCTTCGCCAGTCCTGCCCTCGTAACCCTCGCCGCCCATCACCTCGCGAAACGCCGCCTCGCGCAGTTGCCGCGAACTGACCTGCTCGAAGGGTTGCACGACGAACCAGATGTCGTCGAAACCATGATCCAGCAGATGCCGCGTGCCGAGTTCAGCCGCCGCCCGGTTGTCCAGCCCGACCATATCGGCGACGAGCCCTTCCACCGAACGGTCGACCAGCACGGCCGGAATCCCGCCGCCGCCCACCGGCCGCAGCGTTTCTTCACGTACCCCGAGCGCGTTGACGATCACGCCTTCCACGCGATACGTGGTCAGCAGTTGCAGATAGCGCCGCTCCATCTCGACTTCATTGGCCGCGTGGCAGATCAGCGGCATCAACCCCAACGCTTGGCAAGCGGCTTCCACGCCTTGCAGCACTTCCACGGAGTACGGGTTGGTCAAATCGGCGAGCAGCATCCCGATCAGGCGATTGCGGCCGCGCTTGAGACCACGCGCCATCTGGTTCGGCTGATAGTCGAGACGCTCGATGGCGGCCTCGATGCGCGCGCGCAATTCCGGCGACAGCACGCTCATCTCGCCATTCAGATAGCGCGAGATGCTGGTCTTGCCCGTGCCGGCTTCGCGCGCGACGTCGGTGATCGTCGCGCGGCGCGTGGCGGCAAGCGGCGTCGTGCTCATTTCTTCAACACTTCGCGGTTGACGATGTTGGTTGCGAGCGTCCCGTCGAGCGCGGCGACGAGGTTTTCCGCCGCATTGCGCGCCATCGCATGACGGGTCTCGTGCGTCGCCGAACCGATATGCGGCAACGCGACCACATTCGCCATTTTCAGCAACGGCGAATCGGCCGGTAGCGGTTCGGTCTCGAACACGTCGAGCCCCGCGCCGTGAATCGTGCCATTTTGCAGGGCTTCGATCAGCGCCTGCTCATCGACCGTCGCGCCGCGCGATGCGTTGATCAGAATCGCGCTCTTCTTCATCGATTTGAATTCGGCCGCGCCGATCATGTGCTTCGTTTCGGGCGTGAGCGGCACCTGCAGGCAGACGAAGTCGGCGGTGGCGAGCAACTCCGCCAACTCGACGCGGCGCGCGCCGTATGCCTGTTCCGCCTGGGCGTTCGCGCTGCGATTCGTGTACACCACCTTCATGTTGAAACCGAGCGCCGCGCGCCGCGCAACCGCGCCGCCGATCCGTCCCAGCCCGACGATGCCGAGCGTCTTGCCCTGCACGTCGACGCCGAAAAGTGCCGGTCCGATGCTGTGCGTCCACTGGCCCGCCTTCACCCACTCCGCGAGTTCGACCACGCGCCGCGCCGACGCGAGGATCAGCGAGAACACCGTATCCGCCGTGGACTCGGTCAGCACGTCCGGCGTGTGCGCGAGCACGATGCCGCGGCGCGTGAGGTCGGCCACATCGAACTGGTCGAAGCCCACCGAGATGGTCGACAAAGCCTTCAGCCGGCGCGCGCCTTCGAGCATCGCCGGCGTGATTTTCACGCTCGAACCGATGCCGCCATCCGCGTCCTTCAAGGCGGCGACGAACGTGTCGTGCTGCGCGGGGTCGACCTGCACGACTTCCGCATGCTGTTGCAGATAGGCGAGCACATCCTCGGGCAGCGACTTCCAGGCGACGATCTTCTTCATGAGTTCATTTTCCTTGCAACGGTGTAGCGAGCGTGGCGGCCTTGTTCAGCGGCTCTGCTTGTGGCTGTGGTTTGACGATCAGCGTCAGAATCACCGCGGCGACCAACGCCACGCTCATGAACGCATAGGATGCCGCAGGCGAGCCGGTCGCGCCATTCAGATAGCCGACCACGTACGAGCCGACGAATGAACCGAGCGCACCCATGCTGTTGATCAGCGCCATCGCGCCACCCGCGACGTTCTTCGGCAGCAGCTCCGGCACGATCGCAAAGAACGGCCCATACGGCGCATACATCGCGCCGCCGGCGATTACCAGCAACGCGTACGAGATCCAGAAGTGCGTGGAGCCGAGCGCGTACGACGCGGCGAACGCGATCGCGCCGATCAGCAGGAACGGCCACACGAACACTTTGCGGCGGTTGAGTTTATCCGATGCCCACGAAGCCGCAAGCATGGCGATCGTTGCGGCCAGATACGGCAGCGCCGAGAGCCAGCCGGTTTCGACCATGCCGAGCGTCGAACCGTTCTTCAGGATCGACGGCAGCCACAGCACGAAACCATACACGCCGATACTCCAGCAAAAATACTGCGCACACAGCTTGATGACCGCGGGCGTGCGGAACGCTTCGCTGTAATTGCGCACCGGCTTGATCGCGGCCTGTTCGGCGCGCAAGGTTTCGGCGAGGTCGTCCTTTTGCTGCTGGGTGAGCCACGATACCTGCTGCGGCTTGTCCTGCACGATGAACCACCAGCACACCGCCCAGATGATCGCGGGCGCGCCTTCGGCGATGAACATGTGGCGCCAGCCGAACGAGTGCACCAGATAGCCGGATACCACCGACATCCACAGCACCGTCACCGGATTGCCGAGAATCAGGAAGGTGTTGGCCCGCGAGCGCTCGCTCTTCGTGAACCAGTTGCTGATGAAAATCAGCATCGCCGGCATCACCGCGGCTTCGACGACGCCGAGCACGAAGCGGATCACCATCAGCGAGGGAATATTGCTGACCATGCCGGTCAGCGCCGCGCATCCGCCCCACAGGATCAGGCTCCAGAACACGAGCTTTTTCACGCTGCGGCGTTCGGCGTAAATCGCGCCGGGAAGCTGAAAGAAGAAATAACCGAGGAAGAACAACGCGCCGATCAACGACGACAGTCCCTTGCTGATGCCGAGGTCCTGATTGATGCCGGCGGCCGACGCGAAACCGAAGTTCGCGCGGTCGAGATAAGCGAGGCTGTATGTGATGAATACGATCGGCATGATCGTCCACCAGCGGCGGATTGCAAGCGATGAGGTCATGGGCGTCTCCTTTGTCGACCAGAGTTGGCGCTTTAGCGCTTACTCTGGTCCCATGCAGTTGCGGTCGACCAGAGTTGGCGCTTTAACGCTTACTCCGGTCCCATGCAAGATAGTTGCTAACGGCTTCCCGAAGCGATGATGGGCGGGGTGATGAGGCGCGTCTCGCGCGCTCTTGCTGTTATCGGGCTAACTCATGCTGAATGCGCTGGATGCCCTGAATGCAGCGTTAAGCGTGGCTCACCCGCGCTCAGGCCGCAGTCTCGACGCGCGGCACATCGGTCCGTTCGAGTGCGTCGAGTTCGGCGCGGCTCGGCAGGCCTTCCGAATCGCCGATCACCTGGATCGCCAGTGCGCCGATGCGGTTGCCGCGCGCGACCGCTTGCGACATCGTCTTGCCTTCGAGCAGCGCGCTGACCACGCCGACGGCAAAGCCATCGCCCGCGCCAACCGTGTCCACCACCTTCGCGACCGGTTGACCCGCGATCACGGCGGCATCGTCGGCGGTGCGGAAATACGCGCCCTCTGCGCCGAGCTTGATGATCACGCCGCGCGCGCCGTGATCGAGATAAAACTTTGCGATGTCGTCAGGTTGCGTGTAGCCGGTCAGAATCTCGCCTTCGCCGATGCCAGGCAGCACCCAGTCGGCCAGTGCGGCGAGCGCATTCAGCCCTTCGACCATCGCGGCGCGCGAGGGCCACAGCGTCGGGCGCAGATTCGGGTCGAACGAAATGGTCTTGCCTGCGGCACGCATTTCACGCGCTAGATGGAATGCGAGTTCACACGAACTCGCCGAGATGGCCGGCGCCACGCCCGTCAGATGCAAGTGACGCGCGGGCAGCACGTAATCGGCCGCGTAGTCGGCCAGCGACAGATGGCTTGCCGCCGACCCTTTCCGGAAGTACTCGACGGCCGGATCGCTGCCGTCGTCGTTCTTCGACTTCAGCTGGAAACCGGTCGGGTAGCGCTCGTCGGTGGTGACGCAGCGCTGGTCGATGCCTTCTTTCGTCAGTGTGTCGCGCACGTACTGGCCGAACGAATCGTTGCCGACCCGGCTCATCCAACCCACCTTGAAACCCAACCGCGACAGACCGATCGCCACATTCAGATCGGCGCCCGCGACGCGCTTGGTGAATTGCCCGACACCGGCGAGTGCTCCGGTTTCGGCGGCCACGAACATGGCCATCGCTTCGCCATAGGTGATGACGTCGAGTGCTGCGTTTGTGTTGCTCATGCTTCGCTCCTGCGTGTGCCTGCTTGCTGCCTGCTTTTTGCTTGCGTTGCCTTGCTTGCGCCGCGTTGCTTGCGTTGCCTTGCTTGGGCTGCCTTGCTTGGGCTGCCTTGCGTGTGCTTCTGCACGCGATCTTTCCGCCGCGCGCGTCTTTGCGCTATCGCTCTCTCAGGTCCTGCTCGCCGCTTACGCGGCGGCCAGCCACGCGACGTAGTGCGCCGCGTCCACGTCGATACGGCTCGCATCGAACGGAAATTCAATGCCCCGCGGCACGTGGCGCGGCAGCGCGTCGAGCACTGCGGCGAACTGCGTGTCGCCGGCGGCCGGCGCGGCGGGAAAGCGTCGTGCGCCCTCGCCCACCGTCGTCTTGCAATGGATGTATTCGACCTGTGCAGCCAGCGGCCCGGCAGCGTCGAGCGGCGCGACATCGCGCCATGCCCAGTTGCCGATGTCGAAGGTCATGCCGAGCAGATCGGCGTGGCCTTCGCGCTTCAGCGCATCGAACAGACCGGTGAATTGCGCAAGCGAGCCGCCTTCGGCCAGTTGGCCGTTCTCGACGACAAGCCGCACGTTCGCGCCGCGCAGGTGGTCCGCAATCGCCGCGCCGTTAGCCTCGGAGACGAAACCGCCGAGTTGCAGCTTCACGAAGCGCGCGCCGAACGCCGTCGCTTCGTCGAGCGCGAGACGCAGTGCGTCGGCGTCGAGGTGTCCGTCGGACGTGTACAGCGAAGCGGGAGTCGAATACACCGACCACAAACCCAGTTCGGCGATCGACTTGCCGAGCACGCGCAATGCCTGCGGCGCGGCATCGGCTTCGTCCGCGAACAGTTCGCGGCGCACTTCGAACGCCGCCGCGCCAGCCTGTTTGCTCGCGTCGGCCCATTTCAGATGACCGCTCTTGCGAACCGCGTCCATTCCGAAGGCGCTTGCGACGATCACCACGTCCACTGCGTCACCCATGTCGAATTTACTAAAATCTGTCTCATGATCGGCGCTTGGAACCGGTTCCAAACATGTTTCGAAAAAAAGCGCCGAGGCGCTTGAATGACCGAATAGTGCGCCGAGCCAGCCGTCTCGCACCATAGTGGAAATCCCCAGGGCAAACGTGATCAGGGCCCATCGGCCAGGCACAACGCGAGGAACTGCTCGACCACCCGCGACGGCGCACTCGCGTGAGGCACCAGAATTGACAGCCGCCGCGTCAGCGGCTCGGGGCTCAATGAGAAGCGGCACAGCGCCCCGTCCTCATGGCGCATCGACATCGCCGACACGAAACCGACGCCCATTCCCGCCCGCACCGCCTCCTTGACGCCTTCGACCCCGGCAATCTCCAACGCCACACGCATCGGCACGCCCGCCCGCGCAAAGGCCCGCTCGACGATCTGCCGCACGCCGGACCCAGCCTCGCGCAGCACCAGCGGATACGGGCCGAATGCGGCCAGATCCGACCGCCCGCCGTTGCTGCCGACTCCGTCCGCACCGCTCGCCTGAGCCTGCGCCAGCGCCAGCGGATGCGTACGCGGCATGATCGCGACGATCTCGTCCTCCCGCCACGCATGCACCGCGGTGTCCGGCGGCAGATCCACACCGACCGGCCCTTCGATCATCGCGATATCCACCGAGCCCAGCGCGCCGACGATTTCCGTGGTGTTGCCATCGGCGGTATGCAACGTCACGTCGGGATGACGGCGGTGAAAGTCGGCAATCAGGTACGGCAACAGATAGCTCGCCGGGGTTGTGCTTGCGCCGATGCGCAAGGTGCCCTGCTCGAGGCCGCGCAGGGCGTCGCGATACGCATGCGCCTGCCGCCAGGTATCCCGCAGCCGGGTCGCATAGCTGGCGAGTTGCTCGCCGGCGGGCGTGAGGCGTACGCCGCGGCCGTCGCGCTGGTAAAGCGGCTCGCCGAATTCGTCCTGCAACTGCCGCAACTGTCCGGACACGGCCGGCTGCGATAAATGCAGCGCAACCGCCGCCCGGCTGATGTTGTGATGCTCGGCGACGGCGGCGAACGTTATAAGTTGATCCGGGGTCATGGCGGTCGAAGTATCCGTGGAACCGATACTTTACATTCTAAATCACGATTTTTCATATCGATATATCTAATTTAGGATTACCCCTATCGAATCAAAACAGTCATAGGAAGGCGCTACGCCATGTCCATCGCTCATCTCACTGCTTCTGCCACACCCACCGGGTCGCCGGGGTCATCCACCCGCGGCCAGCTCAACGGCATTCTCTTCGTTGCGCTGTTCGCCGCTGCCGTGACGCGCATCGCGGCGATCCCGGCCATCGCCGGTCTCGGTTTGAGCCCGCTGATCGTCGGCATCGTGGCTGGCGCCATTTACGGCAACGCACTGCGCGACGGCATGCCCGAAAGCTGGTCGGCCGGTGTCAACTTCTCGGCGCGCAAACTCCTGCGCATCGCGGTAGCGTTTTTCGGGCTGCGCGTCAGCCTGCAGGAAATCGCCCAGGTCGGCTTGCCCGGTCTCGCCGAATCGGTACTGGTCGTCGTGAGCACGCTGGTGATCGGCACGTGGGCCGGTATGAAGATCATGAAGCTCGATCGCGACACTGCCCTGCTGACGGCTGCGGGTAGCGCGATCTGCGGCGCGGCGGCCGTTCTCGCATTCGAGTCGACGCTGCAATCGAAGCCGCACAAGAGCGCCATGGCCGTGGGCAGCGTGGTGCTGTTCGGCACCCTTTCGATGTTCCTCTACCCGGTGCTGTTCAAGGCGGGCTGGCTGCATCTCGACACGGTGGGCGCGGGTCTGTTCTTCGGCGGCACGATTCATGAAGTGGCGCAGGTCGTCGGCGCAGCCAGCAATGTGAGCCCGGAAGCGACCCACATCGCGACTATCGTCAAGATGACCCGCGTGATGCTGCTGGTGCCGGTGCTGCTGGTCGTCGGCGTGTGGGTGAACCGCTCGGCACGCGGCGCGGCCGCCGCCGCAACGGCCGAAGACGGCAAGCAACACGCCCCGCGCAAGCTGGCCATTCCCTGGTTCGCGCTCGGCTTCCTCGCCTTCGTCGTGATCAACTCGCTGCATGTCTTGCCCGAAAGCGCGACCAGCACGCTGAACATGCTCGACACTTTCGCGCTCACCATGGCCATGACCGCGCTCGGTATCGAAACCCGCATCTCGCAGATCCGTCAGGCCGGTCCCCGCGCATTGACCACCGGCTTCATCCTGTATGTGTGGTTGATTGCCGGCGGACTGGGTATCACATGGACCGTCCAGCACCTGTTCGGCTAAACCGCTCTCGCCTCCTGACCCACCCCGCCGCGTGCGGGGTTTTGTGCGTTCAGGCGGCCCATCCGGCACGCATGCGCGGCATACTGGTTGCTGACGTCAGCCGTTCACGCCAACCCGTTCATGCAACCGGAATGAGGACCGATCGATGAGTCTGGAACTTTACTATTGGGACGGCCTGCAAGGCCGCGGCGAATTCGTGCGGCTGGCGCTGGAAGAAGCCGGCGCGGACTACGTGGAAGTAGCACGCGGCGACCCGTTGGAGGGGCTTGGCACGAACGCGATGATGGCAATCATGAAGAGTAAGGACGAGCCCTATCCGCCATTCGCGCCGCCGTTTCTGAAAGATGGCGATCTGGTGATCGCTCAGACCGCCAATATCCTGTTCTACCTTGGCCCGAAGCTGAATCTGGCGCCATCGGTTGAAAGCCTGCGCTATGTCGCCAACGGGCTGCAACTGACGATCGCCGATATGGTGACCGAAGCGCACGACACGCATCATCCGCTCGCCAGCGCGTTGTATTACGAAGACCAGAAAGACGCCGCCAAAGCGCGCGCGCACGACTTCATCGACAACCGGATCCCTAAGTTCATGAAGTACTTCGAGCGCGTGCTGAAACAGAACCCGGCCGGCGACACGTTCATGGTGGGCGATGCGCTCACTTACGTCGACTTGTCGATGTTCCAGCTGATCGACGGCCTGCTGTACGCGTTTCCGCGCGCGCTCAAGCGTTTTGGCGAACACTATCCGCGCCTCGCGGCGTTGCACGACGCGGTGATCGAGCGGCCGAACATTGCCGCTTATCTGCAGTCCGACCGGCGCATCGAGCATAACGAAGCCTGCATCTTCCGGCACTACCCGGAACTCGACAAGGCGGTGACTTGATCCGCACCGCCCTCCTTCGCGAACGCTCCGCATTGCGCCCGCTTCCAATAGCGGGCGCAATGCTGTTACCGTACGCGCATCTCATCCACCCATCACGCCCTCTCCTGCCGACGTGCTTTCATTCCTGCTGAAGCTGCGCACCCGCGCCCAAACTCTGTTCCGTCTGTCCGATGCCCATACGATGCTGGTCTGGTCGGTGGTGGTCGGCGTCGCGGGCGCATTCGCGACGATTGCCTTTCGCGAATGCATCGCCTTGCTGCAGTTGGTGTTTGTCGGCAAGTCCGGCAGTTTCGTCGAAATGTCGCGCAGCTTGCCGTGGACGGTGCGTGTGTGGCTGCCCGCCGCGGGCGGCCTGGTCGCCGGTTGTTTGCTGCTGATCGCGCAGCGTCACGTCGACAAGAACAATCACGTCGACTACATGGAAGCGGTCGCCATCGGCGATGGCGTGGTGCCGGTCAAGCTGAGCTTCTGGCGCAGCGTGTCGTCGCTGTTCACGATTTCGAGCGGCGGCTCGATCGGCCGCGAAGGTCCGATGGTGCAACTGGCGGCGCTGGCCGCGTCGCTGATCGGCCGCTGGGTGCATTTCGATCCGCCGCGTCTGCGCCTGCTGGTCGCGTGCGGGGCGGCGGCCGGGATTACCGCCGCGTACAGTGCGCCGATTGCCGGCGCGTTTTTCGTCACTGAAATCGTGCTCGGCTCGATCGTGATGGAAAGCTTCGGTCCCGTGGTGGTCTCGGCGGTGGTCGCCAACATCACCATGCGCGAGTTCACCAGCTACAAGCCGCCTTACGAAATGCCGGTGTTTCCGCCCGTGGCGGGGGCTGAAGTCCTGCTGTTCGTCGGGCTCGGGCTGTTATGCGGTGCAGCCGCGCCGCAGTTTCTGCGGCTGATGGACTTCTCCAAAGCAAACTTTCGCAAGCTGCCCGTGCCGCTGCCCATCCGGCTGGCGTTAGGTGGCCTGGTCGTCGGCATTCTGTCGGTGTGGACGCCTGAGGTGTGGGGCAACGGCTACAGCGTCGTCAATTCCATCCTGCATTCGCCATGGACGTGGACCGCACTCGTCCTCGTGCTGGTGTTCAAGATCGTCGCGACGTCGGCGACCGTGGGTTCAGGCGCGGTCGGCGGGGTGTTCACGCCGACGCTGTTCGTCGGCGCGGTGGTCGGCTCGCTGTTTGGCCTCGGCATGCACGCGTTGTGGCCGCACAGCACCTCGGCGCCGTTCGCCTACGCGATGGTCGGCATGGGCGCGTTTCTGGCCGGTGCTACCCAGGCGCCGCTGATGGCGATCCTGATGATCTTCGAAATGACGCTCAGCTATCAGGTGGTGCTGCCGCTGATGCTGTCGTGCGTGGTTGCGTATTTCGTGTCGCGCGCGATCGGCAAGACGTCGATGTACGAAATCACGTTGCGCCGCAATCAGGAGGAACAGGAGCGTACCCGTCTGCGCGCGACGCAGATGCGCGAGCTGATCCGTCCCGCCGAAACCGTCGTGCCGCCGAACGCGACCGTGCATGACATGACGCGCGTGTTCCTCGAATATCCCGTGAAGTATCTGTACGTCGCCAACGAGTCCGGCGCGTTTCTCGGCGTGGTCGCGCTCAAGGACATCACCTCCGATCTGCTCGACAAGCGCGACACCGGCACGAAAACCGCCGCGGATTATCTGCAGCCGCATTTCGATGTGCTCACGCCGGATATGCCGCTTGGCGTTGCGTTGCAGCACTTCATGGAGTTTCAGGGCGAGCGGCTGCCAGTCGTCGAAAGCGCTTCGGATCCGAAGCTGGCGGGGGTGGTGTACAAGACTTCACTGCTTGACGCGTATTTTCGAATGAATCCGACACGCTAGACTGGGATTCGGGTATTCGGGCATGCCATTGGTGTCACTTCGTCACAGCAACGAGGGAAACGATCTACGATAAAGTTCGCAACATGCTCGGCGCATACAAAAAAATTTAAACCAATTTCATCTGAACATTTGGCGCCGGGATTGAGTAGAGTATGGAAAGGGTATTGGCGTCGCCTGCCAAACCCCTCCCGGCCTCTCACTTGACAGGGGAGGAACGAATCTGAGTGCCTTATCACAAGGATTTCACATGCGAAAAAATCGGGTTACAGGTTTCGAGCCGTTAGGTGACAAACGCGTGGCCCTTCGTGGGACTTGGTCAAAATTCTGGCGCCCTCACCGCTATAAAGCCGGTTAACTACCAAATTATTACCTCGCGCATGTTATTGCGCACCATGCATTCCCGTTGAAAAATATTCAGCACGCCCCACGATTGGTTAGGATTACTACCTTTACTTAACTAACTGGACTGGAATTTTAATGAAAATCATAAAAAGCACGAATCGATATATCTACGGCTTATTCATCTCCGTCGGCAGCCTATGCATGGCCCCATTATCTGCCTATGCGGACAATTATCAAACCAGCGTCCAATGTGCTTATAGCCATACTTTGGGTGATGACGCCATTTTGATGTTCGGAATGCCGGGCCATGCAATGTGGCATGATTTTTTTGGCAATACTGGTACCAATGCGTCATCAACCTATGCCGGCCTGCAAGCATCACCCACCACCACCTGTACCGACCTCGCTGACTCATCGGCTTACTGGGCACCCTCCCTAAGATTGCCCGATGAAACGGAAGTACGTCCCGCATATCAGAAAACATATTATCAAACGGTAAACAGCACCGAGAATCCACTAACCTCATTTCCACCGGGTTTACAGCTGCTGGCCGGGGATCACAAAGGGACCGCACCTAATCCTTATATTAACTTCCTGTGCAATGATGGCAAAGGTTATAGCCACGACGCTGAGCGAACCTGCTTGCCGCCCTCGACCAGTGAACCAATACAGCTCGATATTGCCATTCAGTTTCCGAACTGCTGGGATGGTAAAACTATCGCTGCAAAACCGTCAGATGCGACTCATCAATCCAATGCGGTTTATGCGGATGCCAGCGGGGCCTGCCCGGCTGATTATCCGAAACATATCCCGACGGTCAATATGAATGTCGCCTATTTATTCCCCGGCGCAGCCTCTCTGGACCTGAGTAAAGTTCAACTGTCGTTAGATCCCATCATGAACGGTGACCAGCGCATTGATCAATGGGGAAGTATTTATACAGCGCATGGTGATTTCATCAATGGCTGGGCGCCAGCTGCGGCGAATTTTATGACCGAACGCTGCATGAACAATAACTATGACTGCACAAGCTATATGCCTTACCTCTACGTTGACCCCATCGCCGATACCTATGTCAGCAACAAAGATGACAGCGGCCGGAATTTTGGTGGAAGTGATCAATTATTAGTGCAGGGAGATATCTCCAACGCCGCGGAGAACAACAATCCTGAAAAAATAACTTTACTAAAATATCAGATCCCACCTGTGCCAACGTCCTACTCTGCAGAAGAAAGTGCCTTGTTTAAATATACGGTTCATCTCTATGGTGGAAGAAGTACGTCGAGTGGCGCACAGATTATTTATATTTATCAGACATCAACGGACTGGGATGAAAATAGCGTGACATGGAATAATCATCCCGCTTGCACTTACAAACCCTATGCGAGCATGTATCTCGATGAAAAGGATCAGTATCGCGACTTCGATGTAACCAGCATGGTTAAACAGGCACAGCAGGCAGGGCAACAGCAAATTGCATTTTGCGTCGGTGGCGACACCCAAAATCACGACGATATTTACACCTTTGGTGCAAAAGGCACACATTATTCGCCACAGCTGATGGTCGTTGGCGTGCAACCCGAATAACCTGATTTTTATCACCTGAGCAATACCGCCAGAAGCACTGACGGTAACGTTGGTGCTTCTGGAATATTAAAGACTGATCATTCTGGCGCAGATATTCGGCCACTGCCCCGCTTGATCGCTGAATCGTTCATCGAGCCCGCGCGGCAATGCGCGGTGCCTCACCCATGCGCCGACCGCAGCCGGTGCAAAGCGCGGCAGATTCTCTACAATGGGAAAACCGCTGCAGCGATTGCAAGCAGCGCGCGTTACGCCAGGACGGGCGCACCGAGACGCCCGCCCTTCGATCTCGATCGGAGCGAAGATGAGCGAACCGTCCCTCGATGCCGTACGCCGCGACCAGGCGGGCTGGATCTTCCTGCATATCGAAGGTGAGCCGTACGATCGCGGCGAGCAGCACGGCCAGTTGCTCGCCACTGAAATCCAGAACGCGATCCACACCGCCCGCTACCTCGCGAAATGGGATACCGGCGAAGACTTCGATACCTTCGTCGACGCCGCCGTGTCCCAGTTCGCCAACAAACTCGACACTGAATTCGCCGACGAAATCCAGGGCATCGCCGACGGCGCGAAGCTGCCGTTCGCCGAAGTGCTGGCCTGGAACGGTTATATGGATCTGCTGCAAAGCTGGTGGCCGAGTCATGCGGCGGCCCAGCAACCGCAGCTCGGCCTGAAACCGTGGCGCGGACGCCGCGGCCATCATTGCAGCGCGTTCATCGCCACCGGCAATGCCACCCGGGACGGCCGCATCGTGATGGCGCACAATTCGTGGGACCGCTACGCCGCGGGCGACGCATTCAACGTTGTGTTCGACATCGTGCCGGATCGCGGCAACCGCATCCTGATGCAGGGCCTGCCGGGCTGCATCTCCAGCCTCACCGATTTCTGGGTTACCGAAGCCGGCCTGATGGTCACTGAAACCACCATTTCCAACTTTGCCGGCTACAACGCAGCGGGTGCACCGGAGTTCTATCGCTCGCGGCGCGCGTCACAATACGCCAACAACATCGGCGAATGGTGCGAGATGTTCGCGGTCGCCAATAACGGCGGCTATGCGAACAGCTGGCTGCTCGGCGACACCAAGACCGGCGAGATCGCGCGCTACGAACTCGGGCTGCACTATTCCGGTTTCGAGAGTACGAAGAACGGCTTCTATAGCGGTTACAACACCGCGACCGATCTGAAGATCCGCAACCAGGAATGCATTGGCGAAGGCGAAGACTATACGGACGTGCGCAAGAACGGCGCGCGCCGCTTGCGCTTCATGCAGCTCGAAGAAATGCATCACGGCAAGATCGACGTCGAACTCGCGAAAGAGATGATCGCCGACCATCACGACGTTTATCTCGACCGCAACGACAACCCGTGCTCGCGCACCATCTGCGGGCATCTGGAACTGGACGACGCGCGCTTCGGCGGTTCCGACCAGGGGCCATTCAATCCGTGGGGCGCCAACGACGGCAAAGTGGTCGACAGCGACATGGCGCGCACCATGGCCTTCACCGCGCGCTGGGGACATCCGTGCGGCCGCCCATTCGACGCTCAGGCGTTCATGAAGCGCCATCCGCAGTGGAACTGGCTCAACGGCTATATGCGCGACCGGCCGTCGTGGCCGTGGACGCGCTTCGAGGTGCTGCGCTAGACGAGCGGCTTATTGCGCCGCAACATCAATGTGGTACGACCGTTCGCGACGGCGTTACCTTTTTCCTGCCATCATGTGAAATCTACAATGAGGTTTTGTCTCTTTTGCGCGCGCGCCGCAGCCGTTTGCCATCTAAGATGGTAGATGCACGTCGCCCGCATCGGGCAACGCCGCGTGTAGGTTGCGCCTTCCTTTCGACGCGGGGACGGCACAGCGCTCGCTCAACTGTTAGCGCCGCATGAGCTTAGGAGGTCGGGCGATGAAAACCTCGACACTGTTGACCATGGTGACGCTGTCAGCTTCGTGTTTTGCCGCGCCGGTTCATACCGCCACGGACAGCACGTCCGCCAATAGCCTTGCCGAACGCGCCAACGCTGCACCCGTCGCCCCGGCGGCGCCGGACGTCGCTGTCACGGACGACAACCGTCCGCAACAATGGCAATTCATCGCGTTGCCCAAGTCGCGGCATCTGGAGCGAAGCTTCACGGGCCAGAACGAACACCTACAGACCTGAAACCCGCCCCCAGGAGCGCTTGCATGACTGCATCGGCTATTCCCGGCGAATCGATTGATCTCCAGATCGCCGACATTCTGCAAGAAATCCGTTTTCCGACTTACAAGGATGCGCTAGTCGAAGCCGCGCGCGAAGCCGGCGCGAGCAACGAACTGTTGTCGATGCTCGACGGGTTGCCGGAACAGGATTACGCCGACGTGACGTCGATCACGCGCCTGATCGGCGGCAATTACGGGCCGGGTCTGGGGGCATGAGCGGAAAGTCCCGCTTAACACCGGGTTCGTCGCCGGGTTCGTGTTCGTCAGAGCCGCGAGCTGCTGCTGACTGGATTCATCGCTCGCCGCATTCGGGCGGCGCGAGCGGCATTGAGCGAATCGAAGCCTTCTTTCATCATGCCGGCTATGCCATGCACCGGCACGATACCTATGCGATCGGCCGCACGCTGGCAGGCGTGCAGAGCTTCCGCTATCGCGGCAGCATGCGTAACAGCTTGCCGGGTGGCACGATGGTGCTGCATCCCGATGAACCGCATGACGGCCAGGCCGGCACCCGCGACGGCTTTCACTACCGGATGATTTACGTCGACCCGGCGCTGTTCCAGCAGGCGCTCGGCGGCAAGCCGCTGCCATTCCTCGAAGGCGGCTTGTCGAACGACCCGCGTCTCTTTGCGGCCACCGAAAGCCTGTTGCGCACCATGGACCGCGCCATCGATTCGCTCGAACAGGACGACGCGCTTTACGATCTGGCCATCGCGCTGGACGCAGTGGCAGGTGCGGCGACGGCGACGCGCCGGCCGGTGGATTACCGCGCGGCGGAGCGGGCCCGCGAGTATATGCTTGGCTCGCTCGATCGCGCGGTCACGCTCGACGAACTGGCGGCCGCCGCTGGCCGCGACCGCTGGAGTTTGTCGCGGGATTTTCGTGCGCTGTTCGGCACGAGTCCGCACCGTTATCTGACCATGCGCCGACTCGATCTCGTGCGCCGACTCGCGGTTCAGGGCGTGTCGCTCGCGGACGCATCGGCGGCGGCCGGCTTCACCGACCAGAGCCATATGACGCGGCACTTCAAGCGCGCGTGGGGCGTTGCGCCGGCACATTGGCTCAAAATGCTGGGCCCCTCGACGCGCGGCACGCGCTAAGCGGCAACGCGACGGATAGCTCACCGCCGGGCAGACGCGCGCACAAACGTACAAGACCCGATAGCGCCTTCCGCCCTACGCTCGCGCCTGACACCTACCCCTCAGGAGGAGCACCTCGATGTCCACCCATGAAGCGATTCAACGGCCCCACCGCGCCATCAACTTCGCTGAAAAGCTGCAGCTCATCAACGACCAATGGCAACCGCGCGTCGTCGCGGAGATGAACGACTACCAGTTCAAGCTGGTGCGCATCGAAGGCGACTTTGTCTGGCACGAACATGCCGACACGGACGAAACGTTTATCGTGCTCGACGGGCAGTTGCGCATCGACCTGCGCGATGGATCCGTGCTGCTCTCGGCAGGAGAAATGTTCGTGGTGCCCAAAGGCACGGAGCACAAGCCGTACGCCGAACGCGAAGTCAAGCTCCTACTGATCGAGCCACGTGGCGTGAAGAATACCGGTGAAGAAAGCAACGAACGCACCGCGGCGAACGACGTGTGGATCTAGGCAGGCATGCGGCTCGTTTCAGGCTCCCTCGTGCCGCACACCCGTCAAAGCGGTGACGCCACCACGATTCGCGCGCGCGCAGCGTGGGGCTTCGCCCGCGCCACATCGCCCGGCAAGGCGGAGACCGGCAGATCAGCGGCGTAAGCCGGCGAGCCGGCAACGGCACGCCGCGGCATCCTGGCGCGTGGATCGCTCGCGTGCTCGTCGGCTCGCTGGAAATGCGCGACAAGGTGATCGATAAAGGTGCGCACTTTCGCCGGCAAATGTAGCCGGCTTGGATAGGCAATCGTGATTTCGACTTGCGGCAGACGGTAGTCGGTCAGCAGCGGCACAAGGCGCCCGGACGCCAGATCGCGGCCGATCAGGTAGCTCGGCAAAATCGCTACGCCCATGCCCAGCAGGGCGAACTGCCTCAGCATCTCGGTGTTGTTCGCCGCAATCGCGTTGGTGGGCTTGACGCGGACTTCACCCTGCGGCCCGGTGAACACCTTTTCGTCGCCGCCCTGCTCGGCTGGCCGGCTCAGGCACGGATGCGTCAACAGATCTTCCGGGCAGGTCGGCGTACCGTGCTGCTCCAGATACGCGGGCGTCGCGCACACCGTCATATAACCGGTGGTCAGCCGCCGCGTGACAATGCTCGCGCTGCGCATCTGCCGCGCGACCATGATGCCGACGTCAAAACCTTCTTCCACCAGATCGACGTGGCGATCCGCCAGCGTGACGTCAGGCTTCACATCTGGATAGCGCGCGGCGTACGTCTGCACCACCGGCGCCAGGCTATGCAGCCCGAACACCACCGGCGCGACGATGCGCAAGGTCCCGACCGGTTCGTGATTGCGCGCCACCACCATCTGCTCGACGCCTTCCAGGTCGTCGAGAATGTGGCGCACCCGTTCCAGATAGGTCGTGCCGGATTCGGTCAGAGAAAGACGGCGCGTCGTGCGATTGAGCAGCCGCGTGCCGAGGCGCGCTTCCAGGTCTGCGACATGGCGCGTGACGACAGCAGTGGAAAGATCCAGCGCACCGGCCGCGCGCACGAAACTGCCCAGGTCGGCCACCTTGACGAATACGCGCATCGACTGCAATTGATTCATGGACGACTCCTGCCTCGGTAACGCCGGGCCGGCGCAACGCTGCCGCCTGTGTCGACCCGCGCGGCAAGGTGCGCGCGGATTTGCCCAACGATTCGATTGTATCGACCCGATCATGTCCCAACCCTGACCTGAACATGACAATCCCGTCAGGTTCCTGAGGCGCTCGCGACACTATTGCGAGGCTTATTGCGGGTATTAGGTAGGTATAAACCCGTAGATGCTGGTAACATAGCGCCCGAAAGGAAATCTATCGCTATGCCACATCGTTTTCAGCTTCTCGAAAAAATCGCGTTTTCACTGGTTTGCTGGTCCGCTGCGGCCTGTTCGGCCTTCATCGCTTACGAGCGGTGCCCGGACATCAAGGTCGTTTTGCACGTCGGTGAAGAAGCCCTGCGCTACAGCGGGCAATATTCGTTCGCCTGCACCACACCGGTTGCGGACGCCTGCGCGCAGTTGCCGTTGAACTGATTCAGCGGCATTCGTCACACCATAGGGTCACGTAATTACGCGTCGCGTCCGAACACCACGCGCGCGAAAAATCCCGCCAGTACCGTTTCAGCCCTCTCCGCCGGCACGTTCTGCGGATCGACCGTGTAGAAAAACTGCACGCCGTCGCACAGCCCCATCAAGCCGATCGCCAGTGTCTCCGCCGGCAGCGGTAGCGGCGTGCCTACGCGCAGCGAAAATTCGCGGATGTACGCGCTCAACTGTTCGAGCTTCTCGTGCGTAAACGCGTTAAAGCGTATCCGGAAGCGGCCGTCACGCACGGCCAGCAGCTTCGCCTCCACCCACAGCAGGAAGCACTTGTTCTCCCGATGCAGGCTGCTGTAGTAGCGCAGCACGCGCTCTTCCATCTCCTCGCGCGACGCCGCGTTTTCGAAGATGGCGTGCAAGCCCGCCTGCATGGTCTCGTGGTCGCGCCGCAGTAGTTCGAGGAACAGTTCGTTCTTGCTGCGGAAGTTCGAATAGAACGCGCCGCGTGTATAACCCGCCGCCCCGGCGATGTCTTCGACACTCGCCGCGACAAAGCCTTTCTTCATAAAAATCGCTTGTGCAGCATCGAGCAGACGCTGACGCGTCTGATCTTTACTTTGCTCGCGGGTAAGTCGTTGCCGTTTCATGGGCGCAAGTCTAGCACCGAAAAGAATTCCAATTCACTACAACATTCAAATACAGGTGTGTATTAGAATGCATTCGATCATTCGAAGTCAGATGCGTATGCCAATTGCATGTTTCGGCCCACGCGTCTTCGCTGGCGGGCCGCTGCGGCTTGCCGTGTTCGTTCGCTGTCTCCAGTTGGGGTAATTGTGAAGCGTCCCGGTCCTCCCGCATCGTCCGCGATGCGCCCGCAGTTCCATCGGTATGCCCGTCCCGCGCGCCTGCGCCGCGCAGCCTTCGCCCTCACTCTCGCCGGTATCGTCACGCTAGCCGCGTGCTCAAAGAAAGAAGCGGCTGCGCCTGAGCCACGTCCGGTGGTCGCCGTCGCCGTGCACGCGGACGGCAGCGCAACGGCCGCGGCATCGTTGCCCGGCGACGTGCAGGCGCGTTATTCCACCCCGCTATCGTTTCGCGTCGGCGGCAAGATCATCGAACGGCGCGTCCGTTTGGGCGACGTGGTGAAAAACGGGCAGATCGTCGCCCGGCTCGACCCGGCGGATGCGCAGAAGAATGCCGCCAGTGCACTGGCTCAACTCGAAGCGGCGCAACACAGTCTCGTGTATGCAAAGCAGCAACTCGATCGTGACCAGGCCCAGGCGAAAGAAAACCTGATCGCGCCCGCTCAGCTCGAACAGACCACCAACGCTTATGCGTCTGCCGCCGCGCAGCGCGACCAGGCCGCACAGCAGGCGGCGCTGTCGAAAGACCAGTTGCAGTACACCACGCTCATTGCCGATCACGCCGGCGTGATCACCGCCGAACAGGCCGACACCGGCCAGAATGTCTCCGCGGGACAAGCCGTCTACAACCTCGCATGGAGCGGCGATATCGACGTCGTCTGCGACGTGCCGGAAAGCGCGCTAGCCGCGCTCTCAATCGGGCAGAACGCGACGGTGACGCTGGCCGCACTGCCGGGCCGCAGCTTCAAAGCGCGGGTGCGCGAACTGTCGCCCGCCGCCGATCCGCAAAGCCGCACTTACCGCGCCAAACTCACGCTCGACAATCCCGGCCCGGACGTGCGCCTCGGCATGACCGCCGACATCGCACTCGCCGCCGCCTCGCCCTCGAACTCATCGGCGAGCGAGAGCCGTTCCTTCACCGTGCCCGCCACCGCGCTGTTCCACGACGGCACGCAGCCGGCCGTGTGGGTCGTGCGCGCTGCGGATAACGCGCCCGGAGCCGGTACGCCCGGAGCCGGTATGCCCGCAGCCGGTACGCCGGGCGTCGGCACACTGGAGCTGCGCCGTGTGACGGTTACGCGCTACAACGAGCGCACGATCGTGATCGGCCAGGGGCTCAAGGACGGTGAACGTGTCGTCCTGCAAGGCGTGCACACCGTGACCGCCGGCGAAAAAGTCCGTGCGATCCCGCCGCTGCATCCCGAGGACTTCGCTTCATGAGCACCACGCATGAAGAAGGACGCTTCAACCTGTCCGCATGGGCGCTGCGCCATCAGGCGCTGGTCGTCTTCCTGATCGCGCTCGCTACCGCGTTCGGCGTCCTCGCCTATACCCGTCTCGCCCAATCTGAAGACCCGCCCTTTACGTTCCGCGTCATGGTGATCCAGACCTTCTGGCCCGGCGCGACCGCGCGCCAGGTGCAGGAGCAAGTCACCGACCGCATCGGCCGGAAGTTGCAGGAAACGCCCGCCATCGATTTCGTGCGCAGTTACTCGCGCCCCGGCGAATCGCTGATGTTCTTCTCGATGAAAGACTCGGCGCCGGTCAAGGACGTACCCGAAACCTGGTATCAGGTGCGCAAGAAAGTCGGCGATATCGCGGCAACCTTGCCGCCAGGCATTCAAGGCCCGTTCTTCAACGACGAATTCGGCGACGTCTACACCAACATCTACACGCTCGAGGGCGACGGCTTTTCCGCCGCGCAACTACACGATTACGCGGACCAGTTACGCACCGTGCTGCTACGTGTACCGGGTGTCGGCAAGGTCGATTATTTCGGCGATCCGAATCAGCACATCTACATCGAGATCACCAACACGCAACTCACACGTCTCGGCATCTCACCGCAGCAACTGGGCCAGGCCATCAATTCACAGAACAGCGTCTCGCCGGCGGGCACGCTGACCACTACCGACGACCGTGTGTTCGTGCGCCCCACCGGTCAGTTCAAGGACGTCAACGCCCTTGCCGACACGCTGATTCGCATCAACAACCGCTCGTTCCGTCTCGGCGACATCGCGACCATCAAGCGCGGCTACGACGATCCGGTCGCCACGCAAATGCGCTCTGGCGGCAAGGCGGTGCTCGGCATCGGCGTCACGATGCAGCCGGGCGGCGATGTGATTCGTCTGGGCAAAGCGCTCGATCAGCAGATGGTCACGCTGCGGGCCTCCCTGCCCGCCGGTTTGCACCTGGTCGAAGTCTCCAGCATGCCGAACGCGGTCGCCCATTCTGTCGACGATTTTCTCGAAGCCGTCGCCGAGGCGATTGCGATCGTGCTGGTGGTCAGCCTTCTGTCGCTGGGCGTGCGCACCGGCATGGTGGTCGTGATCTCGATACCTGTCGTGCTCGCCGTCACGGCGTTGTGCATGTATCTGTTCGACATCGGGCTGCACAAGGTGTCGCTGGGCACGCTGGTGCTCGCTTTGGGGCTATTGGTGGACGACGCGATCATCGCGGTCGAAATGATGTCGGTGAAACTCGAGCAAGGCTGGAGCCGCACGCGCGCCGCAGCCTTTGCGTACACCAGTACCGCCTTTCCGATGCTGACCGGGACGCTCGTGACCGTGTCCGGCTTCCTGCCGATTGCTTTGGCGAAGTCGAGCACCGGCGAATACACGCGCTCGATCTTCGAGGTATCGGCGATCGCGCTAATCGCGTCGTGGTTCGCCGCTGTGGTGCTGATTCCGCTGCTCGGCTATCACATGCTGCCGGAGCGCAAACGTCAGGCGCACGAAGCGGAAGATCACGAACACGATATCTACGACACCCGTTTTTATAAGCGCCTGCGCGGCTGGATCGGCTGGTGCATCGAGCGCCGTTTTGTCGTGCTGGCGATCACCGTCGTGCTGTTCATTCTGGCCATGGCAGGCTTCACGCTCGTGCCGCAGCAATTCTTTCCGAGCTCGGACCGTCCCGAGTTGCTAGTGGATGTGCGCTTGCCCGAAGGCGCATCGTTCGAAGCGACGTTGCGGCAAGCGGACCGGTTGGAGAAAGCGCTGGTGGGCCGTCCGGAAATCGACCATACGGTGGATTTCGTCGGCACCGGTGCACCGCGCTTCTATCTGCCGCTCGATCAACAATTGCCGCAGCCCAATTTCGCGCAGTTCGTGATCACAGCGAAATCGGTGAAGGATCGCGAGAAGCTTGCGCAGTGGCTCGAACCGGAATTACGCAACAACTTTCCGGCGATTCGCACGCGCCTGTCGCGCCTCGAAAATGGACCGCCGGTCGGCTATCCGGTGCAGTTCCGCGTGAGCGGCGACGATATCGCTACCGTGCGTTCGATCGCCGAGCGCGTCGCCGCGACCATGCGTGCCGACGGCGGCACCCGCAACGTCCAGTTCGACTGGGACGAGCCCGCCGAGCGCTCGGCGCGCTTCGAAGTCGATCAGAAGAAGGCACGCGAACTCGGCGTGAGCTCCGACGACATTTCGAGCTTCCTCGCGATGACGCTCTCCGGCTACACCGTCACGCAGTATCGCGAGCGCGACAAGCTGATCAGCGTCGATCTGCGCGCGCCCAAAGCGGAACGCGTCGACCCCTCGAAGCTCCTCACACTGGCGATGCCGACGCCGAACGGCCCGGTGCCGCTCGGCACGCTCGGTCATCTGCGCAACGACCTCGAATACGGCGTGATCTGGGAGCGCGACCGGCAACCCACCATCACCGTGCAGTCCGACGTCGCCCCTGGCGCGCAAGGGATCGACGTCACGCACGCGGTCGACAAAGCCCTCAGCCAGATTCGCGGCACGCTGCCGGTCGGCTACCGGATCGAAATCGGCGGGTCGGTAGAGGAAAGCGGCAAGGGGCAGACATCGATCAACGCGCAGATGCCGATCATGATCATCGCCGTGCTGGTGCTCCTGATGGTCCAGTTGCAGAGTTTCGCGCGCGTGCTGATGGTGGTGATGACCGCGCCGCTCGGCCTGATCGGCGTGGTCGTCACGCTGCTGCTGTTCGGCCAGCCATTTGGCTTCGTTGCAATGCTCGGGGTGATCGCCATGTTCGGCATCATCATGCGCAACTCGGTGATTCTGGTCGATCAGATCGAGCAGGACATTGCCGCGGGGCATAAGCGCTTCGACGCAATCGTCGGCGCGACGGTGCGGCGCTTCCGGCCGATCACGCTCACCGCGGCAGCCGCCGTGCTCGCGCTGATTCCGCTACTGCGCTCGAACTTTTTCGGCCCGATGGCAACCGCGCTGATGGGCGGCATTACGAGCGCGACCATTCTCACGCTGTTCTATCTGCCGGCCCTGTACGCCACGTCGTTCAGAGTGCGCGACGACGAGCGCGAGCCGCAGACGCCGTCCGGCACGACGCATACGGGGAACTGAGATCATGGCTACCTTTGCAGCATTCCCTGGACACCTGCGCCTTACGCTTCTCAGCGGCGCCGCGCTGGCGCTGGCCGCCTGCTCGTTTGGCCCGAATGGCGAGCCGCCCGCCATGCCGCAACCGGCCCACTACGGCGCCGAAGCGCAGCCGACGCAAACCGTGCCCGCCCAGGGCATTACCCAGCAATTCGTGGTCGGCGCGAAGGCCGTACCCGAATGGTGGAAGCTCTATCAATCGGATGCGCTGAACGCGCTGGTCGACGAAGGCTTGCGCAACAGCCCGACGCTCGCCGCCACTGACAAGAGCCTTGCTGCCGCTCGCGAGCAACTGCGCGCGCAGATCGGCAGTTCGATGTTGCCGACCATCGACCTGGGCGGCCAGGCCACCCGCAATCGTGCGTTGGCGATCCCCGAGGCCGGTCCGAACACGTTCCTGTACGACATCTTCGTCGGTCAATTGCAGGCGCACTACACGTTCGACCTGTTCGGCGCCTCGCGTCTTGCCGATGCGGCGCTCGCTGCGCGCGTGAACGTGCAGGCCTATCAGTTCGATGCTGCGCGCCGCGCGCTGGCCGCCAACATCGTGACGGCGGCGATCACGAGTGCGGCGTTGCATGCCCAGATCGAGACGACCGAACGGCTCGTGACGATAGCCAACGATCAGGCGCGCGACACGCAACGGCGCTACGCGCTGGGCGCGGTCTCGCACGCCGATCAGTTGAGCGCGCAACAAAGTGCGGCGAGCCTGTCCGCGAGTTTGCCGGGTTTAAAGCAGCAATGGCTGGCGACGCGCCATGCGCTGGCGGTGCTGCTTGGCCGCACGCCGGACGCGGCCCCGGACGACCTCGAGCTTGCGCAACTGCATGTGCCTGAACAGGTGCCGGTTGTAGTGCCTTCCGAGTTGCTGCGCACCCGGCCCGACATCCAGGCTGCCGACGCCGCCCTGAAGGCCGCAGCGGCCGATGTCGGCGTCGCAACGGCGCAGATGTTCCCGAGTCTGTCGCTCAGTGCATCGATGGGACAAGGCGGCTTTAGCTGGCCGGTGGCGCTATCCGGCGCGGGGGCCATCTGGAGCATTGGCGCATCTTTGTCGCAACCGCTGTTTCATGGTGGCGCGCTGTTCGCGCAGCGCCGCGCGGCGGTCGACACGTATGACGCTACGGTTTCGCAGTACAAGCAGACCGTGCTGGCCGCGTTCCAGAACGTCGCCGATACGCTTGCAGCGCTGCAGCATGACGCGCAAGCGCTTGACGCAGCGAACATTGCCACGCGCTCGGCGCAGGGAATTTTCGACGAGACCTCGGGACGCTACCGGCTGGGCGCATTGCCAATCGCGTCGACGCGGTCGAGCGAACAGCAGTTTCGCAACGCGCAGCTTGATGAGATCCGCTATACCAGTGCACGGCTGACGGACACGGCGGCCTTGTTCCAGGCGATGGGGACTCCGCCATTGGAGTCGGGGCCGTCTGCGACGGCGGCGGTGCCTGCAGTGCCTGCGGCGAACGTGAGCGTTTCCAACTAAACCTGGGATTCCGTAGTGATGGTTGCGGACTTATCCCCAGTTTATGTTGATGAGGCTGTTGAAAACTATCTGACAAGCGGGCTAACACGTTGAACGCGTGAGGGTTTCTGGTCGCGGTGCGGAATGAACCAGGTGATGCTAAATGTGCCGTCTGGTTGCGGCGGAGGCCGTTGGGAGGCCTCAATATGGATCATATGTTATCCCCAGTTTATGTTGACAGGGTTGTTGATAACTATGGGGCTACGGGCTTAAGTGCTTGATGCAGATGGGTTTGTTGCACTCGGTGCGGGTGGATGCAGCGGTGTTCGGCTGCGCTGCGCGTGGTTATGCGTGTATCGCGGTGGAGCGGCTTATCCACAGATTTTGTTGAAAGGCCTGTTGATAACGCCTGGACATCCGGGGTAAGTGCTTGAGTGCGCAACGATTTGTGCGCGTAGCGCGTGGATGGTCTTTTTTGCCTGCTCGGCGCTTGTTGTCTGTTTGCCTGCGGCGTTGGCCTTTCCTTGAGCTGTTAGCTTGCGCGGTGATTGTTCGTCTGTACGCCTGCGGGGTTGGCCTTTCCTTGAATTCTTATCGGTCTATTAGCGTTGCCCCTGTGCGGGGCAATGCTCTCAACTTAAGCCCCATTTCATCAAGCAAGCTTGTACGCGAGATGGTGATGGGGCTTGGCTTTTCTGGGCGGTCGTGGGTAAGAGCGCGAGGGCTGGATACGACATCGGGCCTGGTGGATGGCCGGCATGACTTTGGGCAGCAGGTTCAGGCAGTGTTCAATCCGTAGCAGGCACGCGCCGAGGATCGGCTTGAGGGCACCCAGCGCATAAACACGGTCAGGACGGCTGGCAGGTGCGTCATCGTGAGACGCATCGTCGAGATCGCTGAGCAGTGTGCACAGGTTGTCGGCGACGGTTTTTGCGCCGAAGTCCTGCTGCAGCGCCAGGTAGTCCAGCCCCGTGACGGCCTCCAGCCGCAGCCGGTGCTTGAGCCGTTTGAACGCTTCCTCGATGCGCCAGCGCTGATGATAGAGCGCCCCGAAGGTGGCAGCCGGATAGCGCTGGCGATCGAGCAGCGAGGTCATCAGCACGCGAACACGTCCGCCAGGAGTGACATCGCGGATCAGGCGCACCGTGGTGGGCGTGCGCACCAGTTCATAGTCAAGGGCGTCCTGTTCATTGGGCGCGGCCAGTGTCACGATTCGCTCAGCCTCGCCACTGCGCGCAAAGGCGGTGACGCACGTCCAGGCGCGTGCATCCACGCGCAGACAGAACGGGATCTCGCGCTGCGCCAGCGCGGCCACCATCATGTTGCCGAGATAGCCGCGATCGAGCAGCAGCAGATCGGTGTGCGGTTGCAGTACGTCCAGCGCTTCGAACAGCATCTGCCGCTCGGAGCCGTCGGCCGGATGAAGCGCGGCGTGCAGGGTCAGTTCGGGCCCCGGCAGGAACAGCGCAAATGCGTAGTGGTCGGCGCGCAGATCATGGCCTTCGCGCGTGCCTACCCGCAGACGGCTACCGTCGGCTGCGACCAGCCTCAGGCCATTCCAGCGCATCGAATCAATGTAGGGTTGGGCCAGCTCGATCAGGCGCGCGCGGGCCAGTTCGAACAGCTCGGCCGACAGGCCGCGGCGCGCCTTGCTGAAGGCCTGTGCACTTACCGCCCGGGTGCGCACCGTTTGCCCGCGCAACGCGCCAAACAGCCCATCGAGCTCGGCCTGCACGCTCGTGCGCATGCCCGACATCATCAACGCTGCTATGCGTGGCAGCGTCAGGATGCGATTGCGGGTAAAGGCAGTGGGAGAACGGCGAACACGCTCAGCGAGCGCCGGATCGAACAGGAAATCGGAGAACTCAGCCAGGAGTTGGGAAGACGCTGGTATTTGAGTTCATATCGTTTATTTATCAATCAGTTATGCGATGAAGTTTACAGGGCAAACGCCCCGTATACAAGCCCTTTCGGGCTTAAGTTGAGAGCATTGCTGTGCGGGGCGGCACTTACTTTCTTTGCCGCCGGTGTGTGTCAAGGTAGTTGTCGCGTGAACCGTTACGCTGCGTGCTTATACATTTCGGCCGACGCGTCAGTTCGCTCCGGGTTCAGATAGACCACGTCTGCCAGGTGCCAGTTGCGAATGGCGCCTGACCAGCGCGCGGGGTTTCGCATGCGTGCGTCTTCGTACAGCGCACGCCGACGGGCCAGAAGGTCGCCGGCTTCGCCGCGGTGCCGCTGTCCCGGACTGACATGCTTCAGGCCGCTGTGACAGTGCTCCTCGTTGTACCACTGCACAAAGCGCTGCACCCATGCGCGGGCTTCCTCCAGCGTGTCGAACGGCTGCTCGGGCCATAACGGACAGTACTTCGCCGTACGGAACAGCGCCTCGGCAAACGCGTTGTCGTTGCTCACGCGCGGCCGGCTGAACGAAGGCTCTACGCCCAGATCGATCATGGCCGCGCGCATCGTGGCGCCTTTCATCGCACTACCGTTATCCGAGTGCAGCACCAGCGGACGCCCGGCGATGCCTTCGCGCAAACATCCCTTGTGCAGCAACTCGCTCGCGTGCTCAGCCGACTCCTGCTCCCACACCTCGTTCATCACCAGCTTGCGGCTGTAGATGTCCTTCATCATGTACCAGTAAAAGTACCGGCCCCTGACCGTGCTCGGCATCCACGTAATATCCCAGCACCACACCTGGTTCGGACCATTGGCGCAATGCGTCGTGAGTGGGCGTTGTTGCGGCGCCTTCGCACGACCCCGCCGCTGGCCCTGTCCCGCCGCCTTCAGGATCCGGTAGAACGTCGATTCGCTGGCCAGATAAACCCCTTCGTCGGCCAGTTTCGGCACGATCTGGTGCGGCGTCAGGCTCGCGTATTCCGGCCGGTTGGCCGCGTCAAGCACGGTCTGACGCTCCGCCTCACTCAGCTTGTTGGGGGGCGCTTCACGGAGGGCTTGCGTGCGCCCGTCATGGGGTGACTGGCGCCAGCGCTGCACCGTGCGCACGTTCACTCCAAGTTCCTCGCACGCACGCGCACGGCATGCCCCCTGCTGCACCGCTTCATTGATCAACTGCATGGCTTCATCGCGATCCGGGCTGCTGATCAGTCTTCCTCTTCCTTGCCCCAGATCGCGTCGGCTTTTTTTCGCAGATTCAGCAACGCCGCCGCCTCCGCACGTGCAGCATCCGCGCGCTTGAGCTGGCGCTCCAGCTCCCGGATGCGTTTTTGGGCAGCCTTCGCTTCATTGCGCTGCGCCGCCGTCAGCTTCGGCTCAGGCGCGCCGTTGGCCTGCTCGCATGCCTCGCGCCACTGCCGGATCTGCTCAGGATAAATGCCCTTGCTACGGCAGTACTGTGAAATCTCAATCTCGCTGAGCGGCGCCGTCTCCAGCACCGCCCTGAACTTGTCGGCGCTTGACCATCGATCGCCCGTTTTGCCATTGCCCGGCATGAATTCCCCTGCCTGTCTTGCGCTTTGCCGCCAGCTGCGTAGCGTCACTGTCGTGATGCCCGTCGCGCCTGACAACTCAATTACCGCACGATTGAACGGCGGCATCATCTGTTGGATTGCCCATTCCCGGGTTTCCGCTGAATAGCGTTTCATCTTCCATTCGCTGTCCGCCCTCCATCTTTACATCAATCGGTTCGGGGGAGGCGACAACTAGCCTGACATGGAGGGCCGCCGCAAAGAAAGATAAGCAAAGAAAGCGGCTAGAAGCCCCTGCTAAGCGGGTCCCCCGCGCAGTTGCGGTAGTGGTGCATCTGGAATCTGTGTTCTCGCACATTCGGCGTGAGTGACAAAGCAGTCATGCTTCCCGCCTCGCACTTCGTGCTCGCCGGAAGGGCTCACCGTGCAAACCCATGGCTTCGCTTCGCGCAACGGGGACCATCGGGTTTGCCTCGGTGATACGCTGAAAATGCCTCATGGCTTTGGCTGTGCGGCTGGGCGTGTCAAGTAGCTAGCTGCCGCTAGCCCCCAAACACCGAACGCAGTTAGTGGTCCAATGAAGCAGCAGTGAGCGCAGCAATCGCTGATGGTTTGTAGGATTTCCGCTCGCGTGGGGAACAACGCACGATTTGATCAAGTATCGTTGAGCGCCGACAACAACGCACGGTTTGATCAAGTACCGTTGAACACGACAAAAGCGCGCGGTTTGATCAAGTACCATTGAGCGCGGCAACAGTGCGCGGTTTGAAGATCTACCGCGTCGGCGCGCGCAGCGCCGCCGGAAGTATGACTGCTTTGTCACTCACGCCGAATGTGCGAGAACACGGATTCCAGATGCACCACTACCGCGACTGTGCGGGGGACCCGCTTAGCAGGGGGTTCGAGCCGCTTTCTTTTGCCTACTTGTATATTCCCTCCTGTGGCGTCGACCCGATCAGTTGCCGCCACATGGACAGTCAGCTCGTCTGCCTAAAGTGCCTCGAGCCCGCAGAAAAGCCGGAGCGACTGTCCTTTTCATCCTCTTAACCCGAACAGTTGACTGAGCCTCGAGCTCGTATTTTTCCTGCAAGTATGGGTACCGTGATGAACCAGACTTCCTCTTCCGTTTATATCGGCATCGACGTGAGCGGTAGCACCCTCGACGTTGCCATCCACGACACAACCGAGCATTTCAGTGTCGACAATGAAACCACCGCCATCGATCAACTGGTCCAGCGTCTGATCGCGCTGAACCCCACACTGATCGTCATGGAGGCCACCGGCAAGCTCGAACTCGCCGTGCTCAAGGCGCTTTGTCAGGCCGGTCTCCCCGCTGTCGCCGTCAATCCCCGACAGGTGCGCAACTTTGCCAAGGCCACCGGCAAACATGCGAAGACAGACCGCATCGACGCGTTCGTCATCGCCCATTTCGGCGCCGTCATCCAACCCGTCGTGCGTCCGCTCAACGATGTGCAGACCGAGCAGCTGCAGGCCCTGCTGCTGCGCCGCGCCCAGCTTATCGACATGCTCGTGGCCGAGAAAGCGCGCCTGGAGCGTGCCCATGCCGCGGCTAAGGAAAGCCTGAATGACCACATCAAGTGGCTCAAACAGCAGCTCACCGTCGCGGACAACGACATCGATTCGTTCATGCGTTCTTCGCCCGCCTGGCGTCAGAAGGAGGATCTGCTGCGCTCGGTGCCCGGTATCGGTCCCGGTGCCGCAGCCACGCTGATCGCCTTCATGCCCCAGCTCGGCTCGCTGAACCGCCGCGAAATTGCCGCCCTTACCGGCGTTGCGCCTTTCAATTGCGATAGCGGCAAGCATCACGGCAAGCGTCGCATCCAGGGCGGTCGCGCCATCGTGCGCCGCGCGCTTTACATGGCCTGCATACCGGCATTGCGCTTCAATCCGGTGATCAGAGCCTTCTATGATCGTCTGCGCAAAGCTGGCAAACCGTTCAAGGTGGCCATCACCGCGTGCATTCGCAAGCTCATCGTGACGCTCAACGCCATGGTCCACAACTCGACTCCATGGAGACCATCGGCTGACTGACTTCCGGCACGCCTGAGCCGCCTGTGATGTTTTAACCCAGGCGCTCGCGGCGTCCCCCCTTGTGCAGGTCACTCAATCGTGCAGGTCGCGAGGACGACTCGCGCGCGCAAAATGCTCCCTACGGCTGACAGCTTCCACCTTGAGCGCCGGTTCACCGCTTGACTTCCAATACGGTTGCTTTTCTTTGCGGCCGGCAAAGAAAAGTAGGTGCCGCCCCGCACAGGGGCAACGCTAATAGACCACCAAGAAATCAAGGAAAGGCCAACGCCGCAAGCAAACAGAAACGAGCGCCGAGCAGGCAAAAAACCCACCCACACGCTACGCGCAAAAAATTAGTAAACCCCAGCCTCGCCCACAGGCCGATTCTTAAACCGCTTATGAACCCAATAATATTGATCAGGAATCCGTCGCACTTGCGTCTCAAGAAACTCGGTAATCCGCAGCGCATCCACAGCAACATCATCCGAAGGAAAATCGCTTAACGCGTCGAAGATGGTCAGCTTATAGCCACGATAATCCGGCAAGACCTCAGTCACAAACGGCACCACCCGCGCATTCCCAGCCTTCGCCATCCGCGAAACGGAAGTGAGCGTGCAAGCCGGCACGCCAAAAAACGGCACAAACACCGAATCCCGCAACCCAAAATCCATATCGGCAGCCAGCATCACCGGCTTCCCCTCCCGCAACACGCGCAAAGCCCGCCTCACGCTATCGCTGCGCGGAATCATCTCCGTACCAAAGCGCCCGCGCTGCCGCTTGGCCATCGCGTCGAGCAAAAGATTCGACATCGGCGTATACAGCGACGCAACCGGGTGCCGCGTCGAATACATCATGCAGCCCGCCTCGATACCGACAAAATGGAAGCCGACAAAAATCGTCGGCTTGCCCTGCATGTCGGTCAGATCGATCGCGCTCTCCACTTCGACAAGACGCGCCAACGACTGCGCATTGCCGAACCACTGCGGCCCGCGCTCAACATAACTCCGGATCACATGGCAGAAATGCGCGCGCGCGAGGCGTTCGCGCGCCTCGTCGCTCATGTCGGGGAAACACAGTTTCAGATTGGTATGCACGACGCGCCGGCGCGTGCTAGGAATCCGGTACAGCAACGCACCGATGCCGGTGCCGATACGCGCGACCACACCATAAGGCAGGAACGCAAACATGCGCAGCAGACCTGTCATCAGACAGATGAGGATTCGACTTTTCAAGAGGCAGCGGCCCGGTAGATACTGGGTAACAAACACGCCGGCCGCAGCAACCTGACAGTTACCCACGGGCGACGTGGCATGCGCGCGCGTCAAACGGGTCTCGCGCGGCGCGACTTTCGAAGATGGACGCCTCGCTCGCGGCGAGACTCAGCGGTGCTGGAGGTCGAAGCCTCTTAGGAATCAAGCGCCCGTATAGGACCCAATATAAAAGCACCGCAGGCGTGATTAAAACACACTGCAGAGCGCGGGCACAAAATCTGCCGACGGGGTCTACCCGAATAGCGCCAGGAAATCCGCACGAGGCGGTGCTTCCCTGCCCGTTCAAAAACTTGTGTGTGCGGCCTCAGGCAGGCCCCGAAGGAAGTCCCCTTCGGGGCTTGGGAGATCGGGGGCATCAAGGCTTGTTCGTCTCGAACAGATCCATGATCTGCTTCTTCTCATTCGACGAGACGCTCGGCGGCGGCACCGCCGGTGGCGTCATACCCGCCGGCCCGACGCCGCCAACGGCGTCGCTCGCACCGGCCGTCGGATTCGCCGAATCCAGCCCGATGCTGGCCACGAAACCATTGCCCGGCGTCATGTCCGTATAGAACAGCTCGCCGTCGACCGAGGTCACGCCGTCCGGCTGCGCCGGCTCGCTTTCCGGCACGCCGCGCAGCGCGCGCTGCATGTACTCGACCCAGATCGGCAACGCGAGCTGGGCGCCGAATTCCCGGCTGCCGAGGCTCTTCGGCTGGTCGTACCCCATCCACGCCACGGCCACCAGCGATTGCTGATAGCCGGCGAACCAGCCGTCCTTCGCATCGTTGGTCGTACCCGTCTTGCCCTGCAGGTCCGAACGACGCAGCACGTTGGTTCCCGCGCCCGTGCCGGCCGTGGCCACCGAATGCAACAGGCTGTTCATGATGTACGCATTACGCGGCTCGAGCGTGCGCGGCGCATCGCGGCCAGCGGTCAGCGGCTGCGCTTTCGAGAGCGGCTCGCCGCGTGCGTCCGTCACCTCGTTGATCAGATACGGATTGATACGGTAGCCACCGTTCGCGAACACCGAGTAGGCGCCCGCTGATTGCAACGGTGTGACGAGGCCCGCGCCGAGCGCCATCGGCAGATACGGCGGGGTCTTGTCGGCGTCGAAACCAAAACGCTGCGTGACAAAATCCTGCGCGTACTTGGTGCCGATGAACGACAGGATGCGGATCGACACCAGGTTCTTCGACTTCTCCAGCGCGAGACGCATCGGCATCGGACCGTCCGGCTGGTCGTCGTCCTTCGGCTCCCATGCATCGCCGCCCGGCGTGCTCGGCGGGAAGTACAGCGGCGCGTCGTTGATGATCGTAGCCGGTCCGAGGCCCCTGTCGAGCGCCGCCGAATAGATGAACGGCTTGAAACTCGAACCCGGCTGACGCCACGCCTGCGTGACGTGGTTGAACTTGTTCTTGTTGAAGTCGAAGCCGCCCACCAGTGCGCGAATCGCACCGTCCTGCGGCGTCAGCGAGACCAACGCGCCCTCCACTTGCGGAAGCTGCGTGATCGACCAGTTGCCCTTGTCGTCGGCGACGAGGCGCACAATCGAGCCCGGCTTGATCTTCGTGGCTGCCGTCGCGCGCGCGGAGAGCCCGCCGGCCGCAAAGCGCAGGCCGTCGCCGCTGATCGTCACTTCGGTGCCGTCGACCAGTTGCGCCTTGACCTGCTTCGGATTCGCGTCCGTCACCACGGCGGCGATGATTTCGCCATTGTCGGGGTGATCGGTGAGGGCGTCATCAATCGCCTGATCGCGGTCATCGCCCGGTGCGGGCAGTTCCACAAAACCTTCCGGTCCGCGGTAGCCGTGGCGCCGCTCGTAATCCATCACGCCCTTGCGCACCGCCTGATAGGCCGCGTCCTGATCGGCGGAATCGATCGTGGTGGTGACGTTCAGGCCGCGCGTATAGGTTTCGTCCTTGTACTGCGCGTACATCATCTGGCGAACCATTTCGGCGATGTACTCGGCGTGCACGCTGTATTCGTTGCCCGGATTCTTGGTGTGAATCTCTTCCTTGACGGCCTGATCGTACTGGTCCTGGCTGATATATTTCAGCTCGAGCATGCGCTTCAGAATGTATTCCTGACGGATCTTCGCGCGCTTTGGATTGACCACCGGGTTATACGCGGACGGCGCCTTCGGCAAGCCGGCCAGCATCGCGGCTTCAGCCAGCGTGATGTCTTTCAGATCCTTGCCGAAATACACACGTGCGGCCGCGGCAAAACCGTACGAGCGCTCGCCCAGATAAATCTGGTTCATGTAGACCTCAAGGATCTGGTCCTTGGTCATCGCGCGCTCGATCTTGTACGCCAGCATCATTTCGTAAATCTTGCGCGTATAGGTCTTCTCGCTCGAGAGGAAGAAGTTGCGCGCCACCTGCATCGTGATCGTGCTTGCACCCTGCGAGGCGCCGCCATGCGTGATGTCGGAAATGCCCGCCCGCAAAATGCCCACGAAGTCGACGCCGCCATGCTCATAGAAGCGATAGTCTTCGATCGCGAGCACCGCCTTCTTCATCTGGTCGGGAATGTCCTGGAAGCGCACGATGCTACGCCGCTCTTCGCCGAACTCGCCGATCAGCACGTGATCCGCGGTGTACACCCGCAGCGGCACTTTCGGACGATAGTCGGTCAGCGCGTCGAGCGACGGCAGTTGCGGCCCCATCACGACGAGCGCGTAACCGACGATCAGCGCGCCCACCACGGCGATCGTCGCCAGCAGGCCGACAAACCAGATGGCGATGCTCGCACCGATCGAACGGCGGCCGGCCTCAGCGTCGCGCGAAGCAGCGTTGCGTCCTGGCGTGCGGTGGTAGCTGTCCCGGTCGTCACCTGCCGGAGAATGTGGAGAATGCGGTCGTTTGATGATTGGCATGACTGGAATAGTGGGCGCGTAACTGAACGCCTTGCTGCATGAGGCGCAAAACACCGCGCGGCCCTAGCCCCCGGGCGGCCGCACGGCACGCCTGGGACAGGCGTCCGGCGCAACGTAACAGCGCATTTTAAAGAAATCAAGCGCCGTCCAAGACAGTTTTTTTGTAAGAATTCCCTTCCCAACGCGTCACGACGGTAGATCGCGGCAATCGCGCAGGCGCCCGGCCCCGCTGGCCAGAGTTATCAACAGAAAATGTTGAAAGGCCTGTGGACAAGCCCGCCGGAAAGGCTACAACTCATTGATGTCACGGGATTTTCATGTTGCGCCCGTTCCGCAGCGGTGCAACTCGTCATATGATGGACTCGGCGCGGAAGTCGTTACCGACGCGCACGACGGCGTACGCCAAATACACGCCTTGAATCGCCAATGCAAACAAGTATGCGAGCCGACCATGAACAAGCCCAGCGAACGCATCGTCGTATTCGTCACGACCGCGCAGAAACGCGCGATCGCCTCCACCGCTGAGAACCTGGGTATTAGCGTCAGCGAGTTGATGCGGCGCGCGGTGTTGAGCTTCGGCGCGACCAGCGAGCAGGTGAAAGCGGCCAGCATCGTCGACCGGCTGCATGCGCCGCGCGCGCCGGACGCGCTCGACGCGGCGCTGCAGCGGGTCGCGCGCGGCACACGCCACGCCCGGGCGGCGCTCCCGGCGGCCTTGCAAACCCGCGGTGACACCGAATCCGCTGCACCGGCGCCGGGCGCGGCCGCGTCGCAGGCGGAGGCATTGTTGGGTACGCCCGCGGGCGCAAGCCCGGCACCGTTGCTGCCGGCCGGTGTATTGGCCGCCCTCACCGCGACCCCCGAGGAAATCGAAGCCGCCGCGGCAACCGAAGCCGTGGCGCGCGTCGCCGCGGCCAAGGCGGCGTCCATTGCCGACTCGGCGCAGGAACCGGGCGCCGTGGAAGCGCAGTTGCGCAAAGTACTCAAGCGCCCGCGCCTCGACGCCGCGCGTGACACAGACGATCCGCAAAGCGATCCGAGCACGGAAGGCGGCCGCTTCGCCTGAATCGAAAGTAGCAGGGGCTAGCTGCCCAGCCCAGCCCAGCGCGAATCGGCGCGCTGCTGCTGAAGCACCGGCGCGCCACGTCTATTCACATTCGCGACACCCGCCACGCGGACACTCGCCATACGGATGCCCGCCATACAGACTCCCGGCGCACGGATGCCCGCCGCGCGGATGCCCGTCACGCACAAAGTTGGCGATTCTGTCATCGCGCCCTTTAAGTCGGTTTTAAGAGAACGCGTGGTGTAATATCCGCGAACGGCTGAATGACCGGCCGCGCGTTTTAACCGCTAAAGCTGTTTGAACCCGGTTTCAAAAACGTAAATTTATGGCGCTGCTATTGCAATTAGCGGGTGTGCCCCGAACTCCGGTCCGAACGTTGCGCAGCTTCGCGCGCAGCGGCGTAAAGTAGCATTTGAAAGCAGTTAAAGCGCGTGGGATTATTCAGCGCCGATTTCATTCTTTGGAGGTTTTCATGTCGCTTTTTGACAGCATTTCGCGCACGCTTAAAGGTCTCCTGAACGACGCAGCCGATTCCGTGCAAGACCCGTCGCGCGATTCGCGCCAGATCGTGCGCGAACTCGATGAGAGCATCGCTAAAGCCGAGAACTCGCTGATCGAGATTCAGGCGCAAGTCGCCACACAGCAAAGCAAGCGCGATGTTGCCGCCGACAAGGCGAAGAAGTACGAAGACGGCGCGAAGCGCGCGCTGCAATCGGGCGACGAAGCGCTCGCGCGCGAAGCCCTCGGCGCGCAAGCCACGGCCGAAGCCGAGCGCGATGCGCTGGCGCGAGAACTGACCACGCTGGAACCGTCGGTTGACCAGTTGAAGAGCCAGATCGACGACATGCGTGGCCGTCGTAACGACCTGAACGCGCGGTCGAACATTCTGCAAGCCAAGCAACAGATCGCTCAGGCCAAAGATGTTGCCGCGACTGCGTTGGGCGGTATCGGCGGCAAGAATCTGTCCGAAGATTTCCAGAAGCTGGAAGACAAGGTTGCGTTGTCGAATGCCCGTTCCGACGCGCGCCTGAATACGGCCGACGTGAAGAGCGGCAAGGCGCTCGACGACAAGCTCGCGGATCTGAGCCGCGGTCCGTCCGTCGAAGATCGTCTCGAAGCGTTGAAGAAGCAGATCAACACGCCGGCTCAGTAATTGCATCAGCAGTAAATACCAGCTGCCGTCGCAAGCGCAGCCGGTATACCGGTCACCGGTATCGACTGAAGGAGACGGGTGCATCGCACCCGGTCCGTAAATGAAAAAATTTCTCGCAAGCGCGTTCGCCTCACTGATGTTCGTGTCGGCTGCGGCGTTCGCTGTACCGACGGTCCAGCAAATCGAATCCGCCATGTCGCAAGGCAACTGGCAGCAGGCCGATGCCGGTTTGAGCGAAGTGCTGCAGGCGCATCCGGACAATGCACGTGCGCATTACCTGTACAGCCAGGTGCTCGATCGCGAAGGCCGTTATGCCGACGCCCTCGCCCAGGTACAACAGGCCAAGACACTCGACCCGCAAATCCGCTTCACCGACCCGACCCGCTTCGCGCAAACCGAAGCGCGTATCCGCAAGGACGCGGAACGTGCCGGTGGCAACACCACGAGCCGCGCGGCCAACCCGTTCGTGCAGCAGAATTCGCCGGCCGTGCAGCAGTCGGCGATGGTGCCGCAAGCGCCGCAACGGCATGGTCCTGGCATGGGCATGTGGGTCGGCATCATTCTCCTGATCGGCGTGATCGCGCTGGTGTTGCGCTGGACCTTGCGCCGCGCCCGCACGCAAGACGATTCGCGCGCCGACGACGATCGCCGCGTGCAGCTCAAGCGTGCGACCGAGATGCTCAACGCCGTGCGCTCGTTGAAGCTCGACGTGAAACTCTCCACCGCACAAGGTCATGAGGCGCTGGAGAAGGAAGTCGAATCGACCGAAGACCAGTTGCGCGGTCTCGTCGAAACGCTGTCGAACAGCAAGAATCCGGTGCCGCCGTATCAGCTCGACGAACTGGAGCAACGTATCGGCAGCCTGCGTGCCCGCGCCGATGGGCGGCCCGATCCGTATGCCGCGCCGGCCGCTGCCACGCAGCAGTCGCCGTATGCACAGGAAGCCGAGCGTTTCGGCAACCCGCCGCAGCCGTATCCGCAGCAGGGACCGTATCAGCAGCAGCCGCAGGTCATCGTGCAACAAGGTGGCGGCGGTTTCGGCGGTGGCATGGGTGGTCTGCTGACTGGCGTGCTGCTTGGCGAGGCGCTGAATTCCGGGCGTGATCGCGTCGTGGAGCGCGATGTGATTGTCGATGACGAAACGCGTCGCCGCGGCGGTGACGGCGGCAATGGCGGCGGCCTCGACTTCGGCCAGGGCTCGAATGACTGGAGCGACAACAGCGGCGGTGGCGTCGACATGGGCAGCAACGACGATTCCGGTGACTGGAGTGATACCTGAGAACCCCAGTGCGGCTTGAGATGCGGTCAATCAAACGCTGATCCAGCAAACTGCAATGAAAACAGGCTCCTGCACGGAGCCTGTTTTTTTAAACTCACGCCCCTTTACACGCTCACGGCGGCGGGCGCCCTCACCGGCTCATGTTGGGCCAGCAGCACCGAGCCCGCGAACAACCGGACGATGAAACGTTCCGCATACGCGACCAGCGCTTCCCGGCGTTCGGCATCCCCGTCGATGTACTCCGCGGATAGATGAAACAGCTGCAGCACGATCTGCGTGCAGACTTCGTCGACAGTCGCGCGGGCGAGTGTCGGCATCAGTTCCAGCTGCACGACGTCGTCCGCCATTTCCGCCGACACCTCGTGGAGGTTCGCCCGCACCGCTTCGCGCAGCGCCGGCGAGGTGCCGTGATATTCGGCCAGTGCGCTCAGAAACGCCTCGCGGTTCTCCAACGCAAACGCAAAAAACGCCACGCACGCGCGACGCGGCACGCTCTGCGGCTCGTCGTGCGCGGCCAGCCAGCGCTCGCGCCGCAGCATCGGCCGCAAGCGGCGGCTGATCGATTCGACCGCCTCGCGCGCCAGGTCGTCGAGCGTGTCGAAATGGCGGTAGAAGGTATTGGGATTCAGCCCCGCCTCGCGCGCCAGTTCGCGCAGACCCAGGCTTGCAAAGCTGCGCCCGCTCGCGGTCAGACGCAACGCGGCTTCGATCAGCTTGCGCTTGCCAGGCGGGAGATCCTGGCCGGCAAGCGCGCCATGGTCGGCGGCGGGCACCGCTTCGGGTACGGGGTTCATGAGCTTTCAGTCAGAGCGCGGCTCGCGCGTTTAATAGTCGTACTCTAAACGATCTTGACGCGAAGTGTACAGTTGTCTACCCTGCGCGTTATGCGGGTGTAGGCCTATGTAGCTATGTAGGCACCCGAATTCTGCCTATCGCCGGAGACCCGCCGTGACACCTGCCTCATCTGCCCAACCCGCCGCGCCACGCATTGCCATTGTCGGCAGCGGATTTGCGGGCATCGGAATGGCGATCCGCCTTCAGCAGATGGGCATCACATCGTTCACGGTCTACGAGGCGGCCGGCGATATTGGCGGCACGTGGCGCGACAACACCTATCCCGGCGCGGCTTGTGATGTGCCGTCGCATCTGTATTCGTTTTCGTTCGAGCAGAATCCGGCGTGGTCGCGTGCGTTCGGCAGCCAGGCGGAGATCTTCGCTTACCTCAAGGATTGCGCGCGCAAGTACGGCGTCGATCGTTATGTGCGTTGCAATGCGCGGGTGGCCTCGGCGAGTTTCGACGAAGCGCGGCAGACCTGGCAAGTCGAGATCGATTCGAACGGCACACGCGAAAACATCGAGGTCGATGTGGTGATCGCGGCGAGCGGTCCATTATCGCGGCCAGCCATGCCGCAGATCGCCGGCCTCGACCGCTTCGAAGGCAAGCTGTTTCATTCGGCGCGCTGGGACCATGACTATCCGCTCGAAGGCAAGCGCGTCGCGGTGATCGGCACCGGCGCCAGCGCGATCCAGTTCGTGCCGCAGATCCAGCCACGCGTCGCACAACTCGAACTGTTCCAGCGCACCGCGCCATGGGTCATGCCCAAGCCAAACAAACCGGTCGGCCCACGCATGCATTGGCTGTTTCGCCATCTGCCGTTCACGCAGCGCTTCGTGCGCAATGCGATCTACTGGCAACTCGAATCGCGTGCGATTGCGTTCGTCGTCAATCCGAAGCTGATGAAGTTCCCGATGAAGTTCGGCTTGAGCTACCTCGAACGGCGCGTCAAGGACCCGGCGCTGCGCGCCAAGCTGACGCCGAACTACCGGTTCGGTTGCAAGCGCGTACTGCTGTCGAGCGATTACTATCCGGCGCTCAACCAGCCGAACGTCGACGTGGTAACGACCGGCATCCGCGAAATCGTCGCCGACGGCATCGTCACCAACGACGGCGTCCATCATCCCGCCGATGCAATCATCTGCGGCACGGGCTTCCAGGTGAACGACGTGGGCGCGCCGTTCGACGTGACCGGCCTCGACGGCGCCGACCTCAGCGCAATGTGGCTGCACGATGGACCGGAGGCCTACCTCGGCGTCAGCGTCGCCAACTTCCCGAACTTCTTCATGATTGTCGGCCCGAACACCGGGCTCGGTCACAACTCGATGATCTACATGATCGAGTCGCAAGTGCAGTACATCGCCGATTGCCTGCGCGTCTTGCAACGGCGCAAGGCGCGCACGATGAATCTGCGGCCCGACGTCCAGCGCGATTTCAATGAACGTCTGCAGAAAGAGATGCAGCACTCCGTGTGGACCAGCGGCTGCCATAGCTGGTATCAGACGAAGAGCGGCAAAGTCACAGCGCTGTGGCCGGGCTTCACATTCAGCTTTCGCAAACGCACGCGGCGTGTGCGGCCGCACGATTATCGCTTCGTGCCTTAGAAGCATGCGGCGGCTGAGGGGCCGCTCGCGATGCTGAGGCTGGGGCGAATCAGGCTCAGATGCTGACTGTGGCAGAAGCAGAAGCAGAAGCAGAAACAATCTAACTCGAACTAAAGGGAGACAACAACTATGGCAAGCATCGAATCCGAGACGCCCGGATCAACAGCACCGCTGCCACCCCGCTCGGTCGCCGCGCGCCTCGGCATCACCAGTGTGCCGCGCGTCGAATTGCAGCGGCGCTACACACAGAGCGGCTCGAAGTTCGTCAAGATCATGGGTGCCGACGTGCATTACGTCGATGAAGGCAGCGGCGACACGATCGTGATGATTCACGGCTTCGCGTCTTCGTTGCATACGTGGAATCGCGTTGCCGACGAACTCAAGCGCGAGCATCGTGTGATCCGCCTCGATCTGCCGCCGTTCGGCGTGACCGGGCCGCTGCGCTCGAGCACCGGCGAAATCGAAACGATGAACCTGCCAACCTACCGGCGTTTCATCGACACGTTCATGCAAGCACTCGGCATCTCGCGCGCGACACTGATCGGCAATTCGCTCGGCGGCCTGATTTCGTGGGATTACGCGGTGCGCCATCGCGAGGCCGTCGAACGGCTGGTATTGATCGACTCGGCCGGTTTTCCGATGAAGCTGCCGATTTACATCGGCCTATTCAATAGCGCGCTGGTGCGGGTCAGTTCGCCGTGGTGGCTGCCCGAAGTCATTATCAAGAGCGCGGTACGCAACGTGTATGGCGATCCGCGCAAGCTCGATGCGGTGACGCTGCGGCGTTACGTAGAATTCTTCCACGGCGAAGGCACGCGCACGGCAATCGGCAAGATGGTGCCGACGCTCGACTTCAAGGACGTCGACACCAACGTGCTGAAGACGCTGAAGGTGCCGTCGCTGGTGCTGTGGGGCGCGAAGGACCGCTGGATTCCACCTGCACACGCCACCGAATTTGCGAGCCGTATTCCGGGCGCGAAATCGGTGATGTACCCGGGACTTGGTCACATCCCGATGGAAGAAGCGCCCGAGCGCGTGATGACCGATCTGCGCGCGTTTCTCGGCACGAGTACTGCGGCCGCAAGCGCTCCGGAACGTTCCCCGGTGTAAAGCAGCGCCATCTCAGCATGGTTCGTGACCGCCTGTCGCGCCGGCCCGGAGAACGTTTCACGTTAGCCCGGCCGCGCGGTCGACGCACGTCCGTCGCGTGACGATCCCCTTCAACCGCCCCCGAGCAAACGCAACAGGCTCCAGAGAAACTTGCAGATCATCACGATCAGTTCCCACAGGTGATAGAACTGCTGCCAGCCTGAAACGCGTGCGAAGGAATCGATCATGGTTGGCGGGTCGGAAAAAGAATGGCTGCGGGCTTGCACGGCGAGTGCACATCATAACGACTGCGGGATACCCCGTATCAAGTCGATTGAAAGTGTGCCGTAAACGCACTGAGAAGACGCGGCATCCGCCCTGGGTGACCGTGCCAATTGACTGCGCCAATCGCGCCATCAAGGAGACCAGCATGACGCGTTTCAGCTTTCGCCGCAGCGGCCGTTCGCAAACGATCGTCGGCGATATTGCCGCGCAAGCCGGCAAATTGGGCATAGAAATCTGCGACGTATCGGGTCACGTCGAAGAAGTTGCCGCACGCGTGCAGCACCAGGCGCAGGTATGCCGCGCGCTGCGCGAGTCCGCCGCGCAGACACTCGCCGGCAATCATCGCATTGCCACGGCCGCGCGCGCGATGCGCAGCGTGTCGGCCGACGCCGCGACCAGCGTGCAGGGATCCCAGCAAACGTTGGAAGCGTCGCTGGCCGACATCCACGGGCTGGTGGAAGGCGTGACGGTGATCGAGAGCCAGATCGGCGCGTTGCGCAGCGCATTGACGCATGTCAGCCGCGTCTCCGAGGAGATTTCGCTGATCGCCCGCCAGACGCATTTGCTGGCGCTGAACGCCGCGATCGAAGCCGCGCGTGCCGGCGACTCCGGTAGAAGTTTCGCGGTGGTGGCCGCCGAGGTGAAGAACCTGTCGGCGAAGACCGCGCAGGCCACGGGCCAGATCGAGACGACGCTGGCCCAACTCACGCAACAGACCGAGCAGTTGATCAACGAGGGTTCGGTGAACACGGCGCGCGCCCACCGGGTACGCGAAGGCACCCGCAAGATCGGCGACGTCGTGCATGCGACGGGCGATGCGATTACGCAACTCAACGACGAGGCTGGGCAGATTGCCGCGTTGACTGGCGAGATCGAAACGCAATGCAACGGGCTTGAGGCGCAGGTGCTGGAGATGGCGAGCGGCGTGGAAGATTCGAGCGAGAACTTCGCCCAGGCGAAGGACCGGCTGGGGAATTTGCTCGGCGTGTCCGAGACGTTGATCGAGTTGACGACTGCCACGGGGGTGGAGACTGCGGATACGCGGTTTATCGATGCTGTGCAGCAGGCTGCGGCTGCGGTGAGCAAGGTATTCGAAGCGGCGGTTGCTCGGGGCGAAGTGTCGATTGAGGATCTGTTCGATCAACGTTACGTGCCTGTTGAGGGGAGCAATCCGGCTCAGTTCGTTACCCGGTTTACTGCTTTTACGGATCGGGTTTTGCCCGCTATTCAGGAGCCCTTACTCGGGCTTGATCCGCGCGTGGCGTTTTGTGCTGCGGTCGATGTGCGCGGGTATCTGCCTACGCACAATTTGAAGTTTTCTTTGCCGCAGCGCGAGGATGTGGTCTGGAATATGGCGAATTGCCGGAATCGGCGGATGTTCGATGACCGCACTGGGATTGCGGCTGCTTCGCATGTTAAGAAATTTTTGTTGCAGACGTATCGGCGCGATATGGGCGGCGGGCAGTTTGTTTTGATGAAGGATGCGTCGGCGCCGGTGTTTGTTGCCGGGCGGCATTGGGGTGGGGTTCGGGTTGGGTATCGGGTTTGATGGTTTTTTTGCCTGCGCGGCGCTTAGTGTCTGTTTGCCTGCGGCGTGGACCTTTCCTTGATCTGTCGGCCTGCTTAGCGATTTTTCTGTGCGCTTGCGGCGTTGGCCTTTCCTTGATTTCTTATTGGTTTATTAGCGTTGCCCCTGTGCGGGGCGGCACCTACTTTTCTTTGCCGGCCGCAAAGAAAAGTAGGCAAAAGAAAGCGGCTCGCCCCCCCTGCTAAGCGGGTCCCCCGCACAGTCGCGGTAGTGGTGCATCTGGAATCCGTGCCCTCGCACCTTCGGCGGTAGTGACAAAGTACTCATCAGCTCCCACTCCGCACTGCGTGCGTCGCGGATGGGTCTGCCAGGGAAACCAGGGGCTTCGTTTGAGCCCGGTGGGGGCCATCGGCTTCGCCTCGGCGAAACACCCCTGCCCTCATGGGCAACCCCCACCTCGAATCAAATGTCCGTGTGTCGCAATAGCAATGGCAATAGCAATGGCAGTGGCAGTGGCAGTGGCAGTGGCAGTGGCAGTGGCAGTGGCAGTGGCAGTGGCAGTGGCAGTGGCAGTGGCAGTGGCAGTGGCAGTGGCAGTGGCAGTGGCAGTGGCAAAGTTGATGCGACCGGGGGCCAAAGTTCCGTGCCAAAACGCGGGCGTCTGACCACAACGAACGGTTTTCTGAAATGCCCTTCGGCGCGCGCAGCGCCGCCGGAAGTATGACGCCCTTGTCACTGGCGCCGAATGTGCGAGAGCACAGATTCCAGATGCACCACTACCGTGGCTGTGCGGGGGACCCGCTTAGCATGGGGTTCGAGCTGCTTTCTTTTGCCTACTTGTATATTCCCTCCTGTGGCGTCGACCCGATCAGTTGCCGCCACATGGACAGTCAGCTCGTCTGCCTAAAGTGCCTCGAGCCCGCAGAAAAGCCGGAGCGACTGTCCTTTTCATCCTCTTAACCCGAACAGTTGACTGAGCCTCGAGCTCGTATTTTTCCTGCAAGTATGGGTACCGTGATGAACCAGACTTCCTCTTCCGTTTATATCGGCATCGACGTGAGCGGTAGCACCCTCGACGTTGCCATCCACGACACAACCGAGCATTTCAGTGTCGACAATGAAACCACCGCCATCGATCAACTGGTCCAGCGTCTGATCGCGCTGAACCCCACACTGATCGTCATGGAGGCCACCGGCAAGCTCGAACTCGCCGTGCTCAAGGCGCTTTGTCAGGCCGGTCTCCCCGCTGTCGCCGTCAATCCCCGACAGGTGCGCAACTTTGCCAAGGCCACCGGCAAACATGCGAAGACAGACCGCATCGACGCGTTCGTCATCGCCCATTTCGGCGCCGTCATCCAACCCGTCGTGCGTCCGCTCAACGATGTGCAGACCGAGCAGCTGCAGGCCCTGCTGCTGCGCCGCGCCCAGCTTATCGACATGCTCGTGGCCGAGAAAGCGCGCCTGGAGCGTGCCCATGCCGCGGCTAAGGAAAGCCTGAATGACCACATCAAGTGGCTCAAACAGCAGCTCACCGTCGCGGACAACGACATCGATTCGTTCATGCGTTCTTCGCCCGCCTGGCGTCAGAAGGAGGATCTGCTGCGCTCGGTGCCCGGTATCGGTCCCGGTGCCGCAGCCACGCTGATCGCCTTCATGCCCCAGCTCGGCTCGCTGAACCGCCGCGAAATTGCCGCCCTTACCGGCGTTGCGCCTTTCAATTGCGATAGCGGCAAGCATCACGGCAAGCGTCGCATCCAGGGCGGTCGCGCCATCGTGCGCCGCGCGCTTTACATGGCCTGCATACCGGCATTGCGCTTCAATCCGGTGATCAGAGCCTTCTATGATCGTCTGCGCAAAGCTGGCAAACCGTTCAAGGTGGCCATCACCGCGTGCATTCGCAAGCTCATCGTGACGCTCAACGCCATGGTCCACAACTCGACTCCATGGAGACCATCGGCTGACTGACTTCCGGCACGCCTGAGCCGCCTGTGATGTTTTAACCCAGGCGCTCGCGGCGTCCCCCCTTGTGCAGGTCACTCAATCGTGCAGGTCGCGAGGACGACTCGCGCGCGCAAAATGCTCCCTACGGCTGACAGCTTCCACCTTGAGCGCCGGTTCACCGCTTGACTTCCAATACGGTTGCTTTTCTTTGCAGCAGGCAAAGAAAAATAGGTGCCCGCCCCGCACAGGGGCGACGCTAATAAACCACTAACAAATCAAGGAAAGGCCAACGCCCTAAAAACACAGCCAAAGCGCCGCGCAGGCAAAAAAAACCTACACCGCCATCACAGCCCTCTTCCTCTCCGCCCGCTGCATAAAATAATTAGCAGCCACAACCCCAACCGTAACAACAGCAATAAACAACGTAGCCAACGCATTCATCTCAGGATTCAACCCAAGCCGAACCCGAGAAAAAACCACCAACGGCAACGTAGTCGACCCAGGCCCCGACAAAAACGCTGACAAAACCAGATCGTCGATAGACAAAGTAAACGACAACAACCACCCAGAAACCAGAGCCTGCGAAATCAACGGCAACGTAATAAAGAAAAACACCTTCACCGGCGTAGCCCCAAGATCAAGCGCGGCCTCCTCAAGAGAAGGATTCAACTCCTTAACCCGTGACTGCACAATGATGGCCACATAAGAAATACACAACATCACGTGCCCGATCCAGATCGTGAAAATGCCACGCCCGGCGGGCCACCCCAACCACTTGGCCATTTCGATGAACAGCAGCAGCAGCGAAATCCCCTGAATCACCTCGGGAATCACCAGCGGCGCATTGATCATCCCGGTATAAAGCGTAAACCCACGAAACCGCCCCATCCGGGCCAAAACAAACCCAGCCCACGTGCCAATAATCACCGACGCAAACGCCGTCAGCAACGCCACCCGCAACGACAACCACGCAGCCGCAATCAGCTCGTCATCCTGCAACAACGCCGCATACCAGCGCGTGGAAAACCGCGTCCACACCGTGACCAGTTGCGATTCGTTGAACGAATACACAATCAGACTCACGATCGGAATGTAGAGAAACAGAAACCCAATCCCCAAGGCAATAAACTGCAATATCCGGTTCGGCTTCATCAGCGTCTTTCCTCCATCGCCTTCGCCTGCGCGTACTGGAAAAACGCCATCGGCACCAATAACAACAACACCATCGCACACGTCACGGCAGACGCCATCGGCCAATCGGCATTGTCGAAAAACTCATTCCACATCACACGGCCAATCATCAGCGTGTTCGCGCCGCCCAACAACTCCGGAATCACGTACTCGCCTACCGCCGGAATGAACACCAACAAACAACCGGCAATGATGCCGTTCTTCGACAGCGGCAAGGTGATCTGCCAGAACGCCCGCCACGGCTTCGCGCCGAGATCATAAGCGGCTTCCAGCAACGTCATGTCCATCTTCACCAGATGCGCATACAGCGGCATGACGAGGAACGGCAGGTACGAATACACCATGCCGATATAAACCGCTGTGTTCGTGTGATACAGCTCGATCGGCGTATGGATCAGCCCGGTCGACATCAGAAAGTTATTCAGCAAGCCGTTATTCTTCAGGATGCCGATCCATGCATACACGCGAATCAGAAACGACGTCCAGAACGGCAGCATCACCGCCATCATCAACAGATTGCGGCTCGCCGGATTCGATCGCGCAATGTAGTACGCCATCGGATAACCAATCAGCAAACACAGCAACGTGGAAATCGCCGCGACCACCACCGAATTCACATAGGTCGCGAAATACAGGCTGTCGGTCAGCAGAAACGCATAGTGCGACAGGTCCAGCGCGACGTGAATCACACCATCGGTGTACGTGGTGAGTTCCGTATAGGGCGGAATGCCAAGCTGCAAATCGGCAAAGCTGATCTTCACGACCAGCAGGAACGGCACGAGGAAGAACAGCAGCAGCCAGATGAACGGCCCGGCCACCACCGCGGTGCGGCCGGTCAGGTTGAAACGGCGCACCGGCCACGACGCCAGAGAACTCATCGAGCGCTTCATGACGTCAGCACCACACCGGCCGACGCGCTCCAGCGCACATACACTTCGTCGCCCCAGGTGGGCGGGTCGATCTCCGTCAAGGCCAGACTCGTCACGTTGGCGATCACCGTTTTACCGGCGTCGAGCTTCACGTGATACAGCGAATAACCGCCCATGTAGGCGACGTTCGTCACCACGCCCTTGCCCCAGTTGTTCGCGCCTTCAGGCGGCTTGCGCGTGAGCGCGATGCGCTCGGGCCGCACCGAGATCGTCACCGGCATGCCGAGCGGCCCCGTGATGCCGTGGCTCACGTAGAGACGGACCGGCAGGTCGGGCGTTTCGATGAACACGTGATCGGGTTCATCTTCGACAACATTGCCGTCGAACAGATTGGTCGAGCCGATGAACTCGGCCGAAAAGCGGCAATTCGGATACTCATACACTTCATGCGGCGTGCCGAGCTGGATGATCTCGCCTTCACTCATCACGGCAAGACGGTCCGCCATCGTCATGGCCTCTTCCTGGTCGTGCGTCACCATCATGCAAGTCACGCCGACCTTGTCGAGAATGTTGACCAGTTCGATCTGCGTGCGCTGACGGATCTGCTTGTCGAGCGCGGACATCGGCTCGTCAAGCAACAGCAGTTTCGGCCGCTTGACGAGCGAGCGCGCGAGCGCCACACGCTGCTGCTGACCGCCGGAGAGCTGATGCGGCTTGCGCTTCGCAAAGCGGCCCATCTGCACGAGATCGAGCGCGTTCTGCACGCGGTCTTTCAGTTCGGATTTCGGCACGCCTTCCTGCTTCAGGCCGAAGGCGACGTTGGCCTCGACCGTCATGTGCGGAAACAGGGCGTACGACTGGAACATCATGTTGACCGGTCGGCGATAAGGCGGCAATTGCGCGAGGTCCTCGCCGTCGATCAGGATCTTGCCCGACGTGATCGATTCGAGGCCGGCCAGCATGCGCAACAAGGTCGACTTGCCACAGCCCGAACTGCCGAGCAGCGCGAACAGCTCGCCCTTTTTGACCGACAGGTTGACCCCTTTGACCGCCGCGGTCTCGCCAAACTTCTTCACGATGTCGACGATCTGAACGAAATTCTCTGCGGCGTCGCCCGCTGCGGCGTTCAGGCTCGGGAACGGCGCGGCGGCCCCTGCCAGCGCGCTCGACTGGTCACTACTCATCACAATGCTTTACTCCGGCGTTTGACGAACAAAGCCCCCGGTGGACACCGAGGGCTTCATGATGATACTTACCCGTTCACTCAGGCCGCAGGTCAGCGGCCGGACTTGAATTCAGTCCACAGTCGCGTTTGCAGCCGCTGGATTTCCGGCGGCAGCGGCTTCAACAGGAACAGCGTCTTGATGACGTCAGGCGGCGGGTACACGGCCGGGTCGTTCGCCACGTCCTTGTCCACATACTTGCGCGCTTCGAGGTTGGCGCTCGGATAGTAGACGGCGTTGGTGATCGCGGCGTGAACCTGCGGCGTTTCGATGTAGTTGATCCACTCGAGCGCGGCTTCCTTGTTCTTCGCGTCTTTCGGAATCGCCATCACGTCGAACCACACCGGCGCACCGCCCTTCGGAATGTAGTACTCGACCTTGAACGGCTTCTTCGCCTCGACCGCGCGATGCTTGGCGATCACGACGTCGCCCGACCAGCCGTACGCGAAGCACACGTCGCCGCCGACCAGATCGTTGATATAGCCCGACGAGTTGAACTGCGTGATGTACGGGCGGATCTTCTTCATCATCTCGAGCGCGGCGCGATAGTCGGCCGGGTTCGTGCTCATCGGATCCTTGCCGATGTAGTGAAGCGCGGCGGCAAACATCTGGTCCGGCGCGTCGAGCACGGACACGCCGCACGCTTTCAGCTTCGAGATGTTTTCCGGCTTGAAGAGGATGTCCCAGTTGTCGAGCGGCACGTTCTTACCGAGGATCTGCTGGACCTTGGTGACGTTGTAACCGAGGCCGGTCGTGCCGTATGCCCAAGGCACCGTGTACTTGTTGCCCGGATCGGCGCCGGCCACGAGGGCCATCAGCGAGGGATCGAGATACTTCAGGTTCGGCAGCTTCGATTTGTCGAGCGGCGCGAAGATGCCCGCTGCGATCTGCTTGCCGGCGTAATTGCTGGTCGGCACGACGATGTCGTAACCGGAATTACCGGTCAGGAGCTTGGCTTGCAGCGTGTCGTCGCTGTCGTAGTTGTCGTACTTGACCTGGACGCCCGTCTGCTTGGTGAAGTTCGGAATCGTGTCCTTAGCGATGTAATCGGACCAGTTATACACGTTCAGCTGCGTATCTTTCGCAGCGGCCGTCAACCACGGTGTCGCGCACAAGATCAGCGCTGCCACTTGCCCCACTACCCGTCTTTTCATCCCGTTCTCCGATCCTGGCCGGCCCAAGCCGACCGTCTTCGCCCACGCCGCGGCATACCGCACGCGGCTCCCCTGAAAAACCGAAAACTACCATTAATTATTGCGCGCACCAAAAAAAATGCCAGGCTGTCGCGCAAACGGTACAGCGTAAGCCGTGCCGCTACAAAATGGGCGCAATTTTAGCGGGTTATCGGCGCGTGTCTACCCGTAAAAAACACCAGTGGCAGCCTCGGTGTCATCTCGTTGTCAAGTTGCGGCGGTCTCACCGCGGGTACGTCGCTGACGAGCGCGCGCAGTGTTAGTGAAGTGGTTTTGTAAGCATCGTCCGAGCGTCTCGCTGTTGCGGGACGAAGGTGGCAGTGGATACGGCCAACCGTGCATGCATCTGTGCCACGGCGAGCGCGACGCCGGGCCACGATCGCCGCATCGGTTAACATAGCGCAACTCCGCTTCCCTGCCCCAAGGTTTCCGATGGCTTCGAATCTCCACGATCTTCCCGACAGCCCGTGCATCGGCGTCTGTTCCACGCTTTTTGACGAGGTCTGCAAAGGCTGCGGCCGCACCGCCACCGAGGTGTCCAACTGGGTGTTCCTCAGCGACGAGGAAAAGCGCGCCGTGTGGGTACGCATCGAGCAGGACGGCACTGCGATGCGCTTCAAGAACGACAAACTGTAGCCGCCTCGCGCCACGGTCTCCCGCATCGACCCGACTGCTCGAGGACCCGTCGCCCGATTGGGATGGTGATTGCAAAAAAAACGCCGGAGATTCCGGCGTTTTTGCATGACAAGCGCGGCTTCTACAGCGCGGCAATCAGAACCGCATACCGACGCCCAAACCGACCACCAGCGGATCGATATTCAACCGGCCGAGCGACTGACCGCCGAGCGTTGCGTCGGTGTGCATCCAGATCTTCTTGATGTCCGCGTTGACGAACAGCGACTTGGTCACCTGCACATCCACACCTGCCTGCAAGGCGGGGCCAAAGCTGTGGTTAGTGATCGAAATCGGCTGACCACCTGCGTTCAAGCCGTTGTTATAGAACAACGTGTAGTTCAGACCCGCACCGACGTACGGACGGATACGCCCCGCATGGTTGAAGTGATATTGCAGCAGCAGTGTGGGCGGTAACACGTTCACGCCACCAAGGTTGCCGAGGCTCGATGTCAGCTGATGGCGCGACGTGCCGAGAATCAGCTCGACGCCGAGGTAATCGCGGATCATGTACGTCAGATCCAGCTCCGGCACGATGGCGTTGTTGACGCCCACGTTGAGCGCCGACAGCGACTGGTTGGTTTTCACGTCCGGCATGATGCTGATGGCGCGCAGACGCACCAGTACGTCGCCGGCGTGAATGCCGCTCATCGGGTCGTCGCCGGCAACCTGAGCTTGCGCCTGCGAAGCCAGCGCGCCAGCGCCTAGCAGGCACGACGCGACGGCGGTGGCCTTGATTCTGTTCCTGAGTGAGTGCTTCATGTGCTTCCCCGAGTGTTGTTTGCGTGCGGGGATTGTCGAAGGTCTCGTGAGGCTTCACGTTGACCCGTATCAACCAAGCGAGAACGCCCAGCGCCCTGCGACAGCGGGTCGCGTCGCCCCGGTCAGCAGCAGTTCGATCAGGTCGTGGACGCTGCGAATGGCCGTGCCGAACGGCAAGGCTTCGCGGCCGCGAAAGAACAGGCCATTGGCCACGTCGCCGCGCAATGCCGCGGCGAGCCGCGTGTCGATGCAGAAGTGGCCGAACTTCTCGACGCCGTCGCGCCAGCCACAGACGCTAAGGCATTCGAGCGCGGTCGGACAGGCGTGTTTGAGCGCCCCGATCTTCTCGCGAATTTTCGTTTCGTGGCGCAGATAGCGCATCAGCCACGGCGTTTTCACGGCGCGAGCCGGCAGCCCCGTGACGCTGACGAATTCGACGATGTCGTCGGGCGTCGCTTCGGCCAGCACGCGTTTGAAGTTCGGATGCGCGTCGCCTTCTTCGGTGACGGCGAACGGTGTGCCGAGCTGTACGCCGCTGGCACCCGCGCTCAGCAACTCGCGGACTGCTTCGTGACTATTGATGCCGCCCGCGACGATCAAGGGCACGTCCTTGCGACTCAATCCGAGCGACGTGAATACCGCATCGAGCTCCTCTAGTACGCGCAGGAAATCGAAGCGCGGGTCTTGCATGTCCGCGAGGTTGGTCACGCCAAGATGGCCGCCTGCATGGGCCGGATGTTCGATCACAACGGCGTCGGGCAAACGGCCCTTCTTCATCCACTTCTTCAGCACCAGTGCGACGCCGCGGCTATCCGACAGGATCGGAATCAGCGCGATGTCGTGGCCCTGGGTCATGTCCGGCAAATCGAGCGGCAAGCCCGCGCCCATGACGATCGCATCGGCGCGGTTTTCGCAGGCGACGCGCACGTAATCGGCTTGCGCGTTGACGGCCTTCATCACGTTGACCGCGATCATGCCGCGGCCCTCGCTGAGTGCCTTGGCGGCGTGGATTTCACGGGCCAGCGCGGTGAGGTTCGCCTGTTCGAGCGTGGCCCGATCCGGGGAGTGCCGACAGCGTTCGATCAGATCCTGATGATGATGGCGCAGGTCGATGCTGGCGATGGTGCCGAGTGCGCCCTCACGGGCGACGCTGCCTGCCAGCCGGTGGGCCGAGATGCCGACGCCCATGCCGCCTTGTACGATCGGAAGCAGCGAGCGGCCGCGGATGACGAGCGGTGGGAAAGAGTGAGAGGTGAGCATTGACGACCCGATGGGTGGACTATCGAAGCGGTGATAATCGGTCGTCGGGAGCGGCTCGCGTTGCGTTGGGTCAATGAGCCGGCTTGTCGTTCTGGTTTTGCGTCTGGTTGGTTGACGTTGGTCACTTCATGGTGAGATTGATGGTTCTTCCCTTGCGACGCTTACGGGTCCGCAGGCCTCTTGGTCCGTGAGCCTGCGACGTTCGGACAAACCGAAACCGGAGCACAAGACGCGCACCATGAAAAAAGCCCGCTTCGAAGAAGCGGGCTTTGCTTGACGCGACGCCGTGAAGCCGTGAAGCGAGGAACGCTTACTGCACGCCCTGGCTTGTCAGGAACTCTTCATAGTTGCCGCCAAAGTCGTTCAACGTGCCGTTGGTCTTCACTTCGATGATCCGGTTCGCAAGACCGCTCACGAACTCACGGTCGTGCGACACGAAAATCAGCGTGCCGTCGTACTTGTCGAGCGCGATCTGCAGCGATTCGATCGATTCCATGTCCATGTGGTTGGTCGGCTCGTCCATCAGCATCACGTTGTGGCGGCCCAGCATCAGCTTGCCCCAGATCATGCGGCCCTTTTCGCCACCGGAGAGCACCTTGACCGACTTGCGGATGTCGTCGGCATTGAACAGAAGACGGCCGAGCGTGCCGCGCACCATCTGCTCATCGTCACCTTCCTGGCGGTAGCCATCGATCCAGTCCATCAGCGTGACGTCGTCAGGGAACTCTTCATACGTATCCTGTGGCATGTAACCGATGTTTGCGTTTTCAGCCCACTTCACCGTACCGTGGTCCAGCGTCAGCTTGCCAAGCAGCGAGCGCAGCAGCGTGGTCTTACCCGCGCCGTTCTCGCCGATGATCGCGATACGCTCGCCCGGCTGCACGCTAATGCTGAAATCGTTGAAGATCGCGCGCTCGTACTTCTTCGAGATCTTCTCCGCCACCACGGCGATGTTATGCAGCTTCTTCTCGTACTCGAAGCGGATGAACGGGTTCTGCCGCGACGACGGCTTGAATTCCTCGATCTTGATCTTGTCGATCATCTTCAGACGGCTGGTAGCCTGACGCGCCTTCGACTTGTTCGCCGAGAAGCGGCGCACGAAGTCCTGCAGGTCGGCGACCCGTTCCTTGGCCTTGGCGTTGGCGTTCTGCTGACGCTCGCGCGCCTGCGTGCTGGCCAGCATGTAGTCGTCGTAGTTGCCCGGATAGACCTTCAGCGTGCCGAAGTCCATGTCGGCCATGTGCGTGCAGACCTGGTTCAAAAAGTGACGATCGTGCGAGATGATGATCATCGTCGAGTTGTACTGGTTGAGCACGTCTTCCAGCCAACGGATCGAGTTGATGTCCAGGTTGTTGGTCGGTTCGTCCAGCAGCAGGACGTCCGGCTTCGAGAACAGCGCCTGTGCGAGCAGCACGCGCAGTTTCCAGCCCGGTGCGACGTTGCTCATCGGGCCGTTGTGATCTTCGATCGCGATGCCGATGCCGAGCAGCAGCTCGCCCGCGCGCGCTTCGGCGGTGTAGCCGTCGTATTCGGCAAACTTCGCTTCGAGTTCGGCGGCGTGCATGTAGTCGTCGTCAGTCGCGTCGGGGTTCGCGTAGATCGCGTCGCGCTCGGTCATCGCGGCCCACATTTCGGCGTGACCCATCATCACGACGTCGAGCACGCGTACGTCTTCGTACGCGAACTGGTCCTGGCGCAGCTTGCCGAGGCGGATGTTCGGTTCGAGCATCACGTTGCCGGAGCTCGGTTCCAGATCGCTACCCAGGATCTTCATGAAGGTGGACTTGCCGCAGCCATTCGCACCAATCAGGCCATAGCGGTTCCCTCCCCCGAATTTGACCGAGATGTTCTCGAAGAGGGGCTTTGGCCCGAATTGCATGGTGATATTGGCGGTAGACAGCACGGCGCGTCCTTAAATGTGATATCGGCGAACAACCCAATATTCTAGCAGATTATCGAGAATTCGACCCACGCGAGCGCCGTGTTCGCGTGTTTTGACGCCGCTTTCACGTGGCGCTCTCGTGACGTTCGCGCCTCCCGCGTGCCTTCTAGCCGCCACGCGGCGTCTGCAAAACGTCGATGAAGGCCGACAGATCGGCCTCACCCAACCCCATCGCCGCGCCGAGACGCAGCAGTTGCTGAACTGTCGACGAAACCGGCATTGGTGTGCCCGTCTCGTACGCCGTCGCGGCCACCGTGTCGATGTCCTTCTGGAACGTGCGGAACGCGCCGATCGGTGCGAGGCCGCTTTGCGTCATGCGCGGCACGAAAATCTGCAGCAGAACCGAATCGGCCCAGCCACCGGCGAGGCCTTCCGTGAGTTTGGCGGCGTCGATGCCGCTGCGTTGCGCGAGGCTCACCGCCTCGGCGATCGCCGCAAGGGTCGCGGTGACAATGGTCTGATTGCAGAGCTTGGTGGTCTGCCCCGCACCAACGTCGCCCATATGCGTGACGCGGGCTGAATACGCACCGAGGAGCGGCGTGACCGCTTCGACGTCCGCCGCGGCGCCGCCCGCCATGATCGCCAGCGTGCCCGCCATCGCGCCCGCTACGCCGCCGGATACGGGCGCGTCGATCCAGCCGACGCTTGTGGCGCCCTCGCCCTCAGGCTCCCGCTCTCGCCCACCTTGGGCCTCATCGGCGGCCGCGCTTACGGCCGTCGCGCCAGCGACCGTCGCCGCACGCCGCGCGAGCGCTCTCGTCGCTGCCGGCGGGATACTGGAGTGATCGATGATCCAGCGCACGCGTCGCGTCGCCGTGACATCCCCGCTCAGTAGCCCATCTGCACCGAACACCGTTTCTTCAACCGCCGCCGCATCCGCGACGCACAGCAGCACCGCCTCGCACCGCGAGGCCAGTTCGCGCGGCGTATCGACCACCTGGGCGCCGTCCGCCAGCAAGGCTTCCGCCTTGGCCCGCGTACGATTCCAGACATGCACGGTATGCCCCGCGCGCAGCAGATGCCGGATCATCGGCGCGCCCATGAGACCGGGACCGCAAAAACCAATTTCCACGTTCAAGCCTCGTCAGGTTTCAGATTGATTGCGCGGACATCATAACGGCCCCGCCTCGCCGTGGCATATCGGGCACGCGATGGGTGACATGACCCGCTCATACAGGCAACGTCAGCGGCAATCCATTGCCTATACTTTTTTCACACCAACGGAGGTCAAAGGAGGAAGTTCATGTCAGAACACGTCTACAAACAAATCGAACTGACCGGCTCATCGACCAAATCGATCGACGACGCAATCAGCACCGCGATTACAAAAGCGTCGAAGACGCTGCGCAATCTGCACTGGTTCGAGGTCACAGAAACGCGGGGCCAGATCGAAAATGACAAGGTCGCCTACTGGCAGGTAACCATCAAGGTCGGCCTGCGCATCGACTAGCGCTTCGCCTGAAACTCGTTCAGCACAAAATTCGAAGCAAAAAAAAGCTGCGTCCGTAATGGACGCAGCGCCTTAAAGCAGCGGTTGCTGAAACCGCCGCCTGGTCGATGGTTACCCCGTGGGGTGTTACTTGATCGCGCCCCGGTCGACGGCGAGCCCGGTCATTCGCGACCCCGTCGCCCGCGATGACCGTGAAAGCCGAATTACTTCGGCAGTGAGCCGTCCACGCCTTCCACATACCAGTTCAGGCGTTGCAGTTCCGGATCGGTCAGCGTCTTGCCAGCCGGCACCTTCACTGCGCCGGACTGATCCTTGATCGGGCCCGTGAACACGTCCCACTTGCCGCCGGCCAGATCCTCACGCTTCGCCTCGACCTGCTTCTGCGCGTCAGCCGAAATCACCGACGTGTTCAGGTCTTCAAGATTGACCGCCTTCTGCGGAATGCCCCACCACACCGGGTCGTTCTTCCACTTGCCATCCAGCACCTGCTGAATAGCCGCGTTGTAATACACGCCCCAGTGCGCGACCACCGAGCCGAGGTGCGCATCTGGACCGAACTTCTTCATGTCCGAATCCCAACCGAACGCATGCACGTGCTTTTCCGATGCCGTCGCGAGCGTCGCGCTCGAATCGGTGTTCTGCAGCAGCACGTCAGCGCCCTGGCCGATCAGCGTTTCAGCGGCCTGCTTTTCCTTGCCCGGATCGAACCAGCTGTTGATCCAGATGACCTTGGTGTGAATCTTCGGATTCACCGAACGCGCGCCGAGCGTGTAAGCGTTGATGTTGCGGACCACCTCAGGAATCGGCACCGATGCGACAAAGCCAAGCGTATTGGTCTTCGTCACATAGCCCGCCGCGACGCCCGCCAGGTAAGCGCCCTGATACATCCGCACGTCATAGGTACCGAAGTTCGGCGCCTTCTTGTAGCCGGTTGCATGCAGGAACACCGTGTCCGGGAAGTCCTTGGCGACCTTCAGTTCGAAGTCCTGATAGCCGAAACTCGACCCGATGATGATCTTGTTGCCCTTATTCGCCAGATCGCGGAACACACGCTCGGAGTCGGCCGATTCCGGCACGTTCTCGATGCGGGTGATCTTGATCTTGTTGCCGAATTTCGCCTCGACTTCCTTCGAACCCTGATCGTGGGCATAGGTCCAGCCGGCATCGCCAGGATTGCCGAGGTAGACGAACGCGACGCCCGGTGCGTCGGCCGCCTGCGCGGTTTGCGCGAGCGGCGCGGCGAGCGCCAGCGAGGCCGCACCCCAAGCGAAAGCGGTCAGCAGATTTCTTCTCTTCATGTTCTCTCCTGTCGTGTTTATCGAGTGATTTGAAACGTGTGGTCGGTCATATGAAACGACATCTGTGTCAGCCCGCCGAGAAAAACGGCTTGCCGAGCGACGCCGGGGCATTCAGACGAATCGTGTTCGGGTTGCGCGAAATCAGCACGAGCACGACGACGGTCGCGACGTACGGCAGCATCGCCAGAAACTGCGTCGGCACCGGCACGCCGATGGCCTGAGCGTAAAACTGCAGGCCGGTCACGGCGCCGAACAACAGCGCGCCGATCAGGAGACGGCCCGGGCGCCACGTCGCGAACACCACCAGTGCGAGCGCGATCCAGCCGCGGCCCGACGTGAGTTGCTCCTGCCACAAGTGCAGGTTGACGATCGAGTAATAACCGCCTGCGAGACCCGCCATGCCGCCACCGAAGGCCACGGCGCCGTAACGCACGCCGATCACCGGAAAGCCGACCGAGTGCGCCACTTGCGGCGATTCGCCGACCGAGCGCAGCACGAGGCCCGCACGCGTGCGGTACAGGAACCACCAGATCACCGCGAACATCAGGAACGCGAGGTAGTCGAGCGGCGTGAGGCTGAAGAGCGCGGGGCCGAGCACCGGAATCTTCGAGAGACCCGGAATGGTCCACGTGTCGATCGTGGCGCGCACGGCTGCCGACGTGTACGGCTTGCCGACATAGGCCGACAGGCCAATGCCGAAGATCGTCAGCGACAAGCCGGTGGCGACCTGGTTGGCGAGCATGGTCAGCGTGAGGAACGCGAACAGCAGCGACATCGCGAGACCCGCGCCGATCGCGGCGACCACGCCGAGCCACGGGCTGCCGGTAATGGCCGTGACGGCGTAGCCGGTCACGGCGCCCATCAGCATCATGCCTTCGACACCGAGGTTGAGCACACCCGACTTCTCGGTGACGAGTTCGCCTGCACCCGCGAACATCAGCGGGATCGCGGCGGTGACGGCGCTCGAGGTGAGCGCGCTGGCTTGTTGAATATCCATGGAGACCTGGCGGGAAAATCAGTAGCGAAGGAGTGGACTTACGCGGCCAGCGTTCGGCGGCGCACGCGATAGTTCACGAACAGGTCAGCACCCAGCAGGCAGAACAGCAACAGCCCCTGGAACACGCCGGAGAGCGCCTGCGGCAATTGCATCGAGGTCTGCACCGCTTCGCCGCCAAGGTACAGCAGCGCCATCAAAAGGCTCGCGAGCACGATCCCGACCGGATGCAATCGTCCGACGAACACAACGATGATCGCGGTGAAGCCGTAGCCCGGCGACCATGTCGCCTGCAACTGGCCGATCGGCCCGGCGATCTCGCCCATGCCGGCGAGGCCCGCCAGACCGCCGCTGATCAGGAGCGACGTCCAGATGGTTTTCTTGTCGGAGAAACCGGCGTAGCGCGCGGCGAGCGGCGCCAGACCGCCGACGTTCATCCGGTAGCCTGCAAAGCTCTTGCGCATGAACAGCCACACGCACGGAATCGCGATCAGTGTGACGAACACCGATGCGTTCAGACGCGTGCCGTGCAGCCATTTCCAGTGCCAGTCGCCGGCAAAGGTCGGATAGAGCGCGTCGCCGCTGAACATCTCCGAGAGCGGGAAGTTCATGCCCTGCGGATCGCGCCACGGGCCGCTCACCAGATAGATCAGCAACTGCGTGGCCACATACGTGAGCATCAGGCTGACGAGAATCTCGTTGGTATTGAAGCGGCTTTTCAGCAGTGCAGGGATCGCGGCCCACGCCATACCGCCAAGCACGCCGGCGATCATCATGGTCGGCAGAATCCACCAGCCGGTGGCCTGATCGAAATAGATCGCGACGCCGCTGGCGGCGATGCCGCCGAGCAGCATCTGCCCTTCAGCGCCGATGTTCCAGACGTTGGCGCGATAACCGATCGCGAGGCCAAGGCCAATCAGGCACAACGGCGACGCCTTCAGCAGCAGTTCGGACCAGCCGTTCACACTGGAGAGCGGTTCGATGAAAAACGCGTGCATGGCTTCGAGCGGATCACGGCCGACCAGGCTGAAGATCAGGAAGCCGATCGCGAGCGTGAGCAACGCGGCGATCAGCGGCACGGCAAGCTGCATCGTGCGCGACGGCGTCGTGCGTGCTTCGAGTCGATACGGAAGAATCATGGGAGCGTGCGCTTATGTGAGTGCTTAGGTCTGGTTCTTGTGCTTCTGGTGCTTTAGCGTCGATCAGCGATCCGATCGCGCATCTCTCTGCTCAGGCATGCGCCGGCTGCTCCGCCGAAGGCGCCGCGCCCTCGCGGTCGCCGAACAGGCCGGCCATCCAGCGGCCGATTTCCTCGGCGTTGGTCGCCCCCGTGGCGCGCACCGGCGAAAGCCGGCCGCCGGCAAGCACCGCGATGCGATCGCAGATGTCGAACAGCTCTTCCAGCTCCTCGGAGATCACCAGAATCGCCACGCCACGCGCCGACAGGTCGAGCAACTGCTGACGAATGAAAGCCGACGCGCCGACGTCGACGCCCCAGGTCGGCTGCGCGACCACCAATACCTTGGGCGCCTGCAGAATCTCGCGGCCCATGATGTATTTCTGCAGATTGCCGCCGGAAAGACTTTGCGCGAGCGCTTCGGAGCCGCCACACCGGACGTCGAAGGCTTCGATGCAGCGCTGGGCGAAGGCGCGCATCGCGCCCGCCTTGATCCAGCCGGCGTTCACCATCTGCTGACGGTGCGCCGTGAGCAGCGCGTTCTCCGACAGCGTCATCGCCGGCACCGCGCCGCGGCCCAGACGCTCTTCCGGCACAAACCCGAACCCGAGCGCGCGCCGGCCACCTGCCCCCAAGCGCCCGGCCGCCTTGCCGCAGATCGTGACCGCGTCGGCACGCGTGCCGCGCTTTTCACCCGAGAGGGCCGACAGCAATTCAGCCTGCCCGTTACCCGACACACCCGCAATCCCGAAGATCTCGCCGGCATGCACGCCGAACGACACGTTATTGAGCGAGGTGCCGAACGGATCGTCGCTTTCCACCGACAACTGCTTCACCTCGAGCAGCACGGCGCCCGGCGTGTGTTCACGGCGCGTGTAATCGGGCAGCGAATGACCCACCATCAACTGCGCGAGCGACGCATGCGTCTCTTCTTTCGGCGTCACGTGACCGGTGACGCGGCCGCCGCGCATCACCGTCGCGGTGTCGCACAGCTCCTGGATTTCGTCGAGCTTGTGGCTGATGTAGAGGATGCTGCACCCTTCCGCCGCGAGACGCCGCAGCGTCTCGAAGAGCTTGCGAACCGCTTGCGGCGTAAGCACCGAAGTCGGTTCGTCCATGATGAGCAGACGCGGGTTCTGCAGCAGGCAGCGCACGATTTCGACGCGTTGCCGCTCGCCCACTGTCAGGCTATGCACATGACGTTGCGGGTCGATGTCGAGGCCGTAGTCGGCGGAGACTTCGCGGATACGCTTGGACAGCGTCTTCAGATCGAAAGGTTCGTCGAGCGCAAGCGCGATGTTTTCGCCGACCGTGAGCGTCTCGAACAGCGAAAAATGCTGGAACACCATGCCGATGCCGAGCTTGCGCGCGGCCGCCGGACTGGCGATCTCGACCGGCTGGCCTTCCCAGCGGATCTCGCCGGCGTCGGGCCGCACCGCGCCGTAGATGATTTTCATCAGCGTGCTTTTGCCGGCGCCATTTTCGCCGAGCACGGCATGGATTTCACCCGGCGCGACGATCAACGTGACGTCGTCGTTGGCACGCACGGCCGGATATTGTTTGGTGATGCCCTGAAGCATCAACCGGGGCGCCGCCTGTTCCGGCCTGTTTGCCGGCTGCGCGGCGGCGCCGTCGCTATAAGAAGAGTCGCTCATGTGATTCCGTAGTACGTCAGAGACTGCCGGTCGCAGCGCGTCCGCCTGCTCTGTCAGCATGCGATCCGTCACCACAACCGGATGACAATACCTAATTCGACCCGGTCAGTCGAGCCGTCAAAATTCCCCGCAAACCCCCGCCGCAGCGTGCTCTGCGGGTATCCCACTCTTGACGTGGCCTTGAGTTCATATTAAAAGCCATATATACCCACGCCCGTTCGATCAGCCAGATCATATATTTCGGAGAAGTCATGAGTCAGCAACGCGAGGCGATCGATACGTATCTATTACGCGTCTTGCACACCCTTTTGATGGAGCGCAGCGTGACGCGCGCGGCCGTCAAACTGAATCAATCGCAACCCGCCATCAGCGCGGCGCTGCGCCGTTTGCGCGACATCACCGGCGACCCGCTGCTGGTGCGCGGCAAATCCGGCATGGTGCCGACCGAGTACGGCCTGCGCCTGCTCGAACCGGTACAAAACGCGCTGCGCGAAATCGAACGCATCAAGTTCCAGCAGCACAACTTCGATCCGGCGACCTCGATCCGCTGCTATCGGATCGGCTGCCCGGACTACCTGAACGTGCTGTTCGTGCCGACGGTGGTGGAACGCTTTCGTCAAGCCGCGCCGAACGCGACGCTTGAATTTCACTCGCTCGGCCCGGCCTTCGACTACGAACTCGCACTCGAAGACGGCAAGCTCGACATCGTGGTCGGCAACTGGCCGGAACCGCCGGAGCAATTGCATCTGTCGAACCTGTTCGTCGATCAGATCGTCTGCCTGATGAGCAATGCGCATCCGTTCGCCAAACGCGGCGGGTTGACGCTCGACCAGTATCTGAATGCGCCGCATCTTGCGCCTACTCCTTACTCGGTGGGCCAACGCGGCGCGATTGACGTGCATCTCGCGCGCGAACGGTTAAAGCGTCACGTGGTCGTCACGTTGCCGTACTTCAATCTGGCGCCTTACGTGCTGATCAAGTCCGATCTGATCTTCACGACAACGCGCCTGTTTGCTGACTACTACGCCAAGTTCCTGCCGCTGACCGTGGTGCCCGCCCCGCTCGATTTCCCGCCGATGCAGTACTACCAGCTGTGGCACGAGCGCGTGCATTATTCTGACGAAGTGCGCTGGCTGCGCAGTCTGGTTGCCGAGGCGACCAAGACCTTGATCGATAAGCCTTAATCTTTGCACTGCGGTCTATCGGCATCCCGTCTTTGTGGATGCCGATAGACCTGCTTCTTCTATCCCGCCTTTACGCCATCATTGCGCTTACGCTGCCGCTTCGTATAGCGTCTTCGCCAACCGGTTGTGCTGCTCGATGACCGGTCCGAGTTCCAGCGTCGTCAGCTGACCATTCTTCACCACCACCTTGCCGCCGATCACGCTATGGCTCACCTGCGACGGCGCGCAGAACACCAGTGCCGCGACCGGATCGTGCAACGCGCCCGCAAACAGCGGCTGACGCAGATCGAAGGACACGAAATCCGCTGCCATGCCCGGCGCCAACGCGCCGATGTCGTCGCGATTGAGCACCTTCGCGCCGCCTAGCGTCGCAATCTCCAGGGCTTCACGCGCGGTCATCGCGTCCGGGCCGAAACCGACACGCTGCAGCAGCAGCGCCTGGCGCACTTCGGCGACCATTTGCGCACCGTCGTTCGACGCCGAACCGTCGACGCCCAGGCCCACCGGCACCCCCGCCAGGCGCATCCGCTTGACTGGCGCAATGCCCGACGCGAGCCGCATGTTCGAACACGGGCAATGTGCGACGCCGGTCCCCGTGCGGGCAAACAGTTCGATGCCCGCGTCGTCGAGTTGCACACAGTGCGCATGCCACACGTCGTGACCGACCCAGCCCAAGTCCTCCGCATACTCCGCCGGCGTCATGCCGAACTTCTCGCGGCTATACGCGATGTCGTTGACGTTCTCCGCCAGGTGCGTGTGCATCGACACACCGTAATGCCGCGCCATCACCGCCGATTCGCGCATCAGATCGCGGCTCACCGAGAACGGCGAGCACGGCGCCACCACCACGCGCAGCATCGCGTAGCGCCCTTCGTCGTTGTAGGTTTCGATCAGACGCTGCGTGTCCTTCAGGATGTCCGCTTCACGCTCCACCACCGAATCGGGCGGCAACCCGCCGTCCTTCTGCCCCACGCTCATGCTGCCGCGCGCGGCGTGAAAACGCATACCGATCCGCCGCGCCGCGACGATGCTGTCGTCGAGGCGGCTGCCGTTCGGGTAGATATACAAGTGGTCACTCGAGGTCGTGCAACCGGACAGCAAAAGCTCAGCCATCGCAGTCAACGTCGAGACTTCGATCATCTCCGGTGTGAGGTTCGCCCACACCTTATAGAGGTTGGTCAGCCAGCCGAACAACTCGGCGTTCTGCGCGGCCGGAATCGCGCGCGTCAGGCTCTGATACATATGGTGGTGCGTGTTCACCAGCCCTGGAATCACCAGGTGGCCGCGCATGTCCAGCACTTCGTCGGCCGTTTGCGGCAATTCCGCCGTCGGTCCGACCGCGACGATGCGGTTGTCCTCGATATACATGCCGCCGTCGCGCAGTTCGCGCCGGGCGCCGTCCATCGTGACCAGCACGTCCGCGTGCTTCACCAACATCGTTTTCTTCGGCTTGTTTGCCTGGTTCGGCTGATTCGCCGCCTGCTCCATCGTCATTCGTTTCTCCGCTTCATTGCTTCCGTGCAAAGCCGTTCGAACGCGATGTGACGGCACGTCAACCGTGCCGCCGCGTCCCGTCGAACGCCGTTGGCCCGGTTACCCAGCGTGCTTCCGCCGTCTTCGGGGTGTGCCGCGCTTCACTCAGGTTTGCCGCGGCGCACAGGTGTAACCTTCGACGGCCAAAATAATGCTGACAACTCGTGCCAGTGCGATACTCAACCTCACGCTGTCGATATAGTGGCCCCTTTTTGGCGCCGGTACGATCCGCGTGTACGATTAAATGCATGCCAATCGGCGACAAATCGACTCAATGCAGCTTTCAACAGGCTGTCTGTCATGCGCCAGGTATTATCTTTCCTATCTCGCGCGCGCTGAGGGGAACATCCTTTTTACAATGACTGCCACGGCGCTCGCTTCAATTCGCCGACGGGTATGTAGCCACTGACGTGGAGCCTCGATCCGCCGCAACGTATTCTGGATCGGGCCGCCGCCGAAACCTCGCATCCACATAAGGAAAATTGCGAATGGGAAAGCTCACTACCCATGTGCTCGACACCGCGAACGGCCGTCCTGGCGCGGGCATCAAGGTCGAACTCTTTGCGCTCTCCGGCGACACTCGCCGCGCGCTCAAAACCACCACCACCAATGACGACGGCCGCTGCGACCAGCCGCTGCTCGAAGGCGACGCATTGGTCCCGGGCGAATACGAACTCGTGTTCGGCGCCGGCGACTACTTCGCCTCGATCGGCACGAAGGTGCCGGAGCCGCGTTTTGTCGATCGCGTCGTGTTGCGCTTCGGCGTGGCCGATGCCGGCGCGCACTATCACGTGCCGCTCCTGGTGTCGCCGTGGTCGTACAGCACCTATCGAGGCAGTTAAGTGGGCAACTGAGCTCACGGCGCGTTTTTCGATAGGCGCTGGAGGAGGACGAGGTTGAAGTCGCGTTGCATTTCCGAGCGCGCCCGATTGCACTGTGCGGATCCTTGGAGACACCCGCGAAGCGCAATCGAACGCGAGCGACTCGACCTGACGTTCCAATAAAAAACGGCGCGTGCGAACTGAGCGCACCGCGTCTTTCGCCCCGCAGTCTGTGTAGCGACGCCGCGCATGCCGAGGCCCCGTCAACCGGGTCACCGAAGGCGCAATCAAGGCACAAGCGTCGTTACGCGTACAACGAATCAGAAGTGGAGGAGTTTCATGGAAGGCTTTATCACAGACTGGCTGAACCTGGCATTGCGCTGGTTTCACGTCATCGTCGCCATCGCCTGGATCGGCGAATCGTTCTATTTCGTCGCGCTCGACAACAGCCTGAAACCGCCTACGGACCCGAACCAGCGCAAGCGCGGTGTATTCGGCGAGTTGTGGCACGTGCACGGCGGCGGCTTCTACAACATGCAGAAGTACACCGTCGCGCCGCCGGAAATGCCGGACGACCTGCACTGGTCCAAGTGGCCGTCGTACACCACGTGGCTGTCGGGCGCGAGCCTCTTCACGGTGCTGTATCTGATGTCGCCGTCCACGTACCTGATCGACAAGAACGTGCTCGACATGGGCCCGGTGGTCGCGGTTGCTTCGGCACTCGGCTTCCTCGCCGCGGGCTGGATCGTCTATGACTCGCTGTGCCGCCTCCTCGGCAACAAGGACAAGGTGCTCGGCATCTGCGTCGGCGTTTATGTGGTGATCGCGGCGTACCTGGCGTGCCATATCTTTGCGGGCCGCGCGGCTTACCTGATCATGGGCGCGATGCTGGCGACGATCATGTCGGCGAACGTGTTCTTCGTGATCATCCCGGGTCAGCGCAAGATGGTTGCCGCGATGCTCAAGGGTGAAACGCCGAACCCGATCTACGGCAAGCGCGGTAAGCAACGCTCAGTGCACAACACGTATTTCACGCTGCCGGTGGTGTTCGCGATGCTGTCGAACCACTACGCGATGACGTACACGAATCAGTACAACTGGGTCGTGCTCCTGATGATCATGCTGGCTGGCGCGCTGATTCGCCAGTTCTTTGTGATGCGTCACCGTGGCCAGGTGCTGTGGTACCTGCCGCTGGTCGGTATCGTGCTGATGTTCGCCGCCCTCTTCTCGACAATGCCCAAGCCGATCGTGCCCCAAGCGCAGGCCGCGAACGCGCCGACGGTCAAGGTGGCCGATATCGCGCCGGTGCTGCAACAGCGCTGCGCTGCGTGCCACTCCGCGCATCCGACGCTGATGGGCAGCGCCCCGGCCGGTGTGTTGCTGGATACGCCGGATGAGATCTCGCAGAACGCACAGCGGATCTATCAGCAGGCGGTGACGTTGAAGGCGATGCCGCTGGGCAATGTCACGCACATGACCGACGACGAGCGGATGAAGATCGCTGCGTGGTTCGAAGGCGGTGCAGCGAAGTAATGGGCTGAAGCTGGCCGGGCGTTGCGCCCGGCTTTGCAAAGCATGAAGCGGGCTTTTCGCGTGAGCGGGAAGCCCGCTTTTTTGTTGATCATTCGGTCCGGACGGCTTGTCGGAATGACAAGGCAAATTGTAGCCCAAGAGACACAAATTCAATGATATCCGATAAAATGTAGCCTGTAAGGCACAAAATCATAAGAGAAAATTGTGTCTTATGGGCTACAATATGGCTAACATCTGCCAATTTGACGCCCTGAGGCTACAAATGACCAACCTCGCTGATGTATCGGACATGCTGAAGGCCGTTCGGCGCGAAAGCCACCTGTCGCAAGAGGAATTGGCCCGCCGCGCGGGCGTGGCTCGCACCACCGTCGCACGCATGGAAACGCTAGCCAAAAACGATATGAGCGTGTCCGTGCTCGTGCGTCTGCTCGAGGCAGCCGGCTACGATCTCAAGTTCGTCGAGCACGGCCACGGGCGCACGCTCGAAGACATCCTTGCTGAACAACGCATGCCGGACGCGGACTCATGAGGCTCGACGTTCAGGTACTGGGCAAGCACGTCGCTACGCTGTTTCGCGAGCGCGACGACTACGCCCTCAAATACAACCGTGACGCGACGGCGGCTGACTTCGTCAGTCTCACCATGCCGGTACGCGAAGAAGCCTGGCGCTGGCCACGCGACCTGCATCCGTTTTTTCGGCAAAACCTGCCGGAAGGCTACCTGCTCAATCTGATCCGCGAGCAATTCGGCCCGTTGCTCGACGGCACCGATCTGTCGCTGCTTGCCGTAGTCGGCGCCATGGGGATTGGCCGCGTCACCGTGACACCCGAAGGCGTCGCGCCGGGCACCGAACTGCAAGCGCTAGACGTGCAGGACATCCTGCATGGTGACAACACGGCCGAACATTTTGCTTCACTGGTGCGCGAATATGCGCGCGCGGCCATCTCGGGCGCCGTGCCGAAGTTCATCGCGCCGCAGGCGAAAGCTTCCGGCGCGTTCGCGTCGATGCCGCTCGGCAAACCAACAATCCGAACGAGCCGCCACATCGTTAAAGGCTCCGACGACAACACACCGTTTCTCGGCTTCAACGAGTTCTACTCGATGCGCGTGCTCGAACGGCTCGGCGTAGCGCCGGTCGCGCGCACGCAGATGTCGGACGATGGGCGTGCGTTGATCGTCGAGCGTTTCGACGTGGATGCGCATGGACTGCCCGCGTACGGCGTGGAAGACATGTGCGGCCTATTGGGCCTGCCGCCTCACGAAAAATACAATTCGACTAGCGAAAAGATGCTCAATGCCGCACGCGCCTACCTGCTCGATCGCGACAGCATGCGGCAGCAACTCGAGCATCTCGGCTGGCACTTGCTGACGAACTACGTCGTGCGCAACGCGGACTGCCATACGAAGAATGTCGCGCTGTTTTACACGTCCGTGGACGACGTCGCGTTTACGCCCGTCTACGACATCGTCACGACGCAGGCTTATCCGCGTTTTGCGGCCAATCCGCCGGGCCTGCCGATCGACGGACGTAAAACCTGGGCGGCCGGCAAAACGCTCGAACGATTTTTCAACACGCGCATGGGGATCGCACCGCGGCAATACGCGCAGATGGTCGAAGCGTTATGCGATTCGGCGGTCGCCGTCGGTCACGAGTTGATTGAAGCGGCACGCAACGAGCCGCAGTGGCGCAACGTCGCCAAGCAGATGCTGCATGCGTGGGACGACGGTATGGCGGCGTTGCGATCGCCGAAGAAGAGCTTGCAGTTCAAAGGACTCAAACCGGCAATCGAAGCGGCGGGATTTTCCGCACCGGAGCCGGCTGAACATGCGCGTGAAGTCATCGGGCGTTCACCGCTTCTCGGCAAGCGCAACTGACCAGCGAGATTGCGCCCCGCGGCGTGGTGGTCCGCAAATGGAAAAAGCCCACAGCATGCACTGTGGGCTTCTTTACAACCAACCTGCTCAATCTGCTACTAAAGCAACGGTGGCCTCAAACGCTCACCGCGCTCAACGCATCTTCAGTGAGCCAGAGCGACTCGGCCAGATCCTGCTCGTTCAGGTTCAATCCGTCGCCACCACGATCGACGACGATAAAGTCGCTCACGCCGCCCAAGGCGATCAGCGGATGGTGCCAGACACCCTTCGCATAGTTCACGCCTTGCCAGCCGCTCGTCACGAACGCACGAATCTGCTTCGGATCCAGGTCGCCCGCCGGCGCCACGACCACCAGATACGGTTTGTCGTTCAGCGGCACGAAGGCCTGGCTGCCCAGCGGATGCCGTTCGAGCATCTTCACTTCGAACGGCAACGTGCGCGGCTGACCGCGAAACAGGTTCACCAGCGTCCGGCCGTTCTCGTCGGTCACGTCCACATTCGCGAGATCGTGAAAGCGGATTGTAGTCCCGAGGTTGATCGGGATCTGCTTCGCACCTTCGAGTTCGACCACGTCGCCGAATGCGGCGAACGCTTCCTTCGTCAACGGTTCGATAAGCAGCGTTTTCATGATGCGAGCGTGCCCCACAGACGCAGACGCGAAACGCCGCCGTCCGGAATGATGTTGAAGCGCACGTGCGTGACCGGACCCAATGCAGCGATTTCACTTTCGAAATAGTGCTGGTTGTCCATCTTCAGTTTCTGTTCGCCCAGCAGCACCGGCCAGAACATCGCTTGCGTGATCAGCGAGCTGTCCGTGCCGCCCGTCACGTATGCCGCCTGGATCGAGCAACGGTCCGGATAGTTGCCCTTGAAGTGGGCCGTATCGACTTCGATCTTCCTGATCACGCCCGGTTGCGCCAGCGCGACGATCGCCCAGTCGTTGCCCGGTTCACGGCGGCGGCGCGTTTCCCAGCCGTCGCCCATGTTCACGCCACGGCCCGGCATCAGAATCGTCGACGCTGCGCCGAAGTGCTGGTTGTTCGCCGCGACCAGATACGCGCCGTTTTCCATCGCGGCCAGATCGAACTGCTCGGTGCGGCTTGCGCCGGCCCAGTCGACTTGCGGCTGGCCATACACACGCAGACGCGCAATACCGCCGTCCGGGTAAATGTTCACGCGCAGGTGCGTGTAAGCGTTCGCGTCGCTGACTTCATGATAGTGGTGGCTATTGCCTTGCAGCGTGGTCGACGGGACGATTTCGGTCCATTGCGTCGACTGGTTCGGCACGCCGTCCACGACGCGCGCAGCTTCAACCGAAGCCGCCGGCGGGAAATTGCCCGTGAAGTGGCTGGTGTCGAGGTCGAGACCCTTGATCACGCCCGGACGTGCGAGCTTCACAACGCACCAGTCGTAGCCGTTGGCGCGCTTGCGGCGCGTTTCCCAGCCGTCCATCCACTTGCCGTTGTCGTCGTACTTGCCCGGAATGAAGACGGCCGGCTCCGGATTCAGCATACGTTCCTTCGGTGCGAAGAAATCGTCGCTGGCCTCGAGCGCCTGCGCGCCCAGACGCGGGTCCGCCAGGTTCACATAGCGACGCGTGAAGTCCGGTGCGTTGGGGTCGAGAATCGGGAGTGCCATCTTTGTCTTCCTTAATGTTTGTTAGTGCTGAAAAAACGTTGCCGTTCGAAGTCCGCGACGCGTAATTAAGCTTACGCGTCGATCAGGTCGTCGAGCCGGAAACGTGCGATGCGGTAGATCTGATCGAGGCTGGCGCGCAACTCGTCGGCGCGGCTGTTGTTCACGCGCGCTTCGAAGTTCGCGATGATGCCGTGGCGGTCGTAACCACGCACCGCGAGGATGAACGGAAAGCCGAACTTCTCGCGATAGGCGCTGTTCAACGCCAGCAGCCTGTCGAATTCTTCCTGCGTGCACTGGGCGAGGCCCGCGCCGCTCTGCTCACGCGTCGATTCGGCCGTCAGCTCACCGCGCACCGCAGCCTTGCCGGCGAGCTCAGGGTGGGCGTTGATCAACGCCAGTTGCTTCTCTTCGCCAGCCGTCTCGACGATGTTCGACATCTTGCTATGCAGTTCGTCGATGCTGGCAAATGGCCGTTGTTTCGCGGCAATTTCCGCGACCCACGGCGAGTGCTCGAAAATGCCCGACAGCGCCGCGACGAACGCGTCAGTCGAGGTGCTGTTGAGTTGGTCCAGAGTGTATTGCATCGCCTTCATGCCGCAGCCCCGCGGTTGTCTTGTTGGTAAGGGTGATGTTCGCGCCAGTGACGCGCGATATCGACGCGACGCGTCACCCACACGCGATCGTGCTGTTCGATATGATCGAGAAAACGTTGCAGCGCGCGGAAGCGCCCCGGGCGGCCGAGCAGACGGCAGTGCATGCCGATCGACAGCATCTTCGGTGCTTCGTCGCCTTCTTCGTAGAGCACGTCGAATGCGTCGCGCAGGTACGTGAAGAAATGGTCCGCGGTATTAAAGCCTTGCGGGCTTGCAAAGCGCATATCGTTGGTGTCGAGCGTGTACGGCAGAATCAGTTGCGGGCTCTTTGCGCCGCCCGTCACTTCGACATCCATCCAGAACGGCAGGTCGTCGCCGTAGTAATCCGAGTCGTACAGGAAGCCGCCGTATTCGGCAACCAGACGATGCGTATTGGGGCTATCGCGGCCGGTGTACCAGCCGAGCGGCCGCTCGCCGGTGATGCGCTCGATCGCTTCCATGCCAAGGCGCATGTGCTCCGCCTCTTTCTCCGGCGACACGTCCTGGTAGTGAATCCAGCGATAGCCGTGACAGGCGATCTCATGACCGAGTTCGACGAAGGCGCGCCCCAGGTCAGGATGCCGTTCGAGCGCCATGCCCACACCGAACACCGTGAGCGGCAGATCGCGTTTTTCGAATTCGCGCAGAATGCGCCACACGCCTGCCCGCGAGCCGTATTCGTAGATCGACTCCATGCTCATGTGACGCGCCGGATAAGACGCCGCGCCAACGATTTCCGACAGAAACTGCTCCGAGCCCGGATCGCCGTGCAGCACGCAGTTTTCTCCGCCTTCTTCGTAGTTCAGGACGAATTGCACCGCGACGCGCGCTCGACCCGGCCAGTTCGCCTGCACCGGGTGGCGGCCGTAGCCGATCAGATCGCGTGGATAGTTCGAGTCGAGTGGCATGGTTTGACGAAAGCGTGGTGACAGTACGTAAAATTCGCGTGGAACTCACGTGACAGGCACGTGGGGTTTGCGTGGCGTTTGTGCGCGTTTTGCTTGTTCCTCACACCGGCGCGGGCAGAAACAGCCCTTAAAAAGCGGCACCAGAAGCAGCGAAAAAATAGCATTCGGGCACCAGCGCCGAGTGGGACCAGTGTAGCGAAAACACCCGGGTGCGCCCATACACCCGGGCAGATAGTGCGTGTCAGACAGGAAGTATGTGCGGAGCCCGTTCCACCGGGCTTTCCGTGGTGTTTACCCGCAGTAAACCGGTCGAATTTACGCTTTCCGCGGCACTGACGGCCGAATCGCGCGGCGGCTGTGGATTTGGGTCCGCATCAACCGGACTGAAAGCTTCCAACGCGCCGTCGTAACGTTTGGCCAGTGGCCGCGCATAGTCGCCCCGCTTGGCTGTCGATAGCCGCAACGCAACCAGCGCCTCAGTCCATTTGAGCGCCGCCGTCACGCCCTCGATCACCGGTGCGCCCAGCGCATCTTCAATCTCCGCGCACAACTCGGCCATGCCGGCGCAACCGAGCACGATGGCGTCCGACCCGTCCTCCTCCAGCGCGCGCCGGCATTCATCGAGGATGATGCGGCGCGCCGCCGAGCCCGGCTTATCCAGATCGAGCACGGCGACATCGGTGGCGCGCACGTTGCGGCAAAAACGCTTCATCCCGTAGCGCTCGGCGAGATGCCATGCCATGCCGCAGGTGCGCGCCAGCGTGGTCACCACCGAAAATCCGGGAGCCAGCACGCTTGCCGCATGCATTGCCGCTTCGGCGATGCCGATCACCGGGCCACGCGCCAACTCGCGTGCTGCGTACAAACCCGGATCGCCGAAGCAGGCGATCACGTACCCGTCGCAACCCTCACGCTCGCCGGCGATGACCTCGGCCAGCAAGCCGGGCGTCGCGAGTGCTTCGTCGTAGTAGCCTTCGATCGACGGCGGCCCCATGGTGGGATTCACCGCGATCACTTCGGTGCCGGGCGCGGCGACTTCGCGCGCACAGCGGCCCATCGCGTCCGTCATACGTTGTGTCGTATTCGGATTGATCAGTTTGATACGCATATCGACTCCTGTTGCAGCACTGGCTCAGCGAGCGAGCACGCGGTAGAACACGGCACCCAATCCAGCCCCGATGAACCACGAGAAATTGGCCAGCCCGTCGAGCGTCGGCACCATCACGCAGATCACGGCGATGAGCGCAGCCGGCAACAATGCAGCCACGGCGCGGTAGTTGACACCGTTGGTGTACCAGTACGAGCCGGCTGGGGAGACCGAGTAGAGATCGTCGAGCACGACCTTTTGACGCTTCACGAGAAAGTAGTCAACGATCAGGACACCATACAAAGGTCCAATGAAACTGCCGAGCACGTCGAGCGTGTAGTGAATCACCGCCGGATTGTTGAACAGATTCCACGGCGTGATGAAGATCGACGCCACCGCTGCGAGCATGCCGCCCGCGCGCCAGCTGATCAGACGCGGCGCGACGTTCGAGAAATCGAAAGCCGGCGACACGAAATTCGCGACGATGTTGATGCCGATCGTGGCAATCGTGAAGGTCAATGCACCGAGAATCACCGCGGTCGGATAGTCGATACGGCCCACCGTTTCGACCGGGTCCGTGATCAATTGGCCGAACACCGGCAGCGTGGCTGCGGTCGTGACCACCGTCACCAGCGAGAAGGCGAGGAAGTTGACCGGCAGACCCCAGAAGTTGCCGCGCTTCACGCTGCGAAAGCTCTTGGCGTAGCGCGAAAAGTCGCCGAAATTCAGCATCGGCCCGGAGAAGTACGACACCACCAGCGAGATTGCCGTGATCATCACCGGCACCACTTCCATGCCGTGATATTTAACGCCGCCCAGGTTGATGCCGATGTTTCGCCATCCTGCGCGATACACCATGTAGCCCGCGAGAATAAACATCACCACGTAGACCGCCGGACCGGCGAAGTCGATGAACTTCTTGATGGTCTCCATGCCGTGCCAGAACACCAGCGCCTGCAGCACCCACAGCAACATGAAACCGGCCCAGCCAAGGGTGGAGAGGCCCATGAAGCCATGGTGATGAACGTCCGCGTATGGCAACAGTTGCGGGACGAACTTCAGCACCACGATCACCAGCGCGCTCGAGGCCAGATAGGTTTGGATTCCGTACCATGCCACCGCGATCAAGCCGCGAATCACGGCTGGGATATTCGCACCGAGCACGCCGAACGTCGCGCGGCAGGCCACTGGATAAGGTACGCCGTTCGCCTGACTCGGCTTCGCAATCAGGTTGCACAGCGCGTTGACAAGGGTAATGCCAACCAGCAGCGCGATCAGCACCTGCCAGCTCGTCAGCCCAAGCGCGAACAGACTGCCCGCGAACACATAGCCACCGACGCTGTGCACATCCGACATCCAGAACGCGAATATGTTGTAAGCGCCCCAGGTTTGATGGCGCAGCGGCGCCAGGTCTTCGTTGTACAGCCTCTCGCTGTAGCCTGCGGGTATCGACGGTTCGCTGGACACGACGCCGTCTCCATAGGTGGAAACTGCGGGACTGCCGGGTGCTGCACTGAACTGAGCCATGACTCCTCCTTGGGATAGGGACCCTCGATTGCGAATCGAAGGACTTGGCATCGGCCATGCCAGTCGCCCTCTTCTCCTCGATCTGGGAACAGGAGGTTCGAACCGGCTGATTGACCGCGCCGCGGGTGTCTCCGTACTTGATGTACTTGTGGTTATCGCACCGCTGGCAGCCGCGGACCGCGGGCGGTGCGTTACTACTCCAAGGCTGTCATCCGGTGACGGCCATGCGTGCGCAAGCCGGCAGCGCTCACGTCGAGCCGACTTGCAACGCTTGATTCGGTTCAGTTCAGTTCAATTCAGTGCGGCGCGCACCGGCAACCAGCGCGCACCGGCCGCCTGCCTTAGCCAGGCGCGGACTTGGGTTTAGCTGCTTCCTTCGGTGCGCCATTGAGTGCGCCAAACACTTCATGCAGATCGGCCGCGCCACGTGCGGGGCGCTCCAGCATCTTCAACTCGACGCTTTGCAAATGGCGCGACATCAGGGCCGCCGCCTCTTTTGCATCGCCGGCGTCGAGCGCGGCGAGAATCGCTTCGTGGTCTTCGAACGAGCAAGGGCTGCGTCCGAGTGACTCGTACAGTGCCGAAATCAGCGTGGAGCGCGCCACCAGTCCGTTCAGGCAGTCGCACAGCACGGCGTTGCCGGTGAGCCCGGCCAACTCGGTATGGAACTCACCCGACAGGCGAATCCACGCCGGAAAATCACGTGTTTCGAACGCTTTGCGTTCGCGGCCAATCATGCTACCGATGCTCTTCAAACGGCGCATGCCATGACCGCCGCAAATCTTTTCAACCACAGCCAGTTCGATAATCCTGCGCATTTCGAACACTTCATGCACTTCTTGCAACGACGGACTGGCGACAAACGCACCACGATTCGGCTCGAGATCGACGAGGTGGTCTGTTGCCAGTTGGGTGAGCGCCTGCCGGATCGGGCCGCGCTTCACGCCAAATACTTCGCACAACTGTGCTTCTGTCAGCTTGGCGCCAGGCGCTAACCGATGCTCGAGGATCGCAGCGCGGATGCGCTCGGCGATCGCTTCGGGTTTCGAACTATTCGCGGCAGCGGAGTCTGTGTCGGACATGATGTGTGTCTCGGTATGTTTGTCATCATAGGACGGACATAAAGATTGTCAACAATTTTTGATTGGAATTTCGACAATCTGAATGGTGGGGCCGGGCTACGGGCTAGTGAAGACGCCACGTAGGCCTTGTGCTACTTCACTACTAGTTTAATTAAAGTATGGGAGGGTCGTCTATTGGTGACGCCTTTTGTCAACAAAATGGAGGACCTTCACGGCGCTGGCCTGCTTGCGGTTGCCTCAAACTACAGACCGTTAGTTGCGTTATTTATTAAAAAATAAAGCGGGCAAACGCCCGCTTCCCTGCCTCGCGCGATTTCAGGCGAGGGTCGGATAACCCGACAACGTCAGTTTGAACCCGTGTGCGTCGGAGACGAGGTGCGCATCCGCGCCGACCGGCAGCGTCAGCATGTTGGGAACATGGCCGAATTGCAGGCCGGTGATGACCGGAATCCCGATCACCGACCTCACCTGCTCGATCACCGCGTGCAGATCGTAGCCGTTGTCGTACTCGTACGATTTGCCGCCGGAGAAATCGCCAAGCACAAGCGCCTGCTGCTGCGCGAGGATGCCCGCCAGGTGCAATTGATAAAGCATCCGCTCGACCCGGAACGGCTGCTCGTTGACATCTTCGACGAACAGAATGCCGCCCTGCACCGGCGGCATATACGGCGTGCCGATCAGCGACGTCAGCACCGCCAGATTGCCGCCCCACAACGTGCCCGACACGTCGGCAGTCTGCGCTTGCGGCGCAGTGCTCGTCACCGTGATGGTCGGCTTGGTCAGCGCGGACCAGAAGTGCTGCATGGTGAATTCGCTCAGATCTTCCGCGCCGAAGTCGCTCATCAACATCGGGCCGCCGAAAGTTTTCACGCCGGCGCGTGCCAGCAAAGCAAGCTGTATCGCGGTGAAATCGCTATGGCCCACCAGCGCGACCGGTTGACCGGTCAGCCGCCGTTGCAGCCCTTCGTAGTCGAGTCCGTGCAGGATGCGCGCCGCGCCGTAGCCGCCCCGTACGGCCAGCACGATATCGGGCAACGCGCGCGAGGGGTCGGCCAGCCGGTTCAGATCGGCCGCACGCTCGCCGTCGGTGCCGGCGAAACGCTGGTAACGGCGCTTTGTCGCCTCCATACCCTCGACGCGATGCCCCTGCGCATGCAAGCGGTGCAACGCGCGATGCAGCACCTCGGCATCATGCGGATAGCCGGACGGCGCGATCAGTTCAATGGTGCGATGGACGGTCATTGGCGAGACCTGTTGGTTGTTTTGGTTTTAGAGCGGCTCGGCCGGCCCTGGTTCGCTGCGTGTTTCGACGGGTGCGTCGGGGGGTGCCTCAACGCGTGTTTCGCTGCGTGCTTCGACATGCGCGTCAGGGCGTGTTTCGCCACCTGCTACGACCTGCGCTTCGCCCCGTGCCGCCGCGCGCGCTTCACGGCTGGCGCGCCGCCGCTCGGCAAAGAACGATTTAAGCGCGGCGCCGCATTCGGTTTCGAGCACGCCGCCGGTCACCGTGGTGTGGTGATTCAACTGCGGATTCGCGAATGCATCGACAACACTGCCGCACGCGCCGGTTTTCGGATCGCGCGCCCCGAACACGACGCGGGCGATGCGTGCGTGCATGATCGCACCAGCGCACATCAGGCAAGGTTCAAGCGTCACATAGAGTTCGCAGCCTGGCAAACGATAGTTTTCGACGGCTTGCGCGGCTGCGCGCAATGCGATCATTTCCGCATGCGCCGACGGATCGTGAGCACCGATCGGATGGTTGAATCCTTTGGCGATGACTTCATCGCCCCGCACGAGCACAGCACCAACCGGCACTTCGCCGGCTGCGCGGGCTTCTTCGGCGGCAGCTTGGGCAAGCGCCATGTAGCGGCGATCGCGCTCCGAGACAGGCGGTGCGGGCGATTCGTCTTGCGCGGGGGTGTCGATCAGCGTAGTGGCGACAGCCATTGGCGTTGAATCACCTGCCGCGGGTGCTGGGGCGTCGGGATTAGCGGATCCGGCCGGAGCAGCCGGCCATGTCGCCGCCTCGGCGGATTCGCCGGACGCGACAGACTCCGGACCTAGCGCGACAGAGCGGGCAAGCGGCTCGCTCACTGCGAACCCGCGTCGGCCATACCGAGGTTGCCGGCGCGTTCCGACAGCCGCTCGGCAATGCGCCGGCAGTATTCGCGCGGCAGGACCAGCGGGCCGCCGCGCAGGGATTCGAGTGCCATGTCGAGCGCCAGCATGCGCGCCTGGAGACGGCAGCGGGTGGCAGGGTCGCTCACGGCATTCAGCTCCGCTTGCAGGTCGCGCAAGGCGCGCAGCTGTTCGACAGCCGGCGGCACGAAGCCCGCATTTTTCAAAATCCGGTTGGCGACGCGCACTTCCTCAGGGACCAGTGCATCGTCCTCCAGAGGCAGCGGCGCGCCCGCGCCCGGCAAATCATCGAACTCACCGCGCGCGGCTGCGGCGGCAATACGCTGTTCGACTAACGCATCAAGCAATCTCATCTGCAGTCCACTACGTTGCGGCTCAGGCATTCTATCAGGGAGCGCAAGACGATTCGGGTTGTCTGACCGACGGATCCCCCTGGTTTTCAGATTTTGCGTATTTGAGGGAAGCATGGTGCGGGCTAGGCTGAGGGGTTCTCGGCCGTGCCGCTTTCTGCGGGCGAAAGCTAACAACAATCTTTCAACGGGCGACGCCGCGCGCTCCCTCATTCATCGCTTACCGAGCCCAATTACGTGATGCAATTCGGAATGATCGACCACCGCTTTGACAACTCAGGTTCTGCTTGTGCCAGGAGCAACAGTCCCGGACTGGCTGCATTCCCTGCGCGTTCGGGGCAGCGCACTTTCAGAACCTGTCTCCGTACAACGTTCGCAGTTGTAACGATGTCCATCGCGCTGTCCGGCTGCGGCGTATTTTGCGGCGGCGCAGGCGGAAGCAGCGGTGGCTTTGCCGGCGGTTGTTCGACTGGCATGCGATTCTAGATGCCAGCGCTTCAACACATTGACAGCATCCCGGCCCGATCCCTGCCCTGAGGCATCACTGCGTGCCAACCAAGGGCCATCGGGCCAGCGCGATATGCCGGGTACGCCCGAGCAAGCTGTGCATCAACGCAAACTCGCGCACGTTCCAGCAGACAGACTCGATGGGACGGGTGGCCATCCAGGGCATGCCATAAGCGAGTGTGACGTGCGGGGTGTACGGTACGCTTGGCGTCACCGCGCGATCGCCAAAGCCTGCGTCCTGCAATGCCAACCCAAGCGCGTCGTGAAGCGCATGAAGCCCGCCGGCGCCCTCGCCGCCTCCCAACACCAACGGCCCTGGCCGCGGCTTCGACGCGAAGCTCATCACGTTGTCAAGCTCAACGGTAAAAGGCTTCATGCTGATCGATGTGGCCGCGCGCATCGCCGCATCAACACGTGCTTGCGGCAACCCACCGGCGAAATTCCCAAGATGCAGCAACGTGACATGCAAACGGTTGGCCGCGAGCGGTTTGCTCTTCGAGCGCGTCTCCGCGCAAAGCTGCTGCGCGAGTTTGGCGATGCTGGCCGCCGTATTCGTGTCGGGAAAGACCGCGAAAAAGAGCCCGTCAGTCGGCGTTGGCGGCGCCTCGAGACCGGGCAACCAGAGTTGTTCAGGCATGTCGTTCCTGACGGGGTGAAGCCGGCATAGGGATGAATCTCCGTTCAATAGTGCGCGTGCCAACGCGTCTGGAAAGCGTGGATGCGTCGAGCGCGGACGCGGGCGTCAGAAGCGTTTGCATTCGCTCACGGTCCAAATACATACAATACTGTACATGCATACAGTATCGACTGCAAATGAGCCCCCCTGAAGCACGGCGCGAATCATGCCAGCGAAGGAAGTCATGACGGTCATCGCCGGCTGGGTGACCGGCGAGCCGCCCTGATCTCGACGCGTGCCCACCATTTGGGCCGCAGATGAGCCCAGTGACAGAACGAGGCTCGCCAAACCCGCCTTTGTGCTATAAAAAAAGGGCTAGTTAGCATGCCTACCAGTCGCCCGGCCGAAGAAATGGGCGGCTCCACAGGAGCGAGCGCGACAATTCATGAGTCTTCTGGAGCTCAGAGGCGTCTCCAAGCACTTCGGCGCCATTCACGCCCTGACCGACATGACCTTCAGTCTGGAGCCGGGCCAGGTGGTCGGGCTCATGGGCGACAACGGGGCCGGGAAATCGACGCTGGTGAAGGTCATCGCCGGCAACTTTCCCCCCTCGCACGGCGAAATCCTCATCGACGGTAAGCAGGTGCATTTCGGCAAACCGGTCGACGCCCGCGCCCAAGGAATCGAAGTGGTCTATCAGGACCTCGCACTCTGCGACAACCTCACGGCGGCCGCCAATGTCTTCCTCGGCCGTGAGCCGCGGCTCGGTTTCGGGCCCATCCGCATTCTCGATCACGCGACCATGTATCGGCGCGCCGGCGAACTCTTCAAAGAACTGAAATCCGAGACGCGCCCCCGTGATCTCGTCCGACAAATGTCGGGCGGTCAGCGACAGGCTGTGGCGATCGCTCGCACGCGCCTCTCCGAGGCGCGGCTCGTCATCATGGACGAGCCGACGGCATCGATTAGCGTCCGGCAGGTGGCGGAGGTGCTCGACCTCATCCAACGCCTGTCCGAACATGGCATCGCAGTCATTCTCATCAGCCATCGCATGCCTGACGTTTTCGCCGTCGCCCACCGCGTGGTCGTCATGCGCCGTGGGCGCAAGGTCGCGGACAAGAAGACCGAAGCGTCTTCTCCGGAAGAAGTGACCGGCCTCATCACCGGGGCCATCTCCGTCGCCTGATCCTGCCTCACACGGGAGCCACAAACTTGGACGATCTGCCGGAAAGGCCCACCCCAATCTCGGCATTGCTTGATGATCCGCAATCCGCGAAGACGCATACCCGCTGGACCGGGCTGCTCGCGAGCCAGGTGTTCTGGGTGGTGCTCGCCACGGTCGTCGCCTGCATCCTGCTCTCGTTCGTGACCTCGACCTTTGCCACGCCGCAAAACCTTTTCAACGTCACGCGCAACTTCGCCTTCGTCGCCATCGTCGCGCTCGGCATGATGGCCGTGATCGTCACGGGCGGCATTGATATTTCGGTCGGCTCGACGATCGGCTTGAGCGGTATCGTCCTCTCGGTCGTCATGAACGCCGGCTACCCGATCTGGGCCGGCATCGGCATGGGGCTCCTGACCGCGGGGCTCGTCGGCCTCGTGAACGGTCTGCTCATCGCCTATCTCGACATGCAGCCTTTCGTCGTGACGCTCGGCATGCTGAGCGTCGGCCGCAGCCTCGCGCTGGTGTTCTCCGGCAGCCGGACCATTTTCGATTTTGGTCCCGACGGTAGCAAGCTCCTCGCGCTCGGCGGCGGCAAGACCTTCGGCCTCGCCAATCCGGTGTGGTTCCTCGTTGTCCTCGCCGTGCTTTTCTGGTTCGCCTTTGCCTGGACGCGCTGGGGCCGCCACGTCTTCGCGGTCGGTGGCAACCGCCATGCGGCGAATCTCACCGGCGTTCCGGTGCGTCGCATCATCTGCTCCGTCTATGTACTGGCCGGCCTCATGGCGGGTGTCGCGGCGATCCTCGAAGTCGGCTGGCTTGGCGCGGTGACGACGGGCCTGGGCACCGGCGACGAGCTGCGCGTGATCGCGGCGACCGTGATCGGCGGCACCAATCTCATGGGCGGGGTCGGCAGCGCCTTCGGGACTGTGGTCGGCGCCGCGCTCATCGAAGTCATTCGCAACAGCCTGATCCTGCTCGGCGTCGACTCGTTCTGGCAGGGGACGGTTGTCGGCGCCTTCATCATCGTCGCCGTGCTATTCAACCGGCTCGGCGGCGAACGGCAAGGAGATTGAAATGTCTTCGGGTGCGCCGGCCGCGTTGTGGCCGGTGCCTGAGGGGCGGCCGGACAAGACGCGGAACTGCCGGACGCATGGTTTCACAGAGTCGCGAGGTTCCGCGGGAAGGTTAAAGCTCGGATACGGCCTTTCCTTGCGATTATTACGAAAATCATGCGAGCAGACATGGGCGCCGCAGAGCCGGTGCCTTTTACGTTGTATGGGACCGGAGTAAGTGCTGAAGCACTAACTCCGGTCGACATAGGAGGCGACAATGAAGAAAATGTTGATGTGTCTTGCTGCGATCGGAGGGCTCACGATGCTGGACCCCTCCGCCTTCGCAGCCGATAAGACCCTGGCGCTGGTGGTGAAGGGGCTCGACAACCCCTACTTCGACCTCATGCACCAGGGATGCGACCGGGCGAACAAGGAACTCAATAAGGAAGGCTACACCTGCTACTACACCGGCCCCGCAACGGCCGCGGACGAAACCGCCGAAGTGCAGATCATCGACGACCTCCTGACCAAGGGCGTGGCGAGTATGGCAATCTCGCCCGCGAACGCCCCGGCCGTGGCCGAAGAGTTGCGCCGCCGCAATGTGACGATCCCGGTCATCACCGCGGATGCGGATTTATTACCGAAGGACGCCTCGCTGCGCAAGACCTACGTCGGCACCGACAATTACGAACTGGGCGTCAAGCTCGGCGAGCAGTTGAAGTCGCTGATGCCGAAGGGCGGCAATATCTGCCTCGTCATGGGCAACCCGGCTGCCGAGAACATCAACCAGCGCGCCCAGGGCACGCGCGACGTACTCTCGGGCAAGAAGGGCATCGCGAAGCTCGCCGGCGAAAACGGCTGGCATGAGATCAGCGCCTGCCCGCTCTATGTGAACGACGACGCAGCGAAGGCGAACCAGATGATGCAGGACACGCTGACCGCCAACGCGACCGGTCTCGATGCCTTCGTCCTTGAAGGCGGCTGGCCGCTCTTTGCGCCGCAGGCCTATTCGCAGGTCGTGGCTCCCATCATGGACAAGATCAACAGCGGCAAGTTCGTGATCGTCTCGGCCGATACGCTCGGTCCGGAACTGCAAGCCCTCAAGGATCACAAGGTCAATGTCCTCGTCGGCCAGCGGCCGGAAGAAATGGGCTATCGGGCAGCCATGGTGATGCGCGACCTCGCGGAAGGAAAGACGGTGAAGCCGGTCATCCACACCGGCCTTGACACCTGCACCTGGAAAAACGCCGACACCTGCCTCAAGCATTGAAGGCCGGCAGGATCGGTCGCCAAGATGAATGCGGCCGCCGAGGCAGCCCTGCCTCGGCCCCGTCACGCAGCTTGCTTCGCAGGGCAGCCCCAAGCCGCGCATCCGCTCGCTAGAACCGGTATCCCAGCCCGAGAAAAACGATCACCGGATCCGCCGTGATGCGCGTCTTGTTGGACAACACCGTCTGACCGTTGGCGGCCACGGAACTGACCGTCGCATTTGTCTTCAGAAACAGATACGTCACCGACGCAGTCGCGTACCAGTTCTTGCTGATGTTGTAAGCGGCGCCCGCGGTGAACGCGGGGTTCCATGACGGACTCAGCGAAGCCTTGGCCTGTCCGCCCGGCCCTGCAATCTCTTGCAACGCGCCACTGAATGTCGAATTGAGATTGGTATGCGAGTACCAGGTATAGTTCGCGCCTACCCCGACGAACGGACGCAGTTTCGTCTGGGCGTCGAAGAAGTAATACTTCAGGAACAGAATCGGGGCCCACGACCGGGTGGTGGCGAGCGGCTGCAGATTCCCCAAATTGAGCGCCGGGCCGCCGGCACCGAAGGGTTTGGCGTTGCCCTGCGCATAAAGCTGGAGCTTGGGCGGTATGCCCGTTGCCAGGTCAAAGGCAATATTGTCAGTGACGAAATAGGTGGTCGAGAGCTCAAGGGTGAACGTGTTATGTATCTGACCACCTGTTCCCGAAGACGTGAACGTGCCCAACGCCGAACTGCTCTGCAGCGGCGTTGCGGAAGACGGGCCAAAGTCGAGCCACGCCCCGCCCACGCTGGTGACAAGACTGCCTGCGCTCTGACCCATCGCACTGGAACACAGCGCGCCCGATATTAACGCAAGGCATGCAAATTTTTTAATCATGTCTCCTCCCATTTATTTCGCATTACATATCAATGTCTTCACATCGACGCTTTTTGCTTGCGTCGCCGCTTAGAATTGCTCGATTGGCAGGCTCGACCCGCTCGATGCACCGCTGCGGATCGCGTCCAGAAGCGCATTCGCTTTGGGCAAGACCTTGTCAGCGTAGAAACTTGCAGTGACGAGCTTGGCGCGATGGAAGTCCGGGTCTTCATTCGCCGCGATCTTTCTCGACGCAGCAAGCGCTGCGCGTGCCATTTGCCACCCGCCGCACACGTAGCCGGTCAGCATCAGATAGTCGACGGAACCGGCAAGCGCCGCGTCGGGCTGAGTCGCCAATGCGTGCAGCATCCAGGCCGTGGCATCTTCAAGCGCCTGCACACCGGTCGCGAGCGCCGTGCCAATGGACGCCACTTGCGTATCCGCGCTGCGCGCCAACGCCTGCGCATCCTGGCGCATCTGCGCAACCAGTTCGGCCATCCCTGCGCCCTGATCCGACGCGAGCTTGCGGCCTGCGAGGTCGGCAGCCTGGATACCCGTCGTGCCTTCGTAGATCGGCGCGATTCGCGCATCGCGCAGGAACTGGCAGGCGCCCGTCTCTTCGATGTAGCCCATCCCGCCATGCACCTGCACCCCCATCGACGCAATCTCGACGCCCAACTCCGTACACCATGCCTTCAACACGGGGATCAGAAGATCAACCCGCACCTGGCGACGCGCGCGCTCAGCGGCGTCGGGGTCACGGTGCGCGCGGTCCATGTCCGCGGCCATCACGTAGGCGAAAGCACGCATCGCTTCGATCTGGGACTTCATCGTCATCAACATGCGCCGCACATCCGGGTGATGGATGATGGCAACCGCACCAGCCGATTTACTGGCCGCGAGCCGGCCCTGGACACGTTCCTTCGCGTATTCGCGGGCTTGCTGATAAGCGCGTTCCGCGATCGCGAGCCCCTGGATACCCACCTTCTGGCGTGCCTCGTTCATCATCGTGAACATATGCGCGAGACCTTTGTTCTCCTGCCCCACCAGATAGCCGATCGCCCCGCCCTGATCGCCGAAGCTCATCACGCAGGTCGGACTCGCGTGAATGCCGAGCTTGTGTTCGAGGGACACGCAATGTACATCGTTGCGTTGCCCGGGAGAGCCGTCGGCATTCAGCAGGAATTTGGGCACGACGAAGAGCGAGATGCCGCGCACGCCCTCGGGCGCATCCGGCGTGCGTGCGAGGACGAGATGAATGACGTTGTCCGTCATATCGTGATCGCCCCACGTGATAAAGATCTTCTGGCCGTAGAGACGATAGTGGCCGTCTTCCGGCACCGCCTTCGTGCGCACGGCGGCGAGATCCGAACCTGCCTGCGGCTCGGTCAGGTTCATGGTGCCCGTCCACTCGCCGCTGACGAGCTTCGGCAAATAGCGTCCCTTGAGCTCTTCCGAGCCGTGCTGCCGCAGCGACTCCGTGGCGCCCGCGGTCAACAGCGGACACAGGGCGAACGCCATGTTCGACGAATTCCACATCTCGACGGTTGCCGCATGCAGCAATTCGGGCAGCCCCTGGCCGCCGAATTCCGGGTCGCCGGAGAGGCCGCTCCAGCCACCTGCGGCGAACTGCCGGTAGGCTGTCGCGAAACCGTCCGCTGCGACGACGCCGTCCTTGGTCAGGCGCGCGCCCTGCTCGTCGCCGGACTTGTTGAGCGGCGCGAGCACTTCGGTTGCGAGCCTAGCCGCCTCGTCGAGCACAGCCTCGGCGAGTTCGGGGCTCACCTCATCGAAACCCGGCAGCGAAGACAGCTCACCAAGCCCTGCCAGTTCCGTCATCACGAAGCGCATGTCGCGCAGCGGTGCAATATAGGTGCTCATCATGGTCTCCTGAATCAGTTCTGTTGCAGCTTGTCCAGCTCAGTGGAAAGGTCCGGCAACACCTTGAAGAGATCGCCGACGATCCAGTAGTCGGCGACCTGAAAGATCGGCGCCTCCTCGTCCTTGTTGATCGCGACGATCACCTTCGAGTCCTTCATGCCGGCCAGATGCTGGATCGCGCCGGAGATGCCGACCGCGATATAAAGTTGCGGCGCGATGACCTTGCCGGTCTGGCCCACCTGGTAGTCGTTCGGCACGAAGCCGGCATCCACAGCAGCGCGCGACGCGCCGACCGCTGCGCCTAGCTTGTTGGCGATGTCCTCCAGCAAGGCAAAGTTTTCGCCGGAACCCATGCCCCGGCCGCCCGAGATCACCCGCCGCGCCGATGTCAGCTCAGGACGCTCGGAGCGGGTCAGTTGCTGGCTCACGAAACGGGAGCCCGGGACTTCGGCGGCCGGCGCGAGCGATTCAATTGCCGCCGCACCGCCTTCGGCGGGCGCTGCCGCAAAGGCTGTCGTGCGTACGGTGATGACCTTGATGCGGTCCGCGCTTCGCACCGTTGCCAGCACGTTGCCCGCGTAGATCGGGCGCACGAACACATCGGCGGACTCAACGGCAACGATGTCGGAGATCTGCGCGACGTCGAGCAGCGCGGCCACGCGCGGCATCGCGTTCTTGGCGGTGGTGGTGGCGGGCGCCAGTACGTGGCTATAGTCGGCTGCGACCGTCGCGATCAGCGCGGCCAGATTCTCGGCCAGCGGATGGGCATAGTGCGGCGCATCGGCGACCCGCACGCGCTTCACGCCGGCGATGCGGGCGGCCTGTTCGGCCACGCTCGCGCACTGCGATCCGGCGACGAGCACATCAATGTCGTCGCCAAGGCGCGCAGCGGCGCTGACGGTGTTCAACGTCGCAGCCTTCAGCGTCTGATTGTCGTGTTCTGCAATAACGAGTACGGACATGGTTCCCTCTTCCGGTCAGATGACGTGTGCGACGTTCTTGAGCTTGGCGACGAGATCCGCGGCGTCGGCGACGCGCATGCCGGCTGCGCGTTTCGCCGGTTCCGCGAGCTTCAGCGTCGACAGGCGCGGCGCGATGTCGACACCGAGGGCGTCGGGCGTCACCACGTCGAGCGGTTTTTTCTTCGCCTTCATGATGTTGGGCAGCGTCGCGTAGCGCGGTGTGTTGAGCCGGAGATCGGTGGTCACGACGGCCGGCAAATCGACCTCGATCGTCTCGAGTCCGCCGTCGATCTCGCGCGTCACGGTCGCCTTGCCCGCTTCGACGCTCACCTTCGAGGCGAAGGTCGCCTGCGGCCAGCCGAGCAGCGCCGCGAGCATCTGGCCGACCTGGTTCGCGTCGTCGTCGATGGCCTGTTTGCCGAGCATCACGAGTTGCGGCTGCTCCTTGTCCACCAGGGCCTTGAGCAGCTTCGCCACGGCGAGCGGTTGCAACTCGGTGTCGGTCTCGACGAGGATGCCGCGGTCAGCGCCTGTCGCCATCGCTGTGCGCAACGTTTCCTGGCAGGCCTGCACCCCGCAGGACACGACCACCACCTCCGAGGCCACGCCGGCTTCCTTCAAACGCACGGCCTCTTCCACGCTGATTTCGTCGAAGGGGTTCATCGACAGTTTCACATTCGCGATGTCGACGGCGCTGCCGTCGGCTTTCACGCGGACTCTTACATTCGCGTCGACGACGCGTTTGACAGGAACCAGTACTTTCATTGCCTACTCCGTTTGGATAAAGGACTCCGCCACGCCGGCCATGTGAGCCGATCGCTCGAGATTTATTTGTGTTCGTCCGGGATACGCCGCCAGCCCGGGTTTGTGCGCCGCAATACGATTCGACGCGGCCGACATGTCTCCTCCCTTAGGGTGGTTGGGCGTATCATTTCCTGAGCACACCACCGGTTCTGGCAGAGCCCGCCGAGGGGCAATCGCCTATGACCGGCCGGCCGCACCGTTGTCCAGTTGTGGAACTGCGCGTCTGCTCGCTGGAATCCATAGTGTCTGAGCGCAGCACCGCGCAAAATCCCCCATAAAGGGGAGCACGACTGGATGGACGGGGGATGGCAGCCAGGGTCAACCCGAACACCTGGAGCAGCTGATGCACCTGATAGAAGCGACGAAAGCAACAAACGGGACAAAAGCGCCACCCCTGAACAGGCCACCGCTCGTCCTCGCGACGAAGGTTTTTCCGCCGCGCCTGCCCGCCGGCCTGATCGATCGCCCGCGCCTTGTCTCGCTTGCTGCGCAGACGGAAACGAAGCGCCTGACGGTGATCAAGGCGCCGGCTGGATTCGGCAAGACGTCGCTCGCGCTCACCTGGCTAAAAATGCTCGGGACGAGCAGTGCGCGGGTGGCCTGGCTATCGCTCGACGCCGAAGATAACGAGCCAGCCCGCTTCTTCAATCACCTTGCGCACGCCTTGCGGCAAGCCTGCGGTACCGTCGGCACGTCAGTGATCGGCTTGACCGCCGAAGCGTCGTTTGTGCCGGCAAATTCGCTGGCGACAACGCTGATCAACGAGCTGATCGATGTCGACGACGAGGTCTACGTTTTCATCGACGACTACCACCTGATCAGCGAGGCGCCGATTCACGAAGCGATGTCGCTGTTCATCGCCAATGCGCCCTCGCAGGTCCACGTGGTGCTTTGCACGCGAACGGATCCCCCTTTCCCTACGGCCAAGCTGCGCGCCCACAACGATCTGCTGGAAATCGACGCATCGACGTTGAGATTCAACTTCGACGAGACGCGCCGCTTCGTCGAACACGAATGCCCGGGCAAGCACGGCACCATCGACGTGAAGTCGCTCTTCGCCACCACTGAAGGCTGGGCGGCGGCGCTGCGCATCTCCTCCTCGGTGCTGTCCCGCAAGGATCGCCCCCGAGGCTGGCAGCCAAGCGCGCCGAGCGGCGCGTCGAGACCGCTGGCAGACTACCTCGAAGACATACTGCAGTCCTTACCAACCGGCATGCTCGAGTTCATGCTGCGTACGGCGATACTCGATCGTCTGAGCGCACCGCTGTGTGAGGCGCTCACCGGCCTCGCACCGAGCCAGGCGATGCTGGACGCCATTGTCGCTCGCCAGTTGCTGCTGGAGCCGCTGGATCTGGAAGGACACTCGTTCCGCTATCACCCGCTCATGGCGGAATATCTGCAGCGTCGGCTGGCGGCCCGGCACCACGAGGAGATTACTGAACTGCATCGCCGCGCGTGGCAATGGTATGCGGCGCAGCACCAGTGGACCGACGCAGTCAGGCACGCGATTGCGGCCGGTGCAACCGACGAGGCCATTCGCCTCATGGAACACTGCGCCATGGCCCTCCTCAAAGGCGGCGATCTGCTCACGCTGGTCGGCTGGCAACGTCAGTTCCCGGCCGACCTGATGCGCGCACAGATCACAGTCACGCTTGCGATCGCCTGGGGCACGGTACTCGCCTTGCGCTTCGACGACGCGATCGCGATGCTGGATTCGATCGAACACGACGCCACGCGCAAGGATGTCGACGCGGACCACGTCCGCTCGGAGTGCATCGCGATTCGTTCGACGCTGGCGGCCTTACAGGATGACCCGCAACGGGCGCTCGCGCTCACGCAAGACTATCTGGACCGGCCGTCGCGCGATTCGTGGACCACCAACGTGGTCTCGAACGTCGCCCGTTTCTGCCACTGGAAAGCCGGCAATCTTGACGCGCTGCATGCCACACCGTGGATTCCCGACTCCATTGCGGAAGACCAACGCAGCGTATTCTCCACGGTCTACCGGCTTTGCCTGCTCGGCCATGTGGAATTGCAGCAACTGCGCTGTCCGCTCGCGGAGCGCCGTTTCAACGAAGCGATGGCGCTCGCCGAGCAGCATTCGGGTCCGCAGTCGATAGCGGCGGCGTTGTGCGCGCCGATGCTCGCGCAATTGCGTTATGAAGAAGGCCGGCTGGACGAAGCTGAAGCGCTGCTCGTCGAACTCATGCCGGTGATTGAACTTGCGGTATTTCTCGACAGCGTGCTGATTGCCTATCGCATCCTCCTTCGAATCGCGGTGGCGCGCGGGAATTTTACGCACGCGTATGCGTTGCTCGATCGCGGACAGGCGTTGGGCGAGGCACGTGGATGGAACCGGTTGGTCGCTGCCGCGCTCTCGGAAAGAATCCGGCTCAATCTCACAGAAGGCAGGCTTGCCGAAGCAGCCGCGTGCGTGGCACAACTGCGCCAGTTGGCTACCGCCGACGCCGGGTCGTCCGTTCCGGTCTCGCCGGAAATCGAGAACTACCGGGACCTTGGCGCGGCGTGCCTGGCGATACGACGGCATCAGTCACAGGAGGCGGTGGCGATATTGAACGCGGCGCTGGAGCGTCTTGAACACCTGCATGGAGCCTATCTCGCACTGCGACTGCGGACCCTCCTCGCGCTGGCGTGGCTGAACGCAGGCGAGCGCGAGCGGGCGCTCGAGATATTCCACGACGTTGCGACGGTCGCGGCGCCGGCTGGGATTTGCCAGTCCATTATCGATCAAGGGCTGGAGATCGGTCCGCTATTGAAGCTGGCGCACGACAACGCCCGCACCCGCGCCAAAGCGCCGGAAATCGTGACCTGGCTAGACCGCCTGTTGAATAGCTGGCAAGCACTGCACGAACCCAACAGCCAACGCCAGCCAGAAAGCGAGCGGGACCGCCTCAGCTCGCGAGAGCGCGGCATTGTCGAGTTGATCGCACAGGGACAGTCAAACAAGGAAATCGCGCGTACGCTCGGGATCACACCTGAGACGGTCAAATCCCACGTCAAGAGTATCTTTACGAAGCTGGAAGTCGACAAACGCGCCCAAGCCGTCTCGCGCGCGCAGGCGCTCGGCTTGGTCAAACATAGCTAATAGCAGCTGATACGCGGGTGGTAGCGGGCTTACCGCAAAACAAGCCACACACATGCATGGATCAGGACGCCCACCGCGCCACCGACAAACGTGCCGTTGATGCGAATGTACTGCAGGTCGCGACCGATCTCGGCCTCGACTTTGCGGCTCACCTCCTTCGTGTCCCAGCCTGTCACGACGTCGGTTATCAGCGCCGACAACTGATGGCGATGGCGCAGCACGAGCAGGCCGGCAACATCAAGCCACCACGCGTTCAACTTGCGCTGAATGGACGGCTCACTCGCCACGCCTTTACCGATCGACACGAGTGTCCCGGTCAGCATGTCTCGCACGACAGAGTCCTTGCCGCCGAGATCAGCAAGCACGGTCCCACGGACGTGATCGAGCATGACACGGTAATAGCCCCCCTCTTCAAGATGCCGAATGCAGTCGCGCAGCAACAGTCGGCCAAACCGGCGATAAACCGCTGAGGTCCGCAGGTTGCTGGAAAGTTCTTCCACCGCCACATCGAACCGGCGCCGAAGTTCGTGCTCCGGGTTCGCCGCGACCTCGTGGATGAGCGCGATGATGCCATCGACGAACTTGTTGACGATGTAGCCGTCCAGCGATGCCAGCGTAAGTTTCGACGCCTCGCTGAACTTCGCCTTGATCAGCCCAACGTTGCTGGTCAACCACGTTTGCACGGCGCTCAGTCCGCGATCCAGCAACGGCTGATGACGGTTGCCTTCGGCAAGGATCGTCAGGACCTCGCCCGCGAGGCGTGATACCTCGAGCGTGCGCAATTGCGGAATCACGAGTCGATCGAAGAGATATTCGACGTCCTTCTCGTCGATATCGCTAAGCAATCGGGGCAGCGAGCCGGCCACCACCTCCGCGACCGTCGCGCTGTTTTCAGGGACGGCGAGCCATCCCGCCAGCGCTTCTGCCGCGTTGAAGCCCCTCAGTCGCCCGACGATGAGTTCGGGAGTCAGGAAGTTTTCCTCGACGAAGCTGCCCAGACTCTCGGCGATGCGCTGCTGGTTCTTCGGAATGATGGCCGTGTGCGGGATCGGGATCCCGCACGGGTACCGGAACAATGCGACGACGGCATACCAGTCTGCAATCGCACCGACGGTACCCGCCTCGGCAAACGCCCGTGGCCACGCGAGCCACGGATGCTGTGCCTGCCAGGCCACGCAGCCGATCAGCAGCACGATCATCGCCGCGAGCAAACAGGTCGCCGTCGTGCGCATGCGCTTCAACCGGGCGAGCTTCCTGTCCCCGGTTGGGTCGAGCTCGGCACGCTGGACATGTCCGTTCCTCTGCGTCACGAAACTCAACGCGCCTCCTGCCGCAGGAACCGCTTCACTACCGGAGCGACTTCTTTTGCCCGGGTGATCAGAAATAGATGGCCGTCATCGATCACATGCAGGGTCGCATGTCGAATCCTTGCCGCGAGAATCTTTGCGTTTGTGAGCGGCACAATTGGGTCGTCGTTGCCATGCATGACGAGCGTCGTTTGCCGAAGGCCGCCTAGCCAGGGCAAGCTGGTCCAACCCGATGCGGCCAGCAATTGATACAGATAGCCACGGCCACGCGGCGGCTCGATATGCCGGCTGTGTTCCTCGAGCAACGCGGGATCGCGGCGGTACGCGCCGCCGTATATCTCCGCTCCGATTTGCCGCAGGTAGGCCGGATCGGTATAGCGTCGCGGCCCGATCAGTTTTGAAAGTACCGACAAGCGCGCGGGCACCATGATCACCCCAGGCGACGTGGCCGCGAGAATCAGTCTGCGGCAGCGCTCGGGGTAAAGGTGCGCGAACTGCTGGGCTAGCGCCCCACCCCAGGATACGCCGAGCACGTCGACCGGGTCGACGTAACCGAGCCGCGTCAGCAGCTTGTCGGCCAGGACGGCAAGCGTCGAGAACCGATACGGGATCAAGGGAGCGGGCGAGCCGCCAACGCCGGGGACGTCGAAAATGATGACTGTTACGTCATCCAGTGCGGCAACGAACGGCTCGACCAGTTCAAGATTCGCGCCGATGCCATTGAATAAGAGCAGCGGGGGCGAAGCGTCGCTGCCGGGCCGGACCGCGACACGCAGCAACTGGCCGTCCAGATCGATCATCTGAGTTTGCATGGTGTCGATAGACTCCGCGCTTGTTTGTAAGTCGGTCATCCGGTGGGTCCCCAAGTTGGACGCTTCGCTTCGTTTCGTTTCGTTGTGGTAGCGGTTCGCACCAACCGGTTACTTCTTGGGTTGCACGAGCGCTTTCAGTTCCTCGACATGCTCCGCAAAGCGCTTCGTGACGACAGCGATACTGTCGGTTTGAGCGCGATACGCGGCATCCGCGAGTTCCTGCATGTCCACGAAGGCTTTTTGCAGTGCCTTTTGAACGCCCTCTCCCGTTGCCGTAGCGGTTTCGCTGCCGGGGGTCCTCAAGCGGGTCACGAGCGATTGCAGTTCAGTCATCGACGAACGCGCGATATCCATCTGCTTCTGACCGAGTTGCTGTACACCGGCGAGTGCCGTCATATTCGCCTCGGCGAGCGCTTCAATGTCCTTGCGGCGCGATTCGAGGATTGCGGCTACGTCGATACCCGGTAGCTTGAACTGCGTGATGAGCTTCGTATATTCACCAAAGATATTGCTGGGTTGGGTTGCTGCCATGATGACTCCGTTAAGGTAGTTACAAAAAAATCGGTTTTTCTATTCGGCGACGATGCCGATTAGGCTTCCGAAACATAGGTCCCGGGTGCTTTCACGCCGGCCGGGTGCCGTACACTGCCGAGCGCCGCTGGCGCTGCACGCTTGTCGCCGGAACGGGCGACCAGCCAGTCTCTCCAGTTACTCCACCACGAATCCGTTTCTGCCTTTGCGCCGGCAAGCCAAGCGTCGGCATTCGCGGGCAACTCCGGGTTGATGTGGTACTTCGCCTTCGGATTGCCCGGAGGATTGATCAGGCTCTGGATATGCCCGCTTGAACTCAAAACGAACCGGGTATTGCCACCAAACGCCGTGGCGGTCTTGTACACCCCCTTCCACGGCGTAATGTGATCCGTCATACCTGCCACAACATACTTGTCACACGTGACCTTGGACAGGTCGATCGGCGTGCCCAGCACGGTCAGCGCGCCAGGCTTGCTGAACAGGTTCTGCGTGAAAATGTCGAGCAACTGGCCATGCAGCTTCGCCGGGAGCCGGGTCGTGTCGTTGTTCCAGTAAAGAACGTCGAAGGCAGGCGGTGCATTGCCGAGCAAGTAATTGTTGACCCAGTAGTTCCACACCAGATCGTTGGGCCTCATCCAGGCGAAGACGCGTCCCATTTCCTCGCCCGCCAGCACCCCGCGTGAGATGCTGTGCTGCTTGGCCGCCGCAATCGCCTCAGGTGTTGCAAAGAGACCGAGTTGCGAGTCGGCAATGTTGTCGAGTACGGCGACCATCAGCGTGGTGGCATTGACCGTCTTTTCACCCTTGCTTGCGAGATGTCCCAGCAAGGCCGAAATGGTCATTGCACCGGAGCAGGCGCCATGCAGGTTGACGTCGTCGCAACCGGTGATCTCACGCACCGCCGCAATGGCTTCCACCAGCGCGCGGACGTACGTGTCCAGATCCCAGTGGCTTTGCGCCGCGGTCGGATTGCGCCAGCTGACGACAAACACCTGGAGCTCGTTCTTGACCAGATAGTCGACGATGCTCTTGCCCTCGGAGAGATCGAAGATGTAGAACTTGTTGATCTGCGGCGGCACAATCAGCTGCGGCCGGCTGTAGACCTGCTGCGTCGTTGGCGCGTACTGGATCAGTTCAAGCACTTCATTGCGAAACACGACCGCGCCTGTGGACGTACCGAGGTTCTTGCCGACCTCGAAAGCCGTCTTGTTGACCTGCGCGGGCATGCCATGATTCTTGAGCAGGTCCGTCACGATGTTGTTGCAGCCGTCGAGCAGGCTCGCGCCGCCCGTATCAATGACCTTCTTGAGCGCCGCGGGGTTCCCCAGCAGCGTGTTCGTCGGAGACGCCGCGTCTGTCACGAGCGACATCACGAACCGTGCACGCTCCTTGTTCGCGGGATCCAGCGCGGAGCGCTCGACGAAACCCGCAAGCGCATTGCTCCACGCGAGGTAGCCTTGCAGTGTCACGCGATACAGCGAATTGTTCTGCCATGCAGCGTCGGCGAAGCGTTTGTCGCCCTTGGGTGGCGTCGATTCCCCGTTACCCGAGAAAAGCGCTAACAGCTCGCGAGCGAGCGCCACTTCCTGCTCCAGCACCAAACCCGGTTGCCGCCATGCCTGAGCGCCGATTTTCTGCGCGGTGGCGACGATGTCGGACGGCCGCAAGCCGACAAAGGGATTCGGACCCAGCATTCCCTCCGCAGCCGACGCCGCGAGATCATCGGCCTTGTCACTTTGTTGCGGGCTTTGTTGCGAGCTTTCAGTGGTTACCGCCATTTTGCTGCTCCTTCAGGAATCTCTTCCGCTTCGCCAAACGTTATGGATCACGCGACCAGCATCGCGAGCGTTTCTGCAATCAGTGCCGGCTTGTCCTCGCCATCGATCTGCAGCTCGTTCATGATCTTGATCAGGATGCGGCCACCGCCCTTGCTCTCCGCCGACACGAGCGTCATACGGCTACGTACACGCGCACCGGCCTTGACGGGCGTCATGAAACGCACCTTGTCCAGACCGTAGTTGAGACCCGCTGAAGCGTCCTTGGGAACGATGCCGATCTCGATCGCGAGGCTCCCCAGCAACGACAGGGTCAAATAACCGTGTGCGATCGTGCCGCCGAACGGACTCTCGCGTTTCGCCCGCTCCTCGTCGACGTGAATCCATTGTTTGTCGCCCGTACACTCGGCGAACGCATTGATACGCGCCTGGTCGACCAACACCCAGTCCGACACGCCCAACTCGCGCCCCACGAAATCGCCGATGGTGGCAATGCTGTAGTTCTCAGTACTCATCGCTTGCACTCCTGGAAATGTGCTTGCCCATCAGGCGAACTGCTCGCGCAGCCACTTTTTGTTGGTCTTGCCGACACTCGTCTTTGCAATCGCATCGACGAACTTCACCGTCTGCGGCACCGCGTACTTCGAGATCTTTCCGGATGTGCTGAACGACAGGACGTGCTGCTTGATGTCTTCCTCCGTGACGGCTACCCCCTCCTTGAGCACGACCAGCGCCACCGGTCGCTCCCCCCACTTCTCATCTTTGATGCCGATGACGGCCACTTCGGACACGCCCTCGTAGCGCGAGATCAGGTTTTCTACTTCGAGCGATGAAACCCACTCGCCGCCGGACTTGATCACGTCCTTGAGACGGTCGGTGATCTGTACGTTGCCCGTCGGATCGATACTGGCAATGTCTTGCGTATGGAGATAGCCACCGGCCCACAGCTGCTCGGAAGCCTCGGGGTTCTTCAGATAACCTTGCGTGAGCCACGGTGCCCGCGCGACGATCTCACCGGTGGCTTTGCCGTCGTGGGCGAGCTCATCCATGTTGTCGTCGACGACACGCAGATCAACCAGAGGAACCGGCCGGCCGGTCTTGCAGCGCAGGCTGAGCTGCTCGTCGGCGTCGAGCTTTTCGGCGCCCGGCGGCAGTTGCGCGAGACTGAGCACGGGGCAGGTTTCCGACATCCCGTAACCGACGAACACATCGATGCCCCGGTCTAGCGCCGCCTTCGCGAGACCTTGCGGCAACGCGCCGCCGCCGATGATGACCTTCCACTTGCTCATGTCCGTCGTCTTCCCCTCCTCGCACGCGAGCAGCATGTGCAGGATCGTGCCGACACAATGCGAGAACGTGACACCCTCTTCACGCACAAGTCGTGCGAGCCGGTCCGGCAAATAGCGCCCGGGATAGACCTGCTTCACACCCATCACCGTGGCGATATACGGCATGCCCCATGCGTGGACGTGAAACATCGGGGTGAGCGGCATATACACGTCGCCACGATGAAAACGCTGTCCCGAGACGGGGCTCGCCAGTGCCGCCATCAGGGTGATGGTGTGCAGAACCAGTTGCCGATGCGTGAAGTAGACGCCCTTGGGAAGACCGGTTGTGCCGGTGGTGTAGAACGTCGTTGCACGCGTGTTCTCGTCGAAATCGGGAAACACATAGCTCGTGCTGCTCGCCGCCAGCATCGCCTCGTATTCCGTCGCGAAGGGAATGCTGTGCTCAGACACTTCGCTGCCTGGCTCATCGATCCAGATGAACGTACGCACGGTTTCCAGTTTGTCCTTGATCGATTCGACGACCGGCAGAAAATCCGTGTGAACCAGCAGGACTTCAGCGCCGGCATGATTGATCGTGTAGGCGATTTCGGCGGGCGACAGGCGCACGTTCACGGTCTGCAAGACAGCGCCCATCATCGGCACGGCGAAATAGCTCTCGAGATAGCGGTGGCTGTCCCAGTCCATCACCGCGACGGTGGTGCCGTGCCGCACGCCATGTTGGCTCAAGCCGTTGGCGAGCCGCGCGATACGCTCGCGCAACGTGGCATAGGTCATCCGGAACTGGTCCCTGTAGACAATCTCCTCGTCTTGCGACTGAACGAACGGCGTGAGCAATAGTTGCTTGATCAGCAACGGATAGGCGTAGGCGGCAGATCCTGACGTCATGACTTCGTCCTGCATGTGTATCTCCTTCAGTTCCAAAATGGATTTAAAGCGGATGCTGATCGATTTATTTTTCTCGGCCTGCTGTGGCATCGCGTTGAGACAATGATCCGAGTGTCTGGACTCGGGAAGTACCCCCCGAATGGGGGAATGCTGTGGATACAGTCGGGGGATACAGTCTGAATTGAGCTTCTCGATCAGAGACCCGAGCCCGATAATGGGGTGGAGCCCTCCGGCCACGCGGTCTGATATGGACGCGGCAGAAGCCCCACAAACTTGCGATCGTCCGTCGCGTTTTCAGCAAATGTGTACATTGACCGTTTCAAAATGGCATTCATGACCGACACGTCCGAGGAAATGCGGACAAACCAGTGGTTCTGCTCCTTGCCTGCGCTCGAGCAGGAGGCGCTTATCCAGCGAAGCGAATGGGTGACGATGCACCCCGGCGAATATCTGTTCCGCCGCGGCGATACGCCGATCGGCTTCTATGGCATTAAGAGCGGCCGACTGAAAGCCTGCACGCTTCGCGAAGATGGCAAGGAAGCGATCCTGGCCGTCATCGAAGCCGGCAACTGGTTTGGACAGACCTCCATGACCGATGGTCAGCCACGGCCACGCGATGTCGTCGCCATCGAGCGATCGACCGTCTTCGTGGTCAGAACAGCCGCCTTTGACGAGCTGATGCAGAGACCAGCGTTCCTGCGGGCTATCGCCGAGTTGCAGTCCATCCACATGAACTGGCTCTATCGCCTGATCGAAGATGCCACGCTCCACTCGACGCGCGCGCGCATTGCCCGGCGCCTGCTGCTGCTCGCGTCGGGCGACGTGACCGCGTGGCCGCAGAGTCGCCCGGACGTCAGCATCTCCCAGGACACGCTGGCCATGATGCTGGGCATCACGCGCCAGACGCTGTCGCTGGAGCTGAAGGCCATGGCCGAAAAAGGAGCGATCGCTCTCCGGTATGGTCGAATCGAAATAGTTTCGAAGGACATCCTCTCGTCCTTTCAGGACTATCCGTGATCGCGCCCGCCGGCACGCGCTCGAGCCGTTCGTCATCCCGCCGGCAGACTAGAACGTATGCCGGATACCGGCCATGATGCCTAGCTGGGTCGTGCCGTACGCCGAACTCAGGGCGTTGATCCCCTGGAACTGGGCGCCCACCATGCCGCCGCGGTACAGCGAGTAGTCGGCTTCCAGATAGGTATCCGTGCGTTTGGACCAGTTATAGTCCGCGAGCAGTTGGAATTGCGTCGCGTTGCCGTCGGCCGTTTGCGTCTTCCCGGTCTGAATCGTGCGCCATACATTCGCCGAAAGGTGAGTCGCATTCCCTATCAGTTGCGTCACCCCGCCAAAAAACATTTCCCGGGCACTGAATGTATTGAATTTAAGCGCGGACAATTCCGGCGGTGTGAATGGACCGTTAGGGAAATTGCCGACAAACCCGGCATCCTGCCTGTTCACGGCCCAGCCGGCGTTGACAGTCGTATCGCCGAACGAATAGGACCCGCCAGCCGTCCAGGACTTGAAGTGCGCGGAACCGTTCACGGCATCGCGCGAGTCCAGGTACGCGGCAGCCAGACGCAAGGGTGCGCCAGGCAAATAGAGAATCGATGCCCCAATCTGACTTCCCGAACCGAATGCGCCTGCATTGCCACCAAACGCATACGACAGCTCAGCCGTAAGGGATTGCCAGCGCGCCGCGTACTTGACCATGTTGCTGGTCCACACGCCCTGAGCCATCATGACTTCTGGCCGAAACTGGTAGAAGGTCGGCAGCCATGCATTGGTCACGAAGGCGCCCACAACAGCGTCGGTAAGCGGGTTGATCTGACGGCCCATGGTCAACTTTCCGTAACTGCTCGACTGCAGGCCAACAAAAGCCGTATTGAAGAACGGATAGGCAGGGTCGGTCGCCCCGGTGTTCGGGAAAAAGCGATTCTCCAGCTGGAATACGACCTTCGTTCCGCCACCGATGTCTTCCGCTCCCTTGAATCCCCAAAGACTCTCGTTGGCGCCGTTGGCGAGCTGCACACGCGAATCGCCTTGCGGATCCGCATGAGTCGTGTAGCGAATTCCTTCATCGACGACGCCGAAAAGCGTGACCGACGACTGCGCGGCTGCCGAGACGGAGTACAGCGTCGCGGTAGACATGATGGCCGCCAACAGGCCGGCCCTGCGTCGATGCCGCTCTTTTCCAGTCAATCTCCTTACCTTCGCCATACAAAGACTCCAATTTTATGATTATGTCGCACTACGAATTATATGAACCCTATTTACAGCTCATTCATTGCCGGCTGAGTACACACGCTTGAGTGCGGCCTGTTGCCTGACGCAATGAGCCGACATGACGTGATCAGCCTGCCGGCTCGGCGAAAAGTTCATCCGCTGACGGCACCGGCTCCGATCAAGGCGTTGTGTCTTGTGTCCACAACCACACGTTGCCCGGAAACCTTGAGCGCAACTGCCAGAAAACTTACTTTGCGCGCCATGAACGCATGGACCACTGCGCCACGCCTTATTCCACCGCGTTGACGAGGCGTTGGGGATAACCCTGGCGATGTGGCAAAAACACCTAGCGCGGGTAACGGATCAGCCCGGCCGGCGCCCTTCGGATTGAGCGTCCCGCCTCCGCGCTTCCTCTTCCTGCAGCTGTCGCCACTGGATCTTTCCGCTCGCGGTACGAGGCAAGCTGGCGGCGAACTGAATGACGCGCGGAACCTTATAGGACGCCATGCGTTCGCGGGCCCACGACACCATGTCGTCTTCCGTCGCGTGCTCACCGTTCCGAAGCACGATGACCGCCTTGACCGACTCGCCTCGACGCGGATCGTGAGTCGCAATGACACACGCTTCCTGGACGGCGGGATGCTCGAACAGCATGGCCTCGACCTCGGCCGGCCAGACTTTGTAGCCCGAGGCGTTGATCATGCGCTTGAGCCGGTCGACGATGAAGAAGTATCCGTCCCGATCTACATAGCCGAGATCTCCCGTGCGCAAGTAGCGTTTCCCATCGATCAGAACGAATGCTTCTCGCGTAGCTTCGGCCGACTGCCAATACCCGTCGAAGACTTGAGGTCCGCTGGCGAGAATTTCGCCTGTTTCGCCTCCACCGAGAGGCTCGAGCGTCTCGGGGTCGACAACGAGTGAATCCGTGCTGAAAATCGGCACCCCCATGCACTGTTGCTTGCTGTGCTTCGGCGGATTGATATGGGTCGCCGCCATCGTCTCGGTTAGGCCATACCCTTCCACGTACGGGACGCCCCAACGCTTCTCGATCTGCTGCGCGACAGCCTGCGGCATCGCGGCACCGCCGCCGCTCAGGTATGCAATTGAACTCAGGTCGAACCTATCGACGTCCACCAGGTTTAGCAGGTCGATGAGCATCGTGGGAACCGTGATCCATGTGCTTACGCGGTGGCGTTCGATCACGTGCGCGGCACATTGCGCGTCCCAGCGGGTCATAATCGCCATCGTCGCGCCGATGTAGATCGGCATGTTCATGCAGTTTTGCATGCCGGTGACGTGAAACAACGGCACGGAGCACAGCATCACGCTCTCATTCGCGAGGTTCGGCCATTCGGCGCACGAGACCGTTGAATGCATGACGCTGCGATGTGTATGGATGCACCCTTTGGGGCGACCGGTCGTGCCGGACGTATACGGAATGACCGCCAGATCCTCGGGCCGGGATTCGTGGCCGCGCGGAATACACGCGCGAGAGAGCGCGTCGTTCCAGCCGATGAGGGCAGCATGACTGTCTATCGACTCTGCATGGGGCTGCCGCCCGGACGATGTCAGAACGTCGGGCAGCGGCAGATCGGTCTGGTCGCGAAGATAGTCGGCATAACGTGCGGAGATCACATGATCCACTTTAAGGCCCAACAGCGGCCGTACGTGCTCCATGAGTTCTTCACCGACGAAGGCGACGCTAGCCCCGCTATCGCCGAGTATGTGTTGCAGCTCCGACGTCCGGTTCATCGGATTGACGGGCACGACTACTGCATCCGCACGCAGCACCGCATAAAAGGCGATGACGAACTGCGGACTGTTCTGCATGTACAGGACGACGCGGTCACCGCGGGCAACGCCGCAGTGCTGCTGCAGAAATCCCGCCATCGCATCAACTTCAGATCGCAATTGCCGGTAGCTTACGGTGCTGCCGTAGTAAAGGATCGCAGCCTTGTCTGGATAGCGGCCCGAGGAGGCTTCGAGATTGGTGTACAGCGATGTCTGCGGCACGGATAGTTGCCGCGACACGTCGGCCAGCCGACGCGTTGATGTTGCCGTCATATCTACTCCGGGCATGAGACGAAATGCAGTGAGATGGCGTAGCGCTTTGGAACCGATTGCTTGCGTCACAGGCAAATCGCTCGTGACGCAAGCAGGATCTGCTCACGGCAGCGATGCGTGAGCAGGTTGTCGCATCCGTTCCTCGCGACCTGCGCGAGGCGGATGCGTCGCTCTACTTCTGCAGGAGCTGGCGGCTCCACCAGCCGATTTCTTCGAGCGTCTCAGCGGTTTCCGGCAAGAACGGGAAGAGCGTGAAAACGTGAACCGAATCGGCCACCATCTTCAATTGCACGTTCGCGCCGGCTGCCTTTGCCCGCTCCGCAAAACGAGTCGTGTCGCTTTCCAGCACCTCGCCCTCCACGGCCGAAAGAAAGACCGGCGGAAGGTCCGCGAGATCCGCGAACAGCGGCGACACCATCGGATCGGTCGGCTCGTGGCCCTGGAAGTAGGACGCGACAAGGTTGGAAAGCGTCTCGCGATTCGCGGCGGGGTCGTCGCCCGAATTCGCCTTGACGGAGGGGCCGCTCAGCGTGAGGTCGGTCAGCGGGCAGATTGCAATGACGCCGCCTGGCAACGGCAGGCCGGCGCGACGTAACGCAGCCGCCAGCGCCAGAGCCAGACCGCCGCCGGACGATTCGCCGCTCAGGAACACCGTCGACGGATCGACACCCGCAGCGAGCAAGCCGCGATACGCGCTGAATGCGTCATCGAATGCCGCCGGATACGGATGCTCGGGCGCGAGGCGATAGTCGACCGTGTAGCACGGACCGTTCAGGGCGTGCGAGAGACGGCTTGCGTATTCAACCGAACTCTTTGCCGAACCCAGCACGTAGCCGCCGCCGTGGAAGTGCAGTACGGTCGCCTTCTGCCCTGCTCCCGCTGCGACCACGCGCAACGCGCTCACCCCGTCAAGATCGACGTCCGTCACTTCCGTACCGGCGGGCACCGGGAACTGCTCGAGAAGGAACCGTTCGTAGGCTGCACGCTGTCCCCGATCCCCACGCGCAATGTCATCCGGCTTGAACACGCCCTTCCAGAGATCGAAAGCGCGCTGACTCTCGGGACGCGCCATCCGCTTTCCTTCGCGTGCCGCGCTCAAACCCACCACCTCGCCCGGCGGCAGCTTGACGGCCTTAAGGATGTCGTGCCCCCAGGCGAACGACCACGAAGCCTCGGCGAGCGGATCGATACGCGAGAGTCCCTTCAGCCGTCCGTTACGCTGGCGTACCCGTGCCTCGTCGGGTTCATGCGCCCAATCGACGACAAAGCGCGCGCCCGCCTGAATCCGCGTCGTACGTGGCTGGCGGCGTCGTTCGTATTCCAGCAGCGCGTCCTGAACGCCAGCCGTGCCATGGTTCTTAAGGCAGGTGGCAAGAACCCACGCATCTTCAATCGACTGGCAGGCGCCTTGCGCGAGATAAGGCACCATCGCATGCGCGGCGTCGCCGAGCAGCGCGATCCGCCCGGTGGCCCAGTGTTCGATCGGATCCCGGTGGTACATCCCCGTGATGAAGGTCGAGTCGACGGCTTCCAGCATTTTCTGGACGGTCGGCTCGGAACCTTCAAACGCGCGGCGCAGTTGCGCGACGTCGCCCGCTTGCGTCCATGACTCGCGGCTCACTTCGGTTGCCGGCACCGACGCGAGAACACTGTAGAGGTCCGGGCGAACCCAGTACGACACGATATTGCGGCCAATGCCGAACCAGTTGTTCCCCGCCACCGGCAGGTTCAGCCCGCGAAGCCGGTCTGCCGGAATCAGCGCGCGCCACATCAGGATGTTGGCGAACTGCTTCTCCTCAGGTCCGCGGAGGGCCGTCCGAACGGCGGAGTGAATGCCATCCGCGCCGATCACGGCGTCGCCCCGAATGACTTCGCCGTCTTGCAGGGTGACGTAGGCGCCGTCGTCGTCCTGCGACACCGACGCGCATTGCGCGCCCAGCCGGATCACATCGGATGGCAAAGCCTTCGCGAGCAGGCCGATCAGATCGGCGCGGTGGACGTTGTAAAGCAACGCGCCATAACGTGCCGCGGCTTCCTCACCGAGCGGGGCGTAGTACAGGCGGCGCCCCGTCGACAACTCGAGGTAATCAAAGCCAGCCGGCACGGTCGCAATGCTCGCCAGCGCCGGCTCGAGCCCCAACTCCCGCAGCACGATCGTGCCGTTCGCCGCGATCTGGATGCCCGCCCCGACCTCGGTCAGCTGCGGCGCGCGCTCCAGTACAATCGGCTCGATACCGTGGCGCAGCAACGCCAGAGCGGTTGTGAGCCCACCAATGCCACCTCCAATAACGATCACTTTCATGCTAAGTTTCTCCAACTGGGTTAGTTAACCCAGTGTAGTTAATTAACTCGACACGGTAAAGTAATGACGACGCTAGGGAAAACCCTTCGCTCGGATGGGGCGGAGACACGAATTCGCTTAAAAGAAGAAGCGCAGCGTCTGTTCGCGCTGCGCGGACTGGACGGCGTGTCCGTGCAGGACATCATCTCCGCCGCAGGGCAGCGCAACAGCGCCTCGCTGCGCTACTACTTCGGGAACAAACTGGAATTGGCCCGTGAGCTGGTCGTCGACGGCGCGCGTCTGATCGACGAAGACCGTCAGGCGCGGCTCGACAGACTGGAGGTAGAGGCAGGGATAAACGTGCGGGCGGTATTAGGCGCGCTGCTCTTTCCGATGCTTGAGCTAGCGGATCACACGGGTCAAGCGACCTACATCCGCATGATCGCCAACTTGCAGTTGAACAATCGCGCGTTCTTGCGGGAGGCGCTGGAAAACAAGTGGAATCTGGGCTATCAGCGTTGCAACGACCTGCTTCGGAATCTGCTTGCCGATATTCCACCGGCCATCGTCGATCACCGGCTGTCGCTCATCAGCATCTACGGCAATGCCTCGCTGGCAGCGTGGGAAGCGAGCCGGGACAGTGGCGATTCGGGCGCGCTCTGGTCCCCGCAATACGCGGTGTCCAGCTTGATGGACAGCTTTGAAAGCGTACTCACTGCGGAGCCATCGGAAGAGACGCGGTCCCTGCTGGGGGGGATCTGACGGCCAGCGTTAGTCAGTGGTCACGACAACGCACTGGAAACCCAAGACTCCCCCCGCAAGATCACGCTGTCGACCCGAGCTCACGCTGTAGCTGTCGACCAGAGTTGGCGCTTTAGCGCTTACTCCGGTCCCATGCAAAGCTTTGAAACTGGCGCTATGCACGCTGTGCGTTACACCGACGCCGTCAGGTAGGGATTCTCCTTCCCCGGCCCATAGGGCTGCGCCTTGAGTTCCATGCGTGCAATGCTCTGCAGGTGAACCTCGTCCGGGCCATCTGCGAGCCGCAACGCACGGCCCCACGTCCAGCTATCGGCCAATGGCGTGTCGGGGCTCAGACCCATCGCGCCAAACACCTGCATCGCCCGCTCGCAAACGGCGGTGTGAACGCCCGGCACGAGCGCCTTGATCATCGAGATCTCCTTACGCGCCTCCTTCGCCCCCACGTTGTCGATCATCCACGCGGCTTTGAGAACAAAGAGCCTCGCCTGATCGATTTCGATGCGTGACTTCGCGATCCCTTCGGCGACCGTCCCATGCTTAAACAGCGGCTTTCCGAATGCCGTGCGCGCCTGGGCCCGCTCCACCATCAATTCGAGCGCCAATTCCGCGGCGCCGATCGAACGCATGCAGTGGTGAATCCGTCCCGGTCCGAGACGCGCCTGCGCGAGCGCGAAGCCGCTACCCTCTTCGCCGAGAAGATTCGACCGGGGTACGCGCACGCCTTTGAACTCGATCTCGCAGTGTCCTTCCGGCGCCACATGATTGACCACCGAGATATTGCGGATCACTTTGACGCCGGGGGTATCGCGAGGCACGAGAATCATGCTCTGCTGACTGTGACTCGGCGCGTCCGGATCCGTTTTGCCCATCACGATGAAAATCTGACAATTCGGGTGGGCGGCGTTCGTGATGAACCACTTGCGGCCGTCGATGACATAGTCATCGCCGTCGCGACGAATCGACGTCGTGATGTTAGTCGCGTCCGAGGAAGCCACAGCCGGCTCCGTCATCGCAAACGCCGAGCGGATCTTGCCGTCGAGCAGCGGCTTGAGCCACTGCTCGCGCTGGGCCGGCGTGGCAAACATATGGAGCAACTCCATATTGCCCGTGTCCGGCGCATTGCAGTTGAACACCTCGGACGCCCACGACACCCGCCCCATGATTTCAGCGAGCGGCGCGTACTCGAGATTGGTCAGGCGGGTACCGGGTTCGTCATCGCGCAGATGCGGCAGAAACAGGTTCCAGAGACCCTCCTCGCGCGCCTGCTCCTTCAAGGTCTCCATAAAGGAAACCGGATATTGACCCGCACTCACTTCGTCGTGCCACTGCCGGATGCGCGGAACGATATGCGTGTCCATGAACGTACGCAGCTGTGTGCGCAGCGCTTCGACTTTCGGGCTGTATGCAAAGTCCATTTTTACTCTTCCAGATTCGTGATGAATGCCGTCGACGCATGGGGCACACCCGTGCGCCGACCCCTTGACTAGATCGTCAGTCCACCGTCAACGACGATGCACTCTCCATTGGTATAGCTCGCCGCGTCGGACACGAGGTAAAGCACGGTACCCGCCATCTCGCGAGGTTCCGCATGACGCCGCAGCGGGATGCGCGACATCCAGCTTTCGTACGTGGCCTGATCGGCGAAGAGTGCCCCCGCAAAGCGGGTTTTGGTCAATCCGGGGAGCAGCGCATTCACCCGAATCCCCAACGGCCCGCACTCCTTCGCGAAGGCCCGCGTCATGTTGACCACGGCGGCTTTGGTGATCGAGTAGATTCCCTGCTTGTCGCCAGGCTGCAAGGCATTGACCGAAGCCGTGTTGACGATCGCACCGCCACCGTGCTCCCGCATCAGCTTGCCCGCTTCCACGGACATGAAGAAGTAACCGCGCAGATTGACTTCCACCGTCTTTTCGAAGGACGACAGATCGGTGTCGAGAATGTGGCCAAAATACGGATTGGCCCCCGCGTTGTTGACGAGGATATCCAGACGGCCATGCTGTGCACGAATATGCGCGAAGATCGCGTGAATGTCCTCGAGGCGCCCGACATGGCACGCTTTGGCTTCAGCGCTCCCGCCCGCTTCGCTGATCTCACGCGCCACCGATTCGCAATCTTCCAGCTTGCGGCTCGACACGATCACGTGGGCACCCTGCTCGGCGAGCAGTTTGGCGATCTCCTCACCGATACCGCGGCTCGCGCCCGTCACCAGCGCAATCTTCCCTTTCAGGTCAAACAAATTAGTAGTCACAATCAGTCTCCATCCTTCAACGTTTCCGTGTTTCCTGCCTGTCTTCAGATCAGGTCCATGCCCATCTTCGCCAGCACGCCAGCCATCTCCCCCACCTGCCGGGCCTTTTCATTCGATGCGTTACCGCTCAAGGCCCGTTTCTTCACACCCTGTGCGATAGCGGCGAGCCGGAAGAAGCTGAACGCCAGGTAGAAATTCCAGTTCTCAATCGACGACATGCCCCGCAGCTCGCCATAGCGCTCGACAATCGACGCCTCGTCCGGCACCCCCAACGCTCCGCGATTCAAGCCTGCGAGTCCGGCGATATGGCTGCCGGGCGGAAGCCGCAAACACATGCAGAAGTACGCGATGTCGGCCAGAGGATTGCCGAGCGTGGATAGCTCCCAGTCGAGAACAGCGCGAACTCGCGGTTCGCCGCGCATGAAAATGAGGTTGTCGATACGGAAATCGCCGTGCACGAGCGAAGGCTTGCCGGTTTCCGCCGGACAGTGGGCCGGCAGCCACGCGATCAGCGACTCCATCGGCTCCAGGGTATCGGTCTGCGCGGCGCGATATTGCCGGGTCCACAGGTCGATTTGACGCGCGAAATAGTCGCCCGGGCGGCCGTAGTCCGACAATCCGACTTCGTCGATATCCACGTCGTGGAGCGCCGCCATCGTGCCGAGCAGTGCGTCATAGATTGAGCCGCGCTCCTCGACGGGTACTTCGGGCAGCGCCGGATTCCAGAAGATTCGCCCGTCTTCGTAGCTCATGACGTAAAACAGGCTACCGATGACGTCACGGTCCTCGCAAAGGTGATACGCACGGGCGACCGGGACCGATGTTCTGCCAAGCGCCGACAGCACGCGAAACTCACGATCAACCGCATGAGCGGACTTGAGCAGTGCGCCGGGAGGCTGACGCCTCAGCACGTAGTGACCGCTTTGCGCCTTCAACAGAAACGTCGGATTGGACTGTCCGCCGGGAAATTTCTCGACGGACAACGGTCCTTGAAACCCGGGCACGTGCGCTGTCAGATAACGTGTGAGATTTTCGGTGTCGAATTGAAGATGGGCATTCATGTAAAGATCAGCCGTAAGTGACAAATTCACGCCTCTCGGCATGTTCGAGATGAGGCACTGAATTGAAGCTGACTAGCGACATCGCATCGTCGTTAAAGACGTATTGGCAAACGCTGCTGTTTCGAATCTGCAGGTTCAGGGCAATCGCGCTCGCACTGGGCGCCTGCAGAACCTGCTGGGCCGTTACCGCGATCGGACCACCCGAACTCACCACCAGAACGCGCCGGCCGCCAGCCCGCTGGATGTCGAGGCGCGCGCGCTGGACACGCGCCTGGAACTGCTGCCATGTCTCTGGAACACGACCCGGCAAGCGGTCATCGGCCCAAAGCTGCAGCACTTGCCGGAGCCCTTTGTAAAAGTCCTTCTTTGAACTGGCCGGCGACAAACCTGACGGCAAGCCCGCTTCGCCGAGGGCGGCGAACAATGCCTCGAAATCGTATTCGTTCAGACCCGCGTCTTGCGCGATCTCGACTTGCGGACCACCCATCGCGGCCAGAATGCCATCGACGGTTTGCCGATGCCGCTGCATGGTGCCGATGACAACGCGATCGAACCGCACGTTCGCCTGCGCGAAGTACTCGCCGAGCCAAGCTGATTGGGTATGACCGGAAGGAGAGAGTTCGTCATAGTTTTCGGCGCCGAAAGACGCCTGACCATGCCGTACAAGATAGAGTTCTGCCATGTCATCCTCGCTTCAACATGACTAGCAGAATACCGAGTGCCGCGGCATTCAGGAAATTGATTGTTGTGATAGTCGGCTATAAGTTTCCGTGACACCTGCCGCGTAAGCCCCGGACACACCGGCAGGCCCCGGCTACTGGTGCATTTCCCGCATGAGACGGCCAATCTGCTCGCGCAGCCAACGATGCGCCGGGTCCCCGGTCACGCTTCGATGCCAGTAGCAATGCGACTGAAGATCCGGAAGATCGAACGGCAGCGCCAGGATTCGCGCGTCATACCGCTGAAGCAGCACGAGGGGGGCCGTGAGGACGAGATCGGTGCGCATCGCGATCAAGGGGGCGACCAGATAGTGTTGAACCCGCGTCTGAATCGATCGCCTGAGACCCAGCCTGTTCAGTTCCGCGTCGACGAGACCCGACCCCTGAGGGCGGCTCGAGACGTGGATATGACCGAACCTGAGGTAGTCATCGATCGTCAGCTTCTTTCTGGTGAACGGATGGTCGTGGCGCAGCATGCATGCATAACGGTCACGGCCCACCGGCTCCTGCTCGAGGTAGGGGTCGTCAATCAGCGGCGCGTCGATCGCGAGATTGACCGCCCCGCTGGCTAGCGCTTCCGGAACCTCTCTGCGCGTCGTGAAGTAGCTTTCGATGCGGATGCCGGGCGCCAGTTGCTGCAGCACCTCCTCCAGTGCGGGCAAAAGGAGTGCCTCCGTGAGGTCGGTCATGCTGAGCCGGAAGGTACGCTCAGACGAGGCGGGATCGAAGCGCCCGCCGACGTGCGTGCTCGAGTCGAGCAACTGCAGCGCCTCACGAACCTGGCCGATGATGTTTTCCGAAGCGGGCGTCGGCATCATGCCGGCCGAGGTACTGACAAAGAGCTGATCGTCGAATGCCTTGCGCATCCGCGCCAACGCATTGCTGACAGCAGGCTGGGTGATGAACAGCATCTCCGCTGCGCGCGTCAGGTTTCGCGTTCTGTAGACGGCTTCGAAGACCACGAAGAGATTCAGATCAACCTTGGACAGACGCATGCTCGAATTCCCCGACGCCACTCAAACTGGTTTCCTCTACTCCTTTTGTTCACGCGCAAGTATCGGCGCAAAGCGACGATCGGCGTGGTATCACGGAGCAACCCCGGCGAGTCTACTCCCGCCGGGGCAAGACAGCCAAACAGGGCAATGAAGACACGTCGCGCGCGTTTATCCTGCGCTGCTGCGCGATCGTCGAGAGCGTGATCGGGTCGTCTGCCCGCCCCGCTTACCGCCTAGGTCCTATAAATTTTCACGGATCATCGCGAACACGTCGGCGGACTGGCCCTGCAGCATGGCTTTCGCCGAGTACAGGACCATTCCGTACGCAGAGCCCCACTCGATCTTCGGCGGCATCACGAGCGTCATCGTGTCGACCTTGACGTTCAGCAGCGCGGGGCCGGGTTGGTTCAACCAGGTCACGACGGCCTATTCGAGCTCCTCGGCTTTCGCCACCGTGCGCCCCCATAGTCCGATCGCCTCGGCAACCTTGCCGAAGTCCGGGTTTTGCAGGCCTGTGTAGAGCGGGAGCATGCCTTCGGACTTCTGCTCGATGTCGATAAAGCCCAGCTTGCCGTTGTCGAACACCACCACCTTGACGGGCAGCTTCTCCTGCACGACCGTCATGAGCTCACCGAACAGCATGGCGAGACCGCCGTCGCCGGACATGGAAATCACCTGGCGTCCAGGCTGGCACTTCTGCAGCCCCAACGACATGGGCAGAGCCGCCGCCATCGTGCCGTGAAGCAGGCTCGAAAACACCCGGCGTTTTCCGTTCGTCTGGATATGCCGATAAAGCCAAACCGTGGGCGTCCCATCGTCGGCGCAGAAAAGCGCATCGCTCGCTGCATACCGGTTGATCAGCTCGGTCAGATAGATCGGTGGAATGGTTCCGCGGTTCGACGGGACGGCCTTGGCCAGGTGGGCTTCCAGCGCGCTGGCATGCCGTTCGACAAGCTTGTCGCGGAACTCGGTCGACGTACGCGGTTTAAGGCGCGGCAACAACGCCTCCATCGTGGACTTGATATCGCCAACCAGCCCTAGCGTAACCGGATGCCGGCGACCGAGGTGATCCGGTGCGATGTCGATCTGGACGATTTTGGCCTTCTCCGGATAGAACTGCCGCCACGCGAAGTCGGCGCCTAGCAGCAGCAAGGTCTCGCATTCGGATACCGCCAGATAGCCCGCTTCGCCGCCGATAATACCGGTCATGCCGACGTTGTACGGGTTGTCATGTTCCAGCACGTCTTTTGCGCGGGACGTGTGGGCAATGGGCGCCTTGAGCCGCTCGGCAACCGCCAGAATTTCGGCGTGGGCGCCACGGCATCCCGACCCGCCATAGATCGCGATCTTGTCGCCGCCCGCATTGAGGATTTCGGCGACACGGTCGAGGTCCGCGTCACTCGGCCGGACCATGGGCACATTGGTGTGAACCGAATACGGGACCTCATCGCTCGTATTGGCATGGGCGATGTCGACCGGAACGATCAACACAGCGACGCCCCCCTTTGCGATGGCGGTCTGACAGGCAATCACGGTTTTGCGGCGCGCCTGCTCCGGCGTAATGATCATGTCGCAGAACACGGTGCACGAACCGTAGATGGCCTTGAAGTCGACTTCCTGCGGAAAGTTGAAGCCGAGTTCCTCGCTCGCGACCTGGGTGGCGATCAGGATAACCGGCGCCCGATTGCGATTGGCATCCACCAGGCCGTTGATGAAGTGAAGGCTGCCAGGGCCGCAGCTTCCCGCCACCGCTGTGAGGTTGCCGGTCAGCATGGCTTCGCCTTCGGCGGCGAACGCCCCCGCCTCCTCATGGCGCACGTGGACCCACTCGATCTCGCTCTCGTTGATGTGATGAGCGATGAGATTCAGCGTGTCGCCCACGATCCCGTAGCAATGCTTGACGCCCGCCGCGGCGAGCGTATCCACAATGACTTCCGCAACTTTCTTGCTCATGCGTGCTCTCCTGAAGGTGCTCCATGGATGAAACAATCAACCACCGTTGTGAACCGCAGACCCGGCGTTCGTCACTGCCAGTCGCGCTGATTCCATCGATGGGACGATTCACTTAGCTTGCAGCATGCGGGTCCGCCAGCTGTTGGGCGACTCGCCGACCATCCGTCCGAAGACGGTCGTGAAGTGCGCATGCGATCCGAAGCCACAACTGAGCGCGACGTCGAGCACGCTGAATGTCGACGAGCGCAGCAGCATCTGGGCGTGCTCGATCCTGCGCCGCAGCAGGTACGCGTGCGGCGAATAGCCGGTGGTCGAGCGGAATTGCGCGGCGAAATGCATGCGGGTGAGGCCGGTGCTGGCGGCAACATCGGCCAGTCCGATCGGCTGCGCGAGATTCGCTTCGATGAAATCGAGCGCACGCCGCAGACGCCACGCCGGCAGCGGCGCCGCACGCCGCGCGGCCCGCGGCGTACGGTCGGCCGCCCGCGTGAGCAGGCGCGCGACGATCGCGTCGCAAATGCTGTCCGCGAAGAGCCGGCCGGACGTGTCGGCGACCGGATTGACCTCCTCGAGCGCGGTCGCGAACCGCTCGAGCGCGACGTCGCGGAAAATGCGCGGGTTTGCGATCGCCCCGAGCGGCTCCCGCAGCGCACCGTCGGCCTCCTCGTAGCGCCTCGACAGCAGATCCGGTTCGATGAACAGATGCATGACGCGGCACGACGTCGAATACGACGCACTGACGCTTTCGCCGGGCGCCGTGATCTGGATTGAGCCCGGCATCAGGGGGCCGTCCCAGATCACGTTGCCGCCGTGCTGGAAGCGCACCGTGGCCGGCCTCAGACTGATGCCGACAATGCAGAAGCGGTCGTCGCGGCGGCTCGACACCTCCAGCCCTTCGCCGGGCTCCCGGGCCCAGCGCGCGATGGCGATCCGGTCGCCGGCGACGCTGCCGGCCGCGCACGGCGGCGGGCAACGCCAGCGTTCCTCGACCTGCACGACCGGCTGGTCGGCCGCGCCCCCGCTGTCGGCGGCGAAATCTGTCGCCGACCACGAGACCGCATTCGATCTCTGCTTGATCATGTGCGTCTTCTCTGTCGACCGGAGTTCAGCGCCTACTCCGGTCCCATGTAAAGTGATTACGCCGGTCCCATGCAAGATGGTTGTTGTCGATGCCGGCGACGTGCCCACGACGCAAGCCAGGCGGCTTCCCGGGGCGGATGTCGACAGCCCCCATCCTGCGCAGTCTGGTCGCGGCGCGGCATCCCCCTTTCGGGGGAGCGCGACGGGTGCGGCGTCCCGCATTCGTGCGTTCATCTCAGGTTGCCGCGGCGCGGCTTGATGGCGCCCGCGGGATGGCGCTTCGCGATCGACGAGCGCAGCGCGGAATTAGCCCGCGCAACCATCGGGTAGTCAGCGGGCAGGCCCCACTTCGCGCGGTATTCGTCGGGGGTCATCGCGAAGTGGCGTTGCAGGTAGCGCGTGAGCGACTTCAGCCGGCGTCCGTCTTCGAGACAGACGAGGTAATCGTCGTGCACCGATTCCTCGATCGGCACCGCAGCCCGCTGCTGCGTAGCCGGTGCCGAGGTCGGGCGCAATGCGGCCAGCGCGGCGTAGGTGCTCGAGATGAACGCCGACAGATCGGCCGCCGGCAACGGATTGCACGACACGAAGCTCGCCACGATTTCGGCGGTGAGCTCGATCAGATCGACGTCCTCCGTCACGACCCGCCGCGGCGGATCACCGGCTCCGAGTGGAACAGCCGCATTGCCAGAACGTGGCGTGCGGATTCCCGAAGCATCATGATTCTTCATGACTCAACTCCATGACAGGCGGGTCATCGGTTACGTCAGTTACATCGGTTACGTTAGGGTCGCGAGGCATGGCGATCACTCTCCCCCGGCAGCTCGTCGCTGCGATAGCCGCCACCGAGCGCGCGGGTCAGCACGATGCCCGCCTCGATCTCGTCGCCGGTCAGTTGCACGAGCTCGATGCGCCCAACGATGACCGGCGCCTTCGCCTCTATCGCCGTGGTCCTGTCGGCGAGGCCGGTCTGGTAACTCGCCTCGGCACTGTCGCGTGCGAAACTCAATGCGTCAATCCGGTCATGCTGCAAATGCACTCGATGATCGAGGTCATCGATCTCGCTGCCGCTCTGCGCGACGTCGCGCACCGCGTCGAGCACCGCCTGGTCGTACTGCTCGATCAGCGTGTTGCTGGCCGTGCGCGCGCCGTGCAGGTTCGCGTTCAGGCGGCCGCCGTCGAAGATCGGCAGCGTGAGGCCGGGAATGAGGTTGATCTGCTGGCTCGAATGCATGAACAGGTCGCGCATGCGCAGCGCGTTGAAACCGAAGAACGCGGTGATATCGAAGCTCGGGTAGAAGGCCGCTTTCGCCGCATCGATCTTGTCGAACGACGCCTGCACCAGCCAGCGCATCGCCTGCAAATCCGGGCGCCGCGCGAGCAGCTCATACGACAGTGTCGACGGCAGCGAAACCGCCGGCGCCGGCAACGGCACCGGCGCGATCGCCGGCAGATCGTCGGGACCGACGCCCGCCAGCGCGCGCAGCGCCTCGCGCGCGTGGACGATCTGTTCCTCGCTCGACGCGAGCTGCTGGTCGATCGCCAGCAACTGCGCGCGTGCCTCGGCGGTTTGTGTCAGCGCTTCGAGGCCGCGTTCGTGCCGCGCCGATCGCGTGTCGAGCTCGAACGCGCGCACTTCGCGAAGCTGCCGCAACAGCTCGAGGCTCGCATAGGTGATCTGGATGCTGTAGTAGAGCTGTGCGACGCCTGCCGACAGCTCGAGCTCGGCCTGCGCCGCCTCCGCGCGCCGCGCGTTCTGCTCGCCGATCGCCGCGCGCACAAGGTCGCGCTGCTTGCCCCAGATGTCGATGTCGTAGTGCGCGTCGACGCCCACCAGCCCGGTCCAATACCACGGCCCGTACGCGCCGATCGCCGGGTCGTGCGACGCATACGCGCTGAGGAAACCGTGACCCGAGACCCGCTCGCGATCGGCTTCCGCCAGCGCGGACATCTGCAGACCGGACCCCGCCTGGATCAGTTCGACCTGCGCGTGTGCCTGCCCGACGCGCTCGTGCGCGATGGCGAGCGTCGGCGCATGGGCGAGCGCCAGGTCGACCAGCGTATTGAGCTGCGGATCGTGATACTGCTCCCACCAACGCGCCGACGGCCAGCCTTCGTTCGCGAGATGGATGTCGTCGGCGAGGCGGATCTGCTGCGGCGCGATCATCGCGGCGGGCGGATTGTCGTGGTGGATGATCGCGCAGGAGGCGAGCAACGGCAGCGCAAGCGACGCGAGCCAGTGATCGAGCCGTCGTGTGGCGGGTCGCGTGACCAGTCGTACGGCCGGCATGCGCGTCAGGCGCCACAGGCTCAGTAAGCGCGGTAAGCGCAGCACGCGGCGCAGGATGCAGGCGAAGTGTGTCATCGCAGATCACCCCGCATTCGCGAATTCGCCAGACGCATGCTCGTCGGCCCACCAGCGTGGCAACCCGGCGAGTGCCGCATCAATCCGCAGAGCTAGCCGTTCCAGCGTTTCTGCGCCTGCCCTGCCCGCTACCGCTGCCGGCGCGGTGCGCAGTTCACTCGGGTCGAGCGGCGCCGGCGTCGTCGCGGCCGGTGGCTCGGCCGCGAGCTGTGACGCGTATCGCTCCAGCGCATCCGCGACATCCGACTGAAACTTCGCTGCGCGCGCCATCGGCGCGCTTGCCGACGCATTGATCATCGCTTCATGATGAAACGCTTCGATCGCGATAAGCAGCGCACGGCTCTGCGCGAGCATCGTCTGCGACAGCAGCGTAATACGGGTCGTCTCTCCCTCGCGCCAGTCGGGTTCGAGCGCGACACGCGCGAGCGCCATCTCGCAATCGGCGATCATGGCCCACGTTTCAACCACCGCCTGCGAATCCGTCGCGCGTGGGCCGGTGAGCACCGCCTTCGCCTCGATACGCGCCAGCGCCGCGATCTTGCGCAATATCGAGGTCAGTTGCGTACGCAGGCCATCCGATTCGCGTTCCGGCCACATCGACATCTGGATGAAGGTGGCCACCCCGACACCCAGGATGATGCCGACGATCCGGTCGCGGATCTCGGTGAGATCTGACGGCGGCGAGAACGATTCGAGCAGCGCCAGCGCAAACGTAAACATGATCTGGATACCGGCATAGGCGCTCCGCTCGGAACCCGCCGCCACCCAGGCGCCGAGCGCGATCACGGGCAAGCTCATCAGCAGCAGACCCGTCACGCTTTCCAGTTGCGGAATCACGAACGCGACCATGAACAACGCCAGGGCACTGCCGATCAGTGCGCCGGTGATCCGCAGCACGCCCTGGCGGCTCGACGCGCCAAGGCTCGGCAGCGCGACCACGAGACACGTCAGCATGATCGTGTGGATACCCGGCCAGTCCACCGCGTTGTAGAACACGTAGCAGATCAGGACCGAGAACAGCGTACGCAGCGCGAAGCGCGCGTAACGCGGATTCGCGAACACGTCCGGTCCGGGCTGCGCGGAACGCGCCGCCACTTTCGTCGCTTTCGTCGCCGGCTCCCCTTTCGCCTCTTTCTCCGCTGCACTGCCGGCCGCCGCCTCATCCAGCGGCGTCGGCGCGACGGCACGCCGCGTGGCCTCGGAGTACGCGTTGAGCGCGCGTTGCATCGCGTCGAGCGCGGGTATCGAGGTCGACGCCGGCGCCTCGTGCGATGCGCTCCAGTGCTGCCATTGCACGTTGTCTCCAATCGCGTGATCGAGCGACACGAGTTCGTCCTGCACCACACGGATGGCATCGATCTGCCCGGCGTCGCGCGCGACTGCATGCTCAGGCAGCACCGCCGCAGCTTCAAAGATGCGCGATACCACGGTCGCGCAGGCCAACCACGCCGAAGCATCTTCCTCGCTGTAGTGGTGACGCATGGTTGAAAAACGCAACAGCTTCTGCAACGCCAGCGCGCCGCGCTCGAGATCGAGCGAGCCGATACGCACCGCCGGCGCATTCGCGTCGATCATGACCGCGAGCCGCGCACGGGCCGTCGCGAGCTGCCGTTGCATGGCGGCGCGCAACTGCCGCTCCGGTTCGGCTGGCAGAAACAGCGTGTTGATGATCAGCGACAGGACAACTGAGTAGTTCACCGCCACCCACACCCACAGACAGTCCCGCACCAGCGCTTCCGCGTTATCGGTCCGATCGGCAAAGGTCTGCGCGTAAATCACGATCAGCGCGACGAGAAAGAACACCAGCCCCAGTTTCGCCACGGCCCGAATCAGATAAGCGCTGCAAAAAAAGATCGCGCTTGCGACGATGATGCGCAGCAGCGGGTAGTCGAACGTCAGCCGGTAGACGCCGATGATGCAGGCGATCGCGCAGGTCGTGCCGATCACAATACTCAATGCGACCAGGCGGGTCATCACGATGTTCGACTGCGTGACGAAGAACACCGCTATCATCGACAGCGCCAGCTCTGGCAGCTGCAAGGTCATCGACACGACAATCACGATCGCGCAGCCGAGCACGCAGCGCAGGGTCACGTTGGCGCGCCCTGGAAACCCGCCAAGCTCCGAGCGCAGGAACGCGGCCAGTTGCGCGAGCGGCCGCGGCCAGGCGAGGCGGCGCCCGACGCCGTCGAGCCCGCTCATGACGGCGCTCCATTGGGCGTCGCGCGAGTGTCGCGAGTGTTGCGATCGTCGCGACGATCAGGCTGCAGCACGGCGACAGCGGACGTGCCAATCCGGAACATCTGCGGATCGGGATGATCGATCAGGATCTTCACCGGAAAACGCTGCGCGACGTGCACCCAGTTGATGCTGCGCTGAATGCTCGGCAGACCGTTCGCGGTGCCGCTACCGTCCTGCGGATCGACGCCAAAGCCGATCGAGTCGACCGAACCGCTGAAACGGATGCCGGTATTGCTCATCAGGTAAACCGTCGCGCGGGTGCCGGGCCGGATGTTGCCGAGCTCGTTCTCGCGGAGATTGGCGATCACGTACCAATGACGCGTATCGATCAGCGTGAAGACGGGCTTTTGCGCGGACACGAATTGTCCGACGGACGTGCGCAGCTCGACGACGCGGCCGTCGAACGGTGCGCGCACGGTCGCATATTCCAGGTTGAGCTGCGCCGTCGAGATTTCAGCCGTCAGCACCGCGCGCTGCGCGACGAGCGCGGCGACGCTGCTGACCGCCGCCTGTGCCTCGCGGGCCTGCGCTTGCGCGGCTGCGAGCTCGGCCTGCGCCGAGCGTTGCGCAGTGTGCGCGCGATCCAGGTCTTCGGCGGAAACATAGCCCTTCGCGATCAGCGGCTCCATTCTCGCCAGCGTGTCCCCCGCCTGCTTCGCGGCGGTCTGCGCGCGAATGACCGCCGACTTTGCCGCATCGGCGCTGAATCCTTGCGCATTGACAGTGCGCTGGGTCAGCGGAATCTGCGCATCGAGTTGCGCAAGCGCCGCCTGGGCGCGCTGCAACGCGAACTGATACGGCCGCGGGTCGATTTCGAACAGCAGATCGCCCTGCTTCACCGCCTGGTTGTCGCGCACCGCGAGCGTGACGATCTTGCCGCTGACTTCGGGCGAGACGCCGATCGTGTCGGCGTATGCATACGCGTCGTCGGTACGCGGCGCGGTATCCACGCGCCAGATCACGGCGATGACCGCGATGACGGCCAGCACGATTAGCAGCAAGGCGGGCCAGATTCGCGGACGCTGCTTTCCTGCGTCCGTACTTTGGGCAGCGGTCATGGTCAGAGGCTCGGTAAGAGATTAAAGCCTATTGCCCAGAGCGCGATCGAAAACAGCACCGTCAGCGCCGGGTAGACAATCGCGGGCGGCGTGAGCCAATCGCCGCGGCCGCTCTTCGACAGCAGCACATGCACGCAAGCGACCAGCAGCACGCCGCCCGCGATGCAGAACAGCCAGTCCGGAAAATACGCGCCCAGCACGCCGACGGATGGCGCGTCGCTACAGGCAGTCAGCGTCACGCACGAGATCAGCATCGTCCACGCATGGCGTCCAGGGCGCAAACCACTCGACATCGCCGGCTCCTCCGATGGTAGGCAATGAGGCAATACAGGCGACTATGGTGTCGCGGCTCATCCGGGCTTGCTTTAGGATCCGCACGGTAACGTATCGAAATCGCACAAACCGACGCATCCATGTCGACAGTAAAGATCGAAAGGAGATCGTGCCCGCAACGGAACAATCGGCAATAGGACTATTGCCCGGTGAAACTCAAATCACATCGCTCAGACGTTCGAGTAACGCATCACCATCAACGGGCTTGCGGAAAAAGCCAACGGCGCCTAGTCGAAGAAAGTAGTCGTCCGAATATTCACTCGGCCTGCCTGTGATGATGATGACCGGAACCGGACTCGGAGATTGAGCGATTCGCTGCAGTACCTGAAGACCATCTATCGGCCGCATTCCCAGGTCCGTGATCACGCATGCCAGATCCGAATGATCCACCGCCAGGAACGCATCAGCCGTTTCGTAAATCCGTGTTCCGTAGCCACCGGAGGCAAGCAGGTTCGCAAGCGACGTCAACACGCGCCGGTCGTCATCAATCACGCCGACAGTTCGAACCGGAGGCGTGTGCATGATCTACCTCCCAGTCGTTCCGTTTAACAAAGAACCGCGCTGATGTTCAGGCCTCGGAAGCAGCGGTGGGTGGCGTCTCGAGCCTTAATTTGCCCGCCTGCTTAACCAGCGTTGCAAAAGAATCCGCGCCCATCTTCCTCATGATGCGACCGCGATGTACCTGCACGGTATATTCCGTAATGCCGAGAATCCCCGCCGCCTGCTTGTTGAGCAAACCCCGCGCCAGCAACGGCAGGAGTTCCTGCTCGCGGGGCGTCAAGCTTTGATAGCGCGCCTGGAGCACGGCAGCATCCGCTGTTTCCCGCCGGATGACACGTGCCTTGGCAAGCGCCGCATCGATGGCACGCATCAACGCATCCTCGTCAATTGGCTTGGTGAGGAAATCGACGGCACCGCCCTTCATCGCCAGCACGGTCGATGGAATGTCGCCTCTTCCCGTGACGAAGATAACGGGAATGTGCGAGCTGGAGGCGAGCAACTTCTGAACCTCCAGGCCGCTCATGCCTGGCATCCGCATATCCAGAATGACGCACGCCACCGCGTCGAGCAGCGGCGCCTGCAGGAAATCGCTGCCGGAGTTGAACGCGCGCACGCTTCTTCCGTTGGCGCGCAGCAGTGCGGCGAGTGCCTCGCACACCCGTCCATCATCGTCCACAACATAGACCACTTCATCTGCGGATTCCATGGAACCCCTCTATCGCTGTGCGCACGCGGCACCCCATGCAGGTCTGGCCGCCCGGGCAAATAAGTTGGGCGAAACATCGCCGCAGAATGCGGACCCGCCGTGAAAATTATAGCCATTTAAAACACCAGCCCAAAGCACTTCGACTGCGTATCGGATCCCATATTTATGTAATGTCCCGACCGGGCAGAACGACGTAAGATCGCCGCTTCAGCGTCTCGCGCCGGCTAGCGAAGAAAACGCCTCATCGCCCCCAACAGGCACGGCGTTGATAGCCGAAAGCGTGCGGTGAGCTGATGAACTCGATGGTGACTTGCTTAGCATGCGAATCTCACGTTCGTTTCGGGTTGCCGCCCTCCTCGTCGCTGTATCCGGCGCTTGCGCAACGGCAGGAATACTCGAGCCGATAGCCGGCTGTCTCAGCCTGCTCCTCGTGGTTCTCTTTACGCGTTTCCTCGGCCGCGGCTTTGGCAGACTAGGCGCAGGCTTCGCTTCGCTCGGCATAGCCGTCGTGACGCTCGGCGCTCACCATCCCGCCCTCGGTTCCAGTTCAATCATCCGCGCTGGCACCGCCATTGTCGCTGCATGGATTTGCGCCGAATTCGTGTCGCAGCGCTCGCGACAGCCCTGCCCGACGTCCCCGTTGGACGACGAAACCGGGGCGGAAGACTATCGGTGCATCCGGGACCGGGAAAACCAGTTGAACTGGCTTACGGAAACCGTACCCGGCCTGCTCTGGTGTACAGATTCGCGTGGCCGGATCGAGTATGTCAACCGGCGCGCCGAAGAGTACACAGGGCGGCGGCATGATGAACTCAGGAAGAACGGCTGGTTCGACCTGCTGCACCCGGAAGACGAGACCGCGACCAGGCGAGCCTGGCGGAGGTCCCTCAAGACGGGCGCCGCGTACGATTCGATCCATCGGTTCCGTGCACTGGACGGTACCTATCGCTGGTTCCAATGCAAGGCCACCGCCATGCGCAACGCGAACGGAAAAATTGTGAAGTGGTATGGACTCAGCTTCGATATCGACGAACCGAAGCGCGCTGAAGACCGGCTTAGAAAGACTCAGCTGAAACTTGCCCGATGGTCTGCCCACCGTTTTCGTGGACCAGATACAGATCCAGCAGGTTCTGATTAACCTCATCGTCAATGGAATCGAAGCGACGGAGAACACGGGGCGCCTGCCGAAAATCCTCATCACGGCGTGCCCTCAGGACGCGCGCTCCGTTCTACTCGAAGTCGCTCCGGCATCCCCGAAGCGGAAAGCATCTTCGACGCCTTCGTCACCACCAAGGCGAAAGGAATGGGAATCGGCCTCGCGGTGTCCCGCTCGATTGTCGAAGCCCATGAAGGCCGGCTTAGCGCATCCAATAACCCCAGCTTCGGAGCGACGTTCAGCGTTGTACTTCCCGTGAGTCCTTTCGCGTCGTCTCAACAGGCGGTGGGCGCTTAGACCGAATCGGGCCACCTCGATGGATCGTCCACGCGCAATCTCTCACACACGGCTTCGCCATCCATGTTGTCTGAGCAATGCAGCGTTGGCTCCAGTTTTATGTAATAGCCGCCGTTGCTTTCGCTGAATACCATCGATGCAAAGGTAGGATGCGCAAACGCGTTCGAACGCCATCTGTTTCGAAGACGCCTGCCTTGCTCAGGTTCTCCCAATCATCACGATTGTTCGAAGGAGTCGCATCATGCATGATGTCCTCGAAGCAGACCTCCCCTGGTGCCACACGATGGCGCAACTCAGTCAGGATCACCCCATCGAGGCGCTGAATCATCGCCCCATCCGCCGGGACTACCGCGACGGTACTTATCGGACCTGCACCATCACGGTATTGGAGCGGCACGGCCGGGCCGGCGCCACGATCGACTGGCGCGATCCGACTGCCTGCTGCTATGTCGAACAGATCTGGCGACGCTGTACCGCGCGCAGACGTGGCATCTGCGCACTCAGTGGGAACGCCATCGTGGCAGGCGATGCCATATATCGGCCCAGACCTACGAAACCTCAGCCTCGCAATATCGAGGCGATGATCCTGGCTTGGGTCATGGAAGCCATCCCGTATGACGGCGTTGCCTAGCTCCAGTGGATCAGGCCGGGGGCCCGCCCCCGGCCAGTGTCACTACCTGAACAGATTGACCTTCGCGAGGTCGATGAGCTGCTGGCCGCGTCCGTCCATGACCGCGCGCAACATGAACATCCCGAAGTGGTACGCCTCGTCGGCCGTCGTCACCGGCGGCATCACAAGTTCCTGACGTGCGCTCACGACGTCGACGAGCGCCGGGCCCGGATGTGAGAATGCCTCGCGCAGCGCGCCTTCCAACTCCGCGGGATGCTCGACCCGCACGCCTTTGATACCCATCGCATTCGCCATCATGGCGAAGTTCGGATTCTTCAGGTCACATCCCGTATCGATGAAGCCGCCGGCCTTCATCTCCAGTTCCACGAATCCCAGTGTGCCGTTGTTGAGTACGACGATCTTGACCGGCAACCCTGTTTGAATGAGCGTGACGAACTCGCCCATCATCATCGTGAAGCCGCCGTCGCCAGACATCGAAATCACCTGCCGGTCCTTGAAGGCGGCCTGCGCCCCGATCGAATGCAGCATCGAGTTCGCCATCGAGCCGTGATTGAACGAGCCCACCAGCCTCCGTTTGCCGTTCATCTTCAGATACCGGGCGGTCCACGCGATCGGCGTGCCGACGTCACACGAGAAGATCGCGTCGTCGTCCGCGATCTCGCTCACCAGCCGGGTCACGTACTGCGGATGGATGGTATGACTGCCGGCTTCCGGCTCCGCCAGCGCGTCCAGTGCCTTGCGGGCGTCGCGATAGTCCTCGAGCGCACGCTTCAGGAAGCTGCTGTCGGTTTTCTCGGGAATCATCGGCAACAGTTCGGCGAGCGTGTCTTTGACCGTGCCCAGTACGCCTAACTCGATCGGGCAGCGATTGCCGAGCGCCTCGGCTCTCAGGTCAACCTGCGCGATCGTCACGCCCTCGGGATAGAACTGGCGATAGGGAAAGTCGGTACCCAGCATCAGCAGCATGTCGCAGCTTTTCATTGCCGCATAGCCGGATGCGAATCCGACCAGCCCCGTCATGCCCACGTCGAACGGGTTGTCGTATTCGATGTATTCCTTGCCGCGCAGCGAGTGCACGATCGGCGCTTGCAGCTTGCGCGCAAGTTCCACCACTTCCGCGTGCGAGTCCTTGCAACCGGCTCCGCAGAGCAAGGTCACCCGCTTCGATCCGTTCAGCAAGTTCGCGAGCTTGACCAGCTCGTCGTTCGACGGCCGGATCACGGGGGCCGCGGGCATGCTCCAGTTCGGCACGGGTTTCGTCAGCGGTCCGAGCGCCACGTTTCCCGGCACCACGACGACAGCGACGCCCTTGCGCGCCACCGCCGTCCGGATCGCCCGCCCGAGAATCTGCGGTAGCTGGTCGGGATGCGACACGAGTTCGACGTAGTGGCTGCACTCCTTGAACAGCAGTTCAGGATGCGTGGCCTGAAAATAGTCGATGCCGATTTCCGAGCTGGGGATATGGGCCGCGATGGCAAGAACCGGAACACCACTGCGATGGGAATCGAACAGTCCGTTGATGAGATGCAGATTGCCCGGGCCGCAGCTTCCGCAACAGACCGCGAGCTGGCCGGTGAGGTGAGCCTCGGCGCCTGCGGCGAAAGCCGCGCTTTCCTCGTGCCGCATGTGAACCCACTCAATGGACCCATCGCGGCGCAGCGCGTCCGTAAATCCGTTCAGCGAATCGCCTACGACACCAAAAATGCGCTTCACGCCCGCCTTTGCTAGCGCATCGACCATGTACTCGGCTGCCATCTTTGCCATCTTGCCTCTCCGTTCAGGTGAGTAGTCGCTGCTGGGTGCGCCCAGCCGGTAGGTCCGATGTCAGCGCATCGAACCGAGGTTCCTCGAAGCATGTCCCGATTCTGGCGAGCGCGTGCCGTTGCCGTACTCGCAGAAGCACGGTTTCTAACCGGCGAGCACGGATCAGCGACGCTCATGGAAAGGCGGTGTTGCGTGCCATTCAGGTCTCCCTGGTGCATTGCTCGAGACTGAATACGAAAGACTCGTAAGGTCGCCCGGTGACGTGCCTCAACCCCATTTCGCAGGTACGGTTTGAGGAGACATAGGCGCCGGCCGGGTTCGCTTCCGCGTGTCCATGTTCCTCCCTTGTGGTCGAGGCGACAAGCTCCGGATGCAGAAGTCCTCTGTCGCCCGCGGTGCCGCAGCAGGTCGCACCAACCAGAATGACAGCCTCTTGTGCCCTATGTTGCGCCACCTGCTTGAGTTGCCCCCGGTCGCGGTCTGGTTCGCCAGGGAACGGATCTTTGCTCGTTCGTACGGTGAGCGGGGACGCTTGCGTATGTCAGCCGCGACTATCCAGATCGTAGCCCGGCCCGGTGCGCCGCCATCTGAATAGCATAGACAGCGGACCCCGTTATCACACCTGTTATCAACACGCCGAGCAGTCCAAGCGAAACCGCGATGATCCGGCCAAGCGTGGTGGCCGGCACCACGTCGCCGTAGCCGATGGTCAGCGCCGTGACTGCGCAAAAGTAGAAAGTTTCGCCTAGCGATGACGGTGCGCGCGTGGCTGCATCGACGGCTCCGTCAACGTAATACAGGGTGATCGACAAAATGAGGAAAAGTGTCAGCAGCATCGCCAGAATGGCGCGCAGGTGCCAGAGGACCCTGGCAAACTCGGCCATTGCTTCTTGCGGCTGGATTCGGGCGTCAACAGCCTCCTTGGCAGCATTATCCATGTCATGGGTCTCACAGATTCATACGGCTCGACGTCGGCCGGAGTCCAGTGAGGACGTGCCCCGTTCAAGGCAGATCCACTTCGGATCAGACACGGGCCGACGAGACGATTGGATGAGAACAGAACGCACGGAGTGGCCGTCTGCGCCGTCACCCTATTCGTTCGCAACGTCCGGCATGACCTTCCCCATCTCCATCGCCTGACTGGCTGGCACCTCCTGAATGCCGATGACAATCTGGTCATCGGGCGCGCCCGTCGCGGTCTGCAACAGTTTCCAAAGACGCTGCAACAATTCCCGCTTGTATTCAGATGACCGGCCGGTTCGGATCAACAGCGTGAGCGCGGCTGTTGCGGCGGGTTCTCCGGCGGTGAACCCGCTGCCCGGTGCATAGTCCTGAAACACGACATGCACCCAATTCTTCGGCACACCGGCATAGTCGGAATGCAGGGTCGTGAATTCCATCGCGAGGCTGGTCTTAGCCTCACTGCCAAGTACGCCATCCTGAATGGTTATCGTGTAGAGCGGCATTGACGTGACTCCTATTCTGACGTTTTGCGAGCCTTCACGAAGGACGCGGATACAAATGGCCCCTGTTAAAACTCAGGGGCCCTTCGAGACAATCATCCGACGTAGTTCTTCAGAATGCGCAGATCCGTCACGGAGTACGACATACCCAGCCGATATCCGCGGCCGACGCGCAGTGGCGCAATCAGGTACATGTCCTCGCCGTCGACTTCGGGAATCTTCAGTTCCGCCGATCCGGTCCAGACATCCACGATCGCGAGATTGTCCGTTAGCGACATGGTGAGTTCGTCGACCGGTGGCTTGTCCCACTGGCCGGCCGCCAGTTGGGGAAAGTAACGGCGCATCGTCGTCGGCCGGTTGAAAACAGTCGCCGGGTCAGCGACCGGTTCCTCGAGCTGGATACGGGCGGTCGCCAGCCGTTCCCCGTGCGCGGCCACACTGCCGCCGAAGCGACTGCCCTTGGCAAGCGGCGCCGCGGCGAGGCTAGGCGCGCAGAAGCTGCGAGTCTGATAGACGCTGGCGAGTTTCTTTGGAAACCCCTGTGCCCATCCACGGGATATGGCGGCATCGTTATCCACGAAGATGTAAGGGCAATAGTTGACCGGAACACCGTCGAAGACCGCCTCGACCAGAACGAAGGCCTCGCGGTATTGATACCGGGCGGGGTCCGTCAATTCGTCATTGGAACCCGTGAACTGCCAGTCCAGAAACCAGAAGAAAGCGCGCCCGCCTGATTTTTCGTCCACCGTGACGCCTGGCGGGAGGAGCGCGGCGATCGCCTTCGGGTCGGCCCAGTATTCGATGGCGAGACAGTCGCTGGAATAGTGCCACGGCGGCAGCGTCGCCAATGCGGACTTTCCTTGCGGCGTGATGGGAACTGAAAAGGCTTTAAGCATCTCGTTTCCTCCTGGATTGGCGCGACCCAAAGTCGCTCTACATGGAATCCTGGCGTTTCCTGGAAACGCCGCGTATCACCTGACGCGGACCGTTCGAGGGACCAACTCGCGGCCATGATGCGCTCCGCGGCGGCGCTCGAACCCGCGTGCCGCACTTCAGATCATAGTGCCGTGCCTCGCCTTCTATCGCTTTCCAAATCGCACGACCGGCTACCGTGCTAGCACGGTACGGTGTCCTTCTTTAATCGTTCCGCTCGCCATCCGTTCGGCGAAGCGCCTACAAGGCGCTTGAAAACTGAGCCGAAATGGGCATGCGAGCGGAACCCACACGCAAGCGCGACATCCAGAATCGTCTTATCCCCATTCAGAATGGTACGGCTTGGCGCGCTCAATCCGTCGACGCCTCAGGTACTCATGAGGTGAAGTCCCCATCGCGAGGCGAAACTGAGCAGCAAAATGCATGCGTGTCACACCCGCACTCGCCGCCATATCTTCCAGCGAAATGGGCTCGGCGAGGTGCGCCTCGATGAATTCCATCGCGCGTTCGAGTCTCCAGGTCGGGAGCGACGTACGCCGAACCTGGCCAGGCGGCGTGTTCGTCGAATTGACGCCGTGAGAAAGCAGCCGTGCGATGATTGCGTCTCGAATGGCGAAAGCATATTGGCGGCGAAACGTCACAGCGCAGTCCTACAAATCTGCTAACGACAGCGCGAGTCTTTCAATCGCGGTGTCACACGTCAGCCCTCGCCCACCCACGGTCATGGGGTTAGGCGCGTTGTCCACATAGCCAGCCGAGAAATAACGCCTGACATGCTGCACGGGCAGGAAGATGTGCAACACGTCACACGGAGAATGGAATCGGACCGCGGCGCTCACGCCGGGTTGCGTAACCAGCATCGAACCGGGCGCGACGAATCCGCTCCACACCACTTCGCCCGCGTGATAGAAGATCATGCGGGTCGAGGTGAGGTGTACCGCAACAGTGAAGAAGTCCACCAGTCCGGCGTGCTCGAACCTTGTCTCTGTGTCGTTCGGCATGCGCCAACGGGACACAACGATCCCATCGGCTGGCGAAACATTTCGCCAGCCGTCCTCAATGCCTACGCAGTCTCGCGATAACACGGTTGCAAGCTCCACAATTTCCTGAGCCGGACGCTTCACCGGCTACCCCGCCATTGTCAACTTCCATGGCGCTCGCCTTCGGAATACGCCCGAATAAACAGGATAGAACGTTGCATTCGGGTTCGATATTACATATTCAAGGTAGTCCGTCGCTACCCCTACGCTTACCTGACAACGCCGTCCGATCTTGCGAGCCGCACTGCTCGCGCTACCGTTCGAGGTACTGATGAGACTTGCTATGCGCTGACGGCTATGTCCCGGCCGGAAGGCTGAAGCTGAAGGTCACGCCCCGGACCTCATTACGCACGACCCAGATGCGCCCTGCGTGCGATTCCACGATCGATCGGCAGATCGCCAGCCCCATGCCCATGCCCGTTTCTTTTGTGGTGGCAAAGGGCTCGAATATCTTCTCCAGATCCGCCAGCCCCATGCCCTCATCCTGAATGTCGACCACCACGTTGTCCCCGTCGCGACGCGAGCGTATCAATAGCGACTGCTTACGCTCCGTCGTCGGCACCAACGCCTCGATAGCGTTACGCACAAGATTGACGATCACCTGCTGGATCTGCACCGCGTCAGCCTTGATCATTGGCACGTCCTGGGCCAGTTGTGTTTCGAGCAAGATCGCGTTCACCTGGATTTCATCGGCCATCAACGCACAAACCTGAAGGATCAGCTTGTTGACGTCGAGATCGACCTTTGCAGGAGCCGTATGCTTGAACAGCGCGCGAATACGGTTTATCACCTCCGCCGTAGCGTATCCGTCAAGAACGATGGCTTCTGCGCTGAGCCGTGCATTGTCGATGTCGGGCGGCGTGGCAGCGAGCCAGCGCCGGCAAGCCTGCCCATTGGCCACAACGGCCTGCAGCGGCTGGTTGATTTCGTGGGCGATGGATGCGGACAGCTCGGCGACCGTCGCCATCCGTGACGCCTGAGCCAGCTTTTCCCGCGCATGTCGCAGCGCCTCCTCGCTAGCGACCAGGTGATGGTGCGCGAGCGCACTCGTCAACGCATCTTCCAGGCGTCTGCCAATCTCCTCAAAGAGCCGCCGCTCCCCGATGGTCCATAAGCGCACACGCGAGCACTGGTGGAGCCCGAACACGTACGGCCTGTCGCCCTTGGGACGAACCACGATCGCGATCGTCGACAGGATATTGAACCGCTCGCGAATCTCCGACGGGATGTCTGGATCTACCACCGCGCCGCTCGCGTGCAGCATGTCGCGCAGGACTTCCGCCGCCAGGGCATCGACCGGGAACGCCTCGCCAAGTGCAAAGGCGCCCGGAAAGTCCGCATGCGTGTGCTCCATCACCGCGCGACACGTCAGCGTATCCGGATCGCAGGGATACATCAGCCAGGCCCGATCGCAGTCGAAGATCGCGCGCGTCTCTTCAAGCACGCCGCTTGTCATGCGCTCGACCTCGTTGGTTCGCTGCATGGCGCGATTGATACGGTCCATGCATTCGAGGAACCACAGGTACTCCCTCCGTTCATCTTCTGCACGCTTTTGCTCAGTGACATCGATCACGGTGCCGATGTACTCGATCGGCTGGCCTGAACGGTCGAGAATCGGATGCCCCACGGAACGGACGGCTCTCACGCCGGTATCGAAGTTCCCGAGCCGGTACTCGACTTCCCAGTCGGAACCTTCGCCCACGGCCTTCCCCCAGCTCTCCAGGACTCGGGAGCGGTCGTCAGGATGAACGTCTTCGACCAATTGTTCGAACGAAGGCAGCCCCTTCGCGGGGTCATGGCCGAGGACGCGATAACATTCGTCCGACCAGTACAGAACGGTATTTGAAACCGGGCTCCATGCCCAGCTTCCGGTGTGGCTGATCTTCTGCGCCTGCGCCAGGTACTGGCGGCTGCGCCGCAGCTCCCCCTCTGCGCGCTTTCGTTCCGTCATGTCGACGACGTAGGCCACCCCGCGCTCGCAATCCTTGTCGAAGGCGGCCACGCCGATCAGCACCGGGACCACGCTGCCATCTTTGTGGAAGTACTCCTTTTCATAGGGAGGTAGTCTGCCGGTTCGCCTGAGTTGTTGCGAGTTTTGTTCTTGCAGGCGGTCGAGCCATTCACCAGGTGTGAGGTCGGTCCACCGCAGGCGACCCGTGACGAGATCCGCTCGCTCGTATCCGACCATGCGAAGAAACGCGTCATTGGCCTCGACAATCTGGCCACCCTGGTTCCAGAAAATAATCCCGACGATGTTGGCGTCGATCAGCCGGCGGATCTGCGCTTCCCGTTCGCGGATTTCATGGTACAGACTGCTGTTTTCGAGCGAAATCGCCGCCTGGGAAGCAATCACCTTCAGGACAGCAATCCTGCCAGGCGTAAACACACCTGAAGCAAGGCTGTTTTCCAGATACAGCAGTGCAACCAGCGCACCCTGCTTCATCAACGGCAGGCAGAGTACCGACCGGACGCCATGCGCGCCGATGTACGCGTCGCTAGCATGCAGACTCCCGACTGAAGTATCGTTGAGCAGCACGCTCTCATGAGTGCGCGCGGCATAGCAGACCACTGACTCGGCAAGCTCATCCGCGGAAACGGGCCTCTCGTGCAGGCTGACCGACATGGCGGTGCCGCCGGTCTTCGCTTCCGCCTTGATCACGAATTCGCTGGCACACGGGAAAATTAGCAGACCACGGTCCGCGCCGGCATGCTCGATCGCCGTAAGCAGGAGCGATTCGATGAGCTTTTCCGGCACGATCTCGCCCGACACCGCCTGCGACACTTTGATCACGGTGGCCAAATCCAGATCTTCAACCGGTGCGTCGATCATGCCTGAATGGCCCGGCGCACGATCGTCCTGCCTCAACGCGGGATAGAACTGTTCGAGTTGTCGCACCTTCCCAAAGGCTCCCCACCGCAGATAGGCACGCCGTGCGTTTCCCCGGTAGAGATGCGCAATCTCCTCGAGGCCGCGCGCCGCGTAGCAGCGGGCAGCCAGCTCGTAGGACAGCGCCTCGTTGTGAACGAAGCCATTCGACCGCGCCGCACGAATGGCTCGCTCGTACAGATCCATTGCCTCGGGCAGACGCCCCTCGATGCGCGCAATCTCCGCGTCGACCAACGCCGCACGATCCTCGAAGTTCTGTGGACAGTTGTCCGCCCATGCCCGGAGTTGTCGTTCGTGCGCCGACAGTGCCTCCCGATGCTTTGCATACGGATCGGAGCCCGTGGGCTCGCAGCATGCGGCGCGAGAAAGCGCCGCATAGAGGTGGTATTCCGCTCTCTCCAACAGCTTGATCGAAAGCGACGCTGATGTTGAAAACCACGTGTCGGCCTTTTCCGCGGCATCGATAGCCGATGCGTAGTCTCCCGCGAAGAAGCGCGCCTGCAGCTTGCGGATCCAGTAGAAACATTCGGGCAAGGCCAGAGCCGGGTGGCCGGTGAGGCGCGCCTCGAACGCGCGCTCCATGAATGAGCCATCGTCGAGCGAGCCGAATTGCGCGGTCTCGCCGCTGAGCGCCCGAACGAGCGCGAGCGAGGAAGCGATCATGTCGACGGCGAACTCGAATCGCACCGTACGCGCGAACGCCAAACCGTGCTCGGCTTCGCGTACAACCTGATCGAGTGGATCGCCTGCGGCCAGCAGAATGCTACTAATATTGCCGCAGGCGTAGGCAGCAAACGACGGATCGCCCTGCTCGTTCGCCATCTGAAAGCCACGCCGGGCCGGATCGATACCCTCGCGAAGCGGTCGTGTCCAGGGCACCACGAGCGAGAAAATCGAATAGGTCTTGCCTCCCATGCGCTTCAGGCCGCGGCCTTCGGTCAAATCGCACGCCATCTTTCCGAGTCGATAGCCTGCGTCGTAATGGCCAAAGCAGTAGCCGGCGATAAGCCCGACCGAAACATAGTGCGCTGGCGAGGCGTCGCTGTTGCCGCGCGCGAGGCTGAGATTCACCGCCCTGCAGACGGTCAGCGCGTACAGATTCTCGTCGGTGTATAACGTCGGCGGTCCAAGGGCCGTGAGCACATCGAGCGTCGCACGAGCGTCCGGATCCTCCATCAGCGGCAGGTCGATGAGATCCTCGATTGGCCGGCTTCCGACCTGTGACCAAATCCGTTCGTACTCGCGATGCGCTTCCAACTGGGTGGGATGCGCTGCCCAATCGATGCCCACCTGCCGGAGGTATTCCAGACCCACCGCGACCGCACGGTCGCCCGCCCCGAGCATCGTGTAGAGATCCACGCGCCGGCTCGCGACGGCCGCTCGTTGGACCGTATCGGCCGCGCGGGAGCCAAGCGCCGCGAGACGCGCCTCCACCGACGGCAGTGCGCCCATCCAGAGCTCGCAGTCGGCCCCATGCAGTTCGAGGGCGAAGGCAAGCGCCTGCCGGCGCTCCCACGCGTCCCCCCGCATTAGCGCCGCACCGGCGCTGAGATACGTCAGCGCAGAGGCGTAAGCGGACGAGGCCTTCGCGCGCCTGCCGGCGATCAGATTCAGCTCGGCGAGCTGCTCGCGCTCGTCCCGTGACGTGATGAGGTGCGCGCCGCGGTTGAGCTGGTTGACGATCTCGAAGATCATCTCCGGCAGCTTTTCCGGCGGGGTGCATTCCACCAGCAGCCTGCCTATCCGGAGGTGGGTCTGCGCGCGCACAGGTTCAGGAATCAAGGAGTACGCCGCCTCCTGAACCCGGTCGTGGACGAAGCTGCAGGAATGCTCCGTGCAGGCGATAAGACCCGCTCGAATGGCTTCCCAAAGCGGGCCAAGGACGTCGACCTCGCGCCGCCGGGAAAGCGTTGCCAGCATGACCGGTTCCGCGCTATTGCCCATGCACGCAAGCAGCTGCAGGGCTTGCTGCGTTTCGGCGGGCAGGCGATTCAGCTTGCCGACCATGAGGTCCGCCACGTTGGCGGTGTAAGCTTTCGTGTGGATACGATCGAGGTCCCAGGACCAGCACGCCGCATCATGATCGAAGGTCAGCATCCCCTCTTCGGCGAGTGAAGCAATGAACTGAATGGCGAAAAACGGATTGCCGGCGGTCTTGTCCAGCACCAGCTGCGCGAGCGGCGCGACGCGCTCCGGCTCGCAGTACAGAGCGTCCGTCATCAACTGCTCGAGATGCTCCCGGGCAAGCGGTGCGAGCGCAATCTCCACCACCTTTCCACCCGCGGCCTTGATGGTATCGAGCTTGCGCATCAGCGGATGCGTGGCGGTGACTGCGTTGTCGCGATAAGCGCCGATCAGGATGAGGTTCTGCGCAGGCGTGTGGGTCAACAGGTATTCCAGCAAGTCGAGCGTCGCCGCGTCGAGCCATTGCAAATCGTCGAGGAAAAGCGCCAGCGGATGTTGCGGCTGGGCGAATACACCAACGAAGCGCTGAAAGACCCGCTGAAACCGGCGCTGCGCATCTTGTGGCGGCAACTCGGTGACGGGCGGGGGCGCCCCGATGATGAGCGCCACTTCAGGAACGAGATCCACGACGAGTCCCGCATTCGGTCCCAGCGCTTCCCGAAGTGCGTCGCGCCAGGCCGCCAACTCTGCTTCGCTTTTGCCGAGCAGCGGCCGGATCAGACTCTGAAACGCCTGTGCCAGCGTCGAATAGGGAATGTCGCGTTTGTACTGGTCGAACTTGCCGGAGGCGAAAAGCCCGCGCGACGGCACCAGCGCCCGGTGCAGTTCGTTGACGACGGAGGACTTGCCGATGCCGGAATAGCCTGAGACCAAGATCAGCTCCGGCACCCCGCTTCTGACGACGCGCTCGAAGGCGGCGAGCAGGGTCTCGACCTCGCGCGAGCGTCCATACAGCTTCCCAGGAATCATCAGCTGGTCCGGCGTGTCGCGCTCGCCGAGCACGAATTCGCCGATGCGTCGCTCGGATTCCCACTGCGCGAGGCAATGTCGCAAGTCCGCTTCGACGCCGGCCGCGGTCTGATAACGCTCCTCCGCGGTCTTGGCGAGCAGCTTCATCACAATCGCGGATAGGGTGGGTGCCACGTTGGCGGAGCGCTCGTGCGGCGGCACCGGTTGTCTCGCGATGTGACAGTGCACCCACTCCATCGGAAGAACGGCGGTGAATGGCAGACTTCCCGTCAGCATCTGGTACAGCGTCACGCCAAGCGCATAGAGATCGCTGCGGGAGTCGACCGGACGATTCATCCGCCCCGTCTGCTCCGGCGCCATGTAGGCGAGCGTACCGGCGATGGACTCGGGCGGCTCGGGCCGCTGACGCTCGCGCGCGAGCCGCGAGGCAAGGCCGAAACCCGTGAGCCGCACTTCGCCACTGCCGGGATTCACGAGGATGTTGGCCGGCTTCACGTCCCGGTGGACCAGCCCGCTCTGGTGCACTTCGCCGAGTGCCGACGCGATGCCAATGGCGAGTCGCAGGAATGTCCCCGGCGCCATTGGGGCGCCGAGGAGACCCTCAAGTAGCTGACCGCCGAAGTCTTGCGGGACGGGATGTGTCAGGTCGCGCATGGCGAGCCGCGGCGCGCGGTCCGCGTCGAGTTCAGTCGGGTCCATGGTATGCCTATCGATTCCGGTCCGTTCGCGTGTCCGGTCACGACAGTCAGCGCAACGGCACTTCATGGTTACGCAAAAGACGTTCGACCATAACCTGTACAGCGTGTGCCGGGGGCCTCGGGTTGCCTGCGACCATGGTGTCGCAGCTCGTCCGGGCGTGCTTTAGGATTCGCACTGTGATGGATCGAAGTCGTACGCAGATCGCCTGCGCATCTCAAGGCGAGCTGGGAGATTGATGCCGTTATCGAAGCCGTCAGGTCACGCCCTGTTTCAACGCGGCCGGCTCGTATGAACGGACGGTGCGACTCCTATACGACCGGAGTCGCACCGCAACATGGAAGCCTGCCATTCGCACGTTTTAGCAAAGTCCCGTCAGGGTGACAGCCCTGGCGGGACCCCGCGCACGCTTAGGCGAGCTCGAACCGGTCGAGGTTCATCACCTTGACCCAGGCTGCGACGAAGTCGCGGATGAATTTCTCCTGCCCGTCCTCGCTTGCATAGACTTCGCCCAAGGCCCGCAACTGGGAATGCGACCCGAACACCAAATCGACGCGGCTGCCGGTCCACTTCACCTCGCCGGTCTTGCGGTCGCGCCCCTCGAAAACGTCGTTGGCCGCCGAGACCGGTTTCCACTCCGTCCCCATGTCGAGCAGGTTGCGGAAGAAGTCGTTGGTCAGTGTTTCCGGCTGCGTGGTGAAGACGCCCTGCTGATTCTGCCCAGCATGGACGTTCAGCGCGCGCAAGCCACCGATAAGCGCCGTCATCTCAGGAGCGGTCAAGGTCAGCAACTGCGCCTTGTCGATCAGCAAAGCTTCAGCCGGGACGCCGAATTTGCCTTTGAGGAAGTTCCGGAAGCCATCAGCGACCGGTTCGAGGGCCCCGACGGATTCCACGTCGGTCTGTTCCTGTGAGGCGTCCATGCGACCGGGCGTGAACGGCACGCTGACCTGACGGCCCGCCTTCTCTGCTGCCTTCTCGATACCTGCGCTGCCGGCCAGCACGATCAGGTCGGCCAGCGAGACCTTCTTGCCGCCCGACTGTGCGCCGTTGAATTCGCTCTGGATGCCTTCGAGGGCCTTCAACACCTTGGCCAGTTGCTCGGGCTGGTTAGCCTCCCAGTCCTTCTGGGGAGCGAGGCGAATACGCGCGCCATTGGCGCCGCCGCGCTTGTCGGAACCGCGGAAGGTGGATGCCGACGCCCAGGCGGTCGTGACCAGTTGCGAAACGGACAGCCCGGAGGCCAGGATCTTCTGCTTGAGCGAGGCGATATCTTTTTCATCGACCAACGGGTGATCGAGCGCCGGAATCGGGTCTTGCCAGAGCAGCTCCTCCGCCGGCACTTCCGGCCCAAGGTAGCGGGCGCGCGGCCCCATGTCGCGGTGGGTCAGCTTGAACCATGCGCGAGCGAAGGCCTCGGCGAGCTGGTCGGGATTCGCCAGAAAGCGCCGCGAAATCTTCTCGTAAGCGGGGTCGAGCCGCAGCGAAAGGTCCGTAGTGAGCATCGTCGGCCGCAGCTTCTTCGCGGGATCGTATGCGTGCGGGATCGTTTCGTCGCCACCTTTGGCGACCCATTGGTTGGCACCGGCGGGGCTCTTGGTCAGTTCCCATTCGTACTTGAACAGGTTCTCCAGGAAGCCGTTACTCCATTTCGTCGGCGTGGTGTTCCAGGTCACCTCCAGACCGCTGGTGATCGCATCGGCGCCCTTGCCGGTACCGAAGCTATTCTTCCAGCCCAGCCCCTGTTCCTCGAGCCCGGCGCCCTCCGGTTCCCGCCCCACGTTGTCGGCAGGGCCGGCGCCGTGCGTTTTGCCAAAGGTGTGGCCACCGGCGATCAGTGCGACCGTCTCCTCGTCGTTCATCGCCATGCGCGCGAAGGTTTCACGGATATCCACTGCCGCCGCGAGCGGGTCAGGATTGCCGTCGGGACCTTCCGGGTTGACATAGATCAGGCCCATCTGGACGGCGCCCAGCGGATTTTCCAGCACACGGCCGTTGTCGTCGCGGCTGACCTCGCTGCCGTGCAGCTCTTCATCGGCCACGATCACGCCTTCGCCTTTACCGGGCGCACCCTTGCCATAACGGACATCGCCGCCCAGCCAGGTCTTTTCGTTGCCCCAATAGACGTCCTGGTCCGGCTCCCAGGTGTCTTCGCGACCGCCGCCGAAGCCGAAGGTCTTGAAGCCCATGGTTTCGAGCGCGACGTTGCCGGTGAGAATCAACAGGTCGGCCCAGGAAAGCTTCTGGCCGTACTTCTGTTTGATCGGCCAGAGCAGGCGGCGAGCTTTGTCGAGGCTGACATTGTCCGGCCAACTGTTGAGCGGCGCGAAACGCTGCTGGCCGCGTCCAGCACCGCCACGGCCGTCGCCGATGCGGTACGTGCCGGCACTGTGCCAAGCCATGCGGATGAATAGCGGACCGTAATGGCCGAAGTCTGCCGGCCACCAATCCTGCGAATCGGTCATCAACGCCGCGAGGTCCTTCTTCACCGCAGCGAGATCAAGGCTTTTGAAAGCCTCGGCGTAGTTGAAGCTATTGTCCAACGGGTTGGACTTGTTGGAGTGCTGGCTGAGCAGGTCCACCCGCAGCTGTTTCGGCCACCAGTCACGGTTCGTCGTACCGCCGCCGGCGGTATGGTTGAACGGGCACTTTGCTTCGTTTGACATGCACTATCTCCTTGAGGGATGGTCCCACCACCTGTTCTTCTACGGCATCTGGCTTCTACGGTGGATCGCCGGTCCCGTGCCGGCGGGGCCGCCGGACATCACAGGGTGGGCTCTTTCTGGTACTACGGCTGTCATCCGACGCGCATGGTGTTCGTTCAATAACGGATGTCGTGGCGTGCATTGGGCCAGGGTGGTTCGCGTCGGCTACTGCACCTAAAAATATAGGTAAGAGCGGCCAGTAACAGAATGCGATTTTTGCAATGCTATTGATAGATCACGACTATGACGTGACAGTCGCGGTTGATAGTTATAGTCAACCGCTCGCTGGTAGCTATTGTTAGTACGCGTAGCGGGTCAATGCCCGACGTTGTTGCCCGTCATCTTCTGACTCGCTTCCAGGCGCGGGCCTGCCGGGTTCCCTGAATGCGCCCATCACTCTCCATGCACTAGCGGACAAGCGGACATGCGCTAGCGGGCAAGCGCTGCCGGGTCTGTCGGCGATATCGTTGTCTCACCCCCGCAAAACCTGCCGCGCCCTTTGGGGAGCGGTGATATCAGGGCAACCAAGTTGCATGGGATCGGAGTAAGTGCTTTGCATGGGACCAGAGTAGCGCGCTAAAGCGCGAACTCTGGCCGACAGCTAAAGCGCCAACTCCGATCGACACAGGAGACGATGATGGAAATCAAGCCGAAGGTCCAAGAAGAAGCCGTTCAACTGAACGATATCCCCTGGAAGGCGTTCCCCGATGCGCTTTCCCATGGCGGCATCCGCTGGAAGATGCTGCACGCCTCGCCCGAGATGGGTGCCTGGACGGCGATTTTCGACTGCCCGGCCGGCTCCTCCTTTAATGCCCACTTCCATGTCGGGCCCGGTGAATATCTCCTGATGAAAGGCCGCATGGATGTTCGCGGCGGCGCCGAGCACGGTGGTGACACCGTCGTCGCGCCCGCATACGGCTACGAATCCGCCAACGCGCGGCACGACAAGACGTATTTCCCCGTCGATAGCGAGTTCTATATGACGTTCCTCGGCCCGCTGTCCTTCATCAAGGAAGACGGCACGCCGATCGTCGTCGTGACGTGGGACGAAGCGCAGCGCGCCTACGCGGGCTGATTTGCGCAACGCGCAGGGGCTGCCCGCATTGAGCCGAATGCCCGCGACAGCCTGTTTGCGGGATCTGCAACCGGTTTTTGGAGACATTGAACATGGCCCATGCTTCAGCACAGATCGACGGTGCCACCCAGCAGGTGTTCGACCACCATCTCGGCGCGTTCGCTCAAGGTCTGGACGAGCTTCTGAAAGACTACGACGACCGCTCGACGATCATCACGCCGGACAAGACCTATCGTGGCACCGCGGAAATCCGCGGCTTCTTCAAGGCGTTCATCGAAAGCGCCGATCCCGGATTCTGGCCCGCATTCAAGATCACGAGCAGGAGTACGGCTGGCGAGGTCGCCTACATGGCGTGGGAGGCGAAGCCCTGGGTGACGCTTGCCACCGATACGCTGGTCGTCAAGGATGGCAAGATCGCGGTCCAGACCTTCACCCCCTTCTCGGGGTAAGCGCCACTCGAACCAGTCAGCAGGAACCGTTCGGACAGGTTCGAGCTTAGCGTTTATATAGGATTACTATCTCTGGAAGAGAAAATTGGCCAAGATCATTCACTCCATGATCCGTGTTCACGACCTTGACCGGTCGTTGCAGTTCTACAAGGATGCGCTCGGACTCTCGACCAGCCACCGCCTGGACTTCCCTGACTTTTCGCTTGTGTATCTGCGCAACGAAGAGAACGACTTCGAGATCGAGCTCACGTGGAACAAGGGTCGCGAGCCAGCCTACACGCATGGCGATGGCTACGGGCACGTCGCGGTCGCCGTAGCAGACCTCGAATCTGAGCACGAGCGGATGGCGGGACTGGGCATCAATCCGACCGCGGTGAAGGAATTCAAACGTGGCGACGAGATGCTCGCGCGCTTTTTCTTCATCCAGGACCCTGACGGCTACAAGATCGAGGTGCTGGAGCGCTCAGGGCATTACGTGTGAGTGATGCGGCGCGGTGGCGAGTCAGGTGCGCCACCGCCGCTTGTCAGAGACAGAGTCAGACAACGTCCGCGCCCGAGCCCGCAGTGCCACTCGGTGCTGCGCGGCGCACGTCGCCGGGGGAGGCGCCATACCGCTGCCGGAAGGTCCGGCAGAAATGGCTTAGCGAATTGAAGCCCCAGCGGAACGCGATCTCGGAAATTTGCAGGCGCTGAAAGGCGGGATCAATCAGCGCCTCTTTGCATACATGCAGACGACTGTCCAGGATGAATCCGGAGACGGTCATCTCGCTGCGCTGGAACAGCATATGCAGGTAGCGCAGCGAAATGTTGTTCGCCTCTGCGATGCGTGTGGGATTCAGATCCTCTTCATGAAGATGCTGCAGGATGAAATCCTTCACGCGCCGCAGCATCGCCGCACTCGCATCGAACGTCGCCGAGGGCTGCTGGCCCGAGAGGGCAATGCCAAGAAGTTCGAGCGTGGACCGGCTCACAGAAGCCTGAACACGCTGGTCGAGGCTGTCGATCTGGTTCGACAATGCCAGCAGGTGGACCGCCAGCAACGAGCCGACGCCCGTACGGCTTTCGATCTTGCCGCCCGACGGTGGCTGCTTCCGCTCCGGCAAACGCTCCCGCATCAATGACCAGGGGATCATCAGCGTTACCTTGTGCAGCCGCTCAAGCACTTCGAACTGCACCTCCTGATCGGTCGTCCATACAACGAGGTCGCCCGATGTCACCTCCACCCCGGAATCGCCAATCCTGAAGCGCTCACGGCCGCCCGTGGTCAGCTGGACACCCACATACAGATCATCGTCATGCCGTACCTGAGCGCGTGTCCGTTGGCCGATGCAAGGGTCACAGATCGTTTCAACAATCCCGGCGCCGGCAAAGTCGTGCTGCTTCACACTCGCATAGAACGTCGCAGGCAACCGTTGCGGAACCTGCCACTCCCTGTAGCTGTGACTCAGCACATCCTGCCAGGCGTCCGTGCGATCGTTCGTGGGAACCCCATCGATCGACCATTCGGTGAAAGCGTTTTGCAAGTCTGCCTCCAATCTCGGCGCCTCTTCCATGGGAGACGCTTGCGCTATTTTTCGAGGGTACACCGAACGACCCGGCCCTGCGCGTGATGCTAGCTTCATCCGCTTAGGCTTGCTGCGTCGCACACCTGCCGGACCTGCACGTATCAGCGGTACGCCCGTACTACCTGAGCGACCGCGCTATCCCCATTATGGTTCTCGTTGCGGTCCCACCCTTGCTCCATCGTGCAAAAGGAGTTGACTTTACGCGCACAGGCATTTCGCAACCTCGCGATGCGTGCTAGCCACAGCGCGCCTCGCCCTCTCCCGGTCTTCGGCGAAGACAGCGCGTGCGCTATGCGCCAATTCTCCATGCACGGAAATGCAAACAGTACGCCGCCTCGACTGATACCTTAAATCCATTGGTCCGCGCGGGTTCCGCACTAGCGACCCGGAGGGCCGAAGCTCGCCATGGGAGGAAGTGAGATGCCTCACCAGCCCAGGCGCGAGGCAATCCTTGATACACCCGCCCTTCAATATCAGGAGTACTGGTCATGCCGCTTATGGATGTTACTTTTGCGCAAGGTTCATTGAACACCGACGCTCAAAGCAGGCTCTCGGCGAAGCTGTGGGCCATCGCGCTTCGGTGGGAAGGAATCGAAATTAACGAGACGTCCGCGTCCGTCGCCTGGGTCTACCTTGACGAACGTCCCCAACATCACATCACCGTCGCCGGAAAATCTCCCAAGCAGAACATTTATCGCGTCAATGTTCGGGTCATGGCCGGGTTCATGGATCAAAAGCGGATCGACAGTCTAGCTCGCGAGCTAACCGACACAATCCTTGAGGTCGACGGAACGAAGGGTGACGGCAGCGGCCCGCGCGTATTTTGCATTGTCGAGGAGATCCCTAGCGGCACCTGGAGTATCGACGGGCAGACCTGGACCAGCGTGTTCACCGCACGGACATTGAAGCTCGATAGCGAACGCATCGACGCCATGGAACAAGCCGTGGCCGCCCGCCCCCGTATCGATGTTCCCTATATCGTAGAGAAATAAGCAAAAATTTGAGGCCCGGTGGATCATGCAACAACCGACTTTCAGGAGCGCTTCCTGAATGTCGGAGCGCCTCTCGAAGCGACTACGCAAACGGTGGAAGTGGCAACACCCTCCCCTGAAGCGCGGCATTTCAGCATACGTACAGCCAGCCGTACCGATAATTGACGAGTTTGAAATGATGCATTCACCCGTACTCTCTTTCTCCTCGCAGAGATATTTCCTAAAGTAGTAGTCATACCCGCGGGACAGCGAACGAAATCAGCCGGCCGGCCCGCTATGCTCAGCTTCGAAGGACAAGGCCATGACTCAGGAAACGCTCTATTTCGACGACCTCAAGGTCGGCGACACCTTCACCACCGGTTCGCATGAAGTCAGCGCTGCCGATATCAAACGGTTCGCCACAGAGTTCGATCCGCAGCCGTTCCATCTCGACGATGAAGCCGCGCGCGGCACGATGTTCGGCGGGCTCGCCGCGAGCGGCTGGCATACCGCAGCGATCACGATGCGTCTGCTCGTCTCCAGTGGCCCGAAGCTGGCCAACGGCGTGCTCGGTGCCGGCGCCGAGATCGAATGGAAGATGCCGACGCGCCCCGGCGACGTGCTGCATGTCGAAAGCGAAGTCGCGGAGCTGACTCCGTCGCGCTCGCGCACCGATCGCGGCATGCTGGTGCTGCGCTCCAGAACGATCAATCAGCATGGCGACGTCGTGCAGAGCCTGAGCGCAAAGCTGATCGTCGCGCGCCGGCCCGCGTAACACCGAACACCCAAACCATTTTCGGCCGCGTCCTGCAAGGGCAGCTCGACGCAGCCTCCCCTATTGCGGCGCGTGATTCGCGCGCCCCTGCAAAATCACGGAGATTTAGATGATAAAACGTACCGACGTGGAGTTCGAAGTGGACGGCGGCGTCAAGCTACGCGGCTGGCTCTTCGTTCCGCCTGGCGAGGGACGGCGACCCGCGATCACCATGGCGCACGGCTACGCCGGCGTGAAGGAGCACGCGCTCGAACCGTTCGCACGCGCGTTCGCCGAAGCCGGCTTCGTCGTGCTGCTGCACGACCATCGCGGCTTCGGCGCGAGCGAAGGCATGCCGCGCCACGACATCGATCCGTGGCGTCAGATCGCGGACTGGCGACGCGCCATCAGCTTCCTCGAAAGTCTCGACGTCGTCGATCCTGCGCGCATCGGCCTGTGGGGCACGAGCTATGCGGGCGGCCATGCGATCGTGCTCGGCGCGACCGACCGGCGCCTGCGCTGCGTCGTCGCGCAGGTGCCGACGATCAGCGGCTACGAACAGGGGCTGCGCCGCATTCCGCCGGAGAACGTTGCGGCGATCGAAGAAGCGTTCGCCGACGACGATCGCGCACAATTGCGTGGCGAGCCGCCCCGGCGTCAAGCGATCGTCAGTGCCGATCCCGCGATCCCCGCGTCGTATCGCGCGCAGGACGCGATCGGCTTCTATCTGCAACCGCTGCCGGACGGCGCGTGGGAAAACAACGTGACGGTCCGCTCGACACGCGCCGCGCGCATGTACGAGCCCGGCCAGTGGATCGCGCGCGTATCGCCGACGCCGCTCCTGATGGTGGTCGCCATGCGCGACACGATCACGCTGACTGACCTCGAACTCGAGGCCTACGAACGCGCGCTGCAGCCCAAGCGCCTCGTGACGATCGAAGGCGGCCACTTCGATCCGTATCTGTCGCAATTCCGGCTTTCCAGCGAAGCCGCAGTCGAGTGGTTCAGGCAGCACCTCGGCTAACAATCACGTTCACGACAAAGGATTTCCCCATGCCTCACCTGACTGTCAGCTTCGACGACTGCCTCGCGACGATCGTCCTCGACCGCCCTCCGCAGAATCGCATCGACGACCGGATGGTCGACGAACTGGCCGCGGCCGTCACCGCGATCGAGCGCAGCGACGCGCGCGCGGTGCTCGTGCGCAGCGAAGGCGAAAACTTCTCGTTCGGCGGCGACATCATGACCTGGCCCGATGCAAGCGTGCGCGAACTGCGTGCCCGCTTCGCCCATTACATGTCCGTGTTCAATCGCTTCGAGCACCTTCCGCTGCCGGTCGTCGCCGCGGTGCAGGGTCTGTGTTTCGGCGGTGGCCTCGAACTTGCGCTGCGCGCGGACGTGATCTTCGCGGCCGAATCCGCGACGTTTGGGCATCCCGAACAGACGCTCGGGATCGTCACCGTGCTCGGCGGCATCTACCGGGTCGCCGAGCGCGCGGGCCGCTCACGCGCGTCCGAGTGGGCACTGACGTCGGAGAAGGTCCCTGCCGCGACGATGGAACGCAACGGTATCGTGAACCACGTGGTCGCCGACGCTGACCTGCTGAAGGAATCAGTCGATTTTGCGCGCAAGGTCGCACGCGGCCCCACTCGGGCCTATGCCGCGCATAAGGCGTTGCTGCGCGCATGGGCGGTCGGCGGCGTCGCCGCCGCGGACGAAGCGATGTTCGACATCGCAATGCCGCTGTTCGACACCGACGACGCGCGGCGCGGGCTCCACTCCGCGGTCGATGCGCTGAACGCGGGCCGCCCGCGCCCGGCGATGGATTTCAACGGGCACTAGCAGCACGCAGCGGGATTGCGGTCTAATGGCGTCTCTCCCATCGAATGGCGCCGCGCATCATGGACCGCATTGCAGCAATGAACGCCTTCGTCCGCGTGGTCGAAGCCGGGACCTTCGTGAAGGCGGCCGACACCCTCGACCTGCCGAAGGCGACGGTGACGCGGCTCATCCAGAACCTCGAGGCAGATCTGCAGGTTCGCCTACTGCACCGCACGACGCGCTCCGTGACAGTCACACCGGAAGGAGCGATCTACTACGAGCGCGTCGTGCGCCTGCTCGCGGACCTCGCGGACATCGAATCGACCACCACGCACGCGCAGAGGAAACCCTCGGGCGGGATCCACGTCGATGTCCCGACTGCCATCGGTACGCTCGTGCTAGTGCCCGCACTCGCGGACTTCTACCGTGCCTATCCGGATATCGGAATCGACCTCGACCTCGGCAACAGGCGCACCGACCTGATGACCGAGGGCATCGACTGCGCGATCCGCGCCGGCGAGGTCGACGAGCAGTTCCTGGTCGCGCGGCAGATCGGCAGCTTTAGCTTCACGACGTGCGCAACGCCCGCTTTTCTCGACGCGCACGGCACGCCTGCATCGCCGGACCAGTTACGCGATCTGCCGACCGTCGGCATGACCCCGTCGCGCGGCGGCCGGGCGCTGTCGTTCCAGTTCTCCCACAATGATCAGACAGGCGATCTCGCGCTGAATCACCGGCTCGTCGTGGATGATACGAATGCGTATCTGGCCGCGGGCCTCGCGAGCCTCGGGATCATCCAGGCACCGACATACTCGGTGCGCGACGCGATCGCCGCCGGCACACTCGCGCCGCTGCTCGAGGAATGGCAGCCGCAGGCCACCCCCGTGCACGTGATCTACGCGCCAAACCGCTACCTGAGCGCCAAAGTGCGGGTTTTCATCGACTGGATCATCGAGTTGTTCGAGCAGAACGAACACCTGAGACGCCGGTGACGCCGGTGACGCTCATGCGCCATCCATTGAGCGCCCTTCCAGTTGGGGTCGCTAGCTTGATGAACAGCCTGGGCCTAACTCACGGTGGCTTCTACACGCTATGTTGAGTTCCTGATCAGCTGCATCTGGAACAGCTCTCACGTACGGACTGCTGTTTGCGAGCGACTAGCGGAATGCCGATGATGAGTGCGACTACAGCAATGACCTCAACCCCTGCTGCGGCAATAAAACCACTGGCATAGCTACCCGTTGCATCGCGAAGATACCCCGTCATCCAGGGCGTCAAAAATCCTGCAATGTTGGCCACAGAGCTGATGAGCGGCACACCGAATGCAAGGGTATTTTCGCGCATGAAACGCGCAGGGAGTTGCCAGAAGAGCGAGACCCCAGCACCGGTCCCGGCTATCCCGAACACCAGCGTCGCAAACGTGGCCGGCCGGCTGCTATGCCAGACGAAAACCAATATCAGGACACTTGTGAGCGTGACCAGCGCAGCGATTGCGCAGTGCCACCGAACGTCTCGATAACGGCTCGCGAATGTAGAGAACGCAATGTTGCCGATTGCACCCAGCACACATATCGCAGCAACCGCGTTGCCTATCGCGCTATAGCCTCCGAAGCCAGCTTCGCGCAGGATCGTCGGTGTAAAGAAGCCTAAGGCGGTATTAGCAGCCAGGATGCAGAAATAGATTCCCGCGAGCAGCCAGAGCATCGGGTTGGCCATCAGGGGAGACGAGCCTTGCGCGGGTGGTACAGCATGATTCCGGTCCCGCGCGAAGTCGTCCTGAATAAGACGTCGCTCGGCGTCCGAAAGCCAACGTGCAGTAGCGGGCCCATCCGGAAGGACAAAGAGCGCCACACCTCCGAGCAGAACCGTCGGAACGGCTTGCAAGAGAAACATCCATCGCCATCCAGCCAACCCCCACATACCGCTCATGTGCTCGAGCACGAAACCGCCACTCAAGCTGACAGCGACTGTCGAGCAAACTGCCGCGGAATGGAAAATGCTGAAATTTCGCGTGCGCCGCTTCGTTGGAAACCACTGGTTGAAATATAGAATGACGCCTGGGTAGAACCCTGCCTCGAAGACGCCAAGCAGAAAGCGGATGACATAAAACATTCCAACAGATTTGACGAACATCATGGCGACACTAGCTACGCCCCAGCCGATGGCAATCATCGATATGACCAGTCTTGCACCAATGCGTTGCTGAACGATCGAACTTGGAACAGAAAAAAAGACATATCCGAGGAAAAACAGCCCCGCTCCAAGACCGTATGCCGTTTCGCTAAAATGCAGGTCCGAGAGCATTTGCAGCTTTGCAAACGCCACGTTCGCCCTGTCCACCCACGCGAGCATCCATAAGCCAAACAGAAGCGGGATGATTCGCCACTCAGAAGTCAAATAGGCCTTGCGCAACAACCGGCGCGAGTCGGTGTCTGCCTCAAACGCTTCTGTTTCGAACAACGCACTCATCAGATCGTCTCCAATTATGGGTTCCCAGTTCTTGTGCCGGCTCGCCCAAAGTTTCAGTCGCCCCGATCTTCGATCGAGGCCCGGGCGCTGTCACGCCCACTTCGCAGGCACGACTTCTCCGCGATTTTCTCCAAAGCCAATCCGTGCGAAACCGGGACGCTCGCACCAGCCCGTCATCACAACGACGTCGCCGTCTTCGAGGAATGAGCGAGCTTCGCCATTCGGCAACTTGATGGGCGACTTACCGGCTTCGGTGAGCTCGATCAGCGCGCCAGCCTCTGTTCGGGTCGGACCAGAGATCGTTCCGCTGCCTAGCAGATCGCCGCTGCGAAGATTGCATCCGCCAACAGTGTGATGGGCCACCATCTGCGCGATGGTCCAATACTGATGACGAAAGCTCGTGTGCGTGAGCCGCGTCGGTGGCATGCCGTTTCGCCGGGTGTCCCCTGTCTCAAGCGCCACCTCGAGCTGAATATCGATCGCACCAGACGCATACGTTTCGGGCGAGGACAAGTACGGAAGCGGCTGCGGATCGTTTTCGGCGCGCGTCCATTGCGCCCGAAATGGAGCGAGCGCTTCCATCGTGACAATCCATGGCGAAAGCGTCGTTGCGAAGTTCTTTGCCAGAAAGGGACCCAGCGGAGCCGATTCCCACGACTGAATGTCGCGAGCGGACCAATCGTTTAGCAGACAGAGTCCGAACACATGCTCTTCCGCCGACTCCACTGATATCCGTGTTCCCTGCTCGTTCCCGGTCCCGATGAAAATGCCTAGCTCCAGTTCGTAGTCGAGCTTGGCGCACGCTTCAACCTCGGGTTCCTGCCTGCCGGCCATGAGGCGTTGACCAAATGGCCTCTGAACTCGTTGACCCGATAGACCGATGCTCGACACTCGCCCGTGGTAGGCGCTTGGCATCCAATGGAAATTTGGCGAGACCGTACCGTCCGGGCGGAGCAGTTTGACGATGTTCCGCGCGTGATCAATCGACGTATAGAAATCGGTGTAGTCGCCGATCTGCACGGGCAAGCCATATTCGACATCGGACTGGGCAACCAGACACTTCTCGAGTATGTCGATCCCGAGCCCGACACGCCGACTTGTGTCCCCCATCTTGAACAGGGCGAAAAGCGCGTGCCTTAACGCCCGCCATGCGACTGGCCCCAAGCCGAAGAATTCATTCAGGCTCGATTGCGCACAGGCTCGCGCCCCCTCAGCAGCGAGCCCGTCGAATGCAACTGCATCAGTCAATGCACCGAGATCGATCACCTGATCTCCAAGCGCAACCCCGCCGCGAAACCCCTCCGCCTTCCCCGCACGGCGAAACACACCAAATGGCAGGTTCTGCAATGGGAACGGCGTGTCATTCAGGTTTGCCGACTCGAGCCAGCTCTTCGCTGAGACGTCATGAGTGTGATCAAGGCGCATCGAAATCCTCGCGGATACTGCGGCGGCTCAGCAGAACCCGACGTTCCCGAAGTGCCTGAATAAACGCAGGATCAATGTTCCTTTCGGCAAGCAGCTCAACATTGTGCTCTCCCTGAAAAGCGGGGATACCCGGCGGCGGCAAGGTGGCCGTGCTGAAGCGCCACGGTGGGCCAGGCATGCGCATCGTCCCGCCGGAGCGATCGTCGACTTCCACGATGGCACCCCAGTCTGCAGCCCATTCGGACTCCGCAATTTCCTGCGTCGTGCGAACCACACCGATCGCCAGACCCTGCTCGCTCACTTGTGCCTGCAGCTCATCGAGATCATTGAACGTCATGATCCACGTCCGGATTTCATCGAGCAGCACATCGAGATTCTTCCGACGCAGCAGCGCGGTGGAGAAACGCGGGTCCTGCAGAAGATCCGTGCGCCGCATCATCGCGCAATAGCGAACGAACATCGGCGAGTAGATCGGGCTAGCGGCAATCGTCACCTGGCGGCCGTCGGGCAGCCGGAAGATATGCGACTCCGGCGCGCTCAATGCGGGCGGCTCGCCGTTCGTGTCGATACCCGACAGCTGCGCGCCCGCCCGCTCATTGACCGCCAGCATGGTCGCGGCCATCGAGACGTCGACGTGCTGCCCCTCACCCGTCCGGCTCCGGTGCTGAAGCGCGGCGAGGACGGCGATGGCGCCGTGCAGCCCGGTGTACACGTCCGCGTGACTGCACGCGTCGTTCCTGACTTCATCCGGGCCGTACTCGTAGTGTTCGCGCAGAATGTCGGTGAGACCGGTCTCAGCCTGCACTGTAGGGGCGAACGCGGGCCGGTTGCGCCACGGACCCGTCTGACCGTAGCCGCTCATCGAGACATAGACGACGGCGGGATTGAACTCGCAAACCTGCTCATAGCCGAGGCCAAAACGCGCGAGCGTACCGGGACGGAAGTTTTCGACAATGATGTCGGCCTCGCGGCACAGATCCGTCACGATCGCACGCGCCTCGGGCCAATTCAGATCGAGACTCAGGTTGCGCTTGCCTGCATTCTGCTGCGCATAGTAGACCGACATGGTGCCGATGAACGGCACACCACCCCGTCCGGAATCGCCGCCTGGCGGCTCGATCTTGGTCACGTCGGCGCCCAGGTCGCGCAACGTCTTCGTGCAAAGCGGGCCGGCGAGCACCCGTGTGAAATCGACGACCTTCAATCCTTCAAGCGGAGCACCCATGATCAATTCCCCTCAAATACTGCCGAGCCGGGTCCGGTCTTCATGAAAGCGGTAAGACCGCGCTTCTGATCAGCACTCGCCCACATCATGCTGTTCATGTCCGTTTGCTGGGCGTCTGCGCCGGCAATTCCGTGACGTGCCGACAGGTTGGCCAGGGTCTTGATGGCGCGCAGCGCGACCGTGGGGCCCGCCGCGAGTTGTCTTGCCCACGACATCGCCACCGCAGGCAGCTCGGACTCCTCGACAACAAGATTGATCGCCCCCCAACGTTCTAGTGCTGCAGGACTGTGGCGGCGGCCGAACATCGCCATTTCTTTCGCACGTGCGGGGCCGACGCGCTGCACGACACGCTGCACACCACCGAGCAGCGGGATCAGGCCGAGCGACGCTTCCGCCATGCCGAAGAAGGCCGTGTCGGCTGCCACGATCATGTCGCATGTCAATGCCAGTTCGAAACCGCCGCCAAGCGCTGCACCGTGCACAGCGGCGACCACGGGAAGCGGCACGTTCTCGAGCGCATCAAGCAAAGCGTCCAGCCCCGCCTGGTCTCGCCGGGCCTGCCCTCCGGTGAAGCCCGCCACATCCGCCCCCGCGCAGAAGTGCCGCATTGCGCTGCGCAGCAGAATCGAGCGGCAACCCTCGTTGACGGCCTTGCTGTAAGCGTCCAGCAGATCCTTCAGAAAGTGACTCTCGATCAGGTTGTGGGGCGGCTTCGACATCGTAACGACGCCAACCGCGCCGTCCTTTTCAAACACGACAGTGCTCATTTCTCGTCCGGGATGTGTGCCCGGCACAATGCCAGGCATTTTGGTTGAACAAAGGCGAACAAATCAAAGATAGGGACGAAGCTCGCTCCGCCCAGCAGAAGGATCAGATGTTGTCGCCAGGGGACGCAAAACCGACCCAACCTGAGGCAATGATAACGCTGTTAACTTGAAGCGAAATCAGGGAATTCCCGACCAGCTTCATACCGTCCACATCACCGTCACGAGGCAGTCCATTTTCTGGTGGGCATGGCAGTCAGACAGACTGATGCGTTGCGCGCGTGGAATTCGCACGCCTATAATTGTTGCCTTCGACAACCTTTGACCAATACCGTGAGTCCGAAACCCTCAAGCGGGACTGCTGTGCCGTACCACCATGGGAATCTTCGTAATGCCCTGATTGCCGAGGGCCGTACGGCATTGGAGGAGATTGGCGCCCACGAGCTGAGTTTGAGGTATCTCGCCCGCGCGGTAGGCGTATCAGAAGCTGCACCCTCTCGACATTTTGCTGGCAAAGAGGGGCTGCTGGCCGCTATCGCAGCCGATGGATTCCTGGAACTTGCCGCCTTGCGAACGACGATCGAGGCGTGCGACGAATCTGCGATGGCGAAGGCATACCGGATGATGCGCACGTATGTCGAATTCGCACAGCAGCACAAAGGACTGTTCGACTTGATGGTCGGGCCGCGCCTCATCGTTCGCGACAATTATCCGGAACTCGTCGAAGCAGGCACGAAATCGTTCAACCTGTTTGCATCATCGGTTCAGGATGCCGCGGTGGAAAGCGGCTGGCAAAAGCGATCTCTTCCGCTAGTGACCCACGCGGCCTGGAGCATGGAGCACGGGCTCGCCACTTTGATTCTCTCCGGTCGAGCACCTCAAATCGGTTATACCGTGCGTATCGATCAGATGATCCATTTTTCGATCTGCATGTTTCTGAGTGCCGTTGCTGCCGGCCCGTCCCACCTTGAAGCGTGGATTCGTCTTCCCGCCACCCCCGCCAAAACCGAGGTGTAGGCAGGCGGTAGATTCGCCGCTACGACTCACGAACTGCGTCAGTAAGGGCACGGCTGAGCATGACTTTGGCCAATTGCATGCGATAGGCACCATCGGCAAACCCATCCTCGAGCGGCGTCACGCCGTCGAAAGCGGTCTCGACGAGACGGGCGATGTCCTCCGCGGACCCTGTGAACCCGCGGCTGAGTTCGGCTTCAGCCGCATGGGCACGGAATGCCGTCTCAGCCACCCCTGTCATGCCAATCGTGCCACCTGTACAGCTATTTCCGGCGTAGCGCAGGGCGACGGCGGCTGCAGCTACGGCGTAGCCCGAGGCGGGATGGCGAAATTTCCGGTAGGCCACCCGATCGGGGCCGGGCAACGGGATGAGGATGCGAGTCAGAATCTCGTCCTGTCGCACCGCCGATGACATGAGGCCGACGAAGAACGCGTCGGCTGGAACTTCGCGCGTACCGTTGACGCCCCTGACCTCCATCCGTGCATCCAGCGCCAGCATGACCGCCGGCCAGTCTGCCGATGGGTCGGCGTTGACCAGCGAACCGCCAAGGGTTCCACGATTGCGCACGGTCGGATCCGCAATGACACCGGCTGCGATCCGAATCAATGGAGAAAGCTCGGAAAGCCTCAGATGATCTCCAAGCTCGGCATGGGTGGTCGCCGCACCGATCGCAATGTGGTCGGAATGGATCTCAATGCCGCGCAGTTCCGGCAGCCTGCCAATGTCGATCAACAGTGGGGTACTGGCAAGGCGCAGCTTCATTATCGGAATCAGCGAATGGCCTCCGGCGAGCAGTTTGGCCTCGCTGTCGCCGGCGAGCATGGCGAGCGCATGCGCCACACTGGTGGCTCTAACGTAGTCAACAGGATAGGGAATCATGCTGGGCTCCTGGTGGCGGTCTGGATAGCACGCCAGACTTTTGGCGGCGTAAGTGGCATGTCGAGATGGGTAATGCCGAACGGCTTCAGGGCATCGCAGACGGCGGAAACTACCGCGGGCGGCGCTCCGACGCAGCCAGCCTCACCGATGCCCTTCGCACCAAGGGGATTCGTGGGTGAAGGGGTGATATGGAAGTCGGTGCGCATACGAGGCACCTGCTCGATGCGCGGAAACCCGTAATCGAGCAAGGACCCGGAAAGAAGCTGCCCGGCTTCGTCATATCTGGCTTCTTCATAGAGCGCCTGGCCAATGCCCTGGGCGATGCCTCCGTGCATCTGGCCGTGGCACAGCATGGGATTAATCATCACGCCGACGTCGTCAACCGCAACATAGTCAAGAATGCTAACGACTCCTGTATCGGGGTCCACCTCCACAACGACCGCGTGGCATCCGTTGGGTGCGCCCATGCCAGCGGGTTCGTAGAACACGCGCTCGTCCAGGCCAGCCTCCATGTCGCGCGGTAGTTTGCTCGCCACATAGGCCATCCTGGCCACCTTGGCAAAGGACACGGTGGCGCCAGCCTCCGTGGAAAATACACCGTCGGCGTACCGAACACTTTCTTCCTGGACCTCCAGCATGATGGCGGCAACCTTTTTGGCCTTGGCGAGAATCTTGCCCGCCGCCACGTAGGCCGCGGAGCCGCCCACGGGCATGGAGCGCGAGTTAAACGTGCCATGACCGGCCAGGACGCGGTCGGTATCGCCCTGCACCACCTCAACGTCGTCCATCGGCAATTGCAGCACGTCGCCCACGATCTGGGCGTAGCTGGTGGCGTGACCATGGCCCTGCGGCATCGACCCACTGAACAAGGTCACCTTGCCATCAGAATGCACCCGCAGGTGCGCGCTTTCCCAGCCGCCGCGATCGAAGCCCACATAGCGGAGCAGTTGGGAATTGCCCATGCCGACGACCTCCATGTAGCAGATCACGCCAATGCCGATATACCTTCCTTGCCGCCGCAGGGCCACCTGTCGTTCGCGCCAGCCATCGTAATCAACCATCTCCGTGACTTTGGACAGGCAGGCCTCATAGTCACCACTGTCCCACTTGTTGCGTGCATTGCTATGCGGCTGATAGGGAAACTGGTGCGCCTGTACCAGGTTCAGGCGGCGCAGTGCGACGGGGTCGAGGTCGAGCGCATTGGCCACCGCATCCATCGTCCGCTCGATGATGTAAGCGGCCTCCGGCCGGCCCGCGCCGCGATAGGCGTCGACCGGCGTGGTGTTGGTCGTCACCAGCTTGACCTGCACATCCACGTTGCCGATCTGGTAGTTGCCGGTGACGTAGGTGGCCGTGTTGACGGTTGGGATACCAGTTCCCATGTTGGAGAGGTAGGCGCCCAGGTTGCCATACGACCGGACTTTGATGCCGAGTACCTTGCCTGCATCCGTGACGGCGGCGTCCACGTATTCGATGTGGTCACGCCCGTGCGTAGTGGCCACGTGGTTCTCGCTGCGGGTTTCGGTCCAGCTGACAGGGCGACCAAAATTCCGGGAGGCAAAGGCCACCAGCACCTCTTCAACGTAGAAGTGCATCTTGCACCCGAAGCCGCCGCCGATATCGGGCGCGACGATGCGGATGCGATGCTCGGGCCAGCCCAGCGTCTCGGCGAGCCATCGCCGGGACATGTGAGGTACCTGGCTTGGCAAGATGAAGGTAAGCCGTTCGTCCGCTGCATCGTAGTTGGCACAGAGCGCGCGGGGTTCCAGCGGGCTGGGAATCAGACGCTGGTTGACGAGGCGAATGGACACGACCCGGTCGGCCGCCTTCACGGCTTCCTCGTAGTCGCCGCCCTTCACCTTGTATATGCCGATCAGGTTGCCGGGGACGTTGTCATGGAGTTGCTGCGCTCCGTCCTGCAGCGCAGCTTCCGCGTCCACCACCACGGGCAGTTCGTCGTATTCGACCTGCACAAGCTCGGCGGCGTCAGCCGCCAGTTCTCGCGTTTCAGCCACCACCATGGCTACAGCCTCTCCCGCGTACCGCACGCGCTCAGCCGCCAGCGGCGGGTGGGGCGGCACGATGGAATCACCAACCACCCAGTTCGGACGGATATCACCGACCTTGCCCGCGATGTCGGCATGGGTCAACACGCCCACCACGCCAGGTAATGCCAGCGCGGCCGCCGTGTCGATATGCCGGATCCGCGCATGGGCAAAAGGTGACCTGACGAAAGCAGCAAATGCCATCCCATGGAATTGGTAATCGTCGGTGAACCGTCCCTGTCCGCTCATCAGGCGCTGGTCTTCCCGCCGCTTGACGGATTTGCCGATGTAGCGCGTGCTGACGACGTGCTGTTCTTCACTCATGGCTGCTCTCCTCTACCGGTTGAGCCGGGCGCTCGCTCAAGCGGGCCGCCGCGAGCAAGACCGCATCCACGATGTTTTGGTACCCGGTGCAGCGGCACAGATTGCCGTGCAGCGCCTCCCGAACCGCTCCTTCTGAAGGATCTGGCGTGCTGAGCAGCACCGCCCGCGCGGCCATCAGCATGCCTGGCGTACAAAAACCGCACTGCAGCCCATGGCACTCGTTGAAGGCGAGCTTCAGCGCGGTGGTGATGGGGTCCTGTGCCATGCCTTCGATCGTGTGTACGCTGCAGCCTTCGGTCTGCACCGCCAGCACGGTGCATGACTTGGCAGTCTTCTGGTCGATCAGAACCGTACAGGCGCCACACTGTGAGGTGTCGCAACCGATATGCACGCCGGTCAGCCGTAGTGAATCCCGCAAAACATGGACGAGAAGTCGCCTCGGTTCAGTATCAATCGTGCGCGGCGCGCCATTGACGGAATTCTGTATCTGCATGGGTGTCACCCTGTCCCGTTGTGTGCTTGTCTCGCTGGACGGACCGAAGCCTTTCGGCCTGGCTCACATTTATAAAATGATGTTCATCATACTTTGTGGCGAAACTGTGTTCTCTCACTCGCTCACCCGTTTTTCGAACTGCGTGAAGAAGTCGGCCAAAAACTTGTTAGCCACGGAGCCGACCAGGCGGGAGCCGAGTTGTGCGAGCTTGCCGCCGAGTTGGGCCGTGGCGGTATAGTGCAAGGCGGTTCCATCATCGATGTCTTCCAGGCAGACGTCGGCAGTCAGCTTGCCGAACCCAGCGATCCCCCCGCTGCCGTTACCTTCAATCCGATAGCCGATGTCCTCACGGAGATCCAAGAAGCGCGCGCTGCCTTTGAAACGCGCCTTGATCGGCCCGATGGCCACCGCAACGATGACGTCATAACTGCCGTCCGCTGCCTGCTGATAGTGTTCGCAACCCGACAGGCACTGCTGCAAGGTCAGCGAGTCGTTGAGTCGCTGCCACACGGCACCGCGTGACGCGCTGATGCGTTGTGATCCTTTGAATTCCAAACTTCCCTCCGCTATTCCTTCAATGTATTCACTGTTGACATCGTATGGGTCCACGTCGGCACGGTCAAGTGAGGATCGCGAGAATCTCGGCTGGTACTTACCCCAAGGCGGCAGGTTGCATAACCTTTAGTGAATGGCAAGCTATGCAATGACGATTATCATCCTATATATTGTCCATAGTTGTCAGCCTCGCCACGATAGGAGCTTTACCATGCGTTACCCTCCCGAGCACAAGGAAGAAACCCGCACCCGAATTGTTAACGCGGCTGCTAAGGCGTTCCGCAAGCACGGGCTCGACGGCGTCGGTGTCGCGCAACTGATGAAGGGCGCAAAGCTCACGCATGGCGGTTTCTATGCCCATTTCAAATCGAAAGACGCGCTCATCGTCGATGCAATTGATGCGGCCTTTGACCAGATGACGGCGCGGCTGGAAGCCATTGTGTCTGAAGCGCCGGCCGATCAACGTCGTCGCGCCGTGTTGGATGCCTACATGACGCAGAGGCACCGCGACCACCCGGAAGCCGGTTGCGCCATTCCCGCGCTCGGCGCAGATGTCGCGCGCCTCGACGCCACCACAAGGCACGCTTTCGCAGCGGGCATTACTTCGCTAATCGAACTCATTGCCGACAAGGGGAAAGACAAGGAGTCGCGCGCGGCCGCTATCACGACACTGGCGGCAATGGTCGGCGGGATGGTGCTGGCCCGCTCAGTTCGCTCGGACGCGCTCTCCCAGGAAATTCTCGATGCGGTGCGAAACATGGGATAGCGAACCGACCCGCGGCGTCAGTCTTTGGCGCCGTTCGCGTCGGCATGGAGTCCGAGCATTCCATCACGCGCGCTATTTCGTCCCAGCGACCTGGGAGGCATCGTTGATCGCGTGCTCCACCACCAGGAGAAGCTTTGTATCGAGGTCGCGTGCTATTTGGTCGACGTCTGCATTTTCGCAAACCTCGAGAAGGGACGATGGCTGGTCATACTCGATGCGAACGCGATTCTCCTCCTCTTCATAAGCAATCAGCGTTAAAGGAACATACTGGCCAGCACGTACGTCGTGCCGGGTCATCTGTATCGCGACCAGTGGGTTCCCCAGTATGAACCGGATGACCTTCCTGCTTTGCCCGACCATCGTGAGCGCTCGACCGTGGTCAAGCGTAAAAAATATCATCAAGCCCTGATCTCCCTCCATGCCTTGAATCGCGGCCGCCGCTTCGCGAGGCTGCCCTGCCAGGGCGGCAACGGCTGCCTGATCGAATTGCCCGAGTCTTTCCTGAAAGCTTTTGACAAAGCTTTCAAAGGTGACGTCAGCATCGATCGTGACGCGAACTATTTGTCTTTGGGTTTCAGATGTCTTCATTTTGAACTCCTTCGAAATCGAATTAGGTTACTACTCTATATACTGGGCCGATAGGTCTGCTACACATTCCCATCGCCCAGCCATCCTTCAGTGCGCAGCCGCGGCGGCATCGCTTGAGCCACCCGCCTTGCCTGGCTTGGTAATCCAGATAAGCGGAATGATGATGATCATGATGATCGCAGCGCCATAAAACACGTCATTCAGCCCCAACATGGCGGCCTGCGCCTGCACCGTCTGATCGAACAACGCATACGAAGCGCCTTGTCCCAGACCCAGCAGCGAATGGTAGCTATTCATCTGCGCATTGAAGATCGGGTTGGTCGGGCTGGACTGCTGCGTCAGGATCTCATGATGCAGGATCGTCCGGTTATTCCACACAACGTTCGCCAGCGACGTACCGATACCGCCGAAGAACACGCGTCCGAAGGTGGACAGACCGGCTGCGGCCGGCACCTTTTCGGGCGGCTGCCCTGACAGAATGATCACGGTGAGCGGAGCGAAGAACAGCGCCATCGGAATACCTTGCAGCAGGGTCGGCAGGATGATGAATCCCTCGCTGATGTCGGTATAGAAAAACGTACGCATGTAGTAGACGATCGCAAATCCGATGAACGCGAACGTGCCAATAATGCGTGCATCGGAACGCGGCAAGATCTTGCCCATGATGGGTGCGCCGATCACCGCGAAAATGCCCAGCGGCGCCGTGGCGAGCCCCGCGTCGACGGCCCGGTATCCCAGGTATTCCTGCATCCACTGCGGAAGCAGCACCAGCGTTCCGAAGAAGATGGCATACGCGATGGCAATCGAAATGGTGCCGCCGAGGAAGTTGCGCTGCTTGAACAGCGTCAAGTCGACGATCGGATTCTTCTCCGTCAGCTCCCAGATGATGAATGCCGCGAGACCGACTGCCGCAACGATAGCCAGCACAACGATCGTGCTCGACGAGAACCAGTCGAGATCCTTGCCCTTGTCCAGCATCACCTGAAGCGACGCGACCCAGACGATTAGCAGCACCAGTCCGACTACGTCGATCGGCAGCTTTCTGGCCGGTGTATCGCGCTTGCGGTAGAGCATCCAGACCATCGCGGCAGCGAACAGCCCGACCGGGATGTTGATGTAGAAGATCCACGACCAGCTATAGCTGTCCGTCACCCAGCCGCCGAGCGACGGCCCAACAATCGGCCCGGTCACCACGATCATCGAGAACAGCGCGAGTGCCAGCGAGGATTTCGCCTTGGGCCACGAACTGAGCAGCAACGCCTGCGACATCGGGATGAGCGGCCCGGCAACGGCCCCCTGTAGCGCACGCGCAAGCAACAGGATCGGCAAGGTCGGCGCGATGCCGCACAGCCAGGACGCGAACACGAACAACAAGATCGAGCCGACGAACAGCCGGACCTGTCCCAGCCTCTGCGTCAGCCAGCCCGTCAACGGAATCGCGATGGCATTCGCAGCGGCAAAGACGGTGATAACCCACGTGCCTTCGTCGACCGATACGCCGAGGTTGCCGGAAATGGTTGGAATGGCGACGTTGGCGATCGACGAGTCGAGCACGGTCATAAAGCCCGCGAGGCCAACGCTCAGGGAGCCCAGGGCGAGCGTCGCCCCGGTCAGCGGCGGGTGATTGGGATGGTTGGGGTTCATGGTGATACGGCTATCCTGTGGCGGGCAAGAAAGGCGCGGCGTCTTTTACGTGCCGCGGTCCAATGAGCGGAGGTCATTCGTTTTCGGCGATGATCCGCGCGATCGCGGCATCGGCCTCGTCGCCGTACTTGGCGAAGACGTCCGTCTTATAGGTCGACGTAGATTCCGTACCGAGTTGCGCGCCGGCAGGGTCCTTGACATCGACATCCACGTTCATCGACAGGCCCACGCGCAGCGGATGCTTCTCCAGTTCCGCGGGTGGAATCTCGATGCGCACCGGCAGCCGCTGTACCACCTTGATCCAGTTGCCGGTCGCGTTCTGCGCCGGCAACAACGCCAGTGCCGATCCGGTACCCGGCGTAAAGCCCACTACCTTGCCGTGATAGACGACGGAGGACCCGTAGACGTCGGCCGTCAACTCGACAGGTTGTCCAACCCGGATATGACGAAGCTGCCACTCCTTGAAATTCGCATCGACCCAGACCTGCTCGAGCGGCACCACCGACATCAGCGATGCGCCGGGCGACACGCGCTGCCCGACCTGAACCGAGCGCTGCGCGATATATCCGGTCACGGGGGCCGGCAAGGTGGTGCGTGCATAAGCCAGGTAGGCGTCGCGAACGTGAGCGGCGCTGGCCAGTACGTCCGGATGCCTGTCGACCGACGTGTTGGCCGTCAGCGCGCGATTGGCGCCAAGCTGCTGCCGGGCCGCCTCAAGCGCAGCCTGAGCCGAGCTGACGGCGTCACGTGCATGTGAGATTTCCTCATCCGACACCGCCCCGGTCATGCCCGTGGAAAGCCGGCGCCGCAGATCGTCCTGTGCCTTTGAAAGATCCGACTGGCGTTCGGCTATATCCGCGCGATACCGGTCATCGTCGGCATAGAGCCCATGGACTCTGCGAACGGTTTGGCCCAGATTGGCCTCGGCCTGTTGCAATGCGATTCTGGCGTCCGCGGGATCGATCTGGACGATCGGTTCGCCCTTCCTGACGATTTGCGTGTTGTCCGCGTTGACCCCGATGACGGTCCCCGTGATCTGCGGCGTGATTTGCACGACGTTGCCGTTGACATAGGCGTCGTCGGTATCCACGTGATGACGGGCGTCGAGGAAATAGAAAGTGCCGTACGCAGCGCCCGCAATCGCGAGCGAGGCGGCAAGCAGCGAGAGCAGAAGTTTGCGTTTGCCGGGCTTCTTTTCCGGCTCTTTATCCGACGGTGACTGAGGTGCGTTCATGGGTAGCTCCAATAAAGTTTGATGGTCGTGCTCAGGCCGTTACGCCTGAGCGCAGATCGGGTCGTTCAGTGAGTTGCCGTGCCGCCGGCCGGCGCAGGAATCGGTGTCTCCGCATTCGCGGCAAGGCCAGCCTGTGAAGCATCGAATCCGCCGCCGAGTGCCTTGATCAGTCCGATCTGCATGCCGCGGCGATCCATTTCGAGGTTCACGACGGCCGTTTCGGCTGCGAGCCGGTTGTCATCCGCGTTCAGCACCTGCAGTTGCTGGTTCAACCCCGCCTTGTATCGAACAAGCGCCAGTTGATAGGCTTTGGACTGCGCGTCCAGGGCCTGCTGCGCGTCGACCAGTTGACGGTCGGCCGAGTGGATCTGCGAGACCTGCGTGGCAACATCGGATAAAGCGTTGATCAACGTCTGGTTGTACGTTGCGACGTCGTAGTCGAAGTCCGCGTAGCGGCCCTTCAGTTGGGCGCGCAGCGCACCGGCGTCGAAGATAGGAAGATGAATCGCGGGTCCCGCCTGAAGCTCACCGCTTCCGGCCGTCAGGAATCGCCCCCAGCCAAACGCGTCCAGTCCTGCCGCTGCGGAAAGATTGACGCCAGGAAAGAACTCGGCTTTCTTTTCCTTCACATCGTGGATGGCCGCGTCCACCTGCCAGTAGGCCGAAACGATATCCGGGCGCCGCGAAATCAGGTCGGCGGGCAGGTTGTCGGGAAGCGCGACGCTGGCCCCCGCTCCGAGCGATGGACTGGCGATCTTGAGGCCACGGTCCGGTCCTTCACCCAGCAGGGCACCCAACTGGTAGCGCACGGTCGTGATCTGTCCGTCGAGGTCGCTGACGCTGGAACGGCTCGTCGCGGTCTCACCATTAGCCGTCTGCTTCTCCACGTTGGTGTCGAGCCCCGCACCCACGCGCCCATCCGTGATTCGCCCGATGTCCTCGCGATTCTTCACTTCGCGGACCTCGATATCGCGCAACGCATAGAGCTGCGCAAGATGGTTGTAGGTGCTGGCCACCGAAGCGGCCAACGAGATGCGCACCTCCTCGGCTTCGGCTTCGGCGACCTTCTCCTGCGAGACGGACTGACGCAGCCGCTCGCGATTCTTGCCCCACAGGTCGAGGTCAAACGAAGCACTGGCGAGCACGTTGTTCTCGCTCTGCCAGGTGCCGTTGATCGGCGGCGGAACGGACCCATTGCCGCTATAGAGCTCGCGTGTCCACGAATAGCTTCCCGTCACGTTGGGATAGAGTGCGGAATGCGCGTTGCCAACAGAGGAAGACGCTTTCTCGATGCGTGCACGTGCCTGCTCGATCGTCGGATTGCCTGCCAGCGCCTCGTCGATCAGCTTGGGCAGTTGCGCATCGCCGAACTGCTTGGCCCAATCCATGGCAGGCCACTGCCCGCCCTCGGCAGGCAAGCTCTCCTTCGTCTCGAAGCTGGTGGGCGGTGCAATCTGCTTGTCGCTCTTGATGCCGGCGAAGTTGACGCAGCCGGCCAGACCGATTGCCGCCACCGCCGCGGCAATCGAGGCCGCCCATGCGCTCGCGCGCGGCTGCGGTCGGTAGTGATTCGTCATGGTTTCCATTTCCTTTCCTTTTGGATAACTTGGCTTTGTACAGCTTAAAGTGCATATGCACACATTAGCGTTCAGGTGTTCATGCATCAATGCACCGAAGTGCACAAGTTTGTTGCGTTGTGGTTACCTATCGGACACGTCGTTCGTCATGCGGAACAGTTCGCTTTGCAGATGCACGGCCTGTTGCGGCCCAAAGCTACGTTCAAAGCTGGCCTGCGCAGCTGCCCAATGAGCGGCTGCTTCGTCAAGCTTCGTCAACCCGCTGCTCGTGAGTACGACTCGCAGTCGCCGATTGTTTTGCCCTGCTGCGGGAACTGCCACAAATCCGCGCCGGAACAAGGGTTGAAGTGCCCGCACCAGAGTCGTCCTGTCCATCACCATGGCCTTAGCCAGCTCGGCCATCGTCAAACTCGAACAGTGGCCCAGCGTGCTGAGAATGCTGAACTGCGTGGGCGTGATGCCGGCCTCGGACAAATGACGCTCGTAAAGCTTCGAAATGTGTCGAGAGGCCTGACGGAGGGCGAAACAGTAGTCGCTCTGATGATCCTTTGAGTGCATACGCACAGATTAACGTAGCAACCACCGGCAAGCGATGCAGCCCGGGGGATCAGTTTGTTGTCGTTTCGCGCATCAATTGCCCTTGGGAACGCCTGGAATTCTGCGCCGGGAGGCGGCTTGGCGCGCGCACGCGATCCGGCTTCAGTCGGCTTCAACATCGCAAGTAGCCGCTGATGCAGCCCTTTTTCTGCGCAAGTTGCAGGTCGCTTTACCCGAACTAGCGCGATGTCGGCGGCGCCCCGAAAAAAACGGCCGCATAGTCGATAAATGCGCGCACCTTGGCAGGCAGCAGTGTCCGGTTGCTGTAAGCGAGCCAGATTTCGATGCTGTCGTCGATGAGCTGGAAATCGCTGAGTAGCCGGACCAGCTTTCCGGAAGCCAGCTCTTTGTCTACCAGGTCTTCGGGCACGAGACCGATTCCGAAACCCTGCAGCACCATTTCCCGGTTGAACGCGGGGCTGTTCGACGAAATATCGGAACGACGCGGCACGCTCAGCTCTTCCTCGCCATGCCGGAAGCTGATCTCGAGGCGACGAATCGATGCCGACATCAGCACAAAATGATGATTGGCCAATTCCAATGGGTGTCGCGGTATTGACGATGTTTGCAGATACTCTGGCGTCGCGACGATGACAACCGGAATTCGCTCCAGCAGGCGGACAACGGTCGTCTCGCTCGTCACCATGTAGGGAACAACGATGCCAAGGTCGTACCCGTCCGCCACCAGATCAACGGGCCGCTCCGTCAGTGTCACATCGAGCGCGACTTTCGGGTGGGCCCGCTTGAATCCGGCGATCAAGGGAACCAGCCGGCTTATCGTCGCTGTCGTATGGGCGACCAGACGCAAGACGCCGCCCGCTTCACGAGTCTGGTTGGCCACGTCCGCTTCGAGTGCCTCCAGATCGTCCAGGATGCGCACGCAGCCTTCGTAGAATCGCTCCGCGGCTTCGGTGAGTGAGAGCTGTCGCGTGGTTCGGTTCAACAGCCGGCATCCCATCCGCTCTTCCAGCCCCGCTATGGCCCGCGACACCGCCGGCCGGGTCAGTCCATGCATGTCCGCCGCTCGCGTGAAACTCTTCAATTCGACCACAGACCGGAAAACGCGCAGGCTTTCGACATATTCCATGGCGAGATATCTTCGCTGAACGGCAACATAGGGTGGCCGGGATGCCAGGCCAGCGCCACCGGATAGTCGAGTCCCAGACTACGTCTCCAACCGTATGTCCGAGGATAAGCAACGGTCGACCCGGCGATAGGCAGCAGTCTAAACCAGTCAGGCGACTGCTACCGGGCCCGGACCCTCCCTGCCGCCGGCTCGACAATGCTCAGTTTCGGCGGTGATCATCGCTTTCGCAAAGTGCCAAAAAAAAAGCCGGCCCGATTAGGGCCGGCGAATGGGTTCCGGCCCACTCCGAGGGCCAGTGCCGGAACCGTGTACAACCCGCAACGCTCAAAGATCCGGCAATCGGTCTTCAACAAGCTTGTAGCAATAACGAAACTCCCGGTCCCCCATCGGCCACGAGTTTCCCGTGCTATCCGTCAATATCCAGTCGCCTGGGTTCACCTTGCGCCAACCCTCCGGTGTGGCAACGGCCCACATCTGCCCCTGGCGTTCCACTCGCGGGTGATCACCTGGCATAAACCATCGGCTGGCTTCGACGGTTGAGTTTCGATTACTGTGATTACTGAACAGCATCCTTGCACCCTGTCTGTCGATCTCATGAGCAGGCTTGTGGCACGTACAGGCCCGCAGCAGACTGCCGGCTCAAGCAACGCCGGCGTTCGCAGCACACGCCTTCAATCCCACGCCAGCTTGCTGAACTGATAGCCCTTGCCGCGGACCGTCTTGATGCGCTGCGAAGTACCGGCGGCGTCATGCAGCTTGCGGCGCAATTTGGAAATGCCGCCGTCGATCGTGCGGTCGAGGCCGTCGAATTCGATACCGCGCAGTTGCCGCATCAACTCGTCGCGGCTCACCACTTCGCCTGCGCAACTCACCAACGCCCACAGCAAGTCGAATTCGGCCGATGTCAGATCGGGCAGGCTGCCGTCGGGGAGCTTGACCGTGCGGCTGGCCCGGCTGATCTCGAACTTGCCGAAGGTGTAGCTCTCGGGTTCCGCGGCCTCTGCCATACGCGTGGTCACGGGGCGCGCTTGCGCCTTGATGCGCGCCCGCAGCACGCGCAGTTCGATGGATTGATGCATAGGGTCATCCGCACCGAATCCGAGGCCCAACACTTCGTCGAACTGCTTGTTGCGCGCGGGCACCATGATGATCACGCCGTCGAATTGCTCGCACGCCTCGCGGCAAATCTGGAAACCGTCCTTGACTGGCAGGTTCACGTCGAGCGTCCCCTGGTCCGGACAACGCTCGAGGTTGGCCGGCACGGCGTCGTTGCCGTGCAGCAAGGACTCGACTTCGTATTCGCGTTTGCGCAGATAGTCGCTGACCAGCGCCGACAGGCGGTCATCGTCTTCGACAAACAGGATCCGGAATGGCATGGCACGAATCGTTCAGGACGAGTTGTTTGAATAGCGGTGGGCAATGGCATAACTCGACGCGCAGCATAGCTTATGCGTTGCACATCATGTGGCCCCTTGGACAAAACTCCACAAATGCACTCGCAATTCGACATGGGCGCACACAATCCATCGGCATCGATCGGTATTCGTGCGCGCCTATATGCAACCGGAGAAGATCCGCCGCAGTGTGGACTTTTGTCTTTTATTGTCGAAATCGCTCAAGCGTTACCAACTATTACCGATACTCGTGGAGTCGCGGGCGATGGGAATACCGGCGGTCTATCTATGCCTTAGACACAATTGAAGACGAATAACGAAAGGTGGCGCAATGCGTGGAACGGTCAAATGGTTCTCTCAAAAGAGGGGATACGGCTTTATTGTTGGGCAAGACGATATTGAGTATCACGTTAGTGTGCGAGACGTTTCCGGTGTGACACTCCCCGCCAATGGCGACACAGTCGAATTTGAAGTGACACAAGGAAGGCGCGCGTCTCGCGCCACCCAGGTAACCGTCCTCCAGCGCGCTGCGAGTGCCGCGCAACCCGTACAGCCCACCGGCGATCGCGTGGTCTGCGAAGACTGCCAGAAAAGCATGGTCCCGCGGATGATCGCCTATCGCGGGGAACCGAAGAAATCCGTTTGTCCCTTCTGTGGCGCGACCTATCGAAAGTTCGGCTGCTTTCTCGCCACAGCCGTGTATGGCGATTACGACGCGCCGAAGGTGCGCTTGCTCAGAGATTTCCGCGATCGCGTCTTGAATCAATCGCCTGTTGGCCGACGGATGGTTCAGTTGTATTACCGCACTTCTCCTCCGCTCGCCGACTTTCTGCGGACTCATCCAACCATGGCGGCAGCCGTTCGTTTTGTGCTTGATGGGTTGATTCGCTTCATCACGCTTATTAACGGAAAGGCCTCCTGGATTAACGCAAATCGGCGAAGCGATAAGCCATAGCGCGGTTGCATAGCGGATGAGAAAGTAGCGTGTGACGCGTCTCCCGTGCAATGACTGGTTGAATCTGCCGATTTGCCTTGTCGTGCCGCGCTCAATCGGATGTCATATTCAGGCGCCAAAGTGGCGGAGTGTCGGGGATTTTCGCCGTAGCCTCACCACAAGGTAATCAACCATGTGCGGCTGCGAGGCGCCCTTCGCGAGGCGTCCCACTTCAAGTAGGGACTCGAGACGCCTTGGCCCACTCGTGGCAAGCCGTCAAGGTATTCAGGCCATTATCCAGGCGACCGCCGGAAGGTGCGAAATGAATCACATCATGGGCAATATGCGGCTCGGCGGCATGGCGATTCGTTACGGCCAGTTTGTGCCGAAACTCTATAACTATTGCCTCTCGCTGGGGTTCGAGCGTAGCCGCATGATGCCCTCGCGCGCCTTCTGCTCCGACGAGAGCCAGGGCTATCCCGTCATTCTGTTGACACGCCATTTCGGCACCTTCCCTTTCACGAGCCCGCCTTTGAAGGCAAGAACCTGCTGTTCGTGTCCGGACTTAACGTCGATGTGTCGACGCGCCACGGCCTGCTGTTTCCGCTGACCAAGTTCGTTCCCTGGGCAGCCTATGCGCGCTTGCGTGACGGAACCCATTTCCTGCTTGAACAGGATGCGCTATTCGCGGCGCTGGCTGCACAATCGACGGTGAACGATAACGAGATCGAATTCGATGCGGCGATCCGGACGATGTCGAATGAGGAAGGGATAGAACTGCCGTCGCTGTAGCTCCGTGGCCCTGCTCACTCACCCGAGACGTAAGACGATCTGAAGCACGAGGTGTTCCGCGTCCATGAGACCGCCAGTCAGCCAGGACTTATGCTCGCTCGCCCTTCCCAGAAAGACCAAAAATCGCCTGCAATGCGACGACGCGCGCCTGTGCGAACACCATGCCTTTCCATGCGTCGTTATCGCAATAGAACACGTCTTTCAGGTTCTGGCCGATCTGCTCCGACTGCTCGGCGGATACATCCGGATGCCGATGCAGCCAATGGTCCGCGCGTAGCGCATGCAGGACCCGCGACGTCTCATAGGTGCCAAATTCGAGGCCGAGCGTGGTCTTTTCGACTGCCGGGAATCCCTCGTAAACAGTATTCATCAACGGCCCATCGATAGCGGCTGACACTGAACGCGGGTCGAAGATCTGTTTGACATCGGCGCCCCACCAGTTACGCGCTCGCCGCAGTTCAGGCAGGTCGTCTCTCATGAAGATCTTCTCGCCGTGACCATGGGCGCCGAGACCGGTATGGATATCCACCCACGCCAAACGATCGTAGTTGGGCAGGTGCGCGCCAAGAATCGCATCGACCTCACGTGTGCTCCAGCATCGCGAACTTCCGCCGTAGAACATACCGTCGGGCACCTCGTATTGCCCCTTCGTCGCGGTCTCGCGCAGCTTGCGCTCGCCATGCTGCCGGATGTAGTTGGCAAGCGCGTCATTGTCGGCATCCGTCGGAGGCCACGTCTCGGGCAGGAGCAATGCGTCGAGCTCCTTGTAATCCGGGTTGGCGCCGACAGCCGTGTTGAAATCAGCGCAGTTGCGATTCAGGTCGACGTTGGCTTCATTCACTCTGCGCAGATGCGCAAATCCATAAGGATTGACAGCGTGTAAGAGGAGCAACGCGACCGCCTTATCCCGCAGTTCGTCCAGAAAATCGGTGTCGTTCAGCAAGCCGACCTGACATCCCGATCCGCAAAAACCCTCCACGCCGTGCGTTCCAGACGTGATGACGAGCAGTGACCTGGCGTTGTCGGGCGAAAGCAGGGCTGAGTCGATCGAAAGCGCCTCGCCATCAGGCCCGAGCCTGGACGGATGAAATACGCGCCCAACCGTCATACCCAACGCTTGGGATGCGCCAAGAAATTTTTCTCGCGCTTCGACGTATGTGGCTGAAAAATAATTTTGTACCGTCATCTCTCGACCTCTAACCGTTGCATGAAAGTGCCGCCGGCATTGGGCGGCTTCCGACGGCGTATACCCAACACGCCGCCCCCTAACTCATCAGTGATGCGTCTCAGTGCCCGCAAACGGATCATCTGTAGCCGGCCACAACGGTCTGCCCGCCTTCGTATAAGGCCGGGTGGCAAAGTCTCTTTCGAGCGTGCCGGGCGCATCGACATGAATAATGTCTTTGGCAAGCGGCGCAAAGGCCGCGTGGAAGTGGTTCAGGGACTTCACGACAATCATCTTGAACTGACTCGGATCGAGTCCCAACGCGACCATGAATTCAGGGTGGAAGACCTGCGTTCGATGCGTGTTCAGAATCAGATTGACGTTACCGGTGCTGACCCACGCCGCGTCGCCGATGCTGATGGGAACGAGGCCAAATCTCTGCGTGATGCCGGACGCGATCCGGCGCACGGTCACGTCCAGATCCAGCGGCTGGCCCGACGCGGCACCGACTTTTCCCCCAATGCGAAGTTTCAGTCTCGCGCCTTCGCCGGCCTCCTGGCAGAAACGGACAGCAACCGGATCCCAGTACAAGGCGCTAATGACATTGTCGATGCCCCGCTCCAGGATTCTTTGCAGAATAAAAGTCGAATCGCCGGGTGCACCGCCACCTGCGTTATCGGATACATCGGCCAGAACAATCGGGCCCTCGGCGGCGGCGCATGCGCGATCCAACGCTTCGTCTATCGATCTGAAAACCGGCGTCAGAGCTGCGCGTTGGCTCCAGAGCTCGTCGCCCAGTGCCGCGGCCACGGTAGCGGCCTTGCCTTGGTCACCATCGGCGATCACGAGCATCTTGGCGCCGACGTCCGCGACATCGCCCCATGGGAAGCCATGCACGAAAGACACGGAGAGGACGCCATCGGCGCCTTCCATCGCTTTCATTCTTTCGACGAACGCGCGCAAAGGCTGATCCTGCGTCCTGAAGATGCCTAGCATCCGGCAATCGAACATCGCCATTCGGGGCCTGACTTTACCGGCTACCGTGTCAGCGACGAGCTCGAAGAGTTGGGCCGCACAAATTTCGATATCGACGTGCGGGTACTCCTTGTACGTCACGATTGCCGTCGCCTTGTCGAGCATCAGCGGGGTGAGATGGGCGTGCAGATCCAGTTCCACCCCAATCGGCAGGTCCGGCCCGACAACATGCCGGATATGGCTGAGCAAATCTCCCTCAACGTCGTCATAACCGTCGGCCACCATCGCGCCGTGCAGCGCGAGGATGACGAAGTCGACTGTGCCGGCGGCCTTCAGATCGGCAACGATCCTTTCCCGAAACTCTTCATACACGGCGCGGCTAGTAATGCCGCCCGGTTCCGCCACCGCGCAGAGACTTTCGACCGCCGTCCAGCCGCGCGCATCGGCCATCTGCTTCCAGGTTGCAAGCTGAGCGGAGCAGCAGTTCAGTTGCCGCTGCGTCGCGTCCCCATAGGCGAGCAATAGCTGCTCGAAGCTTTGCCGCCCGGTAGGGATAGGCGAAAAGGTGTTGGTTTCGGTGTCGAGCCCAGCCATGAAGAATTTCATTTTGTCTCTTTCGATGATTGTCATCAGGCCGGGTTGCGCCCTGCCAGTACTTCGCATTGTACAGAACGATAAAAATATTTCCATTTAGGAAAACTCCCCCACCTCCAACCACGTCACGAGCCTATGGCGCGGGGAAAAACTCGCCGGTCGCGACCGGGGCGATGCGCTTTCCGAAGCTTTCCAAGACGGCTCAAATACCCATTTTTGAAAATCTTTTTCTTTTTAGGATAATTTTTGCTACCTTGTGCACGTGGCCCGGTACAAGGAGCGGTAAAGATCCGGCCGGCCCACTCCAGCCAGTTGAACCAAGACCATGGAATTCAAGGAGGAGACCCATCGTGGGTATAAAGACCAAGCAGAACAGGCCCCCGCGGGGAAAACACAACAACGGCCGCGCTGTCGTGCGGCCCGTGGGCGGGCGCTATGCGTCGATGCTCGTCGGGCCCGCTGTCGGACTGACGGTACTGTGTGCACATGCGCAAACGGCACCCTCCATGCCAACGCCGGCTTCCGCACCGGTCGCCGCGAGCGCCACCACCGCAGCGGCGCCGGCCAAACCCCAAGCGCCAGCCAAAACTGCTGCAACCGGAAACGCCACCACGCTGAACACCGTCGAAATTACGGCGAACCGGCGCCGGGAACCGGCGCGTGAAGTGCCGATGCAGGTGAATGCGTTGAGCTCGGAAGAACTTCAACGCAAGGGTGACGCGTCAATGCGCGATTACCTGACGAAGGAGCCGGGCGTATCCCTCTCCTCGGTGGGCGCGGGCACTGCCCAGATCACCATGCGCGGGATCACGACCGGCACCGACATTTCGCCGACGGTCGGTGTCTACGTCGACGAAGTGCCGTTTGGCTCCAGCACGATCTATGGGTCCGGTTCACAACTTGCACTGGACATGGGCCTGCTCGACCTCAACCACATCGAGTTGCTGCGAGGTCCGCAAGGCACGCTGTACGGTGCGGGTGCAATGGGCGGGCTGCTGAAATATGTGACAAACGAGCCGGACACCGAAGGCGGCGTCACCGGTCATGCAGGCGTCATGCTCTCGGGCACCGACCACGGCGGCCTCAACCATACCGAGAGCGCGGTGGTGAACGTGCCGATCAAGCAGGATGTCGCCGCCCTGCGAGTCAGCGCATTCAACCAGCAGGATGGCGGTTACGTGAACCGTATCGGCAGCGATCCGGAAAAAGGGGTGGACGGCGCCAGCACGCGCGGCGGCCGGGCATCCCTGACGGTCACGCCAACCAATGCCCTGACAGTGCGCCTGACCGCAACCACACAGCAGATCAAGCGCGATGGCACGGCGTCCGTCGACTACAACTTCTACACGCGGCAACCGGTCTACGGCGACCTGACCCAGAACCGGCTGATTGATGAACCGTTCGACCAGATCATCGAACTCTATTCCGCGAACATTGAGTACGACTTCGGGTGGGCACGCCTGAATGCTATTTCGGCCTATCAGACCATACGCTCCAGCCAGACTAGCGACGATTCTGCTGTCTATCCCGGGATCCTGAACGCCCAGTTCGGTGCGCCGCTGTTTCGTACGGCTGCCTCGAATCTGGCTATCTCAACGGACAAGTTCACTCAGGAATTGCGCCTCACCTCCTCGGCCAATCGCAAGCTCGAGTGGATTGCAGGGCTTTTCTACACAAGCGAACGCAGCAACCAGAATCAGTCTCTCACCGCCACTGGGCCCACGACATCGCTCAATCTGCTCACGAATCAATTTCCGTCGACCTACAAGGAATACGCAGCCTACGGCGATCTGACCTATCACTTCACCAGCCGATTGTCCGCAACCGCCGGTTTGCGAGTTGCCCACAACGATCAGACATTCAGCGCCATCGCATCGGGCCCGCTTGCCGGATCGGGGAATCAGCCGGGCCAGTCGGCTGACACGAGCAAGACGTATCTCTTCACGCTCGGCTATCTGCTCACGCAAAACAGCAGCCTGTACGGGCGGATTGCAAGCGGCTACCGCCCCGGCGGTCCGCAACCGAGCTATCACGATCCTGTTACCGGGCAAATGTCGCCGGGAACGTTCAACCCCGACACGCTGACCAGTTATGAAGTGGGCTACAAGGCCGACTTCCTGGATAAGCGCGCGTCCCTATCCGTGTCGGCATTCGATATCGAATGGAAGAACATCCAGCTCAATACCATCATCAACACCCTCGGGGTGGTCGCCAATGGCGGCAAGGCCCGCTCAAGGGGACTGGAGTTCTTCGGCACACTGAATCCGACGCCGCAGTGGCAACTGGGCGCGGGCGTCACCTATCTCGACTCGCGGCTCACCCAGGATGTGCTGGGCATTGGCGCAATGTCGGGCGACCGCCTGCCCAATACGCCCGATCTCTCGGCCACGGTCAATGTCGACTATCTCTTCAACGTCGCCTCGTATCGCGCCTATGTGGGCGCGACCGAGGCCTATATCGGGCAACGTAACTCGAACTTCCCCGGAAGCAAGACTGCGCCGAACTTCAGTATGCCGGGTTATTTCACGACGGACCTGCGTGCCGGTATCGATCTGCGCAAGGCGAACGTCTCCCTCTTTGTGCATAACCTGTTCAACAAACGCGGCATGCAAGCAGCGGGAAGCTCCTTCGTTCCGCTCGGGGGGCCCGCCTCAGTTATCTTTATCCAGCCTCTGACAGTCGGCATGCAGGTTGACGTGCCGTTCTAAAACGAATCATGGGCGCGGAGATTGCCGGCGTCTCCGCAGTGGCGCGGCCTGCATCGTCGGATCGCGCCGCCATACCGATGGGCGGTGCGCTCCACCCCCAGCCACACGCGTTGCCCATTCGAGCCGGCGTCACTGAGATAGTCCATGTTTGAATCCAACGATTTGTTATCCGAACTAAGATCGCGGCAACCTCTGCTGTGGCTCAACCCGACTGCCGGTCGCCCCTTGCCGACGAACGCTCCCACGGCGGACCAGATCACCGAAGCCGAGAACCGGCTGGCGCGCTGCGAGCCGTTGATGGCGCAGCTGTTTCCCGAACTCCGCGCGAGCGCGGGGAAGGTCGAGTCCCCGCTGGTACCCGCGGACCGTCTGCAAGCCGCATTGACGGATCCGGGCAAGCCCGGGGGCGCGTGGTTCATCAAGCGCGACGATGCGCTACCGGTGGCCGGTTCCATCAAGGCGCGCGGCGGCTTTCACGAGGTGCTGGCACTGGCCGAGTCGATCGCCATCGAACATGGCCTTCTGGATGCTACCGGTGATCGCCGACTCCTCGCCTCACCGCCGGCGCGGGCGCTGTTTGCGCAGCACACGGTCACGGTAGGCAGCACCGGCAATCTCGGTTTGAGCATCGGCGTGATGGCGGCGGCGCTGGGGTTCGAGGCGGTCGTGCACATGTCCACCGACGCGAAACTGTGGAAGAAGGCGCGCCTGAGGCAACGTGGCGTTCAGGTCGTCGAACACGAGGGCGACTATGCCCAGGCCGTTGCGGGCGGACGCGCGCAGGCGCTGGAGATGCCTCGCTGTCATTTCGTCGACGACGAAGGTTCGTTGATGCTGTTTCTCGGCTACGCTGCGGCTGCCCGCCATCTGGCCGTACAGCTTGCCGAAGCGGGCCGCAGCGTCGACGCAGCGCATCCGCTCTTCGTGTACATCCCGTGTGGCGTCGGCGGTGCGCCGGGCGGCATCACCTACGGCCTGACCGCCTTGTTCGGCCCGCATGTGCATTGCTTCTTCGCGGAGCCCGTGGCTTCACCTTGCATGCTGGTTCAACTGGCGGCCGGTTGCGACGAACCGGTGTCCGTGTATGACATCGGCCTCGACAATCGCACGGATGCCGACGGCCTTGCGGTCGGGCAAGCGTCCTACCTTGTGAGCCCGCTCATGGCCGCGCAGGTTGCCGGCGTATTCACGGTCAGTGACGACGACCTCTACACGCAGTTGCACGTGGTCAAGCGGACCATGGCGATCGAGCTTGAACCGTCGGCCGTGGCGGGCGTCGGGGGTCCCGCGTGGCTGAGCGAGTCGGCCGCCGGTCGTGACTACTTGCGTACTCGCAATCTCGACCTGAGCGCCGCGACGCACGTGATCTGGACGACAGGCGGATCATTGGTGCCGCCCGAGGAGCATCGGCGCTTCCAGGCTCGCGCGAAAGCGCCGGACGCCCCTCAAGGCTAAACGGCCGGTCCACCTTCGCGCCCGTCTGCCTCTTCAGGTCTACAGGCGATGCCCAGTGACGCGTTCGGTATGACACGGAAACAGTTCAACCGCGCGTTCCCGTGCTCCGACGCCCCACTGGGCGAGTGCCTGTTGCGCTCAATTAAAAGCGAAGTCGATCGCGCGACCGAGCGCCGGCCACGGTGCAAGCCCATGCCCCTGTTTGGCGAAGACCGCGTAGTCCTCAACCTGATAGCCATCCGAGCCGCGCAAGGCTTGCAATCGTGCGGTGAGCTCACGCGCGTTCCCGACCATCCGGTTGCTGAGAACGCGTGCGTCGAGTTCGGCCTGAGCCATAGCGAGCGCGGCCGGCACAGGGGTCGGCGTCTCCTCCTCGCTCCCCATGCTCACGAGCACCCGCGGACTGGCCGTGCCGGCGCTCACCGCGGCCGAAAATTTTTCCTCATTCGCCAGCACCGCTTTCTCGCTCCACCAGATCGACGGACTTGCCGCGATAAAGGTTCGAAAAGCGTTCGGTTCGACGAATAACGCGTGGAGAACGGCCAGACCGCCCAGCGAGTGCCCGAAGATCGCCTGGTTCGTGCGGTCGATTGAGACCATCTCCGCGACGCGAGGCTTGACCTCCGTTTCGATCGTCGCAAGAAAGTCGTCGAGACCGCCAACCCGATCCGGTGTCAGATTGAAGCCCGGTATCTGCTGCGTAGCCAGGATCTCGGCACTGACCGGCAAGCTGAGGTCGTACATTCGCTTCAAGCCGAACGCGTAGGACATCGACGTCAGTTCATTCAATCCCGGCAACGCCCCGAGCGGCTCAATAGCCTTCTTGATAAAAGCAGGATCGCTGGGATAGCCGATACCCACGACAACCACATCATGCACGTTGGCGCGAACAGCTTCCATGGCGCTCGCGAAATAGGCATGCGCATCGAGCACATAGAGCACCCGGTAACCGCGTTCAGGCGCCGGCAGCAACGGCAACGCCACGCTGATCGAGTATTGATGACCATTAACTCCGGAAACAAAATCGATTTTCCGGCTATTCGGGATCGAAACAGGCTGAGCTTGCGTCATACGCTTCATCTACCTCAATGATTGGTTAGGGTCTGCACAACGCAGACTCCATCGTGCTGCGAAACAGAAGTGACGGGCTCGGGTCCCGTCACTGGCATTCATGACTTCGTGTGTATTGCTGGCGTAAGCCGATGCCGGCCAGCGCTCAGCCTCTCGGTTTCCGCTCAAACGAGAGATGTCTGGTGCGCGGCAAGTTGATCTGGAATCCTGTCATTCGCACGCCTTGCTTCGAAAAACTGAATGCGGCGGACCATCCCATCACGGAGGGCGCGAGACAGGCCAGCGTCTCGCCCAGACAGATCAGCTCGCTCTCGGCTTGCCCATACGCATCGCCGCAGCGAAGCACGATGCGTTCACCGTCCCGGGCGATAACGGCTGTGCAGTCAGCGTCGGCACTGTAGTACTGGCCCGTGACCGCTTCGACGAAAGCGTCAACGTCGGCGGTGTCCCTCGCGACCTTTCGATAGACCGCGGATTGTCCGCCGAACCGGATCATCAACTCGTGGCTCCGAACTGCATCGTCCAGCCCGAGTTCGACCTCACCCATGCCTACGGCTGGCAAGATGACCCGTCCGTCGGGTGCTTTTCTCAACGGCACCCCTTGCGCTGCCCCGCACATCGACAGCTTCAGCACGCCCTCCTCGTCGACCAGGCCGTAGATCATGCCCGTGTCCGCAGACCACCAGTCACCGAGCAGGTCCTTGTAGTCAGCCGCCGCGATCGTGGGTGCGCGCTCACCCAAATGGTCGGCGAGGATGAGATCGAGCGCCTGCTCGGCCAGCTTCACCGGATTGCACGCGGGTGCGCCATTGGCCATGATCACGATGTCGAGCCCATGGTCGGGCGCCGTGAGCATCTGGCTCGACGCACCGATCACGCCGCCGGAGTGGTGCACGACACGTACCCCCCGATAGGGCTCGACCACCAGCCCCAACGTATAAGCTCCGACGCTTCCGTCTGGAAAGGGCACAAGCTCGGTCAGCGCAGTCCAGGTCGCGGGCGAGCCGAACCGGTCTCGCGTCCGAAGATGTTCGGTCCAGCGCAGCATGTCGTCGACGGTCGAGACGATGGCGCCCGCACCGCGATTCTCCTCCGAAGGAAACAGGCCGCGCCGCCAGCCGCCACCTGGCGCCGGCGTATGCATCGTCGCCATACCCGGCGTGATGCTGTAATCGCTTGGGATCGACTCGGTATCGAACATCCCCAATGGATCGAACAGGCGCTGCTTTAGCTGCGCCTCGAACGACGCGCCGCCCACTCTTTCGATCGCAATCGAAACCAGGTGGTAGCCGCCGTTGTTGTAAAGCATCGTGTCGCCGGGCGCGAAGTTACGGCCCGTCTGGCGAACCTGCGTGGCTAGACCAGTCCCGACCGGCGGCACCGCCAATCCACGGGCCAGGAGACCGATGTCGATAAAGCAGCGCGAGCCGCCGCGATGCAGAAGGAGTTGCCGGACCGTAGGGTCGCCGCCCGGGCCGGTGAGTTCGGGAATGACGCTTCGGATCGGCGCGTCGAGATCGAGTTTGCCTTCCTCGACCAGCAGCAGGGTCAACAGAGCGGTGAAGTGCTTGCTGATCGAGGCGATCCGCATACGTGTGCCCGGCGTGTTGGCCACGGCGTGCTCCAGGCTCGCGAGCCCGAAACCGCGCCGGTATAACAGCTTGCCGTGCTGCGCAATGCCCACCACCAGACCCGGCACATCGCCGCGATTGAAGGGGGCAAAAAGACCGTCAAGGGCACTGCTGACATCCGCGTTCAACTCTGGACCCACCATTGGCGCTTCTCCACAGATTTGGCGCCGTAGCGGCGCGATATATGGCTATATGTTCCGATCTAGAAATTCTTCCAGAACGGTATTCATGCACTCGGGCGTTGCCTGACCCGGACAGGGACTCAGTCTGCGTGCCGGCGTTCGAACGAAAGATTCCGCGTTCGCCCCGAGTTGATCTGGAATCCGCTTATTCGCCCGCCTTGCTTGGAAAAACTCAACGCACAGGACCACCCCGCGAGGGAGGGTGCAGTGCATGCAAGCGTCTCGCCCAAACATACCAGCTCGCTCTCGGCTTGCCCGTAAGCATCGCCGCAGCGAAGCACGATGCGTTCACCGTCCCGGGCAATGACGGCTGTGCAGTCGGCGTCGGCGCTGTAGTACTGGCCCGTGACCGCTTCGGCGAAGGCTTCAGCGCCCGCGAGGCCCCTCGCGACCCTTCGATAGACTGCGGATCGCCCGCCGAACCTGACCGTCAGCCCATCGCCGCGCGCGGCTTCGTCCAGCCCGATTTCGACATCGCCCATGCCCGCACCGACGCCCCGTGCAACGACTTGGCCGTTAAGTCCTTTCTCCAACGGAAACCCCTTCGGACTGCTGCACAGCGACAGCTTCAGCACGCCCTCCTCGTCGACCAGGCCGTAGATCATCCCGGTGTCCGCAGACCACCAGTCGCCGAGCAGGTCCTTGTAGTCAGCGGCCGCGATCGTAGGCGTGCGCTCGCCCAGATGGTCGGCGAGGATGAGATCGAGCGCCTGCTCGGCCAGCGTCACCGGATAGCACGCGGGTGCCCCATTGGCCATGATCACGATATCGAGCCCGTGGTCGGGCGCCGTGAGCATCTGGCTCGAGCCGCCGACCACACCGCCGGAGTGATGCACGATTCGCACACCCCGGTAAGACTGGACCATTAAACCCAGTGCGTAACTTCCGGCGGCTCCGTCAGGAAAGGGGGCCAGCTCGGTCAGCGCAGCCCAGGTTGCGGGCGAGCCGAACCGGTCTCGCGTCCGAAGATGTTCGGTCCAGCGCAGCATGTCGTCGACCGTCGAGACGATGGCGCCCTCGCCGCGATTCTCTTCCGAAGGAAACAGACCACGCCGCCAGCCGCCACCTGGCGCCGGCGTATGCATCGTCGCAATGCCCGGCGTGATGCTGTAATCGCTTGGGATCGACTCGGTATCGCGCATCCCCAAAGGATCGAACAGGCGCTCCTTCAGTTGCGCCTCGAACGACGCGCCACCCACCCTTGCGATCGCGATCGAAACCAGGTGGTAGCCGCCGTTGTTGTAAATCATCATGTCGCCGGGCGCGAAGTTGCGCCCCGTCTGGCGAACCTGCGTGGCCAGCGCGGTACCCAGCGGTGCAATCGCCAACCCGCGGCATAGGAAGCCGATGTCGAGATAGCAGCGCGAGCCGCCGCGATGCATCAGGAGTTGCCGGACCGTGGGGTCGCCGCCCGGGCCGGTGAGTTCGGGAATGTAGTTTCGGATCGGTGTGTCGAGGTCGAGTTTGCCCTCCTCGACCAGCAGCAGCGTCAGCAGACTGGCAAAGTGCTTGCTGATCGAACCGATCCGCATGCGCGTGCCCGGCGTGTTGGCCACCGCGTGCTCCAGGCTGGCGAGCCCGAAACCGCGCCGGTACAACGGCTTGCCGTGCTGCGCAATGCCCACCACCAAGCCCGGTGCATTGCTGCGATTGAAAGGCGCGAAAATCTCGTCAAGGGCACTGACATTCACATTCAACGCTTGAACCACCATGACGCCTCTCCACAAGACATAGCGCCACAGAGGCGCAACAGTTAGTAGTACGTTGGAGAAATCTCCAACAGAAAATCATTTGCAAACCGGATCAGCCTCAGATATGACAATCTCGGCGAAGACGCCAGTCTACCGGCTATGACCGCGAGCGCTCACGGGCCATATGATTTCAACGCGTTCCCCGCGAAACACAATGATCTCGTCATGCAGATTGAGCGTCGGGTCGCAATGGCCCGGCACCAGTAGAAGCTGGCTGCCCAGCGCAGGTTTGGCGACGTCGCGATTGAGCATCTGCACACTTCCATGTTCGTCGTTGACGACCGTGTAGTGCAAGGTACTGCTGGCGCCGTCGTCACCCCAAACCGTCGGCAGACCGGAATCGACCGCGAGAGACTTGAGTCCCGCGTCGACCACCACGACCTGTCCGGCGTCGCTATTGCCAACGCTGATCACCGACGTGGCGAGAAACAGGCTGTGTTCGAAGCGCAGTGCGTCGGTATAAACGTTGCGACCGTAGTCCCCATCCATGAAGGCGTACGAACCGGGCTGCACTTCGGTGTAGACCCCACTGGCGAGATCGAACTCGACGCTGCCGCTGCCGCCGCCAGTGACAACGGCGCAGGCCACCCCGGCACGGCTGAGTGCGTCGACAACCTCGCCCGTGCGGGCCGCAGCGAGTCCTGAGGCGTCACGCCGCTCGCCATGATCGCGGATGTGCTGAATCCCACCCTGGTAGGCCTGCAAGCCTTTGAACGTCAGTTGAGCATGCGCGGACATTACTTCCAGCAATTGCAACACCTGCCTGGCATCGGCTACACCGCAGCGATTCTGGCCGACGTTGATTTCGACGAAGACATCGATACGGCTGCCGTGCTCGGCAGTCGCCACCGCTAACGCCATCACCTGGTCGGGATGGTCGACACACACGCTGAAACGCCCATGCAGCGCCATCCTCGCCAACAAGTCCAGCTTTGCCGACCCGATGACTTCGTTGCTGATGTGAATATCCGTGACGCCGGCATGCAGGAAAGGCAACGCCTCGCTGACCTTCTGGCAGCAGATGCCGACTGCGCCGCGCTGGATCTGCGCGAGCGCGATAGCCGGGCATTTGTGCGCTTTGGCATGCGGACGCAACGCTACGCCAGCCGCATCGGCTCGCGCCTGCATGACATCCAGATTGCGCTCAAACGCGTCGGCGTCCAGCAGCAGCGCAGGTGTATCGATGCTTGTTATCGCATTCCCCGGACTGGCTGCCGGTAGAACCTGGATATTGTGAATGCTGCTCATAGTTCAATATAGATCCAGTCGGAACTGGTGGTCGAACGTGGACGGACTCGCTCGTGACAATGCGGACTGCCGGCGCGTAACGACGCAACCGACGCAGCGCAAGCGGTCCGGGTAAATAAATCTCAAACGTCTCAGGTGGGCTGAGCAACCTGCTCGGGCCTGACTCGCACAACGTCTTCACGGAGTGGCCAAACGTGCTGCGCGAGGCGCGAACGCGGAAACGATGCGACGTCGGCAGAACTCAGACCCGGGCTATCGACGGTAATGATCGCGGAAGCCAGGGCCTGGAATCCCGCCCGGAAATGGTTAGAGCTTTTGAGCGCAACGATCTTGCGGCAGTTCACGTCGATGCCATGAAGCAGCAGCAGCGCGTGATCGAAGGTCTGCGTCGGACGCGAGATAACAATGACGTCGACGCCCTCAATGATGAGCCGGCACGATGTCCCGAGATCGAACTGAAGGCCCTCCAGCATCGACCCTGGAAGATTCGTGAAGCGGCCGTCGGTAACGGCTTTGACATACGCCTGCGCAACGATGGGCGCGCCTTGCATCTTGCCGAGCTTCCCGCCGAGTTTGACTTCTATCGTCGCGCCGACGCCGGCACGCTCAGCTTGTTGCGCAACTTCCCGGTCGTGAATCGCCACGAAGCACGCGGTTTCCGGCGGAAGTTGCGCATGCAGAAGTGCCCGCAACAAATGCGTCGCATCGCCAGGCGCGCCGCCGCCCGGGTTGTCCGAACTCTCGTTGATCACTACCAGACCTGACTCGACGGCAAGGGCCTGCTTGACGCCCTCCTCTGGAGCCAGGACCTTGGGTCTGAATGCCTCCCGGTTCGCCCAGATCCAGTCGGCAACTTCGTCGGCGCAGCGCTGCGCGAGCTCAAAGTCGCCATCGGTCGTACACACCACCGTGGGGCACGGCGCGGGAATATCCGCGTACGGAAAACCATGGAACCAGGAGCAATCGATCACCCCCGGACGTTCACCGATACGCAGGCACAAATCGTTGACGTCCGCCGCGGGCAAACCAGAATCCGTGCTCATGACGATCCCCAACATGGGCAACCGGTGCATGGCGGTGACCGGTCTGATCGCGCCGCGGGCTGTCTGGGCCAGCAGTTCGACAGCCTCGACGCCGCGCTGAAGGAGGTCCGTATGCGGATAGAGCCGGCACGGTAGCGTCAGGTCGCCATAGACACGCATCGGGTCCGTCATCTGCCCATGCAGATCGTAGACGGATGCGATGGGCACGTTATCGCCCACCAGCTCGCGTACCGCAGCAAGCAGGTCGCCCTCCAGATCGTCGATCCCCTCCACCACACCCGCTCCGTGCGGCGCCATCAAGACGCCATCAACCGGGAGTGCGTCCCTGATCCCGGCGAGCACAGATTGCTTCAGGTGCTCGTAGACACCCGCGCCAATGGTTCCGGACGGCCACGCGAAAGCCAGTGTCGAGTAAACCAGTTCGATCCCCGACGCGTGGGCCGCTTCGATATAGCCCCCTACCGAACGATTGGTTCCTGCGTACTCCGCTTCAACTTCATCGCCACTGACACACATGAAGTCGGATAGCTGGGTGTAACCCGTGAACTCCGTCGCATAGGTATTGGTCTCGTGGCAGATTCCGGCGACGACAAATCTCAGGGTTGCGTGTGCATTATGCATGGGGGCCTTTTTAGTTATATGGATCACGTGCTACGCGATGCGAGCTTCCACAGTCGTGCCAGCGTGGCCGCTTCGCCATTGCCGGCGACGGCGTCAAATGCATTCAGCGCCTTCCCCTTTTGACCGGCAAGGTAGTAAGCAATGCCCAGATGCAAGCGCGCTTCATTCGGATCCGCAAGGCCGCCTTTCGCAAGGCCCGTCTCGATCAAGGCGATGCCTTGCTGACTCTTTCCCGAGAGCGCCTCGTTGAAGCCGGTTTCGACCAACGCAGCGCCGTTGCCTGCCGCAGCGGCCGGCTGCGGCTGAGCTGCGGCTTTGGTGGCGAGGCTCCTGAGCCGCTCGCTGCGTCCCGCATCCGCGCCTTTGCCCAGCACGCCGGAATTGAACCCCTGGTTCACCACACTCAACGCCTCCGCCCCATACCCTGCGAGGATCGCGAGCTGCGCCATCTGGACGTAGTCGCTAGTGCTACTTAGATTGTTGGTGGCTCGCTTAAGACGATAGACATCGAGTTCGAATCGTCCAGCGAATTTTGGATCTGCCTGCAAGCGGCCGAGTAACTCGCCCCAGTAAGCCGGCGTCGGATAATATTTGACGAGTTGTTCCAGCACCGCTGTGTAGCCGGCGTTGTTGTCCTGCTTCTGATAACAGCTCCCCAGCAGTTTCAGCGCGTCAGCGTCAGGCGCATGCCCGGCGCGTATCGCTGCATCCACCGCAGGCTGGAGAAGTTTTTCTGCCGCACCGAGGTCGCCCGCCATGTAGTAAGACTGCGCGAGCAGCGTTTTCATATGCGGATCGCCCGCTCCCGCGCTCTGATAACGTTGGCCCCATTGCACGGCCTGCGCATAATTTCCCTGCTGATAGGCGAGACTCGCCAGCGCCGCCATCATCTTCTGCTGTTCCGCAACCGGCTGGCGGCCGCTCTGGATCAGAAATGCGTAGTCGCGCGCGGCCACCGTGAAGTCGCCGGCGGCAACGGCTGCCGCGCCGCCCATCTGTGCAACGAGATCGCTCTCGTATTGCGACTTGCCCGGCACAGCCTCTGCCTGAGCGACGCTCGCCAGCGCATCCTTGTAGCGTTGCGCCTGGTACAACGCACGCGCAGTCTGCAATGGCTTGGCGACCTCCGGCCGGAGGGTCTCGGCCGGAAACGCCGACTTGCTGACGAGCACAGCACTCATCCCGATCGCTAGAAACAACGCGCGCAGCAGAGCGGACGACAGGCGTCCAGAACTAAGTCCACGACTCATTTTCCACCTATCCCAGACGTTTCTACTGCATGAATTGCTCATTGCCGACGAGCGCGATTTTTGTGACCCCCTGCCGTTGCGCCGCCGCCATCACCGCAGCTACGCGACGGTACGGCACCAGCCGGTTGGGTCTGAGATGCAGCTCCGGCTGATCGGCCTGCGCCGCCACCGTCTTCAGGTGCTGATCGAGATCCGCGAGGTCCGCAAGGGGCGCACCATTCCAGCTGATGGTGCCGTCGAAGTCCACGTCAACCTGCACCACCGGCGGCGGAGCCTTCACGACCGGAGGCGGCGTACCTACCGGCATATTCATCTTCACCGCATGCGACTGGATCGGGATGGTGATGATCAGCATGATGAGCAGCACCAGCATGACGTCGATTAACGGCGTCGTGTTGATCTCGACCAGTACTTCGGGTTCCTGACTACCACCCGCTGGAATGTTCATTCCCATTTCTGCCTCCTCAGCCGCCGTGCGTAGCCGGATTCGTAATGAAATCTACCTTCGCGATGCCGGCTCGCTCGCACGCCACCACGACTTTGCCGACGTACTCGTATCGCGCGTTCTCGTCACCCCGGATCTGAACCTCGGGCTGCGGTTGCTGTACGGCGACCTCTTTCAACCGCGCTACCAGGGTCGGCATATCGACGTGCTGCTCCGACCAGAACACGTCGCCGTCGCGATTGATCGCCAGCACGATGTTCTTCGGCGTGGTCTGCAACGGCTGGACCGTCTGCGTCGGCAACCGGACGTTGACGGTATGCGTGGCGACCGGAATGGTGAGCAGGAAGATGATGAGCAACACCAGCATCACGTCCACCAGCGGCGTGGTGTTGATCGACGACATGACCTCGTCGTGGTCTTCGCTACCTTGTCCTGCACTCATGGCCATGATCTGCTCCGCTTACGACGTTGCTGCCTTCATGGACCGCCTTGAGGCCGCGTCGTCAGGAACGGAGTACGAAGAACCCTTCGTCGCCGTGCCCGCACCGCTCAGGAGGACGGTATGCAGTTGTGCGCCAAAGCCGCGCACCCGTTCCATGACTGAGCGGTTGCGGCGCACCAGGAAGTTGTAGCCGAGCACCGCCGGCACAGCGACCGCCAGGCCGATCGCCGTCATGATGAGCGCTTCACCCACCGGGCCCGCCACCTTGTCGATCGACGCCTGCCCAGCAATACCGATTGCCGTCAGCGCGTGATAGATACCCCAGACCGTACCGAACAGACCCACAAAAGGTGCGGTCGAGCCGACCGTCGCGAGAAACGCGAGGCCATCCTGCAGGCGGTTGGAAACAATCGTGGTCGCCCGTTCGATCGACACGCTGATCCAGGTGTTGAGATCGACCTTCTCGAGCAGCGCGCCTTCATGATGGCGGCTCGCTTCGATCCCGCTGCCCGCTATGAAACGGAACGGGCTGGCTTCGTCCAGCTGTTGCACCCCGGCTTCGAGGGACGGCGCGTCCCACACCGTCTCGTCCGCCGAGCGTGCACGACGGTTGGCGCGAAATTGCTCGAAAAATTTGGTCACCATGATGTACCAGCTGCCCATCGACATGATCACCAGAATGACGAGCGTGGCCCGTGAAACAATGTCGCCCCCCTTCCACAGCGCGTCGAGCCCGTACGGATTCGACACCCCTTCGGTCATTGCCACCGGCGGCGGCGGAGCGGGCTGGTCGGCCTGCTCTGCCGGCGCTTGCGCAGCGGGTGCGGCGCTCGTTTGTGCGCTCTGCGTCGCGGCTGTGCTACTGGCGGACTGCGCATAGGCGGTCCCCGTTGCGCTCAGCAGAGCCACAGAGGTCAGGGCGAAAATTGCGCTTGCCGCCATGGCGGCCAAACTCGGGTTCTTCATGTCATCACTCCAAGATCGTTCTTCATAGACCTGGCAGGGGGCGCCCGCCAGCCTTGCTTGACGTTGCCTTCAGTTCAGATTGAACGAGAACGGAACCTGTACACGGACGTCCTCTCCTTGCGCGACACAGTTGAACTGCTTGACTGCATTCACTGCGGCCCGGTCCAGAAGCGGATCCGCCGACTTCACAACCTGTACGTCCTGCATGTTTCCGTGTGCGTCCACCACGAACTCCACCAGAACGTCCCCGGTAATGCTGTTGCGCTGGGCTTCACGGGGATAGCGCATCGACTGCCTGACCTGCTGCGAATTCGGGCAAACCACCCCCACTTCCGTGTGCACCGTATGCGCGGGCGCCGCCGCAACAACCGGCGCGGGCATGGGCGCGGACTGCGGTTGAGGTGTGGCCGAGCGCTGCGCCATCACCGGCTGCTGCGCTTGTACCGGCACCACCACTTCAGGGGGCGGAATAAACGGCGGCGGGGGCGCGAATGTCGGCGGGGGCGGCAAGATAATCGCCGGCTTGGGCGCAGGCGGTTTCACCTCTTCGACAATTCTTGTTTCGATGGGCTTGCGGATCACCTCAATCACCTTCGAGGCGAGACCATTCACCAGAATGTAGATGAGCCCTACATGTAGGAGTGCCACAAATCCGATACCGCCTACGCGGCTGGCGGAATAGTGGCGCTGACCAGCGTATTTCATTTGTCTCTCCTCCAGGCACCCGCGCCCTGTTGGCGCTCCTCAGGTGTCATTTCTCATATCGGTCCACATCGCAGCCAGAGCGTTATCGCTGCATGACCCACACATTACACCAACAATTTTCCAAATAGAACACTTTTTTCCATTATGAATAATTTAAAGCGTAATGGTCGTGTAATGAAAATTTTTGGCATACTGGTCGCTTATGCGGAAAACACCTATGCGGAAAAATCTTGCTACCCACGATCAGTCCGGGCCGAGCAAGCCCGGCCAGGCCATTCGCGCACTGCGCAACAAACTTGGGCTGACATTGCAGGAAGTCAGCCAACGAACCGGGCTTGCCATCTCAACCATCTCGAAGCTCGAGATGGGACGGGCGTCTCTGTCCTACGAGAAGCTCTCGCTTGTGAGCGCCGGCTTGGGCGTCAACATGTCGGAGTTGCTTGGGCTTCTCGGCGAGAGCCCGGGCAGCGAGGCAGCCCCGTCGGTGCCAGGCAGACGCATCATCCAGCGGCAAGGTGAGGGCGTGGCCGTGCGGACGGGCCCCTATGTGGAGACGTTCCTTGCGGTGGAGTTGCTGAACAAGCAATTGGTCCCGCTGATTGTCGACGTGCGAGCCCGCTCCATTCAGGAATTCACCGACGAATTCGGCGGCCTGATCAGGCATTCCGGCGAGGAATTCATCTACATCCTGGAAGGCGAAGTCGAGTTCCACACGGACTTCTATGCGCCGGTGCGGCTCAAGCAAGGTGAGTCGGTCTATTTCGATAGCAGCATGGGACACGCGTTCCTTGCCGCATCTGAAGGTCCGTGCCGCCTTCTGTCTGTGTGCACGGACCCGGATCAGGAACAGCGCGTCATCGATCAGGTTCAGAAGCAGGAATGAGCCGGGGTTCTCTGCGCTAGCAGAAGGTCCATCGTGCCGCCCGATACTGTGATCATCAACGCCGGATCAGCGACCTGGCTCAGCCGGGCGCATGCCCGGCCTGCGTGACGTTGTGCTCTCGCGTGTTCTCCCAATTACGCCTCAAATGGGTTCTCAACTCGCGGCCAGTAGTTGGGACTGCGAACGCGGTACGGGATATTGGCAAAATCAGGTGTCAGCGCCCCCGGCGCCGACACGTAGAGCACTTCTCGCGCGATCGGCGCGAATTCCGCATGGAAATGCTGCGCGGATTTGACCACGACAATGCGCTTGCTCGCGAGATCAATGCCGAGTCCGGTAAAGGCAGTCGGCGCAATGGTTTGTTCTCGCACCGTCATCAAGACGATGTCGACGTTGTCGTCCGTCGACACCCACGCCGCAGAACCGAGCGGGCGTTGCATGCCGCCCATGCTTTGATGATGTTCGTCCGCAAGCGCGCGCACCGTGACCGTCAGATCCAGCGGCGCGCCGGAACTCACCCCCAGCTTGCCGCCGATCCGCAGGGTGAGCCGCGTGCCGACACCCGCTTCCCTGCAGACCTGGACCGCGCCCATGTCGTACACGCAGCCGAGCGCCACGTCGCGGATACCACGTTCGACAAGCCGCTGCAAAATGAACGTGCTGTCGCATGGCGCACCGCCACCAGGATTGTCAGCGACATCGGCCAGCACGACGGGTCCACCGCCGCCGGCCAGCGCGCGATCCAATGCGTCGTCAATCGACAATCCCGCCGGGCGCGCCGCCTCACGCATGTCCCATAACATCTGGCCCAGTTGCGCAGCGATACGCTGAGCCTGGGCTTCATCGTTGTCGGTGACCACCCAGATCCTGGCGCCCGTCTCCGCCACATCGCCCCACGGAAACCCGTGGCCGAACGACACGGACAAGACGCCGTCGCGTCCCTCCAGTGACTGCATGTGCTTGACGAACCCAGCCATGGGTTCGGTGGTGGTATGCCATTTACCGACCATGCGGCAATCGTGGACCGCGGTCACCGGACGTACGCGCCCTTCCGCAGTCGCCACGGTCAACGCAAACACCTCGCGCAGGCGTTCGATAATGTCTGTATGGGGATATTCCTTGTAGCAAATGATGACGTTTGCGTTGCGCTGCATCTGCTCGGTAAAGTGGCAATGCAAATCGAGCTCCACGCCGATTGGCACCTCGTCGCCGACCAGTGCGCGAACGGCCTCGATCAGCTCTCCTTCGCAATCGTCACAGTGTTCTGCGATCATTGCGCCGTGCAATATCAGCACCACAGCGTCGACGGGAAGCGCCGCTCGCAGATCCGCGAGAATTTCCTCGCGAAAACTCTCGTACACCTGCTGCACGGTACGGCCTGCCGGTTGCGCCATTGTCGACAGGCTTTCGACTATTTCGTGACCCTGCGCGGCCGCAAGCTTGCGCAATTCGGCGATTCCCACCCCGAGCCCGTCCGGCGCCACCTTGCTGGCATCACCGTGATAGATCCCGAATGAAGCGTAGCCACCCAGTCCGGTCGGACTCGGCGCGAAGGTATTCGTCTCGGTGATCAGCGTTGTGGTGAAAATTTTCATTATTCGCGCTCCTGAGTCGCGTTGTCGTCAATCCGTACAAAGTGCAGATTCATCGAGCGGGTGGTACTCAAGCGGAAGCCTCGGAGCCGCCCCGCGTCGTCGCGCTCGACGACCAGCACCGAGGGCACGCTCAACTCCCCGGGCTTAACGGAGGTTGCAGCAACGTCTCGCGATATCACCTTCAGTTCGCTGCTCCAACCGCTACGCGTGCCCCTGACAGCCAAGGTGACCATGCTGCCGTCGAAGCTGATTGTTCCGCGCGCCGCAAGGTCATTCGATACGTATTCCCCGGTTAGCCCGCTGGCGAATTCCGTGACAGGCGGCGCAACATCCGGCAGGCGCACAAGCCGATCGACGTGCCCGCAATTGGACAACGCCATGACCGGCACATCGCTCTCGAGCGACGCCGGCACAGGACAAACATGGCGAAAGGAGAGCGGCCCCATGCCGGGAAACGTCACGCAATACCGGTTCTGGTCGGCGACCACCGGCAACGCTATCGAGTTGAGCAGATTGAAACCAAGATCACCTTCATCGTCGAGTATTTCGACAAGCGTTCGCGTGTCTTGCGACCAGTAGCGCCCGATGAGCCGTTCCAGCCCGGCCGTTTTGACGCGTGGCGGCACGGTCTCCAGCAGGTCATCGCCAAGCAGCCGGTCGATCACCTGCCACGCAAGCTCGGTCGGACTGACGGGGGCGCCGTTCGTGATCACGATGATGTCGAGTTCGTGCTCCGGCACGGTAATCATCTGCGAAGCGCCGCCGTCCACCGCCCCGGCATGGTGGATCACCTCGACGCCCCGGTATCTCTCCCGCTCCAGCCCAAGGCAATACGTGCCCACCACACCGCTCGAGTAACGGGCAGGCGACAGCATCTGCGCCCAGCTTGCCTCGCTGCCGATCCGCTTTGTGCCGCGCAAGTGCGCGAGCCATATGAGCATGTCGGCCGCGGTCGAGACGATCGCGCCTTCGCCCAGCAGATCTTCCAGCGGCAAAACACCGCGACGATAGCTGCCGTCCGGCTGCGGGACATGCGGCGTGGCCCTGCCCGGCACCACGGTGAGGTCGCTCGGCACGGAATCGGTATCCACCATGCCGAGCGGTTCGAAAATACGCCGCTTCAGGAAGGCTTCAAACGCCATGCCGCTGGCGCGCGCGATAGCGATCGACAGTAGATGGTAGCCGCCGTTGCAATACGCCATGCGCTCGCCAGGCGCAAAGTTCACGTCCTGCTGCAGCAGTTGATACCTGAACGCTTCGCCCTTTTCCATCATCGCGCCGACGTTGCCCAGCACGCTCAGATCCAGGTAGCACCGGTATCCGCCGGTATGTGTCATGAGCTGGCGCAGCGTCGGTTCCCCAGCCAGTACCGGCAACTCGGGGATATAGGCGCGAATGCTCGCATCGACATCAAGCTTTCCGTCTTCGGCGAGCAACAGCGCCGCGAGGCAGGCGAAGTGCTTGCTGGTCGAGCCGATGCGCATACGCGTACCCGGCGTATTCGCCACGGCCAGCTCCACGCTCGCGAGCCCGAAGCCCCTCCGGTAGAGCAGCTTGCCATGGTATGCAATGCCAACCACCAGACCTGGCGCATCACTGCGATTGAATCGCGCAAAGATGTCGTCGAGGCCACGCACTCGCGAATCTGGATCTACGTCAGCCATCAATCTTCTCCGTAGTCATCACACCCCACCGGCGCAATGGCACGCAGTATATTGATCAATTTTCCAATAAGTCAATTTTTTCCAAAAAAGATAAATTCGGCCTCGGCCGAGGTACCGCCAACCTGGCTTGCGACACTCGCAAGGCCATCGCATTGCCCCACAAGCCCCGCCCCGCCAGGCGCAACACCCGATCAGTGATGGGTTCCCAGCCAGTTGCTGCCCGGACTAATCGCCGACCTGGCAACAACGGAGAAACGTCTACAAGTATTTTCCATATTGTAAATATTTTTCTTATTTGGCACTATGCAGGAAAACCACCGAGCCGACATCGGCCGGCCGGGACACTTGCATCCCAGGATGCCTAACAGGAATTGGCATGTCATCTACTTCGAATTCCAGCCGCGGTATCAGTCTGATGCGCCTGGGCGGATATGGCGCGGGCGGATCCGCCAACGCGCTCGCCGCTACCCCGGTTCCCATGCTGCTGCTGTATTTCCTCACGGAATACGTGCATCTCGAACCATGGCTTGCCGGGATGGTTCTGGCGGCCCCCAAGCTGTGGGACGTCCTTGTCGACATGCCGATCGGACGTTATTCGGACCAGTTGGCGTTGCGCGCGGGCGGCCGTCTGCGCGTCTGTATCATGAGTGGGCTCGCGCTGATGGTGCTTCTGCCCCTCACCTTCTTTCACCCCGCGATCACCTCCAAGCCGCTGCTTGCCGCGTTTTATGTGCTGGTGCAGATTCTGCAAGCGACCTGCTATACCGTCTTCGGCGTGACTTTTCTCGCCCTGGCCGGTGACCTGGCAACGGACTCGCTCCAGCGCAACAAATTCCTTACCGTCGGGAATCTCGGCGCGGCCCTCACTACGATTACGCTCGTGGTTTGCGTACCGGTCCTGATCCGGTTCGGCGGCGGTGGCGAGCGGGGCTACCTGACCATGACCCTGGTGGTGGCGCTGGCGATGGCGTTCATGTACGCCTGGTTTTACAGCGCGGTTCGTAACGCCCCCGTTCATCCCGCTGCATTGTCAGAATCCGCCGCGGAAATGTCGCTGCGTGACGGCATCGTTGCTGTCCTGCGTAACCGGGCGTTTCTTGCGCTCATCATCGTGATCATCGCGCTCGGCACAGCAGGCGGCTGTCTGAATTCCCTGATTGCCTATGAAAATCAATATCTGCTTGGACGCCGCCCGGAGGACCTGTTCCTGCTCGCGGGACCGGTGCTGATTGGCGGCCTCCTCGGTCTACCGCTTGCTGTTCCGGTATTGCGCCGCCTTGGCGACACTGGAACGCTACGGATCGGCTTTCTCATTACCGTCGCCGCATTTATCGGTTACTGGGCCGGCCTTGCCAGCGGCTTGATACCGGTGGTCATGGTGGCCGGCGCGATCTACGGCATCATCTGTTCGGTAGCCGGCGTGGCCTTGACGGCCGCGGTGCTCGACACCGTGAAATCGGCCAAGGGCGGGCCGTCTCTCGGCCTTTACCTGGGCATGTTCATGTCCGCGCAAAAGCTCGGCATGTCACTCGGCGGCGTAGTCTCGGGCGGCCTCCTGTCGCTCATCGGCTACCACGCAGGCGCCCCGGCCACGGTCGAACTCCATCACCGCATTGCCCTGCTGGGCCTCGTGGGTCCTCTGGTTCCCCTGCTGATTGCCTGCGTCGCCATCTGGATGTTCGGGGTCTATACCCAGCCGCGCTTGACGGACAACAATCCGGTCGACTCTTGCGCCGAAACCTTCTGAGCGACCCCGGGCAGTACGGGAAGCAAGCCGATCACCAACACACACTGAATCGCATGGGCGCTGAAGTGAAACGAGTCATAAGGAACGACCGATGAAGTTCGATACCATCGTCCTCGGCGCCGGCATAGTGGGTGTGTCGGTGGCCGCGCACCTGCAAAAACGCGGTCGATCGGTTGCCCTGGTGGACCTCAGGCAGCCAGGCAACGAGACGTCATTCGGCAACGCGGGACTGATTCAGCGCGAAGGCGTCTATCCGTACGCGTTTCCGCGCGGATTGCAGAAGCTCCTGCGCTACGCACGCAACGAGTCGACCGATGTCCGGTACCACCCGGAGGCGGTGCTCAAGCTTGCGCCTTTCCTGTGGCAGTACTGGCGCAATTCGCACCCGAGCCGTCATGCGGCTATCGCCCGCTCCTACGCCACGCTGATCGAACACTGCGTGACCGAGCACCGGGCGCTTGCGCAAGAAGCCGGCGCGAGTTCGTTACTGCGTCCGATCGGCTGGATGAAGGTGTTTAGAACGGCAGCCAAACAGGACGAGGAAACGGGGCTTGCCGAGCGGTGGCATCGTGAATTCGGCGTCGAGTTCGATTCACTCGACGCCACGCGCTTGCGCCAGACCGAACCGGATCTGGACACCTCGCTGCTGGGTGGGCTCCGCTATGTCGCATCCGATTCGGTGAGCGATCCGAATGCGCTGGTGACCGCCTATGCAAGGTATTTTGAGCAACTAGGCGGCCGCTTTTTTATTGGCGACGGCACCACGCTCAAGGACAAGTGGGCGGTATCTACCCATGAGGGCGTGATTGAAGCCAGCTCCGTCGTCGTGGCGATGGGGCCGTGGTCAGAACAGGTTACCTCGCAGCTGGGTTATCGCTTGCCGCTGGCCGTCAAACGTGGCTATCACATGCACTATGCGGCGCAACCGGAAGCACGCCTGAACCATCCGGTGCTCGACATCGAGCATGGCTACCTGATCGCCCCGATGAGCCGAGGAATCAGGCTGACCACAGGCGCCGAGCTGGCGCATCGCGATGCGCCCCGAACGCCAATCCAACTCAACGCCGTTGAACCCATTGCGCGCACGCTGTTCCCTCTTGCGGCGCGTATCGACGGCGAACCATGGATGGGCGCACGTCCCTGCACCTCCGACATGATGCCGATCATCGGACCCGCACCCCGTCACAAAGATCTCTGGTTCGCATTCGGCCACGCCCATCACGGATTTACGCTGGGCGCCGTCACCGGACGCCTGGTTGCCGAGATGATTACCGGAGAATCCCTATTGGTGGACCCGCACCCGTTTCGTGCCAGCCGGTTCAGTGCATGAGGTCGGTAGTAGTGGAGAGCTGATCAATCCGGCCCATTTCGTCCGGTCGACGACGACCATCAAATAGCCTGGCCTGTGTAACCCGATTGCGGTGGTTAACGGCGACCCTTAACGCCGATCAACAAGACAAGTGATTTGTCTAAAGTCTAAACAGGTGAGTTGTCGATGCTGCGGTGCTCGCCGAGTGGGCGATGTCCCTCGCATTCCCCCACGGCACACTAGAACTGCGCCGTTACCTGCGCTCCCACCGTCACACGCGAAGTCGGGAAACCGCTGGGTTTGTAGACCGGCGTCCCGACAAACAGGTCATACGAGAATGCCATGAAGCGCGAAGGCAGGCCGCCGCGGATGCCGATCACCGCGCCAGCCAGTTGTGTTCCGGCCAGAAACGCCGTGTTCGGTCCGAACACACGGCCGTAGTCGATCCCTGCATACAGCGCCTGTCCGGTCTGACCGATGGGCCATTGCAGCTCGTTACGCCAGTAGAAACCTTTCTCTGCCGCCAGCATCGTTTCGCCGTCGAAGCCACGCACTGTGTAGCGGCTCCCGATGGTGAGGTCGTCCAGATAGAACAGCGTGTCGTTGGTGAACTGCGCGTGAACGGTCGCCACGTAGCGGAAGCCGTGTTGCGCGACGACGAACGGCACCGACAGGTTCGCATCCAGCACCGCTATGTGGTAACGGTAGGTCGGCCCGACCGGATAGGGATCAGGCGTCGCGCCAAGGCCGCCGATGCCCTGGCGGTACGCAAGCGTGCCGTCGAACTGGGACGCGCCGAAGTAGTGCCGGTCGGTCAGGCCCGCTTCGATGAACGTGTTGTTGCGCCGCTGCTGCGGAATGTCGGTGTCGTCAATGAAGCTCTCACCGAAGCGCTTCGATAGCTGGAACTCCACGCCGAATACGTCGCTCTGGCTGCGGCTTAGTACACGCGCCAGCCTCAGTGCGGCTGTCTGCGAGTTACCGCTGGACACGAACGTCTGGTTCACGCCCGCAATGTTCTGGTAGTACGTGTTCGTGTTGCCGGACAGCGTGGCCGTCCAGTAACCCCACGGAAGCGAGTACGAGCCGTTAAAGCCGTGCGAGCCGAGCGACTTGTTACCGAACGACAGGTCCTGATTTGCGCCGACTGTGAATATGTCGTTGAGTCCCAGCGGATTGTCAATGCCGAGGCTCACGTTGCCCTGCCACTTGCCGGTCGCGTCCGTGCCCGAGTTATCGACGGACGCGACGAAGCTCCACGGCTTCGAACGCTTCACGGTCACCACGACATCGCTTTCACCCGGTGTATCGGTCGGCTCGATCTTCATGTCCACGTCCTGCGATGCGACACGCTTCATCTGCTCCAGCCCCTGCTCAAGGTCGCGCAGGTCCAGCAGGTCGCCATCTCGGGTTGGGAAAGCGGATTTCAGGGTGCCGCGCGTCTCGGGGTCGGCAAAGCGGAGCTGGTGCACGACGCCAGGAACGAGCGCAAAGGCCAGCGTGCCGCTGGACAGGTCCTGCTGCGGGACGAGCACGCGCGTGGTCACGTATCCACGGGTTAGGATCGCCTGCTGCAACCCCTTGGTCAGCGTGTCGATGCCGGACTTGCCGACGCACTGGCCTCTATAGTGATCGAGCCATTCGCGCGCGAAGGCGAACGGGTCCAGTGATAGGGCCGACGCTCCCTTGCTGCGTACGGCATCGGGCAGTGTCGTCGGGACATCGAGCGCGAACCTGCCGATGCGAAAGCATGGTGTCTCGACCGGCAGCAGCGGATAGCCCTCGAATGTGGGAGGGGTTGAACGCACGGCGGGTGCCCGCACGGTTGCGTCACGCTGCTGTGCGTCGCGCTGCTGCTGGAGTTGCTGGTTCTGCTCGGCATTGGCCCGTGCCGCGGCGGCTTCATCGGCTGGCGTCGGCGCATGCTGCGCGTTCGACGCGAGCGATACCAGGGCTGTGAGCGGCAGCGCCGCCAGCCTTTTTCGAATTTTCATAGTTGATTGAATCTTGTTCTAACTACTAGCCGATACGTTTTCGCTCACACAGCCACACACCCACACCTTCGCGCGAACCTCAAAGTCATGCACGTCACCGGATCCGTTCGATGTCTGCTGGTCCGAGTTCCGCAACGATCCGGCCTTCCGCTCCCTGTTCACTGATGCCGAGCTGCTTTGCAACGACCTTCGCATCCTTCTTCGTCATTACTTATTCGTCAGGATGCAACTGCCGGTTGAAGCGAACACCACTCCCCGACGCGGCCGCGGTTGGCGAATCTTCAAACGCCAGACACGACGCGGCTTTGAGCGCAGCAATTTCCCGGATGCAGTTCTTCACGACAGATTTTTTTCCCGACGCGGGTTTTGGCCTAAAGGCGCGAGTCTGCCAGAAGACACATTCCACTCATCTCAATTACATCGCATTACGAAGCAACCTCGTCCCGCCGGGTTTGATGGTTCCCGAAGGGCGACGGCAAACTCGGCGGAACAGGGCCGTCGATATGAAGCAGGGTCGGCTCAGCCGACCTTAGAAGCCCTGACTCGGCTTGCACAGACGCTCAATGTCAGTCTTGATGAACTGGTATTTGATGAGAACGAGCGCGGCCCGTCCGATGACTTGCGTTTGCAGTTCGAGGCTGTTAGCCAGATGCCCGACGAAGACCGCAATATCATCAAGGCGCTGCTCGATGGAATGATCCTCAGGCACCGCGCCAAGCAGATCATCAGCGGCTAGGCAAGCCGTCACGATCGGACAACAGCAGGAGAACTGATGTAAACGAAGCGCGGGCGATGAGTGCTACCAACACTCACCGCCCGCTGACCACCACCAACTCAGACAAGGAGTTGATCATGGCTAATGCCAATCTTAAACCACGTCGCACACGCGACGAACACGTCTCGCGCATTTCCGTTGCGCTTGAGGAAGTGCCTACCACAGGCAAGCCGAAGGAACAGGGCAAGCGGCTCGCCTTTCCGTGGATGCAGATCACCGATACCATGCTCGAACACGCTGGCTTCCTGCCAGGGAACCAGGTCCTGTTCAGCATCGATTACCGGTACCGACACATCACCACTACCCCGGACTATGACTACCTGATCGCCGGCAGGTATATGGCCGCGCCAGAAGCCGAAGCCACGCGGCAACGACTCAGCAGACGGAGATGAACAATCCACAAACAGCAAACCCGGCCAAAGCCGGGTTTGCTGTTACTGCGATCGTCTTTTAAACCAAACTATCAAGGTAATTGCCACTGCCAGAAACGTCCCTCTGGCGAATACACCTCGACCATTCACGGCGGCGAAGAGACTATAAACATCCAGTCGGGCAAGACAGCCGGATATAAAAGCACAATGAATGCATAAGCCGATCAGCCACGCGATAAAGACACCGACAAGGCAGATTCCCCAGGCAAGTAGGAACCCTATTAGCCATCTGATCATTTCTTTTGGCTACCTGAATTTGTGGTTGGAGTCATAGTCCCCGCTGTTTCTTGACCCATACCGCCCATCACAGTCCCACCAATTACTCCAGCAGTATTGGGATTAAACAGATTCCACCCGCTACTGGACCACGATCCAGTAGACGCCCAATTTTGCGTATTGATCCCTGGCTTCAAGGTGGCATTAACACCTGATTCCCCGAGCTTACCAATACCATAACCCAGGCTGGACAATACGCCGCTGGCAAAGGCCGATCCTGTAATACTGTCGCTCTTACCGTATAAGGCGTTATTGATCGCCGTACCTGTTGCACCACCCACACCATTCACAAACACATTCCATCCCAGACCACCGTACGCGCCAGCACCACCTGATATCGCGGCAATTGCCACGTCAACAGGATTGACCGTTCCATTCTGGTAATACTGCGAACCCGCATTGATCCCCGCGCTAATCGCGCCAGTGCCCGCGGGCGATGCCCACGCTCCTGAACCCAATGCCCCACCCGCGCTGAAGATCGGGGCGCCGGGCAACGCCGCAATCGGTCCCGCGACAGCAATGCCGCCCGCGAGTAGTGCGGCCCCAATCGTCCCCTTCGTATAGGCATCGCGATACGCAGCGTCGCGATTGACCGAGTTTGCGACATCACCTGCTGCCGGCTGGTTCAGCCCTACGCCGTTCGGGTAATAGCCCGCATACATATTCGGATTCGCCTTCTGGTCGGGTGTCGCGTAGAACATATAGCCCGGTCCGCTGTTGCCATCAGCCGGCAGCATCCCATGCGCCTGACCCAGAAACGCACTGGCATTCTGGTCCCAAGCTCCCGCCGACCCGTTCTGCACCTGCCGGTCGGCTTGCGCAGTCAAGGCGCCAATCGCCTGATCGATGGTGATCCCTTGCTGCTTCGCATAAGCGGCCGCATTGTCCTTGATCCACTTCTGTTCATCCGGATGCAACTGCCGGTTGAACCTGTCCACGTTGTAGCCTGAGAACGCGCCCGCATCGCGACCCACCGCCGCCCCCGCGCCGGTAGCAATTGCATTCGCCACGATGTTGCCAAGCGCCGTGTTCATATCAGCGCTGCCAGTCGGGTTCGATCCCGCGATTGCGTCGCTCAGTTTGTTCAACTGGCCCGCCGCAATCGACGCGATACCTGCGCCCGCAGCACCGCCGAGCGCGTTTCCACCCGCAAGTCCGGTCACAAGTGCCGCGCCTGCGGCTATGTGCATCCCAATCCGGTACTTACCACCTTCCTGCCAGATTGAACCTCTCAATAAACAACAAACCCGGTCGCGGCCGGGTTTGCATCCCATACGTCAAAGAAATTTAAAAGCCATACACCGCCAATTACCGCAAAGCCAACAACAATGGCGATCCAATAAATCATCTTCTGGCTTTTACTTAGCTTTTCGTATTGCCCTAGCTTAAATGATGGGCCCGCCATAACTGTTTCCTCCGCTACTTTTTCGCATCCAACCCATAGCTAACGGGATTAACCGCTGTACCCGGCGGAAAGCTAAATCCATACTCTATGGAAGTCTGGCCACCATACGCATGGCTAACTCCACCACCAGCACCAACGGCCTGCGGGCCGGGAATCGGTACAAATGTCGATGCATTGGCACCCCCACCGGCTAGGAACGAACTGGTACCGTCCGCACCGCCTCCACCGAGAACACTACCGAACGTGACGGAAAGCCCCGGCTTCAATGAATACGTCGGGATTGGCTTACCAAGCGCCCAAGAGCCGAATGTATCGCCGTTGTACAGATTGATTACTACACCTCCCGAGGCAATATAAATATTTCCCTGAATCGAGATGTAATCTGGCGATATCGGTCCACTTGCCTGCTGCGCCAGATCCCCTTGCGCTTGAATCGCCGCCTGCAACACCGCATCGCTGCACTGAGCACCTGCGGGACAAACCTGCGAAACCAGGTCCTTCCGTTTCGCACCCGGCAACGAAACCTGATTGATCTCCACACTACTTTAGTAAGGCTGTCAGGACAGACCTTGTGTCTTCCGTTGATTCGATTGACATGACTGGATCGTCGTAGCCCTCAATGTTCTCGCTTAACCATTGTTCAGTCGGGCGCTGCACATGGAACTTGACAACAACGCTCAACTCGTCAGCGCTGACAATCGCAAGCAATGTCAGAGTCGGTGCCAATGCGTTCCAAATCATCAAAACCCGCATGACCAACTGTATCGCCTGCATCAGCGGCATCTTGCCGTCGTAGTCCTCCACGTGTACAGAGTTAACGAAGCATTCATACGCCGTGCAATCGTAGAAGGTCGCCCTGCGCGTATCTATAGCGAGCACGAGGAGGGCTCGAAGAAAATAACAGCCGTCCCTCTGTTCGAATCCCTCATCTGCGATCGCCTTTAACGAGGGCTCAAGCGGCTGATCAAAATTTGCCCCCGTCAGCAGATTTTTCATTGCGGAGTTAATTCTCATCGGTTACCTCCGAGGTATTTGTCAAATCCCTTCTGAATCGCTGCGTTGAAGCCCGGATCGCTCAGCAATTTAGTAACCGAGTTCGGTGCATCGGGGAAGGTATTTGTTGTCGGATCATACAAGTACTTATTGCCTGCGTTGTCTTGATAGTGAATTTGACCTGGACGCTGACCGGGATTCGGATTTTCGACATCGATGCGTTCCTTGCCGTCACCCTTCCAAATCGTCTTGCTCGCAACTTGGGGACCATTCTCACCCAGCATACTAGTGGTGACGTAATCAACCAGCCCCTTAACCGCATCCCCAACCGGCGTGAAAATCTGGTCGATCAGGCGTGGGTCGCCAGCCGGCGTTACCAACGCCCCCGCCTTGATCGTCGGATCCAACTCCGTTGCTGGATCAGCAATGACCCCATCCCCCTTGCCCGCCGCTTCACCCTTGAACCCAGGGATCGGCGGCAACCGGAATCCCGTGGTCGTCGTCAATGAGACCTGATTATTCTGCACCTCGATCTGCCCCGCACCGGTCGCCGTCGCCGCGTTGACGCCGCCAGCCGCCGCAATCCCCGCGACCAGGCTGTGCACCAGATTCTCGCGCGCTTCACGATTTGCCGCCGACATGTTTGTCGTCGGCCCGAGCAAGGAGCCGATCACCGAACTGGCGGACGCGCCCATCGCACCCGCGCCGCAACTCTGACTGCTTGCGGCCGCGCCCGCACAACCGACAATCGCATGCAGGGCGGCGCGCGCTTCATCGCTACCCAGACTGTCCGCGATCTGCTTGACCCCGTTCGCCCCAAGCTCCTGCAGATAGGCAACCGTCGCACCCTGCGCGAACTGGCCCATGCCGCCGGTCACGTTACCGCCCGCCGCCACGCTCAGCGCAGTCAGCACCTGGCGGTATGATCCGCCCGGTCCCCACTCGGCGTTAAGCTGGTCGGCCTGTTGCTGCGCCTGCGTGCGCTGCTCTGGCGTCAGTTTTGGATCATTGGCCGCCGCTTTTGCCGCATCCGCTTCCTTGGCCCGGTTGTTCACGAACGTGCCGACCTGATTGATGAACTGGCCCGTAATATCGAAACCAGCCTCGATTTTGTCCTTGTCGAAGATCGGAGCAATCGTGCCTTGCGTGTTGCCCGTGTCACGGTTGATGCTGGCAACCGCTTCCTCGGCCGTCTGTCCGGTCAACTGCTGCTGTTTCGCGCTATCGGTGATGGTGATCGAACCACCGCTGATGCCGCTATTCGTCGTCCCGCTCGCGTCCCCGGATGCGCTCAACGCCACGGGAGGTGCCATCGAGAAACCGCCGGCACCAGGTAGCGTCGTGCCTGGAACCGGATTGACGTTATCCGCCGTGCCCTTCTGGTTCTTGCCGATATCGCCGCCGTAGCCGCCGCTGATGCCGAGCGACGAACCGTCATACAATGCACGGTTCTCGATATCGCTGTGAGTCAGCGTGCCCGTCGTCAGGCTGTTCAGGCCGTTGTCCACCGCTGCATCGCTACTCGCAATCACACCGCCTTTCAGGTCGGTATTGCCTTGGACGTTGACCTGGAAACCACCGTCACCAGCCTTGATGCCGGACTGCTCGATGACGCTCGCGTAGTCGCTGTTCAGCTTGTCCTGGCTGAAATTACCTGACACGCTGGACGTGCCGTAGCAGATAGGCGGCACGCACACGCTGACGGATACGCCGCCGCTTGTCTGCTTCGAATCGTAGTGGCTCGTGTCCTGAAGGCTTTCGATGTTCAGGTTGCCGCCAACATTGGCAATCACCTGCTGGCCGTCGGCCACCGCACCCTTCAGGTTCGTGTCACCGCCCGATTGCAGCGTGAGCGTGTTGCCCGCGTTGACGTGCGTGTTCGTCCACGTCGTTTCATCGCCGTTGCCGCGGCCCTTCGTGCCCGACACGCCCGCCTGGAACGAAATGCCGTTGCTCTGTCCGAGACTAATCGTCACGGCGATGCTGCCGCTCGAACCGCTATTCTCGCTGCGCGTGCTGTCGGTGTTCTGCGCGGCCTGCAGGTTGATGTTGCCCTGCGCATTGAGCGTGGCGTTGTTGCCCGCCATGATGTCGCTGCCAATCACGTTGATGTTGCTGTCCGCGCCTGCACCTGCCGCAGCAATATTCACGTTGTGGCCCGCGCTGACCGTGCTGCCAGCAGCCGTCGCGGAAGACTCCGAAGAATTGCTGTGGCTATGGCTCGTGCCCAGCGATACGTTCACGCCGATGCCGCCCGCATGCGTCGGATCGCTCGCCACCGCGTCGCAGGCGTTCTTGCCTGCAAGGCCCGTTGTCGCAGCGGCCAGCGCGTTCAGCCGTGCGTCGCCGTCCGTCTGCCTGGTGTCCTTGCGCATCTGGTTCGCCGTCTGCACCGCCGCAATCACCGGATTGCTCAGGCCCGCCGTGATCCCCGTTTGGCTGAACGACTGCTGCTCGTTCTGCGTTGCCGTGTTCTGCGCGGCGTCGACTGTGACCGTCTTGCCTGCCAGGTTCAGGTCGTTGCCCGCATGCAAGGTACTGCCCGTCACATGCAGGTCGTTGCCCGATGCGACAGTCAGGTTGCTGTTCAGCGAACCGACCATGCTGCCGTTGTTTGTGACCTGCGTCGCCTGCTGGGCATCCGTTGTCTTACGCACGCCAATCGAATAGCCCTGAAGCCCCCCGTCAAGCTGGTTGAGCGGGTTCAGCCCCGACAGGAACCCGTATTCGCGCTTCTCGTAGTCGCTCTGGGTGCTCTGCGTATCCTGTGACGTGGTGATGTTCACGTTGCCCGTTGCAGCCAGCGTCACGTCGTTTGTGCCGACCACATTGCTGCCCTGGACCGTCAGATCCTTGCCCGAGCGGATATTGACCGTATCGCCCGATACCACGCTGCCGACGCCAATGTTCGCCTGCGACGCGTTCATCTTGTCCGTGGTTGAGCCGTGGACGATGCTGCCGCGCTTCGATTCGGAGGCCGAGTATGATTCGTGTTCCTCCCGCGCTTCGTTGAGCGTGACGTTGCCCGTCGCCACGATGTTCGCCGCACCCTTGTCCGTTGACAGCAACGAGCCGGTCAGCGTGACGTTGCCGTTGGTCACGTCGGTGGTGACTGCGGCGAGCATTGCACTGCCGCCTGCGCTAACGTTCGTCCCGACTGCCTGCTCGTCGTAGCTGCGGTCGGCCTGCTTGCGCGTCTTGTCATCCGCCGCAACGTTGTTGTAAGTCGCGGTGTTCGTAACGGTCGTTGCCGTCAGATTTCCGCCCACGACAACCGCCATGTCGCCGCCCGCCCTGACCGTCGCCCCCTTGAGCGTCGTATCGTTACCGCTCTGCATCGCGAGACTGCCGCCTGCGGTGATTGCGCCGGTCTGGTTGATCGTGCTGGACGCTTCCCAATGCTGATCGGCATTCTTCGTAACCGACTGCGATGTGTCCGACTGCACGGTATCCACCGTGATGTCGTGGCCTGCCGCGATCTGCGCATTACCGCCTGCAGCGATGCTCGCACCGTGAACCGCCAGGTCGTTTCCCGCCACTACCAGCAGATCGCCCGTCGATGCAATCGTGCCCTGCGCACCGAGCCGGCTCTGACCGACCTTACTGTTGCCGACCGCCGAACTGACGCCCACCGTATCCACCAGCGTCGTGTTCACGATGTCATGACCGGCGAGCACGGCCACCCGGTTGCCCGTAATCCGTCCTGACGCGTTGACGACATCATTCGTAGCCGAAACAACCGTCGTGCCGTTGTCCGTGCTGCTGCCAATCGAGCCGCCCCGGTTCAGGATATTGGTCGCACGGACAACGGTCTGCGTACCGCCCTTGATGATGCCCGAGTTCGTCGCGCTGCCGGTGGCGTGAATCTCCACATCATCGGCGGCAATCAGCGCACCGGTCGGCTGCAGGTCGTTCGCGTGTGTCTGTGCGAGATAGACAACAGGCGCCAGCACCGTTTGCGTTGTGCCATCCGGCAGCGTCACGGTCTGGCTGACCAGCCAGACGATATCGCTGGTAAGCACATCCATCTGCGCTGCAGTCAGCGCCATGCCCGGTTCGAGGTTGAATTCCTTCGCGACGTTCACGCCGCTGTTCATCAGCGCCCGGTACTCGTCCTCGTTGCTCGTGTAGCCCTGCAGATAGACGCGGCCCGTCAGTTGCGTGATCTGGTTGCGCACCATCTGTTCCTCGTACACGCCATCGCCCAGCCGCTTGATGGTCTTCGACGGATCGAGGCCGAGCGCTCTCAGCATGTAGTCGCTCGATATGAAACTCGTGTAGCTGGTCAGTCGCGGATCGGTGACCACCAGATACGACGCGCCGGGTGCGGTGTTAAACGTGTACAGGCCGCTCGACGGCAGCGTGATACTGAGCGCGCCGCCCGGCCCAGCGATGGACTGCGGCGCGTTAATCGTCTGCCTCTGGCCCGTTACCAGGTTGACCGTCTGCGCACCCGTGCCGGTGATGCCACCCACGGTGCCATTCGCCCCAAGCGTGCCGCCCGTCGCGCCGGTCGCAGAGTTTGCCGCCGCCACGTTCGTATTGTTGACGTCGGTCGCGCTGATCTGCACCGAGTTGTTCGCGATGATAGTGCCGCCCGTGCCGCCGATGCCAACAGGAGACAGGACAATCGACGGTTCAACCACGGTGCCGACATCGCGCGAAATGTTCTCGTTCCACGCATAGGTCGAAACGATGTCCTGCTTCTGGTACTGATACAGCGTCTGACCGGTGTTGTTGACGAGCGTACCGCCGTAGCTGCCGCTTGCCACATCGCCGCTCGCCTCGGCGCTGCCGATCTGGATGGAGCCGCCCGCGCCGATTGCGCTGTATGCGTTATTCAGCGTGCCGACGTTCGCGAGCACCATGTTGCCGCCCGCCATGATCTGCGCCTGCTGCGCCCGGGGTCCCGTTACCTGGTCCTGCTGCGTCGTGGTCGTCGTGTCGCGCGCAATCTCGACGCGCTGATAGCCCTTGTGGGCGTCGTTGCGTGATGCGTATTCGGTGGCAGGGTCGTAGTTGACGTTCGGGTCGTACCCATCCCAATAGCTGACCGTGATAGTGCCATCAGCATTGGTCGTCAGCGTGTTGTAGTAGATCGTCTGCTGCTGGCCGTCAACCTTCACAATCAGCAGCCGGTCCGTCGCGTTTGGCCCGACCCGTTCCGCGACAATCTGCGAGGTGGAGAACGTCGCACTGAGCGGCGTCTTGTAGCCGTCGTCCCACATCGCCTTCGTACAATAGCCCTTGTCAGCGTTTCCTGTCGCACACGCCATGTACTTGCTGCGTTTGGTCTGATGGACCGTATCAACATCGGTTGTCACGGTCTCGACGGTGGGCGCGGGGCGTGTGTTGGTCAGCGTCTGTGTGGCGACCTCGATATTGCCCTGTGCCTCGATGGTTGACTGGTCGTTGGTGACGGAATTCGACCGGTTGGCGAGCAGTCCGTTCACATCGCGCGACCCGTCTGCAGCGATGTTGATGTCACCGAGACTGAAGATAGTCGCGCCGCCTGTGTTCGAAATGTCGCCCGGCGCATACAGGTTCACGACCGACGCCGCCGCAATGACCGCCGCCGCGCCCGTGTTGGCGATGGAACCGGCGTTCAGCGTAACCGCGTTGCCGGCAATCGTTGCGGTGTTGGTCAGGGAGGCGCTGTGCGTCGTCACCGAATCGCCTTCGATGCGGCCTTCATTGGCGATGGCATGGGCCGCATTGACCGTTGTGTCCGACGAGTTCAGATCCGCGCCGGCCTGGTTGTCCACGTTCGCCGCATTGACCGTCAGTGCGTTCACCGCGCCGAGCGTGCCCTGGTTCGTGAAGGTGCCCGTTGTCGTGAAGATCAGGTCGTGGTTGGCCTGAATCTGGTTGGCGCCGGTAAGCGCGTAGTCGCTGCCAATCGAAACCACGCCGTCGTTCCCGGCAATGATCCTGCCGTCGCCCGTAAGCTGGTTCGTCGTGACGCTCACGTTCTGGTCGCTGCCAATCGCGCCGTTCTGGTTCGCAAGCGTGCCCGTACTGACGGACACGGAGCCGCCGCTGCCTGTGTCGTTGCCGATGCGGCCAGACGTGTTGTCGAGCGAGGCCGCGTTCAGCGCAATCGCGCCGTTCCCGTGGATCGATCCGCCCGCATTGATGACGCCTGCGTTGGGGCCGTTGAGCGTGACGTTGTTCGCACCCGACAGCGAGCCGCTTGTGTTGTCCGCGAGTTGCGCGATGTCCAGCGTCAGGTCAGGGCCCGACACGAACTGTCCGCCGTTCGTGTTCGACAGCGTGCCCGCGCTCACGGTCAAGTCACCATTGCCACCCATGGTGCCCGCGCCAACGACACCGCCTGCATTGCTGTTCGTGATTACGGCCGCACTGACGGTCGTCGCGCCCGATCCTGTATTTGCGATGCGACCGTTCGTGTTGTCGAGCGACGCGCCCGTGACGGCCAGCGTTGCCGACGCACCGTCCGCCTCGATCTGTCCACCTGTGTTGTCGATTGCGCCCTGCGCCGACGCCGACACGTTCCCGTTGCCCGGGATCAGGCCCGCCCGGTTGTCGAGCGTGCTGGCGGACTGCACCGCTGCCGCGCCGCCCGCCGTGACCGTGCCTCCCGCATTGTCGATGCTGCCACCCGATACCGACACATTGCCGTTGGCGCCAATCAGGCCGTTACCCGTGTTCGTGAGCGCGCCGCTGGCGCTGACCGTCGTCGTGCCGGTGCCACCGTTGGCAATCGAGCCGCCGTCGTTGGCAATCGCCTGCGCGGAAACGGACAGCGTATCGTCCGCCTGGATCGCGCCGCCTGCGTTGTTCAGCGCGCCCGTGTTCGCGACCGAGACGGTCTGTGCGCCGACGTAGCCGCCCGCACTGTTGTCCAGTGAGGCGACGTGGAGCGTCGCACCCTTCTGGGCGGCAAGCGTGCCGCTGCGATTCGACGCTGCGCCCGAGCGGACATCAAGGCTGCCGTTCGTCGCGATCGTGCCGCCATTGTTTGAAAGCGTACTGGTATTGACCGACAGCGTGCCCGTGCCGGAACTGGCAATCGCGCCGCCGTCATTGACGAGCGCAGCGGGGCCGAGTGTCAGACTGTCGCTGTTGGTCTGGAGCGTGCCACCCGAGTTGTCGAGCGTACCGGTTACATCGACGGTCGTCGCGCCCGTGCCGGTCTGCGTGATGCTGCCGCCACGATTGACGAGGTTACCCGCATGCAGCGCGAGCTGGTCTGCCCCTAGGCTGCCGTGGCGGTTGTCGAACGTCGCGGCAGAAAGCATGGCCAGATGACCTGCCGCGATGGTGTTCGCGTTCGTCAGCGTCGAACCTGCGGACAGCGTGACGTTGCCATTCGCCGCCAGCGTGCCGCCGTTGAACAGGGTCTGCACGGCGCTGGCGATCAACGACTGCATCGCCGTGATCGAACCCGCGTTCGCGATCTGTCCGGCCTGTGCGGTCACATTGCCATTACCGCCGATGGTCCCGCCTGTGCCGTTGTTCAGCAAGCCGACCGTGGTCAGCGTCAGGCCGTCCGCCCCAAGCGCCGCAATGTGACCGCCCGAGTTGTCCAGTGAGGCTGCATTGGCGGAAAGCGCGCCCGCTGCCTGCAGCGTACCGCCCTGGTTCAGCAAGCCACTTGTTGCCGCGACGTTGAGCGTACTGTCCGAGACAATCTGCCCGTTGCGGTTGGACAGTGCGCCCGCCGTGACGGTCTGCGGACCGCCCGAGGACAGTGCACCGCCGTCGTTCCTGAGCGCTCCGGAGGCGCGCGTGTCCAGCGCGCCGCCCGCCGTCGTCGTTGCGCCCGACAGGTTCAGGTCGCGGTCGGCCGTGAGTGCCAGCGCACCGTTAGCGGAGGTACTGCTTCCGGCGAGATTGACCGATGCGCCGTTCAGCGCCGCATTGCCGCCGGCGGCATTGCGGCCGGTCGCGGCGAGCGTGCCGTCTGTCGTCACCGACAGGTTGCCGGACTGCGCGAGGCTGCCGTCGCTGTTCACGCCTGCGCCGAGCGTGCCCGTCGATGCCACGCTGGCTGCATTGACCGTCGTGTTCTGCTGCGCGGCCAGCACGCCTCTGTTCGTGAGCGCGCCAGACGTGTTCGCCGTCACGCTCTGCTGCGCGTAGGTTGTGCCGCTGTTGTCGACGCCGCCTGCTGCAGAGAGCGCCATGTTGCCGCTCGCATTGGTCTGTCCGGCAAGCGTCAGCAGCCCATTGGTGCTCAGTACCAGATCACCTGCCTGTGCCGCGAGAACCCCTTTATTTGAGACACCAACGCCATTTTCCGTGCCGACCAGAACGATCCTGTTCGCGTACATACCGCCAAGCTGGCTCACGTCGATAGAGACACCCGGCGCCGGACCCTCACCCGAGATGGGCGTTGCATTGAGCGTGTCATGGCTGATGCTGTTCGCACCGGTCACGACATTCAGGTTCTTCGCATAAATTGCAGCGTTCGCCTGCACGGCGCGGGACAGCAGGTCCACCTGATCCGTATCGCCTGCGTTGAGTCCCGCGTCCTGAATGCTGATGTTGCCACCCGTCACGTTAAATCCCGTGAGGGAGCCGTCCGGCCCGAAGTTCGGCGTGCCCGTGGTCAGTACCGCCCTGGACGTATTGATAAAGCCGCCGCCGTTCACGGAAATCCCGCTTCCGTTCGCGATGACAACCTCGGCCCGCTGGCCTGCGACCTCAAGATGCCCGCTGATCTGGCTGGCCGCACTGCTGTTGACCTGGTTGACGATGACGCGCGCCGACTGGCCGGGGCCGAAGTTCGGATTGCCGTTTATCATGCCCGCCTGCTGCGTCTGCACGATGACCGGGGAGTTGTTCAGGATCGCGCCTTTCTGCTGCACGTCGAACTGACCGTAGGTGTTCATCGAGACGCCAGCACCAGACGGCCGGTTGATGTTCACCTGATCCAGTCCATTCTGAGTCTGGACGACTGACGGTGCGTGCGCGCCACCCGGAACGATCTGTGCGCCCGACAACGACGGCAGCGCGCCAAGGAGCGCGAGCGCGGCCAGCGCAATCTGACGCAACGAAAAAATCACACCCTGTGATTTTCTGCTGCTTACCGTGGTCTCTCCCGCTTTCTTACCCGTCGCCGTCGCGGTTTCCTCGACGGCGACAAGCATTCCTCTCAGTCGGCTGTACACCAGCCGGTATGTCTTCCGGTTCATTCTTATGCTTCGTATTACGGATCATTAACCGGCCGTAAACTAGCGGAAATCAGGCTAACGTTTTGTCACCAATTTGCAAAAATCTGCAGTGCTGCAACGTTTTTTTAAAACCGGACTTTTCCTATAGAGGATCCACGGGATATCGCGTAGCCAAAGCGAATCATGTTCAGGCGCCCAAGTTGCTGAGCGTCGGGAATTTTTGCCGTAGCCTCAACCGATACCTGGTACCGTCTTGGGTGCCGTCAAATTTGCGCGCTCAAACCACCACTCCCGTCGTCGGTGCAATCGCCACTGCCTTTGCCGCACTGACGGTCACGTCTGCGAGTGCACAGGAGTTCAGCGCGGCACAGAAGATCCTGCGTCGCTAGTCAACGTCACGTCGAACGGTGCACGCAGCATCGTGATACAGGGGATTCCCGCCGCGGACCCCATGCCCAAACATGCAGCGGTGCTCACCGATCAGCAGATCGCCGATGTGCTGTCCTTCGTCCGTGCCGGATAGGGCAATGGCGCGCCGGCGGTCACGCGAGGAGAAGTCGCGAAAATTCGCAAGATCAATCAGGTATCCGAATTAGCGCCAGACTGGCCCATCATGCGGGCCAGTAGCAAACGAAACGATCACGGCGTAGCGCTTGCATTTGACTGGCAATACTTCGGCTGAAACGACCACCTGGATCAAGCGGCGCGTCTACCCCGCGCTGGGCGCTGCGATAGGGCCTTCTTTGATTTCACGGTCTCCCGCGCGATCCGGATGGCTTTATCGAAGCTGCTATCCGTGGCGACGTGCCGGTTGTCAACACTGACAAGCCAACGGTCACCGCTGCAGCACCAGCGAATTCTTCGCTCTTCGAGGAGTAGCGCGAACCACCGCCAAATGGAGGCATCCTCGGCATTGGCGGCGAAGGCCGCCGCCGCTCTGACATGCCCCATATCATTCAGATTGATCACCTGTTACCTCATCGAACCTTGACCGTTCCTCGACGTACGCTTAAGACAGCATGCTCTCGAACTCCGGCACGACCGTGAACAGATCGCCCACCAGACCATAATCGGCGACGCTGAAAATCGGCGCTTCCGGATCCTTGTTGATCGCCACGATCACCTTCGAGTCTTTCATGCCGGCCAGATGCTGGATCGCACCCGAGATACCGACCGCCACATACAGTTGCGGTGCGACGATCTTGCCGGTCTGCCCGACCTGATAGTCGTTCGGCACGAAGCCCGCGTCGACGGCTGCGCGCGATGCGCCCAGCGCTGCGTTCAGCTTGTCGGCCAGCGGCTCCAGAACCTTCGTGTAGTTCTCGCCGTTGCCCAGACCACGGCCACCCGAGACGATGATCTTCGCCGACGTCAGTTCCGGACGGTCCAGCTTCGTCACTTCACGGCTAACGAACTGCGACAGGCCGCTGTCGGCTGCGGCGGCGATCTTCTCGACCGTCGCGCTGCCGCCTTCGGCTGCGACGGGGTCGAAACCGGTCGTGCGGACCGTGATGACCTTGATCGGGTCAGCCGATTGAACGGTAGCGATCGCGTTGCCTGCATAGATCGGGCGCTCGAACGTGTCGGCGCTGTCCACTGCGGTGATATCGCTGATCTGCGCGACGTCGAGCTTCGCGGCGATACGCGGCGCGATGTTCTTGCCGTAGGCCGTTGCCGGCGCGAGGATGTGCGTGTAGTCCTTCGCGATGTTCAGCACCGTCGCTTCGACGTTTTCCGCGAGACCCGCTGCGAGTTGCGGCGCGTCGGCCAGCAGCACTTTGCTAACGCCTGCAATCTTCGCGGCTGCATCCGCTGCGCCCTGCGCGTTTTCACCTGCGACCAGCACGTGAATATCGCCACCAATCTTCTGCGCGGCGGCAATCGTGTTCAGCGTCGCGGCCTTGATCGACGCGTTATCGTGTTCTGCTATTACAAGATTAACCAGATTCGTCATTTCGTCCGTCTCCTTACAGCACCTTGGCTTCGGTCTTCAGCTTCTCGACCAGCGTCTTCACATCCGGCACCTTCACACCGGCGGAGCGCTTCGGCGGCTCGACGACTTTCAGCGTCTTCAGACGCGGTGTCACATCAACGCCCAGGTCTTCCGGCTTGATGACTTCCAGCGGCTTCTTCTTCGCCTTCATGATGTTCGGCAGCGTCACGTAGCGCGGCTCGTTCAGGCGCAGGTCGGTCGTGATCACAGCCGGCAAGCTCAGCGACAGCGTTTCAGCACCACCGTCCACTTCGCGCGACACCGTCGCCTTACCGTCGGCCACGACAACCTTCGAGGCGAACGTAGCTTGCGGCAGGTTGGCCAGCGCAGCCAGCATCTGACCGGTCTGGTTCGAATCGTCGTCGATCGCCTGCTTGCCGAGGATGACCAGCCCAGGCTGTTCCTTGTCGACCAGCGCTTTCAGCAGCTTGGCGACGGCCAGCGGCTGCAGGTCTTCGTTCGACTCGATCAGGATCGCGCGGTCCGCGCCGATTGCCAGCGCCGTGCGCAGCGTTTCCTGCGCTTGCGTCACACCTGCCGACACGGCGATCACTTCAGTCGCTACGCCGGCTTCCCTCAGACGAACAGCTTCTTCAACTGCGATTTCGTCGAACGGATTCATCGACATCTTCACGTTCGCGATGTCGACGCCCGTGCCGTCCGATTTCACTCGAACTTTCACGTTGTAATCGACCACTCTCTTAACCGGCACAACAATCTTCATGGCTCCCTCTCCAATCGTTTAAACGCTAGTGTGCGCACTCAAACCAACGGTTGGAATTCGGCATTCTGGAACACCGTATTCCAGACGCTCGAAGGCGCACGCAAGCCGGAACGGAAAGGATCGGCGCGCGAATCCGCACCGACGAACCGCCTTAACCCCTTTAACACCGTTAACCCCAGCCTAATCGCGCCTTCCGCAATCAGTAATTGAGTGACGACTCTTGCTGATGCACGCTATCACTCATCAAAGCACGGTAATCGATCAACCCTGCTAAGCGCGACGGCTATCCGTTTTCATCAACCTACCAAAACTCGTCATCATGTCAGTCAACTGGCCGGAAACAATCTTCGAGCACTTCAAAGCCGCTGACGTGCGGCAAGTGGCATACGTGCCTGATGCGGGGCATAAACGTCTTATCGAGCTCTGCGAAGCAGACGCGGAAATCCACGCGGTTTCTCTGACCACCGAAGAAGAAGGGGTGGCCATGATGGGTGGCGCATGGGTGGGTGGCCAGCGCGGCGTACTGCTGCTCCAGTCGAGCGGCGTGGGCAACTGCATCAATATGCTCTCGCTGCAACACGAATGCCGCATGCCCATCGTGATGCTGGTCACCATGCGCGGAGAGTGGGGCGAATTCAATCCCTGGCAGGTTGCCATGGGCAAGTCCACTCAGGAAGCCCTCGAATCTGCCGGCGTTTATGTCTATCGCGCGGATGATCCCGCCGAGGTCCCTGAGACCGTGCGCGCCGCGCTGAATTTCGGCTACAACACCTCCCGGATGGTCGCGGTCCTGATCGGACAGCGCGTCATCGGCACCAAGAACTTCAACAAGTGAGTACGAACATGACTCAGCAGACGACGCCCCTGAACCGTCGACTGACGGTGAAGCGGATTCTCCGCGATCGGCAGCAGGACGTTCTGGCAGTGACCAGCCTTGGCAATCCGACCTTCGATGTGGCCGCCGCCGGCGACACGCCGCAGAACTTCTACCTCTGGGGTGCGATGGGCGGTGCCGTTTCCTTTGGGCTTGGCATTGCGCTTGCACAACCTGAGAAGCGCGTGATCGTGTTCGTTGGCGACGGTGAAATGATGATGGGCCTCGGATCGCTCGCGACCGTGGGCGTTGATCGGCCGGCTAACCTCTCCATCGTCGTTATCGACAACGAACACTACGCGGAGACGGGCATGCAACTGGCCCACGCGGGGCGAGGTGTCGACATCACGGCAATCGCGCGCGCGGCCGGGTTCGAAAAGGCGACGACGATCTACGCTGAGGGTGAGCTCGAGGAGTATGTCGAGGTCATTCTCAAGGCCAAGGGCCCTGTGCTCGTCACGGTGAAGGTCGGAATCGATCCCGAACCGACAGCCCTCCCCCCACGTGACGGTCCGTACCTGCGAAGCCGTTTCCGTGAAGCATTGCTTGGCGCCAAGGCCCACGCGAGTCAATAAGCACCAAGGCGCGGATTACTGCGGGAAAGCGGTGGAGCGGTTAGCTGCCGCGTCCCCGCTTTCTTCGCTCTCGCCCCACTTTGCGCCCCCTGTACAATCGGGATCACTGTGACTTCACGCTGATCCCCTTATGCCCGCCAAGGCCTATTCCGATATGTTGGTGGAGGTCTTTCGACAGCTGGACCGGCAGCCCGAGATGCTCGAGCGCGTCTTCGATTGCTTTCCGGACGTGCTGTACTACATCAAGGATGCCCAGGCGCGCTATCTTTCCGTCAATCAAACGCTCATCAACCGAAGTGGGATGGCGCGCGACGATGTCATTGGCCAGACGGCCGACCAGCTATTTCCCGTGACCGGTGCAAGCACCAACGCGCAAGATCTGAACGTTATCGAAACCCAGTCTCCGATTGTCGATCGTCTGCGCCTCTACTCGTCCGGTTCGGGGCATCGATACTGGTGCCTCAGCTCCAAGTTCCCGGTACTCAACGAAGCCGGGCAAGCGATCGGACTGATCGGCATCTCGCGCGATCTGCCTCGCCCCGACGAACGGCATCACGGCTATCGGCGCTTACTGGAATATCTGGATTATCTGGAACAGAACCTCGGACAGAACATCCTGGTCTCTGAGGCGGCGGAGCGCGCCTCCATCTCGGTCGACACGTTGGAACGTCTGACCCGCGAAGTGTTTCATCTGACGCCCAAGCAACTGCTGATGAAATTGCGGATCGACCATGCGTGCAAGCTGCTCGAAACGACCGACAACAGCATTACGGATATCGCGACGGACTGCGGCTACGCGGACCACAGCGCTTTTACGCGGCAATTTAAATCCGCCACGCACCTCACGCCCCGACAGTATCGAAACGCGCGAGGGCGTGGCCTGCATCCTCACTGATCAACCGCCCGCCGGGCGCTAGTAAACACCCTCCTCGATCACCAGTTGGCCCGAGCTGAGCCGTGCCGGCGACAGCGGCGAAAGGTCCAACGTTCTGAACTCGCCGAAGGCCAGCAGTTCAGCCATTGCACGACCGACCCCCGGACTGTGCATCATGCCGTGACCGCTAAAGCCGGCCGCCACGAACGAGTTTTCCGGGCCCGACTGACCGACGATGCCGTTCTGGTCGAGGATGTTGTACTCGTAGTAGCCGGCCCAGGCATGTTCCACGCGCAAGGCTTCAAACGCGGGAATCCGCTCTGCCAGCGTCGGCCAGATGATCTCGTCAAATTCGGAAAACTGCACGTCGAGTGGCAAGCTATCCAGATCCCTCTCCGCCGAAGGCGAGACGATGCACAGGAAATGGTTCTGCTCCCTGCGCAGGTACACGCCAGACGTATCGATCAGGATCGGCATATCCGGGATCGGCGTCGGGCATGACACGACGAACGCCGAACGCCGTCTCGGCCGAACCGGCAGATCGACGCCCACGCTCTTTGCAAGAGGCGCGCACCACGCTCCGCCGGCATTCACGAACGTGTCCCCGGAGATTTCCCGCCCATTCGTGAGTTCGACATGGGTAATCCGGTTTCCGCGTGTACGGTAGCCCGCCGCTTCACCCGTGGCGAAATGAACGCCCGCCTCGCGCGCACGGTTTCTGAACCACTGCATGACGCTGTAGCCATCGAACCAGCCTTCGCCTGCAAGGCCTTCAACGGCATACGTCAGATCGCTGACGTTCATCCACGGGTAACGCTGCTGCAACACTTCAGCGGAATGTTCCTGCAGCTCGACCCCTAACGATCTGGCGAGTGAGCTACGCCGACGTAGCACGCTCTCCTGCTGCGCATTGCCCACAAACAGATAGCCGCAATCCACCAGATCGACACCGGCTCCGTACTGCGCCTTCTCCCGCTCACACGAAGAGAAGAAGTCGTAACCGAACTGCGATAACTGAATGCAAATGGGCGTTGAAAACTGCTGCCGGATCGAACTGGCCGAGAGCGACGATGACGCGATTCTGTAGGTCGGATCTTTTTCGATCACCCAGATTTCTCGGTCGGGTGCCTTCTGGAGGCTCAGGAAATACGCGATTGAACACCCAATTGCACCGCCACCCGTTATGACAATCCTTTCGCTCATGATTTACCTTCGAAGGCTCGTTTGGCTCCTGAGAGCCGAGCAGTGTGTGGATAACGGACGATCAGACTGCTACCGTTTCGAGGCTTTGACACGCGGCGCGAATCCGGCTGAGCGCTTCGTTCAAGTCGTCGAGTGACGCGGCGTAAGAGAGTCTGAAGTACGGCGAGAGCAGAAACCCGGAACCTGAAACCACCGCCACGTTCGCTTCTTCCAACAGATACATGACGAAGTCCTGGTCGTTCTCCAGCAGCCTGCCGCTCGGCGTACGGCTTCCAATGACGCCATGGCAGCCGACAAATGCATAAAAGGCGCCCTCGGGCTCGTTACTGTGGAGTCCCGGTATGTCGCTCAGCGTTTTGACCACAAGCTTCCGGCGTTCGTCGAAAGCGGATCGCGATCTCTCTACGAATGACTGATCACCATTGAGTGCTTCAATCGCAGCGTATTGCGACACCGACGACGCACTGGTGACAATCTGCCCTTGCACGAGATTCATGGCGCGGATGAGCGCAGCCGGTCCGGCGGAATAGCCAATCCGCCAGCCCGTCATCGAGTACACCTTGGACACACCGTTGATAATGAGCGTCCGCTCGTGCAACTCTGGCGCCACATTCAGAATATTGACGAATGGACTTCCGGTATAGATGAGCTTTTCGTAGATGTCGTCCGACAGCACCCAGACATGAGGGTGTCGACGCAGGACTTCAGCGATGGTGCGTAGTTCGTCAGCCGAGTAAACCGCGCCGGTCGGATTCGATGGTGAATTCAGCATCAGCCACTTGGTACGCGGCGTGATCGACGCCTCCAGCTGAGCAGCCGTCAGTTTGAACCCTGCCGCTTCATCGCACGCCACGACGATGGGTGTGCCGTTCGCCATTTTTACGATCTCCGGATAGGAGACCCAACACGGCGCCGGCACGATCACTTCATCACCCGGATTGAGGGTAGCGAAAAAGGCCGCAAAAATTGCCTGCTTCGCACCAACCGATACGCTAACGCCGTCCACTGGATAGTCGACGCCATTGTCATGCTTCAGCTTCGCGACGATCGCCTCGCGCAACTCCCGAATACCCGCGGCTTCCGTGTAGCGCGTCTTGCCTTCGCGCATCGCACGAATCGCCGCAGCCTGGATATTCTCGGGCGTATGAAAGTCTGGTTCGCCTTGCGACAGGGAAATAACGTTCTTCCCGGCACGACGCAGTTCTGCCGCCTTTGCTGCCATTGCCATCGTCTGCGCAGGGGCAATCTGGCCAATGCGGTCTGCAATGAAGCCCATTGTGTTCATTCCGTTTATAGGGAGATCCCAGTGCGTGAACCGGGGTCGCCTGTCGGTGGCGCCCCGGAACACGCATGCTTACAGACGTTCAGCCACTGCCTTCATTTGCAGGAACTGCAGAAGGTAGTCGGGACCGCCCGTCTTGGTATCGGTGCCCGTCAGGTTGAAACCGCCGAACGGCTGAACACCGACGAGCGCGCCGGTACACTTGCGATTGAAGTACAGATTGCCGACGTGGAAATCACGGCGGGCTCGTTCGATGCGGCTGCGGTCGTTCGAGAAGAGCGCGCCGGTCAGCCCGTAGACCGTGTCGTTGACCACAGCCAGACCTTCCTCGAAGTCCTTGACGCGGATCGCGGCGACGAACGGTCCGAACACTTCCTCTTGTGCAATGCGCGCGCGAGGCGACACGTCGCCAAAGATGGTCGGCTCAATCAGATAGCCGGCTGCATTCTCCACGGGCTTGCCGCCGGTCAGCAGCTTGCCCTCGCTGTGACCGATATCGATGTACGACAGCACCTTCTTGTACTGCAGTTCATTGCACACCGGGCCAAAACTTGGATTGTCCTTGGCCTCACTGACAACCAGTTCCTTCGTCTTCGCAACGACTTTCTCGAGCAATGTGTCATAGACCGAATCCACCACGATCAGACGCGAGCAGGCCGAACACTTCTGGCCGGAATAGCCGAAGGCTGCCTGGATCACCGCAGTCGCTGCGTCATCGAGGTTGGCCGTCTCATCGACAAGAATTGCGTCCTTGCCACCGAGCTCAAGGAAAACTCGCTTGAACCATCTCTGGCCCTCGGCAAGCTTTGCGGCGGACTCGTTGATCTGGGCACCGGTTGCGAGCGAGCCCGTGAAATTGATGAAGCGCGTCTTCGGATGGGCGACCAGATACGAGCCGATTTCGCGTCCCGTACCCGGCAGATAATTCACCACGCCGGGCGGCAGTCCTGCTTCGGCGAAGATGTCGAAGATCTTCGCCAATGACACCACCGTATCTTCCGCAGGCTTACAAACGACGGTGTTACCCACCACGATCGCACCGACCGTCATGCCGGTCATCAAGGCCATCGGGAAATTCCACGGCGAAATCGTCACACCCACGCCCAGCGGGATATAGAAGCTCTCGTTTTCTTCACCCGCATAATCAATCAGCGAACCCAGGCCGCCGACGTGCTTGATCGCCTGACGTGCGTAGTACTCGGTGAAATCGATCATTTCCGCGACTTCAGCACTGGCTTCGACATAGTTCTTGCCGATTTCATAGACCAGCCATGCCTCGAGCTCGCGCTTGCGCCGGCGCATGATGGCCGCGGCCTTCAACATGACGCGCGATCGATCTTCCTGGTTCCAACGCTTCCACGATTCGAAGGCGCTCCAGGCCGCTTCCAGTGCGGCGTCCGCGTGCTGCGTCGTCGCCTTGGCGGTGTAGCCAACGATCTCGTCCGGATTCGACGGATTCGTCGAGACGAGTTTCGCTTCGGTCTGCACACGTTCGCCATTGATCACCAGCGGATAGGTCTGACCAAACTCGGCACGCACCTTCTTCAGCGCCTGCTGCATGTCTGCTTTCGCACTTTCGGTGTCGAACAAATCGAACGGCTCGTTCTTGAACGGCGCAATCAACATCGCTTTCTCCAGATTGAATGGTTTGGGCCGCTCTGCCGCCCTGAAGAGCGCGGCACGCTACCGTGAACCGATTGTCCGGCGCGAAAATTTTCCGGTCTTGATCTGCCCCCCTTGATTCATGCGGTTTTTTGCATAGTTATAGAAATCATACCGGCGTCGATATCCATCAATAGGCCGCGTATATAGCGATTCAATAAAAACAGGCGGAATACATCGAAAATACCGATTTGCGGATTTCTGCTATTTGCTACACTAAATCAACGGGGCATCTCTTCATTCGGAGCACGTATCATGGCCATGCATTTCGATCTGGTTGATCTTCGTCTCATCACATGTATTGCTGAGACGGATAGCTTGACGCGTGGCGCCGAGCGGTTTCATATGTCGGTACCCGCAGCAAGCACCCGGATCAAAAATCTCGAAGAAAGCATGGGCGCAAAACTGCTGTATCGGACCAGCCAGGGGGTAACCCTCACCCCGCCGGGTCAGGCGTTCCTACACCACGCGCGGGTCGTCCTGTCGCAGCTCGAGCAGTTGCGCGGCGACATGCAGGAGTACGCGCGAGGTATCAAAGGTCATGTGCGAATCTTTGCGAACACGACCGCAACCACTGAATTTCTTCCTAACGACCTGCGTGACTTCCTCGCCGAGCATCCCGATGTGAACGTCGAGCTTCGCGAACGATTGAGCCATGACGTGGTGCGTGCCGTCAGTGAAGGCACGGCGGACGTCGGCATAGTGGCGGGGAATGTCCGGCCCGAATCGCTGAAAGTCCTGCCGTACCGCTCGGACCGGCTCATCCTGGCCGTGTCTGAATCACACCCCCTGGCTGGAAAATCGTCCATTCCATTTGAGGAAGCAACCGGGTTCGACTTCGTCGGGATGCCGGAAGCAAGCGCGATTCACACCTTTCTGAACCGCGTAGCAAGCGACATGCACAAGAAACTTCAGGTGCGAATCGAAGTGGGTAACTTCGAAGCACTGTGCCGGATGATCGAGGCTAACGTCGGGATCGGCGTGTTGCCTTGCTCGTCAGCGGTGCGCTACGTGAAGACCATGAATATCCGCCTCGTTGAAATCGAGGACGACTGGGCGACGCGCAATCTGCTGATCTGCGTGCGTAACCTTGACCTGTTGCCGTCTTTCGCGCGTGAGCTCGTCGACCTCCTGACGCAGAAGTGCAAAGGCGACTGCGAGTCACAGCCGGCCTGAACATCAGCAGTTAGTCTGCGTTTAAAGCCCTCTTCTCCACACACAAATTGTAGTCAGCAGGCCGGTGCGTCAATCTAGCGTGAACGACGCTACCCGACGACCCCATGACTGCTGAACTCAACTACCTGCGCGCCTGGATCGGCCGTACACAAGCCGAACGCGAGCTCGTCTCGCCACGTCTTGCGCAGCAACTCGCCGCCACGCTGGACTATGAGGACGTCCCGCGTACCGGCTGCCCGTTGCCTCCGCTGTGGCACTGGGCGCTTTTTCCTCACATTGTTTCGCAATCGCAGGTTGGCGCGGACGGACATCCGACACGCGGTGGATTCCTGCCGCCAGTGCCCCTGCCCAGACGGATGTGGGCCGGCAGCCGCGTCCGGTTCGTGCGTCCACTCGTGGTCGGCAGCGAAGTCACCCGGACGTCGCAGATTCTTGACGTAGCGGCCAAGGAAGGACGCAGCGGAAAGCTCGTGTTTGTCCGTCTGCGTCACGAACTGGAAGACCTCGAAGGCCCGCTGATTTCTGAAGAGCAAGACGTTGTGTACCGCGAGTCCGCGACGACGGCGTACACCGCGGCAACCGGCCCAGCCGCGCCGGCGGAGTTCACGTGGAAACGACAGATTGTGCCCGACCCGGTGCTGCTCTTTCGCTACTCCGCCGACACCTTCAACGGCCATCGCATCCACTATGACCGCACCTATGCCCAGGAACAGGAAGGCTATCCCGCGCTGGTCGTACACGGGCCGCTGACTGCGACTTTGCTGATCGATCTCCTCCGGCGCAACCTTCCCGGCGAATCGATTACTTCTTTCTCATTCAAAGCGGTCAACCCGCTCTTTGACCGCACCCCCTTTTATATCTATGCGGCCCGCGCACCGGAATCAACCGAAGTGAAGCTCTGGGCAGCCAATTCCGATGGCGTGTTGTGCGTCGATGCCGAGGCGACGCTAACGGCACCCGCGTATGTTTTTCAAAAATGAACTCCGAGGAGTAGAGACAAGTGCTGGCTAACGTTGACCCCTATCAGGACATTCGCGAAGCGGTTCGCGATCTGTGTTCCAACTTCCCTGCCGAGTACTTCCGCAAGATCGACGAGGAACGCGCCTACCCCGAGACCTTTGTGCAAGCGCTAACCGACGCCGGTTGGCTCGCCGCCCTCATTCCGCAGGAATATGGCGGCTCCGGACTCGGACTAACCGAAGCTTCGGTGATCATGGAAGAGATCAACCGCAGCGGCGGCAATTCCGGTGCGTGTCACGGGCAGATGTACAACATGGGGACACTGCTTAGACACGGCTCGGCAGAGCAGAAGGCCAGGTACCTTCCGGAAATCGCCAGTGGAAAGTTGCGGCTTCAGTCCATGGGCGTGACCGAACCGACGACCGGCAGCGACACCACCAAACTCAAGACAACCGCGGTTCGCAAAGGCGACAGATATGTCGTCAACGGCCAGAAGGTATGGATCTCGCGGATCCAGCATTCCGATCTGATGATTCTGCTCGCGCGGACCACGCCGATCGATCAGGTCGCGAAGAAATCCGAGGGTATGTCGATATTTCTGGTGGACCTGCTTCAGGCGATCGGCAAAGGCATGACCGTCCGCCCTATCCCGAACATGGTGAATCACGAGACTAACGAACTCTTCTTCGATAACCTCGAGATCCCTGCCGAAAACCTCATCGGCGAAGAAGGCAAAGGCTTCAAGTACATCCTTGATGGCCTGAATGCCGAGCGGACACTGATTGCCGCTGAATGTATCGGCGACGGGTACTGGTTCCTCGACAAGGTCTGTCAGTACGTCAAAGAACGCGTCGTCTTCGGCCGCCCAATCGGACAGAACCAGGGCGTGCAGTTTCCGATTGCCCGCGCGCACGTCAACGTCGAAGCAGCGAGCTTGATGCGCTATAAGGCCTGCGCGCTTTTCGACGCCAAACAGCCGGCCGGCGCGCAAGCCAATATGGCCAAGCTGCTTGCCGCGGACGCCTCCTGGGAGGCGGCCAACGCGTGCCTGCAGTTCCACGGCGGCTTCGGGTTTGCGAACGAATACGACGTCGAACGCAAATTCCGCGAGACACGGCTCTATCAGGTCGCGCCGATCTCGACCAATCTCATTCTTTCGTATGTAGCCGAGCATCTGCTCGGGCTGCCGCGCTCTTTCTGAGGAGACGGACATGAAACCACTGGACGGCGTGAAGGTCATCACCCTCGAGCACGCGATTGCAGCACCGTTTTGCACCCGTCAACTTGCGGATCTTGGCGCCCGCGTGATCAAGATCGAGCGCCCAGGTGTCGGCGACTTCGCGCGTGCCTACGATGAACGCGTGCACGGCATGGCCTCGCACTTCGTATGGTGCAATCGCTCGAAGGAGAGCCTCACGCTAGACGTCAAGGCCCCGCAGGCGCAGGGGATTTTCGAGCGCCTGCTTGAGGACACCGACGTGCTGGTGCAGAACCTGGCACCCGGCGCCGCGGCGCGACTGGGGCTGTCGTATGAAGCGTTGCGTGACAAGTATCCCCGCCTGATTGTCTGCAACATCTCCGGTTACGGATCCGATGGTCCCTATCGGGACAAGAAAGCCTACGACCTGCTGATCCAGAGTGAGTCCGGATTCCTGTCGATTACCGGAGGTCCGGACTCACCGGCCAAGGCCGGCTGTTCCATCGCCGATATCGCTGCAGGGATGTACGCTTATACGAACATCCTCTCCGCGCTTCTGCAACGATCAAAAACCGGCTTGGGACGGGAGATCGATGTGTCGATGCTCGAGAGCATGGTGGAGTGGATGACCTATCCCCTTTATTACGCGTTCGATGGCGCATCGCCGCCACCTCGCGCCGGCGCCGCCCACGCGACCATCTACCCCTATGGCCCGTTCCCCGCCGGCGATGTAAAGACCGTCATGCTGGGATTGCAGAACGAGCGTGAATGGGGTGTCTTCTGCGCACAGGTTCTGCTGGAACCTGATCTCGCTGTCGATCCTCGCTTCAGTTCCAACTCGAAGCGGGTAGCAGCACGCGAGGAACTGCGCGAAATCATTGTCACCGCGTTCAGCAAACTGACTTCGGAAGAAGTCATCAGTCGGCTGGATAGCGCGCAGATCGCCAACGCGCGCATGAATGATATGCCCGACGTGTGGTCGCATCCTCAGCTTAAAGAACGCAATCGCTGGGTGAACATCGATTCACCTGCCGGACCCATTCCCGCCTTGCTGCCGCCAGGCATCAGTACCGCATCCGATGTTCGACTGGACGCCGTGCCCGCGTTAGGCCAACACACCGAAGCCCTATTGAATGAACTGGGCTTTACGACCCATGCCATCCGCGAGCTTCGTGACGCGGCCGTAATCTAACTCCCCAGCCAAGGTAAGCCTGTTATGAGCAACACCCAGATTCTTGCTTCGTTTGCGGCCAATCTCAAGTTTGAACAGATCCCCAAGGACGTGGTGGCACGCACGGAAGACCTCTTCCTTGACTGGTTCGGATCAGCACTGGCTGGCCGCGAAGCGCGTCCCGTCGAGACGATCCAGAAGCACGCCTTCGCTTTCGGGCCGCAGTCCGGTCCCTGCGAAGTACTGATCTCCCGGCGAACCACCAGCCCGCTCTTCGCAGCAATGATCAACGCCGCCGCATCGCACTTCGCCGAACAGGACGACCTTCACAACAGTTCGGTCCTGCATCCGGCAACCGTCGTCTTCCCCGCAGCGTGGGCCGCCGCGCAAGCACTCTGCAGAAGTGGCAAGGAGTTCATCGCTGCATCAGTCGCAGGCTATGAAGTGGGCATCCGTGTCGGTGAATTCCTCGGCCGGTCGCACTACAAGATTTTTCATACCACCGGTACGGTCGGGACGATCGCAGCCGCAGCCGCGGTCGGCAATCTGTTGCGATTGAGCGACGAGCAGATGGTCAACGCGTTTGGCTCCGCCGGCACCCAGGCAGCCGGACTCTGGGAATTCTTGAAAGACGCCGCGGACTCCAAGCAACTGCATACCGCCAAAGCTGCGGCGAACGGTCTTCTCGCAGCCTACCTGGCGGCCGACGGCTTCACCGGTGCGAAGGACATCTTCGAAGGCGCGAAAGGCATGGGGGCCGGCATGTCTACGCAAACGCATCCGGACAAACTCGCCGAAGCGCTCGGCGAGCGCTGGGCGCTGATAGAAACGTCATTCAAGTATCACGCTTCTTGCCGGCACACTCATCCGGCGGCCGATGCCCTGCTGCAGGTTATTCAGCGTGAAAAGCTCGTGCCGGATGACATCGAGACGGTGGTGACTCATGTTCACCAGGCCGCGATCGATGTCCTTGGACCGGTAGCCGATCCGAGGACAGTTCATCAGGCGAAGTTCTCCATGGGCACCGTGCTCGCTCTGGTCGCGGAATTCGGTCACGCGGGCGTACGTGAGTTCGACGGCCATTACAAGGAAAGCCGGATCGCGCACTTCTGCAAGAAAGTCTCGATGGTGCTCGACCCTGAAGTCGACACGGCTTATCCGTCACGCTGGATTGGGAAGGTCATCGTTCAGACGAAGGATGGCCGCAGCTTCGAGGGCCGCGTGGATGACCCCAAGGGCGATCCAGGCAACACGCTCACGCGCGCCGAACTCGAGCACAAAACGATCACGCTGGGTTTGTACGGCAATGCGGCCACTGAAGACGAACTCAAGCGCTCCATCGCGTCGGTATGGACGATTACCGATGCAACCGTCGTACCCAAACTGCTCCCCGAATCGAAACTGGAGGCCCAACATGGCTGACCTTGCACCCCGCTCCTACCTCTTCGTTCCCGGCAACCGACCGGACAGATTTGCCAAGGCGGCTGCGTCGGGCGTCGATGTTGTCGTTATCGATCTGGAGGATGCGGTGCCTCCCACCGAGAAGAAGATCGCGCGGGCGGCCCTCGCCGAGTGGCTGTCGACAAACAGCACGCCGGTGGCGGTCCGTGTGAATGACGTGAACAGTGAATGGTTTCGCGACGACATCGCCGTATGCCGTGCGCCATCAGTCGCCGCCGTCATGCTGCCCAAGACGGAACGCATCGACGATATCTTCCTCTGCGAGTTCGCTGGCAAGCCGACCGACATCTTGCCGATGATCGAGACGGCCCAAGGTTTTCGGAATGTGGTCGCTATCGCCCAGCACCGGCTGACCACCCGGCTCGTATTCGGTAATGTGGATTTCCAGCTCGACCTCGGCATTGACGGCGACGATGAGCAGCTTCTGTACTTCCGCTCACAGATTGTCTTCGCGTCTCGCATCGGCAACCTGCTTCCCCCGGTGGACGGGGTCAGTACCACGCTCAACGATCCCGAGCAGATCACGCGCGACACGATCCGTGCAAAGCAGCTCGGCTTTGGCGCCAAGCTTTGTATTCATCCGAGGCAAGTGGCTGCGGTCAATGCTGCGTTCGTCCCCAGCGAGAAGGACGTCGAATGGGCGCACCGGGTTGTCGAAGGTGCAGCGGCATCTCACGGAGCGGCCGTTGCGGTGGACGGCCGCATGGTAGACCGGCCGGTCATTTTGAAGGCACAAGAAATCCTGGCCGAGTCCCAGCGGCGTCTGCCTCTTGGCGCCTGATTGAAGATTAACAGCAGCATCTTACATGGGACCGGAGTAAGCGCTAAAGCGCTAACTCCGGTCGACAAAGGAGACGAAAGTCATGCAACGGTTTGAGATGTATATCAACGGCGAATCATGCCAATCAGCTTCGGGCGAATGGTTCGATACGGAAAATCCGTTCACGGGAGAAACCTGGGCGCAGATTGCAAAAGGCAACGGGACCGACGTCGATCGAGCCGTGCAAGCGGCGCATGCTGCATTCAGTACAGGACCCTGGTCACAGATGTCCCCGAGCCAGCGGGGCCTGCTGCTTCATCGGGTCGGTGACCTGATCGCGCGAGACGCCAGGCGGCTTGCCGAACTCGAAGTACGGGACAACGGCAAGCTCATGGCGGAGATGCTTGGCCAGTGCCAGTATTTGCCCCAGTGGTACTACTATTTTGGCGGCCTGGCGGACAAGATTCAGGGCGCCGTCATTCCGCTCGACAAGAAAGGCTATTTCAACTTCACCCGCAACGAGCCGCTGGGTGTCGTCGCCGCAATCACGCCGTGGAACTCGCCGCTTTTGCTAGCCACGTGGAAGATTGCGCCCGCGTTGGCCGCAGGTTGCACGGTTGTGATCAAACCGTCCGAGTTCACTTCGGCGTCCACGATCGAGTTTGCGAAACTCTTCACCGAAGCCGGCTTTCCGCCGGGCGTTGTGAACGTCGTGACCGGATTCGGTGCGGACGTCGGCTCGCCTTTGGTGGAACACCCCTTGGTCAAGAAGATCACGTTCACCGGCGCAGATTCCACAGGGCGCGCGATCAACGAGGCAGCAGCACGTCAGTTCAAACACGTTAGTCTCGAACTTGGCGGCAAGTCACCCAACATCGTGTTCGAGGATGCCGATCTGGAAGACGCAGTAAATGGTGCGGTTTCCGGCATCTTCGCCGCGACCGGACAGACCTGTATTGCCGGTTCGCGGCTGTTGTTGCAAGAAAGCATCTACGACACATTCGTCGACAAACTTCTGACGCTAGCACGCACCGCGAAAATGGGTGATCCGTCGAGTATGGATACACAGGTCGGGCCGGTAACCACGCGCCCTCAATACCAGAAGGTCCTGTCCTACATTGAAACCGCGAAGCAGGAAGGTGCGACGTTGCTGCTCGGTGGAAAGCCAGGCAGTGCACCGGAATGCGGTAACGGCTGGTTCGTCGAGCCAACCATTTTCGGTGACGTCAACAACAGGATGCGGATCGCACAGGAAGAAGTCTTTGGTCCTATCCTGTCTATCATCAAGTTCAAGGACGAAGACGAGGCGGTTGCACTGGCGAATGATGTGCGCTTCGGTCTGGGTTCAGGTGTCTGGACGAAGGATATTGGCCGGTCCATTCGTGTCGCCGAAAAGCTGCAGGCCGGCATGGTCTGGGTGAACAGCTATCGCGCGGTGAGTTACATGTCGCCGTTCGGTGGCTACAAGGATTCCGGACTGGGCCGCGAGAATGGTATCGACGCGATCCGCGAGTATCTGCAAACGAAGAGCGTCTGGATCAACACCGGGGTCAAGACGGCGAACCCGTTCGTCATGAGATAAATGTGACAATGCCCCGCGGCGTACCGCGGGGCATTTCCGAATTCGATCAGGACGACTGGGATAGCGAAAGGATCACGCAGCAAGTGGGTGTCAGGACTTGATTCCTTGGGTTGCCTTGGTACTCGGTGCCCGAACCTCCAACGTGACGCCAGCGCCTTCGTTGACCGTCTTGAAGTACGTGAAGCCGCTTCGATCATCGAGACGCCCGCGTGCCAGGACATCCAATCCGGCGCTCGCGGCCTGTTCCTCCGCCTTGTCACAGCTCTCGACAGAGAAGCCGAGATGAAACACGCCTTCGCCGCGCGACTCCAGGAAACGTCGTTGCGGCGTGTCTCCGTCGCCCGGCTGGCAAAGCTGCAACTGAGCGTTGTCGATGTTCGCGAACTTATAACGCATCTTCAGAAAAGCTGGACGATCGTAGCCGTCCAGTTCATAGGCATCCAGCGGCGGAAAATCTGTCCACGGACCGACTCCAATCGACTCGTAATACTTCACGGCATTCTCAATGTCACGAACCACAATGCAGACGTGGTGCAGCTTCTGAAACATGGGTAGCTTTTCCATGGTGCGTTTCACTCCTGGTCAGTTTTGATGCTGGGCCGCAGAAACTGTCGAAAGCAGATGCGGCCCGACGCCACATCGAATCATCCCGCGTTCGCCATCTTCTTCGGCGTGTACGTTTCTGCCGCTTCGTCGTGCGACTGGCCGACGGCCGGGTTCCATTGGAAGCCGGAACGGGCCACGACACCTGGCTTCAGACGCTGGTCCGGACCAAAGTCCGCAAAGGGATGGAAGAACAAGGGCTCGGTGCTCTCAATCGCACGCAAGCGCGCTGCGTAGGCATCGAGGTAGGCTTGCCGCTCCTCCGCGCTCACACGGCCAGGCATCCACGACACATGCGGCGGCAACACCTCGAAGCCAAGGTAATTGAAGATCCCGTTGTGGATCGGCCAGAGAATGTGATTGATATCACCGTCGACACCGTCCGGCTCGTAGAGGCTCGCCGCCGTTCCCGTCGTGGTCGAGACCATCGCCTTGCGGCCCTTGAACATACCGGTTTCGTATTTTCGCCCGGTTGCATAGGCGAATCCGCGGGTCATCACGCGATCCACCCAGCCCTTCAGGATCGCGGGCATCCCGAACCACCACATCGGATACTGGAAAATGATCAGATCGCTCCAGAGCACCTTCTGCTGCTCGGCGTAGACATCCGGTGTCGGTTTCGTGGACGTCCCGAACATATGTTCCTGTTCCGCCGAAAGATCGAGGAAGTCAGGGTTGAGACGCTCACCCACGAAGTCCTCGACGCCGAGCTCGGGCCGCCACTTCAGTTGATACAGGTCGGTTACCTGAACCTCGTGCCCTTGCGCTTTCAGGGTCGAGACCGCTGTGTCTTTCAGCGCACCGTTGAACGACTTGGGTTCGGGGTGAGCGAAAACGATGAGCACTTTCATGCGAAAACTCCACAAAAAACCAGTTCATTGAGCGTGCGGGCCGGTGGCCTGCACTTGAATTCGTTCCGTCTATGCCGCCATCGTCCCGTGTAGTCCCATGTAGTCCCGTTAGGCAGGCTCATGGATCGACCCTCATTCTGGAACGCAATCCGGCGGCGGCGATCGATTCGGTTTACAGCATTCTGGATCTTTGCGACATTCCGGTCTTGAGAGGGTTCGGTTAATTTTCGCGGAATTCTGCACATTTCTTGAGGATAGGCGCCCCTACGCAGGCCGGGTAACCCTTTTCCTTCATGGTGCTCAACTCATCTGCGGGCGCCGTGGCTCTGCGGAGAATGGCCGCAATTCCGTTGCCCCGAACCTCGAAAACTAGGGGCAAGCGGCCCGCGCCCTCCGGATCGCCGTTCAGGCCGCATCCAGTTGAGAAGTGTCGCCCTCCAGATACGCGGCCCGCACGGCTGGGTTGGCCAGCAGTTCAGCACCGCTCCCCTCCAGGGCAATCTGCCCATGCTGGAGAACATACCCTCGATGCGCCACGCGCAAAGCGTGATGAGCGTTCTGTTCGACAAGCAGAATCGTCATCCCGAGCTGCTCGTTTAACTCCTTGATGACCGAAAAGATCTTCTTGATGAAGATCGGCGCAAGACCGAGCGACGGCTCATCGAGTAGCAGCAATCTCGGCTGCGACATCAATGCGCGTCCTATCGCGAGCATCTGCTGCTCCCCTCCTGACAGTGTGCCGGCACGCTGCGAAGCGCGGCTTCTCAGGATCGGGAACATCTCGTACATGCGCTCAAGGTCATCCGCGGTCCGGCGGTTGCCCGACGTATCCCCCATCAGAAGATTCTCGAGCACGGTCATCCGCTGAAAGATACGACGCCCTTCAGGCACAACCGCAATATCGAGCTTGCCGATCGCATGCGATGGCAGTTTCGAAATGTTCTGTCCGTCGAATTCGACCTTGCCGCCGCTGGCCCGTGGATAGCCAAAAATGGTATTCATCAGCGTCGACTTGCCTGCGCCGTTCGCACCGATCAACGTGACGATCTCGCCAGTCTTCACGCCAAGGCTCACCCCGCGTAGCGCCTGGACACTGCCATAGTGGGCACTGAGTTCGGTAATCTTAAGCATGAGCTGACTTCTCCTGCGATGCTTCACCGAGTGACGACGTCTCGTCGTCCTCGCCGAGGTATGCGCTGATCACTTCGGGATTCACCTTGATGTCAGCAGGCAAGCCTTCTGCAATTTTCTTCCCGTGATTGAGCACGACAATATGGTCTGAAACCTTCATCACGACGCTCATATCGTGCTCGATCAACAATATGCCGATGCCCTGCTCCCGGGAGAGCGAGGTCAATAGCGCAGTGAGTTCCGCCGACTCGCGCGGATTGAGGCCGGCGGCCGGCTCATCGAGGCAGAGGAGAATGGGGTCCGCGCACATTGCGCGCGCGATCTCGACGCGGCGCTGCACCCCATAAGGCATATCGCCGGCAGGTTTGTTGGCTATATCTCGAACGTCTAATCGCTCGAGCCACGTCAAAGCGTTTTCGATCGCCTTGTCGTTCGCGCGTCGAAACGACCTCGCATTGAGTGCGCCAGCAATCGAGAACCTGGACGCGTCTTGCAACACATTGTGCTGGGCAATCATCAGGTTTTCGAGCACGGTCATACGCGGGAACAGCCGTATGTTCTGGAACGTTCTGACGACCTGGCCAATCCGTGCCACGTCGACATTCTTCATCGCATGAAGCCGGAGCGTCCCATGACGGGGATGCCCCAACGTGATGGCGCCTTGGGTCGGTTTGTAAAAGCCCGTCAGGCAGTTAAAAAACGTCGTCTTTCCGGCTCCGTTCGGCCCGATCACCGACGTCACCTCTCCTGCGCGCGCCGTCATGGACAGGTCTTCGATTGCGCGAAGGCCGCCGAACTGCATCGTCAGGTTTTCAACGCTGAGCAGCGAGGTGGAGGCGTTCATCGTTTTGCCTCCACGCGAGGCGCGCTGACAGTAGCCCGGCGATGGCTGATCAGCCCGCCGGGCCGCACGATCATGATAAAGACCATTGCAACACCGAAAAGCAGCATTCTGTACTCGGAGAAATCACGCCCTAACTCGGGCAAAATCACCAGCAAGGCTGCCGCAAGGACGACGCCGAGTTGGCTCCCCATACCGCCGAGCACCACGATCGCGAGAATCGTGGCCGACTCCGAAAAGGTGAAGCTCTCTGGCGAAATGAAACCCTGCCGTGCGGCGAAGAACACGCCGGCGAATCCGGCCAGCATGGCACCCGTCGCAAAGGCGGACAGTTTCACATTGGTGACGTTGATGCCCATTGCTTTGCAGGCGATCTCGTCTTCGCGCACCGCTTCCCACGCGCGCCCAACGGGCAGCCGCCTGAGCCGCGAGACGAGGAGGTTCGTCAGCAGCGCAAGTGCGAGGATCAGGTAGTACAGAAAGACGACGCGCTGGCCGGGCGAGTAATCAAGGCCAAACACGGTCGCGAAGGTCGGACCGTCGCCCGACGCCTGCATGGGGAGCCCGAAGAAGGTCGGCTTCGGAATGGACGAGATGCCGTTGGGTCCGCCTGTGAGGTCGCCCCAATTCACGAGCACCAACCGTATGATTTCCCCAAATCCAAGCGTGACGATGGCTAGATAGTCGCCTCTGAGCCGGAGTGTCGGGTAGCCCAGCAACATGCCGAACGCCGCAGCGAGGCCACCGGCGATCGGCAAACACTGCCAGAAACCAAAGCCAAAATGCGTCGACAACAGGCCGTATGTGTACGCGCCGACTGCATAGAACGCGACATAACCGAGGTCCAGCAGCCCCGCCAGACCGACGACGACATTCAAGCCCCAGCCCAGCATGACGTAAATCAGGACGGTCGTCGCTGTATCGACGACGTAGCGGTTGCCAGCGAACAACGCCGGCAACAGCACGGCGAACGCCACGCATCCGGCGCCGGCCCAGACAAGCGAGCCGTTACCCGCAACTTCAGGAGCGGGTCTGGCGCGCGACCGACGTTTTGAAAAAAGACTAAAACGCTGGAGCAAAATCTGCATGACGATGCGCCCGGCAAACGCGATCGCAATGAAAGCCGCCAGCAACGCCCATCGCGTCTGAACCTCGAGACCATTGGCGCCGTCTCGCGTAGTCAAACCCAGCATCGGCAAGCCGACGAGGCCCGCGACCAGCGCCGCGCCAAGTGCATCCTTGACACGGAAATGCAGATTCGTTTCTTGCATGACTGTCGAGCTCATCACACCTTCTCCACTTCGGGTCGGCCGAGAAGCCCGGATGGACGAAACATCAAGACCACAATCAGAATCACGAAGGTGGCCACATCCTTGTATTCGGGCGAGAGGTAGGCAGCCCAGAATGCTTCGATCAAGCCGATGATCACACCGCCCAGCATTGCCCCGGGAATCGAACCAATTCCGCCGAGCACAGCGGCGGTAAACGCCTTGATACCGGCGTCGAATCCAATCGAGAAGTCGATCACGCCGTAGTAGAGCGTCACCATGACGCCTGCGACTGCCGCCAGTGCGGCGCCGATCATAAACGTCAGGGCGATGATCCGATCCACGTTGTAACCGAGAAACTGCATCATCCGCTGATCCTGCTCACAGGCTCGCTGCTGTCTGCCAAAAGGTGTTTTATTGATGAACAACGTGAAGGCGCACATCAGCAGAATCGTTACGGCAACGATAAGAATTTGCACGTACGAAACGTATGGCCCCTGAAATTGGTCACCGGAGAACAGGTTCACCCCTCCGGTCACGAGCGGCTGGATAGACTTGACTCGTGCGCCTTGAGTCAGCTGAACCATGTTCTGCAGAAAAATCGAAATCCCGATCGACGAAATCAGCGGCGCAAGCCGATTGGATCCGCGCAGCGGCCGATAACCGACACGTTCGACGGTCCAGCCGAATACGGACGTCAGTGCGATCGATACGATCAGCGTAATGGCAATGCTCGCCACGACTGACGAGATTCCGCTACCCGCAAGCAGCGTGAAGCAGGTCACGGCGATGAAGGCGCTAACCATGTAGATATCGCCGTGAGCGAAGTTGATCATGCCGATAATGCCGTAGACCATCGTGTAGCCGATCGCAATCAGGCCGTAGACGGCGCCCAAGGTCAGCCCATTAATTAGTTGTTGCAGTGCCTGGCTCATGTCCTCTCCGGTGAATCTGCTGCAGAGGCGGCGCAGTAGAGCGACGCACCGCCTCTTTCCGTGCTACGTAGACTGGACAGAACGTGTCACTTCACATAGTCGTAGCTGTTGCCCTTCCAGCGGTAGACCACATAACCCGGGCTTTTCAGATCGCCTTTCGCGTCGAAGTCCACCTGACCGACCACCGTGCTGAACGATGTGTTGTGAAGCTGCTTGACGATCGCCGCGTAGTCGGTGGAGTTGGCCTTCTTCGCGGCTTCGGCGAAGACCTGCATGGCGGCGTATGAATACAGCATGTAGCCTTCCGGCTCGATCTTCTGCGCGCGAAAGGCCGCCACCACCTTTGCAGCGGCAGCACTCTTACGCGGGTCGGGCGGGAAAGTGAACAGGACCTTGTCGATTTCCGGCCCGGCGGCCGTCACCAGTTCATTGTTCGTCAGCGTGTCGCCGCCGAGGACGGTCAGGTTGAGCCCGGCCTGCGCCGCCTGCCGCAGAATCAGTGCGACTTCCTGGTAGTAGCCGCCGTAAGCAAGAATCTGAATGCCGTTCGCCTTCAGTTTGCTGATCAAACCGGAGTAGTCCTTTTCACCGGCCGTGATCGACTGGCGCAGCGCCACGGGTGTCTGCTTCGCCGCCAGATCTTTTGCAATTTCGTCCGCCAGACCGCCGCCATACGCGGTCTTGTCATCAATGACGGCGATTTTCTTGCCCTTGAAGTTCGCGGCGATATAGTCCGCCGCGACCTGTCCCTGCTGGTCGTCCCTGCCCGTGATACGGAAAATCCCCTTAATGCCGCGTTCCGTAATTTTGGGGTTGGTCGATACCGTCACCTGCGGGATTTGCGCGTCGTTGTAGACATCGGAAGCGGGCAACGTGGAACTGGAGCACCAGTGACCATCGACGAACGCCACCTTCTTGTTGACGAAACTGTTGGCAACGGAAACGGCCTGCTTGGGATCGCAGACGTCATCACCAACGACCAGGTCGAGTTGCTGTCCAAGCAAACCCCCTGCCGCGTTGATGTCCTTCACGGCCTGTTCCGCGCCCTTGCGAAACTGGTCGCCCCCCGACGCGTACTCCCCCGTCATCGGACCCGCCACGCCCACCACGACGCTGGCGTCCGCGGTGGCCGAGCAGGCCAGAGCCATGCCGCCCATGCTGAGTGCCGCACCTAATTTAACCAATCCTTTCCGGCCGTTCATAACCATCTCCAAGAGCAGGCTTCGATGCAGGAACGAACAGGTCTCGGCTATCGTTCCTGAGTGTCGCCTCGCGTTCGTTCACGAGGTAGAACGCAGGTTGCCGATACCAAAAACAGCTTGGAATTTGATTGTTCGAAAGCGGGGATTAGGTGCAGCCTAAAGATGCGGAATGCCGCGTTGTATGCGCGGCAAAACGCACAATTCAGCGGTGCGGCCAGAGACATGACCGAGTAAACGACTAGTCGGCAAACTACGCGTACTTATCGCCGACTGTGCTGCGGATAGGATAAGTGTCGTACACAATTATCATGCGCTCGACCAGCCCGCTGGCGTCGAACTCGAACACATCGACGCACTCGAAGCTCACCGCGGAACCGTCTTTCAGCACCCAATCGTAGATGAAGTAACCCGTCGCACGCCGAGCGCCCGTTGTGCTCACGCAGATGTCGATAGGCCTGATCGTGCTCTGTCCCGATGCTTCGATGACTTTGGCAAAGAACGGTGCAGCTTGCATCCAACCGAGAAACGGCGAGAAAATCTGTGCGTCCGGTGCAAACAGGGCGCAGATCGCGGCGACGTCGCCGCGCTCCAACGCCTTGAGGTAGGTGCGAACCTGCTGCGTATAGCGTAATTCAGGTGACGACACCATAGTCCACGTGCTGACGCAGCTCGTTCAGCATGCTGCAATTCAGCATGGCGCGGCGTCGGTGATCACGGTGCGGTTACCGTCCACGTTTGCGATTCGCTGGTTGCTCCCGCGGCTGGCGGAGATCAACACTGCGCTGGGCGGCACTGAGCTGCGCATCTCGACATCCGCCGACGACATGCCGGATTTCACCGCGCCGGATGTCGACGCCGTTGTCGTGCGTGGCACCGGACAGTGGGTGGGCGTAGAAGCGGTACCGCTGTTTGCCGAAACGCTCGCGCCAATGTGCACACCCGCATTGGCCGCGTCTCTCAGATCGGTCGCTGACCTTGCGGACGCGACGTTGCTACATCCTGGACCTGGCTATGCGGAATGGCGTGGTTGGCTTGATGGTGTCGGGGCGACCTACATCAATGCTCGACAGGGGCTTGTATTCGACACACTTGAGTTGACGCTCACTGCCGCAGCAGAAGGTCATGGGGTTGCAATCGGCGATCCACGCATGGCGCAAGAAAGACTTAATGTGGGTTCCCTGATGACGCCGTTTTCCGAGGTAGTGCGAAACGGTGCGTCGTACTTTCTGGTCTATCCCTCTCAACGTGCGGCCCAGCCGAAGATTCGTGCCCTTGCCGACATCCTCGTGCGGCTGGCGCAAGAAGCGTGACTAGAGCGAGTGCGCCAGGCAAGAAACAATCGCCACACGTGGCGCCTCGGACTGATCGACTTCTCTTCACGACAGCGAGGCAAGCATGATCGACAATCTTTTGAGGTGAGCCTTGAACGCGTCGCTCGCTTCTCGATCGGTCGTCGGATTCAGGTGCGAAGTCCCGGCGAGTTCGACTTGCTCATGGAAATCGTTGGCGACCGCGCGTCTGATGTCCGGTGGTAACGACCGTACGATGGAGACCAGCAAAGCCTCTTCGGCGTGAATCATGCCCAGAATCGAATGCGTATCCATGGAAGAAACTCCGTTGAAGGCGTCGTAAGTACACTCTAGTACACGCCGGTCGATCGTTTCAGGCTATCTGGAAGGTTTCATACTCATGGCGCCGGACGGTAAGCGAGTCTCACCGCCCGACCTCATTACGGGGCGCATAAGGCACCCTCTCCTCCTCGTACAACCGATAGATGAGTTCAAGCAGTTCCTGAAGGTCGCGCGACTCGTCGAGCATTCGCGTGCTCATGATGATTGGGGAAACCAGCGTGGGGTCGTCCAGTTCCTTGTAACTCACATCGTCTCGCTTCAGGCCATACACGCTACTCGGAACGACAGAAATTCCCTCCCCCGCTGCGACGAGACCTAGCGCAATCTGCAACTCCCGTACTTCATAGATCCGGCGAGGCTTGAGACCACGGTCCGCGAATGCCGACAGCACCTGGTCTGCATAACTGGGCCGCGGCGCCTTAGGGAAAATAATCAGGGTCTCGTTGACCAGGTCGCTGAGCGCGAGGGCGGGCTTGCCAAATGAGAGTGAATGGCCCTCCGGGAAGGCAACAATCATCTTCTCCTCGCGAAGAATCACCCGACGGATGTTGGCGTCCTCATGGCGGATACGGCCGAACCCGACATCGATCTGACCGTCTTTCAGCGCGCGAATCTGGTCCATCGTCGACATCTCATGGAGGCTGAGTTCGACTGTCGTGTTCTCGTCGCGGAAGCGCCGGATGATTTTGGGCAGCATGCCGTACAACGTCGACCCCACGAAACCGACCGAGAGGCTGCGCTCGATGTTGCCCACGCGCCGCGTCATGGATTCGAGTTCGGACGTCTGAGCCAGCAATTGGACCGCATGCGCATAGAAGAACTTACCCGTCTCCGTTAGCTTCAACGGGCGCGAGTCGCGCTGGAATAGCTGCACCTCAAGAATCTCTTCAAGCTGCTGTATCTGACGGCTCAACGGCGGTTGGGCCATGTTCAGCCGCTGTGCCGCGCGCGTGAAATTGCGTTCCTCGGCTACGGCGACGAAATAGCGAAGATGCCGCAACTCCATTTTAATACCTCGTAGATATAGACCGATACTAAATCAGTGTTGGACGGCACCTTCCGGCGTCCATTACTCTGCATTCACACTCTGTTTCAGCACCCATTATACCTCTCAGGCATATTCAGACGGGCGCAAAACCAAGGGTTTACCCCAAAGAAAATAGAGATTCAGGAGCAGACATGAGCGTCAAAGTGTTCGATACGAAGGAAGCGCAGGACCTGCTGAAGGCGGCGGCTAACGTCGGTAGCCAGGACGGCAGTCCTCGCGCCCAGCAGATCGTCCATCGCCTGCTGGGCGATTTGTTCAAGGCCATCGACGACCTTGACATGACGCCCGACGAAATCTGGGCCGGCGTTCATTATTTCAACAAGCTCGGCCAGGACGGCGAAGCGGCCTTGCTCGCCGCCGGCCTGGGCCTGGAGAAGTATCTCGACATTCGCATGGATGCCGCGGACAAGGAGGCCGACATCGGTGGCACGCCGCGTACCATCGAAGGTCCCCTGTATGTCGCCGGTGCACCAGTGCGCGATGGCCTATCGAAGATCGATATCAATCCGGACGACGATGCCGGCCCGCTGGTCATCCGCGGCACCGTAACCGGCCCGGACGGCAAACCCGTCGCAGGTGCGGTGGTCGAATGCTGGCACGCCAATTCAAAAGGCTTCTATTCGCACTTCGACCCGACCGGCGCACAGAGCGAGTTCAATCTCCGCGGTGCGGTCAGCACGGGTCCCGACGGCAAGTACGAATTCCGTACGCTCATGCCGGTCGGTTATGGCTGCCCGCCGCAGGGCGCGACCCAACAACTGTTGAACGTGCTCGCCCGCCATGGCAACCGCCCAGCGCATGTGCACTTCTTCGCCACCAGCGACAAGTACCGCAAGCTGACGACGCAAATCAATATCGAGGGCGACCCGCTGATTTGGGACGACTTTGCCTACGCCACCCGCGAGGATTTGATTCCCCCTGTGGTCGAAAAGACCGGCGGCACTGCGTTGGGCATGAAGGCTGACGTGTACAAGGAAATCGAGTTCAACATCGAGTTGACGCCGCTGGTTCAGGGCAAGGATAACCAGGTCGTCCATCGCCTGCGTGCGTCTGCTACCGCCTGACCGCTGAACGCGGCTGCTACGTCGTACCCCTGCTGCCGCTCAGTTCTTCGCAAGAATCTTTCGACACCGATGCGCGTGCTCCATATCCTGGCGCACGCGTAGGGAGAGTACTCATGTCTGCAATTATCGACAAAGCCTCGCAACTGGATGAACTGCTGCATACCGCCGTTCAGGACGACAAGCAAAACGGTGTATTCCGTTGCCGTCGCGATATTTTCACCAACGCCGATTTGTTTGAACTCGAGATGAAACACATCTACGAGAGCAATTGGGTGTACCTGGCGCACGAAAGCCAGATTCCCAATAACAACGACTACTACACCACCTGGATTGGCCGCCAGCCCATCGTGATCACTCGCGACAAAAGCGGCGAACTGCACGCGGTCATTAATGCCTGTGCGCACAAAGGCGCCATGCTCTGCCGCAAAAAGCACGGTAACAAAGGCACCTTCACCTGTCCGTTCCACGGCTGGAGTTTCGCTAACACGGGCAAGCTGCTGAAAGTGAAGGACGTGAAGACCACCGAATACCCGGTGCAATTCAACACCAATGGCTCGCACGATCTGAAGAAAGTTGCGCGTTTCCAGAGCTATCGCGGCTTCCTGTTCGGCAGCCTCAACGCAGACGCGGTGCCGCTGGAGGACTACCTCGGCGAGACCAAGGTCATCATCGACCAGATCGTCGACCAGGCCGCAAACGGGCTGGAAGTGTTGCGGGGAAACTCCTCTTACATCTACGACGGCAACTGGAAGATGCAGATGGAGAACGGCTGCGACGGCTACCACGTTAGCACCGTGCACTGGAACTATGCCGCAACGATGGACCGCCGCAAGGTCGATGGCACGAAGGCTGTGGATGCGAACAGCTGGAGCAAGTCGGTAGCCGGCGTGTACGGGTTCGACCACGGCCACATTCTGTTGTGGACCAAGACGATGAACCCGGAAGTGCGACCGGTCTATCAGTACCGCGAAGAAATCAAGGCACGCGTCGGCGAAGTCAAGGCGGATTTTATCGTCAACCAGACTCGAAACCTGTGCCTGTATCCGAACGTGTTCCTGATGGACCAGTTCAGCACCCAGATTCGCGTGGTACGTCCGATCAGCGTAGACAAGACCGAAGTCACCATCTTCTGCTTTGCCCCAAAGGGTGAGAGCGCAGCCGACCGCGCTACCCGCATTCGCCAATACGAGGATTTCTTCAACGTCACGGGAATGGGCACCGCGGATGACCTTGAAGAGTTCCGCGCTTGCCAGGCGGGCTATGCCGGCACCACGGCGATGTGGAACGACCTTTCGCGCGGCGCGCCGTTGTGGGTCGATGGTCCGGACGAGAATGCGAAGACGATGGGTCTCAAGCCGGTTATCTCGGGCGAGCGCAGCGAAGACGAAGGCCTGTTTGTGTGCCAGCACGAATACTGGGTTCAGGTGATGCGCGACGGACTGAAAAAGGAACACGAGGAGGCCTTGGCATGAGCTTCGACTACCAGACAATCTGCGCCACGCTGTACCGCGAAGCGCGCCTGCTCGATGACCGCCAGTGGGACGATTGGCTCGCCTGCTATGCCGAGGACGTCACCTACTGGATGCCGGCGTGGGATGACGACGACCAGCTCACCGATGACCACGAGAGTCAAATCTCGCTGATGTATTACCCGGACCGCGGCGGCCTGGAAGACCGGGTGTTCCGCATCAAGACCGAGCGCAGTAGTGCGTCGATGCCTGAACCGCGGACCAGCCACAACGTGACCAACGTAGAAGTGCTGGCCGAACGCGGCAATGAAGTGGACGTGCGCTACAACTTCGACACGCTCAGCCACCGCTACAGAATCAACGACCATTTTTTCGGCACGATGTTCGTTACGTTGCGAAAGGTCGACGATGCCTTGTTGATTGCCAGCAAGAAAATTGTGCTGAAGAACGATTACATCCGCCAGGTGCTCGACATTTACCACGTTTGATGTCGAGCGGTGAGAGGAAACTGGAAGTAGAGGAGACAACATGTCCAGCTACAACATTGCACTGAACTTCGAAGACGGCGTGACCCGCTTCGTCGCATGCAAGCCGGGCGAGAAGGTGCTTGATGCCGCCTTCCGCGCGAAAATCAACCTGCCAATGGATTGCTCCGATGGCGTGTGCGGCACCTGCAAGTGCCGCGCCGAAAGCGGCAGCTATGACCTTGGCGACGACTACATCGAAGACGCGCTGAGCGAAGACGAGAAGGACAGCGGTCTTGTACTCACCTGCCAGATGGTGCCGCAAAGCGATTGTGTGATTGCAGTGCCGGCCTCCTCCACTGCGTGCAAGACTGAACAGAGCAGGTTCGCGGCGACGGTATCGAAGGTGGAGCCGCACAACGATGCGGCCGTCGTGCTCGAGCTGAACGTGGACGCGAGCGCACCGGTCTTCCTGCCGGGTCAGTATGTCAACATTGATGTTCCCGGCAGCGGCCAGCATCGTTCATATTCCTTCTCGTCGGCACCGGGGCAATCGAAAGTCAGTTTCCTGATTAAGCGGATTCCCGGTGGCGTGATGAGCACCTGGCTCGATTCCGCACAGCCAGGCAACACGTTGGACCTGATAGGGCCGCTCGGTAGTTTCTATCTGCGCGCCGTGGAGCGGCCGTTGCTGTTCCTCGCTGGCGGCACGGGCCTGGCACCGTTCCTGTCGATGCTGGAAGTGCTCGCGCGTGCTGATTCGCAGCAGAAGGTCCACCTGATTTATGGCGTGACCCGGGACCTCGACCTGGTGCAGGTCGATGCGATCGATGCGTACCTGGCGAAGTTGCCGAATTTCACCTACACCACCGTCGTGGCCGACACGGATTCGAGCCATCCTCGCAAAGGTTGGGTCACGCAGCATATGCCCGCCGAGATCTTGAATGAGGGTGATGTCGACGTTTACCTGTGCGGGCCGCCACCGATGGTCGATGCAGTGCGCAAGTATTTCGACGATAACGGCGTGAAACCCAACAGCTTCCACTACGAGAAGTTCACTCCTAACGCAACGCCGAGGACCGCATGAGCACGCAACGATTTGCCGGCAAGGTCATGGTCGTCACCGGCGCTGCACAGGGCATTGGTCGCGCCGTAGCGCTTCGTGCGGCCACCGAAGGCGGCAAGGTGCTGTTCGTCGACCGCGCCGAGTTCGTCTGCGAAGTTGCTGCCGAAGCAAGTGGCGCGGAGACGGCGGGCTTCGTCGCCGACCTCGAGACGTACGAAGGCGCGGCATCGGCGATGGCGTTTGCCGTGCGCACGTTTGGCGGCATCGACATTCTCATCAATGGCGTCGGTGGCGCGATTCGCATGCGTCCATTCGCTGAGTTCGAACCTGAGCAGATCGACGCGGAAATCCGCCGTTCACTCATGCCCACGCTGTATGCCTGCCATGCTGTGTTGCCGCACCTGCTCAAACGTGGCGGTGGCACCATCGTCAACGTCTCCTCGAATGCCACGCGCGGTATCCGCCGCGTACCGTATTCGGCGGCCAAGGGCGGTGTCAACGCGATCACGCTGTCACTGGCCATGGAGTACGCGGAGCACAACATCCGTGTGGTCGCCACCGCGCCGGGTGGGACCGACGCACCGCCGCGACGCGTCCCTCGCAATACCGCCGGCGACAGCGAGCAGGAAAAGGCCTGGATGCGTGACGCGGTGAAGCAGGTTACTGAATCGACCTTCTTCAGGCGTTACGGAAGCATCGACGAACAGGTCGCGCCGATTCTGTTCCTCGCTTCGGACGAGGCAAGCTATATCACGGGCACGGTGTTGCCGGTTGCCGGTGGTGACACTGGCTGAGCCATGAACTAACTCCTTGCGCAATCGCCTTGCGGGACTACATTTAATCCATATCCGTCAAACCTCTATGGCGTGATACGAGGGACGAATGGCGGAATGCGTCTGTTGCGGTGCCACAAAAGGAGATGCCAAATGGCAGAGATAGACAAGGAAGGCGTCGTTGCGGTGCTGAACCGGATTCTCGAATCCGAGTTAGCCGGCGTCGTTCGATATACGCACTATTCGTTTCTTGTTTTCGGATTCGGACGCATTCCGATCATCTCCTGGCTGCGCGAGCAGGCCGACGAATCGCTGTTGCACGCACAGCAGGTCGGAGAATGGATCACCACGCTGGGCGCCTATCCGTCGCTTGCGATCGGCCCCCTCCTCGACTCGCACACATTCGATATCGCGTCGATCCTGCGCGAGTCGCTGCAAGCCGAGAACCTCGCGCTGGCGCTTTATCGCGAACTGCTCGCGCTGGTCGAGGACCGCTCCGTGGCACTCGAGGAGTTCGCCCGTCAGATGATCCATATCGAAGAGATGCATGCGGGCGAAGTCGACAAGATGCTGCGCCGCCCGGGCGAAATGACGACGTCGACCGAACGGCAGGCGGGCCAACCCTGATCAAACTGACTACAGCGGCCTCCCGGACGTGGCCGCCGCGACGCGCAAACGCGTCGTTCAAGCGCCCGTCACTTCCGGCGGATGCTTGGCCACGTAACGGCCTGGCGCCGGTTCGATCGGCTTGTACTTCGCATTGCCCAGTTTTTTTGGCGCCGCGACTTCCTTGCCCGCATACGGTTTCAACCAGTTGCTCCAGTGCGTCCACCAACTGCCCGGCTGCGATTTCGCCGATTCGAGCCACGCATCCGGATCGGCGCCGAGTTCGCCGTCGGTCCAGTAGCTGCGCTTGTTCTTCGATGCCGGGTTGATCACCCCCGCGATATGTCCGCTGGCGCCCAGCACGAACTGCGTGTCACCGCCGACGAGTTGCGTCGAACGATACGCGCCCTTCCACGGCACGATATGATCGTCCTGCGTTCCGAAGACATAGCTCGGCATGTCGATACGGCCCAAATCTACCGGCGTGCCGCACATTGAGAGCTTGCCCGGCTTGCACAGGTTGTTCTCCAGATACATGTTGCGCAGATACCAAGCATACATCGGGCCAGGCAGATTGGTGCTGTCGGCGTTCCAGTAGAGCAGGTCGAACGCCTGCGGCGCGCCGCCCTTCAGGTAATTGTTCACAACATACGGCCAGATCAGATCGTTGGCGCGGAGCGTCTGGAACACGAAACCGAGTTCGCCGCCGGAATAGATACCGCCCTGCCCAATCGTCTGCTCGCGCTGCGACACGCCCTGCTCATCGATAAAGACGCCGAGGTCGCCTGGATCGCTGAAGTCGAGCATCGTTGTGAGGAGCGTGAGACTCGCCACCGATTCATCGCCGCGCGCACGCAGCAGCGCGAGCGCCGACGACAATATCGTCCCGCCGACACACCAGCCGACCGCGTTGACCTTGTCGGCGCCACTGATCGCGCGGCCCACTTCGATCGCCTTGATCGCGCCGCTCTCGACGTAATCGTCCCACGTGGTGTGGCCAAGTTCCGCATCCGGGTTGCGCCACGACACGAGGAACACCGTCTGCCCTTGCTCGCATGCGAAGCGCACGAACGAGTTCTCCGGCTGCAGATCGAGGATATAGAACTTGTTGATGCAAGGCGGCACGATCACGAGCGGCCGCTCGGCAACCTTGTCCGTGAGCGGCGCGTACTGGATCAACTGGAAAAGCTCGTTCTCGAAGACCACCGACCCCTTCGACACCGCCACATTGCGGCCCACTTCGAAGGCGCTTTCATCGGTGATCGAGATGCGTCCGTGCTTCAGATCTTCGAGCAGGTTGGCGAAGCCCGCGCGCAGGCTTTCGCCCTGCGTCTCGACGGCCGCCTCAATAGCGTCAGGATTGGTGACGGCGAAGTTGGCGGGACTCATCGAGTCGATGAACTGGCGCGCGTAAAAGCGCAGCTTGTGCTTCTCCTGTTCACCGACACCCGCCGCTTCGACCATGTCGTTCAGCAGTCGCGAATTCAATAAATACGTCTGCTTGAGCAGGCTGTACCAGGGGTTGTCGCGCCAGGCGTCCGAACTGAAGCGCCGGTCGCCGCGCTCGGGCGCAACGGTGGGCTCCGTGGTCACGCCCGAGGCTCTCGCCATCATGCCCATATAAAGCGCCATCTGCTGTTGCCAGTAATGCGCTTGGGCCTGCGCGAGCGCGAGCGCCGGCTGATTTGCGGGGACGGACGGCGCGTCGCCTGCGTGTCCCACTACGCCGGTGTAGGCCCGCAGCAGCGTCTGCCCCGATTTGAAGAATCCCTGGACGAACTCATCTGGCATGTTGAACGGCGCGGCCATGTTGTCTCCTGAAGGTCTGATCACACAATCTGACGCGCCTCGCATCGTGACGCGATCGCGCGTTTCATGCGAGTGGGGCCACACGCGACATTACCACGCCCGGCACCTTCAACTGTTCGAGCATTGAACGCGCCCTTCAGGGCGACCGGACGCCGGGCGAGACGGTGGCGCTTCCCGCCCGCCTATCTGGCCGGAAGACCCAGCATGTCGCGCGCTTTGGCAGCGCTCGCCACCGGCCGGCCATATTCGCCGCACAATGAGGCCACCCGCGCGACCAGTTGCGCATTGCTCTTCGCCAGCGTGTCCTTGTCCCAGCGCACATTGTCTTCCAAACCCGTGCGGCAGTGCCCGCCCATTTCAAGCGTCCAGTAATTGACTTCCAACTGATGCCGTCCGATACCCGCGGCGGTCCACGTTGCATGCGGCAGGAGTGCCTTGAGTTGCTGTACCTCGAACTCAAGAATCTCGCGACGCGCGGGCAGCGCGTTTTTTACACCCATCACGAACTGAACGTGTACAGGCGATTTCAGCAGCCCTTGTTGCACGAGGTCCACGGTGCTGTACAACATCGCCAGATCAAAGATCTCGATTTCCGGTTTGACATCGTAGTCGAGCATCATTTGTGCAAGCGCACGCACAAAGTCCGGCGGATTTTCATAGACCGTAGTCGGAAAATTGACAGAACCCGTTGCGAGCGATGCCATGTCCGGACGCAGATCGAGCATCGCGCCGCGTTGCTCGAACGAACGGCCACGACCACCTGTCGAAAACTGAATGATGATGTCGGGGCAGTGCTTGCGGATGCCCTCCTGGAGCGCGGCGAAACTGGACCGGTCGGAACTGGAGTTCTCCTGTTCGTCACGCACGTGCAGATGAACCAGCGATGCGCCGGCTTCGTACGCTTCGTGCGTGCTTTCAATCTGCTCGGAGATCGTGACCGGCACAGCCGGGTTGTCCTTCTTGCGCGGAACTGAGCCCGTGATGGCAACGGAGATAATGCACGGTTCACTCATGGCTAACACTCCCGTTCAAGGGTTCCGTCCCGCCTATATGGCGAGCGATCATGACCGCGTGCCCGGCGCAATGCCCGCACACCACGTGTTCCAAGTCTAGTGCAAATGCGCGCGATGAGGACCGCCGACCTCGGGGCGGACGGAACGTGTCAACGTTCGCCGGGCCGATCCGGATCGTCGTCCGGAAGCGCGGGCAGCCGTGTTGTACCTACATGAATATGTCATGTCACCACGCTTGCTGGCGTCCTAAGCTTATTGTCTAATGGTGCGGTCTTTCGCCTGCTGCAACACCGGGAAATTGTCGACTACCCTGACACGCAAAGGAGTCTCGCATGAAAGTTGAAAAAGTCTTGTACCGTGCTCATGCGCACGTTACCGGCGGGCGCGACGGACGCGCGACGGTTCCCGAAAGCAACCTCGATCTCAAGCTGACGACGCCGAAGGAGCTCGGCGGCGCAGGCGGCGACGGAACGAACCCTGAGCAACTCTTCGCGGCGGGCTATAGCGCATGCTTCATCGGTGCGCTGAGGGCCGTGAGCGCACGCGAGAAGATCGCCTTGCCGAAGGACGTCGCCATCGACGGCAAGGTCGGAATCGGACAGATCCCCAATGGCTTCGGCATCGAAGTCGAACTCATCATCTCGCTGCCCGGCATGGACCGCGAACAGGCGCAAGCGCTGATCGACAAAGCGCACGTCGTCTGTCCGTATTCGAACGCGACGCGCAACAACATCGACGTCAAGCTAACGCTGGTCTGATTGCGAAGCCGCGGTAAGGACGCAGACGCGTCCAGGCTGCATGACCGACGGTTCGCCGCCCGCCCCAAGGCAAGCCGCGAACCGCCGAGGCGCGTTACTCCACCGCCTTCACCATATCTTCGATCACCTTCTTCGCGTCGCCGAACACCATCATCGTCTTGTCCATGTAGAACAGGTCGTTGTCGAGACCGGCATAACCCGCCGCCATCGACCGCTTGTTCACGATGACCGTGCGCGCCTTGTAAGCCTCGATAATCGGCATGCCCGCGATCGGCGACTTCGGATCGGTCTTCGCCGCCGGATTCACCACGTCGTTCGCGCCGAGCACCAGCACCACGTCGACCTGACCGAACTCGCCATTGATGTCGTCCATTTCGTAGACCATGTCGTACGGCACTTCGGCTTCGGCAAGCAGCACGTTCATGTGTCCCGGCATCCGACCGGCCACCGGATGAATCGCGTACTTCACCTCGATGCCCTTCTCGACCAGCTTGTCGGTCAGCTCCTTCAACGCATGCTGTGCACGAGCCACTGCCAACCCGTAACCCGGCACGATCACCACGGTTTCAGCATTGCCGAGCATGAACGACGCATCATCGGCCGAACCGGATTTCACCGGACGCTGCTCCGCCGACCCACCCGCCACCGCTGCGCCCGCTTCATTCCCGAAACCGCCGAGAATCACGTTGAAGAACGAGCGGTTCATCGCGCGGCACATGATGTACGACAGGATCGCACCCGACGACCCCACCAGCGAGCCCGCGATGATCAGCATCGGATTGTTCAGCGAGAAACCGATGCCCGCCGCCGCCCAGCCCGAGTACGAGTTGAGCATCGACACCACCACCGGCATATCCGCACCGCCGATCGGGATGATGATCAGCACACCCAGCACGAACGCGATCAGCGTCATGATGATGAACGGCAACCACGACTGCGTGAGGAAGAAGATCACGCCGAAGCCGAGCATCGCGAGCGCGAGCAGCAGGTTGATCAGGTGCTGCCCTGCATAAACGACCGGTGCGCCCTGGAACAGGCGGAACTTGTACTTGCCCGACAGCTTGCCGAACGCGATCACCGACCCGGAGAACGTAATCGCCCCGACGAACGTGCCGATAAACAGCTCGACGCGATTGCCGTATGGCAGGAAGCCCGGAATCGGATTGTCCGGATCGACGAGACTGAAGGCCGACGGTTCCGACACCACCGCATACGCGATACAGACAGCGGCAAGACCGATCAGCGAGTGCATCGCCGCGACCAGTTCCGGCATCTTGGTCATCTCGACGCGCGCCGCGACGAACGCGCCGATCGCGCCGCCGACAATCAGCGCGGCAAACAGCAGGCCGAGTCCGAGTGCCAGATTCGAGCCCAGCCCGGCGGCCTGCTTAACGATCAGCGCAATGGTCGTAAGAATGGCAATCGCCATCCCGACCATGCCGAAGGTATTGCCGGTGCGCGCCGTCTTCGGATTCGACAGCCCCTTGAGCGCCTGGATGAAGCAGACCGAGGCGACCAGATAAAGCAGCGTGACGACGTTCAGACTCATTACGCGTTCTCCTTGGCCGTCTTGTCCGCAGTTTTGTCGATAGTGAGCTTCTTCGGCTCTTTCTTGCGGAACATCTCCAGCATTCGCCTCGTGACGAGAAAGCCGCCGAACACGTTCACCGCCGCGAGCGCGACGGCCAGCGTGCCGAAGAACTTGCCGGGCGTGCCGAGCGTGAGGCCCGCGGCCAGCATTGCGCCGACGATCACGATCGCCGAGATCGCGTTGGTCACGGCCATCAGCGGCGTGTGCAGTGCGGGCGTGACGTTCCAGACGACGTGGTAACCGACGTAGATCGCCAGCACGAAGATGATCAGGTTGATGACGGTGTGGTTGATGACTTCCATCGCCGCTCTCCTAGGTAGTAATTCGCTTCAGGTCTTGCGCGTGACTTCGCCGTCGCGGGCCAGCAGCGTGGCCGCGACGATGTCGTCTGCGAGATCGATGTTCAGGGCGCCTTCCTTGGTGATGATCAGCTTGAGGAAGTCGAGCAGGTTGCGCGCGTATAAGGACGACGCGTCGGCGGGCACCATCGAGGCCAGGTTCGTATAGCCGACGATCGTCACGCCATGCTTCAGGACGACCTGATCGGCTTCGGTCAACGGGCAGTTGCCGCCGCGCCGGCCTTCGTACTCGGCGCCGCGTCCTGCCGCCAGGTCCACCAGCACGGAGCCGGGTTTCATCGCCTGCACGGTTTCCACCGAGATCAGCGTCGGTGCGGCCCGGCCTGGAATCAGCGCGGTGGAAATCACCACGTCGGCCTGTTTGGCCCGCTCGTGGACCAGCACCGACTGGCGCGCCAGCCACGAAGGCGGCATCGGCCGCGCATAACCGCCCACGCCCTGCGCGGCTTCGCGCTCTTCATCGGTTTCGTAAGGCACATCGAGGAATTTGGCGCCGAGCGATTCGATCTGCTCCTTGACCGCCGGACGCACGTCGGAGGCTTCGATCACCGCGCCCAGGCGCTTGGCGGTCGCAATCGCCTGCAGACCGGCCACGCCCGCGCCAAGAATCAGCACGCGGGCCGCTTTCACGGTGCCCGCAGCGGTCATCAGCATCGGCATGAAGCGCGGATAAAGCGTGGCCGCCAGCAGCACCGCCTTGTACCCGGCAATGTTCGCCTGCGATGACAGCACGTCGAGGCTCTGCGCGCGGGTAGTCCGCGGCGCGGCTTCCAAAGCGAACGCGGTGACGCCCGCAGCCGCCAGCTTTGATGAGTTTTCGGTATTAAACGGATCGAGCATGCCGACCAGCGTCGCGCCGCGCTTCAGAAGCGGCAACTCGGCATCAGTCGGGGACTGGACCTTGAGGACGAGATCAGCCCCAAAAGCAGTGGCCGCGTCGACGATTTCCGCGCCGGCGGCTGTAAAGGCTTCGTCAGGAAAACTGGCGCCGGTGCCGGCGCTGCTCTGGATCGTGACCCGGTGGCCCTGGGTCACGTACTTCTTGACCGTTTCGGGCGTCGCGGCGACGCGGGTTTCGTGCGCGCGCGCCTCGGCTGGCACTCCGATGTGCATGATGTATCCGGAAAGTTAGGTAAGCTCAACAAGTGCGAGACCGGAATGACATAAGGTCATCGCCTAGAGGCACCGGCAGCGAACCTCCCCCTCACGGAAAAGGAAACACGGCCGGCGGTCAGTTTCATCGGAACCGTGTTCGACCAGTTTTCTCGTGCGCGGCGACGCTCTACCGGTAGAACTCGCACTCGCGTGCGACTTCTACCGGTCAGGGGTCCCGCGCAATTTGCTCACTGGCGCGCGGCTCAGTCGTAGCGATAGACGCCTTGCCCAGCCTTGCGACCCAAGCGGCCGGCAGCCACGAGCTCGCGCAGCAACGGGCACGCGCGATATTTCGAGTCACCAAAGTCCTTGACGAATACGTCCAAGACGGACAGGCAGACGTCGAGTCCCACCAGGTCTGCGAGCGCCAGCGGGCCAATGGGGTGGCTTGCGCCAAGACGCATACCGGCGTCGATCTCCTCAGCCGTGGCAACGCCCTCTGCAAGCAGAAAAAAGGCTTCGTTAATCATCGGCACCAGAATCCGGTTGACCACGAACCCGGGCGAGTTCTTGACACCAATGGGCGACTTGTCGAGTCTTACCGTCAATTCGCGAACCGCTTCGGCAGTCGCCGCGCTGGTCTGCAAGCCGCGAATAATTTCGACGAGCGGCATCATTGGGACCGGATTGAAGAAATGCAAGCCGATAAAGCGCGACGGATCGGCGAGCGCCGCGCCTAGCGAGGTGATCGAGATCGAAGAGGTGTTCGAAGCGATGATCGCATCAGGCCGCACCACAGATTCAATCTGCTTCAGTATGCGAAGCTTCAAATCAAGGTTTTCGGTGGCAGCTTCGACCACGAGATCCGCCGCCGCAAGTCGCCCATAGTCGGTCGACGTTTCGATGCGGGCGAGCGCCGCATCGCGTGTCGCCACGTCCAGCTTCTCTTTGGCGACGAGCCGGTCAAGGATGGCTGTCAGGGCGGCGACGCCTTTGCCCAATGCGGCATCGCTAACGTCGATCAGAATGGTTCTGAGTCCGGCAACCGCGGCGGCTTGAGCAATACCGTTGCCCATCGTGCCTGCGCCGACGACCCCTACCGTTTCAATTGTCATGCTTGTCTCCTGCGTACCGCGACGCGGCACGCCTGCTTTACTGAAGGTTTTCGAAGATGGCCGCGATGCCCTGGCCACCGCCGATACACATCGTCACCAGCGCATAGCGGCCGCCGATCCGCTGCAATTCATACAGCGCCTTGACGGTAATCAGCGCGCCAGTCGCGCCGATCGGGTGGCCAAGCGAAATGCCCGAGCCGTTGGGATTGACCTTGGCCGGATCGAAGCCGAGTTCCTTGCTGACCGCGCACGCCTGAGCGGCAAACGCTTCGTTCGCTTCGATAACATCGAGATCGGCGACCGTCAGGCCGGCACGTTCGAGCGCCTTGCGCGTCGCCGGCACCGGGCCAATGCCCATGTAGGCCGGATCGACACCCGCATGCGCGTACGAAACCAGCCGTGCCAGCGGCTTGATGCCGCGCTTTTCAGCGACGCTGCGCTCCATCAGCACCACCGCCGCAGCGGCGTCGTTGATGCCCGACGCGTTGCCCGCTGTCACCGTGCCGTTCTCCTTCGCGAACACCGGCTTCAGCTTGGAGAAGTCTTCGGCCGTTGCGTTCATCCGCGTGTGCTCATCCGTATCGAACACGACGTCACCCTTCTTCGACGGAATCGTGATCGGCAGGATCTGGTCCTTGAAGTAGCCGGCGGAAATCGCGTTGGCCGCGCGGCGATGCGATTCGAGCGCGAGCGCGTCCTGCGTTTCGCGCGAGATCTCGTACTTGCGCGCGACGTTCTCGGCGGTGACGCCCATATGGATCGACTGGAACGGGTCGTTCAGCGCGCCGACCATCATGTCGACGAGGCGCGCATCGCCCATGCGCTGACCAAAGCGCGCAGCCGGCATGGAATACGGCGCGCGGCTCATGTTTTCCGCGCCACCGGCGACTGCGATATCGGCGTCGCCGAGCAGCACGCTTTGCGCGGCCGTAACGATAGCCTGCAAGCCCGAGCCGCACAAGCGGTTGACCGTTAACGCGGGCGCATGTTGCGCGACGCCGCCGTGGATCGCCGCCACGCGGGCCATATACATGTCTTTCGGTTCGGTATGCACAACGCTGCCGAACACCACATGCCCGACATCGTCACCCGACACGTCCGCGCGCGCCAGCGCTTCACGCACGACGCGTGCGGCGAGGTCTGTCGGTGGGAAATCCTTCAGACTGCCGCCAAAACCGCCGATTGCCGTACGCACACCGCTTACCACCACTACCTCTTTCATTGCATTACTCATCGTCTCGCTCCTGTTCATTAGCGCACACGCGCCAGGTCGTGGATTACATGTTTGGATAGTTAGGACCGCCACCACCTTCAGGCGTCACCCACACGATGTTCTGCGTCGGGTCCTTGATGTCGCAGGTCTTGCAGTGCACGCAGTTCTGCGCGTTGATCACGAGACGCTCGCTGCCGTCGTCGTTCTTCACGAACTCATACACCGCAGCCGGGCAGTAGCGTGACTCCGGACCGGCATAGGTCTGCCAGTTCACATTCACCGGCACCGAAGGATCTTTCAGCGTCAGGTGAGCCGGCTGGTTCTCTTCATGATTGGTGTTCGAGATGAACACTGAAGACAACCGGTCAAACGTCAGCTTGCCGTCCGGCTTCGGATAGACAATCGGCTTGCACTGCGACGCAGGCTTGAGCATCTCGTGATCGGAATGCTGGTGATGCAGCGTCCACGGCACGTTGCCGCCTAACAGCTTCTGCTCGATGCCGACCATCAGGGTGCCGAGGTACAGGCCCTTGCTCATCCACTGCTTGAAATTGCGCGCACGATGCAATTCCGTGTGCAGCCACGAAGTCTTGAACGACTCCGGATACGCGGTGAGTTCATCGCTGGTACGTCCTGCCTGCACGGCTTCAAAAGCAGCGTCAGCAGCCAGCATGCCGGTCTTGATCGCAGCATGGGAGCCCTTGATCCGCGAGGCGTTCAGGAAGCCCGCATCGTCGCCGACCAGCGCGCCACCCGGGAACACCAGCTTCGGCAGCGACAACAGGCCGCCCGCGGTGATCGCCCGCGCGCCGTACGACACCCGCTTGCCGCCTTCCAGAATCGCGCGGATCGCCGGATGCGTCTTGTAACGCTGGAACTCCTCAAACGGCGACAGGTACGGGTTCGTGTAGCCCAGGCCGACTACGAAGCCCACCACCACCTGGTTGTTATCCATGTGATAGAGGAACGAGCCGCCGTACGTGTCGTTCTCCAGCGGCCAGCCGGCCGTGTGCATCACCAGACCCGGCTTGTGCTTCGCCGGGTCGATTTCCCACAGTTCCTTGATGCCGATCCCGTGGACCTGCGGATCGACCCCTTCGCGCAGCTTGAACTTGTCGTTCAGCTGGCGCCCCAGATGCCCACGCGCGCCTTCGCAGAAGAGCGTGTACTTGGCGTGCAGTTCCATGCCGAGCTGGAAGTTCTCGGTCGGCTCACCATCCTTGCCGATGCCAAGGTTGCCGGTCGCGACGCCTTTGACCGAGCCGTCGTCGTTATACAGAATCTCAGCAGCAGGAAAGCCCGGGAAAATCTCCACGCCCAGCGCCTCAGCCTGCTGACCCAGCCAGCGCGTGACGTTCGCGAGGCTGATCACATAGTTGCCGTGGTTCTTGAAGTTGTCCGGCAGCGCCCAGGTCGGCACGCTCTTCGAACCGGTTTCGGTCAGGAACAGGAACTTGTCTTCGGTCACGTCCACCGTCAGCGGTGCGCCTTTTTCCTTCCAGTCCGGGATCAGTTCGGTGATTGCGCGCGGATCCATCACCGCGCCCGACAGGATATGCGCCCCGATCTCCGAGCCTTTTTCCAGTACGCACACGCCAATCTCGACGCCTTCCTCAGCCGCCAGCTGCTTCAGGCGGATCGCCGCGGACAGGCCAGCCGGGCCGCCGCCGACGATCACGACGTCGTATTCCATCGACTCGCGTGGACCGTATTGTTCGATGAGGTGAGCTTCAGTCATGATCCCCCCTTGCATCAGAACTGGTCTTCCGTCAGCGCCAGCACGCCCACGTCATCCTGCGCGCCGACGATGGCCGCTTCGAACGCGAGTGCCTGCGGCAGGACCTGCGTCGCGAAACAGTGTGCCGTCGCGATCTTCGCGTCGTAGAAGGACGGATCGTCGCTACGCTTCGCAGTGGCCACCAGTAGCGCCCGGGCAAACTGCCAGCCAGCGAGCACGATGCCGGCCAGCTTCAGATACGACACACTGCCGGCAAACACCACGTTCGGTTCCTGCTTGGCTCGGGCGAGCACAAACTCGACAACGTTCGCCAGCGCCACGCGAGCGGCCCTGAGATTACGGTAAAGCACCTGGAACGCCGGGCTGGACTCATACGACGTATGCTCCCACAACGCTGCAAGGGTCTCGTCAATCTGCTCAAGCAACACCTTGGCGACCGCGCCGCCGTCGCGGAGCGTCTTGCGTCCGACCAAGTCGTTCGCCTGGATCGCCGTCGTGCCTTCGTAGATCGTCAGAATGCGCGCGTCGCGGTAATACTGAGCGGCGCCAGTCTCTTCGATGAAACCCATCCCGCCATGCACCTGTACACCCAGGCTCGCGACGTCGATCGACAGCTCCGTACTCCAACCCTTCACGATGGGCACCAGATACTCGTAGATCGCCTGATGGTCGGCTCGCACGGCCTCGTCGGCGTGACGATGCGCGATGTCGCTGTGGGCAGCCGCGACGTAGGCGAGCGCACGGGCGCCTTCAGTCAACGCGCGCATCGTCGCGAGCATGCGGCGCACGTCCGGATGCTGAATAATCGCCACGGACTGTTTAGCCGAACCGTCGACCGGCCGGCTCTGCACGCGATCCTTCGCATAGGCAACGGCTTTCTGGTAAGCGCGATCGGCGACAGCAATGCCCTGCACGCCGACACCAAAGCGCGCCGCGTTCATCATGATGAACATGTACTCGAGGCCGCGGTTGGCCTCGCCGATCAGGTAACCGATTGCGCCGCCGTGATCGCCAAATTGCAGCACCGCGGTGGGGCTCGCCTTGATGCCCAGCTTGTGTTCGATCGACACGCAATGCACGTCGTTGCGCGCGCCAAGCGTGCCGTCGTCGTTGATCATGAACTTCGGCACGATAAAGAGCGAGATGCCCCGCACGCCTTCCGGCGCGTCCGGCAGGCGCGCGAGCACAAGGTGCACGATGTTCTCCGCCATATCGTGCTCGCCCCAGGTGATGAAGATCTTCGTGCCGAAAACGCGGTACGTGCCGTCGCCTTGGGGTTCGGCGCGTGTGCGCACGAGCGCGAGATCGGAACCGGCCTGCGGTTCCGTGAGATTCATCGTACCGGTCCACTCGCCCGAGATCAGCTTCGGCACGTAGCGTTGCTTCTGCTCCTCGCTGCCCGCGGTCAACAGCGCCTCGATCGCGCCGTCGGTCAACAACGGACACAGCGCGAGAGACAGGTTCGCGGCATTCAGCATTTCGATGCAAGGCGTGGCAAGCAGCTTCGGCAAGCCCTGGCCGCCATATTCGGTGGGGTGAACGACACCCTGCCAGCCGCCCTCGGCGAACTGCTGAAATGCTTCCTTGAAACCCGGCGTGGCGGTGACCACGCCGTCCTTCCAGCTGCTCGGGTTCCGGTCGCCTTCAAAATTCAGTGGCGCCAGCACATCCTCGTTAAAGCGGGCGGCTTCTTCGAGCACGGCCTGCGCAGTTTCAACCGTCGCGTCCTCGAAGCCGGGCAGCGTCGATACTTGATCGAGACCTGCAAGTTCATTAATGGCGAACAGCATGTCCTTGACGGGCGCGGAATAGCTCATCCTGGGTCTTCCCAATGGTGGAATTTAAAGGGGTGCCATGACACTGGGACACCAGGTCCTGCACGGCAACGATTGACGGCATCGTAGCCTCGAACATGGCGAATCCGGCTGACCAAACCGGACCATCTATTGACAAAGTCGGCCAGGGAATACGAGCAATCCGGCCGACTCGCCTTGGCGCGCCGCCCTCAGGACGGGGGCGCGCGACAACACCGGGCCTCTCGCGCAGGCCCGGCATTGGCGATGGAATCAGGTGCCGCGGCGGTAGGCGCCGGGTGTGCTGCCCGTCCAGTGCCGAAAGGCACGATGGAAGGCGGTCGGATCATCGAAGCCGATGTCGCCGGCAATCGCCGCGATCGCGTCCTCGGTTCCCGTGAGACGTTGAATCGCGATATCCCGCCGCAATTCGTTCTTCAGCGTCTGAAACGCCGCGCCCTCGGCGGCAAGATGGCGGCACAAGGTCCGCACCGAGCAGTGCAGGCCTCGCGCGGCTTCCTCGATCGACGGCATGTCGGGCAAGCGGGAGGCCAGGTATTCCCTGACGCGGTGGCTCGTGAGCTGTTCGTCGAACGCCACAAAGATCCAGTCTTCGGGCGCCCGCGCGAGAAACTTTCGCAGGTTCGCCTTGCGCTGACGAATCGGCATGTCGAAGAACGACGTGCTGAACTGCATCAGCGTCTGTTCACAGTCGAACTGGACAGGTCCAGGAAAGAGGTAAAGATATTCATGCGCATGCGGTGGACGCGGAAACGCAAAGCGGACTTGCAGCAGCGGAATCTTCTGGCCAACGAGCCAGGACCCCACGCCGTGCGCGAGTTTCAGCATCAATTCCTGACCCAGGACGCTGACGGCCGCGGCGCCCTGTCCGAGCGCGACGTCCGCCACCAGAGGGCTGCGCCGTGTCTCGAACCGGAAGTCGTCGAGCACGATATGCATGAACTGACCGAACCGATGCATCGCGGTTTCCAGGTTCGGCGCGTCAAGGAGACTCAGGCACAGGAATTTCAGGGTGCCGTTGCGTAATGGCCGCGTGAAGATGCCCGGCATTTCGTCGTCGAACTCGATCGCCAGTGCGCGGTACAGCGCCGCGAACTGCGCCTCGGTCACGCGCGCGCCCGATTCGGTCAACAGCGCGCGCGAGATGCTCGCGCCTTCGAGGTATCGATCGACGACGTCTGGCTGGGCGCCCACGCCGTCGAGAAAACCTTGAACGAGGGAGATCGGTACGGTAGCGCCAGGTGGATGCATGGCCGAGGTCGGATAGGGGCACACTGAAAAAGGCAGTGAAGGTAACAGATCGCTGCCGACAGTCCGTCACTATATAAGCGAACCCGGACCGAGGTCGAGAGTCATGCAGACGTTAGTGGCGTTCTGATGTCGTTCGCTCATGCATGGGGAGCTGGCCTATCATCCTGATCCGTTTTAAGACTCATTGGTATGTCTGCAGCCAATTCCCGTTCGACCTCCTCAACCGACTCCGCACGATTGAAGAACGCGTTAAGCAGGATTGCCGTGATGGCGGAAAGTGTAATGCCACTGTGGGTCAGCGCGCCGGTCCACTGGGGCAATTGATGGAAGAATGTCGGCGCCGCCAACGGGATCACACCCACGCCCAGGCTGATCGCGACAATGAGCAGGTTGTTCTTGCTTTCATAGCGCACTTTGCTGAGGATCTTGATGCCCGTTGCGGCGACCATCCCAAACATCGCAATACCTGCGCCGCCCAGCACCACAACGGGAATGGACGCGATGATGTTCGACAGCTTGGGCAGCAGGCCCAACGACGACAACAGCACCCCGGAAACCGCCACCACCCAGCGGCTGCGCACGCCGGTAATGCCGACGAGACCGATGTTCTGCGAGAACGACGAGTGGGGAAACGTGTTGAAAATGCCGCCGATAAGCGTGCCGAGACCGTCGGTGCGCAGCCCCCTCGAGGCGTCGTCATGCGTGACTGGCCGCTTGGTCAGATCGCCCAACGCGAGAAACATGCCGAGGGATTCGACCATGACGACGACCATCACGAGGCAGAGTGAAGCAATCGCGCCAATATCGAAGGTCGGAAAACCGAAGGCGAACGGATAGACCGGCGCAAACCAGGCGGCCTGCCCAATGCCGGAGAAGTTCACAAAGCCGAACGGAAGCGCGATGAGGAAGCCAACGGTCATACCCAGTAGCACCGAAATGTTGGCGAGAAATCCTTTCAGATATTTGTTGATCAGCAAGATCACGAGAAGTACCACGGTAGCGATCAGCAGGTTCCTGGGATCGCCGAAATTGGGTGAGTCGTGCCCCCCTCCCGCCCAGTTAATGGCGACCGGAAACAGGGTCATGCCGATTGTCAGAATGATGGTGCCCGTGACCACCGCCGGGAAAAATCGCATCAGTCTGCCAAAGAAAGGGGCGATGATGATCGCAAAGACGCCCGCCGCCATGGTCGCGCCAAAAATGCCGGGCAATCCCAGCCCCGAATTAGCCATGGCCACCATCGGGCCGACCGGTGCAAAGCTCACGCCCATGATGACAGGAAGACGAATCCCGAACTTCCAGATCCCAATGCACTGGATGAGTGTGACGATGCCGCAGGCGAAGAGATCGGAGCTGATCAGAAACGCAACCTGATCTTTGGGAAGCTTGAGCGCCGCGCTGATGATCAGCGGCACCGCGATTGCGCCAGCGTACATGACAAGTACGTGCTGGATGCCGACTGCCAGCATCTGCCCGAACGGCAGCACCTCGTCAACGGGATGTGTCGATTGGCCCATGGCCCCTCCTATCCGAATGAAGCAGACTACCGGGAAGTTGACGTACAGCGATGCGCGCTTAACGTCTTGCGAGGCGACTCTCCGCTGACCTGTGCTGTGTGCGGCCTTTTTAGAACAATGGTGGAAATGGGGCGCTTCTCCAAAGCTGCACGAGAACTTCAGCTAGCCCAGCCAACCAATACGAAGCATATCAATTCCACTGAGGGCAGGTTGAATGCAAGACTGCCGCGTGGGTATGTCCCTGACGTTTGCCCGGTGAATCATTGCTCCGCTGCTGGTCAAATTCATGAGCGCGCATCCCCATCGCCTTTCTCATCCAACGGGTTCGCCGAGATTGAGCATCAGGCGATTGGCCCAGGCGAAGATAGCGATGGAATGGATCAGGTCGAGGATCTCATCGTCGCTCAGTCCAACTTCGCGCAGCGCTCGGAGTTGCGCCGGGTCGACCCGGCCGGGCGTCAGCGTCAGATCGATCGACGCCAGCACGATCGCTTTTTCGCGTGGCGACGTTCCGGCCGTAGCGGGATCGTTAAAAACTTGCTCTATCACGTCGTCGCGTTTCGCGAGTTGCTCGAAGCGCTGAGCGTGCACGGACGCGCAATACACGCAGCCGTTGACGCGCGAAACGACCGTCGATGCCAGCTCCCGTTCCGCGCGCGGCAAGCCGCCCGGCGCGTACATGATCGCGTTGAACGCCGCCGAGCGCTGCCGCAAAATCTCCGGCTGATGCACGAGGAACAGGTAGTAATCCGATTCCTTGGCTTTCGGATGACTCTCTTCAAGCACCGCAATCTGCTCGGCGGAGGCATCGTCGAGAGACACGATATCCAGCCATGCGTCCCATTCCAGCACGCGATTCGTGAAACCCTGGGCTTCGATCAGGCGGCTCATGCGGCCTCCGTTTCATTCAGCGCCTGCAGCGCGTGCAAACCGGCCGTCAGGCGAATCTGGTAGGAAAGAAACGCGATCAATTGTGCGAGCGCGACCACGGCCGGTGTCGCGATGCCGGCATGGCCAAGACGTTCGAGCGCGGCTTTATCACCCTCGATCGGTGCTTCGATCAGCGTGCGCGTGAAGTCCAGCATGGCACGCAGGCGCGGCGACTGAGGATCGATCTTGTCGAGCGAACCTTGCGCGATCGGGTCGATCACCGTCCGGTCGCCGCCAATCGAAGCGAGCTGCTGCGCATAGTGCTTAGCCAGCGCGGACGCCTTGGACAGCGTGCAAGCGTACAGCGCGACGCACAGACGGTCGGTCAACGATAAGTCCGGCAGCGCGGGATCGAACAGGACGTCATAGCTGTGCTGCGTCGCGGCGGCGACCTTGGCGCGCTTATGTCGGGTGGCGTACGTCGCCGAGCCGGGTGCGAGACCCGCAATCCGGTCGATGACATCGGTGCTGGGATCGTAGGGTTCTGTCATGGTTGCTCCTGCCGGAAAGAGTCGTTCGGGTGTTCCGATGCGCGGGCGTGGTATGCGGCGTCGAGAAAGGCCAGCACTTCGCGCCACGATGCCTCGTCCGCGCGTGCGTTCGCCGCGGGCTCGCCGCCGCCCGTGCTGATGCGCCCCGAAACGGGATGGGCATACACGAGCTGGGTGGTCGGCACGTAGGGAAAAACGATCGCGTGGCCGGCGCGCTCGAAGTCAAGATGGTGTACCGGGTAAGCATGCTTCAGCTGTTCGAGCCGTTCGACCACCATGCGCGAATACTCGGACGAGGGCCACGAACCGTCATCGGTGGCGGAGAGCAGCAGCACCGGACCCGCTATTTTTTCGACCCGGATCCTCGCCCGCTCTACCGCCTCCTTATCGAGCAACGCGGTTCGAATCGCGCGTTCGTGGCGATGCGGCGCCGGCCCCTCGTCAAAGGGCCGCCAGCTCGCCGTACGGTTGTTCTCCCAAAGATGCGGCAGCGGCTGTCCATCGAGCAGCCAGGCCGGGCCTTCGCGGCCCGTCGCGGGATCGGCGGCATTCTGGGCGCTGTGAACGACCGCGCCGGGCACATAGCCGATCACGGCCTTGATCCGGTCCGGATAGGTCGCACCGAGCAGCAGCGCCAGTTCGCCGCCGCGCGATTGCCCGCTCACCGCAATGAAACCGTGCGCAGGCTGCAACTCGCGTGCGATCCAGTCAAGCGCGCGGCGGAAATATTCGAGCGGTGTATGGGAGATGTAGTCGGACAGCCCCGGCGTCTTGAAATAGCCGAGCGCAAGGGCGGCATATCCGCGCGATGCATAAAGCGCCCCGCGCGGTTCGTTGATGCCACCGCCCGATCCGTTGAGCACGAGCACGACGGGATGCGGTCCCGGCGTGGCAGGCAGGAACAGCGTGCCGACGCAACCGTCCACGCGCATGTCGCGCCGCTGCACACCGGGCGCCATCAGGCGCTGGATTAGGTCGGTCGCGGCCAGCACCTGTCCGGCGGAGTCGATCACCTCGATGCGGGTCGTCAGCGCGTTTGAGACATCGGCGGGAAACACTTCGCGTTTTCCTGCCTCCGTCGGCACCTGCGACCAGATGAGTCCCATCGGTGCGAGGCCCTCGTAGTCGCCTGCAAGCGGTGCGTCGCGCTCAAGGTCGACTGTGCCGTGCCCATCGGCGCGAAATACCGCGAGACTGGTCCAGACCGTGCCCGCGCCGCGCACGGTCCGGGTTCGAAGGGTCAGCAACGCGTCCGCCTGCGCACCGGTTACCGTGATGCGGCGCGCAACGTCGATCAGCGCGTCGCCGGGTATCGCCGTGATGTCGATCATGCGTGCCTCAGCTGCCGTTGCGCGTGACCATCATGGCCGTGGTCCGGTCGCTGACCGCCGGCACCACCTTCAAGCCTTTCTTCGCGGCCCAGACGTTCTCGTAGTGATAGAGCGGAATCACGCCCACGTCGTCGCTCACCACCTTCACCGACTGCCGCAGGATCGCCTCGCGCTTCGCGGGATCGAACTCCGCAGTCGCCTCGTCGAGCGCGTGATCGACGGCCGGGTTACTGTAACGCCCCCAGTTCGACGAGCCGATGCCCTTTTTCGCATCGACGGTGCACAGCACATTGACGAGCGCATAGCTCGCCTCGCCGGTGCCGTTACCCCACGCGATCATGCTGACCGCAAACTCGTTCTTGTTCGCGCGGCTCGCATAGGTCGCCCAAGGCATCACCTCGACTTTCGTCTTCACGCCGATGCGCGTCCAGAATTGCGCGACGGCCTGGGCGGTTTCAGGCGCTTGCGGATAACGGTCGTTCGGCACGCTGAGCGTCAGTTGGAAGCCGTCCGGAAAGCCGGCTTCGGCCAGCAGCTTCTTCGCCGCGGCCGGATCGTTCGGAATGTCCTTGACGTCCGGGTTATAGCCGAAGGTCTTCACCGGCATCCACTGATTGGCGACGGTCGCCGCGCCTTGCAGGATGCGGTCGGTGATGGCGGGACGGTTGATCGCCAGCGACAAGGCGCGGCGCACGCGCACATCGAGAAGCGGATTGTTCGGCAAGGGCTTGCCGGCGTTGTCGGTGATATACGGGTTCGGGCCCTTGCGGAAACTGGGCTGAAGCAGCAGCACACGCAAGCCGGGATAGGCGAACACCGACACGTTCGGTGACTGCTTCAGACGCGGCAGGTCGGACACGGAGACCTTGTCGATCACGTCGACGTCGCCCGACAGCAAATCCGCCGTGCGCGACGCCGCGTTGCTCACGTAGCGATAGTTCACTTTCTCCCAGGCCGGCTTGGCACCCCAGTAGGCGTCGTTGCGCGTCATCACCACGCGATCGCCCGGTGTGTATGAAACGAACTTATAGGGTCCCGAGCCGACCATCGCGCGGCCGCTGTTGTAATCCTCCGACGAGGACTTCTCGCCCACATGTTTGCTCACGATGTGCACGGAGGTCAGGTTGAGCGGCAGATCCGGCGTCGGGGTGTTCGTCTTGATGATCAGCGTGTACGGATCGGGCGCGCTCACGGAAGCGATGGTGCGCAAATAGCCGGCGAAGGTGGCAATGGTCCCCGGCACGTTGCGCGCGCGCTGATACGAATAGATCACGTCGCTCGCGGTGAACGGCGTGCCGTCCTGCCACTTGACGTCGCGGCGCAGCTTGAACTCCCACGTATCGTTGCCGATCGCCTTCCAGCTGGTCGCGAGACCCGGCGCGAGCGTGTTGTTGTGATTCTCGACCAGCAGATCCCAGAAGTGCAGATCGACGGAGCGGTCCCCCGCGTAGTTGTTCAGTTGCGGATCGAGCGACGACAGCGGATCGGCGAACGCGATATTGAGCGTCTGGGCCGACGCAGTGCCGGAACTGAACAGCGCCGCGCCGGCGAGCGCGACGGTCAGCATGGAGAGGAACGGGCGTTTCACGATGCAATTCCTATTGATTGAAAGTTTTGCGGATCGATGCCGGGTTGACGTCGTTCAGGTGGCACGCGCTGACGTGCTCGATGGCAATGCCGCGCAAGGTGGGCGCTTCGGTCTTGCAGCGCGGCATGGCGTGTGGACAGCGAGGATGAAAATGACAGCCCGACGGGGGCGCGAGCGGGCTCGGCATCTCGCCGCGAATCGCGGCGAAGTGCTTCTTGCGCGAGTCGAGGCGAGGGATTTCGGCCAGCAGGGTCTGCGTATAAGGATGATTAGGGTGCCGGAATATTTCTTCGACCGGCGCGCTCTCCACGACGCGTCCGAGATACATGATCACCACGCGGTCCGACACCTGCTCGACCACGCCGAGGTCGTGACTGATGAACAGGTAGGTGAGGTTGAGCTGCTCGCGCAGGTCCATGAACAGATTCAGAATCTGCGCCTGGATCGAGACGTCGAGCGCCGCCACGGCTTCGTCACAGACGAGCATCGACGGATTGACCGCCAGGGCTCTCGCAATGCCGATGCGCTGCCGCTGGCCGCCGCTGAACTCATGCGGATAACGATCGGCCAGCGCCGGATCGAGGCCGGCGCGCTGCAGCTGCGCGGCGACATAGCCGTCGAGATCGGCGCGCTCGACCATGCGATGCACGAGCGGCGCTTCGCCGACGATGTCGCGGATACGCCGTCTCGGATTCAGGCTCGAATGCGGATCCTGAAAGATCATCTGGATTGCCAGCCGGGCGGCGCGCGATTCGTCGGCCGGCATGGCCGCGCGGGGCCGCCCCCCCACCAGCACGTCGCCTTCGGTCGGCGCGATGAGGCCGGCGATGATGCGGCCGAGCGTGGATTTTCCGCAGCCCGATTCGCCCACCAGTCCGACCACCTCACCCGGCATGATCTTGAGATCGACACCCTCGACGGCATGCGTGACCGCTTGCGCCGCCAGCAGATGGCGTTCGCGCAGCCAGCGTGCCGCGGCGTTCTCGCGGCGCTCGCCGAAGCGCTGGCTCACGCCGCGGAGCTCGACAAGGGCAGCGGTATCGACCGGGGCTTCCCTATGATTCATGCCGTTGCCTCCTTGCGCACACCGGCCTGCCGGCCAGGATGGAAACAGCGCACCAGATGCGTGCCGCGTTCGCTGGTCTGCGCGGCCGGCGATGGCTCGAGCGACGGTGGCGTCAAGCAGGCCGCCGTGGCCCGCGTGCAGCGCGCAGCGAAGGCGCAACCCGGCGGCAGCGAGCGCAGATCAGGCGTCATGCCGGCAATCTGCGTGAGCCGTTTGCCGCGCGTGTTGAGGCTCGGCAGACTGTCGATCAGCCCGGCGGTATAGGGGTGCTGAGGATGGTCCAGCACGGCGTCCACGCTACCCTGTTCGACGACTCTTCCCGCATACATGACGGCGATGTCGTCGGCGAGACCCGCTACCACGGACAGATCGTGCGTGATCCAGATCAGCGAGGTGCCTTGCGTGCGCACGAGCGTCTGCACTTCCGACAGGATCTGCGCCTGGATGGTGACATCGAGGGCGGTGGTCGGTTCATCGGCGATGATCAGATCGGGTTTGTGCAGCATCGCAATCGCGATCGCAATACGTTGACGCATGCCGCCCGACAACTGATGCGGATACGCCCGCAGCCGTTCCTCGGGACTGGCGATGCCCATTGCCGCCAGCGCTTCCCTCGCCTGGTCGCGTGCGGTGCGCCGGCTAACGTGACGATGCGCGCGCACAGCTTCGATCATTTGCGCGTCGACGCGCTGCACGGGGTTAAGCGTGGACATGGGATCCTGGAATACCATCGCAATGCGGCTGCCGCGCAGACGCCGCATCTCCGCTTCCGGCAGGCCGACCAGGTTCTTCCCCTTGAACAGGATTTCGCCGCCGATGATGCGGCCGGGCGCATCGACGAGTCCCATGATCGAAAAGCCGGTGACCGATTTACCCGAACCCGATTCGCCGACGAGACCCAGCACGCGGCCTCGCGCGACGGCGAGCGAGACGTCTTCGACAGCGGGCAGCGCGCCTTCGCGCGTGAAAAAGCGCGTTTGCAGGTGCCGGATTTCAAGCGTGTTGTCGACGCTGGAGAAGGTCGCGCCGCTCATTTCACGAACCTCGGATTGAGCAAGGTGCGCAGCCGGTCGCCGACCATGTTGATCGATACCAACAACGCCAGCAGCGCGAGGCCCGGATAGACGCTGATCCAGTATTCGCCCGAGAGCATGGTCTGATAGCCATTGGCGATCAGCAGTCCCAGCGAGGGTTCGGTGATCGGCACGCCGAGTCCGAGAAAGGACAGCGTCGCTTCGAGCGTGATCGCCCGCGCGACCTGCAGCGTGGCCACCACGATCAGCGGAGGCAGGCAGTTCGGCAGGATGTGCACGAGCACGATGCGCCAGTTCGGGATCGCGAGACTCCGCGCGGCTTCGACGTATTCGCGCCGCGCTTCGACCAGAGCCTGCGCGCGGGCGGTCCGGGCGTAATACGCCCATTCGATCAGCACCAGCGTCAGCACGACGTTGGTCACGCTCTTGCCGAGGAAGGCGAGCAGCATCATCGCGACGAGGATGGAGGGAAAGGCAAGCAGCAAGTCCACCAGCCGCATGATGAGGCTATCGGTCTTGCCGCCTGCGTACGCCGCGATCAGGCCGAACACGGTGCCGACCACACCCGCGATCAGCGCCGAGCCGAGGCCGACTGAAAGGCTCAGGCGCAGGCCATAGAGCATCGCGGAATAGAGATCACGGCCCTGCCCGTCGGTGCCCAGCCAGTAGGCATGGGTGCCGGCGCCGTTCATCGAACCGGGTGGCAGGCGGGCGTCGAGTACATCGAGTTGCAGCAGGTCATAGGGGTTCTGCGGCGTGATGAGCGGCGCAAAAATGGCCGCGAGCACGAGCAGTATCGCGACGCTCAACGCGGCCAGCGCCACCGGCGAACGGCCAAAATCCGCGACGAGCCGGCGCCACGGCGACTGCCGGCGCGGCGTCGCCGTGCGCGCCGGCGTTTGCGGCATCAGCGGGGTCGTATTCATCGCGTGCCCTCCAGCCGCACGCGCGGATCGAGGAATTTGTAGAGGATATCGACGAACAGATTCAGCGAGACGAACATGCACACGACCACGATCAGATACGACAGGATCACCGGACGGTCGAGCGCGTTGATGCTGTCGAGGATCAGCTTGCCTGCGCCCGGCCACGCGAATACGGTTTCGGTCACGACCGCGAACGCGATGGTCGAGCCGAACTCCAGACCGATCACCGTGATGAGCGGAATCAGCGTATTGCGCAGGATGTGGACGAGCACGACACGCGTGGATGACAAACCCTTAGCGCGCGCGAAACGCACGTGTTCCATCGGCAGAACCTCGCGCACGCCCGCGCTCGTCAGGCGCAGCACGAGCGATACCTTGAAGAGCGCCAGATTCAGCGCAGGCAGGATCAGGTGACGCAGGCCGTCCAGCGTGAGCCATGACCACTGGACGCCGAACAGGCTCGCGGTTGCGCCGCGGCCGCTGGCGGGCAGCCAGCCGAGCTTCACGCTGAACAGCATGATGAGCATCAGGCCGACCCAGAAAGTCGGCAGCGAGAAGCCGACAATGCTTCCTGTCATCAGTATTTTCGACAGCGGGTTGTTCGGCCGCAGGCCGGCGAACAGCCCGAGCGGGATGCCGGTCACGAGCGCGAGCAGCAACGCCGTGACCGCGAGTTCGAAGGTCGCGGGCAGGCGCTGCAGGATCAGGCGAATGGCGGGCTCGTTATAGACGAAGCTGTTGCCGAGATCGCCGTGCGCCGCGCCGTAGAGGAACGCGAGGTACTGTTTCCAGAGCGGCTGGTCGAGACCCAGTTGCGCGATGATGCGTGCCCGGTCGACCTGATCGACGTCCTGTCCGATCAGGATATCGATGGGATTGCCGATCGCGTGCAGGCCGATGAAGACAATCAGCGTCATCAACAGGACCACGAACGCCGCTTGCGCGATGCGGCGAATGAGCCAGCCGCTCATTGGTCCTCCGCATACTGGGCCGGCGCTTCGGCAGGCTGCCATTCGTCGCCGTAGAGTTCGGGCTCCGCATAGGCTTCCAGCACCGCGTAGTGCTGCTCCACGTCTTCCCGGTACAGCAGCGTGGCGATGCCCTGAGCGAGCCGTTGCGCGCCGACGCTGACGGCCGGAATGTCGCCGGAGACGGCACCGTGCGAGAGCGTGGCCGGATAGCAGAAGCAATGGATGTTCGACAGGCCCGGGCAAGCGCCGGGCACCTGTTCGAGGAATTCGAAAGCGGGTCCGAGATCGGGCGAGTCGGACAATTCGGCATCCTCATCGTCCGCGCCTGCCGGCGTGTAGCGGCTGGCCCAGGTACGGATATGCGGTGCGATCGCCGCGAACTCAGGGCGCGCGGACCAGTCGATTTTGAAGCCCGTCGAGACCACCAGGAAGTCGGCCGCGAAGGTGCCTTTGGGCGTGTGGATGGCGAGGCCGTTTGCCGTGCTCTCGACCGACGACACCGGGCATCCGAGGTTGAAGCGCGCGTTCGCATGACGCGACACGCGCAGCGTGCTGCCGCGCGGCGGTGGCACCTGCACCGTGTTGATGTAATGGCGGATCTTCCATTTCCACTCATCGGGGAGTGCCTGATGGCCGTGCGTCAGGCCGGGGTTGCCGGCGCCCTTGCCCTTGTTCACCCGCGGAAAGTCCGCGCGCCTGACCAGCAAATCGACGCTCGCGGCCCCGGCTTCGAGTGCCGTCGCCGCGCTGTCCATGGCCGACGCGCCGCCGCCCACCACGGCCACGCGCTTGCCGGCAAGCGTGCCGTAATCGAACGTATCGGACGAATGCGCCCAACGGTTGCGCGGCAACCCGTCGACGAAACCGGGCAGCGCGGGGCCGCCCAATCCGTCACGACCGGTCGCCAGCACGACGCGTCGCGCGTAGACGTCGAAGCGCCGCTCGGGCGTTCGCACGCTCAGCGCGACGAGACCGTCGGCGCGCGGTGTCAGCGCTTCGATGGTGTGGTCGTTGCAGACCTCGAGCGCGAGCACCCGGCGATACCAGATCAGATACTGCATCCATTGCAGGCGGTCGATCTTGTCGAGCGCCTGCCATGCCGGCACGCCGAACTGAGCTTCGAACCACGCGCGAAACGTCAGCGCAGGCAATCCCAGCGCCGGGCCGGTCAGCTGCTTGGGCGAGCGCAGCGTTTCCATGCGGGCGGTGGTCGCCCAGGGGCCTTCCAGCCCTTGTGGCGAGCGGTCGAAAATGCGCGCCCGCACCCCCAGCAGCTTGAGCGCGGCGGCCGCCGCCAACCCGGCCATGCCGCCGCCGATCACCGCGACGTCCAGCACTTCCCCGCCGTCGTGCTGTTTGCCGAGCACCCATTCCCGTGCCGGCAATTCGAGCAGGGACAGGTCTTCGGCGAGCCGTGCTTCGAGCGCCGCTAGGCCGCCGGGTGGATTCGATGAAGGAGGATGGTCGAGGCTCACGGGGTGTGCTCTTCAGTCGGGTTGAGAATGTCCTCGGGCGCGCCGTAGAGCGCCTGAAGGATCGCGCCGTGCTGGCTTGCATCGTGCAAAACGAAGTCGGGCAGCATGTCGGCGGCGGCCTGCGCAAGCGCCTGCGCCGCAGCAAGGGTCACCGCGCCGGGCGGACGAAATTCCGGCGTGATGACGCCGAACAGGAACGGGATGCGGATATCGAGCGGACGGATCACCACGCCTTCGACGGGTAATCCAAGCGCCGTCACCGGTTCCAGCACGGCGAGTCCGAGACCCGCGCGTACCGCGCCGAGTGCATTCAGCGACGAGTTGGTTTCAATCACGCCAGCCGTGCGCACGCCCGCTTGCGCGAACGCCGAATCGAGCCGCGGCCGCAGCCGGTAAGGGTTTTGCATCGTCACGAGACGCCGCTTTGCGAAGTCGCTCAACGCGATGCGCGGCTTTTGTGCGAGCGGGTCGTCGGCGCTTACCGCGGCAACGCACGCGGTTTCGCCGATCCAATGGACGAGCACGCCGCGATGCTCGAGCGGCAGGCTCGATACGCCAAGATCGACCGTGCCGTTCAGCACGGCGTCGACGACCTGTTCGGGCGCTGCGCTGCGCAAATGCACGGATTCGAGCGGATGGGACCGATCGAGCAAGGCCAGCGCGCGAGGCACCAGTCCGGCGGCGAGCGCGGACGTTGCGGCGAGGGTCACGGGCGGCGGCGCCTGTCGAGCGATCTGTTCGGCGCGCGCCTTGATTTGGCGCAGGCTGGCCAAGGTGCGTTCGACGTCCTGATAGAGCTGCGAAGCCTCGCGCGTGGGGGCGACCCGTGGTCCGAAGCGCTGGAACAGCGGATAGCCGATTTCGGCTTCCAGTTCCTGAATGGAGCGCGTGACCGACGGTTGCGACCGCCCGAGCAGGCGCCCGGCGGCCGTGACACTGCCCGCGGACATCACAGCAGCAAACGCTTCCAGCTGACGAATTTCCATGGATACGCGCGCCTGTTTCGATCACATTGATGAATTCGGAAAACGCATTCTTACGCATCAAGCATGCGAATTGCAAATCATAAAAAATACTATGGATAGTCCCGCAGTTGGAAAGCGGGCGCTATCAAAAAAATTTTGATGGTGGGATTTAGGGAAGTTGACGCAGCACGGCCGCAAATTGGCCGCATTCGGAAGTCCGATGGCGCTCATTGAGCGCTCACCCGGAACGCGTCAGGTGAACATCGACGCTTGCCAACAAAACGTATGAAGAAAGCCCTCAAGCCTTGGCGGAATCGCCCAGCATGACGGTCCAGCCGAGGCCGCGCACATTACGGATAACCGCCTGCCCGAACTTCTTGCGCACCGAATGAATCAACACGTCGACCGCGTTGCTCTCCACTTCCTTACCCCAACCATATAAGCGGTCTTCCAGCTGATCGCGCGACAGGATCGTGCCAGGACGTTCGAGAAACGCCAGCATCAACGCGAATTCGCGCGCCGATAGCACCGAGGTCACGCCATTGCAGCACAGCGTGCGCTTGTCGAGATCGAGATTCAGGGAATCGTCGCCGAGGCGCGACACCGCATAGCCGGCCTTGCGGCGCAATACCGCGCGAATGCGGGCAAGCAGTTCGGGAACATCGAAGGGTTTCAGGACGTAGTCGTCGGCGCCGACGTCGAGGCCCTGCACTCGCGCCTCCAGGTCGTCGCGCGCAGTCAGGATCAGCACCGGCACCTTGTTGCCGGCCGCTCGCGAGGCTTTCAGCAAGTCGATCCCGCCCATGCCCGGCAAGCCGAGATCGAGCAGTACGACCGTATACTCCGTGGCCGCGATCGCCGCGCTGCCGGCGTTGCCGTCGCGCACCCAATCGACGCTATAGTCCGCGTCCTGCAAGGCACGCAGCAGGCTTTGTCCAATCTGCAGGTCGTCTTCAACCAGTAGAACGCGCATGATGTCGTTTCCACAGCAACGAAGAGTGTCGTTGGCCGAGACGCGAGAAACGGAATACGGGGAACGATTCCCAGCCGGAGCCCGCCGGTGCAGCCGCTATGCGGGCACGGGCCAAATCGCATCATAGCTGACACGTGCCTGTGGCGGCCACCGCGCACATCGCCTTGTCGGAATCAGAAGGGGCCGGCGCTTCCACGAATTCAGCTTGAACGCGACGAACTGGCAACGAATGGGTTAGTTAATCTGAGCTAAGAGGCTGACGGAAATCCAATCGACGCGACGATCCCCGACGGGCCGTCTTGACGATTGCGAAGACTCGCCGCGCCGCCATATTTACTCGCGATCGCCCTGACGATCGACAGTCCGAGGCCGCTGCCCTCGATTTGCGTATTGGCGCGAAAGAAGCGGTCGAACACCCGTGGCAGCAGTTCTTCCGCAATGCCGGGCCCGGTGTCGATCACCTCGATCCATACCATGTCGTCGCGCACCCGGACGCTCAGATCGACTTTGCCGCCGTCCGGCGTGTAGCGGATCGCGTTGCCGACCAGATTGCGCACGGCAATGCCGACATCGGCTTCGACCGCGTGCACAAACGCGCCCGCCATTTCGTCGGCGCCGATATCGATGCCGCGCTTCATCGCGATCGGCAATACTTCGGCCACGGCATCGACGACCACGGCGGGCACATCGACGCGCGTCAGCGTCTCGGCTTGCAGCGCCGCATCGGCACGCGCGAGCCTGAGCAATTGCGTGATCAGACCGCCACTGCGTGTGATGCCGCTGCGCAACTCGAGAAAGCGCTGCTGGTTGCCGGCCACGATAAGCGGCTGCAGATTGTCCGCCTGTAATTGAAGCGCGGTGAGCGGCGTGCGCAGTTCGTGCGCCGCGTCGGAAATAAACTTGCGTTCCGACTCGATCGATTGTGCGAGCCGATCGATCATCAGATTGATCGAGTCGATGAAAGGACGTATTTCGATCGGTACACCCGCCGTCGACAATTGCTGAAAATGACTGACGTCGATGCCCTGCACTTGCGCCCCCAGACGATTCAACTTGCGCAACGAGCGGCGCACGACAAGCAGCACGGCAATCCACACCAGCGGCACGAGTACGATCATCGGCCAAAGCGTATTGACTGCACTTTCCTCCGCAAGCTCGTGCCGCACCGCCGAGCGTTGTGCGACCTGGATCACCATAGACGGCTCACGCAGCGTGTAGATGCGCCATTCCTCGCCGCTGACGGCGGTCGTCGTGAAACCCGCCGGCGCCTCGCGTGGCAGCGCCAAAGAAGGTTCGGTCGACCGGTACGGCGTGGCCTGATCGTCCTTCCAGATCGTAATGACAATGTCGCGTTCCGGTTGCGAGCCGCGCGCGGGAATGGTGGGCAGCGAATCCGCGAAACCGCCGCGCATACGGCCGGCGACCTGTTCGAGCCGAAGGTCGAGCAACGCGCTCATGCCCGCTTTCGACAACTGAAACGAACTGACGCCCTGCACCACGCCGACGATGCTGACCAGCACGCAAAGCGCGAAGACAAGCTGGTTTCGTAGAGACTTGATCATAGCGACGCGGAAAAAGTGTTTCGTCCAACGAGCGATTCGGGGACGCCGGAACACCCAGGGCAACGCAAGAGACGGCTGAGACAGGTTTTTTGTGGAGCGATTCTACACCCCCGACCAGGCGCTTTCTGGCGTCGAAACGACGCCATGGACTTCACTGTAAAGAAGAAGAATTAGCAAAGAATGAGGTGCCGTCTGGACGTGATTCAGCCGTTGGCGCAGGGTCCTGCACTAGCGCCAGTAGGCATATCCATATCCGTAGTGCCGGTACCCCCAGTACGGGTGTCCGTAATAACCCACGACCACGGGCGGCACATACACGGGAGGTGGCGGCGCGTAATACACGGGCGCAGGCGGCGGTGCATAGATCGGTACGGGCGCAACAGGCACCGCTGCCACGATTGGCGCCACCGGCATCACCGGCAGCCCGATGCCGACACCGACGAACACATGCGCCTCGGCAACACTCACGAGGCCGACGCTTAATGCGGCGGCGACTACCACCTGGCGAATCCCTTTCATGTTTTTTCTCCTTGACCTTCGGCGCAGCGAATTGGCTGCATCGGATGACGTGCATTCTGGTCGTTGAGAGTTAGTCTTACTGTGTCAGCTAAAAGCGATACCTGGTAGTATGAAGTAATAGCGACTACGGGGTATCGGAATGGCAAACGATCTCGATGAATTTGACGCGTATCTCGACCATCTGGCACAGGAGTTAGGGCACGCTAATCGCCACGCCGGCCTTAAAGGCTACTGTTCCGGTCTGGTGATGCCACTGTCAAGGAAGAGCGTCGAGCCGATGGCTGCGCATATTGATCCGCTTCATGCCAGTGCGAAGCATCAGTCGCTCCACCATTTTGTTGCCAAGGCCGAATGGTCCGACAAGGCGATCATGCGACGGGTGCGCGAATGGGTGATGCCGGTGCTAGGCGCGCATGCCGCTGAAGAGGCCGGCTACTACTGGATTATTGACGACACAGGCTTTCCAAAGAAGGGTCGCCATTCGGTGGGCGTTGCACGTCAGTACTGTGGCCAACTCGGCAAACAGGACAACTGTCAGGTCGCAGTGAGTTTATCGATCGCAACGCAACGCGGCAGCCTGCCTATCGCCTGGCAACTGTATGTTCCCAGGGAGTGGATTGACGATCGGGAACGTGCCCGTCGCGCCGGCATTCCTGACGATCAGGCCTTCGCAACGAAGCCACAGATTGCGCTGACCCAACTGCGCGAAGCGATTGCATCCGGGATTGTGCCGGGTATCGTGCTGGCCGATGCAGGATATGGTGATGAAACGGCCTTTCGGGAAGGGATAAGCGAACTGGGTTTGTTATACGCCGTGGGGATCCGTCCGGGCACCTCAGTATGGGCACCGGGTACGGCGCCGCTCGCGCCCAAGCCCTGGAATGGGCGTGGCAACGCACCGACACTGCTGCGTCGCGCACCCGGCCACGAACCGCAGGCGGTCAAGGCGCTGGCCATGCAATTACCTGCGAACACCTGGCAGACCGTCACCTGGCGGGAAGGCAGCAACGCGGCACTCTCCTCGCGCTTTGCCGCCGTGCGGGTTCGTCCCGCTCATCAGGACTATTGGCGCACTACCCAGCGCGAGGAAGAGTGGCTACTCATCGAATGGCCCGAGGGAGATAAAGAGCCGCTCAAGTACTTTCTCAGTACCGCTCCGGGGGAGGCGACACTTGAACAGCTTGTATCGGTAACCAAGATGCGCTGGCGCATCGAGCGCGACTATCAGGATCTGAAGCAGGAATTCGGACTGGGTCACTACGAAGGTCGCGGCTGGCGTGGCTTTCACCACCACGCCACGCTGAGTATTGCCGCATATGGGTTTCTGATGGCCCAGAGACTCAGGATGGGATCAGGCAGCGGCGATAAAAAAAACTTCATCGAACGCACGCTGCCTGCGCTTCCCGCGGATTACATCGCACGCGGCAGTCCAGCGCGCACAACGCCACGTTCCTGACTCCATCACGACGTTGCGTATCCTGCTCGGACTGCGACTAACGCAACGTCTGCACCATTCATCGCAACGGTGGCACGAAAAATACGTGACACAGTAAGATTAGGAAAGAATGAGCGGCCCTGCCTGTATGAAACAGGCGCTTGATCTCGGCGTGAATCATTTTCGGCGTGCCGCGCACGCTCCTCATTTCCGCCTAATTCACGGCGCCTACGATCCGTTCGTCGATGCACAGGTTCAGATTCGAACCACCAGTCAGACGCGAAAAGCGCGTTCGGCACGCATCGGACTGAAGCGACGATACGGACCGCCGGCCCGACATGCGTCGCGCCACCCAAGGAGCACATCATGTTTGCCGCACTTTTCGAAAAACTGGGAGCGTTGTTCTCGTCTTCTCGCCACGACGAACGCAATGGGTATCTGGCGTCGTTGTTCCCGCCTTCTCACTTCGAACAACGCGAAGCGTATCTGGCGTCATCGTCCGATCTCGTGGATCTCGAACGCCGCATGCGCCATCTCGATCGGGGCTTCTATCCGTTCAGTCTGCATTCGAGCGTGATGCCGCGCGACAACGAACTGTGAACGATCAACGGATAAGGAGAACCAACATGCGTCACTATCAATGCGACAGTCCTGAAGCCGCCGCACGTATCGTCGCGGCCTGCTTGCTGTCGGACGGACACGTAGGAGCGGACGAGATCGAAGCGCTCGATCGCCACGGCATCGAACAGCGATTGTCGTTGCGCCCGCGTCAGTTTCTGGCCGTCGTGCAGACGCTGTGCGAAGATCTGACTGCCGCCGCCTATCTGAATTGGGGCGACGCGTGCAGCCTCGATCCCGTCATCGTCGAGCAACTCGCGGCCGACGTGCAGGACTGGCAAACCCGGCGCGACGTCATCTGGCTGTGCAAGGAAGCCATTCATGCGGACAGGCATATCTCCGAAGGAGAAGCCAGATTTCTTTACCTGTTGCGCGCTGCGTGGAAAGTGCCGGAGCAAGCCGATCGGGCGCGTCCACGCGATCTGATCAGGCTCGCGCGCGGGCATCGAGTGCAATGACTGAAGGGCCGGCCGTGTCGCTTGAGAGGCGCATCTTCTTTACCCCGGGCGGGATGACGAAAACGCGCTCCGGCCGGAGGCGGCCGCCCGCCACCCCGGCTTAGCCACCCATTCGAATCCACCAGGCCACGCGCTCGAAAACGCGTGGCCTCTTGGGCCTCCAGCCCTATAATCTGCGCCATAGCTGCCAGGATGGGTCGACGTCAGCGTCATCACCCGCGCAATCGAACGAGGCCGGCTCAACATGGGTCACTATGTCTTTTCCGCCGTTGTGCTTGTGCTCATTCTGGCGAGTGCAGCGCTTGGATCGCATGTGCGCGCACGCCTCGCCGATCACCATTTCTCGGAAGACTCGCTTGCCGCGATGCGAATTGCCGTTGGTCTGGTGGCAACGCTTTCGGCCTTAGTGCTGAGCCTGCTGATTTCTTCCGGAAAATCTTCGCTTGACCTGGTCAACAGCGCGCTCCAACACAATAGTGTCGCCATGATCCAATTGGACCGAACGTTGTCCCAGTTTGGCCCATCGGCCGATGGCCTACGCGCCGACATCAAGAACGACTATGCCCGATGGATCTCCTTCCTGTTCTCCAACAAAACGGGAACGACTGCAGAGGCAGAGTCGCGAGAAATCCTCAGTGGTACCTATGACATCCAGGGACGCATTTTCGCCTTGCAGACCGTCGGCCCCGCGCAGGACAAACTTCGTGACCATGCGATGCAACTTTGGGACGACATATTCGCGGGTCGATGGCTCGCACTCGAACACAGAAGAGGCTCGATTCCCGCTCCCCTCATTGCCGTGCTGGTTGGCTGGCTGACCGTCATATTCGGCATATTCGGCTTCAGTGCGCCAAGAAACTGGAGCATGTGCGTCGTGTTTCTTCTTTGCGCAGTATCGGCCACGACAGCTGTGTACGTTGTCCTCGATCTCGACACGCCATTTCAGGGCATGGTGAATGCGTCGAATACGCCCATGATGGATGCGCTCAAGTTCATGGGGCGATGACTTGAGGCACCTCTCCCCCCATGTCCCTCGCGCTTCCGTGACGAAACGGCGGTGGCATCGATGACGCCCGTCGGCACCCTCGCTCTGACCTGCCGGACCGCCCTATTCGCACTCGGGCGCGAACTGGCGGCGTGGAAGCCTTCCAGAGCGCGCGCGACATTCGGGACCGAAGCGATGCTCTCGGTCGCGCTTGCAAACGCGTTGGGGCTGTCAGATACGTGGCCGAATCCAGCGCGCCTTCCGCGGCGGTTTTGACACCGCCACTGGAATCAGTGCGCCCGACGCGCATGCTGCTGGGCTTGCAGGCCGCACTGTCGATCACCATCCTTGGATCCCTGACTTACGTGATGCATCTGCTGGGTTTCGCGCAAGCGATGGTCACGGCGATCGCGGTGCTGATTGTGCCGCCGGGGCTCGCCGCAGACAGCACCCGGCAGCCGGTCATGGAAAAGATGGTGCAGCGTGTGGCGGGCTGCTTGCTCGCCGGTGTGCTCGGTGTTGCGCTACTCCCGCTGATACAGGGGCAAGCCATGCTGTGCATGCTCGCGTTGGCCATCGGGGTGTGGACAGGGTGTCACGTCCAAACGGGACGGGAAGGCGCAAGCTACGTGGGCCGGCAATTCACCATTGCGTTCATCATGGTGTTTGTTCAGGATCATCATTGGTCGGCCGATCCGCTACCCGCGCTGATGCGGCTATCCGGCATTCTCGCCGGGATCTTTGTGTTGGCGGCGGTGATGCTCGCGACCGGTAAGCTGCGTACCTCTTCATAGGATGGACACCCACCTGCTGGATGGGAAACCCTAAAGCAGTACTCAATCGTTCATCCGCCCATCGACAAAGCCACCGCACGGCGTGTGCTCTGGCGGTCTGTGATAGAACATCCGTGAGGCCAACGTTTCTTTCGTATGAAAGGCCTGCGGACACTCTCTCTTCAACCTTTGTATGGTTCGATTGATCTCGCTAATTCCGCGGCTCGTCGCATCGATCAAGTTGGCTCGCTGAAACAGGTCTAGCATCATGGACTCTCCGCAACGGTTATGAATGGTTCGAGAGTTCAATGTACTGTCCTTGAATTAGATTTCAATTAGCTTCGGCTCGAGTTCATTCTTTCTCAAATCATTCACGAAAGCGCGCACGTCCCGCGTGCCCGGCATCACTCAAGATTTGAGTGGACCTGTCACAGGAAAATGGGCGCACGAAGGTGACCACCTGATCTGCAAGAATGCGATGGGTACGCGTCGTGGGGTGCAATATGCCCCAGAACACGAACGTGCACAGTGAATACGGTTCTGCCCGGCTCGTAGGAAGGGTCATCTCGCGAACGCTACAACACGATCGATGCCCGCGCCGCGTGCGCTCGCGCTCCAGGGAACGTAGTCGAACGCCAGCAAACTATTGCCCGCCGCGACCATGACACCTGAGCCGGCGATTACATAGAATTGCTAACCTGTTTGATCGATGCGGCCGATCGGATTGGTCGTCCTATTCGTTCGGCAGCTCCTTCGGGTTCGATCAATGGCGGTCCGGTATTCAACATGGCCAAGCCGGGAACATGCGATGTGTTGACCAACAATGGCGTGCTCCAACCCAGAGGGACTGACGCGAACGCTTTTGGCGCAATTCTGGCCGGTGCGATCAATCGGCATGTTGCCACTGAGCCCCCAGATTGGCTAAACGCCTCGAGTTTCTATCAGCATGCGCCAGCCAACGAATGGGCTCGATTCTGGCATGACGTCATGCATCGATCATCTCGCATATGGATTTGGGTTCGACGATACCGCGGATCAAAGCTCGGTTGCCATCCTGCCCGCGGACGAAGATCTGCCGAAGCTAACGATATCGATCGGCTGGTAGGTTGCGTCGCTTCTGTCTAGCGCCATGACCGGGAACGGTTTGCCGAATGCCAGCATTCCCAGCGTCACGGGGGATCAATGGGTTGGCGAACCCCACGCAGGAACAAAATTATGCAAGCCAACGAGACTCGAAGGTCAAACGTAGATCCGCGGGCGGCAGCACAGTGAATACATACATTATTCTTTCCAAATACAAGGAAATCGATATTTCCGGGGAGAAAGTTATGCCACATGAGCCTGAAAGTCCCCGTGCTGCGAAGCGCGCTGCTCGCCGTCGCCTGTCGCCTACGCGCGGATGTTGCATGATTTATTCTTTTTAACTTCAAATTAAATGGGTGTATGCTATAAAAAATCATGCGTTAACGACGGAATGGCCAGCAAGACACTTCAACGGCTCATGGCAAGCGCGCCGCGCGGACAACCGCTCGACCCGCAAATGCTTCGCGACTGCGGCGTGAGCGCCCAGCAGACCACCTATCTGGTCAACGCCGGATGGCTGCAACGCCTCTCCAAAGGCGCCTATCTGCTAGCTGGCGACACGCCCACCCGGGATGGAATACTGGCCTATCTGGCCCGGCGGATACCAGGCCTTCACGTCGGCGGCAGAACGGCCCTGGACTGGCAGGGGGTACGTCACAACCTGAGTTTTCGCGAGCGCGTTGTGTTGTGGGTCGAACGCCCCTATGTCATGCCGGGCTGGGTCGGCGAACATATGCCCTATACGCTGCAGACCACACGCCTGTTCGACCAGAGCATGCCGGAAAACACCGCGCTGTCACCGCTGCCGAACCGCGATCCCTCGCTGCTCGTTTCGGAGCCCGAGCGCGCGCTGCTCGAACTCACCAGCGACATAGGCAAACGACGTGCGAAGGGGCAGTCGCTCGAGGAGGCTATGAGCCTCGCGTCCTCGCTTCGCAATCTCCGGCCGACGGTCCTGGACACCCTCCTCTCGCACTGTACGCGCGTCAAGGTCGTCAAGCTTGTGCGCGATCTTGGTGATGCGAGCGGATTTCCCTGGGGCCAGGACCTGCAGCGACACGTCGACCGGCTCGGGGCCGGCCGGCGTTGGACGAGTAGCCGCAAGGGGGGCCCCCGCCTCACACTGAAGGCCTGATCCGCACGTCCCCTTAAGGCTCACCCTCCTCTCAATGAACGATCAATACCTCAATACGGTTCGCCTCATGCTGGCGATTGCGCCAGATGTTTTTGACACGCCCCACTTCGCGATGAAAGGCGGCACCGCCATCAACATGTTTGTTCAGGATCTGCCCCGCCTGTCCGTCGATATCGACGTGGTCATGTGTTCACATGAGCCGGCCCGCGACGAGGCTCTCGCCATCATCCATGACGAACTCGCTCGCGCCCGGCAGGCCATAGAGCGACAGGGGCACATGGTTACCGTGGCCGCCGCCAGTGGCAGGAACAAGGGCGACGACGTGAAACTGACTGTCTCGTCCGCTGAAGCTCAGGTCAAGGTCGAGGTGAACTACGTTTTTCGCGGCACATTAACGCCGACGGTGACACGGAGTGTCGTGCCGCGCGCACAGGCGATGTTCCGCGTCGACTTCGAAGTGCCGACGCTTGCCGATGCCGAGCTTTACGGCAGCAAACTCGTTGCGGCATTGGACCGGCAGCATCCGCGCGATGTTTTTGATGTGCAGCACATGTATGACACTTATGGTCTGCGCGAGGACGTCGTGACCGCCTTTGTCGGCTATCTGGCTGGTCATAACCGCCCCGTCCACGAGGTACTCTTTGCGAAGCCGCGCTCGCTTGAGGACGAATACGAGGCAGGCTTCGTCGGGATGACCGTTGACCAGGTCGATCTGGCTGCACTTCAGGCCGTTCAGGCCAGACTCCACCACGACCTTCCCAAGGCGCTTACGGCGGAGCACCGCGAATTTCTCGGCTCGCTCGTGAGACTCAAGCCAGACTGGTCACTGATGCCGTACGACCATCTACGCGACCTGCCGGCCATTCGCTGGAAGATCGAGAATCTTGGCAAGCTTAGGACACGCGACGGGACCCGCTTTGCGAATCAAGGTGCGTTACTGGAGGAAGGCTTCGCGGCGCTCGATAACGGCTAGACGTTCAGGCGTGCTTCAGACCGACAACGGACAGCCATGATCACCGGGTCAATTGACGTCTGCGGTTGCGACCCGTTCGATCCCCTGCCGAACAGTTTGACTTTGAGGCTGTCGCCTGCCGAGAGGATCGTGCCGCTGCGGTATCCCACCGTGCCTGCCTCCCCGACCATCAAAAAGCACAACACGCGAAGCAGGCGCACGTCAAGGTCGTATGCGGACCTGTACGCGATATTGGCCTGATTGATCATCTCCGATTTGATCAGAGAATGAGCAGAAAGTTAGAGGTACGCCGGGAAAACGGCGGCCGGCTAGCCTATCACGACGCCAAAAGCATCGCCGCAGGCCTGCTTGCCCAGCGTCAAGCTAATTCAACGCTAACTGTGCGTGTTCATGATGGCCTCATCGAATCGGAGGACACAAACATCATGAAGCTCTTAAGAATCACACGCATCGCCTTACCCCTGGGCTTAATCGCCATTGCGCTCACCGGCTGCGCGGTCATTCCGCCGACTGGCCCATCCATCGTCGCATTGCCGCCAAGCGGCAAACCGATCGGCGTGTTCCAGCAGGAAGACTACGCATGCAGGGACTACGCCTTCCGCTCGGACGATCGCGCCGCACCGGCTCACAGCGAAATACCGAACGGCGTCGGCAGCACTGCGATCGGAACCGTGGGCGGAGCGGCGGCTGGCGCGCTGCTCGGCGCCGCGGCGGGCGACGCGGGCGTCGGCGCAGCGATCGGTGCGGGCGTGGGGCTGCTGTTTGGCGGTGCCGCCGGTGCAAACGGCGCGCAAGCCACCTCGGCCGGTCTGCAGGCGCAGTACAACGCAGCCTACGCGCAATGCATGGCCTCAAAGGGCAACAGTATTTCTCAACCGGCCGTCTATACGACGGTTCCGGTCGCGTACGCACCGAGCGCCATCGTTTACGGCTACCCGTGACGCGTCGGCTACGGGACTTATCGATTTTCCCAGTTCATTTTCTTCTTGCTCTGCCGCGTGATGATGCGGCCAGGGATCACGAACAGCGAAAACCCGCTGTCGTGACTTAGTTACCCGTCTATGAGGTACTCAGAATGTTCACGAAGATTCTCGTTGCAGTCAGTGCCAGTTCCACCGACACCGTCCTGACGTCTGCCATTGAAGCCGCGCGAAAGTACGACGCACACATTGTCGCGCTCCATGTAGTCGACCCAACGCCCTGTTATCTGGGCGCCGCCGACTGTAACTATGGCCTGATCGTCGAGGCAATGACGGAACATGGTCGCAAAGTGGCCACGCATGTCAGGAATGTGCTGGACAATCAGGCGTGTACAGCTGAAGTCCGCATGGTTACGCTGCCGGCGTCCGGGATGACGATCGGTCGCGCGATCGCTATTGTTGCCGACGAGACGGGGGCTGACCTGATTCTTCTCGGCGAACGGAGTTCGTCCCCGTGGCGCTGGTTAAGTGAAGACGTGGCATCGGAGGTCGTGCGCTGTTCCGGCACGCCAATCCAGGTCGCGGCCGAGCGGATCAACCCGCGGTCGGCGCATCGTGCCGGCGCACGTTGGGATGATGCGTCTACCGTCCGCATCTGAACATCCCTGCGTCTTCGCAATGGCCGGCCGCTGAGCGTCTCCTCACGGCCGACAAACAGCGAGCAGACCGATGGTCGCGGCTCGCTTCGACCATTCTTCACTTGACCAATACGGGATTTTTACCCAAAATCTTTCCCATGGAAACATAAGACTCGCTAACTTGACCGGCACCCCTACACCATCCTGCCATGAAAAACGGACCGTCTACAGACCACAAGACTCCTGTGCCGACAAAGACAAAAACCCGAAAACGTATCGCCCAGCCCGAGCAAGACAAACCCTATCATCATGGGTCGCTTCCGCACGCGCTGCTGGAGGCGGCCGAAACCGTCTTACGACGCGACGGTATCGGCAGCTTGACGTTGCGCGCCATTGCCCGAGAGGCGGGTGTCTCGCATACGGCGCCCCAGCACCATTTCGGCGACACGGCAGGCGTGCTCAGCGAACTTGCCGCCAGCGGCCACCGGCGGCTGGCCGCGACCATGGCAGCCAAAGCGGAGGGCATCCCATCCGGGCCGGCCAGTCGAAAGGCCATTGCACGCGGCTACGTCAGCTTCGCGGTAGATAACCCCGACCTGCTTCGGCTGATGTTTCGCAGCGAGATGCTCGACAACACGCGGGCGTCGCTCGTCGACGCAAGACAGCTATCCGCACGCGCGTTAATGGGTGCCTTCGACGAGCAGCTCACACCCGCACCGGGCAAATCCGTGACGTTCGGCCGGTTGGATGCCGCGCAGGCTGTTGCGATGACTGCGGGCTGGGCATATGTCCACGGCCTTGCATCGCTGCTCATCGACGGTCGACTCAAAGCGTTGGCCGCGTCCACCGAAGGTATACGCACTACCGAAGAACTCGTGGATGCCGCGATTGAGCACATGCAGCTCATTCATGACGCCGGTCTCAAGCTTAAGGCCGGGCAAGCCGCCAGCAAACGACAGAAACCCAAGGCAGAGACGAGCGATTCGCTCTGAAAGACCGCTGCTATTTTGAGTTTTTAGGCGGCGGCACAAATCTGGCCCGTGTTCAATCCGCCGCTGCCTGGCAACGCGCCGCCTTGCAAAGCGTCGCGCATAGCGGCACCCACTTGCCTGCTCCAAGTAGGCACACACGGCAGAATCAGGCGGGATCGCGCGTCGGCCTGCGCTAATTTTCCCCTCATTTCCTTCGGCGAACATAGGTGATGCGAATCGACGATTCGCATCACTTTACCGAAAGGAATTCCATCATGTTCTCGCTCTTCAACCAACCCGCACGTTCATCCGCCATCGGCGCCGGCCAGGTTTCCCTCAGTGAAGTGGCGACGCAATCGGCAACACTCGACGCTGGCGATGAAAAGAAGGCCGCTGACCAGCCGGCAACTTATGAAGAAATGTTTCCCTACTTGATGCTTGCGATGGTGACAGCCATCTGAGATCAGGGCGCGGCGATCTGCAAGCGGAGCCAGATCTCACCGCGCCCGCGCCTCTTCGCGAGACATTTTTCAACGCGTCGCGAATTCAGCAGTAGCGAGGCAAATCGTCAGAAGCGGTGAATCACGCCTGCAGCAACCGCGACCATGCTGCGTGAGGACGATGGTGTCGAGTTAAATCCGTCGCCGATGGAGGGCGTTGCTGAAATGATGGAAGCCCCATTCGACCCCAGCGTCTGTCCCCCAGCTCGTTGATAGGCCTGTACCATATACAGCCCCGTCCGCTTGGAGAGGCTATAGAACTCCGACAGTGATGCTTGCTGATACTGCGCACCGTCCGTAATGCCATTGGCCTTGCTTGCACGCGTATAGCTGTATCCGGCGGCGAAGTTCCATACCGCTGCCACTCTGACGTGAACCACCGCGCCAAACGTATTCCATACGGCAGTCGACTTGAAGGAAGAACCGGTGCCGGGGCTATATTGGACGTTTGAATAGGATGCGGAAAGATCAAGGTCAGAAGTAAAAGCGTATCCCGCCGTCACCGCAAACCGGTTTTGTGCGGCGGCAGTCTGGTACCCGTTTGTGACAGACGAGATACCCTGTTGGCCATTATTTGTGGCAGTGGAATTTGCGTTCCATGCGCCCCCTCCCGGGGTAGCATTGTTGAAGCGCTCGAAGCCTGCCCCAACTCCGAACGGACCCATCTGATACTTCGCGCCGGCGCTCCAGCTTGAACCCGTACTCAGACTTCCCGGCGTACCGCCAAGTGCATAGGAAGCACTGGCCGTCAATCCATGGATCGTTGGTGTCGTATACGAAGCCGTGTTGTTCGTCTTGTAATCGGTATCGAAATTATCGAGGTCACCCGGGTGAGCACCGGAGAACCCGGTCAGCCAGGTCGTTGGCGAATACGGCGAAGTCATCCAGTAGTACGACATATATTGGCGACCGAGCGTCAAGCTACCGTATGTCTGGTCCTGCAAGCCAACCCATGCCTGCTGGGCGAACATCGCACCCGGAAACTGCGCGCTGCCCGTTGTAGAACTGAAACGCGACATCAGGTTAAAAATGGCGGACAGCCCCCCGCCGAGATCCTCACTCCCTTTCATACCGAACTTGCTGCCTTCCCAGATGCCAGGCAAGAGCTGTATGTTGTGCGCGCCGTTGCTCGTGGAACCCAATGCCGTCTGGCTGTTTGAGTAGGCAACGCCGTTATCGATCACACCATAAAGCGTCACACTGCTTTGTGCATGAGCGATGCACGGCACTGCAGTAACGCAAACTGCCGACAAGCCAGCGAACAGCCTGTTCTTTATTTTCACAACGATCTCCTCAGTACCTGTTGACTCAGTCGGGTCGACGACCGAGCCGGCTTCCATAAATTCGATCTGCCATCGCCATCTTTTAAGTTAGCGCTAACAAATCAAGTTAAAGTTGTTGGCTTAATCGACGCCGTTCTGCTGCAAGGTCATTTGGCTACTCATTAGCACGTGCCCTTCTCGATCTCTTCCAGGCTCAAACCGGCCGTTTCCCGCAGACAATAGATCGCAAACAGCGTCGCGCCAAAGCAGCAGACCGAAAACGTCCCAAACGCGGACTCAACGCCCATCTCGAGTAGAACCGGGAACGTCGACGCGACAATGAAGTTCATCACGAACATCGAAAAAGCCGCCGCCGACATCGTGCGAGCACGAATACGCATCGGAAGCAATTCCGGCATCATCACCCAGACCAGTGGCCCCCAGCTGAAAGAAAACGCGGCCTTGAATACCGCCAGCGCACCTACCGCCACCATGCTGCCCATCGCAGTAGCCGGTCCGCCGAAGTGGAACACGCAGCCAAGCGTCGCCATACTCAAACCCATCACGATGGAACCGCCCACCAGAAGCGGACGCCGTCCGAGGCGGTCGACCACGCGTGCCGCGAAGATCGTCATGATGATCGACAGCACACCGAGGCCAACGCTATTCAGCAATGCGGTCGATTCGCCGAATCCCGCCGCGCGCAGAATGGTCGGTGCGTAGTACACGATCGTGTTGATGCCCAACGCCTGCTGCAGTACCGCGAGACCAAATACAGCGATCACGGTAGGACGTAAGGCCTTGGATTTCAGCACATCGATGAGACGCACTTTCGAGCCTAGCTTGTTGGTCCCCTCGATTTCCCGCAGCGCCTCGGCTGCATCCTCAGGCGTATTGGTGATCTCGAGCACACGGCGCGCTTCCTGCACGCGCCCCTGACGCACAAGCCAGCGCGGCGAATCCGGCTGGAAGATCATGCCGATGGTCAGAAAGATTGAAGGTACCGCCGCGAGGCCGAGCATCCAGCGCCATTGTCCGTGTGCCGACAACAGGTAGCACACGACATACGAAATCAGAATGCCGGTTGCAATCGCCAATTGGTTCAGGGATGACAGGCCGCCCCGAATATGCTTCGGCGAAATCTCAGACAGGTAAAGCGGGACCTGCACCGTAGACACACCGATCGTGATGCCGATCAGCACGCGAGCCGCGATCAGGCTCAGCGGATTCGGCGCAAGCGCGGACAGTACCGACGTCACGATAAACATACTGCCCGCAGCGATCAGCATCTTGCGTGGTCCGAAGCGTTCTGCGAAACGCCCCGTGCCGAAGGCCCCTACCATCGCTCCAAGCAACAGCCCACCCACCACCATGCCTTGCAACTGGGCACTCAGTACCATGTCCTTGCGGATAAAGAGCAGCGCCCCCGCAATGACACCACTGTCATAGCCGAAAAGAATGCCACCCAGCGCGCCAAAAAGGTAGGCGATGCGCGCGCGACTGCGCGACCGGGTTGGAAAATACGTCAGTGTGTCAGTTCCCATCTGTTGTCTCATCCATGTTTTTATTTCATTTGCGCGGCCCGGATCATGCGCCGGGCGCCCGCTTCAGTTTGCAATGCAGGTCGTGTCCAATCCTAAGCTCCGCGATTTCCTCCTACAAAAACAGGCAAACAACCCGCGCGACGGGTCACGTTCCGCCTGCGGCCCTTTATCCGACCACCGACACTTGCGCAAGCCCTGCGTCGACAATCATATTCTGGCCGGTGACGGCCGCAGCCTGGTCCGACGCAAGGAATAGCACCATGTCGGCGATGTGCTTCGCCTCCACCGGAAATTTCAGACACTGCAATTCGATGAATTGTTGCGCAGCGCCGGAATCGAACCACAGCGCCTTTTGCCGTTCCGTCAGGATGGGGCCCGGCAATACGGCATTCACGCGAATATTGTCGCCACCCAGCTCACGCGCCAAGGTGCGGGAGATGCCGCTGATCGCCGCCTTCGCGGCGGTATAGGCGATGAGGTTGGGACGGCCACGCAGCCACGAAATCGAGCCCATGTTGATGATCGCGCCGCCGCCTTCGCGCGCCATCCCCGGTGCGACGCGCTGCGCCGCGAACACGTGATGAGTGAGATTCGTGCGGATCATGTCTTCCCAACGTTCGGGCGTCAGCTCCTGGAGTGGGCATCGATCGTCCCGCCCCGCGTTGTTGACGAGCACGCGAATCGGTCCAAGCGCTGCTGCGGCCGCATCGAGGGTCGCCTGGTATGCGGCCACGTCGCGAATGTCACACCGTGCGAACCACGGACGCGATTCGGCCGGGTAACGCTCGCATAACGCATGGCCGTCGGCTTCGTTAAGATCGCAAAACGCAACGTGTGCGCGTTGTGCGACGAACGCCTCGACCAGCGTCGCGCCGATTCCCGATGCACCGCCCGACACGAACACGACGGTGTTCTCCAGCGAAGAATAGATTGCGCTCATCAGTAGGCCACCTTTAGCGGTGCGTGGTCGGCACTGCCCTTCATGCGGGCGAGTACCGCTTTCGCCTGCTGCATCATGAAAACGAGATCGGAGCCGACGGCGACGTAGTCATAACCCATCTCGACGAAACTCTTGACCATCTCGGGCGAAGGACCGAGCGTGCCAATCGGCATGCCAACCGCGCGGGCGCGTTGCGCTGCCGAGCGCATCAGCGCCTGTACGCGCTCATCCTGCAGGTTGCCCATACAACCTAGCGCCGCCGACAGATCGCCCGGGCCGATGAAGAGCGCATCGACGCCTTCGACTGCAGCGATCTCTTCGAGACGCTCGATGGCCTCCGGTGTTTCCAGCTGCACAATGCACGTAGTCAGATCGTTCGCGAGCTTGCCGTAATCACTGAATGTACCGTACCGGCTCGCGCGATGAACGCCGGCGAAACCGCGCTGCCCGAGCGGAGGATATTTTGCCGATGCCACGATCCGACGCGCCTGTTCGGCGCTTTGCACATACGGAAACATCAGTGTGCGCGCGCCGAGATCGAGCGCCCGCTTCACGAGGGCAGGATCGTCGCTGGTCGATACACGCACGATTGGCATGGCGGGTGTGCAATCAACGGCCTGCAGCATCTGCCAGGTGTCGCGAAAGTCGATAGGCCCGTGCTCCATATCGATCAGCAGCCAGTCGAATCCGGCGTGCCCAAGCGCTTCCGCGTTGCTCGGGGTACCGGCCATCAGCCACGTGCCAAGCGGCGCAATGGGCTGGTCGAGCAACGCGCGAAACGCGTTTGTGTCAGGTTGGTGCTTGCTCATCAGGAAACCTCTGCTATCAGTAGATTGTCGGCTCTACTGGCTCGTGCCAGCCCGCCAGAAAGTCGAAATCGCATCCTTCGTTCGCCTGGGTGACGTGCTCGAGAAAGAGCTTCGTGTAACCGCGTGGCGGCTTTTTCACATCCGGTTTCCATTGCGCGCGGCGCTGCTCAAGCTCCTCGTCTGACAGCTGCACGTCAAGACGCCCCGCCGCCACGTCCAGCTCAATGACATCGCCCGTGCGGATCAAGGCCAGCGGACCACCCGCGGCTGCCTCCGGCGCCACGTGCAGCACGCACGTGCCGTAATGCGTGCCGCTCATACGCGCATCCGAGACGCGCACCATGTCGCGCACGCCCTTCTCCAGCAGTTTTTTCGGAATCGGCAGATTGCCCCACTCGGGCATACCCGGGCCGCCGAGCGGGCCGCCATTGCGCAAAACGAGTACCGTGTTCTCATCGACATCGAGGTCGGGATCGTTGATACGCGCGTTCAGGTCGACCATCGAATCGAATACCAGCGCGCGGCCGCTGTGCTTGTTGAACTTCCCGCTCGCACCGCTCGGCTTGATCACGGCGCCCGCAGGCGCGAGATTGCCGCGCAACACGGCAAGCGCACCGGCTTCGCTGACGGGCCGCGCAAGCGGCCGCACGACTTCGTCGTCCTCGCAGTGTGCGCCTTCGAGGTTGTCACCGAGCGTGCGACCGTTCACCGTCATGCTATTGAGCGACAGACGGTCGGGGATGCGTCGCAGCAGTGCGGGAAGGCCACCGGCATAGTAAAAGTCTTCCATCAGGTTCGAACCGGACGGCAGCACATTGGCCAACACCGGCACATCCTTACCCAGCCGCTGGATATCGTCGAGCGTGAGCGATACATTGCCCCGGCCTGCGATGGCGATCAGATGGATCGCCGCGTTCGTCGAACCGCCCATCGCCATATAGGCGGTAACGCCGTTGAGCACCGACTTTTCGTTGAAGAATGAAGATGGCTTCAGGTCTTCCCACACCATCTCGACGATGCGGGCACCACTTTCGGACGCCATCCGTGTATGCGCCGAGTCCATCGCAGGAATGCTGGCGGCATTGGGCAGCGTGAGGCCCATTGCCTCGGCAATCAGAGTCATCGTGCTCGCTGTACCCATCGTGTTGCAGGTTCCGGGCGTTCGCGACATGTGCGATTCGAGCGCAATCCACTCCTTGCCGCTCAGATGCCCTGCCTGCCTTTCATCCCAGAACTTGCGCGTATGGGTTCCCGCGCCGACCTTCTCCCCCCGGTAGCGGTCGTTGAGCATCGGCCCTGCTGGCACAAAGATGCAAGGCAGGTTGGCGCTGAACGCGCCCATCAGCAGGCCCGGTACCGTCTTGTCGCAGCCACCCAGCAGCACGGCACCGTCGATGGGCAGCGAACGCAGCAGTTCCTCCACTTCCATCGCGAGGAAATTCCGGTAGAGCATCGTAGTCGGTTTGACGAGCACCTCGCCAAGCGACATAGCCGGCAACTCGAACGGCATGCCGCCCGCCTGCAGGATGCCGCGCTTCACTGCTTCCGCACGCTCACGCAAATGCGCGTGGCATGGCGAGAGATCGCTCCATGTGTTGACGATCGCAATGACCGGGCGCGACATGAATTCCTCGCGCCGCAAGCCCATTTGCTGCAACCGCTGCCGGTGCGCAAACGAGCGCGTGTTATCGGGTGCCAACCAACGCTGGCTGCGGAGATCTTCGAGACGCTTCTTCACTTTTGACCTGGCTTCGATTGAGGAGGGATGCAGCTAACCTGGCGGAATTTAAAACTGACCTAGTTAGCGCTAACTTTTGCCAGTATCTGTTAGCGCTCCCATCAAGTCAAACGAAGATCATTAAGGATTTGCCCTAGTCGGATGGCGTATCTGCGCAAACAGTTCAGGCCGTGACGGAAACATTCAGCGCGAAAGCGCATGAACCCGGTCGGAACTGCGGCAACACGCTCACACGTCCATGTCCATCTCTATCTGCACCAGGTCGCCGCGATATAGCACTTCCGCGTAATAGATAACGACGCCTTGCGCGTCGTTGATGATCCGCTGGATGCGGGCGACCGGCGCATCGACAGGGATACGCAGCAGATGGGCGGTCGCGGCGTCGGCGGTCGCGATCTTCAGCGTCTGTCGCGCACGCGCCATGGGCCGGGGATCGAACTCCATCAGGATCGGAATCACCGTCTCGTTGCGAAAGCGCTCGGGGGCCCGCGCGAATAGCCGCTCGTCGAGGTAGAGCGCGATCACGCAATAGGGCGCGTTGCCGGTCGAATGCACGCGCTTCATGTACGTGTAGGCGGCGGCGAGTTTGCCGTCTGCGGCCGTAATGGGCGGCACCCGAGTGTTTTCTTCGATGGTCAATAGCTCAGGTGTAGTCGCGCGATACGTGTCTGCGAGTTCGTCGAGGCTGGTGACGACATGGACCGGTTTGTGCACTGCCGCCGGCGCGTTCACGAAGGTACCGCGGCCGCGCATTGGGATCAGCAGCCCCTCGGTCGTCAGCATCTGCACCGCCTGGCGCGCGGTCACACGCGCCACCCCGAATTCGTCGGCGATCTGCTCCAGTGTCGGCACGACTTCGCCATTGCGCCAGACACCGCGCGTGATTCGATCCCGCAGATCCCCGGCGATCTGCACGTAAAGCGGAATGGGACTGGACGACGAGGCACGCATGGTTCGCATGAGACTTGTGGACAGAAGCGTTGCACGCGATGGGCGATTCGCACCATCACGCACGCATGCTGTTGAGTTCGGAATACCCATATAGTACTATAAACCATACTTTATTACCTTACCGCCCTGCATGGGGGTCCGCGCACCCGCCGACGGACTATGAGACACACGCCATGACCGATCTTGAACCCGACCATCCCCCTCTGACCCGCACCACCATCGCGCGTATCGAGACCTATGTTCTGCGCTGCCCGATCGATACCCCAGTGAGAACCTCGTTTGGCGTCATGCACGAGCGGCCCGCGCTGTTCGTTAAAGTCGTCGACCGTGACGGCGCATCGGGGTGGGGCGAGGTGTGGTGCAACTTCCCTTCATGCGGCGCCGAGCATCGTGCGGCCCTCATCGAAACCTTGTTCGCGCCGCTGCTGCAAGGCCAGCATGTCACTCATCCGGGTGCGGTCTTCGACCAGTTGACGAAGGACACTGCTGTCCTCGCGCTGCAATCGGGCGAGCCGGGCCCCATTGCCCAGGCAATCGCCGGTATCGACCTTGCCCTTTGGGATCTGCAGGCACGGCGCGCCAACCTTCCTCTTTGGCAGTTGCTCGGCGGCACCGGCGATGAGATCGCCGTCTATGCAAGCGGCCTCAATCCGACTGGCGTGGCAACGCTCGTCGCCGATCGGCTCGGACAAGGTTTCGAGACCTTCAAGCTGAAAGTCGGCTTCGGGCGCGAACGCGACGCGGCAAATCTGGCGGCGCTGCGCGAAATCATCGGGCCACAGCGCCGCCTGATGGTCGACGCCAACCAGGCGTGGGATATCGACACCGCGCTCGCCATGACTGACGTGCTGGAACGGCATGATCCCGACTGGCTCGAAGAGCCGTTGCGCTGCGATCGCCCCATTGCTGAATGGCAGACGTTGAGCGCGCGCAGTTCGGTGCCGCTTGCCGCCGGCGAGAACATGGCGAACCAGGCCGCGTTCGCCGAGGCGATAGTCAGCGGCGCCTTTGGCGTGATCCAGCCCGATGCTGCCAAGTGGGGCGGTATTTCGGGCACGTTGGCGATTGCACAGGCCGTCCAGCAAGCGGGGCTCACCTACTGTCCGCACTACCTGGGAGCCGGCGTCGGTCTGCTCGCATCGGCGCACCTGCTCGCCGCGGCGGGAAATAGCAACGGCCGCGGCATGCTCGAAGTGGATGCCAACCCGAACCCTCTGCGCTCGCTCCTTTGCGGGCCGATCGAAACGCCTGTGAACGGCCGGGTTCATCTGGGTCATGCACCGGGTATCGGTGTCACCCCTGACATTGAAGCCCTGGCTCGTCAGGTAGCCGCGCGGCCATGAGCATGCGGGCACTGGCCACGCTGCTCCACTTTCTCCTCACCTCTATTTTCAATCGATGAACGCTACCCTGCCCTCCTATCCCGATACGCACCTGTATATCAACCAGACCTGGCGCGCCACCGCACACACGCAGCCGGTCATCGATCCGGCCAGCGAGGTCCAGATCGGCCTGGTATCGCTCGCCGCCGAAACCGATCTCGCCGAAGCCGTCGAGGCGGCCCAGAGCGGCTTCGAAATCTGGCGCAAAGTACCCGCCTTCGAGCGCAGCAAACTGATGCGCCATGCCGCGCAACTGATTCGAGAACGCGCCGAAGACATCGCCCGCATCATGACGATGGAGCAAGGTAAACCGCTCGCTGAGTCGCGAATCGAAACGCTAGCCTCGGCCGAAGTCGTCGAATGGTTTGCCGAAGAAGCGCGGCGCACCTATGGCCGCGTCATTCCCGCGCGTGTCGACGGCGTCCGGCAAATCGTCACGCGCGAACCGGTGGGGCCTGTCGCTGCTTTCACACCATGGAATTTTCCGATCAATCAGGCGGTACGCAAGATTTCCGCCGCTCTCGCGGCCGGATGCTCGGTTGTCCTGAAGGGTCCCGAAGAGACGCCCGCCAGTTGCGCGGCCCTCGTGCGCGCCTTTGCCGACGCCGGCCTGCCGGCGGGCGTGTTGAACCTCGTTTTCGGCGTGCCCGCCGACGTGTCCGCTTTTTTGATTGCCCATCCCGTCATTCGCAAGATTTCCTTTACCGGTTCGACGGCGGTCGGCAAGCTGCTCGCCGCGCAAGCCGGCAAACATATGAAGCGCATGACGATGGAGCTCGGCGGCCATGCCCCCGCCCTTGTTTTCGCGGATGCCGACGTGCCTCGGGCGGCACGCTTACTCGCCGCCGCCAAGTTCCGCAACGCGGGGCAAGTCTGCGTTTCGCCCACGCGCTTTCACGTGGAGGAAGCGGCATTCGACGAATTCGTCGAGCACTTTGTCAGCGAAACGCGCGACATCAAGGTCGGCAATGGGCTGAATGAGGGTGTGCGGATGGGTCCGCTCGCCAACGAGCGGCGCCTTCAGGCGATGCAAGAACTCGTGGCCGACGCCGTCGGCCACGGCGCCAAAGTCTTGACGGGCGGTACGCGGATTGGCAGCGAAGGCTACTTCTTCGCGCCCACCGTGCTCGCGAATGTAGCCCCCTCCTCTCGCATCATGCACGAAGAGCCGTTCGGCCCCATTGCGCCAATCTCGACGTTCAGAACCTTCGACGAGGCCGTGGCCGAGGCAAACCGCTTGCCGTTCGGGCTAGCCGCATACGCCTACACGCGTTCGAGCGCGAAGCTTGCTGCAGTGGGAGAGTTGATCGAAAGCGGTATGGTGTCGATCAACCATCACGGGCTGGGACTGCCCGAAGCGCCCTTCGGCGGGATCAAGGATTCAGGCTACGGTTCGGAAGGAGGGACCGAGGCACTCGAGGCGTATCTGAACACAAAGTTCGTGTCCGAGCATCGCTAATCGAACCAACGCAGGGATGACACTGCCCCGTGAACACTGAGCGCCGCTCTTTTTGCGGCGCCCCACACGCATCGTCAGGGAAGGCATCCGGTTCCCGATGTCACTCACTCACGTGCTTTCCCGTTCGACGATCTCGTAGGGCAAGTCGTTGAGCTGCTCGAGTTCATCAGCCGGCGTGCCACTGCCCGCCTCCCCCAGCGCCTGGAGGATGCGTAGCGCGGCGATGCGGCCGATCTCGTAACGCGGTGGGCGGACCGTCGTCAGCGAAGGCACCAGTTTGTCCGAAATAGACAGGTCGCCAAAGCCCATGATTGCGCATGTCTCGGGAATGGGTATGCGCTGATGAATGGCGTGCAGCAATGCGCCAGCCGCCAGATTGTCGTTGGCGAAGATGATGGCGTCAGCGGGATGACGGCCACGGGTCAACGATTCGAAGGCAATCGTCCCGGCATCGAGCGGGCTCTTGACGGTCGGACGGTATTCGAGCGGCGTGAGCCCCAACTCTTCCATCATTGCCGTGTAGCCCTGAGCACGACGATCGGCCCCGACATCATGCTGGTGCGTCGGATGGACAAAGACGATTCGGCGATACCCTCGCCCATGGAGGTACTGTACGCAGTCGCGACCAACGTTGACGTTGGAAAAGCCGACCGCAATCTGATTGGCTTTGGGCTTGTTGCTCCACGCATGCACGATAGGCACACCCGCGGAGGCAAGCAGTTCACCCGTCTTGCGCGTATGCCGCTGACTGGTCAGGATGATCGCCGCGGGCGACCAGCCAAGAAATGCGCGCACGGCCGCTTCTTCCTCTTCCGCGGAATAGTCGCTAGTGGCAAGGAGCAGTTGGTAGCCGTTGGAGCGCAAGGTATCCGTCACGCCTTGAACGGTTTCCGCATAGACACCGCCCGCGATATGAGGGATGACCATTCCGATCGATTTACCGCGCGCCGAAGCAAGCGAGCCAGCAAAGACGTTACGCACGTAGCCGGTTTTCTCAATGGCTGCCGCAATGCGCTCTTGCAGGTCCGGCCCCACCATATCCCGGCTATTGAAATAACGGGAGACTGTCATGTGAGACACGCCTGCGAGTGCGGCAACGTCGTGCAACCTGACCCGACCTGCGCCGCGTCGTTTGCGGAGTGGCTGTGACATACAGGATTGTTCCTCAGAGAATGCCGGTTGGCCGATATCAATGGCTCGAGATACTAGCGTATGATAGCGCTACCAGAAAATGGCTGCGGATTCCCTCGGCGAAACATCATGCACGGCAGGGAATGCGCTCAGCGCCAGGAGCCCACGTTTATACCTGACCGAACCGCAGACGCGCGATAAACGCGGCGGCCGAGGCCGTGCTGTGACCCATGATTCAGAGGCTTTAGAAGAAAGCATGAAACGTTTCGAATGCGTTTTGGAAAGGCAGGCAGTGGTCGGTGAATGTCCCCGCTGGGACGAAAGGCTGCAGCGACTTTGGTGGGTGGATATCCTCGCGCCGGCGCTGCATTGTTACGATCCCGAAAGCGGCGAAGACATGTCGATCAAGATGCCGGAACACATCGGCAGCTTTGCACTGACCGAAGATGGCGGCTTCGTAGCCGCGATGCGAAGCGGCATCTGGCTACTCGATTGCGCCGGCCGGCCCCTGCGGCAATTGTGTCCCAATCCTGGCGATGTGAAGACGACCCGTTTCAACGATGGCCGTTGCGATGCCCGCGGTCGATTCTGGGTTGGCACGATCGACGAAACTCGAGCCAACAACGCCGCCGCACTGTATCGGCTGGACGGCGAGCAGTTGACCCGGGTAGACGGCGGCTTGCTGAATTCCAACGGCCTGGCGTTTAGTCCAGACGGACGATGGCTCTATCATGCCGATACACCCCGTTTTTCCGTCTATCGCCGATCGTACGATGCGGCTACCGGGATTGCTGGCGAGCGGGAGCCCTGGGTCAGATTCGGTCCGTCCGAGAAGGATCAGCGCCGTCCAGATGGCGCCGCAGTCGACGCTGAAGGCTACTATTGGTCCGCGCTATACGATGCTGGCTGTGTCGTGCGGATTTCGCCTGCCGGTAAAATCGTCGCCGAGTACGAGCTTGCCGCGCAGTGCCCGACCATGTGCGCGTTCGGTGGACCGGACCTACGTACGTTGTACGTTACGACGGCGCGACACGGGCGATCGGCTGCCGAGCTTGCTGCGCTACCGCTGTCCGGCGGCGTGTTTGCAATGAAAGCGGCCGTACCCGGAATGATCGAACCGCGTTGCACCCTGCGCTCGGCCTGATTGTCCATACACCTTACGAATCAATCGAAATCGTCCGCTTCGGCAGATCTTCATCGGCTGCTACGACGGGGACCGAACTCTCGTCGGCGGTATCGCTAGGTCGTGTGGGTAGAGGAAAGCCAGATGCTCAGAAGCATCCGGCCTCCAAAGGCTATACCGCCTTATTCAGCAAGTCGCTGAGGTCGATACCGTTCTTGGCTTCAGTCATTAAGTGATCCGGCGTCGGGCCCTTACGAGTGAGATCGACGAGAGCCTGATTCAGATCCACATACGGTCGCATACGGTGTTCGTATGCAGCAAACGCCTGCGCCGGATCATCCCAGTGCCGAACCAGTTCGCAAGCCAGCACGAAAGCACCGACGAGCCCGAGGCTCGTGCCTTGACCCGAGAAAGGGGATGCGCAGTGTGCGGCGTCACCGGCAAGCACGACACGGCCTTTAGACCATGACGGCATGCGGATCTGCGCGAGCTCGTTGTAATAGAACTGATCGGTCGTCTTCATTGCGTTGATGAAGCGGGGAAATTCGCCCTTCAGATGAGCGCACTGCCCGGCCACAAGCTGCTTTTGCGCTTCCGTATCGCTGCGGGACATTGCAGATCCCGGAGCCGCGAAGCCAACGCCAATCCGGAGTTCGCTCTTGTCGTGGCTGGGATAGATCACGTAGCCGACGCCCTCCTCCCGGTGGCCCAGTTGCCAATCGATCAGATTGATCAGGTTCGGCGTCGAGAAAAGGGCGAGAACTACGCCCAATGGGTGAACACACGTGGATTCATCGTCGAAACACTGCTTGCGGACATTCGAGTAGATGCCGTCGGCGCCGATCAGGAGATCGAATCTCCGGTTCGCACCGCTCGCGAACGTCGCCGCCACGCCGTCACCCTGATCGTCGATTGCGCGGATGCTGTCGCCGTAGACGAATTCCACGCGGTCGCGCATCGCGCCCATCAGAAGCTCGCACAGGTCATCGCGGAAAATTTCGATGTCGTCGCTGTCGAGCCGGCCAGCACTGAAGGTGCGTTCTTCGGTGCGTTGTGTCTCGTTGCCGTCGGCGTCGAGCATCGACATGCCCTTCAGACGCGTTCGCAACGCACGGGCGTCCTCGAGCAATCCCATCTCTTCGACAACATCGAGCGCGACGCCCCGAATGTCGACGGCTTGGCCGCCCCGGCGAAATGCCGGGGCCAGCTCGATCAGCGTCGTAGCAAACCCCGCGCGATCCAGCCAGTATGCCAGTGCCAGTCCCGTGACGCCCGCACCGGAAATCAATACGTTTCCATTCATCATAAGCACCGTCGTTATCTTTAAGGCAGGAATACTATACGCTGAGCTCGTGTTGTGAAACTCGCGTTCAATGGTCCTGGCAATTAAAAGCGAGCTTCCGCAATAGAGTGTCTGTCGCGTCTATTAGCTGAGAATTAGAAGGTGCACTCAATAGATGACGATGAGAATCAGGTCGGCCATTTCGCGTCTCCATTCGCGGGATGGAGGAAGTGCTGGGTGTCGTAGATGTGTTGGTGGCATGAGCGTGCATGCTCACTTTGACCTAATTCTTCGCGCTTACCATAGCTTTCATGGGTCACGAAGTCCCCCGACCCTGACCGAAGCCTAACGTCTCGCAGGAGAATCACCATGAACGCCCTGTTTCGCTCCACACTACTTGCCGCTATGTTCGTCTTGCCCACTGCGGCGTTCGCGCAATCGATCGTGCAGGTCGACGAAACCCAGGTTGAGACGATCGCGTATGAGATTGTCGGTCCGGGTTCCGCGCCGGCGCAGGTCCACACCAACCCGGCGAACGACCATGCGGGCACGCGCGCGGGCACACTTTCAGACGCTGAATTCAATCCCGCCGCTGACGTGGGGTTGAAGTCGATTTACGTCGGTCACTAACTTGGCTTTCCCGGAACCCAGGCCGACGGCCTTCTTCCTCATTCGACGCTCATAGTTGATCAATACACTTGACGTGTTACGTCGACGATCATCGAGTCAAGGGGCATCCCCATGAATACGCCGCTAAGATCCGCAGCACTCGCGATTACCTTGGCGTGTGCCGCCCTATCGACCACCGCTCACGCCCGAACCGCGAGCTACCCGCATGAAGCGGCGTGCGTGGCGCCGCCCGCGACGTCCTTCATCTATGCAGGTCATCGCGAACAGACCGCGGACACGCCACGTGGCCCCCTCGCCTATTACCGATTCGGTCATGGCAGCCCGCTTCTGCTCGTCACCGGCTATCGCGCGACAATGTCCGAATGGGACGCAACGTTCCTCGCCGAACTCGCGAAACATCATGATGTCATCGTCTTCGACAACCGCGGCATCGGGCGTTCGATACCCAATGCGTCGAGCTTCACGATCGACGACATGGCAAGCGATACCGCCGCATTGATCGACATGCTGGCGTTGAAGCACGCGACGGTGGTCGGATGGTCGATGGGCGGCTCGATCGTGCAGCAACTCGCGATCGACAAGCCTCAGGCAATCGGCAAGATGGTATTGATGAGCGCTTTGGCGCCAGGCCGAACCGGCATCCCGGTGCCTGCGGACGTCATGGCGAAACTGGCGGGCGGCCCTGGCGTCACGTTCAAGGACGTCATGGCCGTTCTGTTCCCGGCATCGAGCGTGAAAGACGCCGAACGGTGTTTCGCCAAGGATATGTTCAAGCCTTCCGGCTACCCGTCGCCCGCCATTTCCAGCGTGGTCACGGATGGTCAAACCGCCGCGCTGAAAGCGTGGGAATCGGACGATAAAGCCCCCGGCGCGCTGCGCTCGGTGCGTATCGATACGCTGGTGCTGTCGGGCACCGACGATGCCGTCGTCGCCAAAGAGAACGCCGCAGCGCTCACGCGCTTATTGCCCCATGCCCATCTGCTGCTGGTTAAGCACGCAGGACACGCGATGATGTATCAATACCCGGTCGCGCTGGCGCATGCGATCGATTCATTTGCGCGTCACTGAGGCGCCGCAATTGAAGCCTCGAAAAGCGCCGATTGAACATCGACGTGCACGGTGTAGCCATACCGCGAAATCGTCCGACGAATAAATTTTACCATTGGAAAGATGTTGACGCGCTGACGAATCGCACTTAATATTTCCACTGGAAAGATTTCCGCTCACCTCAACGCTGCCGGCCCATTTGGCCCTTAAACAGTGATGCCAGGTCGCGGCTCTTTTATCCGATGGAACAAGGCGATCCTGAAGAGCGGGCCCATACGCCTTGAATACAGCAGCCTGTCCGGCCAGGGCGAATCGAATGCCGCCGCGAAAGAAGCGTTGCCGGATTGCCTTGCTCTGCTCGCATGTGGAGATTTCATTACCCGCGCAGCTTCCGTCTTCCTGCTCCTCAACTGGCATCAAGACATTGCCAGCGACCCTTAAAAAGTTGGTCAAATGCACGCGTTACACACCCTATTTCAGAGGTCGCCGGAGGTTGCGCTTTTCCTCTCGCTCGCGATCGGATATTACGTCGGTCGCATCAATTTCGGCTCCTTCCAATTGGGCGGCGTGGGAGGAACGCTGCTCGCGGCCGTGCTCATCAGTCAAGCCGGTGTCACCATCGACAGCGGGGTCAAGGCGCTCATGCTGAGCGTGTTCATCTACGCGGTTGGGTATTCATCCGGCCCGCAGTTTTTTGCGTCGTTCAATCGCAAGACGCTCCGCGAGTTCGCGCTCGCCGCGTTCCTTGCATTGTCGGCACTCTTTACCGTGGTTGCCTGCGCAAAGCTATTCCAGCTTAATAAAGGCCTCGCAGCGGGTCTGGCGGCGGGTGCGTTGACGCAGTCGGCTATTGTCGGCACGGCCGGAGACGCGATCTCGAGGCTTGGACTCCCTCCGACAGAAGTCAAATTTCTGCAATCGGAAGTGGCAATCGCCTTCGCTGTGACCTACGTTCCTGGCTTGCTCAGCGCGATACTTGTCTGTGTGAATATCGCGCCGCGATTTATGCGTGAAGGTCTGCATGACGCGGCGATCAAAGCCGAGAACGCGGCTGACGGCGGCATGCGGCTACGGCCTGGCCGGAGCGCATCAATGCCGCTACTCGTCGGTCGTGCATACCGAGCAGGGCCGGCTGCGGGCCAAACGATCGCGGATCTAGAAGTCAGCCAGAGGGATTTGATCACAGTCGAGCGCATTCGCCGGGAGGACAGACTGATCGAGCCGGCAGCGGGCGTGGTACTGGAGAAGGATGACATTGTTCTGCTTGTCGGCATGCGCAAGTGGGTGGTGGTTGCCGCGGACCTGCTCGGAGAAGAAGTCGCAGAGGCAGAAGGCATCAGTGTCGAGATGGAGAGCCGGCAAGCGGTCTTTACCAGAAAAGACATGAACCGTGTGACGATCTCGGAGGCCCGCAACGCACTCGACCGGGATCTTCGCCGTGGTGTGTTTATCCTCGGCATAACGCGGGCTGAGCGGCCACTGCCCCTCCTTTGGGAAACAGAGTTGCAGCATGGTGACGTCATTACGTTCTACGGAACGCCTGAAAGCACCAAGCGCGCGGTCGAGACAGCGGGCTATGACTTGCCCAGTTCGGACAAAACCGACTTTGTTTATATGGGACTCGGTCTGGTCTTGGGTCTGCTGCTAGGGCTTATCGTGGTCTACGCCGGCGGTTTCGCGTTGACGCTCGGTGCGGGTGGGGGCTGCCTTCTGATGGGGCTGATATTTGGCTGGATACGCGGCAAATATCCGAAGTATGGGGCAATGCCTTCGGCGGCCTCGCAACTGTTAAAGGATTTCGGCTTGTCTGCATTCGTCGCTGCGGTCGGTCTCAATTCGGGGATGCAAGCACTCTTAACGATCCGGCAAAGCGGGATGACCCTTTTATTGCTCGGTATATTTGTCGCGCTCTTCCCGCTGCTCCTAACCATGCTATTCGGCCGCTACGTATTGCGCTACGACAACTCAGCTTTGCTCGCAGGTGCATTGGCCGGCTCACGTGGCGCAAATCCGGCATTCGGTCAGGTGCTGGAAAAGTCAGAAAGCGCGGTGCCTACCGTGCCCTTTGCTGTCACGTATGCAATCGCCAGTGTGCTGTTGGCGCTGCTGGGCCCTTTGCTCATTGAGCTCGTTTGACGGTCTTACAAAAGGAACGGGGCTATTCATCCCCATGGCGTTCAGAACCCGATAAAGGGAACGCTTGGGGCACAACATCGAGAGAAAAATGAGAATCCTACTGGCTGAAAGTGACCTGCATACGGGTCAAAGTCTATTTTGCGCGTTGAGAGATGCGGAATACACCGTCGACTGGGTACGGGACGGCCGTGCCGCCAGCCTTGCCATCGCAGCAAGCTATTACGCGGTCGTGCTCCTTAATTTGAGTCTTCCGCGCATTGGCGGCATAGCGTTGTTGAAGGCATCACGTGCGGCGGGCAACAAGGTCCCCGTCGTGCTCCTTAGCGCACACGATGATCCGGAAACGCATGCACGCGGTCTCGATACCGGCGCCGACGATTGCATCCTCCAGCCATTCGTTGTTCGTGAGTTACTTGCACGCATTCGCGCAGTGCTGCGGCGAACGACAGGCTATGCGACCTCGAGAATCGGCGACGAATTTCTTGGTCTCGATCTTGAAAGGCGCACCCTTCTCCTGAATGGTATCGAGTCGCCGCTGTCGGCGCGTGAATTCACGTTGATGCATGCCTTGCTTGAACGTCGAGGCGCGGTACTCTCGCGTAGCCAACTGGAAGAGCGACTGTACGGCTGGGGCAGAGAGATTGAAAGCAACGCGGTCGATGTATTGATCCATGCAATCCGAAAGAAATACGGGCAATCCTTGATCCGGAACGTCCGGGGTCTTGGCTGGTCGATAACGTCGGAGAATCGGTAATCGGCGCGCGCGACACCGGTGCGTTAGCCTGCCTGTCTTCGTGCATCTTCATCTGCCGCGTCTGCCGTTATTCGGCCAGTTCCCTGAAGTGCATATCGCACGGCGCCAGTCCAAGACTTGAAATCGCGGCGCGGTCCACTTTCCCTTGCTCAGTAAGAGGCAGGCGCTCAACAACGCAGATACGCACGGCATTGCCGATGAACACGCCCAACGCCGCTTCGAGCGCGCGCACACATTGCGCGACGCCCACCCGTTTTCCGTCCCACGGCTCGACTGCGGCGATCCATCCGTGCTCATTGGCGTCAGCGTTCGCCGCGAAAGCCGCTGCATAGCGAACGTCGGGAAGCTCGCACAGAACTTCTTCAATCGAAGTGGGACCGATCGCGCGCCCGTCGACCTCGGCGACATCGGTTGCGCGACCGAGAACATGCAGGTTGCCGGCTTCGTCGAGGAAGCCGATATCGCCCGTCAGGCACCAACCGTCCTGAAACTTCTGAGCCGATTCGACTGCCTGGTTGTAATACCCTTGCGCCACAGCGCGGGACCTTACCTCGATTTTTCCATGCTGCCCGGTCCGCGCGAGCGTTCCATTGGCGAGACGAAAGCGCACCTCGGCGCCCGGCCGAACGCGGCCAGCACTGGCTAGCAGTTCAGGGGCCGTCCCATAGCTGGCCGCAGGCAGCGCGCTGACGAGACCCGCCTCGCTCGCTCCATACATATGGGTGAGAACAGGCCCCAGACGCGCGATCGCGCGTCGCCGCAGGATCGCGGGCGATGATCCGCCGATGTGCGCGAGGGACCGAAGTGAGGACAGGTCACGTCGGCGGACATCCGGATGATCCATGATTTCGAAAAGCTGCGGCTCGACCAGAAACATATCGGTGATACGTTCCGCTTCAATCGTCGCGAGCGTCTGCGCGGGGTCGTAGCAGCGCTCCAGCACAAGCGTGCCGCCGCCGATGAGGGTCCTGTCGACCAGCACTTGGGAAAGATACGCGAGCGGGCCATTGATGAGTTGACGCCTGCCCCTGGCATCCGCCTCACCGACCATAGCGGAATAGGCCGCAAATGAACGATGGCTGCCTTTAGGCACGCCAGGGTTCAGAACTGCAGGGGCAGGAGCGTCGGCTATCCGCGAACAACGCTGCCCGACACTTGAATTCCACCTGACGCATCATGCGCTCGAAAAATGAGCGGAGAATTAGCGAACCCGCAGCAGGAATGAGCTGATCTATCTCAGCTCATGAACGCGGACCTCGCGCCGCGTCTTGTTGGCGAGCGCGCGATATCCGCGCCCGCCTCAATCACCTAGCCCTCAGAACAGATGATTGACGCGCAAAATCCCTTCGTTCGCGCGATACCCGCTTCCAAACTGCCCGCCGTACTCCAGCTTGATCTCGGTGTTTTTCGAAACGCTGAGGTTCATGTCCAGCTTCACCTTCGCCAGCGCCGACGGAGCCGATGAGACAGCGGTGAAAGGCGCGACGCCCGGCGCACTGCCGACGAACTGCGCGTCTGTTGCCCAATGGTTCCGGTCGTGGAAAACCGCGCCCGCCGCGACGTCCGGGCGCAGCACCATGCCATTGGCAAAGGCCCATCGTCCGCCCAGTTCGAACATCGGCGAGGCCGAAAGCGTTGTGCCGCTCGAACTGTTGACGGCGAGATCCAGCGCGCCCGCACCCTGCTCGGTGTAGCTGCCCGTATGGAAATGGACGAGATGAATGTCCAGATACGGCTTCATGTACCAGTCATTCATCGGAATCGTATAGGCGATGCGTGAGTGCAGTCCGGCCTCGTAGGTATTGAAGTCACCGTTCGCCTGGGCCGCAGAGCCCGGTAACGTGACGTTGCGCGTGGAGTCATCCCAACCGTAGGCCGCATCGGCCCCACCGGAGATCGTCCAGCGGCCGATTTCCTTCTTCAGGACGATACCCAGTTGCGGACCGTGCGCGTTGACGTCGCCCACGCCATCCGAGCCGTCCAGCGTCGTCGTGCCGTATGCGACGCTGCCGCCGATGAACCAGCCGTCGCCCAAGCCGTGCTGGCCGCCGAACTGCATGGCATAGGTGTTAGCGTTGTAGCCAAGCCCGTCCGAACCATCCGCGCTCGTATGGTTATCGATGACGCGCCCCCATCCGCAGTCGTGCTCGTGCATCATCGTATCGGCGGTCCCATCAAAGGTCGGGCAGCTGTACATGCGCTCGACAAACGCATGGCTTGCCGCGAGACCTGCATTTCCTACGGCCTGCTGAGTTTCATTGCCCAGCCTGTTGAGTGCGGTGTTATAAGCAGCGTGGTCCTGAATGCCGTTCGCCAACTGCGCGAACAGGGTGCCCAGCGCATTGGCGCTTGCACCCGAATCGAAGTTCGCTTGCAGGTGGTTCGCCAACGACTGCGCACTCGCGCTCAGACCTGCCGCGCTCGCGGCGAAGTTCGCGTGCGGCGTGACATACAGCGACTCGCCCGCGCCCTGCGCATTGGGCGTGCTGCCAGCCGCCAGCGTGTAGTTGACGAGATACGGATTGTTCGCCTGCAGTTGCGACGCGTCGAGCACGCCGTGCACCTCCATCACGTCGAGCGTGCTGTCGGTCAGGCGCGTCGGGCGCATGACCACCTCGCCCGCGAGCGTCGCGTTACCTGTGATGGTCACGCGGTCACTCGTTCCCGCTACATGGTCGCTGTCGATCATGAGCTGCCCGCTTTGCTGCTGCACGACGTTGCCGTTGATCTGCAAGGACGAAATCGCCGAACCGCCAACTTCAAGCGTGCCGCCGTTGATCAACGTGCTATGGGATCCACCGAGGTCGAGCGACGTCGCGCTCAGCGTCGAGGAAGGCTTTCCGTTGATCGTGCTGCCATCGGCAAGCGTGGTATTGCCGTAGAAGCTGGATCCCGCCTCGTTGGTAATCGCAACCGGTGTCGTCGATGCCGATGCCACGACGATTCCGTTGGCGCTCGGCGTGTTCTTGTTCGTGAGCGTGCCGTTGTCGATCGTGCCGTCGTTGTCGATCGTGTTCGTCCCCGCGCCGTCAACGAAGATACCGCCCGCCGAGTTGGCCCACGACTCGACCTGGCTGCCACTTCCAATGTTGATCGAGGTATTGTTTGAGCCGTTTCCGCGACTTTGTACATAGATTCCATACGCGCCCTGGCCTGAAGTCCGAACGATGGAGCCCCCGCTCAGCGCGACGCTGACGTTCCCCGTACAGGGCTGCGAACTACTGCACTTGGCCGGGCTCGCTCCTGCGAACGCATAACCTGAGTTATTCGCGCCTGCGATTACGCCACCGCCTCCGCCCACCGCTTGCGCGAAGATCGCATGGGCACCGTCCCCGGACGTGACGATGCTGCTGTTGCTTCCGATATTGACCGAAACATTGCCACCCTGGCCGCTCTCGGTGGTCGGCGTCGATTGCAACCCCGAAGCCAGATTGACGTTTTGCATACTGCCGATCACGCCGCCGCCACCGCCCACGCTTTGGGCGAAAACACCGACGGCGCCCGCACCGCTTGTCGAGATCCAGGACGTGTTGCTCAGGTTGACGTTGACGGCGCCACCATCACCAGATTGCTTCGTACCGCCAAACAGCGTCGCGAGAGAGCTGCCCGGCGTCGCGCCAACGAACAAACCTCCGCCTCCACCCACGCTTTGCGCCAGAACGCCGTACGCACCGGCTCCCGTTGTCAGCACATACGAGTCGCTCGAATGCGCCGCCGCGCCAAGCGTCACGTCAACCTCACCGCCGTTGCCGCTCGCGCCATCTTTGTCGCCGATTTGAAGCGGTACGATTGTTGTCTGCTGGACGCCGCCAGTGGTCGAGTTGGTCGCGCTGGTGGTCGTGAGCGTGCCGCCGCCTCCACCAATGCTCTGTGCCACGATGCCAATTGCATCCGCGCCGCTCGTGGTGACGCTGCCAGGCGCATTCTGGCCCATGGTGACTTGCACCGTGTTGCCTGCTCCGCCGGCACCGCCGCTTCCGCCGAGTGTCACACTGATTTTCGGGTTGTTTCCACTATCCGATGCACCCACGTCGCTGGACAGCACCTGGGCCGTTCCGCCGCCGCCGCCAACGCTCTGAGCGAGCATGCCGAACGATTCGTTTGCGGAGGTGGCGACCACACCATCATTGGTCACCGTGACGGTGCCGCCGTTGCCCCCCGCGCCGCCCGACCCGCCGACGGTCACGTTGAAATTCTTCAGCGCACCGTCCTGAGAACCGGTGACGGCGCCCTTGCCGCCGCCACCACCGACGCTTTGCGCATCGATCGCATACGATGAAACACCGTTCGTCACGATGGAGCCGCTGTTGGCGATGGTGACCGAATTACCGTCGCCACCGCTTACGCCGTTACCGCCAAGCGTGAGTCCCGCGCTAGTGTTGCTGCTGTCTCCGGTGTCTCCACTGTTAGCGCTGCCAGAAAAAGTCGTCGCGCCGCCCACGCCACCGCCGCCGCCAATGCTCTGTGCAGAGATCGCATCGGACTTGACGCCGTCCGTCTCGATGGCGTTCGTATTGGCGACGCTCACGCTCCCGCCTATCCCGCCGGTGCCGCCCTTTCCACCAATCGTCGCCTGCAGCGTGAGACTACCGGCCGAGCCGGCATCGTCATCGCTGTCGCTGTCGCTGTCGCTGTCGCTGTCGCTATCGCTATCGCGCTCCGCTTGAACACCGCCCGAATCACCGCCGGTGATCGCCGAGTTCAACTGCGAGATGCTTTTAATGCCCTTTAGCACGTCGTTGCTGATCTGGTACACGCCGTCCGCAACCTTGGTCGCGCTGCCTGCGCCGGCACCCAGCCCGTTGGCAAGCGCATTCGTCATGTTGTTGATCACCGTTTCGGGGTTTTGCGCGCCGCCGGTCGTGGAGGCGCCCTTGCCCGCTTTGCCGCCGCCGCCGCCGATGCTTTGCGCCATGATGGCATCGGCATCCGCGCCCTTCGTCAGCAAGGCTGCGCTGTTGTCGACCGTCACCTGCCCACCGGTGCCGCCCTTGCCGGCGTTTCCGCCCACGGTGACGGCCAGCTTCAGCGTATTGTTGCTGCCATTTGCCGCGCCCGTTCCGCCGCCAGACGCGCCGCCGCCACCGCCGATGCTTTGCGCGAGGATGGCATTGGCACCGTCGCCAGCGGTAACAATGTTGGTGCCCGTACCGTTGCCGTTGTTATTGACATTGACGGACCCTCCGCTGCCGCCCGTGCCACCTGAGCCTCCAACAGTAATCGACGTGCTGAAGCTTTGAGTCCCGCCGCTAGTGGACGCCGTCGAGTCGCCGGTGCCGCCCACGCCACCGCCGCCACCCACGCTCTGCGCAAGGACGCCGTATGCGTCAGCGCCCATCGTCGCAATCAGGCCACCGTTCCCGTTGACGGTGACCGCGCCGCCGCTGCCGCCCGCTCCACCCTTGCCACCAACGCTCGAACTGGCCGAGATGCTGGTGCCGTCGCTTGACGCCTTCGCATACGACGATGCAGTCGAGTCGCCGCCGTTGCCACCACCGCCGGCAATGTTCTGCGCGATGATGCCGATCGCGCCATCGCCAGCGGTCGTGACGAGGCCCGCGTTATTGACTGTGACCGGGCTTTTGGTCTGGTCTCCGCCGGCGCCTGCGCCGCCGCCAATGGCGACGCTGACCGAAGTCGTCGGAAATTCAGGATCGCCACTCAAAGCGACGGCGCTTGCCAGCGCTGAACCGCCTTGACCGCCCCCGCCACCAATGCTCTGGGCCTTGATGCCGTAAGCATCGGCGCCGTATGTCGAGACCTGATCATTGTTTGTCACTGTCACCGCGCCGCCGGATTGCCCGGAGCCTGCGGAGCCGCCAAGCGCGAAAGACGTGGAGACCTGAACGCCGGCATTGAGCGCAACGGCAGTGCCGCCGTTGCCACCGCCGCCGCCGATGCTCTGTGCCTCGATGCCGCCTGACTGCTGACCGAAGGTCGTGACAAGGCCATCGTTCTGTACGGTGACAGTCGAGCCGCTACCGCCGCCCTTGGCGTCGCCACCGATGGCAAGGGTAGGCGCGATGATGCCTGCCGCGAAAGCATTGCCGCCGTTACCACCCGCATCGCCGATGCTTTGCGCGACAATGGCGGTCGCGGAGTCGCCTCGGGTGATGATGGTGTCGTTGAGAACCGCCGAGCTGGAGTCGCTGCCTGAGAGGCCAACGGTGACCGCTTGTGCGTCGCCGCCGGCACCGCCATTGCCACCGAATGCCAGGTTGCCGAGTGAGGCTGCGTTCCCACCGCTTCCGCCACCGCCGCCTATGCTCTGCGCAAGAATGCCATCAGCGCCTGTACCGGTCGTGGTAATGCTACCGCCGCTGCCCGATACAGAGACCTCACCGCCCGCACCGCCATTGCTGGCTGCGCCGCCGCGCGAATAAAAGATGCCGCTCGCGTCGCCACCCTTACCGCCCATGCCACCGACGCTTTGTGCCAGCACGCCATCCGCGAAACTGCCACTCGTGCTCACTGCGCCATTGATAACCGCGGTCGCGGTACTGCCTGCGCCGCCCTGACCCGCGTCACCGGCATTGGTACCAATCGCTGCGCCTTTGCCGCCCGCCCCGCCCACCCCGCCATTCGAGCGAACCAGCACCGCTGGAGCCACCGTGGATGAAGTGGTAGGTGTATCGTCGCCTTGAGTGATGACAATGCCGTTGCTCTCGATGGTGACCGATGCCGATCCCGCCTGCCCCCCGGTATTGCCTGTGCCACCTCCCGCATAATTGCTGCCCGCCGCCCACGCACCCGCCCCCCCTGCGCCGCCATAGCTGATCGCTGAGACCCCTACCGTCGCTTGATGCGGCGCTCCGGTCACGGACGTCGCGGCGCCCGTGACGCCCGTGGGCGTTTGCCCGACGTCGACGATTGCATTGCCGCCGACGCCACCCAGGCCTCCATTGCCGCCCGTTGTCGTGGTGCCAGATGCATCGCCGCCGGCGCCACCGTCTCCGCCGACTGAAACTGCGCTCAAAACATTTACTCCGCCAGTAACAGATCCTCCGGACTGAAGCGTCAACGTAGCGTTACCGCCTTGGCCGCCGTTGCCACCGTTACCGCCGGTACCACTGTCACCTCCGTTTCCCGTATTTCCGTCGCCACCCTGGCCGCCAGCACTTCGCACCAGCGCGCCGTTGGACGGTACGACCCCCAGATAGAGAAGGGTCGCTGCGCTGACGCTGCCCGATATAGTCAGGGTGCTCTGCGGAGCCGACCCGCCGCCCCCGCCGGCCCCGCCACTTGCTCCCGGCGAATATTGACCCAAACCGCCCTGGCCGCCGGTACCACCTTGCGCAAGGACGTCAATGCCATCCCCGGCCGAGGACTGAATGGTGCCCGTCACGCTAGCCTCTACGGGCGAACTGGACGCGCCGCCGTCGCCCCCATTGCTGCCTGCCGCCGACAGGACTCCTGCGTTATCGTCCGCGCCCTTCACGCCGGTGCCGCCGACGGCTTCAACGAGTGCACCGGTCGCGACCGTCGAGATCACTCCGCCAATCGCGATGCTTACCGGCCCGCTACCTCCAGCGTTTCCGGACTTCGACGGATAGTAGCCAAGGCTGCCGTCGTCGCCGTACAGCGTCGATCCGCCTTGAGAGAGCACGGTCAGCCCTGGCGAAGAGGCGTCCGTGGAAGAAACAGAACCGTTCATCGTCACCTGAATCTGCCCACCGTCACCTCCCGCGCCGCCCTTTCCAACCGTTCCAATCTTGGCGCCTTGCCCGGCGCCACCGGCGCCGCCCTGTGAGATGAATTGCAGAATGCCGCCCGGGTTCGCCCCGGACGCGTTGACGCCTGCCCCTACGGCCGCAGTGATACTGCTTCCTGCCGCGCCTGCGCCGCCGTCGCTGCCATTTGTGTTGCCCGAGCCTCCCGCTCCGCCATACGTCGCCAGTTGCATGGCGCTCCAGGTGGGCGTCGCGGTCAAAGTTTGCGGTGAAGTAACCGATATAACGATTGGGGAAGGTGACTGTCCGGTTTGACTATTGCCTCCGCTACTACCGCACAGGATGACCTGGTATGGCGTGCCGCTGGCTGGGCTGCAAGCAGCGCCTGAACTGGCAGTTCCCCCTTGCGCGAAGGCGGGGACGGCGAACAGGCCAGCAGTAGCGCCCGCGATCGAGAGAAGCGCGAACGACTGAAGGATTGACGCCGTGCACGCTCGCATTGGAAACGGAACGATGTGGGTGCTGGCGGAAAAGAATCTGGAGGTCGACATGAGATGTCCTGTCAAATCGAAAAGAATGTGTTGACGTACTTACAGACGACACGATTCCGTCGATATTCAATTCGACATCGCATCGTATTCCTAAGTTGTTTGATACCGGTGGAGCTTCTGTTAATGCCTTTGATGACTTTGATGACTTTGTCTGGTCAGTCCGCGATCTTCCGTTGACCAATCGTCACCGACGCGGCCCGCTACCTGGCGCCGCGGATTTCTCGGCGTGATTCATCGCACGCTCAAGTCTCGTTCCGATCCGCAAGAGAATGCGGACGGTTCCTGATCAGACCTCGAAGCAATGCGGCCGCCGACCGCGACGACTGCTTCTACCCGCGGACCTTGCATCCGCGTCTGTTCAGCAATGTGCAGCGCGAGACAAGCTTTACAGTGGAAAGATGATGACAGCAAGCGACCGTGCCGTCAACATCTTTCCACTGTAAATTTTCAGGCGTTCTGGACCCGAATATGCCAGATTCGTGACTCAGCTCGTCAGCGCGCGCCGAAGCCCTGCCGAAGCCGCAGGTAGTCCGGCAACCCGGTCGAAGTCAAATCTTCGCCGGTTAACGCTGGGCTAATTCTTGAACTCTACGATACACAGGACTGCCGGCTCAGATGCGCATCGCCGGTCTTTCTCCTCGTCAGTCGCATACCTCGCGACGGACCCGACCTATTCGCTTCATGGAGTGTTTTTATGAAATCCGCCAAAATTCTCATGGTTTTGATTTGCTTAGCCGCTGCTCAAGCAGCGAGCGCACAGGAGAAAAAAGTAAACCCCGCGAAAATGAGCTGTGCCGACTATGTTGCAGTCGACGAAGCGTATCGGCCGGCCCTGGTTTACTGGGTTGCTGGCGTGGACAAACTCGGCGTCAAGGAAACGGACACGCTGGTAGTCGATACAGCCCATCCTGTGGGAGAGACCGTCATGGAAGCATGCGCCCTGGACCCGCACGCTTCGTTCGTGTCGAAAGTCAGATCCCTGATCAAAACGAAGAAACTTTCCCTGTTTGAGCATTCATAATGCGTTCGCGCGGTGATCACGATCGACGAGATGTGGGCGGGCGTCCTGGTCAGCGCTTTTCAGACCGATGGGCCTCGCGCGTGCAGAGCTGAGTCTGCATCGACTGGCTGTCGCAAGTCGCACCCTTCGAACTGAAACTTTTGTTCTGGCAGGTAGCGGCTGAGCAGGTTTTCGGAAATGGTGACGTCGGTCAGCTTGCTGATCAGCTTCTGAGCCGTCGTGTCGATCTCCGGAAATTCATTTGCACACGAGAGACTGAAAACCGATTCCGATTTACTCGGAACGTCACACCAGTCCATTGCATGTAAGCGACCTCGCCAAACTGGCAACCCACGAAGCATCCGTGGCCCATTTGGAAAGACGCGCGGCTCTCAGCAGTGCGCCGCCCACGGGCGGCAACAGCGGTGGCGTTGCCGCGCGGCCAATCCGCGAGACCAGGTGAGCTAGAACCACGCTACTGGAAAACACGCCTCCGGCGTAGCTCCAGTCGGCAGACTCCGGCAAGCCACTTCGCTCGAAGCCCGCTTTCGCATGCTCATAAAGGAGATCAGCCGCCCGTTCCAGGATAGAGCATGCAGTCTTGTTGACCGGAGCAATATCGCTTACGAGTTTCGCCACACTTGCAATCCTCGATCTCCGTGTAGCCTCAGCATATGACCAACCGATCAGATCCGCTTCGCCGATCCGCAGTCCATGAAGTAGAAGGTGAGCAAAATCGACGTCAGGCCCACGCCCATCCAATGCGCGCGCAACCTCCGATAACGCCTCGCGACCAATCCAATATGCGCTGCCCTCGTCGCCAAACGTGTCACCCCAGCCGCCTACCCGGATGTCCGAGCCGTGGCCGTCACCCGCCCACGCCATCGATCCGGTGCCAGCCAGAAGCAAGACCCCGCCCCGACCCGCAAAGGCCCCGTCGAAGGCAACCTGAACATCGTTGACGACCTGGTGGTTCATGGAAAACAGGCCGGCACAAATGTCGCGTTGTGTTTGAGAAGTTGCTTGTATCTCGCCGAAGAACGGGAGCCCCAACACCGCATTGCGTACGCGGGGCATATAAACGGCGGCGGAATCGACGAGACGCTTAAGCTCCCCCGTCCAAGTCGGGCTGCCGGTCGGATCAAGCGTAGCCCCATGGGTAACAAATTGGACGACGCCCGAACGGTCGGCAACAGCCAGCAACGTTTTCGTGCCGCCAGCGTCAATCCCTAACACGAACTCCGAAGCGTGCATCATGAACCGCTCGTCTGAAGATTGGGATCGGCTCCCATGCTCTCGACAGTCATTAAATTAATGCCCGCCTTTCTCAGCTTCGACTGTTCTTCCTCAGGCAAAGTCGAATCTGAGATCACGCGCATCCGACTATTGAGCTCTGCGACCAGGAAAGTCGAGCGACGACCGAATTTGCTCGCGTCGGCAAGAACGATCGTACTTGCCGCTCTTTCTATCATGTGTTCGTTGATGCTCGCCTCGGCGGAATCCAGGCTGTATATTTTACGATCGTCGCCTATCGCGCCAACGCCCAGGAACAGCTGATCCAGCCACAGTCGATCAAGCGCCAACTCGGCAGCTGGGCCAACAAGCGAGGCGTTCTCGCTACGCAGTTGTCCACCGATGAGCGAGACGCGCAATTTCGGCACATTCATCAATCTTTGAGCAACGGCCAGACCGTTTGTCACAACGGTCATCGGGATTGGATTGACCCGTAACAGGTGAGCAAGTTGAAGAACCGTCGTTCCAGCATCGAGGAACACCGCACTGTTCGGTGTCAGGAGGTTATAGGCCGCCGCCGCGATTGCCCTTTTTTCGCGTAGATGTTGATTCTCGCGGACTTCGAACGCGACCTCGGTATCAACTCCGCTAGAGATGCGGGCGCCTCCATGGCTACGTTCGATGACGCCTTGTTCCTCAAGAATCTGAAGATCTCGACGCACGGTCGCCAAGGACGCACCAATCCCTTCTGCAAGAGCCTGAATCGAGGTTTCGCCGTTTGAATACAAATGGTGCCTAATGGCTTCTAATCGGTTCGTTTTCATATCACCTCGGAATACACGGACAGCATCAATAGCAAGCTTTTAAACCCTGACTTCACCACGCTATCGATGCCGGCGCGCTTTACGAGCCAATCACCGCTTTGTGGTAGATGTCGAACACCTGGCTGACGGCGTATTCGAGCAAAGCCGCGGGTGTCGGATGGATAGCACCTGACCGGACGGCCGGATACAGCGTACTCAGATATTGGCTAATCAGCGTCTCAGGTATCGTCACGCCGTCGAGACGCTCCAACAATGCGTTCACGGTCGCCTGTGCTTCTGGCAATGCCCAATAGTAACGGATACGATCGCTGTAACTGAAATGTCGTTGTACGCGAATTTCATCTCCGGTGCCGTGATAGTACTTCTCCCAGTGTTCTGGCCTCGCTACCATGAGGCGCTCCATCGACGCCGCCAAAGTTTCCGATTCTGGCACTGGAGCGAGCACTTGCGCAATCGCGTCCAATCCATATAGTGCTTCGCGGTAGGCAAAGGTAAGACCTGGACCGACCTTGAGGATGGCGAATCCATCTCGAACCAGTGCAGCCAATGCGCTGGCGGATTGGTAATCTGTTGAATGGGCCTCGAAGACGTACCCGTGTCCCCTTGAAAGCAACGCGCTGAGATCACGTGCTTGCTCCGGGCGATAGTTGATGACGTTCTGGTGGCCAAATTCGACACCCGGTTGGACGACCACGCCGATTACTCTATCGAAAGCCGCGGAGAGTCCAGCTTGTGCAAACGCTGCGCGATGCACATCGATCGTGCGCTGTGCAGCGGACGGCCGTGTCACCTCCAAACGATCAATGACCTCAAGCGCCCCGCCTGGTACAGGAACCTCGGTACCGATCACGTATAGCGGCAAGGTCTCCCGAGAAGCGGCGGCTTCTGCGGATCGAACAAGTCGCACTGCGCGCTGAGCCACTACCTCGTCCGATAGCATCTCAGGCTCGCCGAGACAACCCATGCTAGCGTCGATGTGTAACTTGCGGAACCCAGCACGCGCATAGGCGGCAATCATCACCTCAGCGCGCGCCATCGCTTCATCAGGCGAAAGTTTCTTCCAAGGGCTGGGTCCCAAATGGTCGCCGCCCAAAATCAGGCGTTCGGTATTGAAGCCGACCTTCACCGCGATTTGCTCGACAAACTGCCGGAAGTCGGCTGGGGTCATCCCCGTATAGCCACCCTCCTGGTTGACCTGATTGCACGTCGCTTCGATCAGCACGTCTACGTCATGAACAACGCCATGGCGCAGCGCCGCCTCAATAACGACGGAATGCGCTGTACAAATGGAGAAAAAACCTAAGCGCCCGACGTTGTCGGCTTGCCCCATCATGGATTGCACCAGAGTACGCTTCATATCCTAGATTCCTGGTGTGAGGTCGAAGCGCCGACCCGTTTTCAGATCAAACAGGTGAATGTCGGCGGCGGCGACGGTCAAGGGGATTGAGCCGTTATGCGCGAGACGTTGTCGTCCTCCAAGGACCAGTGTGGCCCGATGTCGACCGATCGCCCCGTGCACATGCGACTCCGCCCCGGTTGCCTCAATGGCAGAAACCTTGATGCTTAGCGCACTCTTTCCTTCGGCGACATTGAAGTGCTCGGGTCTAATGCCGCAAACAACTTGGGTATCGGACTCGACCGGCACGTTCTGTCCGAGCGCGACGGTGATGCCATCCCCAATGTCGACATGCGTTTGCCCCTGCTGCCGCACGATCGATCCTTCCATCAGGTTCATTGCGGGAGAGCCAATGAATCGGGCAACAAACAGATTTTCCGGGCGATCGTACAGGTCGAGCGGAGCGCCCACCTGTTCAATATGACCGTGGTTCAACAGTACAATTCGATCAGCCATCGTCATCGCCTCAATCTGATCATGCGTGACATAGATCGAGGTTGTCCCGAGCCGCTGCTGGAGAGACTTGACTTCCTGGCGCATTTGCACCCGAAGCTGCGCGTCCAGGTTGGATAAAGGTTCGTCGAACAGGAATACCTGGGGCTTGCGGACGATCGCGCGCCCCATCGCGACGCGTTGACGTTGGCCGCCCGACAATTGCTTGGGAAGCCGATGCAGATAAGGGGTAAGCCCGAGTATTTCCGCAGTTTCGCCAATTGCCTTTTTTATTGCGTCCTTCGCTATTCCGCGAATTTGAAGGCTGAACCCCATGTTTTCCGCTACGCTCAGATGAGGATAGAGCGCATAGTTTTGAAACACCATGGCGATGTCCCGATCCTTGGCCGGAAGATTGTTGATCAACCGTCCACCGATAAAGATCTTTCCCTCCGTTATGCTTTCCAGGCCGGCAATCATGCGCAACAGTGTCGACTTACCGCTGCCGGAGGCCCCAACAAGTGCCACGAATTCGCCATCCCGAATCGAAATGTTTGCGCTTTCGATGACCGACTGGCTTCCATAACTCTTTTTAACCTTGGTGATCTCGACATTTGCCACGAGACACCTCCTTTCAAAATTTTTCGATGACGGCCTGGATGCGTACCAACACACCACCACGGGCAGCCGTTATAGCGTGACGACCTTGTTCAGATGACGCGGGGCGGTTGTATCGAGGCCACGCAACTCGGCGACTCGCTCACCCAAAATCTGAAGGGCAGGAAGAACCATGATTGACCGGCTTTCTGCCAACCCCGGGAGTTCGATTTCTATATGGCCAGGTCCGCCGAAACCCAAGACCAACGCCCCCTTCTCAGTCAACTCCGCCGCCAGCTTTGCCTCCTCTTCACGGGTGTCGGAGCTGTAAAGCAGAACGGCTAGCGTCTTGTCATCCACAAGGCTGACAGGCCCATGTCGGTACTCCATGGTGTGATAAGTATGGGCGTAGCTCAGACTCATCTCTTGCACTTTGATGCTTCCTTCACCGGCGATTCCATACAATGGACCCGCGCCCAGATAAACGAAGTGGGATCGTTCCGCGAGGGCGCCGTGAAGCGCTGTGTCCACTTTTCCCATCGTCACCCGGGCGTCGTTCACGAGGCTACCCTCGAGCGTCACGCCCGCGAGGCGCAAGCCCATTATCAACATCAAGCTAGCCGAGGACGTCATCACGATGCCTTCGCCCGGATGTGTCTTTGCAAAGACAACCGAGTCTGCATGGCGGGTTACGCTGCTGTTGGCTTCGCACGTGATCGCAGTCGTCTTAAAACCGGCGGCCCGGCTGACTTCAAGCGCCTGCACCGTCTCGGTCGACTCGCCGCTTCGCGACAGCGCAATGACGTGAACATTCGCATCGCTCGCAACATAGGCGCGCCGGCGCCGCGCCCACTCTCCTCCGGGCACAGCGATCGCGTTCAACCCGCGCAGACTAAACGAGGCGGCAATGCTTTGAGCGAGATGGTACGAAGTGCCACAGCCGACGATAACGAACTTACTGTCGGTTTTCTCAAGAGACGGCGTGGCAAGTGCCGCCGGCCAGAACTGGAACTGCTCTTGGATAACGCGTTCGGTCACATTCATGGGTTAATTCCTTTTTGCAAAGAGACGCTACTTGCCGGATCCGGCCATGAGACCCTGGACAAGGTAGCGATTCAAAAAAAGCACAACGATGATCGGAGGAATGATGGCGAGAATGCCGGCCGCATTCATCAGTCCGTAGTCCACATAGTTGCGACTGACGAATTCCGGAATGAGGACGGTCAGCGGCTTGGTCGCGAGAGTCGGCGAAAAAACCAACGGAATCATGAACTGCCCCCAGGCACTCAGGAACGTGAGAATCGCACTGGCTATCAATCCGGGCGCGGCCAGAGGAAGGACGATCCTGAAGAGCGTGTACGTACGACCCGCGCCGTCCATCCAGGCGGCCTCCTCCAACGACAATGGCAGCGATTGGTACACGCTTCGCATCAGCCATAGCGCAAGCGGCAAAAACGCCGACACATAAATCATCGTGACGCCAAAGTAGGTATCGATAAGCTTTAACGACACCATAAGCCTGTAAAGCGGAATCATGACCGTGTAGGCCGGAATAGCCAGGGACGCGACTACCAGTACGAAAATGACATTTCGACCTGGGAACTTGAGACGAACAAACGCGTAAGCCCCAACCGCAGCAAGCGCGACGGTGACGAACGTTGCCAGGAGGGACGTCACCAGACTATTGACAAGCGCCCGACTGAACTGCGGCCACACTGACTGCACCGCGCTTCCTTGAAACGAACTGGTTGCGCCAAGAAGCTCGCGATAGTGTTCAAACGTCACATGCGGAGGAAAGAAGTGCGGCGACGCCGATACCAGGTCTGTCGGTGCAGTAAAGCTTGTGACAAGCGCCCAATACACCGGTCCTAGCGACCATATCAACAAAACGCTCGCGCAAATCAGCAAGCCGAAGCGGGAGAGGAGCGAGCGGTGCATTAGTCGTACCTCGTTTCGCGATAGACGCGCAAAACATAAACAAGCGAGATCAACAGGGAAGCAAACATGACGAGAACCGATAGCGCCATGCCGTACGAAAAGCGGAGGTCCTGGAAAGCGGACATGTAGACCTGAACAAGGACCGGGCGAGTGTCCAGACTTGATCCATTCAGGATCCATGCTTCGTCGAACAGATTGAATGCGAATACGGTCGATTGACTCAGCGCGATAGCGAGTCCACCTGAAATCAGCGGCAAGGTCACTTTAGAAAACATGCGAACTGGACCAGCGCCATCGAGACGCGCCGCCTGATAGAGTTCTGCGGGGATGCTCTGCAATGCAGCCAGCAAGATGACCGCCGTTAGCGGCAGCATGCGCCAAACGTGAACGAGTGCCACAAGTAGCAATGCGGTGGTGCGGTCATTGAACCAGACGTGATACGAACCGATAAGGCCAACGGATTGCAGAACCCCGTTGAGAAGACCATAGCTCGGGTTGTAAATCCACGACCACACGATCGCGTTGACTACTGGCGGCAACGCCCACGGCAGAACCACGGCGGCCAGCAGCCAACGTCGCCCCCAGGTAATCTTGTTCAGCAATAAAGCTGCAGCCAGACCTCCGACCGTTTCCAGAACGACTGCAAATACGACATATTCCATCGTATTCACCCACGCATGCTGCACACTGGGGTCGCTCATCAATGCCCAGTAATTCGCGAGGCCGATGAACGGCGTTCCAGGCCGCATGGGGTCAACCCTGTGCAAGCTGTCCCACAGAGTGACTAAAACGGGACCGAGGACCAACAGTCCCATAATGAGGACGATAGGCGCCGCGAAGGCTAAACCTAACCAGCGTTCGCCGTTGAAGGTCGAACGCTTATCAACATTTAATGGGGCAGTCTCGGCGGTTACGACTTCGGAGGTCATGGCTCTTTTCCTAAGCGATCAACTCACTGCTGTTCGGCTGCAGCCGTTTGAGCAGCAATTTGCTTGATGGCGGCATCGACAGTGAGCTGCCCTTTTGCGGCTTGATTGATCGCAGTGGAAACCGCGCTACTAAACTGCGGATACCACCCGGGCGTTCCCTGTTTGAAAAGCGGTTCGACGACGGCGGCCTGGGCAAGGAGTGCCTTTCCGCTGGCGAGCTTGCCGCTGTCATCGAGCGATTTCAGCACGCTGGTACGGGTCGGCAGGTTTCCAAGAGCCGTGTAGCTTTCCATCTGGTTCTCGGGCGCCACGAACCAGTGAATGAAGACTTCAGCCGCTTTCTTGTGCGTCGACGCCGCCGGAATGCCGACCGCCTCCGGCAACCCAAACGTCCGGGTTTTTCCGGACACCGTAGGCATCAGCGCGCCTTCGGCTGCGCTCGCCACCTTCGACTTCGACGGATCCGTGTAGACGGAGAGATTCCCGGCCCAGCCCGCAACGTCAAAGCTCGCCTGCCCATTTTTGAAGAGCTCCTGAACCTCGACGTCCTTCAGGCCCGTCGACGCAGGATCGACAAGCCCATCCTTGAGCGCGTCAATTTCCCATGCCAGGGCTTTGTAGCCAGCAGAGTCGGGGGACGTGAACAATGGCTTGAGATTGTTATCAAAAAGGTCCCCACCAAAGGCCTTGGTGAGCAAGTACCAGGCAGTCGAGGTGCCTTCTGTCGCCGAGAACGGGAGCGCAATCGGGAACTTGGCGACACCTTTTTCTTTAATGGTCTTGGCGTCGGCAAGCAATTCGGCCAACGTTTTCGGCGGCTGGGCAATACCGGCCGCGCTCAGCTGCTGGCGATTGAAGATGAGAAGGCGATAATCATTGTTATAAGGAATGCCGATCAATTTCTTGTCGTACGTGAAAATTGAGGTTGCAGGCAAGTCCTTGGTCGTTGCCGCATCAACAGAGGTATTCAAAGGGGCATACCAACCCGACGAACCAAATTGGCCCACCCACGACCAGTCGATTTCTGTGACATCAGCAGGCGGGCTGCCCGCGATTGACGCGGTAATAATTTTCGTTCGAATCTCGTCCCAGCCCAGCGTTTGCAGACTCAGCTTGATGCCAGTCTGCGCAGTAAAACGATCTGTCATGTCTTTCGGTAACGTCGCCCACGGCGGGAGCAAAACGGTAACCGTCTCTCCTGTCAGCGGCACTGCCGCCTGAGCGCCGGCCGGCAGAGCGGCGGAAAGCACGATGGCCGCGGCGGCCGCCATAAGCGTTTTTCTTTTCATCTTGCTGTCTCCTGTACGGGTTGGTGAGTTGATGGAAGGGAAAGATACACGCTAAAAAAATCAACTTCAATCATTATTTTGACCTATTTTGACGCAAGGCGTCTGTGACAAAGTTGTCTGCGCTGCGTAAGGTTCAAAGCGAAACGGCGTAAGTGACCGACGGCCCATGCGACAGTGGCCGCGCGGCCGAGTGGCGCGAGACGAGCGCCCCGCCATGACAGAGACCGCCGGGGACGCCAGGGACACGTTTGACGTGCTCGCCGGTCGATATGGAACTGTTTTCCGTCGCGTTGACGACCGACTTCGCCGTGAGACTACGAGCGTTTCGGGCACGAGGCATCGGTGCCGCTCACAAACAGCAAGCTTTCACTCCATTAACAATCACAATTTTGATTGATTTGGATTTTTTTGACTGATATTGTGACGTCCGTTGATCTTGTTTAGAGGCCAGTTCGAAAAGCTTGCCTTCTATCCTTGGGTTCGGTTGTTGAGACAACCAAGGCTAAGTTTGCGGGGCAAGCAAACAAACCCTCACGGGTTCTTTGAACCGGCCTCTAACTTAGGAAGGGGGCGACATACCAGACGTCGATTGTTTCCCCCGATGATGACCTGCCCTTGATTAAAGGTAGTTCATCGATGTCAATAATTTCGTTGAACTAATCTGCCTAATGGTGGCGAGAGTTCATCGCCTTTACCTTTGGGGCATGCCGTAAGTCGTCGACGGCGACGCACGATTGCGGCGGTCGTCGCCGCAATCTCCCTGCTCTACTCGCGGAGGAATTGGCGTGTCGACGCCGCAATATTCGACAACAAGTTTGCAGTGACATTTCAATCAAAGCGGTCGATCTCCCGGCGTTGGCGCCGTGGACGTTGCCGGGGACAGTTAAACAGGAGGAGTAACGCATGAAGAAGACTTATCTCGCGGCGGCAGTCGCCTTGGCGGCATCGCTCACGGCCGGCACATCGTATGCGCAGAGCAGCGTGACGCTGTACGGCGCGATGGACATGGGCGTGAACTTCACGTCGAACGCCCACGGGAATCACGCATTCGCGATGGTCAGCGGCGACACGCAGGAATCGTCGTTCGGGATGAAGGGGACCGAGGATCTCGGCGGTGGCCTGAGCGCGTTATTCACGTTGGAAAACGGCTTCAACGGCGATAACGGCCAGTTGAACGAAGGCGGCCGCCTGTTCGGCCGTGGCGCGTACGTCGGTCTCGCGTCGACGCAGGCGGGCACGCTGACGCTGGGTCGCCAGAACGACGCGACCGTCGACCTATGGAGCCCGTTCACCGGAGCCGGAGGCGCGATCGGCGACTTCGCTGCGCATCCGTTCGACAACGACAACGCCGACTCCGACTTCCGCCCGAACAACACAGTCAAGTACGTGTCGCCAGTGCTCGCCGGCCTGCAGGCCGAAGCGACGTACGGTTTCAGCAACACGTCAGGCTTCGCGAACAACCGCAACTACAGCACCGCGCTGAGCTATACGATAGGCGGCTTCTCCGCTGCAGCCGCATACATGAAAACAAACAACGGCGGTGCCGAGGCCCCGAATCAGAGCGGCGCGCTGACCAGCGACGCTGTGTTCACCGCAACGTCGCAGCAGAACATCGACGCAGGCGTCAAGTGGACATTCGCGGACAGCTCGAACGTCGCGTTCGCGTATTCGCACACCGACGTGTACAGCCCGATCGCGAACGCTTACGTGTCTGACATCGGCACCGGCTGGGATTCGTGGAAGTTCAACAACTTCGAACTGAACGGTCAGTATTTCGTGCGTCCGGACTTTTTCCTGGCCGGTTCGGCCGCGTATACGAACGCTCATTTCAACGGGGCCAGCGGCGACTCCACTGCCAACTGGATTCAGCTTGCTCTGATGGCGGACTACAGCCTCAGCAAGCGCACATCGGTCTACGTGCAGGGCGCGTGGCAGCACGCGAACTCGAACACCGGCACCGGTCTCGATCAGCCGCAAATCGTCGGTTCGGACGGCCCGTCAACGAGCAAGAACCAGTTTGTCGGTCGCGTCGCGCTGGTTCAGAAGTTCTGACGACTGGCACGCGCCGCCGCCGCGACCGCCCGCACCATGCCGGCGGCCGCGGCGGCGACGTCAGAGCAGATTGGTCAGCAATGTACCTGTATGAATAAGGATTAATCGGGACCATTCAAGACAGACATGAATCCTGTTGGCGATCCTGATGTGGCGTCAATGCGCGCCTTGACGTGTCCTCTTGAACCACGACCAACGGGGCCGGCTGGTGAAGAACTGGCTGCTGGATCAACACGCGTGCGGCAACCATAGTGACTCAAATCCGGGTCTGGCGTGGCAGCGATTAACGCCTCGATGGAACGAGCCGCATAGGACAGCCGTCAATCTGTCCACCACCTGCGCAGGCACGATAAAACCCGTATCGTGCATACCTAGTGGCTCAAAAATCCGGGTACGTAGAAACGCAGAGAACGAGCATCCAGCCACGCGCGCGATCAACATACCCAGCACATCCGTGGAAAATCTGTAGTGCCATTTTTCCCGGGCCAGAACCGCTCCGGCGCGCCCGCGCTGCATCGCTGCTTCACATCCCGTTTGCGCTTGAGTGAAACCCGAAGCCAGTTGCAAGTGCAGCTCGGATTACCGACTTGTAAGTCGAGCTGGCATGGACATCGACAGCCTTACAATGCTGCCATTTACATGACGTGTAACTTAAGTTGTGCTTTCCATATGCTTCACGTCGAAAACGTTTTGTCTCTCATCATCCATGTCAACTTTCCCCGCGAAGAATCGGTAAACATCACGTAACGGAAAACCGATCTCACTCTCCTACACTGCGCAATCAACGTAGTCTGGGAGCGCCACATGTCACCGCCAGTTGCATTAGAGATTCATTCTCTGAACTCGTTTGAATTGACCGCGGACGGCCAGTACCTGATGTTCAAAGGCAACCAGCCCGAAGTTATTGCCTTGCATTACTCGGTCATGCACGAACTCCTGGCAGCGCTCTCCCATGCTATCGGCTGGTCACAACGTGTTCGCCGGAAAAAGGACGACATGAAATTCGCCATGCCGTGCGAGGCATGGGCGATCGGCGGAGACAAAGACGAATCCTCTCATCTGGTGCTGACATTTCGTCTGCCCGGCGGTGCCGAACTGTCGTTTCGAATGCATCGTGCTGAAGCGCGTCACATGACTGAAGTGCTTTCGCTCGTGACGGGGCTGACCAGGTTAAAGGAAACATCTTGCAGCAAACTTCAATAGTGCATCTCGCACTTGCACCCCGATGACCCGCGCTGCGCAAGGCGGGCGTAAGCCCAAGATACGTCTGCGCCCTCCCTTTTGTGCATCCCTCCTGTCTGTCTGTATGAACTTTGAAACGCTATTGACCCGCGGCGCCCGAGCGCTAACATTGATTGGCCTGAGCGTGACAGCAGCGTCGAGTTTCGCGGCAGACTCGTTCGTGGTGCGCGACATCCGGCTCGAAGGCTTGCACCGCATCGAGCCCAATACGGTTTTCTCGTATCTGCCCATCAAGCAGGGCGATACGTTTACCGCTGACAAAGCATCGGACGCGATCCGCGCGCTCTATGCCACGGGTTTCTTCAACGACGTCAAGATTTCGGCCGAAGGCGACGTCGTTGTCGTGCAGTTACAGGAGCGTCCAGCGATCGGCACGATCGACTTCGCCGGCGTCCACGAATTCGACAAGGACAACCTGGTCAAGGCGTTGAACGCGGTGGGGCTGTCGCTGGGCCGCTACTATGACAAGTCGCTGGTCGACCGCGCGCAGCAGGAGCTCAAGCGTCAATACCTGACGCGAGGCTACTACGCCGCTGAAGTGACGACGACCGTCACGCCAATCGACCGTGATCGCGTCGGCATCCTGTTTTCTGTCATCGAGGGTCCGAGCGCCAAGATCCGCCAGGTCAACTTTATCGGCAACAAGGTCTTTAGCGACCGCGAACTGCACGATGAAATGGAGTTGTCCACGCCAAACTGGTTCTCGTGGTACACGAAGAACGACCTGTATTCGAAAGACAAACTCGCCGACGACCTCGAGAAGATCCGCTCGTACTACCTGGACCGCGGCTACCTCGAGTTCAACATCGAATCGACCCAGGTGTCGCTGTCGCCCGACAAGAAGGACATGTACCTGACGCTCGCGATTCACGAGGGCGAGCCTTACACAATCTCCGGCATCCATCTGGCAGGTAACCTGCTGAATCGCGAGGCTGAGCTTTCGAAGCTCGTCAAGATCAAAGCAGGTGATCGTTTCTCGGCTCAAAAGCTGAAGGATGCCACCAAGGCCGTCGTCGACAAGCTCGGCGAGTACGGCTATGCGTTCGCCACCGTCAACGCGCAACCGCAGATCGATCAGGAACACCACACGGTCGACCTGACGCTGCAAGTGGACCCGAGCCGCCGCGTCTATGTGCGCTCGATCAACATCACTGGCAACACGCGCACGCGTGACGAAGTGATCCGCCGCGAAATGCGTCAGATGGAAAGCTCGTGGTTCGACTCGAACCGCCTTGCGCTGTCGAAGGACCGTATTAACCGGCTTGGCTACTTCACCGATGTCGACGTGACGACCGTGCCGGTTGAAAGCACACCGGACCAGGTCGACATCGACGTGAAGGTCACGGAAAAGCCGACTGGCACGATCTCGCTGGGTCTCGGATACGGTTCCGGTGAAGGCCCGATCATTTCGGCGGGTGTGTCGCAAGACAACGTGTTCGGCTCGGGCACGAGCCTCGCGCTGAACGTAAATACCGCCACGACATTCCGTACGCTGACGGTCACACAAGTCGACCCCTACTTCACGGTAGACGGCATCAAGCGCATTACCGACGTCTACTACCGGACAAGCGAGCCGCTGTATTACTCGAGCGCGACCGACACGAGCTTCCGTATCATCACGATGGGCGCCGACCTGAAGTTCGGCATTCCGTTTTCCGAATCGGATATGGTCTACTTCGGCATGGGCATTGAACAGAACCGCCTGGACGTCGACGCGACCACGCCGAAAAGCTATATCGACTACGTCAACTCGTTCGGCCGGGTGTCGAATAACGTGCCGGTCACCGTCGGTTGGTCGCGCGATAACCGCGACAGCGCGCTGGTTCCGAGCCGCGGTTACTTCACGCAGTTCAACGCCGAATACGGCACGCCGATTGCCCGGACCAACTACTACAAGACCGATGTGCAGGCCCAGTACTATTACTCCTTCGCACGCGGTTTCGTGCTGGGCCTGAACTTCCAGGGTGGCTACGGCAATGGGCTCGGCGGCGATCCTTACCCGATCTTCAAGAATTACTATGCCGGCGGTATCGGGTCAGTGCGAGGCTATGAGCCGAGCTCGCTGGGTCCGCGCGATGCAACGACGGGCGACCCGATCGGCGGCTCGAAGATGATCGTCGGCAATGTGGAACTCACCTTCCCGCTTCCGGGCACAGGCTACGACCGCACGCTGCGCGTCTTTACCTTTGTCGACGGCGGGAATGTCTGGGGCACGGAAGGCAATAGCATCGGCGCGAACGGTTTGCGTTACAGCTTTGGCGCGGGTCTCGAATGGATTTCCCCGATTGGTCCGCTGAAGCTTGACCTGGGTCTGCCGATCGTGAAGCACACCGGCGACCAGTACCAGAAATTCCAGTTCCAGATTGGGACTTCGTTCTAACGCCTGCAATCGCGCCGCCGATCATCGGGTGCAGCGGGAGTAAACCCCGGTAACGGACGTTGTAACTCAAGTAACGTGCGCTGAATCTAGACTGGGTTCAATTCAGCGAGCGGTACTCGTTCATGACCTGGCAAGCGCTTCGCCAACCGTTGGAAGTGCGCCAATCGGATGCATCTATGTGGCAGGCAACCCAGCCAGTATCTCGTGTGGCCCTGATCCTTTCACCTGCAGTGGGCGACTCGCTGTTGATGATGACGGTTGCGCGAAACCTCCAGAGAAACGGTATCGCAACTACCGTGTTTGGCCAACATGCGCATGCTTTGCGCGGTTGGTTTCCAGGTATCGATATACGGGCAGAGTTAGGCGAAGATCATCTTGCAGAGAACCTGCACGGCTTTGATACGGTCATTCAGATGCATCGCAATAGGCCGTTTGCCGGACTGGATCGTCTGCATCCTGGTGTGATTCTGCTCGATCACCTCTGTCGCGCCCGCTCTTCGGAATCGATGGCACACAGACTCGCCCTATTTTGTCGCGATGAGCTCGGTCTGCTGGATGCCGGAAAAAGTAACGGCCTCACGCCGCCGCCAGGACTTCTGCATCGTAAATACCCGCTTCGCGTCGCCATTCACCCGACAGCAAGCACCGTGGACAAACGCTGGCTAGCGTCACGCTTCATTCAACTGGGCGTGGAACTGCGCGACCAGGGTTTCAGCCCGCAGTTTGTAGTTGCATCGCACGAGCGTGCGGACTGGAAGCACGTCGAGCGTTCAGGTATCACACTGCCCGATCTGTCTTCGCTTGATCACGTCGCCGCGTGGCTTTTCGAGTGCGGGTGGTTCATCGGTAACGATTCAGGAATCGGCCATCTTGCGTCAAACCTGCAGATTCCGACCGTCTCATTGTTCATGCGTCGCGGCATCGCGCGTACGTGGCGCCCCGACTGGGGGACCGGACGGGTGTTGATTGGTGGCGCCTACCTGCCCACGGGACGTCTGAAGGAGCGCTACTGGAAATACCTGTTGTCCGTCGGCAAAGTGACCCAGGCATTCGAGCAACTACGCGCCAATCTCGCATGAATTCGCTACCCTTCCCCAGCATGACCGGAGATGGACCCAGACGTATCGCAGTGGTCATGTCGAACGCAATGGGCGACACCCTGGTGTTGATGGTCATCGTGCAAAATCTTTTAAGAAACGGCATTGACGTCACGGTATTCGGGCGCCCAGCTCATGCATTGCGACACTGGTTCCCCGACGTCACGATTCAACCATTGCCGGACGAGGCGGATACCAGGGCAATACTGGCGCCGTATCACACTGTTTTGCAAATGCATCGGAATCAGCCGATGCCACGCCTGACGGAAGCCCACCCTTGTGTCCTTGATCTGGATAAGGTCGTATTCGGGGACCGCTCGGGGTGTATGGCGGAACGCTTCGCCGACTTTTGCCGCGACGAACTTGGGCTATCGAATGTCGGTCTGTACAACGGAATGACGCCTCCGCCCACGCTACGACACCGCCAGTACATTCGCCGGATCGCGATTCATCCCGAGGCCAGCACCGAAGACAAACGCTGGCTATCGCAACGCTTCGTGAAATTAGCCCACACTTTGCGTCGGCGCGGCTACGACGTCCACTTCGTGATTGCACCGCACGAACGCGAGCGCTGGCTCCAACTGGAAAGATGGGGCATCCCCGCGCCTGAATTTAACAACCCTCACGAGCTGGCATGTTGGCTATACGAATCCGGCTGGTTTATCGGAAACGACTCCGGCGTCGGGCATCTTGCGTCAAGTCTCAGCATTCCGACCATCAGTCTGTTCCGGCGCCGCCGCGTATCTGAACGCTGGCGCCCGGCGTGGGGAACGGTCAACGTAGTTTTGCCCTGGCAATGGGTTCCCACCGCGCGGCTCAAGGAGACATTCTGGCGTCAAACACTCACGTGCGCGCGTGTATTGTCGGCGTTTCAGCGCATGGTACGAGATGACGGCAGCACAACAGAACCCGGGTCAGGTCAGCTATAAAGCGATTTCTCGTTCCGAAATGACGGCCCGTTGCGTTGTTGCTTGAGCCACGTTGCACGGATGCCGCTAGCACTCAAGCGGCTGCGGCGCTCTCCGGTTTGGTATGCGAACGAATTCTTCTCCGGCGCGGGGATTTGCAACCACTTACCGAAATTCAACTTACGGTACGCTCGATGACGTCAGAAACCAAAGCGGTGTTCTTGCATGCCGGATACAGAACGGCGGGCACATGGCTATGGTCGTGTTTTCGCCGCCTCAACGAAGTCACCGCCTACTACGAGCCCTTGCACGAGATGTTGTCGACGATCGATTCGGCAAATCTGGCGACGAGTACGGCCGACAGTTGGCATTCGGGCCATCCGAAACTGGAGAAACCGTATTTCGCCGAATTCGCTCATCTGCTTGGACCTGGTGGACGGGGTATCCCCGGCTACGAGGAGCGATTCTCGATCGATCGCTTCACGGGGCAAACGCCCGACGGGGCCGACCGGCTTGAGGCCTATCTACGCGACCTGATCGGCGCGGCTCATGAGCAAGGCGGCGTACCTGTCTTCAAGTTCTGTCGATCGCTAGGTCGACTGCAATGGTTCCGCAGCACCTTCCCGGACGCCGTACACATCGTGGTCGAGAAAAACCCTATTTCTCAGTGGCGCTCATGTTGGGATCTGCTCGCCAAGCACGGAAACCCGCATTTTGTGGCTGTGCCATTTGCCGTTCTGGCATTGAACAAACATACGCCGATGGTTAGCAGGATGCTCGACGCACTACATGTCGATCTGCCGGAGGTATCGCGAGGGCCAGGAGAAGAAACGTTTGGACCCTACCTTGATTTTTTCAAGCAACATGCTGTGAATGTCGCGCCCGCCGCTGCGTATCGCGCTTTTCTTGGGCATTGGCTCCTTACGTTACAGCATGCGGCAACCCACGCACATGCGATCTTTGATTGCGACCTCGCCGGCAGGTCGCCCGCTTATACGCAGGCCGCCGAACGCTGGGTAGCCGATCTAACAGGACTTGAGCCATCGTTCGCAACCGCGCGTCAAGCGAGCGGGGACGATCGTCATTGTGGGTTCGACGCGTCGGAAGGATTGAAAATCCATCTTGAAGCCATGCATGTCGGCAAGGAGATGGTGCAGAGCGGCGCGGTTCATCCTGATACATTTTCGCTCTGGACCAGCAAACTCTCGCAGGCCACCCAGGTATTGGCCTTCGGTGCGCAGGCGAACTGGCCGCAGACGCAGGTTCCTCTTCATCGGGCTACACGTATCGTGGATGTCGCACTGATCGACGGCGCGGGGTTTGACACTGTGCTGGCAGGCGAACTTGCGGCAACGCGGGCGGCTTTAGGAGAAGTGAAGCAGCAACTTGCCAGGCTGCAGCGTTCGCCGCTCCGGCGCCTGACGGAGTCGGTACGTCAGTTGTGCTCGCCGAAACGTTCCGCGAATTCTGCCCACGACGGATGATGGGAGCGAGCACACCATGATCGGATCGCTCACCGACGACGGCTTCTGATCGGCGCGGCCAGACTGGCCGGGATGATCTGATCGCCCGGCAGTGTCCATTGCGATGTGGCTTGGGAACAGTTGCGCGCAGGTGGTGGTGCGACGCGACGACCGCCGAGGTCGCCAGCTACTATCGCCGCCGCGCGGAGAGTGGCGGCGGTCTCATCATCACAGAAGCGGCCGGGATCGGCCGTCCGGCCGCGCTCAATGAGCCTGATATGCCCCGCTTCCATGGCGAAGCGGCGCTCGCGGGTTGGAAGAAAGTGGTGGACGAGGTTCACGCGGCGGGTGGGCGCATCGCGCCGCAACTGGTTCATGTGGGACATAAGCGCTCGAACTTGACACCGGATTGGACACCCTCCGCGTCCTATGAAAGCCCCTCAGGGTTTTCAGTGACAGGCGAGCGCGTCAGTCAGCCGATGAGCGAAGCTGATGTGGCCAATGCCATCGACGCCGTCGCGCGCGCAGCGTCGGATGCCGAGCGGCTCGGCTTCGACGGAATAGAGCTGATGGGCGCGCACGGCTACCTCATCAATCAGTTCTTCTACGACCATCTCAACTTGCGCAACGACGGATACGGTGGCTCGACGCTCGTCGAACGCTCTCGCTTTGCGGTCGAGATTCTGAAGGCAGTCCGGACGGTGGTCACCCCCGGCTTCCCGGTGATTCTTCGCCTCTCGCAGTGGAAACCAAAAGACTTCAGTGCACGGCTTGCCGAGACGCCGAAGGCGCTGGAACAGTGGCTTACCGTCCTCGTCGAAGCTGGTGCCGACGCCTTCCATCTCTCGCAGCCAAAATTCTGGCAGCCCGCCTTCCCTGAGTTCGATGGGGCGCTGAACCTTGCCGGCTGGGCGAAGAAGCTCACGGGCGTCACCGCAATCACTGTCGGCGCCGTCGGCTATTCCGGTGCCCATGCAACTATCCGCCGCACACAACGCCAAATGCTCGACACGCCTGGCGAGCCACGCGCTTGATGTCTGCGTCACCGATAGGCTCACCAGTCACCAGAGTACGGTAAAACAACGGCGCCACGGCGAATTCCAGTACGTGTCGCGAGTTCGTACCCTTCGGTAGTTCACCGCGCCGTATAGCGCGCTCCACTATCGTCCCGGCAGACTCAAATCGGGCATTCCAGAATGCAGTACGCGCCACTTTCAAGTCGTCACCGTGCTCATCGTGGTTGACCAACGCTCTTAGCAATCCCCTGGCAAACGGTGTGCCCAGTGTCGCAGCAACATTGCCGAGTAGGGCCGATAGGTCTCCTTGCAGGTTCCCCGTATCTCGTATGGGGACTTCCACGCCAATTCGGGTCAAAGCTACGTCGAGTACGAGTTCCATCTTGCTTGCCCAGCGGCGGTAGATAGATGTCTTGTTGACCTGGGCGCGCTCAGCAATTTCGGGGATCTCCATCCGGTCATAGCCGCGTTCCTCCAGCAACTCCAAGGTGGCGGCGTGTACCGCAGCTACCACCCGCGCAGCACGGCCGCCCTGATGCCTGCCGTCCCCGGGATCCCTCGACTCATCAACTTCGACACTGCTCATTCAACCCTCCGTTGGGACCGTTTACTCTCAACATAAAAGCAACTATAGTTGCTTTTTATCAGATCAAGCAAGCACGAAGGCTGCTCCTCCATGAACCTCGCAGTCACGACCATTATCAACGGCAAGGAAATCCCGCGTGCGCACGTGCTCGAATGGGAACGACGCCGGGCGCTCATTGTCTTGAAGAAACTGAGAGTTAAGCCTGCCAGCCGGGACCTTGCGGTTATGCGTCAGCAACTGGCCGAGCGCAAACAGGAGCTGGGAACCGAGGGCATGTTGAAGATGCTCCGCCGTGAGCTGGCGGTCGCGGATACCATTGCCGTATTGGTAGCGCGCTTTTCCACGGGCGCACGCCGCTTCAGCGTCACAGAGCTGGTGGCTTCGAACGGCAGCGCGGACCAATTTGTGGCTTGGTTTACCGAGCGCGCTCGAATCAACGATGAGCGCGCGTTCGTGGCGGGCACACCGGATCACTACGTCATCCAAACAGCTACTGATGGCTCCCAAGATGTTGTGGAAACAAACGGTGGCTCGCCGTTGGTCGCGCGCTTCTCCATCGACTACGAAGATCTCTCGAGTCTGCGTTCTCCCGCTGATCCAGCCTATCCCCTGCAGATCGCGGGTGTCGCACGCTCGGCGAACGGCGCGGCGCTAGGCGGTGTACGACATCAGTTCCGCAACGAGGGCAAAGGATTCCGCGCCAGGCTGCTCGTTGAATTCCCGTTGTTGATCTTGCCGCAGACCGTGTCTGGTCATCAATGGCACCTAGCCAGCGAATTCGGCAATTGGATCGAGGCCGCTTTCCGATGAGTTCGATGAAATGGTCGTCGAAAAGGTTTCCGTCAAATACGATCGAAGCATACATAGCGGGCATGTAGGGATGCCGACTAAAGCCGATGCAGTAGCCAAAACTGATCCGCTCCTTTGCGCCCAACGCTACGATGTGAAAGACCGATGCACGCCAACAATGTTGGCGGCACTCTGAGCAGTTAGCCAAGGACATTCATATTTCGCAGAGCGTCCTATGCATAGCGCCCTATGCTTTTTTCTCAGCGTACCCGAAATTCCTCGCCGCGTATCCCGCGTAGAAATCTGAGAACTTTTGGTCCGTATATTTCTTCGGATAATCCGCACTCCAGCATGTGGGCACGCATGAGATGGTTACATCGAGATCAGGATAGAGGAAAAAGATCGCAGAATAACGTTCTTCCTTGGTCGACGCCAAAACGCGATGTGGTGTAGCAATGAACTGATCATTTGACCAGGTTCGCAGGGCGTCTCCCGTATTCACCAGAATACCGCCTTCCACAATAGGCTGGTCTATCCATGTGCCGGCGGCCGTCAGTATTTGCAGCCCAGGGGCAGTGGCCGGAGGGATAAGCGTCAGGAAGCTCAAATCGGTGTGCCCCGGCAAGCCAAACTGGTTCTCCTGAGGCTTGACAACGGGGTAATACGCACAGCGCATTACCGAGTCGGTTCTGCGAAATGCATCGTCAAAGAAATTTGGCACCGAGCCTAAAGCAACGGCGACTGCCGCCAGGAGCCGTTTGGCAAGCTCGTTGAATTGCGCATGATATGTGAGGAACGCCTGCTTGTCCTCAACGGAAAGCCCTTCAGGCCACTGGTTGTGTCCACGAAAGCGCTTGCTGCCTTGAAAGTCCGGGTCTGCCGGATCGAGCTCGGGGCCAAATTTGAAGGCCTCTGTCGCTTGCGGCTTGACGACCTTGTCGAAGCTGTCCCCATGGATTGCAACGTTGGGAGCCTGCCAACCCGCCTGATGCTCATTCATCCGCACCTTGAACTTTTCGGACGCAGGCAAGGTGAAGAAGTTCTCCATGGCCTCGAACACGCGCCTTATCACCGGCTGCGAAACCCCATGGTTCACGATGTAGAAAAAGCCGATTTCGGTGCACGCCTTGTGAATTTGCTGAGCGACCTCGTCAAGGGCGCCAGGAACACCAGCAAAAAAGCGACCTACATCGATGATAGGCACCTCGTTCGTGATGGCCTGCGACCTTTGACCACCAACAACAACGGAATGAACCTCTCGCCTGCGAAGAATGTTACTCACGTTAAATCCTTTTCAACAAGTTAAGCGAACTTTTAACGTTACATTCATCGCCGCAGATTTGAGGCATATGGCATACGCCAAACGAAACTACAGGAAACGGATTGCTCAATAAATTTCTAACTCGCGACCCCGGCTCGAAGGCGTGAGCACGAAATCGAACGTTGAATGCCAGGTCGTTACGGCGTTCTGCAAACGCGTGTATGGCGCCACCAGCGTCTCCTTCACCCCAAATACCGCATCGGACGTCATGTAGGCGTCGTCGCCAACGAACGTATGGGTCACCAGTCTCTGGAAATCCGGCGCGGTCACGATGAAATGCATGTGAGCGGGCCGATAGGGATGCCTTTCCAGTGCCTCAAGCATCTTGCCGACCGGTCCATCGTGCGGAATCGGGTACGACACCGGTTTGATGCCGATAAAGCTGTATCGACCGTCAGAACCTGTGGTAAATACGCCCCGGTTGTTCCACTTGGGCTGAATATCAGGCTGCTGAACATCGTAGAACCCTTCGGCATTGTCGGACCATACGTCGATACGCGCGCCCGCAATGGCGTTACCGCCCAGGTCCATCACACGCCCGTCGAACAGACAGCTTTCACCCTTTCCGTCGAATGAGATCCGTGTGCCCATTTCGCGCTCGGGCGCGCCTTTGACGTGGAACGGACCAAGTACCGTATTTTCGGTAGCCGTTTGCGGGCGTCGATTATTGATCGCATCGACCAGCATCGACACGCCCAGCGTATCGCTCAGGAGGATAAATTCCTGCCGCTCTTCGCTGCAAATCTGCCCGGTCCGCGTCAGGAAGTCGATCGCCAATTCCCACTCGTTCTGGGTGAGATGAACGTCCTTGATGAACGCATGCAGATGCTTGACCAGCGAGGACATCACGTGTTTCAGGCGGGGATCGGCTCTTTCTCCCATGCGGACATTAACCGCTTCGACGGAGGCCGCTTCCGAAAAAAATTTTGACATAGTCGATATTCCTTGAAAAACAATTAGCCGCGTCTGCAACTATCAGTACGGTCGCGATCCTTCCCAGGCCCGCTGCAGCAGAGATCGGACCTCCTCCCGCTCGATCGGGCGTGGATTCCAGTAAGGGTTCTTCACTGCCAGATCCGCTGCCTCGTCGAGCTGCGCTTCTTCGAGACCAAGATCTTTCAGCGCGAGCGGCGCTCCGAGAGAACGCGCGAAGTCGTGGAGACCTCCGCCAATCGAGCCGTCGAACAGCTTCGCTAGAGGTTCAAGCTCTTCCGCCGCGGCCTGCGCGTTGTACCCTGCCGAATGAGGCAGGACGATCGCATGCGTTTCGGCATGGGGCAGGTCGAATCGGCCGCCAAGCGTGTGACAAAGCTTATGGTGCAGCGACATGCCGACGGTACCCAACACCGAGCCGCAGAGCCACGAGCCATATAACGCGTCGCTCCTTGCTGGCAGATTGGCCGGCTGACCGACGATGATGCGCAGCGCGTCGCGCAAGGCACGCACGCCTTCAACGGCCATCAGCGACGACACGGGATTCCGGTCCCGCGCGTAAACCCCCTCGACCGCATGCGCCATCGCGTTCAGGCCGCTCGTTACGCTCATCGCCACCGGCAACCGGACAGTCAATTCAGGATCGTAGATGACGACCTCTGGCAGGATCTTCGAATCCCGGACCGTGGTCTTGATGCCATTCTCGGTCTGCCCGAGGATCGGCGTCACCTCCGAACCGGCGTACGTCGTCGCGACGACGATCTGCGGCGCGTCGTTACGGTAGGCGATCGCCTTGCCAAGGCCAATCGTCGAACCGCCGCCATATGGCACCACGCAATCGGCACCCAAAGCGTCGTAGACTTCCATCGCCTTCATCGTCACGGCCACTGGCGTGTGCATCGTGGCTTCGCTGAACACCCCTGCCGCGAGCGGCCCAAGTTGCTCCGCGAGCTTCTGTGCATCGGCACGTTGAAAGGGCGTGGACAAAATCAGCGCCCGCGCCCTACCCAGCCGCCGGACCTCATCGGCGACAACGTTCAATTTGCCGGCCCCGAACACTATTCGGCCAGGGTTGATGTCGTAGTTAAAATTTGTTGCCATCAATGCACTCCTGAATCAGGTGAACACGAGTCGTGAACGATGCAGCTTCGATACCATGCTGCCAGAGCTTCAATTGCGAAGCCCCCGAGCCCGGATGCGATCCGCCGCCAGTTCGGCGAGCATCAGCGTGGGGAGATTGGTGTTTGCGCTCGTAATGGCAGGCATCACGGATGCATCGACCACAAAGAGGTTTCCAATCCCGTGCACGCGAAACTCGTCGTCGACCACCGCCATGGGGTCATCCGCCTTGCCCATCGAACACGTGCCGACCGGGTGGCCCATCGGGCAGATCGACGACAGCAGCTCGTCATCTGATATCTGCCGCCCACCACCGGTATACACAGCGGGCTTCCCGCTGTTGAACGCGCGACCAAATATCGCCCGTCGGACGGGGCCGGGTGAATTGGCAGCCATTTCCGCTGCCATCGCTAGCACTTTTCCGGCGAGCCCGGGACGGTTGAACTGCTTCATGGAAAGTGCACCCGGCAACAGAAACGCTTCATGATATTGAGCAGCGACGCCCGGTTCGCGCAACAGACGCTCGGTCAGTCGTGCGGCCTTGATCATGCGCTCAGGATCTGCAGGGTCCGAAAGGAAGCGGAATTGGATGTCCGGATTGACAAGTGGATCAGCACTTTTTAGTTTAATAAAGCCGCGCGATTTTGGCGCGTATAGCGCCGTACCGACCAGCGCGAAATCCGGACCGAACGACTCTCCGCTTACCCGACCAATTGCGAACGCAAACAGATCACCTTCTGGGCAACCCGGCACTCGGGACGAGGCCCGCAGACCCGCTACGGCAAAACGTCTTAGATCGACCGCGATCCGCTTCCCGCGGGGCAACGTAAGCGCGAAGAACAGATAGGGATGATTCTGCAGGTTCCGACCAACGCCTGGCCGGTCGACGATCGTCTCAATTCCCAGCGAAGCCAATTCGGCTGCCGGACCGATACCGGAGCGCAATAAAATAGTCGGCGAATATATGCCGCCGGCAGAAACGATGACATTACGCGCGCTCAGGTGAACCGTCGTGCCGTCGTCCCGCACCGCGTCTGCGCCTGATACGACATTGCCATTCATGCGTAACCTGGTGACCTGCGTGTTCGACAGGATCTCGAGATTCTGTCGCGCCCTGACTTCAGCCGAGAGGTAGCTGCCCGTGCTCGTCACACGGGTATCCGCGTCGAGTGCAAGCGGCATCGAAAAGAAGCCGTCACCGGGTTGCTCATTGATATCGTTGACGAACGGCAATCCGGCGCGTTGCGCCGCCTGCTCCATCGCACGGACAAATGCCGGCCATTGCTCTTTCGGTGTTCTGGAAATAACATGCGGGCCATCCGACATGCCCGGCCGATCACGATCTTTCTCGACCTTGCGAAAGTACGGTAACACCGTGTCCCACGAGAAATTCCCGGCCCCGGCGTCGGCCCACCTGGTGTAGTCGGATGGCACACCGCGGAGTGCGAACATGCCATTGATACTCGAACCGCCCCCCATCACGCGCGCCTGCGGATAGGGTGCGGGTAGACCGCCGTCTGTGGCCGTCGCGGCCAGGTCTTTCCAGAAATAGTTCGGGTTAAGCGATGAGGCAGGAAAAGCATCCTGAATATCAGCCGGCACGGCCCCAGGCGAAATATCATCCCCCGCCTCAACGAGCAGGACACGACATGCAGGATCTTCTGAAAGACGCGATGCCATGACTGTACCCGCGGTGCCGCCGCCGATAATCATAAAATCGAATTCCATCCCTTCCTCATTCATGGCGAGCTTGGTGGCATGGTGATTCACCGATGCCATTCTTTTAGGAGCATGGATCAAACTGCAAGTTCGACATGCAGTGAAGCGCGGCGTCTGGTAATCGCCAGTGCAACCGTGAACACGGCCGCCAGAGCAAATCCCGCTCCGCACAAAGCGATACTGGTCGACAGGTTTGTTTTAGCTGCAATTGCACCAAGCACAAATGGCGCAAATGCCGACAACCCTCGACCGACATTGAAGCAAAATCCTGCACCGAGACTACGGACCCTCAATGGGTAAATTTCGGCGAAGTACGAGCCAAAAATCCCCGAGAAAGAAAAGAACAGTGCCATTACAGGCCCCATCCATAACAGCACGGCATTGCTACTTGTCAGGGAATAGAGCGGCATCATGATCGTCGCTCCGACAAAGGAAAGAATCAACGATCGCACCCGACCTATCCTGTCGCTCAGCCAGCCAAACAACTGCAGACCGACAAACATCCCGACATTTAGCAAGATGACGAACGTGGTCATGTTTGCTGCGCCAAGCCCTCTCTCCTTACTGAGATAGGTCGGAATCCATGTGTTTGCCCCCCAATAACCAACAAGTGCGAACGTGGCCGCGAGCGTCCCGAAGATGGTCGTCCAGCGCAATTCGTCGGAGAAGATCTCGCTTATCGAAACTTTGTGCCTGGCGACACCGGCCTTCTCCTGGTCCGCCACCCAAACAGCCGACTCTCGCACAAAGCACATCGTATAGATTGCGGCGACAATCGCTCCGAATCCGCAAAGAAACAATACCCGCCACCCATACCCCGGCAAGATGAAACGCGCGAGCGCAGCCGCAACCCCAAAGCCCACTGGCCACGCGCTTATCACCAGTGCCATTGCCCGACCTCGCTGGCGTGAACCAAACACCTCTCCGATAAACGCCGCAGCGACTCCCCACACTCCTCCAAGACCGAGGCCTGCGAGGAAGCGCAGCACCATTAAATCAAGCCAGCCTCGTGAGAAGGCGATAGCGGCCGTGAAGACGCCGAAGACGAGCAGGCTTCCAATAAGCGCGCTCTTACGCCCATAGTTATCGGCGCACAAACCGACCAGAACACTACTCAATCCCACGCCAATCAGTGTTGCAGTCCCGATCAAGCCAGCCATTGCCAGCGACAGATGAAAATCGCGGATGATCACCGGCATCGCCACGGCCAGCAACATGAAATCCATTGCGTCAAATGCGTAAGCGAGAAAGCACGCGGTCAGCACGTGCCAGCGGTTCTGCTCTACTCCGGATGGTTTCATCGACATTGCATATCTCCTCTGCACTCCGAATATTTATGCAACTCCTCCTAGTTCGATCATCGACATGGAAGATAGTGCACGACACAATATGGTTGTTCTCGACAACATCAAGCTAGCCCGAACCAGGCCGAAACGTATGCGGCGTGGCAATGTAGCGGCCCTTGATTAACCGGCGTTTCATCAGTCGCCTGCTATCAGCCGACCCGGACGCGAGCGCGCTAACACTCATTCCATGGTGGCGAGGCGAGGGAAACGCGCCCGATCGGTCCAGCGCACTGTCACTCCAGAGACGCCTCGTAGTCCACCTGATGTCTCGCGATACGCAGATCACCCAGTTCGGCCTTCACGCGCAAGTGTTCAGCATGAACGGCATACTGAGCCAATGACTCAGCCGAATCGAATTCCGAATAGAGCACGACGTCGCATGCGTAATCGACGCGACTCATGTCTGCTCCGATTTCCATATACTGAAGGCCCGGAATCTTGCCTATAAGCCCTTCGAATGCAGCCTTGATTCGGCCAACCGCACGCGTCTTTTCGTTTGGCGTGTCGCCTCGCACGTTCCACATTACGATGTGCTTGATCATGAATTCACCCTGCCCTTGTTGCTATTAAGACGGGAATTGTTCGCGCCTGTATACCGCTCGAGAACAATCCCGTTGAAGCCTTCCAACTATTGAAATGCCTGCTCAGGGATACGTCGAAATTCAGGCAAAGGGGGAGCCGCCCGCTGCATCCGCGCGGGTACGTGCAGCATCGGTTTCAAAAGACGCCCGAGATAGACGGCTAGTTCAAGCCCCTTGAGCGAGCGTGTCTCAAACTACCGGATGCGGATTCCCGCCAAGAACTTCCCCGATCCAATCAGCCATGTAGTCTGTTGCGAGACTCATGTTGCCAATGCTGCAATGCTGCTCGCCCCCTTCCCGCTGGGTGAAGATCCGCAATTCGCGTCGAGGGCTGTTGACGCAATCGTCGTACGTCAAGTACGCGTCGTTCACCGAGATCTGGCGATCAAGTTCGCCGTGCGTAATGAGAATGGGCACGCGGATACGGTCGAGGACGCCTTTGAGCGTGAAGCGGTCCGCAATTGACAATGCTTCGCTGATCGACTTTGCGCCCAGTACCCAAAGGATATGCTCGAGCATATGCGGCACCGACGGTGCCAACGTCGGATCGGTGAGGGAGGCATTGATAGCCGCGACCCGCTTCTGGAAGCGCTCACCGAAGGCATAATTTGCCCCCCATGCCACGCAACACTTGAATCGCGGCTCAAAGGCCGTTGCGCGCGGTGCATGATGGCCACCCATGCTGAGTGCAACCATTCCGATTCGCGTCGCGTCTACATCTTCGCGCTTTTCGAGGTAGTCGATGCAGGCGCCTGCAGGCTTTTCCGCCTCCGCGAAATTGTGCAAACCGCGTTTTCTCAATGCCTCGCCGACGCCAGGATTGTCAACGACAAGCGTGGAGATACCGCGCTGGCGAGCGCTTCGGGAAATCCCGACAGGAACAGAAATTCCTTCAACCCGTCAAGACCGTTGAAATGAACCATGCATGGCGCAGGCCCATCTCCGTGCGCGCGAACGAACAGTGCCGGAAGCACGGATCCTTCATATGGCACAAGCACGCGTTTGCAATTGACGTGGCCTAATGCAATGTATTTGTCGAAGCACTCCAGCAGGCGATCGTAAGCGACACTCCGCGGGGCATAGTCATGGGGGGGCATGCGCTCCGCCGTAATGTACATGATGGTCGCCCGACGATATTTCTCGGACGCGCTCAGCGTATTGCCATTTTGCTGATCTCGCTCGGCCTTCTCGACCAGCTGCGCGGCAGCATTCGTCCATGCATGGAAAAATGCCTTTGCCGGATCAAATCCAGCATGGCCTTGATCACGAAGCGGGCGTGACGCACGATCGATCTCGTCCATATTGGCGCCCATATCGAGTGCCATCCCGAGGCCCAGGTTCCATGCATAATCGCTGAAATACTCGAGCATTCTTTCCTCAAACTGATTATATAAACCAACAGGCCCGTGGCGGCCCATCATCGATAGCCAATTCAGCCAAGGCCAGATGCTTTCTCCACAACCTTGATGATTGCCGCGTAGTCCTCGTCGGCATACCCGCTTGCGGATGCGCTAGATAGCAGTTGGGCAGCTAGTGCCGTCAATCCCAGCGGGACGTTGAGCGATTTACCGGCATCCAGCACGAGACCGACGTCCTTACGCATCTGCTCGACGGTGAATGTCGCCGTAAAATCCCGCTTCGATAGTGCGCCGGCCTTTGCTTTCACAATGGGGGACCCGACTGCACTTGCCTCAATGACTGGCCACATATCCGACCACGCCAATCCGCCTTTTTGCCCGAGAGACAATGCCTCGGCCAGCATCCCTGAAGTCAGGTTGATCATGAGGTTGATCGACAGCTTCATTAGCTTGGCCTGATCCGCCTCTCCAAGGTAGAAGCACGCCTCGCCCCAGCACCGAAATAAGCTCTTGCACGCCTCGAAGGCCGCGTGATCGCCGGAAACCATGACGGTCAGTTTTGCAGCCTCCGCCATAAGGTTGTTCCCGGAAACTGTACAGCGGAGATAGGCGATACTCGCGCGCTTCAACTGTTCCGCGACCGTGGCAGAAGCTTCCACGGATACCGTACTGGTATCGATGTAAATGGAGCCAGCAACAGCGCAACGGCAAATCTGCTCGCTGACACTGAGAAGGGCCTCGTCATTGGGCAACGATGAAATGAGAATCGCACTGGACTTCAGAAGATCTTCAAGTCCAGCCGTCACCGTTAGCCCCGCCTCTCGTGCAATGGCGAGCCGTTCGGGCGAAGTATCGAAGCCCACAACAATCTGATCGCTCGTCGCGATATGTCTGGCCATCGGGAGTCCCATCTTCCCCAGCCCGATAAAACCGATAGTATTTCGCATGATCACCCTGTCAATCGCGATATCGCGACGGTCCTCAAATTCGTGTCTTGCACGCAGCGTTCAAACGTGCGACCAGGCCGCACCACTCGGCGGGCGCACTACTTCCGGTTGTCTACCCGCTTCAGAAAAGCGTGGATGCTGACCTGTTGCCAGACTTGAGCCGCATTGAACGGATCATTCCGGTTGAATTCGATCACGTCCTCCTTGCTTCCTGCTTCAACCAGAAAAAAGCTGCCGATCATCGTCTGACCGTCGTCGGACACCAGCGGTCCTGAGATGACCGATTGCACTTTTGCACTGGCAAGGTATGCCTTATGTGCCTCATAGTTGGCGAGCCGGCGTTCCAGCGCGCCCTCATGGTCGAGACAATGGACGATGAAATGCACTCTTCTCTCCTCGGTTAGATAGCCGGCGCCCAGGCAGGGTCATGGGGCGCGCTACGGTTGCGAGAAGACTAAACGGTATCGATCTGGACACCAATCGCCCAGCCATCCAAAATGGACATTCACGACGCTTAATGCACAATTCAGATGAGAAACCGCCCAAAATCAGGGAAAACACTGACGTCCAAATGATCAACGAGCAAGAGCTTCTGAGGATTGTCGAGTTCATAGACAGCACAAGGGCACCGTTCACCGAACTGATCGCCGGTATGTCGCCGGACTCCGACTGGGCGCTGACCAGCTACCTGGTTCGAGCGAAACTGCGGCAACAGGGCGTGCCAATTTCACAACTCATCCAGGCATCAGGACTAACTTACGGAACGGCTCATCGGCGTATCAACGCCTTGATTGAGGAAGGTTTGATTGACGTCGCTCCTGCGTCGCCTGGCAGCAAGGCGCAGGTACTGTTGCCTGCCAACCAGCTCATGCAAGGATTTGAAGCACTGGCGCTACACGTCAAGTCGCTGCTCGCAACCCTGGTGGGCCATCGGGAAGACAGCCAACGCTCAGAGCAGTATTACTTCGGTGAACCGCGGCGATCCTTTGAACAGTTGCTTCCCCCAACAGAGCTTCTCGCGTTTCGAGGTAGCCCCGGCAAGCGACTTCGGTTCCTGTTTCATGACGACAACTATTTTGCGGCACTGCGGAACCTCTGGATCGACTTCAGAGCCAATGCAGGGCGGCGCGAGGACTTCCAGCTCGCACACCTGCAGGAACTGTACGAGAAAGCACTCGCGAACGGGACACGGAGCGAATCAGAATTCGACATCATCGCGCTGAACTATCCATGGCTGGCAGAGTTCGTCCAGAAGGGACTCATTCGTCCTCTAAACCTGGACGACCAGGGCGCATCCCCGAATCTGCGCGATTTTCATCCGGCAACACTGGAGTGTGTCACTTACAACGACCATCTCTATGGGCTGCCAATGTACATCACGGTCGAAGCCTTGCTTGCCCGTCATGATATGTTCGAGGCCAACGCGCTGCGCTATCCCGCGACACCCAAGGACCTGCTCGCCGTCGCACGTCGCTTGCACAAACCCAAGCGCGCGCAATACGGTCTCGTCTGGAATGCTGCGCGGGGTATGCCAATAGCGAGCGCCTTCATGTTTTTTCTGAATGCGCACGGCGGAGCCGTCATAGTCAAGGAGAAGCCACCTGTGCGGGCGCGATCGACTTCAACGCGTAGACACGGTACCTACGCCGGCCTCGACGGCAAGGAGGCGCGCGCAACGCTAGATTTCATGGGGCAGCTCCTATCGGTCTCCCCACCTGACACGCTCGCCTTCGACTGGGAAGATAGCCTCGACGAATTCATGGCGGGACATGCAGCACTTTGCTATGCGTGGACGATGCGCGCAGCACGTCTCGAGCTGGATCTTCGCTCCAAGGTGAAGGGAAAGATCGCGTTACTGCCCCACCCCAACGTTCACGGTGTGCGGCGATGTGTACCGCTGGGAGGATTTTTCCTGGCGATCCCCAGCAACTTGCCACCCGAGCGCGCCGAACTAGCCCGTCAGGCCATTCAGTGGATGACATCATCGGAGGCGATGAAATCGAATGCACTCAATAAGTTGCCCATCGCGCCGCGCTTTAGCGTCAGCTCCGATCCGGAACTGGCAATTATTTCTCCCATCGTTAGCTTCGTCGACGAACTGGCGCGCAGCGAACTGATCTGCAATACGATGCGCCCGCTTACACCTGTGTACAGCCGCATTGAGGACGTTCTGGGCAGAGAGATTCATGACGCCCTTTGCGGACGAATCTCGCATGATCAGGCATTACGCACGGCTCAAGCCAAAGTTCAGGATCTTCTGGACTCGGTACCACACCATTAGATCGGTATACGGTGCGATGTTGTGCTCAGGTCGCACCTCCTCATGGCCGCCAGAGCGGCAATAGCCAACGCCTCGCTCCGTCCGTGCATCTGAACCCCTCGGTGCTTTCCCTAGCTATCTGTCACTTTTGCACCAATCGCGGCAGTGAGCACCCTCAAATGTCCATTCTGGATGTTTGGGCCATTGGTACCACGTACAACAGCGACTAATCTACGCCAGACCAAAGAAAGCGGTGCGGGAATGGCGAACAGGTCATCAAAGAGTTGGGCCGGTAAGGGGCTGCGCTGATACGCCTCCTGAAGGCAGCGTGGAACAGCGTATCGATTCGCAGCAGCATCTACGGGTCGGAACATTGAACAGATTCTTGTAGATAGCATCGCCTTCTCCGTATTTGTATTTAAAAAATAATTCGTATAACTAAAAAATAAAATTTTAACCAACCTATACGACCACCCAACAAGGAGACAGTTTGATGTACAAAAATGAAACTTTAATTCCGAAACTGATTGCTATCGCTACGGGTGTTTTGCTCAGCGGAGGCATCGCTCACGCACAAAGCAGCGTGACGCTTTACGGCATAGTGGACTCTGGCCTGATATACATCAAATCGCCAGGCGAGAAGGGGACGATTCAAGCAAACGACAGCGGTCTATCGCCGTCGCTATTCGGCCTGACGGGTAAAGAGGACCTGGGTGGTGGTCTCAAGACTATTTACAGGCTTGAAGGCGGCTTCAGCGCGACCAATGGCGGCTTCGCCGATTCAAACGGAAACTTCTTTGGCCGGAATGCCTACGTCGGACTTGAAGGCAATTTCGGTACCGCCCTGGCCGGTCTTCAGTATTCGCCGTTCTTCCTCACGATGTACGAGACCGACCCCCGCGGTGCCGTTCAGTTCGGCAGCGCCGTCATGCCTTACATCGACAACATCTATGGCACGGGCTTCGCCAATTCAAATGCCTTGTCGTATACGACCCCGAAGCTCTGGGGTCTGCAAGGCAGCGTCATGGTCGCGCTCGGCGGCACTGCCGGGGACTTCCAGGCCGGACGTCAATATTCTGCGAGCCTGAAGTATGACAACGGGACGCTGATGCTCATGGCCGCCTATTACGACGGCAATAACGGCGGAAATGTCGAGACGTCGCTACCGACGACGGTTGAATTCCTCGGTCGGATGATCGGTGCATCCTACAAGATTGGCCCGGTCACGGTGAAGGCGTCCGCAACAAACTACAAGGTGGCCGCGTCGGCCGGAAACCTTGCGCTCGGTCTTGATCCGCACAACAACTACGTCTATGCGGCCGGACTCGATTATCAGGCACTTCCGCAACTCGACCTCAGTACCGGCGTGTACTACACCAGAGACAAAAACGACTCGAACAATCATTCGATCACGGCTGCGCTGGGTGCGAGCTATTTCCTGTCGCACCGCACGACCCTCTATGCGCAATTTGGCTTCATCAACAATCACGGCACAGAAGACGGCGGACTGACGGTCATCAATAACTATTCCAACCAGGCCGGAAACACATACGCAACCAGCGTCGGCATCCGACATACATTCTGACTGGTTGAGACTTCGTGCTCAATGTTCCTGTGGATAGGCGTGCGTCACCAAATTCCACGGGAGCGGAATAGTTTCCGGAGTTCGACAGACTCCGTAAGCTGCCGTCCGGAAGTTACACACGCCGGCTTTAGCTCGCAAAGAACGATTTAATGGAAGACCTCTATGACAGCAATATCTGCCTCTCAAGCCGGTGTTCTTGTTGAGAGCGCTGAGGAAAAGGCGCTCTTCTCCAGGATCAACTGGCACATCCTGCCCCTGCTGGTGACTGTTTACTGTCTTGCCTTTATCGACCGGGTCAACATTGGCTTCGCCCAACTTCAGATGAAAGGGGAACTGGGTTTCAGCGACCAAGTCTTCGCGCTCGGTGCAGGCATGTTCTTTGTCGGTTATATTCTTTTCGAAGTGCCAAGCAATATGCTTCTGGAGAAGATCGGCACGCGCAAAACCCTCCTGCGCATCATGGTGCTTTGGGGGCTCTGCGCCACGAGTATGGCATGGGTCACGGCGCCATGGCAGTTCTACACCCTTCGCTTCCTGCTCGGCGCCTTCGAGGCAGGCTGCTTCCCCGCAGTCGTGCTCTATTTCACTTACTGGTACCCGCCGGCTCGACGCGGTCAGGCTATCGCCGTGTTCATGAGCTCTACCGTCATCTCGGGCATTCTCGTCGGGCCGCTCAATGGCGCGCTGATGAAGTTCGGCCAGGGCGTTCTCGGCTTCCACGGCTGGCAGTGGATGTTTATCGTCAACGGCTTGCCCTGCCTTGTCGTCGGCCTTCTCTGCTATGCCTGTCTGAGCAACAGTCCTGCCGAAGCCGCATGGCTTAGCCCTGCCGAGAAGAAACTGCTCGCCGATCGTCTCGCCAGAGACGGCGTGTCGCTCGGAGACGGAGTCCATAAACGCGCGGCCCTGCGGGCGCTGCTGCGCGACCCCAAGCTCTACGTCTTCTCTCTCATCAACTTTCTGTTCCTCGGTGCTGTCTACGTGCTGGTGTTCTGGACGCCAACGCTGATTCATAGTTGGGGAGTGAAAGACGTGTTCTACATCGGCCTGCTCGCGGCGATCCCGAACATCGTGGGCGCCATCGGCATGATGCTCATGAGTCGCAGTTCGGACCGCCGTAACGAACGGCGGTGGCACTTCGTGGCCGGCGTGGTGCTGATCGCGGTCGGCCTACTCGGCATCGCCTTCCTGAACGGTGGCGTGGCCACGTCGATCGTCCTGCTCTCGATTGCGACCATTGGCACGGCGTCGATGACGCCACTATTTTATGCCTTCGTCAGCGACTACCTGCCGAAAGAACAAGCGGCGGTCGGTCTCGCGGTGATTCCCTCGCTCGCAGATATCGCCCCGATTGTGACGCCCTCGATCGGCACCTGGCTGCGCACTTCGACAGGGAGCAATTCGGCCAGCCTGTATTTCATCGTCGCACTCTATGTTGCGTCCGCCGTCGTCATGTTCTTCGCCGCCCGTGGGCCGAAGACCGCCTCAGCCCCAGTTGCACAACGTATCTGAGCCGCCATGCAGATGCCCGAGGTATCTGCCAGGAATGACATATCAATATTCGCACCCAGGATACTCCACGACATGACACAGACCACGGAAATCCGAGACAACATGAGCATCGAATGGGACGTGCCCATTGCGATGGATGATGGAATCGTATTGCGCGCCGACGTCTACAAACCCGTCGCGCCAGGCAAGTATCCCGTCATCATGACTTATGGCCCATATGGCAAGGGCCTTTCATTCCAGGAGGGATACAAGACAGCCTGGGACCTGATGGCTGCGCGCTATCCCGACGCGCTGGAGGGTTCATCGAACAAATATCAGGCTTGGGAAGTTCCCGATCCCGAAAAATGGGTTCCGGACGGGTACGTCTGCATCCGCGTGGATTCACGCGGCGCGGGTCGCTCGCCGGGCAAAATCGACCACTTCTCGCTGCGGGAAACCCTCGATTACTACCAGTGCATCGAATGGGCAGGCGTGCAGCCCTGGTCGAACGGAAAGGTCGGCCTGAACGGCATCTCCTATTACGGCGCCAACCAGTGGCTCGTGGCATCCATGCGCCCGCCTCACCTGGCGGCCATCTGTCCGTGGGAAGGCTATAGCGATGCGTATCGGGAGTCGACTTTCCACGGTGGCATCCTATGTTCCTTCGGGAAGAACTGGCAGGAAATCCAGGTCAAGACCGTCCAGCATGGTCGAGGAGATCGGGGCCCTCGCAGTAGCGTAACCGGCGAATTCGTCTGTGGCGATGTGAACCTGACCGAAGAAGAACTTGAGGCCAACCGGGGCGACATGTCCCGACGTGCGGCAGACCATCGTTTCGATGACGAATTCTTCGAAGAACGCCGGGCCAAGCTGTCACAACTGCAGGTCCCTGTCCTGTCCGCAGCGAATTGGGGAGGCCAAGGGCTGCACTTGCGTGGCAACATCGAAGGCTTCCTGCAAGCCGGTTCGTCCAAGAAATGGCTCGAGATTCACGGCGGCGAACATTGGACTTCGTTCTATACCCGCTACGGCGTCGGCCTGCAGAAACAGTTCTTCGACCAGTATCTGAAAGGCAAAGAGACAGGCTGGGAAGAACGACCACCCGTACTGCTCCATGTCCGGCATGTCGACAGGTTCGTCGAGCGCGCCGAGCACGAGTGGCCGCTTGCGGGTACCCAGTGGACCAAACTATATCTGGACCTCGATGGTCAGAACTTGTCGCCCGAGGCGGCTGACGGGACATCGACTGTAACGTTCGAAGCAATGGGCGACGGCGTCCGCTTCATGTCCGCTCCGTTCGAGCAAGAGACGGAGATTACGGGGCCCTTGGCCTGCAAGCTGTTCGTCTCCTCGACGACGCCCGACGCCGACCTTTTCCTCGTTGTCGGTCTCTACAACCCCGAAGGAAAGGAGGTCGTATTCCAGGGTGCACTCGACCCGCATACGCCAGTAGCTCAAGGCTGGCTGCGTGCATCCCGCCGTGAACTGGATCCGGAGCGCACGCTTGCGTGGCGCCCGCTCCATACCCACCGATCGAGACAACCACTCGAGCCGGGCAACCCTGTCGAACTGGACGTCGAGATCTGGCCCACCTCTATCGTCGTCCCTGGTGGCTGGCGGATCGGCCTGACAGTCCGGGGCAAGGACTACGAGTACCAAGGGGCTGCCACGCACCTGTCGAACGTGAAGTTCCCGATGAAGGGTTGCGGACCATTCCTGCACGACGATCCGGAGGATCGGCCGCCGTCGGTCTTTGCGGGACGAACCACGCTGCATGCAGGTGAAAGCATGTCTTCGTATCTGTTGGTGCCCATCATTCCGCAGCGATAGTCAACCGCCTCGATCGAGCCGCGCCAAGGCGTTGGGCAGCCTGAATTGATGAGGTACGCGCCACGTCTCTGAGTTCTGTGGAATATCCACCACGTTTTCTAATCAACAACCCCGCCGCACAGCGAGTCATCAACCTCAGGAAAGGAAGAGAAGATATGAAAAGGGCTAACCTCATCACGACTACGATTTGTTCACTGCTCGCCCTCGGCACGGCAAGCGCCTGGGCGCAAAACGAGGCCAGTGATGCCACCGCCAGCGCGCCCGTCACAGCAAGCGCGCCATCGAGTCCAAAGGCAATGCGCAAGGCTAATCGGTTGCTCGCCAAAGACATTCGGCGTGCGCTCGTCAAGGTCAAAGACCTGGATTCGACCAATATCGTCGTCTCCGCGAAAAATGGCTCGATTCTGCTGGGCGGCACGGTGCCCGCGGGCGACCAGGTCCAACTGGCCGTAACGACCGCACAAGGCGTTAGCGGCGTTCGTGAGGTACGAAACAGCCTTCGGATCCGCGCACCGGGCCAGTGAAGCCGACTGCAGTCGGTCCGATCCGGCACGGCAACCCGTTCCAAAAATGCAAAAGCCGGAGGGCCGCATTCTAGCTTTTGTGGTGGCTAGCTGGTGGCCAGGCCGTGACGGTGATTGATGAAACGGGGTGAACTGCCCCAGTCTTCAGGTGGTCAACCCATCAGCCTCGGCGAGCTCTGCGACGATAACAGGTGTTATCTCGGCCAGACCATCTCGCCACATCTACTGCCCGGAAATCAGGTGGCTGGTGGCCCTATCTTCCGGCCTCGAGGTCGGGGTCGCCTCAATGTACATACTTGCCCTTCTCAATGGCTGCCATTCACTTGTTTCGCCCGGCACGAGAATTGAAGCATTCCGCCGAAACTTCGTCGACGCCATCAAGGCAGATGCCCCCGAGTTTCATGCTTGCCGGGAAAACGACACCATCACACGCGACGGCTGGGCGCGATGGGCCATGGGGCGCGCGCGTGTCCGGCGTGCGCGCCATCAACAGTATGTCGTCGTCGACGCTTGGAGCTTGGTCAACTCGCCATGCAAAAATCGCCAGTTCATCAACCGTTGGTCAGTTCGCACTCGCGACGCGCGGCCTCGCTCTTGCGGCGCAATTCTTCCGTGGTTTCGCCCCCGCCTTCCGGCAGCCAGCCCGGCGGCCGGATCACGTGATTGATCGCGGCCCACACGCTCTTCGCCATCACCACGTCCCGAATTAGGGTCGCCCAGTGCTCGAACTCGACGACCAACGGATTGCGTGAGGTGGTCGGGTTGACAAGCCCGTAGCGGCAGGGTTCGTCGGCGCGTTCCTCGACGTAAGTGCCGAACAGCCGGTCGAAGATAATCAGCACGCCCCCGTAGTTCGCATCCAGATATTCGACATTCGACGCATGGTGCACGCGGTGCGAGGACGGCGTATTGAACACATTCTCGAGCCAACCGAGCTTCGGAATCCACGTGGCATGCAGCCAGAACTGATACATGAGGTTGATGAAGAGCGTCAGCAGAACGACTTCCGGACGCACACCGAGCCACACGAGCGGCGCGAAGAAGATCGCCGAGCCCGACAGCTTGCCCGTCACGCCGAGCCGGTACGCGGTGGAGAGGGTCAACTGGTTCGGCGAATGATGCACGGCATGCGTGGCCCAGAAAAAGCGAATGCGATGCGACGCGCGGTGATACCAGTAGTAGCAGAATTCCTGACCGATGAAGAGCGCCAGCACCATCAGCGCGCTATTGAGTTCCACCGTGAAGATGCGATGCTCCCAGGCCAGGGCAAACACAGGTGTCGCGAGCGATAGCGGCAGCATCGCGAGCATCTTGCGCGCAAAGACGTCGGCCAGTGAAAGCCACACTTCGTGCCACGCAAATGGCGTGGCCGCATGGCGGTTTTTTCGAGTCAGCCAGACGGCTTCGACCATCGATACGGCAATGACGAAAGCCGTGACATATAGCGCGAATTTTCCAAGTTCTTCCATGACGATGCCATAACGGTAGTGACCAGGGGTATCGTCTGCGGAGAAGTTGTGGAACAGTGCATCGCATCCGATACGCGCACTTTAGCTATGACTCCCGCAACAGGCTATGCGAAAGTTATTTCACCGCATGTCATGGGGTTGGAACTCTCTAAGGACGACGCGCCAGCGGATCGCGTGAAGTGCGCGGCGCATCCCTGCGCGTGCCGAACAGCGTGTCGCAGATGGGAAACGTCAGGTTGAAGTTTTGCGTCGCCATCAGTTCGGGATCGTGATGCGTGACGTGCAAGCGCCGCACGGTATTGACGAACGGAACCCGGTCGAGCAATGGGCTGTCGGTGACGTGCGACAGTGTGTGCAGCCCCTCGTACATCAGGTAGTACGCCGCCATCGTAAGCAGCGCGATATATCCCGCATTGCGCGAAAACACATAACCAATGAAGAGTGCGAACGGCACTGCCGCCAGCACAAACGCGACCGGCGCAAACGGCGGAAACAACAAGGCGCGCCAGTGCCGCTGGCCCTTGTACTCGAGCGTGACGTGCGTGAAAAACCTGTGATGGACCGCGCAATGCCGCTTGTAGATCATGCTGAAGTACTTCGTCGGGCGATGCAGCACGTAGCGATGCGCGGCCCACTCCGCCCAGTTGCCGAACAGAAAGAGCGGAATGACAGCCATCCATTCGGCAAGCGTGGGCGCATGAAGCTGCGTGAAACAATACCCGATCACTCCACACGTGAAGAGCAGCGTGAAGCCAAGGTGCAGTTCACCGCGATACCAGGGTGGCGTGGCCGCAACATAATCGTCGCGAAACTGGTATGAGCGCGCGCGAACGTCCTCGTCGTATTTCATTGATGTCTCCTGTATCTGAGCGATGGGGGCGCGCTTCTGCGCCCGCTGGAATGCACTAGGCGGCCTCGCGGGCGGAGCCGTTATCGAGCTTGCCGCGGGTCTCCGGCACGATGAACGCCCCCACCAGGAAAATTACGCTGATCGCCCCGGCGAAGATCGCGAGGGTCATCGGCAACTGGCTGGCGTCTTTTGCCACCAGCGAGACGGCGGTCGGCATCATCCCGCCGATTGCGAAGCCGATGTTCCATGACAGCCCTGTGCCAGTGGCGCGAATTGCGGTCGGAAAGCGTTCGTTCAGGAAGATCAGAATCGGCGCGTAGCCGGCGCTGCCGAGCGCGCTCAGAATCACCGCGTAGACGCCGATTGTCGTGATGCTTTGCGCTGTGGGCAGCAGCAGGAATAGCGCAGGCAGCGCGATCAGGCGAATCAGGCCGATCCAGACAAACGCGCTTTTGCGCCCGATGAAGGTGCTCAGATGTCCCGCCGCGGTGGACGCGACGATCACAGCGACGCTGGAAATCATCAGAATCGCGGCCGCGGCGCCGTTCGGTGCGTGACTCACCACCTTGAGGAAGGTCGGCAGGTAGCCAGACGTGAGGTAATAGCCGCTGCCGCCGCCGATCGTCAGCAGCAGATTGACGAACAGAATCGAGCGATAGTCGCGTGAAAACAGCGTGCGGATCGGCGAGCGTACGACCTCGACCGGGGCGGCCGTGTTCTGCATTGCGGCCTTGGCGGCCTTCTCGGCGGCCAGCTTCTTCCACAGCGGCGACTCTTCCAGACTACTGAAGACGAACAAGCCGAGAATCGAACTCACAATGCCGGTGAAGAACATGCAGCGCCAGCCCCACACGTCGAACAGGGCGCCCGGGAAGATCGCCGACATTGCCAGATAGGTGAGCGATGCGAGCAATGCGCCGAGGCCCGCCCCGCCACCGCCGATCAGCCCCGACACGGCGCCGCGATATTTCGGCGCGACCGATTCGGTGCCGATGGTGTGGGTCGACGCCACCACGCCGCCGACGAATACGCCTTGTATCAAACGGAGCATCAGGAACAGGATCGGCGCGACGAGGCCGACTTGGGCGACCGTCGGCAGCAAGCCGAAGGCTGCCGTCGAGAGACCCACGCCGACCACCGCAGTGATCATCGCGCCCTTACGTCCGTTGCGATCCGCGTAGGAGCCGAACCATGCCGAGCCGAGCGGGCGCATCAGCAGGGTCACGGCAAACGATGCATAGACCGCGGCGAGCGAGAGCATGGCGTGCTCGGACGGAAAGAACAGCCGCCCAACTACCGGTGCGACGAACAGCAAGACGAACAGATCGAACAAATCCAGTGCCCAACCGAAGCACGAGGCCACTACCGCACCCATCACTTGCCGCTGGTCTACCGCGGGCAACGCGGCGCCATTCTGCGCTGCTACAGACATCGTCATCTCCTTGATTTTCAGCGGGCCGTCTTTCGATCGCCCCCGTTGTAAGGCACGTTCTGGATTGCGTGCTCTTAGTTGTGTTAATAAACTTTATCGACCGACCACCGTGGAGGACGTCGTGCTCGACGCCGCGCCCGTATCCCTTCGCGCGAGCATCGCGTCGGCGATCTTTTCGGCCATCATGATGGTCGGGATACTCGTATTCGCCGAAGGCAGCCGCGGCATCAGTGACGCATCGACGACCCGCAAGCCCTGCGCGCCACGCACGCGGCCCGCGTTGTCCGTCACGGCCATGACGTCGTTCACATCGCCCATCTTGCAGGTGCCGCTCGCGTGCCATACGCCGAACACATTGGCGCGAATGAACGACTCAAGTGCGTTCTCATCGGCAAGCAGCGCAGACATTTGCTGGCCTCGCGTGAAAAACCGGTCGATCAACGCCCGCCGGATCGGCGCAGGTGTGTCGAGCAGCACCCCAAGCATCGAGGTCAGCGCGGCGTTGCGGGTTCCGACGCGGCTAAGCGCCTTGACCCGTGGTGAAAACGCCGCGGGGAAAAAGTCGCGTGGATCGTGACCGAGCGCGGAGGCCTCGACGATTTTCGCCAGCATTCGTACGCCGAAAGCGAGGCGCGCGACATCGCGTGGATCGTCGAGCAGATTCAGATCGACGCGCGGCGGCACCGCGGCGTCGGGTGAAACCAGTCGCACACGGCCGCGTGAATACGGGCGATTGCACCAGAGAAAGAACAGCCCGAGCCGGTTGCCGAGCGCATGCCATGCGGCGCGAGTCGCACTAGACAGATACAGATCGGACGCATCGCACCCTGCCACGCCCGAGGTGAAACGCGCGGCAGTCATACTCGCGCGGCGCCGCGACAAAGGCATGCGATAACGTCGCTCGAGAAAATGGCAGAAGGTCAGCGACGGATGATCCTGAAGATTACGTCCCACGCCCGGCAGATCGATCATGCAATCGATGCCGAGCGCGCTCAGATCCTCCCTCGCGCCGACGCCCGCTCGCATCAGCAGCGCCGGCGATTGCAGCGCGCCCGCACACAGCACAACTTCATTCGCCTCGAAGCGCACGTGGGCGCCGTTGCGCGCGACAGCCACCACACCGCGCGCGACCATGCCCTCCATCACAATGCGCTCGACGCGCAGCTCCGGGTAAATGTGCAGATTGCGGCGCCTGCGCGTCTGCGCATCCAGATAGGCGATGGCGGTCGAGATGCGCTTGTCGTCGAGATTCGAGAATGCGCCGGGAAAGTAGCCGTCACCGAATTCGCCGTTCTGGTCCTGCAAGCTGGCGAAGCCGTTTTTACGCATCCCGTCGGCAAACGCATGGCAGAACGGCGGCCAGTCGGCCTGAAGGACACGGCGAATAGGCACCGGCCCGTCGCCGCCGTGCAGTTCCCCCTCCGGGAAATTCACGTCGCGTTCGAGCTTGCGGAAATACGGCAGCACGTCCTGCCACGCCCAGCCGGTTGCGCCATTGGCGGCCCAGTCGTCGTAGTCGCGCGGCAGGCCGCGATTGGCCGATTGCACGTTGATACTCGATCCGCCACCCATCACGCGCCCTTGCTCATAGACACGCGGTGCGGTCGTTCGGGTGGCGCTCGCCTTGAGTTCCGGCCAGATGTACGTGTCGCCACAGAAAACCGGCATGGGATAGCTGTCGAGAATCGCCGCGGGCACAGCGCCCGGCGGCGTATCCTGGCCCGCCTCGATCAACGCGACGCGCAACGACGGTACTGCCGACAACCGGTGCGCAAGCACGCATCCGGCGGATCCACCGCCCACAATCACGTAATCGAAACGCTCCATATGCCTTGTCTCCTGCGGTTTTTATTCGCTACGCGGTGTTGCCGCTATGTTGTGCTGCGTTCGCTTCAACTGCCGCGAAACACCGGCTTGCGTTTGCCATGAAACGCTTCGACCCCCTCGCGGAAATCGTCGGACGTGCGCAGACGGCTATAGCAATGCCCTTCGAGTTCGATCGCGATCGAGAGCGGCGCATCTTCGCTGTCGTTCAGCAGCTTCTTGGCGGTGCGTTGCGCAAGCGGCGAGAAGGCCCGCAGTTCATCCACCAACGCATCGGTCGTGGCTTCGAGTTGCGCATCGGCCACGCACTCCACCGCGATGCCCCAGTCGTAGGCCTGCTTGCCCGGAATGCGGCGCGAGCGCATGACGACGTCCTTGGTTCGACCGACGCCGACCATCTGCTGCAAACGCGCCGAGCCGCCCGAGCCCGGGATCTGGCCGAGCTTCTGTTCCGGCAGCGCGTAGAAGGTGGTGTCGGTGGCAATGCGGAAATCGCACGCGAGCGACAGTTCGAAACCCACGCCGAAGCAGAAACCGCGATTGGCGGCGATCACCGGCTTGGAGCAGCGCGCAGGCGCCGCGATATTCCAGGCGAGTTTGGACACGTGTTCAGGCGACGCCTCGAGAAAACCCTTGATATCTCCGCCGCTAGAGAAGTGTTCACCCGTGGCGCGCACGACGATCACGCGCACGCGCTCGTCTTCGTCGAGTGCTTCGAAGGCCGCGCGCAACTGGTCGCGTGCATGCATCGAAATCACGTTAAACGGCGGCCGATGCAGGATAATGTCGGCCCGCTCGCGTTCGGCGTCGATCTCGATCGAAAAGCCGTCGAGTTCTTGCAGCAGCCTCTGGCCGCGGTGGGTCAAGTCGGTCATGGGTTACTCCTTGGTAGTTTCTGTGGGTGTGGCAATGAATTCGCCGCTGGCGCGGCTGTGGTTGCCTTCGTTACCGTTGTCAGGCTGACCACGTTCGTCGCGTTCGTACTCGCCCGCCGACAGCTTGCGGCGCAAGATCTTGCCAACCGGCGATTTCGGAATGTCGTCGACGAAGACGTATTCGCGCGGCCGCTTGAAGTTGACGAGATCGGACGTGCGGCAATACGCATCGAGCGTTTCGGCATCGACGTATTCGCGGCGTTTGACGAAGGCGACGACCCGTTGGCCCCACCGCTCGTCTTTCACGCCTGCCACCGCCACGTCGTCGACGGCGGGGTGCAGAGACAGCACCGATTCGATATCGACCGGCGAAATGTTTTCGCCGCCGCTGATGATCATGTCGTCGACGCGGCCGGACACGTACAGGTCGCCTTCAACGTCGAAGAAGCCGGTGTCGCCGGTGAAATACCAGCCGTCGCGCAATGATTTGGCGTTGGCGTCGGGGCGGTTCCAGTAGCCTTCGAAGGCTTCGTCGCCGAGCAGGTCGGCGATGATCTGGCCTTCTTCGCCAACCTGCGCCAGATCCTCCGGCCTTTGCGCATCGAGCTTCACGACACGCAGGCGCGTATTGATGCCGGCACGCCCTGCGCTGCCCGGTTTCTGCGTTGCGTCCTGGTCGATGCTGAAGGTGTAGACCTCCGACGAGCCGTAGTGATTGACGAACAGTTCGGGTTTGAAAGCAGCCGAGAGCCGCTTGAGCAAACCGTCGTTCATTGGTGCGCCGGCAAAGCCGAGCTTTTTGACAGAGGTCGTGTCGATATCGGCGAAAGCGGGATCGGCCAGCAGATCGTGATAAAGCGTCGGCACCAGATAGAGGCAACTGATCTGATACTGCGCGATCGAATCGAGCGCGAAGCGCGCGTTCCAGCGGCGCGCGCAAACGAACACGCCGTCAACCATTGCCATCGAGAGCAGCGAGCGCACGCCCATCGTGTGATACAGCGGCATCACCCCGAGCGTGCGCTCGCCATGCCGGTACAGGTTCTGCGCGACATGGGCGAGCGCGGCAGCCCGCTCATGACGGTGACGGCGCGGCACGCCTTTGGCCTTACCCGTGGTGCCCGACGTGTAAAGAATCAGCGAGTAGTCGTCCGCATTCGCGCGAGTGGTCTGGATGCCGGCATCATGCGAGCGCTCGACAAGGAGTGTTGCGAATCCGGCGGTGTGGCCTTGCGCGTCGTCGAGCCCGATGCGCGGCAGATTTTGCGCAGCCGCGCTTTGCGTGACAGCTTCGGCACTGACCGGTTCATAGACGATCGCCTTCACGCCGGCATCGGTCACGCAGTAATCGAGTTCGTCAGGCTTGGCGCGCCAGTTCAACGGCACGATCACAATGCCGGCGAACTGGCAGGCCCAGTGCAAGGTTGCCATTTCCCAGCGGTTTTGCAGTACGACGAGCAGCCGGTCCCCGCGCGCGAGACCCAGTTCGCGCAGACCTTCGGCGAGGTTCACAATGATGCGATGCCACTGCGCATAGGTCAGCGTGAGGGCGCCATCGACCAGAGCGAGCGCATTCGGGCTGCGCTCTACGCTTTGCAGATAGGTTCGACCGAGATCAAGCATGAGCGGTCTCCACCGTCTCACCGACCCGCTTGCCTGCGTTACGTCTCGCCGCCACGTCCAACACCGCTGCGACGATCGGCGTATAGCCCGTACAGCGACACAGATGGCCCGAGAGCATGTCGCGCACCTGCGTCTCGGTGGGATCGGGCACGCGCTTCAGATAGTCCGCGCACGACATCAGAATGCCGGCCGTACAGAAGCCGCACTGCAAAGCATGGTGACGTTGAAACGCCTGCTGCAGATCGCCGAGCACCATATCGGGCGCGAGGCCCTCGACTGTATCGATGCGACGTCCTTGCGCCTGCACCGCCAGCATCAGGCAAGAACGCCCTGCCACACCGTCGATGTGTACTGTGCACGCGCCGCAGACGCCATGTTCGCACCCGACATGCGTGCCGGTCGCACCCAGTTGGTGACGGATAAAATCCGACAGCAGTTCGCGTGGCTCGCAATAGCCGCTGCGTTCGCAGCCATTGAGCGTCAGCGTGATGCACTGCCGGTCGCGCTGCCGCATGATGTTGTCTTCAGACGTGTTGCTCACTTTACTTTGCCTCCTCGATCACGCGCCATCCGAGTTGCCGGACCAGATGCCGGCGATAGGTCGCGCTAATATGCGCGTCGTCCTGCGCGCCCAGCTTCCAGCTCAAATCGTTCAATGCACTGCGTAGGTCTTCGCCGTGCAACCGCGGCCATTTCTCGACCACCGGCCGATCCGCGACGCCGCCCACCGCGAGGCGGATCGAGTCGCTCGTCACCACCGCTGCGCACGCGACCATCGCGAAATCGCCATGACGCGCGGAGAATTCGGTGAAGCCGTAGCGCTCGCCGGGCTTCTTCAGCGGGAAACGCACCGCTTCGACCAATTCGTCCGGTTCGCGCGCCGTCATCAACATCCCCTGAAAAAATTCCTCGGCCTTCAGGACACGCTTCTTCTTTTTCGAGCGCAGCGTCACGTCGCCACCGAGCGCCGCCAGCACAAGAGGCAATTCCGCGCTCGGATCGGCGTGTGCAATCGAGCCACATACGGTGCCGCGATTGCGAATCTGAAAGTGCGAAATGTGCGGGAACGCCATCGCCAGCAGGGGGACTTCATCGCGCAGTGACGCGCGCCATTCGACGCTGCCCTGCGTGGCGGCCGCGCCCACAATCAGTTGACCTGCTTCGTTATCGACGCGCACCGCGTTCAGTTCGTCCGTGCGCGAGATATCGACCAGCATGCGCGGCTGCGCGAGCCGCATGTTCAGCACCGCCATCAGCGACTGCCCCCCGGCCAGCACGCGGGCGTCTTCGCCGTTTTGCGCGAGTGCGTCGAGCGCGTCCTGCATAGTCATCGCGCGCAGATAATCGAACGGCGCGGGTTTCATGCCTGCCTCCTGAAACGTGCGAGCAACTGCGATAGCCACCCGCCTCCGGTTTTTACCGGTTTGCCTGCGGCCTGGCGTCCAAGCGATTCGAACAGTTGCCGCAGGACGACCTTGGCCGCCCCTTCGAGCATGCGTCCGCCGACGGCCGCGACCTTGCCCGACACCTGGGCTTCGTAGTCATAGGAAAGACGCGTGCCGCTTTCGATCGGTATCAACTCGACGAGGCCGCTGCCGCGTGCGCTGCCGAGCGAGGACATGCCCGCGCCTGCCAAACGCAGCCGATGTGGCGCGTCGATTTCCGACAACCCGATCTTCGCTTCGAAGCGCGCCTTGATCATGCCCACGCCGACCGTCACGTCGGCGCGATACTGGTTCGTGCCTTCGGCTTCGAGCGCGTGGCAACCCGGTATCACTCTGGCGAGCGCGTCCGGATCGAGCAGCACCGCGAAAATGGCTTCCGGCGACGCCGGCAAATCGACGCTGCCTTGCGCGGTCAGCGCCTTTCCGCCGCCGGGCATCCCCGGTTTCGCCGGTGGCGTGTCGCGCAACTCGGGACGCGACGGCGCGGGGTCGTCAATACCGATGAGCGCCATGACCTTCGAAGGCGTCAACGGCAAACGGATATCGTCGACGCCGAGCGCGTCCGCCACCGCATTCGCGATGCACGGCGGCGTGCTCATGTTGTTGCCCTCGCCGAGTCCTTTCGCGCCCAACGGCGTGAACGGACTCGGCGTTTCCAGATGCACGATCACCGGATCGGGCACTTCGCAGGTGGTCGGCATCAGATAATCGGCGAGCGTGCCCGACTGGAAACTGCCATCCGCGCCGTAGCGGAATTCCTCCATCAACGCCGCGCCGAGACCTTGCGCGAACGCGCCGCGAATCTGGCCATCGGCGAGCGCGGGGTTCAGCAGCGTGCCGGCGTCGTGCGCGGTGACATATCGGTCGATCCGCACACGGCCCGTGGCGCGGTCCACTTCCACTCCGCACATGTCGAAGGCGAACCCGTAAGCCGCCGACGTATTGATGCGATCGTTCTCATCCGGCGCCGCCATGTTCGGCGGATTCCAGAACACAGTCTCACGCAGGCCGGGCTCCTCGCCTTCGGGTAAGAGCGCGGGCGCCCAATGCGGCGCATTGGCGGCGACGCGGCCGAACGGCTGTGCACGATCCTCCGCACCCGCCGCGTAAATGCGGCCGCCTTCGAAACGCACATCTTCCGGCGCGCAACCCCACTGCTTCGACACGATGCGCGCGACCTTGTCGCGTACGCGCACGGCCGCGAGATGCACCGTGCCCGCCACCGCGCCGGCAAAGCGGCTCGAATAATTGCCCGCCGCCACCGACCACGCGTCCTTATGCGTATCGAACTCGACATTGACGACGACGTCTTGAGGCGAGACGCCGAGCACATCCGCGACCACCTGCGCGCACACCGTCATATGCCCTTGGCCCGCGGGCGTCGACGCGATCGTCACCACCACGCCGCCTAGCAGATCGACGCTGACCGTGGCGCTCGCGATCGCGCCGCTCTTCGGGCCGGCCTTCCTGCGCGCGTCGGCGGGCATCACCGTCGTGATATAGCCCATGTTCGACACCGACGGCTCGACGATCGCCGCGAAGCCGATGCCGTACAGCCGCCCTTCCTTGCGCGCCGCCTCGCGGCGCGCACGCAATTCCTCACAGCCGCCTTCGGCCAGCGAACGACGCAGCGCCTCCTGATAGTTGCCCGAGTCGAGCAAGGCGCCCGCTGCGGCGCGATACGGGAAGGCATCGGCGGCGACGAAATTGCGACGATACACGTCGAGCACATCCAGCTTTAACTCAAGCGCGATGCGTTGTATCAGCCGTTCGAGCGCGAAGTAAACCTGCGGGCCGCCGAAGCCGCGCACGAGACCCGTGGGCGTCTTATTGGTCAGCACGACACGATTGCGCACCAACAGATTGTCGATGGCATACGCGCCTGTCAGGCAGCCATGCATCCGGTAGAACGTCGCCGGTTCCGGCGCGCGCAGATAGCCCCCACAATCTTCAAGTTGATCGTATGAGAGCGCGGTAATGCGGCCGTCGCTTTCAACAGCCGCCTCGAGCGTCGACAGGCGTGCCGTCGCGGAGGTCGCCGCGCTCAGATGTTCGAGCCGGTCCTCGACCCACTTCACCGGGGCGCCGGCCTTGCGGGAGGCGAGGCACATCAGCACGACATAGGGAAACACCGCCTGCTTCACGCCGAAACTGCCGCCCGAATCGCGCGGCGCCTTGTGACGCAGACGATTGGCCGGCACGTTCAGCGCCATCGCCATCACCGCGTGCAGCGAGAACGGGCCCATGAAATTCGACGTAACGTCGTAGCCTTCGTCGCCCGCCAGATATTCGGCGATCACCACGCCGCATTCGATCGGCGCACAGGTATTGCGCGGATAATGCGCGACCAGTTTCACGCGATGTGGCGCTTTCTCGAACGCAGCTTCGGGATCGCCATAGCGGAAGCGGCGGTCGCTAATCACATTGGTGCCGACCTTTTCATGCAGCACCGTTGATTCCTCGCTCGCCGCCTGTTCGATCGTCGTAACCGGATCGAGCGTTGAATATTCGACCTTGAGAAGATCGAGGCCGTCTTCGGCGATGGCCCGCGATTCCGCCAGCACCACCGCGACAGGTTCGCCGACATAGCGCACGCGGTCCATCGCGAGCGCCCACTGCTCCATCGGCGATTTCACCCCCACCACGAAGGGGCGCGACCACGCACGCAGGTCGTCGCGCGTCAGGATCGCGCGCACGCCGGGCAGTTTCGACGCGGCGTCGGTATTGATGGCAACGAGTTCTGCATGTGCATGCGGTGAGCGCAGAATCGCCGCATGCAGGGTGCCGGGTTTGGTGCCGAGATCGTCGCCATAACGGCCACGGCCGGTCAGGATCGCAGGGTCTTCGAGACGCTCCATCGGGCGGCCGAGATAGGTCTGTGGACGCTTTACGCCTTCGTCGTGGGTTGGTTCAACCTCTACAGTCGCAGCGTTGCCTGAATTGATCATGTCGCGCTGGTTCATTCGCCGGCTCCCGCGCGGCGCCCGGCGAACTCATCGGCGAGTCCGCTCCAGCGCTGGGCGATCTCGCGGTGCTCGATGCCGAACAGGTCCAGAATCCGGCCGACCGTGTGATCGACCACGTCCTCGATGGTCTTCGGATGGGCGTAGAACGCGGGCACCGGCGGCATCACGATCGCGCCCATCTCGGTGGCCAGCGTCATGTTGCGCAAGTGCGCGAGATTGAGCGGTGTTTCCCGTGCCACCAGCACCAGTCGGCGACGCTCCTTGAGCATGACGTCGGCGGCCCGCGTGAGCAGGTTGTCGGCGAAGCCATTGGCCACGCCCGCGAGCGTTTTCATCGAGCACGGCGCGATAACCATGCCCGCGGTGATGAACGAACCGCTCGCGACTGCCGCGCCGATATCGCGCACGTTGTAGACCACGTCGGCGAGGCTCTCCAGATCGCCACGCGCCATGCCCAGTTCCTGAGCCGCCGTCACTGCGCCCGAGGCCGACACGATCAGATGCGTCTCATGCGTGCCGAGGCGGCGTAGCGCGGCAAGCAGGCGCACGCCGATCACCGCGCCGCTCGCGCCCGAAATGCCCACGACAATCCGCTCACGCTTGTTGTCAGGCATGAACGTCACCGAGATAGGTATCGAACGCGGCGTTGTCGCTGGCGACGAGCGCGTCCAGGTCCACCGAGTCCTGCCCGGGAATGCGCACGCGCGTGAACACGTGCGCCGCATAAACCACCGGCCGCGTGGCGTCGAGCCCCATCTTCGCGCTGATGCCCTGCAGATGCGCCGGGGCGTCATCCGGCTGGCCCACGGTGGTCGACGGATCGAGCGGCGAGCCCTGCGCACCTTCGATCACGACCAGATCACGATCGGCCTGGAAGCGCGTGGCGATGGCCCATTCGATTTCAGCGGGGTCGTGCACGTCCACATCGGTATCCACCACCACCACCTGTTTGATGTCGTAGTGGGCGCCGAACGCACACAGGATCACGTTTTTCGCTTCGCCTTCGCGCTTCTTCTCGAACTGGATCCACAGGTGATAACGGCACACGCCGCCAACTGACAGGTGCACGTCTTTCACGTTCGGATGGCTGCGCTGCAGATGCGCAAGCAGCGTCGCCTCACGTGGAATCGCGCCAAGCAGCAGATGTTCCATTTCGGCCGGCACAATCGTGTGATAAATCGGCTTTGCGCGATGCGTGAGCGCTGTGACCTCGATCACCTCACGCGCCTCTCGCGCGCTGTAATACTTTGGAAACTCGCCGAACGGGCCTTCCTGCTCGCGCACGTTCGGCAGGATGCGCCCTTCGATCACGATCTCCGCGAAGGCCGGCACCTTCACGCCGTTGCTCACGCACTTCACGACCGGCAGCGGCGCCCCGTGCAGTGCGCCGGCGATCTCCAGCTCGTCGTGATCGATCGGCGTGATCGCCTGCGAAGCGAGCATCGTCAGTGGGTCCACGCCAATCACCACGGCGAGCTCGAGTGGCTCTCCCGCGGCTTCCGCGGTTCGGTGAAAGGCGTACAGATGGCGCGGCAGCAGGAGGATCGCCATGCGGTCCGGTCCATGCACCTGGATCCGGTTGATCGATACGTTCTGGATGCCTGTGCGCGGATTGCGCGCGATCACGAGACCGGCGGTGATGTACGGGCCACTATCGTGTTCGCTATGTGTCGGAATGGGCAGCAGCTTGTGTAGATCGATTCCTTCCGTATGGATGACCTGCTGGCACAGCGCGGTACTCGCCGGGACCTCCTGCCACGCGAGCGGATGCTCGGCGGCTTCGCGAAAGCGATGCAGCAGCTGGTCCTCACTCACGCCCATCGCTTCGGCGATCCATGCGCGCCTCGACATGAAACCGCTGACCACCGGAATCGCGTGGCCGCCAGGCTGAACGAACACTGCGGCGCGCGAGCCGTCGAGCTTTTTCGCGATCGCAGCGAGTTCGTGCTCGAGCGCGACGGGGTTTTCGATGGTGGCCAGCCGCCCGCTCGCCGACAGGTGCTCGAGCCAGCTTCGCAGCGAGCGGGCGGGACGCTCTCCCTCACTCGGAGAAACTGTCGTTTCGAGGAAAGCGGTACCGCGAGAACTCATCTGGGTCTCCATGTGTCGTGTCAATGTCCGCCCGTTGTTTTGTGTAACGAGCGCACAGTGGATTTGAATGGAGCGTAGCGAGAATGACGTATAAGTTCTAATAGTGTTTTTTGATTTTCTTCATCACTTATTCTGATATCAGCGTTAGCCCTGATGACGTTGAGCAGCGTCGCGGGTATTAATAGCAACGACCGCCAATATGCTGACTGTGACGGGCTTTTAGTGACTGATCGACAAACCTGCCCCATGCGAAGTAGCAGCACCGCCACTCCACGGGAGTTGATAACAACGACCATCAACATCAAAAATATTGACAACGTGGAAGCCTGAACAAACACACCCATGGACCTGAAGCAGATTCAATATTTCATCGCGCTGTTCGAAGACGGCTCGGTCACCCGCGCGGCCAAGCGTCTGAATATCGTGCAACCGGCGCTCAGCATGCAGATCGCGAAGCTCGAGGACGAGCTGCATCAGCAACTGTTCGAGCGCGGCTCGCACGGGATGACGCCGACCGCCGCCGGGCGGCTCATGTATCGGCTCTTCCTGCCGATCATGCGCGACCTTGCGCATGCGCGGCAGCAGCTGATCCAGCGCGACGAGATCATCACCGGGCGTGTGTCGATCGGGTTGATTGCGTCGATCAGCGAAAGCGTGCTGGCCGATTCACTGTCGCGCTATCACGAGAAATATCCGTACGTCGAAGTCACCGTCTCCGACGGCTACAGCGCGACCTTCATCGACTGGGTCGCCGGCGGCCAGCTCGACGCGGCGCTCATCAACAAACCGCGCGGCAAGCTCTCGCTCGATGCGCACGCGATCCTCGACGAAGAAATGGTGCTCGCCACCAGTGCGGCACACGGCCCCGACCTGCCGCACGCGATCGAGCTGGCCAAGCTGCCCGAACTCGAACTGGTGCTGCCGACCAAGCGGCACGGCCTGCGCGGCGTGCTCGATACCGCCGCGCAGCACGAGGACGTGCTCCTGACGCCGCGCTTCGAAATCGATGTGCTCAGCAGCATCGTGCAACTGGTCGGCAATACGCGCTTCGCGACCATCCTGCCGCGTATCGTGGTCGAGCGCGCAGTCCGAGCGGGCACGTTGCGCGCGTATCCGATTCTGGCGCCACGCATCGTGCGCCACATCGTCTGCATCACGCATCCGCGCCGGCCGCTAAGCGCCGCGGCGGACGCGCTGATCTCGATCATCGCCGACGAACTGCGCCAGGTGCTGAACACCGCGCCGTTGGATGCAACGAAGGACACCCCTACCGCGACCAGGAAAATCTGATGAACGCACAACTGCACGGGTACGATGCACTGGCGGACTTCACCGAACTGAAACACATCTGCTTGAATGCGGGCGTGCCGGAGCAGATGGAAACCGTGGGTCAGTAGGCAATGCCGCGCGGATAGGCGCTTCAATGATAGGCTGTCATTTCTGGATTGACGGGGGTGGGTGCGCCCTGCCTTCACTGGCATCATCGCCAGATAACCGTCGGGCATGCTCCGTGCAGCTTCGCTAGCGTTGGCCCGCAGGGCCATGCTTATTCGCCACTCATCGATATGGACGCCATCCACAACAAAGCCCGCTCGACGCCGCCGCCGTCCGAGGAAGCCGCCTTCACCGGCTTCGTGCAGGTGCGCGGCGCTCGCGAACACAATCTGAAAAACATCGATGTGCGGATTCCGCGTGATGCGCTGGTCGTCTTCACCGGCGTGTCCGGATCGGGCAAATCGTCGCTGGCATTCGGCACGTTGTACGCCGAAGCGCAGCGGCGCTATTTCGAATCGGTCGCGCCGTATGCCCGGCGCCTGATCGAGCAGGTCGGCGTGCCCGAAGTGGACGCCATCGAAGGCCTGCCGCCCGCGGTCGCGTTGCAACAGCAGCGCGGCACGCCGAGCGTGCGCTCGTCGGTTGGCAGCGTGACCACGCTGTCGAGTCTCGTGCGCATGCTCTATTCGCGCACGGGCGACTACCCGTCGAAGCAGCCCATGCTGTTCGCCGAGGATTTCTCGCCGAACACGGTGCAAGGCGCCTGTCCGACTTGCCATGGACTTGGCCGCGTGTACGAGGTCACGGAAAAATCGATGGTGCCCGACGACTCGCTGACCATTCGCGAGCGCGCAATCGCTGCATGGCCGCCCGCGTGGCACGGACAAAACCTGCGCGACATTCTGGTGACCCTTGGCTACGACGTCGATAAACCGTGGCGCGATTTACCGAAGAAAGACCGTGACTGGATTCTCTTCACCGACGAACAGCCGACCGCGCCCGTCTACGCGGGACTCACGCCGAAAGAAACGCGTGCCGCGCTCAAGCGCAAGGACGAACCAAGCTATCAAGGGACATTCACCGGTGCACGCCGCTATGTGCTGCACACGTTCGCGAACACGCAAAGCGCGCTGATGAAAAAACGCGTGTCGCAATTCATGATTGGCAGCGTCTGTCCGGCCTGTCATGGCAAGCGACTCAAGAAGGAAGCGCTGTCGGTGAAATTCGCCGGGCTCGATATCGGCGCGTTCGCGCAGTTGCCGCTAGCCAGACTTGCCGAGATGCTCGAACCGATCGCGCGCGGCGAATGGCCCGAGCCGGATGCCGCTCATTCGGGGAAAGACGCCGGCAAAGGCAGCGTGCTCAGCAAGAGCGCCATGCGCGATGCCGTCGATAAGCGGATTGCCGCAGGCGGTTCCGCGCATAAAGCCTCGCCCGACGTGCGGCGCACACCCAACCTGTCGGAGGAAAAACGCGTCGCCGCGCAACGCATTGCAGCCGAGTTGCTCGAACGCCTGACGACTCTGGTCGATCTGGGTCTGGGCTATCTCGCGCTGGAGCGCAGTACGCCGACGCTGTCATCCGGCGAACTGCAGCGCTTGCGACTCGCCACGCAGTTGTCGTCGCAGTTGTTCGGCGTCGTGTATGTACTCGACGAGCCATCGGCTGGCCTGCACCCCGCGGATGGCGAAGCGCTCTTCAGCGCGCTGCAGAGCCTGAAGGCCGCGGGCAATTCGCTGTTTGTCGTCGAACACGATCTGCAGATGATGCGGCGCGCCGACTGGCTCGTCGATGTCGGTCCCGCGGCCGGCGAAGCCGGCGGCCATGTGGTCTATAGTGGTCCGCCCGCCGGCCTCGCGAATGTCGAAGCGTCGCATACGCGCCGGTATCTGTTTGCGCCGCCCGCGCCCGTCAAACGCGCGACGCGCGAACCGACCGGCTGGCTGCGGCTCGCCGGCATCACGCGCAACAATCTGCATGGGCTGGACGCCGCGTTTCCGCTCGGCTGCCTGACTGCCGTCACGGGCGTGTCGGGCTCGGGCAAATCGAGCCTCGTGAGCCAGGCGTTGCCGGAACTGGTCGCTAGCCACCTTGGACGCGTCTTTGAAAACCCGGACGACGACGAGCAGGACCCGTTGCTCGCGGCCGCGAGCGCGCCGACCGGCGGCCGCATTGCCGAAGGCATGGACGCGCTGCGCCGCCTCGTGCGCGTCGATCAGAAACCGATCGGCCGCACGCCGCGTTCCAATCTCGCCACCTACACGGGCCTCTTCGACCACGTGCGCAAGCTGTTCGCCGACACGCCACTGGCTCGCAGGCGTCGCTACGGCGCAGGCCGCTTCTCGTTCAACGTGGCGCAAGGCCGTTGCCCGACGTGTGAAGGCGAAGGCTTCGTCAGCGTCGAACTACTGTTCCTGCCAAGCGTCTATGCGCCCTGCTCGACCTGTGACGGCACGCGCTACAACACGCAGACGCTTGAAGTCACATGGCGCGATAAGAACATCGCCGAAGTGCTCGGCTTGACCGTCGACGCCGCCTGCGATTTCTTCGCTGACGAAGCCAGCGTGATGCGCGCACTGAAAGTGTTGCGTGACATCGGTCTCGGCTATCTGCGGCTTGGTCAGCCCGCCACCGAATTGTCCGGTGGCGAAGCTCAGCGCATCAAGCTCGCCACGGAACTGCAACGCGCGCAACGCGGCGACACGCTGTATATCCTCGACGAACCGACCACCGGCCTGCATCCCGCCGATGTCGACCGGTTGATGGTGCAACTCCAGGGACTCGTGGATGCCGGCAACACCGTCGTCGTGGTGGAGCACGACATGCGGGTGGCCGCACAAAGCGACTGGGTTGTCGACGTCGGCCCGGGCGCCGGCGACGCCGGCGGCAAGATCGTCGCGAGCGGCACACCGGCCCAGGTCGTGCGCGCGAAGGAAAGCCGCACCGCTGAGTATCTGCGGCAGCACCTCGTAGCATGACAGAAGGAAGCATGTACGCTAGCGAGCGCCGCGCTTCTCTACATGAGCGCCATCGAGTGCCATCGGCTTCCCGAAAACGAGTAGCAGTTAGGTGTCAAAACATGCGTATCAGATCCGCCGCCACACGCGGGGTAAGTCGACGCGGCAACTCGCTGAGGCAGGCTTGACCGGCCCGGTTATCGCGCAAGGCTGCGGCAAGTTTGGACCCGATCGCAGAAATCCGACATGTCCTGGCAGGAACGTGGAAGAAGCGTAGTCAGCGGAAGCCTAATCTTGATTGATGAATACGTCCCGTCAATTTCCGCTCGAGACTTTCGCGCGACGTGACTCCATGTCGACGTTCGCCACTCATGGAGGGCAAGCCCATGTCGAAGTCCATTCAAACGGCCGAACAGATTCGCGCCGAAGCACAACGGCGCGTCGAGCAGCTTGCAGCCGACGTCCCCCACCATCTGCGAGTCCGCGTGCCGCTGCCCGAGCGGCATCCGCCCGATGCCGCCGGCCGGAACTGGGACATGCTCGCGCTCAATGAGAGCGGCGCCGACTATCTTCGACAGGTCAGGCGTGTCATCGAGGACATGCGTACCGAGTTCGTTCTGCCGGATTGAGACGAACATGCGTGACGGTTGACCACACGCATGACCCGAACACAGACAGGGGCGAGGCACACATGGTCAAGATTTATGGACGCATGCGGTCGGCGCAAGGCTATGCGATCCGCGATTTCCTGCATCGTTGCGACATTCCCTTCGAGTGGATCGAACTCAACAGCGATGAAGAGTCGGCGAAGCTGGCGCACGTGCAGCACCTTGGCGACTCGCGCCTGCCGGTATGCGAGTTTCACGACGGCACGCGACTCGAATGTCCGACCATCCGGCAGATCACCGAAAAGCTCGGCTGGTTCCGCATCCCGTCACGTTCAGAATACGATCTCGCGATCTATGGCGCCGGGCCGGCCGGTCTGAGCGCCGCGGTCTACGGTGCATCCGAGGGATTGCGCACGGTGCTGGTGGAGCGCTGGGCCGTCGGTGGACAGGCCGGCAGCACTTCGAAGATCGAAAACTATTTGGGATTTCCAGACGGTGTAAGCGGTACGGAGCTCGCCGAGCGGGCTCGCGATCAGGCAGTCCGGTTCGGCGCGGAAATCCAGCTGGCCCGTGCCGGCGTGCGCGCGGATTTCTCGACGGGCAACGGTATCGTCTATCTCGAAGACGGTACGCGGATCACCGCACGCACCTCGGTGTGCGCGACAGGTGTCGCGTACCGGCGGCTCAATCACGTCACGATGGTGGTACGCGACGCGTCGCTGAAAAGCACACTCTCGCAGTACCTGATCGACCGCATTTCATCCGCGTCGAACATCGAGGTGCTGACCTGCACGACCGTTACCGCATTGCACGGCGACGACGTGCTACGCGAGATCACGCTGACCGACCGCCGCAGCGGCGAAGCGCGACGCCTGAAGACGAACTGGCTCTTCGTTTGCATTGGCGGCCTGCCGCAGACCGATTGGGCCAAAGAGGTGGGCGTGGCTCGCGATGAAGCCGGCTATCTCGTAACGGGCTCCGACCTGCACGACACGGACCCGAAGCCGCAGTGGCCGCTGGATCGCGAGCCGCTGTATCTGGAAACCAGCATGCCCGGCGTGTTCGCCGCCGGCGATGTCCGCCACGGCTCGATCAAACGCGTGGCGGCTGCCGTCGGCGAAGGAGCCACCGCGGTGGCGCTGGTGCACCGCTATCTGAGCGGCGCATGATGTGCTTCATGTGCGTCACATGAGTGAGGCGCCATCCGCTTTCTCTGTCGCAATCTCATCACCAGGAGCTGACCATGACTCCCACCTGCACGCATCTGGATGGAATCCGCGTATTAGAGACCACGAAGCACTATTGCGAGGATTGCGTGAAACTCGGCCACGCGTGGGTGCATCTGCGGCTCTGCATGTCGTGCGGTCATGTAGCTTGTTGCGACTCATCGCCCGATCGCCATGCGAGCGCGCATTATCATGCGACGGGCCACCCACTGGTGCGTTCCATCGAACCGGGCGAATCGTGGATCTGGTGCTATCGCGACGAGGTGATTGCGGGAGAAGTGGCGCTGTAAGCGGGTGCAACCGGCGGCGTTGACTCCACCGTTCTGCGCGGCCGCCGTGCGCTGCACGCGTTGAAGCTGCAGGTCGACGATCCGGCGGATCTGCTCCTTGCCGAGCGCACGGAACACAACCACTTCATCGACACGGTTCAGGAACTCCGGCTTGAAGTGATGCCGCAGGATTTCCATCAGCCGGTCGCGCAGCGCCGTCACGTTCGACAATGACATCCGCCCGTTGCGCTTTCAAGCAGCTATCCGCAAAGAAACAGCACGAATCCGAAAGACCGTGGCGCATGAACTGCCACATCGTCAACTGACCTTCGCACGAAGCATGTGCAATCCGCACCCCGCTGTGTGCGCGCGGCGTATCGGCGGCCACCCCGGAACCCAATCATGGACAGAAAGAAAAACTGGCTGCGCAGGAATTTCGACGCACTGCGTCTGCAGTGGGACGTCCTCAGCTTTTATGAACGCTTCGAACAGCTTGTCGCGCATGTGCTGAGCCTGGTGATCTCCGTCATTATTCTCGTGTCGCTTTGGCAATTGATCCGTGCGGTTACGGCATTGCTGGTTTCGGACGCGCTGAACCCGCTCGATCACGCAGTCTTTCAAACAGTCTTCGGCATGGTCATGACGTTGTTGATTGCAATGGAATTCAAACATTCGATTACGCGCGTGATGGCGCGGCGCGATCATATCGTTCAGGTCAAGACGGTGGTTCTCGTTGCGCTGCTTGCCATCGCCCGCAAATTCATCATTCTCGATCCGGCCAGCGCACCCGCGCAGATCGCGGCGCTTGCGTTTGCGCTGGTGGCGCTGGGGAGCGTCTACTGGCTGATGCGGCAGCGCGACGATCCGGTCGACGCGAGCACGGCGGCGCACGCCAAACTCGACCGGACCATGTATGCACAGCGGCAGCAGGAAACAGAATCCGGCGAAGGTGCCCGGCGGGGCGATTGACTCGGGCTCAGCTACCGACGGTACGGTGTGCAAGCCGGTATGCGCGCGGGGTCACACCGCTGTATCGATGAAACACTTCAGTGAAATGCTGCTGAGTCTGAAACCCCGCGCGCGCGCCGACATCAACCAGGGGAAGGGTCTCCTCGCACAACATCGTCTTGGCAAATTTCACTCGCTCGAGTGTCACGTAAAGATGGGGCGGGTTGCCTGTCACCGTTTTGAAAGCGCGTGCAAAGTTTGATGTACCCATGTGCACCAGCACTGCGAGTTGTTCGACCAAAATGGTCTCGGCTATGTGCTCATGAACGAAGGCTTGAACGCGAATCAGCTTTTGACGCGTAAGAGGCGTGTCCGGCCCGGCCGCACCAGCACAGTGCCCGTAGCGCAGAGCGATGTGCACCGAGATGACATCGGCGAAAGCATCGGCGCAGGCGGCGTCGATGAGCTTCGCATGATGCAAAGCGCCCAATGTGCCTGCGGCCTCACGCAGGAACGGATCCCATGACTTAGTCCATTTCGGGACCGCGCCAAACGCTTCTTGCGAGACTTGCCCAAGTACGCCCCTTTTTAGTGCGATAACCCATCCCTCGGGATCGTTGTCAGCGATCGTGGCGAACCGCGCGCCCGCCGGTATGACTGCGACAAATGGAGCACTTATCAGGATGGAGTGATTCACTCCGAGGTCGTCGCAGCCGGCAGCCTGCACGACAGTGGTACCTGTCGGCATAATGAGCCGAAGTCCCTGCACGGAATTCAGCCCGCCATTGGTGAAAGCGACGTTCATCGGTTGGCAGCGTAACCCGTGACCCGGGATCAATCCTGTCGTTTGCTTCATGGCAGGCAGGAGTCTCCTTGTTGCATACATAAGCTTACGTCGAACTCAAAGCTTCTTAAGGCGGATTCGTTATATGGGCAGATGTCGCTGGCCGAGATTGTTCGCGCCATCGCAGGACACGGCCCACTCTTCTCGTAGGATGTTTGGAGTGTACTGATACTGAAAACCGTGCTCGACGTCGCAGTGGCCGCTTCGGTCAATCAGCTTTCTTGCTGCATCGGCCTGGTAGTCAGCAGCCGGGTGCTCGCCGAACGCGACGTTACCTGGAAACCTCAGTGGGATGCCGATGATTTCGGACGCGCAGTTGCTTGAGGCGATCTTGCGCATGGTCACGGCAGTGCCGGTGGGTTGTATCGTTGGGCTAGATCGAAACCTGCATGGCAAGCCCTGCTCCTGCTGCTCTCAGGGGGTGGCGATTGAACGTGCGTTGCAGCGGCGCTGGTTAAGAACGTCGCCTGAAGAGCATGCGGCGGTCATGCGGCACGACAACTAGTCACGCGCCGCGCGCCGATCCGCGCCCTGCCCATGGAACGAATGTGCCGCGCGTCAAATGCATCGATCGTGGGCGATGCGAGACCTAGGTCAGTGATGCTCGCTGTAGTCGGACCTCGCCTTAGGTGTCGCGCTTACCTTTGTGTATTGAAACTCGGGCAGCGCCTTGATCGCATCTTTCGTTGCACCGGCAAGCACCAGTTTGCCATTGACGAAATCGAGCTGCTCGATCGGAATGGCCACGTCGTGATGCGATACCCCCAGAAACTGGTTTGCGGCGACGATTGCAAACGATACCGACCGATCCGGTGCCACGATAATGTCATGAATGACACCGACACGCTCACCCTTCTCGTTGAAGACCGGCTTGTCCATGATCGACTTTCTCACGCTCCAGCCTGCTACGATCGCGGCCGACTCTGTCACGCTGACACCAAGCGGTTGGGCGCCGGCCACCTGGGCGTTCGCGTCTGGAGCGAGTCCGAGCGACGACGCGAGCAGCAATACAAGGAGATTCGCTTTCATGAGATTCCCTTCCTTCTGGCGTTGAGGTGCGACGCCGGGCCAGCAATGACAAGGCTCATGCCAGACCGTGCGCGGCGTAAATTCATGTTAGAAGGTCTCACGGCAAGCCGCTATAAAAATGCGGTGATGGATCAGGTTATTTTCGTGCGTCTGGATGCCATTTCGCACGCCTCGTGAACGAATGCAGAATTGCGAAACGCATGGCAGAAACGCGAAAGAATCGCAGCTGCGTGGAGCCTAGACTGCAGTTCATCGCATGATGGTAGCGCTTGGAGTTCCACATGGCACGCCGGCTGGTGGGTGCCCTTGCTGCTCGGCATCTGCAGCATCGGCGCGGGTTTGATGGCCGCGTTAGTGCCGGGCATTACCACGCTCGTGCTGGTCGCCATCATCGGCGCAAACGCGATTATCACCGGCGTATTCGATCTGATCGCAGCAACGCGGCTGCACAGGCGCCTGCGCAATGCGTGGATTCCTGAACACTGCCATCTCGCATTTGCGAAACTCAGCGCGGCAGGGGGTGCGGCGACTGAGCGGACGCACGCGCGCCCTGCGCTGCGGTCGCTTCATCTTCCGGCTCTGCGGACAGATCCCGCCTGAAAGTCTCCGCGAGGAAAAACGCGCACACGAGGCTCAACAACCCTGTAGCCGCTATATAGATCGAAATGGGCAGCGTCTGGCCATACGTCGCGAACAGATAGGTGGCGATCAATGGCGTCGGTCCTGACGTGATGATGCCGGCGATCTGATACGGCAGCGAAGCACCCGTATAGCGCACCCGCGTACCGAAAAGTTCCGCAAACCACGTCGATTGCACGCCGTACACCGACGCCTGGCTCAACGCGATACCGCAAACGTACGCCACGAAAATCAAGGTCGGATTGCGTGTCTCAAGCAACGGAAAGAACGCGAATCCATAGATCGCCACGAACACCGCGCCGAGCATGAAAACGGTCCGGCGTCCGATCACGTCCGACAGTTTGCCGAACAGCGGCAGCGTGATCAGCGCAAACGCGCAGCCCACAATGATGGCGTTCAGCAGTAGTCCACGCGACAAGCCGAGCCGCGTCGTTCCGTAGACCAGCACGAACACGTTGATCACGTTGAAGGTGATGTCAACCGCGAAGCGCGTGCCGATCGTCAGCACGAGGTCTTTCGGATGCCGGCGCAGCAATTCGATCAGCGGCGCTTTCACGACCTGCTTGCTTGCCTTGATCTGTTCGAATACCGGCGACTCCATGACGCGCAGGCGAATGAACAGGCCGATCGCGATCAGCGCGACGCTCAGCAGGAACGGCAGGCGCCATCCCCATGAATAGAACGCGTCCGACGGCATACTCGACACGGCTTTGAACACCGCGGTCGAGAGCATCAGCCCGAGCGGCACGCCCAATTGCGGGAACGCGCCGAAGAAGCCACGCTTCCTGGCCGGCGCCGTTTCGACCACCATCAGCACCGCGCCGCCCCATTCGCCGCCGACCCCGAGCCCTTGCAGGAAGCGCATCGCCACCAGCAGGATCGGCGCCCAGACGCCGATCGAGGCGTAAGTCGGCAGCAGGCCGATCACGAAGGTGCCGACGCCCATGATCGTCAGCGTCGCAACCAGCGTCGCCTTACGGCCAATGCGATCGCCAAAGTGCCCGAAAAACACGGCGCCAAATGGCCGCGCGAGATAGCCGACCGCAAAACTTCCGAACGCCGCGATGGTGCCGACCACCGGATCGAACGAGGGGAAGAACAGCTTGGCGAAGACCAGCGCCGAAGCGGTGGCATAAAGAAAAAAGTCGTACCACTCGATGGCGGTCCCGACCACCGAAGCGACCAGCACACGGTTGACGGCGGAGCGGCTGATAAGCGGCGCGTTGCCGGATGAAATGGGCGATGTATTCATGTCTCCCCCCTTCTCTGGGAATCTATATTTTGAACTGCTGCGTGTCGGCGGCGTGGGTTCGCCGGCACGTTACGATAAATTCGCTGCACTCACCAGTGCAGTTCCATCGGGAACTGGTCGAGCGTTTCGACGCCGCCCGAGGTCAACCGCACGATACGTTCCGTGCGCAAACCGCCGACGTTCGGCACCGTGATCGTCGCCTTCAGGGTAAAGACCATGTTTTCCTGCAGCACGGTCTTGTTGCCCGGCCCGATCCACGGCGCTTCTTCTTCGGGGTCCATGCCGGTGCCGTGACCGGTGCCATGGCCGCGCGCTTCGCTCGAGTATTGTTCGTAGTTCGATTTCACCAGCGCCTGCTGAATCACCGCGTTCAGTTCCATCGCCGCCATGCCGGGACGCGCGGCGGCGAGCCCCGCTTCGACCGCGCGCGCCGCTGCTGCGACGATCGCCATCTTCTCGGGATTCGCCGGGCCGTAGGTGAAACCGCGTCCGCCATCGGCCACGTATCCACGATAACGCGCACCGATGTCGGTCATGATCAGGTCGCCCGGTTGCAGGATGCGATCGGTGGGGCGCGCCAGGTTATACGCCGAGCGCGGACCGGATTGCACCATCGAATCGAAGGCGGTCCGGTCCGCTCCTCCCGCGAGCATCGCGCGGTCAGCGATCAGAGCGAGTTCTCGCTCGGTGTACGGACGGCGGTCAGCGAGCGCGTCGCGAATCGCGGCCATCGCCGAATCGGTCAAGGCGGCGGCTTTGCGCATCAGCGCCACTTCGGCGTCGCTCTTGATCGCCTTGATTTCGGCCAGCACCATCGTCGGTTCGAGCTTCAGTTCGCCGAGACCGGCGTTCAGTCGCTGCAGCAGGTCCGCGGGGATATAGGCGGCGCCGGCGAGGCCGACCGTGCCGCTGCGATGCCGCGCCGAAAATGCCTGCACCTGTTGCGTGACTTCTCGCAGGCTGCGCACCTCGAAGGCGGTCACGCTCGTCGCGTAGTCGAAGCATTGATCCGATACGAACAGCACGGGGTCGCCGTCCACGGGCAGCAGCAGGATCGCGTTGGCGATGTCCGACACGCCGTCGAGTGGACGGAACTCGGTAAAGTAGCCGATGTTCGCGCCACGCCAGCAATCGCCGAAGGCGAGCAGGCCGACCAGGCCCGCCTTGTCGAGTGCGCTGCGGACCTTGGCGACGCGGCCCAGGAACTCGTCGGTCGCGATGCCTTCCGGCGGGATGTCTGCGGTGCGGGTGTTCATTGCTTCGTCGTCTCCTGTGCGGCTGCATGCGCAGATGCTGGATGCAGCCGGTGTCGATGCCTGTGATGGGAATCCGCCCCGCCTTGGAATGCAGGACGTCTTCTGCATAGTAGAATCGATCGATATTCTTTTATAATGAAAAATAACGCAAAATCTATATCGATATGGAATACATGGAGACGACATCGTGACCTCAGCCATTCATCCTGATATCGGCGTGGGGGCGATCGCGACGGGCCACTTCGACCCCACGCGTCTGAAGACGCGCCAATTGGCCCTGATCGTTCAGCTCGACACCCATCGCTCGGTATTGCGCGCGGCGGACGCCGCGCACATGACGCAGCCCGGGGCGACCAAGTTGCTCCGGGAACTGGAAGACACGATGGGTGTGCAATTGTTCGAACGGCATCCCCGCGGGGTCGAGCCCACCTGGTACGGCGAGGTGCTGATCCGCCATGCACGCAGCGTGCTGGCGGAGTTGCAGCACGCGTACGACGAAGTGTCCGCGCTCAAAGCCGGCCTGACCGGGCAGGCGATGATCGGCACCGAGGTCACGGCGGCCACCAACCTCGTGCCGCAAGCTGTGGCGCTGCTCAAGAAGCGCTTTCCGCAGATTCGCGTCAACATCGAGATGGAGTTCAGCGAGGTGCTGGTGCAGCGTCTGCAGGAAGGCAAGCTGGATATGATCGTCGCGCGAATCCGCAATCCGGACGATCTGGCGGAACTGCACTACGCCCCGCTCGCGGAAGCACAGCACGCGCTGTTCGCTCGCGTTGGCCACCCGCTCGTCAAGCGCAAGGCTCTGAGCTGGGACGAACTGGCGCCGCAAACCTGGATCTTGCCGCCGAAAGGCAACGTGATGCGTAATCAGTTCACGCAACTTTTTCTCGAACGGCAGCTCGCGTTGCCGACGGATGTGGTGGAGAGTTCATCGCTGCCTGTCATCACGAGTCTGCTGCAGATGAGCGATATGATCGCGCCGCTTGCGCGCGAGCCGGTGCGGCCGTATTGCATTGCCGGCGCGCTTGAACCGCTACCGTTCGAACTCGATCTGAAGCTTGGACCGGCGGGCATCGTCACACGGCGCGGCGACAGGCTCTCACCGGGTGCGCGGGCGATGCTGCAAGCGCTGCGCGAGGCCGCCGGATTCGACACCCAAGGCCCCGACGCCGACAGCGACTGACTTACCGCAACGGGACTCAGCGCGCGCCGTCCACCGCGACGCCTGCGCCGGGTTGGTGTAACCATTCATGAGCCGGCTCGTTATGTACGTGCCAGGCGCGGCGCGGACCGGCCATCACATTCAGGTAGTAGAGATCGTAGCCGTGCGCGGCGGCAACCGGGTGATAGCCGCGCGGCACCAGCACGACATGCTTGTCGTACGCCGCGAGCGTTTCGTCGAGACTGCGGTCGTCGGTATAGACGCGCTGAATCGCGAAGCCCTGCGGCGGCGAGACGCGGTGGTAATAGGTTTCCTCGAGATAGGTCTGCTGCTCGCCATCGTCGGTATCGTGCCGATGCGGCGGGTAGCTCGACCAGTTGCCCGCCGGCGTCACCGATTCCACCACCAGCAAGCTCTCCGCCGGCTCGGTTTCGGGAAGGATGTGGCGCACGTGACGCAGGTTGGCGCCAGCGCCGCGGGTTTCCTGCTTGACCTCGTCAGGTGCAATGAAGCGCGGCGGCAGACCGCCCTTCGCGGGCGCGGAGCAGATGCCGAGTTCGACGTCGTCCGTGGCCACGATCGTGTAGCGCGTATGCGGTGGCACGTACATGGACCATGGCGCGCCATCGAACGGCGACATCCGAGCGCCGATCGCGCGGCTCGCGAGCCCTTCGCAACCCACTGTTGCGTGCCCCCTGACGAGCACGACCACGACTTCGCGATCGCCCGTCCCACGAGTAACTGTCACGCCAGGCTTCAGGTCGAAAACATCGAAGCCGACGTATTTCCAGTTGGCGCTCTCCGGCGTGATATGGATGATCTGGCCGTCTTCGGCATGCTTTGACGGTTTGACGAGCAGGTCGCTCATGTCTTCCTCCAATTATTAAGGTTTGCTAACCGGCAGAACGCGGCAGTCGCGGCGGTCACCTGAATGGCCTCAAGCGGCAAAAGCGCCCATTGCTTTGACGACGCCTTGTGTGCGAATCGCATTCAGATGGCGCGCGACTTGCGCGACGAAGCGCGGGTGCGCGCGCAGATCGCAACCGAAAATCGACTCGATTTCGAGCAGGCTCCGTACCCCATCAACTGCATCCGCTGGCAAGGTCGAGCGGACCGCCTCGGTCAGGGTGTCGGCGAGCGGATCCGCGATGATGTAAGTGCGCCCTGTCTCGTCCTGTCCGCTCAGGTAAGCGATCCAGACGGCCAGCGCAAAGGCGAGACGTTCGGTCGGCGCGCCGCTTTTCAGGTTGGCGCGCACGCTTTCCAGCCAGCGCTGTGGCAGTTTCTGCGAGCCGTCGGTCGCGATCTGTTGCAAGCGGTGATCGAGCGCGGTGTTGCGAAAACGCGCGAACAGTTCAGTGCGATAGGTGGCCAAAGCGGGTCGCGACAGCGTCGGCTCCACCTCGTCGCGCAACATGCTTTCGACAAAGTTCAGCACCGCCGGCGCGCCGATCGCCTGATCGACGGTGTCATAGCCGATCAGCGACCCGAGGTACGCGAGCACCGAATGCGCGCCGTTCAACATCCGCAATTTGGCCTGCTCATAGGGACGCGCGTCACCCACGAGCGTCGCGCCTGCACACTCCCACGCCGGCCGCGGTCCCGCGAAGCGGTCCTCGATCACCCATTGCGAGAACGGCTCGGTCATCACCGGCCACGCATCGTCGGCACCGAGTTGCTTTGCTACGCGCATGCGATCGGCGCCTGTGGTCAGCGGCACGATCCGATCCACCATCGTGTTGGGAAATGCGCCCTCTAGCTCGATCCAGTCGGCCAGCAGAGGATCCGCTTTGCGCGCGAACGCCAGCGTCAACGCGCGCATCGTGTCGCCGTTGGACGGCAGGTTGTCGCACGACAGCACGGTAAACGGGCCCACACCGGCCGCGCGGCGCAGCGCCAGCGCGCGTACGACGAAGCCGATCGCGCTACGCGGCGCGGCGGCCTCGCGCAGATCATGGTCAATGTCGGGATGATCGAACTGCAATACGCCGCTGGCCGGATTGCGGCAATAGCCTTTCTCGGTGATCGTCAAGCTGACGATATGGCAGCGCGGATCGGTCATCGCATCGAGCACGGCGGCGGGCGACTGCGGCGCGACCAGCGAAGTGATCAGCGCACCGACCACCTGCAACGAATCCGCGGTGCCGTCGCGCACATCCACGGCATACAGATGATCTTGCGGAGTGAGCGCCTCCGACGTGTCCGCACGCCGCAACGACACGCCGACGATGCCCCAGCGGTGATCGCCAGCGCGCAACGTGTGCTCGGTGTACACGGCCTGGTGCGCGCGATGAAACGCCCCGAGGCCCAGATGGACAATGCCCGGTGCAAGGCTCGCGCGATCGTAGGCGGGAACGACGACTTCGCCAGCAGTGCGCGCTGCGAGCGAAGCCAGGCAGGCATTACTCAGCCGCATGATCGGCCGGATGTTTGGCGAGGCCCTCCCAGATGCCGTTCAGGTAGACCGCACCCAACGCACGGTCGAACAACCCATAGCCAGCGCGGCCCGTTTCACCCCAGATCATTCGCCCATGGTCGGGCCTGGCATAGCCTTCAAAGCCGGTTTCGAAGTAGGCCTTGACGATTTCCGCCATGTCGAGCGAGCCGTCGGCCGAGCGATGCGAGGTCTCATGAAAATCGCCCGCCGCATTGACTTGCACGTTACGCAGGTGTGCAAAATGAATCCGGCCACGCGCACCGAACTCGCGCACGAGTGCCGGAATATCGTTCTGCAGGTCCGCGCCCAGCGAGCCCGAACACAGCGTCAGGCCGTTGGCGGGATCGTCGACGATAGCCAGCACGCGCTGCAGGTCAGCACGATTCTTGACGATGCGCGGCAGCCCGAAAATCGGCCGTGGCGGATCGTCGGGGTGGATCGCCATCTTGATGCCGGCTTCTTTGGCCACCGGAATGATCGCGCGCAGGAAGTAGTCGAGATTGGCCCAGAGACCGGCTTCGTCAAGCGCTTCGTAGTCGCGCAACAGGGCTTTCAATTGCTCGGGCCGATAGCTCGCGTCCCAGCCGGGCAGCTGGATACCCTGGCTGACGTCGAGTTCACGAATCGCTCGCGTGTCGAACGCGAGCGTCGTCGATCCATCGGGCAGGTGCATTTCCAGCGAGGTGCGGGTCCAGTCGAAAACCGGCATGAAGTTGTAGCAGACCACCTCGACGCCGCAGGCGCCGAGGTGACGCAGCGTCTGGCCGTAGTTGGCGATGAGCGTGTCGCGCGCCGGTTTTCCGAGCTTGATGTCCTCGTGGACCGGCACGCTTTCGATCACGTCCAGCGTCAGGCCGTGAGCCTCTATCTTCTCCTTCAGCGACAGGATCCTGTCGATCGGCCACGCGTCGCCCACAGGCACGTCATAGATGGCCGAGACGACCCCGACCATGCCGGGAATCTGACGGATGTAAGCGAGCGGCACGGGGTCCGTGTCGCCATACCAGCGAAAGGTCATTTTCACGTTCGAGTCTCCTCCTCACACGCCCGCTGCGCCTTCAATGACGCTGCGTATCAGTGACTGGTTGGTTCGGCTTTTCCGCGTTGGCCCAGCGCGGCGACGCGTATGGACGCCGTGCGCGGGTCGGGGTTCACGCGGGGGCGCAGCCAGGACTCTGCATACTAGCGACGATCGTCATGCCTTTATAATGAAAAATAACGCTCTATCTATACGATTCTGGAATACATGAAGTTGCGGCGCGGCGGCCTGGTCCCGGACGCCTTCTTCAAGCGCATGAAGGACAAGCTGCTCACCAGACGATCGCGCTGATACACAGAAGTCGTATCTGTTGCAGGAAGCCGTTCAGACTGCCGGCCGTCCTGAGCCTGGAGGAGATCACCACCTTCTTCAAGTCGATCGCCAGCCTCAAGCAGCGCACGATCCTGATGACCGCCTACGCGGCCGGGCTGCGCGTGTCGGAAGTCATGCACCCGAAGGTCACCGATATTGATAGCCAGCGCATGGTGATTCGCGTGACTCAGGGTAAAAATCGTAAGGATCGCTATGTGATGCTGTCGCCGCGGCTGCTCGAGATCCTGCGGCTGTACTGGCACGACGCTCATCCCGAGGAGTGGCTATTCCCGGGCGACATCCCCGGGCACCCTAATCACCCGGTCCCCAGTAGCGCTGGCTTGCCGCATCGTGCGCCAGCGCAGCGGTATCCAGAAACCCATCGCGCCGCATTCGCTGCGGCACGCCTTCGTCACCCACCTGCTGGAGACCGGCACGGTAAGATCCAGGCGACCGGCGACCGGCGCGGGCAGCCAGGATCTGCCGGATGTTGGCCAGCGACTGCTCGGCGGCTGCGCCCCAGTTCGCTTCATCGCGCTTAGATCGCACGCTGGAGTTCCGGCACGAGCGTGAACAGCTCGCCCACCAGGGCCATAATCGGCGACGCTGAAAATCGGCGCTTCCGGGTCCTTGTTGATCGTGACGATGACCTTCGAGTCCTTCATGCCGGCCAGATGCTGGATCGCACCCGACATGCCGACTGCCACGTACAGTTGCGGCGCGACGATCTGGCCGGTCTGGCCGACCTGATAGTCGTTCGGCACGAAGCCCGCGTCGACTGCTGCGCGTGATGCGCCGAGTGCTGCGTTCAACTCGTCCGCCAGCGGTTCGAGCTCCTTCGTGTAGCTCTCGCCGTTGCCCAGACCACGGCCACCCGAGACGATGATCTTCGCCGACGTCAGTTCCGGGCGGTCAAGCTTCGTAGACCGCAACGAATCTTATTGGACAATAGCTCCATGTTTTTTTAAAGGAAAACATGGAAAACCGGAGCTCCCGGAACGACTTGGGAGCAGTTCAGATCACTCCCACTCAATCGTCGCCGGCGGCTTCCCCGAGATGTCATAAACCACCCGGTTAATCCCGCGCACTTCATTAATGATCCGGTTCGACACATGCCCCAGCAACTCGTGCGGCAGATGTGCCCAATGCGCGGTCATGAAGTCCAGCGTCTGCACAGCGCGCAGCGCAACGACGTACTCATAAGTCCGGCCATCACCCATCACGCCGACGCTCTTCACCGGCAGGAACACCGCAAACGCCTGGCTCGTCAAGTCATACCAGGACTTGCCGCTCTCCTTGTCGATAAAGGTGCGCAGCGTCTCGATGAAAATCGCGTCCGCGCGACGCAGCAGGTCGGCGAAATCGCGGCGCACTTCGCCAAGAATCCGCACGCCCAGACCCGGGCCCGGGAACGGGTGGCGATACACCATCGCCGGCGGCAAACCGAGCTTCACGCCGAGTTCGCGCACTTCATCCTTGAACAGTTCGCGCAGCGGCTCGAGCAGCTTCAGATTCAGCGTCTCAGGCAGGCCGCCCACGTTGTGATGGCTCTTGATGGTCTGCGTGGCCTTCTTACCCTTGCCGGCCGATTCGATCACGTCCGGATAGATCGTGCCTTGCGCAAGCCACTTCGCATCGGTCAGCTTGTTGGCTTCGGTCTGGAACACTTCGACGAATTCCGCGCCGATGATCTTGCGCTTCGCTTCCGGATCGGTCACGCCGGCCAGCTTCGACAGGAACACTTCGCTCGCGTCGACGTGGATCACCTTCACGCCGAGGTGATCGGCGAAAGTGGCCATCACCTGCTCGGCTTCGTTCAACCGCAAGAGGCCGTGATCGACGAACACGCAGGTCAGTTGATCGCCAATCGCGCGATGCAACAGCGCCGCCGCCACCGACGAATCCACGCCGCCCGACAAGCCCAAAATCACATGCTCGTTGCCGACCTGCTCGCGAATCTTCGCGACCGCTTCGTCGATGTAATGGCCCATTTCCCAGTCGGGATTCGCGCCGCAAATCTGCAGCACGAAACGTTCGAGCATCGCGCGGCCCTGCACGGTGTGCGTGACTTCCGGGTGCCATTGCAGACCGTAGAAATGGCGCTGCTCGTCGGCCATCGCCGCGATCGGGCACGATTCCGTCGATGCCATCAGTTGGAAGCCCTGCGGCATTTCGAGCACCTTGTCGCCGTGGCTCATCCACACCTTCAGCATGCCGTGACCTTCCGGCGTGGTGAAGTCGCTGATGCCTTCGAGCAGGCTCGTATGGTTGCGCGCGCGCACTTCGGCGTAGCCGAACTCACGCAGGTGGCCGATATCGACCTTACCGCCGAGCTGCTCGGCCATCGCCTGCATGCCGTAGCAAATGCCCAGCACCGGCACGCCGAGTTCGAACACCACTTGCGGCACGCGCGGCGCATCCGTTTCGGTGACCGAGCTCGGGCCGCCGGAGAGGATCACGCCCTTCGGCGCGAAGTCGCGAATGAACGACGCGTCGACGTCGTGAGGATGAATTTCCGAATACACGTTGGCTTCGCGAACGCGACGTGCAATCAGTTGGGTGACTTGCGAACCGAAGTCGAGGATCAGGATCTTGTCGTGCATGGCAGCGGACGGAGTCATAAGTGAACGGATACGGGATGCCGCGCATGAAGCGCGGCGTTGAATTCAAAGCGGTCCACGTGGGGACGATCGGGCATGAAGCGTAACGATGAAGCGTGCTGTGAGCGTTCGGCACCCCAGGCACTCGCCTGCGGCGCGCACGAACGAAATCCGCTAGCTTCGGCAGGCGTTCTGGCGCTGGGCGCGTCAGCCATGAAACGGCGGCCGCGGCGCACCGGGCGCATCGGCAGCAGAGTTGCGGGCGTCGTCGCGGGCGGCTGCAGCCTCGGCGCGTTCAGACGCCGTCAGGCCCGGTTCGTCGACCGCCGAATGAAGCGGCGCTGCCGAAACAGCGCTCACGGGCCGTGTGACCGGCATAACAGGCTCGACGACCGGCTCGGTGCGATAGACCGGCTCCGCCGTCACGCGACCGGTGTCGCGCCTGTTCGCAGCGTCTTTGGCGGCATCTTTCGCGGCCTGCTTCTCTGCACGCTCGGCAGCCGCGGCTTCCACCAGCCGCAACTTTTCGCGCCGCCGCACCGCGCCAGACAGTCGCACACCGCCCAAGCCGACCACCAGCAGTACGACACCGGTCAGCACGGCGATGATCTGCCCGAAGCCGGTCAGCGCCGGCGTATGCAGCCCGAGCAGCCAGACCAGCATCAGCACGCCGGTCAGCCAGTTCACATGACCGACGACCTTGGCGACCGTCGACGTGAGCGAACCGTCGATCGACGCGTGCAAAGCGAGCCACGCGAGCCCGATCAGCGCCACGCCAAACCCCTGGCCGACCAAGGTCGGCTGGGTTTGCACCAGTTGCAGCGCGTTGTACAACGAAGTCCAGGGCGTCAGCAGAAACAACACGCCGAACGCAAGCAGCAACAACGCATCGAGGATGAGTACAGCGCGCAGCAATGGCTTCATTGGCGTTTAGTCCACGTGGTAGTTGGGCGCTTCCTTGGTGATCTGCACGTCATGCACATGCGACTCGCGCAAGCCCGCGCCCGTGATCTGCACGAACTCGGCCTTGTCGTTCATCTCCGCGATCGTGCGGCAACCGCAGTAGCCCATGCTGGCGCGCACGCCGCCGATCAATTGGAACAGGATCGCGTTGACCGAGCCCTTGTAGGCGACGCGGCCTTCGATGCCTTCCGGCACCAGCTTGTCGATGTTCGCGGAGTTGTCCTGGAAGTAGCGGTCTGCCGCGCCGTCCTTCATCGCGCCGACCGAGCCCATGCCACGGTACGACTTGTACTGGCGGCCCTGGAACAGGAACACGTCGCCCGGCGCTTCTTCGGTGCCGGCGAACATGCTGCCCATCATCACGGAATTCGCACCGGCGGCCAGCGCCTTGCTGACGTCGCCCGAGAAACGCACGCCACCGTCGGCGATGACCGGCACGCCCGTGCCCTTCAGCGCTTCCGACACGTTCGAGATCGCGGTGACCTGCGGCACGCCCACGCCCGCGACGATCCGCGTCGTGCAGATCGAGCCCGGGCCGATACCAACCTTCACGCCGTCTGCGCCGTATTCGACGAGCGCCTTGGCCGCCGCAGCGGTAGCGATGTTGCCGCCGATCACTTCCACATGAGGGAATTTCTGTTTGACCCACTTGACGCGCTCGAGCACGCCCTTGCTGTGGCCGTGCGCCGTGTCGACGACGATCACGTCCACACCCGCCTGCACCAGCAGCTCGACGCGTTCTTCGTTGTCTTCGCCCACGCCGACCGCCGCGCCTGCGCGCAGCTTGCCGTGTTCGTCCTTACACGCGTCCGGGTGTTCGGTTTGCTTGGTGATGTCCTTGACGGTCATCAGGCCGCGCAGTTCGAATGCGTCGTTGATGACCAGCACGCGTTCGAGGCGGTGGCTGTGCATCAGCGCCTTGGCTTCGGCGAGCGGCGTGCCTTCCTTGACGGTAACGAGGCGCTCGCGCGGCGTCATGATGTTGCGCACCGGCTCATCCAGACGCTCTTCGAAACGCAAGTCGCGGTTCGTGACGATGCCGACCAGTTGCGCGCCTTCGACGACCGGGAAGCCCGAAATGCCATGCTGGCGCGACAGCGCGATGACGTCGCGCACCTTCATTTGCGGCGGCACGGTGATCGGATCGCGCACGACGCCCGATTCGAAGCGCTTGACCTTGGCGACTTCACGCGCCTGTTCGGCCGGCGTGAGATTCTTGTGGATGATGCCCACGCCACCCATTTGCGCCATCGCGATCGCGAGACGGGCTTCGGTGACGGTGTCCATGGCGGCGGACACGAGCGGCATATTCAGGGAGATGTTGCGGGTCAGCCGGGTCTTGAGGCTGGTGTCGCGCGGCAGAACATCGGAGAAGGCCGGGACGAGGAGCACGTCATCGAACGTGAGTGCTGTTTGGATCAGACGCATGGCAAATCCTATAGGCGCAAAAGCGAATTATACGCGATACCTCCCCGGTTTTCACTGCACTAACAGCAGCTTAGCGAATTTCGGGCGATTTTTTTCGCGACTTCGCGCCCTTCAATTTCGCTTCCGCGTTCGCCTCGGGTTCGATCCGGTTTCGTTTGCGCGTTCGGGCCCACGGAGGCGCCACGCGGTTGGCGCGCGGCCAATTTGGGGGGCTTTCGCGTCGCGGGGCGGCACGCGGAAGTTAAAAGGCGCCTGAAAACGCCCGATAAAGCCGCCGGAATGCAGAATCAAACAAGACACCCTGCCCGCTGAGCGGCTATTCTGCCGACCATTCCAGTTTTTCTTGCAGGGGCAGTCGATGCAGCGCGGTGTGGCATATGGAGTTTTGGCCGGGGCCTTATGGGGCATGGTGTTTCTGGTGCCGCGCGTGCTGCCCGATTTTTCGCCGCTGCTGTTGAGCGCCGGCCGCTACACGATGTACGGCGTCGTTTCGCTGGCCGCCGCGCTGCCGATGGCCCGTTCGCTCGTCAAACGCCTGACCCGCGAGGATCTCGGCGCGCTGGTCAAGCTGGCCTTGGCCGGCAACCTGCTCTACTACCTGCTGCTGACGGCGGCCGTCCATATGATCGGCATCGCACCGGCATCGCTGATCGTCGGCGTGCTGCCGGTCACGGTGACGCTGCTTGGCCGGCGCGATCACGGCGCAGTGCCGCTCGCCCGCCTCGTATGGCCGCTTTCGCTGGTGGTGGCCGGCATCGCCTGCATCAACCTCGACGTCTTCACAGTAGCGGACAGCACGCCCGTGAGTATCGCGACGAAGCTCCTCGGCCTCGCCTGCGCGGTAGGCGCGCTCGCCTGTTGGACCTGGTTCGCGGTCGAAAACGCCCGTTATCTGCAGCGCCAGACGCATTTCAGCGGCAACGAGTGGTCGGTGCTGTGGGGCGTGGTGACGGGCGCGCTCGGCGCCTTGTTGTGGCTGGTGGTCGCCGTCATGCCGTCTGGCAGCCTGCAGGGGGCGCTTAGCGACGCACGCTGGCATACCTTCTGGATGCTGAACCTGGGCCTCGCAGTCGGCGCCTCATGGCTCGGCAACGGGCTGTGGAATGCCGCGTCGAAGCGGCTGCCGCTCACCCTGTCTGGCCAGATGATCGTGTTCGAGACGCTCTTCGCCCTGCTCTACGCGTTCATCTATGACCAGCGCCTGCCGCGTCCGCTGGAAACGGCGGCGATCCTGCTGCTGGTGGCGGGGGTCTGCTGGTCGGTGCGCCAGCATGCGGATGACGGCACGTCCGGCGCGGCATCGATTGAGGAAAAGGCGCAGCCTGCGGTGCATTGAAACGAAGCACCCTGAGCGGCGCCATCCGCCACAGTCACAAGAAGCGCTTAGCGCGAATCCTTGTTCTGCCAGCGGCGCCCTTCAATCGAACCCGCCTTGCGGGTCTTCTCGACGCGCCGCTGCCGCGACAGCTTCGGATCCACCAGCAGCGGCCGGTAAATCTCGACGCGATCGTGGTCGGCGAGCACCGCATCGAGCGGCTTGAGCTTGCCGAACACGCCGACCTTCTGCGTGCCCAGGTCGATCTGCGGATAACGCTGCAAGATGCCGCTCGCGTCGAGCGCCTGCTGCACCGTGGCGCCTTCCGGCAATTCCACGGCGATCAGCGTCTGCTCATCGGCGAGCGCGTAGCAGACTTCAATCGACAAGCGCGCGCTCATGCCTTACCGTAGCGCTGATCGGCGCGCTTCACGAACGATTCGACGAAGGTGTTGGCAATGTGGCTGAACACCGGCCCAATGATCTTCTCGAGAATGATGTTGGTGAATTCGTAGTGCAGCGCGAATTCGATCTTGCAGGCGTCGGCCCGCAAGGGCGTGAAACGCCAGAAGCCGGTGAATTTGCGAAATGGGCCGTCCGCGAATTGCATGTCGATGCGCGTGGGCCGCTCCATGGTGTTATGCGTAGCGAAGTGCTGCTTGATGCCCTTGAAGTTGATATCGATCTTCGCCTCCATGCCGGTTTCGTCCTGGCGGCGGATTTCGACGCCCCCGCACCAAGGCAGGAAATTGGGGTAATCGGCGACGTCGGTAACGAGGTCGAACATCTGTTCCGCCGAATGGCGGATCAACACGGTTTTCTGGACATCTGCCATAAATTGAACAGCGCGTGGCAAGGGTGGACAAGCGCCGCGGGCTTTCCTTGCCCCGCTTTGCTAAAATCGTGATTTTAAACGAGTTGGGCACTTTCCATTCATGAGCATCATCGACAACAGAAAAGCCTTCTACGACTACTCGGTCGAAGAACGCTATGAAGCAGGGCTCGTGCTCGAAGGATGGGAGGTCAAAGCCCTGCGCGCCGGGCGTGGCCAGATCAAGGAAGGTTACGTCGTCATCAAGAATAACGAACTGTTCCTCATCGGCACGCACATCAGCCCGCTGCCTGAGGCCTCGACCCACATCAACCCGGACCCGGTGCGCACGCGCAAGCTGCTGCTGCATAGCGAGGAAATCAGCAAACTGATCGGCAAAGTCGAGCAGCGCGGCTACACGCTCGTGCCGCTGAACTTCCACTACAAAGGCGGCCGCGTCAAATGCGAGATCGGGCTGGCCAAGGGTAAGAAGCAGCACGACAAGCGCGAAACCGAGAAGAAGCGCGACTGGGAACGCGAGAAGGCGCGCCTGATGCGCTCGCCGTCGTGATCTGATCGGCGTTAAACCCTGCGTGGATTTGCCGCGCCCGGGTTGACCGGCAGAGTCACTGAATAAAAAATGGCCCGCACTAGTTCGCGGGCCATTTTTTTGGCAATTCCAGGTACCGGAGGGCCGGATCAGACCGTGTCAACCAGCCTTGGCGCCCACTCAGCGCGCCTCGGTTGCGCCCTTGCCCTTGTTCACAATCGTCAGCGCCGACGCGATCATCGAACTCATATCCGCCAGGTTACCCGGCACGATCAGCGTGGTGCCCTGTTTGGCCAGATTACCGAACGCGGTCACGTACTGCTCGGCCACTTTCAGGTTCACCGCCTCCATCCCGCCGTTCGACTGGATGGCCGCAGCGATCTTCTGAATGGCCTGCGAGTTGGCCTCAGCCACCGCCAGAATCGCAGCAGCCTGACCCTGCGCCTGATTGATCGCCGCTTGCCGCTCGCCTTCGGACTTCTGGATCGACGCCTCGCGCCCACCCGAGGCGATATTGATCTGCTCCTGCTTGCGCCCTTCGGATGCCGCGATCAGTGCGCGCTTCTCGCGCTCGGCGGTGATCTGCGCCTGCATCGCGTGCAGAATTTCCTTGGGCGGCGTCAGGTCCTTGATCTCGTAACGCAGCACTTTGACGCCCCAGTTCGACGCCGCTTGATCGAGCGACGACACGATGCTGTGGTTGATGAAGTCGCGCTCTTCGAAAGTCTTGTCGAGTTCGAGTTTGCCGATCACCGAGCGCAGCGTGGTCTGCGACAACTGCGTAATCGCAAACACGAAGTTGCTCGAGCCGTACGACGCCTTCATGGGGTCGGTGACCTGGAAATACAGCACGCCATCCACCTGCAACTGCGTGTTGTCGCGCGTGATACACACCTGGCTCGGCACTTCGAGCGGGATTTCCTTGAGGATGTGCTTGTACGCGATCCGGTCGACGAAGGGAAACGCGAAGCTCAAGCCCGGCGTCAGCGTGCGGTGATAGCGGCCGAGCCGCTCCAGCACCCACGCATGCTGCTGCGGCACGATCTTGAGCGTCTGTGCCGCCAGCACGATTACGATAAGCAGAAACACCGCCCCGACAATGGTTGAATCCATGACTGACCTCCGGTCCGTTGTTCGAATAGTTGTATAGGGTGCTGTGCACGCATGGGCGCGCGCTCAGGCCACGGTTGCCTTGGTTTTTGCCTGCCGGCTGGCCACGACAACGAGGCAACTGCCGCGCATCTCGGCGATTTCATAGAGCTGTGCATCTTCGGGCTCACCCGCCGCCAATTCGACGTCCCATGCCGCGCCGCGGTAATCGGCGCGCGCCCGGCGCTCGTGCCACGCCGGCACGCTCAACGTCTGGCCGATGTCCAGATTGACGTCCGGATTCTTCGACGCCTCCTTGCGCGTTCTACGGCCAAAGCGCGAGCGCTTGAGCAACAGGACGGCCGCAAGCGCCACGACGGCCGCAATCGCGAACTGCAGGTCGGCGGCCACGCCCGCCAGCTGCGCAATAGCAGCCGCTACGCAACCCAACGCGATCATCAGCAAATAGAAGGTGCCGCTGATCAGCTCCAGCACGACCAGCACACCCGCCCCGATCCACCAGAACAATCCACCTGGCGCCACGTCGACCTCCACAAAGCAAAACACCCCGGATCTACCGGGGTGTTTATAGCACGAAGCGGGTGCATTTATCGGGCGGTGCAGTACGCTTTTACGCGCTTTTGATGTACCGCACACCCTTTATGCAAACCGCTTTACCGGGCAGCTGCCCGGCGCTTGTTTTTTCCGCTTACTTCGCCGACGACTTTGCCAACTTCTGCCACGTCTCGATGATCGAGTCCGGGTTCAGCGAGATCGACTTGATGCCTTCATCGGTCAGCCATTGCGCAAAGTCCGGATGGTCCGACGGGCCCTGGCCGCAGATGCCGACGTACTTGTTCAGTCGCAGACACGTATCGATTGCGCGCTTCAACAAGAACTTCACCGCCGGGTCGCGTTCGTCGAAATCGACTGCCAGCAGTTCCATGCCGGAGTCGCGGTCGAGGCCGAGCGTGAGCTGCGTCAGGTCGTTCGAGCCGATCGAGAAACCGTCGAAGAATTGCAGGAATTCTTCGGCGAGAATCGCGTTCGACGGCACTTCACACATCATGATCAGGCGCAGGTTCTTCTCACCGCGCTTCAGGCCGAACTTCTCCAGCAGCCCCACCACGCGCTCCGCCTGCTTCAGCGTACGCACGAACGGCACCATGATCTCGACGTTGTCGAGGCCCATCTCTTCACGCACCTTCTTCAGCGCGATGCATTCCATCTGGAACGCTTCGGCGAAGTCGTCGGCGATGTAGCGCGATGCGCCACGGAAGCCCAGCATCGGGTTTTCTTCGTCCGGCTCGTAACGCGAACCGCCAATCAGCTTCTTGTACTCATTCGACTTGAAGTCCGACAGACGCACGATCACGGGCTTCGGATAGAACGCCGCCGCGATCGTGGCGATGCCTTCGGTCAGCTTGTCGACGTAGAACGCACGCGGCGACGCATGGCCGCGGGCCACGCTTTCCACGGCCTTCTTCAGGTCCTGATCGATGTTCGGGTACTCGAGAATCGCCTTCGGGTGAACGCCGATGTTGTTGTTGATGATGAATTCCAGCCGTGCCAGACCCACGCCTGCGTTCGGCAGTTGCGAGAAATCGAAGGCCAGTTGCGGGTTGCCGACGTTCATCATGATCTTCACCGGAATCGGCGGCAGTTCGCCGCGCTGCACTTCGGTGATTTCGGTTTCGAGCAGACCGTCGTAGATCTTGCCTTCGTCGCCTTCGGCGCACGACACGGTCACCAGCGCGCCTTCCTTTAGCACGTCGGTAGCGTCGCCGCAGCCGACCACGGCCGGCACGCCCAGCTCACGCGCGATAATCGCCGCGTGGCAGGTACGGCCGCCACGGTTCGTGACGATTGCCGATGCGCGCTTCATCACCGGCTCCCAGTTCGGGTCGGTCATGTCGGCCACCAGCACGTCGCCCGGCTGCACACGGTCCATTTCCGACGGATCGTGAATCACGCGCACCGGACCCGCACCGATCTTCTGGCCGATTGCCCGGCCGGTAGCCAGCACGTTCGATTGGCCCTTCAGCTTGAAGCGTTGCTCAGCCTTGCCCGCAGCCTGGCTCTTCACCGTTTCCGGGCGCGCCTGCAGGATGAATATCTTGCCGTCGCGGCCATCCTTGCCCCACTCGATGTCCATCGGACGCTCGTAGTGCTTTTCGATGATGACGGCGTATTTCGCGAGTTCGATCACGTCTTCGTCGGTGATCGAGAAACGGTTGCGCTGCTCATGCGTGACGTCGACGGTCTTCACGCGGCCTTCTTCGCCGGCCTTGGTGAATTCCATCTTGATCAGCTTCGAGCCAATCGAGCGGCGGATGATCGGGTACTTGCCTTGTGCGAGCGTGGTCTTGAAGACGTAGAACTCGTCCGGATTCACGGCGCCCTGCACGACTGTTTCGCCCAGGCCGTAGCTCGAGGTGATGAAGACGGCGTCCTTGAAACCCGACTCCGTGTCCAGCGTGAACATCACGCCCGCTGCGCCGACGTCCGAGCGCACCATGCGCTGCACGCCTGCCGACAACGCGACTTCAGCGTGAGTGAAGCCCTTGTGGACGCGATAGGAGATAGCACGGTCGTTATACAGCGACGCGAACACGTGCTTCATGCGATCAAGCACGTCGTCGATGCCGACCACGTTGAGGTAGCTTTCCTGCTGACCCGCGAACGAGGCGTCCGGCAAGTCTTCTGCCGTTGCCGATGAACGCACGGCAAACGACAGCTCTTCAGGCGAGCTGTTTTGCAGGGTGTCGAAGCCTGCGCGGATATCCGCTTCGAGACGCGGCTGCATCGGGGCGTCGATGATCCATTGACGGATCTCCTTGCCCGCTTCGGCGAGCGACTTCACGTCGTCGACGTCGAGCGTTTCGAGACGTTTGGCGATGCGTTCAGTCAGATTGTTGTGATGCAAGAAGTCACGGAAAGCCAGTGCCGTGGTGGCGAAGCCCGTCGGCACGCGCACGCCGGCTTCGGCGAGTTGACTGATCATCTCGCCAAGCGACGCGTTCTTGCCGCCGACAATCTCCACATCGGTCATCCGCAACTGCTCAAACGGAACTACATACGCCTCTTCCTTTGCGACGGTAACTGCGTTAGTCATACAAGCCCCTAAGTGTGAAAGAAATTCACGGCTGTGCAAGTGGGCTTGGACGCGAGACGCCCATTGGAAGCGTGACCTCGCGTCTTGCACAACCTGTTGGAGAAGCAATCGCTGCAAATGGGCAGAGACACTAGAATCGCCAGAAGCACGACGTAGAAAGCGGTTGGACGAAATTACCGATCGATCCAACCCATTCGCGGCAAGTTACCGGCTGAAAGCGTGGCGTTGACCGACCGTTCGCGGTAAGTTAGGCGCCAATCGCCTGCAATTGCTTATCCAACAGGTTGCCGCTATTCTACCGTGCCGACTCTCAAAATGTGACAGTCGGACGAGAATTGCGCCTCGAATCGCGCCCCGGACCGGCTGGCGGGCTTTTGCGAGGCCCCGCCGCCATCCGGGCGCAGTTGCGGTGCCCACGGCGCGCTGATATGACGCCCCTGCAATCACCGGTTAGCCACCGTGCAGCGACGTCCATGCAGCGATGTTTCATTCGAGCGTTTTTGTCCGCTCACGTTCCCCAGTCCCACTGATGCCGCCCACCGTATTCATCGTCTCCGACGGTACCGGGATCACTGCCGAAACCTTCGCGCATTCGATCCTCTCCCAGTTCGACCAGAAATTCCGCCTGGTTCGCGTGCCTTTCGTCGACTCGACGGAAAAAGCCTACGCCACGCTAGAAAAGATCAACGAAGCGATCCAGCAGGACGGCCGTCGTCCGATCGTGTTTACGACGCTGGTGGACAGCGCGTCGAATCAGATCGTCAAGGGTTCGAATGCGCTCGTGCTGGACATGTTCCAGACCTTCGTCGAGCCGCTTGAACAGGAACTGGAACTGAAGTCGAGCCACGCGATGGGCCGCGGCCACCAGAACGCCGATACCGAGGAATACAAGAACCGGATCGAGGCGATCAACTTCTCGCTCGCCCACGACGACGGTCAATCGAACCGCAATCTGGCCGACGCCGACGTGATTCTGGTCGGCGTGTCGCGCAGCGGCAAGACGCCAACGAGCCTGTATCTGGCGATGCAGTACGGGGTGAAAGCGGCCAACTATCCGTTGATTCCGGAAGACTTCGAGCGTGGCAAGCTGCCTACGCCGCTATTGGCGCATCGGCAGAAGATGTTTGGATTGTCGATCGATCCGCAACGGCTGTCGGAGATCCGTAACGAACGCAGGCCGGGCAGCAAGTACGCCGCGCCGGAAAATTGCCGCTACGAGATCAATGAGGCCGAAGCGATGATGCGGCGCGAAGGGGTCAAGTGGTTGTCGTCGACGCATAAGTCGATCGAAGAGATCGCGACGACGATCCTGCAGGAAATCAAGCTGGACCGGCCGGCTTATTGAGCGTGGCCTGTTTGACCTACGCGCGGGGTGCTGAGGTGATCGCTAACGTCGCCTCAGACCCGAAGTCAGTGCAAGCTCACGCGCGGCGCTGCTGGCGGCATTGTTCAAAGACACAAACCGCCGCGGCGGCCGCCACATTGAGCGATTCCATGCCGCCCGGCTGAGGAATCGTCACCCGCAAGGAAACCGCATCGCGCCAGGTCTGCGACACGCCCGCGCCTTCGTTGCCGAACACCCATGCGAGCGGTCCGCTCAGATCGCAATCGTAGATCGCCTCGGCACCGTGCGAGTCCGTAATGACGACGGGCACGGCGAGACGCTCGATCAAACCCTGCGCTTCGACATCCTCATGGATTTGCAGCAGGAAATGCGCGCCCATGCCCGAGCGCAATACCTTCGACGACCACGCGTACGCGGTGCCCGGTGCGCAAAACACCTGCTGAATACCCGCGGCCGCCGCGCTGCGCAGAATCGACCCGACGTTGCCGGCATCCTGTACACCATCGAGTACGAGGCAGGTTTCTCCGACCTTCTCCGGAAGCGGCGTATCGAGCTTCTCAACCAGCAACAGAATCCCGACACCGTGCACGACGTTCGACAATTGGCCGAACAACGCGTCAGGCAGCGTGACGATACGGTGCTCGTCGATGCGCGACACGATCGCCTGCGCTTCGTCGTGGCGCAGCGCGCCCTCGGTGACGATGCACATTTCCGGCTGCCCGGCGACGTCGAGATAGGTGCTCGCGAGATGGAACCCTTCGAGCAACGCGTGGCCACTGCGACGCTGCTGATGCGTCGAGCCGGCCAGGGCCTTGAGGCGCTTGTAGAGCGGATTGTCCCGCGAGGTGATGGCTTTCACAGGCAGCGAAGACAGAGAGAATGAGGAAAGAGTGGGCGACGCGCCGGGCGACACATGACGCTCAGGCGCCGCTGCGATCGCCGAAGGCGTCGTCGTCGAACGTGGTGTCGGTGAGCACTTCGGACACGACGATCACGTTGCCCGCCGGCAGCCGCTTCGAAGCCGTGCCGAAGCGCTGATACGCTTCACGCACCGGTGCGAACGAGCGCCGATGATGCTCGCAGGGGCCATGTTCACGCAACGCCGCGAGATGTTGCGGCGTGCCGTAGCCGGCATGCGCGTTAAAACCGTAAACCGGATGGGTTTGATGCAATTCGAGCAGCATCCGGTCGCGCGTGACCTTGGCGAGAATCGACGCCGCCGAAATGCTCTTGACCAGTGCGTCACCGCCGATGATGGCCTCGCTACGAATGCTCAGCGTCGGGCAGCGATTGCCGTCGATTTTCACGAGCGTCGGCACGACGGAGAGACCTTCGACCGCCCGCTTCATCGCCAGCATGGTGGCATGCAGAATGTTCAGCGTATCGATTTCTTCGACCGTCGCGGAGGCAATGCAGTAAGCCAGCGCCCGCTCGACGATCTTGTCGTACAGTTCGTCGCGCTTTTTGGCGGTGAGTGCTTTCGAATCGTCGAGACCGCGAATCATCGGCTTCGATGGATCGAAAATCACCGCCGCGGCAACCACCGGGCCGGCCAGCGGCCCGCGCCCGGCTTCGTCGACGCCGCAGACGATGTCGTCCGGCGTCTCGAAGTCCAGACCGACCTGCCGCGCCGCCGCGCCTGCAACGGTCGCAGCCTTGCGGCGTGGCGCGCGTGAGACGGTCACGGCCGCGCCTTCCGTTTTTCGACGACGCTCGCCACGACTTCCGCCGCACGCTGCGCGGTGTTCTGCTTCAGCACGTGATGCATCTCCGTGAAGATTTCCGTCAGCGTGCGCCGGTTGGCCTCGTCGCGCAACTGTTTCAGCGTGGCCTCGGCGAGCGCCTGAGGCGTCGCGAAGTGCTGCAGAATCTCGGGCACGACGAAGCGCCCCGCCAGAATGTTCGGCAAGCCAACGTACGGCAGATAGCCTTGACGGCGCATGATCTGGCCGGTCAACCAAGGCACCTTGTACGAGATCACCATCGGTTTTTTCAGCAACGCGGCTTCCAGCGTCACGGTGCCGCTCTTGACGAGGATCGCATCCGCCGCCGTCATCGCGATTTGCGACTGGCCGTCGGTGATGGTCAGGGCGAGACCGGGATGCGCATCGACCAGCGGCCGCAGCATCTCGCGCAGTGCAGGCGTGGCCGCCGGCATCACGAAGCGCAGACCCGGCTCCTGGTGCTGCATCATCTCCATCGCGGCAAAGAACGTTGGGCCGATCAGATCGATCTCGGAGCGCCGACTGCCCGGCAGCACCGCGATGATCGGACCGCTCTCAGCGAGGCCGAGCGTGCGGCGCGCGCCGAGCGTATCGGGCTCGAGCGGAATCTCGTCAGCGAGCGGATGGCCCACATAGGACGCCGCGACACCCGCCTTTTCCAGCAGCGCCGTTTCGAACGGGAACACGCACAGCATGTGGTCGACCGCCTTGGCGATCTTCTTGATGCGCCCGCCCCGCCACGCCCAGATGGACGGACAGACGAAGTGAACGGTCGGAATGCCCGCCTCGCGCAGCGGATGCTCGAGGCCGAAGTTGAAATCGGGCGCATCCACGCCGATGAACACCGACGGCGGCTCAGCCAGCAGTTGGCGCTTCAGTTCGTTGCGGATGCCGAGGATCTCGGGAATATGCCGCAGTGCTTCGACATAGCCGCGCACCGTCAGCTTTTCCATCGGCCAGTGGGCGTCGAAGCCCGTGGCGATCATGCGCGGACCGCCGATCCCGTAATACTGGGTACCAGCGGGCAGACGGCTCGCGAGGCCGTCGAGCAGCGACGCCGCCAGCAAGTCGCCGGACGGCTCGCCAGCGACCATCGCCACGCGTAGCGGACTTGGGTTCAGGGCCATCGCTTAGCGGATGATGCCGCGTTGCGACGCTTCGACAAACGCGAGCAGCGTTTGTACCGGCTCATCGCCATCGCCACCCGCGGACGCGAGGTCGCGCAACTGCAGCTTCGCTTCTTCCAGCGACAGACCGTTCTTGTACAGCAGGCGGTACGCTGAGCGCAGCGCCGAGATCGCATCCGCCGAAAAACCGCGGCGGCGCAGACCTTCGACATTGATACCGTGCGGCTCAGCCTTGTTGCCCGCGGCAATCACGAACGGCGGGACGTCCTGCACGAGCGCCGACGCGCCACCCAGCATCGAATGCGCGCCGATCCGCACGAACTGATGCACGCCCGACATGCCGCCGATGATCGCGTGGTCGCCAATCGTCACGTGGCCTGCCATCTGCGCATTGCTCGACAGAATGACGTTGTTGCCGACGTGGCAGTCGTGCCCAATGTGCACGTAGGCCATGATCCAGTTATCGTCACCCAGCGTGGTGACGCCCGTATCCTGCACCGTGCCGGTGTGGATCGTGGTGAACTCACGGATCGTGTTGCGATTGCCGATCACGAGCCGGGTCGGCTCGTCTTTGTACTTCATATCCTGCGGACGGCCGCCGACCGATGCGTAGTGGCCGATCCGGTTGTCTTCGCCAAGCGTGGTGTGACCTTCGATCACGCTGTGCGAACCGACCGTGGTCCGTGCGCCGATCGTCACATGTGCGCCAATGACGGCATACGGTCCGATTTCGACGGATTCGTCGAGTTGCGCGCCCGGTTCGACGATCGCAGTGGGATGAATCCTGCTCATGCGTCCTCGCTTCTAATTCTGTTGCGTTGTGTGGATGGGCGTAGCCGGCGCTTGCAGGGCTTACGGTAAGCCGCTAACTGCCCGGACACCGATCTTTAAGCGTCTTTGTCCGTGTGCCGCACCGCGCACATCAGATCGGCTTCCGCCGCCACGACACCATCCACTTCGGCGCGCGCCTTGAACTTCCAGATGCCGCGCATATGACGCTCGAACGTGCAATTCAGGATCAGCTGATCGCCCGGCTCCACCACGCGCTTGAAGCGCGCATTGTCGATACCCACGAACAGATACAGCGTGTTCGACGGATCGCTCGGCTCCTCCGAAAACGTCAGCAGGGCCGCCGTTTGCGCGAGCGCTTCGAGAATCAGCACGCCGGGCATCACCGGACGGGTCGGAAAGTGACCCTGGAAATACGGCTCATTGATCGACACGTTCTTCAACGCTTTGATGCGCTTGTGCGGCTCGAGTTCGAGCACCCGGTCGACTAGCAGGATCGGGTAACGATGCGGCAGCAGCGTGAGAATCTTATGAATGTCGAGATTGATTTTTTCGGTGCTCATGGTGTTTCTACTCACGCATTAACTGCGCGATGATGACTGCGGATGCTGGTGCAGGTGGGTTGGTAACGCGTGCTGCCGGCGCTCGCCGAGACCCGGCGGCCGTGCCACCCGGTCACGGCAACCGACTTTGCTTCTGATGCTTGGCCGCTATTTTACGCGGTGCCGGCCGGTTGCCCTACCTCGCCGCTTGGCCCCCGGGCTGTTCTGCCGGTTGGCCTGCGAGTTTTTCAGATTTCTCAGGCTTTGTCGCCTGCGGAATTGCTTGCTGCGTTGACCGGTTTGTCTGCCGACGTGGCATTCTCGAGCGCCCTGATACGGTCGCGGAGTTTGTCGATGTTACGCAGCAAAGCGGCGCTCTTGTTCCAGTCCGCGTGATTCACTGCCGGGAACGCGCTGGTGTACATGCCGGGTTTCAACAACGATTTCGACACGCCCGACTTCGCCGTGACGATCACATAGTCAGCCAGCGTCACATGACCGGCAATCCCGACCGCGCCGCCGATCATGCAATGACGGCCAATCGTGGTGCTGCCCGCGATGCCCGCGCAACCGGCAATCACCGTATAGGCGCCGACCTTGCAGTTGTGGCCGATCTGCACGAGGTTGTCGATCTTCACGCACTCTTCGATGATCGTATCGGCCATGGCGCCACGGTCGATAGTAGTGTTCGCACCGATTTCGACGTCTGCCGCGATCGACACGCCACCAACCTGCGGAATCTTCACCCAACTGCCGGTACGCGCATCGCCTTCACCCACGAAATCCGGCGCGAAGCCAAACCCGTCCGAGCCGATCACCGCGCCCGCGTGCACGATCACGCGCTCGCCGAGCTTGCAGCCGTAGTACACCGCGACATTCGGATACAGATGCGAGCCCGCACCGATCCGCGTGCCGCGGCCGATCACGACGTTCGCATCGAGGCGCACGTTTTCGCCGATCACCGCGCCCGCTTCCACCGTGACGTGCGGACCGATCACCGCGCTTGCGGCGATCTGGGCCGACGGGTCGATCGTCGCGCTCGGGTGCACGCCGGGCACGGCCTTGGGCGCTGCCATGTCGATGAAGGTCTGCGCGACGCGCGCAAAGTAAGCGTACGGATTCGGCGTGACGATGAAGTTACGATTGTCGCGCGAGGCGAGTTTCGCGAGATCGTCGGCGTTGATCAACACCGCGCCCGCACGGGTCGTTTCGACCTGCGACAGATACTTCGGATTGGCGAGGAACGCCAGCTGGTCCGGGCCTGCCTGGTCGAGCGGCGCCAGACTGCCGACGCGCTGCGAACCCTCTCCGACTACTTCACCGCCGAACCGTTGGACGATGTCCTCGAGCGTAAATGCCATGCCTATCCTGTCTCCTGCAAAATCAGTCCAACTTGTCAGCGCTACAACACTGTGCTGCGAACCGGCCTACGCTCCCCGGCTGCTGGCGATCCGGTGGCCGGCAATCCGGCGACTGGAAATCCGCTGGGCAACGGCCCAGCGCATGTTCAGTTGCCCGAAGCCGCGAGCGCCTTGAGCACCTGATCGGTAATATCGATGCGCGGGCTCACATACACCGCTTCCTGAACGATCAGGTCGTAGTGCTGCTGCTCGGCGATCTGCTTGATCACCTTGTTAGCCCGGTCGAGCACGGCCGCCAGCTCTTCGTTACGGCGCTGGTTCAGGTCTTCGCGAAACTCGCGTTGCTTGCGCTGAAAGTCCGTATCCAGCTGCGACAGATCGCGCTGCTTCTGTGCGCGATCGGTGGCCGACATCGACGCGCCGTTCTTGTCGAGCGAGTCGGACATCGACTTCAGCTTCTGTGCCATGTCGGCCAGATCCTTGTCGCGCTTGGCGAATTCGGCCTCGAGCTTGACCTGGGCAGCCTTCGCGGCAGCCGATTCGCGCAGGATACGGTCCGAATTCACCGCAGCGATCCTGGCTTCCTGCGCGTGCGCTGTCCCCGCCAGGCCGACGCCCAGCGTCACTGCCAGCGCCAGCGCGCACGCCACACGTTTCGAAAACATACCGGTTAGCAAAGTCATCCTCTCGATACTGTAGTTTGGCCCGGCCTGCCGCCAGATCAGAATGCCGTCCCGATCTGGAACTGGAATTTCTGATACTGGTCGCCAGTGTGCTTCACGAGCGGGAAGCCCAAGCTGAGCTTGAGCGGGCCGATCGGCGAAATCCACGCGAGACCCACACCATAGCCGTAACGCAGGCCGTTCGCGCCGACGCTGTTGCCTTCCGTACCCCAGACGTTACCGCCGTCGAGGAAGGTAAAGACACGCAACGTGCGGTCATAGCCCGTGCCCGGCAGCGGGAACGTCAATTCGATGTTACCCACCAGCAGCTTCGAGCCGCCGATCGGGTCGTTCGTCTTCGCGTCGCGCGGACCCAGCGAGCTCGGCTCGTAGCCCCGCACCGAACCGATACCGCCCGCGTAGTAATTCTTGAAAATCGGATATGGCTTGCCGCCAAGGCCGTTACCGTAACCGCCCTGGAAGTTGAAGCCCAGCACGAAGCCGCGCGAGAACGAATAATAGTACTGCGCGTTGATGTCGGCCTTGTAGTACTGCGTGCCGCCGAGCGGCGTGCCGTATTCGGCGTTCGCCTGCGTAAAGTAACCGCGGCTCGGCACCAGTGCGCTGTCGCGCGCGTCGCGTGACCAGCCTACCGTGATCGGCACGTTGTTCGACACACGGCCGAACTCGTTCACGTAGTCGATATAGCTTTGCGGCGTGTTCGCGTCGATGTCCAGCTGGTTCTGCTCGAGGCCGGCACCGAAGTACACCGTGTCGACTTCGGAGAACGGAATACCGAACTTCAGGTCGCCACCGATCGTGACGATCTTGAAGCTCGAATCCGTCGAATAGTACAGCGGCTGGTACGTACGGTAGTAGACGTCGGTAATCCGCTTGATGCCGTCGACCGTGAAGTACGGGTCGACCTGCGTGACCGTCAAGGTACGGTACGTCTTGGCGGTATTCACGTTCACCGCGAGACTCGTACCCGAACCGAACACGTTGTCCTGCGATACGCCCGCGGAGAGCACGACCTTATCCGTCGACGAGAAGCCCGCACCCAGCGTGATCGCGCCGGTCGGCTTTTCGGACACCTTGACGTCCACATCGACCTGGTCCGGCGTGCCTTCGACAGGCACCGTGGTCACGTCGACATCGGTAAAGTAGCCGAGACGGTTGATCCGGTCTTTCGACAGCGCGAGGCGGTTCGAATCGAACCACGAGCTTTCGAGCTGGCGCATTTCGCGGCGCACCACTTCGTCACGCGTGCGCGTGTTGCCGACCACGTTGATGCGGCGCACGTACACGCGGCGGCTCGGGTCCACTTGCAACGTCAGGTCGACTTTGTGGTGTTCCTGATCGATCTGCGGCTGCGCGTTGACAGTGGCGAACGCATAACCGTACTCGCCGAGCTTGTCGACGATCGCCTTGGTGGTAGCTTGCAGCTTTTCAGCCGAGAAGCGGTCACCCGGTTTGATCTTGATGAGCTTGGCCAGCTCCGGCTCGCGGTCGAGCAGGTTACCGGCCAGTTTGATGCTGTTGATCGTGTACGGTTCGCCTTCATGCAGCGTGACCGTCAGATACATGTCCTTCTTGTCCGGCGTGATCGACACCTGGGTCGACTCGATGTTGAACTCGAGGTAGCCGCGATTCAAGTAATACGAGCGGACGTTTTCGAGGTCGCCGGTGAGCTTGTCTTTCGCGTACAGGTCGTTCTTCGTGTACCACGAGAACCAGTTCGGCGTGGACAGCTGCATTTCGTCGCGCAGCGTACCCGTGCTGAACGCCTTGTTGCCGATGAAGTTGATCTGGCGGATCTTCGCACTCGGACCTTCAGCCACCGAGAACAGCACCGACACGCGGTTGCGGTCGATCGGCGTGATCGTAGTGGTGACTTCAGCGGCATAGTAGCCGCGCGTCAGGTACTGGCGCTTCAGTTCCTGCTCGGCCTTGTCGACGAGTGCCTTGTCGTAGTAACGGCCTTGCGACAACCCGACCGCGCGCAGCGCCTTGGTCAGGTTGTCCTTGTCGAACTCGTGAATGCCGGCGAAGTCGATCGTGCCGATGGCCGGACGTTCCAGCACTTGCACGATGACGACATTGCCTTCGGTCGCGATCTTGACGTCGTTGAAGAAGCCCGTGGCGTACAGCGCGCGAATGGCTTCAGAAGCCTTGTCGTCGCTAAAGGTATCGCCTTGCTTGATAGGCAGGTACGCGAACACGGTACCGGGTTCGACGCGTTGCAATCCCTCGATCCGGATGTCTTGCACCACGAAGGGCGTCGTTGCGTGAGCAACCAGCCCATGCGCGGCGAATGCCGCGGCTATAACCGTCTTTGGAACAAAGCGATGAGGTTTAAACAACGTGCTTCCCCAGTGTGTATAGCTGCATCAGGTCAGACGGTCGCCATCGTGAACGCCGCCAGACACTTTAAAAATGGATTAAACGAGCCAGATCGTTGAACAGCGCAATCGCCGACAATGCGACGATGCAGGCGAGACCCGCCCTCTGCAAAACGAGTTGCCAGCGATCGGAAACAACTTTGCCGGTTACAGCTTCAACCAAATAATATAACAGATGACCCCCGTCCAATACCGGAATTGGTAACAGGTTCAGTACGCCGAGGCTAATACTGACAAGGGCCAGGAACGACAGGAATGCAGAAGGACCTAGACGTGCGCTCTTTCCTGCGTAATCGGCGATCGTCACGGGGCCAGAAAGATTCTTCAGCGATGCCTCGCCGACGATCATCCGCCCAAACATGCGCACCGAATAAACAGCCAGATCCCACGTACGGCGTGCGCCCAGTTGCAGACTTTCGACCGGTCCGTAACGCACATCGATCGACGGCACCTGGGTGGCGAGTTCCGCGCCGATACGGCCGATCTGCTGCCCCGTTGCGTCATCCCGCTGCGACTGCGGGACGATGCGGACGTCTTCCAGCTTGCCTGCCGCTTGCCCACCCCGCTCGATCTGCAGCGTCACGGGCACACCGGCGTGCGATTTTACATAAGCGATGAAGGCCGTGGCATTGTCGGTAGCAATACCGTCAACCGCGCGCAGACGGTCGCCTATCGCAAGGCCGGCCTTTTGCGCTGCGCTATCCGGCTGCACACCCGCGACCGTCAGCTTGCCACCACCCGGCTCGAAACCGAGATGTGACATAAAGTCGTCGTCGACGTCTTTCTCGGTGATCCCGCGCAGATCCAGCTGGAAATCCGAGGTGCCGTGGGCATCTTTCGCGCTCAGCACGATGCGCTTGTGATCGAACGCCGCACCCAGCAGTTTCCAGCGCAGGTCGGACCATGAGCGTACGCGCTCGGATTCGCCGTGGTTCTCGGCACGCACCGCGACGATGGTTTCGCCACCGTCGAAACCGGCCAACGCCGCCGGCGTATTCGGAGCAGGCGCGGCCACCACCGCTGCCGGCTCTGTCACGCCAGTGGCGAACACGAGGGCGAACAGCACGATGGCGAGCAGGAAGTTCGCGACCGGACCGGCCGCGACAATCGCGAAACGGCGCCACACCGACTGCCGGTTGAACGCATGCGGCAAGGCTTCAGCGGGAATCGGCGCGCCGCCGGTCTCGCGCTCGTCGAGCATCTTCACGTAGCCGCCCAGCGGCAACGCGGCAATCGTCCATTCGGTGCCGGTCTTCGGGCTCACCCATTGGAACAGCGGCTTGCCGAAGCCGATCGAAAAACGCAGCACCTTGACGCCGCACAAACGCGCCACGCTGTAATGCCCGTACTCGTGGACGACCACCAGTACGCCAATCGCGACCGCGAAGGCAAGCAGTTCGATCAGCAGATTCATAGACGCCTCACTGGACGGCGCGTTCCGTGCGGCGGGCGGCGTCCGGCAGACGTGCGATGAAGTCGGCGGCGGCACGGCGCGCGGCCGCGTCCGCTTCGATCACGTCTTCTAGCGCGTGCGCGCTACGGCTCGGCAACGCATTGAGGACGGCGTCGACCACCTGAGCGATCGCCATGAAACCGATCTGGCGCGACAGGAACGCTTCAACCGCGATTTCGTTCGCGGCGTTCAGGACCGCGCTCGCCAACCCACCCTCGGCCAGCGCCTTCACGGCGAGTGCGAGACACGGGAAGCGTGTGTAATCCGGTTTTTCGAACGAGAGCGACGCGACCTGCAGCAGATCGAGTTGCGCCACGCCCGAATCGACACGATCCGGAAACGCCAGCGCATGCGCGATTGGCGTACGCATGTCGGGATTGCCCAGTTGCGCGAGCACCGAGCCGTCGGCGTACGACACCATTGAATGGATCACGCTTTGCGGGTGAATCAGCACCTCGATGCGCTCGCCCGGCAAGTTGAAGAGCCAATGCGCCTCGATCACTTCGAGGCCCTTGTTCATCATCGTGGCGGAGTCGACCGAGATCTTGCGGCCCATGACCCAGTTCGGATGCTTGCAGGCCTCGTCAGGCGTGACGTCGACCAGCGTGGCCGGTTCGCGCGTACGGAACGGGCCACCCGAGGCGGTCAGGATAATCTTCGACACGCCACCGTGCTGCGCCGCTTCGCGCGGCAGGCATTGGAAAATGGCGTTGTGTTCGCTGTCGACCGGCAACAGCACGGCGCCATTGTCGCGCACCGCGTCCATGAAGATTGCGCCGGACATCACCAGCGCTTCCTTGTTGGCGAGCAGGATACGCTTGCCGGCGCGCGCGGCGGCCAGGCTCGGCGCGAGGCCCGCGGCGCCGACGATCGCCGCCACTACCGTGTCGCAGCCATCGCTCTTTGACACCTCCACGAGCGCTTGCGGCCCGTATGTGACTTCGGTCCTGCAGCCCGCTTCGCGCAGTTTCGCGGCGACGAGCGCGGCCGTATCGGCATCGCCGACCACGGCAACTTCAGGCTGAAAGCGCAGGCATTGCTCGACGAGCTTGTCGCCGTTGCGATGCGCCGTGAGCGCGTAAACGGAAAAGCGCTCGGGATGACGCGCGACGACGTCAAGCGTGCTGTCTCCAATCGAGCCCGTGGAACCGAGCAATGTCAGACGTTTTTGCATATCTCTTTCTCTAGCCGAGCAGCAGCATGGCAAGCGGCAGCACCGGCAACAATGCGTCGATGCGGTCGAGTACGCCACCGTGCCCGGGCAACAGGCCGCTTGAATCTTTCACTCCGGCCTGGCGTTTCATCATTGATTCGAACAGGTCGCCCACCACGCTGAATGCCACCAGCAGGGTCAGGGCGAGCAGCGTACGTATGGCGCCCCATTGCGCCAGCAGCGCAGAATACAGGGTCGGCTCGAACGCGTGCAAAAAGACCGCCGCCGCAGCGACGATCATCACCACCAACCAGCCGCCGATCGCGCCCTCCCACGTCTTACCAGGGCTGATGGCAGGCGCCAGCTTGTGTTTTCCGAAAGCTTTTCCGGAGAAGTATGCGCCGATATCGGCCAGCCATACCAATAGCAGCAGCGACAGCACGAACGGCACGCCCTTCATGCGCGCGGCGACGAGAGCATGCCAGCACGCGACAAATACCACAATACCGGCAAGGAATAGAAAGCCACGCCAGGCGCCTTGTGAGAGCGTGGGCTTGCGCAGGAGCACATACGGCCCCGCGATCACCCAAAAAATTGCGGCCGCCTGAAAGAGCGGCCGGGCTTCCTCGACGCCGGTACCGAGGCGCGTGCTCGCGACCAGCGCGACCGCTGCCACCAGCGCGTAAATGACCGGGCCGGCGCCGCCAAGCTTCAGCAAGCGCGCCCACTCCCATGCGGCGAACACGACGACGAAGGCGATCAGCGCGCCGAACGCGCCCACCGGCGCGAACAACGTGACCGGCAGGAAGATCGCCAGCAGGATGATCGCCGTGATGACACGGGTTTTTAGCATGGAAGCGAATCGACGTTTTGCGATTGCGGCTCGAGTTGAGCACTGGTGCGGCCGAAGCGGCGCTCACGCTCCGCGTAGGAGGCGATAGCATGGCCGAGCGCGTCGGCGTCGAAATCCGGCCAGAACGTGTCGGTGAAGTAGAACTCGGTGTAGGCGAGTTGCCAGAGCAGGAAGTTGCTGACACGGCGCTCGCCGCCGGTGCGGATAAAGAGATCCGGCTCCGGCGCATAGGCCATCGACAGGTGTTCGGCGAACGAGTCCTCGTTCACCTCGACCGCCTGACCCGCCAGCGCCGATTGTTCAGCGAGCTTGCGGGTGGCCTGCATGATGTCCCAGCGGCCGCCGTAGTTGGCGGCGATGGTGAGCGTGAGACGGGTGTTGCGCGCGGTTTTGGTCTCCGCGCGCTTGATCAGATCGCGGATGCGGGCATCGAACTTCGACAGATCGCCAACCACACGCAAACGGATGCCGTTCGCGTGCAGCTTGCCGATCTCGCGCTCCAGCGCGGTGACGAACAGGCGCATCAGGAACGACACTTCGTCGTTCGGGCGGCGCCAGTTTTCCGAGCTGAAAGCAAACAGCGTCAGGTATTCGACGCCCTGCCGGGCGCAGGCCTCGACGGCCGCACGCACCGCGTCGACGCCGCGCGTATGGCCGGCCACGCGCGGCAGACGGCGCTGGGTCGCCCAACGGCCGTTGCCGTCCATGATGATCGCGATATGTCGCGGCACCGCGGCGACATCAGGCACGCGCACGGTTGAGCTGGTATAGGTCATGGCCGTCGGGACTGTGACTGCAAAAAAGAAGTGGAAACCGTGAAGGGGTGAGCGAACGGCCTCACACCGTCATGATCTCGGCTTCTTTGGTCACTACAAGCTTGTCGATTTCAGTGACGAACTTGTCCGTCAGTTTCTGAACGTCGTCACCCGCACGGCGCTCGTCATCTTCCGAAATTTCTTTGTCTTTCACGAGCTTCTTCAGTTGCTCGTTTGCATCACGGCGCAGGTTACGAACGGCGACCTTGGCCGTTTCCGCTTCGCTCTTGACCACTTTGGTCAGTTCGCGGCGGCGTTCCTCGGTCAGCGCGGGCATCGGCACGCGGATCACGTCGCCTTGCGTAGCCGGGTTCAGACCGAGGTCCGACTCGCGGATCGCCTTTTCGACGACCTGGACCATCTTCTTTTCCCACGGCTGCACGCCGATCGTGCGTGCGTCGATCAGTGTCAGGTTCGCGACCTGCGAAATCGGCACCGGCGAACCGTAGTAATCGCACTGGATGTGATCGAGCAGACCCGTGTGTGCACGGCCCGTGCGGATCTTCGACAGGTCGTTCTTGAACGCGTCGATGGAACGCTGCATTTTTTGCTCAGCGCCCTTCCTGATATCAGCCACAGACATTTTTAAACCTCCGAACCTTCAGAACGGTGCGAGTCGGCCAGCGCGCGCATTATGCGGCGGCCTGGGCTCGCGTTAAAGCCCACGTTATGTGAACGAGAGTTTACACGTGGACGAGGGTGCCCTCGTCCTCGCCTTGTACGATGCGCTTAAGCGCGCCCGGCTTGACGATCGAAAACACCCGGATCGGCAGCTTCTGGTCGCGGCACAGCGCGAACGCCGTGGCGTCCATCACCTGCAGATTGCGGCCGATGGCTTCGTCGAAGCTGATCGTGGTGTAGCGGGTCGCGCTCGGGTCTTTCTTGGGGTCGGCCGAATAGACGCCGTCCACCTTGGTGGCTTTCAACACCACTTCCGCACCGACTTCCGAGCCGCGCAGCGCGGCAGCCGTGTCCGTCGTGAAGAACGGATTGCCGGTACCGGCCGCGAAAATCACGACTTTGCCTTCTTCGAGCTGGCGAATCGCGCGGGGCCGGATGTACGGCTCAACCACCTGGTCCATGCGCAGCGCGGATTGCACGCGCGCCTCGATACCGGCGTGGCGCATGGCGTCCTGCAGCGCCAGCGCGTTCATCATGGTAGCCAGCATCCCCATGTAGTCAGCCGTGGCGCGATCCATACCGGCCGCGCCGCCCGCGACGCCGCGGAAAATATTGCCGCCGCCGATCACCACGGCCAGCTGCGTTCCGAGACGGACCACTTCGGCCACGTCCGCCACCATTCGTTCGATGGTCGCGCGATTGATGCCGAAGGCATCGTCGCCCATCAGAGCTTCACCGGAGAGTTTGAGCAGGACGCGTTTGTAGGCAGTGGGCATAGGGGTATCCAGATCGCGCAGAACAGGGCAACAACAAGGGACTAATGTAGGGGTGAAATGCTGATTCGGGCAAGCGTCGCCAAATTGACGAACCCTGGGGTTCGCCAGCGGCATGCGCCACGAGGGTCACCCGCGCGCAGCCTTGCGGCGCCGCCGACCGCGGCAAAGTCTTGCTCCGCCGCGGGTCCAACGGTACTAACTGAAGCTTAAGCGATGCTTATTGTTGCTTTGCAGCAGCGACTTGAGCGGCCACTTCAGCTGCGAAGTCGTCCTGCTTCTTCTCAATGCCTTCGCCGACCACGAACAGCGCGAACTTCTGCACGCTCGCATTGCCAGCCTTCAGCATCTGTTCGATCGTCTGCTTGTCGTTCTTAACGAACGTCTGGTTCAGCAGCGAGACTTCCTTCAGGTACTTCTGCACGCTGCCGTCGACCATCTTGGCGACGATTTCAGCCGGCTTGCCCGATTCAGCAGCCTTCTGCTCAGCAATGCTGCGCTCCTTGGCGATCAGATCCGCCGGCACGTCGTCCGACGACAGCGAGACCGGCTTCATGGCGGCGATGTGCATGGCCACGTCCTTGCCGACCTGCTCGTCCGCGCCGGTGTACTCGACCAGCACGCCGATACGCGTGCCGTGCAGGTACGCTGCCAGCTGGTTTGACGTGTCGAAACGCACGAAACGGCGGATCGACAGGTTTTCACCGATCTTGCCGACCAGCGCCAGACGCACTGCGTCGACCGTCGAGCCGTCCAGCGGCAGAGCCGACAGGGCCGCGACGTCAGCCGGGTTTTGCGTAGCGACCAGTTCAGCGACCGTCTTCGAGAACGCCAGGAAGTCGTCGTTCTTCGAAACGAAGTCGGTTTCGCAGTTCAGTTCGACCAGCGAACCTGCGTTGCCGCCGATGAACGAGGCGACCACGCCTTCAGCCGTCACGCGCGACGCTGCCTTGCTGGCCTTGTTGCCCAGCTTCACGCGCAGCAGCTCTTCAGCGCGCGCCATGTCGCCTTCGGCTTCCGTCAGCGCCTTCTTGCATTCCATCATCGGCGCGTCGGTCTTTGCGCGCAGTTCTGCAACCATGCTTGCGGTAATTGCCGCCATCATTTGCTCCTTGAGTTCCGTCTGTCACACGCCGCCCGGACTTCGATACCGGCGGCAAGAATTCGTTTCAACATCGCACGTATTTTCTACGCACTATGTTTCAGGCACTGCTCACAGCACACCACTACTTTGTCGCGGCTTAAAAAAAGGGGGCCTGTAGAAAGCCCCCTTTTTTGCCGGACACGGGGCAGCTTTACGCTTCCGAGTTGACCTCGACGAACTCGTCGCCGTCACCACCACGGGTAGCTTGCACCACGTCGTTGACCGCGTTTGCACGGCCTTCCAGGATCGCGTCAGCCACGCCAGCCGTGTACAGAGCGACAGCCTTCGATGCGTCGTCGTTACCCGGGATCACGTAGTCGATGCCTTCCGGCGAGTGGTTCGTATCGACCACGGCGATGACCGGGATGCCGAGCTTGTTAGCTTCGGTCACGGCAATCTTGTGGTAGCCGACGTCGACCACGAAGATCGCGTCCGGAATACCGCCCATGTCCTTCACGCCGCCGATCGACTTTTGCAGCTTGGCCATTTCGCGCTCGAACAGGAGCGCTTCTTTCTTGCTCATGCGTTCGGTTTCGCCTGCTTCCAGCGCTGCTTCCATGTCCTTCAGGCGCTTGATCGAGACCTTCAGCGTCTTGAAGTTGGTCAGCATGCCGCCGAGCCAGCGTGCGTTGACGAACGGCATGCCAGCGCGTTGTGCCTCTTCAGCGATCGTGTCGCGCGATTGACGCTTCGTGCCGACGAACAGGATCGTGCCGCGATTCGCTGCCAGTTGACGCGCGTACTTCAGCGCGTCGTTGTACATCGGCAGCGTCTTTTCGAGGTTGATAATGTGAATCTTGTTGCGATGACCGAAAATGAAGGGGGCCATCTTCGGGTTCCAGAAGCGCGTTTGGTGACCGAAGTGGACACCGGCTTCCAGCATTTGACGCATAGTAACTGCCATGAAATTCTCCGCGAGGGTTGGGTCTTAAGCCGGCTGCCGTATCGGCCGCGCTGCCAGTCAAACTTTCTGGCTGAACGCGACGGACACCCTGGGTGCGCCGGCTTGCGAGTCTGCTGCCTTGGGTACTGCGCTTTTTGCTCGTAGCGCAGGCAACTATCGCTACGAGAAGCCTTCCCTGCCAGTTTGCGCCCATTAGAACAGCAACAAGGCAACATAAATAAGACAGAGATCGACTTAGCCAAAGATTATAGCACGTGACTATCGGCCGACTCAACCTGCGCGGTAGCTCCCGTTTGCCGCACCGGGTTGCACCTGCGCGTTCGCCACCTTATGGCAAAACCCTGCGGTTGCCGGAATGTGGCGCAACAATCCCCCCATTCGCACGCGAAACCCAAGGGCATCGCTAAGGCGGTCATTGAAAGCCAGTCGCCCTGCTCAAAGCTGCCCCGCGGAAACCGCCCGAATCCTTACACCAGCCTTTCGGGCGCGCGGACGTGTTTGACCCCGCAAAGGGCACGGACGGTCGCACAGGTCACGCGCAAGGAAATGAAGGATGTCATCGGGGCGATTGCCGCGAACACCCTGGCGTGGCGCGGCTGATTAAGCCATGGCTTAATGCCTCACTCGAACACCCGGCAGTGGCCTTTTTCGCGCAATCAATTGCATCGCGCGGTGCTATGCGGGCAACTGATACTACAAGACAAAAAAATAGCCCATCCCGCACGACGGGACAGGCTACGCAAACACACGCCGGAAAGAGAATCAGCACTTTCCGGAATGAGCGACATTATCCAATCGCCCTATTTCGAGCAAGTACGCCTGGGTCCATAGCAACGCTATTCAGGCTATTTGGGTAACTGGCGTTAGATGCCAGATTTATGGCTGGCAGTATCTGTCAATTCATTACATTGGATTAGCCGTTTGAAAATTCCGGTTTTTTTGCGTGGACGCCCCGGACAAGTCCCGGGGCCACCGCCCCTAGTAGGAATTCGCACAGATGGCGAACAAACCCGCGTAGCGAACACAATAGCCAAATCGGAAGCGTGCATGCGAACCCGTTTTTCTTTCTCTTTGTTGGATACAGGCCGTCTGCCACACCGCTTGGGGTAGACAAATTGCAAAGCCCATTGCAGTTGATTGCATAAGTCCGCGCCAGTTTCCTCATGCATAGCACATCAACTACGGTGCGCCGGATAATTCGCCTTATTTGCCAGTTAAAATCAGCGCTCCCTGATTGAGTGACAGAGCGCGCTGTGGCTACTTGCGGCGATTTCGGCAAGGCATTTACAGAAAACACGAGTGCACTGGGCCTGCCCGCCCCTAGCAGTCTGTTTGGCTCCGTTCAGGCGGCGGCTTCGAAAATCGCCACGACGCTGGGCGCGCGCAAGACGCTGGGACCGGGCGCAACGGTCGCCGAGTTGATCGGTGCGACTAGAGCACTGGCGGCGCTATCGGTCGTCGGTGCGTTGAGCGCATCGTTCTACGTAGGTGCGTGCATCGGCTCGCTGATCGTCGCCGCCAACACGGCGATGCAATGCACTACCGCTTCCGCTGCTTCCGCTGCGCGGACGGTGACAAGCAAGTATGGACTGGTGATCCCCGCTACGATGCTGACCTTCATACAGCGCCACCCTGAGGTCATGATCGATAGTCCGTCGCGCGGTAACTACGCGTTTCTGGCGTCTCGCCAGCAGGCGGCGGCATGAACTGGCTTCGGGATAAGGCGGCGCTTCTGCTCGCTGCCATCGCTTGCGCCGGCGCCGCGTGGGCGGCTGATTCACTACAGCGGCGAGTGGTTCTATCTGCTGCTGTTCGTTCTGGCGTTTGCCGGGTTGTTCGCGGACAACCAGCGACTCCGCTCCCGCCTGAAAGAACTTGGCGTAGACCCAAGTCAACGCGACCCAAGCCGTCGCGCTCGCCGTTGATTCACCCTGCGGCGCAGCAGTCGCTGCGCAATTGATTGCGTAAGCCCTTCAGGCAGTCCGCAAGGCGGAACCGGCTTATAATGTGCTATTCGGCCCCAAATGCACGGTTTGGCGCGGTCTGCCAGTGAGCATTTTCGTTTCACGGCCCCGCTGAAACCCTGCTGGCTGGCGGTTTCGCGTCGTTGCGGTGGAATTCTGGTGGAATTTGCGTAAATCCAGCGTCCCCGAAACGGTGAAACCCTCGCTCCACAAGGCTCCTGAGGGAAATATGGCTATTACACTCAAAAACGAACACGATATCGCGCAGATGCGCGTCGCCTGCAAGCTCGCTAGCGAAGTGCTCGACTACATTACGCCGTTCGTCGCGGCCGGCATCACGACCGGCGAACTCGACCGGCTGTGTCACGAATACATGCTCCAGGTACAAGGCACGGTTCCGGCGCCGCTGAATTATCAGCCGCCCGGCTATCCGCCTTACCCGAAAGCCACCTGCATTTCCGTGAACGACGTGATCTGTCACGGCATTCCGGGCGACAAGACGCTGAAGAACGGCGACGCGCTGAATATCGACGTCACGGTCATCAAAGAAGGCTATTTCGGCGACACCAGCCGGATGTTCATTGTCGGCGAAGGCTCGATCATGGCCAAACGCCTCGTGCAGACCACCTTCGAATGCATGTGGCTCGGTATCGATCAGGTGCGCCCGGGCGCCCATCTCGGCGACATCGGCTACGCCATCCAGAAGCATGCCGAAGGGCAAGGCTACAGCGTGGTGCGCGAATATTGCGGCCACGGCATCGGCACGGTGTTCCACGAAGACCCGCAGATTTTGCACTATGGCCGTCCCGGTACCGGGCTCGAGCTGCAGACCGGCATGATCTTCACGATCGAACCGATGATCAACGCCGGACGGCGCGACATCCGCACCATGCCGGACCAGTGGACCGTCAAGACCAAAGACCGCAGCCTGTCGGCACAGTGGGAGCACACCGTGCTCGTCACCGAAACCGGCTACGACGTGCTAACGGTCTCGGCCGGCACGCCCGCGCGTCCGCCGGTTGTCGCGGCGACGGCCTGACCGACTTCCGACCTCACCTGCCCGCCTGCCAATGAGTAGTGTTCCAGCCGTCGCCCAATCCCATGCCACGTCGCTCAAGGCGGACTACAAAGTGGCCAAAGCCCAGTTGCTGGAACGCTTCAAGACGGCCTCCAACGTTGACGCGCTGATGGCCGCCCTGGCGCGCGCCACGGACGAGTCGCTGCGCGCCGCCTGGAATACCTGCGAGCTGCCGCCCGAACTGGCCCTGCTGGCCGTCGGCGGCTACGGGCGGGGCGAACTCGCGCCGCACTCCGACATCGACATTCTGGTCCTGCTGCCCGACGCGCCGATCGAGCATCTCGAAGCGCGCATCGAACGCTTTATCAGTCTCGCGTGGGATTTGGGACTCGAACTCGGCAGCAGCGTGCGCAGCGTGGCGCAGTGTGTCGAAGAATCCGCCAACGACGTCACGGTGCGCACCTCGCTCCTCGAAGCACGGCGCATTACGGGCAGCGCCCCGCTCTTCGACGACTTCGTCAAGCGCTATCGCGAGACGCTCGACCCGCGCGCGTTCTTCCAGGCCAAAGTGCTGGAAATGCGCCAGCGGCACGCCAAGTTTCAGGACACGCCGTATTCGCTGGAACCGAACATCAAGGAAAGCCCGGGCGGCCTGCGCGATCTGCAACTGATTCTGTGGATTACCCAGGCGGCCGGGTTCGGCAGTAGCTGGCGCGAGCTCGAAGCCCGCGGCCTGATCACCGAGCGCGAAGCGCGCGAACTGCGCCGCAACGAAGGCTTCCTGAAAACACTGCGTGCCCGGCTGCATGTGATCGCCGGCCGCCGCCAGGACATTCTGGTGTTCGATCTGCAAACGCCGGTCGCCGAAAGCTTCGGCTACAAGCCGACGGCCACCAAGCGCGCCAGCGAACAGCTGATGCGCCGCTATTACTGGTCCGCCAAGGCCGTGACGCAACTCGCCACGATCCTGATCCAGAACATCGAAGCGCAGCTTTTCCCCAACACGAGCGGTATCACGCGCGTGCTGTCGGACCGTTTCGTCGAGAAGCAAGGCATGCTGGAAATCGCCAGCGACGACGTATTCCAGCGCGAGCCGAACGCGATCCTCGAAGCTTTCCTGCTCTACGAACAGACGCCGGGCGTGAAGGGTTTGTCGGCGCGCACGCTGCGCGCGATCTACAACGCCCGCGACGTGATGGATCAGCACTGGCGCCGCGATCCGGAAAACGGGCGCCTGTTCATGGACATCCTGAAGCAGCCGGCCGGTATCACGCACGCGCTGCGCCTGATGAACCAGACCAGCGTGCTCGGGCGCTATCTGCTGAACTTCCGGCGCATTGTCGGGCAGATGCAGCACGACCTGTATCACGTCTACACGGTCGATCAGCACATCCTCATGGTGTTGCGCAATCTGCGCCGCTTCGCGGTCGCCGAGCATGCACACGAGTATCCGTTCTGCAGCCAGTTGATCGCCAATTTCGACCGGCCGTGGGTGTTGTACGTGGCGGCGCTGTTTCACGACATCGCCAAGGGCCGCGGCGGCGACCATTCCACGCTCGGCATGGCCGACGCGCGGCGCTTCTGCCGCAATCATGGCATCGAGGGCGAGGACGGCGAACTGGTCGTCTGGCTGGTCCAGCAGCATCTGACCATGAGCCAGGTCGCGCAGAAACAGGACACGAGCGACCCCGAGGTCATCAAGCGCTTTGCCGAACTGGTCGGCAACGAGCGCCGGCTGACCGCGCTTTACCTGCTGACCGTGGCCGACATTCGCGGCACCAGCCCGAAAGTCTGGAACACGTGGAAAGGCAAGCTGCTCGAGGACCTCTACCGCGCGACGCTGGCGGTGCTCGGCGGCGCACGGCCTGACGCGCATTCGGAACTGAAATCGCGCCAGGAAGAGGCGCTGGCGCTGCTGCGCCTCGAAACCGTGCCGGAAGGCGCGCAAAAGGCGCTGTGGGACAAGCTGGATATCGGCTACTTCCTGCGCCACGACGCGGCGGATATCGCATGGCAAACCCGCGTGCTGTACCGGCACGTCGAGACCACGACGCCGATCGTGCGCGCGCGTCCGTCGCCGATCGGCGAGGCGCTTCAGGTGCTGGTGTATGTGAAAGACCAGCCCGATCTGTTCGCCGGCATTTGTGCGTATTTCGACCGCAATGGCTTGTCGGTGCTCGATGCGCGGGTCAGCACGACCCGCCACGGGTACGCGCTCGATAATTTCCTCGTCGCGCATACCGAAGAAGACGTGCATTATCGCGATATTGCCAATCTGGTCGAACAGGAACTGACCGCACGCCTGACCGGTGACGGCACCCTGCTTCCGGGACCGTCGAAAGGCCGTTTGTCACGGCTGTCGCGGACCTTCCCTGTTACGCCGCGCGTCGATCTTCGGGCCGACGAGCGCGGCCAATATTACATCCTGTCCGTGTCTGCGAATGACCGGCCAGGCCTTCTTTATTCGATCGCGCGCGTGCTGGCCGAGCACCGGGTCGGCGTCGCGTCGGCGCGGATCAATACGCTCGGCGAACGCGTTGAAGACGTGTTCCTGCTGGATGGATACGGTCTGTCGGACAACCGCCTGCAAATTCAGGTCGAGACCGAACTGCTGCGCGCGATTGCAGTGTGAGATTTCATGCGAGTCAAATTAACAGCCAAGCACCCGCGGCCGGCTTCGTCCGAACGCGCCCCTGTCCGTACCGGAAGCACCTCGGCACGTAAGCCGACACGTCCGACCGGGCCAAGGCCGTCTACGCCGACGGCTGGGTTTAACGGGGCGCGGGGTGAAGGCGCCGCAGCGGGTAGCGGCAAGCGTCCGGCGGGTGCAGGTAAGCCGGCGGGCGCCGGTGCGCGTGCGCCACGGGCTGAAGGATCGTTTTCCCGCGAGCGGGATGCAGGGGGTGCAGGCGCTGCGCGCCGGGCACCGTCGGATCGTCCGCCGCGCCGCGAAGGGGCCGGCGGTGCGCCGCGACGCTTCGAAGGTAGCGGCGATCGTGCGCCCCGTCGGGACGAAGGCGCTCGTGCGCCCCGTAAGTTCGAAGGTGGCGGCGATCGTAGCGAACGTGCTCCGCGCCGTGCTGACGGTGAACGCCCTCAAGGCGCACCGCGCCGGTTTGAAGGCGGTGACCGCGCACCGCGTCGGGACGACGGTGAGCGTGCGCCCCGTAGGTTTGAAGGTGGTGCCGATCGTAGCGAACGCGCTCCGCGTCGCGCTGACGGTGAGCGCCCTCAAGGCGCACCCCGCCGGTTTGAAGGCGGCGGTGACCGCGGTCCGCGTCGTGATGTTGGTGAGCGTGCGCCCCGTAGGTTTGAAGGCAGTGGCGATCGTAGCGAACGCGCTCCGCGTCGCGCTGACGGCGAACGTAGCCAAGGCGCGCCGCGCCGATTTGAAGGCGGCGGCGACCGTGGTCCCCGTCGTGACGATGGTGAGCGTGCGCCCCGCAAGTTTGAAGGTAGTGGCGATCGCAGCGAACGTGCTCCGCGTCGCGCTGACGGCGAACGCAGCCAAGGCGCACCCCGCCGCTTCGAAGGCGGCGCAGATCGCAGCGAACGCGCTCCCCGCAGTTTCGAAGGCAGCCGCGCCCCGCGCCGTGACGACGGCGAACGCCGCTCATTCAGTGGTCCGCGTCCGGGCGCAGGCCGTCCGTCGGAAGGCGGACCGCGTGGCGAGCGCCCGGCGCGCGACGCCTCGGATCGCCCCCGTTTCGGCAGCGACCGTGGCGCCCCGCAGGAACGCCGTGGAGGCGAACGCGGGCCGCGCAGCGACAGCGCACCGCGCCGTTTTGAAGGCGAGCGTGGTTCGTCCGAGCGTGGCGAGCGCACTTTCGCGAAGCCCGTCAAAAGCGGCTACGGTGACCGCACGGACCGTCCGGCGCGCGCACCGCGCGACGACCGCGGCGAACGCGCACCGGCCAAGCGGGAATTCGGCGATCGTCCGGCGCGTGCCGGCGATCGTAGCGAACGTAGTGACCGGGGCGAACGCCCTGCTCGCAGCTTCGACAAGGCACTCCCGGCCGCTGGCCGCCGCTTTGGCGATGACACCCGCCCCGCTCACGCCGACAAGCCGCGCGGCCCGGCGCATGCAGCCAGAGCCGAACACGACGCCGATGCCGCGCCGCGCACACCGCGCCGCGATTACGAAGACGCGCCGGGCACGCTGCGCCTGTCCAAGCTGATGTCGGAACTCGGCCTGTGCTCACGCCGCGAAGCCGACGAGTGGATCGAAAAAGGCTGGGTGCTGGTCGACGGCGAGCGGATCGACACGCTCGGCACCAAGGTTCGTCCGGACCAGCGTATCGAGATCGACCCGGCCGCCGAAGCCGCGCAAGCGAGCCAGGTGACGGTCCTGATCCACAAGCCCGTGGGCCTGGTATCGGGTCAGGCGGAAGACGGCTATCAACCGGCGATCACGCTGGTCACGCCGGAAAACCGCTGGGAAGGCGACAGTTCTGACATCCGCTTCTCGGTCTCGCATCTGCGCCAGCTCGCACCGGCCGGGCGCCTCGACATCGATTCGACAGGCTTGCTGGTGCTGACGCAGGACGGCCGCATCGCCAAGCAGTTGATCGGCGGCCATTCGGAGATCGACAAGGAGTATCTCGTGCGCGTGTCGTTCGGCGAGCACACCACCGACGTCGAAAGCCACTTCCCGCCGGAAAGCCTCGCGCTCTTGTGCCACGGCCTCTCGCTCGACGACGTGCCGCTGAAACCGGCACAGGTCAATTGGCAAAACGGCGAGCAACTACGTTTCGTGCTGCGCGAAGGCAAGAAGCGTCAGATCCGCCGGATGTGCGAGCTGGTCGGCCTCGAAGTGATCGGCCTGAAGCGCGTGCGGATGGGTCAGGTGATGCTGGGTGCACTGCCGCCGGGCCAATGGCGCTATCTGTCGGCGGACGAGTCGTTTTGACGCCGCGGGCTTGACGCTCAACAGCGAAAGACTCACGGTGCCCGCACCGTGACGCGCGCCGAACAAAAAACCCACGTGAAAACGTGGGTTTTTTTATGCCGCCGGCGCACGCGACAATGCGTGCACCGCGGGCCAGGATGCGGCGTCAGTCGTCGCTATTCGGGTCCAGATGCGGAAACAGGACTTCCGTAAAGCCGAACTTCGCGAAATCGTTGATCCGCATCGGGTACAGCTTGCCGATCAGATGGTCGCACTCATGCTGCACGACGCGCGCGTGAAAGCCCTCGGCAACGCGGTCGATCGGCTTGCCGTATTGATCGAAGCCGTGATACTTGATCATCGAAAATCGGCTCACCGCGCCACGCAGACCAGGCACGGACAGGCAGCCTTCCCAACCCTCTTCCATATCCAGCGATACCGGCGTGATGGTCGGGTTGATCAGCACCGTCTCCGGCACCGGTGGCGCATCCGGATAGCGCTCGCTGTGCCCGAAACCGAAGATCACCACCTGCAGATTGACGCCGATCTGCGGCGCGGCGAGCCCCGCGCCATCCGCGTCGTGCATGGTTTCGAACATGTCTTTGATGAGCTCATGCAGTTCGGGTGTGTCGAAATGATCGACCGGATCGGCAATGAGCAAAAGACGTGGATCGCCCATCTTGAGAATTTCGCGGATCATAACTGCCCCTCCAGGAGCTTACGCATACCATCTTCGTCGAGTACCGGGATGCCGAGTTCCTCGGCTTTCGCCAGCTTGCTGCCCGCTTCGGCCCCCGCCACCACGTAATCTGTTTTCTTCGACACCGAGCCGGCCACTTTCGCACCGGCCGCTTCGAGCATTTCTTTCGCCTCTTCGCGGGCGAGCGTCGGCAAGGCGCCGGTCAAGACGACCGTCTTGCCGGCCAGCACGCCTTGCGGCGCCTTCGGCGCGGGCGGGCCTTCCGGCCATGTGACCTTGCCCGGCGCGCGGAGTTGCTCGATCACCGTGCGGTTATGCTCCTCCGCGAAAAACTGATGAAGCGACTCGGCCACCACAGGACCCACGTCGTTCACCTCCAGCAATTCTTCGACCGAGGCATCCATGATCGGATTCAGCGAGCCGAAATGTTTGGCGAGATCTTTCGCCGTCGATTCGCCCACATGCCGGATGCCGAGCGCGTATATAAAGCGCGCGAGCGTGGTGTGCTTGGCTTTTTCGAGCGAGTCGAGCAGATTCTGCGCCGACTTTTCGGCAAAGCGGTCGAGTTCAGCCAGGGTCGCAAAGCCGACGTTGAACAGATCGGCAGGCGTGCGCACCAGATTCTGGTCGACGAGCTGATCGATGATCTTTTCGCCGAGCCCGTCGATATCCAGCGCCCGCCGCTGCGCGAAATGCCACAGCGCCTGCTTGCGCTGCGCCGGGCAGAACAGGCCCCCCGTGCAGCGCGCAATCGCCTCATCCGGCAGACGTTCGATGCTCGAGCCGCACACCGGGCAATGCGTCGGCATGACGAACTCGCGGGCGTCGTCCGGGCGGCGGTCGAGCAGCGCGCTCACCACCTCGGGAATCACGTCGCCGGCGCGCCGCACGATCACCGTGTCGCCGATACGGATATCTTTGCGGCGCACTTCGTCTTCATTGTGCAAGGTCGCGTTCGTGACCGTCGCGCCGCCGACGAACACCGGTTCCAGCCGCGCAACCGGCGTGATCGCGCCGGTACGGCCGACCTGCACGTCGATCGCGACGAGTTTGGTCAGCGCTTCCTGCGCCGGGAATTTGTGCGCCAAAGCGAAACGCGGCGCGCGCGAGACATAGCCGAGCGCGTCCTGCTCATCGCGCCGGTTGACCTTGTAGACGACGCCGTCGATATCGTAAGGCAGCGTGTCGCGCTTCTCGCCGACCGCGTGGAAGAACCCCAGCAAGCCTTCGGCGCCCTGTACCACCGCCCGCTCGCCATTCACCGGCAAGCCGAGTTCCTTGTACCAGTCGAGCAATTCGCTATGCGTGGCCGGCATCTCGATGCCTTCGACCACACCGATTCCATAGGCGAAGAACGACAGCGGCCGCTGCGCGGTGATCTTCGAATCGAGCTGCCGCAGACTGCCTGCTGCGGCGTTGCGCGGATTGGCGAACTCCTTCTGCTCGGCGGCCCGCTGGCGCTCGTTCAGGCGTTCAAAATCGCGCTTGAACATAAGCACTTCGCCGCGCACGTCGAGCACGTGCGGCACGCGTTTGCCCTTGAGCTTGAGTGGAATGGAACGGATCGTGCGGACGTTTTCGGTGACGTTCTCACCGGTGGCGCCGTCGCCGCGCGTGGACGCCTGGACGAACGTGCCGTCGACGTAACGCAGCGAGATGGCAAGGCCGTCGAACTTCAGCTCAGCCGCGTAATCGACCGGCACCGGCGGCTCGCTCGCGTTCTTGCCGAGTGCATCGCCGACGCGTTTGTCGAACGCGACGATGTCTTCATCGGCGAAGCCGTTGTTCAACGACAGCATGGGCTGATCGTGCACGACCGGTTCGAAGCCGCTTGACGCCTCGCCGCCCACGCGCTGGGTGGGTGAATCCGGTACAACCAAGTCCGGATGCTCCGTCTCGATTCGCTCCAGCTCCTTGAAGAGCTTGTCATACTCGGCGTCCGGCAAGTCCGGCTGATCGAGTACGTAGTACGCGTAGTTGGCGCGTTCGAGTTCCGCGCGCAGCCACGCGGCCCGCTCTGCCGGAGCGCTGGTTGCAGGGTGTGAGGCGGGAGTTCGGGCCATGCTGTCGGAAGGTTCTTCAGTGAAATTCAGACATTGGATTATCGCAGGAAGCGTGCCCCTTTACATCGGCCGAATGGCCAGTTTCGTACGTTCGTTATTGCCGCGAGACGGCCACTGAAAGCGTTGCGTGAAACGCCAGATGCAGCACGGCTCGAATTGCCCAGTGAAGCACGACCCTGGAGGTCACACGAGGCCACCACTGAGGCACAGCGTGAAGCACTGCCCCAAACGCCAACGGCCGCACATCGTGCGGCCGTCGAGTCCTGCAAAAAACAGTGCTGTTATTGGCTGAACAAACGCCGGGTGGCGGGCGAACCCGCCGGAATACCCGCCTGTTCGAGCTTCGCGTAGAGCGTCATCAACTGCTTTTCGATCGCCAGCAGCGCGGTTTCCGGCAGCGGACGGCGCCCGTCGTCGACCACCCGTCCGCCAATCCGCTCGGCCAGCGATTTCGCGTAATCGCACATCAGGCGGAACGGCAGGATGTCTTCGTCCGCGACCGGCACGTCGAGCACCAGCGTGATCATCTGGCCGCCCTTGTAGGTCAGGTCGTCGCGCAGGAAATTGGTGTCGCCGAATTGCAGCATGAACACGGGGCTCTGCTTCGCGTCGAGCTTGACGAAACGCGTGCCGTCGCGCGAGAGCAGCAAACCGTCCTGCGACGCGATCGCCTGGACATAATTGGCCGACCACGGCGCCCCGTCGGACAGGACGTTGATCGACAGTTGCGCATCGCACTGCGCGGCGAACCCGTCGAGTTCGCGCGCCATCGCGACCGTTTCGAGCATATCGGGGAATTCCGGTGCCGCGTCGAGCGCATCGGCGAACTGCTGCACGCCGGTCACGAACTCCGAGAATTCCAGTTCGTTGAGCGCGCCACTCCGATTGGCCAATTGCGCGGCCGCGCGCAGCTCTTCATAGCGCGCGCCGTTTTGCAGCAATTCCCACGCGCCGCCTTCGAGCTTGCCCTCGATATGCACCGGCTTGCTGCCGGCGCGGCGCAGACGCTGTGCGAGCGGAATCACCTTGTCGCCAGCCACCGGGCCGTTCAAACGGATCGGCACGATGCAATCGATGCGGCGGTCGACGATAGCCGGCGGCGCCGACGAAATCGTCGTGGCAGCGGGCAGGATCGGCTCGACCGGTTCACCGGCTTTCGCCGCGTGGCCGCCTTCAGCTTCGGCTTCAGCAATGCCCTCGGCTTCCGGATAACCGTTCGGCGTTGTCGTCTCAGCCTGGATATCGGCCGGCGTATCGAGCGGCGCGGCTGCTGTGCCAAAAGTCGGCTCGACGCGCGCCGCCGCAGTTTCCGCCGCAGAGTCTGAACCCACTACCGGCTCCCGCCGCGTGGTCGGCCGGGCCGGTTCGATAAACGGGCTCTGCTCCTCCTGATCGTCCCGCGCGAAACTTTCGGCGGTATCGGCCGGCATTGGACGCGGCATCTTGCGGCGCACCTTGGCGCCTTGCCATGCGTTGTACACGACCACGCCCCCGACCACCACGGCACCCGCGCCGATCAAACCGAGTGTCAACTCGTCCATGCATGCTCCATCAGCAATTCTTCTGTCTGCGCGGCTATGCGCCCACCCCATGTGTCGCGCGGCCGCTGGCCGCTGCGCTGAACGCGGGCGCCCGCGATGATCAACTCAAACGTAAACTTAAACGATATTCTGGGCGAAACCCGCAGCCGTTTCCATGTCGACGGCAACGATCCGCGACACGCCCTGCTCCTGCATGGTCACGCCGATCAGTTGCTGCGCCATTTCCATCGCGATCTTGTTGTGCGAAATGAACAGGAACTGCGTCTTGTCCGACATCGCGCGCACGAGGTTCGCGAAGCGTTCCGTGTTGGCGTCGTCGAGCGGCGCGTCCACTTCGTCGAGCAGACAGAACGGCGCGGGATTCAGCTGGAACATTGCGAACACCAGTGCGGTGGCGGTCAAGGCCTTCTCGCCGCCCGACAGCAGGTGAATCGTCGAATTCTTCTTGCCCGGCGGTTGCGCCATCACCTGCACGCCGGCGTCGAGAATTTCGTCGCCGGTCATGATCAGCTTGGCCTGGCCACCGCCAAACAGACGCGGGAACAGCTCGCCGAAATGACGGTTCACTTCGTCGAAGGTGCCTTGCAGCAAGGTGCGTGTTTCACCGTCGATCTTGCGGATTGCGTCTTCCAGCGTTTCGATCGCGTTGTTCAGGTCGGCCGATTGCGAATCGAGGAACGTTTTGCGCTCGCTCGCCGCCTTCAGTTCGTCCAGCGCGGCCATGTTGACCGGCCCGAGCGCCGTGATCGCGTTGTTGATGCGCGTGACTTCGCCTTGCAGGTAGGACGGCTTCATGTCCGGCGTGAGCTTGGCCTGCAACTCGGCTTCATCGACGCCGGCCGCGGCCAGTTGCTCAATGAACTGCTCGCCGTTCAGGCGCGCGGCCTGTTCCTTCAACTGCAATTCGTTGATACGGTCGCGCAGCGGTTGCAGCGCACGCTCGGCGGTCAAACGGGTTTCGTCAGCGGCACGCAGCTTGGCGGTCAGATCGTCCAGTTCGAGGCGCGCAGCGTGCAGCGCTTCTTCCTTGACCGCGCGGATATCGAGCGCGTCCTGCAAACCGGTGTGCGCGGTTTGCTCGTTGATCGTTTCCAGCTCGGCGCGCGCATCTTCCAGCGACGCGGCGACGCGCTCGCTCTGCTCGTGTGAGACCTGAATGCTGCGCTTCAATTCTTCGATGCGGTTCGCCATGTTGCGAGCGGCGAAGCGTGCATCGGTGGCGGCCCGATCGAGATCGCGCGATTGGGCGCGCGCGGCGGTGAGCGCTTCGTCGAGTGCTTCGAAGGCCATTTGGTGATCTTCGAAACGCGCCTGCAATTCGGCGAGTTCGGAGTCGTGACGCTCGAAGTTCGCTTCCGATTCGCCACGCAAGGCGCGCTGCTCTTCGATCTGCGCGGTGATTTCTGCGAGCTCTTCGCGGATTTGCGTGCTGCGCTGCGTGTAGCGCTCATGCGCCTGCGCGAGCTTGAGCACATCCATCTGCAAGGCGTGCACGCGTTGCGTCGCGCGCTCCGACTGCTGACGTACATCGGTCAACGCTTGCGCGGCTTGCGTATGCGCGGCTTCGGCGCGGATCGCCGCGGCCTTCGCTTCATCGGCGAGCAAGGCTTGCGCACGCACCTGACGGCCCAGGTTTTCGATTTCCTGCTGACGGGCCAGCATGCCGGCCTGTTCGGAATCGGCGGCATACAACTGGACGCCGACACGCGTCACGACGTGGCCAGCCTTGACGACGAACGAACCGCCTTCCGGCAGTTGCGAGCGCATGGCCAACGCCTGTTGCATATCGTCAGCAACGAAGGCGAGGCCGAGCCAATCGTTCAGCACGGCACGGATGCCAGCGTCGTCGATACGAACCAGCGACAGCAGCGGACGCAAAGCCGGCGGCGTAGCGGCCGGCTGACCGGCGGCCGGCGGGGCGTAGAACGCGAGCTTGGCGGGCGGCGCATCGGTGGCGAACGCCTTGACCCAGTCGAGGTTCGACACTTCCAGCGCGGCGAGCCGCTCACGCAGCACCGCTTCGAGCGCGGCTTCCCAGCCGGCTTCGACGTGCAGCTTCTTCCACAGGCGCGGCAAGCCGTTCAGCTCGTGCTTTTCGAGCCACGGCTGGATCTTGCCTTCGGTCTGGACGTTTTCCTGCAGTTGCTTGAGCGCGGCAAGGCGTGCGTCAAGCTGATGAATCTGTGCGCTTTCCGCCTGCACACGCTCCTGGGCAGCGCGTCGTTCGCCATCGAGACGCGGCAGGGTTTCCTGCGCGTCGGCGAGGCGCGTTTGCGCGTCATGCAGGATTTCTTCGTTCTCGGCGAGCTGCATGCGCAAGTCTTCGAGCTGCGCTTCGTCAGGGGCATCCAGACCGCCCGCTTCCGACTTCAGCCGCTCGTGACGCTGCTGCAACTGCTGCAATTGCTGATCGGCATTGCGCTGATGCGCCGCTTCGAGCTTGAGTGCCTGTTCAGTCTGCGCGATACCGCCGCGCTCGGCGTTCAGTTCGGTCTGCGCATCGCGCCAGCGGGCCTCGAGCGCAGGCATCGCATCATGCTTGGCGGCGGCTTCGTCTTCGGCCAGCGCGGCCTTTTCTTCGGCGACGGCCAGTTGTTCTTCAGCGTCTTCGAGATCGTCTTGCGCCTTCTGGGCTTGCGACTGCCACTGCTCACGCTGCGCGGTCAATGCCGCGATCTGCGCCTGCACGCGGTTACGCGACTCGACGATGAACTTGATCTCGGCCTCGAGGCGGCTGACCTCGGCATTCGCCTCGTACAGCGCCCCTTGCGCACCCTGCATCGCGTCGCTGGCAGAGTAATGCGCGACGCGCAGCGTTTCGAGTTGCGCTTCGACTTCGCGCAGCTTCGCGGTTTGCGCTTCGAGGTCGATCTGCGCCTGTTCGATCGCGCGTTGCTGGCGTTCCTGCTCGCCGCCGGCTTCGTTCTTGCGCAACAGCCACAACAGACGCTGCTTCTCTTCGCCGTCGGCCTGCAAATCCTTGTACTTGGTCGCGACGATCGCCTGCGCCTCGAGCTTCTCGAGGTTCGCACTGAGTTCGCGGACGATGTCTTCGACGCGAATCAGATTCTCGCGGGTATCGTGCAGGCGGTTCTCGGTTTCGCGGCGGCGTTCCTTGTACTTCGACACGCCCGCGGCCTCTTCGAGGAACACGCGCAGTTCTTCCGGTTTCGCCTCGATCAGGCGCGCGATCATGCCCTGCCCGATGATCGCGTAGGCACGCGGCCCGAGGCCGGTGCCGAGGAAGATGTCCTGAATGTCGCGGCGGCGCGCCGGCAGGTTGTTGATGTAGTAGCTCGAGGTGCCGTCGCGCGTGAGCACGCGCTTGACGGCGATTTCGGCATACTGCCCCCACTGCCCGGCGGCACGGCCGTCGGCGTTGTCGAACACGAGTTCGACGCTGGCGCGGCTACCCGGCTTGCGCGCGGTCGAGCCATTGAAGATCACGTCCTGCATCGACTCGCCGCGCAGCTCGGAAGCGCGCGATTCGCCGAGCACCCAGCGCACGGCGTCGATGATGTTGGACTTGCCGCACCCATTCGGTCCGACCACGCCAACAAGCTGGCCCGGGACCTGGAAATGCGTGGGATCGACGAATGACTTGAAGCCAGCGAGTTTGATCGAGGTCAGACGCACGGCGATTTCGCTGTTTGAAAAGGGAAAATAAAAGGTGGCTCGTGAGGGCCGCGCCAGCCGTTCGCCAATGCAGCGAAACAGCCCGCGAACCCTCGCGACACGGGCGCCAATCGCACGCGGTGAAGCGTGCGCCAGGCTAATGAGGGGCAATCATACCATCGCACGTGAGCGGTTCTTAGCGTCCTTACGGCCTGCATCGTCATCCGCGTCGAGCCCCGTATCCTGATTGGACGGATCAGGCGGCAAGGTCTTGGTCCGGTGCACCCAACTGGAAAGTGCCGACGCCAGCACGATGCACGCGCCACCGGCCCATTCACGCGGGCCCGGCGTCTCGCCGGCGAAGAGCCACGCGGACAAGGCCGTGACCACGATCTCGAACAGCATGATGATCGAGGCCCGATTGGCCGGCACGCGTGCGAGCCCATACTGCACGAGCATATTGTTCGACGCGAGCAGAAAACCGAGGCCGAGCACTAGTAGCGCGGCCGTGCCGAGATGCGCGCCGGTGGGCGGTGCAGGCATCGCCTCGAACAGCGAGGCACAGGCGCTGAAAATCGCCGCGCCACCGAAGATCGTCGCGGTGCGCATTTCCGGTTTCATTTCTGGCAACACGCGGCTCGTCTTGAGGATCAGCACGTTGCTCATCGCAAAGCCCATCCCGCCCGCCAACCCGGCCCATTCCGCGAGGTTGCCGGGCACCGGCATGCCCAGTTGCGGCGACCACAGCATGGTCATCGCGCCGGCCAGCGACAGCGCGGCAAGGCCCGCGCCCGCCCAGGTCAGCCGTTCGTGCAGGATGAAGTGCGCGAAGAGCGCGGTCCAGGCGGGGGTGAGATAGAACAACAGCAGGACGCGCATCACCTCGCCGTGGATCGAGCCCCACACGAAGCCGAGATTGGTCACGCCGGCGGCCAGCGCCAAAGCGGGCAGCAGCCAGTGCCAACGCACGGTCCTGAGCGCGCGATAGCGCACCAGCAGGACGAACAGGCAACCCGCGCCGCTCGTGAGCGCGCTCGCGGCCGTACCGGTCACGCCGAGCGCATTGAGCATGCGCAGCGGGTACCAGATCATCCCCCATACCGAGGCGCCCAGCATGATCGCGAGCGTCGGCCAGCCATTGCGGAGCCAGTTGGTCATGATGTAAGACTCCCGCGGCGGTTGCTGCTTTTGCGGGCGATGTTGCTGAGTTTGCCGACGGCGGCGTTGTTGCGCCCGCTTCGTCCGAATCGTCCGGATGTCTCCGTTGCTGCTACATACATTGCTGCTCCTGCTTCTTTTTTGCGCGAACCGTCTGCGGTTCGCGTCGTTCCCGCTGCGTCGCATTGCCTGCGCCGCCTGGCGGGTTGCGCCGCGCGTCAAACGCCTGGCGCCGCGCCACGCGGCCCGCGAACGGCGGCGTGCCACGCTATAATCATCCGCTCGCCGCCGCTGCCGCCGTTTTCACGCCATTCAGGCGTTTTGCCGTCAGCGCGCGTACCCGGCATTTCCCTGCATCCGTCTGCGCCCCTCTTCGATCAGGCTCGATCCGCCCAGTGAACCCGCTACTCGACTCCCTTCAGCCCTATCCGTTCGAAAAGCTGCGTGCGCTTTTCAAGGACGTCACGCCGCCCGCCGGCCTCGCGCACATCAGCTTTGGCATCGGCGAACCGAAACATCCCACGCCCGCGCTGATTCGCGACGCCGTGATCGCCTCGCTCGGCGGTTTGTCGGCGTATCCGGCCACCATCGGTTCGCCGGCACTGCGCGAGTCGATCGCGAAATGGGTCACGCAGCGCTACAACCTGCCGCCGGTCGATCCGGCCACCCAGGTGCTGCCGGTGTCGGGTTCGCGCGAGGCGCTTTTCGCGCTCGCACAAACGGTCATCGATCCCAAGCTCAATGCTGACGGCCAGCCTGCGATCGTACTCTGTCCGAACCCGTTCTACCAAATCTACGAAGGCGCGGCGATTCTGGCCGGCGCACAGCCGTACTTCGTCAATAGCGACCCGGCGCGCAACTTCGCCTGCGACTATTCGGCGATCCCGGCCGACATCTGGGCGCGCACGCAGCTGCTGTACGTGTGTTCGCCGGGCAATCCCACCGGCGCGGTGCTCACGCTCGACGACTGGCGCGAACTGTTCGCGCTATCGGACCGCTACGGCTTCGTGATCGCCTCGGACGAGTGCTACTCGGAAATCTACTTCGACGAAGCCAATCCGCCGCTCGGCGGCCTGGAAGCGGCTCACCAGCTCGGCCGCGGCTTCGAGCGCCTCGTGATGCTCTCGAGCCTGTCCAAGCGCTCGAACGTGCCGGGCATGCGCTCGGGCTTCGTGGCGGGCGACGCGGCAATACTGAAAGACTTCCTGCTATACCGGACATACCACGGCGCGGCCTTGTCGACGGTGTTCCAGAGTGCCAGCATCGCGGCCTGGAATGACGAAACGCACGTGCGCGAGAACCGCGCGAAGTACGTGCAGAAGTTTTCCACCGTGACGCCGATGCTCGCCGAGGTGCTCGACGTACGCCTGCCGGACGCCGCGTTCTACCTGTGGGCGGACGTCTCGCGCACGGGCCTGTCGGACACCGAGTTCGCCCAGCGCCTCTACGCCGACTATAATGTGACGGTTCTGCCGGGCTCGTTCCTCGCGCGCACGGCGCACGGTGTGAACCCCGGCCGCAATTTCGTGCGCATGGCGCTCGTCGCCGATGTCGACGAATGCACGCAAGGCGCACAACGGATCGTCGATTTTTGCCGCGCGCTCGCGGGCTGAGTTTTCGAGAATTTTCGTATTCAGCAACCCCGCGCACCGCATTCCCTTCTTCAGACTTCAACTCTTCAGAAAAGCACGCATATGTCGCAACAACTTCAGCAGATCATTGATACCGCCTGGGAAAACCGCGCCGAACTGTCGCCGAAGGCCGCGCCGGCCGACGTGCGTGAAGCCGTCGCCCACGCCATCGAGCAACTGGACAAGGGCGCGCTGCGCGTGGCCGAAAAGAAGGACGGCGACTGGGTCGTCAATCAATGGCTGAAGAAAGCCGTGCTGCTGTCGTTCCGCCTGGAAGACAACCAGCCGATGCCGGCTGGCGGCTACTCGCAGTTCTACGACAAGGTGCCGTCGAAGTTCGCCAACTACACCGCTGAAGACTTCGCCGCCGGCGGCTTCCGCGTGGTGCCGCCCGCCATTGCGCGCCGCGGCTCCTTCATCGCGAAGAACGTCGTGCTGATGCCGTCGTACACCAACATCGGCGCCTATGTGGACGAAGGCACGATGGTCGACACGTGGGCGACCGTCGGCTCGTGCGCGCAGATCGGCAAGAACGTCCACCTGTCGGGTGGCGTGGGCATCGGCGGCGTGCTGGAGCCGCTGCAGGCGAACCCGGTCATCATCGAAGACAACTGCTTCATCGGCGCGCGTTCGGAAGTGGTGGAAGGCGTGATCGTTGAAGAAAACTCGGTGATCTCGATGGGCGTGTACCTCGGCCAAAGCACCAAGATTTATGACCGCGAAACCGGTGAAGTCACGTATGGCCGCATTCCGGCGGGCTCGGTGGTGGTGGCGGGCAACCTGCCGTCGAAAGACGGTTCGCATAGCCTCTACTGCGCCGTGATCGTCAAGAAGGTCGACGCCAAGACGCGTGCGAAGGTCGGCCTGAACGAGCTGCTGCGAGGCGACTGATGGCACGCGGCACCAAAACCGTGGTCTACGGCATTCCGAACTGCGACACCGTGAAGAAGGCCCGCGTGTGGCTGGAAGAGCATGACGTCGAGTTCGAATTCCACGACTTCAAGAAACACGGTGTGACCGAGCCGCTCGTGCAGGACTGGCTGAAGGACGTGAAGCTCGACGCATTGCTGAACCGTCGCGGCACGACCTGGCGCGGCCTGTCCGACGACATGAAGGCGGCGGCGGACACGCAATCGGGCGCGATTGCGTTGATGATCCACAAGCCGTCGGTGATCAAGCGGCCGGTGCTGGTGGTCAACGGCAAGGTCAAGTCGCTTGGTTTCTCCGCGGACGAATATGCGGCGCTGTTTGCCTGACGCTGTTTGCCTGATTTTGTCTGACCGTCTGACCTGACGCGCAAGATCGGCAGCATGGGTCAAGCGCGAAGATCGAACGCAACAAGAAGTAAAACGTGGCCTCGCCACGTTGCTTAAAAGCTGTTGCCGGCTGCGGTGTCCAACCGCCAGCCGGCATTTTTTCATTTCAAAGTGGCTTGTACTGAATCCATGTCCGGCACCCTCGCCCTTACCGAACAACTGATCTCGCGCGCCTCCGTGACGCCCGACGATCAGCATTGCCAGCGCCTCCTGATCGAACGCCTGTCCGCGCTCGGCTTTGAGCACGAGACGATCGAATCGAACGGCGTGACCAACCTGTGGGCCGTCAAACGCGGTGTCGACGGCACGCGCGGCAAGCTGCTCGCGTTCGCCGGCCACACGGACGTCGTGCCGACCGGTCCGCTCGAACAATGGCACTCGGCGCCGTTCGAGCCGACCCATCGTGACGGCAAGCTGTATGGCCGCGGCGCGGCGGACATGAAGGCGTCGATCGCCGGCTTCGTGGTGGCCAGCGAGGAATTCGTCGCGGCGCACCCCGCGCATCGCGGCTCGATCGCCTTCCTGATTACGAGCGACGAAGAGGGTCCCGCCACCGACGGCACCGTCAAAGTCGTCGAAGCGCTGCAGGCGCGCGGCGAGCGCATGGACTACTGCGTCGTCGGCGAACCGACGTCGAGCGCGCAATTCGGCGACATGGTGAAGAATGGCCGGCGCGGTTCGATGTCGGGCAAGCTGATCGTCAAGGGCGTGCAAGGCCATATCGCCTATCCGCATCTGGCGAAAAATCCGGTGCATCTGCTCGCGCCCGCGTTGGCCGAACTGGTCGCCGAACGCTGGGACGACGGCAACGAATACTTTCCGCCCACCACCTGGCAGGTTTCGAACATCCATAGCGGTACCGGCGCGACCAACGTAATTCCCGGCCATGCGGACGTGATGTTCAATTTCCGCTTCTCGACGGCCAGCACGGTGGAGGGCCTGCAGGCTCGCGTCCATGCGATCCTCGACAAGCACAATCTCGAATACGATCTGCAATGGACCGTAAGCGGCCTGCCGTTCCTCACGCCGCGCGGCGATCTGTCGAACGCGCTGGCTCAAGCGATCAAGGACGAAACCGGTGTCACGACTGAACTGTCGACCACCGGCGGCACCTCGGATGGCCGCTTCATCGCCCGCATCTGCGAGCAGGTGATCGAATTCGGCCCGCTGAACGCCAGCATCCACAAGATCGACGAACATATCGAAGTCGCACACATCGAGCCGCTGAAGAACGTGTATCGCCGCGTGCTCGAACAACTGATCGCCTGACCAAGGAATTTCTGCGATGACGCTCCCGTTTTCCACCGTCCGCGACCTGCTGCGTTTCGCGGTGTCGCGCTTCAATCAGGCCGAGTTGTCGTTCGGCCACGGCTCGGCCAACGCCTACGACGAAGCCGCCTATCTGATCCTGCATACGCTGCATCTGCCGCTCGATCTGCTGGAGCCGTTTCTCGACGCGCGTCTCTCCGCGGCTGAAATCGACGCCGTGCTGAACGTGATAGAGCGCCGCGCCGCCCAGCGCGTGCCGGCCGCCTACATCACGCAGGAAGCGTGGATGCACGGCTTCCACTTCTACGTGGATGAACGCGTGATCGTGCCGCGCTCGTTCATCGGCGAGTTGTTGCAGGACGGCCTGCAGCCGTATGTCGAAGATCCCGAACAGGTCAGCGCCGTGCTCGAACTGTGCACCGGCTCCGGCTGCCTCGCGATCCTCGCGGCGCACGCATTCCCGAACGCGGATATCGATGCAGTCGATCTCTCCGCACCCGCTCTGGAAGTCGCCACGCGCAACGTCGCGGACTACAAGCTCGACGACCGTGTCGCCCTCTTCGAAGGCGATCTGTACGCGCCGCTCGCTGAGCGCCGCTACGACGTGATCATCAGCAATCCGCCGTACGTGAACGCCACCTCGATGCAGGAACTGCCCGCCGAGTACAAGCACGAGCCCGACATGGCTTTGGCAGGCGGCGCGGACGGCATGGATATCGTGCGCCGGATCATCGCCGAAGCGCGCAACTGGCTGACCGAAGACGGCGTGCTGGTGGTCGAGATCGGCAACGAGCGCGCGAACGTCGAAGCGGCATTCGGCGGCCTCGATCTGGTGTGGCTGTCGACGAGTGCCGGCGACGACAATGTGTTCCTGATTCAGGCCGCGGATCTGCCAGTCTGACGTTTGCCGGTGGACCGCTGGATCGCCGGACCGCTTTATCGCGCGACACGTGCGGCAGACATTCATTGCCTGCCGTGCGTGTTGCAGCGCATCGCCGTACACGCCGGCACCGCCCCTCTCTCCCCCGCCCGCGCACCCCGCACCCGCGGAATCCCCGAAGAAGCTGAACCGTCACGCCACCTCAACGCACTCACGTTCGGTAAGATAGGCGCGGTCAGCTGTCCGCGGCGCCGTAAGGCAGCGGCGGTACCTTGCCAACCCTTCGGCCGCCTATGCAATTCGACCTGCTTCATATTGGCCCGCTGGTCGCCCTCGCCCATATTCTCGGTGTGATTGCGGCGTGCCACGCGATTCTGAACACCCGCACATCGCAAGGCGCGATCGCATGGGCTGTGTCGCTGGTCGCCATGCCGTATCTGACGCTGGTGCCGTACCTGTTCCTCGGTCGCAGCAAATTCCAGGGCTACGCGGACGCTCGGCGCATCGAAAACGAATTACTGCGCACGCGCGCCCATCCTCAGGCGTGGGACACGCTGGCCTCCTCGACGGGGCTGCCTACCCAGGAACTAGGCGCCAGACTCGTGCATTCGCTCACGCGCCTGGGCGGCATGCCGTTCCTGCCGGGCAATTCCGTGCGCACGCTGGTGAACGGCGCCGCGACTTTCGAGGCGATCTTCGAAGCGATCGAAGGCGCACGCAACTACGTGATCGTGCAGTTCTTCATCGTGCGCGACGACGCGCTCGGCGAGATGCTCAAAGACGCGCTGATCGCGAAAGCGCAGCAAGGCGTGCGCGTCTACTTCCTGTACGACAGCATCGGCAGTTTCGATCTGCCCCACCGCTACGTGGCGGCGCTGCGCGCGGGCGGCGTGGAGACGCACCCGTTCGCCACCAATCGCCGCTTCGTCAACCGCTTGCAGTTGAACTTCCGCAATCACCGCAAGATCGTCTCGGTGGACGGTGAGCGCGCGTTTGTCGGCGGACACAACGTCGGTGTCGAGTATCTCGGTGGCAAGCCGCCCCTGTCGCCATGGCGCGATACGCATATCGAAGTGCGCGGCCCGGCGGTCGCCAGCATCCAGTTCGTGTTCACCGAGGACTGGCACTGGGCGACCCAGCAGTTGCCCGATTTCGCCATGCCGGCCTTCCAGCCTGCCGACGAGGGCATGCACTGCCTCGTCGTGCCAAGCGGCCCCGCCGACAAACAGGAGACCTGCTCGCTCTTCTTCGTCGAAGCGATCAATGCAGCACGCGAGCGGATCTGGATCACCACGCCGTATCTCATACCCGACGAAGCCGTGTTCTCCGCGCTACGGCTGGCCGTGCTACGCGGCGTGGATGTGCGCATTCTGATTCCGTGCCGACGCGATCACCGCGTGGTGTTCGCCGCCTCGAAACTGTATGCGTACGACTCGCTGCGCGCGGGCATCCGGATCTTCCGCTACCAGCCGGGGTTTCTGCATCAGAAGGTCGTGCTGATCGACAGCGTGGCGGCGGCAATCGGCAGCGCCAATCTCGACAACCGCTCGTTCCGGCTGAACTTCGAGATCATGGTGCTGACCGTGGACCGTGGCTTCGCCAAGGATGTCGAAGCAATGCTACTCAAGGATTTCGCGGAGTCGCTCGAAATCGACCGCGATGAGTACCGTAAGGCGAGCGCGCTGCGGCGCGTGCTGATGCACGTGGCGCGGTTGTTCTCGCCGATCCTGTAGCCCCATGCTTCGCCACCGGGACCGGCACTGGCATCAACGTCAGCTCGGGTTCCAGCGCCGGCTCAGGTCCGGCCCCCAACTCCAGCACCCAGCTCGAACCGAACCTCCGGCTCCGCCGCGCGTTACAACTGCTTTTCGATGTCCTCGATAATCGCCTCAGGCTTGGTGAGCGGCGCATAGCGCTTCACCACATTGCCGTCGCGGCCGATCAGGAACTTGGTGAAGTTCCACTTGATCGCTTCCAGCCCCAGCAACCCCGGCGCCTCGCCCGTCAGATAGCGGAACAGCGGATGCGCATTGGCGCCGTTCACATCGATCTTGTCGAACATCGGGAAGGTCACGCCGTAGTTCTTTTCGCAGAAGCTGCCGATCTGCGTGGCGTCGCCCGGTTCCTGCTTGCCAAACTGGTTGCACGGAAAACCGAGCACCTCAAGTCCGCGCGCCGCGTAAGTGTCATACACCTTTTGCAGACCCGCGTACTGTGGCGTGAACCCGCATTCGCTTGCCGTATTGACGATCAGCAAGACCTTGCCTTGATAGCGCTCGAGGCTCACTTCCTCGCCGCCGAGCGTGCGTGCAGAAAACGAATAAATCGATGTCATATGCTCTCCCCGTGAAAGCCGTCAGTCTATGCCAAAAGCCGCGCCGGTACAGTCGGCCGAATGGCCGATCCTGGCTGAGCGCCCGGTGTCAGCCCCAGCAGTCTAAAATAGCGTTTTTCTTCAGCCGGCCTCTTCGTGATCCGCTTTAACCAGTTCAGCCTCGCGCGCGGCACCAAGCCGCTCTTTGAAAACACCACGTTCACCCTCAACCCCGGCGAGAAGGCCGGCCTGGTGGGGGCGAACGGCGCGGGCAAGTCGACGCTGTTTGCCGTTCTGCTCGGCGAGCTGCACGCCGACGGCGGCGATTTCTCTATGCCGCCGAACTGGCAGATCGCCCACGTCGCGCAGGAAACGCCCGCCGCGGACAAGACCGCCCTCGCCTACACGCTCGACGGCGACGCTGCCTTGCGCACCATCGAAGCACGCATCGCCGAAGCCTCGGCCGCGCATGACGGCGCCGCGGAAGGCGAAGCGCATGCCGCGTTCGCCGACGCCGACGGCTACACCGCGCCCGCCCGCGCCGAGGCTTTGCTGCTCGGCCTCGGCTTCACGCTCGAACAAACGCGCGAGCCGGTCAGCAGTTTCTCGGGCGGCTGGCGCATGCGGCTGAATCTGGCGCAGGCGCTGATGTGCCGCTCCGACCTGCTGCTGCTCGACGAACCGACCAACCACCTGGATCTCGACGCAATCGTCTGGCTGGAAGACTGGCTGCACCGTTATCCGGGCACGCTGATCGTGATCTCGCACGACCGCGAATTTCTCGATTCGGTCTGTAACGTCACGCTGCATCTGGAACAGCAGCAGATCAAGCGGTACGGCGGCAACTACTCGCAGTTCGAAATACTGCGCGCGCAACAAATCGCGTTGCAGCAAAGCGCGTATGAGAAGCAACAGCGCACGGTCGAACATCTGCAGAGCTACATCAACCGTTTCAAGGCGCAGGCGACCAAGGCGCGTCAGGCGCAGAGCCGGGTGAAGGCGCTCGAAAAGATGGAAATGATCGCGCCGGCGCATGCGTCCTCGCCGTTCACGTTCGAATTCCGCACGCCCGATTCCGCACCGAATCCGATGATGGTGATGGAAGACGTGCGCTGCGGCTATCACGGTGAAGATGGCGAAATTCCAATCGTCGATCATGTGATGCTGTCGATCCAGAACGGTCAGCGCATCGGCCTGCTCGGCGCGAACGGCCAGGGCAAGTCGACGCTGATCAAGACGCTCGCCGGCACGCTCGAGGCCCTCGGCGGCCATGTGCGCGAAGGCAAGGGTCTGCGTATCGGCTACTTCGCGCAGCATCAACTCGAAACGCTGCGCCCGGACGACACGCCGCTGCAGCATCTGGCGCGTCTTGCACCGGATACGCGCGAACAGGAATTGCGCGACTTCCTCGGCAGTTTCAACTTTTCCGGCGAGATGGCGACCGCGAAAATCGCGCCCTTCTCGGGCGGCGAAAAAGCCCGTTTGGCACTCGCACTCATCATCTGGCAAAAGCCGAATCTGCTGCTGCTCGACGAGCCGACCAACCACCTGGATCTCGAAACGCGTCACGCGCTGACCATGGCGCTCGCGCAATTCGAGGGCACGCTGATTCTGGTGTCGCACGACCGGCATCTGCTGCGCGCCACCACCGACGTGTTCATGCTGGTCGCCAAGCACCGTCTGCAGGAATTCGACGGCGATCTCGACGACTACCGTGACTGGCTGCTCCAGCATGCCGCGGAACAACGCGCGGCGCTGAAAGCGGGCACGGCGTCGAGCGGCGCGGATAGCGCGAATGGCACAGACAGCGTCAACCGCAAGGAACAACGCCGCCTCGAAGCGGAAACGCGCCAGAAGCTCGCCCACCTGAAAAAGCCGCTGCAAAGCCGCATCACGAAGATCGAGAAGGAAATGGACGCGCTCAACGCGGAAAAGGCGACGCTCGATGCGTTCGTCGTCGATCCGGCCAGTTACGAGCCCGAGCAGAAGAGCAAACTGACGGAGGCGATCCGCCGTCAGGCAGATGTGAACGCGCGCCTCGAAACGCTCGAAGCCGAATGGCTCGAGACTCACGAGGAACTCGAACAAATCGGCTAGCGGCAGGCTGTTCCTCGTCCGCGCCGGCATCGATCGGAGGTAGCCCTTGTCACCCGTGAGCTCGTCTGCGTCTTCATCTGAGTCGGTATCCGGGTCTTCAGCCGCGCCGTCGGTTGCGTCGTCATCCGTGGCAGCACCGGCTCCGCTGCAAGGCCTGCGCGTGCTGGATCTGACGCGCCTGCTGCCCGGTCCGGTGGCCGCCCTGCGGCTGGCAGAACTCGGCGCCGACGTGCTGAAGATCGAAGCCCCCGGTGCGGGCGACCCCACCCGCACGATGATGCAGTCGTCGGGTGACCGCGTGGCAGGCCGCCCAGGCGCGTTTTACCGGATGGTGAATCGCGGCAAGCGCGAAACGCGCCTCGACCTCAAGTCGGCAGCGGGATGCAATGTATTGCGTGCGCTCGCGGCCGAAGCGGACGTGCTGATCGAGAGTTTCCGGCCCGGCGTGATGGAGCGCCTCGGCATCGGCTACGAAACCCTGCGCGCGGTCAATCCGAGGTTGGTCTACTGCGCGATCAGCGGTTATGGCGCGAGCGGTCCGTTTGTCGATCATGCCGGCCATGATCTGAACTACATCGGCTACGCGGGCGTGCTCGATCAACTGGCGAGCCGCGACGGCGTGCCGATTCTGCCGAATTTCCAGATTGCCGACCTGCTCGGCGGTGCGTTGAGCGCGGTGACGCAGATTCTCGCCGCGTTATGGCATGTATCGCGCGGCGGTGAAGGCCGCTTCGTCGACGTATCGATGACGCATGTCACGCATGCCCACAACGTCGTCGCGCAAGTGGCGCTTGCCAATGAGGGCGCCGCGCCGGCCGCCGGCGCCGGTCTGCTGAACGGCGGCGTGCCCTGCTACAACCTGTATCGGACGCTCGATCACCGCTGGCTCGCGGTCGGCGCGCTCGAACTGAAGTTCTGGGAAACGCTGTGCATGGCGCTGGACCGGCCCGAATGGGCGACGCGCCACTGGAGCCTCGGCCAGGCGATCGGCGGCCCGGACGCCGCCGCCTTGACGCAGGAGTTGGCCGACCTGATCGGCAAGCGCCCGCTGGAGGAATGGGTCCTGCTGCTGGAATCCTTGGACTGCTGCGTCTCGCCGGTTCTGACCCCGGCGGAAGCCGCGCAACACCCGCTGTTCAACCGCGAGGCGTATGCCGCGATGAACCACGATAAAGACGGAAACGAGGCCGGAGACGACGAACGTCTGAACGGCTAAACCGCCGCCGGGCTGCGAGGTTAGGCCGGTATTGAAGCAGGCCCCCTGCCGCCCCCGACCTCAGCGCCGCACCGCCGTCTGCCGCGGCAACACCTGGCGCGGTGTTTGTTCGTCGTCGTACAGGAAATGTTTGCGGCCTTCCACGTGACGGTTGATCGTTGCGCGCACTTCGGCGGCGGTTACATCTTCGGCCACTACCCGGCGCGAAATTTGCCCGGTCGTGTCGATCCACTCGACAATCCTGCACGCGCCGCCCCAAGGCTGGCGAATCGGCTCGGAGACGCGGCAGCCGCGCACCTGCATCGGCCGCTCGGCGACGGTTTCATATGACTGTTTCAAGGCGCGATCCTTTTTCGAGCATCAGAAGGGATGCAATACCCTGCCAGCTTAGGAAAAAGGAATGTCGGGTAGGTTACAGCCAATATGGAGATATTTACTGGCTGTTACGGACTAATGGGCGCCCGCAGGCGCCGGAAGCCCGTCTATTCAAGCATGCGGACCCGATCGATGGCCTGTTCGATCCGTTCGACCGCAACAACTTGTAAGCCTTCAATCGGCTGTTTGGGTGCATTGGCCTTCGGAATGACCGCGACCGAAAAGCCCAGCTTGGCCGCTTCCTTAAGACGGTCCTGACCGCGCGGCGACGGCCGGATTTCGCCGGCGAGGCCCACTTCGCCGAAGACGACCAGCCCCTTGGGCAGCGGCTTGTTGCGCATCGAAGAGTGGATCGCGAGCAGCACGGCCAGGTCGGCCGCGGGCTCGGTGATCTTCACGCCGCCCACCGCGTTCAGGAACACGTCCTGATCGAAGCAGGCAATGCCGGCGTGCCGATGCAGCACCGCCAGCAGCATTGCCAGGCGATTCTGTTCCAGCCCCACGGCAAGGCGCCGTGGATTCGGCGCGTTAGCCGAATCCACCAGCGCTTGCACTTCGACCAGCAGCGGCCGCGTGCCCTCCTGGGTGACCAGCACGCACGACCCCGGAACGGATTGCTCATGCTGCGACAGAAACAGCGCCGACGGATTGGCGACGCCGCGCAGACCGCGTTCGGTCATCGCGAACACACCGAGTTCGTTGACCGCGCCGAAGCGGTTCTTGATCGCGCGCACCAAACGATAGGACGAGTGCGTGTCGCCCTCGAAGTACAGCACGGTATCGACGATATGCTCGAGCACGCGCGGCCCCGCCAGCGCCCCTTCCTTGGTGACGTGGCCGACCATGATGATCGTGGTGCCCGACTGTTTGGCGATGCGCGTCAATTGCGCCGCGCACTCGCGCACCTGCGCGACCGAACCGGGCGCTGAGGTCAGCGCGTCGGAATAAACAGTTTGAATCGAGTCGATCACCGCGACGTCCGGCCGCTCTTCGGCGATGGTCGCCTGAATTTTCTCGAGCTGGATTTCCGCGAGCAGTTGCAGCTCGCTGGCCTTCGAGCCGGGTTCCAGCAACGAAAGCCGTTGCGCGCGCAACGCAATCTGCGCGGCCGATTCTTCGCCGCTGATATAAAGCGCGCGTTTGTCCGCGGCGATTTCGGCAAGCGACTGCAGCAACAGCGTCGATTTACCGATGCCAGGATCGCCACCGATCAGCACCACGCCGCCCGGCACCAGACCGCCGCCCAGCACACGGTCGAACTCGCTGACGCCGGTCGAAAAGCGCGGCACGTCGGACGCGTCGATATCGGCGAGTCGCCGCACCGGCGCGCTCTTCGCGAGCGACTGGAAACGATGCGTGGACGGCGCCTCCGCCACCGATTCGACCAGCGTGTTCCACGCGTTGCATGACGGGCACTGCCCGGCCCACTTCGGCGATTGGCCGCCGCATTCACTGCAGATGTACAACGTCTTCTGTTTAGCCACGCGCCCTTGCCTGGGTTGCTGTTCTTTGGATTGATGCGCTCGCGGGGCGCCTCATTGAGGCGCCCACTGCAACCGTCATAGGGATTTTCTCTGCGGCCGTCAGTGACACCGCCGTCGGCGGCCCTCACCCGGCCTGTCAGTGCCGCGCCTTACTCGGCACGCACCGGCACGCGCGGCGCCACCGCGCACATCAGCTCATAGCCGATCGTGCCGCACGCCTGCGCGACGTCGTCGATCGGCAGCGAGGTGCCCCACAGCTCGACACGCGAACCGACGTTGGCCGTCGGGACCGGCGTCAGGTCGACGGTCAGCATGTCCATCGACACCCGTCCGACGATCCGCGTACGCACGCCGTCGACGATCACCGGCGTGCCTTCCGGCGCGACCCGCGGATAACCGTCCGCATAACCGCAGGCCACCACGCCGATGCGCATCGCCCCGCGCGCCTTGAACGCCGACCCATAGCCGACCGTATGGCCTTCGGCAAGCGTCTGAACGGCGATCAGTTCGGAGGCGAGCGTCATGGCCGGTTGCAGGCCGGTGCCTGCGATCGCAGCCGTCACGCCCGAGGGCGACGCGCCGTACAGGATGATGCCCGGGCGGACCCAGTCGAAGTGTGCTTCGGGATGCCAAAGCGTCGCCGCCGAATTCGACAGGCTGCGCGCGCCGGCAATGCCTTGCGCGCCGCGCTCGAATGCTTCCATCTGATGGGCGACACCGCGTTCGCCGTCGGCATCCGAGAAATGGGTCATCAACGTGATCTGGCCGACGCCTTGGCAGGCCCGCGCGCGCTCCCACGCGGAGCGGAATTTTTCCACCGTGTAACCGAGGCGGTTCATGCCGGTGTTCATCTTCAGCTGGATATTGACCGGCTTGGACAGGCGCGCCATTTCGAGCATGCGCAGCTGTTCGTCCGAGTGCAGCGCCGTGGTCAGGCTGTAGCGGTCGATCACGTCAATATCGGTCGGACGAAAGAAGCCTTCGAGCAACAGAATCGGGCCGGCCCAACCCAATTCGCGCAACTTCACGGCTTCTTCGAGATCCAGCAGACCAAAGCCGTCCGTTGCACGCAAGCCGGGAAAAGCGCGCGCGAGGCCGTGTCCGTAAGCGTTTGCCTTGACGACAGCCCAAACCTTGGATTTTGGCGCGTAGCGCCGGGCGACGGCGAGATTATTGGCGAGTGCGGCGGTATGAATCGTGGCTGAAAGGGGGCGCGGCATGGGATATTTTCGTAAAGACGCTTGCGAATCAGCAGCTTACAGGGCGTTTTCAGCGCTCGGCAGCCCACTGGGCGGTGCGATCAAGGATTTTGCTAGTCCGAATCCAGCTATTTTCATGATATAAAGCCGTGCGCACAACCCATTTCGAACGGTATAAGCCCGGACGCCTTGCACACGGCCGGGGCGGATAGACCGCAGCGAGGACAGCATCGCATCAGATGAAAAAAGGTTTTTACACCATCATGGCCGCGCAGTTTTTTTCGTCGCTGGCCGACAATGCGCTTCTGATCGCTGCTATTGCACTGCTGAAAGATCTTCACGCCCCGAACTGGATGACGCCGCTGCTCAAGTTGTTCTTTGTGCTGTCGTACGTCGTTCTGGCCGCCTTCGTGGGTGCCTTCGCCGACTCCCGTCCAAAGGGACAGGTGATGTTCGTCACCAACACCATCAAAGTAGTCGGTTGCATCACGATGCTGGTGGGTGCGCATCCGTTGCTCGCCTATGGCATCGTCGGCTTTGGCGCAGCGGCCTACTCGCCGGCCAAGTACGGCATTCTCACCGAGTTGCTGCCGCCTGACCGGCTGGTCGCCGCGAACGGCTGGATCGAAGGCACGACGGTCGGTTCGATCATTCTCGGCACCGTGCTCGGCGGCGCGCTCATCAGCCCGCACATCGCCGCACCGATCCTCAGACACCACATCCCCACGGTCAACACGCCCGCTGAAGCGGCGATGCTGGTGATCATGGCCATTTACGTGATCGCGGCGCTGTTCAATCTGCGCATTCCCGACACCGGCGCGCGCTATCCAAAACAGGAGCGCGGCCCGATCAAGCTGATCACCGATTTCGCCGACTGCTTTCTCGTGCTGTGGCGTGACAAGCTCGGCCAGATCTCGCTCGCCGTCACCACGCTTTTTTGGGGCGCCGGCGCGACGCTGCAATTCATCGTGCTGAAGTGGGCCGAGGTGTCGCTGAACATGTCGCTTTCGGAAGCCGCGATTCTGCAAGCGGTGGTGGCAGTGGGCGTGGCGGCGGGAGCGATCTTCGCCGCCTCGCGCGTGCCGTTGAAGAAGTCGTTGTCGGTACTTCCGGTCGGCATCATGATGGGCATTGCCGTGATGCTGATGGCCTTCTACACACGCGATCTGTTCCCCAGACATTGGGGCATCTATTTCGGCCACCTGCATGTGCCGGGCTATTTGATCGTTGCGTATATCTTCCTGATGATCGTCGGCGGCCTGTCGGGGTTTTTCGTCGTACCGATGAATGCGCTGCTCCAGCATCGCGGCCACGTGCTGCTGTCGGCGGGTCACTCGATCGCCGTGCAGAATTTCAATGAAAATCTCTCAGTGCTCATCATGCTGTGCCTGTATGCCGTGCTGGTCTGGCTCGATGTGCCGGTCACGGCGGTGATCGTGCTCTTCGGCACCTTCGTCTGCCTGATGATGTGGCTGGTGATGCGGCGCCACCAGGCAAATCAGCGCGCGTTCGACTCGGTCGCGCTGATCGGCGAAGTCAAGCACTGACCCGCGGCGGGCACTGCGCTTACTGCCCGCGCCTTTCCCCTTTCCTCGCTTTGCCATGACTCAACCCATTCCCAATGTGCTGACGATCGCCGGTTCCGATTCCGGCGGCGGCGCCGGCATTCAGGCCGACCTGAAGGCTTTCTCGGCGCTCGGCGCTTATGGCGCGAGCGTGATCACGGCGCTCACCGCGCAGAACACGCGCGGCGTCACGGCGATTCATGCGCCGGAGCCCGCCTTCATTACCGCGCAACTCGACGCGGTGTTCGACGACATCCGTATCGACGCCGTGAAGATCGGCATGCTGGCGAATGCATCGATCGCGCGCGCGGTCGCCGATGCGCTGCGGCGGTACAAGCCGAAGCACATCGTGCTCGACACGGTGATGATTTCGAAGAGCAATCACGCCCTGCTGCTGCCGGATGCGGTCGCTGCCGTCCGTGAGGAGTTGCTGCCGCTGGCCGATCTGCTGACGCCGAATCTGCCGGAAGCGGCGGCCTTGCTAGGCGTGCAGGCTGCCACCGATGAAGCCGGCATGGTCGAACAAGGCGAAGCGCTGCGCGCGCTTGGCGCGCGGGCCGTACTGATGAAAGGTGGCCATTTGAGCGCAGTGGACAGTCCCGATTGGCTCGTACAGGACAGCGGCACGCTGCGCCTGGGCGGCCCGCGCGTACCGGTGAAGAATACCCATGGGACGGGTTGCACGCTGTCGTCGGCGATTGCGGCGCTGATTCCGCAGCGCGACGGTCTGGCGAGCGCCGTCGCCGACGCCAAGCTGTATCTGACCGGTGCGTTGCAAGCGAGCGATCGGCTGGACGTGGGCAGCGGCGTCGGGCCGGTGCATCATTTTTACCGGTGGTGGTGAGGGGCTGATCCTGCTACTTCCGCGCGTAGATCTGCGCCTGTTCTGGCCAATCGTCCGGCACGATGAAGCCGCGCGAAAGTTCTGTCAGGTTGCCGGCGCTATCGCCAGCGAACGCCGCGACCATCGTCGGTCCATGCTGATTTGAGGTTTGTTCAGCAAGCATCTGCTGATCGACGAAAGCAAACCCCGCAGCCTCCGCTTCACCCTTTCCATGCCGCCTCGGCGCAAGCCATTCCAACCGGGGCAGCACGCGCCACATTTGTCCATGCGCCGCGGCAAAGTCCGGCCACTCGCTGCGAGTCACCCACCAGCCGCGTCTATGCGACGGATCGAGCTCGACAGGATCGGCAGGCATCTCGCCCGCGCGATAGAACAACCAGCCTTTGATGAACATCTGCGGCGTCCACGGCCCCGCGTAGCCGACCGATGCGAACTCCTCGCGCGCGCTCAACGGCAGCTGATGATTCAGCACATGCGCGAGCTTGAGATCGAAGCGGTCTTTCAGATTCGGGCCGACGTAATCGGCTAACCGCGCCGCCGGGTGCGTGACCGCCTGCGCGCCGCTTTCGCCCGCATGCAGATAGCACTTCACCGCCAGCTCCCAATGCAGCCGCGCACCCTGCTGCGTCTGCACTAGAAAATCGCATTCACCGAGCGTCACGCCCGCGCGCCGCAAGGGCACGCCGGCCGCGACCAGCCGCGCCGCCGGTCCATGTTGCAGGAACCATCCGAGCAGCCGTTCGGCGTAGCGGCCAAGACGCGTGATACGCGTTGCGGTGAGATCGCGGTGCAAGTCGGCCGGATCGGCGTCCAGCGCGCGTAACCAGTCGACGGTTGCATCCGCTTCCTGCGACGAGTCGAAAGGACTGGCGAGCGCGCCCACCGGTGGTTGCGCGCGCAACAAATTGGCGCTCAGCAGCATCCACGCGAGATCGCGCACGGCCGGTTCACGCAATGTGTCGAGCAGCGTCTCGAGGACCGCGGCGGATGTGCCGGGCGCAGCGGCGAGGCGCGCCGCCGGCCCGCTTGCGTCGGTCACTTTGCCGCGTTGGACGGCACGCCGCCCGCCGCGAGCCATGTGTCGCGCGCGAGACAGAGGTCCGCCCAGGCCTTCGCCTTGTCCGGCAGGCTGCGCAGCAGATACGCCGGGTGATAGGTGACGATGACCGGCACCCCTTCGTATTCATGGACGCGGCCGCGTAGTGACGAAATGCTCGCGTCGGTTTTGAGCAGACTTTGCGCAGCGAAGCGGCCCAGCGCGACGATCAGCTTCGGCTTGACCAGCGCGACCTGCCGTTGCAGATAAGGCTCGCAACGCGCGACTTCGTCCGGCTCAGGATTGCGGTTACCCGGCGGGCGGCACTTGATCACGTTGGCGATATAGACGTTGCTGTCGCGCGCGAGCGTCAGCGAACGCAGCATATTGTCGAGCAGCTTGCCGGCCTGGCCGACGAAGGGCTCGCCCAGGCGGTCTTCGTTCTCGCCCGGTGCTTCGCCGATCAGCATCCAGTCGGCGTTGCGATCGCCGACGCCAAATACCGTGTTCGTGCGTTTCTCGCATAGACGGCAACGTTCGCAGGCGGCGACTCGCTCACTCAACGCGTCCCAGTCGAGGGTCTGGATCGATGCGGGCTCGGGTGCCTCGCTGCGCGCTTCGGTGCCGGGGTGCGTGGGCAGATCGTCGAACCAGGCGAAATCGTCGTCGGGGGGCATTTCAACCGCCGGCGGCTCAGGTGCTCGCGGCTGCGGGGAAACCGTGCGCGTTTCAACCGGCACTTGCATCCGTCCTTGCTGCCCTTGCTGCCCTTGCTGTTGCGCTGGCGGCGCACGCCGATCGCCCTGCTCATCACGCTCCTGCATGGCCCGCGACGAATCGCTCGCGTGCGCCGGGGACTCGCGATCGAACCGATCACGGGCTTCGGTCGGCAGCGGCTGATCCGCGCGAACCAGCGCACGTGGCTCACCTTGGGCTGGCGCGGAATCGGCTTGCTGAGCTTCGCTGACGTGCATCGCAGGCCGGCGAGCGTCCTGAGCCAGCGCGGACGGCGACGGCTCACGCGCCGCCACACGCGGATCGTCGCGACGCGCCTCCTGATTCGCTAACTCACCCGCGCCCTGCTCGGCCGCGGCTTCGCCTGCCGGCGCCTGCGCCGCCATCCCGCGACGCACCCACAGCGGCGCGAGTCCGAACTCTTCCAGTACCGATTCATGCAGCGCCATCTGCGCCCTCCGTGGCAAACGAGAAACGCATCACGATGGCGTCCTCCCGGCTGCGATGCCGCGCCGGATAATAGTTTTTGCGCCGGCCAATCGACGCAAAGCCGAAACGCTCGTAAAGCCGGATAGCCCGATGATTCGACGGCCGCACTTCGAGCAGCAGGCCTTCGAGTTTTTCCGCGCGTGTAATGCGCACCGCTTCGCGCAACAGCGCGAGCCCGGCACCTGCGCCTTGCGCGGCGGGCGTCACGCACAAATTGAGCAGATGCATTTCATCGACCACCGGCATCAGCACGCAATATCCAATCAACGTGCCGGTTACGTGCCGCATGCAGATGCCGAAATAGCCGTTGCGCAGCGAGTCGCCGAAATTGCCGCGGCTCCAGGGAAACTCGTAGGCGATCTTTTCGATGGCCGCGACCTCGTCCAGATCGGCTTCGGTCATCGGCGACATGTAGCGGTCCGCCAGCAACACCCCGCTCATTGCTGGCCCTCGCCCTGATGCGCGTCATGCGCCAGCCTGGCGGCAGCTTGCTCGGCCTTGGCGGCTTTTTCAGCTTTCTCGGCGACCCGCTCCGCCGTGGTCTGCGCAACCTTGTCGCGAATGTATTCCGGCGCGGCCTGATCGGCGGGCACGGTGCGGCCGGCGCGAAATGCGCGCAACGCCGCGTGCGCGAGCGGCACCGCATGCGGCAACGCTTCGCCGTCGACGGTCCGTGCAGCCGCGACGGCGGGCAGCCGCGCGCCGAAAGCGGCAGCCGCATTGCCGGCCAGGGTGAAGGGGGCGTCGGGCAAAACGAGCCGTTCCGGCGCATCGAGCGAAGCCGGCTGGAGCGTGCGCCATTCGCCCACGGCTGCGTCCCATGCGTAGTCGGCCCAATAGATCTCGTCCATCCGGGCGTCAAGCGCGGCGAGCACGCGGGTCGCCGACGGATCGCGCAGCCGTGCGCTTTCCGCGCAGGCGAGCAGCGTGCTGACCGGCACAACCGGCAGGTTGAGGCCGAACGCGAGGCCTTGAGCAACGCCCGTCGCGGTGCGAAGTCCGGTAAACGAACCGGGACCGGAGCCGAAGGCGATGGCGTGGCAGTCCGCCAGTGTCAGGCCGGCTTCGTCGAACAGTTCGCGAATGGCGGGCAGCAGGCGCGTGCTGGAGACTGCGCCGGTATGCTCGTGGCGCACCCAGATCCGGGGTTCGGCGCCGCTTGGGTTCGCTGTCTGGCTCGCCGCGCCGCCGATGGCGGACAGGAGCGCTACCGAGCAGAATTCGGTCGAGGTATCGAGGGCAAGAAGCACAGTTTGAGTCATGGACCGTATTGTAATCGGCACCGCGCGTGCGGATGCGGTTTTGGGTTCAGCCGCCGGGCAGGAATAAATGTTTGGAATAAGCCCTCGGCACCCGCGGCAGCATGCAGTTGTTATGATCATCAGCCCAGCCAGAACCAACCCCGCAAACCGGGCAAAAACCACCATGACAGACATCAACGCGCAATTCGTCCAAGCCCAGGAAGATGCAAAGCAACTGCCGGAGCGCCCGGGCAACCTTACCCTGCTGCGCCTCTACGCCCTCTACAAGCAGGCCATCGACGGCGACGTCCACGGCGACAAGCCCGGCTTCACCGATATCGTCGGCAAATACAAGTACGATGCGTGGGCCGCACTCAAAGGCACCGCTCCAGACACCGCGAAGCAGCAATACGTCGAACTGATCGAAGCCCTCAAGAGCGGCGCTGCTGCCTGAATCTGACCCCATAGCGAAATCCGTCGTCGGAATGGCAGGCCGCAGCCGCCCCGGAATGGCCACCGGCAAGGCAGATCGCTTAGGTGGTCCCTAAGCCTGCCTGCGGGGGCGCCCCGTTAGGTAGCCCAGTGGGCGGGTCCTTAGACAGACCCAGTGGGCAGGCGCCTTAAGCCGATTCGGGCAGCCAAACGGAAGTTTTCCGCCAGGAAACTTCTTAACGGTGGCGCAGTGCAACAAAACCCTATACAATGCTGCCTGCGCTTCACTGCTTTGCCCGGCTTTCCTCTAGCGGCCTTTGCGGCGCAGCGCCTCGTAGCGTTTAGCTCCAATCCAGTTTAGAACCTGTCCCCTCCTGCCTAGCCCCCTACGGGCGATCATGTCCCAGGCTGGCGGCACGCCGTGTTGGCATGTCGCATCCGATACAGCTTCTAACGAAAAGCTCGCCTTTATTGTCGCGAGCTGCCCCCGTTTTTCGATTTGCTCGCTGCTTCTTTGCTCGCTGAATCCGACGACTTGGGTATGCCGATTGGCGCCGACGTTTTAATTCCGTGTGTACCAAGGATTTACCAAGGATTCTCATGACTTCGAGCAATACCCCCAGCAGCCCGTTGAACGCCATCGCCGATCAAGCCCTCGGTCTCGTTGACAGCAATGTTGCACCCGCGCAAGCCGCAGCAGTCGCTGCCGCGCCGGAAGCTGTCGCCGCAGAAGCCGCCGCGCCGACCGGCCCGTCGTTCGCGTCGCTCGGTCTGTCCGCGGATGTCGTCTCCGCCCTGACCGCCGCTGGTTATCAAAACCCGACTCCGGTTCAGCAACGCGCCATCCCGGCTGGCATCGCCGGCCGCGATCTGATGGTGTCGAGCCCGACCGGTTCGGGCAAGACCGCCGCGTTCATGCTGCCCGCTATCGAACGTTTCTCGCAACTGCAAAAAGCCCAAGCCAGCCAGCCGCGTGAGCCGCGTCCGGCTGACGGTGCCCGCACGCGCCGTCCGCAACCGGTTGCCCGTCCGACCATGCTGGTTCTGACGCCGACCCGCGAACTCGCGATGCAGGTCACCACCGCCGCTGCCACGTATGGCAAGCACCTCAAGCGTCTGCGCACCGTCAGCATTCTGGGCGGCGTCGCTTATGGTCAACAACTGATGCTGCTGGCAAAGAACCCGGAAATCCTGGTTGCTACGCCGGGCCGTTTGATCGACCACCTGGAACGCGGCCGTATCGATCTGTCGCAACTGCAGATCCTCGTGCTCGACGAAGCTGACCGCATGCTCGACATGGGCTTCATCGAAGACATCGAAACGATCGTCGCCGCTACGCCGGCTACGCGTCAAACGATGCTGTTCTCGGCCACGCTCGACGGCAAGATCGGTTCGCTGACCGGCCGTCTGCTGAAGGATCCGGAACGGATCGAGATCGTCCAACGCCTCGAACAACGTACCAACATCGCGCAAACCGTCCACTATGTTGACGACCGCGATCACAAGGATCGTCTGCTCGATCATCTGCTGCGCGACGAAGGCCTCGATCAGGCTATCGTCTTCACGGCAACCAAGATGGACGCTGACCAACTGGCTGGCCGTCTGGCCGACGCCGGTTTCGAATCGGCTGCTCTGCACGGCGATCTGCCGCAAGGCGCACGTAACCGCACGATCAAGGCCCTGCGCGAGCGCCGTGTGCGCGTGCTGGTCGCCACGGACGTCGCCGCTCGCGGTATCGACATCCCGGGCATCACGCACGTGTTCAACTACGATCTGCCGAAGTTCGCTGAAGACTACGTGCACCGTATCGGCCGTACCGGCCGTGCTGGCCGCTCGGGTATCGCAGTGAGCCTCGTGCACCACGCGGAACAAGGCGCGTTGAAGCGTATCGAGCGTTTCGTTCGCACCCCGCTGCCGGTCAACGTCGTCGCAGGCTTCGAGCCGCGCAAGTCGGCTCCGTCGGGCGGTGGCCGTCCTGGCTTTGGCGGTCGCGGCCGTCCGGGCGGTGGCAATGGTGGCGCTGGCCGTCGCTTCGGTAGCGGCAGCGGTGCTGGCAAGCCGGCCGGTAACGGCGGCGGCTGGGCAGGCAAGTCGGCCGGCGGCGGTTCGCGTGAAGGCGGCTTCGGTGGCGGTTCGCGTGAAGGCGGCTTCGGCGGCGGTTCGCGTGACGGCGGCTACGGCGCACGCCGCAGCGACGGCCCGCGTACGGCGCGTCGCGGCAGCTAAGCAGCGACTCAGCAATCATCAGGCAAACGCGATTTACGTGGCTCGTTCAGTACGTAAAGCGGCCTGAAAAGACCCGGACGGCCCTGCGCCGTTCGTCAGTCGAAAGAAACCGGTGCTCGGGCACCGGTTTTTTTTCGTCCGTACTCGGGTCACCGCCCAAATTTCACGATGTGAAAAATTTTTTTGCCTCGTAAAAAACCGTGCTGCACGGCACAAGATATCCTATTGCAAGATGGAAGAAGGCGTTTCTTAATGCGGAACGATCATCATAAGCAATTGATTTTCAACATAAATTAATATTCTAAAAACGCTTCGTCGTGCCTACTGCGGCGCCATCGGTTTGCCTAGACTCTTATACAAGACTTCACGAAACGAAACGCCTAAAAGGGCCAGCCGCTTTCGACGAAGACCGCAAGTTTCTTGCATGGGACCAGAGTCAACCATTCATTACAGGCCACCAAGGAGCACACCATGTCGCGCGAACAACAAGCCAAGCAACTCCAGCAACAGTGGGAAACCGATCCGCGCTGGAAAGGCGTGAAGCGTACGTACACCGCTGAAGACGTGATCCGTCTGCGCGGCTCGTTGCAAGTGGAGCACACGCTTGCCAAGCGCGGCGCGGAAAAGCTGTGGGAAAGCGTGAACAACGAGCCGTTCGTCAACTCGCTCGGCGCGCTGACCGGCAACCAGGCGATGCAACAGGTGAAGGCCGGCCTGAAGGCGATCTACCTGTCGGGCTGGCAAGTGGCGGGCGATGCGAACGTGGCCGGCGAAATGTATCCGGACCAGTCGCTGTACCCGGCGAACTCGGTGCCGCTGGTGGTGAAGCGCATCAACAACACGCTGACGCGCGCTGACCAGATCCAATGGTCGGAAGGCAAGAATCCGGGCGACGAAGGCTATATCGACTACTTCGCACCGATCGTGGCCGACGCGGAAGCCGGTTTCGGCGGCGTGCTGAACGCGTTCGAACTGATGAAGGCGATGATCGAAGCGGGCGCCGCCGGCGTGCACTTCGAAGACCAGCTCGCGTCGGTGAAGAAGTGCGGCCACATGGGCGGCAAGGTGCTCGTGCCGACCCGCGAAAACATCGCCAAGCTGACCGCCGCGCGTTTGGCCGCCGACGTCTCCGGCGCGCCGACCGTGCTGCTGGCTCGTACCGACGCTGAAGCCGCCGACCTGATCACCTCGGACGTGGATGACAACGACAAGCCGTTCCTGACGGGCGAACGCACGGTGGAAGGTTTCTACCGTACCAAGCCGGGTCTGGAGCAAGCGATCTCGCGCGGCCTCGCCTACGCGCCGTACGCCGACATGATCTGGTGCGAAACCGGCAAGCCGGACCTCGAGTTCGCGAAGAAATTCGCCGACGCGATCCATAAGGAATTCCCGGACCAGCTGCTGTCGTACAACTGCTCGCCGTCGTTCAACTGGAAGAAGAACCTGGACGACGCAACCATCGCCAAGTTCCAGCGCGAACTCGGCGCCATGGGCTACAAGTTCCAGTTCATCACGCTGGCCGGCTTCCATGCGTTGAACTACTCGATGTTCAATCTGGCGCACGGCTATGCCCGCAACCAGATGACCGCCTTCGTCGAAATGCAGCAGGCTGAATTTGCTGCGGCCGAAAAGGGCTTCACCGCGGTCAAGCACCAGCGCGAAGTCGGCACCGGCTACTTCGACGCCGTGACGCAAACGGTCGAGCGCGATGCATCGACGACCGCGCTGCACGGTTCGACGGAAGACGAACAGTTCTTCGACAAGAAGGTCGCTTAAGGGACTTCGCGGTCTGATCGCGAGAACGGCAAGGCAGACGAGAAAGCGGCTCCGTTAGAGGGCCGCCGTCAGGGAGGAGCAAAGCTATCAGGGCTGAAGTACGCCGGTCTGCCCTGATGGCTGGAATCTGGAAGTGATGGCAGCAGTGCAGACAAAGCCAGCACAACGCATTGTGCGGCGGACACAGGACGCGCCGGCCTCATCGCCGGCGCGTTTTTTTGCTGTGCCGTATCTGCCCGCACTGGGGAATGCAGACGTGTCCCTCAGCGGTACACGATCACCGGAATCTTCGTATGCGTCAGGACCCGCTGCGTCTCGCTACCGATCAGCAGGCTGCCGAGGCCGCGCCGTCCATGCGACGCCATGAAAATCACGTCGCAGCCACCCTGCTCGGCCGCTTCGATGATGCCGAGATACGGCGCCGGATGCACGCTGGTGCGGCTGTCGAACGCGACACCGACACGGCGCGCGGCCAGCTCCACTTCCCGCAGATGCACGTGCGCTTCACGCTCGCTGCGCTGCAGAAACTCGACCGGCGGCTCGATCACCACGTCGGAGAACGGCGAGTACGGATATTGCGGCAGACACGCGTAAGCAGTGATGCGAGCGCCGACGACCTGCGCGAGATCGATGGCGCCGTCTATCGCTTTGCGTGACAGGTCTGAACCATCGGTCGGAACCAGGATGTGCCTGAACATGATGCCCTCCGTCGCCGGCTGCGTGCAGCACGGCGTCAGCGTCCCACGATCGGCCTAGAAGGAAGCCGCTTCAATCGATTGTAGTTCGCAGAAAAGCGCTCAAGGCCGTCGTGCGGGTCTGTCCGCATATCGCAAACCCGCTGCGTGGATCGTCGCAACGGTTGCGCGAGGCGTGCACAAGGAGCCTCGTGCCAGGCCGCCGGACCCCAGTCGCACCTCGGCCGCACCTCCGCCACGCTCAGCCCCAGTAATCAGGTTGGCCGTACGTATGCTTGAGAAAGTCCAGAAACAACCGAACCCGCAGCGGCAAATGCCGCCGCTGCGGAAAAACCGCATGGATACCGATCGGCGGCGCGGCGAACTCATCGAGCACACTGACGAGCCGGCCAGCCGCGATATCCGTGCCGACTTCCCACCACGAGCGCCACGCGAGCCCATACCCTTCGAGGCACCACTCGTGCAACACGGCGCCGTCCGAGCATTCCATCGTACCGGACACCTTGATCGACACGACCTTGTCGCCCTGCTGGAACACCCAGCCGCGCTGCTGATTGGCGCTCGCGCCGAGTGCGAGGCAGTTGTGGTGCGCAAGATCGGCCAGCGAGTGCGGCGAACCTCGCCGGCTCAGATACGACGGCGAAGCCACGCACACGCGCCGGTTCTCACCGAGCTTGAGCGACACCAGCGACGAATCCGGCAGCTCGCCCAGACGCACCGCGCAGTCGAACCCCTCGTTGACGAGGTCGACCAGCCGGTCGGACAGGTCGAGCGTAATGGACACATCCGGATGCGCGACGGTAAAGGCCGGCACCAGCGGCGCAACATGCCGGCGCCCGAACCCGGCCGGCGCCGACAGCCGCAAGTGGCCGCTCGCCTTCACGCCGCCCGCCGATACGCTGGCTTCGGCGTTCTGCATGTCATGGATGACGCGCTGGCAATCTTCGAGAAACGCCGAGCCCTCGAAGGTCAGCGTGATCTTGCGCGTGGTGCGGACCAGCAATTTGACGCCGAGGCGCTCTTCGAGCGCGTCGATGCGGCGGCCGATGATGGCGGGCGCGACGCCTTCGGCGAGCGCCGCGGCGGACAGGCTGCCCTTCGCCGCGACGGTGACGAAAGTCTCGATCTGTTTGAAACGGTCCATGAGCGGGCGGAGCCGCAGCGCCCCAAAGGAAGTCCCCTTGGAGGGTTGCGCGGGAAAGTGGTCGGTGCGCGTCAGATTAGGTGTATGAAAGTAAAAGATCAAGTGATCTTTAGCCTCTTTTTTAGCGTAGACCATCACTAATACAATTCGTCCTGACCTCTGATAGGAGTGCACGGCAATGTCGGCCACAACGACACTCCCCCCTAAAGCAGTCATTTTCGACGCATACGGCACGCTGTTCGACGTGCATTCGGTGATCGCTGCCGCAGAGCAGATGTTCCCCGGCCACGGCGACGCGCTCTCGCAGTTGTGGCGCCAAAAACAGATCGAATACACGCAGCTGCGTACGCTCGCCGCTTCGGCCAGCGCGCCCGGCGCGCATTACCGGCCGTTCTGGGACATCACCCTCGACGCCTTGCGTTTCGCCGCCAGGAAACTGCACCTCACGCTGGACCGTGCCGCGGAGAAGCGTTTGATGGACGAATATGCCTGCCTGTCCGCTTTTCCCGATGCCGTGCCCGCGCTGCGCCAGTTGCGCGACGCGCCTTCGGCATCGCCTGCTTCTGCGTCTGCGAGTGGCAAAGCCGGCTCACGGCCTGGTCTCGCGATCCTCTCGAACGGCAATCCGCAAATGCTCGACGTCGCCGTGAAGAGCGCCGGCATGACGGGCCTGTTTGACCATGTTCTATCCGTCGACACAGTACGCGCCTACAAACCCTCGCCCGCGGCCTACGCGCTCGGCACGTCCACCTTCAACGCCGAGCCGCGCGAGATCGTCTTCGTGTCGTCGAACGGCTGGGACGTGGCAGGCGCGAGCTGGTTCGGCTTCACCACTTTCTGGCTTAACCGGCAAAACGCACCAGCCGAAGAACTGGGCGTCACGCCGAATGGCACGGGCGGAGGCATGAACGATCTGCTCGCTTTTCTGAAGTCCCGCGCGTCGCCCGGCCGCACCAGCGGCACGGGCAATCCCGGCGGCAGCCGCACGCGCCACAGCCCTGGCGCATGACCACTCCCCCCGGGATCCCACGACGCAATTCAGTTTCATTTCAACATTTGCACCTTTGCAATCTGACCGACCAAGGAGAAACCATGGCCAATCCGCTGTCATCGCAATCATTGTTGCCGCTGCCGCAAGGCATGGAAATCACGGCTGAGATCAAGCCGGGCTATGAAGCGATCCTCACCCGCGAAGCGCTTGAGCTCGTCGCCGCGCTGCATCGCACGTTCGAACCGCGCCGTCAGCAGCTCTTGCAGGCTCGCGTGGAGCGCACGAAGCGGCTCGACGCCGGCGAGCGTCCCGACTTCCTCGCTGAAACGAAAAGCGTGCGTGAAGGCGACTGGAAGATCGCGCCGCTGCCGCAGGATCTGCAATGCCGCCGCGTGGAAATCACCGGCCCGGTCGAGCGCAAGATGATCATCAACGCACTGAATTCGGGCGCGGATTCGTACATGACCGACTTCGAAGATTCGAATGCGCCGAGCTGGGACAACCAGATTACCGGCCACATCAATCTGAAGGATGCGGTGCGCCGCACGATTTCGCTCGAACAGAACGGCAAGTCGTACACACTGAACGACAAGATCGCCACGCTGATCGTGCGTCCGCGCGGCTGGCATCTGGACGAAAAGCATGTGACGGTGGACGGCACGCGCGTCTCCGGCGGCATCTTCGATTTCGCGCTCTTCATGGTTCACAACGCGAAAGAACAGGTCGCGCGCGGCACGGCGCCCTACTTCTATCTGCCGAAGATGGAGAGCCATCTGGAAGCGCGCCTGTGGAACGACATCTTCCTCGCGGCGCAGGAAGCCGTCGGTGTGCCGCGCGGCACGATTCGCGCGACCGTGCTGATCGAAACGATCGTCGCCGCGTTCGAAATGGACGAGATCCTGTACGAACTGCGCGAGCACAGTTCAGGTCTGAACGCCGGCCGTTGGGACTACATCTTTTCGGCCATCAAGAAGTTCAAGAACGACCGCGACTTCTGCCTCGCCGACCGCTCGCAGATCACGATGACCTCGCCGTTCATGCGTGCTTACGCGCTGCTGTTGCTGAAGACCTGCCATCGCCGCAACGCACCGGCAATCGGCGGCATGAGCGCGCTGATCCCGATCAAGAACGATCCGGCGGCGAACGACAAGGCAATGGGCGGTGTGCGCTCCGATAAGGCGCGCGATGCGGGCGACGGTTACGACGGTGGCTGGGTCGCGCATCCGGGCCTCGTGCCGATCGCGATGGAAGAATTCGTCAAGGTGCTCGGCGACAAGCCGAACCAGATCGGCAAGCAGCGCGACGACGTGCTCGTCACAGCAGCCGACCTGATGGATTTCCGCCCGGAAGCGTCGATCACCGAAGCGGGCTTGCGCAACAACATCAACGTCGGCATTCACTACCTGGGCTCGTGGCTCGAGGGCAACGGCTGCGTGCCGATTCACAACCTGATGGAAGACGCCGCCACCGCGGAGATCTCGCGCTCGCAAGTGTGGCAATGGCTGCGTTCGCCGAAGGGCAAGCTCGAAGACGGCCGCAAAGTCACGCCCGAGCTGGTGCGCGAGTTGTCGGCAGAAGAGCTCGACAAGGTGAAGCAGGCAGTCGGCGGCGATACGAAGCCGTACGATCGCGCCGCACAAATCTTCGAAGACATGTCGACGTCGGAGCAGTTCACCGACTTCCTGACGCTGCCGCTGTACGAGGAAATCTGAGGCATCTGAACGGCCTCAGGCATCAGCCTGATGGTGCACAGCAGTATCGACGTCGTACCAGGCCCGCTTCCACCAGCCACGCAAGATGAAAGAGCGGCCTGGGTCGCAAGGCTGACCGACCGGACGGCCCGACAGGCATATGCCTGCCGGGCCGTTTTTTTATGTGCCCGCGGTGGGCTCGTGGCGCGTTCGCAGTGTGCTGCTCGTCATGCTTGCGGAGGTGCTGGCGACGCGCCCACCGTGAGCCAGCCATGCCGCCCCTCAGCGCGTGCTGCGATACTCGACCCAATCGCCCGACCTGATTTCCGGGAGGCCCTTTACCGCATTGGGCGCGACGGGATAGAAGCGGCAGTTCACGACGTTGCCGTCTACTTTCACCATCACTTCTCGCGCGAGGAATCGATCTTCGACACCGGGATACACCGCTTCGATCTCGTCCAGCACCGCGACCAGTTCATCGTCGATTTCGTAGACGTCGCCCGTGACGTCCACGCCGCCCTCGTCGACCACCAGGCCCGGGTACAAGCCGAAGTCGAATAGATGGCCGCGCACCGTGGCCGTGCCAAGCAGATTCGGTGCGGCGATCTCGTTGCGCGCCGCAGCATTCCTGAGGTCGTTCACTTCACCGGCACGCAACGTGCCGTAGACAAAGACGGTCTGCATCGTTGTTCGCTCTCCTTGAGTATGGGTTTGGCTTGCCTCGGCTGTTGCCGGGGCTTCAGTTCAGCGACGCGCTCGCCACCAGCACGCCGTCGATATCCGCATAGATCCATTCGCCCGGACGGACCAGCGCGCCCGGCAATTGCACCGGCACGTCGCGCTCGCCCGTGCCGCGTTTCTGGCCACGCCGTGGGCAGGTCGCCAGCGCCGCCACGCCGACATTGACTTCATTGAGCTCCAGCGTATCGCGCACGCAGCCGTTCAGCACGATGCCCGCCCAGCCATTCTGTTCGGCGATTTGCGCAAGGTTGCCGCCTACCAGCGCGCAACGCAGGCTGCCACCGCCATCGACCACCAACACCCGGCCCGCGCCCTTCTCTTCGAGCGTGGCGCGCACGAGCGCGTTGTCTTCGAACACCTTTAGCGTGACCGCCTCGCCGCTGAAACACTCGGCGCGACTGAAGAGATGAAACACCGGCTCGAGCACACGCAGCGTGCCGAGCGCCAGTTGGTCCTCGTGTGCATCGCACAAATCAGCGGTTGCAAAGCTCATGGGGGTCTCCTCGGGATCGGTGCAATCTGGACATTATGCAACGTTGACTCCGACGTAACACCTACAATGAGAAGCCCGCGGTGGGTTTGGGTCTGCGTCTGCGGGTCTGCGTCTGCGGGTCTGCGCCTTCGAGTCCGCGCCTTTGAGTCCGCGCCTTCGAGGCCGCGCCTTCGAGGCCGCGCCTTCGAGGCCGCGCCTTCGGATCCGCGCTTGAGCGCTCGATGTTTGAGGGCCCCGTACTCGTGAGTTCCCTGTTCACAGGCTCCGCGTTTTTTAAGCTCCATCCATTGGATCGATCGTCAACATGAATTCGTCCACTGACTCAGTCCTGGCGAGCCATGTCCACTTCGCCGACATCCCGCCGGAATTCCAGCCGACGCAAACGCACCCGATCCGCGTGCGTTCGCGGCCGATGCCGTCGGGCTGGCGCATCGCGCGACACACGCACGCGTGGGCACAGGTCGCCTATGCGTCGCGCGGTGTGCTGCGGGTCGCGACGACCGGCACGACGTGGATGGTGCCGCCATCCCGGGCGATCTGGGTACCGCCGCATGTGACCCACGAAGTCGTCGCAGTCGAAGATGCGTTTCTGCGCACGCTCTACATTACCGAAAGCACCGTCCCGGCCGGACTGGATACGCCGCGCGTGGTCGAAGTATCGGATCTGTTGCGCGAAATCATCGCCGCGCTCGATACGCCAGGCATTTCAGCGACACGCGAACAATTGCTGGGCGCCCTCGCGCTCGACGAACTGACGCGTTCGGAGCCACTGCCGCTGTCCGTGCCGATGCCTAACGAGAAGCGCTTGCGGGCGCTGTGCGAGGCCGTGATCGCGGACCCAACGCACGGCGATTCGCTCGAACAATGGGCATCGAGCGTGGGGGCGAGTACGCGGACGATTGCGCGGCTGTTTCGTCAGGAGTTGGGTGTGAGTTTTTCGCAATGGCGTCAGCAGGCCATTCTCGCGCGCGCGATTCCGCTGCTAAGCCAGGGGCGGCCGCTTTCACATGTCGCGCAGGAGTTGGGCTATCAGAGCCAGAGTGCGTTCTCGGCGATGTTCCGGCGAGCATTCGGTGAAAGTCCACGCGCGTTCATCGAGCGTGGCTCCGAGCATCGTGTGGCGAGCGGAGATCGTGGCCATGCAGAGACGGACGAAGAGACCGCGCAAAAGTGACTGCGCAAAGCGCAACCGTTAGCCGTTAGCGCCAACGAACACGTCAGACGCGCCGCGCCAGATGACGGATCGCCCCGAGTTGCGCCAGACGCGGCCCGGTCAGCTTGTACCCCTTGCGCTGATACAGCCGCGCGGCGGGATTGTCGACGAACACGCGCAACTGCAACTCGCGCAGCCCGCGCTCGCGCGCCCACTGATGCGACATATCGAGCAGATACGTGCCGGCGCCGAGCCGCCGATGCCCTTCGGCAATCTGCACGTCGCGGATATGCAGCGAATCGCCTTCTTGCGTGATGCGCAGCACGCCGATCGGCTCGCCGTCCACTTCAAGAATAAAATTCTCCGACTCGCGCCAGCTGCCGAGAAACAGATCGCCACGCCAGACCAGATGGTGCCGGCGATAGTAGCCACCCATGTTATTGCGAGTCAGCGCCTCAGCGAACTCGAAATCGTCCATGCTGGCCTGGCGCAGATAAAACGGTGACGGAGCTTCGGTTGGATCGAACATGGTGGAGCGACGAAGATGAGTCGGGTCAACGGTAAAACAGGCCGCGCGCGCTGGCAATGGCTGTTTGTCCCGAGCATACCCGGACGATACCCAGGCAAACCCGGCTGCGGAAATAAAAAAAGCCCACTTCTTTCGAAGTGGGCTTTTTAAAATCTGGCGGAGCGGACGGGACTCGAACCCGCGACCCCCGGCGTGACAGGCCGGTATTCTAACCAACTGAACTACCGCTCCAGATTTTTGCACCATGGCTTATGAGCTTTGCTCACTCACCTACTACACCGCTCATACTGCTTACTCATTCTGCTTATGAGCGACGCCGATGTTCTGGCGTCCCCTAGGGGATTCGAACCCCTGTACTCACCGTGAAAGGGTGATGTCCTAGGCCTCTAGACGAAGGGGACAACGTACTGCTTACACCTTTAATGAAAAAGCCCGTTCAGGTTTGTATGAACGGGCTTTGTCTGGCGGAGTGGACGGGACTCGAACCCGCGACCCCCGGCGTGACAGGCCGGTATTCTAACCAACTGAACTACCACTCCAGTTTGCCTATCATGACTTGCGAGCGTTGGTTTTTTCTCTGCAAGCTGCGCTGCTTTACTACTACCAAGCGACGCTGATGTTTGGCGTCCCCTAGGGGATTCGAACCCCTGTACTCACCGTGAAAGGGTGATGTCCTAGGCCTCTAGACGAAGGGGACATAATCTTTTCAGATCTGTCTTTATCTTGCTGCTAACTCCGGCTAACTTCTGTTTCGTCAGCAGCAAAGACCGATATTCTAACTACGTTACAACCGTTTGTGAAGTCTTTTTTGCTACAAGTTCCAGACTTCGGAACCACTTCACTCTGCTCTGATGGTGGAGGTAAGCGGGATCGAACCGCTGACCTCTTGCATGCCATGCAAGCGCTCTCCCAGCTGAGCTATACCCCCTTGCAGAACAGAAACGAGATTCTAGAGGCCAATTTGCGCTTTGTAAATACCCTTTGAGCAATTGCATGCGACTTTTTTCGCAAGTCGCATGCAAACCCTCTCAAGGCGCGCGCGAACGCGCTCAGGCCAGCGCTTTTTCGATACGGCTCACGACGACATCGCGCCCAAACAGCATCAGCACGCTGTCAATCGACGGCGTATGCGTGGTGCCCGCCACCAGCAGACGCACCGGCATGGCCAGTTGCGGCATCTTCAGCTTGTGCGCGCCGAGCGCTGCCTTCAAGGCTGCAGCGATGGCTTCCTTGGTCCACTCCACTGTCTTGAGCGCTGCCGCCAGATCGGCAAGCGCCGGACGCACGACATCCGTGACGTGCTGCGCGAGCGCATCGGCTTCAGGCGCCGGCGCGCGATAGAACATCGCGGCGTTTTCGGCGATTTCCTTCACTGTCGACGCACGGTCCTTCAGCAAGCCCACCACCGACGTCAGATCGGCGCCTTGCGCAATAGCGGCTTCGTCGATACCCAAGTCAGCGAAGAACGGCTTGGCAAGCTCAGCGAGGCGTGCGTTATCCGCCTCCTTGATGTAGTGCGCGTTGAGCCAGTTCAGCTTGTCGTGATCGTACTGAGCCGGCGACTTGCCCAGATGCTCCAGATCGAACCATTCGACGAACTGCTCGCGCGTGAAGATTTCCGCGTCGCCATGCGACCAGCCCAGACGCGCCAGATAGTTGACCACCGCTTCCGGCAGAAAGCCGGCGTCGCGATAACCCATCACGCTCATCGCGCCGTGACGCTTGCTCATCTTCTCGCCCTGCTCGTTCAGCACGGTCGGCAAGTGAGCATACACCGGCGGCTCGGCGCCGAGCGCACGCAGAATGTTGATCTGACGCGGCGTGTTGTTCACGTGATCGTCGCCGCGAATCACGTGCGTGATGCGCATGTCCAGATCGTCCACGACCACGCAGAAGTTGTAGGTCGGCGTGCCATCCGGGCGCGCGATCACGAGGTCGTCGAGTTCTTCGTTCGAGATCTCGATGCGGCCTTTCACGGCGTCGTCCCATGCGACCACACCGGAGAGCGGATTGCGGAAGCGCAGCACGGGCTGCACGCCGGCCGGCGGCTCCGGCAAGACCTTGCCGGGTTCCGGACGCCACGTGCCGTCATAGCGCGGCTTTTCGCCGGCCTCGCGTTGGCGTTCGCGCAGTGCGTCCAGCTCTTCCGTCGACATGTAGCACGGGTACACAAGCCCCGCGTCCTGCATCTGCTTGAGCACTTCGCGATAACGGTCCATGCGCTGCATCTGGTAGAACGGGCCTTCGTCGATATCGAGGCCAAGCCATTCCATGCCTTCGAGAATGGCGTCCACGGCTTCGGTACTGGAACGCTCGACGTCGGTGTCCTCGATCCGCAGCACGAAGGTCCCTTTCATCTTGCGCGCGAACGCCCACGGATAAAGCGCGGAGCGAATGTTGCCGAGGTGGATGAAGCCGGTGGGACTCGGTGCGAAACGGGTACGGACAGAGGTGGTCATTAGCGATTACTCGGAAGACAGGCGCCGGCGCCGTGGCAGACATCGCCAGTGAAGCGCGGCAGCGGAGCGCGCCCGTGCGGCAAACAACGCCTTGCACGGACACGAAGGAAATAAATATGAGAGCCGAATTATACCTTCCGAACCCGTATTGCCCGCCCTCGTCCGAATGGCCAATGGCAGCACGCAAGACGCGCGTGAAGCGTGTTGCAAGGCGCCCGAGGGTTTCGTCTGCAACGTTTCATTACCGGGCCGGCGTACGCCCGGCGCTTTGATTTATGATGTGCGCGCGCTGCGGGTCGGGATAGAACCACAGCGCGATGGAATCGCCGCCGGCGGTTCTGCCCGTTTGACTATCCGCCTGATCGCGGCACAGGTTGCGTCGCTTGCGCCGATCGCGCCGCCCTTGGCCGTTGCTGGAGAACCCGTTGAAACCGTCATCCCCTCGCCTCGCCCGTCGCAACTTCTCGTTGGCGGCCGCCTCCGCGGTGCTGGCCGCCTGCACCACGACGGGCGGCAGCAAAACCGATAGCACCCCGGTTGCCGCCACGCCCACTACGCCGCCGCTCGACAAACCGCAGCGATCGATCCGCGTCGGGCTCGCGCTAGGCGGCGGCGCCGCTCGCGGCTTCGCACATATCGGCGTGATCAAGGCGCTCGAGGCGCGCAATATCCAGGTCGATCTGGTGGCCGGCACCAGCGCCGGTTCGGTCGTCGGTGCGCTGTACGCTTCGGGGATGAACGGCTTTGCACTGAACAAGCTCGCGCTGAACATGGACGAAGCGTCGATCAGCGACTGGGCCATGCCGTTTCGCACGCGCGGTTTTCTGCAAGGCGTCGCGCTACAGAACTACCTGAATACGACACTCAACAACCGTCCGATCGAGAAGATGGCCAAGCCACTCGGCGTGGTCGCAACCGATCTGCGGACCGGCCAGCCGATTCTGTTCCAGCGCGGCAACACCGGCATTGCGGTGCGCGCGTCATGCAGCGTGCCGTCGATCTTCGAGCCGGTGAAGATGGGCGGGCATGAATATGTGGACGGCGGCCTGGTGAGTCCGGTGCCCGCCTCGTTTGCGCGCAAGATGGGCGCGGATTTCGTGATCGCCGTGGATATCTCGCAGCGCCCGGAAAGCGGCCTCACCGCCAGCTCGTTCGACGTGCTGATGCAGACTTTCACGATCATGGGCCAGACGATCAAGACCTATGAACTCGAAAAGTACGCCGACATTGTGATCCGGCCGAATCTGGCCGCCATGAGCGGCAGCGACTTCTCACAGCGCAACGCTGCGATCCTGGCCGGAGAGGAAGCGGTGGCGAAGATGATACCGGAGTTGCAACGCAAGCTGGCCGCAAGCCGCGCCGCGGTGTAACCCACCTGGGTCGCGCCGGTTACACCGACCGGCGCACGTCGGCTTGCCGCACGCAACACACGCAACACACGCAGCGCCGACACAGCCTGAGGTACAGCGCGGACGATTCAGCGGCGCATCCACAAGCGCCCCAACGCAAAAAGCCCGCTTCGAACGAAGCAGGCTTTTTTCACACCCCAACCGCCGGTGTGGGCTGAATCAGTTACTGATTACCGCCGATCGAAGCATTCACGCGCTTGCGCAGATCTTCACCGTCCTGATAGGACGTCTCGATCCGGCGAGCACCCGTGAAACGCTTTTCCCAATAGCCGCTATCCAGATCGTCGACGCGAATCGTGCTGCCCGTGGAAGGCGAATGCACGAACTTGTTGTCACCGATGTAGATGCCGACGTGCGAGAACGTACGGCGCATGGTGTTGAAGAACACCAGATCGCCCGGCTTCAGGTCGCTGACGCGAACCTTCTCGCCGACGCGGCTCATTTCCTCAGCGCGGCGCGGCAGCGCCATACCGAGCGTGTCCTGGAACACGTAGCGCACGAAGCCGCTGCAATCGAGCCCCGAATCGGGCGTATTACCACCCCAACGGTAGCGAACGCCGATCATGTTCAGCGCGCCGACCACCACGTCGCCCGCTTTTCCGGCCATGCCGGAGAGGAACGATTTGGCGCCGCCGTCGCTGTCGGGAGCGGCCGATTGCGAATTGAGGGCGGACAAAGAATTCGACCCGCTGGGGGTCGAATATGAGGCATTCTGATTAACACTGCTTACTTCGTCGGCGAACGCGCCGGGAGTTGCTGCCATCAAGACGCCAATGAACATCCCGGCGACGACGCGCGTGCAAGCCTGGGTTAGGTTTCTGTGCTGCATTGGTCGGTATTTTTTGCCTAAAAATCAGTGGGCTACGGAAAAAAGTTTGGTCGATACTAGCCAGTAAGTATTCACATGTCAAAACAAATAGAAAAATACAATCGAGACAGGCACCCAATTGGTCAAAGAGTGCAAAATCAGTAGTCGAGCGCCGCTTTCAGCAGCTTTCGGGTGTAAGGGTGCGCCGGTGTCGCAAAAATCTGCTCAACGTCGCCGCTTTCGACGATTGATCCGTTTTGCATGACCGCGACACGATGCGCCATCGCCCCGATCACGGCCAGATCATGGCTGATGAAAACGAAGCCGAGGTTGTACTTCTGTTGCAACCCAGCGAGCAGTTTCAGCACCTGCTGCTGGATCGACACGTCGAGCGCGCTGGTCGGTTCGTCGAGGATCAGGATGCGTGGCTCCAGCACCAAAGCGCGCGCAATTGCAATCCGTTGACGCTGACCGCCGGAGAACTCGTGCGGATAGCGGTACAGCACCGTGCGGTCGAGACCCACTTCGCGCAGCACCGACACCACCTTGTCGCGCCGCGCCTCCTGGCTCATTTGCGGCCGATGCAGCGCGAGCCCTTCACCGACGATCCGCTCGATGGTCTGGCGCGGCGAAAGGGAACTGAACGGATCCTGAAAGACAACTTGCATATTCGAACGTAAGGCGGTCTGTTCGGCGCCGCGATAGCTCCCGAGCGCCCTGCCCTGAAACTCGATCTCGCCGTGCGCCGTGCGTTGCAGACCGAGCAAGGCCATCGCAAGCGTCGATTTGCCCGACCCCGATTCGCCGACGATCCCCAGCGTCTCACCCTGCCGCACCGACACGCTCGCATCCGCGACCGCATGGAAGCGCCCCGAGCGAAACCAGCCGCTCAAGCCCGGCAGTTTTGTTTTGAAATCGACCGAGACATCGCGCGCCTCGAGCAGCACCGGCGAAATCGGCAGCACCGGGACCACCGTGCGTTGCGGACGGCTCGCCAGCAGACGCTGCGTATACGGATGCTGCGGCGACTCGAACACCTGCTCGACCGGGCCGCTCTCCACCAGCACGCCCTTCTCCATCACCGCGATGCGTTGCGCAAAGTGCCGCACCAGATTCAGGTCGTGCGTGATCAGCAGCACGGCCATACCGCGTTTCTCGGCTTCGTCGCGTTGCAGTTCCAGCAGCAGGTCGACGATCTGCGCGCGGATCGTCACGTCGAGCGCCGTGGTCGGCTCATCGGCCAGCAACAGGCGTGGGCGGCACGCGAGCGCCATCGCGATCATTGCGCGCTGCCGCTGACCGCCCGAGAGCTGATGGGGATAGCTGTTCACGCGCTTGCCGGGCTCGGCAATCCCCGTGCGCCCCAGCAAGGCCACGGCGCGCTTACGCGCCTCGTTCGCCGTCACACCGTCATGCACGACGATCGTCTCCGCAATCTGGTCACCGACCGTATAGAGCGGATTGAGGGCCGTCATCGGCTCCTGGAAGATCATCGCGATGTCGGAGCCGCGCATGCCACGCATCGCACGCTCGCTTTTGGCGAGCAGATCCTGACCGTCGAAACGGATCGCGCCACTGACCTGCGCGTCGTTCAACAGGCGCAGGATCGACAGTGCGGTCACGCTCTTGCCCGAACCCGATTCGCCGACCAGTGCGACCCGCTCGCCGCGCTGGATCGCGAGCGTCACGTCGCTCACCGCGACCGTATCGCCGAAGCTCACGTGCAGATGATCGAGCTCCAGCAGCGGCGGCGTCATACCCTGTTTTGCGTTGTTCTCGACGATGGCGCTCACTGGTTGCCTCCCGCGCGCATCGCGTCGGAGATGCGGGTGTCCAGCGCGTTGCGCAGGGCGTCGCCCATGAAGGTCAGCAGTAACAGCATCGCGACGAGTACGCCGAAAGTGGACAACGAGATCCACCATGCGTCGAGATTGGCTTTGCCTTGCGCAAGCAGTTCGCCCAGGCTCGGCGTTGGCGATGGCACACCGAGGCCGAGAAAATCGAGGCTGGTGAGCGCGAGAATCGCACCGCTCATGCGGAACGGCAGAAACGTGATCACGGGCGTCAGACTGTTGGGCAAGACGTGCCGCCACATGATCTGCCAGCTCGAGAGACCCATCGCCCGCGCCGCACGCACATAGTCCTGATGACGGTTACGCAGAAACTCCGCGCGCACGTAGTCGGACAAGCCGATCCAGCCGAACAGCGACAGCAGCACGATCAGCAGAATGAACCCCGGCTCGAAGATCGACGAGAAAATGATCAGGAGGTAAAGCTCCGGCATGGCACTCCAGATTTCGATCAGGCGCTGCCCGATGATATCCATACGCCCTCCGAAGTAACCCTGCACGGCGCCCGCGGCAATCCCGAGCACGGTGCCAATCAAGGTCAGCACCAGCCCGAACTCCACCGACACGCGAAACCCGTACAGAAGACGCGCGAAGAGATCGCGGCCACGGTCGTCGGTGCCGAGCCAGTTATCGCGCGACGGCGGCGCCGGGTTCGGCTCCTTCGAGAAGTAATTCAGCGTGTCGTAGTAGTACCGGTTCGGCGGATACACCGCGAAGTTACCCGGCGTGTCGAAACGATGCTTGATATACGGATCGAGATAATCGGCGGGCGTTGGGAAGTCGCCGCCGAAGGTGGTCTCCGCGTAGGTCTTGAACATCGGAAAATACAACTGCCCTTCGTAGCGCACCACAAGTGGCTTGTCGTTCGACCACAACGGCCCGGCGAGGCTCGCCGCAAACGCGACGACGAATATGATCAGGCTCCAGTAGCCTAGGCGCTGCTGGCGAAAACGCTGCCAGACGCGACGCGCAGGCGTTGGCGAGACGAACGCGCGAACCGGTTCGGTGCGCGCCGCCGCATCGGCTGAAAGGCGGGCTCGATTCATCAGCGCTCCAGTTGTTCGAATTGGATGCGGGGATCGACCCACACATAGCAAAGATCGGAAATCAGCTTGGTCGCAAGACCGATCAGCGTGAACAGATACAGCGTGCCGAGCACGACCGGGTAGTCGCGCCGCACCACCGATTCGTACGACAGCAAGCCGAGTCCGTCGAGCGAGAACAGCGTCTCGATCAGCAGGCTGCCGGTGAAGAACGCACCGATAAACGCCGCCGGAAAACCGACGATCAACGGCAGCAAGGCGTTACGAAACACGTGCTTCCACAGCACGCGCCTTTCCGACAAACCTTTGGCGCGCGCGGTCAGCACGTATTGCTTGCGGATTTCGTCGAGGAAGGCATTCTTCGTCAGCATCGTGACGACGGCGAAACTGCCCACCACCGAGGCCGTGATCGGCAACGTGATATGCCACAGGTAGTCGACAATCTTGCCGCCGAGGCTCAACTGCGCCCAGTTGTCCGAGGTGAGATTGCGCAGCGGGAAGAGCTGCAGGAAACTGCCGCCGCCGAACAGGACCAGCAACAGCACGCCCAGCACGAAGCCCGGAATCGCGTAACCGATCAACACGACGAGGCTCGTCGCGATATCGAAGCGCGAGCCGTTGCGCACCGCTTTGGCTATACCCAGCGGCACCGATATCAGGTACGTCAGAAAGAAGGTCCATAAGCCGATGCTGATCGACACCGGCAACTTCGACACAATCAGCGACCACACGCTTTGGTGGCGGAAATAGCTCTGGCCGAGATCGAACGTCGAGAAGCGTTTTAGCATCAGGACGTAGCGTTCGAGCGGCGGTTTGTCGAAACCATACAGCGCTTTCAGTTGCGCGATCTGCTGCGCGTCGACGCCAGTATGGGCGCGCAGACCGAACGGCGCGCCGTTCTCCGCGCCTTTGCGCAGCTCATGCTGCATCTGTTCGACCGGGCCACCCGGGACGAACTGGATCACGACGAAGGTCAGCGTCAGCACGCCGAGCAAGGTCGGGATCATCAACAGCAGGCGTTTGAGGATGTAGCTCCACATGGCGTCGTTTCCGGTGCGAAGGCGGTGAGTAAATGGACGCTTTTAGTGCGACTGTGCTGACGGCTGCGGCTGTGCATACCACCACATCGACGTGATCCAGCCTTCCGCTCCATAGTACAGAGGCAAGGTCTTGGGCCACGCAAGGCCGCGCTTGAACGCCACCCGGTGCGTTGCGCTGTACCAGTGCGGTACCACATAGTAGCCATGCATCAGCAAACGGTCGAGCGCATGCGTCGCGTCCACCAGTTGCTCGCGCGTCTGCGCTTGCACCAACGCGCGCAGCACCGCGTCGACCACCGGCGACTTCAGCCCGATCACGTTGTCGGAACCCTGCGTATCGGCGGCTTTACTGCCGAAGCGGTCGATCTGTTCGGTGCCCGGCACCTGCACATCGGGCATGCGAATCGTGGTCGTGTCGAAATCGAAATTATCGAGGCGCTTTTGATACACCGCGAAATCGGACACACGAAACGTCGCCTTGATGCCGAGCTTTTCCAGATTGCGGATGTACGTCGCGATGATCGGCGACATCGCCGCTTCGGAACTGGAGTCGTCGAGAATTTCGAATTCGAACGGCTCGCCCTTGGCGTTACGCAACGCGTTGTCGCGATAGGTCCACCCTGCCTGCTGCAACAAAGCACGCGCCTGCAGCAGATTGGCGCGCAGCGAACCCGGCGGATCCGTGTCCGGCTGCTTCGGCGGCGGACCGAATACAGCCGGATCGAGTTTTGCGCGCCATGGATTGAGCAGCGCGAGTTCGCCCGGCGATGGCAGACCCTTCGCCTGCAAATCCGTATTGGCAAAGAAGCTGTCGATCCGCGTGTACTGGTTGAAGAACAGCTGGCGGTTCAACCACTGAAAGTCGAGCGCGAGATCGAGCGCTTTGCGCACCCGCACGTCCTGGAACAACGGCCGGCGCAGATTGAGCATGAAGCCCTGCATGCCCGTGCCGTTATGCTGCGGAAATTCGCGCTTGATCAACTCGCCACTATCGAACTTCTTGCCGACGTCGCGCCGCACCCAATTGCGCGCGATGTATTCGACCATCGCATCGTATTCGCCGGCCTTGAACGCCTCCAGCCGCGCGACGTTATCCGAATACAGCTTGTAGACAATGCGATCGAAGTTATTCGTACCGACGCGCACCGGCAGCGCCGCGCCCCAGTAATTCGGATCGCGCCGAAAAGTAATCGTGCGGCCGTTGTCGTACTGATCGATCAGATAAGGGCCGCTGGCGATCGGCTTTTCGAATGCCAACTGGTCGAACGGAATCCGGCTGCCGTCCGGCTTCATCCCCCACTTGCGCGAGAACACCGGCATGCTGCCCACGAGCAGCGGCAACTCCCGATTGCTGTGATGAAACTCGAAGCGGATCGTTTGCGGATCGACCACCACCGCGCGCGTGATCTCGCCGAAGATCGACGCGAATTGCGGTGCGGCCTGCGGGCTCTTTAGCGTGTCGAGCGAAAACTTGACGTCGTCAGCGGTGACCGGATCGCCGTTCGAAAAGCGTGCGCGCGGATTGATGTGGAAGGTCGTCGACAACCCGTCCGGCGCGATATTGATGTCATCGGCGAGCAGGCCGTAGGCGGACGCCACTTCGTCGCTGCTGCCGATGGTCAGGCTTTCGAACATCAGGTCGACGCCCGGCGCGGGATTGCCGCGCAGCGTGAACGGATTGAATTTATCGAAACTGGTGAGCCGGCTGGGATTGGCCAGCACCAGCGTGCCGCCTTTTGGCGCATCCGGGTTGACGTAGTCGAAGTGCTTGAAATCTGGAGGGTACTTCGGCTCGCCGTATTGGGCGATCGCATAGACCGCCTGGGCCTCAGGCGCCGCGAGCAAACCGGCCAGGGCGGATACGCCGCACAGCGCGACAGCGCACGCGGACCTCTTGGAGCGCCTGGAGCGCGGCACAACCGGTAGACCGACACGCGATAGCCTGTGAATCACGCTGTACCAAAGTGCACGAGGCGTTTGAACCCATCGCGAGCCAGTTGTCATAGGGGCCTTGTTGATCAGTGGGCGATTTCAATGTGAGGGAATTCTACCCAATAAACCCGCGCAATCCATGCTCAGGTTGCGCTGACTCGGCGCTTTCGGCTCAGCCTGCAGGTTTCGCGAGCGCAATAAAAAACCGCCCTTTTCCGGGCGGTTTGTTTCAACACGGCGACTGCATCAGCCGCGGCTTGTTGATGGCTTAGTGCCAGCCACGATGATTGTCGTAGTGATCACGGCCGTAGTCGTAGCGGCCCGGGGGATGATGGCGATACCAGTCATCACGCGCCCAGTAGCGGCGGCCGTCCCAGTAACGGTCGCCATGCCAGCCGATCACGATCGCCGGGCCGCCGTAATACACGGGAGCCGGTTGATAGACGACAGGCGGCGGAGGCGGGGGGGCGGTGCGTACATCGGAGCCGGGGCCACGTAGACAGGCGCGGGAATACCGATGTTGACACCAACGCTGAGCCCACCGGCCATTGCAGCACCCGACGCAGCCAACCCGAGAACCCCGATCAGAAGTGGAACAATACGTGCGGACTTCATTGATTCACCCTTTTGAAGAATGTGTGTTGTTGGCGGAAATATAGCGCAAGGCAGCCATCCGCGTATTTCAACTTTGTAATAACTGATGCATAACATCGCACTGTTGGCCGCCTGGTTACGTCTCGTTACATTGGACAAAGGTTTGGTGAAAAAGTCGTGGCGATGTAATTGAGTTGCCTCGCCATTAGGCTCCCATCCGCCGGCAGGCCCCCCCCTCTTTCTCCGCCCTCGCCGCTGCGGGGCAATTCCGGCCGTAGCGCTCGCACGCGCCAGGTCATCCGGTTGCCGGCTCCACGATCGGCCTTGCGGTCGCGGCATTGCCGGCGCATCAATATACATAGGATATCGAAGGATTATTGCAGCACGTGACGGACCTGGCGGAACCCCGAAACCCGCCCGCTCTATCTGCGTCAATCGCCCTTGCCTTGTCGCGCGTTCGCGCCGCTCCGCCCTTTGGGCGGCTCAAATCAGATCGCAAGATGGCATGGCGCTGCAAAGCGTCGCGTATCGCGTCCCCTCCGCCGCCGCGATCGCCGTGACGCCCGGCCATGCCTATTCGCACACACCATCAAAACGAACATTTGATGTTCGAAAGAACATTCCTCAGATATTCCTTGGTCACCGGTCGTCCGACCTCATCAACTAAAAAACATCCCATGAAAAGCCCTATTCATTGGATATTTCAAAAAACTCAACCACTTAACCCATGGTTTTCCCTAGTGCACCATGGCTCAACCAGTGATACGATGACTGACACTAAACGCCGATAAATGTTCGAATTCGCGCATGCCAGCCGTCCAGCGGCCAGTCAGCGGACACATTGGGTACGGAGACAGATTTTGAAAACAATCATTGGTTTGCGCTGGTGGATCATCGCGCTCGTGTGTGCCGGGACGATCGTCAACTATCTGTCGCGCAACGCCCTCGGTGTAATGGCGCCTCAGTTGACGCAGCTGCTGCACATGAGCACAAAGCAATACTCGTACGTCGTCGGCGCGTTCCAGGTCGGCTACACGATCATGCAGCCGGTATGCGGCCTGGTCATCGATCTGATCGGTTTGCGCGTTGGCTTTGCGCTGTTCGCCTGCCTTTGGTCACTGACGGGCGTACTGCACGGTTTCGCGAGCGGCTGGCTCTCGCTGGCGGCCTTGCGCGGACTCATGGGCTTGACGGAGGCCGTCGCCATTCCGGCCGGCATGAAGGTGGTCGCCGAGTGGTTTCCTAATCGCGAGAAGTCCGTGGCGGTGGGCTACTTCAACGCGGGCACGTCGCTCGGTTCACTGCTCGCCCCGCCGCTCGTCGTCTTCCTGTCGCTGAGATACGGCTGGCAGAGCGCGTTTGCGGTAACGGGTGCGCTCGGCTTCGTCTGGGCCGCGCTCTGGTATGTGCTGTACCGCTCGCCCGCCGATCACGCGCGCATCAGCGAGGCAGAGCGCGAGACGATCGTCAGCGGACAAACCCCGGCCGCGCCGCAGCGGCGCAGCATCCGCGAAGTCCTCCGGACGCGCCGGTTCTGGGCGATCGCCCAAGCGCGTTTCTTCGCGGAACCCGCGTGGCAAACGTTCAGCTTCTGGATTCCCCTTTACCTCGCGACGCAACGCCACATGGATCTGAAGCAGATCGCGATGTTCGCGTGGCTGCCGTTTCTTGCCGCCGACCTCGGTGGCCTCTTCGGCGGCTACCTGTCGCCGTTCCTGATGAAGCATTTGCGCATCCCGCTGATCGGCTCGCGTATCGCGGGCGTCGTGCTCGGCGCCTTCATGATGATCGGCCCGGCATGTATTGGCCTCGTCGCCTCGCCGTATCAGGCGATCGCGCTCTTCTGCGTGGGCGGCTTCGCGCATCAGATGATCTCGGCGCTCGTCAACACCTTGGCCGCCGACGTGTTCGACCCCAGCGAAGTCGGCACCGTCGCCGGATTTGCAGGGATGTCGGCGTGGATCGGCGGCCTGGGCTTTTCGCTGCTGGTCGGCGCGCTGGCCGATTCGATCGGCTACACGCCGCTCTTCGGCGCCCTCGGTGCTTTCGACCTGATCGGCGCCACGCTGCTGATCATTCTGATGCGCGGCGTCAAACGCGACGTGCGTCCGCATCACGTCGACAACAACGCCAGCACTGCTGCGTGACCTCACTCGAAGACACATCATGCGTTCACTGACGAATCTGAAACACCCGCCGTGTTTTTCACTGTTTTCCCAGATCGGCAACCACATCGTTCTCACCGCACAGGAAAACTGCCGGATTGAACTGTTCGTTCTCGCCGAAGACATCATCCGGGTGCTCGTGCTGCCGGACGGCGAACCGCACGGTCCGCGGACCTGGTCCATCGCACCGGGCGCGGACGACGTTCCGCTCGAAGGCCGCGATCGCCGTGACATGGGCGATTTCACGCCGCCCCGGTTTGACGTATCGGCCAACGCCGAGCAGTTTGTCGTTGAAACGGCGCGCATCCGTTTGACGGTCACGCTGAAGGGTGGATTCTGCGCGTGGGACATCCTGCACGACTCGACCTGGCAGCGCGTGATGAGCGATCGGAAGACGCAGGCGTATAACTTCGGCTGGTGGGACGAGCGCGTGTATCACTACATCGAGCGTCGCAAGGGCGAAATGTATGTCGGTCTGGGCGAGCGCGCGGGTTCGCTCAACCGCGCGGACCAGTCCTACGAAATGCGCAACATCGACGCAATGGGCTACAGCGCACGCACGACAGACCCGCTCTACAAGCACATCCCCTTCTACGTGACATGGCAGCCGCAAACGTCGACAGGATTCGGCCTGTTCTACGACACGCTTGCCGACTGCCGCTTCGACATGGGCCGCGAGCTCGATAACTATCACGGCCACTACCGGCACTTTGTCGCCGAGCATGGCGACCTCGACTATTACTTCATCGCGTCGGCGGGCACGCCCTTGCACGCGGTGCGCCGCTTTACGTGGCTGACCGGGCGTCCGGCCTGGATGCCGAAGTGGGGACTGGGCTACTCTGGCTCGACGATGAGCTACACCGACGCGCCCGATGCGCAGCACCGGATGGGCGAATTCATCGAGCAATGCCGCGAGCACGACATGCTGTGCGATTCGTTCCATCTGTCGTCGGGCTACACGTCGATCGGTGCGAAGCGTTACGTGTTCAACTGGAACCACGAGAAGTTTCCGGACATCGACGGCTTCGTGCAGAGCTATCTCGAGCATGGCGTGCGTCTGTGCGCAAACATCAAACCTTGCCTGTTGCAGGATCATCCGGCGTTCGACGAAGTGGCGCGCGCCGGCCTGCTGATCCAGTCGCGCGATGGCGATCCGGCATGGGTGCAGTTCTGGGACGAAGTCGGCGCGTATCTCGACTTCACGAATCCCGACACCATCGAGTGGTGGAAAGCGCGTGTGAAAGACAGCCTGTTGAAACACGGTGTCGCCGCAACGTGGAACGACAACAACGAGTTCGAGATCGGGTCGCCCGACGCGATGGCTCAGGGTTTCGGCCAACCGTATCCGGCACGCGAGGCGAAGGTGCTGCAAACGCAGTTGATGATGCGCGCGTCGCACGACGCACAGCGCGAACACACGCCGGACGGTCGGCCGTTCCTCGTCTCCCGCTCGGGCGGCGTCGGCATGCAACGCTATGTGCAGACATGGTCCGGCGACAACTACACCTCATGGGAAACGCTGCGCTTCAATCTGAAGATGGGCCTCGGGCTCGCCATGTCCGGCGTGTCGAACAGCGGTCACGATATCGGCGGCTTCTCGGGTCCGGCGCCGGGTCCGGAGTTGTTCGCCCGCTGGGTCGCCTTCGGCATTTTCCTGCCACGTTTCAGCATTCATTCCTGGAACGACGACGGCACGATCAACGAGCCCTGGATGCATCCCGAAGTCACGCAGCAGGTGGCGGCGCTCATCAAACTGCGCTACCGCCTGATTCCCTACCTGTATGAACTGCTATGGCAATCGCACAGCGCGTACGAGCCGGTATTGCGTCCGATGTTCGCGGAGTTTCCGCACGATCCGCGCTGTCTCGTCGATGGCGACGACATGATGCTCGGTTCGTCGATGCTGGTCGCACCGGTGGTCGAGGCGGGCCAGTCGACGCGCGACGTCTACCTGCCGGCCGGCGCGCGCTGGGTGTCGTACTGGAGCGGCGAGGTGTTCGAAGGCGCTCAGACGGTGACCCTGCCTGCCCCATTCGAGCAGCCGGTGACCTTGTTGCGTGAAGGTAGCGTGATTCCGTTGAACATGGCTGAACAACACTTCGGCCGTCCCGCTGACGAACGTGCGTTCATCGCCTTGCCGCACGCCGGTACAGGCATCGCTCGCGGCCGCTGCGTGGAAGACGACGGCGAAAGCGAAGCCTGGCGCACAGGCGCGCAAGGCCACTGGAACGTCACGATCACAAGCGATGCAAGCGAGCTGCGCGTTTCGATCGCACGAGAAGGCTGGGTTCAGCAGCCGCAGCACGAAGTTCGACTGTTCGTGCCGGCAAGCGAAGTGCGCGCTGCGGTCTGCATCGACGGCACGCTGGTAGCCGACCATACAGCAGACGGCTGGCGATGCCTGACGATCTCCATCGCCCACTGACAAAGCATGCATCACCAACCCGAAGAGCACCGATCACATATCTAATCCGGAGACCCGCAAACCATGAACTCATTGAAGCGCGCGCGTACACGCGCACTCGTCCTCTCGTGCCTGCCGTTTGCGGGCGCCGTACTCTCAACCGGCGCGTCGGCGCAAAGCAGCGTGACGCTGTACGGCATCGTCGATAACGCGTTCGCCTATTCCAGCAATCAGAAGGGACACGCCAACTTCTACATGAGCCAGGGCAACCTGCAGGCGAGCAAGTTCGGCCTGCTCGGTGCGGAAGACATCGGTGGCGGCACGAAGGCGATTTTCCGGCTTGAAAGCGGCTTCAACTCGCTAACGGGTGCACAGAGCAGCGCGGGTTATATTTTCAATCGGCAAGCGTACGTAGGACTCTCCAACGACCGGTACGGGACGGTGACACTCGGCCGCCAGTACACGCCCTACTTCCAGATGGTCGGGGCACTTGGACCAACCGGCGTACTGACGGGCGCAACCGGCGCGCATCCGGGCGACCTCGACGCGCTCGACACCACCTTGCGCCTCAACAATTCGGTTACCTATCTTTCGCCGAACCTCGCCGGTTTGCAATTCAGCGCGCAGTACGGCCTGGGCGGTGTGCCAGGCAGCGTAGCCAGCGGCAGTCAGTTCAGCGCGGCGGCTCGCTATGACTACCAGCCGTTTGCGATCGCGGTGGGCTACGTGAAACTGAAAGACATCGCGACGAGCCAGGCGCTCGGCACCTACGCGGTCAACTCGCCGGTGAACAGCGGCTATGCGACGGCGCGCAGCGCACAGTTGTTCGCCGCGGCGGCTCGCTACACCCACCAGGACCTGATGGTCGGCGTGAACTATTCGAACGTGCAGTACGCGCCGGGCAACGGCTCGTTCTTCACCGACGAGGGCATATTCAATACCTACGGCGTGATTTCCACGTACCGGATTTCGTCAGCCATAACGGTCGGCGCCGGCTACAGTTACACGCAGGCCAGCAAAGCGAACGGCATCAGCGACGCTGCACGCTACCAGCAGATTTCGCTCGAACAGACGTACAACCTCTCCACCCGCACGACGTTGTACGCATTGCAGGCGTATCAGCACGCGCGGGGCAAGACACTGGTTGCGGCGGGCAGCACTGGGACAAGTATTACTGACGCAGTGGCCGTGGTCGGCGATTCGCAGAATACGACGCCGTCCTCAGGGCCGTCGCAGTTCGTCGGCATGGTGGGGCTGCGGCACGCGTTCTGAGGGGTAAGGAAAGCCTGCGCAATACGCCGCAGGCTTCCCGGCATCGGTGTCATGCCGCGCGCGGCGCTGCTTTCAACATCGACCACAGCAGATAAGGTCCGCCGATCAGCGCGGCCATCAACCCCGCCGGCATTTCGTTGGGAAACAGCAGCAGGTTGCCGCACCACTGCGCGAGCACCATCAGTACTACGCCTATCGCCGCCGCGGCGAGCAATTGTTCCCGCGCGCGGCACACCCCCAATGATCGCGCGATATGCGGCGCCATCAGACCGACGAACGACAACGGTCCGACGATCAACGTCGAGGTGGCCGTGAGCAGCGCGGTCAGCAGCAGCACGGCAAGACGCGCAACGTCGACCCGCACGCCAAGCGAACGGCTCGTGCCTTCGCCGAGCGACAGCAGTTCCAGCCAGCGGGCCAGCAAGGGCGCCGCACCCAAACCCACCAGCGCGACCACCACGGCAACGGCAGCCGCCACCGGCTGGACGTAATAGGTCGAGCCGACGACGAAGTTCAGCAGGAGCGCGGCGCGAGCGTCGCCGCTCGCGGTCACCGTCCCGCTGACCGCCTGAAATAGCGCGCCAATGGCAACACCGATCAGCAACAATCGCTCCGGCGCGTACAGGGCGCGACGTCCGAACCACAACAGAAACAGCAGGGTGGCGATCGAGCCGGCGAGACACGACGCGAACAGCTCGAGCGGTCCTGGCGCGGCAAACAGGAACACGGCGGCAACGATACCGAGCGCCCCGCCCGAGCTCACGCCGATCAGGTCGGGACTCGCGATCGGATTGCCGGTCATGCGCTGCACCAGCGTGCCCGCAAGGCCGAGCATCATGCCCGCAGCAATCGCGGCCGCCGTGTGCGGCACGCGCCAGAATGCCAGTGCCTCGAATTGAGCGACGCTGACGATCCGCCAGCCGTCGAGCCCGCGCCCGATCGCCATCGACAGGACGACAATGAACGCGGCGAGCAAGGCCAATCCCGCGATCAGTCGCACCGGCCGGCTATGTCTGATCAGTGCCACGCTGTCACGCACGTCCGACCTCAGATCAGGGCGCGACTTGAGTTGCCGCAGCAGCCACAACAGCATCGGTGCACCGATCAGCGAGGTGACGGCACCCGTCGGGATGAGTTGTGAACCGAACACGCCGCTGATGGCCACCGCCTGCACCATTGCGTCGGTCAGCCATAACAGTGCGGCGCCGAGAACAGGCGCCCAGAAGAGACGCTGCTGGAAGCGCCGCGCGCCGGCGAGTCTTGCCAGCGTCGGCGCGGCAAGGCCGATGAAACCGATCACGCCGACCGCGCTGACGACGCACGCCGTCAGCGCAACCGCCAGACCCAGCGCCGCGAAGCGCGTACGCATCAACGAGACGCCCAACCCACGCGCCGTGCTTTCGCCGGCTTCGAAGAGGCTCAGCGGACGGCGCAGCAGGAAAACCGCCGCACCCGCGACCACCAGCCGCGCGAACAGCGCGGCGCTAGCGTGCCAGCCCTGCTGGTCCAGTGCGCCGCCGCCCCAGATCATGAGTCCAGCCAACAACTGGAAGTGCGAGATCGCGAGCGCGAGGGTCAGCGAGCCGCAATAGAAACTGACGATCATGCCGGACAGAATCACCGCAAGCGAAGCGAGTCGTTGCCGCCATGCCAATGCGAAGACCAGCAGCATCGCCAGCGCCCCGCCCACGAGCGCGATCAGCTCGCGCTGCGCGGCGATCCACGCCGGCGCCCAGAGGGTCGCGAGCGTGAGCGCCAGATAGGCGCCGGGGAAGATGCCGAGCGTCATGGGCTCGGCAAGCGGATTGCGCAGCACCTGTTGCGCAACCGCACCCGCGAGAGCGAGCGCGGCGCCACAGATCAGGGTCATCGCGAGACGCGGCAACGCGCTGTCGTGCACGATCAGTTGACGAAGGTTGCCGGGTTCGGGCGCCATGATCGACGACCAGAGACTGGAACCGGCGAGCTGCGTTTGCAGGACCCAGAGGGTCAGCGCAATGGCTGCGAGGACGACGAGCGAGGTCACGGGCACGAGCATATTGCGGGGTGCCGCAGCCTGTGCGGCCGGTGCAGGCTGCGCGGCGGGCGCAGGCTGCCCAATTCGCGTATCGCACGTATTGCATATATCGCGCGCATCGGGGCGGCGCTCTTGCTGGCCCGAAGGAGGCAGGTGTTTAGATGACATGGCTGCTCTGCATGGCATTGGCGACAGCGCGGGCAAAACGCTGGACAGAGATTAACGCGCCCGTCGGCGAGATGACCGGTAAGGTCGCCGCTCTTCCGGCTTGCGAGAACGGCAACTGCCGCCACACCGGATTACGTTGCAGGCCAACCATATCGCCGGGCGCCCCCGAATCGACCCACAGGATGCGCGCGTCGGGTGCCGCCGCGAGACGGTCCAGTTCGACGATGTACGCGGATCCACCCATGCCGGACCCGTTTCGCCCACGCTCAAGCGCGGTCAAGGCAGCGTTACCAAGCCCCAGTGTCTGCAAGATCTCGTTGAACATGCTGCCGGTGCCGAAAACGCGCAGGTGGCGATCGTCTACCAACTGCGCGACATAGACGTCCGGATAGCCGCCCGTGGGCGTCGCCGCATCGAGGGCTGCACGCGACTGCGCGAGCAAGCGGCTCGTCGCATTCAGCAGCGCATCCGCCTTTGCTTCGACACCGAGGCGGCGGGCGAGCGTCATCGCTTCGGCGCGCATCGCACGGTACGGTTGCGGGTCCATCACGTAGGCGCCGAGCGTCAGCGTCGGCGCGATCCGTTCGAACGATGCCTTCACGCTGGCGTGCGCGGGTGTGATCACGATCAGATCGGGCCGTAGTTCGTACAACGCGTCGTAGTTCGGCTGGAACAGCAGTCCCACGTCGACAACACGCCGAGGCAGCGGCGGCTCAACGACACTGCTGACGTACCAGGCGGGCGCCGGCACACCGACGGGTGCCACGCCGAGCGAAAGCAGCATTTCAGTCAGGTCCCAGTTCAGCACGATGATCCGCCGCGGCGCGCGGCTTGCAGCGTCCGGCGCGGCGGCATGCGCGGCAGCCGTCATCCCCAGCGCGGCGGCGGCCGCCGCTCGCAGGTACAGGCGGCGCTTCTCCGACACGGGCGCAATCAAACCGTCGACACTCATTGCGGAATGCCCACGACCCGGCCGCTGGGGTCCTGAAGCACATTCATCGGCACGCCGTAAATGGCCTGCAGATTCGGCCCGGTCATGATGTCGCGGGGTGCGCCCTGCATCAGGATGCGCCCGTGGCGCAGCGCGACGATGTGGTCGCAAAAGCGCGCGGCCATGTTGATGTCGTGCAATACGACAACGGCCGCGATGCTGCGTTGCGCGCAGAGCGTACGGACCAGATCCAGCACCTCGACCTGATGGGCAATGTCCAGCGCGGACGTCGGCTCGTCGAGCAGCAGACACCGGCTATCCTGAGCGATCAGCATCGCCAGCCACACACGTTGCCGTTCGCCGCCGGACAGGCTGTCCACGAGACGGTCCGCATAATGCGTGACGTCGGTCATCCGCATCGCTTCCTCAACCTGCACACGGTCGTCGTCGCCGAATACGCCGAGACTGCCGTGCCACGGGTATCGGCCAAGCGCGACGAGTTCGCGCACCAGCAGACCATCGGTAGACGGGGTGTATTGCGGCAGGTGCGCGACACGCTGCGCGAATTCGCGCGGCTTCCACGACGCAATCGGCTTGCCGTCGAAACGGATCGCACCGGCACCCTGCGCATGATGGCGCGCAAGCAGACGCATCAAGCTCGTTTTTCCCGAGCCGTTGTGACCGATGAGGCCCGTCACGCACTCGCGCGAAATCGACAGATCGATGTCATCCAGCAGCCGCGTCCCGCCGATATCGAATCGGACCTGGTCCAGTTCGAAAAGCGGTGGAGCGGATGCGGATTCAGTAGCGTACAAACTGGTATTGACCATGGCATTCTGGCTAGTCCCGCAGCCGGCGGCCGCGGGAAAAAAAGTGGACGGGTTAGGCGCGAGCAGGGAGCGGCTCGGTGGACTGGGCATCGGTATGGAACGGATCGGCCGGATGGGCGCCGCCTGCGCCCTCTTCGATCACCTGGCCAAAATCGAGCTTGATATAGCGGTCCGCGAGATGGAAATAGCGGTCGTCGTGCGTGATGACCACCACCGTCTTGCCTTTCGCCTTCAGCGCCGGCAACAAGCGCCGGTAGAACACGTCCTTGAATAGCGGGTCCTGATCCGCGGCCCACTCGTCGAACAGATAGAACGGCCGGTCCTCGAGATACGACACCAGCAGCGCGAGACGTTTGCGCTGGCCTTGTGACAGCTCGAGCGTCGAGAACACACCGTTCTCGATCTTGACCTTGTGAGCGAGTTGCAGATCTTCGAGCAACGCATGCGCGGCTCGATCGACGTTGTCGAGCCGGATACCGAGCAGCGTGTCGAACAGAAAGAAGTCACTGAAGACGACGGAAAAGTGTTGCCGGTACGCGTCGCGCTGCGCTTCGCCGACTTCCTCGCCATTGAGCAGAATCCGTCCGCTTTCGGGTGTGTAGAGCCCGACGAGCATCTTCGCCAGCGTCGTCTTGCCGCTGCCGTTGCCGCCGATCAGATAGACGAGCTCGCCGGGACGGAAGCTCAGATTGACCGGCCCAAGCGTAAAGACGTCGTTCTCTTTTTCGCGGAAATACCGGTGCGTGACGCCTTCGAGAACGATGCTCTCGAAGGCCGTGGCTTGCGGCGCGGCGACCGTTTGCTCGATCGGCAACTCCGCGTTCACCTGCTCGACGCGTTCGAGCGCCACACGCGCCGTGCTGAGATTCGGAATCGCGGAAAGCAGGCCTTCGATCGGCATGATCATGTACAGGAAAATCATCGCGTAGCCGGACATCACATGCGGCGTGACGGGCAGGTAGCGCGTCAGAACGAACAGCACGCAGCCGATGAACGCGAAGAAAATGAAGCTGCCCCAGCTCGCCGCGGCCGCATACAGCACATAGCCACGGGTGCGCTGCACGCGCACGGCCTCGACGTTGGTCGCCAGCGTGCCGTCGATAAACTCGCGCATCCGCGCCCGATGGAGCTTCAATTCCTTGGCGCCGTCGAACAGCGCGCGGAAATGGCGCACCAGCGCATCTTCCCGGCGACGCGAGCTGCGCAGATGGAACATGCCCCGCGTGTTGGCCGCATGAAAGCCCGCCGAGCCGATCAGCACCGTGACGGCTGCGAACACCAGCACCTGCCACGACAGCAAGCCAAGATAGACGAGGCACCCGGCAATCACCGCACCGTTCATCACGAGCCCGGGCAAACCGACGAACAGCACGACGATCGCATCGAGATCCTGCGTCAGCACGCCCAGCGAACGCGCCGACCCCTGGCGTTCAACGTAGGCAAAAGGCGCGCCCGAAATGCGGTCGATGGTCTTCATGCGCAGACTCGCCTTGGCGTTCTGCCCCAGGCTCATGAAGAGCGTCTGCGAAGCGGTCCGCGTGATGAGCACGACGACACCGATCACGAGAAAACGCAAGCCGAGTTCGACCAGCTGTTCGCGCGACGCGGACAGCGCCTGGTTGATGAGCGCGACCATCGCCGCGTTTCCGAACCCGCTGACAAGGCTCATGCCGATTGCCAGCAGCAAGCGCTGACGCGAACCTTTAACCAGAAACCAGAGAGTGTGCATAGATATCGAATCGAGCTTTTTTGAGGGACGTTGTTAGTTTTATGGCAGCGGAACGGTCAGCGTGACCCGCTGCGATTTCACTTCTTCGCGTTCGATATCGGCTTCGTCGAACGGTGCGTTGCGCCAGGTCTTGCGCGCATAGTCGAGCGTGCGTTCGGCGCTGGCGGGAGACGCGGGATCGTCGGATTCGGACGGCGCGGGCGCATTCCCGACGGCATTCAACCGCGACACACCGGGGCGAAACGCCCCGGCGGCCTGCAACGCAAGTCTTACCATTGATACCTGACTGTTCCAATCACTGAGCGATCCGCGCCGTAGTAGCACTGCGTTCCGCTATTGCAATAAGCGATGTATTGACGGTTGAACAGGTTGTTCGCATTGACCGCGAAACGCCAGTTGCGCACGTCGTAGTGCACCATCGCGTCGACGAGAAAGTGGCTAGGCACCTGGAAGGTATTGGCCGTGTCTCCATATGATGCGCCGATGTAGCGGGCGCCGGCACCGAACCCGAGACCACGGAAGTCGCCGCCATGCAGCGTGTAGTCGAGCCACAGCGAGACCATATTGGTCGGACTGCCGTTCGGCACGCCCTTGCCGAGGGAGGGATCGTCTGGCGCCGCCGAGGTGACGCGCTGGTTCAGGAACGCATACGAAGCGATGACGTTCAGGCTGTCGGTGAGACTGACGCGCGCTTCGGCTTCGAAACCACGCGAACGGATCTCGCCCGTCTGAACCGTGAAGCCTGGATGCGCATCATCGTTCGTCTCGACGTTCTGCTGACGCAGGTCGAACGCCGCGATCGTGAACAGCGCGTTGTAGCCCTTCGGCTGGTACTTCACCCCCACTTCAACCTGCTTGCCACGCGTCGGCTCGAACGGCGTGCCGTTAAACGTCGTCCCGGCATACGGCTGGAACGAATTCGCGAAACTCGCGTAAGGCGCAATCCCCGAGTCGAACTCATAGCTCAGGCCCGCGCGCCACGTGAACGCATGCTGCTGGCTATCTGACGCAACGCCGTCGGTCGTATTCGAATTGCGCGCCCAATCCTGGCGGCCACCGATCGTCAGTGTCCACTTTTTGTAGCGCAATTGGTCCTGCGCGTAGAGACCGTATTGCGTCTGCCCGATGTATTGCTTCGTAGTATCCGGCACGTAGGCGACATCGCTGTAGTCCGGCGCGAAGATATCGATCGTGCCTAGCGAAAAGCCCCGGCTGATGTTGTCCGTCACACGCTGCACGTCAAAGCCGAACAGCACGGTGTGATTGATCGGACCGGTATCGAATTTGGCCTCGGCCTGCGTATCGACGGTGAAATTCGAGAGGTGCTCGTCGTTGTTGTTGGTGAAGAGACCTGCCGTGCGCTGATCGGGTGCGAGCGAGCCGAATATCGAGTTCTGGTAATACTGGATGTCCTGATGCAGATAGCGGACGTTCTGACGAACCGTCCACGTATCGTTGAACGCGTGCTCGAACAGATAGCCGATCGTGAACTGCTGACGCTTGAAGCGATCGGTGTCCGGATTGCCGAGATAATCGTGCGACGAGATCTTGCCGTTGATGTTCGGCAGGATCGTGCCCGCGGCGGGGACCGGATTGAACAGGCCGCCTTGCGGGTCGTACTGGTAGCTGCTGAGCACCGTGAGGGTCGTGTTCTTATCCGGCCGGAACGTGACGGACGGCGCGATTGCCAGCCGCTGCTCCTTGACATGGTCGGTCTGGGTGTCGGCATCGCGCGCGAGGCCCGTCACGCGATACAGGATCGTGCCGTTCTGGTCGACCGGGCCGCTCAGATCGAACATGCCCTGATAGCGGTTGTCGCTACCGATCTGGGCCTGCACCTCGTGGAACGGATAGGTCGTCGGCAACTTGCTGGTCATCAGCAAGGCGCCGCCAGGGCTCGCCTGGCCGTAGAGCACCGAAACCGGTCCGCGTACGACATCGATTCGATCGAGAAAATACGGATCGATCCGCGGCGTCGCATACCAGGTCGTGCGCATCAGACGCATCCCGTCGAGATACGAATCGTCGCTGAGATCAAAACCGCGCGAGGTAATCTGGTCGAAGCGGATGTCATTGTCCTGCGTCGTCACACCGGGCACGTAGCGGATCGCGGCGTCGATCGTCTGGGCGGCCTGCGCGTCCATCTGATCGCGCGTCACCACCGAAACCGACTGCGGCGTCTCGGTCAGCGGCGTGTCCGTCTTCGATCCGGCAGCGCTACGCTTTGCGACATAGCCGACTGTTCCGCTATCGTCCCCAGCGGGCGCGGACACGACAACAGCCGGCAACGTGTTCGAGCTGACGGCATCGGCGGCCGTGCTGCCCGATGCTGCGGCCGGCTCCCCTGTGGTCTGCGCATGAGCCGCTGCGGCGGCGGTCATCCATACCGCGGCCATCGCCCATTGCATCCGCGTCATCCGATTCGTTCCCCGATCGCCCATCTCCAGAACCCTTTCTATCTAGTGTCGTTAAGTTAATCAATAATCGAAATGCTAATGCGACTCGTTATTGTTTTAGTTCGCATGTATTTGCTAATACGGGGGAGACGTGGAATGATACCGACGGTGGTCGCACGCTGTCTTGCCACCGAATGTTGCGAAACAGACATTTTTTGGCAGTTTGAAATCCGGGCACTGACATGGATCCGATCTGGAGAGCGCAATTCGGCTTCGAATACCGGCGGCAGCCCCGCCCGGTGATGGCGCGCGGCTCGCAATATCCGAACGGCCATCGCGAGATCTGGCATTCGCACGAGCAGGCGCAGTTGTTCTACGCAATGGAAGGTGCGGTGCGGGTGTTGACGCCGATGGGCAGCTGGATGCTGCCGCCCATGCGCGCCATCTGGCTGCCGCCCGGGGTCGATCACGAGTTGCACGCGATCGGCGAGGTCAATTCCTATAGCGTGTATCTGGAGCCGGATGCGGCGCCCTGGCTGTGGCCGACGTGCCGCGTTGTGCTGGTCACGCCGCTGATGCACGAACTCACGATTGCCCTCGCGGAACAGCCGCACGACTACGGCCCGGACAGCCTGGGGGCGCATATTGCACCGCTGCTGCTTGCGGTACTGCGCGAGGCTCAGGCGACGATGCAAGGCGGCCTGCCGCTGCCGAGCGACCGCAGACTAAGGGCGATCTGCAGCGCACTGCTCACGGCGCCCGCGAACGACGACACGCTGGATCAATGGAGTGCGACGGTCGGTGCAAGCGCGCGCACCCTGGCGCGGCTGTTCCGCCAGGAGACGGGGCTGACCTTCGGACAATGGCGCCAGCAGTTGCGCCTCGTCGAGGCGATGGCGCGGCTGGCCGTCGGCGACCCGGTTTCGAAAGTCGCCGACGAACTCGGCTATCAGAGCAGCAGTAGTTTTATTGCGATGTTCCGCAGGGAGATCGGGGAAACGCCGAATCGCCTGCTGCGGCGCCCTTGAGCCGCTTGCGCCAGGGAACCGGCCTTGCGCCAGGCGCCCGCACGAAGGGCTCGCAGCCGCGCGTGCTTCAGGCGGCCTGTTCGCCAAGCGCCCGGCGCAGGCTCAACGGACGCATGTCGGTCCAGACCTTGTCGATATGATCGAGGCACACCTGCTTCGCGCCTTGCACACCCACCTTGGTCCAGCCGGCCGGGACTTCCTTGAAATCCGGCCAGATCGAATACTGCTCTTCGTGGTTGATGACCACCTGGTAGATGGCGTCGTCGTTATCGAAACTCATGGTTCACTTCTCCTGGTTAACGTGGCATAAGCGTGACATACCCCGCCCGCACAGCCGGCGCCGCGCGGACGGGACGGGATCATTGGCCCGGCCGGTACGATTCGAGCCGGGCACGGCAATGCGCGGTGGCATCGCGCACCATGCAATTGACGAGTGTCGACGACACCCCGAGGCGGTCCGAAATCTCCCGCTGGGTGTAGCCGTACACGTAATACAGACAGAACGCCGTGCGCGAGCGCTCGGGCAGCGCATCGAGCGCATCCTCGAGCATCGCCATCGCCTGGCAGTTCATGTTCGCCTGCTCGGGCGACGGTTCGTCGGAGGCCACGTCGAACGCGGCCTCTTCCGGCGCGCAATAGCAGGCTTCGAGATTCAGCCTGCGGCAGCGGTCGATCGCATGATTGCGAACCATCCGCGCAATGTAGCCGCCCGGTTGCCGGACGCCGTCGAACTGGTCGGATTCCTCCAGCCTGACCCAGATGTCGTGGACGATATCTTCGCCACCCCGCCGGCAGCCGACGATCCGTGAAGCGGTATCGATCAGCGAGCGCCGGGAAGTGATCAGGGTTCGGACTAACTCCTGCTTCTGAACCGGCATCGGTTCTTGCATGATGGGACCTCTATTTCATTCAAACTCATTCAAACGAATGGGATGACGTTTTCAACGATGCAGCGCACGCGACTCAGACGCCGTGCGCTTCCGCCATCGCCACGACGATCCGGCGCGGTCCCGAGAACGGCGCGCGGCCATGGGTCAGCAGCATGTTGTCGAGCATCATCACGTCGCCCTGGCGCCACGCGAAATCGAGCCGGTGCGCGTCGTACACGGCGCGCACGGCGTCGAGTTCGGCGTCGGCGATCGGCGAACCGTCGCCGTAGTAGACGTTGCGCGGCAAGTCCTCTTCCTCGACGATGTCAAGGAGTGCTTCGCGAACCCCCTCCTCCAGCGACGAAACATGGAACAGATGCGCCTGGTTGAACCACACATCCTCACCGGTACGCGGATGACGTGCGACCGCCTGGCAAATCTGGCGCGTGCGCAGATCGCCGTCTTCCTTCCATTCCCATTCGATCTGATGCGCGCGGCAATACGCCTCGGCGACCGCCATGTCGTCGGTATTGAAGACCTGCTGCCACGACAGATCGAGACCGCCGCCATAGTTGCGCACGTACATCAGCTTGCGGGTCGCGAAGCGCTCACGCAGGGCGGGATCGATGCCCTGATACACGGCGCGGGCATCCGCGACCGGCGTCTGGCCGCGATCGGCCGGTTCGACGTCGCAGTAGAACCAGATTTTCATCGGCCAGTTGGTCGTGTACGCCTGTTCGTTGTGCTGAGGGATCCATTGATGCGCCGGATAATCGGTCGACGAGTACACGCCCTTCTTCACCTCGCTGCGCGGCGTCGAACCGAACTCGTAGGACAGCAGCGGCGAACCGAAGCGCTTGGCGAAGTCGTGAAAGCGCTCGATGTTCATGTCCGCGAAGCCGCGCAACAGAACGCCGCCATCGCGCGCGAGATGCGCGCCGATGGCCGCAAGCCAGCGATGATCGAGAATGTCCGCAGCGTCCGCGGGTGCGGTCATGACCGGCAAGCGCGTGCGGCCTTTCTGGAAGACGGAATCCGCGGCCTGAATCTCAGGCGGCGCTTCCCGGATATCGATCGACATGTGCGACTCCTATCAAAATTGAGTGAATGGAATCGCCCGGCGCCGCGCGCCAGGCGTCCCGCAACGGCTTAGGTGGAGATGGCGTGCGCGTGGTCTGGCGCGCCGCCATCGGACGCCGCTACACCCTGAACCGATGGCGTGCGGCAAGCGTCGAGTGCGTCCATGACCGCTGCGAAAGTGGCGGCTGGATCGTCACGAAGAAACAGATGTCCACCGGCAAGTTCACGGCCGGTGGTCAGTGCGGCCGACTCGTCGCGCCATGCCGCGAAGGCCGGTGCGAACGGGCAGCCCGTGTCGTCACGCCCGGCAAGAACATGGATCGGCGTAGCGAGCAGCGCGCGCTCGCGATAGCGGTAATCGGCACACAGTTGGAAATCGTTGCGCACCACCGGCAGCATCAGTTCGCGCAGTTCGTGGTTGGCCCATGCTGCGTCGGCGCCGCCGATGCCGAACAGTGTGTCGAGCACCGCCTCGTCCGGGCAGTGGCGCCAGTCGGTGCCGGACAGCCGGTGCGCGTCGCGCGGCGGACGGCTCGCCGACAGGATCAACAGCGCCGGGGCAGGCATGCCACGCTCGCACAAGCGGTGCGCGAGCTCGAAGGCGAGCAGCGCGCCCATGCTATGGCCGAACAGCGCGTAGGGTTGCCACGCATGCGGTTCGACCTGCGCATAGAGACGGTCTAGCAGCGGCGTCCACGCGGCGACGAGCGCTTCGTTCCAGTGTGCGCCGCGGCCCGGCAAGGCCAGCGGCGTCACGCGCACGGACTGCGGCGCAAGCGCATGCCACGGGTGAAAGACCGCGCCGCTGCCGCCCGCGAACGGCAGGCAGAACAGGTTCAGGACCCCGCTCACGGCTGCGCAGTCGCGTCGGACGGCGCGAGAGTGAGTGGCGTGGATACAGCGAGACGATCATTCATGATGTGACGGTTTATCTCTGGACAAGCAATTTTTGAAATGATAACAGTAATACGAATGATTCCTATTTAATATACATAAGAAACTGGCGTCAAGTGATGTTTCGTTGAATCGTTTCGCCCCACTACGCAAAAAGGACGCCAAAGCGCCCCCTTTTTGATGTTGTTGCCGGCCTATCGGGGTCCAAATTCCTCGAAATAGGTTTCTCTCGACAGGCCCACGAGCGCCGCGCGTTTATGCGGAAAATCGAATTCCTTGAGCTTCATCCCGCCCTGCTCCTGCATGTAGGCGATCCAGCGTGCATTGTCGATACGCGGTTCGCCGTAGATCACCCGGGTGCGCGGCTCGTCGAGGAACACGTAATGGAACAGCGAGCGCAGCCATGCCTCCAGCTTGGCGGGGCCCTGATGACGGCGATTGCCCACAAGGATGTGAATGCCGCGGTCGTAGTCGCCCGCGTCGCAGAACGGCGCGAGGCGATCCTCCTTCACCCAGTACACCTCGAAGTAGGCGAACGGCTCGCCGTTGAAGCAGCCGAACAGCGTCTGCGTATGCGGGTCGGCTTCCTGGTCGGCCAGAAAACGCGCGTGGGTGATGCTGTCGTCGGCCTGGTCCCACACGCTCGCGACGTTCGGCAGGTTCATCCAGCGATTGAAGAGTTCGAGATCGCGCTCGACGTCGATGGTGCGCAGCGAAAAGGTCAGATCGAGATGCGGAAGCTGCCGTTCGTACACGACGCCACGTGGCTTCGGCGGCCGCACCGGGTGCCGGTGATGGTGGGTCAGCGTGAAGCGCTGCGCGAAACCTGCGCTCGCTACGGCCCGCAACCACAACGCCGGATGCTGCCAGAAACTCGCGCGGCGGCAACGCAAACGGCAGCCGCCGGTGGTTTCCACGCACTCGTCGAAGATCCCGCGGCGCACCGCCTCGACTGCCCAGGCATGGCTCACAGGCAAGGTGATTTCAATGGTCGAGACATGCGCCGGACGGGCGAAATATTCAGCGAACAACGGCAGAAAAATCTCGGGCGGCTGGCGGGTGATGCTGTCGGCGTCGCCTGCGAGGCTCTCGATCGACACATGGGTCGCATCGAAGCGCGCGGTAAGCAGCGCCTGCGGTTCGCCGTCGACGTGCAGCGCGACGCTGCCGCCCGCGAGTATCTGCACGCGGCACACGCGGCCATCGGGCAGCGTGTGCGAGAACGACGAAAATTCGCTTTCGGTAGCAGCGCTTGCCTCGCGTACTGGAGCTAGGGTCAGAGACTGGTCCATCTTAGTGTTCCGTGAAGGGTCCATGAAGGGTCAAAAAAAATGCGGACAAGGCGATCTATGCGACGGCGTGCGCGCGCCGCTCCGCGAGCGCCTCGTAGGCGTCGTGCAGGGACGCGCAGATTTCGGCCGAACGCGTCGCGAGAATCGACAGCAAGGTGTCGCTCAAACCGTGCGTGGCTTCACAGCCGCCTTGCAGCCAGATGCCCGGCAGGAAATCGTCGCGGGTCTCGAGCCGGTAATCGCGGCCCACCGTAAAGTCGCCGAGATACGGCCCGAGTTCGCCCAGCAGGCGCCGGTGATCGTCGCGCCGGTAACCCGTTGCGGCGACCACCACGTCGAATTCGCGGGTTTCGCGGCGGTTGTGCGCGACATCGTCGAACGTCAGCGCGAGGCCGCGCTGACCCTCAGCCTCGGCAGCGGCCGTCAGATGCCGCTGGGTCAGCAAGGCATGGCGTGGCTGCGCGCTGACCTTCTGCATATAGAAGAGCTCGTATAGCCGTTCCAGCAGATCGACGTCGACCACCGAATAGTTGGTGCCGCGGTATTCGTCGAAAAAGCGCTGACGCGCTTCCGGCGTGCGGTGATAGATCGAATCGGTGAAATCGGCGTGGAAAATCTCGTTGACGAACGGGCTGTCGTCGGCCGGTTTGAGCGCGCTGCCGCGAATCACCAGCGTCACGTCGAGATCGTCATCGACACTGCCGCGCTGAACCAGGTCCTGGAAAATCTCCGCCCCGCTCTGCCCGCCGCCCAGCACCGCCACGCGCACGCGGCGGCCGGCGGCTTTCGCCTCCGCGCGGCTCGCGCGCAGCGCGGCGTCGATCTCGGGCAGATAGCCGGACGAATGCACCAGCCGCCGCGCGGCGGGACCGTTGAGTTCGGCGAGCGGGGCCGGCAGCAACGGCCGCCCGCCCACCGCCATCACCAGATTCGACGCGATGCGCGTGGTTTCGCTGCCGTCGGCGCGACGCGACACGACCTCCAGTGCACGCACCTTGCCGCCGGTGCTGCGTGGCTTCACGCTGAGCACGGCTTCGCCGTAGTGAATCTGCTCATCGAACGACGACGCGGCCCAGCGCAGGTAACCGTCGTATTCGATGCGCGTCGGCAGGAAGCTGCGCAGATTGACGAAGTCCTCGAGACGTCCCTGCGTCTGCAAATACTTGAGAAACGAGAACGGGCTGCACGGATCGCGCAACGTGACGAGATCCTTCAGAAACGAGATCTGCATCCGGCTGTCCTGCAACAGCATGCCGTTATGCCACGCAAAACCGGGCTTCTTCTCGACGAAGGCGGTTTTCAGACGACGGCCGGTGGCGCGAGCGTCCTCGTCCAACGCGATCGCCAGCGCAAGATTCGACGGGCCGAAGCCGATGCCGAGCAGGTCAAGAGCCGGCATAGAAACAGGATGATCGACGGACATGCTTAGGCACTCCTCATTGAGTTGATCTGGATGAAGCGGCGGTTCATTGGCGCCTTGCGGCGTCGGCCGTGACGCTGTCCGTGCGCAGACGGGCGCGCACGGCGCTGAGAACCGACGGGTGATAGACAATCGCCTCGTGGGTGGTATCGAGCGCGTCGATGCGGGTTGCGGCGCCCTGTGTGACGGCTGCCCACGCGGACGCGTCGCTGCGCGGCGCATCCGTGACGTGCCAGACATCGATATCGACGCGTGTGCGTGTTAGCGCGGGACGCTGGGTCGCTAACAGGACGCGGTGCAGCCGCACGACGTCGGCGAGCGTGTCGAGCGTCGCCCGCTCGTCGGCGTCGATGAGGCCGGCGGCGAGCACATGGTCGAGCAGCGCGGCTTGCTGGTCCGCTGACGGCGCGCCAGACGCACTCGCAGGCAGCGTATCAAGCGCCGCCGCGCGTTCCGGCGAGCGCGGCGCCAGATAGTCACGCAGCGTGTCGACGTCGAGCACGGGCGCTTGCGGATCGACCGGCGTCGGCGCTGGATCGCTGTCGAGGACACCCAGCCACGCGACGGTTTCTCCCGCACGTTCGAGTGCTTGCGCGATATGCGCGGCCAGCAGGCCGCCGAGCGACCAGCCCAGCAGCCGGTACGGGCCGTGCGGCTGCGCGGCGCGAATCCGCGCGACGTAGTCGGCGATCCAGCCGGCGAAATCGGTCGGCTGCCACTGCGCGTCGGTGTAACGCGGCGACTGCACGCCGATCACGCGCACCGCGCCATGCAACGCGTTAGCGAGTGGCGCATAAGCGTTCACCAGACCGAAGCCCGGATGCACGCAGAACAGCATCGTGTCGGTGGACTGCGGCTCGCCGTTCAGTGCGACGAGGTTGTCAGGCCAACCTGCCGCGCCCGCTTCGATAGCCGCCGCCAAGGCGGCCGGCGTGCGCTGCACGAACAGCATTTCCAGCGAGCACGTGCCGATGCCCGCCGCGCGCAACTGCGCCATGATGCGCATCGCGGCGAGCGAGTCGCCACCAAGCTGGAAGAAGTCGTCATCGATGCCGATCGCGCGTTGCCCCAACACGCGATGCCACGCGGCGACCAGTTTGGCTTCGAGCGCCGTGCGCGGAGCGCGCGACGCGGTGGCGGGCGCCACCTCCCCTGCGCACGCTTCGGTCAGCGCGCGGCGGTCGAGCTTGCCGTTAGGCGTTTGCGGCAAGGCCGCGCACACGCGCCAGACCGTCGGCACCATATGCGCCGGCAGTGTGGCGGCCACGCTCGCCTGCAACGACTCCAGCGCCAACGCCACGCCATCGGCAGGCACGAGACAGCCCGCGAGACGCGCCGCGGTCTGGCCGTCATCGAGCAGCACGACGGCGGCATCGCGCACGCTCGCCTGCATGCGCAGCACGGCTTCGATTTCGCCGATTTCGATGCGGTGGCCGCGCAGCTTCACCTGCTGGTCGAGACGGCCGAGGTAGCGCAGGCTGCCGTCGACACCGACGCGGCAACCATCACCCGTACGGTAGAGACGTGCGCCTGGCACGCCGAACGGATCGGGCACGAAGCGCTCAGCCGTCAGCGCCGCGCGGCCGAGGTAGCCGCGCGCCAGATTGTCGCCGCCGATATAAAGCTCACCCGCGCCGCCTCGCGGCACGAGATGGCCGTGCATGTCGAGCACGCGCAGCGTGGTGTGGTCGATCGGTGCGCCGAGCACGATCGGCGTCGCGCCGTCGACTCGCGCGACGCGGGCCACGCTCGACCAGATGGTCGTCTCGGTCGGGCCGTACAGGTTCCATAGTTCGACGCCGCGCGCGTGCAGCGCGGCCGCGAGATCGTCCGCGAGCGCTTCGCCGCCGCACAATGCGCGGAAACCGGCGGGCGCGCGCCAGTTGGTGGCCAACAGCAGCTTCCAGCCGCTCGGCGTCGCCTGCATGACGATTGCGCCAGTCTGCGCGAGACGTGCGGCAAGCCGGCCGCCGTCGACGACCTCGGCGCGCGTCGCGATTTCGATGCGTGCGCCGACCAGCAGCGGCGCATAGGCTTCCAGCGCGAAGATATCGAACGACGGCGACGTCACCGACAGCAGCACGTCGTCGCGCCTGAGACCGGGTGTGCACGTCATCGAGTGCAGGAAGCGGTCCAGCGCGCCATGCGTGATGGCGACGCCTTTCGGACGGCCCGTCGAACCGGACGTGTAGATCACGTAGGCCAGTTGGTCCGGCAACAAGACGGGCAATGCCGCGGATGCGTTACCTGCGCTGGCGGCATCGGCGTCGATGAGGGTCAGGCCGTCGAATAGCGCGTCGCTGCCGGTCAGTCTGGCGCGAACGGCGGCATCGGTGACGACGATCTGCACGCCCGCATCCTCGATCATCTGACGCAGGCGGCCGACCGGGTAGTCGGGGTCGAGCGGCACGTAGCACGCGCCGCTCGACAGTACGCCGAGTAGTGCGAGCGGCAGCATTTCCGAGCGCGTCATGCAGACACCGACACGCGCCTCGCGCGATACGCCCGCCTGGATCAGACTGGCTGCAAGCGCTTGCGAGCGCGTTACAAGCGAGCGGTAATCGAGTTGCCGCTCGCCGCAGGAGATGGCGATGCGCGCGCCGTCGAGCGCGGCGACTTGCGCGAGCCGAGCCGGGAGCGCGATGCTTGTCGTTGCGGTTGTTGCTGCCGTTGCGGTTGTTGCTGCCGTTGCGGTTGTTGCTGCCGTTGCGGTTGTTGCTGCCGTTGCGGTTGTTGCTGCCGTTGCGGTTGTCGCTGCCGCCGGCGTCGCCGTGGTCGTGTTCGCGGAAGCGGAAGCGGAAGCGGAAGCGGAAGATAAATCCTCAGCGGCGCTCCCGCGCACACCGATCCCTCCAACCGTCGCCGCCGATGCATCGCCGAGTTGCTGCAACAAATCGAGGTAATCAGCCGCGAGCCGTTCAACCGTCGCGCGGTCGAGATGCTCGCCATCCCACGCCCATTCGAAGCTAAGCGCGCTACCCGGCGTGACGCTCAGCGTCAGCGGATAGTGCGTCCGATTCACCGCCGACGCCGCGCTAACCGCCAGCCCACCCGCCTCAGCATGGGTATCGTCACGACGCTCACCGCTGTCATAGTTCTCAAAAATGAGCAGCGTATCGAACAAGGCGCCGCCGCTGCGGCCGAGCCAGCGTTGCACCTGCGCGAGCGACACATGCTCGTGTTCGCGCAATTCGGCATTCGCGTGTTGCAGGTCACGCAGCCAATCGGCGGGCGCACGCCCGGCCGGTACGCGCACACCGAGCGGCAGGCTGTTGATGAACAGCCCGAGCATCGCATCGATGCCCGGCACGCGTTCGTTACCCGCGCTGCGTCCCGACGTCGTCACGCCGAACATCACCGTATCGCGCCCGCCATAGCGCGCGAGCAACAGCGCCCAACCACCCTGAATCAAGGTATTGAGCGTCACCTGGGCCCGCTGCGCGGCGCCGCGCAAAGCCTGTTCGACGGCGCCGGAGATGCGCTGCTCGAAATGGAACAGACCTTGGCGCGGCTGCGCCGTGCGGCCGAGCGCGCCATTCAGCATCACCGGATCGTCGAAACCGTCGAAACGCTCACGCCATGCGGCTTCGCCCGACGGCTGCGCGCCGAGCCACGCGACATAGTCCCGATAGCGCCCCGCCGGCGCGAGCCGCGCGGTCTCGCCGCGCGTGGCGGCTGCGTAATGCGCGCCGACCTCGTCGAGCAGACGCGCGCTGCTCCAACCATCGGTGAGCGCGTGGTGGCTCGTCCAGATCAGATCGTGCGAGCCGTCCGGACGGGCGAACACGTTGACGCGCATGAGCGGCGCGGTTTCGATATCCACGCCTTGCGCAAGGTCCTGTGCGCACCACGCATGCAGCCGGTCGTCATAGCGCACGCCGTTCTCTTCGCCGCGCGACGCGTGGAAGATCACGGGCAAGTCGGCGGCGCGATACACCACTTGCAACAACTCGCCATCGCCGCGATAGCGGAAGGCGGTGCGCAACACATCATGACGGGCGAGCGTCGCCCGCCACGCTTCGGCGAGCTTCGGCGCGTCGAGCGAACCCGTCAACGTGAGGCGCAGTTGATTGACATACGTGCCGCTGCCCTGCCGCAGTTGCGCATGGAAAATCAGGCCCTGCTGCAAAGGCGTGGCGGGATAGATATCGTCGATGGCGTCGAGCGGCAGATCGAGCGCGCGCAAGCCTGTTTCGTCGAGTCCGGCCAGCGGAAAATCCGCCGCCGTCGCACCGCGCGGCGCCGTCGCGCAATGATCGATCAGCGCCTGCAGGTGCCCATCGAACGCGCTCGCGAGCGCATCGGCCACCGCCGGCGCGAGCGCGCCCGGCACGTGACGCCATTCGATCGATAGCGCGCCGTCGACGATCCACGCATTGAATGCGAGCGCGTGACCGCAGCGCTCCAGGGGGCTCGCATCTTGTCCTGCGTGCTCACCGGTTGCGATGTGCATGCGGCCTTGTTCAGCGGTTTCGCTCTGACCGAATTGACCGAGGTAGTTGAAGCTCACCTGCGAGCGCGGCAACGCTGCAATCGCCGCGCGCTCCGCGTCTGCGCCGAGGTATTCCAGTACGCCGTAATGCACGCCCTTGTTCGGCACGCCGCGCAACGCGGTCTTGATCGAGGCCAGCGTTGCGACGCCGTCGCCTGACGCTTCGAACCACACCGGGTAGCGCGTCGTGAACCAGCCCACCGTGCGGGTCAGATCCAGGCCGTCGATCACGTCCTCGCGGCCGTGGCCTTCCAACTCCACCAGCACGCCGGCATCGTTGCTCCAGCCCGTCAGTGTCTTGACCAACGCCGCCAGCAGCACCTCGTCCACCCGGCTGCGATACGCACCCGGCACGTCTTGCAGCAACGCGCGGGTGCGCCCGCTATCGAGCGTCCGATGGATCGTGCGGCTAGCGCCTAAGGTGCTGTCCACGTCGTCGAGGCGCGCCGCGAGCGGCAGGCCGCCACGCGCACGCGCCGCCTCGCTCCACTGCGAAGCCGCCGACAGTTGCGTACGCCAATAGCCCAACTCCGAACGCACCGGCTCGCGCTGCGCGTGAGCGGCAAGTGCCGTGGTCCATTCAGCCCAGCTGAGACTCGGTGCAGGCAGTTCGATCGCACGGCCGGACAATGCCTGTTCGTAGGCTTCGCCGAGATCCTCCAGCAGGATGCGCCACGACACGCCGTCGACGCTCAGGTGATGCACGACCAGCAACAGCCTCGATCCGCCGTCCGGTACATCGAACAGCACCGCGCGCCACACCGGGCCGTTGGCCAGATCGAGCGACGCCTGGACCTGCGCGCCACGCGCCGACAAAGCCGCTTGCCAGTCCGCTTCGCCGGTCAGATCGAGGTGCTCGATACCACCCGTCTCGCTCGCCGTGCCGCGCTGTGTCCAGACGCCAGCCGCATCGCGCGAGAAACGCAGACGCAATGCGTCGTGACGCCCCATCACCGCCCGCACGGCAGTGCCCAGCGCGTCCGTCGACAGGCGCTCGGCCGACGCCAGCAGCATCGATTGATTCCAGTGATGTGGGCCGCCCGGATGTTCGGCGAAGAAGCGCGCCTGAATCGGCGTCAATGGCAACGACGCGACGGCGGCCGCACTCGCGCCGCCTGATGAGCGCGGCCCCGCCGCTTTCGGCGTCACCGGGCGCGCGACGGCCGCGGCCGCTTCGATAGTCGGATGCTCGAACACCTGCTTCGGCGTGAGGCCGAGCCCGGCTTGACGCGCTTTCGCAATGATCCGCAGGCTCAGGATCGAGTCCCCGCCGATTTCGAAGAAGTTGTCCGTCACGCCAATGTCTTCGCGGCCAAGCGCTGCCTGCCAGATCGCGAGCAAGGCGGTTTCCGCTTCGTTGCGCGGTTTGACCACGGCACGCGTAAGCGTGCCATCGCCCGTTTCGCCGGGCGTCAGTGCGCGCCGGTCGATCTTGCCGTTAGGCGTCAGTGGCAATGCCGCCAGCACCGTGAACGTGTCGGGCACGAGCGCATCCGGCAACGTACGGGCGAGCGCCGCGCGCAGCGCATCGGGACGCAGGCCGTCGCCGGTGGCGAACGCATGCAGTTGCACGCGCCCGCTGTCGTCAGCGAGCGCCAGCACCACGCCGTCGCGCACGCCCGGCAGGGCCCGCAGGCAGGCGCCGACTTCTTCCGGCTCGACCCGATAGCCGCGGATTTTCACCTGATCGTCGCGACGGCCGAGGAAGACGAAGCGGCCCTGCTCGTCGAGCCGGCCACGGTCGCCCGTGCGGTAGAGGCGTGCGCCATGGGCCGCCGGATCCGGCACGAACCGCTCCGCGGTCAGACCCGGCCGGCCTTCATAGCCACGCGCGACCGACGCCCCGCCAATGCAGATTTCACCGCTCGCGCCCTCGCCCGCCGGATTGCCGTGCGCGTCGAGCAGACTCACCTGGGCGTGCGGCAGCGCTTCGCCCAGCGGCAGGCTGGACACATCCGCAGCGCGCTTGCGCCAGGTCAGTGCGCCGACCGTCGTCTCGGTCGGACCGTAGTGATTCAGCACTACGCATTGCGGTGCGAGCGCGTCGATGCGTTCAAGCAAAGCGCCGCTCGCCGCCTCGCCGCCCAGCACGAGGCAGCGCGCAGGTAACACCTGGTCGGGCTGCGCCGCCTGCAACAGACCACCGAGATGCGACGGCACAATCTTCAGGATATCGATGCGATGACGGCGAACGTATTCGCCGCACGCGTCGGGATCGAAGCTCAGCGCTTCAGGCGGCACGTGCAGCGTCCAACCGGCCCACAGCGCGCCGAACAAGGTCGTGTGGCCGAGGTCGGCCGCGGGCGTCGACAGGAACGCCGCGCGTTCGATGCCGTGCGGCACGCGCGTCAACAAGCCATTCAGATAGGCGCTCAGCGCATCGTGCGCGATCATCACGCCCTTGGGGCGGCCGGTCGAGCCCGATGTGTAGATGAGGTACGCCAACTGGCCGGGCAGCGGCAGCGAGTCATCGAGGCGGGATGCCAGCGCATCGGCATGAGCAGCGGCATGAGCAGCGGTATGAGCAGCGGCACGAGCATCGGCATGAGCAGCGGCATGAGCAGCGGCACAAGCAGCGGTATGAGCAGCGGCATGAGCAGCGGCATCGCCGTTCGCCGCCGCTTCGGCCGGATCGATCCGTGTGATGCCCGCAGGCAACCACGCTTGCACATCCGCCCCCGCAATCACGCATTGCGCGCGGCTGTCGCTCACCTGCCACGCGAGACGCTCGGCGGGCGCGGCGATATCGAGCGGCACGTAAGCGCCACCCGCACGCCAGACCGCGAGCACGCTCAGCACGAAGTCGAGCCCACGCGGCAACGCCACGGCCACGCGCGCTTCGCGGTTCACACCCACTGCTCGCAGACGTTGCGCCAGCGCACCCGCACGCTCCCACGTCTCACGCCACGTGAGCGAGGTATCGCCGTCGGCCAGCGCCGCCAGATTCGGCCGCGTGCGCACATGCTGTGCGATACGCGCAAGCAGCGTGTCGGCGGGCAGACCGCGCATCGGATCCGATACGCGACCCTCTGCGGTGCTAGCGGCCGACAAACCGAAGTCGCCCAGCGCACGCATCGGATGGGCGGCGAACTCGGTCAGCAGATCCCGCAACTGCGCGCCGAGCAGCGCGATCGCATCATGCGTGAAGCGTCGCGTGTCGTAGGTCAGCACGTATTCGAACTGCGCGCCCGGTGCGACGATCAGGCTAAGTGGATACGGATTGCGGCCATCGGTATAGCGCATGCCAGGTTCGTTTGCATCGGCGGCGCCGAGCATGCGCACTTGCAGATCGCCGGCCCGCGCGCCGCGCGCGTCGACCGGATAGTTCTCCACCACGACGATGCTCTCGAACAGCGCCCGCCCGCCATTCGCGACCGCCTGAATCCGCGCGAGCGGCACGTGCTCCACGGCGCGCAATTCGAACGACTGAGTCTGCAACGCGCGCACCCAGTCGCCCAACGCTTGCGAAGCGCGCAGCCGAACCGGCATCGGCACGGTATTGATGAAGACGCCGACCATCGCGTCCATGCCGTCGATCTCCGCCGGTCGGCCCGCCGCGGTCACGCCGAACACCGCTTCCTCGCGGTCGGCGCGGCGCGCGAGCAGCAAGGCCCACGCAGCCTGCACGACCGAACCGAGCGTCACGCGCTGAGCGCGGGCGAATTCGACCAGCGCGGCGCTGGCCGCCGGGTCGAGTCGCAGACGGCGTTCAGCATAGCGGCGCTGCGCATCCGCTTGGGCGGCGCTGGCGGGCAGCGGCGTCGGTACGGACAGATCGGCGAGCGCCGTACACCAGCGCGCCTCGGCCGCATCGCGATCCTGGGCTTCAAGCCAGGCGCGATAGGTTTTCAGACTCGGCGCGGACGCAAGTGCGGGTTGACCGCCCGCGCTGTGCGCCGCATAACAGGCCATCACTTCGCGCAGCACGATCGGCAGACTCCAGCCGTCGAGCTGCACGTGATGCATGCGCCACACGAACCAGTAGCGCTGCGCCGCGACCTGAATCAGTTGCAGTTGCAGTGACGCCGCGCGGGTCAGATCGAAACCCTCGGCGCGCCGTGCGTCCCATTCCTGCGCGAGGCGCGCGTGCTGTTCAGACACTGGCACGTCGCGCCAATCGGCATACGCGCAGCCAGCATCGGTCTGCCGGTAAACGATCATCGCGGGTTGCGCGATCCCTTCCCAACGGAAGTCGGCGCGCAGGATCTCATGGCGTGCGGCCACATCGCGCCAAGCGCCGTCGAACGCATCGACCGACAACGCCCCTTCCAGCTCGAACACATATTGCGAGTAGTACGGATCGTCGCCACCCGCTTGCAGCGACTGGGTGAGAAGGCCCGGTTGCACGCCCAGCAACCGGTGCACGGATTCGATGTTGCTCTTGCGACGGAAATCCGGGTTCGGCGTCATTGTTTCGTCACTCATAAATGAGAATCACTACTCTTTGTATCGAAATGAGCCGCCCGTAGGCGGCCCGATTCAGTCACCCATCTGATCGAGCAAGGCATCGAGATCTTCGCCCGCCAGATCGCTGTCGAAGGGATTGCCGGTGGCGGCGGCACTCGCGTGTTCAGTTGCGAGCAGCCCGTCCAGGTGGGCGTCGAAGGTCTCAGCAAGCGCCTGCGCGCACTCCGCGTCGATGAGACCTGGCAGGTAGCGCCAGTCGATCGACAGCGCGCCGTCGACGATCACCGCGTTCAGTTCGAGTGCGTACGAACAGGCTGTCTGCGTGCCCGCCGCCTGCCCTGCGTGCTCGCCAGTTGCGATGCGCATGCGGCCCCGTTCAGCGGCTGCGTTCTGACCGAATTGACCGAGGTAGTTGAAGCTCACCTGCGAACGCGGCAGCGCTGCAATCGCCGCGCGCTCCGCATCCGCGCCGAGGGTTTCCAGTACGCCGTAATGCACGCCCTTGTTCGGCACACCGCGTAGCACCGTCTTGACCGATGCCAGCGTTGCGACGCCGTCCTCTGCCGCCGCGAACCACACCGGATAACGCGTCGTGAACCAGCCCACGGTGCGAGTCAGGTCCACGCCTTCGATCACGTCCTCGCGGCCGTGGCCTTCCAGTTCCACCAGCACGCCGGCTTCGTGGCTCCAGCCCGTCAGTGTCTTGACCAGCGCCGCCAGCAGCATCTCGTCCACCCGGCTCTGATGCGCAGCCGATGCGTCTTGCAGCAAGGCCCGCGTCCGCGCTTCGTCAAGCTTGCGGTGGATCACCCGGCTCGTCCCCAGCGAGCGATCGATTTCATCGAGGCGCGCCGCGAGCGGCAAGCCGCCACGCGCACGCGCTGCCTCGCTCCACTGCGAAGCCGCTGACAGTTGCGTGCGCCAATAGGTCAATTCCTCGCGCACCTTCTCGCGCTGTGCGTGGGCGGCCAGCGCCTCGGTCCACTCGCCCCAGCTGAGGCTGCGGGCGGGCAACGCTATCGTCTCGCCGGTGAAGGCCTGTTCGTAGGCCTGCCCCAGTTCTTCGAGCAGGATGCGCCACGACACACCGTCAATACTCAGGTGATGCACGACCAGCAACAGCCGCGATCCGCCGTCCGGTACATCGAACAGCACCGCGCGCCATACCGGGCCGTTGGCCAGATCGAGCGACGCCTGGACCTGCGCACCACGCGTCGACAAGGCCGCTTGCCAGTCCGCTTCGCCGCTCAGATCGACGTGCTCGATACCGCTTGCGTCGCTCGCCGTGCTGCGCTGTGTCCAGACGCCGGCCGCATCGCGCGAGAAACGCAGACGCAATGCGTCGTGACGCCCCATCACCGCCTGCACGGCGGCGTTCACAGCATCCGTCGACAGGCGTTCGACCGAAGCCAGCAGCACCGATTGATTCCAGTGATGCGGGCCGCCCGGATGTTCGCTGAAGAACCAGCGCTGGATCGGCGTCAGCGTCAGCGGCCCGTCGACCTCGCGGTACGGACGCACCGGCACGGCTTGCGGCACGCGTTGCGCGAGCGCTGCCACGCTCTGATGCTCGAACAGCTCACGCACCGTCAGCGTCATGCCCTCCCCGCGTGCGCGGCTGATCGCCTGAATCGCCAGGATCGAATCGCCGCCGAGCGCAAAAAAGTTATCGTCGACGCCGATGTCCTCGCGGCCCAGCACCGCGCGCCAGATCGCCAGCAAGCGCGCCTCGCGTTCGTCACGCGCGGCGGTGGTGGCGCGCGGCGCATCGTCCCTGGCAACGAGCGGTTGCGGCAGCGCGCGCTTGTCGACCTTGCCGTTCGGCGTGAGCGGTAGCGCTGCGAGCGCGACGACCGCTGCGGGCACCATGTAGGCAGGCAGGCGCTTGACCAGTTCGGCATGCAGTGCCTCGCCGATGCTGTTTGCGCTGCTCGCCTCGTTAGTGCTGCTCGCCTCGTTAGTGCTGCTCGCCTCGTTAGTGCTTTTCGCTTCGTTAGTGCCTTTCGCTTCGTTAGTGCCTTTCGCCTCGTGGGTGCTTTTCGCTTCTTTCGCACCGTCCAGACCGTCCACGACCGCATAAGCGAACAGCTTGCGCTCATCACCCGTGCCTGCAATCACCGCCACCACTTCGCGCACGCTTGGGAGCGCACGCAATACGGTTTCCACCTCGGACAATTCGATCCGATAGCCGCGCAGCTTGACCTGCCGGTCATCGCGCCCGACGTAGTCGAAGCTGTGTTGCGGATCGGCAGCGCGCAGCCGGCACACATCGCCCGTGCGGTACAGACGCGCGCCGGGCGGCCCGAACGGGTCGGGTACGAAGCGCTCGGCGGTCGCCGCCGGGCGCCCCAGATAGCCGCGCGCCAGCGCATCGCCGCCGAGGCACAACTCGCCCGCCGCACCGGCGGGCAGCGGATTGCCCCACGCGTCCAGCAGCCGCGCAATGCGGCCGGGATACGGCAGGCCGATGTTGACCACCGGCGTGTGCTGGTCCGCTTCCTCGGTGCGGCGGCTGAGCGCCGAGATGGCCGCTTCGGTCGGGCCATAGGTGTTTTCGAAACGCACGTGACGCAGCGGTCCCGCCTGCCAGCGCGCGAGCGCCGCGCCATTCAGCGCTTCACCGCCGATCGTCACGAGCCGCAACGCGGGCAACGCAGGCGGCAGATCGCGCAGCCATTGTTGCCAGAACGCGGTCGGCAGATCGGTGACGCTCACCGCTTCGTCGCGCAACACCGCGTTGAATTCCGGCCAGCTCCATAGATCCGGCCCGCGCAACACGACCCGCGCGCCGACGCACAGCGCCGGCAGCAGTTGTTCGAGCGCCGCGTCGAAATTGATGGTCGAGAATTGCAACACGCAGTCGCCCGCGTGGACGCCGAATCGTGCGATCACATCCTCGACGTGCACCGACAGCGCTGCATGCGTCATGGCGACGCCCTTCGGCGCACCGGTCGATCCGGACGTGTACATGACGTAGGCAAGCTGTCCCGGCAGCGGATACCGCGCTTCTGTCGGCGGCCTGCTCGCGCCGCTGAGATCCTCCACCGCATGCAGTGTCAGACCGGCGAGCAGGCCTTGCAAACGCGCGGCGCTGGCGCGATCCACCACCACATGGTCGATGCCCGCGTCGGCCACGATATGCGCGAGCCGTTCCGGCGGATAGTCGGGATCGAGCGGCACGAAGGCAGCGCCCGCGCGCCAGATGCCGAATAGCGCGGCCACCATCGACGGCGAGCGGCTCACGCACAGGCCGACCCGCGCCTCCTCACGCGCGCCAGCCGCATGCAGGGCCGCGCCGATGCCGGCCGCGCGCGCGGCCAGCGTCGCGTAGTCGAACGCGAGTTCGGCCGGCGTGCCCGGTGAGCGCAACGCGGGCGCGGTCGGTTGCGCCTGCACCTGCCGATCGAATCGTTCGATCACCGAACGATAGGGCTGCAGCGCCGCGGCGGACGCACCTGCATCGAGTGTCAGCGGGATGGCCGCAAGCGGCCGTGCCGGCATGGCCGTCACTTGCGCCACGAGGTCGAGGAAGTGATCCGCCAGCCGCTCGACCGTGTCGCGCTCGAATACGTCGCTCGCATAGCCGAACGACACGCGCAGCGACGGACCGTGGTCAGTCACGTCGAGCGTCAGGTCGAACTGTGCCGTCTCGCCGCCCAGTTCCGGCAGGTCGAGCGCGCTCACGGTGATGCCGCTCAAGGTCGCGAATTGCTCAGGCGGCGTGACCTGCAGATTGAACATGGTCTGGAACAACGGCGTGAGGCCTAGATCGCGCTGCGGCTGCAACACATCCACCAGTTGCGCGAACGGCACTGACGCGTGCGCCTGCGCGGCGACCACTTCCGCACGCGTCGCGGCGAGCAGCGCGTTGAACGGCTGATGACCCGCAGCCGTGCCGCGAATCACCAGCGTATTGATGAAGAAACCGATCAGGGCCTCGGTTTCGAGACGCTCACGGTTTGCGACCGGAATGCCGATACGAATGTCGTTCTGGCCGCTGTAGCGATGTAGGAGTGCCTGATAGCACGCGAGCAGCGTCATGAACAGCGTGGCGCCTTCACGTTGCGAAAACTCTCGCAGCGCGCGCGTGGTCGCGGGATCGAGCTGGCGCAAGCAACGGCCACCCGCCGCGCTGCGCGTCGCAGGCCGGGCACGCGCCAGCGGCAGGTCGAGCACAGGCTGTTCGCCCGCGAGGCGCTCGCACCACCAGGCGAGATCGGCATCGCGACGCGCGCCGTTCGCGCGCTCCCAGTCGGCATGGTCGGCACATTGGATCGGCAGTGGCGGCAGTTCGGGCGCGAAACCGCGCCGCGATGCTTCGTAGCATGCGCAGAATTCTTCGATCAACAGGTCCATCGACCAGCCGTCGGACACGATGTGATGCATGACGACAGCGAGCACATGCTCATTCGCCCCCGTCGACAACAGCGCAACACGCAGCAGTGGACCGTGTTCGAGATCGAAGGGCTGGCTCACGCAGTCGCGCAGCGCGCGGTTGAGCGCGCGCGGGTCGGCGCTGTCGAGCGCCGCTTGCCGCCAGTCGTAGCGCACCGCGTCGGCGATGCGTTGGACCGGTTTGCCGTCCACTGCGGTGAAGCTTGTGCGCAAGGCTTCGTGGCGCGCCACGATCGTGTCGAAGGCGGCCCGCACCGCTGCCGTGTCGAGCGCCCCGCTCAGGCGCACCGCGCCGGGCACGTGATAGGCGGCGCTCTCCGGTTCGAGCTGCCAGAGCACCCACAGGCGCTCCTGGGCGAACGACAACGGCGCATCGCCTTGCCGGTCGGCGGCACGGCGTTCAATCGTTCCTCCGCTGCCGGGGTCCCCTCCTTGTTGCGAATGGGCTGCGATGGCCTCGGCCAACTGCGCGAGCACCGGCAGGCTGAAGACGCTCTGCAATGGCAACGTCACGCCGAGTCGCTGCTGCACCCGCGCCACCACCTTGACGGCCGACAGCGAGTGCCCGCCGAGCGCAAAGAAATCGTCGCCGGCGCCAGGCAGCGCGCCACCCAGCACGTCTTGCCAGATCTCCGCGAGCGCGATTTCGTGCGGCGTGCGCGGCTCGATGCGCGCACGCTCGGCTGCCTGGTCCTGCGGGTCCGGCAGCGCGCGCACGTCGAGCTTGCCGTTCATCGTCAACGGCATCGCGTCGAGCGCCACGAACGCGGCCGGCACCATATGCACCGGCAGACGCGCGGCCACATGCTCGCGCAGCGTGGTGGCATCGGCACGCGTGCCGACGTAATACGCAACGAGGCGCAGGCCGCCTTGCGGATCGGGACGCGGCACCACCACGGCCGAACGGATCGTTTCATGGTCGAGCAGCACGGCCTGGATTTCGCCCGGCTCGATACGGAAGCCGCGAATCTTGACCTGCGCGTCGTTGCGTCCGAGGTATTCGAGTTCGCCGTCGCGACGCCGCCGCGCGACATCGCCGGAACGATACAGACGCGCGCCCGGCGCGCCGAACGGATCGGGCACGAAGCGGCTCGCGGTCAGACCCGGACGGCCCAGATAAGCGCGCGCGAGACCCGCTCCGCCGACGCACAACTCGCCGCATACGCCATACGGCGCAGGATTGAGATCGGCGTCGAGCACATGCAGACTCAGGTCGGCGATCGGCTCGCCGATCAGGCTCGGCGCATGGGCGGCTTCGGTGTCGGCGAGCACGATATCGCGCGCGGTGACGTGCACCGTGGTTTCGGTGATCCCGTACATATTGACGAGACGCGGCGCGCGCGTGCCGCGCCACGCGAGCCAGCGCGACAAGGTCGCCGGTTCGAGCTTTTCACCGCCGAAGATCACGCAGCGCAAATCGGCGAGCGGCGCATCGAGATCGCGTTCGATCTGGGTCAGCGGCAGGAACGCCGACGGCGTCTGGTTCAGCACCGTAACGCGTGTCTCGCGCAACAGCGCATGAAAATCCCGCGGCGAGCGGGCGACCCAGTACGGCACGACGACCGCCTGGCCGCCGTACGACAAGGCACCGAAGTATTCCCACACGGAAAAATCGAACGCATACGAGTGGAAGCAGCTCCACACATCCGCGGGGCCGAAGCCGAACTGCGCCTGGGTCGCGTCCAGCAGGCGCGTGACGTTGCGGTGGGTGACACCTACGCCCTTCGGCTGCCCGGTCGAGCCTGAGGTGTAGATCACATAGGCGAGCTGATCCGGGTGCGGGGCCGGCAACGCAGTTGCATCGTCGGCCGATTCGGCATCCTTATCGTCAAGCGATACGATCACGCAATCGAGCGGCGCGAGCAAGGCCGCGAGGCGCTCGTGCGATGCCGCATCGACCACCACGCGGCGAATCCCCGCATCCGCGATGATGTATTGCAGCCGCTCAGGCGGATAGTCCGGGTCGAGCGGCACATACGCGCCGCCGCTGGCCAGCACGCCGTATAGCGCGACGGGCAACAACGCCGAACGCTGCACGCAGATGCCGACGCGTTCCTCGGTGCCCACGCCGGCACGCAACAGACGCGCGGCTAGCGAGCGGACCGCGCCCGTCAGTTGCCGGTAATCGAGTTGCGCATCTGCCGCGTGAACCGCACGCGCGGCGGGTTGCGACTGCGCGAAGGCGAACAGGCGCGCGGTCAGCGGCACGAACGGCCATTCAGGCAACCCGGCCGCCTTCGGCACGGCAGGACCGATGCTCAGGTTGCCGAGCGCGCGTTCAGGTACCGCGGCGATCTGCTCGATCAGGCTCAGATAATCGTCGGCGAGTTGCTTGACTGTCGCGGCATCGAGCACATCCGTCGCGTAGATGAACGCGCATTCGAAGCTGCGCCCGTCGTCGCGGATGTCGAGCGTCAGATCGAAACGTGCAACCGGATGCTCGCCTCGCCACTCGGACGCTTGCAGCCCCGGCAAGGCCGGCAGGCCGTCGCCGGAGACGTCGAGCAGGTTGAACATCGCCTGGAAAATCGGCGTGACGCCCGCCACCGGAGCCGGCCGCAGCGCCTCCACCACGCGGGCGAACGGCACCGACTGATGCGCGAGCGCGGCCGTGATGCGCTGCTGCACCTGCGTGAGCAGCGCGTCGAACGCTGCGGCGCTGTCCGGCTGGCTGTCGATGACCACGGTATTGACGAAACAGCCGATCAGGCTCGCCGTCTCCGCGCGATCGCGATTGGCGAGCGGCATGCCGACGCGCAGCGTGCGTTGTCCACTGTGTCGGGCAAGCAGGATATTGAAGACCGCGAGCATGGCCGCCGACACCGTGCCGCGGCGGCTGCGCACGAACGCGCGCCACGCCTGCGCGCGCTGCGGATCGAGCTCACGCACGACGCGCGCGCCGTGCGTGCTGCGGGCGCCGTCGCGCGTGCGGTCGTAGGGTAAGGCGAGCGGCTCTTGCGGTTCGGCGAGCCGGCTGCACCAATAGTCGAGGTCGGCCGCTTCGCGCGCCGCGTCGCGCCACTCACGCTGCCACACGACGTAATCGCGAAACTGCACCGGCAAGCCGGCGGCGCTCTCGCCCGGCTCGGCCGCATAGCCCGCGACGAAATCTTTTACGAGCACGCTCATCGACCAGCCGTCCGAAATCAGATGGTGCATGGTCAGAAGCAGCAAGTGCGCATGTTCGCCGATGGTCGCGAAAGCGATACTCCACAGCGGCCCCTCTTCGAGATCGAACGGCCGCAGCGAAAACGAGCGCGCGAATTCGTCGATACGGTCCTGCGGCGCGGTGCAGGCTGCTGCGCGCAAATCGATGAATTCGCAGCAGCGCGCGGCCAGTTCCGCGTCGTAGGCGTCGACAATCTGCTCCGGCTCGCCGTCGCGTTCGCCGATCCGGGTACGCAAGGTTTCGTGACGTTCGACGAGCGCCGCGATGCTCGCTCTTAAACGGCGCTCGTCCAGTTGACCGTCAAGCCGTACGCCGCCACTCATGTGATAAGCGGCGCTATCGGGTTCGAGCCGCGACAGGAACCATAACTGGGCCTGGCTAGCGGAAAGCGGCGCACGATCGGCGCCAGCTCCATCACGAGGTGCGATCGGCACCATCGGCAATTGCGCGGGATCGATATTCAGTTTTGCGACACGAGCGCGCAACTGCGCGCGCTTGTCCGCGCTCAACGCGGCATATCTGGCGGAGATCGCCCGGCGGTCGCGGGCTGCGGCGGAACTGCCCGCGTTTTCTTGAGCTGGTGGCTGGTTCATGGGTGCGTCGTGATAAGCATCGGGGTCGCGCCGCCTTACCGCGGCATGTGCGTCTCTTCTGCTTGACGAATTAGAGGGGGGAATTGTTCAGGCCAATAAACGCTCGCGCTGCGGTGAGCGCACGCAGCGCAGCGCGAGCGGCCGCGTGCCGTGAAGATGCGATGACGTGCCTGGATGACGTGCGGGGAGATTGAAGCGGCGCGCGTGCAGTACTGATGGTGCTTTGTGCTTTGTGCTTTGTGCTTTGTGCTTTGTGCTTTGTGCTTTGTGCTTTGTGCTTTGTGCTTTGTGCTTTGTGCTTTGTGCTTTGTGCTTTGTGCTTTGTGCTTTGGGCTTTGGGCTGTGGGCTGTGGGCTTCAACCAGCGATTTGTTTTCCAGCCGTCTGAGGCTTAAGCGCCGCAAGCGCGGCTTCAACGCGTTGCGCGAAGGTTGTCATCGCCACCAAACCACCAAAGGTCCACGTGCTGCGTGGCAGATAGCCGACCCGCCCCGCCTGCACCGACGGCAAGTCACGCCACAAACGCTCCGTGTAGAGCGGCTGATTCGGCGCATCGAGGAGCAGCAACATCCAGTCGGGATGCTCATACAGCGCGTCGAAACCGAGCCGCACGCCCATCCGCCGCACAGAGGTCGTCGACCATGCATTGCTAAGGCCGACATGATCGAGCAGCGCGCCAACCGAACTGCGCCGGTCGAAACCCCAGAAACCGGCCTCGCTGGCAAGCGGCGACATCAGCGCGGTCGGCTGCCCGGCAAGGCCGAGGTCCTGCACTCGCGCGCGTGTCGCGGCGAGCGCGGCGTCGAGCCTCGCGTGCATGACGCTTGCCGCCTGCTCTGCACCGACGATGCGCGCGAGGTCGTCAAATACGCGCAGCAGACGTGTATAAGCGTCGTCCTCACCGGGCGGCGGTTCGAGGTCGTAGATCACGGTCGGCGCAATGCTGGCGAGCCGCTCGGCAATCCGCGCATGACGCTGTGCATAACCGACGATAAGGTCCGGGCGCAGCGCGGCGATCGCGGCCAGATCGGGCTGCTGGCGCGTGCCGACCGACACCGTGTCGCGCAGCTTGTCCGCGTCGATACCGACCCAGCTCCGGTACACATCGGGATCGGCCGTGCCGACGGGCGGCAGGCCGAGACCCAGCAGCGATTCGGTGAACATGAATTCGAGCGACACGATGCGGCGCGCGTTGACAGGCAGGTTCGGCGAACTGACGCCGAGTGGCGTTTTCACCATCGCGCCGGCCGAGCGGCCACAGCCGACGAGCGGCAGCGCGAGCGACGCGGCAAGGAGCCGACGGCGAGTGCTATTCATCATGTGCCCCTCCGCAAGCAGCTTCGTGCGGGTGATCGTGCGGGTGTCCGTGTCCGTGTCCGTGTCCGTGCTCATGCTCATGCTCATGCTCATGCTCATGCTCATGCTCGTCCTCGTCCTCGTGCTCGTCCTCGTGCTCATGTTCGTGCTCATACACGGCCAGCCGCTCGAAATGCGCATCACGCTCCGCGACCGGCAACTTACGAAGCAGCGGACACATCGTGCAATATTTATAGTGATCGTCGAACGCGTATCTCAGACAGCAATTACGCCGTACCCGAAACGGTTCCGCTGCAAGCGGATGCACATCGTGCTGAAATCGGAAAGCATGACGGTATGGATTCTCACCGGCCCCGCTCAACGCAAGCGGCGCGGACAACAACGCATCGCGCTCGGCAAGCGCCGCTTGCGCAATCGACGGCACATGTTCGGCCAACGACGCGAACACCGTATCGATACGCGTCGCGAGATTCACCCACACAATCTCGGGGCTCACCCCGCTCGCCCGCTGCAACGCACTCACCAGCGCCGGGAAAACTTCGTCCAGCAACACCCCATAACGCGAGGCCGGATCGCTGCCAACCGGCCGCAACGCGCGATCGAGCCGCACGCTCTTCGGATAACCTTCCGGCGCGAACGACAAGTTCGCCAGCGACAGATCCGGCACAGCGTCCAGCAGCAGCGCGGGAACCGCGAGCAGATACAGCATCGTGCCAGCGAAATAGATCGACCACTCCGACGCGTAGGCCCGCATCAGCATGCCGCTGCGCAAAGGTGCACCTTCACCCGCGACCTCAGCCGTCAAGCGCACCCCTGCCTCGCGATCCCGTTGCGCGCAACGCGCCAATTCCTGCGCGAGCGCTTCAGGATCGCGCAAGATCGCGCCCGTCACCCGGCGGCGGCCATCATCGTCGAACGTGCAGTAATCGCGCAACTCCGCGAGTGCGGGCCGCGCGAGCAGCGCTTCGTAGTTCAGTGCACGGGCCATCATCTGGTACGCCGCAAATAGCTGCGCGCCAGCAGCCACAGAAAATAAGGCGCGCCCAGCGCTGCCGTCAGAATACCGAGCGGCAGATCGCGCGGCGCAAAAGCCAGCCGGCCGATGCAATCGGCAACCCCGAGCAGCAACGCCCCGATCAGCATCGACGCGCCGATCTGCTGGCGTTGTCCACGCAATCCGAGCAGACGCGCCGCATGCGGGGCGATCAAGCCGGCGAACGCCACCGGCCCGGTGCCGGACACGGCAGTCGCGGTCATCAGGCTCGCCACCGCGAGCAACGCAAGCCGCGCGCGCGAAACGTCGAGCCCGAGCGAGGCCGCCGCCGCGTCGCCGAGCGCCAGCAGTTCGAGCCAGCGCCCGGCCCGCCACGCGAACGGCAGGCTCAGGATCGCCCACGGCAGCATCGCGGCGAACGCACCCCAACCTTGCGCATAGGTGCTGCCAACCAGCCAGCTGAGCGCCTGGGTGATATGCACGTGAAACTGCAACAGCACGACATTCAGGAGTGCGGCTAAAAGCGCTGCGCAGGCGAGACCCGTCAGCGTGACACGCATGGGTTCGAGTCCGCCGCGCCAGTTCAGTGCGATCACGAAGCCGAGCGCAGCAGCGGACGCGGCCCACGCGAGCGGCACGCCCCAGAATGCCATCGAGCCGGCTGCGGCGGGCGCAAGCAGCATCATCAGCAGCATCGCGAGGCTCGCTGCCGCCGTGCCGCCGAACATCTCGGGTCCAGCCAGCGGGTTACGCGTCATGCCTTGCAACAGGGTGCCGCTCGCGGCCAGCAACGCGCCGCCCAGGATCGCGATCAGCGTGCGCGGCACGCGCAGGTCGGCAATCATCAGCGCCCGCGGGTCGCCCGCCAGAATACCGCGCACGAGGTCCGGCAACGATAGGCCGCTCGAATCATGCGACGCCGTCACGAGCAGCAGGCCGAGCAGCACCGCCCCACCGCCCCAGAACAGGCGGCGCGGCGAAACGAGCCGCGTGCGGCTTTCGGCAGCGCTCATCATCAGACGCGCGGGCGTCGGCGCGGCGGTCCGGCGCAGGATCACCAGCAACACCGGCGTGCCGATCAGCGCAGTCATCACGCCGAGCGGCAGCAAGCCGTCATCGCCCATGGCGATCACGACCGCATCGGAAACGAGCAGCAGCACGGCGCCCCATACCGCGGACAGCACGATCAGCCGCGACGGCCGGTGCACGCCCGCCGCACGCAACAGGTTCGGCGCAATCAGTCCGACAAAACCGACCGGTCCTGCGCGGCCGATCGCAATCGCGGTCAGCCAGGTGGCGAGCACGACACACAGCGCGCGCAATATCTGGGGACGCAACCCGAGCAGGCTCGCCTGCTCGTCGCCGAGCCGGATCAGATCGAGGCCGCGCGCCAGCACGAGCGCCAGCGCCAATACCGGCAGCGCGAGCAGACAGGCCGTGGCGACACCGCCCGTGCCGATCTGCTGCAACGATCCCGTGCTCCACAGCACGATGCTGACGGCCGAGTCGTCGCTGATGGTCAGCACCAGCGTCAGCAGCGCGTTGAGTGCGAGCGCGGTGGCCGCGCCCGCGAGGGTCATTCTGAGCGGCGAGGCACGCCATCCGCCAGCGACCGCGAACGTGAGCCCGGCCGCCGCGAGGCCGCCGACGAAGATCGCGGGCGCAACGGGCAGCGCACTCCAGATGAAGGTGGCGACGAGCCCCAGTTGCGCACCGGTCGTGACGCCCAACAGGTCGCTCGAGGCGAGTGGGTTGTGCGTGACCGTTTGCAGCAAGGCGCCCGCCATGCCAAATGCGGCGCCCGCCAGCGCACCGGCGAGCGCACGGGGCAGATGGAGTTCGAGGAACAGCAGCCGCTCGGCGGAGCCCGGCTCGCCGAGCGCCGCCCAGCCGAAGCCGGACGGTCCGTAAGCAAACAGCGTATTCCACGCGAGCATGCCTGCCAGCGCGACCAAGCCGCCCGCCGCGAGATACCGGTACGCGTCGCCCCGCGGCCGAATACCGGCCGCGCCTCTCGCACCGAGCGCCGTCAAGACGTCATCCTCGGCAGGCAGACCGGATCGCCGTCGACTGTGATGCGCCGCATCGGCGTATCGAATACGGGTTCGAGCACCTCGGGTTGCATGATCGCTTCGGGAACGCCGCGCGCACGAATCTTGCCGTCCTTCATCAACATAATGTCGTCGCTGAAAACCGCGGCCTGATTCAGATCATGCAGCACCCACACCACCGTCAGCGACATCTCACGCGCCAGATCGCGAATGAGCTTCAGCACTTCGACCTGGTGATGGATATCGAGAAACGTGGTCGGCTCGTCGAGCAGCAGCACGCGGCCGCCTTGCGCGAGCGCCATTGCAATGAACGCGCGCTGGCGCTCCCCGCCCGACAGTTGCGCCAGATCGCGCTTGCGCAGCGCCTGCAGATGAGTCCGTTCGATCGCGCGCTCGATCGCCGCGAGATCCTCGGGACCGGGCCGCGCCGCGATACCGGTATAGCAGTAGCGACCCGTGGCGACCAGTTCTTCCACGAGCATGCCTTCCGGCACCAGCGGATTCTGCGCCAGCATGGCCAGACGCTGGGCCCGCTCGCGCGGCCCGAAGCCGCCGAGCGGCCGGCCGTCGAGCCACACCTGGCCGGTACTCGGCCGCAACAGCCCGCCAAGCGAACGCAGCAGCGTACTCTTGCCGCAGCCGTTCGGACCACAGAGGGCGGTAATGCGCCCGGTTTCGAACTCGACGGACAAGCCGTCGAGCACGGTGCGCGTCCCGAGCCGCACGCCGATATTCTCGGCGCGCAGCGCGGGTACGGCCTGAACTTCATTCATGCGCATTCCAGCTCCCTGGCGGCGGCTTGCGAGCAGTCGGTCATGCCATTACCACGTGTAGCGGGCGGTCAGCAGCACATTGCGGCGCTCGCCGTACTGGCAGCGCGTCGTGTTGCCGCAACGGGCGACATAGGTGCGGTCGAACAGATTGTTCGCCGACAGCACGAAGCGCCAGTGCGGAATCGTGTAGTGAACCGCCGCATCGGCCACGGTGAACGAGCCGACGGTCAACGCGTTGTCCGAGGTCGCGTAGGTCGGGCCGAAGTACTGGACGCCCGCGCCGAAACCGAGGCCGCGCAGCGGACCTGCCGTCATCGAATAGTCGAGCCACAGCGACGCGATGTTGCGCGGCGTGGCGGTCGGCGTCTTGCCGACGGTCGGATCCAGCGCGCTGCCTTGCGTCACCTTGACGTCCTGCAACGTGTACGCGGCGAGCAGCTTGAGGTTTTCCGTCAGCTCGGCGGTCGCCTCCAGTTCAAGGCCGCGGCTGCGAATCTGACCGGTCTGCACATTGCCCGTCAGCGCCGGATCAGGCGCGGCGGTGAGCGCGTTGTTCTGACGCAGATCGAACAGCGCGGCAGAGAACGTCGCATTCATGAAGGTCGGCTGGTACTTCACGCCGGCTTCCACCTGCTTCGAGCGCAGCGGAACCAGCGGGCTGCCGTAGGCGTTGTTGCCGATCACCGGCTGGAACGACGTCGAGTAACTGACGTACGGCGCAATGCCGGAATCGAACAGATACATCAGCCCCGCGCGGCCGCTGAACGCACTGCTGCGCTGGATGCTGCTGGTGCCCGCGAGATTGTCGTTGGTGGTCGTCGAAAGCCAGTCTTCACGACCGCTTAGCACCAGAAGCCATTTCTGGTACTTCATCTGGTCCTGCACGTACACGCCCAACTGACGCTGCACCGTGCGCTGCTGCGTGTCGTTGAACGACGGCGCGATCACCGGATTGTTCAGCGTCGTCGGGTTGTACAGGTTCAACGCGTAACCCGTGTACGTATACCCTTCGTTATCCATAAAGTTCTGGTTCGTGAAGTTGAAGCCGAACAGTACGGTGTGGTCGATCGGCCCGGTCTTCACCTTGCCTTGCAACTGATTGTCGATATCGATGTCGTTGAAGCTCGAGCGCAGATTCATCGCCGCGCGCTGGATGGTTTGCTGATCCGAGCTCAGCGAATAGCCGAACAACGCCTGGTTATTCAGGTCGAGGTGCGAATAACGGAAGTTCTGCTTGAAGGTCCAGTTCGGATCGAAGTGATGCTCGAACAGGTAGGCAAACGAATACTGCGTCTTGTCGTAGTTTTCGTAGTTCGGATTGCTGGTGGCAAGACTGGTCGGGACCCGCTGGCCGAACTTGGTCGGCGCAACCGTGCCGTAGTACGGCAGGAAGTTGTTCGAATCCATCGTGTTGTCGCGCAGGTAGGTCGCCGTCAACGTCAGCGAGGTATCGGCACTTGGGCGCAGCGTGAGGGACGGCGCCACCAGCGTCCGGTTGCCGTGCACCGAGTCCACCTGATTCTGGCTGTAAGTCTCCTGCGCGATGAAGCGGTACAGCACGCGCTTGTCGGCATCCACCGGTCCGGAGGTGTCGATGCCGACCCCGTAGTGGTTATAGCTGCCCGCCAGCAGATCGACCTGGCCACGGGCGTAGTCGGTCGGCATCTTCGAGACCATGCTGACCACGCCGCCCGGCTCGCCCAGCCCGTACAGCACCGACGCCGGGCCCTTGACGACCTCGATACGCTCGAGCTGATACGGATCGACGCGCCACTGGTCGAGCGCGCGGCCCGGCACGGCCGGCATGCGCGTGCCGTCGAGGTAGAAGAAGTCCGAACTGAAGCCGCGAATCATGAACGCGTCGTTACGGGTGTCGTTGCTGTAGTAGGTGGCGACGCCTGCCGTGTAATGCAGTGCATCGTTCAGGTTCGTGACGTTGCGGTCGTCGAGCTGCTCACGGCCGATCACGGAGATCGACTGCGGCGTTTCGTGAATCGGCGTGCCGGTCTTGGTCGCGCCACTGCCCTGATAGGCGACGAAACCCTTGACCGGGCCGTCCGCGTGCTCGCGATCGCCCTGCACGCTGATGCCAGGCAACTGCTTGCCGGTCGGGGGGGTCTGCGCCGCCGCTTTGCCTGCAACGGCGCTATCCGATGCCGCCGCTGCGGCTGCTGCCGCATCCGCTGCCCAGGCCGGCACCGTGCCGACCGTCATCCCGACCAACATGGCCAGCGTCTTCATCTGAATCCCAGCTTGCATTGTTTTCCCGTGTGATCTCGCTGCGTTATCGCGCCGCATGGGGTCTTAACGTCTCCGACACCTGCGGTTGTAATTTTTGTAACCGATGGATTGTAAATAATAATCAGTCTCATTATCAATCACAAAATGAACACCCCGGTCGCGACCGGGGTTTTTTGCCACAAAGGGGGTCAATCGATGCTGAGCTCGTCCAGCAATGCGTCGATCCGATCGAGCGAAGCGTCCGCCCCGCTGCCGTCGAGACCGCCACGGGCTGCCTCGACGTAGGCGCTGAACGCCCGTAGCGTCGGCGCTTCGAACACCGTGCGCAGCGGTAATTCGACGCCGAAGCGCGCCGACATCTGGGCGACGAGACGCGTCGCCAGCAGCGAATGGCCGCCGAGCGCGAAGAAGTCGTCATCCGGCGCAATCGCCGCGACACCGAGCAACGGTTCCCATACCGCCGCGATTTCGTCCTCGAAAGTGCTGCGTGGCACGCTCGCCCCGCAGGCCCGGCCGTCTTCCGGCGGTTCGGGGAGCGCCCGGCGGTCGAGCTTGCCGTTCGGCGTGAGCGGCATCTCATCCAGCACGGCAATGTGCGCGGGCTGCATGTAGGCGGGCAAACGGCCGGCCAGCGCCGCGCGCAGCAACGGCACATCCAGTGATGCATCGGCGCTCGCACACACATAGGCGAGCAGCCGCAAGCCACCGGCGCCCTCGCGCGCGACGACGGCGGCCTGCCGCACGCCCGGCTCGTCCGCCAGCACCGCTTCGATCTCACCCAGTTCGATGCGGAAGCCCCGCAGCTTGACCTGCTGATCGATCCGGCTCAGGTATTCGACGCCACCGTCCGGCCGCCAGCGCACCAGATCGCCGCTGCGATACATCCGTGCACCGGGCGTCACAGCCGCGGCGAACGGGTCGGGCACGAAACGCTCGGCGCTTAGCGCGGCGCGTTGGTGATAGCCCCGCGCCAGCCCCGCGCCGCCGATGTACAACTCCCCCGCTACACCGACCGGTGCGGGTTGCAAAGCGGCGTCGAGCACGTAGAGCGTGGTGTTCGCAATCGGCCGGCCGATCGACTGGTTGACCGGATCGACCGTGTCGATGCGGGCGGCGCTGGTCCAGACGGTCGCCTCGGTCGGTCCGTAGAGATTCCATAGTTGCGCGCCCAGCACGGCGAGCGCCGTCGCGAGATCGGCGGGCAGCGCCTCACCGCCGCAGAACATCCGCATGCCGCGCGCCGGTTGCCAGCCCGCTTCGACGAGCAGACGCCACGTGGCGGGCGTGGCCTGCATGACCGTCGCATCGGCAAGCGCGCGCATCAGGAACGCTGGATCGCGCGCCTCGTCGTGCCGCGCGATGCGCACCCGTGCCCCGACAATGAGCGGCAGCATCAGTTCGAGTACGGCAATATCGAACGACAGCGAAGTCACGGCCAGCAACGTATCGGTGCCGGCGAGACCTGGCGCGGCCTGCATCGCCTGCATGAAATTGCCGAGGGCGTCGTGCGTGACCACCACGCCTTTCGGCCGCCCGGTCGAACCCGACGTGTAGATCACGTAGGCCGCCTGAGCCGGTGCAATGTCCGGCTGGACCCACGGCGCGCCGTCTTCTTCCGCGCTCTTTGCCTGATCTGGCGACACGATCGGCACGACGGGCGAGGCCGGCAGCCGGGAGCGGCCCGCGTCGTCCGCAATCGCGGCGCGCACGCCGGCGTCTTCGAGCACGTAGGCGATCCGGTCGAGCGGATACTCCGGATCGAGCGGCACGTAGGCCGCTCCCACCTTCCATACCGCCAGCATCGCGACCGGCATGTCGGCCGAGCGCTGCATGGCGATCGCGACGCGATCTTCGCTGCCGATACCCAGCGCATGCAGCCGTTTCGCGAGCCGGTCGCTGCGCCGCTCGAGCTCGGCGTAGTCGAATTGCGCCTCGCCACAGACAATCGCGATTGCCTCGGGCGACGACTGCGCGCGTTGCGCGATCAAGCGGTGCACCGGCCCGGTCAGCGGTTCGATCCGGCAACCGGTGCTGTCGCGCTCGAAGGCGGTACGCTGGGCCGCGTCGAGCAGCGAGATATCGCCGAGCGTGACGGTCGATGCATCCGCGAGTTGCGCCAACACTTCACGCAGATGCACGCCAAGACGCTCGACCGCCGCGCGCTCGAAGCGCGTCGTATCGAAACCGAGCCGCACGCGCAGCGCCGCTTCGACTGTCGCCACGGCGCTCATTGCATAACCGGTCGTCTCGACGGTGGCGACGTCGCTGTAACGCAGCGCGCGCGGGTCGTTGGCGTGCTCGTGCAGCGATGCATCGAGCGGGTAGTTTTCGAATACAAGCAAGGTATCGAACAGCGCGCCGCCGCCCGTACGCAAGCGCTGAATCTCCGCGAGCGGCATATGCTCGTGTTCGCGCAGCGCGAGGTTCTCGTCCTGGAGCGCGCGCAGCCAGGTGTCGCGGCGCTGGGCCGGCGACGCATCGCGCACGATCGGCAGTGTGTTGATGAAGAGGCCGACCATCTCCTGCGCGCCCGGCAGCGTTTCCGGACGGCCGGTGACGGTCGCGCCGAAGGCGACCGTCTGCTGCCCGGTGTAGCGTTGCAGCAGCACCAGCCACGCGCCTTGCAGCAGCGTATTGAGGGTGATGCGCTGCGCGCGGGCGAAGGCGGCAAGCGCATCGGTTTGCGCTGCGGTCCAATGCGTATCGACAAAGTCGTGGCGCGGAGTGCGGGTTGAGCCATGAGCCCGCTCATTGGCTTGAGAACCGCACAGTGCCGCAGACGGCGCGGGCAATGCGGCACCGAGTAGGGTCGGCTCAGCCGGCGCGTTGACCCGAGGCCGCCAGAAAGCCTGACCGGCCTCGTCGAACGAGGCGCGCTGGGCGTTCAGCCAAACGATGTAATCGCGATACCGGGGCACCGGCGCCGACCATGCGGCCGAATCCGGATCGCGATAACGCTCCACCACTTCGGCGAGCACGCGCGCGCTGCTCCAGCCGTCGAGCAACAGGTGATGACGGGTCCACAAGAACCGGTAGCGCCGGTCCGGCAGCCGCACCAGCGCGGCGCGCATCAGCGGCGCACATTCAAGGTCGAATGGCGTTTCGCGATGCTGTTTTGCAAGCCGGGCGAGGTCGGCGACGGGCGTCGGCGACGTGCTCAGATCGTGCAACGCGATCGGCATCCGCGCCGCCCGATCCACCCATTGCAGTGGTACGTGCATGCCGTCGGTATCCGCAATGCCCCGCGTGCGGATCGCCGTGCGCAAGACCGGATGCCGCGCGAACACCGCCTGCCAGGCAGCTTCGAAGCGCGCGAGATCGAGTCCGTCCAGCGTCAGCGCGAACTGGTTCATATAGCGCGCGTCGTCCGGCGCGTACTGCACCTCGAACAGCATGCCGCGCTGCATCGGCGACAACGGATATAGATCCTCGATCCGCGCGCCGGGAGCCTGCACGCCGGTGAGCGCCGCACGGCCGAGCGCCATCCCCGGAAAATCGACCGGCGCAAGCGTTGCGTAGTCATCCTGACTACAGAGGGTGATGAGTTCACGCAGCGTCTGCTGGAACGCGGCGGCCAGCGCCTCGACCCGGGCCGCCGCACAGGACGCGGCATCGAAGGTCCAGTCCGCATGCAGCCGCTCGCCCTGCACGCGTGCATCGAGCGCCAGCCCGACCGGCGGCGGTGCCAGCGGATCGCGCTCGCGGCCGCGCGGCTCGTCGCTCAGCGTAAAGAGACCTGACGTATCGACGCCCGCGTCGACGCGGCCCAGATAATTGAAGCGCACCGTTGGCAACGGCAGCGCGCGCAGTTGCGCGCGGGTCGCCGGGTCGCCCAGTTCGCGCAGCAGGCCGAAGCTCACACCGTCGTCGGGTAGCGTGTGCAGGCGTTGGCGGTTGCGTACGAGCGCTTCTGCAAGATCGGCATCGGCGGCGAGCATCACTGGGTACAGGCTCGTGAACCAGCCGACGCTGCGCGACAGATCAGGCGCATCGGCGTATGCCGGGAGTTCGTCTCGGCCGTGCCCTTCCACTTCTGTCCAGATTTCCGCGCCCGTCGTTCCCGCTACGCGCGCCAGTGCTTGAGCGAATGCCGTCAACAGCAGATCGTCGATATGCAGGCGACGTTCGTTGCCAGGCAGCGCGAGCAATGCCTGCGTCGTCTCGACATCGAGCGCGCTGCGCACGCAATCGACGCGTGCGCTCGCTGCGCGCGGTTCCACCGGCCCGAGCGAAGCGAGCGGCCACGGTGTCACGCCGTCGCCGGCTTGGACCCATGCTATCGCCGATTCGGCCAGCGCGCCGCCGGCCAGACGCCGTTGCCAGTCGCCCGCCCATGCTTGCGCGCCGATGCCGGGCTCGGATAAGTCCGCGACCCGGCCCGCTAGCGCGCCGCGATAGGCGTGCTCCAGTTCGTCGATCAGGATGCGCCACGACACACCGTCGACGGCCAGATGGTGAATCGCAATGAAGAGTCGCTCGCCGCTATCGGACGCAGCCATGCGCGGCAAGCTCAGATGCAGCGCACGCACCAGCACGCCCGCGGCCGGATCGAGACTGCGCTGCGCGGCTTCGCATTGCCGCTCCAGATCGGACGTGTCGACGGCGGTGCAATGCGCGACGCACGCAGCGTTTTCCACTGCTGGAGCCGGAGCGGACTGCACCTGCCAGGCGCCGTCGGCATCTCGCGTGCAGCGCAAACGCAACGCGTCATGACGCGCGATCAGCGTCGCAAAAGCGGCATTGAGTGCAGCGGGATGAAGCGGTGTCACACACCTTAGGAGCACCGACTGATTCCAATGCGCGGGGTTCGGCAGATCGAGGGCGAAGAAACGCGCCTGCGCCGGGGTCAGCGCCGCATCGCGAGCCGCGCTCACGGCATCGATCTTGGGCGTGGCCGCCGCCGGTTTGAGCGGCACGGCAACCTGCGCCAGCGCGGCAATGGTCTGATGCTCGAACACCTGACGCGGCGTGAGCTTGATGCCCGCACGCCGTGCGCGTCCGATGATCTGGAGGCTGAGGATCGAATCGCCGCCCAGATCGAAGAAATTCGCGTGCCGTCCGACCGATGCAAGGCGCAGCACCTGCTGCCAGATGTCGGCGAGCGTGCGTTCGGTCTCGCCTTGCGGCGGCTCGTCGCCGGCCGCCGCGTCGGCGACGGGCTGCGGCTCCGGCAGCGCGCGCCGGTCGAGCTTGCCGTTTTGTGTGAGCGGCATGCGCTCGATCGCGATCACGTGCGCGGGCACCATGTAGTCGGGAAGCTGCGCCGCTAGGTGGGCGCGCAAGGCAGCGGTATCGGCCGGTTGACCCGCTGCGGCCACCACATAGGCGAGCAGTTGATCCGCGCCGTCGTCGCGGCGTGCCGCGATCACCTCGGCCTGCGCCACGCCCGGATGCCCACGCAGCACATGGGCGATTTCGCGCGGCTCGACCCGGTAGCCGCGAATCTTGACCTGATCGTCCGCGCGGCCGATGAACATGATCGAACCGTCTGCGCTCCAGCGTGCGCGGTCGCCGCTGCGATAGAGCCGCTCACCGCCGCCGCGCGGGTCCGGCACGAAACGCTCGGCCGTCAGGCCCGGCCGCCCGAGGTAGCCGCGTGCCACGCCCGGGCCGCCCAGATACAGTTCACCCTCGACACCCGCCGGCACGGCTTCGAGTTGCGCGTCGAGAATCTGCGCATACGCGTTCGGCAGCGGCCGGCCGATCGGCACTTCGACGCCAAGGCCGTGTTCTCCGACCTGGGTGGCCAGCACGCCGACGGTGGTCTCCGTCGGGCCGTAGTGGTTGAAAATCCGGCAGCCGGGCTTGAGCGCACGAACCCGCTCGACCAGCGTTGCCGGCAGCGGTTCGCCGCCGAGCACGAGCGCGTGCGCGGGCAGCACGTCGGCTGCGCATTCCGCTTGCAGCAACGCGCCGAGATGGCTCGGCACGATCTTCAGGATATCGATCCGATTGCGCGACACGTAGTCGGCAAAACGGCCCGGATCGAAGGCGCTGTCGGCGTCGGGCAGATAGAGCGCCGAGCCGCTGCACAGCGCGCCGAACAGCACGGTGTGGCCAAGATCGGCCGCGACGGTCGACACCATCGCCATGCGCAGATCGTCGCCCCACGCAAAGCGCTCGACCACGCCCTGCGCGTAATCGGCCAGCGCGCCATGACTCACCAGCACGCCTTTGGGCTTGCCGGTCGAACCGGATGTGTAAATCAGGTAGGCGGCCTGCTGTGGCTCGACGAAGGGCGCGACGAAGGCGTCATCGGCTGCGCCTTCAATGAAGCGCTCACCCAGTAACGGTGCGGCCGCATCGCCCGTCAGGATTAGCGGTTCGCATCCCGCCGCGCGCAACGCCCTCACGCCCTCGCCGAAGCCGAGCGCGCACACCGCACCGCTGTCGGCCAGCATCTCCGCGAGACGCGCGGGCGGTGCGGCCGGATCGAGCGGTACATACGCCGCGCCGGTTTTCAGAATGCCGAGCAGGCCCATGGCAAATGCCGCCGAGCGCGGCGCGCATAGCGCGACGCGCGTTTCGGCGCGCGCACCAGCCGCTATCAGTCGCTGCGCGATCCGCTGGGTCGCCGCGTCGAGTTCGCCGCGCGACACCGCCCCGGCCGCGTCGGTATGCAGCGCGAGCGCATCGGGGCGCGCGAGCACATGGGCGCGCCACGCCGACAGCACGTCCTGGTGCGGCCATGTCCGCATGGCGCCATGCGCGCCGTCGAGCGCGCCAGGCAATGCCAGCCGGCCGACCGTGGTGCCGGGTGCCGCGGCAATCTGCGCAGCCACGCCTGCAAACGCGTCGGCAACACGCTGGATCGTCGCATGATCGAACAGCTCGCTCGCATAGCTCACGACACCTTCGATCCCGCCGGGCAGATCCGTCACATCGAGACCGACGTCGAAGCGGGTCGCGTCGTCGTCGAGTGCGAGCGGCGTCACCGTCAAACCGCCGGGCAGCGCGTGCGCGACGAGCGGCAGTTGCTGCGTGAATTTCACCTGGAACAGCGGATTGGCAGACAGGCTGCGGTCCGGCTGCAAGGCTTCGACAATCTGCTCGAACGGCACGTCCTGGTTCGCGTGCGCGTCCAGCATCGACTGCTGGATATTGGCGAGCAGCGCGTCGAACGACAGCTCGGGCGTCGGCGTCGCGCGGATCACCAGCGTGTTGACGAAGAAACCGACCAGCGGCGCGACTTCGGCGCGCGCCCGGTTCGCGCTAGGCACGCCGATGCGGATATCGGTCTCGCCGCTCAGGCGCGCGAGCACGGCGTGAAAAACCGCCAGCAAAACGTTGAACAGCGTGGTGTCGCGCGACAGCGCGAGCGCGCGCAGTTGCGTCGAGAGTGCGGCCGGCAGCGTGAAGCGCAGCCGCGCGCCGGCGAAGCTCTGCACCGCGCCGCGCGGACGGTCGGTCGCGAGCGGCAGGCGCGCGCCGCCCGTGCCGAGTTGCTCGCGCCAGTAGCCGAGCTGGCGCTCGAACACGCCCGTGCCGGCCAGATCGCGTTGCCACAACGCGTAGTCGGCATAGGTGATCGGTAATGGCGGTAATGGCGACAACGGCGGCAGCGCGGTGCCAATGCTGCCGTCCTGAACCGGCGCCGAATAGATCGCGCACAGCTCGCGCAGCATGATCTCGCCGGACCAGCCGTCCGATACGATGTGATGCATGCTTAGCGCGAGCCAATAACAGTCGTCGGCGAGCGTGATGAGACGGGCGCGCAACAACGGCGGCGTGCCGAGATCAAACGGGCGCGAGGCATCGGCGCGGGCAAGCGCCTCTGCGCGTGCTTCCCGTTCCGCCTCGGGCAGCGCGCGCAGATCGCTGAGGGCGACGGGCGCCGCGACCTGCGCCTCGACCGTCTGCCACGGTACGCCGGCCGAGTCTTCGGCATAGCGGCTCTTCAACACGTCATGGCGTTCGAGCAGCAGATCGACGCTCCGTTGCAGCACGGCGCGATCTAGCGGACCGTCGAAACGCAGCAGACCGGAGATGTGAAACGCCGACTCCGCTCCGCCCAGCCTCGACAGGAACCACATCCGCTGCTGCTGGAACGACAACGGCCGCGCCGCGTGCAGCGTCTTCGCGGGCACGATCGGCAGCATCGCGAAGTCGATCCCCTTCTCCGCCAGCGCGCCGAGAAGACGGCTGCGTGCGTCGGGAGCCAGTGCGGCGATACGGCGCGCCAGCGCGTGTTTATCGAACTGCTGCATCAGTGACGCTCTCCTCTTCGCACAACAAAGCTTCGATTTCGGCCAGTGCGCGGGCTTGCGCGTCGTTCGCCGTGCCGCGTTCCCCGCCGATGCGGCTCGCCAGTTCGGCCAGCCGCGGCGCCTCGAACAAGGCCTGAATCGCAAAATCCGCTTGCAGACGCTCGCGCACGAGCGCCTGCAGGCTGGCGGCCAGCAGCGAATTGCCACCGAGTTCGAAAAAATGGTCGTCGGCGCCGACCGGCGCGACGCTCAGGAGTCCGGCCCAGATTTCCGCGAGCTCCCGTTCGATGTCGGTCGCGGGCGCCCGGTATGGCGCGCGTGGCATTTCCGGTGCGGGCAACGCCGCCCGATCGAGCTTGCCGTTCGGCAGGCGTGGCAGCTTGCGCAGCGCCACGAGGCTGGCGGGCACCATGTGCGCGGGCAGGCTTGCCTGCAGATGCGTGCGCGCCGCTTCGGCATCGGGCAGCGTGTCGTGCCCTGATGCCAGATAGCCGACCAGTTGACGCCCGGCCGCCGTTTCGCGCACGAGCACCGCAGCTTCGCGCACGCCTTCGCAACCGAGCAGGCAGCGTTCGATCTCGCCCGGTTCGATACGCAGGCCGCGCAGCTTGATCTGGTCGTCGGTGCGGCCAAGGTACGCGTAGCCGCCGGTCGCCAGCGCCTCGACGAGGTCGCCGCTGCGATAGCGGCGGGCGCCTGGCGCGCCGTCAGGGTCCGGTTCGAAGCGTTCGGCTGTCAGCGCGGCGCGGCGGTGATAGCCGCGCGCCAATCCGTAGCCACCGATCAGCAGTTCGCCGCGGCGGGCGTTGAGGTTGGCGTTGAGGTTGGCGTTGGCGTTGGCGTTGGCGTTGGCGTTGCCGTTGGCGTTGGCGTCATCATCCACCGGGTCGAGCGCAACGTGCCGCTCGCCGACCGGCGTGCCGATCGGCAGATACGCGCTGTCGCCGGGACCCGCCGCGTCGTCGCTCGTCCACAGCAGCGGCGTGATGACCGTCTCGGTCGGCCCGTAACCGTTGACTAGCCTGGGCGGCGCAAGCGCTGCCTCGATGACCGCGTGCGTCTCACGCGACATCGCCTCGCCAGCCGTCGTATAGGAGCGCACACCAGGCAGGCGGATACCGCGCTCAGCGCACCATTCGGCCACCTGCCGCAAGTAAGCGGGCGGAAACGCGACCACCGTGATCGCTTCGCGCTGGATCGCCTCCACGGTCTGCGCGGCGTCCCACAGTGCATCGCCGCTGACGACGATCGCCGCGCCGGCGATCAGCGGCGCGAGCCAGCCTTCGTGCGCACCATCGAAATTGACCGACGCGAAATGCAGCACCACGTCGCGATCGGCGACACCGTACCGCTCGACGATCGCCTGGCAATGCATCGACAGCGGGCCGTGCTCGACCGCGACGCCCTTTGGCGCGCCCGTGGAGCCGGACGTGTAGATCAGGTAGGCAAGCTGCCGCTCGTGCACGGTGGGCGCGAACGGCGTCACAACCGCGGGCGGCTCACCCGCGCCGGGCTTGTCGGCTGCGCCCGGCGCCTCGAGCGAAACTACGCGCGCGGGATCGAACCCCGCCGACGCCGTAATCCCCGGTCCGACGAGCCACAGCGCGATCCCCGCATCGGTCGCGATGTAATCGAGGCGCTCGCGCGGGTAAGCGAAATCGAGCGGGACGAAGGCCGCGCCCGCCTTCAGGACGGCGAGCAGCGCGACAAACAGTTCGGCCGAGCGCTTGACGCTCACCCCGACCGGCATTTCCGGCCCCGCACCGCATGCGGCGAGCCGGACGGCGAGCGCGTCGGACGCCGCATCGAGCTCGGCAAAGCTCATCCGGCGCGCGCCGTCGACAATGGCGAGTGCGCCGGGGCGCGCTTGCGCACGCTCGCGGATCAGGTCGTGAACCGGGCGCAGGCGCGCCGCAGGGAGAGTCGGAGGTGCGGTGTGTGCAGTATGAATGGCCATGTCAGTCCGGCGCAGAGCCGGCAAGAGAGCAGCGACACCCTCATGACGAACGGCAAGTAAAAATGTACAGTCCGCGCGCGGCCTTTTTTTTTCTCGCGCTCGTTCGTCTAGTGGGTAGCCAGCCGCTCTTTGCGCCGCTTCGCCCGTCGCGGGCGGCCCGGCGAGCGGCCCATCCCAGCAGACAGGAACTCGATGAGATCAACCGTACCCAATCCGCCACGCACGCTGGCCATGCTGATCGGCCAGGTGCGCGGGCGGCTCGCGCTTGCCACGGGTGCCAGCATCCTGAGCGGCCTCGCAGGCGTCGCCCTCGTTGCGTTGTTAAACACGGCGCTCAACATTCCCCCCGCCGAATTGCCCGGCTTCGGCTGGCGTTTTCTGGCGATCTGCACCGCCGCGTTGCTGCTGCGGCTGGTCGCCAGTTCGGTCTTCGTCAATCTGACCCAGACCACGCTCGCAAGCCTGCGCCGGCATCTGTCGATGCACATCCGCAGCGCCCCCTACAGGCGGCTGGAAACGATCGGCGCGGCGCGTCTGCAATCGCTCGCCAGCGACGATGCCGCGCTCGTCGCCACCCTCTTCGCCAGCCTGCCGATCATCGTGATGAACGGTGCGATCGTTGTGGGCAGCCTGGTGTATCTCGGCATGTTGTCGTTCCGCACCCTGCTGTTCGTCGCGGTGGCGCTCGGCCTCGGCTCGCTCGCGTTTCACCTCGCGCACGGCCGCGCCATGGTGCATCTGCGTGCGGCGGGACGCCTGCAGGATGCGTCGCTCGGGTATTTCAGTTCGCTGATTGCCGGCGCGAAGGAACTGAAGCTCAACCGCGCGCGCGGCGACGATTTTCTCGACAAGGTGCTGAACCCGGCGCTGGACGCCGTGCGCACCACCCGCGTGCGCGGCATGCTGATCTACACCGGCGCGAGCAACTTCGGGCTCTTCCTGCTGTACGTGATCATCGGCGTGACGACGTTCTTCTTCACGCGTTATGCGGGACTCGACACGCATACGAGCTCAGGCTTCGTGGTGGTGTTTCTCTACCTGATGGTGCCGCTGGACAGCCTGCTCAACAATGTGCCGCAGGTGCAACTCGCCCGCGTCGCGCTTGAACGGATCGAAACGGCGATCCAGCAACTGCAGAACGACGAGACGCCGGCTCCGGCTGCGGTGGCGCCGAGCTTCACTCGCATCGACGTGCGTGGGCTTCAACATAGCTACTACCATGAGCGCGCCGACGAGATTTTCCAGCTGGGCCCGATCGATCTGTCGTTCGTGCCGGGTGAACTCGTCTTCCTCGTCGGTGGCAACGGGAGCGGCAAGACAACCCTCGCCAAGCTGCTGACGGGCCTGTACGTCGCGGAAAAGGGTGAGATCAGGATCGACGGGCGGCTCGTTGACGATACTACGCGCGACGCGTATCGCCAGCACTTCAGTGCGATTTTCTCGGACTTCCATCTCTTCGACTCACTCGTCGGCCTGCCGCGCGAGGGGCTCGACCGGCTCGGCAACGAGTTGCTCAAGCGCCTGCACCTCGATCACAAAGTCCAGGTGAACGACGGCGCATTCTCGACGCGCGATCTGTCGCAAGGGCAACGCAAGCGGCTCGCACTCGTGGTCGCGTATCTGGAGGACCGGCCGTTCTACGTCTTCGACGAATGGGCCGCCGATCAGGACCCGGCATTCAAGGACGTTTTCTATCAGGTGCTGCTGCCCGATCTGCGCGCGCGCGGCAAAACCGTGCTGGCGATCAGCCATGACGACCGGTACTTCCATCTGGCCGACCGGCGCATCAAGCTCGAGGACGGACAGATCGTCGAGAACGTTGAGACGCGAAGAAATGAAGACCACGCGAGCGCGTGAGTGCTGGAATCATAGCAACCCTGGTTAATATGCCGAGGCCGTGGGTTGTGTCGCGATAAGGCCAATGAGGCGAAAGATTCTGACATGGTCAGGATTCCTTAGGCCGTCAGCGAATAGAAATGGGTAAGCCGCCACCTCGCAAGCGGATCGCTTTGGATTGTTCCGCTGAGACTCTTTCGAAAGAACTGCCGGTCCAAGCGCGATCCGCCAACTGCTACGGCCTGACTTCGGCTCCCTCAAAGCTCGGGCTGAGGTATGCCGCGCCCCCCCCCGACGCCGCGATCACGAGACCGGCCGCTGGAAGCTCAAAGCATCCGCGATCAGCTAGCCGCCCTTATTTAAGCCCGCTTACCTAAGCCCAACCGTTATTTAAATAAATGGGTTCTTGTTTAAATAAGAGGGCACGGCGATAATTTGCTCATGGCTGACGAAAACACAACGAACACCCGACTTGGCCGCTTTGTCGAAACCGCTGCGGGCGGCGAAATCGTGCGCGCCTTTGTGCCATCTGCGCTACCCCCGGAACCGCCGATCGACATCCTAGTCTGCTCGATCGATTGAGCCTCGCTGAACGGGCGCTCGGGCGGCTGGACGGCATCACCATGCTCCTTCCTCGCCAAGAGCTCTTCCTCTACATGTATGTACGTAAGGAAGCCGTGCTCTCGTCTCAAATCGAAGGCACCCAGTCGACGCTGACGGATCTTCTTCGCTTCGAAACCGATGCGCAGGCGGGTCAACCGATCGACGATATCCGCGAGGTGTCGAACTACGTCGACGCCATGATGTACGGGCTGGACCGGCTCCAAACCCTGCCGCTGTCATTGCGGCTGATCCGCGAGATGCACACCCGCCTGCTACAGAATGGAAGAGGCGGCACGAAAAGCCCCGGTGAATTCCGGCGATCGCAAAACTGGATCGGCGGCACGCGACCAGGCAATGCCCTGTACGTACCGCCCCCGGTCAATGAACTCGATGTCTGCCTCGATGCGCTTGAGCAATTCATGTACGAAGACCGCTCACGCCTGCCGACACTCATCAAGGCCGGCTTGCTCCATGTCCAGTTCGAGAGCATTCACCCGTTCCTCGACGGCAATGGCCGTATCGGGCGGCTTCTGGTTACCCTGTTCCTGAACGTAAACGGGGTATTGCGCTCGCCTCTGCTGTATCTGAGCCTTTACCTGAAAACGCATCGGGCGGACTACTACCGGCTACTGCAGGAAGTACGAGAGCGCGGCGCCTGGGAGCCTTGGCTCGAGTTTTTCCTCGACGGGATCGCCGAGACGGCAAATCAGGCCTTCGATGCCGCCACGCGCATCGTCGCCCTCTTCAAGGAAGATCGCGAACGCATCACGGCTGAAAGCGAGCGCGCCAGTTCAGCGCTACGTGTCCATGAACTGCTGCAGCAGAATCCATTCACCACTGCCAACGCACTTGTCGAACGCACCGGCTTAACCGCCCCCACGATTAACTCAGCGCTTGCCGACCTCGAACGACTTCAGGTCGTCGAGGAAGTTACAGGACGCAAACGTGGCCGTGTCTTCAGCTATCGCCGTTACGTCGCCATACTCAACGAAGGCACAGACCCATTGCCGCCCCCTTCGGCCACCACCGGCGAGTAACTTTCTGGCTGCGCTGTTGCTGCGTGATCTCGATCGGGGCTCGCCTCAATTGCTGGCCGCGCGCTGAACCGAGGACTTCGCCCAGAGTCCGGACGGGCAGCATTTACGATCGGAGGCAGAGCGTGCCCTTCACGCTTTTTCGATCGACCGGCAAAGCGCAAGGGAGATTTGCTTCGACCGGAACGCAGAGTTCCTTGCAAGGCTTGGCGCCCTGTGCCGCCTGCTGGCGGGATCGAGTCGAGAGCGCGCCTTGACGGCTCGCTGCCAAAGTGTCGCGTTGCTGTGGCTGCTGAAATACGCCTGGCGGTTGACGTTCGACGGGATGCTCACTCCGACGCGCGACACCTCGCTACCATGTGGCGCCCGCATCGATCCACGCCTGCGCTTCTGATCTCGCCTCGGATCTCCCTACCTTGTCTCAAAGACGTAATCGAGAGCGCGACGAACGCGCCAGAGCAGCTCATAAAAGTGTTCGACGCGGCGGAGATTGGGACCTGCATCGGCATCGATAAGCCGTTCGAGACGCGCTGCGCAAAGCGGCGACCGCCCATGCGACACGCACTCCTTAGTAACTGGTCCTCGTCGACCTTTCTGCGTCCGGGCAGTCAAACTTGATTGCTTGTGGCGTTGCGAATCGTCCAATCGATCAATGACCGTTACACAAGGTCTTTCTTACCCCTACTTTAGCCCCCATTGCGTGGGTCGATTGTGCGGATATCAGTTCGGCTCAAAGAATCACCGCCAAAACAAAAACCCCGCAGAGCCTAGACTCTGCGGGGTTTCCACCGCCATATACTGACGTACTGGCGGAGACGGAGGGATTCGAACCCTCGATCCAGGTTTTGGCCCAGATGCTCCCTTAGCAGGGGAGTGCCTTCGACCTCTCGGCCACGTCTCCCAAACTTTCGGTTGCGCAGGGAGTCAGCGCAACGAAGCCAAGATAATAGCGGGCCGAACCGCGAAGGTCAATGTCTACCGCACATTTTTTGTGCCAGTTTTGTCATCGACGACGCAATTCATGCACATTACCCCGTCACATGACCCGGCACATTGCCGCGTCACATTGCCCGCCTTACATTGCCCGCGCAAGCAATCACGCATCAAGCACGCAAAAGCACGCGTCAAGCGATGAGGCGCTCTTGTACGCCCCACCCTGCCCAGCAAATTACGCCTGATCCAGTTCGAACGCCTTATGCAGCGCGCGCACGGCGAGCTCCATATACTTCTCGTCGATCAGCACCGAAATCTTGATTTCGGAGGTCGAGATCATCTGGATGTTGATGCCCTCTTCCGACAGCGTGCGGAACATCGTGCTCGCGATACCCACGTGCGAACGCATGCCGACGCCGACCACCGACACCTTCGACACCTTCGGATCGCCCAGCACCTGCTCAGCCTGCACGTGGCCCTTCACCTGGCTCGTGAGGATGTCCATGGCGCGCTGATAGTCGCCGCGGCCGACCGTGAACGTGAAGGCCGTCTTGCCCTCGACGCTCTGGTTCTGGATGATCATGTCGACGTCGATATTCGCGTCCGCCACCGGGCCGAGAATCTGATACGCGATGCCCGGCTTGTCGGGCACACCCATCACGGCGATACGAGCTTCGTCGCGCTGGAACGCGATGCCCGAGATGACTGCTTTTTCCATGGTCTCGTCTTCTTCAAAAGTAATCAGGGTGCCCGACTTCATTTCAGTCTCGAGCGGGATGAGCGGATCGGTCAGGCTCGACAGCACGCGCGTCTTCACCTGATATTTGCCGGCGAATTCCACCGAGCGGATCTGCAGCACCTTGGAACCCAGGCTTGCCATTTCCAGCATTTCTTCGAACGTCACGCGATCGAGGCGGCGCGCTTCTTCCACCACGCGCGGGTCGGTCGTGTAGACGCCGTCGACGTCCGTGTAAATCAGGCACTCGTCGGCTTTCAATGCGGCAGCGACGGCGACAGCGGACGTATCCGAACCGCCACGGCCGAGCGTGGTGATGTGGCCGTCAGGGTCGATACCCTGGAAGCCCGTGATCACCACCACTTTGCCCGCGTCGAGATCGCGCAGCACGCGCTCGCCGTCAATTTCGCTGATGCGTGCTTTCGTGAACGCGCTATCCGTTTTGACCGGCACTTGCCAGCCGGCATAGCTGACCGCGTCGACGCCGGCTTCCTGCAGCGCGATGGCCAGCAGCCCCGAGCTGACCTGCTCGCCCGTGGCGGCGATCATGTCGAGTTCGCGCGGGCTCGGCTGACTCGTGATTTCTTTCGCGAGACCGAGCAAGCGGTTGGTTTCGCCGGACATTGCCGACGGCACGACGACCATCTTGTGGCCGGCCTTGTGCCATTTCGCGACGCGCTTGGCGACGTTCTTGATGCGCTCGACCGAGCCCATCGAGGTGCCGCCGTATTTATGTACGATGAGTGCCATTGTCGTTCTGAACTGGAGGATAAACCGCGCTGGCGCGCTGGAGACGACCGCACAAAAGCACAGGGGCGCAACGTCTTGTGAACGGCGGCAAAGTGTGTGACGGCGTAGATGCAGCGCGCGTGCAGCACGCGCGGATTTGCCCGGGAATGATCGCTAGTGGCTTGCTTACCGGAAACGACGGATCACGCTCACAAACCGGCAACGGCGACGACAGCGATGTCGAAATCGGGTCGGGCAAACAAGTTAAATTACCCGATCGAGCGCAAAAAGACAAGCCAAAATGCCCGTCGGATGGTCCGTATTACGGGCCGAAAAGGCTTATCCGGTGCGGTTTTGCGCCCTATTTCGGGGATTCACGGGATAGATAACCCGCCCGTCTGACCGGTCGGTCAGGCGATCAGCAGATCGTCGCGCCAGATGATCCTGACGCGCGATTCGGCCGCATCCACTCGCCCCGGCATCGCTGCGCGGTTCACGCCGAGCAAGGGTACGAACAGCAGGTCGTCGCCCACGTAGAGCAGCGGCACGTCGCGTTTCCATGCAGGAATACCGCGCTCCTGGAACAGATTTTTCAACGTGCGACTCGGGCTGCCGGGTGCGGCGCTGGTGCGCATCCGCTCGCCGCCGCTGCGCGAACGCGCGCTCAACACTGCCCGGCGTAGAACGCTGAGGGGCACCGTATCGGGATCGTCCGGTGCGGCGTCGGCACCGCCTGAGGCATTGCCGTCGACATCGGAATCAGTGCTGGCCTCTCCATCCCGATCCGTTTCGATGGCGACAAACACAAAGGTGCCCCGCCATTGCGGCAAACGCCAGATCGCCTCACCTTGCCATGCGAGTTCGCTGACTGCGCGCTCAGTCAGCGCGGTTTCGTCGGCGGGTTCACGGCTATCGCCCGCTTCCCAGCAGACGAGGCCGCGATAACTGCGCAACGCCTGCCCTGCATGATCGACACGCAGGCTATGGCCGTCGCCTGCCTCGCCGACTTCGCGCAACTGGCGCAAAGCATCGACAAGACGCGCGGTCGATGCGGCGACGAGACCGAGCGTGCGCATCCAGTAGCGCAGCAGATTGAGTGCACGATCGTCGTCGAGGCTGAGCAGCACGTCATGCGATAGCGCGCGGCCTTCATCGCGTCCTGCTGCGTCCAGATCGATGCGCGCGAGATCGTCCAGGAGACGCTGCGCCGATGCCGCATGCGCCGCTGTGCGCGCGAGTGCGTCGCGAAAACCAGGAAAGTGGACAGCCAGCGCCGGTGTCACCTCGTGGCGCAATGCGTTGCGCGCGTAGCGTAGGTCCGCGTTCGATTCGTCGTCGATCCAGCGCAGATCGCGGGCGCTCGCATACTGCTCGAGTTGCGCACGCAACAGATGCAGCAACGGTCTCACACGCACCGCCGAAGCGCCCGCCGGCAAATACTCGGGCGCCATCGCCGCAAGACCCGCAAGGCCCGCGCCGCGCAGCAGTTGCAACAGGACCGTCTCTGCCTGGTCGTCAGCGTGTTGAGCGAGCCATAGCGTGTGAACGCCGCGAGCCGCGCACATGGCGTCCAGCGCGCGATAACGCGCATCGCGCGCCGCGGCCTCGACACTGATGCCCACGTCACGTGGCACCTCGACTCGCTGCGCCGCGAACTCGATGCCACGCGCCTGCGCAAACACGTCGCAGTGTGCGAGCCATTCGTCCGCGTGAGTGCTCAGACCGTGATGCACATGCAGCGCAACACAACGCGACGCACCCGCGAGACGCACCACCGCATCGAGCAGCACACTCGAATCGACACCGCCACTGAACGCAATCGCGATGCGTGCGCTCGCAGGGAGCACGGACAGCGCCACGCCGACCGCCTCGAGAACGAGGCGGTCGGCGGGCGAATCGGCGGTGGGAGTCACGTCGCTAGCGCGTGAGGCGCTGAAGGACGAAAGAGAACGCGCGCGGGCTTAAGCACCCGGCGTCGTTTCCTTGAACTTGCCGTACGACATCAACCGTTCGAAACGGCGTTGACGCAGGTCGTTGATGCTCATGCCCTGGAACTGCCGCAGCGAGTCGGCGAGCGCACGGCGCAGCATCGCGGCCATGCCCTTCGGATCGCGATGCGCGCCACCCAGCGGCTCGTTGACGATCTTGTCGATCAGGCCGAGCGCCTTGAGACGATGCGCGGTCAGGCCGAGCGCTTCCGCAGCCTCCGGCGCTTTCGCCGCGCTCTTCCACAGGATCGACGCGCAACCTTCCGGCGAAATCACCGAATAGGTCGAGAATTGCAGCATCAGCACGCTGTCGCCGACGGCAATCGCGAGCGCGCCGCCCGAGCCGCCTTCACCGATGATCGTGGCGATCAGCGGCGTCTTGAGCTCAGCCATCACGTACAGATTACGGCCGATCGCTTCCGACTGGCCGCGCTCTTCCGCGCCGATACCCGGATAGGCACCCGGCGTGTCGATGAACGTGAAGATCGGCAAACCGAACTTCTCGGCGAGACGCATCAGGCGTTCGGCCTTGCGATAGCCTTCCGGACGCGGCATGCCGAAGTTGCGCAGCGCGCGCTCCTTGGTGTCGCGACCCTTCTGATGGCCAATCACCATGCATGCCTGGCCGTTGAAACGCGCGAGGCCGCCGACGATCGACAGGTCGTCCGCATAATTGCGGTCGCCGTGAAGCTCGTGGAAATCGGTGAACAGCTCGCTCACGTAGTCGAACGTGTACGGGCGTTGGGGATGTCGAGCGATCTGCGAAACCTGCCACGGCGTGAGGTTCGCGTACAGATCTTTAGTGAGCTGTTGACTCTTCTTGGACAGCCGCTCGATTTCTTCCGAAATATCGACGGCCGAATCGTCCTGCACGAAGCGCAATTCTTCGATCTTCGCTTCGAGTTCAGCGATCGGCTGTTCGAAATCCAGAAAGGTGGTCTTCATTGGTTGTAATCCTTGGACTTACCGGCAGCGCGTATTCTAACCGCGCTCGCCGATGTCAAAACCATCTCGCAACTATCGATTTTCAACAATCGATAGCTTTTGAAACGGCATCGCTTCTTTTTTTTCAGCCCTCGACCGGCAACGGATCGAGACTACGCCACATATACCAGGTCGCGACGGTGCGCCACGGCTCCCAGTTTGCCGCGACTTCACGCGCTTCGCTACGCGTAACCGGTTCGCCGCTAAAGTAATTGATGCTGATCGCGCGGATCAGACCGAGGTCGTCGAGTGGCAGCACATCTGGGCGCGACAGATTGAAGATCAGGAACATTTCCGCAGTCCAGCGGCCGATGCCGCGAATCTGCGTGAGCTCGGCGATCACCGCCTCGTCGTCCATCGAGGTCCACTTGCCGACGTGCAACGCGCCCGACACGAAGTGCTCTGCGAGATCGAGCACGTACTCGGCCTTGCGTTTGGAGAGCCCGCACGCGGTCAGCTTGTCCTGACCGAGCTTGATGAACTGCTGCGGCACGAGCTTCGGACACGCTGCCTCGACTTTCGCCCAGACTGCTTGCGCGGATGCCACCGAAATCTGCTGCCCGACCACCGAACGCGCGAGCGTGACGAACGGATCGCCACGGCTCAGCAGATGCACCGGGCCGAACTTCGGAATCAGCTTCTTCAGAATGCGGTCGCGCTTGACGAGGTCCGCGCACGCCTTGTCCCAATATGCCGGACGGGTGACTTCAGGCGTGAGGCCGCCGATCTGCACCGGCACGGCGAGTTCCGCCACACCCGCGGCTTCGCCGCCGGCACTCGATGACGCGCGCGTCTTGCGTACGACTTCACCTTCGTGCCCTTCGTGCGTAATACGCGCGAGTTCCTGCACGTCGCCAGCAAGTTCAGCGGGCAACGCGCCATTGCTTTTTGCACGCGGTGCTTTGGCGCGCGTCGAAACAGGCGCGTGCACCGACGCGCCGTTCAGCGCGCGCTTGGCCGTGACCTTTTTCGCTGCACCCGTCGCTGTACCCACACCCGTCTTCGCCACCACTGCGGCGGGTTTCGACGATGCTTTCGTTACCGCGCTGCTACCCGCGCGAGCCGACGTGCGTGTCGACTTTGCCGCGGCTGCCGCGTTTGTTTGAGACGTGGCTCGTTTAGCCGGCGTCTTCGTGGCCGTTGCCATCCTGCCTCCTGCCTGGCGAGTCGATCAAAGGGAAGCTCGAGGTGCGCTCACACGCGCCGCCACTCGGTCAACCCGCCGGGTTTGTCTTCAAGTGCAACGCCGGCCTCGAGCAATTCGGCCCGGATCCGGTCTGCTGCCGCATAGTCTTTCGCCTGCTTGGCTGCCACGCGCGCGGCGATCTTCGCTTCGATCGCTGCGGCATCGAGCGCGCCTTCCGCGGCAGCGCCCGCAGCCTGCTGCAGGTATGCACGCGGCGCTCGGCCGAGCAACCCGATCACAGCCCCAAGCGAGCGCAATTGACGGGCCAGCGCGGGGTCGCGCGTACGGTTTACTTCAGTTGCCAACTCGAACAACACCGACACTGCAACCGGCGTGTTGAAGTCGTCGTTCATCGCTGCCCGGAAACGCTGCGCATGCGCTTCGTTCCAGTCGAGCTCCGCGCTGTCAGGCGTGACGTCTTTCAGCGCGGTGTACAAACGTGCCAGGGCATTGCGGGCGTCGTCGATATGCACGTCGCTGTAATTTAACGGCGAACGGTAATGCGCGCGCGCGATAAAAAACCGCACGACCTCGGCATCGTACTGCGCCAATACTTCGCGGATCGTAAAGAAGTTGTTCAACGACTTCGACATCTTCTCATTGTCGATCTGTACGTAGCCGTTGTGCATCCAGTAATTGACGAAGGTTTGTCCGGTCGCAGCTTCGCTTTGCGCAATCTCGTTCTCGTGGTGCGGAAACTGCAGGTCCTGACCACCGCCGTGAATGTCAAAATGTTCGCCGAGCAACGTGCAGCCCATCGCCGAGCATTCGATATGCCAGCCCGGGCGGCCACGCCCATATTTCGAATCCCAGCCGGTGTCGGCCGGCTCGTCCGCCTTGGCCGGCTTCCACAACACGAAGTCGAGCGGGTCCTGCTTCGCATCATTCGCCGCGACGCGTTCGCCCGCGCGCAGATCTTCAAGCGACTTGCCCGACAGCTTGCCGTAGCCCGCGAACTTGCGCACCGCATAGTTCACGTCACCGTCGCTCGCCTGATACGCGTAGCCGTTTGCCTCGAGCTGCTCGATCATGCCGAGCATCTGCGGGATGAAATCCGTTGCGCGCGGCTCCAGATCGGGCCGCTCGATGCCGAGCGCGTCCGCGTCTTCATGCAAGGCCTTGATGAAGCGATCAGTCAGCGACTTGATCGTTTCGCCGTTCTCCACTGCGCGCCGGATGATCTTGTCATCAATGTCCGTGATGTTGCGCACGTAGGTCACGTCGTAACCGAGCGTGCGCAACCACCGCTGCACGATGTCGAACACGACCATCACCCGCGCATGACCGACGTGACAATAGTCGTACACGGTCATCCCGCAGACGTACATCCGCACGACGCCATCTTGCAGCGGCACGAAAGTTTGCTTGTCACGCGCGAGCGTGTTGTAGATGCGCAGTGATTCCATAGAGAACGGTGCGTGGGCCGAAAGAAATCCGCAATGTGTTTTGTGCTGTTTCGTACCTGAGGCCCCCGCGGGAAGACGGCGGGTGCTTCCTGTACTGCCGCTCTGTACTACAAGCACGCACAGCAGCAAACCGGTGCACCTGGTGCGGCGGTCAGGCTGCGATCAAGGCGGAGACGACCACGAGTGGCGAAAAGACAGTTTGCGGTTCGACGGAACGCGCAGACCTTTTGTTAGAATGGGTCGGAGTATAACATCCAGACCCGAGCCTATGAAACCTTCCAGCGGCCGCGCGCGCAGCGCTGCGACCCTCGCCGCGACGGCATTCTGCGCCGTCGCCCTTACGGTCCTGCCGGGTGCTGCCGCCTACGCGCAGAAAGCCTCCACGCTGCCGCAGGGCCCCGCCGTGCGTGACAACACGCCGGAGATCGACGCCTCGATTGCGCAGAAGAACTGGCAAGCCGCGCTCACCCAGCTCGACGCGCGCATCGCCTCGAATCCGCATGACGCGCAAGCAAAATTCAAGCGCGGCACGGTGCTGGCCCATCTGAATCGCGACGACGATGCGATCACCGCGTTCACCGAACTCACGCAGCTGTATCCGGAGCTGCCCGAGCCGTATAACAACCTGGCGGCGCTCTATGCGAAGCACGGCCGTTATGCCGAAGCACGCGCGGCGCTCGAAACCGCGACCAAGGTGAATCCGGGCTACGGTCTCGCGTACGAGAATCTCGGCGATCTGTATCTGCGCATGGCCGACGCGTCTTACCGTCGCGCGCAAAGCCTCGGCAAAGCGAGCGCCACCACCGCGCAGCGCCTCGCCGATATCGAGAAGATCGTCTCGCCGCCCAAGGGCACCGCGCCGGTGACGAAAGCCGCCGCCGCGCCTGCTGAGGCCAGTGCCGCGCGCGCGAGCTCAGATATGACACAGACACCGAGCTTCCAGTTCGGCGGCCCGAATGGCTCGCTCGCCATGCCGCCGTACATGGCGCCGTCGAAATAACCTCGTCATTGTTTTCGGCAACACGTTTTTTCCAACCCTGAGGATCTTCATGAAATGGTTGATGTTGGCGCTCGGCAGCGCCGCCCTGATCGCAAACGCCCCCGCCTTTGCCCAGTCCGGTTCGCAGGCCGTGCATCCGTCCGTCCTTTTCAAGACTACGGAAGGCGACATCCGCGTCGAGTTGTATCCTGAGAAGGCGCCGAAGACGGTCGCCAATTTCCTCGACTACGTGAAGTCAGGCCAGTACAGCGGCACGATTTTCCATCGCGTGATTCGCGGCTTCATGATTCAGGGTGGCGGTTATACGCAAAGCTTCGCTGAGAAGCCCACGCGCGCGCCGATTCCGCTTGAGAGCCGTAACGGTCTGAAGAACACCGCCGGCACGCTCGCCATGGCGCGCACCAGCGATCCTGATTCGGCCACCGCGCAGTTCTTCATCAACACGGTGGACAACGCCGGCCTCGACTATCCGAATCCGGACGGCAACGGCTACGCGGTGTTCGGCAAGGTCACGAGCGGCATGGACGTCGTGAAGAAGATCGAAGGCACGCCGACTACCACGCGTGGCCCGATGAGCGACGTGCCGCAAAAGCCGATCGTGATCGAATCGGCTACGGTCGTCAGCAAGTAACTGAACACAAAGCAGCACTGAAACAGCACGAACAGCACTTGGCATCCTGCACGGGAAGTCAGCGCTCAATCCATGCACCCGGCGCGGCCCGCCGTCATCTCACCTCACATGACGGCCGGCCATGCCTTTTACCCACCCTGTTCATCAAAGGATTCCATCATGGTTGAACTGCATACAAACCACGGCGTCATCAAACTCGAACTGGACGCTGAGAAGGCGCCGAAGTCGGTTGAGAACTTCCTCAATTACGTGAAGGCCGGTCACTACGACAACACGGTGTTCCACCGCGTGATCGACGGCTTCATGATCCAGGGCGGCGGTTTCGAACCCGGCATGAAGCAGAAGCCGACGGCCGAGCCGATCACCAACGAAGCGAACAACGGCCTGAAGAATGTCAACGGCTCGGTCGCGATGGCTCGCACGAACGATCCGCATTCGGCGACCGCGCAATTCTTCATCAACGTGAACGACAACGACTTCCTGAACCACTCGTCGCCGACGCCGCAGGGCTGGGGCTACGCCGTGTTCGGCAAGGTGGTCGACGGCATGGACATCGTCGAGAAGATCAAGAAGGTCAAGACGGGTTCGAAGGGCTTCCATCAGGACGTGCCGGCCGACGACGTCGTGATCGAAAAAGCAGTGATCGTCGACTAAGCGTCCGATCAGGGCCAACCCGTTCGAACTGAAATCAGGCACCTTCAATGCTGCAAGAAACGCCGCTGCGAAGCGTCGCCGCGGGCGTGCCTGGCGAGGGCAAACGCCCGCACGCCGCACGCCCGTTTTTTCTCCTCTCCGATATTCATCTGAGCGAGGCGATTCCGCGCACGGTCGCCGCGTTCGAGCACTTCATTCGCGTCACGGCTGAGCAGGCGGATTCGGTTTTCATTCTCGGCGACCTGTTCGAGTACTGGATCGGCGACGACATGCTCGTCGAGCCGTTCGCCGCGCGCATGGCGGCCGTGCTGCATACGCTGTCGGAGCGCGGCATCGCGCTCTATATCATGCACGGCAATCGCGACTTTCTACTCGGCAAGCGTTTCATGAAAGCGGCCGGCGCGATCTGGCTGCCCGATCCGTTTGTGATCACCGCATTCGGAACGCGTGTCGCACTCGCGCACGGTGATGGCCTCTGCACCTCGGATCGCGGCTATCAAGTATTCCGGCGCTTTGCGCGCAGCCGTGCCGCACAGATGCTGTTTCTCGCGTGGCCATTTCGCTGGCGTCAGGCGCTGGCGGAAAACATGCGGTCAAAAAGCGAGCTAGGCCGCTCGCGTCCGATTTTGGCGAAGTATGACGTGACGCCGAAGGCCGTCGCTGCGTTATTCAAGTCGTCGAAAACGGCCACGATGATCCATGGGCACACGCATCGGCCGGCGCGGCATCGCGAGCTGGACGGTACGCGCTGGGTGTTGCCGGACTGGGACCTCGACCACGGCGAGCGCCGTGGTGGTTATCTCCGGATCGATGCGGAAGGAGTTCGGGCGTTGCCGCTGGATTGATCGCTTAGCGCTCCGCCACCGCCCCTTCCACCTTGCCGGCGATCGCAGCCGATAGGCGCCGCAAATCGAGCAGCGCCGCGTCGGCGCCTTGCAGCCCTTCCAGACTGGTTCCCAGCCGCTCCAGCGCATCGACGATCTCATCGATGCGCTTCGACTGCGTGGCGGCGTGATCGATCAGGCCGTGAATCGCCAGCGACACCGGATCGTCCGCGTTCGGGGTGATGCCGTAGGCGCAGAATGCGCTCTTCTCCGGCGCAGCCTTCGACTCACGCGACGCGCCATTTGCCGAGGCGCTCGCCGAACCCACCGCTACAGCAGCCACGGCAGCCGCCGCCGGGACGATGATGCGCGCCGGATTGCCCACCGCCGTGCCGCGTGCCGGCACCGGCTTCGTAACGACGGCATTCGAGCCGATCTTCGCGTCCGCGCCGATGGTAAAGCCGCCGAGCACCTTGGCCCCTGCTCCGACGATCACGCCGCGTTCAAGCGTGGGATGCCGTTTCGCCCCCCGCGTGAGCGACGTGCCGCCGAGCGTCACGCCCTGGTAGATCGTGCAGTCGTCGCCGATTTGCGCCGTCTCGCCGATCACGACGCCCATGCCGTGATCGATGAACACGCGGCGGCCCAGCGTCGCGCCGGGATGGATTTCGATGCCGGTCATGAAACGCGCCATCTGCGAGATGAAACGCGCGAGCCAGCGGCGTTTAGCCTGCCAGCATGCGTGCGCGAGCCGGTGCAGCACGAGCGCGTGCAGACCCGGGTAACACGTGAGGACTTCCCAGGCGCTGCGGGCGGCGGGATCGCGCTCGCGGATCGTGGCGATGTCTTCGCGAAGTCTCGTGAACATGGCAGGGACGGTGTCGTGGGGGAAAGGACCGCATGCGCGAAACACCACGCATGGCGAATGCTTGCCGCATAGCAGATCGGCAGCTTTGCTTAGAACGTTTTGAGCGATTGTAGGACGATTGGGCAAAACCTGCCGGAAGCCCACGCTGCCGGCAAGGTCGTCAATGGGGGGCGCTGCCTTTAGGAAGCGTCGTCGCCCGGCGCTTTGGTCTTCAGCAGAATATGCTTGGCGATGCCGCGCACGATATTCACTTCTTCGCGCTCCAGACCGGAACGCGCGAACAGGCGCCGCAAGCGCGACATCAGCTTCTTGGGATTGGCCGGGTCGAGAAACTCGAGCGCGACCAGCGCACTTTCCAGATGCGCGTACATGCTTTCGATTTCGTCGCTCGCCGCCCGGGCGCCGACCGGCTCGCCCTGCCCCGCAGACCCTTGAGCCGCGGCAGGCGTCGCGGGCATTGCCTCGCCATCAGACAAATAGGCCGTGCGCAATTCATACGCCAACACCTGCACGGCCTGCGCAAGATTGAGCGAGCTATAGGCCGGATTGGCCGGAATATGCGCGAGCGCGCTACACCGCTCGACGTCCTCATTCGACAAACCCGTGCGCTCGTTGCCGAACACCAACGCGATTTCGCCATGCACCGCCTGCTCATGCGCAACACCGGCCGCGGCACGCGGCGTCCATTGCGGCGGCCCGTATTCGCGCAGCCGCGCGGTCAGCGCGATCGACCAATGCACGCCACTCAACGCATCGGCGAGCGTTGGCACGACGTGTGCCGACGCCAGCACGTCGTCGGCGCCGCTCGCCATGGCGATGGCTTCCGGATCGCTTTGCACGTGCGGCACGCGTGGCGACACCAGCACGAGGCGCGAGAAACCCATGGTTTTCAGCGCGCGCGCCGCGGCACCGACGTTGCCGGGATGGCTGGGCTCGACGAGCACGAAGCGCGTCGACGTAAAACCGCCGCGCAGGTCCGCCACGGCGGGATCGGAAGAATGATGCGTGTGGTCCACGATGGAATTCTGCAAGGTAAAGAATGCGTATGGTAGCGCCAACCCCGCGTCGGCTCCGAATTGCGCGTACCGACCGCACAAAACTTACGCCAATCGGTCGTCATGGCGCATGGCGGGCAGCAATCGCTGCCGTGGCGCCCGGACTCAGGTAAAATACCGATATTCGCGCCTGGCTTTCGTCTACGAAAAGTCGGGCGCCTCGTTCTTATTCAATTCGTCTCCGTCGGCGGAATGCGCACCCGGTCGCTTATCGGACGTGCGTTCCGTGTTGTTTCCGCGCCCCTTGATGGTGCTCAATCAGCGCTCATCCCGCGCTCATTTACCGGTCAGCAGCCGTGCTGCCCCGGCACAAGGATCCAGTCTCATGCATCCCATGCTCAATATCGCTGTCAAGGCCGCGCGCCGTGCAGCCCAGATCATCAATCGCGCGTCGCTCGACCTCGATCTTCTTCAGGTCAGCAAGAAACAGCATAACGATTTCGTCACGGAGGTCGACAAAGCGTCTGAAGCGGCGATCATCGATACGCTCAAGACCGCCTACCCCGATCACGCCATCCTCGCCGAAGAATCCGGCAAGTCGGACAACGAGTCCGAATTCCAATGGATCATCGATCCGCTCGACGGCACCACCAATTTCATCCACGGCTTCCCGTATTACTGCGTATCGATCGCGCTGGCCCACAAGGGCATCGTGACGCAGTCGGTGGTCTATGATCCGACCCGCAATGACCTGTTCACCGCCTCGCGCGGCCGCGGCGCGTTCCTGAACGACCGCCGCATCCGCGTCGCCAAGCGCGACCGCCTCGCCGACGGCCTGATCGGCACGGGCTTCCCGTTCCGTGAAAAAGACGGTCTCGAAGCGTACGGCCGCCAGTTCGCTGAAATGACTGAAGCCTGCGCCGGCCTGCGCCGTCCGGGCGCTGCCGCGCTCGATCTGGCGAACGTCGCTGCCGGCCGCATGGACGGCTTCTTCGAGCAAGGTCTGAATCCGTGGGACGTCGCCGCTGGCAGCCTGCTGATCACGGAAGCCGGCGGTCTGGTCGGCAATTACACGGGCGACTCGGACTTCCTGCACGTCGGCGAAATCGTCGCGGGCAATCCGAAGGTCTATGCTCAGATGATCCCGATCCTGTCGCGCTATAGCCGCACGCGCCAGCAATCGGCTTAAGGTCTCAGGTTTTCGGCCTCAGATCTCCGGCCTGGAGCCTGAGCCCGTTATCCGGCCGGCTCTGCGCCGGCATCAGCATCACGTCAAGCGGCTTCGGCCGCTTTTTCGTTGGCGCGCCTGCAACCCGCAGGCGTTCGTGCTACAAAGCGGGAGGCCGCGCCGGCACGCTCGATCGCCGGTTGCGTTTCGCGCGTTCTTCGCAGCGCCCTGCTTCGCGCCAGAGTTTCGCGCAGCTTCCGATCCGCTTCATGAAAAAAGGCTTCTACACAATCATCGCGGCGCAGTTCATTTCGTCGCTCGCGGACAATGCACTGCTGATCGCCGCCATCGCCCTGCTATCGGTGATCCGTTCGGCCGCCTGGGTCACGCCGATGCTGCAGATGTTCTTCACCATCTCCTACGTGTTGCTCGCCCCCTTCGTCGGCGCATTCGCCGACGCGTTGCAAAAGCGGCACGTCATGTTCGTTTCCAATGCGCTCAAGGCGAGCGGCTGCCTGATGATGATCGCCGGTGTTCATCCGATGATCGCGTACGGCGTGGTCGGCTTTGGCGCGGCCGCGTATTCGCCGGCCAAGTACGGCATTCTCACCGAACTCCTGCCCGCGGAAAAGCTCGTCAAGGCGAACGCCTGGCTCGAATCGGCCACCGTCCTGTCGACCATTGTCGGCACGATGGTCGGCGGCGCGCTGATCAGCACGCTCGCCGATAAATTCGTCGCGCATGCGCATTTGCCGCTGATCCGCTCCTCCGCCGATCTGGCCATGTTCGCGGTGATGGTCACGTATGCGATCGCGGCCGGGATCAATATCTTCATCCCCGACACCGGTGCGCGTTATCCGAATCGTTTGACCGAGCCGAAGAAACTGGTCGGCGATTTCTATCATTGCTTCAACGTGCTGTGGGCCGACAAGCTCGCGCAGATCGCGCTGTGGGTCACGACGCTGATGTGGGGCGGCGCGGTCACGCTGCAATTGCTGGTGCTCAAATGGGCGAACGTGAACCTTGGCTTGTCGCTGTCGAAGGCCGCCGTGATGCAAGGCGTCACGGGTCTCGGCATCGCCGTCGGCGCGACTGCCGCGGCCGCGCTGATTCCGTTGCGCAAGTCGCTGCGCGTGCTGCCGATCGGCATCCTCACCGGCGCGGTAGCGATCGCCGTGGCGTTCTACAACAAGGACCTGTTTCCAGCGGGCGCCGGTATTCGTATCGGCTCGTATGTCCTGCCGATCTATATCCTGCTCGCCTATCCGTTGATGATCCTGCTTGGCGCGCTGTCCGGCTTTTTTATCGTGCCGATGAACGCGATACTTCAGCATCGCGGCGCGACGCTACTGTCCGCGGGGCATTCGATCGCCGTGCAGAATTTCAACCAGAATCTGGCCGTGCTGCTGATGCTTGGCGCCTACGCGATACTGCTCACGGCAAAGATGCCGGCGCAATGGATCATCGTCGTGTTCGGTAGTTTCATCACGTTCATGATGTGGCTCGCAAAGCGGCGCAGTGCGGTGAATGAGCGCACGGTGGATATGCGGGCGTTGGTGGAAGAGTGACGGCATGGCGAGCGTCGCCTGGCTGGCACGAGCATTTGCCTCGCGGTCTGAAATGCTTTGCGGATTGGCCGTTCGGCCAGGGTCCGCTCGCGGCGCCGGCAGGTTAAACTCACGCCCTGAACAGCTAACGCAAGAAGACACCAAGGATGGGTATTCAAACCGCAGCGGCCAATGACGTCGCACAACATACGCCAATGATGCAGCAGCGTTCACGCCCTGCCCAGTAAGGCCGTGCACCGGATGTTGCACAGCGACCTGCACCGCAAAATCCAATGCCGGAAACGGGACCCAAACCGGCGAACCATCAAAACGCCTGAAATATCCAACGATTCTGCTTGCCGCTCAGTATCGACCGGCGCACGGGCGAGCGAGCTGCGTCAGCGAATATCGCCGCATCGGGCGCCCCTGCCCGTCCCGAAAAGTGCGACCTAAGAATCACTTCTACTGCGATTCTGACTTGTAAGCTACCCGCCTATCTCCTAAAGTGGGTGCCACACCAACCGGAGACCATGGCAACGGGGAGACGCAGAATGAACACGAAGACGGCCCACGCTCACATATGGGCAAAGGTCCGCGAGTTCGACGGCGACGCCGTTCTATACGCATTCCGCTTCGACAATGGGCGAACCAAGTTCGGCAAGAGCACGAACATCATGTCTCGCTGCGGCGACCACCTGGCGCACGGCATCACCGGATGCACGGGCGTAACCGTCGTGCGCGTCCATCCGCAGGCGCTTAATGCTGCCGAATATATGATGCTGCAGCACGTCGCCGCGCGCCTGAAGCGGCTAGCCAGCGAAGTCTTCGTGTCGTCAGACAGCGAGGCCTCCGACGAGCGCCTGATACGCGAAGCTGTTCAAGCATGCGCGATTGGCGCGCCTACAGCGCCCGTCAGCAAGCACGAGGCGTGGCGTATTACCCATGACGCAGAAGTCGAACGCCAGCGTACTCTGACGGACGAGCAGAAGCGCGAATATCTGGCGAACATCAAGCGCTACGCTCCGAAGCCCGCTCCGACTCCCGCTCCGAAGCGCACACTCATGCGCATGCTATTTGACCTTATCAGCGGGCCGAAGCCATGAGCGACCCAAACTGCCACGCCGCCATCAAGCGGTACGGTCGACCTGATCGTCGCGTTCAACAGGCTGCGGCCCTGACACGAGCGACTCGATTTTCAGTGGCCTCACCGCGACGCGGGGCGAATGGAGTGCAAACATGAAAACGCGCATGCAGTTCTGCCCGGTCTGCCAGAAACAGACATCGCACACCTACGACCCCCTGTCGGTGCCGGTCGCGCTCTTCCTGTGCCTGTGCTGGCTCTTGCCAGGCCTGCTGTACATATGGTGGGCAGTGCGTCGGGCGGATCGTACCGCGCGTTGCTCGGTCGACCATGCCGCGCTCCAGCGCGAGCGCGACGACGAGCGCGTGCGCTTGATGGTCCAGGCCATGCAGGGCGGGAGCGGCAAGATCGAGCCGCCGCGGCGCGGCACCGGCTTCATGAGCCATTAAGCCCTTCTAGCTCACTCCTCCCAGTCGCGCCATAGACCCCGAGATAGCCAGCGGCTGGCGTCTGCTCCAGCACCAATGAAAAGCCCCGCTCGGGGCGGGGCCTTGTGAGGCAGTGCGGCAACCGCTAGGCTGCCAATCGGTGTTTGATTTTCTTTGCCAGCGCATCCTTCGCGTCAACGGAGTCGATCATGTCGTTCGCGGCGTTCATCAGCCTCCGAAGGTCGGCGTTCCCGATCTCACTCGCATTTTGGAAAACAACTATCGAATTAAATCTTTCCACATACTGCTCGATGTGCTGAAGCACGATCGTCGTAAGGCGCGCCCGATCCTTCGATGGGACGCCGAATACGAAGAGCGGCTCGGGCGCCCCGCTGATCGCAAAATCGACCAGATAATCGTCGGCGGCCGGCACGTCAGGCACTTTGTAGTTTTGCAGCACCCGGTCGACTCCTACGATATCTACTAGGTTCAGCCGGAGATCCTCGAAGAATGTCGAAGCCACTCTCGCTTTTGACCACGACCGCACTTCGTTGGCACGCAATACGGCTTGGCCGTAGCGTAGCAACGCTGGCCCGAGATCCACTTCCGGGGCTTCGGCAATGACCTGTCCATCGTCATCCAGTCTGGCTCCATATTCCGACAACATTCTATCGAGCATGACCTTTCGGGGGCCGCGCATCAGGGCTGCGACGTCCGAATCATAGGAAACACGCATCAGAGTCGTGCCGGCGTCCTCCAGCCTCCATCCGCCGAGCGTTTGACGAAGCCATACCGTAACGTAGTCGCCATCGGGCTCTACAAACGGCATCGACAGGCGCAACGAGTCACCGTCCTCGGCCACATCGAGTTCGGAGCACCACGACTCACATAGCAGTCGTTTTATGGTCGTCGGCGCGTCTTGAAGGATCATTAGTCGAAGTTCAAAGTAACTTGCTGCGTATCGGGCTCCGGGCGTTCAATCCCGCAGTCCCGGCAAAGGCACTCAAAAGCACCTTCGACTGAATTGTAGTCGGCAATGGGTTCCGCGTAACCATCGGCGTCGTATCCTGCGCGGATGTAACGGGAAGTGGCGATATGTCTGTGGCAGACAGCCGGAACCTTGTTGCGTTCAATAACGTTGCGATGGGGATGGTAGCCGCCGTTGTATCGCAGAAGAACGAGGGTTTCACCGGATGGATAGATCCGGACGAGGCCCGCGGAAAACACCGATTGGTTAGACACCGAGATCCGGACGAATACCCGGTACTTTTCCGACGGATCGCGCTCGGCCGTCAGGGTGAGATTTTTTTCCTTGTGTCCACCTTTGGGGACCCACCGTGCGCTCGGGTTGTCGATGATCTTTGCGGTCGCCCGCATGTCGTCAAGATTGTCGTCTGTCAGCGACGTAAAATCCATTTTTATTACCTGCCTGCGATCTCAATCCAAGCGTCGCACTGATAGGTTAGCGCTCAGTTGCCGCCTGCTAATCCAAACCCGAGTAACCCCCGCGAACCGCGCCGCTACTTCCGTCGCTGGATCGCCGCGCCAAACGTCGTCAACAGCTCGAAACATGCGATCCTAGCGTTCAGGAATACGCGTCTACCGCACCGATTGCCTGAGCTGGGCTGTCATATGTGCTGCCCTTCCATTTCACGCCCCTGTTCGTGTAGACCAGCTTGGCGTGTTTATACATGAAAACGCCATAGCCGTTTCCGAAGTCCTCGACCATTTCCCACGGATATTGAGCGGGTGGCGGAACGGTCGCAGGGTCGAACTCGTGATTGCAAAACCGACAGACCATCGCCGCAGCCTTGACAGTCTCTGCGCAACGCGGACAAACCTTCGTCTGCTCTGCAACCGACCTTGCCGCAACGCTTCCTTCCTCTTGCAACTTTGGGAGGCAGGCGAGCACCAAGGTTGCGATAAGCCCGAACGGTATGGAAAGCAGGACCCATCCGATCGTGCTGCGGTTCTTGGAACTCGCAATGAGCGCGTTGACCACCATCCAGATCAGCCAGAAAAATAGGAATCCCATCCACCACCCCGTTTAATCTTAAGATTATGTAGTTGGTCAATCTGGCCGCTCCAGCGATTTGCTTCGCGACTTTTGGCGTATGCCCTTCCCTCGCCGCATCCAGCAACTGCATCGCCGAAGGCAATCTTGCTCGCAGCCATCTGGAACCAAATTATGCCCCTTTTTCCGCAACGTAGGCCCCGCCACTGCTTCATCTTGCGGGCTTCGATGGATGGTCAGTCGAAATCAAGACATGGCATTGCGGCCGCCGGCTTTCGCGGTGGTAATGGCGCAGCTTGCGTCGCCATATCTTCGGCCGGATAAAGGTTCAGGAACGACCGAGCCTCGTCGGTGCCGCGGCAATTTAGCCAGTCGTCGTACGCGCTCGGCGCTACGATCACAACCGACCGCTTTTCGTCCCCTGGCCTGTGAAACCGCTTCATCAAAGGGTGCTCGTCGGCGTTGACCGAGCACACCGAATTTCCGGAATCGCTGGGAATAAGCTAGAGAGTGACTCGTCCGAATTGCGACAACAATTCCACTCACTCTTTTCTTATCGACAGAATCGTTTCAATCACCTGGTCCGAATATTTTACGTTGAGTGCTTGCAAGAACGTAGGCTCGACGTCTAATGCGAACCCAAGCAGCCCCTGCAACCTGTAGACCTCCTCACCCGGAAGCTCGTCACAGGTAAACTTATGCACCAACGCTTTGATCTCCCGCTTCCGATCACGCCCTAGCGATAGCTCACCGTCGTTATTTAAAATAATCCCTGTAATTCGCCGCTGATGTTTTTTTGATAAAAACACCGTCTTCTTCGAATTGAACCGCAACCGAGGGTAGTCTAGCCCCCGTGCAATATTTCTAATAAATTCTTCAATTTCGCCCGACCGCCCTTTTCTGTTTGTCGAAAACGTCATGTCGTCAGCGTAGCGAGTATAAATAATACCTCGATCAACACACCAATTGCTAACCAATGAATCAAACTCAAACATTACCGAATTCGACAGCAAAGGTGAACTAGGTGCGCCAATACTTAAACACAAGCTCTCCGACTGCCTTTGCTGAATGCTTGAGATTCGTGCCGCATCCAGAATTTCTGATCTTGACAATAAGCCCGCGAGATGACGGCTCATATGAGCAACCAAGTCGTCAGCCTTAATTGAAGTAAAAAAATCCTTGAAATCAAATTTGGCCAAATATTGATGATCTTTGTGGGCGGCGGCATTTTTCTTGATGCTCGAACCAGCCTGATAAGCCGTCGCACAGCTATGCACCGGCAACTCGCCAAACACTCGCTTTATTAGCCAATTTTGAATAAACTTCGTCTCTTGCGCCGGTTGAGCGATGACACGGACGCCGCCCGTCCTTTTGGGGATGGTATATACCTTATACGTATGCGGAGCGCGCAAAATGAGTCTATTTAACTGAGCCTCACTAAGGCCGAGCGACTCCTGCAACTCCTTACGAAGCGCGATAGTCATGCTCCGGCTCCACGTTTAGCCTCTGCAATCGCTTTTTGACGGTGTTTTTGCTTACCGTCTGCATCATAATACGCGAGGCACTGAGCCTCAACTCGAAGAGCATCTTGCGGCTGCGGGTTCTTTAGCGACAATCGAATTTTATGGTACGTTTCATCGGTTCGCATATAGAAATCCGAATCGCTGTACGTCACTTTTTTTATAAGTTTAAACCGCTCAAGCAAAAAGAATTTGCTCCGCAATTCTTTCTTGCTTAAGCGCACGCCAAAGATTTCGAGGTATTCTATTATCTCGCCCTCTTTCAGTGCGACGAATAGCCTGATGATTTCACAAATCAGCACCATCACATGCGACCGCGAATGCACCTTAAAAGTTTGACTTTTATCAAGCTTCTCCAGCTCGCCCTTCAGGTCGGAAATAACATCATTCACCGTGTCTTGTTCTATTTTCGCTGGATCATCAATGTTCCACGGATAACTTTTAACGCGAGAATTGTCAATCTCCTTAATAAATCGCAAAATTCCGAGATTGATAAATGAATTCTTATTAACAAATTCGCTTGATGTTATCGCAATGATTTTTCCCCGAAAATCGGGAAGCTGAGAAAACGCGCCGAGTTCAACCAGAGATCCCGGGCTTTCCAGAATGACGACGACCAAGGAGCAAATACTTGCCAAGTCGGCCTCAAAATCCATTAGATTCTGAAATACCCCATCGACTTGCCAAGACGTAATCTCTTCCGGCCTAAAGATTTCGTAGTCAACAGAGGAACGGGTAATTGCATGTCGCAATGACGCAACTGGCAGGTCCGGGTTATCCGTACCATCCTCCTGTCCTACACGCCCACCGCAAAGCAGAACGATTGGACTATCGCAGAACTCGACCCGACTAGAAGCAACTTCAACATTGGAAAGCAGCAAAAGTCGAGGGTCTGCTTGCATAAAAATGTTCTTTACCTGAACCAGCCGCAGATAAGGGCTGCGGACCGTAAGGAGCACCGACTGGAGGGCCGCAGACCTTAGCTGCGGAATAAGTCCAAGCAATGAAATAGAGTCTGGCTAAACACCCGACTAAGCTTCACGACCGACAAAGCTATATTCGCGTAAAGAACGCGGTGAGTATCGCTTGCGCGAACTCACATTGTCAACACACCGGTCGCCTACATTAACGCCTCCCTCGCAGATAGCCCAAAGCACCCCAGTTCCTGCCGCCAAAACGTCTGACACCGGTCGAGCGTCGCGCCGCCCCGCTTGGCCGCTACTAGAGTTTCGTATGTCCGCGGCGCCCTTTTCCTTGTATGTTGTATCTAACACGGCTGAGCCAGTCGAAACGAGGAGTCAGGCGATGCATTCCGCAATCGAAGCTTTCGAGCACCGTATGACACGCAGGTTGTACGCTGTGGGCGTCGCCATTGCCCTTGCAGAAGCGCTGCTTCGGCACTTCTGGACCTGAGCGACACATGACCAACACCAGAGAGAACATCCAGACCGATGGGCGCTCACCGCTTAACGACCCGGCCGTGGTGGATCGTCTGGTCCGCCGCTTCACTACAGAAGCCTTGGACATTCTCGCCAAGCCCGACCGCCCGGACCTCATGGCACGACTCGACTTCGAATGCCGGCGCGCGAGTAGCGCCCTGATCGGCCACTATCCAGACGCCGACGGCATGGCGCTCGCCCAACACGTCATGCTCTGCCTCGGAATCAACGGCGATATCCGGCTCGGCATCCGTACAGCGTTCATGTGGTACGTCGAAAAAATCCTAGAAGGTAAGATGGACGCCGCCGCGCGCCTGCGCGATGCACTGCTCGGGAGGATTCCGCATGAACGAGATTGACACCGTAGCCCAGCGCCGACCGTCGCTCGTCGCCGACGCCGAAATAAACCGCCTCGTCAGGCAGTTCGCTTCTCGTGTTCTGTTCATGCGCGCCGCGTGGCACAGTGGCGACGATGGTGCACAGAATCCGCTGCCGGCGATTGAGAGCGACGCGCGAGCCGCCAGTGCAGCCGTCGCTCTGACGCCCTACGGCCGCGCCATGTTCATGTACCTGCTGCCCGAGGAAACGAAGGCGTTCGCCGATCCGGCCGCGGGCTTGTTCATGTGGATCGCCTCGCAGACCGTGCAAATGATGCAGGCTATCGAGGACGGCGGGCCAGAGGATGCGATCAAACCGAAGATTGATGCCATGCTCACCGATGTCGTGGACCGGCTCACCGGGGAAAAGTACTAAGAGTCCTAGTTTTGCAGAACAAGTTTGCGTGTGCTTTGAGGTGTTTTCTGGCGAGCACAGGCAAACGGACTGGGTCTATACTGCTCTTATGGGAACCCCTCTCGACCCCCTCGTTTCCGAATTCGCCACGGCTGAAGAAGCTGAGGCGTACGACCGCTGGTTCCGCGCCAGGGTCGCGCGCTCGCTCGCCGACCCGCGCCCGTCGATTCCACATGACGAGGCAATGGCGAGCATCCGAGCCAAGCTAGACGCGAAGATCCGCGACAAGACACGTGCTGATTGAGTGATGACCGCATGCGCGGCAGGCACTCCAGTAGATCTACGAATACATTGACGACCGCAGTCCGACAGCCGCTGGTGCGATGTTCGATGCCGTCACGCCGTGGCAGACCTCGCGGTGCATCCATACATTTAGCGCGTCGACAGAGTGCGGAACACCCGCAAGTTGGTGGCCCCCCGCCTATCTCGTCGTTTTAATAACTACGCGTACGGGACAAACCACGGCTATTCCTTCTTGGACGTGGTGTATGGATACCATTTAAGCTGTCGTCACGTTCTCGCGCCGGGGGGCACGAAAGAAGAGGGCCACCCGAAGGCGGCCCGAACTTTGGATGATCTTGCAAGAGCACCCGGGAGCTATTCGGGCACTGGCTTTATGGTTGCGTCACGAGTCCGCAGCGTGCGGGCTCAAACACGACCTAATTGGTCCCAGGCAGCGTAATGCTTGTCGGAGTGCTGAGCCCGGATGCGGACGGCTTCGCCACTTTTGTGCTCAACGTCTTCGTCTTCGTCTGGCCGCCCGGCGTTGTTACGTTCTGGCTGAGGTTGATTACGATGTCGCCATTTGGAACGCGCGTACCCCGCGAGCCCGATCCTGCGCTCGCGCTACTTGAGCCTTCCGCAGAAGCCGCAGCGCGAGCGCGAAACTTCTCGGGAATCTTCTCGGGCGCCTTGTTGGGCGGAATTTCGATGATTGCCCCGACCGTTTCGCCGCTCAGGGGGACCCGCTTGGGCGCAACCTCGATGGCGCCCCCGGACTTTTTATCGCTCGCGTGAACCTTAGCCGGCAGCGCCCCGACATTGCTCCTCATTAGTTCGCTTGCGATTCCGCTGCGGATATCGCCTTCCTTGCCTTTCTCTTTCGGGCGCTCCACCTTGTCACTGAAGACGCGTGCCGCATCCTTGCCGTCCGACGCCCAAAACGCCGCGCCGGGCCCGGCCTCTTCGCCGCCCTTCTTCATGGACCGGACCATGTAGTCGATCTGCTCGGACGCGCTCGAACCGTAGAGGCTCTTGCCCATGACTTTCTGGAAGTCAGCGGCGCGGGTCTTGTCGAACTGGAATAGACCGTACGAGCCGACGCTACCGGCATCCGGATTCATCGAGCTTTCGCGGATGGCGCTCGCCATGATCGCTGCCGAGTGGTCCTTATCGACGCCCATCCCGGAAAGCTGATTCATGCCGCCAATCACCGAGTCATTGACTTCGTACGCGCCACCGATCGCGGCCCCATAAACGCCATTTGCAAACCCTGCGAGGTCGCCGTCAGACGTGTCGGTCGTGCCGGGGCGAATGTACTTGGCGCTTCCGTTCCCGCCCTCTGTGGAACCACCCGGCGCGGGCGCGGGCGACGCCGCCGATCCAGCGCCGCCGCCGATTACTCCATGCCCCGTCTTCGTATTGGGGTTCATCGCGGAGGAGGATGGCCCGACGAACATATCGCCGCCGTCGGCTTCCGGGTTCTGCACATGGACGCCGGGAATTTTGTTCGCCATCGCGAGGATGCCGTTCATCATCGCCTGAGTAAGCGGGACGAGGCGTTGTCCCATCTGCGTCTTAATGTCGGAGATATTTGCGTCGATAGAGCGCTGGGTAGAACCAGGATCATCCTCTTGGCCCTTCCCTGCCATGACGCGCACGAGTTCGTTCTGGAACTGTTGAAAACCGCCGCTTTTCTCCGCATGGTCGAGCGCATCCGTGTCAGACGAAGACAGGTCTTTGCGGTTGCGGATAGCGTCCGGGCCGCTGCGGTAAAGACTATCGAGGTCGCCAAACGAGCCAGCCTTCGAGATGCCCGAGATGGTCTGAATGCCGCCCTCACGAACATCCTTGAGGTCTACCCCTGCGTTCTTCAGCGCGATTGCGATGCCGTTGTGGTCCGAGTCGCTCATGTTCATGAACGAAGCGGTATCGCCGAGCGACTTCAGACCGAAATAGTTCTTCTCGGCATCAAGCTCCAATTCAGGGCCGTCCGCGCCGCGACCCGCGTAAGTGCGGTCGAACATTCCGCGCATGACGCTGAAGTTTGTTCCGTCAGGACCCTTGTCCCGGCTATCCCAGTCATTTACGCCGTGCTGCGACATGTACCCGGCGATATCCCTGTTATCGAGACCATTCCCGAACAGGCCGCCCTCTGCGCGCATCGCGGCGCGGATCGGATCAAGCGAGCCGAACGCCTGCATCGTGAAGTTCTTCGCCGCCTCAGTGCCGCCCATTTGCTGCATTGCAGAGTTGGCCTGACCAAGAATGGCTGAGGCGTGATCCGCTGTCATGCCGTCGCCACTGAGCAGCCTCGAGTAGGCGTTACCGAAGCGGTTGAGGTCCACCGAGCCGGAATTGAACCGGTTCTGCGCGGCAGCGAAGCCCTGCATCGCCTGCATGACTTCAGAGGCGGTCGCCTTGCCTTGCGCGTTGGTGATCGCCTCTGCGAGTGCCGTAGCCAGTTCCTTGTTGTTCTGGCGTGAGTTGAGACGCTGCATGCCTGACATGAAGGCGACGCCCTGCCCCGGCTGCAGCCCGTATGCGCGCGCGAGATCAACACCCGAACGCGCGTTGGTCGCGACCTCATCGGGCGTACGGTACGCACCGCCGCTCGAAGCGCTCGCAAGCTGCTCCATCTTGACGAACTCGCCGTTCGCCATACCGAGGCCCTGCGCAGCCCTCCACGACGCATCGCTAAGACCGTCGAACGACACACCGAGGTCGCCCATGGTGCGCTTCAGCGTGTCGAGGTCGAGGTTTCGGTCTTTGGCTTGGTCAATGCCTTCAGAGATCGCCTTCCCAGCCTCTGCGGCGCCAGCGATAAGCGCACCACCAGCCAAGCCAGCCAGACCGCCGCCAAGGCCGCCCATGAGGCCGCCCGCCTCCATGCCAGAGCCAGCGCCGCCGATGCCTTCCTGAAGGATGCCGCCAACGGGGCCGCCAACGCCGCCGCCGAATGCGCCAGCCGTACGCCCGGCCATGCCGCCCGCGTATTTTTTTACGCCGCGGCCAAAGCCACCCGGACGCGATGGGTCTTTTTCTGCGGTCTTGCGCGCTGCGGCGTCCTCCCTTGCCGACTTCTTCGCCTCGTCCTTTTCAGCGCGCGTCTTCGCCCTCGCGTCAGCCGCCTCCTCGCGCGAGCGAGCCTTTTCTGCCTGCGCATCCGCCTTCGCTGTAGAGAGGGCGTTACCATCGTCGTCAACATCGTTAAACAGAGTCGGGTCGAGCGACGTGCCACGCACCGAGTGCATGAAGGCGCGATCGCGCATGCGTTGAGCCGCGCGCGGGTCCGTCGACGTCTTCGACCAGTCTACTTGCGAGAGGTGCAGGCCATTCTGTCCGCTGGACTTCAGGGCGTTGCGAATCTGTGCGGAGAGGGCGAGCGTCTGCTTAAACTGCTTGTTGATCAGGTCAAGGTCGCGCGCCATCGTCTTAACGTCGGTAGGCTCAAAGCGCAATTTTTGATTGGCTGCTACCGCCGAGCCGAGCTTGTTCATTGACTGGGTAATCTTACTGATCGCCTGGTCAACGCCAGCGACCCCCGCACCTACACCGATCTTCACCTCAGCCATTTTTGCCACTCCGAATGCATGTTAGATGCCTTCAGGTTGGCGTCACTACACGGGAAGCGGACCAATGAAAAAAGCCGCTCGAAAGCGGCCTTCGGGCTGTGGAATGATCGGCTTAGAGGGCCGGCGGAATGTAGCGGTTCACAGCATCTTTCAGCGGCGAGGATGCGGACCACACACTGAACAGACTGAGCGACGATTGACCACGCGGGTTGCGCATACGGTTCACGCGGCCGAGTTCGCCAAGAATGCCGATCAGCGCGGTCTCTGCCTGCACGGCTTGGCGCTTCAGTTGTTCGATGGCGAGGTCGTACTCCTCGTTCTTCGCGCCGAACTCTGCGGTCTGCTCGTGCGCTTTCGCGGTAGCTACAGCATCGTCTGCCGCGCGTGTGAACTGCTGGCCCTGCGCAATGAGAGCGCCGAGGTCATGCACGTCGGCCAGCGCGCCAGCGTGACGCACGCCTGATGCCTCGGCGCTGCACTTGCCTGAGCGATAGTCGGCCAATGCGAGGTTAGCCTCAGCGTTCGCGTCTGCACGGCGCTGCACTAGCGCAGTCAACTTGCTGTGCGCTTCGGTCTGCTTTTCGACGGCGTCGATCGTCGCCTGACGTGCGGCGGCCAGGGTCACCAGTGCGGGCGTTGCTTGGGCTTCGTGCGTATGTTGAATGTGGTTCATAGCGGTCTTCACCTTTGGATGCTTAAATCGAGTCGGTTAGTGCGCAAGGCTGCGCACGTCGGGGATACGAAAGCGGTCGGACAGAAGCGACAGACGCGCGGCGCGGCTCTCAGCGAGGCTGCTGGCACCGTCGGCGATGCGGTCAGCCTCGATCTGCGCACGGGCCTGCTGTGCAGCTTGCTGTTCGGCTGTGGCGGCATCAATGCGGCGCTGCTCATCTTCGAGAGCGCGCAGCGCGGCACGCGCGGCCGAGGTCGGCTCGCCGGTCAACAGTGCCGTGTTCAGGTGAAGCTTCGCCGCGGCGATGCGCTTGGAAAGGTCTTCCTTCGACATATCGGCCTCCACGGCGCGTTTGGTATTCGGCTTGTTCGTCATAACTTCAGCCTTGTTTCGATTGGAGCCATGCGAGCACGGCCGTCTTGCTGTATTTCGCCGTCTTCGCGTTTAAGCGGTACGGCTTCGGAAAATCTTCGCTGGCAGCGATGCGGGCCGCCGTACTCTTCGATACGGCCAGAATTTCAGCCACTTCACCGATTGAGATAAGGTCCGCACCCTGCCCGGTCACGGTATCGATCACACTGCATAGCCCCGGGTTAGTTGGTCATTCGCGTCACTTGATTCAATGGCTCTACTTTGTCGTCACGATTTTTTTTACGCCAAATAAATCAATCGCTTCATTCACGCCAATCACCACGCCAAGGAGTCGGGACGCAACCATCTACCTATCGATCACACAGACGCGGCCAGCGCCGCAGGAGCAATGACGTGGATACGTTTTTTAAGGGAAATGAGCACCATGCCGCGCTTATGCGGAACCTCGGCGGCAACGTGAACGTAAAGAGTCCCGGCCAGAATGTCGCCGTGAATATCCGCCGCAGCACGCGCGACGAAACGCTTGAGCGCGCCCCTCGCACCAACACCGACGAGGTAGACGAACGCGCCTACCACGCCCACGGTACGGCTCTTGAGCGCAAACAGGCCGAGCGCGCGCAGGGCAATCGCGGAACAGGAAAGAACGCTGGAGCATTCCACAAGCTTCGCGCGAAGGTTCGCGGCGCTATCGCCAATGGCGAGATGGCGAAGGCTTTGCCGCACAAGCTGGGCGACTATTCGATTGAGCAGGCTTACAGCGATCTTCGCAGCGTACCGTTGCCGAGCGCGGCGGACGCTTTCAAGTCGCTTAGGAAAACCATGGCGAAGACGGCGCGCTCACTTGGCAATACGACCTTGGCGAAGTCGTTGGAAGCGGGCTATGACTCGAATTCGGCCACGTTGACGCGAGGCTCGGCGCTGCGCAAACAGAGCCTCGAGAAGCGCCTGAAATCTACCGTGGTCGGCGGCGATCCGAAGCCGGCGAAGCCGAAGCTCATGAATAAGAGCGAATGCCGGGCCGCCGCGTTCAAAGCGATGAGTGCTGGCAAGATCGCACCGCGAGACGCGCAGACGATCGACACGTGCCTCACAATGGACCGGCGCATTCCGGACGCGCTTATGAAGGCGCTGCGCGCGCAGCACGAAGGGAAATAACATGACGCGCAAATCCGTCCTTATCTGCCGCGTTGCCGCTCCCCCGCGCGAGCAAGTCCGCGAGGTTACCCAGCGAGCTATCGCATCAGGCCGCGCCAACATGGTCGATGTCGCTGCGGTCGAGGCCAGCCTGAACACCAACGGCGACCGTATGGCCCTGTTCGACGCCGGGGCGCTTATGCGCAACCAGCGGGCCGCCAACGGCTCGAAATAGCCTCACGCACCATGCACAAAGAGCTCAGTTCGCTGGGCTCCTTCATTGCCGAGCGTTGCACAAAACACCCGGTACAAAAAGGGTTTCCGGACGCGTTCGCGCGGCCCGGTCGTGATTGCCCAATACCCCTATCGGAACGAGATAGGCGGGCATCAAATGGGATACGGGACAGCAGCACGGCATGAACCTATCGGGCGCAGGATCGCCCTCCCCGTCCCGATGCGGATTGAGGACGTTGTGCTGCGCCCGCATGAAGCCTATCCCGATATCCCGCCATCATTTCACTGCCGCCCGTTGCTGGCCGACATCAGCGCGGCCACATGCCGCTCTAACTTCATGTCGCACAAAAGCGTATCGTGCGGGTCTTGCCCCGTTGGCATGATGCACTCGGACTTGACCGAGCGCAGCGCAATCCGCATTCTGAATGACGCGAGTGCAAACCGGCACGAACGCGCGGCGGCTAAAAATTCGTTGTCTTGTATCAGGTGCGAAAAGAGCGCCAAGACGAACTTACGCCTGGTGGGTGCAATGCGCATAGTGAGCGGCGGAACGATCTGCGTCTCGTGCTTTAACCGCGAGCGTGAATGCGTCAAGGGCGTTAACTCAAAAGGCGCGCGCCCTCGCCTGACGCTTCATCAGGCGATCATCACGTACAAGGTCGCTGGCAAGCGCAAGGTCGTGGAAGATATTGGGCTTCGCATCGATCATCTGGAGTGCCACCGTTACGTCGCGCGCGTACACCCGGGCGCGACGCTCCTTGAGGCCGTTATCGACGGCGAGACCGTTGGGCAGTTCTCCCTTTGGACGCCACCACCCTTTTCGCCGTGGGAGCCAAAGCCAGCGAAGACGCGCAAGAGGATGCGCACCTACGCGCCCCGCTCGCACAGAGCGTTGGCGATTGAGCATGAGGCTATGCAGCCCCATGCCGAGACCTACCCCGACAATATGCCGGTGCAGCCCGCGACGCCATCCGCCGACGTTCCCGCCACCGCCGCATCGGTTGAGGTCGCCGAGGCCGCCTCAGTTGACTCTGAGCTGTCCGAGCAGGAGATTGAGCCCAGCGAGTGGGAAGGCTGCCACATCATCGCCAACGGTCAGACGATCTACGTGACCGACTATGCGAGCGAGCACGGTATCAGCGACGAAGCCGCGGCCATCGAACTCGGACTATGCGATCCGCACTACGAAGACGAGCCGGGACCGGCACCCATCGCACAGCTCGCGTTCGAGCGCAAAGGTGCTGCACCGAAGGAGCGGACCGGAAAAGCACTTCGCAAGCAGCAAAAGCGCGAAGCGCGCGAGGCACGCATCGCCGAGCAGGCAGCACGCGGCATCCCAGCTACGAAGCCCGCGGCCGCCGCCATCGCCGCACGCGGTCTCGTGCTCTGCATGCAGTACGCCGCGCAAATCCAGAAGGTCGGCGCATGAAGGTCGGTGACCTTCTGCATGGCTTCGAGGTTGTCCGCATCTCGGCGAGCGGCCCGATCACTTGGCGATGCGCCATGTGCGTGAGCGCCGTCCGCCTGGCCGTTCCCTCGCGTTCGCAGCAGTGACGGCAACCAGCCAGCCCCGTTTGGCGGTGAACTATTGAGAGTCGAAGCCGCCTATCTCCCTTTTCTTCGTCAGCCTCACCAAAGACTCCGTGCCGGATCACCTTCAACGTGCCGAACTAGATTCTTGTGCGAATGCGGCTTCAGGACCGTAGAGAATGATGCTGTCGCCCCGCGGGGCCTCAGGCCAATCTGGAGGCAATGTGCTGCGACAGTCGATCTGAATCGTTCCGACCTGGTCGCTTGCAAAGTCACGATAGAGCGATAGCTCATTGGCCGGGAAGCGGATTTCCCGCGGACAGTCAAAGACGACTATGAACGCCAGCGGGAAAAACTTCATTATCCATATGCTGACTGGATGCCCGCTCGGCAAGTCCATGAAAGCGCAGTCCCTAGCCAACACTTGATGCTTGAACGGATACGTCCACCAGAACACTTTGAGAGAGGACGGCAAAGTAAGTCGTCGATCTGTCATATACCAGGCGATTAGCTCAGTCCGATCTCCTTTTAGATACCGGCCGACGCCTTGCGCACATAAATGTCCAATGACAGACCGCATGATGTTCTGCGGCCGCAAAGACCCGGCGGATACAGGCCACTCAGACTTCATTACGCTGTGAACGAGGTGCGAGAATTCGATCAGCGCCGTATCATCGTGCGTCCCCAAACCGTTGTTGCACGTTTCGCACAGCGTGCGGTACTTGATCCCATTTTGAAAGCTTCTCCACTTCTCGGGTGGCGAATCTGGCGAAAGGCGCCTTGTGATGTGGTGTAGCTCTAATTTGCCGACACGCACGACGCCCTTTGGCGGAGTGTGGTCCTCGGATAACTTTCTTACGTCCCCGCATATATTGCAACGGCCTACCAAGGGGCCCCGTGTCTGCATCAATGCGCCCAATTTCGCCTCGCTCCGCTGTTGGTGGCTTTGTCTTCTGTCCGCTATAGGATGCCACATTCTTTTCCGTTCGCCCGTCAGCATAGCCGGACGGCAAATTTTCTGCGCTAAAAACGTTACAGTCCCACACCAAAACGACCGGTTGCGTACACCCGACCGGACCATCCACGAGATCTATCCTAAGATATTTCGTACACGTCAAAATATGGACGGCGATTTCGGGCACAGCATCCGGCGCGCGCCCGATGTTTCGTTAGCGATTGCGTGGCGCCCGTTGGCCGCTGATAATCGCCCACCAACAACAAAGACGGGCCATTCATGACAGCCAGCATTGCTGACATCGCGGGGATCATTCAGGGCATAGGATCGCTAGCCGCAGTCGGCGCGGCGGTCTGGATTTACGCAAGGCAGTACCGGGACAAGAAAGCCGAGAACGAAAACGAAACGCGGGCGTTCGTGGAAGCGATCCGCGAGGAAGTGCAGGCAGCATGGGACGGCTATTGCATCGAGATACATCCGGCGCTACAGGCTCTACCGGACGGCCAGCATTTTGGTGTGATCTACCCTATCTTAACCGACGCATTCACGGTCTATAACAACGGCGCATCGATGGCCGGCAAGATAGACGACGCCGAGCTACGCCGCATGATTGTCAAAACATACGCGCTGGCTAGGAGCATGATCTCCTCTTTCCAGCTTAATAATTCAATGCTGACCGAATACAAGCAACTGTTTCTTCTGTATCGCCAGTCTGATCGAGATGCGGTCCTCGCGGCTCACGGTGACGCCCTGCGGAGCTATGCGGTAAAGCTAAAAGAGCGTGACCAGTGGCTAACTCAGTCTGTCGCCGCACTTCTGGTCCGCGCCGATCAATGGCTAACGAGTCATCCGGCGCGCTAGCTGCGCAATTGAATTGCGCCGGCTGGCCCGGCGCTTCGTACGAAATACGCTCGCGGTCCAGGAAGTAGTCGCGCACCGCGTTACCCGCGTCGGTGTGTTCGGCCATTGCGATTTTCTTCGCCATCACCAGGGTCAGGCGGTACTCGACAGGCGGCCTCCCGGGTTTCGCGGAAATTTCCGCGTATTTCTCAAAGTGTTGATTTTCAATGAATTTCAACTGGCTGATGCGATCCTTAATCCAGTCGCGGAAATTATCCTTGTTGCCGAGTTTGGCATGCAGTTCACGGCCATCCACGACCTCGCACGCGATGCCACCGACCGTCCCGCGCTCGACATTCACGACGATCATGCTGCTCGCCGGGCGCGATGCTTCGACACGTTGAGGAAGGGTATGCAGCGCGTTGCGCGACGGCGCGTTTTCAGTACTCATTTCAGCGTGCGATACCTGAGCCGCCAAGCTTGCGAGATAGGCGGGAATTGGTCATTGCGGAGAAGTTGTGAGCAGTTCTACGGGCTGTGATCCGCGTCACGCGCCCTCTTCTGCCTCAACGACTCCCCACACCCGCTTCGCCTCCTCGGCGACGCCATTTACCTCGTCTTCGGTCAGGTCAGTAAAGCTATGAAGTTCCGACCCGGCCCGAACGAGCAGATCGACGGCAATCAGCAGAAGCATGCCTATGACGGGCGGCTTTGCCGGGCGGCAATATCCGAGTTCGGTCAGCCGCTCCCGGCCAGCGTGACGCGCCTTCAGGCTTGTAATGCTTGTATGAACCATCGTACATAGGATGCGGTATTGGGTGTAGGCATCGCCGATATCAACGTCATTCAGCTTCTGGTCAATGTAGATTTTCTTGTGCCCCGCCTTTTTAAGCGTGTCTCGGATGGGCGTTTCGATGCTCACCATTTCAGCAGCCATCTCAGCCATTTCGTCCGATATGCCATTCACTTTCAGGACACCATTGAACAGCGCGACGTTGTTTCGCGCGTCCTCATAGTGCAACTGGTCCAGGTAGTCCGCGCTCTTCGACAGGTTCATGAGGTCGGCGACCCCTTCGAGCATCGAGCGGATTGGGCCCGCCGCGTGGCTCGCATAACCGGCATCGACAAGGCACAACGCCGAGCGGAACTGTTCGAAGATGGTCAGGGTGAGGCTAGCGCCAATGCGCGCTTCGCCGGAATCCGCGATGTTCGCGCGACCGAGCAGCACTTCAAAGCTATCGAGGATCGTCGTAGCGGCAGCGCGCGCAGCTTCAGGCTTTGTCATTTAGCGTCTCCTTTGCAGTGAATCGTTCGTCTGTGCCGTTCCGCCGTGAGGTTACCTGCGCGATTGTAGCGAAACCCGGGCAATGCACCTGGCGCGCGGCAAGCCACCGACACCACGATCCCGGTCGCCGCACAGGAGCCGCGCTGGCCGGTTCACGGGCGCATGTATTGGGGAGAAGCGACGGGTAGTACGGTGTCGCGTTTTCCTAATGCCCCCCGCGTTTTCCTTATAATCGCCCCGAACGTAAAACAATTGACCGATCCGGGGCGTCACCATGAAAAAAACGATTCTGATTCTGGCCGTTGCAAGCCTCAGCGGCTGCGCTAGCACTGCACCGACGAAGATAGGCGCAAACACCTATTACGCGTCCAAGACAAACACGGCGGGCATATTCGGCGACGTTTCTGCCGTGGCGGGTAGCCTAATGGGAGAAGGTAATCAGTTCTGCGAGTCGCAGGGCCTAGAGTTCGAACTGGTCACTGAAAAGACCACACAGAACATACCCGCCGTGCGACTCGGTGGCGCGTCGATCACATTCAAGTGCGTCGCGCACGCGCAAAGCCCTGTCATGCGCCCCGACAATGGCGTATCGACCGTCAACTAAGGCGACAGGGATTGTCGTTGCCAGAAACGAGACCCTCACCCTCTTTGCGAGTTCGGGGTCTGCCTTTGCGACCGCGTCCGCCATTTTCTGAGTGCGCAGAGATACGCCTGAAATAGCCGCGCGATCGGCTGCGGTTTGCAATGGTGCAACGTTGCACTTTTGCTCTTTCGGGGAATGCTGGTTGCTTCCGTTACCACCGACTGCATGGGCCTGCTCCCAATCCTGAGCGGATGCAACAACAGCGGCTTGCTGGCCCAGCGTAAGATGGCGACGGCGCAGGTTTTCCGACAGAACGAATGCGACGAGGTCGGCGGAATCGTCCCGCCGTCAGAGGTAACGACGGATTCCCCTCCTTCCACGCAGCATCAGGACGGAAGCAGTCGAAATATTTTTCGTTCTATGGTGTCCGAAATATATCCTACCGAATTCCGTACATCTGTGCATACGTGCAAACGTGAAATACAGTGGAACCCGCACCAACAGGAGCCACTATGTCACCGAAGCAACCCACCATCCCCGTCACCGTCCGCGCCATCATGGCCCGCGTAAACCGCAAGCTCGCGCACGAAAACCAGATTCTCAAGGTCTCGCGCAGCGTCGCAGAGAAGCAGAACCTTGGCAGCTATCACATCGTAGACACGCAGAAGAACGCCGTCGTCGCGTATCACATCAACGACTTGGAAAAGTGGGTCCGCGACGAGTTCGACGGCATGCTCAAGCCGTACGAGAAGCTGGAAGGCTGATCTCAATGTTTGCAAAATACGAGCCGGAACATTGGTCCGACCACGGCCTGTCCGCCGAGCAGAAGAAATGGGCCAACGATGTCGAACTGGGCCGACTGATTACGATCGCCTACCACGAGGCCGGGCACGCCGTAGTGGCCCTGCACTGCAACTATGCTTGCTGCCCCGTAATTGAACTGAGCCCGAAGTTTAAGAAAGACGGCACGTTCGACCGATGGGCTGGCATGTGCTCAAGCGATACCGCAGAGGACCCGCGCAATCGCGCCCTGGTCTCTATGGCTGGCGAGATATCCGAGCAAATGGCTGGCGGTCTGACCGATAGCGCCGTCTGCGCGAAGGTCCTGTGGTGGATAATCGACGTAACCGGTATGTCCCAAGGGGACCGCACCGGTATGCTGGACCTGGACGACGACAACTACGGCCTGACCCAATCACACGTAGATGACTGCGTTGCAATCCTGCGCGGCTCGTGGGGAATGGTTGAGTCTATCGTGCGGCAGACACTGGACGAAGCTGGCGCCCAGTACCTTCAATTCGACGGCGAGGACCTTGCGCCGGGCTGGCGCGATAAGTTCATGGCCGCCTACCGCGAGCGGCACGCGAACGAGGTAGAGGGCCACGTCTACGAATCCGAAGCGCTGGCGGAGGAGCGCTCCTGCACCTGAAAGCGCCCGAAGGGCTGAACCCAATTGGGTTCAGCCTTGCGAACGCGAATCTCCAAGCGCCCGACAAGCGCCTCGACCTCATCCTCAGAGACAGTCGCCAGCAGTTCGCGATAGAGCGCATGACGCGCGAGCGTGCCCAGGTCGGGCGCGTAGTTGAGTTGTTCTGTCGTCATGGCGGCCTAGTCGTTGCTCATCACGTTGCGCACGCGTCGGCTTCGCGTGGGGAAGCCCCAAATCCGGCGGGGTAATCGTGGGCAGCATTGCATCCACCGCGGCGCACGCGGCGTTATAGGGATGATCGGGGGCGGCCATGCGACGATCGGCCTCGGCGTGAGCCAGACGCGTGACGACGGCCATCGAGGGCAGCACAGTCGCCACCGGTACCGAACACGTTTCGCCGAACGGCGGACGACAGGCGGGCTCGGGGACCTTCGCGCCCAGCGCTTCCAGACGAAGGCGCTCCATGTACTCGCGGCGGCGCTCTGATTTACTCGACATCGATAACCTCCTCTGCGTTCGGCCCATATACCGCCTTGACATCCCCGCCGACGACCTGAAGACCCGGCATCATATGAACCACGATCCGGCACGGCGTAGGCTTTAGCGGCTTGCCCACGAACTCATGAACTTCCAGCTTCACGCGCTGAAGCTCGGCTTCCATTTCGCCACCCTGCAACGCCAGCAGCGCGGCCACGTTGCGCTGCGCCGCCAATGCTGCACCCGGGCCCTCTTTCGTCCCGGCCTTCTTCAGCGACTCGTACAGCTTCGAGCGGGCTGCCTGCATTTCCTTCAGGTGGCGGCCATTGATAGACCGCTGGCGGGCCACGATGGCAGCCTTCACGAACTCCTCGCGCTCGATCTCATCGAGCCCGTCAGGCACGCGAATTTCGTCGGCGTAGTCGTGCGGTTTCGAGGGGGTATGATTGGGTAATACCCCCTGCGCGGCGGCCGGCGGAACGAACACTTCCGACACCACGCGCGCGGGGCGAGTAGACGGCTCGCTGGCGTCCACGTGTACGGCTTGGGTCGCGCTATGTACGGCACTTTCTGTAACTTTTGCCTGAGTGGCTTCAGCACCTCCCCATGTCTGAGTGGGCACGCCGATATCCTTCTGCCACCTCCCTTCACGGGCCTTGCGTGCGACCAAACTCTTAGAACAATCAAGTAGTTGCGCGAGTTTCCCCAATCCGAGACCGGGCTCGGTTTCGTAGCGCTTCCGAGCGTCCCCCCACATTTCTTCGGTGATTTTCTGCTCGGCCATATCGGTTCCGGTCTGCTGTTCAATGACACTATTGGGCCATCACGTCCGGGCGGCGTACACAGCCCGTACACAGGCATACACACCCGGCGTAACGCTCGGAAATTCCCGTGAGTTTTGAAAAAAGTACAGTGTGAGGGCGACCGGTTGCGACGTGGGAAGGAATGATCGCGTGCCCCCATTGCGCGAGGGGCGTCGTGGCGGCGAGCCAATCATCACAGGACCGGGTTCGGCCAGAAACGGTCAGTCGACGTATGCGTCCAGATCGCCGACAATCGGGCAGGCATTCACAGGTTCGGAAAAGGGGCACGCGTGAAATCTCTATTCATTTTTCTAATGGTGGCGCTCTATAACTGCGCCGCGTTTGCCGCGCCAGTTGATAACTCAGCTCCTAATGATCGAGTAGAGGTAACCGGCACGATACCCGATGATGTCGAAGCCGTTCTTGTCGAAGATTGGTACACCACAACGGACTCAATGTTCTGTCAACACATGGTTGGAGAGGCTGGCTTCATGCCCAGCCATTTCGCGAAGCGTGCAACACAGACGTCCGCGTCGAATGGACAGCGATCTTGGCTTGTCTGGCGAGACGATGTAAAGCCCGGACACTGTGGTTGGACGTTGAAGCAAGTTGTGGTCTACCTTGACTCCAAGGCGTCCGGGAAGGATCCCGTTCAGGCGTCCAACATTCCCGTCCGGGTTGCTTACGTCTGCCGGACCGGGGAGAACTGCCAGAATACCTGGGCCTCAAACGACGATAGTGAAAAACCGACCTTTCACCATTGCGACTTTGCTTCTGTCAGTCAGTTGGCACCAGGAAACTCGGCCAATCCATGCGCCCTTTTTGACGAAAAAGCGAGAGGGACTGACTTGGGGAAGTATGAACACATCCTTCGGCCTGGCCAACACACAGTTCGATTCGTTATAACCGAAGTGGGAAAACAACATCCATAACCGCTGTCGAGCGGCCGCTTTTTAACAACACCACGGTCCGCTCCGGGTCGCGTGCCGCCGATCGTAGCCTTGCGAGGTTCACGCTGCACATGCGAATTGCATCAGGCTGTACCCGGCCAGAGGGAGTCCGTCGACGTCGAACCGCGAATGGCTCATGAGAATTCTTAAGCAGCCGTTAACTGATCTGGCGGTCGGGCGCGCTCCCTTGTCGATTGGCGATGCGCCGACGAAGTGAAACGGGTTGTGACAGATCAATGGGTTTCATGCCCAAAGAGGTCGTCAACGATTCTGCGTGCCGCGCTATACCCGCCCATCAGGGCATCGACCTCGGTATCAAACGGGCGGCCCCCAGCCTCACCAAATCTAAGCGGCGAAAAGATCGCAACAGCATTGCCAGCCTGGAAGACCCGGACGACCGCGACATACCCTGGACGTGCCGCGGACGGTTTGACTGGCGGAAAGTTGAAGCCCGACTCGACAGCTATCTGAAGAGTGAAGCCGTGATACTCATACGTTCGCATCATGAACCGTTCCGCTATTACTTTTCCTGGCGACACTCGCGAACGCCTGACATCGCTCCGAGCCGCGCACAGATCGCAGCGAACTCGTTTGAAGATGTGCGCGACAACGCGATCTGCACATCGTCGAGCTCAGCGTCGTCCTCGGACTGTTGGACGATGAACTGTTTGACCCGAATGCTCCCCGTGCCAAGCGCGCGATGCAAACTGTCCAGCGAAACGCTTCCTCGTTCGGCCAGCAGTTGCATGTTGCGCTGTTGCCTGACGGAAATAAAGCGCCGCTCCAGCGGCTTAACCCCGGCGAGAATAATGAGAATGATGATCGTCGCACCAAACGCCGCGGTGTACATGCCTCCGCCCACGGCGAGTCCAATTCCCGCTACCGACCAGAGACTGGCGGCGGTTGTGAGACCCCGGACAACCTCGCCGCGCAGCAGAATCGACCCGGCGCCAAGGAACCCGATCCCCGACACAACCTGGGCGGCAACGCGTGACGGATCCAGCACGACGTTTTTCTGACTCAGCGCGTCCGCGAACCCGAACGCGGACACCATCATCATCAACGATGCGCCGACACACACCAGCATGTGTGTACGCAAGCCAGCGGCCCAGTTCAGTCTTTCGCGCTCAAAGCCAATGACACTTCCGAGCAGGGCCGCCATGAGAAGGCGGGACAAGATTTCGAGATTGCCTATCACACTGAAAGTCCAGATAGCGTACGTTCATACCGTATTACCGTTTTGGCGCGACCGACTACACAGCCGGCCGCGGGCCTGTAGCAGTTACGGAGCAAAGGTCGACGGCGGGAAGCGCTATTGTGACACTTTTGTGACTATTCAGCAGTCGGACAATTTCTCTGGTGGGAACGCTCGTGATGACGGTAGACACGTGCCTTGGGCGGATCCATCGGCACCGCGAGATCTCATTGCTGGCTGCGGGTATCAGGTGATGCGGCAGGTGCACCAGGAACACGTGATGCCGTTTTGTTAGCCCGCCAAATTCGAACAGAAATGTGAAGCCGTCAACAGCAAGGGCGGTTTCCTCAAACAGTTCTCTTCTGGCCGCCTCTATCGGTGACTCGGCGCGCCGGATTGTGCCGCCCGGTAGTGACCAGCGCGACCGTCCGCGAGTCACGAGGAGTATTTTGTCGTGTTGCCTGCACACAATGGTCGCTCTTTCTTTCATGGCTACCCCATCTTCGTTCCGGTGCTATCTTTGAATGGCGAATCGCGGCTTTCCGTTCGATACGGGGTTTGACGATTACCGCGCTCGCTCGATTCGGGAATGAGCGTGCTGGATAACGAAGCCTGAAGCGGACTTTACCCAGTCAGGAACACCGGCGTGCCATCCGCCCTCGACGTTATTGTGACGGGGAGAATATTCGATGAAAACCCGCTCGTCATTGGAGATCTGCTTGCCGCTCGTTCTGTGTGTGGTGGCATGCCTGGTGTCTCTGCCGACCCTTATCATCACGCTCATCTGGCTCACGCTCGGTGCCTGCTCGATCGGGTACCGCTCTCTAGCAGAATTTCCCGCCGATGGAATTCCGCGGCGTTGGCTTCGCGGTCCCCGCAGCATATGCCTTTGGTTCTACCACCTCGTATGGTGGCCATGGTACATGCGGGTTGAACTACGGGAGATCGCCACTCGCGTCGGACAAGCTATCGAGTCGGGTTACCGTAGGGTAGTGCGGAAGGGGCCGCCCCGTGCCTCAAAGCGAAGTTCCGACGGCGACGATAAGTAACACTTGCGACCGGCACGGTCGGGCCGACATTCGGTGAACTGGCAAACCAATGTCTCTTTTCGAGCGTAGATGAGGCCTTCGATCAAGACCGCTCAACGGCCGAGTTGGGTCGCTCTGGGACATTGAGCCGTATGGCATCGCTGAACAGAGAACGGATGAACCTTTGATGCCTCGGTTCGATTTAGGTGGTTCACGCTACCTAGTTCGATTTAGGTCGTCAATCCGGCGAAATAGACCGCTCTCCGGATAGTGCTGTTGGCGGGCACCAAAATCGATCCGGGTGCCGTAGCAGCTCCCGCGAACGGCCTAAGGGGTGTTCGAATCCGGTCGGTTTTGTACAGAATCGTATGGCTAGAGCGCCCCAGCGGTCGTGCTCGCTCCCTTCGAGTGGCGGATGGGTATTGAAAACGAAGACGATTGGTCGGACGCTGACAGGCCATATATGCTTGTGGTCGAGAGCGCACGACGCCGGCTTCCCGAAGTCTACCGACGCGCGGCAATCTTGCGACCAGAGTAGTAGATGCGCTCGGATCAGCTCCGCATTAACCACTCGTGCGCCGCTAGGCGGTTCGCATAAAGCTGTTTGTGTTCAGCCATCCCGTGTAGCTTTCGCAGAGCCGATCTGCGACCATGAGCGCTCGTGCGATCACTTCCGCCAAACTCTCACTCGGCTCGGCGACCACGGGTTCGTGCCAAACCTCACCTATGTAAGCGTCGCCTGTCACATGATCAAGTTCATATGTCAGGAAAAGGACTTCCAAGCCGTCCCAGTTCAATGTCGGACAAAGCTTGAGGTTGAAGCGATTTTCGATGCGTCGCTCGAACACGAGTTGAACCCAATGCCCGCGCTCAGCCTTGCCCAGTCCTAGTTCGCCTGCGACATGCCGATAGCGGTCCGTTAATTCAGCGGACGTAAGTGCCAAGAAAAAGTCTGCGCGCAGCAGCTGCTCTCGCTCAAAATTCCCTGTAAGGTCTAGCGACTGCCACATCGGTTGCAGGCGCGCGAAGTCCGCTTTTGTTTCGGCTCGGTGAATTTGCTCTGGCCAGCAGGCTTCAAACACGTCCACCCACGTGGACGTGGGCAATCGTGCCAACTCAAGAGGGTACTCGTGCTGTCGAGCCTTACCGGGTTTACGTGCGCTGCTCGCGCTCGAAGCCGATCTGTCGGCGCGCGGATTAGTGTGCGCGGCCAAGGCGTTCCAGTCTGCATACCCTCGAACACGCGCGACGCATTCCTGGGCAACCGCAAGTGATAGCTCGACGTTGACTGACTTTAGATAGCGACGGAGGATAAATGCAGCCTGGCTGGGTGTTGGTTCGAAGATGTCCAATGCTAGCTCCTTGTAGGGGCGCAAGGTCTTGGGCGATGCTGTCCTCGTTACACGCGCTGCCCCGCACTCATTCGGATGCGATTGAACAGAACCCTTGGATAGCTCCGATTCACCATGCCCGGTAACGGGAGAGGACGGCGCGCTGGAGCGGCGCAAAAAGATTATAGCGACATGGTTGTTCGGCGGCGAGATTGCAAGTCCACTAGCTTTGGCACTTCCCGACTGAGTCGCTCATCGCTAGACGCGCTGCGGATGCTTGCGGAAGCCAGCGCGCGGATTCGTGTCATACGGGCGAATCTCCTGCAGCCCGGCAATGACACCCCACACTTCCGCATAGGCGTCGTGCAGATACGAGTCCTTCACGCTGTTTTTGAAGTTACCGTAGTCGATGTCCATCAGGGCCTTCGCGATGACCTCACCAACGACGGCGCGCGGGATGAAGGCGCGAAACTGATAGTCTCTGCCGTCCAGAGTGAGGACCGGATATGCGTCGCCGAAGACGGCTTCGATGTCGCCGCGGCGGCGTGCTCGCACCATCAGGACGGTCGGGTCACGGTCGCTCGCGACACAGGAAAGGAAACTGTCCGAAAGGCAAATCCACATGAGAAACCTCAGGGTGTGCTTGCCCCCGGCGATGCATCGAAGGCTCGCCGCGAGACGCGAAAATGAGACAGGTGTAGCAGAAGATCGGCCCTTACGCACCCAGATCGCATAAGACTGACTCGGCGAGCGTAACGCCGAGCTGAGCTAGATTGGCGACGTCGGTATCTGCAAGCTCCACAATCCCAAGAAGCAGACTTTTCGCGGCGCGGTGCGCGGAAGCCGCACGCGAGAGGCAATCAACGACGCCGATCAAGTCGCCAGAGTCCGTGTGCTCGCGGCACTCGGTCAGCGCATCGCTAAGTGTTCGGCAACCCAAACGCGCTAGGTCAGCGACGTCGTCGCTCGCAGCCGCAAGCGGTTCAATTCTGGAGAGCAGGGTCGACAGTACTCCCAAGGCCGTCATGGCCGTACGCAACGTGCTATCGGAATTTCCAAGCAGGAAACGCTGGACGATTGAATTTTGATTGAGGGATTTGGTTGCGTGCATTGCTTGCTCCGGTCGGTTTTTGTGTTACGTTTAGATTGAGTATATGCAACACATTTACCTTCCGTCAAGCATCTTTTTGCAACACCTTTACCTGCTGCTATAATGCTCAGCATGAACGATACGACGAGGCCGAAAAACCCGGGCGGCAGGCCACGCCTACCGGATGAAGAGAAGACCATCACTAGGTCCGTCAGGCTCACGCCTGGCGACTGGCAATGGCTTGACGCTCAGCCAAAAGGCCCCGGCGAGTTCTTTCGCGAGGCCGTCAGGAGGGCCCGCGCCAAGGAAGCTCGCGCCAATCCGTCCCGCATTGAAGAGTAAGCTGCGCTAGAAGCAAAAAAAGCCGCCTTGATTGGGCGGCTTCTCTTTTGGTGCGCTCGGCTTAGCGATAGTCGCCGCGGCGCTCAGCGGCCTCACGGATGTCCACGCGCATGCGCTTCGGCGTGGCCGCCAACTGCTTGCTGATCGTGCGAGCCTCCAGCTTGGGCTGCTCGGCGAGCGCGATTGCAGGCAGTTGGCCGTTATTGTCGATCCACTTCCGCTTGAACTTGGCCAGCATTTTGATGCGGTCCTCACGCGATTTGCCGCGCGCATACAGCATCGCGCTAAAGCCCTCGGCAGCGGCAAGGAAGTCGAGCACCTTCATGGGCAGCGTGTCACGGTCGAGTGAAGCGAACTCGCCACACACTACGAAATTCACGAGCAGGCACTCGTTGATGTAGTGGTGCGCCTTCGTTTCTTTCCCGTCGGCATCGCGTACTCGCTCAACCATCTCGCGCAGATACTTGTTCGACGCAGCAGCAGCGTGACGCATGCGGCGCTGTTCGAAGTGCGGATGATTGCCGCTCAGGATGGCCTTGATCTGACGGTCACACCAGACGCCGAAGCGCACGTCCAGCCAGCGGGCGAAATGCACAGCAAGGTCAGGGTGCAGCCACGTGCCGCCGTTGTTGCCGCGCTTCGTCTTAATCAAATCCCCCCTTGTGGGGGTATTTGGGTCCTCCATCAGGACGGCGATGTACTCCTCGGTCCCGTCCGCCTTCATGTACTTGTCCAGACGCTTGCCACGTTTCTCGGCGGCTTCCGTCGCATTGAACCACGCCTCGTTCGTGAACTGCACCTCATGGCCGTCGTAGTCGGCGCGCACCAAGCTGGTTTTCTTAGCCATGGCGACCACCTTGCGGACGGGTCTTAGCCACCCACGCATCGAGGTCGGCGACGGCGAAGCGGAAATGCCCGGTCTCCTGATCGCCGTGACGGTGCGGCTTCGGGAATTTGCCGTCTCGTGCCTGAAGACGGCGAACGGTTGAGACTGAGAGGCCGACGTGTTCGGCGGCGGCGGGAAGTGATAGGAATTCCATGAGTGACCCATTCGTTAGAAGACACTCACACATTCGCGTCACGACCCAATGCTTCAAATGTATTCACGGCGATTGTGCGCGCCGACCGGCACTATCAGTCCTTCAGCAGCCTGAACTCATCGAAGACCAGCGCAAGCCGTTCGTTGCCAACGGCCACGACCATCTGCTCGATCATCGTCGCCACGCGGCGCGACCACTCGCCGCGAACGAGCAGCGTTTCGAGAATGTCAGCACGCTTGAAACGGGATTCGCGGGCGGTGGCGAAGATGCCATCCATGAAGGTCTTCGCCTTCGCGCGGCTTCCCGGCGTCGCATCCTCATCATCGCGGTACGCGTAGCCACTGATCGGCGCAATCGTGGAGGCCGGCCCCATCTCGTAATACTCCTCGCCGTTCTCGGCGATGCACAGCTTTGCATCCAATGCGCTCATGTCTTTTCTTCTCGTGCGTGTTGGTTGCGCCCCGGCGAACCGGGGGCCGTGTCGGTCAGGCTGCAGCGCGGCGGCCGATTACGCCAATTGAGCGCTTCGCAGCGCCAAGCGAGCGGCGCGCAGACTTGCGGGCCTTGATCGCATTGAACGCGGCGCGGCAGTGCGTACAGCGCCCGATGGCGGCCATAACTTCATCGTCTTGCAGGCGGCGGCGCTCGCCGGTATCCTCTTCGGTCACCGACATGCGGAGAGCCTTCGACAAGTGCGTTACCTTGTTGCCGTCACCGTCGCGCTCTTTGCTGCGGCAACCGCCAAGGCCCTTGTGGATCGCGCCACCAAGCGCCTTAATCACGGCTGCATGGCGCGCATATGCGGCGCATGCCCGTACCGCTTTCACCTGGTCATTCTGCTGCATGGCTCATCCTGAGAGTAGTTAGGAGCCCGGCGAACCGGGCGCGTGGCGATTAGAGCGGCGGCAGTGCTTCGGACACGCCAAAGCCACAATCGCGAACACCCCGGTCGCGCAGCGGCAGCGCATACGCGCCAGGCGCGTCCTCGTCCGCGACATGACGACCGCTGGAGCACTCGCGAACGCCGAATGAAACACCCTCAAACTCAGTCCAGCGCTCGGCGCGATCCGCGCCGCCAGCATTACCATCCACCCACTCAGGCTCACCATCCTCTTCGTACCCAGGGCCATCCGTGAACCACGCAATAAGGTTTTCGCTTGCTACGTGCTCAATAGCAGCGACCTCCGGGCCAGCAGTCAGGTTGTCCGAGTAGTCGCGACACGCAAGCGCCAATGCATGGCGGATCACGTCCAACTCAGCGCTATGTTGACCGGCAGGATTGCACGCGCCATGGAAAATGAAGTGGCCCATCGAAGCAACACCATGATCGAACGTACCGTGTTCGAGAGCGAATTCTGCGATGCGCTCGGCGGCGGTAGTGTTCGCATCCACGACCATACAGAAGCCCGCGATTTCGCGGCCCAGTTCAATCATCTTCGCGCGGCTGTATGCGAGCGCCTTTTTGTTGGCGCGTTGGCGCTCATTCAGTGCGGCGAACTGCTCGTTAGGCAGTGGGCGGCGATGGTAGATCACCAATGCCTTATCACAGGAAATACGGAACCCTTCCTGGTTCGCGGCGCGCTCTTCGGCCATCAGTGCGTCGCCAGTCGAACGCATTGCGCTAATCGTCATGCGGTACGCATCGAACAGCGCTTTTGTATTTGTCTTGCTCATAAGTATTTCGTCCTTTGAAAATTCGTACTGCTACACGTTGTTATGGGTTGCAGATCCACTCGACTCGGGCCTGCTTATGCGTTGCTCTTGCTACTCGCGCCTTCCTCGCGTTCCACGTGCTCCTGTAGTGCCGTCCTGACTACCTCGGAAAGGCCAACGGCCTTGTTCGCAGCAACGATGCGGGCACGGCGCACCAGGTCCTTCGGAATCATCGCTTGGAGGCGATGCTCTTTCGTCAATTCCATCTCCGCTCCCTCCGTTTACTCAGTTGATGAAGTGAGGGCGATCTTACTAGCGAATAAGTCACTTCATCAGAAAATGGTGCTCGTAGTGTTGGTTCTACGTCTGGCGCAGAATGCAAGATTCTTGACTCTAGCGAACATCTACCCCCTATCAGAATGCTTCCGCCTGCTGCTCTGCCGTCGGTTCCGCTGCGGCCTTCTCGGGCCTCGCCTCCGGCTTGCGCTTGCGCTTGGGGGGAGCATCGAAGTCCTTGGCGGTATCTGCAGCGGCCGACGCATGACCAGATGCCGTCGGCGACATGGGCGGCTCCTGCGCGGGCTTCGGTTGCCGCTTTTCCAGTATCTCGGCCACCACAAGCTGCACGTCATAGTCCGCTTTCTTGACGGGGTCGCTCAAGACCGAATACGCCGCATTGATCTCCTGCATGGCGGCCGTGGTGTCCTTTTCGGGGTTCCGGTCAGGGTGAAACGTCGAACACAACCTGCGATACGCGCGTTTGATGGTCTCAGCCGTCGCGGTGCGTTGAACGCAGAGAACTTCGTAATTGGTATGAATTTTCGCCATGCTTACCTCGGTGCGTGCTTGGCACGCAGTTCAGTTTCACCCTCGAATTCGTAGATCGGCGAGCCTGAGATCGGACGGCGGCCGTGAACTGTCTCGATGGCCTTCAGCGCGTACTCGATTTGGTGCGGGTTGATGTTCTGCTTCGCCCTGAAGCGATCCAACATCAACCACGCCCAATACAGGCGCTCGCGATGGCTCACGCGGCCTCCAATTCGGCGATGGCCGCCCTGACTGTAGCGACAAGCTCAGGATCCGGCAGCTTGACCGCCGCCTTAACCTTGCGCATGGCCTCATACTCTGCGACCTTGCGCGCCTGCTCAGCCTTCAGCGGATCGACCGCGACCACTTCCGGAACCCATTCGGGAGCGGGCGCGGGGCCGGGCTTTTTCAAGCAAGCAAGCGCGGCGCGCACGTTGCTACTGATTTTCGCCTTACCCTCCTCGCTCACCAGGTACGAGTCGCCATCCTCGTCGGGGGCGGCGAGCGCCGGATATGCAGCACGGCCATCCTCCAAGGCAATACGGCCCTCGTTGACGGCCTTCCCGATCACCTCTTGATGCTGCGACGTGTCCGCGCCAAGCGAGACGCGCCAGCGAGGCACCGGCTGCTTCTGGCGGGCGTCAGTCACGATGCGCGTATAGACTTCCTTGAACGCCTTCGCTGCAGAGTAGTCGCCGTCGTCCAGCAAGTGACGCACCGCACCCAGGGCGTCGATAAGCTCATTGAAGACCATCGCGGTATTCACCTCAAGCTCGCCCGGCTTCACGTGGATACGCTTTGCGATGGCCCACGCTTCGTTTTCGCCGGGCCAGCCGTCGATACGCTTATCGACGTAGGCAATCACGTCAACCGGCACCGGGGCGCGGGCGTATATGCAGGTCCGCATATGGTGGACAAGCCCCGCCTGCACCTGCTCAAGCGAATACGGTTTAAGCAGGCGGAACCAGAGCTTCAACGAGTCCTGTTCTGGCAGCGGCTTGTTCAAAGTCTTGCAGCACACATCCAAGGCTTTGAGAAATTCGGCTTTGTCTTCGATCTGCATCGCAATTACTCCATGTCGATTGTGTACGGGTCGTTCGGCGACCGCAGCGCATCAAACGGCGTCGCACCATCGTCTTCAAGAAACGCGCGGGCGTTCGCTTCACTAATGGCGCGGTTGCGCTCCTGCATCGTCATGAACCCGCCACCTTGCGGGCGTCCCGTTTCGGCCGGGATATCCCACGACAATTCGAACTGCAGCGATGCACTAAAGAACCTCGACGCGTGCATGACGAACTCGCCGCCAGTGTTCCCCTTGGCCTCGCAGTGCGCCGCATAGCGCTTCACCCCGGCGATCATGTCATCGGCCTGCTTGCCTTGGTTCAAACGCGCCTTCCACTGCTTCAGGGCGTCCTGCTTGCTGTGCGTGCCCGGCTTCTTCGGGTAGATCGACCACGCGAACTCGAACTCTTCTTCGCTTGCAGACGGCTTGGCCTTTGTCGTCACCGTCGGGGCAGCCGGGTCTTCTGGGAGAAGGCTGGCTTGAGCATCTTTCGAACTCTCACTCTCCGCTGCTTGCAGCGCAGCCGATTTATCCACAGGCACAGCCTCGCCCGACTGCTGCGCGCCCACAGAGAGAGAGCAATCAGACAATCCAGCAATCAGAGAATCAGAGATACAAGGGCCAAGTGCTTCTGATGCAGGCTTTACGCCATCATTGCCATGATCCGAATAACTTTGCTCCTTGGTAGGAAGTTCTTTGAACCAAGGAGGGATTTCACTCTCAGTTTCGTTCGAGTGCGGCTTTTGATGTTTCGAGAAGTTGGCGATTTGGATGTACTTCGTACCGCCCACTTCGTAGCGGACAATGAAGCCGTTCTCGCTAAGGGCGCAAAGTATCTCGTCGGCGTCAATGTTGTCATACGGGAGCGCCTTGGCCTTGATCTTCTTCGGGCGGTCCTCAAGACGCCCTTCGCGGTCTGCCAGCATCCACAGGTAGATGAACAGCAGGCGCGCGATGGGGTCCAGTTCGGCAAGCGCCTCGTTCTCCATGACGCCGGGCTTGATGTTGCGAGCGCGAGCCATTACGCAGTCTCCACGCCGGTCGTCACGGTCGCAGCGTCGCCTTCGGACAGCGCCAGCGGCACGGGATGAATGAAGTAATCGGCACCGCGGCGAATGAGCTTGCGTGTCAGGTAGCCGAGCGAGATCAGTTCGTTGAGGCGGTTATAGATGGTCTTCTCGCCAGCCGGGACGCGCGCTTGTGCGCTCAGCGAGACCAAGTCAGGAATGCTCACGCGGTAGTCGGCGGGGCGCGTGACCAGGTAGAAGAGGATCGCCTTCGCTTCGAGCGTGATGCGGTTATCGGATGCAATGCGCTGAAGGTGAGCGACTTGAACAGCTTGGGACATATGCCCTCCATGACTAATCGGGAGGGCGGCAGCAATGCGGCTTTTCGGGAGGCGAGCGCGCTAATTTCATCGCTCACTAAAATGCTTGATACTCGTAATCAAGCGGAATATAATCGTAACAAGCGCCAGCGCTCATCAAATGCACCACTGACCGCCTCGTTAAGGTTTTCGGTCATGTCATAAGCCCCACGGTTCCTAGGCCGCTGGGGCTTTTTCTTTGCCCCGGGACTTACGACTATCTGGCCCGCTTCTCGCAAGCCATGGACGAAACTATACCAAGGGCCTCTCAGAATGGCAACGTAAATCTGCTCCAACCACATGATTTCATTGGGTAATTCTGCGTATTAGGCAGAATGAAACAGGCAATTCGAGGGTGATTCGAACGATAACACCATGATTTAAAAAGGTCTGCCTTTCGCGCAGAACGGAAAATAGCCTTCTGCTCATGCGGAAATTTTTTTATTCGAAGTGTCCGAAAACGTCGTCCGCATTTCGGACTGTTGCCGTTAAAGCAGAATTTGTTTAATCTACGTCCGCAGCGCTGCCCCAGGAAAGGTCCGGGACGGCGCTTTTTCGTTTGTGGACTAGGAAAACATGATATCCATTTTCTTTAAAGAAGCGCTCGCAGGCACGTGCCGCGCCCCGCGTACTGGTCGTTGGCACGACAGGCACGTCGAGGTGTTGCTTCAGCGCCTGGAAGCGCGCAACGAGTGCGCTATGCAGAACATCGGCGGCGGCGCAGAAACACCGGCGGCGGCGCAGAAACACCGGCACCAGTCCGCGCGCCCCGCACGCAACGCCGCGCAACGGCACGCAAACCGGCGAGCGGGGATGGTGACTCAGACGGCGAGCCTGCGCCCCCCTCACACGTACGCCCGCTGTTTTACGGCATCGAGGACGTTGCGCAGGTTGTTGCCCTCAGCCGCTCAGGCGTGCAGGAATTGGTCCGCACCGGAGATTTCCCGAAGCCGCGCCAGTTGAGTGTTCGCCGCGTGGGCTGGCTGGCGCGCGAGATTGAGCAGTGGGCCGAGGATCGTCCTGTGGCGAACTGTCTGCCGCCAGTCAATGCGGGGATGCGCCAAGCGACTTAACGTGCTCGGCGGCCAGTCTTTCTAGCTCGACATCAAGGCGCGTCAACCACTCGCGCCTTTCCTTATCAAAGCTGTACAGGTTATAGACCCCCGCCACGCCGGGCAGCATATGCCCGAGCACAGCCTCGCCAATGTCGTGCGGGCATCCAAGGGCCGCCAATAAGGTGCGGACTGAGCGGCGGCAATCATGGGGCGACCAGTGAGTGACGGTCAACCGGGCCCGCTCCCAGTTGTCCCGTATCTTGCAGTACGGTTGCCGGAAGAAAACCGACTCGCTCACCATCTTCTGCTGCGTATGCCCCGAGCCCTTCTCCGAGGGGAACAGGTAGCCGCCACCAAACTGCTCTTTGCGCCGTCTAACGATCTTCTCGGCGCGGCCAACCAACGGCACGCGCAGGTCCATAGCGTTCTCGTGGCGGGCGTTCTTTGTCTTGGCCTTCGGAATGGTCCACACGAGCCCCGCCGGCGTGTCTGCGACCTCTATGCCGGTCATTGCCATGATCTCGGCGCCGCGCGTGCCGGTCCACAAATAGAGCGTAAGGGCCTCCTCAACCAGGCGGCTGAAGTTCGGTAGCCACGTCACCAACTCGCCCAGCTCCTTCGCGCTCAACACGCGCTTCGCGGTTCCGATCTTCTCCCCTGCTATCTGCTTCCCGGTCGATTTCAGCTTACCCCTCAGAATCTGACGCCACCAGTTCGCCGTATCGTCTGGCAGGCGGCCAGCGTCTAGCGCGTAATCCCATGCCGCGCCCAGTTCGCGCTTGAGGTTGCTCGCCTGCACCGGAATGTGCCCGTGCGACTCTATGAGCGAGAAAGCCTGGCGGCGCGTCAGTGTGGCGGCATCGAGATCACCGACGGCCCCGAGCATCTTGTCGAACATCCGGCGCACTTCGGCCGCGCCTTTCTCTTTCCTGGCCTTGTTGATGTGGCCGTTGACGTAGGCCGCGCAGACCTCGCGCACGGTGGGCGAGCCGTGAGGTAACATCGAGCCCGACGATGGCGCTGTGCGGGTGTTGGCGCGCTCCGCTCGCTTTTCCTTTGCTGGGTCCCTGCCTGAGTCGCGAGCGGCGCGCAGCGCCTCCCAAGCGGAGACGGCGGCGGCGACGGACATGGCGGGCCACTCGCCTATCTTGACCTGACGAACCTTGTCGTCAACTTGGCTGCGATACCGGTACGTCCAAGTGCGGCGACTGGCGGCGGCGACGAGGCGCAGCCCAGGGCAGTCGTCAACAGTTAGATGCTGGCCGGGCTGCATGAGCTTTGCCGTTCGTGGGTCTATCTTCATGGTCAGGTCTTCAGTTTTTTTGGTGTAGGTTTTTCCGACACCAATAGTCTAGCCGCAGTGCAGGTTTTTGTGGAGCGGGCATAAAAAACCTGCACTTCTGCGTAGAATGTCGTTGGATGTTGTTGGATGTTGCTGGATAGATGAAGTGCGCGGGAAGCCCCGCCAGATATAGGAGTGAAGGGATTGACAACGACGGAAGCGGCCACCAGCAAGGGCGGCGCGAAAGCAGAAACACCAATGATGCAGCAGTACCTCCGCATCAAGGCGGATCATCCGGGCACGCTGGTGTTCTACCGGATGGGCGACTTTTACGAGCTCTTTTTCGAAGATGCGGAAAAGGCCGCGCGTCTGCTCGATTTAACATTGACGCAGCGCGGCGCGTCGGCGGGCAATCCGATCAAGATGGCGGGTGTGCCGCATCACGCTGTTGAACAGTATCTGGCCAAGCTGGTGAAGCTCGGCGAATCCGTCGCGATTTGCGAACAGATCGGCGATCCGGCTACATCGAAAGGCCCCGTCGAGCGCAAAGTCGTGCGCGTGGTCACGCCGGGCACGCTGACGGACGCGGCACTTCTGTCCGACAAGAACGACGTCTATCTGATGGCGCTGTGCGTCGCGCATAACCGCCGCGGCGTCGCCACGAGCGTCGGGCTCGCGTGGCTGAATCTGGCGAGCGGCGGCTTGCGCCTCGCCGAAGTTGCGCCCGACCAGGTGGCCGCCGCGCTCGAACGGATTCGTCCCGCGGAAATTCTGGTGGCGGATACAGCCGCCGAGTCCGCGAGCTGGACGCCGCCCGTCAACGCCGGCGCCCTCACCCGCGTACCGGTCTGGCACTTCGATATCGCCTCGGGCACGCAGCGTCTGTGCGATCAACTGGAAGTGGCCGGCCTCGACGGCTTCGGCGCGCATTCGCTGACAGCGGCATGCGGCGCGGCGGGTGCACTGCTGCTGTATGCGGCGGCCACGCAAGGCCAGCAATTGCGTCACGTGCGCAGCCTGAAGGTCGAGTACGAGTCCGAATATATCGGGCTCGACCCCGCCACGCGCCGCAATCTTGAACTCACGGAAACGCTGCGCGGCACTGAATCACCCACGCTGTGCTCGCTGCTCGACACCTGTTGCACGACAATGGGCAGCCGTCTGCTGCGTCACTGGTTGCATCATCCCCCGCGCGAAGCCGCTGTGGCGCAAGCCCGTCAGCAGGCCATCGGCGCATTGCTCGACGCGCCGCCGGGGGCAAGCGTCGACACGCTGCGTGGCGCGTTGCGGCAGATCTCCGACATCGAGCGGATTACCGGGCGTCTCGCGCTGCTGTCGGCGCGGCCTCGCGATCTGTCGAGCCTGCGCGATACGTTCATCGCCTTGCCCGAACTGCGCACACAACTCGCGGCCGTTTCGTCCAATGCGGATTCGCTGGCGCGTATCGACGCGTCGCTGGAACCGCCGCAAGCGTGCGTCGAACTGCTCAAGCGCGCGGTCGCGCAAGAACCCTCCGCGATGGTGCGCGACGGCGGCGTGATCGCGCGCGGCTACGACGCGGAACTCGATGAGTTGCGAGATATTTCGGAGAACTGCGGGCAGTTCCTGATCGACCTCGAAACGCGCGAACGGGCACGCACCGGCATCGGCAATCTGCGCGTCGAGTACAACAAGGTGCACGGCTTCTATATCGAAGTCACGCGCGGCCAGACTGACAAGGTGCCGGACGATTACCGCCGCCGTCAGACGCTGAAAAACGCCGAACGTTACATCACGCCGGAACTGAAAACGTTCGAAGACAAGGCGCTGTCCGCACAGGAACGCGCGCTGGCCCGCGAACGCTCGCTTTACGACGCGCTGCTGCAAGCGCTGCTGCCTTTTATCCCGGACTGCCAGCGGGTCGCCGCGGCGCTCGCCGAACTCGATCTGCTGGCGGCCTTCGCCGAACGCGCCCGCGCACTCGACTGGGTAGCGCCGACGTTTTCGCCGAATACCGGCATCGAAATCGAACAGGGCCGGCATCCGGTCGTCGAGGCGCAGGTCGAGCAATTCATCGCTAACGACTGCACGCTCACGCCCGAGCGCAAACTGCTGCTGATCACCGGCCCGAACATGGGCGGTAAGTCGACCTTCATGCGGCAGACCGCGCTGATCGCGTTGCTGGCGTATGTCGGCAGCTATGTCCCCGCACGGCGCGCGGCATTCGGTCCGATCGATCGCATCTTCACGCGAATTGGCGCAGCGGACGATCTGGCGGGCGGCCGTTCGACCTTCATGGTGGAGATGACGGAAGCGGCGGCGATCCTGAACGACGCGACGCCGCAAAGCCTCGTGCTAATGGACGAGATCGGGCGCGGCACGTCGACGTTCGACGGCCTCGCGCTCGCCTGGGCCATCGCGCGGCATCTGCTCTCGCATAACGGTTGTCATACGTTATTCGCCACGCATTACTTCGAATTGACGCAGTTGCCCGCCGAGTTTCCCCACGCGGCCAATGTGCACCTCTCGGCCGTCGAGCATGGGCATGGCATCGTGTTCCTGCATGCGGTCAGTGAGGGGCCGGCGAATCAGAGCTACGGTTTGCAGGTCGCGCAACTGGCCGGTGTGCCGAACGCGGTGATTCGTGCGGCCCGCAAGCATCTCGCGCATCTCGAACAGCAATCGGCGGCGCAACCCGCACCGCAACTCGATCTGTTCGCAGCCCCCGCTCCCATGCTGGTCGAAGACGCTGACGACGACGGTGGCTACAAGCGCGACGGCAAGCCTGACTCAGCAGCGGCGTCGCCGGCCATGCAGGCACTCGTCGAACGTCTGCGCGCCATCGATCCGAACGATCTGCGGCCGCGCGAAGCGCTCGATCTGCTGTACGAACTGCATGACCTGGCCGCCGCGCCGGATGCAGATCATTGACGCACCCAGGCGCTCGCCACGCCCGCGCAAACGTTGCGCGGCGCTGACCGTCGCCCTCACGCTCACGGGCGGCCTCGTGCCGCTGGTGGCGCTGGTGGCGTTCGCTCCGCTCGCGCACGCCGAAGCGCCGCGCTATGCCTTCGCGGTCATCGCCAACACGATGCAAAGCCCCGCCGACGAAGCGCCGACACAACGGCTGATCGAGGCGATCAGCCGCGAGCGCGACATATCGTTCATCGTCTACGACGGGAATCTGAAGGGCGCGAAAGAAGCGTGCCGCGATGCGTTATACGAACGGCGCCACGCGCTGCTCGAAACGTCGCGGCCCGCCCTCTTCTTCATTCCGGGCCAGCACGACTGGGTCGACTGCGGCACGGCTGAGGCGGGCGGCTTCGACCCGGTCGAGCGGCTCGATCAGCTACGGCAGACCCTGTTCACCGACTCCACGTCGATGGGTCAGAACCCGATCGCATTGACGCGCGAGAGCGAAGTGTCGCGCTTTCGTCCTTTTCGGGAGAACGTGCGCTGGCAAGTCGGCGATACGGTGTTCATCGGTCTGAACGCGCCGAGTCCGAACAATCACTACCTGACCGCGGGCGGCCGCAACGGCGAGTTCGAAGATCGCGTGATCGCCAATGCATTCTGGCTCGAGCACGCTGCCGAATACGCGAAACGCCGCGACGCGCGTGCGATTGTCGTGTTCATTCAGGGCGACCCTGATCCGGAGCGTTATGAACGGCCCGACCGTTTTGCGTGGTTGCGCTTTGGTCGCAATACGCGCCGCGACGGTTTCCTGGAATTCAAACGCAGCCTTGTCAAACTCGCGCAGATTTTTCGCGGACCCGTGCTGGTGATTCATTGCGACGATGAACGCACAAGCGCCGGCTTCACGATCGATCAGCCGCTACGCAATGACAAGGGAATGCTGGTGACGAATCTCACACGTGTCGCGCTTGCGCCGCATGATCGTCTTAACCAGTGGATTCAGATTGACGCGGATCTCAGCAAGAAACCGCCGTTCCGCGTGAGTGTGCGCGACGTGCCGAGGCAAATGCCGATGCCCACGGCGCCGCCTGTATCGCCGCGCGAAGAGCCGGCAGCTTCGATGCCGGCGGTGCCTGCATTAGGCCCGGCTTCCGAGTTGCCGCCGTTGTTACCGACGCCCGGGCAACCCCAACCGCTTCAGCAGCAGCCCAACCAGCCGCAATACAACCCGGCGGACGACGGCAACGGCGAGTATGGGCCCGCCATGTCCGCCCCGCCCGCCTCGGCCGTGTTGCCGCGCGCGCCAGGTGCGTCTTCAGGCGCGCCCGGCACGCCCGCAAGCTCAGTGCAGCGTGGGCCCTGACTTGTCGTCTTCGGCATCGTCGTCATCGTCGTCGAGGACTTCGAGGCCGTCGGCGCCATGGGCGTGTTCGTGCTGGATTTCGTCTTCGGTAGCCGGACGCACGTCCTTGACCGTCAACGCAAAACGCAGCGCCATGCCGGCGAGCGGATGGTTGCCGTCGAGCACGACTTTGTCTTCTGCCACGTCGGTCACCACGTAGACGAGCGAATCGAGATCGTCATCGCCTTCTTCCGGCGTGCCCTCGAATTGCATGCCGACTTCGAGCGGTTCCGGGAAGCGATCGCGCGGTTCGATCTTCACGAGATCGGGGTCGTACTCGCCGAACGCGTCTTGCGGCTCGAGCTGGATCTGAGTCTCGAAGCCGGCCTCGTGGCCGTCGAGCTCTTCCTCGATCTTGGGGAACGTGCCATCATAGCCGCCGTGCAGATAGACCATCGGCTCGTCGCTTTCTTCAATCAGATTGCCCTGCGCATCCGATAGCTTATAAGCGACCGACACGACGGTGTTCTTTGCGATTTTCATTCGATTCTCCAGAATACAACTCACATTATACGATGCCCAAGCGGCCCACTGACCACCCGGCCGATGCAGCTTCGGCACGGAATTCTTCACCGGCTTCAAAGCCGGCGCTCCCTATTCTTCCGCCCTCGCCCGACACGCCCACGCCCTTGCTTGGCAATCTGACACCGTCGCAATTCATGCGCCGGTACTGGCAGAAAAAGCCACTGCTGATCCGCCAGGCGATCCCGAACGTGGAGGCGCCGCTGTCGCGCGACGAATTTTTCGAGCTGGCCGATCAGGACGAAGTCGAAGCGCGTCTGATCACGCACTTTCGCAACAAATGGCAAATGGAGCACGGCCCGTTCGCACCAGATGAACTGCCGTCGCTCAAGCAGCGTGCCTGGACGCTGCTCGTGCAAGGCGTGGACCTTTACGACGATCGCGCGCGTGCCTTGCTCGACCGCTTCCGCTTCGTGCCGGACGCGCGTCTGGACGACCTGATGATTTCGTATGCAAGCGATGGCGGCGGCGTCGGCCCCCACTTCGATTCCTACGATGTGTTTCTTTTGCAAGTAAAAGGTAAGCGCCGGTGGCGGATCAGTGCGCAGAAAGATCTGACGCTCCAACCGGGTTTGCCGTTGAAAGTTTTACAGCATTTCGAGCCGGAAGAGGAATGGCTGCTTGAGCCGGGTGACATGTTGTACCTGCCGCCGCATATCGCCCATGACGGTATCGCCGAAGGCGAATGCATGACCTGCTCGATCGGCTTTCGGGCCCCGTCCGCCGGCGAGTTGAGCGCGCAGTTCCTCTATCATCTGGCCGAACGCGGCGAGTCGGCGGCGCGGCCCGATGCGCTCTATCGCGACCCGCAACAGCCCGCCGTCGACCGTCCGGCAGAACTGCCCGCCGCCTTGATCGAACGCGTTGGCGCGATCCTTGCGGGAGTCAAATGGAGTGAGAAGGACATTGCGTCGTTCCTTGGCACGTACCTCAGCGAACCGAAGCCGAGCGTCGTCTTTGATCCGCCGCAACGGCCGCTTAATGCAGCACGTTTCATCAGTCAGGCATCGAAGTCCGGCATTCGGCTCGACCGCAAGACTAATTTGTTGTACAACCGCCGTTTTTTCTTCGTAAATGGAGAGGAAACGCCGTTTGATGGCGCAAAAAAGTGGTTGTTTGACCTCGCTGACCAGCGGTGTATGAGTGCGAAACGCTTTGTAACACTCTCGCACGATTCAGCGGTGACAGCACTGCTGCACGAGTGGTATTGTGCGGGCTGGATACAAGTGGGCGAGCTTGCGTAACTCTGCCCGCCTGTTATACCGTACTGTGAAATTTTGTATGAGAAAGACAACGTATTGACCCCGGATTTATGGATTGTCAGTACGAAAGTGCCTATAATTTCCGCCCAAGCCGTAGGGAAGATTCTAGCTCGTCAAAAGAGCGTCTCCACCAGCGGCCCAGGTCGGTGTTGGAGCACATTACCGGTATTATTTTGCGCTGTTGCTTACCTTTAACCATAAAAGGACGTGATCATGAAGAAATCCCTCCTCGTAGCATCCCTGTTGGCAGCTGTGGCACTGGCTGCATGCAACAAGAGCAGCGATCAGGCAGCTACGACCGCAGCTAGCGACGCAACGGCTGCTGCTTCGTCAGCAACTGCTGCCGCTTCGGACGTTTCGACTGCTGCTTCGGGTGCGGCTGCTGCTGCGAGCGACGCTGCTGCTTCGGCTACGGCCGCTGCTTCGGATGCAACGGCTGCCGCTTCGGCTGCTGCTCCGGCTTCGGGCGCAAGCCAGTAAGCTGTCGCATAGGGTTCGCCTCTGGGCGAAAACTGACTCGGGAAATCACCTCGATTTTCCGGGTCAGTAAAGCAAAACGCCACGGATTCACATCCGTGGCGTTTTGTCATTTAAGCGCCGCTTTTTACAACGGCATTCATTTAATCGTTTATTGAGCCGGCGTTGCGTTCTCTTCGAAGAACTCACGCACGACTTCGATCTCACGTGTGCGCTTGAATGGCGGCAGGCTCTGCCATATGCGGCGCCCATACGGTTTGTCGACGAGACGCGTGTCGCAGATCATCAGGACGCCACGATCGGTCTCAGCGCGAATCAGACGGCCTGCGCCCTGCTTGAGCGTAATCACAGCCTGCGGCAACTGATGGACCGCGAACGGACTCAGTCCCTTCTTCGTCAATGCATCCAGACGCGCCGACAACACCGGATCATCAGGCGGCGCGAACGGCAGCTTGTCGATCACAACCAGCGAGAGCGCATCGCCACGCACGTCCACGCCCTCCCAGAAGCTTTGGCTGCCCACCAGAATCGCATTGCCGTACGCACGGAAGCGATCGAGCAACTCGGTGCGGCTCGCATCACCTTGCACGAGCAGCGGATAGTTCCAGCCGCGCGCTTCAATGGTGTCGCGCAATTTGGTGGAGATGCGGTCCACCGCGCGCAACGTCGTGCACAGCATGAATACGCCGCCACCCGATGCTTCGATCGCGGGTAATGCAGCGTCGAACACGGCGTCGGTAAACATCGGCGACGACGGCTGCGGCAAATTACGCGGCACGTACAGCAGCCCTTGCGTCGGATAGTCGAAGGGACTCGGCAGCGTCATCGAACGTTTCGCGTTCAGGCCCATCTGCGCCGCATAGTGCGTGAAGTCGCCTCGCACCGACAACGTGGCCGACGTGAAGATCCACGCGCGCGGCACGCCGGCACGCTGCTTCGCGAAGATCGGTGCGACCGACAGCGGGGTTTCGTGCAACTGCACGGTGTGCGAAAAGACTTCGATCCAGCGCACCTTTTCATTCGGATCGGCGCGCTCGGCCTTGGTGTCAGCCGGGGCTTGCTCAGCGGCTGCGCGCTCGGTCTCGGTGGGGGGGGTGGTCCACCCCGCGAGCACCCCTTGCAGCTCGCGTGCGCGGCGCAAACACGCGCCGATCGACTCGGCACGCTCGGCCTGACCGGCCAATGCCGAGGCCAATGCATCGAGTTCGGTTTCGAGCGTTTCGAGCGCGGGGAACAACGGATGATCGTCGGGCAACTGGCCGATCGATAGACGCACCGAGTCTTCCTTGAACGCCAGCCGCACGTCGCGCGCCGCGCGTTCGAGCGTCGAGCCAAGCGTCACCCAGTCGACCGTTTCGCGCGCATGGCCCAGACCCTCGGCCACGGAATCGCGCGCGAGTTCGAGAAATTGCGTCGTGGAGAGCGTCTCGCCGAAGAACAGCGTCGCGGTCTCCGGCAGTTGATGCGCTTCGTCGAAGATAACGGTGTTGGCGGTGGGCAGCAATTCAGCCATGCCGGTATCGCGCAACATGATGTCGGCGAAAAACAGATGGTGATTGACCACCACGATGTCAGCCTGCTGCGCTTCGCGGCGCGCCTGCATCACGAAGCACTCCTTGTAATGCGGGCACTCCTGGCCAAGACAGTTTTCACGCGTGGACGTGACCATCGACCACACCGCCGCCGTTTCCGGCACGCTCGCGAGTTCGGCCTTGTCGCCGGTACGCGTGATCTTGGCGAAGCGAATGATGTCCTGCAGATACGAGGTTTCCTGGCGCGACGGCAGACGGCCGTTATCCGCCGTGCGTTGCAGATAGTAATGGCACAGGTAGTTCGCGCGGCCCTTGAGCATCGCCACCGAGACCGGCACGGCGAGCGCATCGCGCACGGTCGGAATGTCGCGCTGAAAGAGCTGATCCTGCAAATGCTTGGTGCCCGTGGAGACGATCACCTTGCCGCCCCACAACATCGCCGGTACGAGATACGCATAGGTCTTGCCCGTGCCGGTACCCGCTTCCACGATCAGCGTGTTTTCGCTGCCGTCGAGACCGCTGGATTCGTCGTTTTCGGGGGCTTCGGTTGCAGCATCCGCACCTGGCGATTGCAGACGCCGCGCCGGACGCTTTTGCGCTTCGAACATCGCGGGCTCAGGCATCGCGCGGCCCGACGCTTCCATGGCCGCCGCGACGGCGCGCGACATCTCGATCTGCGACGCGCGCGAACGATAGCCGTCGATCTGACGGGCGAGCAGGCCATTGTCGGCGAAGATATCGTCCAGTTCAGCAACGCGACGCGGGTTCAATGACGCGGAGAGCGCAGACGTGGGAGCACGCGGCGCCGGGGCGCCGGCCGCGGGAGCGTCATCGCCCGTCGCGGCACGTGGTGAAGTTTCAAGCGGTGAATTCAAGGCAAGCGTTTCCTGCAAAGTCCGGCGCGCGCGGCGCGACCCGGCGCCTGCCAGGCCGCGAACTCAGGCGCGTGCGTCCGGTTCGAGCTGCAATTGCAGCAAGATGATGGTGTCCTTGACTTTGAGTTTGCGCTTTTTCAGGCGCTGCAACTCGAAGTCGTCGATGCCGGGCTCATCCGACATTCGGTCGATCAAGCGATCGAGCCCACTATGCTCCGATTCCAACTGCAGAATACGGTCGCGAAGTGTGTCCGTGGTGATGACGTGATGTTGATCGCGCATGCTCGCCTCCTCCCGTAAGCGGCCCGGGCTGCGTGGTGCAGCCCGATGCCTGAGGTTGCTGTCCGGCTTAAAACGCGCTACGGCGACTACTGCATGGCTACTACCCTACCAGAACCCGCTACAGCGCACCTACTGTTGTTCCTGTTGCTGCTTTTGCTGTTCTTCAAGTTCCTGTTGCTGTTTCAACTGGTCCTGACGCTTCTGCTCGGCTTTCTCGGCCGCCTGCTTCTGACGGGCTTCGACATCGGCCTTGTGCTGCGCGGCATCGGCCTGCTTCTTCTCGAAGCTCTGCTGCTTCTCCACCCGTTCCTGCGCCTTTTGCGCGCCCTGCTGACGCGCTTCCTCGAGCTTGCGCTGGAAATCGCCCTGCTTCTGATCGTAAGCCTGGGTATTGGCTGCGGCTTGCGACGGACTGATGCCGCGCTGCGCCTGATCCAGCGCATGCTGTTGCTGCTTCTGCTGATAGGCTTGTTCGTTGGCGCTGCGCTGCGGCGCCTCGGCTGCGCGCTGCGCCTGATCGAGCTGGTGCTGACGCTGCTTGTCTTCGTAGGCCTGCGCGTTGCGCGCGTCGTCGGCGGCGCGTTGCGGCGCGCTCGCTTCATCTTGTGCGCGTTTGAGCGCCGCCTGCTCGTCACGCTCGCGGGCGCGCTGGACACGCTGTTCGCCGTCGAGCGCGAGCTGTTCCTTGCGAATGTCGGCCTGCACCGAGCGCATGCTGTCGCGCGCCTTGTCCAGACAGTGGTTGACGAAGAACTTGCTGTAGCAATCGTGTTCGGCGACCGCGTAACGGTAATTGTTCTCCTCGGTGCGCTGATCCAGCACTTTCTGCCGCGCGTCGAATGCGCTGTCAGGCGATGCCGCGTTATCAGCATTCCCAGCGTTACCGGGATTATCCGCGCCTGTGGCGTTCATAGTGCCCGTTGCGCCCGCCGCGCTCGCCGCCTGCGCGCCCGCAACGGCTGCCGGCGCGAGACTGTTGGCGGCCTCGAGCGGCGCTGCGGATTGTGCTAGGGATTGCGCTGCAGCCGGCGCGGACATGGCCAGCGCAGCGGCCATGACGCACACGGCGCATGACGCGAAAAACATCCCATTAGACGGGTTCCCCGGCTTGAACACGGACCGCGACGCCGAAACGAGCGATGTAAGCGGCGAGCAGGACAAACGCGGCGACAAAAAAAGCGGCAATTGTGACAAGCGAGAGACCAAGCGGGAGCCCAGGCGGTTGAGGGACAAGGAGGTTGGCAACGTCGTAAATGGTCAACGGAACATGCCCGAAATTCTATCACCCTGCGGTTGAGCCCTTTGGCATTTATGGCAAAATGCCCCGCTCCAGCAACCTGGTCGCAGCGCGCACGCCCCGCGTGCACCGGCGTGCCCGACATGGGCCCGGCGTGTGCCTCGCGTGTGCCATTACCGCGCGACCTCTGATTGAGTAGCAGGAACACCAAGACCTTATGACGGAAACCGTAGCACTCAAGATCGTACAGCGCATCGCCGCCGAACTGTCCGTCCAGCCGCGCCAGGTCGCGGCCGCGGTGCAACTTCTCGACGAAGGAGCGACTGTTCCGTTCATCGCCCGCTACCGGAAGGAAGTGACCGACAATCTCGACGACACGCAACTGCGTAATCTCGAGGAGCGCCTGCTGTATCTGCGCGAGCTGGAAGACCGGCGCGCCACGATCATCGCGAGTATCGACGAACAGGGCAAGCTCACCGACGAGTTGCGTACCGCGATCGAAGGCGCCGACAGCAAGCAGGTGCTGGAAGACCTGTATCTCCCGTATAAGCCGAAGCGCCGCACGCGCGCGCAGATCGCCCGCGAAGCCGGCCTGCAGCCGCTCGCCGACGCGCTGCTGGCCAATCCCCTGCTCGACCCGCAAAACGAAGCCGCCGCCTACGTGGACGCCGAAAAAGGCGTCGCCGACATCAAGGCCGCGCTCGACGGCGCGCGCGACATCCTCTCTGAACAATTCGGCGAAACCGCGGATCTGCTCGGCAAGCTGCGCGATTACCTGTTCAACCAGGGTGTGGTGTCGTCGAAAGTGGTCGAAGGCAAGGAAAACGCGGAAGAAGAGAAATTCCGCGACTACTACGACTACGCGGAAACCATCAAGACCGTGCCGTCGCATCGCGCGCTGGCCCTGTTCCGCGGCCGCAATGCGGGCGTGCTGATGGTCAAGCTGGGTCTGGGCGAAGAACTCGACGCGCAGGTGCCGCATCCGGGCGAGGCGTTGATCGCGCGCCACTTCGGCATCGCCAATCAGAACCGCCCGGGAGACAAGTGGCTCTCCGACGTGTGCCGCTGGTGCTGGCGCGTGAAGGTGCAGCCGCACATCGAAAACGAACTGCTGACGAATCTGCGCGACGAAGCCGAACACGAAGCGATTCGCGTGTTCGCGCGCAACCTGAAGGACCTGCTGCTGGCAGCACCGGCGGGCCCGAAGGCCGTGATCGGCCTGGATCCGGGTATGCGCACCGGCGTGAAAGTCGCGGTGGTCGATCGGACCGGCAAAGTGCTCGCCACCGATGTGATTTATCCGCACGAGCCGCGCCGCGATTGGGACGGTTCGATCGCGAAACTGGCGCGCATCTGCGCACAGACGCAGGCTGAGCTGATCAGCATCGGCAACGGTACGGCGTCGCGTGAAACGGATAAGCTCGCGAGCGAACTGATCGCGCGTCATCCGGAGTTCAAGCTGCAGAAGATCGTCGTGTCGGAAGCCGGCGCGTCGGTGTACTCGGCATCTGAACTCGCGGCGAAGGAATTCCCTGATATGGACGTGTCGCTGCGCGGCGCCGTGTCGATTGCGCGCCGTCTGCAGGATCCGCTCGCGGAACTGGTGAAGATCGACCCGAAGGCGATCGGCGTCGGCCAATACCAGCACGACGTGAACCAGCGCGAACTGGCCCGCTCGCTCGACGCGGTGGTCGAGGATTGCGTGAACGCGGTGGGCGTGGATGCCAATACGGCGTCGGTCGCCTTGCTGGCGCGCGTGTCGGGTCTGAACGCGACGCTCGCTCGCAATATCGTCGACTATCGCGATGCAAACGGCCCGTTCCCGTCGCGCGAACATCTGCGCAAGGTGCCGCGTCTGGGCGACAAGACCTTCGAACAGGCCGCCGGGTTCCTGCGCATCAACAACGGCGAGAACCCGCTCGACCGCTCATCGGTGCACCCGGAAGCCTATCCGGTCGTGGAACGCATGCTCGCGAAGATCAGCAAGCATGTCGGCGAAGTGCTCGGCAATCGCGACGCGCTGCGCGGCCTGTCGCCGACGGAATTCGTCGACGAACGCTTCGGCCTGCCGACTGTGCGCGACATTCTGCTCGAACTCGAAAAGCCGGGCCGCGACCCGCGCCCCGAGTTCAAGACCGCGACCTTCCGTGAAGGCGTCGAGAAGGTTAGCGACCTGACGCCGGGCATGGTGCTCGAAGGCGTCGTGACGAACGTGGCGGCTTTCGGTGCGTTCATCGACATCGGCGTGCATCAGGACGGACTGGTGCACGTGTCGGCTATGTCGACCAAGTTCATCAAAGACCCGCACGAAGTGGTCAAGGCCGGCCAGATCGTCAAGGTGAAGGTGCTGGAAGTCGACGTGAAGCGCCAGCGTATCGCGCTGACCATGCGTCTGGACGACGAGTTCGGCGCGGCAGCAGCGCCACGCAGCGGTGGCGGCGCCCAGCAGGATCGCGGCCGCTCCGGCGGCGGTGGTGGACGCGGCGCGCAGCAACCGCGCTCGCGTGAACCGGAAGCGGGCGGCGCAATGGCCGCGGCATTCGCCAAGCTCAAGCAAAAGTAAGCGGATTCATCAGCGCGCGATCCACTCGCGCGCTGATGTTCGAGCGACTGAACGACGAAAAAAAGCCCACGCAATTGCGTGGGCTTTTTTATCGCTTGCCGCGTGTCGCTTGTCGCTCGCCACTTACCGCGCCCCGGCATGCAAGGCGCGGACGAACCAGGGCGCGCCGTCAGATCTCGATCTTCGTCCCCAACTCAACCACCCGGTTGGCCGGGATACTGAAGAAGTCGGTCGGCTTGGCGGCGTTCTGATGCATCCATGCGAACACACGTTCGCGCCACACCGACATGCCCGGCAACTGCGTTGGCACCACCGTTTCGCGCGCCAGGAAGAACGACGTGTCCATCAACTCGAACGTCATGTCGTGGGTGCGGCCCACTTCGAGCAGCACTGCCTTCACGTCGGGCGTTTCGTTGAAACCGTACGCCGCCTTGACGAGATACAAGCCGCCGTTGAGATCCTTGACCGTCACGCGCTCAGCATCCTTCACATACGGAATATCGAGCGTCACGAAGGTCAGGAAAATGGTGCGCTCGTGCAGCACTTTATTGTGCTTCAGGTTGTGCAGCAAACTCACCGGCACGAGCGAATCACTGCCGGTCAGATAGATCGCCGTACCCGACACGCGATGCGGCGGGTGCGCGAGCAAACCCTGCAGGAACGGCATGAGCGGAATACCGTCGGCGGCCGTGCGTTCCTTGACGATCATCCTGCCCTTGAACCACGTCATCAGCAGGAAAAACAGCAACGCGCCGATGCCGAGTGGCAACCAGCCGCCCTCTTCGACCTTCAGCAGATTGGCGCCGAAAAAGCCTAAGTCGACCACCATGAACACGCCGATGATCATCGCCACGAGGAACTTGTTCCACTTCCACACCTTGACCATCACGACACAGGCGAGGACCGTGGTGATCACCATGGTGGCCGTCACCGCGATACCGTAGGCGGCGGCGAGATTATCCGAGCTCTTGAACGCGATCACGATGCACAGAATGATGAACAGCAGCATCCAGTTCACCACCGGCACATAGATCTGACCGATCGCCAATTCCGACGTGTGCATGATCTTCATGCGCGGCACGTAGCCGAGCTGGATCGCCTGGCTCGTCAGCGAATAGGCACCGGAAATCACGGCCTGCGACGCAATCACGGTCGCCACCGTCGACAGCACCACGAGCGGCAGCAACGCCCAATCCGGCGCGAGCAGGAAGAACGGGTTTTCGATCGCCTTCGGGTCATGCATCAGCAGCGCGCCCTGGCCGAAGTAGTTCAGCACCAGCGAAGGCATCACCAGGCAGTACCACGCCATCCGGATCGGTTTGGCGCCGAAGTGACCCATGTCGGCGTAGAGCGCTTCGGCGCCGGTCAGCACCAGCACGACCGAGCCAAGCACCACGTAGGCCTGCAACACATGCGCGGCCATGAAGGTGTAGGCGTAATATGGGTTCAATGCGCGGATCACGTTCGGCGACTGCATGATGTGCCACAGACCCAGCGCGGCGAGCACCAGGAACCACAGCACCATGATCGGACCGAACAGGCGGCCGACGGTGGCCGTGCCGTGCCGCTGAATCCAGAACAGCAGCACGAGAATCACCATAGTGAGCGGCAACACCAGATGCGACATATTGGGCGCCGCGATCTCCAGACCCTCGACCGCGGAGATCACCGAAATGGCGGGCGTAATTACCGCGTCGCCATAGAACATGCACGCACCGAAGATGCCGAGCATCATCAGCAAACCGGCCGCTTTCGACTTCTGGTCGACCGAGCGCAGCGCCAGCGCCATCAGCGCGAGAACACCGCCCTCGCCGTTGTTGTCGGCACGCATCACGAACAATACGTACTTGATGCTGACCACGATCACGATCGCCCAGAACAGCAGCGAGATCACGCCCAGAATCGATTGATCGGTCAGCGGAATGCCATGTGACGGGCTGAACGCCTCTTTCAGCGAGTACAGCGGGCTCGTGCCGATATCGCCGAACACCACCCCGATCGCGGCAATCGCGAGGGAAGGCAGAGGCTGTTTGCGCACGTGATTGTTATCTGTCATAGACGCGAGGAAATCCGTTCCCTGAGCGGAAAAAACGACCGCTATTCTAAACTGCCCGCTTAGCGCCGCCCGGCTTGTTGTGGATACACCACGTGGATGGTCCGCGAAGTGTAGCACTGCGATTTGGGCGCGTCTGCTGCGTCTGGCGTTTCGCCGGCGCCGGTGTGCGCATATTGCGCAGCGCCGCTCGCACGACACACATACGACACATACGGTGCATACGACGCACATAAAAAAACGGAGCCCAACCGGACTCCGTTCTGCAGACACTGCACGGACTACGACGCACTAAGCACGGCGTCGTAGCACGCATCACGTGCCCGACGACTGCTGCTCCTGCTGCATGCCGCGTTTGATCCACGCGCCGAGGTTGTGCGGGCGAACCGTATCCCATTCCTCGAACGGCTGGTGAATCCACGGATTGGTAGGCAGATACTGCACATGGTAGTCGGGCTTCACTTTCGAGCAGCCCTTGTACCAGAGCACCGCCGAACGCACCGCGGTGATCGCCGGATAGCGTTCTTTCAGATGCTGCTGCACGCGTGCCAGCGTCACACCGGAATCAACCAGGTCGTCGACCAGCAGCACGTTGCCGTGCAGTTCGCCGCGCGTCATCGTGATGTATTGCGCGATATCGAGGTCGCCCTGCTCCGTGCCGGCCGCTTCGCGGTACGAACTGGTGGCAAGAATGGCCAGCGGCAGATCGTAAATACGCGAGAGCTGATCGCCGACGCGCAAACCGCCGCGCGCGAGACACAGGATCTTGTCGAACTTCCAGCCCGACTCGTGCACTTGCAACGCCAGCAGTTCGATCAGCCGGTGATACTCGTCCCAGCCGACCCACAGGTTCTTCTCATCGTTGCGCGGATCTTTCATCGCAATCATGGGTACACCTTGCACCATGGCTTAAACCTTGAACGGATGACGAAGGAGAATCGTTTCGTCGCGATCCGGACCGGTCGACACCATGTCGATCGGAATGCCCGCGACTTCCTGTACACGCGTCAGATACGCACGCGCGCTGGCCGGCAGCTTGTCCCATTCCGTGATGCCGACGGTGCTTTCCTTCCAGCCCGCGAAGGTTTCGTACACCGGCACGCAACGCGCGACTTCCGACGCGCCACGCGGCAGCAGATCGACAGGCTTGCCGTCGACCGTGTAGCCGATGCACAGCTTCACTTCGTCGAGGCCGTCGAGCACGTCGAGCTTGGTCATGCACAGACCCGACACGCCGTTGATCTGGATCGAGCGGCGCAGCGCGGCGGCGTCGAGCCAGCCGGTGCGGCGCGGACGGCCGGTGACCGAGCCGAATTCCTTGCCGACCTTGGCGAGCTCCAGGCCGATGGGGTCCTGACGCGCGGCGTTATCCGCGTCGTACAGTTCGCTCGGGAACGGGCCCGAACCGACACGCGTGCAATACGCCTTGGTGATGCCGAGAATGTAGTTCAGCTTTTGCGGACCGACGCCTGCGCCCGCCGTAGCCGCACCGGCCACGCAGTTGCTCGACGTGACGTACGGATAGGTGCCGTGGTCGATGTCGAGCAGCGTGCCTTGCGCGCCTTCGAACAGCAGGTTGCTGCCGGCTGCGTTTTCGTCGTACAGACGGCGCGACACGTCGGTCACCATCGGCTTCAGACGATCGGCGTAGCTCAGCATCGTGTCGAGCGTTTGCTGGAAGTCGACAGCGGCGACGCCCAGGTATTGCGTCAACACGAAGTTGTGGTAATCGAGATTTTCACGCAGACGTTCGGCGAAGCTTTCCGGCTCGAACAGGTCTTGCACGCGCAAACCGCGGCGCGCCACCTTGTCTTCGTAGGCCGGGCCGATGCCGCGGCCGGTGGTGCCGATCTTGCTCGCGCCACGGCGCGCTTCGCGGCCCTGGTCGATGGCAATGTGGTACGGCAGGATCAGGGTGGTGGCTTCGGAAATGAAGAGTCGATTCTGAACATCGACCCCGGCGGCTTCGAGCTCGCCAATTTCCTTGAACAGCGCTTCCGGCGACAACACGACGCCATTGCCGATGTAGCACGCGACGCCGGGATGCATGATGCCCGACGGAATCAAACGCAAGATGGTTTTCTTGCCGCCGATGATAAGCGTGTGACCGGCATTGTGACCGCCCTGGAAGCGAACGACGCCTTGAGCGTGGTCCGTCAGCCAGTCGACGATCTTGCCCTTGCCTTCATCACCCCATTGGGTCCCCACGACGACGACGTTACGCCCGGGGTTCACATTCACTGCGCTGGCAGACATGTTGTTTCGTAAGCTGGTTAAAAACGTATTCTACCTATGTTCGCGGAACCTTCCGAATTTTTCCGTTTCCGCTCAATGGTATGCACGTTATGGTGGGTATATCGAAAATAGCGCGGCGAGTGGCCGCGCCGGGTCCGGCGACGCTTTGGACGCCTTCTGAAATGCCCTTGGGTCGCCCCGCAAGCGGTCTATCTCTTCGTGCTCAGGGACGGGGTTCAACCACCCACGCGCCGTTGCGCTCGACCAATACACGGTCGCAGGCGAATTCGTCCAGATCGTGCTCGTGGCCAGGCAGTGCCTGGATCACGACTTCACCGGCGTTACGCAGCGCGGCGACGCTGGTGCGCAACGCTTCGTCGTGCTGCCACGGTGCAAGAATCGCGCTGCTGCGGGCTTCTACGGGCGAAATACGCGCGACCTCGCGCAGATCGAGCGAGAAGCCGGTGGCCGCGCGTGCACGGCCATAGGCCTGGCCGACGTGGTCGTAACGGCCGCCGCGCGCAACCGCATTCGGCACGCCATCGACATACGCCGAGAACATCACGCCGCTGTGGTACGCGTAGCCGCGCAAATCGGCCAGATCGATCATCACTTCGGCGCCTTCCACCTGGCTCGCGAGAAACGCGAGGTCGTCGAGCGCGCGGGCGATGGCCGGTGCGTTCGGCAAGCGTGCACGAGCTTCGTCGAGCACCGAGGCGTCACCGTAAAGCGTGGGGAGCGAGCGCAATGCGTCGCGCGTGACCGGGGTGAGATTGGCGGTGAGCTCGACGAGGCGCGGCACATCCTTGCCGGCCAACGCGTCATAGAGCGATTGACCCAGTTCGGCCGCAGCAGGCTCCGCTTCGATCAACGCGGCGAGCACGCCCGCATGGCACAAATCGAGCCGCACTTTCGCGAGGCCGGCCAGACGCAGCGCGTCGAGCATCAACTGCTGGATTTCCAGATCCGCTTCGAGACCGGCGTGGCCGTAGATTTCCGCGCCGATCTGGATCTGCTCACGCGTGGCGTGCAGGCCGCGCGGACGCGTATGCGCGACATTGCCGGCATAGCAAAGGCGCGTCACGCTCTGACGATTCAGCAAGTGCGCGTCGATCCGCGCCACCTGCGGCGTAATGTCGGCGCGCAGACCGAGCGTGCGCCCGGACATCTGATCGACGAGCTTGAAGGTGCGCAGATTCAGATCGTGCCCGCCGCCGGTGAGCAGCGACTCGATGTACTCGAGCAGCGGCGGCATCACCATCTCGTAGCCGTACGAGCGGAAACGGTCCAGCAAATGGCGCCGCAACTCTTCGATCTTGCGGGCTTCCGACGGCAGCACGTCGGCGATATTCTCGGGAAGTAACCAGGTCGACATCGATACAGTCCTACGACGTTGAACACGGCAGCTGGGTGCGCCGGTAAGTGAGTGTGAATGGCGGGCAAAGGCTCTATTCTGGCGGCTGGAGCAGGCCTCGGAACGGCCCTTCGCAGCCCCTTAGCCAAGCTTGGCCAACCCTGGCCCGCGCCGGAATACTCGCTGTTGCCACGCATGTCGCCAACGCAGCCGTGCGCAGCGACGGGCGCTGCGTAGCGCCCCTTCAGGTCACGATAAACAGCAGGATCAGCCCGAGCACCATCACGACCAGCCCGCCGACGCGAATCTGATGCGGCGGCCGTTCCGCTATTTTACGGAACGTGTCGCGCCAGGCGCTCGGAAAGACGAAGGGAAACATCCCTTCGATAATCAGCATCAATGCGATCGCGAGCAGTAACGAGCCGGCTATGTCCATGCGAATGAAGGGGCCGCGATGCGGATGCCGCGGCCTTCCGGTTATCAGTGTTTGCGCGGTACCGCGGGAGCGTCCGGGGCGGCGCCGCCGGTCGGGCTACGCATGAAGCGGAAGAACTCGTTGCTCGGGTCGACCACGATCACGTCGCCCGGCTTGAAGGTGTTCTTGTACGCCTGCATGCTTTGATAAAACTGGTAGAACTGCGGGTCGCTGTTGTATGCGGCGGCCGCGATTTCCGCTGCCTTGGCATCGCCCTCGCCCTTGATGGTCTGCGCCTGACTATAGCCGTCCGCGAGAATCGCCTGTTGCTGGCTGACGGCGTCCGCCTTGATCTGGTCGGCCTCGGCCGTGCCCTTCGCACGTTCGTCGGCTGCCACCTGCTGGCGTGCGGCGATCATCCGCTTGTAGACCGTGTCGGCCATCGCCGCCGGGAAATCGACGCGCGTGAGTTGCACGTCGAGCACCGAAACGCCCAGCGATGCCGCGGCTTTATCCATCGCGCCACGTGCTTCGTCGGCAACGGCTTGTTGCTTCGCAAGCGCATCGGTCAGCGTGACCTTGCCGAACGCATCGCCGAGCGCGCTGCGCGACAGCAGCGCCAGACGGTCCGGCAAGCTTTGCACGTCGCCCTTGGTTTCGGCGAGCAGCTTAAGCGGATCGGTCACACGGTATTTGATGACCGGGTTGGCCAGCAGGTCGGTTTTGTCCGATGTGACATAGCGATCTTCATCCGGCGCGTCGAGCGACTGAATGCGGTTATCGACCAGCGTGACCGTTTGCAGCGGCGGCGGCAACTTCACATGCAGACCGGGGCCGAGCAAGGCCGGCGCGGTGTCGCCATGCGATGACAGCACGGCCATGTGCCGCTGGTCGACCACGAATACCATCGACGATGCGGCGAACAGCACAATGACTACGGCAACGACGAGCGCAATGATCTTGTTCATGGTGTGCGCTCCTTATTGAACGTCGTCTTCGCGCATACGGCTGCGGAAGGAGTCGCGTGAACGCAGTGCGTCGCTGCTGGCTGCCGCCTGGCTGGCAGGCGTCGAGACCGCGGCAGGTGCGGACGGCGCGGCAGACGGCGCGGCTGCGTTGCTCGCGGCTTGCGGCGCGGCAGCAGCCGACGCAACGGCAGCACCGGACGCAGCCGCAGCGGCGTCGGCAACGCGCTGGCGAGTCTGCTCGACCAGCTTGTCGAGCGGCAGATACAGCACGTTGTTGCCGCTCTTGCTGTCCACAAACACCTTGGTCGTATTCGAATAGATCTGCTGCATGGTTTCCAGGTACATGCGCTCGCGAATCACAGCGGGCGCTTTCGAGTACTGCGCGTAGACCTGCTTGAAGCGATCAGCGTCGCCTTGTGCCTGGGCCACGGTCTTTTCGCTATACGTTTTCGCTTCGTCGATCTGGCGCGCGACGTCGGCTTGCGCGCGCGGCAGCAGATCGGCGGCATACGCTTGCGCGTCACGCTTGGCGTGCTCGTTGTCCTGACGCACTTTGGCGGCGTCGTCGAAAGCGGCTTGCACCTGGTCGGGCACCTGCACGCCCTGGATCGTGACACCGGTCACGGCGAGGCCGGACTGGTCTTCATCCAGGGATTGCTGAATCGACGCCATCAATTGCTGGCGAATTGCTTCGCGATCCTGAGCGAGGATGTCATTGGTGCTGCGCGCACCGACGATGCTGCGCACCGCCGCCTGCGCGGCCTGCGTCACGCTCTGATCGGGATCGACGCTGCGGAAGAGATAATCGGTCGGCTTGCTCACCTGGAACTGCACGGCAAAGCGCACGTCGACGATATCGCCGTCGCGCGTGAGCATCGACGCGTCTTTCACGTTGGCGAGACGCACCACATTGTTACGGCCGATCTCCACCTGGCGGATCTGGCCGATATTGACGAACTCGTGCGCTTCGAACGGATACGGCAGGCGCCAATGCACCCCCTGCCCCGCGGTGTAGCGATACTTGCCGAACTGCATCACGACGCCGGCCTGGCCATCCTGCACGACGAACACACCGCTGCCGAGATAGATCGCGATCAGCACGCCGATCACGATGCCCACGCCGATGCGCGCGCCGCGGCCGTTGTCCGGACGGCCACCACCCGCACCGCCGCCCTTGCGGCCGAACACCCGGCTCATACGGCGGTTGAAATCGCGCCACATCTCGTCGAGATCGGGCGGACCTTCACCGTCCTTGGCCGGCGGACGCTTGGGTTCGTTGGGGCGTTGGCGGTCGCCATTGCCGTCGCCCCGGCCCCAGCGCGGATCGTTCAGTGAAAGCATGGCGCGCATGCGCAACCAGATACTCCGCTCGTTGTAATCGTTCACCTGTGTTCGTTCACCAGAGTAGACAGCGGGTCAGTGCAATTGGAGCGGGTCAGTGCCCGAGTTCTGAGACCTTGCGGTCCTCGCGTGGTGCTGCCGACCGGTCTTCTTCCGACAGATCGACCAACGTATCGGAGAGAGGTTCGGCAGTCGCGATTTCAGCGATGGCAGCGCGCAATGTATCCAGCCCTTGCCCCGTGCGCGCGCTCAAAAAGACGCGCGAAATATTACCATACTCATCCCGCTCGACCGCGTCGCCACGGGCCGCCAACTCCGGCACGGCGTCGATCTTGTTGAACACCAGCACCTGACGGATCGTATCCGCACCGATTGCGTGCAACACCTCATTCACCTGATCGATCTGATCGAGGCGCACGGCGCTCGACGCGTCGACCACATGCAGCAGCAGGTCGGCGTGGATGGTTTCTTCGAGCGTGGCGCGGAAAGCCGCGACCAGTTGGTGAGGCAATTCGCGGATGAAACCGACCGTGTCGGATACCACCACCTGGCCGGCTTCGTCGCCGAGATAGACGCGGCGGGACGTAGTATCCAGCGTGGCGAACAACTGGTCGGCGGCGTACGCCTGGGCCTTCGTCAGCGCATTGAAAAGGGTGGATTTGCCCGCATTCGTGTAGCCGACCAGCGAGACGGACATGGTCTGGTTACGGCTGCGCGCGCGGCGCTGCGTGCCGTGCTGACGGCGCAGCTTTTCGAGGCGGGTTTTGAGCGCCTTGATCCGCTCGCCGATCAAACGGCGGTCGGTTTCGAGCTGCGTTTCACCAGGGCCGCGCAAACCAATACCGCCTTTCTGGCGTTCAAGGTGGGTCCATGCGCGGATTAGCCGCGTCGATAGATACTGCAACTGCGCGAGCTCCACCTGCAGCTTGCCTTCATGGCTGCGGGCGCGTTGCGCAAAAATATCGAGGATCAGGCTGGTGCGATCGATCACGCGGCGGTTAAGCGCCTGCTCCAGATTGCGCTGCTGCGCAGGGGCCAGAGCGTGATTGAAAATGACGAGTTCGATGTCATTCGCCTCACACGCAAGACGCAATTCTTCGGCCTTGCCGCTGCCGACGAACATCTTGGCATCGGGACTGGACCGGCGCCCCGTGAGGGTGACTAAGGGATTCGCGCCCGCGCTTTGCGCGAGCAGGCTGAGTTCTTCTAGGCTGGCTTCGAAGTCGATCTTACCGAAGTCGATGCCGACAAGCGCTGCATTGATCAAATTGGAGGGTATCAAAATGAGGCGGCCGGGAGTAATCGCCAACGGGCGACGCTACGCCGGCCGCGACGGGGGTTAGGACTGTTCGGAATCCGGGTGGAAATTCACCGGACGGGCAGGCACGACAGTCGAAATTGCGTGCTTGTAGACCATCTGGGTGACCGTATTCCTGAGCAACACGACGTACTGGTCGAACGATTCGATGTTCCCTTGAAGCTTGATGCCGTTGACCAAGTAGATCGACACCGGCACGTGCTCTTTACGCAGTGCGTTCAAAAACGGGTCTTGTAACAATTGCCCTTTGTTGCTCATAGCAAACTCCGTATTTTTTTGCAGGTTGACTGAATTGACGACGAAGAAAAAGAGATCCGCCGTCAACCGCTACACTATAGCCGATTTTCATTTTTGCGCGAGAGGCCCGGCCGTGCGGCCAAACCCAACACACACGCGGGTTTCAGCCTGAGTTTCAGCCTTTTTCCGCGTAAGGGTTCGTCGACGATCTGAACTCTATGCGCAATGGAGTCCCAGTCAGCTTGAAAGTTTCCCGGAAGCGGTTTTCGAGGTAGCGTTTGTACGTTTCGGTGATCGCATCGAGCGCGTTACCGTGAATGACGATGATCGGCGGATTCTGTCCGCCCTGGTGCGCGTAACGCAGTTTCGGGCGCACCGGACCGCGCCGGCGCGGTTGCTGGAATTCCACGGCCTCGATCAGCGCGCGCGTCAACTTCGGCGTCGGCAGCTTGGCCATCGCCGCGGCGTAAGCGTCGTCGACCGAGCGCATCAGCGGGCCAATCCCGGTTTTTTCCGCGGCGGAAATGAAGTGGAATTTGGCGAAGTCGAGAAATTTTAGTTTGCGCTCGATGTCCGCCTTGGTGCGCTCGCGCACATGCGAATCGAGCCCGTCCCACTTGTTCACGCCGACCACCAGCGCGCGGCCCTGCTCCACCACGAAACCGGCAATGTGCGCGTCCTGTTCGGAAATATCCTGTTGTGCGTCGAGCAGCAGGATCACGACGTTCGCGTCCGAGATCGATTGCAGCGTCTTCACCACCGAGAATTTCTCGATCGCTTCGAACACCTTGCCGCGGCGGCGCAAACCGGCCGTGTCGATCAGCGTGTAGGGCTTGCCCTGACGCTCGAAGTCGACGTAGATCGAATCGCGCGTGGTGCCCGGCATGTCGAACGCAATCACGCGCTCTTCGCCCACCAGCGCATTGATCAAGGTCGACTTGCCGACGTTCGGCCGCCCGACGATCGCGATCTTCACGCCGTGCGCCTGCTTTTCCTCGTCGCTCTCTTCCGGCTGCCCGGCGTACGCGACAGCCAGCGCCTCGTTGATCATTTCGGTGACGCCGTCGCCGTGTGCCGACGAAATCGCGCGCGGGTCGCCTAGACCGAGTTCGTAGAAGTCGGCGGCCACATTGCTGTACTTCATCCCCTCCGCCTTGTTCACGACGAGGAAGATCGGCCGGCCGGTCTTGCGCAGGTAGTCGGCAATCGTCTTGTCCTGCGGCGCGAGACCGTTGCGGCCGTCGACGATGAACACGACGACGTCCGATTCCTCGACCGCCTGGCGGGTTTGACGCGCCATCTCATGCAGGATGCCGTCTTTCGCGACCGGCTCGAAGCCGCCGGTATCGACGACCAGATACGGCCGGTCGCCGGCGCGCCCCTCGCCGTAATGGCGATCGCGGGTGAGACCGGGCAGGTCGGCAACCAGCGCATCACGCGTGCGCGTGAGGCGGTTGAATAGCGTGGATTTCCCCACATTGGGGCGCCCAACCAGGGCAATAACGGGTTTCATCAGATGTTGTTCACGGTGAAACGCGGGATCGAAATCGACCGCCCGCGTAGCGACGCCATGCGGCCACTACACGGCAGCGTTTGACGAAAATTATCACGAATTCGGCCAGCCCCGGATGTGCTGTCAATATGCGCACCCGGGCGGACGGGGGGTTTGGCTGTATGGGGCGGCGCCAATGGGCCGCCAGGTTCAGTCTGTCTTGCTCAACGGCTCGCACGCCAGTTCGATACGAGATTCTCTACGATGCCGTCGAAGGTGGCGCCGCAAGCAGCCACCGCTGGCCACATGGGCCGTTTCTGATCCGACTTGCCGGACCAGCCAGTCCGGCGGAATATTTCTAGTGACTCTGCTGCACAGCAAAAACGCGTGCGGCCGGCAAAGCCGGCCTGCACGCTTGACGAAGCCTGACTACCAACGGCCTGCGCGATTAGCGCGGGCGGTAGCCGTACAGGTCGCCGTCGTGGGTCTGCACGACCAGCGTGTCGCCGGCCAGCACCGGCGCTGCGGTAATCGCGCTGCCGTCGGTCTTCACACGGGCCACGAGCGTGCCGTCGTCGCGCGACAGGAAGTGCACGTAACCCTGATAGTCGCCCAGCACGGCGGCGTGACCCAGGATGAACGGGACGCTGAGGTCGCGGTTCTTCAGCTTGTCGTTCTTCCACAGCGGCGCGCCGTTGCTGACATCGAACGCCGACACCACCGACCAGTCGTCGGCCGCCACTACGGCGCGTTCATCCTGCGCGAGGCCGCTCGTGCTCGAGAACGCCTTTTCCCACACCGCGCGGCCCGAGTTCGCATCGAAGCAGCCAATCTGGCCCTGGAACGTCACCGCGCAGGTTTCCGAACCGACCAGCGTGGGCGGCCCCGTCACGTCGTTGATGCGCTCCACTTCCGTCACGCCCTTCGGGTATGACACCGGCGTTTGCCAGTAGTTGTCGCCGGTCTGCAGGTTGATCGCGGCGAACGCGCCACCCGGGAAGCCCGCCAGCACAGCCGCGTCACCCGCGAACGTCATGCCCGACGAGACGCGCAGATTGAGCGGCACCGCGCGGTTGCGATAGTTCCACTTCTGTTCGCCGGTTTGCGCATTGAACGCGACGATCTGACCGTCGACCGTGCGCACCACCACGAGGCCGTTGCCGACCAGCGGCGGCGAGATGATTTCGCCTGGCGCCTTGGCAGTCCACAACTGTTTGCCGTCCGCGCCGAGCACGTAGACGTCACCCTTCAGGCCACCGACCGCCGTGAGCGTGCCGTCGCTGCCAACACCTGCCGACAGGTCGTCATGCAGCTTGACGCGCCAGATATCCTGGCCCGTCTGCGCGTCGATCTTCGCAACCGAGCCGTTCGCGCCGGCCGCGTACACCGCGTTGCCGACCGCGACCGGCGAGAACAGGTAACGACCCGCCTTGCCCACGCTGGCTTTCCACGCCTGCTGCACGTCGAGCACGGGTTTGAACTCGGTGAGCGGCGTCGGCACGCGGCGCTCGTCTTTCGTGGATGAGCAAGCCGCCATGGTGAGGACAGTCATCGCACAGGCAACGGGCACAGCGTAACGTTTCAGCAGATTCATCGGTGGACGAAGCATTCAGGAAATTAATTAAAGGAGACCGGTTGGTCGTGTCATGCGGCGCGCTGCATGCGGCAATTAGCCGCCCAGCGCGTCCAGCTTGAACTGAATCAACTGGCGAGCCGAGCTATCGTTTTGCGACAGCGAGTCGAGCGCGAGCTTGTAGGCCGCGCGCGCATCGTCACGCTTGCCTTGTGCCGCGAGCAAGTCACCGCGGCCGTTCGCCACAACGCCCTTGAACGCATCGGACTGCGGTTCGGCGAGCAGTGCCAGACCCTGGTCGTAAGCCTTGTCGTCGAGCAGCAGCGAAGCCAGGCGGAGCTTGGCGATCTGTTTGAACTCGTCGTCTTTGGCGTGATCGATGGTCCATTGCAACTGGGCCTTCGCGGCGGCTTCGTCACCCGCGGTGTACAGCGCCTTGGCGGCGCCCAGCGCGGTCATCTGCGCGTACGCGGTGCTGCTGAACTTGTCTTCCATGTCGCTGGCGACGCGCGTGATCTTCGCCTTGTCGCCCGATGCCACAGCTTGCTGCACCTGGTCATACAGCACCGCGGCTTCCGCCGCCTGGCGCCGTTGCCAGAAATTCCAGCCGTTCCAGCCCGCTGCGGCAACCAACGCCACCAGCACGATCCACGTGGTTGCATTACCCCACTGCGTCCACCATGCTTTCAGACTTTCAATCGATTCTTGTTCGTCGTGGTAACTCATCGCCCGGCGATTTCCTCTTTCTTGATACGTGTGCGTGTCGAGCCAAGGGGCTCGACGACATCGCGATCAGTCGTCGCCGTCTTCGGCGGTTGCAACCATCGCATTGATTAGAAATTCGGTCAAGTCTTCGGCGGGCACGTTATGTTGCTCGCTCTTACCGCCGTTAGCGCCGGTATCGCGCAGCGGCTTGACGCCGACCGTCCCGTTGGCGATCTCGTCTTCGCCGAGAATCACCGCGAATGCCGCGCCGCTGGCGTCGGCACGCTTCATCTGCGACTTGAAGCTCGCCGTCTGACCGTCCGCGCTGCAATGCAGGATCACGTCGAGGCCCGTATCGCGCAAGCGCTCGGCGATGATAAAGGCCTGTTCGCGTGCCGCGTCGCCCTGATGGACCACGTACACGTCGCAACCTTCGTCTTCCGGCACGAGCTGCTCTTCTTTCAGCAACTCGAGGATACGTTCGACACCCATTGCCCAACCGCACGCGCCCGTCGGCTTACCGCCAAGCTGTTCGATCAGCGGATCGTAACGGCCGCCGGCCGCGACCGTGCCTTGCGCGCCGAGCTTGTCGGTCACCCATTCGAACACGGTCAGATTGTAATAATCGAGACCGCGCACGAGACGCGGATTGATCGTGAACGGAATGTTGTTCGCCTTCAGAATGCGCTGCAGGCCTTCGAAGTGCGCGCGCGATTCTTCGCCGAGAAAATCGATCAGCTTCGGCGCGTTCTGCGCGACTTCCTGCATCGCCGGATTCTTCGTGTCGAGCACGCGCAGCGGGTTCGTGTACAGACGGCGCTTCGCCTCTTCGTCGAGCACGTCCATGTGCTTTTCGAGGTACGCGATCAACTCGACGCGATGGGCCGCGCGCTCTTCCGCGAGACCCAGCGAATTGAGTTCGAGCTTGATGCCGATAAGCCCAAGGTCGTCCCACAAACGCTGGCACATCATGATGATTTCAGCGTCGGCATCCGGGCCGGCGAAGCCCAAGGCTTCCACGCCGACCTGATGGAACTGCCGGTAGCGGCCGCGCTGGGGACGCTCGTGACGGAACATCGGGCCGATGTACCACAACCGCTTCGGACCGTCGTACAGCATGTTGTGCTCGATCACCGCGCGCACGACAGCCGCCGTGTTTTCCGGGCGCATCGTCAGATTTTCGCCGTTCAACGCGTCGGTGAAGCTGTACATCTCCTTCTCGACGATGTCGGTCACCTCACCGATACCGCGCTTGAACAACTGCGTATGCTCGATGATCGGCGTACGAATATTCTGGTATCCGTACGAACGCAGCATCGACTTGACGGTTGCTTCAAAAAATTCCCACAGCCCGGCTTCCTGCGGAAGGATGTCGTTCATGCCCTTCACGCCGGACAACTTTTCGAGCTTTTTCTTCTGTTCAGTCATCTGTCTTCGATTGACGGTTTTTAGTTGAGTGCTTCGGCGCGGCCATAGCGGCGCTCGACGTAGTCACTCACGATTTGCTGGAATTCTTGCGCGATGTTGTCACCGCGCAGCGTCTTGACCTTCTCGCCGTCGACAAACACCGGCGCGGCCGGATTTTCGCCCGAACCCGGCAAGCTGATGCCGATATTCGCCTGCTTCGATTCGCCCGGACCGTTGACGATGCAGCCCATCACCGCCACGTGCATCTTCTCGACACCAGGATACTGATCGCGCCACACCGGCATCTGCGTACGCAGATAGGTCTGGATTTGCGACGCCAGTTCCTGGAACAGCGTGCTGGTCGTGCGGCCGCAACCCGGGCACGCGATCACCATCGGCGTGAACGAACGCAGGCCCATGGTCTGCAAAATTTCCTGGCCGACGATCACTTCGCCGGTTCGCGGGCCACCCGGTTCCGGCGTCAGCGAGATACGGATCGTGTCGCCAATGCCTTGCTGCAGCAACACCGACAACGCAGCGGTCGACGCCACGATGCCCTTCGAACCCATCCCCGCTTCGGTCAAACCGAGATGCAGCGCGAATTCGCAACGGCGCGCGAGTTCGCGATACACCGCGATCAGATCCTGCACGCCGCTGACCTTGCAGGACAGAATGATCTTGTTGCGCGGCAGGCCGATTTCGACTGCACGCTCCGCCGAGCCGATCGCCGACTGGATCAACGCTTCGTACATCACGCTCTGCGCTTCCCACGGGGTAGAACGCGCGGCGTTTTCGTCCATCATCTTCGCCAGCAGGTCCTGGTCGAGGCTGCCCCAGTTGACGCCGATCCGCACCGGCTTGTCGTACTTCACAGCCGCTTCGATCATCTGCGCGAACTGCGTGTCGCGCTTCGCGCCGTGGCCGACATTGCCCGGATTGATCCGGTACTTCGACAGCGCCTCCGCGCACGCGGGGTAATCGCGCAGCAGCAAATGGCCGTTGTAATGAAAATCGCCAACCAGCGGCACCGACACGCCCATGCGGTCGAGTTGCTCGCGAACCGCCGGCACGGCCGCCGCCGCTTCCGGCGTGTTGACCGTGATACGCACCAGTTCCGAACCGGCTTGCGCGAGTTCCTTGATCTGGATCGCCGTGCCGATCGCGTCCGCAGTGTCGGTGTTGGTCATCGACTGGACGCGCACGGGCGCATCGCCACCGATCGTGACGAGCTGTCCGCCCCAACGAACATCGACCGCGTGCGACTTGCGCCGCGCGGCGTGCCCGCCGAACACCGGCTCGTTTGAAACGATCTTGCTACTGGATTGGGATTGAGCTTCGGATTGCATCGAAAAACCCATTTACGCCGCAAGCGCCACACAAAAGACGTGGCGCCTGAATTGAAAAAGCGTCGCGGCCCGGTTGGCCGCAACGCATACCGTATCTATCAAGGCAGCGCGAAGCGCGCCACATTCCCCTTGGCTGCCGAATATTTCGACGGATCGACTGGCTGGCCATCGAGCGTAAGCGACTCGAGACCCGCCCGGTTGCCGATCGTGACCTTGAAAGGAGCCGCGCCCGTCACTTCCTTCGTATCGCCTGCATGCACGAGGCCGGAGAACACTTCCTTGCCGTCCTTGCCACGCACGCTGAACCAGCTGTCCTGTGTCACGCGCAACGCGACGATCGCCTCACCCGCGGCCGGCGCTGCCGTTGTCGCGGCTGCCGTACCCGATGCGCCAATCGCGGCGACCACCGGCGCGCTCGCGCCTTGCGCCGCAGCCTGGACCTGCGAACCGGCCTTCGGCGCGACCGCTGCTGCCGTGACCGCTGCTGCCGTGACCGCAGGCGCGGGAGAAGGCGCAGCACCGGTCGCCAGCGGCGCGGGCATCGGCGTAGCTGACGCTGCGTTATCCGCTGCGGCCTGCGTTTCCGGCGTGGAAGCAGCCTCTTCCGCGCTTGCATCGGAACCCGCCGCTTGATCTTGCGCCACCGCGCCCGATGCTCCGATCGCGCTACCCGTGGCGCCGTTCGCGCTCGCCTTCAACCGTGCGAGCCACGCCGACGAATCACCGCCATTCGTATGCCACATGCCGAGCGCGATCACCGCGACGATCACCGCCGCAATGCCCCACAGCCACGAGCGGCTCTTTTGCCCACTGCCGCCGAGCGACAGCGAGACGCGTCCGCGCGGCAAATCCCTGCCGGACGAAGCCGGCATCGACAGGTCCGGCGCAGGCACACCCTTCTCGCGGCGCAAAGCCTGCGTGAACGGGGTGGGATCGGCGCCGAGCATCTTCGCATAGCTGCGCACCACGCCGAGCGCAAAGGTGGTGTCCGGCAAGTGGCTGATGTCACCCGATTCGAGCGCACGCAACTTGGTGACGGATACCTTCAGGCGTGCCGACACGTCCTCGATCGTCCAGCCTTTCGATTCACGCAATTGGGTCAAGCGCGCGCCAACCGCTGCCAGGGAATCCAAACCCGTCAGGCCCGGCTGCACAACAGGCTGCACCACCGCCCGCGCTGCCGGCGCCGGGTGGCCTTCGTTTGTGTCTGTGTCATGCGGCTGCGGGTGCTGCGGCTCACTCATCCCAAATCCTTTCGCGTCGATTCTTTTTCACTTGTGCAACCCGGACGGGCCAAAGCCTCACGCCTGAATCGCAGACCGTTTATAACAAAATGCGCGGCCTTGTGTGCCGCTTCCGATCGCTTCTGCAAACTTTCTTTTCAATCGCTGCCGGTTCGGAAAGATTTCGCGCGTTCGCGGTACGGCCCACCGAACGCCGTCGCCTTTGCCGCCCGGCACGATTACACGGCGCGAACCTCGATAATCTTCGCTGCCTTCCCGGTGCGCTCAGCAAGGCGCGTGCGGTCTTTCACCGCACCGGCCAACTGACCGCAGGCAGCGTCGATATCATCGCCGCGTGTTTTACGCACCGTGGTGACGACGCCCGCGTCCATCAACACTTGCGCAAACCGCTTGATCTGTTCCGGCTTCGAGCGGATGAGGCCCGACTCGGGGAACGGATTGAACGGAATCAGGTTGAACTTGCATGGTACGTCGCGCGTCACGGCCAGCAGTTCGCGCGCTTGCGCTTCGCTGTCGTTCACGCCGTCGAGCATGCAATATTCGAACGTAATGAAATCGCGCGGCGCAACTTTCAGATAGCGCTGACAAGCAGCCATCAATTCGCGCAGCGGATACTTCTTGTTCAGCGGCACCAGCATGTCGCGCAGCGGGTCGCTCGGCGCATGCAACGATACCGCGAGCGCCACCGGCAGATCGGCGCCGAGCCGGTCCATCATCGGCACCACACCCGAGGTGGACAGCGTGACGCGCCGGCGCGACAGGCCGTACGCGTTGTCGTCCAGCATCAGGCGCATGGCGGGCACCACCGCGTCGTAATTGAGCAGCGGCTCGCCCATGCCCATCATCACCACATTCGTGACGACGCGTTCGCCTTTGCCGTCACCGCCCGTGGCGCGCCCGCCGTCCGTGCCGCGCGTCGCGCGCAGCGCGAACTCGGCCATGCGCAGCTGGCCGATGATTTCGCCGGTGGTGAGATTGCGGGAAAAACCCTGCTTGCCGGTCGAACAGAAACGGCAGTTGACCGCGCACCCGGCCTGCGACGACACGCACAGCGTGCCACGCGTTTCTTCGGGGATATAAACGGTCTCAACCGCGTTGCTGTTGCCGACGTCGATCAGCCACTTGCGTGTGCCGTCGGTCGAAATATTGTCGCTGACGATGCCAGGCATCGTGATCGTTGCGCGCCCTTTGAGCTTTTCGCGCAAGGACTTCGCCAGATCGGTCATGCCGTCGAAGTCGGCAGCGTTGTACTGGTGGATCCAGCGCTGCAATTGCTTGGCGCGAAACGGCTTCTCGCCCAGGCTGTCGCAGTAGGCGACAAGCCCTTGGGCGTCGAGGTCGAGAAGGTTGACGGTGGAACTGCTCGTCATATCGAATCCTGCCATTTCAGTGCGAGACTACGTTCATGCAACAAGCTGCATGAACGCAATGCCGTTCGCGCCCATCCCTGCTGCTTTACCTTACTACTTTGCCGGGCTGTTCGTGCGGATTCGTGCGACAAATCCAACGGCTACGCACGAATCGCGCGGATAGCGCCGCGACGAACCCAACCCGCCAAATCCGCTTAACGCGAGTAAACGTTCACTTCCGGGAAGAAGAACGCGATTTCAACGGCAGCCGTTTCAACGGCGTCCGAACCATGCACCGCGTTAGCGTCGATGCTGTCGGCGAAGTCGGCGCGGATCGTGCCCTTTTCTGCCTTCTTCGGGTCCGTTGCACCCATCAGGTCGCGGTGCTTCAGGATCGCGTTTTCGCCTTCCAGCGCTTGCACGACCACCGGGCCCGAGATCATGAAATCAACCAGGTCCTTGAAGAACGGGCGTGCAGCGTGCACAGCGTAGAACTTCTCTGCGTCAGCGCGCGACAGATGGACCATGCGCGAAGCCACAATCTTCAGGCCAGCGTTTTCGAAACGGCTGTAGATCTGACCGATCACGTTCTTGGCCACTGCGTCCGGCTTGATAATCGACAGGGTGCGTTCGATCGCCATAAAAACTCCAAAAAATTAAGAGGTTACAGATTCAAATGAATCCGCTATTGTAGCATGTTCCCGTGTATGATTGCGATTGAACCCTTACAGCATTGAAAGACTCCAAGCAGGAGTTTCTGAATACTGGTAGCGTAGGCCGTGTGGACATTTTCCGGGTATTGAAACTCCCGGCCTCCGCGCCAATCTTAGGGATGAACACCCTGCGACTGGCGGCATGAATTCCGGCCGGTGCTGTACAACCCGGCGCACAGCCTGCTACACAAACCGCCGCACAACCATTACGCAACACGCTTCTGAGGTAAGGAGAGACCATGAACGATCATCCGTATAGCTTTGGCCGCAATGGCGCGGTCAGCACGGTCGAAACGCGCAACCGCGTACTACGGAACACCTACTGGCTGCTCGCGCTGTCCATGATTCCGACAGTGCTCGGCGCCTGGGTAGGCGTAGCCACCGGTTTCTCGCTGTTCGCCGCCACCAGCCCGGGCATGAGCATGCTGGCGTTCTTCGCGATCGCCTTCGGCTTCATGTTCGCCATCCAGAAAACCAAAGACAGCGCCATCGGCGTATTCGTGCTGCTCGGCTTCACGTTCTTCATGGGCCTGATGCTGTCGCGCATCCTGAGCTTCGTACTCGGTTTTTCGAACGGCCCGTCACTGATCATGCTCGCCTTCGGTGGCACTGGTGTGATCTTCGCCTCCATGGCAACGATCGCCACGGTCAGCAAGCGTGACTTCTCGGGTCTCGGCAAATGGCTGTTCATGGGCGTGATCGTGCTGCTGCTGGCTTCGGTCGCGAACGTGTTCCTGCACCTGCCGGCGTTGATGCTGACCGTGTCGGTGCTGGCCATCGTGATCTTCTCGGCCTACATGCTGTTCGACGTCCAGCGCGTCGTGAACGGTGGCGAGACGAATTACATCACCGCCACCCTCGCGATCTATCTGGACCTGTACAACGTGTTCGTCAACCTGCTCGCGCTGCTCGGCATCTTCGGCGGCAACCGCAACTAAGTCTGACGCAAGGCGGGCGCCCGGCGGCGCCCGATATACCGGCCTTAAAGAAAAAGCCCATGGCGAGCAATCGTCATGGGCTTTTTTCATTGCACCGCCGTTGCGCCCGGCCGGCCGCCAATCGCGGCTGCGTGCGGCAACGCCAGATAATTAGAAACGGATCACAAGCTCAGCCAGGCAAAGCCATCATCTTGAGACGCGACCACCACGTCGGTCGGCGCAGCACCCAACACACCCGCCATGGCAGCCCGCGCCAGTTCCGGCGAGTTGTTCTGCTGACTCAGATGCGCAGCCACCAGATGGCGCAAACGCGAACGGTCGAGCGAGGCCAGGATTTCAGCCGCCGCTTCGTTGTTCAGATGCCCATGATTGCCGCCGATGCGCGCCTTCAGCGACTGCGGATACCGGCTGCCCGCCAGCATCCGCACATCGTGATTGCATTCGAGCACCAGCGCGTCGCAGCCGCTCAGCACCGCGCTGATGTGCGGCGTGGAGGTGCCGACGTCGGTCAGCACGCCCAGCCGGCTCGCACCATTGGAGAGCACGTATTGCAGCGGCTCGCGGGCGTCGTGAGGAACGGTGTAGGGGAGGATGCTGAGGTCGCCGATCGCCACCGCTTCGTCGCCCCACAGCACCTGCAGGTCGACGTCGGCTTCGTCGGCACCCACCGCGCGGGCGGTGCCCCAGCTCATGTACAACGGAATCGACCACTTGCGCGCCAGCGTCAGCGCGCTGCCAATGTGGTCGCTGTGTTCATGCGTAATCAGAATGGCGTCGAGACCTTCAACGCCCGCGCCGAGCCGCGTTAGACGCCGCTCGACTTCCTTGGCCGAAAAGCCGCAATCAAGCAGAACGCGCGTGGTGGTCGCGCCGCTTTGCGCTTCCACCAGCAAGGCATTGCCTTCACTGCCGCTGCCGAGACTGGCGAAGCGCACAGCCCGCTTAGTTCAGTTGTGCGTGCAGCAACGTCACAATGCGCTGCGCATCGGACGAGTTATCCACCTGCCCGTTCGAATCCACCACCGCCACCTGCGTCACAGTGTCGCCCTTCGAGCGCACATTGACGAGGAATTCCTGACCCGGCTTCTTCGACGCATTGCTGCTGTAGAACAGCTTGCCGAACAGCCCTTCCTTCTTCAGTTCCTGCATCGAATCTGCGTAACGCACGTAGTAGATGCCTTTCGCGCGGTCGCGGTTGTCGACGGTGAAGTTGGTGCGGTCAAGCGCGAGACCCACGCGCAGCCATGCGCGATCGAACGATTCCGGCAGGTCGAGCGTCGAGGCGCCCGCGCTCTGGTCGATCGTGGCCGGCGCGGTGGCCGGGCGAGCGTCGGTCAGAAGTTGCTTCGACTGCGCTTCGGTCAGGCCGAACTTCTGCATCAGCTTGCTCAGGAACAGCGCTTCCAGCGCCGGATCGCGCGGACGCTCTTCCCAGCGCGACGAGGTCTTGTCCTGGCCGGTCAGCATTTCTTCCATCGCGCTATGCGTGATCGAGATGTCCGTGGCGTCAGCCGGACCGCGTGACACGAGCGTGCGGAAGCTGTCACGGGTGCCCGACGAGTAGGCGAAGTCGATCACCTTGCCGACCGTGCGACGGAACCAGTCGTCCGGAATATTGGCGCGGTTTTCAGCCCAGTCGGTCGTCATGATGCCGGTGGCCGGCGCATCGGTTTTCAGTGCGAAGCCGTTTTCCTGCCAGAACTCCTGCAACTGCGGCCACAGTTGTTCCGGCGTGCGGCCGTCGACGACCAGCCAGCGGCGATCGCCATCACGCTCGATGTGCATGCCCAGCGGGTCTTGCGCATTCGGCTGGCCTTCCGTGGCATTGCCCGCTGCGGTGACCGCGCGTTGCGGCGAGCCGCCCAGCGCCAGATTGGTCGGCGGCGCCACGTAGCGCTGATCGGTCGGCGTGGTGGTCAGATCGCCCGGAACGGCGAGCGGCGGCGCGCTGGCCGCGCCCTTGTAGTTGACGCGGTCGGAGGCGAACCAGTCGTTCAGCGTGTCACAGCCGGCGAGCGTTACCAGGGCAAGCGCCAGCGCCGCCATGCGGGTTGCGTGGAGGGAAAGTGCGGAACGTTTCATGAGGTCCTTCGTGATGCTGGAACGCGGTGCCTGGTTCTGTGTGCCGGGAACGTGGGCTGGATCGACGTCGGTTAAGGGAGTGCCGGTGGCAGGCTTTCAGTAACGCTGGGGCTGGGTCGAGCCCGGCTTAGCCCAGCAGACCCGCTTCGCGCAGCGCGCCGCGCACCACTTCGTGGTATTGCGCGTCGAGCGGCGTGAGCGGCAGGCGGATTCCGCCCTGCACACGACCCAGTTGCTGCAACGCCCATTTCGCAGGAATCGGATTCGACTCGATGAACAGGTTCTTATGCAACGACAGGAGTTTCAAATGAATCTCACGAGCGGTCTTCGCGTCCGCGGCCAGCGCGGCTTTGCACAGATCGCTCATCGCGCGCGGCGCGACGTTTGCGGTGACCGAAATATTGCCGTGGCCGCCGAGCAGCATCAGCGCGATCGCGGTGGGATCGTCACCGCTGTAAATGCCGAAATGCGCGGGCGCCGACTTGATCAGGTGCGCGGCGCGATCGATGTTGCCCGTCGCTTCCTTCACACCAATGATGCCCGGCACCTGCGCGCAACGCAGAATCGTGTCGTTACTCATGTCCGCGACCGTACGGCCCGGCACGTTGTACAGGATCACCGGCAGATCGACGGTTTCGGCGATCTTCGCGAAGTGGCGATAGATGCCTTCCTGGGTCGGCTTGTTGTAGTACGGCACGACCTGCAGCGTGGCGTCCGCGCCGACTTCCTTGGCCTGCTGCGTGAGCTCGATGGCTTCAGTGGTGGAATTGCCGCCCGAGCCCGCGATCACCGGAATCCGGCCCGCCGTATGCTCGACTGCGGTCTTGACCATCAGCACGTGTTCTTCGACCGACAGCGTGGCCGACTCGCCGCTCGTGCCAACCACGACCAGGGCGTCCGTGCCCTCTGCGATGTGCCAGTCGATCAGTTTGCGAAACGCCGGCAGATCGAGGCTGCCGTCTTCGAGCATCGGAGTAATGATGGCAGGGATGCTGCCGCGAATCTGAACGCCGCCAGTGCTGCTTTGATTGCCGTTAGTCATGAAACGCCATGAATTTGATCAGGTAAACCGCGATTGTAGCGGATTACCCAGCCAGCTCGTAACAAGGCGGGGGTGCCGCCTCCAAGCGCTCGGCTGAGCGATCCGCCTCCATAATTGCGCATATCCGCTGGACGTAAGCCGGGCGCGGCTGCGCGAGAAATCCGTCTTGAAATGCGACCACACGGAGGTGGCCGTGCACCACGTCGAGCAACTCGCCGGGCGCGAGCAAAAACGCCGGATTAGACGGCTTGCCGACGCTTTCGTTGCCTTGCGCGAAGGTCTCGTAAACCAGTACACCGCCGGGCGCGAGTGAGCGCAAAAGCTGCGGAAACAGCGGCCGGTGCAGGTAGTTCGTGACCACGATCGCGGCGAATTTCGCGTCGTCGGGCAAGGGCCAAGCGGCGCCTTCGATATCAGCGACGAGCGTGGTGACGAGTGGCTCGTCACGCATGGCGTCCAGCGCCGCCGCATTCCGGTCGAGCGCGGTCACCGGATGGCCCAGCGACGCGAAGAACCGCGCATGCCGCCCTGCCCCCGACGCCACGTCGAGCACCGCGCCGCCCGCCGCGACCAGATGCGCCCAGTGGCGCACCCAGCGCGACGGCTCGCCGTTTCCGTGCGAGGAACCGTCCGGCAGGGTAACGGGCGTACTCATCGCTTCAGCGCGGCAATCAGTTGTACGACAGGCCCATCGCCTCGCGCACATCACGCATCGTTTCCGTGGCGTACTTGCGGGCCTTGTCGCAGCCGTCGGCGACGATCGCGCGCAACAGCGACGGATCGTCCATGTACTTCTGCGCGCGTTCGAGCATCGGCTGCTGTTCGCGCAGAATCCCTTCGATCACCGGCTGCTTGCACTCGAGGCAGCCGATTCCTGCCGTCCGGCAGCCCTTCTGCACCCACTCGTGCGTGGCTTCGTCCGTGTAGACCTGGTGCAGCTGCCACACCGGGCACTTGTCCGGATCGCCCGGATCGGTGCGGCGCACGCGGGCCGGATCGGTCGGCATGGTGCGGACCTTCTTCGTGATCGTTTCCGCGTCTTCGCGCAGGCCGATCGTATTGCCGTACGACTTCGACATCTTCTGGCCGTCCAGACCCGGCATGCGCGACGCTTCGGTCAGCATGGCCTGCGGCTCGACCAGAATGATCTTGCGCGACCCTTCGAGGTAGCCGAACAGACGCTCGCGATCGCTCATCGACAGGCTCTGCGATTCCTGCAACATCGCGCGCGCCTGTTCGAGTGCTTCGTCGTCGCCTTCCTGCTGATAGGCGTTGCGCAGTTCGTGATAAAGCTTGGCGCGCTTGCCGCCCAGCTTCTTCGCGGCTTCATTGGCCTTCTCTTCGAAGCCCGGTTCGCGGCCGTACAGATAGTTGAAACGACGCGCGATTTCACGCGTCATTTCGACGTGCGGCACCTGATCTTCGCCGACCGGCACGAGCGAGCCGCGGTACAGCAGGATGTCCGCCGCCATCAGCACCGGATAGCCGAGGAAACCGTAGGTAGACAGGTCCTTGTCCTTCAGCTTTTCCTGCTGCTCCTTGTAGGTCGGCACGCGCTCGAGCCAGCCGAGCGGCGTGCTCATGCCGAGCAGCAACGCCAGCTCCGCATGCTCGGGCACCTTGCTCTGGATGAACAGCGTAGCCTGCGCCGGATCGATGCCTGAGGCAAGCCAGTCGATCAGCACGTCCCACACGTTCTTTTCGATCACTTCGGGCGTTTCGTAGTGCGTCGTCAGCGCGTGCCAATCGACCACGCAGAAGAAACACGGGTATTCGGACTGCAACCGCACCCAGTTTTTCAGCACGCCGTGATAGTGGCCGAGGTGCAGCGACCCGGTGGGCCGCATGCCGGAGAAGATACGGTCTGGGAACATGATTATTTAGAAAAGCGAAACAAGTGGAGTCAGAATTGCGGTAAGCGCACCGTAGCCGAGCGTCACGAGCGGGCTAAGCCAATACCGCGTGAGCGTGCCCGTCATGACCAGCGCCATCACGATGAAAAAGCCGTAGGGTTCGAGACGCGACAGCGCGATCGATTGCCGCGTCGGCAACAGCGCCATCAGCACGCGGCCGCCGTCGAGCGGAGGCAGCGGAAACAGGTTGAGCACGCCAAGCACGAGGTTCACACCGACGCCGGCTGCCGCCATGCGCGTGAAGAACGGTTCGTCGACCCCGGCCACGCCAAGTCCAACGCTGATCAGCCCCCACACCAGTGCCTGCACGAAATTGCAGCCCGGCCCGGCGGCCGCGACCCACAGGCTACCCCAACGCGGGTTGCGCAAATTGCCGAAGGCGACCGGCACCGGCTTTGCGTAACCGAACATAAACGCGCCGCTGGTGGCGAAGTACAGCAGCAAGGGGATCGCGATCGTGCCGAGCGGATCGATGTGCCGCATCGGATTGAGGGAAACGCGGCCGAGCACGTACGCGGTATTGTCGCCGAGCCAGCGCGCGACGTAGCCATGCGCGGCTTCGTGCAGCGTGATGGCGAAAATCACCGGCAACGCGTAAACCGCAATCGTCTGTATCAGGGAGGAATCCATAGCTCGCTATTGTAACAACGCGATGGCGTGCGTCTGTCCGCTTTCGCTTATGCCGTCTCTTCGAGACCGAAGGGCGCGAGCGAACCGCGCCCTGCCCGCACCAGCACCGGGTCAGCGCCGGTCAAATCGATCACCGTCGACGGCTCGCACACGCACGGGCCGCCATCGATCACCAGGTCCAGCTGTTTCTCGAGCCGCTCGCGGATCTCTTCCGGGTCGTTCAGCGGCTGGGTTTCGTCCGGCATGATCAGCGTGGAGCCGAGCAGCGGCTGGCCGAGTTCTTCGAGGATCGCCAGCGTGATGGCATGCTCCGGCACCCGCAGACCGATAGTCTTGCGCGACGGGTGCGACAGGCGGCGCGGCACTTCCTTGGTGGCCTGCAACACGAACACGTAGGGGCCTGGCGTGACCGACTTGATCAGGCGGAACTGCCGGTTGTCGACCATCGCGAAGTTCGACAACTCCGACAGATCGCGCACCAGCAGCGACAGCAGGGCCTTCTCGTCGAGCCCGCGAATGCGCCGCAAACGCTCGACCGCGTCCTTGTCGTCGAGATGACAGGCGAGCGCATAGCTCGAATCCGTCGGCAACGCGACGACGCCGCCGTCTTTGATGATTTGCACCGCCTGTTTGACAAGGCGCGGCTGCGGGTTATCCGGATGAAGCCGAAAGTATTGGGACATTTTGACTAACGGTGGCTACGGGTGGCTACGGACGGAAATTCGGACGGAAAGCCGGACGGAAGATCGGGCGAAAGCACGCCGCTCTGCCGAGAGCTTTCGCGCATCTCGTGCCGACATGGCACGGCATGCGATCACAACCAGCGTTCCCAGACGGGCTTGAGATCGGAAGGCAGCGGCGGCAGCGTGCCGAGATCGACGCGGCCTTCGCCGGGTGCATGGAAGTCGGAACCGCGCGACGCTTCGAAGCCGAAGCGGCGCGCGACGTCCGCGTATTCGCGGTACTGATCCGGCGTGTGGCTGCCCGTCACCACTTCGATCGCCTTACCGCCCAGGTCGATGAATTCGGCAAAAAAAGCGTCGAATTCGACCGGAGAGTACGCATAGCGCCCCGGGTGCGCGACGATCGCCTCGCCGCCGGCCGCCTGAATCCAGCCAACCGCGTCCGCCAGTTTCGCCCAGCGATGCGACACGTAGCCGGGCTTGCCGTCGCCGAGGAAGCGGTTGAACACGTCTTGCGTCGAGTTGGCGTAACCGCTTTCAACCATGAAGCGCGCGAAGTGCGTGCGCGAAATCATGTCCGGGTTCGAGACGTATTTGAGCGCGCCTTGATAGGCGTCGGGGATGCCGAGCGTGGCCAACTGCTCGCCCATGGCTTCGGCACGGGCGGCGCGGCCGTTGCGGGTGCGCGCCAAGCCGTCGATCAGAATCGAACTGGTCGGATCGACGCCAAGACCGACGATGTGCACCGTGCGCGAAGCCCATGTCACCGAGATCTCCACGCCGCTCAGGTAGCCCATGCCAAGCGCCTCAGCGGTGCTGCGCGCCTCGTGCTGGCCGCCCAGTTCGTCGTGGTCGGTCAACGCCCACAGCGTCACGCCGCCCGCGTGCGCGCGGCGCGCGACATCGGCCGGCGCGAACTGGCCGTCGGAAACGGTGGAATGACAGTGGAGGTCAGCGTTCATCTTTGTCTTGAGAAAGTTCTGCATTCATTTTACTGCAACGCAGTAAGTGACCGTCGAGCTATCTCGCGACCCGGACCTCGCATCGAAGCCTTTTTGCAAGATCTAGGCGCAGAAGCCCTCGATCAGCGCGGCCACCTGCTCCGGCTGGTCGTGGTGCACCATGTGCCCCGCTTCGTCGATGATCTTCTCGCGCCAGTTCGGGAAAGCCTGGAAACGCGCCTTGAATTCGTCGAGCGGAATCTCGCCGGCGATCTGCGCGAGCGTGGGCGAGTTAGCCGCCTCGACGTGCAGCACTTTGGCGGTGGCCTTGCGCCACACGGCCATCACTTCGTCGAGACGGTACAGCGTCGGCCCGCGCAGTTTGTGCGCCGGATCGGCAAGCAGCATGAAGCGCCCTTCGCCGTCCGGCTTGGACCAATGCTGCGCGAGGAACTGCGCGCGCGGCGGAGCGAGGCGCGGGTTGGTTTTGATCAGGCGGCCGGCGACGTCATCCAGCGTCGCATAGCGCTTCAACTGCGGCGGATCGCGCAACTCGTCGAGCCAGGTGCGAAGACGCTTGGGCGCTTGTGCCGAGTGCGACGGCGCAAGACCAAAGCCTTCCAGATCGACCACTCGCCGCACCCGCTCCGGCCGCACGCCGGCATACAGGCAGACGATGTTCGCGCCCATGCTGTGGCCGACCAGATTGACTTCGCCGGTCGGTGCATAGTGGTCGAGCAGCGCGTCGAGATCGGCGAGGTAGTCCTGGATCCAGTAATTGCCGCCGCCGCGTTCGGCGACCGGCCAGTCCGACAGGCCGAAGCCGCGCATATCGGGCGCAATCACCTGCCAGTCGCCGCCCAATGCGTCGACGACGAACTGGAACGACGCTGCCACATCCATCCAGCCGTGCAGCATGAACAGCATCGGCGCATCCGGATTGCCCCAGCGCCGCGCGTGCAGACGGATGCCGCGCACGGAAATGAATTCAGACTTGGAGGTATTCATGAACAGCGCGCCCGAAAAAAGAATGGTCGTTCGATTATAACGAGATAGCCGGGCGATGCGTGGGGTCTGGCTATGGAAGAAGGTTTCAGTCGCGCATGGCCGCGGGGGCCTGAGCAGCCGACGGGGTCGGCTGCTCAGCGTCGAGGCCAGCCAGGGCGACCAGCGCGGCCAGTTCGGCTTCGTCGAAACCGGCGTCGCGACGCGCCTCGAAATTGAACGGACCGCGTAATTTCGGTGCGTGATACTGGTCGGCGAGGCGCGTGTAGGTGGCATGCGGATCGAGGCTGCCCGCGTCGCACAGATGACGGAACCAGTGGTTGCCGATCAGCACATGGCCTATTTCGTCGCGCAGGATCACGTCGAGAATCGCCGCAGACGCGCGGTCGCCCGCCTGCTGCAAGCGGGCGCGGATCGGCGGCGAGGCGTCGAGGCCACGCGCTTCGAGGGTGCGCGGCACCAGCGCCATGCGCGCCAGCACGTCGCCACGGGTGCGCTCGCACATATCCCAGAGGCCGTCGTGTGCGGGAAAATCGCCGTAGGCATGGCCGAATTCCGCAAGCCGCGCGGTCAGCAGCGAGAAGTGATGCGCCTCTTCGGCGGCGACTTTGAGCCAGTCGGTGTAGAACTCGGCGGGCATACTGGCGAAACGCCAGACGGCGTCGAGCGCGAGATTGATGGCGTTGAACTCGATGTGCGCCAGCGCGTGCAGCAAGACGGCTCGCCCTTCGGGCGATTGCATGCTGCGCCGCTTCAGTTTGCGTGGGTCGACCAGTTCGGGGCGTGCGGGACGGCCCGGCAGGTCCGCCGGCTCGGCGAGTTCGAGGTCCGCGGGACAGGCGAGGCTGCCGTCGAGCGCGGCGGCGTATAACGCGCGGGCCGCGGCTGCCTTGGTTGCCGGGTCGATTTCGCGCAATGCGGCCAGCGCTGAGCGGCGCGCGCAATTCGCGCGATTCGAATCACTCTCCGGATTCGATATCGGCGGAACTGGCGAAACAGACGGACGAGCGGAATTCATAGCAACCAGGTTAGCAAAGGAAACGGCAGGAACGGAAACAGGCAAAGCGGGAGACGCGGCGCTCGCCCCGGCTGAGCGTTGGACCGCTTGGGGCGTCGCCAAGCGGCCTAACCACACAACCGTTTACAATACTCGATTCGACCATCTCGCGTGCCTGGTGCGCGGGGCCGGCAGGACAAAGCGGCCGTCGGAGCGGTTCCGGGCGTTTTGCAGCCTCTTTTGCAGCCTCTTTTGCAGCGCCGCTTTGATGTCCAGCTTCGAGCCCTATTTGGCAGTCCCATTTGGCAGCCCCACCGCAGCCCCAGCCCGCCCGCGCAGCGCGTAGCGACCGATCAAGAGGAGACACCGTGACAATTTACAAGCTTGGCGCATCAGCCCCGACCATCCACGAAAGCGTGTTCGTCGCGGATTCGGCGAACATTATCGGCAACGTCACGCTCGAGGAAAATTCGAGCGTCTGGTTCGGCGCGACGCTTCGCGGCGACAACGAACCGATCACGCTCGGTGCGGGTAGCAACGTCCAGGAAAACGCCGTGCTGCACACCGACCCGGGCTTCCCGCTGACGATCGAGCCGAATGTGACGATCGGCCACCAGGTCATGCTGCACGGCTGCACGATCAAGGAAGGCTCGCTGATCGGAATTCAGGCCGTGGTCTTGAATGGTGCGGTAATCGGCCGCAACTGTCTGGTCGGAGCGGGCGCCATCGTCACCGAAGGCAAAGTGTTTCCCGACAATTCGCTGATTCTCGGCGCGCCCGCCAAAGTGGTGCGCGAACTGACCGAGACGGATATCGCCAATATGCAGCGCGGCACGGCAAGCTATGCCGAGCGCCGCGAATATTTCAAGGCGCAGCTCGTGCGTATCGGCTAATCAGCCGGGCGCGCGGCGCGCACGGCGCGGCATCAGGCTGCGTCATTCGACCGAGGAAAAGTTGTGAGCGACCAGTTGCAAAAATTCATGTTCAGCGCGGCGCCGGTGCGCGGCGAGATCGTTTCGCTGCGCAACACGTGGCAGGAAGTGCTGACGCGCCGGGACTATCCGGCGCCCGTGCGGACGATTCTGGGCGAGATGATGGCCGCGTGCGCGCTGCTTTCGGCGAACCTCAAGTTCGACGGTACGCTCGTCATGCAGATTTTCGGAGACGGACCGGCCAAGATGCTGGTGGTGCAGTGCAGCTCCGACCTGTCGATGCGCGCCACCGCCAAGCTCTCCGGCGAAGCGGGCAATACCATCGGCGACGATACGACCATGATCGAGCTGGTCAACGCGAGCGGCCATGGCCGGTGCGTGATTACGCTCGACCCGCGCGACAAGCAGCCCGGCCAGCAACCGTATCAAAGTATCGTGCCGCTGTCGGGCGTGGACGGCCCGCTCAAGTCGATGTCCGAAGTGCTCGAGCACTACATGCATCACTCGGAGCAGCTCGACACGCGCCTGTGGCTCGCGGCGAACACCGAACGCGCCGTCGGCATGCTGCTGCAAAAGCTGCCGGGCGACGGCGGCATCGTCCCTCACCCGGGCGATCTGGACGCGGACACGTGGGAGCGCGTCTGCACGCTCGGCGGCACGATGTCGCAAGACGAGCTGCTGAAAGAAGAACCGGCAACGATTTTCCGCCGTCTGTTCTGGCAGGAGAACGTACAGCATTTCGAACCGGCCATGACGCGCTTCGAATGCAGCTGTTCGCGCGAAAAAGTCGGCGCGATGCTGAAGATGCTGGGCCGCGAGGAAGTGGACGGCGTGATCGAAGAACGTGGTCACGTCGAGATTCATTGCGAATTCTGTAATCAACGATACGAATTCGATCCGGTCGACGTGGCGCAACTTTTTGTCGCCAATGCGCTCTCAGAAGGCGTGACGCCGGCGGCCGAGCAGCGGCACTGAAGCAGCCAGGCGGTGGCTTATTGCACCGGTGTACGGCAGTCAATGACGCGCCGCCTGCTGCCTTCTCAGGGTTCGGGCGGCGCGTTATCGTCGATCATTGCGTTGGATCGTTGGCGGGGTGCGCTGCGCATGGTTTGCTTAGGCATCCGACCGATGGAGATCAAAATGAACATCCCTACTTCATTGAAGCATTGCGTGCGCACGTTCACCGTGCTGGCAGTCGTCGCCGGCAGCGCTGCGCTGACGGGCTGCGTGATGGACCCACCGGGCCCATCACCGATTTATAGCCGCCTGCCGGCCGATCAGTCGGGCATGGCCAGTACCGCCCATCCGCTCACGCCCGAAGAACGTGAACGCTATGATGCGATCGACCGTCAGGTGCTGTCGGATCAGAATCAGGCCATTGCCGCCGAGAACGCGGCTCAGGCATATTCGCGCTACTACTCGCAGCCCGTTAGCGTGTACGGCAGTTATTACGGTGGCGGTTGGGGGCACGGTTGGGGTACGGGTGTCGGCGTAGGCTACTCACCGTACTGGGGCTGGTAAGCCGAGGCGGGCACTGCCGGACATTAGGCTTACCGACACGGTGACCCGGCGGAAAAGCAGGTATCGCAAGGTCAAAGAAAAAGGCGCGGTTCTCACCGCGCCTTTTTTCGTCTTCGTACGAGCTTTTACGTTCGCCGCTGCGTTTTGTTTTGCATTCGCCCGCGAACTCAGCCAGCCTGATTCACTCAGTGCGTGGCCTTCTTGTCCTTGACCGCAGTCTTCCCGCCATGCTTGCGATCCGGCTTCGCGCGCGACTCCGGATTCGGCACCACATGCAGTGGCGCAGCCGACACCTCACCGCGTGTAGACGTGGTCACCGAAGGCGTGTTCGTATTCGGCAACGGTGCGTTCGGCGAGACGAACTGCACGAACACTTCGCCGTCCTTCACCATGCCCATTTCGTAACGCGCCCGCTCTTCCACCGCGGCCGTACCGTTCTGCAAATCCTGGACTTCGCCCTGAATACGCTCGTTGCGCAGCTTCGAATCAGTGTTCTTTTGCAGTTGCTGCGCCAGTTGCTGCTGCAACTCGTGCACGCGCAACCAACCGCCGTGCCCCCACCAGAGCGGGTACTGGATCAGCGCCAGCAGAACGATCAGGACAGCAGTGACAAGCCGCATGAAGTAAGCACAATAAATACGCGCCGCCCTGCGCTATACGCAGGGCGGCGGGGTCAATCAGAAACGAAGGATAACCAGCTCATCGGTCGGCGCTAGCAAACCAGCCATTAGCGCAGATTGTAGAACGCCGACTTGCCCGGGTAGCTGGCGATATCGCCGAGGTCTTCTTCGATACGCAGCAACTGGTTGTACTTCGAGATGCGGTCCGAACGCGACAGCGAACCCGTCTTGATCTGACCGGCGTTCAGGCCGACCGCGATATCCGCGATCGTCGAATCTTCGGTTTCGCCCGAGCGGTGCGAGATCACAGCCGTGTAGCCGGCGCGCTTCGCCATTTCGATCGCCGCGAAGGTTTCCGTCAGCGTACCGATCTGGTTGATCTTGATCAGGATCGAGTTGGCGATGCCCTTCTCGATGCCTTCCTTCAGGATGCGCGTGTTGGTGACGAACAGGTCGTCGCCCACCAGTTGCACCTTCTTGCCGAGCTTGTCGGTCAGGATCTTCCAGCCGGCCCAATCGCTTTCGTGCATGCCATCTTCGATCGAGACGATCGGGAACTTGTCGGCCAGGTTCGCCAGGTAGTCAGCGAATTCCGTCGACGACAGTTGCAGGCCTTCGCCCGCCAACTGGTACTTGCCATCGTGGTAGAACTCGCTCGCTGCGCAGTCGAGTGCCAGCAGCACGTCTTCACCAGCGCGATAGCCTGCCTTTTCGATAGCTTGCAGGATGGTCGACAGACATTCGTCGTTGCTGCCGAAGTTCGGCGCGAAGCCGCCTTCGTCGCCCACGGCCGTGCTCATGCCGCGGTCGCTCAGGATCTTCTTCAGCGCGTGGAACACTTCAGCGCCGCAGCGCAGGGCTTCGCGGAAGGTCGGCTGGCTGACCGGCACGATCATGAATTCCTGGATATCCAGGCTGTTGTTCGCGTGCGCGCCACCGTTGACGATGTTCATCATCGGCACCGGCAGTTGCATGGCGCCCGAGCCGCCGAAGTAGCGGTACAGCGGCAGGCCGGCTTCTTCAGCAGCGGCCTTCGCGACGGCCATCGAAACGGCCAGCATCGCGTTTGCGCCAAGGCGCGACTTGTTGTCGGTGCCGTCGAGTTCCAGCAGGGTCTTGTCGAGGAAGGCCTGCTCGGAAGCGTCGAGGCCCATGATCGCTTCGGAGATTTCGGTGTTGATGTGCTCGACAGCCTTCAGCACGCCCTTGCCGCCGTAACGGCCGGCTTCGCCGTCGCGCAGTTCTATCGCTTCGCGCGAGCCCGTCGATGCACCCGACGGCACCGCAGCGCGGCCCATCGTGCCCGACTCGAGCAGCACGTCGCATTCGACGGTGGGGTTGCCTCGCGAATCGAGAATCTCTCGACCGATGATATCTACGATAGCACTCATGGTTTCCTCAAGAAATGACGTTGAATTCTCTACTGTGAAACTGCACCGGGGGCTGCTGGTCTCCCCAGCAAACACCATGCGCCCCGATGCTTTCGACGACCATTGCGTGCATTCGCCGCGTGTCGACTGAGCCGATTATGCTGGCCATTCATGACACGCCGCGAACACCTGAATCAGTTGAAATCGCTTTCGAGGAACGGCGCGCGCTTGACGGCCTGATCGAGCGTAACCAGCGTTTCGAGCAGATCGGCCATGCGATGCAACGGCACCGCGTTCGGGCCGTCCGACTTGGCTTGCGCCGGATTCGGATGGGTTTCCATGAAGAGACCCGACACACCGACGGCAACCGCGGCACGCGCCAGCACCGGCACAAATTCGCGCTGACCGCCCGAGCTCGTGCCCTGCCCGCCCGGCAACTGCACCGAGTGGGTAGCGTCGAACACGACCGGCGCATTGGTTTCGCGCATGATCGCAAGCGAACGCATGTCCGACACGAGGTTGTTATAACCGAACGACACGCCGCGTTCGCAGGCCATGAAGCGGTCTTCCGAGAGACCCGCTTCACGCGCCGCATCACGCGCCTTGTCGATCACATTCTTCATGTCGTGCGGTGCGAGAAACTGGCCTTTCTTGATGTTGACCGGTTTGCCCGAACGCGCACAAGCGTGGATGAAGTCCGTTTGACGGCACAGGAAAGCGGGCGTTTGCAGGACGTCGACCACCGACGCAACCTGTTCGATTTCGTGCTCGGCGTGCACATCGGTCAGCACCGGCAAACCGAGCTGACGCTTCACTTCCGACAGGATGCGCAAACCTTCGTCCATGCCCAGACCGCGGAACGACTTGCCGCTGCTGCGGTTGGCCTTGTCGTATGACGATTTGTAGATGAACGGGATGTTCAGCTTCGCGCAGATTTCCTTCAGCCGGCCCGCTGTGTCGATCGTCATCTGTTCCGATTCGACCACACAGGTGCCAGCGATCAGGAAAAACGGCTTGTCGAGCCCGATTTCGAAATCGCCCAGCTTCATGCTTTCTCCTCGACACCCGCCAATTCTTGATGATGCGCGAGCGCCGCTTCGACAAACGACTTGAACAGCGGATGGCCGTCACGCGGCGTGGACGTGAATTCCGGGTGGAATTGCACACCGACGAACCACGGGTGCATGCTGCGCGGCAATTCCATCATTTCCGGCAGATCTTCACTCGGGGTACGGGCGCTGATGATAAGGCCACCGGCTTCGAGCTGGGGCACGAAACGGTTATTGACCTCATAACGGTGACGATGGCGTTCGTTCACATCCTTGCCATAGATCTCTTCGGCCATCGTGCCGGGCTTGATCGGACAACGCTGCGAACCAAGGCGCATCGTGCCGCCCAGATCCGATTCTTCGGTACGCTTCTCGACCTTCCCTTCGCGGTCGTACCACTCGGTGATCAGCGCGACCACGCGGTTCTCGGTTTCCTGATCGAACTCGGTGCTGTTCGCGTTCTTCAGGCCAACCACGTCGCGAGCGAATTCGATCACAGCCAGTTGCATACCGAGGCAGATGCCGAGATACGGCACCTTCGCTTCGCGTGCATAGCGGATCGCAGCGATCTTGCCTTCGGTGCCACGGCGGCCGAAGCCACCCGGCACGAGCACGGCATCCAGATGCTTGAGGCTCTCGACGCCTTGCGTCTCGATCTCTTCCGAATCGATGTACTCGATGTTGACCTTGGTCGACGTATGCATCGACGCATGGCGCAGCGCTTCGATCAGCGACTTGTACGACTCGGTCAGATCGACATACTTGCCGACCATGCCGATCGTGACTTCGTGCTTCGGATGCTCGAGCTTCTCGACGAGACTCGACCACATCGACAGATCGGCCGGCTTCGGCGTGAGCTTGAGCTCTTCGCAGATGATCGCGTCCAGACCCTGGTCGTGCAGCATCTGCGGAATCTTGTAGATGCTGTCGGCGTCCCACACGGAAATCACCGCGTCTTCGGGCACGTTCGAGAACATCGAGATCTTTGCGCGCTCGTCGTCCGGAATGCGGCGATCGGCGCGGCACAGCAGCACGTGCGGTGAGATACCGATTTCACGCAGCTTCTGCACGCTGTGCTGAGTAGGCTTGGTTTTCAGCTCGCCTGCGGTGGCGACCCAAGGCACCAGCGTGAGGTGCACGAAGCACGCGCTGTTGCGGCCCATGCGCAGGCTCATCTGACGCGCAGCCTCGAGGAACGGCAGCGATTCGATGTCGCCCACGGTGCCGCCCACTTCGACGATGGCGACATCCGGCTCACCACACGTCGCGGAAGCCGCGCCGCGTTCGATGAACGCCTGGATTTCGTTCGTGATGTGCGGAATGACCTGCACCGTCTTGCCGAGATAATCGCCGCGGCGCTCCTTGCGGATCACCGATTCGTAAATCTGGCCCGTGGTGAAGTTATTGGCCTTGCGCATCTTCGTGCTGATGAAGCGCTCATAGTGGCCGAGGTCGAGGTCAGTCTCCGCTCCATCTTCCGTCACGAACACTTCACCGTGTTGAAACGGGCTCATCGTGCCGGGGTCGACGTTGATGTAGGGATCGAGCTTGAGGAGGGTGACTTTAAGACCGCGCGATTCGAGGATCGCGGCGAGGGAAGCGGCGGCAATACCCTTGCCGAGGGAAGATACTACGCCGCCGGTGACGAAAACATATTTGGTCATCGCTGGATGCTCGCGGGAAAAACGGATTATACCGTAAAGCAGGGTCTCAACCCAGCGAAATCCTGGCGACATCTGTACGAAAGTATGCCGCGGCGGTGGCAATCACCGTTCGCGGATCATGCACCGTTTTCACGGCACTGGCGAAGCGCATTAGTGGGCCGCGCCGCCATTGCGGCTGCCGCCACGCCGGTGAACGCGGGGCGCTGCCTCGCACGCGGCGCCCGTCATGGCCTTAAGCCCCCCGCTCCAGTTCGCGCAACATCCGCTGCACCGCGCGCGCGGTTTCGAGCGGTTTTTCCATGGGATACAGATGGCTGCCTTCGATCCATTCCACATGACCGCCCGTTGCGCGGCGCGTGGCGTCCAGACCGACCTGGCGCACCTCCCTTGAGCGCGTGCCGGCGATGAACCCCACCGGCACCGGGGCGCCGCGCGCGAGGCGGTGCCCAAGCGTATGCGGCAGGGTCTTATAGATCTGATACTCGGTGCGCCGGTCGAAAGCGAGTGATCGAGCGCCATCGGGCGAGCTTTGCGGGATGCCGAAGTCGACGTAGTCGGACAGCATCCGCTCGTCCCAGCGGGCGAATGCCGGCTTCGAATGAAAGTGCCGCCACGCCTCGTCGCGGCTCGCCCACTGCGTGCGGCGCGTGCGGGTGGCAGCCGCGGGCGACAGGCGCTCGTCGAGTCCGGTCCATTGCGACACCCGCAGCATGCTGCTGCGCCAACCGGCGATGACGGGCGAATCGAGCATTACCACGCCCCTCACCCATTGCGGTTTTTTCAGCGCGGCCATCAGCGACAGATAGCCGCCCAGCGAATGGCCGACCAGCCACACCGGCTGCTCATACGACCGGTCGATGTCGTCAAGCAGCTGCTCGACCAGATGCGGCCAGTCCTGCGTGACCGGATAACGCGCGTCGTGACCGATGCGCTCGATGGAGCGCAGTTCATAGTCGTCGGCGAGTTCAGCGAAGATCGTCCGGTAAGTCGACGCTGGGAAACCGTTCGCGTGCGAGAAGTGGATGATGTTTTTCAACTGCGGCACTCTCCGTTCTGTTTTAGCGCGCGGGCCTCGGTCCTGGCTTACCGTGCAGGCTCCGGGCCCAGCGGCGCATTTGTTCTGTCTGTGCGGCCGGCACTCGATCAGCGATCCATCCAGTAGCGGCGCTGCGTGTCGCGATAGCGCTCGAGCGTCAGTGCGGCGCCATTCAGACCTGGGCCGCCCCGTGGGTTGCTTCCCGGGTTGCTTCCCGGGCCGACACCCGCACTGACTCCCATGCGGCCCTCGGGTCCGATGCCCGGGTTGAGGCCCGGGCCGACATCCGGGCTGAAAGCCGGGTTGACGTCGACCCGCACCGCGCCGTCCGTATCGCTGCGTGCAAGCTCGATGTGCCGCGCCTTGTAACGCTCGAACACACCCTCATTCGGATGATGAAATCGGTTGCGATAGCCTACCTGAAATAGTGCGACGAGCGGGTCGATAGAGTCGAGGAACGGCTCGGTCGAGGAGGTCTTGCTTCCGTGATGCGGCACGACCAGCACCTGGGCGCGCAACGCCTCGGGATCGCGCGCGAGCAGGATGCGTTCGGCCGGCGCTTCGATGTCCGCCGTCAGCAAGGCGGCCAAGCGCCACGGCGTCGGTTTAACATTTCCGGCCGGCATGCTCTCTGCAACCGCCCTGTCCTCCGGCAGCGACAGGTTCGCCTCAGCAGGTAACGTACTCACCCGCAACACGCAGCAATGCGCATTGGGTTTGCCTTGCAGTGGCCCGGCATCCGGCCAGAACATCGCGAACTCGACGCTGTCCCACTGCCAGCGCTGGCCCGCCGCACAGGGCAGCGTATCCGCGCCGCGTTGCCTTGCGTTCAACCACAGCGGATTCGCTGGCGCCAATGCCGCCACCATTTGACGCACCTCGATCGCGTCCAGTACAGCCGGCGCACCGCCCGAGTGGTCGGAGTCGGCGTGGCTGATGATCAGCGTGTCGAGCGCCGTGATGCCGCGCGCCTGCAAAAACGGCACGACAACCCGTTCGCCCGCATGCGTCGACTCCGGCCCCGGCCCGGTATCGAACAGCAGCGTGTGATGCGCGGTTTCGACCAGCACTGAAGTGCCTTGACCGATATCCAGCGCCGTCAGACGGAAGCTGCCATGTGGGGGCCCGGACGGTGGCGGCATCAGCAGCGGCAGCCACGTGAGCGGTGCGGCCCAGCGCAGCGGCCAGCCACGCGGCGCCAGACACCAGAGCACGCCGAGCGCCGCCGCGGCGAGCGGCCACGCGCCCGGCTGCGGCAATCGCCAGAGCGTCCATGCCGGCCCGGACAGCATCTGCAAGCCCGCGGCCAGCAGGTCGAGCAAGGTGTGCGCGGCGCGAAAGGCGCAGGCATCGAAGGGTGCGGGCAACGCGACGCCCGCCAATACCGCCGGCGTCACCAGCAGACTCACCCACGGAATCGCGAAGGCGTTCGCGAGCGGGCCGATCAATGGAATCTGCGCGAACCAGTAGACGGTGAGCGGCGCAAGCGCAACGGTCACCGCGAACTGCACATGCGCGGCGCTGCGCAGGCGTGCACCGAAAGTGCGAACGCGGCGGCACACGCCGGCCGTGAGGCGCGAGAGTCTTGTCGGCGTCACGCCGCCCTCACCCTCTTCGTCGCGACGCTGCTCATGATCCTGCACACGGGGCCGTCCCGACATCGCGAACAGAATCGCCGCCACCGCACAGAACGACAGCCAGAATCCCGCCGCGACGACCGCCCACGGATCGATCAGAAGCACCAACCCCAACGCCCACGCCAGCACCACCGATCGCGCGACGTTACGCCCGCTAACAAACGCGAGTGCCACCACACACGCCATCCACAACGCGCGCTGCGCCGGCACGTTGAAACCGGCCAGCGCCGCATGCAACCCGGCGAACAGCGCGCCCCCCGCCACCGCGACGACCTGCGCGGGCAGCAACAACGGCCAGTCGCGGCCGATGAACCCCGAGCGCCGCCACACGGTACCGGCGAGCCATGCCGCAAGGCCCGCGGCAAAGCCGATATGCAAACCCGAAATCGCCACCAGATGGCTGGTGCCCGTGCCGCGCATCAGCAGCCAGTCGGCCGCACTGACTTCGTCCTGCGCGCCGATCGCGAGCGCCACCACGATCCCACGGTGCGGCGCGTCGGCGAGCACCGTGTCGATGCGCGCACGCAGTGCGGCGCGCCAGCGATCGACCGTCACGCTTACGCCACGCGCGCTGCCCGGCAAACGCACAGCATGAGCCGGTGCGCTGACATAGCCGGTGGCGCGCACATTGCGGGCCAGCAAACCGGCTTCGGCATCGCGCACGCCGAAATTCGCATTGCCATGCGGGCGTTTGAGACGCACGGTCAGACGCCAGCGCTCGCCCGGTTCGAGTAACGGCGCAGGCGCGTCTTCGGCAATCCATGACAGCTGGATGACACGCGGAAAGGCGGCGATCGGCGCTTCGACCGACTCGACATTGAACAGGAAACGCGCGCCCTTATCGTCGCGTGAAGGCAGACCTTTGATACTGCCGACGACGTCGATATCGCGGCCTTCCCAGGCGCTAGGCAAGCTCACCGCGAGCCGGGTTTCCGCGCGCCAGGCGGCGTAGCCAAAGCCCACACAAAAGGCTGCAATCCACACCGCGCTCCACCCGACGCGTGAGCGCACGCGTGCGGTGAACACGATGCGGCAGATGCGCGAACGTGCAACTGCCGCGGGCGCGTCCGCGATGACCGAAGCACAGCGGCTCAACCCGCCCGAAGTACCGCTGCGCTCTTCGCTCGAAGCACCATTCCACCCTTCGCCCGAAACGCCGCCGCACCCCTCGTCCGAGGCGTGGTGTCCTAATCCCCACGCCGCCACAAGAATCGCTATGCACCCAAGCGACACCAGCGCCCACCAGCCACGCCAATCCGGCAACGCCGCCTGCCGCTGCAGCCAGATCACCCCCAACGCAAACCCGCACCACCATGCCCGCATCCGCCCTCCGCCCCTTCCGCCCAGCCACCGCCGGACGGCGCGACACACAGCGAGCAGGCGCCAGAAAGCCCGCCGGGCATGTGTTCCGCCCGGCGCGAACCACTCAAATCAGCGCGTTCAATTATGCAGAGGAAAGTGCGAGCCGCGGCAGCGCGGCGAGCGCGTTAGCCGTTGTGCCTAGGGCGGCTTCGTCGGCGGTCATGCCGCGCAGTTGCGCGAGACCCGCGCCAATGGCCGGTATCTGTTCCGGCGAGTTGCGCTGCTTATACATCCAGGAAGGTGCGATGTCCGGCGCATCGGTCTCGACCACCAGCGCGTCGAACGGCAATTGCTCCGCCAGCCGCCGGATTTGCCGCGCCCGCTCGAAGGTCAGATTGCCGCCAAAGCCGAGATGCATGCCCTGGTCGATATACGCCTGGGCCTGCTGGAAACTGCCGTTGAAAGCGTGGGCGATGCCGCGGTGAATCTGATGCCGCCGCAGCCCTTTGATCACCTGGTCCTGCGATTTGCGCACGTGGCAAATCACCGGCAGATCGAATTCGCGCGCGAGTTGAAGTTGACCGTTATAGAAGAACTGCTGGCGTGCATCGTCGAGACCTTCGACGAAATAATCGAGGCCGATCTCGCCGATGCCGACGAACAGCGGATCGTCGAGACTCGCCTCGATTTCCATGCGCAGCAGTTCGAGATCGCGCTCCTCCGCGCCCGGCGTGAAGAGCGGATGGATGCCAAGCGCATACGCGCCGCCGTCGATGCGGTGCGCGAGTTCACGCACCGCATCGAAATTCTCGCGGCCGATTGCGGGAATCACGATACGCCCGACACCTGCCTGACGCGCCGCATGGGCGACTTCATCGCGGTCGGCGTTGAATTCCGAAGCGTCGAGATGGCAGTGCGTATCGATCCACATGGCGCGCCTCGTTAGCGGCAGAGCATCGCTCACGTTCCGCGCGGCGATTAAACCGGCACCGGCGGCTCTTCGTGCAATACGCCGTCGCGCAACCGCATGATCCGGTCGCAACGTCCGGCCAGTTCCGGATCGTGCGTGACGATCACAAAACTGGTGTCGAACGTTTGCGACAGTTCGAGCATCAGGTTGAACACGGTGTCGGCGGTGCCGCCGTCCAGATTACCGGTGGGTTCGTCGGCGAGCACACAAGCGGGCTTCGTCACCAGCGCCCGCGCGATCGCGACACGTTGACGCTCGCCGCCCGACAGTTCACCCGGACGATGCTTCGCGCGATGCCCCATGCCGACGCGCTCCAGCACCGCGAGCGCTTCGTGCCGCGCCGCTTCGGTCGTCATGCGGCGAATCCGCAGCGGCATCGCGACATTGTCGAGCGCGGTGAATTCCGGCAGCAGATGGTGGAACTGATACACGAAACCGAGTGCGCGATTGCGCAAGTCGTTGCGCTCGCGCTCGGAGAGCTTCGTAAACGGCTTGCCCATCACCGAGACATGGCCCGCGCTCGGATCGTCGAGGCCGCCGAGCACATGCAGCAGCGTGCTCTTGCCGGAACCCGACGCGCCGACGATCGCCAGCTTTTCGCCGCGCCGGACATTCAGTTCCGCGTTGTTGAGCACTTGCACATTGAGGCCGCCCTGCACGAACGCCTTCGAAATGCCGGTCGCTTCCAGCACATAGGGATGCAGCGCGGTGTCTTCAGGGGCCATGGATACGCTAGTGGAACGATCATTCATAGCGCAGTGCCTCCGCAGGACGGACTTTCGCACCACGCCAGCTCGGATACAGGGTCGCCAGCGCCGACATCGCAAACGCGATGATGCCGATGCGCGCCACGTCGGCCGGAATCAGTTCAGACGGCAGTTCGCTGATGAAATACACGGACGGCGGCAGGAATTGCACGCCGAGCAGATGCTCGATCATCGGCACGAGCCACGGAATGCTCCACGCGATCAGGCAGCCGAGCGCGACGCCGGTCGCCGTGCCGATAAAGCCGATGGTCACGCCCTGCACCACGAATATCTTCATGATCGAACCGGGCTGGGCGCCAAGCGTGCGCAGAATCGCGATGTCAGCCTGCTTGTTGGTCACCGTCATCACCAGCGACGACACCAGGTTGAACGCCGCCACCGCGATAATCAGCGTGAGGATGATGAACATCATGCGTTTTTCGATCTGAACCGCCGAGAACCAGGTCTTGTTCTGCTGGGTCCAGTCGCGGATATACAGATCGCCGGACAAGCTGCGCGCCAGCTGATGCGCGACCTCCGGCGCCCGCTGCATGTCCGTCAGGCGCAGCCGCACGCCGGTCGGCGCGGATAGCCGGAACAGCGCCTCGGCATCCTTGATGTTGATCAGCGCGAGCGTGCTGTCGTATTCGTAATGCCCCGACTCGAAGATGCCCACCACGGTGAACTGTTTCAGCCGCGGCAGCATGCCGGCGGGCGTGATCGTGCCTTCAGGCGCGACCAGCGTGATCTTGTCGTTGACCGTGACGCCGAGATTGGTGGCGAGGTCCGCGCCCAGCACAATGCCGAAGTCGCCCGGCACGAGGTCGCTCAGCTTGCCGCCCTTCATTTCCTTATCGATGTCGGAAACCTCAGGCTCGAGCGACGGCTCAACGCCACGCAGCGCCACGCCGCTCACGGCGTCCTGGCGCGTGAGCAGCGCCTGCGCGTCGACATACGGCGCCGCGCCGATCACTTCCTTGTTCTGGCGGGCTTCCTTGGCGGTCAACTGCCAGTCGGGCATCGACCCGGTCGGCGAAAAGATTTCGACGTGCGCCAGCACCGACAGCATCCGGTCACGCACCTCTTTCTGGAAACCGTTCATCACCGACAACACGACGATCAGCGCCGCGACGCCGAGCGCGATGCCCGACATCGACACGAGCGCGATGAAGGAAATGAAGCCGTTACCGGTCGTACGTTTGCCGGCGCGGGTGTAGCGCCAGCCAATCTGCCATTCGTAGGGAAATTTCAAGCGAATCCTTTTCTGCGTTTCTTCGTCTGCTCCTGGGCCGGTTGCTGCGCATGACGGCGGCAATCTGCAACTGTCGCGCCTGTCGTGCGCCCCGAGCGTCGTGATCATTGGTGTCGCGGCAACCCGGATGGTTCCGGTATGACGTTCCGGTGCCTTACAGCACCTTTCGGTGCTCCCAGCCAACCTCTCGCCACCGAAGCCGCCGCCCCGCCGCTGCCACAGCCATCAATCAAGCGCGAAGTTTGCCATACAATGCCGCGGACTCGCGCAATGGCGCTCTGGAGCCGGCCTCAGGCAGACCAGCCGGCGACGCCGGATCAGGCCATATCCGCCGTCGCGGTCCTGAAACGCAGCCGCTTCGCCGCGCCGGGCTTCAGCCGCAGCGCAGGTTGCTCAACGAGGTGCCAACTCAGCCATGCAAGTCCCGTGCACAGCATCATCGTCACGCAGAACATCGGCCATGGCGTCACGTTCGGCCAGTACCAGCTCAGCAGCTTCTGCACAGGCCAGCCATACAGATACAGCCCGTACGACAGATCGACGTAGCCGCCACTGCGAACGCGCCGCAGCGCGGGCATCGCGGCCACACCGAACACCACGTAGGCGCCGGCCAACAGCACGCCCGGCCGCAGCCACTCCGGATAGAACAGCGACCAGGCCAGCACGGCGAAGGCCACCACCCAACCCGTCAGCGTATAGCGGATGCGTTCGCGAAACAGGAAAAAACAGCTTCCAGTCAGGAACAGCGCCGCGAACCACGCCATGTAATCGGACACGCGTAGTGCCTTGAGCCCGAACAACTGGTGCTGCGAATCGGTCGGACCGCTCTCCGGCACCGTATAGCAGATCGCTGCGCCGACCAGCAGCGTGATCGCCAGAACAATGCGCCGGCGGCTCAACAAGCCGATGCAGCCGCACAACATCGCCACCAGATAGCAGCGAAATTCGAACGAGATCGTCCACATGGAGCCGTTCACGGTCTCGACCGGCGTACCGGCAAACACGCGCGGCGTCTGGGGGTCATGCAGAAGCAGAAGTCCGCGCACGAAGCCGCCCAGATCGAGATCCTGGAAATACTGGGCCGCGTCGGCGCCGAGTGGCCCCACGATCAACACCGAAACCAGCGACGCGACGATAAAACCCGGATAAAGACGCAGCATGCGACGGGCGAGAAAACGCCCGACCGAGGGATCATTCACCCAACTGCGCGTAATCAGATAACCGCTGATAAGAAAGAAACCGTCGACGCCGAGGCCGCCGGGCGTGGTCGTGCGCACGAGCGCCTGAACCGGGTCAGCAAAGCCCAATAAGGCAAAGCTGTGCGAGAAAATAACGAAGACCGCAAACAGCAAACGTAAAACGTCAAAATTGAGTAAATGCCCCGATACAGCAAGATCTGAAGAGTGGATCTCTTTCATTGGTCTGTTTTTTGTTTTGTAATCATTATTCGCGGTGAATCGCGTGGCGGCGGAATTCTAATGGAATTCCAAAACCTCACAAAGATCCTGGTTCGGCAGGCGTAGAAAAATTTTCCCGTACGGATTCGCGGCCGACACGACTCCGCCTGCCCGGCGCTGCGCGCCGCGCCCGGAGCGCTCGAAATGAAAGGCCGGCTAAGCGCCGGCCGCCGCATCGGCTAACGCAGGTTGTAACGGCTGCGCAGTTCGTTGATGATGGCCGCCGCCGCGCTGTTGGCGGCATCGCGCACGTCCGCGTCCTTGCGGTCGCGGTGCAGGTGGGTGATGTCCCAATTGCAGCCGTCCTCATCGTCGACCGTTTCGTGGAAGCCGGTCGGAATCCATCCGACGGTCGCCGGGTTCGCATCGAGGGCCTTGACGACCAGTTCAAGCAGTTCCTGCTCGGTTTTGAGTTCACGCGACATGCCGGTCTCCATCGTCATGTGCGCGGTGCCGCCGCGCGCGGCTGCTGCAACGTCCGCAGGGCGGCGAGCACATGCCGTCGCTGCCGCGGTTCGTCAAGCGGGGAGCTGATGGTCGGAATACTCGCACTCTTTGCCCTACAATGCGCAGCATCATGCACGCCAACCGTCTTCATCTTCTCCTGCCCTTTGCGCTGCCCGCCGCAGCGGACGCCTCCACCGCCCTGCACGACATCCAGAGTCCGGCCCTCGACCGGCTGATCGCCCGCGCGACGCTGGTCGAACGGGTGGTCGGCGAAGATTTTCAGCGCACGCTGCCGCACGAGCGCTGGGTGGCCCGCCAGTTCGGCGCGCTTCCGAGCGGCGCGGCGGCCGCAGACGAAGCGCCGCTGGCCCCGTACATGCTGCGCGCCGACGGCGGCGAACCAGGCAACGCCACGTGGGCCTGCGTGCAACCGGTGCACGTGCGCATCGCGCACGACCATCTGGTGCTGATCGATCCGGCCTCGCTCGAATTGTCCGACGACGAAGCCAGCGTGCTGCTGGCGGTCGCCCGCCCGTTGATCGAGGAACTCGGCGTGCGTATCGAAGCGCCGAAGCCCGCACGCTGGTATTTGTCGGGCGACGGCTTCGGCACGCTGGCCGGGGCGTCGCCGTTGCGCGCGAGCGGCCGCAACATCGAAATCTGGCTGCCGCACGAGGCACATTCCGGCGAGCGTTCGCGCACCTGGATGAAGCTGCAGAACGAAGTGCAGATGGCGTGGTTCGAGCATCCGGTCAATGAAGCGCGCGAGGCGCGTGGCCTGCCGGCCGTCAACTCGATCTGGTTTCACGCACAGGGCGCGGCGCAACCGGTGACGAGCCCGTTCGCGCGGGTCTTCTCCGACGCGGCAGCCACGCGCGGCCTCGCCATGACCGCGGGCGTCGCGACTGCTTCGCCGCCGGCGTCGTTTGCGGCGCTGCGGACCGTTACCGCTGCGGGCGGCGCCTCGGGCAACGCGTCAAGTGGCACGCCGGGTGGCGCGTCCGCTAACGCAAATGCCAACGCCAACGGCGCCACGCTGGTTGAACTCGATCCCTTCTCCTCGCCCTACATCGAGCAGGACTGGGCACGCTGGAACGACGCCTTCGCCGCGTTGCAAACCGACTGGTTCGACCCCGCGCTGGAAGCGCTGCAATCAGGGCAGCTCGGCGAACTCGGCCTGACGCTGTGCGGCGATACCGGTTCGGTGACGCTCACAGTGACGCGCGGAGACCTGCGCAAATTCTGGCGGCGGCGCGTGCTCGCCTCGCTCTTCATCGAATGACTTATCGAATGATCCACGGCCTTTCCGAATGACTCGAATCGTTACGCGCGCCGGCTCACCTGTCGACGCCGAAGTCCTCACCCGCCACGGCCTGCACCCGGTGCTCGCGCGCCTGTACGCCGCACGCGGCGTGTGCATGCCGGATGAAATCGAAACCGGTCTCGCGCGGCTCGTGCCGCCTGCCGCGCTCAAGGGCTGCGAAGACGCTGCGGGGCTGCTCGCCGACGCGATTCAAGGCAAACGCCGCATGCTGGTGGTCGCCGACTACGACTGCGACGGCGCCACCGCCTGCGCGGTCGCGGTGCGCGGCCTGCGTATGTTCGGCGGCCAGATCGAGTATCTGGTGCCGAACCGCTTCGAGTACGGTTATGGCCTGACGCCCGAGATCGTCGCGCTGGCCGCCCGCAGCGCGTCAGGCAAGCCGGAACTGCTGATTACGGTCGATAACGGCATCGCCAGCGTCGACGGCGTGGAAGCGGCCAATGCACTCGGCATCGACGTGCTGGTCACCGATCACCACCTTCCGGGCGACGAATTGCCGGCTGCCCGGGCGATCGTCAATCCGAACCAGCCGGGCTGCACGTTCCCGAGCAAATGCATCGCCGGGGTCGGCGTGATGTTTTACGTGCTGCTGGCGTTGCGCGCAGAATTGCGCCGCCGCGGCGCCTTCAACGACGACTTCCCCGAGCCGCGCCTGGATGGCCTGCTCGATCTGGTCGCGCTCGGCACGATTGCCGACGTGGTCAAGCTCGACGGCAATAACCGCGTGCTGGTCGCGCAAGGCCTGCAGCGGATTCGCAAAGGCAAGATGCAGCCGGGCATCGCCGCCCTCTTCCGCGCCGCCGCGCGCGACGCCCGCAGCGCCTCGGGTTTCGACCTCGGGTTCGCGCTTGGGCCGCGCCTGAACGCGGCGGGCCGCCTGTCGGACATGTCGCTCGGCATCGAATGCCTGACCACCGACGATATCGGCCGCGCATGGGATCTCTCGCAGCAGCTCGACACGATGAACCGCGAGCGCCGCGAAATCGAAGCCGGCATGCAGCAGCAGGCGCTCGAAGACCTCTCGGCAATCAATCCCGACGGCGCGACTACCATCACGCTGTTCAATCCGAGCTGGCACCAGGGCGTGATCGGCATCGTCGCTGGACGGTTGAAGGAGAAATTCCACCGGCCGTCGTTCACGTTCGCGCTCGCCGACGACAGCGGCCAGCTCGTCAAAGGCTCGGGCCGTTCGATCTCGGGCTTCCATCTGCGTGACGCGCTCGATCTGATTTCGAAGCGCGAGCCGGGCCTGATCGTCAAATTCGGCGGCCACGCGATGGCAGCCGGGCTCACGATGGCTGCCGCCGATGTGCCGCGCTTTACCGCCGCGTTCGAGGCCGTGGGCCGCGAATGGCTCTCCGAAGAGGCGCTGTCGCGCACGGTTGAAACCGACGGCGAACTCGAAGACGCCTACTTCACGCCGCAATTCGTCGAAATGCTCGACGCCGCCGTATGGGGCCAGGGTTTCCCGGCGCCAGTGTTTTCCGGCGAATTCGACATTGCGTCGCAGGCGCTCGTGAAAGACAAGCATCTGAAACTGCAACTCATACGTGGCCGCCAGCGTTTCAACGCGATCTGGTTCAATCACACCGACACCCTGCCCGCGCGCACCACCGTCGCTTACCGATTGGCCAGCGACACGTGGAATGGCGTATCGCGGGTGCAATTGATCGTCGAGCACGCGGCAAGCTGAAGCGGCCACGAGGTTGCTGCGGGCGCGGCGCTGTGCGCGCGGCTTGCGCGCAGCCACCGTTCTGCCCCCTTGCGCGCCAAGCGCGAAAAATCCCCGCCAAATCAACCCCAAACCCGCGCCGGATCGCTCAAGAGCATCCGGCGCGGCGCGCCGATCGGCTATAATTTCCCCTTTTTACGAAGCTATAAAAGATCGACATGGAAGCGGAACGTCTCAACGCGATCGAAGCCTCACTGGCGGACCTGCGCACTCGCGCGGATTCGCTACGGGGGTATCTTTGACTACGACGACAAAGCACTGCGTCTAATCGAAGTCAACCGGGAACTCGAAGACCCGGACGTCTGGAACGACTCGAAGCATGCCCAGGCCCTCGGCCGGGAAAAGAAGCTGCTTGACGACGTCGTCAGCAAACTCACGTCGCTCGATAACGACCTGCGCGACGCGCAGGACCTGTTCGACATGGCCCGCGAAGAAGACGACGAGGAAACCCTCGTCGCCTGCGAATCCGACGCGCAAGGCATCGAACAACGCGTCGCCGACATGGAATTCCGCCGGATGTTCGCCAACCCGGCCGATCCGAACAACGCCTTCCTGGATATCCAGGCCGGTGCCGGCGGCACCGAAGCGTGCGACTGGGCGTCCATGCTGCTACGCCAATACCTGCGCTACTGCGAGCGCAAGGGCTTCAAGACCGAAGTGCTGGAACAGACCGAAGGCGACGTCGCGGGTATCAAGAATGCCACGATCAAGATCGAAGGCGAATACGCGTACGGCTTTTTGCGCACCGAAACCGGCGTGCACCGCCTCGTGCGCAAGTCGCCGTTCGATTCGTCGGGCGGCCGCCATACGTCGTTCTCGTCGGTGTTCGTGTACCCGGAAATCGACGATTCGATCGAAGTCGACATCAACCCGGCCGATCTGCGCATCGACACGTACCGCGCGTCCGGCGCGGGTGGTCAGCACATCAACAAGACCGATTCGGCCGTGCGGATTACGCACATGCCGTCGGGCATCGTCGTGCAGTGCCAGAACGACCGTTCGCAGCACCGTAACCGCGCCGAAGCCATGGCCATGCTGAAATCGCGCCTGTACGAAGCGGAAATCCGCAAGCGGCAGGAAGAGCAGGACAAGCTCGAAGCCGGCAAGACCGACGTGGGCTGGGGTCATCAGATCCGCTCGTACGTGCTGGACAACAGCCGTATCAAGGATCTGCGCACCAACGTCGAAATCAGCAATACCAAGAGCGTGCTCGACGGCGACCTCGATCCGTTCATCAGCGCCAGCCTGAAACAGGGCGTCTAAGCGCAACCGGCGCGGCATGCATCGCATCGCTGCGCCGCAACTTTGTCATAGCGCCTGAGGTTTTTCACTGACTGGCCACCCGCATGCGGACCATCCTGATGCGGGCCACCGAATACCAAATCATCATGACCGAACCGACCCAGCCTAATGCGGCCCAGCCTGACGCGGCCCGACCGAATGTCGCGCCCGAGGTAGACGACAACAAGATCATGGCCGAGCGCCGCGAAAAGCTGCGTGAACTGCGTGAGCAAGGCGTCGCCTATCCGAACGATTTCCGCCCCACGCATCACGCCGAAGATCTGCAATCGAAATACGCCGAGACCGACAAGGAAGCGCTCGAAGCGAATCCGCTCGAAGTCGCGATCGCCGGCCGCATGATGCTCAAGCGCGTGATGGGCAAGGCGAGCTTTGCCACCGTGCGCGACGGTTCGGGTCAGATCCAGTTCTTCATCACGCCCGCCGACGTCGGTCAGGAGAAGTACGACGCCTTCAAGAAGTGGGACATGGGCGACATCGTCGCGGCACGCGGCGTGTTGTTCCGCACCAACAAGGGCGAACTCTCGGTGCGCTGCACCGAACTGCGCTTGCTGTCGAAGTCGCTGCGTCCGCTGCCGGACAAGTTCCACGGCTTGGCCGACCAGGAAATGAAGTACCGCCAGCGCTACGTCGACCTGATCGTCACGCCGGAAACGCGCAAGACTTTCGTCGCGCGCACCAAGGCGATTTCGTCGATCCGCAAGTTCATGGCGGATGCCGATTTCATGGAAGTCGAAACGCCGATGCTGCACCCGATTCCGGGCGGCGCGGCGGCCAAGCCGTTCAAAACGCACCACAACGCGCTCGATATGCAGATGTTCCTGCGCATCGCGCCGGAACTGTATTTGAAGCGCCTGGTGGTCGGCGGCTTCGAGCGCGTGTTCGAGATCAACCGGAATTTCCGCAATGAGGGCGTGTCGGTACGCCACAATCCGGAATTCACGATGATCGAGTTCTACGCGGCGTACACCGATTACACGTGGCTGATGGATTTCACCGAACAGTTGATCCGCCAGGCGGCGATCGACGCGCTCGGCAGCGCCACGATCAGCTATCAGGGCCGCGAGCTGGATCTGGCCAAGCCGTTCCATCGCTTGACGATCAGCCAGGCGATCCAGAAGTACGCACCGCAGTACAAGGACGCACAACTCGGCGACGACGCATTCCTGCGCACGGAACTGAAGAAGTTCGGCGTGGATGCGTCGCAGCCGCAATTCCTGAATGCCGGCGTCGGCGCGCTGCAACTGGCGCTGTTCGAAGAGACCGCCGAGTCGCAACTGTGGGAGCCGACCTACATCATCGACTACCCGGTCGAAGTGTCGCCTTTGGCGCGCGCCTCGGACAAGGTCGCCGGCATCACCGAGCGTTTCGAGCTGTTCATCACGGGCCGTGAAATCGCCAACGGCTTCTCGGAGCTGAACGATCCGGAAGACCAGGCCGCCCGCTTCAAGAAGCAGGTCGACCAGAAAGACGCCGGTGACGAAGAAGCAATGTTCTACGACGCGGACTACATCCGCGCGCTGGAATACGGCATGCCGCCAGCCGGCGGTTGCGGCATCGGCATCGACCGTCTGGTGATGATGCTGACCGACAGCCCGAGCATCCGCGACGTGATTCTGTTCCCGCATCTGCGCCGCGAAGACTGATCGCCGCGTCGCTCGCGTCAATGGCTCGCGCAAAAACGCCCGGCTTGAAGCCGGGCGTTTTTTCTTGCGGCGCTTGAAAACACCGCAGACCGAAATCTGACAGTTTGTAACCATCGGTAAAAGGCGCGTATCCTCCATCGGGCCGCTGTTTTCTTAACCTGCTGCAGACCCGCAAGGAATCAGGCACCCCGCTCCGCTGCGCGCGCTTTGACGCGAACCAGCCGCGATAATTGCCGGGGAATGGTTACAAATTGAAACCCTCACGGGATCGATTTGCCCGACACTCAGTCTCAATAACAGTCGACTCTGCTCCAGACGGAGGCCAATATGGACAATCCAGATACCAAACCTACGCAACAACGTCGTCTTCACCCGCTCGTCGCTACCGCTGCGGGTGCAGTGATCATCGCCAGTCTCGTCGCGACGGCGGCCGTCACGGGGCTGTTCCCGAAGGCGTCGAGCAGCGGCGCGCAAACGGACCAGACCCAGGCTGCGCAAGTGACCACCCAACCGGGCGTGGTCGATTCGGCGGCGCCGGCCAATCCGGCGGCCCAACAGGCAGCCCAACAGGACGCCGCACAGCAAGCTGCGCAGCAACAGGCGCCTCAGCGCGCCCCGGCGCCTGCGCAACAACCCCAGTACGCCCAGCAGCAACAGGCCCAGCCGGCACCGCAATATGCGCCGCAACAGCCGCCGCAACCGGCCTACTGTTCGAGCTGCGGTACGGTAGCCGCGATCTCCGCGGTGCGTCAGGAAGGTCACGGCACCGGTATCGGTGCGGTCGGCGGCGCCGTGGCCGGCGGCCTGATCGGTAATCAGTTCGGCGCCGGCGGCGGACGCGCCGCGATGACCGTCCTCGGCGCAGTCGGCGGCGGCTTCGCCGGTAACTCGGTTGAAAAGCATATCCGCAGCACGACGTCGTATTCGGTACGGGTCCGGATGGAAAACGGCAAGATGCGCTACTTCACCTATCACGAAGCGCCGCCGTTCCAGCAAGGTCAGCGCGTGCGGGTTGAAAATGGCACGCTTGTAGCAGCCTGACCGCTGGCTGCCTGAAGATTCTCCAGGCGTTAAAAAAGGCGATTCCAATGGAATCGCCTTTTTCTTTGCCGCAGCCGGAACGGAACCAGTCCTGCCCGGCCGCTAACGGAAAACCCAGCAATGCGCTTGCTTAGTAATCCGCGTCTTCGATCCATGCAGCCTGAATCGCTTCGAGGATCTTCTCGTTCGACCGGTTAGGGTCGTCGTCGAAACCTTCCAGCTCGGTCACCCAGCGGTGCAAATCAGTGAAGCGCACCTGCTGCGGATCGATGTCCTGGTGCTTGTCAGTCAGGGCCATCGCGATGTCTTGCGTATCGGTCCACTTCATGGCTGCATCCTCCAGTTAGTGATTTTCCTTCGCGTGATTGATCGAGTAGCGCGGGATCTCAACGACCAGATCCTGCTCGGCCGGCACCATCGCCTGGCACGACAGACGCGAGGCCGGTTCGAGCCCCCACGCCTTGTCCAACAGATCGTCCTCGTCTTCCTCGGACGGCGTCAAGGCGGCGAAACCCTCACGCACGATCACGTGACAGGTTGTGCACGCGCAGGACTTCTCGCACGCGTGCTCGATTTCGATGCCGTTATCGAGCAGCGTGTCGCAGATGCTCTTGCCGGGCACGGCGTCGATCACCGCGCCTTCCGGGCACAGTTCGACGTGGGGCAGCACAACGATTTGAGGCATACATTTTCCGTTTGGGTCTGCGGCACGGCGGCCGCAAACAGGCTCCGTACCATTTTACTGGCGCCGCGCGGACTTTTTAAGTCCACGCGGCGCGGTTCATAGCCGGCTGGCGCGCATGGCGCGGCCACGCCGCGAGGCTCAGATCTCGTCGAGCTTACGGCCGGCCAGCGCGCGGCGAATGCCCTTGTTCATGCGACGGGCGGCGAACTCGTCAGTGCCTTCGGCGAGCGTTTTGGTCGCGGCTTCGATCGCGTCGGCATCGTCGCTTTGTGCAATGTTGCGCAAAGCGGTGAGCAGCGTGTCGAGTTCAGCGCGTTCACTGTCGTCGAGCAATTCGGCGTCAGCGGCGAGCGCCGCGTCGGTCGCTTCGACGAGACGGCGCGCTTCGACTTGCGCCTCGCGCAGTGCCCGGGCGCGCATGTCGACTTCCGCGGTCGAGAAGCTCTCTTCGAGCATCCTGGCGATGTCGTCGTCGGCGAGACCATAGGATGGCTTGACCACCACCGACGCTTCCACGCCCGAGCCCTGTTCACGCGCGAACACCGACAGCAAACCGTCCGCGTCGACCTGATACGTGACGCGAATCCGCGCCGCGCCGGCGGCCATCGGCGGGATGCCGCGCAGTTCGAAACGCGCGAGCGAACGGCAATCGTTGACGAGCTCGCGCTCGCCTTGCACGACGTGGATCGCCATGGCCGTCTGGCCGTCCTTGAAGGTTGTGAAATCCTGCGCGCGGGCGACCGGAATCGTCGAATTGCGCGGGATGATCTTCTCGGTCAAACCGCCCATCGTTTCGACGCCGAGCGACAGCGGAATCACGTCGAGCAGCAGCCAGTCGTCACCGTCCGCGCCGCGATTGCCCGCAAGCAGATCGGCCTGGATCGCCGCGCCGAGCGCGACCACCTGATCCGGATCCAGATTGATGAGCGGCGGCTGGCCGAAGAACGACTCGACCGCGCGGCGAATCACCGGCATGCGCGTCGCGCCGCCAACCAGCACCACGCCTTTGATATCTTTGGTAGCAACCTTGGCGTCGCGCAGCGCTTTTTTCGTGGGCCCAAGCGTGCGTTGAACCAGCGCCTGAGTGATGGCCTCGAAAGTGGCCTCGTCGATCGTCAGATCGATCTGGGTGCCGTTCGAGAGCTTGGCTTGTACCTTTGCATTCGGCGCGTCAGACAACGCCTCCTTGGTCACGCGTACACTGTCGAGCAGCAGACGGACGTCTTCCGGCGCGAGCGTTTGCGGCGCGATGCCGGCCTGCTCCAGCACATGGCGATACAGCGCATTGTCGAAATCGTCGCCGCCGAGCGCGGAATCGCCGCCCGCCGCGAGCACTTCGAACACACCCTTGGTGAGCTTCAGAATCGACAGATCGAAGGTGCCGCCGCCGAGGTCGTAGACCGCGTAGAGGCCTTCGGAGCCGTTATCGAGGCCGTAGGCGATCGCAGCCGCGGTCGGCTCGTTCAGCAGACGCAACACGTTCAACCCGGCCAGCCGCGCGGCGTCTTTGGTCGCCTGGCGCTGTGCTTCGTCGAAATACGCAGGTACGGTAATGACCGCACCGACCAGTTCGTCGCCGAGCGTGTCTTCGGCGCGCTGGCGCAGCGTCGCGAGAATTTCCGCCGACACTTCGACCGGGCTCTTCACACCGTCGACGGTACGGATCTGGACCATGCCAGGCGCATCGACGAAATCGTACGGCGCGTTTTCGGCGCCTTCCACTTCCGCCTTGCCGCGGCCCATGAAGCGCTTGACCGACACGATCGTGTTGCGCGGATCAGTCGCGGCTTCGGCCTTGGCCGTGCGGCCGATACGGCGGCCACCCTTTTCCAGGTAACGCACCACCGACGGCAGCAGCGCATAGCCGTCCTCATCGGGCAGCACGTCGGGCACGCCGCTGCGCACGGCGGCGACGAGGGAGTTAGTGGTGCCGAGATCGATACCGACCGCCAGACGCCGCTGATGGGGCGCCGGCGCCATGCCGGGTTCGGAGATTTGCAGTAGGGCCATCTGGATCTTCTCGGGGCCGCTGGGCCCCGTCCTGAATTTTCGCGTTGCTGGATGTAATGCTACGGCTGCTATCGCTACCTGTTCATGCGCGGCGCCGGCGTGCGTCTCTACGCCGGAGCGCCGGACCGCTAGTTCTCGAGCCGCTCGATCTGCGTGCCGATTTCCGACGCCACCCGCTCGATGAACATCAACTGCCGCACCGCCTCGGCCGCCGGCTGATTCGCGCCGCTGTCGAGCAGCGCGCCGAGCTTGTCGAAACGCACCCGCTCTTCGTCGCGTAGTTCGCCGAGCAAGGCGTCGAGCGCGTCGACGTTCTTCGCCGCGGCCGCGTCCTCAATCCCTTCGCGCCACTCCATCTGCTGCATCAGGAACGCCGGCTCCATCGCCGTATTGTTATGCGTGTCGACGTCGATGCCGCGCAAGTGCAGCAGATAGGTCGCGCGCTTCAACGGATCGCGCAGCGTCTGATAGGCCTCGTTCGTGCGCGTCGCCCATTGCATCGCGATGCGCTTTTGCGCATCGCCGGCCGCCGCGAAGCGGTCCGGATGCACTTGCGCCTGCACGGTGCGGTAGGCGTGATCGAGCGTCGATGCGTCGAGCGCGAATTGCGCCGGAAGATCGAACAGGTCGAAGTGGCTGTCGTTCAGCGAGGCCATCAGATAGAAGGAGTCCGTTCGGGAAAGCGCACCGGAGTGCAGGCTAAAAACGCAGGTTACGCAGGTCGAAAGCGCGCAGCGTGGATTCAACGGCAAAGACGGCCGCAAGACATCAACCCGGATGCGCGGATCAAACTAAAAAGGCGGCACGCGCCGCCTTTGATCCGCTGCACGCGGAGTGAGCCGATTTACACGCGGAACGATTCGCCGCAACCGCACTCGTCCTTCACGTTCGGGTTGTTGAACTTGAAGCCTTCGTTCAACCCTTCGCGTGCAAAGTCGAGTTCGGTGCCGTCGATATAGGCGAGGCTCTTCGGGTCGACAATGATCTTCACGCCGTTGCAATCGAACACTTCGTCTTCGGGCGCGAGTTCATCCACGTACTCGAGCTTGTAGGCCAAACCCGAGCAACCGGTCGTGCGCACGCCCACGCGCAGCCCGACACCCTTGCCGCGACGAGTCAGATACTTCTGGACGTGCTGTGCTGCCTTTTCGGTCAACGTAATTGCCATAGCGTTTCTCATTGCGCCGCGCGCGTTCGTCACTCGTGTGCTTACTAACGCGCCGCTACCCTGCCTGCATCAAATATCGCTCATGCCGGACCGTGCTTTTACTTGCACCGCCCGCTTCGGCTCACATAAGTGAGCACTCAAATGAGCACTCGAAAGAGCACTCAAGCACGCGCTCGACTGCCGCTTACGCGTGTTGCTTGTCGCCTTCGACGACCGCTTCACCGTGGCGTTGCTTGTAGTCGGCGACCGCTGCCTTGATCGCGTCTTCCGCGAGGATCGAGCAGTGGATCTTCACCGGCGGCAATGCCAGTTCTTCGGCGATCTGCGTGTTCTTGATCGACATAGCCTGGTCAAGCGTCTTGCCCTTCACCCATTCGGTGACGAGCGAGCTCGACGCGATTGCCGAACCGCAGCCGTACGTCTTGAACTTCGCGTCTTCGATGATGCCGTCCGCGCCCACGCGGATCTGCAGCTTCATCACGTCGCCGCAAGCCGGCGCGCCGACCATGCCCGTACCGACCGCATCGTCGTCTTTCTCGAAGGAACCGACGTTGCGCGGATTTTCGTAGTGGTCCAGAACCTTTTCGCTGTAAGACATGATTACACTCCTTGTTTCGTTTCAACCTGCATTCGTTGCGTATTCGACGCTAAGCGCGACGCTCAAGCGTTGGCGCGTCAGTGCGCAGCCCACTTGATCGTCGAAATATCGATCCCGTCCTGATGCATTTCCCACAGCGGCGACAGATCGCGCAGCTTCGAAATTTTGGTCTTCAACAGGTTGATCACGTAATCGACATCCTGCTCCGTCGTGAAACGGCCGACCGTGAAACGGATCGAGCTATGCGCCAGTTCGTCGTTACGGCCCAGTGCGCGCAGCACGTACGACGGTTCCAGCGAAGCCGACGTACACGCCGAACCCGACGACACCGCCACGTCCTTCACCGCCATGATCAGCGACTCGCCTTCGACGAAGTTGAAGCTGATGTTCAGGTTGTGCGGCACACGCTTTTCCATGTCGCCGTTCACATAGGTTTCTTCCATGTCCTGCAGGCCGCGCAGCAGACGGTCGCGCAGCATGCGAATGCGCTCGTTTTCCGTTGCCATTTCTTCGCGTGCGATGCGGAACGCTTCGCCCATGCCGACGATCTGGTGCGTGGCCAGCGTGCCCGAACGCATGCCGCGCTCGTGACCGCCGCCGTGCATCTGCGCTTCGATACGGATACGCGGCTTGCGGCGCACGTACAGCGCGCCGATGCCCTTCGGACCATACGTCTTGTGGGCCGAGAACGACATCAGGTCGACCTTCAGCTTCTGCAGGTCGATCTCCACCTTGCCGGTAGCTTGCGCCGCGTCGACGTGGAAAATGATGCCCTTTTCACGGGTGATCTCGCCGATCGCCTCGATGTCCTGGATCACGCCGATCTCGTTGTTCACCGACATCACCGACACCAGAATCGTATCCGGGCGCAGCGCCGCCTTGAACTTCTCAAGGTCGATCAGGCCGTCTTCCTTCACATCCAGATACGTGACGTCGAAGCCTTCGCGTTCGAGCTCGCGGCAGGTGTCGAGCACAGCCTTGTGCTCGGTCTTCACCGTGATGATGTGCTTGCCCTTGCTCTTATAGAAGTGCGCCGCACCCTTGATCGCAAGGTTGTCCGACTCCGTTGCGCCCGAGGTCCAGATGATTTCGCGCGGATCGGCATTCACCAGCGCGGCGACGTTCTCGCGCGCCTCTTCGACCGCACGCTCCGCAGCCCAGCCATACGAGTGGCTGCGCGATGCGGGGTTGCCGAACTGCTCACGCAGGTACGGAATCATCTTGTCCACCACGCGCGGATCGATCGGCGTCGTCGCGCTGTAGTCCATGTAAATGGGCAGGTGGAGAGTGTCGTTGTTCATCAATTGCTCCGGGGACGTCATTGCTCTGGCTTCTGGGTTCCTGATCAGGCTGCGGTGCGTTCAGATTGCCGCGCCTAGGAACCGGCCATGTTGAAAACAGAATTAGGCCCTTTCGGCACGACGCGTGCGGGTTCGACCGCCGGCGCCTCGTTACGCCGGTCGCGCAACACCGCCGGCGCACCTTCGCGCGAACGCTGCTGATCGACCAGGTCTTTCAGGGAGACCGAATCCAGGTACTCGACCATTTTCTGGTTCAGCGTCGACCACAATTCGTGCGTCATGCAGTGGCCGTCGTGCTGTTTGGTGCCCTCGCACGAGCCCTTGCCGCCGCATTGGGTGGCGTCGAGCGGTTCGTCGACCGCGATAATGATGTCGGCGACGGTCACGTCTTCAGCGCGGCGGGCCAGATTGTAGCCGCCGCCCGGTCCGCGCACGGACTCGACGATTTCGTGGCGACGCAGCTTGCCAAACAGCTGCTCGAGATAAGACAGGGAGATATGTTGGCGCTGGCTGATACCCGCAAGCGTCACCGGGCCCTGCTCCTGGCGCAGTGCCAGGTCAATCATCGCCGTGACGGCGAAACGGCCTTTCGTGGTGAGTCTCATATGGTGTGGGAACCGCAATTCTCGACAAGTTTGGTCAAGTATAAATACATGACTGAATTAGTCAAGTATCCCTACCGTGATTTGGGTCATTTGCTTAATTGCTGGATAAGCCGGTCAAGCTGCACCGGTAAGCGCGTGGTCGACCGGCCAGACTCATGCCACGCTCATCCAGTCAATTGGGGACGCAACGCTGCGATCAGCCCGCGGCAGGCGGTTTCGCATTGATCCAACACCTGCTCGAAACCTTCGGCACCGCCGAAATAGGGATCGACGACTTCGCGGGCGCCGCCCCAGCGGGCATCCGCCTCAGGCACGAACTCCATCAGCAGCCGGATCTTGTCACGCTGCTGCGCCGGACAAACCTGGCGCAGTGCGGCAACGTTTTTGTCGTCCATCGCGATCAGCAGATCGAAGCGCTCGAAGTCGGCTGCCGCGATCTGCCGTCCGCGCAAAGCGGCAAGCGCATAACCTCGCCGGCCGGCCGCCTGTTGCGCGCGCTCGTCAGGCGGCTGGCCGATGTGCCAGTCGCCCGTGCCGGCGGAATCGATCAGAATGCGCTCCGCCAGCTTCGCCTCGTCGACCAGATGGCGCATCACGCCTTCCGCGGTCGGCGAACGGCAGATGTTCCCCAGGCAGACAAAGCAGATGGACACGGTTTTCATCAGAGGCTTTCGGGCGCCAAACGCGCGTGGATCGGCAGTTAGGAAACGGTGCCGCGATTATACAAAGCTGAACCCAATCGCGCCGGAGGACACACGCTCCACCCTGCGCCCGGATTCGGCAGCGGCTGAGGCGATGGATCACGGCGCACTACCCGGTCCCGCCGCGCTTAAGAGGCTTCGGCCAGCGGCATGGCCGCTACGGCGCGCATAGGTTTGGCCGGCAACGTCGTTGAGCTGTCGACCATGCCGTACGAGACGGCACGCGCCAGCTCCGCGGTCAGTTGATCAGCGGCGAGCGGGGCTTGCGAGGCACGCGAAGCGGCGTCACCGCCAATGTGCAGATAGGCTGCCGCAGCAAGCGGCACAACGATGGCAAAGGGCCAGTACACCGATATTATCTTTTTCATGATGTGGTTTCTTCCAATTAGGGGCTCGTGAGCTCATGACCCACTATGCCCAGTCGAAATCCTATAGAAATTCGCAATCGGGAAAAACCCACTGGAGCGAGATACAGCGTTGCGCTGAATAGAACAGTGGATTGACTGCTTTGCCGCGCGCGAGGTTGACCTGCGTCGCGGCACGAAAAATAAATCCTTACAAACACATACAAAACCGGCGCGACGGTTAGCGATAATGGCTGCCTTACAGACATGAAATCTTCGCACTGGCCTTCCAAATGAAACACATGGCTTCACTCGTCGGCCTCATGGCCACCGCGCTGCTAGGCGGCTGCGCCGTTTATCCGGACGGTTCGCCGATGGCCGGCAACGGTTATGACGGCGGTTACAGCGGCTATGAAGGCTACGACGGCTATGCCACCGGCGTGCCGGTCGTGCCGCAAACCAACGTCTACATGGGCTACAGCAATTATTCGGGCCCGCGTTATTACAACGGGCCGGGCCGCTATTACGGGCCAGGGCCGGGCTATCGGGGCTACCCAGGGTATCCGGGATATCCGGATCGGGGGCGGCCGAATAACGGCAACTATGGAAACAACGGTAACCGCAGCGATAACGGCGGCTGGCACGGTCAGCCGAACGGCGGCGGACCACGGGGCGGCCCGCCGCCTCAAGGCGCGGTGGGCGGCCCAAGGGGACCAAGTGGATCCGGTGCGCCATGGCCGGGTGCAGGCAGTCCGCCACCGCCTCAACAAGCAGGCAACAGCGGCGGTGGGCGCGGCAATGGAGGCAATGCGCCGGCCAGAGGCAACTACAGCCGCCAACCAGGGATGTCGGACCATTGATCCAGCGGGCAACGGCAATCTACAGCGACTGTGCCGCTCGCTCAGCCAATATGGCTGCGTTGCGCGGCATATAGCTCCCTGAACGTACGGCCGACCGGAGCCGGCATATCGCGCGTATTGGTCCAGCCCGCGCCGCCCAGCGGCAGCCGGGCGATCGATCGATTTCGCCCGCCCATTCTTTCCAGCACGCGAACCGCCAGCTTGGTGAAGAGCGCATAAGCGTCCGGGTGCAGGGCGAGGAATCCCCATACCGCCAGCCCTGCCCGTTCACGCCACGGGCGCAGGTGCCGCTCGACCTGCTTCTCGCGCAACTTGCGCAGCAGATCGGACAACGGAATCCCCACCGGACATACGCTATTGCACTCGCCGCACAGGGTCGCCGCCTGAGGCAGATCCAGCGCTTTGTCGATCCCGACGTAGCTCGGCGTCAGCACCGATCCCATCGGCCCCGGATAAACCCAGCCGTAGGCATGGCCGCCCACCTTCTGATACACCGGGCAGTGGTTCATGCAGGCGCCGCAACGGATACAGCGCAGCATCTCCTGGAAGTCGCCGCCGATCAGCCCCGTGCGCCCACCGTCGACCAGCACCACATACATATGCTCGGGACCGTCCTGATCCCCCACGCCGCGCGGCCCGGTCAGCACGGAAAAATAGTTCGACGTCGCCTGGCCGGTTGCCGAGCGCGGCAAAAGACGCATGGCCGTCGCCAGATCTTCCAGCGTGGGCAACACTTTCTCGATGCCGGTCACCGCCACATGGACGCGCGGCATCACCGTGCACATGCCCTCGTTGCCCTCGTTCGTGACCAGCACCACCGAACCCGTTTCCGCCACCACGAAGTTGCCGCCGGTCACGCCCATGTCGGCGGTCATGAAGTGTGGACGCAGCATCTCGCGCGCTTCGCGGGTCATGTCGGTGATCTCGGTCAGACGCGGCCGGTCGTGCGTTTTCGCGAAAAGGTCGGCGATCTCGTCCTTATCCTTATGGACGACCGGCGCGATGATGTGGCTCGGCGGCTCGTTGTCGTTGATCTGCAGAATGTATTCGCCCAGATCGGTTTCGATCGACTGCACGCCCATCTGCCCGAGCACTTCGTTCAGGCGCATTTCCTCGGTGACCATCGACTTGGTCTTGATCACCTTCTTCACTTCATGCCGGCGCGCAATATCGCCGACGAGGCGCGCGGCCTCCTGCGTCGTCTCGGCGAACAGGACCGTGACGCCGCGCCGGGCTGCTTCACGTTCGAAGGTCTCGAGCCAGACGTCGAGATTGTCCAGCGCGCGATTGCGGCGCTCCTTGAGCGCGGCGCGAGTGGCGGGAAAATCGATCGCGGTCATGGCCTCGGCGCGGGCCGAGACGAACTTGGTCGACAGCTTGGTCAGGTTCTGCTGCAGACGCTGGTCCGCGAGTTTCTGGCCCGCGCGGGCCCTGAAATGCATCGATTGGACTTGCATGGCGGCCTTGGGCGTATTGGGGTGAGATGCGCGAGTGAGATACGTGAGTAAAACGCGCCAGTGAAAATCGCGAATGGTGCGCACGCGTGAAACGCGCGAAATGGACTGTGCCGAATCAGGTGCGCCGGTTTGGGCGCGGCGATGATTCTTAAACGTCGCCGGCCAGCACCTGGGCGATGTGCAGCACGCGCGTGGTGCTATCGCCGGTGCGCCGCAAGCGGCCCTCTATATTCAGCATGCAGCCGAGATCGCCGAGCACGACCGTGCCGGCACCGCTCGCGCCGATATTCGCGCATTTTTCGTCGACGATCGCCGTCGAGATGTCGCCGTACTTGATCGCGAAGGTGCCGCCAAAGCCGCAGCAGTGCTCGCAATCCTTCATTTCAGTCACCGCCACGCCCACCTGCGCCAGCAACGCGCGCGGCTGCGCCTTGACGCCGAGTTCGCGCAGCCCCGAACAGGAATCGTGATACGTGACCTGGCCCGCGAACTCGCCCGGCTGCAATTGCACCTTGGCCACATTGACCAGGAAATCCGTCAACTCGAACACTTTGGCCCGCAACCGGCCGAAGCGGGTCATCATCTCAGGATCGTCGGCAAACAGGTCGCCGTAATGCGCGCGGATCATGCCGCCGCACGAACCGGACGGCACCACCACGTAGTCGAACTGTTCGAACTCGCGCAAAGTTTTCTCAGCCAGGTCGCGCGCGATGCGCCGCTCCCCCGAGTTGTACGCCGGCTGCCCGCAGCAGGTTTGCGCGGGCGGCACCACCACCTCGAAACCGGCGCCTTCGATCAGCTTGATGACCGAGAAACCGATCTCCGGACGCATCAGGTCGATCAGGCAGGTGACGAACAATCCGACTCGCATGAGCCCTCCTTCGGGAAAACGTCCCTGATTATCCGCTGTTTGCCGCACAATACCAACGGCCGGAAGGCATAGGACGAATCCCACGTAAAATTGGAATAGGCCTTCCAAGCGCTTTCCTTCTTTTCACAATACGGGATACAATCAATTTCCGCTGTTTGACGCGTCAACCGATTCCTCCCATGAGCGATACGAACCCGGATCCCAAAACTTCGATCCAGGTGATCGAACGCATGATGCGCTTGCTCGATGCACTCGCTGCGCATAGCGACCCGGTCAGCCTGAAAGAACTCGCCATCCGCACGGAGCTGCATCCGTCCACCGCGCACCGCATCCTGAACGACATGGTGATGTGCCGGCTGGTCGACCGGTCGGATCCCGGCACGTACCGTCTCGGTATGCGTCTGCTCGAACTGGGCAATCTGGTGAAGGCACGTCTGTCGGTACGCGACGCCGCACTCACGCCGATGCGCGAACTGCACCGCCAAACCGGGCAGACAGTGAACCTGTCGGTGCGCCAGGGCGACGAGATCGTCTATATAGAACGCGCGTACTCCGAGCGCTCCGGCATGCAGGTGGTGCGAGCGATTGGCGGGCGAGCGCCGCTGCATCTGACCTCGGTGGGCAAGCTCTTCCTTGCCGCCGACGAGTCGACCCGCGTGCGGGCCTATGCCACGCGCACCGGCCTGTCCGGTCACACACAGAACAGCATCACCGATCTGACCAAGCTCGAACGCGAGCTGTCGCACGTGCGGCAGCAGGCGTGCGCGCGCGATAACGAAGAACTGGAACTGGGCGTACGCTGCATTGCGGCGGGAATTTACGATGACACCGGCAAGCTGGTTGCGGGCCTGTCGCTATCCGCCCCGGCGGATCGCTTGCAGGACTCGTGGCTGGGGCAGCTCAGCCAAACGGCATTGCTGATTTCCGAGTCGCTGGGTTATCGCCCGCAGACACCGCAGCAGCACGCGCATCCCCAGCACGCATAAGCTGGCGGCTGCGTCCTCCTCCGGCCAATAAAAAAGCCTCGCAGATGATGCGAGGCTTTTTTTATTGGCCGGTCCGAAAACCGGCCGCTGGAGCATGCTAGCGCACCTCAGGTCCCCGGGCCACCGGCGTCCGCGCTGGTGATGCGCGCCTGATCGCCACCATTGTCGAGCCATGTGCGCAGACGCGTTGCGTCGGCGAAGCGCGAGTATTTGCCCGACGAATCGAGTAGCACCACGATCATCGGACGGCCGTGGATAGTGGCCTGCATCACGAGGCACTCACCCGCTTCGTTGATGAAGCCGGTCTTCTGCAGACCGATGTCCCACGACGGGTTGCGCACCAGCGCGTTCGTGCTGTTATAGGCGATCGAACGCTTGCCGGTGTAGACCTCGTAGCTACGATCGGTCGAGAACTGGCGGATCATCGGATACTGATAGGCCGCGTTGACCATCTTCACCAGGTCGCGCGCGCTCGACACGTTCTCGCTCGTCAGACCCGACGGGCTTTCGAAATGCGTGTCCGTCATGCCGAGTTGCTTGGCCTTGGCGTTCATCGCTGCGAGGAAGGCCGGGCGGCCGCCCGGGAAGTAACGCGACAGCGCTGCAGCCGCGCGGTTTTCCGAGGCCATCAGCGCGATGTGCAGCATGTCTTCACGCGAGAGCACCGAGCCGACCGAGAGGCGCGAACCGGTGTTCTTGATGTAGTCGCGGTCTTCGTCCGTGACTTCAATCTGCTCGGTCAGCGGCGCCTTCGAGTCCAGCACCACCATCGCGGTCATCAGCTTGGTAATCGACGCGATGGGCACCACGGCGCGCGAATTCTTGTCGAACAGCGATTCGCCGGTGTTCTGATCGATCACGTAGGCAACGCTTGAACGCAGCATCAGCGCGTCCGGCGTGTCGTGCAGACCGAAAGCCTGGCCGACAGTAGGCTGACGCGGTTCGTACGCGACGCGGCGCACCACGGAGTGGTGGCGACCGTTCGACGTGTACGTCACACGCTTGCGCTTGACACTCGTGCGCGGCGTGTCGTCGCCCGCGGCGGCAACGGGCTTCACCGCTGCGCCTTTGGCGGCCTTCTTGCCCGACACTTTGTCGGCCGTGGCTGCGGTGGGCTTTTTGGCCGCTTTCGCGTGTTTGGAAGTTTTTGCAGTCGCGGCCGGTGTGTCGGCGGCGGACGTGGCGGCAAAAGCGCTAACGGGCGTGGCGAACGCCGCTGCGATGACCATGGAGGCGGCCACCGACAGAGCGGTGCTGCGGGCCGCGCCGTGGATCACTTTTAGCGACGAAAACATGTCGGTTTTCATGGGTGTTCGGTAGGGAGCGGCAAGAGGTTTCCGCAAGTGTAGTAAAACAACGAAAAATTAGCAATTTGAAGCACTTATACGCGCTCCTTAAACCGGCTTGTAAGCTCCGATCGCAAAAACACAAATAAGTGCCGCGCTTCGATCGAAAAAAACGATCGCCAGCGCGCTTCGTCTCGCCTTTGCCGCCACGTGCCGGAATCGAGGTGATTCTTTCAGCATAACGGCAATTTCGAGACAACCTTGATCAGGGGAAATACGGGCTGAGCGCAGGCATGTAAAGCCTTGCCGGCGCGCAGGAACGTCGCAGGGGCCTCGCTACAGGCTGTTAAACACCTGCTGGAGACCGCCAAGCGCATTCGACCGGCATAGAGCATTAACGTTCCGTGACACTTTCTGGTTTACATCGAGATGGCCAATTGATGCATTTTTTGTCAAACCTGCCCTGACTTTCCAGCCAAGGCCGATTCTCGCCAGCGGTCGAAATCTCCCCTGAAATCGGTAACAAATACAGATTCATCCCGCACCAGCACGGTGCGACGAGAGAATTGCCTTGCGTCATCTGAATGTCATGCTTACTGCATAAGGTATTGTTTTATCAGCAATTTATCGACATTGTGCGGCGCACAAAAAACGCTTGACATTCGTTGTGGCCATCCTAAAATGGGAACCATTGCTGCGATGCACAAAACATCGCGGTCCGGGGAGACGATCTTAAAGCGTCTCGCCACTAACCCAATGCGGTCCGCACAGACAGGCCGCGATCCAGGAGCGTAAACCATGACTCTGCTGACCCCTGAGCAATTCGCTGCAGCCCAGAAAGCCAACTTTGAAACGTTGTTCGGCCTGACGACCAAGGCATTTGAAGGCGTCGAAAAGCTGGTGGAGCTGAATCTGCAAGTCGTGAAATCGACACTCGCGGAAAGCCAGGAAAATGCCCAACGCGCACTGTCGGTGAAGGACGCGCAAGAATTGCTGGCCCTGCAAGCAAGCCTTGCACAGCCGGTGGCTGAAAAGGCGCTGTCGTACGGCCGCCATGTGTATGAAATCGTGTCGGCAACGCAAGGTGAATTCACCCGCGTCGCTGAAGCCCAATTCGAAGAGCAAAACCGCAAGGTCCAATCGCTCGTCGAAAACGTTGCGAAGAATGCCCCGGCTGGTTCGGAAACCGCTGTCGCCGTGATGAAGTCGGCTATCACCGCCGCCAACACCACGTACGAAACGGTCCACAAGGCAGCCAAGCAAGCTGTCGAAATCGCCGAAAGCAACTTCAATGCAGCCGCAACGGCCGCATCGAAGGCAGCATCGCAAGCCGCTGCACAAGCATCGCGCTCGGCCAAGAAGGCAGTCTAAGTTTCAAGCCGCATGTCACGCCGGCCCGCCTCACAGGCTGGGCCGGCGCGATTTTAGCAACAGCGTACAAGCAACAGCGTCGTGCCGTTGCCGCTCACACGGTTTCACCAGGCCGAACGCTCCGATACGTTGAATAGCGTATCGTTTGCCCGGCGAAAAGGCCGGGATTTTTTTTCCCGCTGCCTGAGGTGCGTGGCGCATGGTTCATGCGTCGCTTCACGACAAACGCGCTACGCTGCTTGCTATAAAAAAACGGCGCGCCCTTTGCGGGGCGCGCCGTTTTTTTTGCCTCTGCTTCTTCGGGCCCACCTGCAAGCAGGCGGACCCAGCGGCATTACTTCTTTTTCTGCGGCGGCAAGTCGGTGCAGACGCCTTCGTACAACTCGGCGGCCATCCCGATCGATTCACCGAGCGTCGGATGCGGGTGAATCGTCTTACCGATATCCGTTGCATCCGCACCCATTTCGATCGCGAGACAGACTTCGCTGATCAGATCGCCTGCGTTCAAACCGACAATCCCGCCGCCGATCACGCGATGCGTTTCTTCGTCGAACAGCAGCTTGGTGAAGCCTTCGTCGCGGCCGTTGGCGATTGCACGACCCGAGGCTGCCCACGGGAACACCGCTTTGCCGAACTTGATGCCCTCGGCCTTAAGCTGATCTTCCGTCTTGCCGGCCCACGCCACTTCCGGATCGGTGTAAGCGACCGACGGAATCTGCATCGCATCGAAGTACGCCTTCTCGCCGTGAGCCACTTCAGCGGCGACGTGCGCTTCATGCACGGCTTTGTGCGCGAGCATCGGCTGACCGACGATATCGCCGATCGCGAAGATGTGCGGCACGTTGGTGCGCATCTGCTTGTCGACGTCGATGAAGCCGCGATCCGTGACCGCCACGCCTGCCTTGTCCGCGCCGATCTTCTTGCCATTCGGCGTACGGCCGACGGCGACCAGCACGAGGTCATAGCGTTGCGCTTCGGCCGGGGCCTTTTCGCCTTCGAACGACACATAGATACCGTCGTCTTTCGCTTCTGCCGCGGTGGTTTTGGTCTTCAGCATGACGTTGGCGAAACGCTTGCTGTTGTACTTCTCCCAGACCTTGACCAGATCGCGATCCGCGCCGGCCATCAGGCCGTCGAGCATTTCGACCACATCGATTTGCGCGCCGAGCGTGGCATAGACCGTCGCCATTTCGAGACCGATGATGCCGCCACCGATCACGAGCATGCGTTGCGGAATCTGACGCAGTTCGAGCGCGCCGGTCGAATCGACCACCCGCGGATCTTCCGGAATGAACGGCAGCTTCACCGCTTCCGAGCCTGCGGCGATGATCGCCTGCTTGAACTTGACGACCTTCTTACCGCCTTCGGTCTGCACTTCCATGTGATGCGGATCGACGAACGAGCCGGTGCCCGTCACGACTTCGACCTTGCGCATCTTGGCCATGCCGGCGAGACCGCCGGTGAGCTTCTTGACGACGCCCGACTTGAAGTCGCGCAGCTTGTCCAGATCGATTTGCGGCTTGCCGAACGTGATGCCATGCGAGCCGAGCGCTTCGGCTTCGTCGATGACGAGCGCGGTATGCAGCAACGCCTTCGACGGGATACAGCCGACATTCAGACACACACCGCCGAGCGTTGAATAACGTTCGACGAGCACCGTCTTCATGCCGAGGTCGGCCGAGCGGAACGCAGCCGAGTAACCGCCGGGGCCTGAACCGAGCACGAGCGTGTCGCACTCGATGTCCGCGTTACCGGAGAAGCTACCGGCTTGCGGAGCGGGCGCGGCAGCTTTCGGTGCCGGTGCCGGTGCCGGTGCCGGTGCCGGTGCCGGTGCCGGTGCAGGTGCCGGTGCAGGCGCTGCGGCCGCTGGAGCGGGCGCTTTCTCAGGTGCCTTAGCCGGCGCCGCGTCCGCAGACGTTTCGACCAGTGCGATGACCGTACCTTGCGAGACTTTGTCGCCGGTTTTGACGCGCACTTCCTTGACTGTGCCGGCGGTATCGCTCGGCACTTCGATGGAGGCCTTATCGGACTCGAGCGTCATCAGCGCCTGTTCGTTCTCGATGACATCGCCCGGTTTGATATTGACTTCGATGACATCGACGTCTTTGAAGTCACCGATATCCGGCACTTTTACTTCGACGAGACTCATGGTGTCCCCTTCTCTTATTGATCGTGATGAGGCGAAGAACCCACTCCGAGACAGCCTAAAAGCTAGCGGCACGGCGAACAGAAACATCCTTTGCCGTCCGCCCAAGGACGCGCCTTTCTTTTGCCTACTTTTCTTTGGAAGACAAAGAAAAGTAGGTGCCGCCCCGCACAGGGGCGACACTAATAGACCGACAAGAAAGCAAGTTCAACGAGAAGCGCGGATAACCACCAAAACCGCGCTGCGAGCAAAAAACCTCAACCCACGATCAAAGAATCACACGCCGAAAATCGGCAAGAATCGCACCCAGATAAGCATTGAACCGCGCCGCCGCAGCGCCATCGATCACTCGATGGTCATACGACAACGACAGCGGCAGAATCAGCCGCGGCACAAACTGCTTGCCATCCCAAACCGGCTTCGTCGCGCCACGCGACAGGCCAAGAATGGCGACTTCCGGCGCATTGATAATCGGCGTGAAGTTAGTCCCGCCAATGCCACCAAGCGAAGAAATCGAGAAGCAACCACCTTGCATCTGATCCGGCTTCAGCTTGCCATCACGCGCGGCCTTCGACAGATCGGCCATTTCCTTCGCGATATCGATCAAACCCTTCTTGTCGGCATCACGAATCACCGGAACGACGAGACCATTCGGCGTATCGGCAGCAAACCCAATGTGGTAATACTGCTTGAACACTAGGTTATCGCCGTCGAGGCTCGCGTTGAACGTCGGGAACTGCTTCAGGGCGGACACGACCGCCTTGATGACGAACGCCAGCATCGTGATCTTCACGCCGGCCTTTTCGTTTTCCTTGTTCAACTGCACGCGCAGCGCTTCGAGATCGGTGATGTCCGCTTCGTCGTTGTTCGTGACGTGCGGAATCATGACCCAGTTGCGATGCAGATTCGCGCCCGAGATCTTCTTGATGCGCGACAGCGGCTTCGGATCGACCGGACCGAACTTGGTGAAGTCGACCTTCGGCCACGGCAGCAGATTCAACTCGCCGCCACCCGCGCCTGCCGGTGCAGCAGCGCCTGCCGGCGCAGCACGCTGCCCCGTCATCACACCCTTGATGAAGCCGGTCACGTCCGCTTGCGTAATACGGCCCTTCGGACCCGTGCCCTGGACTTGCACCACGTCGACGCCGAGTTCGCGCGCGAACTTGCGCACGGACGGCGACGCGTGGCTCGCACGCCGCGCCCCACCCTCGCCGGCCGGAATCAGCGGCGCCTGCGCAAGCGCAGACGGCGAAGCCGGAGCCGGCGACGGAGCAGCCGGCGCATCCGACGGCTTCTCGAGCGCAGCCTGCTTCGGGGCCGGCGCGGCAGCCGGTGCAGCAGCACCATCCGCTTCCAGCACGACGATGACCGAGCCTTCCGACACGTTATCGCCGACCTTGACCTTCACTTCCTTGACGACGCCGGCGGCCGAGCTCGGCACGTCCATGGTCGCCTTGTCGGATTCGAGCGTCACCAGCGACTGCTCTTTCTCGACGCGATCGCCGACCTTCACCGTGACTTCGATCACGGGGATGTCTTTGTAGTCGCCGATATCCGGCACTTTGACTTCTTGCAGACCACCGCCGGCGGCAGCCGGTGCCGGCGCAGCGGCCGGCGCAGCCGCCGGTGCAGCAGCGGGAGCCGGTGCAGCAGCAGGCGCCGGTGCCGGCGCGGCAGCCGCAGCGCCCGCGCCTTCCAGCACGACGATCAGCGAACCTTCCGACACGTTGTCGCCGACCTTGACCTTCACTTCCTTGACGACGCCGGCCGCCGAGCTCGGCACGTCCATGGTCGCCTTGTCGGATTCCAGCGTAACGAGCGATTGCTCTTTCTCGACGGTATCACCCGCCTTCACCAGCACCTCGATCACCGGAATGTCCGTGTAATCGCCGATGTCCGGCACTTTGACTTCGATCGCTTGACTCATTGTTAGTGTCTCCTGGGCCGCGCACGCCGCCTGCCCTGTTGATCAGAGCAGGCGCGCACGCCGTGGCACACGGGGAATGATGCCTTAGACGGTCATCGGGTTGGGTTTGGCGGGATCAAGGTTGTACTTCTTGAGCGCCTCGGCGACGACCTTGCGTTCGATCGTGCCTTCATCTGCCAGTGCATTCAACGCGGCAACCGTGACCCAGTAGCGGTCGACTTCGAAGAAGTGACGCAGCTTTTCACGCGTGTCCGAACGGCCGTAGCCATCCGTGCCCAGCACGACGAACTTCTGCGGCACGAACGCGCGGATCTGCTCGGTCAGCGCGCGCACGTAGTCAGTCGATGCGATGACCGGACCTTGTGCGTCCTTCAAGAGCTTCTCGACGTGCGAGAGCTTCTTCTCTTCGGTCGGGTGCAGCAGGTTCCAGCGCTGCACTTCGTGACCTTCGCGAGCCAGTTCGGTGAAGCTCGGCACGCTCCACAGGTCGGCAGCAACGCCCCAGTCGTTCTTCAGCAGACCAGCAGCGGCGATCACTTCATTGAAGATCGTGCCCGCGCCCATCAGCTGAACGCGCGGTGCCTTCTTATCAGCATCGGCCTTCTTGAACGAGTACATACCCTTGATGATGTCGGCCGCTACAGTGTCGCCCTGCGGAATCGCCGGGTGCTCGTAGTTCTCGTTCATCACCGTGATGTAGTAATACACGTCTTCCTGATCGGCAACCATGCGGCGCAGACCGTCTTGCATGATGACGGCGAGTTCGTAACCGAACGTCGGGTCATAGCTGATGCAGTTCGGCACCGAAGCCGCCCACAACAGCGAGTGGCCGTCTTCGTGTTGCAGACCTTCGCCGTTCAGCGTCGTGCGGCCAGCCGTGCCGCCCAGCAGGAAGCCGCGCGAACGCATGTCGCCCGCCGCCCATGCCAGGTCGCCGATACGCTGGAAGCCGAACATCGAGTAGAAGATGTAGAACGGGATCATGATCTCGCCGTGCGTCGAGTACGACGTCGCGGCTGCGATCCAGTCACACATCCCACCGGCTTCGTTGATGCCTTCCTGCAAGATCTGACCGCTTTCCGATTCGCGGTAGAACATCAGCTGGTCAGAATCTTCCGGCACATATTTCTGGCCCTCCTGATTCCAGATACCGATCTGGCGGAACAGGCCTTCCATACCGAAGGTACGCGATTCGTCCGGCACGATCGGCACGATGCGCTTACCGAGCGCCTTGTCTTTCAGCAGGATATTGAGAATCCGCACGAACGCCATCGTCGTGGAGATCTCGCGGCCTTCGCCCGTGCCCTTCAGCAGCGGCTCGAACGCGTCCAGCGCCGGCACCGGCAGCGACTCGGCCTTCTGACGGCGCGCCGGCAGATAACCACCGAGGTCCTGACGGCGGGCACGCATGTACTCGAGTTCCTTCGAACCTTCTTCGAACTTGAGGTACGGCACGTTGACGAGTTCTTCGTCGGAGATCGGCAGGCGGAACTGATCGCGGAATTTCTTCAGCTGATCCACGTGCAGCTTCTTCTGCTGGTGGGTGATGTTCATCGCCTGACCGGCTTCGCCCATGCCGTAGCCCTTGATCGTCTTCGCGAGGATGACGGTCGGCTGGCCCTTCGAGTTCGTCGCTTCGGTGAACGCGGCGTAGATCTTGTGCGGATCGTGGCCGCCACGGTTCAGGTTCCACACGTCTTCGTCGGACCAGTCGGCGACCAGCGCCTTCAGTTCCGGCGTGTTGAAGAAGTGCTCGCGCACAAACGCGCCCGATTCCGACTTGTACGTCTGATATTCGCCGTCGACCACTTCCATCATCCGGCGCATCAGCGCGCCCGACTTGTCGCGTTGGAACAGCGCATCCCAGCGGCTGCCCCAGACGACCTTGATGACGTTCCAGCCGGCGCCGCGGAATTCGCTTTCGAGTTCCTGGATGATCTTGCCGTTACCACGCACCGGTCCATCCAGGCGCTGCAGGTTGCAATTGATCACGAACACGAGGTTGTCGAGGCGTTCGCGACCGGCCATGCCGATTGCGCCGAGCGATTCCGGTTCATCCGTTTCGCCGTCGCCGAGGAAAGCCCAGACCTTGCGGCCTTCGGTCTTCGCAATGCCGCGCGCCTGCATGTACTTCATGAAGCGTGCCTGATAGATCGCCATGATCGGGCCGAGGCCCATCGAGACGGTTGGGAATTGCCAGAAGTCCGGCATCAGCCACGGGTGCGGGTACGACGAGATGCCCTCGCCGCCCACTTCCTGACGGAAGTTGTCGAGCTGGTTTTCGGTCAGACGGCCGAGCAGGAACGCGCGCGAGTAGACACCCGGCGACGAGTGACCCTGCACGAACACGAGATCGCCGCCATGTTCGGCCGACGGTGCGTGCCAGAAGTGGTTGTAGCCGACGTCGTACAGCGTGGCGGCCGACGCGAACGAGGCGATATGGCCGCCGACGTTCGTGTCCTTGCCCGCGCGCAGCACCATGGCGATGGCGTTCCAGCGCGTGTACGAGCGGATACGGTGTTCGAGGTCCTGGTCGCCGGGGATCGGCGCCTGACGCGACACGGGAATCGTGTTGATGTACGGGGTGTTAGCGGAGAACGGCAAATGCTCGCCGTGTACACGGGCGAATTCGATCTGCTTCTCGATCAGATAGTGAGCACGATCGGGGCCTACAGCAGAAATCACGCCATCCAGCGCTTCCAGCCATTCGCCGGTTTCCTGGGGATCGTCGTCTTTTTCGGCAGCGACATATTTCATGACTTCGTCGGGTACAGCGGACATGCTCGTCTCCTGGGTTTAGAGGAACGCTCTTTGAACAGACGACGCGGACGAAGCACGACCGCGGCAGCTTCGGCCGATTGTAAAAGGGGTCCCGACGTCCGCGCAACAAAATTTTCGAATTACGAGATCGAATCTCATAATGCGGAAAATTGTTGCGGCGCAACCTGATTTGACTGCCGATCGACGGATACGTCGGCTAGTTTGCGCCGAATAACGTTACTTTCAGCGCTTTTTTGCGCCATTTGCTAGTCACTCGCTGCGCTACAATGCCACGCATGTTGACCGAACGGCTTTTCGCTCGCTCGGCGCGCACCGCTGGTTCGCCGGCGGATTCGACGCCGTCCTCCCGCTGGCACCACGGACCGTGGTGGTCGAACTCCTATTTGCTCACCCCGCTGCTGTCGATCCTGGTTTTCCTGGTCGTCATGAGCCTGATTCTGTGGAGCCTGAACCGGCGCGAGCAGCAGCAGCAGGAAGACACGCTCTACCGTAATGTCGCGTGGGCGCAGCAGCAGATCCGCCTGTCCATGACGGGCGCGCAGGAACAGATTCAGGCCCTCGCCCGCGACCTCGTCGCCGGCCACGCCGATCCGCATTCATTCCAGGTGTCCACCACGGACATCATGCAGGGGCATCCCGAGATCCTCTACATGAACTGGTACACCAGCGCGCAACAACCGCGTTGGCCCAATACCGCGCTACCTGTGTTCGGCCAGCGCCTCGCCAAGCCGAACGACGCGCAGATGGACGAAGCGGTCAAAGCTGCCTTCAACGAGGCGCGCAATACCCGCCGCCAGGTGTACTCGCCGCTGATCTACGACGACGTCGGCAACGGCTACATCACCCTGCAGACGCCGGTGTTTCGCGACCGCGACTTCCTCGGCACGATTGCCGCCGTGTTCTCGGTTGAAGGGATCCTGAAGCACGACATTCCGCCCGAGTTGTCGGCCAAATACAAAATCTCGATCATCGACGTGAACAACCGCGAGTTGACCACCACGTCGACCCGCCCGCGCCTGCCGCGCGACATGTTCTACGATCTGCCGCTCGACCCGCCGGGCCAGGGCATCTCGGTACGCGTCTACGCGTTCCCGCAGATGACCAACTTCACCAACAACACGCTGGTCTGGCTGGTGGCCGGCCTGTCGTGCTTCGTCTTGTGGAGCCTGTGGAGCTTGTGGAAACACACGCGGCAACGCTTCGAAGCGCAGCAGGCGCTCTATGCCGAAGCGTTCTTCCGTCGCGCGATGGAAAATTCGGTGCTGATCGGCATGCGCGTGCTCGATATGCACGGGCGCATCACGCACGTGAACCCGGCGTTCTGCCGTATGACCGGCTGGGACGAAAGCGATCTGGTCGGCAAGAACGCGCCGTTCGCTTACTGGCCGCGCGACGCCTACCCTGAGATGCAACGCCAGCTCGACATGACGCTGCGCGGCAAGGCCCCCTCTTCCGGCTTCGAATTGCGGGTGCGCCGCAAAGACGGTTCGCTGTTCCATGCGCGACTCTATGTATCACCCCTGATCGACAGCTCGGGGCGCCAGACCGGCTGGATGTCGTCGATGACCGACATCACCGAGCCCAAGCGCGCGCGCGAAGAACTTGCCGCCGCGCACGAGCGCTTCACGACCGTGCTGGAAAGTCTCGACGCCGCCGTCTCCGTGCTGGCCGCCGACGAAGCCGAACTGCTGTTCGCCAACCGCTACTACCGCCACCTATTCGGCATTCGCCCGGACGGCCATCTGGAATTGGCAGGCGGCGGGTTCGATAGCGCACAGGCATCGTCCGATTCGATCGATATGGTGGATGCCTATGCGGGTCTGCCCGCTGCCGCGCTGACCGAAAGCACGGCCGATGCGCAGGAAGTCTACGTGCAGAGTATTCAGAAATGGTTCGAAGTGCGCCGCCAGTACATCCAGTGGGTGGACGGCCACCTCGCGCAGATGCAGATCGCGACCGACATCACCACCCGCAAGCAGGCTCAGGAACTCTCGCGCCAGCAGGATGAGAAGCTGCAGTTCACCAGCCGCCTGATGACCATGGGCGAAATGGCCTCCTCGCTCGCACACGAACTCAACCAGCCGCTCGCCGCGATCAATAACTATTGCTCCGGAACCGTGGCACTGGTTAAATCCGGTCGGACGACGCCTGACAATCTCTTGCCCGTGCTCGAGAAAACCGCCCAACAGGCGGTGCGGGCCGGCATGATCATCAAGCGCATCCGCGAGTTCGTGAAACGCAGCGAGCCGAAACGCCAGGCGACGCGCGTGGCCGATATCGTCGCGGACGCGGTGGGTCTCGCCGAACTCGAAGCGCGCAAACGCAAGATTCGTATCGTCACCGATCTGCGCTCGCGCCTGCCGGTGATCTACGTCGACCCGGTTCTGATCGAGCAGGTGTTGGTGAACCTGCTGAAGAACGGTGTCGAAGCCATGCACGATGCGCGTCCGAATGCGGTCGACCCGGTGATTCGCGTGGTCGTGCGTCTGGAGGGCGGGTTTGTCTGCATCAGCGTCGTCGACCAGGGACCTGGCGTCGACGAAGCGACAGCCGAGCGTCTCTTTGAACCGTTTTACAGCACCAAGTCCGACGGTATGGGCATGGGGCTGAACATTTGCCGTTCGATTATCGAATCGCACCGCGGCCGTTTGTGGGTGGTCAACAACGTCGAATCAGACGGCCACATCACAGGCGCCACGTTCCATTGCAGTCTGCCTATTGGAGAGCCTGACGGCCCGAGCAACGGCGGGTCAGAGGCGCCGACACCACAAACCGTTACGGGAGAGCTATGAACAGCCCAGTCACCACACAGGAAACAGTCTTTGTCGTCGATGACGACGAGGCCGTGCGAGATTCGCTGCGCTGGCTGCTGGAGGCGAACGGCTACCGCGTGCAATGCTTCTCCAGCGCCGAGCAGTTCATCGACGCATGGCAGCCGCATACGCATCCGGGCCAGATCGCGTGTCTGATTCTCGATGTGCGGATGTCCGGCATGAGCGGGCTCGAGTTGCAGGAACGCCTGATCGCCGACAACGCGTCGCTGCCGATCATCTTCGTGACGGGCCACGGCGACGTGCCGATGGCCGTGTCGACGATGAAAAAAGGTGCGATGGACTTTATCGAAAAACCGTTCGACGAAGCCGAACTGCGCAAGCTGGTCGAGCGCATGCTCGACAAGGCGCGCAGCGAAAGCACCAGCGTGCAACAGCAACGCGCTGCGGCCGAACGTCTCGGCAAGCTGACCGCGCGTGAACACCAGGTGCTCGAGCGCATCATTGCCGGCCGCCTGAACAAGCAGATCGCCGACGACCTCGGCATCAGCATCAAGACGGTCGAAGCGCATCGCGCGAACATCATGGAAAAGCTCAACGTCAACACGGTCGCCGATCTGCTGCGACTGGCGCTGTCGAACAAGCCGCAACCCGCGCAATAACAGTGAACGTCGCGACCGCCGCATACCCCGCGGGTCGCGACTGAGTGTCAACGGCCGGACTGTCGAACAGTCCGGCTCGTTTCATCTTCCCCCTCCCGTCCTCCCGCTTCGCAACAACGACGCGCGGCATGATTCGACGCGTCCGCGTCCGCGTCTGCGTCTGCTTTCCTTCAGCCAATACGCATGAGCCAGCACGTGCTTACGTCGCGCGGCAATAACCTGTTTCCTCAGACAAGATTGACAAGCTTCGCTGCGCCCCTTAATTTACACAGAACTCCTCAGCAGGAACCCTTGATGCCCGATGAACGCAGGACACGTGTGCTGTCGTTGTCATATGGGGCGTCGCCATGCGGTGCAAAACAGTTAAGGCAGCTCGACCGCGTTGCTGACGCATCTGCCATATCGAACGGTTCAAACGAAGCTGAGCCGGCCTTTTTATTCGCTTCCTTCTCCATTCCATCGCGCCGAAGCAACGCAGCATGCGCTGCGCATTGACTTCGCGCGTCTAACGCAGCCGGGAGGATTTCATCGTGAAACGATCCGGAACACACCGTTCGCGTGTGTTGCTTGTTTGCGCCGCACTCGCGGGCGCACCACTCTTCGTGGGTCTGGTCACGCCGAGCGCGGTCTATGCGCAAAGCGCCGCGAAGGTGTCGAACCAGCAACTCGATTCGCTGACCGCGCCCATCGCGCTCTATCCCGACGCCCTGCTCGCGCAGGTCCTGATGGCCGCCACCTTCCCGCAAGACGTGCAGGCCGCGGCGGAATGGTCCAAAGCCAACGCCAAACTGCAAGGCGACGACGCCGTCAAAGCAGTCGCGTCCGAGCCGTGGGACCCGAGCGTGCAATCGCTGGTCGCCTTCCCGCAGGTTCTCGCGACCATGGCGTCGAAACCCGACTGGGTCGCGCAACTCGGCAACGCCTTTCTGGCCCAGCCAAACGACGTGATGGACTCCGTGCAACGCTTGCGCAAACAGGCGCAAGCCGCGGGCAATCTGAAGACGAGTTCGCAGCAGAAGGTCGTGGTCGAGCAAAGCACGATTCAGATCGTGCCGGCCAATCCGCAAGTGGTGTACGTGCCGACGTATAACCCGACGGTCGTCTACGGTACGTGGCCCTATCCCGCTTACCCGCCCGTGTATGTCCCGCCGCCTCCGGGTTATGCCATTGCAGCCGGCTTCGCGACCGGCCTTGCGTTCGGCGCAGGTGTCGCCGTCGCCAATTCGCTGTGGGGTGGCTTCAACTGGAACACGCATGACGTCAATATCAACGTGAACCGGTACAACAACATCAATGTGAACAACCGGCTCAACGTGAACAGCAGCACGACGAACTGGAACCGCAACACCAACGTCAACAACGTCAATCGCAACGTCAACAACGCGAACCTCAACCGCAACGTCAACAACAACCTCGGCGGTGCGCAGCACGATGCCTATCGCGGCCGCGACGACGCCGCCCGTGCCCAGGCGCAGCAGACCTTGCAGAACCGTACCGGCCAGAACCTGAGCGGCAGCGCGAGCCAGCGCGTGCAGGGGATTCACCAGGGTGGCACGCAGAACGCCGATCTGCAAAACCGCGCGCAGAACGTCAATCGCGATAACGCGTTACGCGGCGCCGGCGACGGCAACACCGCGCGGCAGGAGACGCAGCGCGGTGAAGCGAGCCGCAACGCGGCGGCGAACCGTTCCGGCAACGGCGGCTTCGGCGCCAACGGCGGCGGCCAGCAACGCGCGGGCGGTGGTTTCGGCGCCAACGGCGGCGGCGTCCAGCGCGGTGGTGGCAACCTGGGCGGCGGCGGCAGACTGGGCGGTGGCGGCGGCGGTGAGCGCCACCTCGGCCGCAACCGTTGAACGATCAAGAGGAGTCTCTGATGATTCGCTTACTTCCATACGGCGCCTTACGCGCCCGCGTTCTGACGCTCGCCGTCGCCTTCGGCACGACCGGCACCCTGCTGGCAGTGCCGGCACTGCTGCTCGGCACAACCGCCGCCCACGCGCAAGCGGTCTACCCCACGGCCGACGACGCCGCCAATGCGTTCGTCGACGCCTTGGCCCGCAACGACGAAGGTGCGCTCAAGCACGTGCTCGGCAACGATTTTCATCGCTTCATCCCTTCTGAAGGAATCGGCGAGGACGACATCTATCAGTTCCTCGGCGCATGGTCGAAAGGGCATCAGATTGTCGAGGATCCGGTGAAGACCAAGGGTCGCGCAACCGCGCATCTGGCGGTCGGCGACAGTGGCTGGACCTTGCCGATTCCGCTCGTGCAGGCTGGCAAGGGCTGGCGCTTCGATCCGCCGGCCGCGCAGGATGAGATGCTGACACGCCGCATCGGCCGCAATGAGCGCGCGGCGATCCTGACCTCGCTTGCCTACCTCGACTCGCAAAACGATTATCACAACCTGACCCAGCACTATGCGCAACGCTTCGTCAGTACGCCCGGCCAGCATGACGGCCTATATTGGGTGACGGCGCCCGGCGAAACGGAAAGCCCGCTTGGACCGCTCGCCGCCACCATGCCCAACGGCACCCTGCCAACAGAGGCCTATCACGGCTATCACTACCGGATCCTGACGGCGCAAGGTCCCCACGCGAAAGGCGGTGCGCAGAACTACGTCGAGAACGGCGTGCTGACCCAAGGCTTCGGTCTGATCGCCTCGCCGGCCGAGTACGGCAAGACCGGCGTGATGAGCTTTATCGTCAATCAGAACGGTCAGGTCTATCAGAAGAACCTGGGGCCGCAGACCGCGCGTGCCGCGGCCGCCGTTAAATCGTTCGACCCGGACGATAGCTGGCAGCCGGTGCAGGAGTAAAAGACGAGGTCGCTCGACGGCCGCGGCGGCGCATAAGCCCGTCCGCGGCCGATTTATTTTCGGCTACACCGGTGCCCAGCGCCGCTATCCACGTTGACGTCCGCACCGACACCCACGCCTGCCGAGCACGCCACGCACCCGCCGTCCGCGCTGACATGGACGGCCGGAGGCAGCACGAATCCGCCACGCCCCCGCGCGCCACGAATCCGTACATGGCACGCCATGCCGGGCCGGTATAATGTCGCACTTTGCAGCGCTGCTTATCCCCGATTCGCGCCGCGCGCCTTTCATGTGCCGACCCGTTTCCGGTGAAAAGCGCCATCGCACGTGCCGCGCACGCGCGCCTGCACCCTGCTCCGCTTTCCAAACCGCCCATCTCGACCGACCATGACAGCCAAACTGATCGACGGCCTAGCCCTTTCCAAGACCCTGCGCGCCGAAGTCGCCACCCGCGCCGCCGCTCTTACCGCCCGCGGCCACCAGCCGGGCCTCGCTGTCGTGCTGGTCGGCGACAATCCGGCCAGCGAAGTCTATGTGCGCAACAAGGTCAAGGCGTGCAATGACAACGGCCTCGGCTCGTCGTTCGACCGCTATCCGGCCGATCTGCCGGAAGCCGATCTGCTGGCGCGCATCGACGAACTGAATCGCGATCCGCGTATCCACGGCATTCTGGTGCAACTGCCGCTGCCGCCGCATATCGACAGCCACAAGGTCATCGAGGCGATCGCCCCGGAAAAGGATGTCGACGGTTTTCACGTTGCCAATGCCGGCGCGCTGATGACCGGCCGGCCGCTGTTCCGCCCGTGCACACCGTACGGCGTGATGAAGATGCTGGCGGCCTATGAGATTCCGCTGCAAGGCGCGAACGCGGTGGTGATCGGCCGCTCGAACATCGTCGGCAAGCCGATGGCGCTGCTGCTGCTCGAAGCCGGTGCGACCGTCACGATCTGCCATAGCAAGACGCGCGATCTGGCCGCCCATACGCGTCACGCCGACGTGGTGGTCGCCGCCACCGGCCTGCGCAACATTCTCACGGCGGAGATGGTGAAGCCCGGCGCAGCCGTGATCGACGTCGGCATGAATCGCGACGAAGCCGGCAAGCTGTGCGGCGATGTCGATTTCGCGGGTGTCAAGGAAGTGGCCGGCTACATCACGCCGGTGCCGGGCGGCGTCGGTCCGATGACCATCACAATGCTGCTCGTCAATACGATCGAAGCGGCTGAACGCGAAGCGGCGGCGGCACAGGCTTAACGCTTCGAACTTACGCTGCAAGCTCATGCCGGCGAAGCGGATTCGCCGGCATGCAAGGCGTCGGATGCCTGTCGCCATCCTTCATCCACGCCAACTCTCACCCTCAGCGCGCCGCCTGGTCCCTAGCCGCCAGACCCGTGCCAAGCGACGTCTGCCGACGCGCCAGGCGCCCGCGGCACCACTTCAGCACCGGCTGCTCCACGCAGTGCCACGACAGCGCCGCGCACAGCAGGATGAACGGCGCGGCGATCAGCACCGCCGTGACATGGCTCAACTGCGGCGCGATATTCGCGACGCATTGCTGCACCATGAAGCCGTACAGATAAATCCCATACGAGTAATCGTGACGCGGCACGAAGCGCCGCAAGAGCGGCGTCGTGCCCACCCACAGCACGCCGTAGACAAACGCCAGATAGAACAGCGGTTGCGCGCCGGCCGTGTCGCGGAACACCAGAAACACCATCGTCAGTGCGAGCGCCGTCAGGCCGTTGATGTCAAACTGTTCGCGCCAGCCGTATAGCAGCATCCCCAGCATGAAAAACGGCTCCGGCCAGAACGAATAGCCGCCGGGCGTTTCGCTGAAGTCACGCAGTCCGATCTGCAGATGCGGCAGATGCACGCGCAGAACGAACGCGGCGCACCCGAGCAGCGCGGCCAGCGCCACGCCGCGCGCGCTGGACAAGAGCCCCAGCATGCCGGTCACCATCACGATCAGATAGCAGCGCACTTCGAGCGGCAGTGTCCACAACGGTGCGCAGACGTCAACGGGAAAACGGTTGTGCTCGAATACGCCAGGCAGCGCCCAGCCGGTTTTCAGCACGATGGTGGAGAAGTTGTCGAGGTTGGCCCATGTCATGCCGGAGGCGAAGTAGTCGCGCAGCGGCAGTGTCGTGAACAGCGGCCCGAGGATGAACACGGTCACCAGCGAAGCGCCCGCCACCGCCGGCCACAGGCGCGCGATGCGCAACGCGGCGAAGCGTGGCACCGAGCGCTGACGGTCGAAACTGGCGGTCACCAGCATGCCGCTCAACAGAAAAAACGCGTAGACGCCGAGTGCGCCGAAGCCGTCGAAGCCGAGCGCGTTCTGGACCCAGTCCGTCGTGCCGTCCGGCGCTTGCAGCAGATACGAGTGGCCATATACGACGGCAATGGCGGCAAGAAGCCGCACGAGGTCGAAATTGTTGCCGTTGCGCGATAGAGCGTGCGAAAGCGGATTCATCGATACCTCTTACAGAAAGCGTCGCGGGCGGTAGTGACACGCCAGAATGCGGCAGGGCAGCAATTTGCACCGTTCGTTGGCGCACAGAGCGCCGCGGCACGGCGGGCGCGGCGAGCCGGACGCAACCCGGCGGCGCCTTCCCCCCGCCCGATCCGCCTGCGGCATTCGCTCCCCCCGCACACGGTCACGCCACATCTGATAATTTGTCTGCGACGGATTGGAATCGGCGCGCCCTGCCCCAATAATGTCCATGTGGAGTGTCATCGGGGCGCCATCGTGCGCCCGTCGATACCCCGATTACCCGTTCACCCGCGTCAGACAGGAAGCCTTATGTCCACTACCCCCTCGAAGCACGACAATCCGCTCCTCGATTTCTCCGACCTGCCGCGCTTTGGCGAAATCCGCCCCGAACACGTCACGCCCGCCCTCGATGTTCTGCTCGCCGATGCCGACGCCGCCGTCAAGCGTGCCGCCGAGCCGATCACGCCCGCTTCGTGGGCCGACGTGGTCGAGCCGGTCGAGCGCGCCACCGAGCCGCTGTCGCGCGCCTGGAGCGTGGTCGGCCATCTGAACGCCGTAGCGGATACGCCGGAGCTGCGCGCCGTGTACGGTGAGAATCTGCCGCGCGTCACCGAATTCTGGTCGAGCGTCGGCCAGAATCTCGCGCTGTATGAGAAGTACAAGGCGCTTTACGCCAGCAGCGATTTCTCGTCGCTGACCGGCGAGCGCAAGAAAATCCTCAGCAATGCGCTGCGCGATTTCCGCCTGTCGGGCGCGGAGTTGCCGGAAGACCAGAAACCGCATTTCGCCGAATTGCAGGAACGCCAGGCGGGATTGTCGAAAGCGTTTTCGGATCACGTCCTCGACGCCACGAACGCCTACGCCTATGTCGTCGAAGCCGGCGATGAAGCACAACTCGCCGGCCTGCCCGAAGACGTGATCGAAGCCGCGAAGGAAGCGGCCGAGCGCGAAGGCAAGACCGGCTACAAATTCACGCTGCACTTCCCGTCGTATTTCCCGGTGATGCAGTACTCGGAAAATCGCGCGATGCGCGAAGCGATATACCGTGCGTATGTGACGCGCGCCTCCGAGCTCGGCCCGCAATACGGCAACGGCAAGCCCGAGTGGGACAACACTCAGGTGCTCGCCGACCAGTTGAAGCTGCGCGCGGAAGAAGCGCACATGCTGGGCTACAACAACTTCGCCGAAGTCTCACTCGCGCCCAAGATGGCCGAGTCGCCGGCGCAAGTCATGGCCTTCCTCGAAGACCTCGCCACGCGCGCGCGTCCGCACGCTGAACAGGACTGGACGGAACTGCGCGAATTTGCCGCGAACGAACTCGGCATGACCGACCTGCAGCCGTGGGACATGACGTTTGCCGCTGAACGTCTGCGTCAGCAGCGCTATTCGTTCTCCGAGAACGAAGTCAAACAGTACTTCCCGGAAGACGCCGTATTCAAAGGTCTCTTCAAGGTCACCGAAACGCTGTTCAGCGTGCGCATCCGTCGGGATGAAGCGGCGGTATGGCATCCGGATGTGCGCTTCTTCCGTGTCGAGAATCAGGACGGCGGCCTCGTCGCGCAGTTCTATCTCGACCTGTATGCACGCGAAGGCAAGCGCGGCGGCGCATGGATGGACGACGCGCGCGGCCGTCACAAGCACACGCACGGCGGCGTGCAAACGCCGGTGGCGTACCTGACCTGCAACTTCTCGGCGCCGGTCGGCGGCAAGCCCGCCTGCTTCACGCATGATGAAGTGATTACGCTGTTCCACGAGTTCGGCCACGGGTTGCATCACATGCTCACGCGGGTCGATGAACTCGGCGTGTCAGGCATCAACGGCGTCGAGTGGGACGCGGTCGAGTTGCCGTCGCAATTCATGGAGAACTTCTGCTGGGAATGGGACGTGTTGAGCGACATGACCTCGCACGTCGAAACCGCCAAGCCACTGCCGCGCGATCTGTTCGACAAGATGCTCGCCGCGAAGAATTTCCAGAGCGGTCTCGGCACGTTGCGCCAGATCGTGTTCTCGATGTTCGACATGCAACTGCATACCGGTTTCGATGCGTCCGGCACGAAGAACGCCACCGAACTCGCGAGCGAGATCAACGAGCGTTTCCACGTGGTGCCGCAAGCCCCGTTCTCGCGTTGGCCGAATACGTTCAGCCATATTTTCGCGGGCGGTTATGCGGCGGGCTACTACAGCTACAAGTGGGCTGAAGTGCTCTCCGCCGATGCCTATGCTGCGTTTGAGGAAGCGGCACAAGCCGCGAGCGGCAGTGTGCTCGATCAGGCGACCGGCCTGCGTTATCGCAAAGAGATTCTGGAAGTGGGCGGTAGCCGCCCCGCGATGGAATCGTTCAAGGCATTCCGCGGCCGCGAGCCGAATATCGATGCCTTGTTGCGGCACAACGGCATGACGCCTGCCGCGGCGCATTGATCTTGCGTTGACGCATCAGTCGGCGTGGTAGATAGCGCCGACGCTGATCAAGAAGCCGGTGACTTGCGTGAGCAAGCACCGGCTTTTTCCATTCGCGCGCAAGTCTGCTGCGCGCTGCGGCTAATCGCGATGCAGTTTGAAATCCACCTGCGCAGGACGCCCTTCCAGCGACAACGCCGCACGCGCAGCAGGCGCACGGCTCACCACCTTGCCGCGGCTCACCACCGCGAGCCGCGCGGCGCGCAGGCGGATCGCTTCGACCGGATCGCGTGCGTCGAGCAGCACGAGATTAGCGGCGCACCCCAGCGCGATGCCGTAGCCTTCCAGACCGAGAATACGCGCGGCATTCACCGTGACCGCGTCGAAGCACGCATGCATGCCGTCGACGCCCGTCATCTGCGCAACATGCAAGCCCATGTGCGCGACTTCGAGCATGTCGCCCGAGCCAAGGCTATACCACGGGTCCATCACGCAGTCGTGGCCGAACGCGACGTTGATGCCCGCCGCCATCATCTCGGGCACGCGTGTCATGCCACGCCGTTTCGGATACGTGTCGCTACGGCCTTGCAGCGTGATGTTGATCAGCGGATTGGCGATGGCGGCGACGCCCGACTCGCGCATCAGCGGCAGGAGTTTGCTGACGTAGTAGTTGTCCATCGAATGCATCGAGGTCAGATGCGAACCGGTCACGCGCCCATGCAAGCCGAGCCGGTGCGTTTCAGCGGCGAGCGTTTCGATATGGCGCGACATCGGATCGTCCGATTCGTCGCAATGCATATCGACCCGCAAGCCCTGCTCCGCCGCGAACTCGCACAACATGCGCACGGACTGCGCGCCGTCGGCCATCGTGCGTTCGAAATGCGGAATCCCGCCGACCACGTCGACGCCCATCGCGATCGCACGCTTGAGATTGTCGAATGCGCCTGCGCTGCGCAAGACGCCGTCCTGCGGAAACGCGACCAGTTGCAGATCGAGATACGGTGCGACGCGACGCTTCACTTCGACCAGCGCCTCGACCGCGAGCAGGCGCGGATCGCACACATCCACGTGGCTGCGAATCGCCAGCAGACCGCGCGCGACAGCCCAGTCGCAATACTGCAGCGCGCGCTCGATCAGCGCCTCCTGGGTGAGGTCCGGCTTCAGTTCGCCCCACAGCGCGATGCCTTCCAGCAAGGTGCCCGATGCGTTCACGCGCGGCAGTCCGTACGACAGCGTCGCGTCCATGTGGAAATGCGGATCGACGAATGGCGGCGTGACGAGCGAACCGGCAGCGTCGATTTCTTCGCGCGCGCTCGCGGCCAGATTCGGTTCGACGGCGACGATGCGGCCCGCTTCGATGCCTACGTCGACCGGCTGCGGGTGTTGCTTGTGCTGCAACGCGGCGCTCGGCGGCAGCATTGCGCGGCGGATGATCAGATCCATGGTTCGCTCCCTGTTGACCGCTCTTTGACTGGTTACGATTCTATCGGCGTCAGAACGTGCGTGCCTGCGTTTTAACAGGGCGCCGTACCGGTGAGCAGAGAGAAATCCGTACCGGCTGCGGGCAATGACGCCCGCCTATACTCGGTTTTCCACACGTTCGATGCCTGGCGTTCGGCTTGGACGTTCGCCGTCGACGCACAACGCGCCACATCATCCCCCACGGAGCAAGACCATGAAAACCATCGGCGTGATCGGCGGCATGAGTTGGGAATCGACCGCCGAGTACTACGCGCTCATGAACCGCCACGCCAAGGCGCGCCTCGGCGGCCATCACAATGCCCGCAGCCTGATGGTGACGGTCGACTTCGCGTCGATCGAGGCCAACCAGCGCGCCGGCGACTGGACCGCGCTCGGCAAACAGATGGCCGAGGCCGCACGTCAACTCGAACGCGGCGGCGCCGACCTGGTGATACTGGCGACCAACACGATGCATCGCGTGTGTGAATCGATCGAACAGGCGATCGACGTGCCCTTCCTGCACATCGCCGATCCGACCGGCAACGCGCTGCGGGCCGCGGGAATCGAGCGGGTGGGTTTGCTGGGTACACGCTATACGATGGAGCAGACGTTCTATACAGGGCGCTTACGCGAGCGCTACGGCCTCGAGACACGGGTTCCTGAAGAAGCCGAACGCGCGGACGTGCATCGCATCATCTATGACGAGTTGTGCCACGGCAAAGTGAATGAGGCCTCGCGCGCGGTGTATCAGCGTGTGATTGAAGGACTCGCTGCGCAGGGTGCGCAGGCGGTGATTCTCGGCTGCACGGAAATCACTCTGCTGATCAAGCCGGAAGACTCCGCATTACCTGTGTTCGACACGACCGCGCTGCATGCGCAAGCGGCAGTGGAATGGGCGATCGAGTCGGACTGAATGCAAGCACGCGTAACGCATGCACGAGGAAACCGGAAGTACCAGAAGTTAAAAAACCGCGTAGCTTGCGCTAGCGGGCTGTCACATTTGCTCACACCGTTGTATCGGTAGTCGCCCCTACAGCCATGCAATAATTAGTGACTCCGACGACTGAAGGGGGACAGCAAATTGAAAGAAACTGAGCTGGACCTGTACTCGACAGAAGAGCCGAGCCACGCCTTGGCGCTCACCCTCTTCGATGGTACGTGGATATCGAATGTGCCCGGTTATGGCCTTGGCACAGCCCCCCACTTTGAAGATGGGCGCCTCCAGTGGCTCGAACGGGAGTGCGGCGGCATTGCAGGGAAGAGCGTGCTTGAACTCGGCCCCATGGAAGGCGGCCATACTTTCATGCTTGCCAAGGCCGGTGCGTCACGAATCCTTTCGATCGAGGCAAACTCAAAGTGCTTCCTGAAATGCTTGCTCGTTCAGAATGCCTTGAAGTTTAATGCCGAGTTCATGTATGGCGACTTCCGGGCATTACTTCGAAAGCGTGAGCAGCGGTTTGACCTGATTCTTGCGAGCGGCGTGCTTTATCACATGACCGATCCAGTTTCCCTACTGGAAGACATGGCGCACGCGTCCGACTCAATCTGCATCTGGACGCATTACTACGACTCGGATGTTGCGAAGGTCAATTCAAATATGCAGACTCACCTCGAAGTCGACCCGAAAATTTCCAGTTTTCGCGGCAAGACGATCGAGACGCATCGAATGGACTACCGCCAGAGCATTGAGAACACGAAGTTCATCGGCGGGACCGCCCCGCACGCCTACTGGATAACGAAAGAAAGCCTGATGACGGTTCTCAATGAGCTTGGCATGACGGTAATGGTCGGGCTGGATGACCATGACCACCCAGCGGGCCCTTCGATTCTTCTTTATGCTACGCGCATCCCCAAGTTCAACGAAACTGGCTATCTTGAACGAAACCCCGATGTCGCACAGGCTGTAGCGAATGGGCACTTCAAATCAGGGGCCGAACACTACACCCTTTTCGGGCGCGCAGAAGGGCGTGCACGCGATTGACCTGTACAGCACAGCGCGCACCGGGTCAGCATCGATCGAGTCAACATGAAAATTCAAAATCATTGCCCAAAATGAATACGCGAGAGAACAAACGCTTTTTCGATCACCCGGTTGTCGCGGAGACGCCGATCGACCGCCAGACGCAAGTCTTCAAATATGAAGCCTTCCCGCAGAGCGGCCCGTACCCCTGGCTTGATCTGCCGGACGCCAAGCAGAAAATTGAATCGCGTCTGAGAAATCGGGAAATCACCGAGCAACAAGCCGAATGGTGTCGGAAATGGGTTGACGATGGCTATCTCACCATTGATCGCTTTTTCGACGAAAAGCAACTTGATGAAATGTGGGCTGCCTATGAAAAGGCAATCGAAACCGGTGTATTGAATCCGCCGGTCGAGCCGCTGTTCGCTGGCGATACGCTACCCGGCCGAACGCTCAATCCGCACTTCTCTGTCGACGAAGTCCGGGCCATGCTTTTCGACGAAAGAATGAGCGAATTGGTCAGCCTGCTTCTGGGCGCGAAGGCCGCGCCGTTTCAGACTATCGGCGGACACAAGAGCAGCGAGCAGCTACAACACTCCGACTCGATCCATATGTCCACGTATCCCAACGGATATCTGGTCGCCAACTGGATCGCGTTCGAAGACATCCATCCGGATTCGGGGCCGCTGGTCTTTCACCCCGGTAGCCACAAGTTGCCGTATGCCATGTCCGATGCATTGGGAATGCCGTTCGGGTGCGGGTACTCCGCGTATCACGACATTTACGAGCCAGCCATCCAGAAGATCATCGCCGACCATGCGCTCGAAGCACACTACTTCTTGCCGAAAAAAGGCGACGTGTTGCTATGGCACGCTAACCTGCTGCATGGTGGCAGCAAGATGAAAAATCCCGCCCAGGTGAGCCGCAAAGCACTGGTCTGCCATTTCTTCTCGGAGGGATGCCTGTGCTACCACGACCTGACCGGGATGCCGTCTTCGCTGACGCCTCTGGAATTCGAAGCTGAGGCTTATCTGAAAGCCAATCCGGACGTCGAAGCATCCGGTGGGGACGCGCTGCAGCACTATGTGTACTACGGTCGATTCGAGGGGCGCCCGCTCCGGCCCGTTCAACCGGAGAAAACCGTGATTCCCCCGGAGCTCGCCGCAATCGGTTTCGATGCCAATCTGTATCTCGAAGCCAACCCCGACGTCGCAGCGGCCGGTGTCGACCCTGTTGCTCACTATCTCGCGCATGGACGATTGGAGAACCGTCTCCTGCGCCCCTGAACGCATCAATTGCTCCGTTCGGGTTGGCACGGCGTGCTGGCCTGAACGGCGGATGCCATGCTGTTGTAAAACGTAGAACAGGCAGCGCCAGACGTTAAAAAGCCCGCGTAGCTTGCGCTAGCGGGCTTTCAACAATACTTGGTTGCGGGGGTAGGATTTGAACCTACGACCTTCGGGTTATGAGCCCGACGAGCTGCCAGACTGCTCCACCCCGCGTCAGAGAAAAAGAGTATATCGGGTCGTTCGCGGAACGTCAAACAATCGGATGAAATAATTTCAGACGGGGCGCTGCGCGTGTCCACACTCATGCAGTAAATGACGCAGAAAATGAGCGGGCAACTCAGAGATCCTCGACCGTCGAGCCTTCGACTTTGCCGTCGATGATGTCCGCGCCGTACTGACTCGCACTGCGTTTCGCGACGCCGAAATCGGAGAACGTGGACGGCAGCACGAGACGAAATACGCGGCTTGCCTTCGAGCCGCTGATGGCGCCCGGCCGGCAGACGCGTACCGCAACGTCGTAACCTTCGGCATGACGTTTGTGACCGTCGAACTTGTCGAACTGCCGCGAAAACACCAGCGGATGCACTTCGAAGTCCTTATAAAGGGCAGGATAAAGTTGCGCCATGATGAATCCCCGATGCGTGTCAATGTGATCCCACTATACGCCGCGGCATGACGGGATCGGGCTTTTATTTTCCCCGGCCGTCGAGGCAATTTTCACCGTCGCTCGTCTCGCGCGATAAGATGCGGGACTATCGGAATCAGCCCGATCCTGCCAATCCGAATTCGGGTCGCCAGACGGGCAGTTAACGCAAAATAAAGCAGAAACGAGGGGTCAGCGCCCCACCAAGCCTTGCTCAGCAAGAATGTGAGAAATTCATGAAGATTGCCACCTGGAACGTCAACTCCCTCAAAGTCCGCCTGCAGCACGTCATCGACTGGCTCGAAACCAGCCATGCGGATGTGCTGTGCCTGCAGGAATTGAAGCTGACCGACGACAAATTCCCCCGCGCCGAACTCGAAGAGAAAGGCTACCGGAGCTGGTTCGCGGGCCAGAAGACCTATAACGGCGTCGGCATCCTGGTGCGTGACGGCCTGAACGTCGACGAAAGCAGCATCGTGCGCAATCTCCCCGGTTTTGAGGACCCGCAGCAACGCGTGATCGCCGCGACCGTCGAGGGCGTGCGCATCATCTCCGCGTACTTTCCGAACGGTCAGGCGCCAGGCACCGATAAATTCGCCTACAAGCTGCGCTGGCTCGCCGCCCTGCACGACTGGATCGCGAGCGAAATGGCGCTGCATCCAAAGCTCGCGCTGCTCGGCGACTACAACATCGCGCCTGAAGATCGTGACGTGCACGATCCGAAAGCGTGGGAAGGCCAGAATCTGGTGTCGCCCGAAGAGCGCGCCGAGTTCGTGCGGCTGATCGAACTCGGTCTCGTCGATGCGTTCCGTCAGTTCGAGCAGCCGGAGAAGATCTACTCGTGGTGGGATTACCGGATGATGGCGTTCCGCCGCAATGCGGGGATGCGTATCGACCACATTCTGCTGTCGAAGGCGCTTGCCGAAGTGTGCTCGTCCTGCGATGTCGACAAGGTGCCGCGCAAGTGGGAGCAACCGTCGGACCACGCGCCGGTCGTCGCACAGATCGGCTGAACGCGCGACTTGCGATTTGCGAGGCCTACGCCGGCCCGTTCAAGCAACGCCACAAGAATTCGAACACCATCGCATCGTGCGCGGCCTGCTCCAGCTCATCGGAGCCGCCGTGGCCCCCTTCCGTGTTCTCCCGATACCAGACCCTTTCCACACCCAGCGACTGCATGCGCGCGGCCATCTTGCGCGCGTGTCCGGGGTGCACGCGGTCGTCTGCAGTCGACGTGGTGAACAGCACGGGCGGATACGCCACGTCCGCACTGACACGGTGATAGGGCGAGTAAGCCGCCAGCACGCTGGCTTCGTCGGGCTCGTCCGGATCGCCATATTCATCGATCCATGACGCGCCTGCGTGCAACAGGTGATAGCGGCTCATGTCGAGCAGCGGCACCTCGCACACCACGGCGCCGAACAACTCGGGCCGCTGCACCATGCACGCCGCGACCAGCAGGCCGCCATTGCTGCCGCCCTGAATGCCGAGTTGCGCGGCGCTGGTCACGCCTGTGCTGATGAGCGCCTCGGCCACCGCGATGAAATCGTCGAACGCGCGCTGGCGATGCTCACCCTGCGCCGCCGTATGCCACTGCGTGCCGAACTCACCGCCGCCGCGAATATGCGCCACCACATACACGCCGCCGCGCGCCAGCCAGCCAATGCCCTGTCCGGTCAGGTAACTCGGCAGCAACGGAATCGCGAAGCCGCCGTAGCCGTTGAGCAGACATGGGCGCGCTTGCTCGTGCGCTTGTCCATTCGTTTGCTCGTGGGTTTGCTCGTGCGTTTGCTCGTGCATCGGCTGAGCGGTCCGCGTCGTCCGCCCTTGCCCAGCGTGTTGCGCAACCCGCGGTCCGATCACGGTGTACGGCACCCGTGTGCCGTCCGCGGACACCGCGTGCCCATGCGTCACGGCGAATGGCGTCGCATCGAACTGAGTCGGCCAGCGGTCCAGCAACTCCCACTGGCTCAGGTCGTCGTGGGCAAGATCGGTGAGCCAGTAGGCAGGCGGCTGCAAATAATCGTCGGTATCGACGAACACTTCGTCGTTCAGCGTCGGCTCGATGGGTGAGACGTCGGCTTGCACATCGTCACGCGACGGAAAGACACGTTGATGCCAGTGCCAGGCCTGATCAGCCGCTTGCGACGGGGCCCACAGCGAGGTCTTGCTCTGCACATCGTCCAGGTACGACACGATCAGATGATTGCGCGTGTGTGTCCATTCGCAGGCGGAGGTTTGCGATGTCGGCGTGAAAAGCGGCACAACGTCATGCTCGCCATTCAAAAACGCGTCTTCGCGGACGGCCAGCAACGCGCCGCCCGGATAGCGCACACCCTTGCAGTCCCAATCGAGGCGCGGCTCGAGCAGCAGCCAGCCCTGCCAGCCGCCGACCGCGACATGCGACGGCACATCGTACTGCCGCCAGGCATTGGCACCATTGGCACCATTGGCGGCACTGGCGGCACTGGCCACATCGGCTGTATTCGCACCATCTGCGGTGCCATCGGCGCTATCGAGGTAGTACGTATGCGAATCGAAGAAATCGACGCTGCTCACCACGGTGTGACGCTGCTCGATCGGATCGTAGTGGGCTTCCACCCCGATATCGCCGAACGCCCCCTTGAAGACCACCGGCGCGTCGGTCAGCGCACTGCCCCGCGTCCAGCGCCGCACTTCGCGCGGATAGCCCGAGCGTGTCAGCGTCTTGCGGCCGTTGTCCCAGCCGACATAGAGCGTATCCCGATCGATCCACGAAGCCGTGTGCTTGCCGGCCTTCGCGATCACGAAACCGTCGTCGACAAACCGTTGTGCGTCGATATCGAACTCGCGCACCACCAGCGCATCCGAGCCGCCCGGCGACAGCGTGATCAGCGCGCGATCGCCGTCCGGATAGAGAATGTCGAGTTCGACACAGACCCATGGCGTGCCTTCGGCCGCACCGAGCGCGTCGAAATCGAGCAGGTTTTGCCAGACGGGCGCACCACTGCGCCAGGCCGCCCACGTTGTACGCCGCCAGATGCCTTTGGGATTGCGTTCGTCCTGCCACAGATCGTAGGCCCAGTCCTTCCAGCGATCGGGGATCACCGGACGCTCGCGCGGCAGATAAGCGTCGGCAAGCCGTTGTTTGAGCGACGCGAATGCCGCGCCGCTGCACCATGCGGCATGCGTGCGGGCGTTCTGCGCTTCGACCCACGCAAGCGCGTCAGGGTCGTCGAGCGCTTCGAGCGACAGAAAGGGATCGGGGGAAAGCGGCCAGGAGAAAGGAGCGGGAGAAGCGGGCATCGTCAGCTGTCGAATGAAAACAGCGTTGATTATGCCTTGCGGGAGCCCGAGGGCCTTTGACGCGCCGCGCCGGAGTGGCTGAAGGGCAGGTGAAGGCGCTGCCGACGGAGCGGCTTATGGGGCTGTCCAGGAGGTGGCCTGACGGCGGCCTGATAAGTGTCCTACGCAACAAAACTGCCGGAGCGGCTGGCAAGCCGCTCCGGCAGACCCGCAAACCTCAGGGCTCGAGGTTGAGTTCCTGAATCTTGCGCGTAATCGTATTGCGGCCAATACCGAGGCGCTCCGCCGCCTCCACCTTGCGTCCGCGCGTGAAATCCAGCGCCTCGCGAATCACCGCCGCTTCAAAACGGCGCGCGAGTTCATCCATGACGTCCGCCGCGTTCTCACGCAGCATCCGCGCGACTTCGGTGCGCAAGCCGCCTTCCCAGGCGCTGACGGTGGTCGCAACCGGCATGCCGGCAGCGGTAGCCGGATGCGTGGCCGCGCTGGCGCCGTTGATCGGCGCACCGCCGGCGAGGCCTGCCTCACCCGTGCCGATCACGCCACTGCCACCGCCGCCGAGATCGGTCACGCCGGCTTGCGCGGGACCCAGATCGGGCGGCAAGTCCTTGATCTCGATGGTCTGTGCAGGCGCCATCACCGTGAGCCAGTTGGCGAGATTCTCCAGTTGGCGCACGTTGCCAGGAAACGGCAGCGATGCCAGATAAGCGAGTGCATCTTCGGACACGCGCTTAGGCTCCACACCCAGATCGCGCGCACTCTTTTGCAGGAAATGGCGCGTGAGCAGCGGAATGTCTTCGCTGCGTTCGCGCAAGGCCGGCAGGCGCAAGCGGATCACATTGAGCCGGTGATACAAGTCCTCGCGGAACAGGCCCTGACGCACGCGCGATTCGAGATTCTGGTGGGTCGCCGCGATCACGCGCACGTTGGCGCGCAAGGGATTGTGGCCGCCGACGCGATAGAACTGCCCATCCGACAGCACACGCAACAGGCGGGTCTGCAAATCGAACGGCATGTCGCCGATTTCATCGAGAAACAGCGTGCCGTTCTCGGCCTGCTCGAAGCGCCCCTGACGCATGGCCTGCGCGCCGGTGAACGCACCGCGCTCGTGGCCGAACAGTTCGGATTCCAGCAGATCCTTCGGAATCGCCGCCGTATTCAGCGCGATGAACGGACCGTTCGCGCGTGGGCTATGTCGGTGCAACGCACGCGCGACCAGTTCCTTACCGGTGCCTGATTCGCCGGTAATGAGCACGGTGGCCGCGGAATGCGACAGCCGGCCGATCGCGCGAAACATGTCCTGCATCGCCGGCGCCTGGCCGAGCATTTCCGGCGCCTCGGCGACGCGGTCGTCCCACGTCTGTTCGCCACGCATGCTTTCGTCGACCGCGCGGCGGATCAGTTCGACCGCCTTGTCGACGTCGAACGGTTTGGCGAGGTATTCGAACGCACCGCCCTGAAATGCGGCGACCGCGCTGTCCAGGTCCGAGAACGCCGTCATGATGATGACGGGCAAGCCCGGCACCTTGTCACGGACGGTTTGCAGCAATTCGAGGCCGGAGCCGCCAGGCATCCTGATGTCGGACACCAGCACCTGAGGGCTGTCGTGATCGAGCGCCGCCGAAGCCTCGCGCACGTTCGCGAAGCTGCGTGTCGCGAAGTTTTCGCGGGCGAGCGCTTTCTCGAGCACCCAGCGAATCGATTGATCGTCGTCTACTATCCAGATCGGCTTCATATAGGTCGGTCAGAAGTCTTGATAAGAAAAGCCCCCATACCTGTCGCTTCGCGCCAGGCCCCCCGAGGGGGGAGAAAACTTGGGGCGGCCCGGCGTTCTCTCACCAGGTGTGGCGTTAGCAGTCGAGCGGCAGCAGAATCTGAAACTCGGTGTGGCCCGGCCGGCTGTCCACCTCGATCAGCCCGTCGTGCTGTTGCACGAAGGTCTGCGCAAGCGTCAAACCGAGACCGCTGCCGTCCTCGCGCCCCGACACGAGCGGATAGAAAATGCGGTCACGGATTTCCTCGGGAATGCCTGGGCCGTTGTCAGTGATATGCAAGTCCAGTGCCAGCTTACATAAGCGTTTCGACACGGTGATCTTGCGCGCAATACGCGTGCGCAATTCGATGCGCGCGTCGCCTTGCGAGATCCGTTCGCGCAATGCTTCCGCAGCATTACGCACAATGTTCAGCAGCGCCTGGATCAGTTGCTCCTTGTCGCCACGCAGGTCCGGCACGCTCACGTCGTAATCGCGCTCGATCGTGAGTCCGCGCGGAAACTCCGCGAGAATCACCTGACGCACGCGCTCGCACACTTCGTGAATATTCACGTCGCCAACGATATGCGGATGACGGTGCGGCTCCAGCAAGCGATCGACCAGCGTTTGCAGCCGGTCCGATTCCTTGATGATGACCTGCGTGTACTCGCGCAACTCGTCGCGCTGACGCTCGCCGAGTTCGAATTCGAGCAGTTGCGCCGCGCCGCGAATCCCGCCGAGCGGGTTCTTGATCTCGTGCGCGAGATTGCGGATCAGTTGTTTGTTGACCGCCGTGAGGTCGTTGATGCGCTCCTCGCGGTCAGAGCGTAAATGCCGCTCGTTCTCGAACAGTTCGAGCAGCACATAGTCCTGCACGCTCTCGAGAAAGCCGACGATCGCATGCACATGCAGCGGCTCGTGGCCCGGGCGCTCGAGTACGGCGTCCAGATGCGTCGCGTGAAAACGGTGGGCAGCGATCGCGGAGATGGTCGCGACCAGTTCGTCGGCATTCGAGAAGATGTCCTGCCATGCCATCTGCGTCAGTTGCTTGCGCGAGAGCTCCAGCATCGACTCCGCCGACGGGTTCGCAAACACCACACGCAGCGTGCGCTTGTCGAGCACCAGCACGACCGTGGGCAATGCCTCGAAGCCCGGCAGCAAACCGGAACTCACTAGCTGAGCGTTGTCCGACAGCGTCTGCTCGTGCCCTTTCCTTGCCTTCATCAGATTCTTCAGAACCATCTTGCAGTCTTGCCGATAGGAGATGGTGATAAATCAGGTGTACCGCTTTTTGTCCTGCCCGTTGTGCTGCTTACTGCTTACCGCCCTGCTTCATTGCCCCTACGCCGCGCACGTGGCGAATGGACACATTCGCGTCTAACAAAAAAGGGACGGCGCCGCCGTCCCTTCGTGACCGATCGCGAGCGTCGGGCAAAGCGCTTCGCCGTTTGAAGGGCGAAGCGCCATTGCCGCTTACAGCGAGTAGTACATTTCGAATTCGATCGGGTGCACCGACTGACGATAGCGTTGCAGCTCGCCCGTCTTCAGTTCGATGTACGCGTCGAGCATCGAATCCGTGAACACGCCACCGCGCGTCAGGAACTCACGGTCTGCGTCCAGCGAGTCAAGCGCCTGGTCGAGGCCGGCACACACGGTCGGGATCTTTGCATCCTCTTCCGGCGGCAGGTCGTACAGGTTCTTGTCGGCTGCTTCGCCCGGGTGAATCTTGTTCTGCACGCCGTCCAGACCCGCCATCATCAGCGCGGAGAAGCACAGGTACGGATTCGCCATCGGATCCGGGAAACGCGTTTCGATACGGCGGCCCTTCGGATTCGACACGTGCGGAATGCGGATCGATGCCGAACGGTTGCGCGCCGAGTAAGCCAGCTTCACCGGTGCTTCGAAGTGCGGCACGAGGCGCTTGTACGAGTTCGTCGACGGGTTCGTGATCGCGTTCAGCGCGCGAGCATGCTTGATGATGCCGCCGATGTAGAACAGCGCGAATTCCGACAGACCTGCGTAGCCGTTGCCTGCGAACAGGTTCGTGCCGTCTTTCCAGATCGACTGGTGAACGTGCATGCCCGAACCGTTATCGCCAACCACCGGCTTCGGCATGAACGTTGCCGTCTTGCCGTACGTGTGCGCGACGTTGTGGATGATGTACTTCATCTGCTGCAGCCAGTCGGCGCGTTGCACCAGCGTCGAGAACTTCGTGCCGATTTCGTTCTGGCCCTGGCCCGCGACTTCGTGGTGATGCACTTCAACCGGGATGCCGATCTGTTCGAGCAACAGACACATTTCCGAACGGATGTCCTGGAACGTGTCGACCGGAGCGACCGGGAAGTAGCCGCCCTTCGTGCCCGGACGGTGGCCGGTGTTGCCGCCTTCGAAGTCCATCGACGACGACCACGGTGCTTCTTCCGAACCGATCTTGACGAACGTACCCGACTGGTCCGTGCCCCACTTGATCGAGTCGAAAATGAAGAATTCCGGTTCCGGACCGAAGAAGGCCGTGTCGCCGAGGCCCGTGCTCTTCAGGTACGCTTCAGCGCGCTTGGCCAGCGAGCGCGGGTCGCGTTCATAGCCCTTGCCGTCAGCCGGTTCGACGACGTCGCAGGTCAGGACGAGGGTCGACTCTTCATAGAACGGGTCGATGAAGGCGGTGTTCGCGTCCGGGATCAGCAGCATGTCCGATGCTTCGATGCCCTTCCAGCCGGCAATCGACGAACCGTCAAACGCATGGCCGCTTTCGAACTTGTCTTCATCGAATGCCGACACCGGCACCGAAACGTGTTGCTCTTTGCCGCGCGTGTCGGTGAAACGGAAGTCGACAAACTTGACGTCTTCGTCTTTGACGAGTTGAACGACGTCGGCCACGGATTTACTCATAACCTATCTCCTGATTTAACGAATTCGGCGGATTCAGCCGCCGCCCAATCTAGCTGACCCGCCCCGGCTCGTCCACCCCTGGATCATTGAGGACGAACATAAAAGCCTGCTGGGGCAAATCGATCGGCACCAATAAAGCAGCTTCTGTGCCATGTATGCGCCAACCCGGCGCAAAACCACACTGCGCGCGCGTTTGCGGGGAATGGGCGCACCGAAGCGCATGCCGCCCTGAAATCATTACGTCGTATAACGCACCGAGTTAGTGCATTGGTAAAATAGGCAACGGCAGACATCTCTATTTTGGTGCATTTATGAAAATATGCACCACAATTGAGCGTCCGCCGCCTTGCTTCGTGTCGGCGGGACGCCGCCGCTGGACCGCATGCGCACTGCACGCCGCGCGCTAGAATGATCATTTGGTCCGAAAGAGGTTTGCGCTCATGAGCACGCTCGAACAGTTGTACGCCCAGGCGGACAAGCGCCGCACCGAGAACCAGTTGCCCTATGCGGGCGCGATATCGCCCGCCGAGGCGTTCGAACTGCTGCAACTCGATCCGCGCACACGTCTCATCGACGTGCGCACCCGTGCCGAACTCGATTGGGTCGGCCGGCCGGTTATCGGCGACGGGCAATACGCCCATGTGGAATGGACGCGTTATCCGGGCGCCGTGCCGAACCAGGAATTCCTTCAGCAACTGAGCCAGGCCGCGTCGCCCGATACGCCGGTGCTGTTTTTGTGCCGCAGCGCCGCGCGCTCGAAGCTCGCCGCGATCGCCGCCACCCAGGCGGGCTACACCAAGGCGTACGACCTGCTGGAAGGCTTCGAAGGCGATAAGGACGGCCAGGGGCATCGGAAGACGGTGTCGGGCTGGTGCTTTCGCGGGTTGCCGTGGATCGGCGCCTGATTGCTGATTCGCGGGGGCCTTCGGGCGATGGGCGGGACAATTAGACGCATCGTCGGCGCTGCATGTGACAGGCCGATGATGCGTTGAGTCTTAACGTTGAGTCTTAAGTCAGGCACGGGCGCACCTGCAAGAAGTTTGGCCTGTGCGCCGGAAACCGCGACTCAAGCGCGCGGCTTGTTGGGCGCAGCCGCCTCAGGCTCGACAATATCGCCGCCCAACAGGTGCACCCCTTCGCGCAGCTTCACGAAGGCCGCCGCCACCGCTTCCGGTTCGCCCTTCACCCCCAGATCGATGTGATGCCGCGCATACACGCCGCCGCGCGCCGCATCACCGATGCTCGGCAGGCTGAACACCCGCACACCCGGAAAATCGTGTTCGATCTTTTCCATCAATGGCGTAACCCGCGACTCCGGCAGTTCGAAGACCAGCAATGACTTCTCCGCGTGCGGCGTTGCGTGATGCAGATGCGCGTACTGCGTATCCAGCACCCACTCGATCATTGGCCACGCCATCACCGGAAAGCCCGGCACGAAGTGGTGCTGTTTGATCGAGAAGCCAGGAATCTTGTTGTAGCCGTTGGGAATGATCGATGCGCCCTGCGGATACGTGCCCATATTCAGACGATGCAGGTTCTCAGGCGAATTCAGATCGAGCGGCGTAGCCGCGTTCGCCGGATACATATCGCGAATGCGCTCCTGAATCAGCCGCGCGGCCTCCGGATGCAGCTCGAGCGGCACGCCGAGCGCGGCTGCCGCGCACTGGCGGGTGTGATCGTCCGGCGTGGCGCCGATGCCCCCGGTGGAAAACACGATGTCGCCCGACGCGAACGTGCGTCGCAGCGTTGCCGTGATGCGCTCCGGCTCGTCGCCGATGTATTCCGCCCAGCCGAGCGACAGCCCGCGCGCGCCCAGCAACTCGATGACCTTCGGCAGATGCTTGTCGATACGTCTGCCCGACAGGATTTCGTCGCCGATGATGATGACGCCAAATGCCATTGCCGCCTCTTTCGCTTAGTCAGTAATTCTTCAGTAAGGAACCGGCGCCGCGTTCCGCGAGCCGTGCTCTTCCGCACGCATGCGTTGCAGCGCGCGCAAACAGTAGTAGCCGAACCACAGCGCCGAAAACACGAGGATGAACGCGTAGATCCAGATCGTCACCGCGGTGATCACCGGGAACAGCACGATCAGCCAGACCGACGACGCCCACAGCAACGTCGGCAGCGACCCCAACAGTCCGCTGGCGATGCCGATCAACAACAGCGGCAAGCGGAAGCGCTTCACCAGCGCGCGCCGCTCGTCACGCGTGGCATGCAGCGCGAGCGCGTCGTAACTCATCACGCGATACGTCAGCCAGCCCCATAGGAGCGGCGGAATCAACGCAAAAAACGGCGGCACCAGCCAGAGCGGCAACGTGACAATCAGCAGCACGAGACAGACCAGCGTAGTCCACAACGCCTGACCGAGACTACCGTACCACGTTCCACCGCGCCGCATTTCAAGGCTGGCAAATTGGCGTGCCGACAGAAAGCGGATCACAGCCGGCATCGACAGCGTGGCGATCAACAGCAACACCGTGACGACGATCAGTGGAATCGCTATCGCAATCACAATGAACGGCGCGATCGCCGCATGCAGCGCCGAAAAGCCGAGCCAGTCGAACAGACGATAAAGCGTGACCGTGAACGACCAGCTATCGAGCCACGTGCGGGTCGCGCCGATCAGCGTCTGCCAGGAAAACCACAGGATCACGCCCCACCCGACCGTTGCCGCCATAAAAGGCAGGAAGGTCAGCCAGAGCATGCGCGGGTGGAGCGCGCTTGCGAGCGCGCGCCCAAACGAGCGCAACAGGTCATTCATGCGAGCCAGTGCCAGTGAACGAAACGATGGAAAAAGGAGAAAGGCGCAACAACCCGGCAAAAACCGCGGCGAACGGATCGGGATACGAACCGCCATGCCGAACAGAAAACGAACCAGGGTCGCGCACGCAAACGTGAACAGGATAAACCACGTGACGCGCCGCCGGGAAAACCGACGGCGTGGGAGGAAGCATGCTCAAACTGAGGCGGCGTCGCTGCCTTCGGTGCGACGCTTCGGCGTTAGCCGCCCGGCGATACGCACGAAGGCGAGCCAGTGCTGCGCCCAGAAACCCTCACCGTAGCGCCGGCCTTCGAGCTGGTCGCGGATGCCGGTCGGCTCCATTTCGCGGCTCCACGACACGCTGCCGAACAGCATGTCCCACCAGGGGAACAGCACGCCGAAGTTGCAACCGTACTTCAGGCCTTCGTGGCCGTAGCCGATCGCATGGTGACGGCGATGGAACGTCGGACTGACCAGCAGGCGCTCGCCGAGCCAGCCGAAGTACAGCCGGATGTTCGCGTGCTGCACGCTCTGCGCCAGGTTCGTGATGGCCACCAGCACGACGAATTGCGACGGCGGCACGCCGATCACCAGCGCGATCACCGCGAAGAACGACGCTTGCAGCAGACCGTCCAGCAGATGATTACGGTCGTCGGACCACAGCGACATCTGTTGCTGGCTGTGATGCACGGCGTGCAATTCCCACCACACGCCGATTCGATGTTGCCAGCGGTGGTACCAGTAACCGGCAAAATCGAGTACCAGCAGATACATCACGAACGTGACGAGCGGCTGCGTAGTGACGCCCGGCCACAGATTGTCGAAGTCGATATTCGCGATGTTGTGCAGCCGCAGCCAGGCCTGCATGTTGTCGAAGAACGGCTGGAGCGCGAAAAAGAAGAACAGGTTGAGGATGCCGAGCTTGGCAATCCACGTGTAAATCACGTCGACCCGAACTGCCTTGCGGTTCTCCCACTGCTCAACCGGGCGGAGCGCTTCGAGCGGGCGCAGGATCGCGTACATCGCCAGCACCTCGAAGACGCCCACGAGCACCCAATACAGGCTGTCGTAGGTATCTTCGTCATAGTCCATCAGATTGAAGCGGAACAGCAAAGGCTGCACCACGTCGACGTACAGCAGCGTCTGCACGGCTGAGACGAAGCTGTCGAGAGACGAAAAAATCAGATGGAACATGGTGCTGGCCGGTTATTTCATGCCTGACGTTTGCTCATGACAGCTTCAAGCGCCGTTCGGCGCCGTGACCGGCGCGCGGTTGAAGAAATAGATACCGTGCGGCGAACGGCCGACGGCAATCGTCTGGATCAGCTTGCGCGTGTTCAGGTCGATGATGCCGACGTGCTTCGCGAAACGGAAGGTCACCCACAGATAGCGTTTGTCGGCGGACAGTTCCATGTCGTCCGGCCCGGGCATCAAACCGGTGATGTCGCCGACATTGGTGAGCGTGTCTTCGTCGATGATGCTGATCGTGCTCGCGACCCGGTTCGACACCACCACGTGCTTGCCGTCAGCCAGCGAACGGAAGTTGTGCGCACCCTTGCCGGTCTGAATCGTCTTGACGATTTTCTGGTTGCGCCAGTCGACCACCGCGACGTAATCGGCCCCGGTCATGCCGATCAGCAGGTACTTCTCACCCGGCGTCATCCACAGGCCGGCCGGCACCTTGCCGACCTTCATCTTCCACTTGACGGTTTGCGTGGCCAGATCGATAGCGGCCAGTTCGCCCGAAACCTGCAGCGTGACGAAAACCGTCTTGCTGTCATTGGTGAACGCCATGTGGCTCGGCATCACCGCGAGCGGCAGACGCGAGGCCAGCGTCATCTGGTTCTTCTGGCTGTCGTAATGATAGATATCGAGGCGATCGAGGCGCAGCCCGGTGGTGACGAGCCATTTGCGGTCGGGCGAAAAACCGATCTGGTACGGATCCTCGATGTTCTCGACCCAGCGCTGAACCTGGCCCGACTTCGGATCGACGAACATCAGGTTGTTCGACACCGAGTTGGCGACGATCAACGACGAGTTGTCCGGCGTGGCCATCAGGTGGTGCGGTTCCTTGCCCGTCGGCACTGTGCCGACGACCTGGTGGGTGGTTTCGTCGATCAGGCTCAGGGTGGCTTCGCCGGAATTGAGCACGATCACGTTATTGGCGTGGGCCGCCGGAGAAAAAAAGCCTGCGGCGGTGGCCAGCGTTGCCGTTGCGGCAAACGTGGCAGTCCAGCCGGGAAGAAGAAATTTACGCATGAAAACTCACTTCGGAGAACAACCAGCATTGTAAAGCGTTTGTCGGGAAGCGCGGTTGATGTGGATCCGGGTGCAGCGTGCGGAAAAGCGCAAACCCGGCGGGATGCGAGCCCGACACTGTCAGCACATTCCGCTGCGCTGCCGGCGCAATGTCGGTTTCACGTAGGAAAATCGCCCGCTCATTTTCACAATGCCATGATCTTGTTAAAAGAAGAGAATGATTGCATTCCTATATTTTAGAATTAAACATAAGACAAATGAAGACGATTCTTTATATTTCCTAACCCTATACACTCAGACAACAATTAATCGAAATGAATTTCGATTAATTGTTTATTTTTAATCATTTAAGAATTGGCTTATCCCCCCCCTCCCCCGCCACGCCTGACAATCCCGCCGATCATCGCCCATGCACTTAATCCTGTGGACATGAGGGCGTGAAGCAGGTGATTCGAACGCGCGAAAAATCAGCAGGACACGTAAAACAGACCACGGAGAAAACCGCGGCCTATATGTTCCTATTTTGCGCGCGAAAAATCGGGGCGATGGCGCCTTATCCGAATCAAATCGCTTTCATGCACCGTCCACGCTCTCAATCCCGCGGAGTACTGAAAGCATGAATAAGATCTACAAATCGGTTTGGTGTGAGACGACGGGCACGTGGGTCGCCGCGTCGGAGACGGCTCGTTCGAAGACGAAACGCGGGGTGTCACGGAAGCTGGCATTGGCGCAGGCTGTGCTGGCTGGGGCAACGTTGCTGGGCGGTGTGCCGGCGGCGCAGGCGCAGGCGGACCCGGTTTACTTCGCGGCCGGCGCGGTGAATCCGGGCTCGGATCCTAATGCGGACGCTGCGGGAGCGGGCTCGGTGGCCGCGGGCGTAGGATCGACCGCATCCGATGCCGGGTCCATCGCGATCGGCAACTGGGCAACGGCAACAAACACAGCCGCGATCGCGATCGGGTTCATGGCGAAAGGCAACGGCCAAGGTGCATTCGCAGCCGGGATGACGGCGGAAGCCGACGCTGATTTCAGCACCAGCATAGGCAACTTCGCGATCGCGAAGGGCGTGGGCGCGACGGCCCTCGGCGCGTCCGCGCAGGCCAACGGCGAGAATTCAGTTGCGCTCGGCTATACGTCGGAGGCGCAAAGTGCTGATTCGGTTGCCATCGGCTCCTATTCCCGCGCGACCGGCACGCAAGCGAGCGCGTTTGGCGCCAACGCTTATGCATTTGACGTTGGCAGTACGGCGCTCGGCGCGAATGCGCTCGCGAATAAAAGCGGCGCGGTCGCCATTGGCCTTGACGCTACCGCCTCCGCCGACGGCAGCGTGGCACTAGGCGAAGGCTCAGTGGCTACTCTGGCGAATACAGTATCGGTTGGTTCCTCCAAGGTGCAGCGCCAGATAACCAACGTCGCAGCGGGCACCGAAGCCACCGACGCCGTCAACCTGAGCCAACTGGATTCCGCCATCACCGGCGCCTCGCGCTATTTCAAGGCGAACGGTGCCAATGACGGTTCGGACGATGCCACCGCAAGCGGCGACCATTCAGTCGCGATCGGCTCCTATGCCAATGCTGGCGGCGACGCATCATTGGCAGCCGGCACCTCCTCGTGGGCAGCGGGAGACAACAGCACGGCCGTCGGTACACTTTCCACGGCAGCGGGCGAGAACTCGACGGCACTCGGCTATCAGGCAAGTGCCACTGCCGACGGCTCCGTCGCCCTCGGCAATGGTTCGATCGCCGATCGAGCCAACACGGTATCGGTCGGTTCTGCAGGCGCTGAGCGTCAGATCACCAACGTCGCAGCCGGCACCGACGCCACCGACGCCGTCAACCTGAGCCAGCTGAATGCCGCCACCACCGGCGCCACGCGCTATTTCCAGGCGGACGGAGCCAATGACGGTTCGGACGATGCCACCGCAAACGGCGACCATTCAGTCGCGATCGGCTCCTATGCCAATGCCGCCGGTATCGCATCATTTGCAGCCGGTACCTCCTCGTGGGCATCTGCAGACAACAGCACGGCTGTCGGCACGCTCGCCACAGCAGCGGGAGAGAACTCGACGGCACTCGGCTATCAGGCCATTGCCAGCGCCGCCAACTCCGTCGCCCTGGGCAACGGCTCGGTTGCCGATCGCGCCAACACCGTATCGGTCGGCTATGCGGGCGCTGAGCGCCAGATCACCAACGTAGCGGACGGCGTGCAAGGCACCGACGCCGTGAACGTCAACCAGTTGAACGCGGTCGCCAGCCAGGGCGCGGCCACTGCAGCCAAGCTCGACGGCGCCGTCATGTACGACACCAACAGCGACGGCAGCGTCAACAAGAACAGCGTGACGCTCGGCGGCGATGCAGCCAGCGGCGGCACGCTCATCCACAACGTTGCCGATGGCGTGGATCCAACCGATGCAGTCAACCTCAGCCAGATGAACGCGGCGATCGGCAGCGCTGTGCAAAACATCACCGTGAACCCGAACGTGCCGTTCTTCAGCGCCGACGGCAACGTCGACACGGAAGGTGCCCAAGCCTCGGGCACGCATTCGGTCGCGGTGGGCGCCAGCGCCAACGCCACCGGCACGAACGCCATCGCCATGGGCGCGAACTCGGTTGCTAGCGGCAACAACGCCACTGCGCTCGGCGCTTCAGCGAACGCAAGCGCCGACAACTCGGTGGCATTGGGTCAAGGCTCGGTCGCGGATCGCGCGAACACGGTGTCGGTCGGCGCAGCCGGTCAGGAGCGCCAGATCACCAACGTCGCGGCCGGCGTGCAAGGCACGGATGCGGTCAACGTCAACCAGTTGCAGCAATCCATGAGCGGCGCGGTCGGTCAGGCTAACAGCTATACCGACGACCAGATCCGCTCGGCCCGTCGCGATGCCTACGGCGGCACGGCAACGGCACTGGCGGCAGCAGGCTTGCCGCAAGCGGTCTTGCCGGGTCACGGCATGGTCGCCATGGCTGGCGGCACCTACGGCGGCCAGTCGGCGATCGCCATCGGCGTGTCGCAATTGTCGGGAACCGGCAAGTGGGTCTACAAGGTGCAAGGCACCTCTGACTCGCGCGGCCAGTTCGGCGCGTCGATCGGCGCCGGCATGCACTGGTAAAACGTCGGCAAGCTTTCTGCAAGAAGCGTGATCGGCTCGATCCGAGCCCGTCACGTCAAAGTCAACCGCGTTGCTGAACCAGCAGCGAGCAGGCGCGGGCCCGAAAGCGCTCGCGCCCTTTGCGCGTGACGTCATTCTCAAAAGGAATGGCGTCGCGCGTCTTTTTGCGTGCTGCAGAAGCGTTGTGGCACGCAGGCCGCCGGGGCGGACACCTCTGCGGCGCCGCCGCCCCACGCGCCGCTTAGCGCTGCATCGATTCCCACACTTTGTAGAGACGCTTCACCGACACCGGCATCGGCGTACGCAACTCCTGCGCGAACAGCGAAATCCGCAATTCCTCGAGTAGCCAGCGGAATTCCGACAAACGCGTATCCAGCACACCACCGCGTTGCGCGAGCGCGCGCTGGTAGTTCTGCAACAGCGGATGGAATTCAGCGAATTGCCGTGCATCGCGCGCGGAGTCCGCCTTCAGCTTGTCGATGCGCAGCGCAATGCCCTTCAGGTAGCGCGGAAAATGCGACAACTGCGAATACGGCGTATCGACCACGAAGCGTTTGCCAATCAGCGCGTCGAGCTGATTCTGCATGTCCGCATGCGCGGCCGTGAACGACTTGGCCTGCGTCAGCTTCTTTGTCACGGTCGCATATTCGCCCAGGATCTGCCCCACCAGCCGCGAAATCTCCTGCGCCAGCAAAGTCAACCGGCTGCGGCCTTCGTCGCGGCGCGTGTGGAAACTGACGTCGTCGGCCGGCAGCGGATCCTGCAGGCAGGCACGGTCGAGCGCGGTGTCGATCAGTTGATCGCGCAGTTCCTCCTGAGTGCCGCGTGGCATGAACTGCATCGCCATTTCACGCAAACCCGGCAGATTCTTTTCCAGGTACTTGATCGGCTCTTTCAGTTGCAACGCGAACAATCTCCGCAGCCCTGCGCGATGGATGCGCGCGGCTTCATCGGGTGAATCGAAGACCTCGACGTCGCAATGCGTGCCGCGATCCACCAGCGCCGGATAACCGAACAAGGTCTGGCCGCCGCGGCGAATTTCGAGCAACTCGGGGAGCTTGCCGAAATTCCACGTCGTCAGCTTTTCGTACAGCGCGGTGCCTTGCGTGCCCTCTTGCGATGCGGTTTGCGGACCGGCCGCAGCGGCGCCCTTGCCTCTCGCCCCTGTGCTGCCAGTCGCGCCGGCTGATCCGGAAGCTTGCGCGCTAGCGGCCACGCCGCCACCGCCGCCCGCATCCGCCAACGCCACCCCGGCCGCACCCGACGCAATCTTCTGAAAATGCTGCTGTGCCTGCCCGCCGAGTTCAGCGCGCAGTTGCGACAGGTTGCGGCCCATCGCGAGCTGCCGCCCATGCTCGTCGACGACCTTGAAGTTCATGAACAGGTGCGGCGTCAGCGTCTCGAGCTTGAAGTCCGATTGCTTCATCGCGACCTGGGTCTGCTCGCGAATGTCGGCGATCAGCAACTCGAGCAAACCGCCCGCGCCGAAGCGCGGACCGCTATGCCGTTCGACAAAACCTGCCGCGAACTCAGGCAGCGGCACGCAATGGCGCCGCAGCTTCTGCGGTAACGATTTCAGCAGAAGTTGCGTCTTCTCTTTCAGCATGCCGGGCACAAGCCATTCGCAGCGTCGCGCGTCGACCTGATTCAGCGCATACAGCGGCACCGCGAGCGTCACGCCGTCGCGCGGCGAACCGGGCTCAAAGTGATACGTGAGCGCCATCTCGACGCCCGCCATCGTCATCCGCTTCGGGAACAGGTCGGTCGTGACGCCGGCGGCTTCGTGCCGCATCAGATCGTCGCGCGACAGATACAGCAGGCGCAGCTTGTCTTCCGGCTGGCCGCTCTTCTTCACCTCGTCGCGATACCAGCGCTCGAACGACGCGCCGGTGTAAATACCTTGCGGCAAAGCCTGATCGTAGAAGCCGAAAATCAGTTCGTCGTCGACCAGCACGTCCTGGCGGCGCGACTTGTGTTCCAGTTGTTCGATGTCAGCGAGCAGCTTGCGGTTGTGCGCGAAGAACGCGAGCTTCGTATCGAATTCGCCTTCCACCAACGCGCCGCGAATGAACAACTCGCGCGCCCGCGCCGGGTCCTGTTTGCCGAAGCTCACGCGCCGCCGGTGATAGATCGGCAGGCCGTACAGCATCGCGCGCTCGAACGCCGACACCTGCGCCGCGCGCTTTTCCCAATGCGGCTCGGACAAGGACTTCTTCAGCAAATGCTCGCCGATCTTCTCGATCCATTCCGGTTCGATCTTCGCAATGCAGCGCGCGTACAGACGGCTCGTCTCGACCAGTTCGGCGGCCATCACCCACTTCCCGGCCTTCTTCACCAGCGCCGAGCCCGGCCAGAGGTAGAACTTGATGCTGCGCGCGCCGAGGAAATACGGTTCGTCGTCGGCTTTCAGGCCGATGTTGCCGAGCAGGCCTGTGAGCAACGCCAGGTGAATCTGTTCGAAAGTCGCTTCCGCTTCGTTTAGACGCCAGCCGTGCTCGCGCACCACCGTCAACAGTTGCGAATGCACGTCGCGCCATTCACGCAGGCGTAGCTGCGACAGGAAGTTCTTGCGGCACTCGTCCTGCAATTGCCGGTTCGACTTCTTGTGCGCGATCGCTTCTTCGAACCAGTTCCAGATCTTCAGCCATTGCAGGAACTCAGAACGCTCGTCGGCGAACCTGCGATGCGCCTGGTCGGCTTGCTCCTGCGCTTCGATCGGCCGGTCACGCGGGTCCTGCACGGACAATGCGCTCGCGATGATCAACACTTCCTTCAGCGCCTGCTGATCGCGCGCGGCGAGGATCATCCGGCCGACGCGCGGATCCAGCGGCAAACGCGCGAGTTCGCGGCCGAGCGGCGTGAGCTGGTTGTCGTCATCGACGGCGCCCAGTTCGTTCAACAGTTGATAGCCGTCGGCGATGGCGCGGCCCGGCGGCGGCTCGATGAACGGGAAAGTTTCGATCGCCGTCAGATGCAGCGACTTCATGCGCAAAATCACCGACGCCAGCGACGAGCGCAAAATCTCCGGATCGGTGAAGCGCACGCGGCCCTGGTAGTCGCTTTCCTCATACAGACGGATGCACACGCCATCCGCAACGCGGCCGCAACGCCCGGCACGCTGATTGGCGGCGGCCTGCGAAATCGACTCGACCTGCAACTGCTCGACCTTGTTGCGATACGAGTAGCGTTTCACGCGCGCGAGACCCGTATCGACCACGTAGCGAATCCCCGGCACGGTCAGCGAGGTTTCAGCGACGTTGGTCGCGAGCACGATGCGCCGCGCGTTCGAGGTGCGGAACACGCGTTCCTGTTCGGCCGCGGAGAGCCGCGCGAACAGCGGCAGAATTTCCGTATGCGGCGGATGATGCTTGCGCAGCGCCTCGGCGGCATCGCGAATCTCGCGCTCGCCGGGCAGGAACACCAGCACATCGCCCGGGCCTTCGCGGCACAGTTCGTCGACCGCATCGACGATCGCTTCCATCAGATCGCGGTCCGTTTCGCGCTGCGTCTTCGGCCGTTCACGCGAAGACGACGAGGACGACCCTTCCGCCGCCTTCACCGCGGGGCTGTCCTCCGCAACCGGCCGATAGCGCACCTCGACCGGATAGAGGCGTCCGCTCACTTCGATGACCGGCGCGGGTTTGTCGTCGCGGCCGAAATGGCGTGCGAAACGGTCCGCGTCGATCGTCGCCGAGGTCACGATCAGCTTCAGATCGGGCCGCTTGACGAGGATTTCCTTCAGATAGCCCAGCAGAAAATCGATGTTCAGGCTGCGCTCGTGCGCTTCGTCGATGATCAGCGTGTCGTAGGCTTTGAGCAGCGGATCGGTCTGCGTTTCGGCGAGCAGAATACCGTCGGTCATGAGCTTGACCGACGCGCCCGGCGACAGATTGTCGGTAAAACGCACCTTGTAGCCGACCACTTCGCCGAACGGTGTGCCGAGCTCTTCGGCGATACGGCGGCCCGTCGCCGATGCCGCGATCCGGCGCGGTTGCGTATGGCCGATCAGACCGGTGCCGCCCGCGCCAAGACCGCGCCCCAGTTCGAGGCAGATTTTCGGCAACTGCGTAGTCTTACCCGAGCCGGTCTCGCCGCACACGATCACGACCTGATTCTGCGCGATGGCGCGCGCAATTTCTTCCCGGCGGCCGGACACCGGCAGCGCTTCGGGGAAAGTGATCGGCGGAATCGGGTTCGGTTCGACAACGCGTTGAACGCGCGGCGGGCGCGGCTCGCGACGTTCGCTGCGCGCTGCATCGCTCGCTTGCGGCGTTTTTTGCGCAGGGGTGCCGGAATCGCGGCGAGGCTGATTCGGCTCGCGCGCGCCGCCGGGAGCTGCACGCTGCTCGGTTGCACGTGGCCGGCTTTGCTGATTGGCACGTCCGTCGCCACGCTTCGGCTGATTGGGCTCTCGCGTGTTGTCGGACGGCGCGCGCCGTTCACCGCCCTGCTGCTGGCGTTGGCCGCGAGGCGCGTTCTGCGCGCGTCCATCGTCGCGGCGCGCGCCCTGTGGCTGGTTTTTTTTCTCTGCGGACACGCGCGCGTCATCCGCCGAGCGCAGGGACTCACGCGCGCCAGGTGGCGTGTTTCGGTTAGCGTCCTGCGCATCGCGGCGCTTCGCGTCGCCGGCACTCACCTGATCGGCGGCCGGCGCCGAATTCTCGTTCGCCGTAGCGGGACTTTTGGGTACATTCGACATGGGGGCGCATTATAATCCCCGGCATGAATTCCCAAACCGACCTCGTCCCCGCGCCCGCGAGCGTTCCGGCCCCCGCCGGAGCACCGGAAGATCTCGCCCAGCACGCGCAATTCGTCGACTGGATGCGTTCAGTCGCCCCTTACATCCATGCGTTCCGTAACAAGACGTTCGTCGTCGGTTTCGGCGGCGAGGTGGTGCATCAGGGGCTCCTGAATGCGCTCGTGTCCGATATCGCGCTGCTGCAAGCCATGGGCATCCAGATCGTGCTGGTGCACGGCTCACGACCGCAGGTCGAAGAGCAGATGAGCCTGCACGGCGTCGAATCCGAGTTTTCGCACGGCATGCGCATTACCGACGCACGCGCTTTGGAGTCCGCAAAAGAAGCGGCCGGCGAAGTGCGTCTGGATATCGAAGCCGCGATCAGCCAGGGCTTGCCGAACACGCCGATGGCGCACGCGCACATCAGCGTGGTGTCCGGCAACTTCGTGACGGCGCGCCCGGTCGGCATTCTGGACGGCGTCGATTTCGCCCACACCGGCGTGGTGCGCAAGATCGACGCGGATTCGATCCGCCATTCGCTCGCGAGCCGCAAGCTGGTGCTGCTGTCGCCACTCGGCTTCTCGCCCACCGGCGAAGCGTTCAATCTGTCGATGGAAGACGTTGCCTCGGCGGCGGCGATCGCACTGCGCGCCGACAAAATCGTGTTCCTGACTGAAACCCCGGGCTTGATGGAAACCGGCGAAGACGGACCCGAACTGGTTCGCGAACTGTCGCTCGACGACGCCTACAAGCTGCATGAAAGCGGCGAAGTCACCGGCGACGCCGCTTTCTACCTGAAACATTCGATCCGCGCCTGCCGCGGCGGCGTGGCGCGGGCGCACATCATCCCTTACGCGCTCGACGGCAGCCTGCTGCTCGAACTGTTCCTGCACGATGGCGTGGGCACGATGATCTCGTACGAGAACCTCGAAAGCCTGCGCGAAGCCACGCCGGACGACGTCGGCGGCATTCTCTCGCTGATCGAGCCGCTCGAATCCGACGGCACGCTGGTGCGGCGAGGCCGCCACCAGATCGAACGCGACATCGACCATTTCTCGGTGATCGAGCACGATGGCGTGCTGTTTGGCTGCGCGGCGCTGTACCCGTACCCGCAGGAGCGCATCGGCGAAATGGCGTGCCTGACGGTCGCGCCTGAAGCGCAAGGCACCGGCGACGGCGAGCGCCTGCTCAAGCGCATCGAACAGCGTGCAAGGGCACGCGGGCTCACGCGAATTTTCGTGCTCACTACGCGTACCGAACACTGGTTCCTCAAGCGCGGCTTCGTCAAGGTCACGGTGGACGACCTGCCGGAAGACCGCCGCCGACTCTATAACTGGCAGCGCAAGTCGCTCGTGCTGATGAAACAGCTCTGAACGTCTCCATATAAAAGCGACTGCCCGCCCCACACCGATTAAAGGAGAAGCACAGCATGACTCGTATGGTTCAATGCGCGAAGCTCGGCAAGGAAGCCGAAGGTCTCGATTTCCCCCCGCTGCCGGGCGAACTCGGCAAGCGGATCTACGAAGGCATTTCCAAGGAAGCCTGGCAGGCGTGGTTGAAGCAGCAAACCATGCTGATCAACGAGAACCGCCTGAATATGGCCGATCCGCGCGCTCGTCAATATCTGATGAAGCAGACCGAAAAGTTCTTCTTCGGCGAAGGCGCGGATACGGCGCAGGGCTACGTGCCGCCGGCAGCCGAATAAGCGCTTTCAGCGACAAAGCAGCCTGACGAAAAATCCGCGCCGTGTGCGCGGATTTTTTTCGCCTGTTTGGCCGCGCCCTTGCGCCACTTTCGAGCCTTGGCAAAATTCACTAACCGGACCATTTCGGGCCACTTTTAAGCCTTCTTTCCATACCTTCGCAATCCGCTGAATCCCCCACCCCGCAAGGGATTGAGCGCCTTCCCGGGGCCACCCGCGGCATCCCGGGTTTGCACGATCCTCCGTCATCGTGCTACCATGTGCACCGTTCCAACAGCAATTCACCTTCATTCGCGTTCTCTTCAAACTGACTCTGCGTGCCTTTTCCGGTACGCTGCCACGCTGAATTGAACAGTTTTTATACAAGAAGGCTTGTCGGTCGTTTCCCCGCTTGATCTCACCATGAGCGGCAAATAAAGCACCGGCCTTTTTCGTTTCAAGCCTTCCAGCGGCGCATGGGCCAGCTTCCAGCCACCCCAGCGTCCTCATGCATCTGCCCCCCTTCCACGGCCACGCAGATGCAACAGTCAGCACAATCTAGACGAGTGTTTTTTCGCGAATCGTTCGCGAGGTACGGGCGTTGTATTTTCTTTTTCGCCCCCTTCTATCGCCTGTGGGCGAGGGAGACGCCATCGCGCTGCTCGCGAAACTGCACTTCCCCAGCACCCGTGGCGGAACGTTCATGCGCGTTTTCATGAGTTTCGTCGCAGTCATTGGAGTTTTCACCTTGACCGCTTCCAGCAACGGCTTCTGGCGACACCACAAAGAAGAACAACGCCTCTCCCTCGACGACATCACCGTCGTCGACAAATCCCTCCTCAAGCGAGCCGTCGGCGCCATGGCGCTCGGCAACGCGATGGAATGGTTCGATTTCGGCGTGTACAGCTACATCGCTGTCACGCTCGGCAAAGTGTTCTTCCCGTCGTCGAACCCGTCCGCCCAGTTGCTCGCCACCTTCGGCACGTTTGCCGCGGCGTTTCTGGTGCGGCCGATCGGCGGCATGGTGTTCGGGCCGCTGGGCGACCGCATCGGCCGTCAGCGCGTGCTGGCCATGACCATGATCATGATGGCAGCCGGCACGCTCGCGATCGGCCTGATTCCGAGCTACGCGACAATCGGCATTTTCGCGCCGGTGTTGCTGCTGGTCGCACGCCTGGTGCAAGGCTTCTCGACTGGGGGTGAGTACGGCGGCGCCGCGACCTTCATCGCCGAATTCTCGACGGACAAGCGCCGCGGCTTCATGGGCAGCTTCCTCGAATTCGGCACGCTGATCGGCTACGTGCTCGGCGCGGGTACCGTCACGCTCCTGACGGCGACGCTGTCGACCGACGCCCTGCTCTCGTGGGGTTGGCGTGTGCCGTTCCTGATCGCGGGTCCGCTGGGTTTGATCGGCCTCTACATCCGGATGAAGCTCGAAGAAACCCCCGCGTTCAAAAAGCAGGCCGAGCAACGCGAAGCCGAAGACAAGGCGATTCCGAAACAATCTTTCCGCGAATTGCTGATGCAGCAATGGAAGCCGCTTCTGCTGTGCGTCGGCCTCGTGCTGATCTTCAACGTCACTGACTACATGGCGCTCTCGTATCTGCCGAGCTATCTGTCGGCCACGCTGCACTTCAACGAAACGCACGGTCTGTTCCTCGTGCTGCTCGTGATGGTGCTGATGATGCCGATGACGCTGGCAGCCGGCCACCTGTCAGATAAGATCGGCCGCAAGCCGGTGATGCTGTTCGGTTGCGTGGGTCTGTTAGTCCTGTCGATTCCCGCCCTGCTGCTGATTCGCATGGGTGCGATGCTGCCGGTGTTCGGCGGCCTGATGATCCTGGGTGTGCTGCTGTCGTGCTTTACCGGCGTGATGCCGTCGGCGCTGCCGGCGCTGTTCCCGACGAAGATCCGCTACGGCGCGCTCGCGATCGGCTTCAACATTTCGGTGTCGCTGTTCGGCGGGACGACCCCGCTCGTCACGGCATGGCTGGTCGACAGCACCGGCAATCTGATGATGCCCGCGTACTACCTGATGGGCGCGTCGCTGATCGGTATCGTCTCGGTCCTCGCACTGCGCGAAACGGCCCGCAAGCCGCTGCTCGGCTCGGGTCCGTGTGTGGCGACGCGTGCGGAAGCGCATGCGGTGTTGCGCGGCGAGCGTGAGGCGGCCGAGATGGATGAGCGCTACGCTACCGCGGCTACGGCGCGTGCCTGATTCCGGGTTGCGCGGCAGCTAGCCGCCGAAAATCTGCGCGCATCACTCGCAGTTGTATGCGGCCGCACAAACCCGCAACGATTAGCACCAGCGTGTCCGAAAACGGGCCGGCAAAAATTTGCCGGCCCGTTTTTTACGCCACCAGAGAATCGAACGTCGCGCTTGCGTGCGCGCCTTCGACGATAAGCATGCCCGCGGAAATCGGCAACTTGAAACGCCTCGGTCCGGCGCTGCCTGGATTGACGAACAGCACCCCGTCGCGCTCGCTGATCGCGGGCTTATGCGAGTGCCCCGTCACAACCACGTCGATGCCTTCACGACGCGGATCGTCGCCCACGTCGGCGATGTCATGCACGACGAGGATCGTCACCTGCTGGATAGTCAGTTTTGCGCGCGTCGGCAGCGAAGCAACCGGTTCGCCGATGTCGTTATTGCCGCGCACGGCGGTGACCGGCGCGATCTGCGCGAGTGCATCGAGCACCGCCTGATTGCAGATATCGCCTGCGTGGATGATCGCATCGCAGCCAACGAGGTACTGCAGGGCTTCAGGCCGCACGAGGTTGTGCGTGTCGGAGATCAGGCCGATTCGGGTGGCTGGAGAACGTGGGTTGCGCGAAGTCATGATGCGAGTATCGGCCAAACGGAGTCAGTCTGCTGGCTGCTGCTGTTCTGCAAGTTCACGCGTCCCGCCACCGTCAGCACGGCGAGAAATGCGGGCCAAGCGCGGGCACAAGCGCGGCCACCAGCGCGAGCTTGAGCGCAAAGCATGCTTACGCTTCCAGCACGTGTTCGATGCGCCGGTCAGGCACCAGCCACCACGCCGCGGCCAGCGTGTAAAGCACAGCCGAGAGCCAAGGCTGAACGAATGCCAGCGCAATACCCGTCAGATAGATGACGACCGAGACCTTGCCCTTGAAGTCGTTGCCGACTGCCTTCGCGATCGTCGACTGCGTGCCGTGCTCGCGGATCAGCACGCGGGTCAGAATGAAATACGCAATCGCCGACATGAACAGGACGGCGCCGTACATCGCGGTCGGCCAGGAGGCAAGATGGTTTTCGCCGACCCAATGGGTGACAGCCGGCAGCAGCGACAACCAGAACAGCAGATGCAGATTGGCCCACAGCACCGCGCCGTTGACCTTCTGCACGGCGTGGAACATGTGATGGTGATTGTTCCAGTAGATGCCGACGTAGACGAAGCTCAGCACGTAGGCGCAGAACACGGGAAACACGGGGCGCAGCGCGGCAAGGTCATACCCTCCCGGCACCTTCAACTCGAGCACCATGATCGTGATGATGATAGCGATCACGCCATCGCTGAAGGCTTCGACGCGTCCCTTGCCCATCGGTCGGTTTCCTGATTGTGTAGTCGCGATTGTGAAGACCTGTGCTTGCGGGCAAGGCGCACCGCAATGGCCTGCTGGAGCCGCAGTATGCGCGACCGCCCAGGCGGTCCCGCACGCCGCCGATTATCGGCGATGACAACCGGACTTGTCGAATGCCGGCCAGCGGCGCATGCACGCCTCACCTGATCAGCGCACCGCGCTCGTTTAACAATTGGCGAAGAATGCTGCGATGGCACCGGCTTTCGTCCTCGCAGTAGCAACCGACGGAGAAGTTTGCCGTTTTCGACAATGCAGCCAGCAGGTCCAACACCTTGCTGGCATCGCTACTATTCATCTCCGTGCGGAATTTTTTCGCGAAAGCGGCCCACTCAGCGTCGCTCGCGACCGCCTTGGCTTCTTTCACCAGCGCCGCATCAGGCGACAGATTAGGCAGCCACACGTCGTAATAGTCGCGCGTGGCGAATTCCGTCTTGGGTACGCCGCGTGGCGGCCGCCGAACGGTACCGATACGCACCCCTTCGTCGTCTGCCCTCGGAGACCCAAGCTGGACGATGCTAATGCTCATATTTTTATCCCCAGATTCCTGGTCGACTCGCCTGGTCGACTCGCGACCGTCCCCGCGCGGTCAATCAGCGTCGCTCGCCGGTAGTTCTGTGATGCAGCAGGCTCAACGCCTCGTGCCCTTCATCGCCTCGATTTCCATGGCCGCGGTCCGCTCTTCGCTTGCCTCAGTCGGGTCCATCGCCTCGTCGATCGAAGCCGCCGCACGTTCCGCAACTGCTTTCGTTTCGTCGAAGATGGGATCGAATTCTACGTCGTCATCACCCGGCGGTTCCAGCATGTCTCGAAGCATGGCCGCCAGTTCTGGCGTGTCCCACTCCGCGCCCTGTTGTTTCTGCTTTTTTATGTAGTGCCTGACTTCCGCGTCCTGTTCCGGGGTCAACGGAAGACCGCGAAAAGTGCTTTTGGGGTCGGCATCAGTCATGATCTCGCTCCAGGATACGTGCCAGTTCGAGTGTAATCCCGTTATGGCGGTGTGATCGCAGCTATCGGTCATTGCCCATCAACCCGTCCGGCGCCGGCTGGCGCCCCCTGGCGATCAGTTAGCGGCAAACGCCAGGGTAGTAAACCGCGAGCCACACGCTCGGCTCCGTGTCGCTCGTCCATGCCACCCGATGCCGGCAATGCGCTTCGATCAGCACGTGGTCGCCCGGCTTCACCGGATGCGGCTCACGCCGGCCTTCGAATTCGAGCGTCGCCGCACCGCTCAGCAGCACGACCCACTCGGCGCGCGGACTGTCGTACCAGAAGTCCGGCGGGCTTGCGTGCCCCCTCGAGACGATCCGCTCGATGCTCACACCGGCCTCATCGACGAGCGTATCGACTTGCTCATCAGGGCTCGACGGCGCGCTGAGATCGAAGATATTGCCGCTGCTGATGATGCGTTTCATCGCGTGTGCTCCAGCCAGACTCGTCAGCTGCGTTCCTTGCATGTTTTCGCCCATCGCGCTCGTCACCCGGCTTGCCACCGGGCGCACCATTCATTTCAACGGCTTGAGTCCATCGAGCAAGGTCGGCACGAGCTCGCTGATGGTTGGATGAATGTGCATGGCGTACTGCAAGGTTGGATACGGCGCGCCTGCCGTCATGATGTCGACGAACGTGTGCAACGCTTCGTCGCCTTCGATGCCATGAATCGCCGCGCCAAGAATCTGCTTGCTCGCTGCGTCGACCAGCACCTTCATGAAGCCGTCGGTCTCGCCGCGTTCGCGGGCGCGGCCCACCCGGGTCATCGGCATGGTGGCGATCAGCGCGTCGCGGCCGGCCTTGCGCACATCGGCCTCCGAGAGCCCGACGCGCGCGAGCGGCGGGTCGACGAACACCGCATACGTCATGATCCGCGTGTCGACGCTGCGCGCGCCACCCTCGAGCAGATTGGCGGCGACGATCTGGAAATCATCGTAGGACGTGTGAGTAAAGGCGCCGCGTCCGTTGATGTCGCCGATCGCCCAGACGCCCGGCACGTTGGTGCGCAACTGGCCGTCGACGGGAATCGTGCCGTGCTTGTCCGTCGCGATGCCGGCAGCGTCGAGGCCGAGGTCGTCGGTATTCGGCTCACGGCCGGTGGCGAACAGCAGATGCGACGCTTCGAGCGCGGGAATATTCTGCTCGAAGCCGATGCACACGTCGTTCTCGTGATGCGGATGCGGTTCGACCCGCGAGGGCTGCACGCCGAACATAAACTCGACCCCTTCGCGCGCCAGCACCTTCTGCACGGAATTGGCGAAGTCGGCGTCCTCGCGCGTGAGCACGCGCTCGCCGCGCACCAGCACCGTCACCCGGCTGCCGAAGCGGCGAAAAATCTGTGCAAATTCGAGCGCGATGTAACTGCCGCCGACAATCACCAGATGACCCGGCAATTCCGTCAGTTCGAGCAGATTGGAGTTGGTGTAGTAGCGAATTCGCTCGAGCCCTTCGAGCGGCGGCACGACTGCGCGTGTGCCGGTATTGATGAAGATTTCGTCGGCGCTGAGTTCGTCGGACACGTCGCCGTCCGGGCCGTGGATGGCCAGCGTATGCGCACCGGTGAAGCGCGCATGGCCTTTGAAGACAGTGACGTTATCTGTGCTGCGCAGCCATTTCTCGACGCCATCGCGCGATTGGCCGATGATCTTGTCCTTGCGCGCCTTGACCGCTGCCATATCGACGCTGACCGCGCCGCCCACCTGCACGCCCAGGTCCGCGGCGCCGCGCGCCACGTGGGCCGCGCGGGCGCTGGCCACATACGACTTGGTCGGCGTGCAGCCGACATTCACGCAAGTCCCGCCGAAGGCCGCACGTTCGATTACCGCGGTTTTACGGCCACTTTGACCGAGACGGACAGCGAGCGGTGTCCCCCCTTGTCCCGTGCCGATCACGACTGCGTCGAAGTGCTGTGGCATGGCAGATCTCCCGAGGCTGGGGTACAGGTCGTAGCATCTTACCCCCAGCGCCTCGCGTTGCCTTTATCGCCCCTTCTAGTTGTTTCGGTTGCCCTCTGCGATGTTCGCGCGCCGGCTTGCGATCTGTTTTCGCCCCGCCGAGGCGCCGGCGCCGGCCGATGGGTGTGGATAGCGCCCGATTGTGTTTGCGTTCAGGCGTGGCAATGCGCGGCGCAGATCAATTCGCGCGATCGTTGCAGTGCGGCCTGCGCGCCGCGCGTCGCGACGACCCAGCCGACCTGCCCGAGGTTGAAATCCTGCGCCACCATCACTTGCATGAGGGCGACCATCGGCAGGACCACCGATGGCCGATAAAGCTGGTTTGTAATCAAGGCTGGCATAACTACTCCCATCGCGCGAGGCCGCCATGGCGCAACGCGGAATTTACATTCGATGGGAGAATTGTAGGGAGAGCGGGACCTCGGATAAATACCAGGAACGCGAAGGCAGTTGTTCGCGAAACTAAACAATCGAGTCTGGATGCCCGCGGCAGTGGGCTCGGGTTGTTGTAATAGCCCGCCTGCCGATGTGGGTTTGCTGCGCCTGCGGCCGTGGCCGCAGGTATCAGGACAGCTGCGCCACGCCGGCGAACCCCACCTGCGCGTCAGCCAAACTACGCGCATAAGCACCCGCCCCGACAGGCCGGCTATAAAAATACCCCTGCTGCTTGTCGCAAGCGATCGCGCGCAAGAACGCCGCCTGCTCGGCGGTCTCCACGCCTTCGGCCGTAACATTCATGCCAAGCGAATGGGCCATCGCCACCACCGCCTGCGTAATCGCGATCGAATCGCGATGATCCGGCAAGCCCGCGACGAAGGAACGATCGATCTTCAGGTTATGCAGCGGAAACCGCTTCAAATACGACAGCGACGAATATCCAGTGCCGAAATCGTCGACGGAAATCCGCACACCCATCGCGCTCAATGCACTTAGCATGGGCAGGACGGCGTCGCTGTCGCTCATCAGGAGCCGCTCGGTAATCTCCAGTTCTAGCGCCCCGGGCTCGAGCCCGGACTGCTCGAGACAGCGCTCGATCCGCTCCACCAGCCCGCTTTTGAACTGGCGTGGCGACAGATTCACCGCGATGATCAAGTCCGGCGCCAGCGTGCGCCGCCATTGCGCGACCTGCTCGCAGGCCCGTGCCAGCACCCAGGTGCCGATCTCGACAATCAGGCCGGCGTCTTCGGCCACGGGGATGAATTCCACCGGCGAGACGTTGCCCAACTCGCTGTTGTACCAGCGCAGCAGCGCTTCGGCGCCGATTGTACGGCCGCACTGGCTGTCGACGATCGGCTGATACACGAGGCTCAGTTCGTTGGTGGCGAGCGCGCGCCGCAAGGCCTGCTCGATCATGAAGCGGCGTTGCAGATGCCGATTCAGTTCGGCCGTGAAGAACTGAAAATTGTTGCGGCCGCATTGTTTCGCGTGATACATCGCCGAATCGGCGTTGCGCATCAGCGTGGCCACGTCGTGACCGTCTTCGGGGAACAGACTGAGACCAATCGATGCGCCCATGTAGTACTCGTTGTCCGCCACCGCGAACGGCACCGCGATCGTATCGAGAATGCGCTGGGCGAGCGCGATCAGGTGGCCCGTGTTTTCGTACGCGTTGACCACGATCACGAACTCGTCGCCGCCCACGCGCGCGAGCGTGTCGTCCGGCGCGACACATGCCGACAGCCGCTCCGCCACGCTGCACAGAAGCGCATCCCCGGCCTCGTGACCGGCGGTGTCGTTGACCTTCTTGAAACCGTCCAGATCGACGAACAGCACGGCAAGCCGCGCCAGGTCGTCCATCCCCGCCACGCCACCCGGTGCGATCAGATCGCGCATCCGCTCGGCCAGGTAGGCGCGATTGTAGAGGCCGGTGAGCGGGTCCCGGGTGGCCAGAAACCTGAGCTGCCGTTGCGCCTCGCGCACCGGCCCGATGTCGGTAAACGAAATCAGCACCGAGCTGGGTTCGCTGTCGCCCGGCTTGATGATCGGCACGACATTCTCAGTAATCCAGATGACATCTCCATCAGTCAGCTCCAGACCGATCGTGACGCCGAGCAGGGGTTTGCCGCTCGCCAGCACCTGATTGGTCGGGCGATCGGCGTCAGTGACAACAGAACCGTCCTCATGATACGCACGCACCATCACTGTCAGAATGTCGTGGCCGACCAATTCGGCGCTCGCCCGCAGAATGCGTTGCGCACTCGGATTGCAGGCCAACACCACGCCGTCGCGCGACTGCACGATGATGCCTTCGTTGAGATGGTCGACCACTAGCCGGTGATGCTCCTCGCTGTGCGCGAGGCGTTGCGCCATGGCGTCCTGATGAACCGCGAGACCGACACTGTGGCTGATGTCGTGGAGCATGGCTTCTTCTTCGGCGGTCGGTCGGCGCGACGTGCGGTGATAGACGGCGAACGCGCCCAGCACCTTGCCGGAATCGTTTTCAAAGGGCACCGACCAGCACGCGCGCAAGCCGAGCGGCAACGCGAGGTGCTTGAAATCGGCCCACAACGGATCGGTTCCGATATCTTCGACGGCAACCATGCGCCGCTCGTACATCGCGGTGCCGCAGGACCCGGCGCTTGGGCCGATCGCGACGCCGTCGATCGCGGCGCTGAAATGCGCCGGCAGCGAAGGCGCGCCGCCCACGCGCGCGCGTAGGCCGTCCGCGTCCAGAAGCAGGATCGAACAGGTCGCGCCATCGCCGAGCAGCGCCTCCGCGCGGCGGCATACTTCATCGAGCAATTCCGGCAGCGGGGTGTTGCGGGTAATCAACCGCAACACCGTACGCTCCGACGCCAACACCCCCTCGGCCCGGTCCGGCCCGTAGCGGGTGCCCTCAGGCGTTGCTCCCATCGTGTTATCTGATGTCGCTTCGCAAGTCATTTGTGCGCCCCCTAACCCCACATCGGCAAGTTAGTGTACGCGGCGCACCGGGGTTTACGCGAGTCCGGCGCATTTTAATCGCAGTGCATAGCAGCGAAGTGCGCCACAGGCGCTCACTTGAGGCTTGCGACGCCCGGCCGTGCGAGATGCAGCACCTCGTAGACCGTGCGGCCCGCCGTGGCAACCGGCGCCGACGACGACAGCGTGAGACGGATCAGCTTCCAGTTGGCGACATCGAGCGCGGAGACCACGGCGACCGTATCCTCCTGCTCCGCGATGCGGCGATTCTGCTCCGTCAGCGCGGCGCGCAACTCGGCGCGGTTGTCCTGCTCGCCAATCGGCTGTTCGTCGCGATACAAAGCGAGCGCCCGTTGCGCCGGCCCCTTGCGGGCATCGAGCGGCAGCCAGGTTTCGACCTCGGGACGGCCGAAGTCGTCGATCACGTTCTGAAAGCGCGAGCCCATGAAGAAGTCGGCGGTCTGCTCGACGTCGAGCCACAGATACACCGCGGCGTAAACGTTTGCAGTGGCGCGATAGCGGCCGCGTTCACGAACGACGAAAGCCTTGAATCCCAGCCCCTCGGTCGCGTCCCACAACGGGCCGCGCCGCGTCGCGCGCTCACGGATGATCCCCATGTCGTAGGTGGAAGGCAAACGGTGCGAATACTGTTTGGCAAACATGGCGAACTCCTCATGGTTTCGACTGAGGATGAGCGTGCGCCGGCGTCATCATTTTCACAAGATATGGTGCTTGATATCTGTGATGAAGATTTGAAATGACCACGCTCGTAGGAACCCTTGCAAGCGTTCAACCAGGCGTGGCTGAACGCGGCGGCGTACTGAAGAGAATGGGTGGGCCGAATAGCCGGCCCGCCATGCCTCAGCCATTCCCGCCGTTTCCGCCTCCCGGGGGTCTGCCTCCACTGCCCTGCGGAGAACCACCTTGAGGGCGATTGTTCCCGCCGCCTTGCTGACCTCCCGGTGGACGGCCACCGCCTTGCTGGCCGCCCGGGGGACGCCCGCCTGCATTCCCCGGTGGCTGGCCGCCTGGCGGCCGACCGCCCGCATTACCCGGCGGCTGACCGCCCGGTGGACGACCACCTGCATTCCCCGGTGGCTGGCCGCCCGGTGGCCGACCACCCGCATTCCCCGGTGGCTGGCCGCCTGGCGGCCGACCACCCGCATTCCCCGGCGGCTGGCCGCCTGGCGGCCGACCACCCGCATTCCCCGGCGGCTGGCCGCCTGGTGGACGACCACCCGCATTACCCGGTGGCCGCCCGCCTCCATTACCCGGCGACTGACCTCCCGGTGGACGGCCGCCCGCATTCCCCGGCGGCTTACCGCCAGGTGGACGTCCACCCGCATTACCCGGTGGCGGACCGCCCGGTGGACGGCCGCCTGGTGGCCGCCCGGCACCGGGTCTCGGCGGGGGCGGGGGCGGATGATGCGCCCAGCGGGATTGCTGGCTGTACCACGGCCGGCCCCGATAATAATTGCCCCAGTAAGTGCCGATCGAGAACGTCACGATCGGCAGTCCGATCACCACGCCGTAGTTCATCACCGGCACGTTACTACCCTGATAGGGATAGCTGAGCCGCCCCGCATAGACCCAACCGCGCAGGTTCGGCGCGGCAACGTCGCACCAGGCGTAACTGCTGATGCAACCCATCACCGTAACCGGGACGCCGCCCGGCAACTGCGTCACGACCGGGTAATCCTTGGCGGGCCCGGCGCGCACGTTGACCGTGCTGTTCGTGTACGCCTGCGACTGCGCTGAAGCCACTGCGGGCAGGGCCAGCAGGCCGGCCGCCGCGTAAAACCATGGCACGAGGTGTTGTTTCATTTTTCCTCCCGTTTTCGCGTCCCGCAGTGGCGTGCATGCCTTGGGTGCTTGCCGTGTGTGCGGCACGCGCAAGGCAAGATTTTGTAATCACCCACCCGAACTCACGCTGTTCTCGGGCATCTGCGTTCCAGCGACTCGGCCGATCATCCAGTGCATGAAAAAGCCATGCACTGCCGGGACCACCATGAAAATCTTCCGCTCCCTCTTTGTCGCCGCACTGATGCTCACGCATCTGCCCGCTCACGCTACCAGCTTCGACTGCCACAGGGGCCGCTCCCTCACCGAACGAATGATCTGCAACGACCCGGCACTCTCGAAACTCGATGACACGCTTGGACAACTGTACTGGAAAGCACGGCGGCGAGTCATCAATCGACGTACCTTCCTCATCGACAGTGACAGCAAGTGGGCCTGGCGGGAAGCGAATTGCCGCGATGCGGCGTGTCTGGGGACGTGGTATGCGACGCGGATCGAGGAACTGCAGCGGTTGATTGAAAGCATGCAAACGGGCACGCCGGATGAGCCGGATGAGCCGGATAGGCCGACCGAACCGGACACTCAACGCAAGGCAACGATGCCGGCACTACAACAAACCGAAACCGCAATGCTCCAATGCACCGCCGCGCATCCCGGCATCGTCGTGAACGACCCGTGTTCCACTGTGATCAAAGAGAACAACGGCCGGTGGAAATATCAGCCACACGGCGGCGACTGGTTCTGCGGACTGGCGATGCTCTCGCCAGTGGAAGGGCAAGCGCGTTACCTGCCGCTCCAGAACCTCCGCTGAACGTCCATCACCTCGCCCTCCACTTCGACCACCGGACCGATCACTTCGACAGGCTTCTGGCAATGATCGAACACATACCGGCAATCCACACTCATCGTCGGATTCTCGGCATGATCGCCGGTCGCCTCAAGCAGTCGCTTCTCGGTCATGCCAAACACGACGCGGCCGATATTGGCCCAATACATCGTGCCGGCACACATGCAGCAAGGCTCGACCGAGGTGTACAACGTACAGCTCCACAAGTACTCCGGCGTAAAATTCAACGCCGCCACGCGAGCCAGCACCGACTCGGCATGATTCACCGTGTCGACGTTGCCCTGCTCCATCAACACGGTCTCCTGATCCGGGCCGACCAGCACGGCGCCGAACGGATGGTGCCCCAGCAGCGTGGCCCGTTCGGCCACCCGGCTCGAATGCCGCAGATGCCGCACGATCTGTTCGTGAGTCGGCGTTAAACCCTGCGGCGGATAGGTCGCCGCCACGCCGGCGGCACCGGCATCGGTCGAGACAGTCAGACTCACGGGCGCTCTCCTCTAATAATAGTTAGGCAAACCAGGCAATTCGTTACTTCGGCAGCGAACCGTCCACACCCTGCACGAACCAGTTCAAGCGCAGCAGTTCCGCATCGCTCAATGACTTGCCCGCAGCGACCTTCACCAAGCCGGACTGATCCGCGATCGGACCGGCAAACGGATTGAACTTGCCGGAGATGATGTCGTCACGCTTCTGGTTCAACGCCTTTTGCGCCGTTGGCGACACCGCGTCCGTGTTGATATTGGCCAGATCGATCGCCTTCTCTTTCAAGCCCCACCATACCGGCGAGTTGTTCCATGTGCCCGACATCACCTGCTGCACCAGATGCGTATAGTAGACGCCCCAGTTGCTCACGCATGCGCCCAATTGCGCGTTCGGCCCGAACTTCTTCATGTCCGAGTCCCAGCCGAATGCATGCACTTTCTTCTGTTCGGCCGTCTGCATCGTCGCCGTCGAATCGGTGTTCTGGATCAGCACGTCGGCGCCCTGCCCGATCAGCGTCTCGGCGGCCTGCTTTTCGCGGCCCGGGTCGAACCAGCTGTTGATCCACACGACCTTCACGCGCGCATTCGGGTTGACCGAGCGCGCCCCCATGGTGAACGCGTTGATGTTGCGCACCACTTCCGGCACCGGCACCGAGCCGACAAAGCCGAGCGTGTTCGACTTCGTCGTATAACCGGCGACCAGTCCGGCCAGGTAGGCGCTCTGGTAGGTCCGCACATCATAGGTGGCAAAGTTGGCGGCCTTCTTGTAGCCGGTCGCATGTTCGAACACAGCGTCCGGGAAGTCCTTGGCGACCTTCAACTCGAAATCCTGAAAGCCGAAGCTCGAGCCGACCACGATCTTATTGCCCTTGGACGCCAGATCGCGAAACACGCGCTCCGAATCCGCCGACTCCGGCACGTTCTCGACGCGCGTCACTTTGATCTTGTCGCCGAATTTCGCCTCGACCTCTTTCACACCCTGCTCGTGCGCATAGGTCCAGCCGGCGTCCCCCGGATTGCCGAGGTAGACGAAGGCGATGCCGAGCGGCTCTGGGGTCGCTGCGGCTGCCGTCCCGGCGCCGAACGCGAGGGACGCGCCGAGCGCGGCGGCAAGAACAGTGCGAACGGTCCGGGCGGTTTTGATGCGCAATGAGTGATGCAGCACTCGCGCCAGCTTTGCTTTCATGAATTCTCCGAAGATGGTTTCCAGGTGACTGCCACACTGCCCGGGATTGTCCTGAGCAAGGCTCCAGCATAGGGGGTCATATTCGAAGGTCAATTTCAGCGGAAAAATTATTATTCGTTATCCCGCCCATAACGGAATCTGTATTTTGGTGGCCAAAAGACAGGTTCGATGTCTTCGAACGAGTACATCGGGAACGTGGTACGGCAAGCACTCAGCACAAGCGCAAATTCCCTATCAAGCCGGTGCACAAAGCGTTCATAGCAGCCGGACGCCGAAGGTGCAGCCATCGCCCTCGCGCCGAATTCAGCGGCGACTCAATGAACCTGTGGCGGCGGGTCTGCCTGCTCATCGTCAGGCAGATCGCCCTCGTCAAACAACTCCGCACACAAGCCCTGTCCGATCTCGCTCAAGCGCGCCGTCCCCGTGCCTTCCTCGTTGAACGTGGTGTCCACCAAACCGCCGTCGACCAGCGCCGTCAACTGTCGCCGCAAGCCGCTCATCGGCACATCCGCCTGCTTGGAAAGCTTGGCAAGCGACCACGCGCCGCCAGGCGTCTCCTGATACGCGCGCCACAATTGCGCCAGGATGGCCACCAGCACGGGATCGAGTTCGTCGTCTTCCATCGTGAATGTCTCCTCGCTTTTCTCAAACACTGCCAAGCCGTGCCAAGCCCTACGCGGCCCTATCAAGCCATCTGCGCCACCAGCTCACCCAGCGTCTTCAACGCCGCCTCGGTCTGCGCCGTCCACGGATAGCTGTAATTGAGCCGGATGAAGTGGCGAAAGTCGTTGCGCATCGAAAACATCATGCCCGGGCCGATTGTGATGCTGCGCGCGAGCGCCGCCTGATAGAGCCGCATCGAATCGACCCGTTCGGGCAACTCCACCCACAGCACGTATCCGCCTTGCGGCGTCGACATGCGCGTGCCCGCCGGAAAAAACCGCTGCACCATCGCCGTCATGATGCTCGCCTGCTGCCGGTAGACCTTGCGCACGTGCCGCAGATGCCGGTCGTAGCCGTCCTGCCGAAGGTAATCGGCGACGGCGACTTGCGGTACCGAAGGCGTCGTCAGCGTGTTGAGAAACTTCAGCTTCTCGACCTGCGCGCGGTAGCGCCCCGGCATGGCCCAACCGATCCGATACGACGCGCTCAGGCTCTTCGAAAACGACGCGCAATGCAGCACCAGCCCCTTGGTATCGAAGTTCTTCAAGGTCGACGGCCGCGCCTCGCCGAAGTACAGCTCCTGATAGACATCGTTCTCGATGGCAGGAATCTCGTGCGCGGCGAGCAGTTCGACCAGTTGCTGCTTGCGCGCATCCGGCATCTGGAAACCAAGCGGATTCTGGAAGTTCGGCATCACCATGCACGCAGCGATCTTCTGTCGATCGATGACCTGGGCCAACGCCTCGATATCGATGCCGTGAACCGGATGCGTCGCCACTTCGATTGCGCGCATGCCGAGACGCTCGATGGCATGCAGCATCGCGTAGTAAGTCGGCGACTCGACAGCGACCGTATCGCCGGGCTTGGCGACCGCCTGCAAGCTGAGGTTGATCGCCTCCGTCGCGCCGAGCGTGATGATGATCTCGTCCGGATCGACCGGCACGCCGTTCTCGGCATAGCGGCGCGCGATCTGCCGGATCAGCTCCGGATTGCCGGGCGGCAAGTCGTCCATCAGGTTCCAGCTCGCCTGGCGCCGGGCAATCGCATTCGCATACTGGTTGATGCGCCGCCACGGGAACAGCGACGGATCCGGATACGGTGAGCCGAGCGGCACAGCGTCGTGCGCGCGGATGCTGCGCAGGGTCGACAGCACCAGCCGGCTCACGTCGACCGCGGCAGCCACCGGCTGCGTGTGGGCCACCGGCTTGCGGCTCAGACGCGGATCGTCGAGCGCGGCTGCCGTCGCCACCGCGTCGCGCACGAAATAACCCGACTGCGGACGCGTCTCGACAATGCCCCGGCTTTCCAGCAACGCGTACGCATGCAGCACGGTCTTGATGCTGACGCCGTGCTGCTGGCTCGCCTGCCGCACCGACGGAATCCGCTCGCCCGCCGCGAAGACGCCGCGGCGCACGGCTTCGGTCATTTCATCGGCGAGTTTTTCGTACAGTTTCAAGGACCTGGCTCAAACGAACGCGTGGGCGGGAACGCCAGTCTATGACAAATATCCTGCAACTGTATCCCTTCTCTTTCCGATTTTCTGTATGCTGCGCCGTTTTTGGAACACAGTAGGCTTCTATGCATCGGCATAAAAGCCTCGTCCAAGCCACATCCGGCGGCAGATCATGAAGAAACCCGAAGCTCGCATCGAACCGTACACCCACCCCGCCGCAGGCTGGGGTGCGCTCAAGTACGTTGCCCTCAACCTCCTCAAGGAAAAGGTGACGGGCGGTGACTACCGCATGCTGTTCAAACAGAACCAGCCGGACGGCTTCGACTGCCCGGGTTGCGCGTGGCCGGACCGCGAGCATGCGTCGACTTTCGAGTTCTGCGAAAACGGCGTCAAGGCCGTAGCGGCCGAGGCGACTAGCAAGCGCGTGACGCCGGCTTTTTTCGAAGCGCACACGGTTGAAGAACTGATGGCGCAGTCGGATTACGAGCTCGAACAACACGGCCGCCTGACTGACCCGCTCGTCTACGACGCCGTGCGCGACCGTTACGTGCCGATCGGCTGGGACGAAGCGTTCGACCTGATCGCCGATCACCTCAAGCGCCTCGACAATCCCGACCGCGCCGCCTTCTACACCTCGGGCCGCGCCAGCAACGAAGCCGCGTTCCTGTACCAATTGTTCGTGCGCATGTACGGCACCAACAATTTCCCTGACTGTTCGAACATGTGCCACGAAGCGACCAGCCGCGGCTTGCCGCACACGGTCGGCATCGGCAAGGGCACGGTCACGCTCGACGACTTCGAACACGCCGACACGCTCCTGATCTTCGGCCAGAATCCGGCGACCAACCATCCGCGCATGCTGGGCGAACTGCGTGAGTGCGCCAAGCGCGGCGCGACCATTGTGTCGATCAATCCGCTGAAGGAGCGAGGTCTCGAGCGCTTTGCGAGCCCGCAGCATCCGGTGGAAATGATCACGATGGGCAGCACGAAGATCAGCTCCGTGTTCATCCGGCCGAAGGTGGGTGGTGATTTCGCCTTGATCAAGGGCGTCGCCAAACGTGTGATCGAGCTCGACGACGAAGCGCTGGCCTCGGGTCTCGCGCGCGTGCTCGACGTCGCGTTTATCGCCGAACACACGGTCGGTTTCGATTCATTCGCCGACGATCTGCGTGCCGAAAGCTGGGACACCATCATCGCCGAATCGGGCGTACCGTTTGAAGACGTGCTGAAGCTCGCCGACATCTACGTCAAGGGCCGCGCGGTGATTTCGACGTGGGGCATGGGTCTCACGCAGCACAAGAACTCCGTGCCGACGGTGCAAATCCTGTCGAACCTGATGATGATGCGTGGCAATATCGGCCGCCGCGGCGCGGGCTTGTGCCCGGTGCGCGGCCACTCGAATGTGCAGGGCGACCGCACGGTCGGCATCGAAGAAAGGCCGACTCAGACGTTCCTGGACCGGCTCGGCGAAGTCTACGATTTCGAGCCGCCGCGCGAGCATGGCCTCGACGTCGTCAACACGATTCAAGCGATGCTCGACGGCAAGGTGAAGGTGTTCATCGGCCTCGGCGGCAACTTCTCGATCGCGACGCCCGACACGCCACGCACGTGGGACGCGATGCGCTCGTGCGATCTGACCGTGCACATCACGACCAAGCTGAACCGCAGCCACCTCATACACGGACGCGACGCGCTGATTCTGCCGACGCTCGGGCGTACCGAGATCGACCTGCAGAATGGTGTGGCGCAAGGCGTGAGCGTCGAGGATTCGATGAGCATGGTGCACATCTCGTACGGCATGAACAAGCCGGCCTCGGAGAATCTGCTGTCGGAGATTGCGATCGTCGCGTGCATGGCCCATGCCACGCTTGGCAGCGGCAAAGTGGACTGGCTCGCCCAAGCCGCCGACTATGCATTGATTCGCGACGGCATCGCGCAGGTGATCGAAGGCTTCCAGGACTACAACGAGCGCCTGAAGAACCCGGGCGGCTTCCACCTGGGCGTGGCCTCGCGCGAACGGATCTGGAAAACGCCGAGCGGCAAGGCGCAATTCCTAGTGCATGCGATCGACGTCGACACGCCGATTCATCAAGCGCGCGCAGAGCACGGCGAGCGTCTGATGACCTTGATGACGACCCGCTCACACGACCAGTACAACACGACGATCTACGGCCTCGACGACCGTTATCGCGGTGTGTATGGGCAGCGCCGTGTGCTGTTCGCCAATAAGGACGATCTGGCGATGCTGGGTTTCGTGGCGGGCCAGCGCGTGGATATCACGAGCGTGTGGGCCGATGGAATCGAGCGTCACGCGGCCGGCTTTCTGCTCGTGGAGTACGACATTCCGCGCGGATGCCTCGGCGCTTACTATCCGGAAACGAATCCGCTGGTGCCGCTGTCGTCGGTCGCCGATGGCGCGGGCACACCGACTTCGAAGTCGATTCCGGTGTTGTTGACGGCGTCGGCGGTTATTGAAGCGGTCGCGGCTTGAGGGATGCTGCCTGAGGGGACTTGCTTCGCAGTTGGCGGTGCCGCCCGAAGCGCCGCCCCCGATTCACATCGGGCTCCTCAGCTTCAAATGGCCGCGTTGAACGCTGGCAGAAGCCCCATTCCATCCAGCGCACGCCCGAATTCAGCAAGCCGCTTCTCCCGATAGGCGGCCACATCGACGTCCGCATAATCGTAGAAGCCGCGCCCATCGCGAAGTCCGTCACGGCCTTCGCGCATGTTGTCACTGACGATTTTCGCCGGCAAAAAACGCGGATCGATGGCGCGTGCGAGATAGTGCGACGCATAGTTCAGGATGTCACACCCACCCCAGTCGATGAATTCGAGCAGACCCAGAACCGAGAAACGCAGGCCGAAGCCGGTACGGATCGCGGTGTCGATATCTTCCGCGCTGGCGACACCCTCCTCGACCATGCGCGCGGCTTCGTTCATCGCGAGTGCCTGAATACGCGGCACGATGTAACCCGCCGACGGCGCGCACACCACCGGCACCTTGCCGACCCGGCGCAGCAGCGCTACGACGCGCTGCACGACCGACTCACTCGTCACGTCGCTGCGACTCACTTCGACGAGCGGCATCAGATGGGCCGGATTAAGCCAGTGCGCGTTGAGCAGGCGTTGCGGATGGCCGACGATCTGCTGCAATTCAGTCACGAGAAAAGTGGACGTGGTCGATGCAATCAGCACCTCGGCCCCTGCGTGTTCACACAGCCATGCGAATGCGGTTTGCTTGGCCTCCATGACTTCCGGCACCGCTTCGAAGACGATCTCGCCCGCAGCAAGCCCGGCCCGCGCGCACTCTCGATCCACGATGACGATGCGCGCCATCGCCTCGGCCGCCTGCGAATCCGTGATACGGCCGAAGGCCACCTGGGTTTGCAACTGCCGCGCAATATCGCCGCGTGCGGCCTCAGCGAAGGCGGCACGCGTCGCCCCATCGCGATCCTTGAAATCGATCAGAGTGACGTGCAGCCCCGCGTACGCAAACGCAAGCGCGATGCCTTGCCCCATGCGTCCCGCCCCCAGGATATGGACATGCTGGATAGCAGCGGCCGCGCTCATTGGGCAAAGCCCTTTTCAAGCAGGGCCGTCATCGCTTCGCGCGAGAGCGAAGCGATGCCCAATTGCTCCAGCGTACGGCCTTCGCCATACAGATCGCGCTCCGACACGGCACTCGCCACATTCAGCAAGCCTTCGGCGATAGGCGTCGGCACGCCGGCCCACCGTCCAGCCGAGACGAGAAACGAGAGGCCCAGCCGCGTGTCTTCCAGCATGTAGCGGTGCGTCTTCAGATCGATGTCCTCGCGCCAGTCGCCGCTGTCGGTCAGCTTGCCGTGCGCGCCGCGGCCGTACATCCACTCGTCGCCCTCGCTGGCGTAGTGGTCCGCGAGCGGAAAGTGCGGCGCGCCGTAGCCGAGCGCTTCGCGCACCGCCATACGTTCGGCATCGAGCGCACTCGTCACGCGGCGAATCGAAGGCTGCGTGCCTTCGTTGTGGATGTCCCAGGCGTCGAAATGTTCGAGCGGCCCCGCATTCATCATGATCAGCGGCGGGTGAATCACCGGCCCTGCGTTCATCAACGCGCCGCTCAGCGCATCCTCGATGGGTTCGACCGAGGAATAGCCGTCTTGCAACACGGCAAACGCCCAGTCGGAAAAACGTGCGGGGAACACGCCGGTCGGCAATCGGGTCGCATAGGCGCTCACCACGACGTTGTCTTCACCGTGCTTGCGAGCCAGATACGGCAACGTACCCGTTTCGGCGAATGCCACCTTGCTGGTGTTACCGGCCTCATGCATCGCCTTCGCGAACACATAGCTGCCGAACGTGCCCGGCGGCAGGAAAACGACCTGATCGTCCGCGAGATGTGGCGCGAGTTGTGCCGCCAGCGCTTCGTGCGTCGTGGACGGCAATGGGATAACGATTAGCCGCACACCCTGTACCGCCTCCGCGAGATCGTCGACGAGGCGCACTGCGCCCGGCGTCTCACCAAGCGGCACGCGCCGTTCGCCCCGGAAATCCTTGACGTTCAGCGAGCCGATTGCGCGCAACCGCGCCGCGGCGTTCGTATCGCGCCGCCACCACGTCACCCGGTGGCCCTTTTCCAACAGGTCGATCACGGCCGCATAGCAGCCGTGGCCGCCGCCCAGTACGCTGACATTCATCACAGTTCTCCTTGTTCGATGGCTGCCAGATTACGTGCCCGCCAGCACAAAAACGCTTCACGCCGCGCAAGCCGCATTCAAATCCGGCAACTCGATGTAATACCGTGACGCACAATGAACAATTCGCCATCCGGGTCGCCCCGTTCTTGCGCGAACAATATGGTCGTCGCATCATGAGCGTGCTAACCACTGCACGCCTCGAGGCTAACGAATGGACATCGCGATCTCACACAAGACCCGTAACCGCCTGATCGCATCGCACGCGCGCGAGGAGATCGAACGGGAAGTGTCGCAGGTGCTGTGTCCGCATCGGATGGAAGTCGCGGATCGCGGACCGCTCAACGCGGAGCTGTACCGTGTCGCCCTCCATCAGGCGACGCTTCTGGAACTCCATTACGGCAGCGAAACGCACATCGACGCGGGCGATATCGGGGACCACTATCTGTTTCGCACCACGCTAAGGGGTCAATGCGCGCTGGAATCCGGCAGTGAGCGCGTCTCGTTGCGCGCGGGTGGCCTGAGCGTGTCGTCGCCTGCACGGATGAGCCGCATCGTCACGGATCGCGAATGCCGCAACCTGCTGCTGCGTATCGACCGGCAGGCACTTGAAGTCAAACTCGCCGAAATGCTCAACGACAGCCTCAGACAGCCGCTGGTGTTCGACCTCGCGGTAGACGGCGCACATCCCGGCACGACAGTCTTTTTCTCGACGCTGCGTTACCTGTGCGATCTCTGCGACCAGTTCGACACGCCGGCGCATGAACGGATTTTCGGCCGCGATCTCACGCAGTGGCTGATGACGGTGCTGCTCAGCCAGTTGCCTCACTCATACAGCGGGACGCTGGCGAAAGCGTCCTCCGCGCCGCTGCCGGCCCATGTGCGCCGCGCACGCGACTATATCGACGCGCACCTCGACGAACCGCTCCGCATGGAGGCGCTGGCGCGTGCGGCCGGCGTATCGACGCGCACGCTGCAGAACGGTTTCAGCCAGTTTCTCAATACGTCGCCGGGCGGCTATATCCGCGAACGGCGGCTCGAGGCAGTCCATCGCGCACTCCAGACCGCGCCGGAACGGTCGGTGACCGACATCCTTATCGAACACGGCGTGAACAGCTTTGGGCATTTCGCAAAGGCTTATGCGCGACGCTTCGGCTGTTTGCCATCGGCGACGGCCAAGCGCCGGATGTGCAACTGATCCCGTATCCGCAGAACGCCTATACCCCTCATGCAAACCAATCCCGCTGACGCCACGCCGCATGCGCACGACATACGGCCCTTCATGGAGGCCGGCGATGCGCCGCGCGTGCAGGACCTCGACCTCAACCTGCTGAAGGCCTTTCACGCGGTCCACGTAGAGAAGAACGTCGGCCGCGCGGCGTTACGCCTGGGTGTGACGCAGCCGTCCGTGAGCCATGCGTTGAGCCGCCTGCGCCTCGTGTTTCGTGACGCCCTGTTCGTGCGCACGCCCGGCGGCGTCGAAGCAACACCACGCGCGCAACGCCTCGCGGGCTCGATCGACCGCGTCCTGCACATCCTCCAGGACATGCTCGATGAAGGCGCGCAATTCTGCGCAACCACCTCGCGACGTGTGTTCCGCCTGCATATGAGCGACTTTGCGGAAAGCGCGTTTCTACCGACGCTGATGCGCGAACTCAGCGCCCGCGCGCCTGACGTGACGGTCGAATCCCATCACATCGAGGACAGCCAGTTCAACGTCGCGCTCGAATCCGGCCGCATCGACTTTGCCCTCGGGCATTTTCCGCACGCGTCGAGCCACTTTTACCATAGCGAACTCCTCCAGGAGCGTTATGTACTGCTGATGGCGCGGCGCGCGGCGCAGCGACTCGAACTGGACGACCACTACACATTGGGCGCGAATGCCCCGGCGGGGCTGCATTTCATCGCGGTTACGTCGCACCCGCAAGCGACTGAACTGCTTGAACGCTATCACCTGAGGGCGCGCGTGCGCATCGCCGTGCCGAACTTCATGGTCGTGCCGGCGATCCTGAGCCGGTGCGATTACGCACTGATACTGCCGCGTACCGTTGCGCGCGCCTTCTCCGCGCTCGGCGAGTCCGCCGTCTTCGAGATCGACGATGCTGGCACGTGGCCCGTCAACGCTTACTGGCATCGCCGCTTCGATGCCGACCCTGGCCACCGCTGGCTGCGCGGGTTGTTGATGGAACTGTTCCGGATCGGCGCCGCCGAGCCCTTCGACAGTTGGCTTGGCGCGCCGCTCAATCTCAACCCGGAAGGCTCGCGCAGCGACTAGCCGCTGCCTGCACGTCATGCGCGGCGTTTGCAGCGGATGCGTCGCCTAGAATGCCGTCATCATGCCGACGACGACCGAACTCGCCGTAGCGCCCGGCTTAGCCACCGTCACCCCGCCGCCCGCCGAACCGTTGATCGTGAACGTCGCATGCGCGCCGTTGCGGATCATGGCCGCGCCCGTGTAGAGCACGGTCCGCTTCGACAAGGGATAGTCGTAGCGCACGCCAAACGAATCCGCATTGCCTTCACTGTCGGCGACCTTCCGGTAGTGCCCGTAACTCAGCAGAACCAGCGAGCGCCCCACTGGCACGGTTGCATCAAGTTCGAACAGATCGCTATGCGGATTCGAACTGGTGGCATTCACGCCAGCCGCGACATCCGGGCCACCGCGATGGCGCATGTAGATGAACGCCGGTTTGACAAAGCCGAAGTCGTACGAAATGCCGCCGAGCGCGTAATTGCCGGCAGCCGTCGGACTGTTCGCGTTCAGCACCGCCGCGCTAACCGGGCTGAACGTCTGCTGCATGTAGTCGGCGTCGATCGACAGATTGCCGCTCACGTAGTTGAGCGACGTGCCATAGGTGTCCCCGAGCGTCGACGGCACATTCTGCGCACCATTCGCGCCCCGCGCGGCAATCGCCCGGAGCAGGAAACCACCGACACGCGGCGACGTGTACCTCACGGAGTTGTTCACGCGCAGAAACGCAGGTCCGACGAAGTTGTTCGCCGCGTTGCCCCACGCAAGCCCCGCGCCGTCTGCCGGCAGACTGTAGGTCACGAACGAGGTATGCAGGATCGTGTAGTTAACTCCCGCCTGCATGGCACCAAACGGCCCGGACAGTCCGACCCACGCTTCGCGCCCGAACAGCGCGCCGTTGTTGCCGAGTGTGCCGTTGGCAGAGTTGAAGCCATTTTCGAGCTTGAAGATCGCGCGATAGCCGCCGCCGAGATCTTCACTGCCCTTCAAGCCAAATTGCGTCGCAAAGATATCGCCGCTGCCCATCCGCACCACGTGGTTGGGGCCGAAATTCGTATACTCGATCGATGTATCGATACGTCCGTACAAGGTCACGCTCGATTGCGCCATAGCGGGTGCCGCTGCGACGCATAGCAGCGACGCGCTCCATTTCCAGTTGGTCATTCCTCTAGTCCCGGCGAGAGTGGTGTTTTATCTGCCGCGCGGCTTGAACGCTGCGGCGTTTGTGTTTCCCGCCTTTCCTAAGGACTTCGTTTGATCGGGCAGAAAACGAAGCGAGTCTAGGAAGGCCAATTTTGAGCGTCGATCAACTCACGCATATAACACTTATAGACCGCGCGAATGATGTGTTTCGCGCGCCGCAGGGCGATCTTCGACGCCTTATGTGGCGGCTCTTCTAGCGAATCGCACTGGGAAAATCTTTAGCTGCCCAGGGGAATGCCGCAGTGTGCATGCAGGTACTGCGCATATGTTTCGGAATTTTGTTTACGTACGCTGCACATCCGGAACGCCGCCATGGCGACCTCTTCTCATGCATGCAGGCCGTGCGCCTACGCGCGCTGTCATGCGCCGTCGAACATCGATTCCCGGAGAACCTGGATGACCGTATCAACTAGCAGCAAGCCTGCGGGCAAGCGCTATACCTACGAATGGTATGTGGTGGTGATCTGCATGCTTGCGTACGTGTTTTCCTTTATCGACCGGCAGGTGCTCGCGCTGATGATCGAGCCGATCAAAAAGGATCTGCATCTGACCGATACGCAATTCAGCCTGTTGCAAGGCTTCGCGTTTTCGCTCTTCTACGCAGTGATGGGGATGCCGCTCGCCTATCTCGCCGACCGCTTTGCGCGGCCGCGCATCATCGCGACAGGCATCGCGCTATGGAGTCTCGCCACCACCGCCTGCGGCGTCAGCCAGAACTTCCTTCACATGTTTCTGGCGCGCATGAGCGTCGGTGTGGGCGAAGCCGCGCTCTCGCCGGGAACGTATTCGATGTTGAGCGACTACTTTCCCAAGGAAAAGCTGGGACGAGCAGTCGGCATCTATTCCCTCGGCTCGTTCATTGGCGGCGGGATCGCGTTCCTGATCGGCGGGTACGTGATCAACCTGCTGAAACAGATGACCACCGTCTCACTGCCATTCGTCGGCAACGTGCGCTCGTGGCAGTTGACCTTTTTCATCGTCGGGCTGCCGGGCCTGGTTATAGCGCTGCTGTTTATCCTGACCGTGCGCGATCCCCAACGTAAGGGGCTCATGCAGGACAGCGCCGGAAAGGCAAAGCGTGTATCGATGGGCGATTCGCTGCGCTTTATCCGCTCGCATGGCAAGACGTTCTTTTGCCATTATCTCGGCTTTTCCTTCTACGCGATGACGCTCTTCTGCCTGATGAGTTGGACACCCGCGTTCTATATCCGCCGCTTCGGGCTCACGCCGGTCGAAGCCGGCTACACGCTTGGCACCATCCTGCTGATCGCGAACACCGTCGGCGTGTTCTGCGGCGGGTGGCTCAACGACTGGCTGATGAAAAAAGGCCGCACAGACGGCCCGATGCTCGCTGGTTTCATCGGCGCAGTCGGGATGCTGGTGCCGGCGGTCGCCTTCACGCAGGTCGGCAGTCTGACCGTTTCGCTCGGGCTACTGGTAGTCGCGATGTTCTTTGCGTCGTTCCCGATGCCTACCTCGACCGCCGCGATGCAGACTCTCGCACCCAACCAGATGCGCGCGCAGATTTCAGCGGTGTTCCTATTGGTCTCGAACCTGATCGCGCTCGGCATCGGCACCACGCTCGTTGCGTTGTTGACCGACAAGGTGTTCGGCTCACCCAAAGCCGTCGGCAGTTCCATGTCGATCGTCAACCTGGTCGCCACACTGCTGGCCATCGTGCTGTTGTGGTTCGGCTGCAGGCAGTTCCGGCTGAGCCTGGCACGCGAACAGGCTTACGCGGAGTCAACAGGCGCGGCGGCGCATCAAGGCGCAGCAGAGGTTGCCTATGCCGCCAGTACGGCGCCGCTCGCAAGCACGCGGGCCTGAAACTTGACGCTCAACTCTGGTCTTTCTTCAGATCGCGATACGTCAGATGTAAGCGCAGATCAAACTCAATCTGGTGGTAGCCCGGCTGCATGAACTCGCAGAGGCGGTAAAACGCCTTGTTATGGTCGCTTTCTTTCAGATGCGCGAGTTCATGCACGACGATCATCTTCAGGAATTCCGGCGCCGCGTCCTTGAATAGCGAGGCGATGCGGATCTCTTTCTTTGCCTTCAGCTTGCCGCCTTGCACACGCGAGATGCTCATGTGAAGGCCGAGTGCATGGCGCACGACGTCGAGTTTGCTGTCGTAGGTGACCTTGTCAATTTGCGCGCCGGTGCGAAGGTGTTCGCGCTTCAGATCCGCACAGTACGCGTACAGGGCCCGGTCTGTTTGCACGTCATGCGTGTTGGGGTACCGCTTCGCGAGGTAAGGACCGAGTTCCTCGTCGACGATCAGTTTTTTGACTTTGTCCTGTAGCGTCGGCGAGTAACCGGTCAGGTATTTCAGGTGTTGCATGGTGGTGTTCTTTGCGATTGGCGACGGCACGGGTTGCATGCCGCGCGGCGGGACCCGGATTCTCGATGAGCCGAATTCAAGCGAGATTGTCTTCGCAATCCCCCCACAGCCGTAGCGGATCGCGATGGCGAGGATGCGCCTTGTCGAGCCACGTCGACAGTCGGGCCCAATCGGGATGGTTGGTCCCGGTCTGAGCGGACCAGGTCGACGATCGCTCAAGAATCTGCCCGTTCTCGCGATCACGCACAACCAGACTGCCGAGACCGCTCGAACTGTTCGCCTGCGATTCGACCCGATACCGCGGCAGGACCCTCAATTCAGCATCCGCTGCCCAGCCATACACGGCTCGAACCACGCCGGTCGCGTCCTTCAACTCCACGGCCCCGCTTGCCGGCCGAACGGCCGACCAGCCCTCAGGAAATTCCGCGACGATCTCGTTGCCGCTTTCCCTGACCCATTTCATGCGCCATGCCCTCTCCATCGCCTCGCGCATCTGCGGCACCGACGTGTATCCCGGAGGCAACTCGATCCCTTTGGGCAAGGTGACGAGGTTATCTTTCCAAAGCGAGGCCTCGTCACGATCGCGTCGATCGGTCGTTCTGGATACTTTTTCTCCGAACGGGTTATCAGGCTTGCTGGCGAGATGGGCACCGCTTTGCTGCAGGTCGGGGAAAAGACCGTCGGCATCCCGACGAGTCAGTTTTGGTTTTCCGTTTTTCATGGATCTCACTGCTGAAAGGCGCGCTCAAGAACGCCTAATTTACATTAAACATGGCGACGTTCTTTGGAACGGCGCAATTATCCGCGCCGCAATGGATGAGTGCGCGCGGTCAAACGTGCGGCAGGTCGTCAATACATTTTTCGACATGCTCGCCAGGGACATCCGTGTCAATCCCGTCGTGACCGTCGGTGTGGGAGACAGACACGATTTTCGGCCCCAGAAACCGTACGCCGCCGAGCGTAAAAAGGGACCAAACAGCATTCCCCCGACGAATCGCGGCCACGACTTCGGCCACCTCCACAATCGACGTGGGGGACAGCCAGTCACGCGTCGATGGGTCAACGGGAGCCCAACGCACGTGGGTAATCCTGTCGTTCGACGGGTTGATGCGAATGGCGTCTATAGCGAACGTAGTCATATCTGCCTCGATCATCCTGACAAGGGGATCTCGACATTATGCGCTGCTTCTTTTTCGGGTTCACCGCCCAACTTGCTTGCCGGATCATCTGCGACGGCGACGGGTCGATGTGGCACGCATTGTGGTCGAACTGCATGACCGTCTTCAACAGATTGCGCGACTAGTCGTCGGTCTGGACAAGCTTCGGGCGCCCCATCGCGTCGGGACCTGCATCCACCAGCTTGTTCCGGTAGTCGCAGGCAGGACAGAGGAAAAAGAATCCCTGTTCATCGACTTCCGGCTCGACGTGAGCAAACTCGAACGACACATTGCAGTTTCGACAGGTCCACATAGCGGCCTCCGTCGTATCGTCGAGGAATCCTGGCATAACGGAACGATCCGTAAGCCGGCTCCCCGGCGCAAGAGAATCAGTGCTGCCCGGCGTTCAGGAGCACCCAGGTCTGCCGCTCGGGCGGACCGGCGAGTATGCGCGCAAACACGCCACCGCACCGCATGCAGGTGTAGTGCTCTTCGGCTCGCGCATCCTTCACGGCGCCGACGCCGTTGAGAGTCAGGTCGTCGTGCGCAGCCGCAGTAGCCGGCTGCCCGTACAAATCAGCGCATCGTGCGCAGGGTTGAATCCAGAGTTCCATATTGAATAACTAGAGCGGCGATCAGCCGTGGCCGGCACCCAGGCCGCCTTTGTGAATCATGTCGACGCGCCGCTTGCCTTCGACATACCCAGCCTCGCGAGCTGCGTCTTCGCTGCGGAAAGTGGTGACGAGTTCCTGGAAGCGAATGCTCTGTCCAGCGAGGTGGGCATCGGAGCCATGGCGACAGATGTACCCCGAGTAATGCCACAAGGTGGTTGGGGCCGGGGGACCGTATGCAAGGATCGGCAGGACCCAGACTTCATATCCGTCGTGTTCGATCTTGTCCCACATGGCTGTCTCCAGCGTGATTGTCGAAGAATCGTAGCATGCAATAGCAGAAACGGCTGATCTACAGAAATCAACCCGGGTGGTATTCGATAAACGGATACGCATAAGGAACGCACCCTTCCCGTGTCTCCCAGACCAGGCGCATGCCCTTGCTGTCCTCAACTCCCACAGGCATGGATCAGGAATTGCTGAAACGCCAAGGCCGGCGTATCGAGCGTCACGCCTTTGCGCCACACCATACCCGCGTCCATCTGCGGAATCGCATTGAGTATCGGCCGCGCGTCGATCCGCTTGCCTTCCAGCGACCAGGGACGAAACACCATGTCAGAGAGAATGGTCACGCCAAAGCCATGCGCGACCAGACCGCGCAACGCCTCCATCGAACTCGTCCGGAACGCGATATTCGGCGCGACGCCATTCTGCTTCCAGTAGCGCAGCGTCGACTGTTCCCCTTCGTCGACCGTGATCAGGATGTACGGATACTCCGCGATATCCGCGAGAGAGGGTGCATTGAGTTGCGCGAGCGGATGCGTGGGCGAGGTCCACAATTGCCGGCGCGAGCGGATCAACACATGATGATTGAAACGCCTGACGTTCTCGACATTCGACAGAAGCACCACGCCGAGATCCACCGTTCCGTCGAGCACCGCCTGCTCAATCGCCATGCGATCCGTGTCGTGCAGATCGATCTCGACATCCGGGTACGTTGCGCGAAATCGCGCCATCAACTCGGGAAGAAAATAGCCCAGCACCGTATACGACGCCGCGATGCGCACCGTCCCCTTCAGGTCATGCGAGCGGAAGGGTGCCTTGTAGACCGCGTCGCGCACTGAATCGAGTATGTGCCGCGCGTGATTCAGGAAGTCCTGCCCATCGGGTGTCAGCGCGACGCCCTGCGGCAAGCGTTCGAAGAGCCGTGTACCCAGGGTTTCCTCTAGTGCGAGTACCGCATTCGTAATCGCGGATTGCGACACATGTTCGACCGTCGCCGCCATCGAAAACTGCCCACTTTGCGCGGCAGCCACGAAGTAACGCATCTGCCGCAGGGTGATGTCTTTAGACATGTGTTTTTCGCATAGCAGGGTTCGGTATTCGTGATTTTACGATGGATATTCCGCTTTCTATACTCGGGCTCAAATAAAGCCATCGGAGACGTCGACCATGAATGCCCCGCTATCGCCCCAGCTACGTGACGCACTCGCCACCGTATCGCTCGACGACAAATACACGCTCGAAAAAGGCCGCGTCTACCTGAGCGGCACGCAGGCGCTGGTACGGTTGCCGATGCTGCAGAAGGCGCGCGACCGGCGAGCCGGCCTCAACACGGCGGGGTATGTGTCCGGCTATCGCGGCTCACCGCTCGGCGCGCTGGACCAGGGGTTGTGGAAGGCAAAACAGCATCTCAAGGAACACGATGTCGTGTTCCAGCCTGGGGTTAACGAGGACCTCGCGGCCACTGCGGTATGGGGGACGCAGCAGATCAACCTGTGGCCTGGCGCCAAGGTCGATGGCGTATTCGGCATGTGGTACGGCAAGGGCCCGGGCGTCGACCGGACAGGCGACGTCTTCAAGCACGCGAACTCGGCCGGCACCGATCCGCACGGTGGCGTGCTGGTGTTGGCAGGCGACGATCATGCGGCGAAGTCGTCGTCGGTCGCGCACCAGTCCGAGCATATGTTCGTCGCGAGCGGCATTCCGGTGCTGTATCCGGCGAGCGTGCAGGAATATCTCGACTACGGACTGCACGGCTGGGCAATGAGCCGCTATTCCGGCCTGTGGGTCGCGATGAAATGTGTGACCGACGTGGTCGAATCGAGCGCGTCGATCGATATCGATCCGGACCGTTTGCAGATCGTATTGCCGGACGACTTCGACATGCCCGACGGCGGACTCAATATCCGCTGGCCCGATCCGCCGCTCGCGCAGGAAGCCCGTCTGCTCAACCACAAGTGGTACGCGGCCCTCGCCTACGTCCGCGCCAATAAACTGAACCGTGTGGTGATCGACAGCCCCACGCCGCGTCTCGGCATCATGACCGCGGGCAAAGCCTATCTCGATGTGCGGCAGGCGCTAGCCGATCTGTCGCTCGATGACGAGACCTGCGCACGCATCGGCATCCGCGTATTGAAAGTGGGCTGCGTGTGGCCGCTCGACGCGCAGAACGCGCGTGACTTCGCGACCGGCCTCGACGAAATCCTGGTCGTCGAAGAGAAACGCCAGATCCTCGAATATGCGCTTAAGGAAGAGCTGTATAACTGGCGCGACGATGTTCGTCCGAAGGTATTCGGCAAGTTCGATGAGCGCGACGACGCAGGTGGGGAATGGTCCGTGCCGCGCGGGCAGACGCTGCTGCCCGCGCATTACGAACTCTCGCCTGCCCTGATTGCGAAGGCGATCGCGCGGCGTCTGGCGAAGGCCGATCTACCGGCCGATGTGCGGGCGCGGATCGAAGCACGCGTTGCCATTATCGAAGCAAAAGAGCGTGAAGCCGCCACGCCGCGTTCGGTCACCGAGCGCCAGCCGTGGTTTTGCTCCGGCTGCCCGCACAACACGTCGACGCGTGTGCCCGAGGGCTCACGTGCGCTGGCCGGTATCGGCTGCCACTACATGTCGATGTGGATGGACCGGAATACGGAGACGTTCAGCCAGATGGGCGGCGAAGGTGTCGCGTGGACCGGGCAGATGCATTTCACGAATGAGCGACACGTGTTCGCCAATCTCGGTGACGGCACCTATTTTCACTCAGGCCTTCTCGCGATTCGCGCCTCGATTGCGGCAGGCGCGAACGTCACTTACAAGGTTCTCTACAACGACGCGGTCGCGATGACCGGGGGGCAACCGGTGGACGGCGTGCTCACGGTTCCGCAGATCGCGTTTCAGGTCACCGCCGAGGGCGCGAAGCGGGTGCTGATCGTCACTGACGAGCCCGAAAAATACGATTCGAACGTGCGTCTTCCAGAAGACGTGAAGGTCTACCACCGCGATGAACTCGATCGATTGCAGCGCGAGTTGCGTGACGTGGCGGGCACAACAATCCTGATCTACGACCAGACCTGCGCAACCGAAAAACGCCGGCGTCGCAAACGCGGCACGTATCCAGATCCTGCGAAACGCGCCTTCATTAACGATGCGGTGTGCGAAGGTTGTGGCGACTGCTCGGTGCAATCGAACTGCCTGTCTGTCGAACCGCTGCAAACACCGCTCGGCACCAAGCGCAAGATCAACCAATCGTCGTGCAATAAGGATTTTTCATGCGTGAACGGCTTTTGCCCGAGCTTCGTGACGGCGGAAGGCGCACAGGTGAAGAAACCCAATAAGGCAAGCTCAGGCGCTGCGCTGCCGGATTTTGCGGCGCTGCCCCGGCCTGCGATTGCGTCGCTATCGAAGCCTTATGGCGTGCTGGTGACCGGTGTCGGCGGCACCGGTGTCGTGACGATCGGCGGCTTGCTGGGCATGGCCGCTCACCTCGAAAACAAAGGCGTTACCGTACTCGATATGGCGGGCCTTGCGCAGAAAGGCGGTGCGGTGCTCAGTCATGTGCAGATCGCCGCGACGCCCAATCAATTGCACGCAACGCGTATTGCGACCGGCGAAGCGCGTCTGATTCTCGGCTGCGACGCGATTGTGTCCGCTTCGGCTGAAGTACTCGCTCGCACGCAATACGGTGTGACGAAGGCGGTGATCAACAGTAGCGTGACGCCGACCGCGCAATTCGTCCGCGACCCGAACTGGAGTTTCCCTGTCGATGAGACGCGGCATGACTTGCTGCAGAGTATCGGCGACGACTGTGATTTCATCGACGCGAATCGGCTTGCTCTCGCGCTGCTCGGCGATACGCTCTATGCCAATCCATTGCTGCTCGGCTTTGCATGGCAACGCGGCTGGCTGCCCGTCAGCTATGAGAGCCTCGATCGGGCGATCGAGCTTAACGGTGTGGCGGTCGAAAAGAATCGACTCGCGTTCGAGTGGGGTCGTTATATCGCGCAGCACGGCGAAACCGCCGCCGATGCTTTTGCGCCGCGTGCAGGAAAGCAGCAGGCGATCGTCGTGCAGATGCCGGAATCGCTTGAGCGTCTCATTGAACGCAACGTCGAGCGGCTTGGTCTTTATCAGAATGAGCGCTATGCAGCGCGTTACGTGGAAGTGGTCGAACGAGTCCGCGCCGCCGAATCGAAGCTTGCTGCAGGTGCGAAGCTGCGCCTCACGCCGGTGGTCGCGCGCAATCTGGCCAAGCTGATGACCTATAAGGACGAGTATGAAGTTGCACGTCTCTACGCGGATCCAGCTTACCTGGACAAACTGCGCGCTCAATTCGAAGGGGAACCGGGTCGCGATTACAAGCTCGCTTTCCATCTCGCTCCGCCGTTGCTGGCTAAACGTGACGAACACGGCCACCTGAAGAAACAACGCTTTGGCCAATGGACGCTCACCCTGTTCCGTGTGCTCGCCAAACTCAAAGTCCTGCGCGGCACAGCGCTCGACGTGTTCGGCAAGACGTCCGAGCGCCGCAATGAACGCGAGTTGATCGACCAATACATCGCACTGATCGACGAGTTCTGCGCAACGCTCGACAGCGCGCGATTCGATGTTGCGATGAAGCTCGCCAACCTACCCGATGAAATCCGCGGTTTTGGTCACGTCAAGGAACGCAATGTCATTGCGGCGGCGATGAAACGCGAGCAATGGCTCCGCGAATATCGCGCTGCGGTGGACAGCACCCCGCAACCGTTGACGCAGATTGGCTAGCCTCCTATCGCCGCAGGTCGCGCCAATGAAAACAGCCTGCCATTGGGCAGGCTGTTTCCGTAAAGCGGACAAGACGCGCCGGCCGACGCAAAATCCAGGACAGGACAGTCATCCAGTATTCCGACGCCGGCCGATGATCTGCTTCAGGAGTTCGGCACAATCGCTACGCCGCGCAGAGCCTGTCCATAAGGCGCAGTCTGCATGACGGAGAAGCCGCTCCCGGACGTGACCGTTGAACCGTTGACCGTCACCGTGATCTTGACCAGTTGGTTCGAGTCAGCACCCGCGTCGAAAGCAGTGCCAAGACTGTTGGCAATGGTCGACGTCACTGCATAGATCGTGAACGAACCGTCGCTATTGACCTGCCCTGTGATATTGCGCAGACCATCCGGTGTGGTCGTATAGCTTGCCCCCTTGGTCCCATACACACCGGTGCTGTCCGTCACCGTATAGGCCGTACCCAAGGTCAGGCCCGTCGTCAGATTGGTCAGCGGCTTCCAGACACCGCTCTGCTTCTGGTACACCCACAGGCCGCCACTCCCGCTTACCTGATCCCCCGCTACACCGTCGCCTTCGTCAGTCACGAACATGATCGACGGGTTCGAGGACGGAATCCACATCCCGAACGGATAGACCGTGCCGGTCACCTGGGCAGGCGAGGTCAGATTCGTCAGATTCGTAGCCAATGCGGTCGGGAAACCGGGAAGGATCGTCACCGGGGCGTTTTGCGGCAACACGCCACCGTTGGCGAGCGCACCTGTGGCACCCACCTGGTACACCGTGTTCACCCCATTGCCGCCACTGCCCTTCGAGACATACATCGTGCCGTCCGGACCCACGAACAGGCCACGCAGGTTTTCATCCTTACCCGTTTTGTCCGCTACCGTCGCCGGTGTTGTCGGCAGCGTTGCGATCGTGAAACCAAACTGGTCACCCGTCGAACTGCCACCGGTAATCGAACCCATCGCCGCCAACGAACAGGCGGTTCCGGCCGGTGCGGCAGCATACGTGCCCGTGCCAGTGCCGGACTGGAATGCGCCGATAACCTGGGAAAACGCGCACGAACTACCCGGTGCGATGCTTTGCACCCCGGTATTCATCGTCAACATATCGAGTAGCGCTGTTGTCGGCTTCGGATTCTTGCCGGAATTGCCCGCATTACCGACGATGTAAAACATCCCGTTGGCCAGCACGGCCGCACGGCCGTTGTTGCCCGCATAGGCATTGGTATTCGTAAACGACAGGCTGTTGCTGGCAAAAGTCAGTTGACCAACTGTCCGGTAGGTGGGTGCCGCGATATCCGTGTTCGTCGTGTCCACCACGCCCGGCGTATTGGAGTTGGAGATATCCAACTGATCAATCGTCGTGTTGTAGCCGACAAAACTCAGCGATTTCTGGTCGAGCGAAACATTCAACGCCAGCTCGGACTTCGATGCAAAGCTGGTGGCAAATTTCACCTGGTTTTTTGCAGCCTGCGCGGTGATATCCAGTGTTTGCGAGGGACTGCCCGCCCCCGGTGTCCACTGATCGAGATACGCCTCGGACGTGATGCCAAAGTTGCCGTCATTGGCGTCGTTGGTAAACACATTCGGATACGTGCCGGGCGTTACCGCGGTCACGGGAGATGCATTAGTGGTGGTAGGCGTTGCGTTATACGGCAGCGTGCCGCTTACCACGTTAGCCGGATCGTAGGCGGTACGTGAGACCAGCAGGTTTCCAGGTGTGTAGTTACTGACCGAAGCAGAAGTGGCCGGCGTGCTGCTGGCGCTGCCTTGCGGTGCGCTGGCGCCGCTTTGCGGTGCAGTCGAACCCGGCGAATTCTGGACACCTCCGCCGCAGCCATACATGACAGAGATTAAAACCGCGATAGGAAGTGCCTTGAGGGTCGTATTCATTATAGTTTCTTGGATTGAGTTAACAACATCGGATTGAGAATGTGCTACTGGTATTGCAAACCGCAAATTCAAGAGCTACCCATTGCAAGCATGGCGAACGCGAATTGATGCCCATTCGTCTCTCACCTTCGCCATGCATCTAATAAGCCATGCTTAGTGATTAACTTCAGCTACTTACGCTGCGCTACAAGTACTTCAAACGTGCCGGGAATGACGCTCGGACGGGGATGAGGATTGTCGGCGGTTGCAGCCGGAGCCGGGCCGAACTTCGATGAAACGAGATACAAACGGTGTCCCTTTGCGTCGAGCGTCATCGTCTTTGCGCCCTCCAGCGTAGGCAGATTCTGCGCAACGGCGTAGTGATCCGCATCGTCTTCATGCACGACCGTCAGCGTGCCGTCTGCGCCATTCGAGCTAAACACCAGTTTCAAGGCGGGATCGAAGGCCGCTGCGTCCGGATGGCCACCGATCGGCACCTCGGCTACAGGGTGGCCTGAAGCAGCGTCGACCACCTCCATGCGCTGGTTGGCGCAAACCGAGAACAGACGCTCGCTGGTGGTATCGATGGCAAGTCCCGTCGGCTCCTCGCACGGTGCAATCGACCAGTGCGCCAAAACGCTGGAAGATTTACCGTCCATCTCGACGATCTCGCCTCTGTCTTCCACATTAACGAAGACGTGGCCGTGGTTGTCCGCGGCAAGCGCCTCCGGTTTGCCACCCACCGCCATCGTCGCGACTACCTTGCGTGTCGCGACGTCGATCGCGCTCACGCTCTTGTCGTGCCCATTGCTGACGTACACACGGTGCAGTGCAGGCACATACAGGATGCCGTCCGGGTCCGGGCCCGCAGCCTTGATGGTGTCGACGACCTTCAGCGTGTCGAGATTAATGACGGTAATGGTGTTGGCTCGGCCATTGGTCACGAAGCCGAGTTTGCGATCCTGCACGAACGCAAAACCGTGCACGCCGTCGGTGTTCTCAATCTCGCCAAACAGCTTGCCGGTGCGTGCATCGATCACCTGCACATGGGTATCCCGGCTCACAAATAAATGATGGCGAACCGGATCGTACGCAACGTAATCCCAGTTCTCGGCGCCATCGAGGCCATAGTGTTTCGCGATTTCGAACTGCGTGGCCGGTTCTCCGGTTGCCGCATGCGCGGCAGCCAGGGCGAGCACGGAGGCGACGCCAGCGGCGATCAGCGATTGCAGGACATGTTTTCGTTTCACTTGAACGGACTCCGGTTGATTCTGTTTATCGATGTTTCAGGTCAATGCCATGCCGGCCGGCTGACGGGCACGACAGGCGTGACGCCATGAAGCGGATCGTTAGGACTGAGTGGCGCTTATTCGTGTGCGTCCAGATTGAACGTGACCCACAATTGCTCCGAGAGCGTTTTGCCGACAAAGGCCGGCTCAGGTCTGGGATAGGCCGCGTCCCGCACCGCCGCGAGCGCGGCGCGGTCCAGCAGCCCGATACCGCTCGACACCACGACGCTCGCGTCGGACACCACGCCGTCGCGGTACTGAAACGCGACCCGTGTGCGGCCGGACATGCCCGCCATGCGGGCCGACTCGGGATACCGCAACGCGGCCTGAATCGCCGCGCGCAGCGCGCCCTCGAAGCTGGCCGTCGGCGCGGCCGGCAACTGCGCCTGCGCGGGCGGCGGAGGTGGGCGCGGCGCAGGCGGCGCCTCAGTCGGCGTTGCCGACGGCAGCACCGGCGCCGGCATCGCCGCTGGTGTCGGTGCCGGGACAGGTGTGGGCCTCGGTGGCGTCACGTGCGCAACGCGATGCACCGGTACAACCGGCCGCACCTGAGGCACCTCGGGCTTAGGCGCCGCCACGGCCGGTTTGGGCGCCGGCGCTGGCGACGGCACCGGTGACGCCAGCGTCAGCAGCGTCGGAGCCGGTTCGGCTGGCACATGGGGCTGATGTGTGAGGAGCGCAAATGCACCGCCGAGCAGCAGCACTTCCGCGATCAACGCGAGCCCCGCGGCAGGAAACAGGCGCGTGCGCTCCCGCACGTCGCCGGTGGCCGGTACGGTCGCCATATCAGTTCGCCACCGGTTGTGCAGCCAGGGCGATCTGCGACACGCCCGCGGCACGGCAGGCGTCCATGACCGCGACGAGCTTCTGGATCTGCGCCTGCTTCGAGCCGGCAATCGTAACGACGGTGTGGGCCGCATCCGCTCGGGCCGCCAGCATCGACGTCAGTTCAGCGGGGCTCAAGGTCCGGCCGTCGACGGACAGGCTGCCGTCGGTCGCGAGCGTCACCGTCACCTTCGGCGGCGGCAAAGACTGCGTCGTGGTGCTCGAAGGCAATTGCGTACGCAAACCGGCATTCGGAATCATGTGCAGCGTAATCATGATGAAGAACACCAGCAGAAAAAACATGATGTCGATCATCGGAATGATCTCGATGCGAGCTTTGCGCGCTTCGAAATACTTCATCGTCACACTCCCTGCGACGCGAGTTTTCCGACTACGGCGCGCGGCGCCTCGCGCACGGTCTTCGCGGTTTCGTGCGACGTTCCGGCCAGGCGGTTCACGAGCGCGACCTTCACCGTTTCGAGCTGGTGCACGACACCCCTCACCCGATTGTGCAAGCCGTTAAAAAACACCAGACCGATCATCGCCACAAACAACCCCGAGGCGGTGGCGATCAGCGCTTCGGCGACGCCGCCCGTCACCTGAGTCGGTGCGTTGCCAGGATTGGACAGCACCTGAAACGCGTTGAACATGCCGACGATCGTGCCAAACAGGCCGAGCAAGGGCGCGAGCGTGACGACGGTGTCGAGCACCCAGAGAAAGCGGTCGATACGCGGGGCTTCGCGCATGATCGTTTCTTCGAGGCGCGCATTCAGTTCCTCGCGCGAGGACTGACCGGCAAGACGGCCGGCGGTGGCGAATAACGCAGCCGCAGGCAGCGAGTGGAACTGCTCAGCGCAGGCGCCCAGCGTTGCGGCGTTGAACTGGTCGAGGCGGTCGATCTGATCGAGCGCCGCGCGGCTGCTGCTGGCGGCGCGCTGCAGAAACCAGCTACGCTCGATGATGATCGTCAAGGCAACGAACAGCATGGCGGCGATGACGTACAGGACGCCGCCCGAATTGTTCGCGAGGTGCAACAGAGTGTCGACGGTCATGGGTGAAACTCCTCTTAGAAGTCGGTGGACAAGGTGCCGATAAACGCGCGCCCCGGGATCGTCCAGTACAGCGGGGTATTGTCGGCAGCGGTGTAGCCCGCCAGTGCATCGATGCTGGTACGGTTGAACAGGTTCTCGATCTGGAAGCCAATACGCGTGTTATGCAGCCACGGCGCGAGGTTCCTGATCGTGTAGGCGGCCGAGAAATTGGTCACCGTGAAGCCACCAATCGGCTGGGTGTCGCCCGTGTCGCCGAACTGGTGACCGACAAATTTCGTGATGAGCGAACCGGTCAGCGGACCGCGCTCGTACAGCACGCCGGCTGCGGCGGTTTGCTGGGGCGCGTTAGGCATCCAGTCACCGGTGCTCTTCTGCTTGGCCGAGTTGAACGTCAGATTCGCGTAAAGGCTGAAGCCTTCGCCAACCGAGAACGTCGCTTCGGACTCGAAGCCCTTGTACACCGCACCGCCGGCGTTGGCGAAGACCGTGTTGTCGCCTACCGTGCGACTCGTCACCGCGTTGCGGAAGTTGATGTAGTAGAGGTCAGCCGACACCGTCAGGCGGTTGGTCTTGTAGGTCGTGCCGATCTGGTAGTTATCCGTCTGCTCCGGGTCCGGCTGGCCCGAGACCGATGGGTTCTGGACGTAGAACACATTCAGGTTCGGCGCCAGAAACCCTTGCGCGTACTGCATATAGGCGCTCCAGTCCGGGGCAATCTGTTCATGCAACGTGAGCGACGGCAGAACCTTCGTCCACGTATGGCCATAGTCCACAGGACCACCCGACTTCTGGTTCATGGGCGAATCGATTTGTCGATTGAACGATACATACTTCAGCCCGGGCGTCAGCGTCACGCCATAGGGGAGCTCCAACGCGTATTGCAGGTACGGCTCGAACGTCAGCAACGTGTCGTTCATCGTGAAGTTCTGCGACAGGAAAGCAAAATTCAACGAGTCGTCGACGTTGAAGTTGTCGCGGAAGTTGGACTGATGCGTGATCCACGCGCCCATCTGCAGCGTGCCCGGACCGATCTTCCGTTCGGCGGTGAGCACGTCGCCCCATGCGCGGTAATTGTTGTTCATCTCCTGGCCCGGCACGTTATTCGCGCCGAGACTCGTGCCGTTCGGCGTTTCACCGTTCGGATCGAGTCCGTTAAAGCCGTTATGGTAGTAACCGTACGTGTACAGCTTGTTATTGATGACCCACTGGGCGACCTTGGTTTTAACGTCGATGTACTCGAAGTCGGTGTTGATCAGGTCGACGTTGTAGCCATAAAAGGCCTGGCTGGTCGGATCGTTGTTCAAGCCGAAGTTCGGGCCATTGGCCTGAATCTGTGCGGCCGTTGCGCCAACCGGCACGTTCTGGTGAATATTGTTGTAGGTGGCGAAGACGGTGATTAACGTATTGTCGCCGAGCGGTTTTTCGAGCTTGAAGTAAACGTTCTGGCGGCGCTGTGCGGAATCCGTCAGGTAGCCGTCGCTGCCAGCCTGCGTGTATCCGACCATGGCGCGAGCATCGCCCCACTGCTGCATGTCACCCGTGTTCAACTCCGCGCCCGCAAGCCACGTGTTGTAGCTGCCGTACGACCCGAGTACGGAAAATGCGGGCGTAAGCGATGGATCTTTCGAGTCGATGCCGATCGTGCCGCCAAACGTCGCAAAGCCGATCTGCGAGGCGTCGCCCGGACCCCGGTCAATCGCGATGTTGCCGATCACCTGGTTCGAGAAGAACGAAGTCGAGTGATGCGTGAAGTCGTTGGAATCGCCAAACGGGATGCCATCGAATGTCACGTTGTACTGACCGTCCTGGAATCCTCGAATCGAGAGACTCTGCGATTCCATCAAACCCGCACCGTTCGGGTCGATATTCGACACGCTAGGGGCGATCTGGACGATGTCGCTGTAGTTTGAGGTGGGCGCCGTGTTGTTCTGGATATAGTGCTGGCTGATGATCGATTTCGGCTCGCTGGCCGTGAGCGAACCCTGCGAGGGTGCCTGGGCCGGCGCCGACTGGGTGTTCTTTGCGGTGGACGTACTGTTATCCGACGACGACACGGCCGTGCTTTGCACCGAGCCGAGGTCGCCGGTTGCCTGCGCATGCGAGATCTGTGCTCCGGCGGCGCAGAGCGTCGCAAGAACGAACTGCGTCAGCGGTTTCTGATTGAGCTTTGAACGTACCCGTCGCATGGTTCATGCATCCTTGTTTTTGAATGTGCCGTGGGGCAGTAAGGCAGACAAGGCGGCATGTTATCGACGGCGCATTAATACCGAGTGATGGGTAACTTACGAAGTTAAAGTTCTTATTACGGATACCCGACAGCCCCCCCTCGAGCGAAAAGGCGTGGACGTGGGCTTAGATTTGTAAGTTTCTGGACACCACTCATTCATCTGTTCGCACTAGGATCGGCTCCTTCGTCCAGTCTCTTTTCGCGAGCAGCATGAAACGCCTCACTGCCGTACCGCTGGTTGCTACTGTTCTGATCGTTGCGTGCGCAACCGGTCAGACTGCACAGGCACGAGATGCAACCTGGCTCGACGCGCATCCGCATGTGGCTGCGAACTCGGCAAGAACCGCAATGTCGACGGCGTGCACGACCCGAGCGATGTGGAAGCCCGCCGTCTGCGCATGTCACGAAACCGCAACGTGCGCATGACATGCTGCACGGCCATATGGGGCCGACTGCAACCGGGTGCACCCGGGCGGCCTGCCGTCGCGACACCAGGCGCCAGCCGCAAGCGATGCCCGCCCCCTCCCATGGCACAAGATCAAACGGAAAAACGTCCTCTTGGAAAGTGAAGCATCGGTCACCTACCCCGCGGGGCGCAGGCCTCGCATCCTGGTCGTCGAAGACGACGAACACGTACGGCTCGAAATCGCCGCGGCACTCGAAGACTACGGCTTCGCGGTCGACGGCGTGTCGAGCGGACATACCGGCCTGCTGCGCGCGCTAGACAGCGATTTCGACGCGGTCGTACTCGACCGTATGCTGCCCGACATCGACGGCCTGTCGATCTTGTCCACCTTGCGCAACGTCGGCAAAGAAACACCCGTGTTGATCCTGAGCGCCCTGTCGGCGGTGGATGAGCGCGTGAGAGGTTTGCGCGCCGGCGGTGACGACTACCTGACCAAGCCGTTCGACAGTCTCGAACTGACCGCGCGCCTGAATGCCCTGCTGCGGCGCCGCTCGTCGCCGAAGGAAGCGTCGGCGCTAAGCGTCGGCGACCTCATCCTCGATATGAGTACGCACCTGGTCGAACGCGCCGGCGAGACAATCGAGCTCAAACCGCGCGAGTACCAGTTGCTGGAATACATGATGCGGCACGCCGACCAGCCGGTCACGCGAGCGATGCTCTTCGAGTCGGTGTGGAACTACCATTTCAACGCGCAAACCAACGTGATCGACATGCATATCGGCCAGCTACGCCGCAAGATCAGTCTGAACGGACGGCTCTCGGTCATGATCCATACGGTGCGCAATGTCGGCTATATCCTCCATGCCGGCGAGTAAGCGGCGCACGCGCATGCACCTGAGCAGTGTCGCCTGGCTGCTGGCGGTATTTATCAGCTCGGCCATCGTCCTGTTCGCGATGCTTTACTGGGCGACCCACAGTTATCTGGTGCACGAGGTCGACGAGCGCCTGATCGGCGAAGTAGCCGAGTTCCATTCCATCGGCCGCGCCGAAGCAATCGCGAACATCGCCGCATTGAGCCGGCGCGACGTGGCGAGCAGCCGTCCCTACGGTGTATTCGATGCCGACGGCACGTGGCTCGCGGGTAACATCCGCGTCCTGCCGCGGGCCCGCAACGGCAAGCCGTTCAATTACACACAGCTGGTAGACGACGGCCACCGTACGGTGATTGGACATTTCCGCGGCATCATCGTACCTACCATCAGCGGCGTGCGCATCGTCGTCGGTCACTCGACCGATGAGATCCGCTACTTCGATCACACGCTGGTGAAAATGCTGTGTATCGGCCTGACGCTCACGATCATGCTCGCCGTGGGATGCGGCGCAGCGCTTAACGCGATGTCCAATCGCCGTATCCGGGCCATCAACCTGACCGGTCGAGAGATCATGGCGGGTCAACTGAGCCGGCGTTTGCCGACCCGCGGCACGCATCACGATCTGGACCGCCTCGCTGAAATCGTCAATACGATGCTAGACGAGATCGAGCGGCTGGTTGCCGAAGTCCGTGGCGTATGCGCGGGCATCGCCCACGATTTGCGCACACCGATGACGCATCTGCGCGCAGGACTCGAACGTGCGCGGCGGCGCTCGAACACCGTGGCGGACTATGAGAGCGCGGTCGACGCAGCGATCCTGCAATCGGACGTCGTCCTGAACCGCTTCACGGCGCTGCTTAGAATTGCGGAAATCGAAGCCGACGGCCGCCGCGCGAGCTTTGGCGATGTCTCGCTGGACACGGTGCTGCGCGATGTCGTCGATCTTTATGAGCCGGTTGCGGATGACCGCGGCTTGTCGGTGTCGGTGCGTGCACCGGAACCTGTCCGGGTGCACGGCGACGTGGACCTGCTGTTTGGCGCCATTGAAAACCTGCTGGATAATGCGCTGAAATTCACCCCCAGCGGCGGCGTGATTACGCTCGAAGCGGGTATCGAGGCGGGCGCCCCTATCCTCTATGTGGCGGACTCCGGCCCGGGTATCGAAGCGGGTGAACGCGAGGCCGTGTTGCGTCCGTTCTATCGCAGCCCGAGTCAGCAAGGGCAAGCGCCGGCCGGGCATGGTCTTGGCTTGAGTCTCGTTGCGGCCATCGCACGGGTGCACGACGCCGACGTGGAAATCCACGACAACGCGCCGGGTTGCAAGATGGTGCTGCGTTTCAGGGGCAGCGTGCTGGCGCGAAGCATTGCTGCGCCAAGGGTTTAGGGGAAATCCAGGAATCGAGCGAAATATTACTTGGTGCGGGCCTGAGCATGTGCGCAACAGCGACGCCCGACACCACACTCGCCTTCCCGGATTTCCGCAAATCGAGAGGAGCCGCTCGCAGCGATCAGCTCCTCGCCCGCGTTGCTTTCACAAGGGCGGCTGCGGAGGCGCCTTCGAGCGATAACCCGTAGCCAACTTCTTGCACAATGCGTTGCTTCAAGGGCCAAATAAAGTGTATGCGCGTGTTGCGGCGTGCCACTTCGGGCGCCTTCAGATACCGCCTCGCCAATTCCTGTGCGCGGGCAAGCGCCTGGCCGTTTGGCACGACCTCAGCAACGACGCCCCACTCGCGTGCGACAGTTGCCGCAATCGGCTCCGCGTTAAGCAGAAAAGCTTCCGCCCGTCCCGCTCCCGCGCGATAGCTCCAGGTTGTAAAAATGCCGTCGCCAGGCACGACACCCGCAGCATAGTGACCCATGTCGTGGAAGGTTGCGCCTTCTGCTGCCACGATGACGTTGGCCAGCAGAACATACTCCGAGTGGATATGGGCACGCCCCTCGATGGCCGCGATGACTGGCACACGTATATTGGCTATGTTTTCCAGGACCTGAACGCCTTCGTCATGGATCTGACTCCAAATGTCAGGATCGGAGACCTCCTTGAAAGACGCCCAGTCGACCCCGGTCATGAAGTCCCCGCCTGCCCCCGTGAGGATGACGATCTTGTTCGCCCGATCCTGCGAAATCCGGTAGAACGCATCGACAACCTCCGTGTGGGCCTCCGCGGTGAAAGTGAGCGGGCCTCCATCGGTATGGAATTGCACAACCAGCACGCCATCCTCATCCCGGGTCAACTTCAGGTTACGGTAAGCAGTGAAATAGTTATCCGAAATCGTTTGCATGATGTTCTCCTATGTACGAACGTACAGAATTGAATGAGCCCCATCCGCGAGTTGGGAAAGGACCGGCGAGCGGCAACCGCTCATGCCTGCTGCTCTGCGTCAGATGAAGAACCCAGCCAACGCACGAGCCACTGCAACAGCGTCGTTTTCCATGGGAATGTGGCCCGCCTTGGGAATCCGGACAAGCTGCGTGTTTGGGATCTCTTTGGCGAAGCGCTCCGCGTGCTCGACGAGCTGGAAGCTGTCGTCTTCGCCCCAGACGAGCAGCTTGGGCGTCTGCGACGCGCGAAGGCGCGGCAACAGCGCCATCGTGTAACGATTGTCCGCCGCACCGGCCAAGGCGAGCCACGACCGTGCAACGCGCGGGTCCGTCCAGGGTTCGAGATACTCGGTCACTTCGCTTTCCGTTGCTGGCCTCGCCAGTGCAGTGAGGACTGACTTGCGACGGGCAGCAAGGACATCCTCCGTCGTCGTCGCAGCGGCCACCGCCGGATCGCGGAACCGGGCAACGCCGGGCACCGGCCACGAATCGAACATCACGGCATTGACGAGTGCGAGTTTGCTGACCTCTATCTTCCCGTCGACCAGCACCTGTTGCGCAATGCCCCCGCCGATGTCGTGCCCTGCGACGCCAACCGGTCCCACGATACCGAGTGCATCCAGGAAGCGCGGGAGCCAACCGGCCAAAGCGGGAATCGAGGCATCCGCCATGGTCAGCTCGTCACCCGAGCGGCCGGAGCCAGGGAAATCGACCGCGATGGGCCGTAATCCGGCGGCGGCCAGGTCGTCTAGCACCGGCTGCCACACCCGGCTCCAATAGGTGCCGTGCAGCAACAACAAGACGGGTCCTGCCGGGTCACCGGCGCTCAGGTAGCTGACCGGTACGCCAGCCACGTCAACAGTTCGTCGTTCCATGATTAAACTCCTCCGTTGCAGCCTGTGTTGCCGGACGATCGTGTCGCCCGGCCGCCGCCGCCGCGCATAGGACACATCTTCGTTCGTGCGTTCGCGGCATCCGACAGTTCGCACGTAACGAATACGCTTAGCGAATGAATTGCTTCACGTAGTCGGCGCCGAGGCCGATCGCTTCGTAATGCTTGCGAGCCGCTTCGATTTTCGTGAACACATCTTCGTATCCCACTGCTGTGCCTTCGGGATCGACGTAGGTGTACCCACCCGTGACGTGGAACCACGTGATCATCTCTGTGACGTCCTCGGGCACATACAAGGTGTGCGTCTCGCCGGCCGGCTCGTGTGCGTAGCCACCCTGCTCCGCAACCCAGTCGTGCTCGAGGTAATACCATCTGCCTCTCAGAACGATCGCGTGGACAGGCCCGGTATGGCGGTGACGGGAGAGCACGCCGGACTGGCGCACTCTAAGTAGATTGACGTAGTAGCCCTGGCTGGCGCTGAGCAGCAGCGGCTTGAACGAAACAGTCGGCGTCATCGGCACCCAAAGATTATCGTCCTCCAGCCACGTGTCGAGAATGCCCGAATGCACGATGTCGGGTGACATGTCAGGGGGTTGAGGCAGCTGATAAGGGATAGCACGCTCATCAGGCTTTCTTTCAGTTGTGTTGGTCATGTTAGGAGACCTCCAGAAAATATCGACGTATCGAGAGCAAGGGTCAAGCGGCGGACGTGACCGGCTTGGTCCACTCGTTGCCCTTCATGAACGGGTCGTACTGCGTATGGACGACGTGGTTCGTATAGTTGCTCATGACCTTCGTGGCAACGCCGAGGATCACTTCAAGCACATTCTGGCGCGTGAAGCCGGCGGCGAGAAATGCCTCGACATCCGCATCAGAAGCAAAGCCGCGTTCGCGCACGACAATCGTCGTGAAGCGATGCAGGGCTTCAAGCTTCGGATCAGGCAGAGGCGCGCCATCACGCAGCGCCGCGATGACCGCGGGATCCATCTTGATCATCCGGGCAAGTGCCGAATGGCCGGCCATACAGTAATGGCAATTGTTTTCGAAGTTCGAGGTCAGGTAGACGACCTGCTGCTCATGCGGAGTCAGCGTACTTCTCGCAAAGAGGTCCCAGAGGGCGGAGTAGCCGGCAAGGAGCTCGGGCGATTCGGCCATGTGAGACTGGAGGTTCGGCACAAAGCCGAAGGTCTTTTTCGCGTCTTCGAGGGCGGGTTTCGAAGCGGCCGGTGCGGTATCAATCGTGTACGACGGGAACGTGCTCATGATCTTCTCCAAACGGGGAATCCGTGGTGAACAGATAGTGCGCGCGGCGTCACGCTGACAGAAGACCTTCGAGACACATAACATCCATTCCTGGCAGGCATAAGACGTTTGATGCGCCCTTCGGCTCGAACCAGCGCGGTGAACCGCTGAATTGCCCGTCAAGGCGTTGCACAACACCTTTCTCAAGCGGTCGTACTCGCCCCCATTCGAGGTGTGCTCGCGTCTGTCTGCGGATGGACGTTGCCGGATCTCCTGTCGAAGTCGACGGGCGTGACAATCGCATGGATCGACCGGCGGCAATCGAAATGCACGTCAGCGTAGTGGAGTCGGGTCCGTTCCCGGCGGCCGATTGTCGACGCGCCGATAATGGCGCGCCGCATTGCGCAGAGCGCGCGGCGCGTCGTTGGCAAGATTGAGATTTCGCGTGGGCCGGCACGCCCACGGGTCAGGGTCGCTCAGATCTGTGCGTTGCCCCAATACACGCCATCCGCCCGTATCGTCGTTCGATCCAGAATGCGATGCTGATCCACCGAGATCGGCGTGGCGCGATGGGCGACCCGGAAGTTGTCGGCAATGACGACATCGCCTTCACGCCAGCGATGGACGTAAGCCGCACCTGCACGGGAGAGGTGTTCGTTCAGATCGGTCCGCAACGCCATGAACTGTTCGGGCGTGTAGCCCACGACGCCGCCGGTAAGCCCGACGTTGAAGTAAAGCGACGGCTCGCGTGTCGCAGGATGCCGGACGACGAGCGGATGTTTTATCCCGTTTCGATGCAGCGTAATGAGGCCGTCGATTGCGGGCTTCCTCTCATCCGGCAACGCCGTGTACGCCTCCCGCAGATCGGCAAAAAGCGTCTCGCCACCATGGTCCGGTTGCGCGACCAGATACCAGATCGAGATAGGCGTGGCCTCAGCACGGAACGAACCATCGGAATGCCAGTAGCGGCCAACATTCGTATGACCTTCGTCGGGGCGGCTGGCCACGCGAAAGATCTGCGGATAGTCGGCCAACTGTCCATCGCCCGACGGAAACGTCTCGAGCGCCCCAAAGACCTCCGACATTCTGACCTGCCCAGCAGGTGAAAGCTTCTGATTCCGGACGACCAGCAAGCCATGCTCGAGAAGCGCCGTACGCAACCCGTCCACGTCGTCTTGCGTCAACGCGCTCAGGTCGGCTTCCTCGACGTGCGCGCCAAAGCCCATATTCATTGCTCTGATCTTCATCGTTCCTCCGAGTGTGCTAGCCGTTCCAGGCCTCTGCTGTTGGAATGCGGCCGTGAGTCGATGCAGACCATGCTAGCGAGGAGGAGGTCAGCACAGTAGTGCCGGGCGCGGCATATGATTCATTCCTGGAGGCGATGCCGCGCAGCGGGTATTCCCCGCGGGAATGAACGATATGACCACGCCCTGTCTACTGCATCTCGCGAAGAAAGCACAAAGTATCAAGGGCATTCGTTGGCAGTTGCCCCGCCCTTTTTTGGACCTCGTGTCCTCGTATAGATGAAACAGGAGTGTGTCGTATGAACGCCAATTCTCTCGTCAAGGTCGCGATCCTCGACGACTATCAGAATGCCGCGCTGACTCTTGCGGATTGGTCACCGCTGGATGGCCGCGCAAGCATCACTGTGTTCAATGACCACATCGCTGAGCCCGACGCCCTGATCGAGCGGCTGAAGCCATTCGATATCGTATGCGTGATGCGCGAGCGCACGCCCTTGCCTCGTGCGATCCTCGAGAAACTGCCTGAACTCAAGGTCATTGCGTCCACCGGCCTCGCCAACGCCGCCATCGACGAGGACGCTGCCGCTGCCCTGGGGATTGCCGTGTTCCATACGGGCTATTCCTCCACGCCGACGATCGAGTTCACATGGGCGCTGATTCTCTCCATGGCCCGAAATATTCCTGGGGAACATCAATCGCTGCGCAACGGCGGATGGCAACGCTCGGTGGGCGACGAACTCGCAGGCAAGACACTTGGCCTGCTCGGGCTTGGCCGTGTCGGATCCGCAGTGGGCACAATCGGCCGCGCATTCGGCATGAACGTAGTCGCCTGGAGCCAGAACCTGACGCCCGCGGCCGCCGCGGAAGATGGCGTCCAGTACGTGACGAAAGACGAGTTGTTCTCTAGCTCCGATTTCCTCTCCATTCACGTGCGCCTCAGTGAGCGCACGCATCACCTCGTTGGCGCCGCCGAGCTGGCGAAGATGAAACCGACGAGCCGCCTGATCAATACCTCTCGCGGCCCCATCGTCGACGGTACCGCCCTGCTCGACGCGCTCAGGACGAATCGGATCGCCGGCGCGGCGCTGGACGTCTACGACGTCGAGCCCCTTGAAAATCCTCATCCGTTGCGTGAGCTGCCCAATGTGCTCGCCACGCCGCATATCGGCTATGTGTCGAAGGAGTTGTACCGGACTTTCTACGGCGATACGGTCAAAAACATCGTTCGCTGGCTGGATGAAAACGGACGCCGGAACGGCGAGTAGACGCCCAACACGAAATTCCCATGCTGGACGCCTGCTCCACTCGCTGCCCGACGACATCACCCGGCATCACGTTACCGGGTGATCGTCGGGCGGCCCGACTGTCTTGCCTGCGCACTCATTCAGGCCGCGACTTCCTCGGACAGCGACTTGTAGTCGGTATAGCCCGGCGCATCGCCACCGTAGAACGTCGAACGATCGTATCGATTGAGCGGCGCACCGGTGCGCAGCCGCTGCGGAAGATCCGGGTTGGCGATGAACATCCGGCCAAAGGCGACGAGGTCCGCGTGGCCATCGACAATGATCTCCTCCGCGCTCTCACCCGTGAAGCCACCAGCGGCAACGATCGTGCCTGTGTAGATCCGGCGAATGTCCTTCGAAGAAACGTCGGCGTCGGTCGTTTCCTTTTCCACGATGCCGCGAATGCGCGGTTCAATCACGTGCAAGTAGGCAAGCTCATACTCGTTCAGCCGCGCCGCCACATGACCGAACGTTGCGTGCGGATTGCTATCGGACATCGTGCCGTAAGTGCCGCTCGGCGAAAGCCGGACGGCCACGCGGCCGCCCCCCCACACGGAAACGACCGCATCGAGCGTATCGAAGAGGAAGCGCGCGCGGTTTTCGATTGACCCGCCATACGCGTCATCGCGATGGTTCGTCCCGTCGAGCAGGAATTGCTCGAACAGATAGCCGTTGGCGGCGTGGAGCTCGACGCCGTCGAATCCGGCCTGCTTCGCGAGCTCGGCGCCGCGCCGGAACTGCTCGACAATGGCGGGAATCTCGGCGGTTTCGAGGGGGCGCGGAAGGATCAGTTCCGCTTCGGTGATCTGGCCATCTTCGTCGCGAATCGCAGCGTGCTCGAGCGAACGCAACGCCGACGGCGCAACCGGCGTGACACCCCCGGTATTGGCCGGATGCGCCTGACGGCCCGCGTGCCACATCTGCAGGAAAATGCGGGCGCCCCTGGCGTGAACGGCATCGATCACGCGCTTCCAGCCCTTGACCTGTTCCTCGGTGTAGATCCCGGGCGCGTCAACGTAAGCGATCCCAAGCTGGGACACCGCCGTTGCATCGGTAGTCGGACCTGAACAATCTTCAAAGCCTTGCGGTGTGAGGCTTTGAGCCGCAAATACGGTTGTGGGAATTGCAGGAACCTGGCACATTAACGCGTGAATCCTGCATTTTTCGACGAGGTGCAGATGGGTCCGAAGACGCCTGTAGCGGAGGGAGATTTCTTCCGGCAACCGCTGCGCGAACAGATCAACCTGAAGCACCCGTTGATACGTTTGGCCGACCTGATCAGTTGGGAACGATTGGGCGCATCGATGAGCGAGAGCTTCGTATCACGCAAGGGTCGACCAGCGAGCTCGCCGCGCCTGATTGCGGGGCTGCTGTACTTGCAGCATGCGTTCGATCTGTCCGACGAAGAGGTCGTCTGGCAATGGGTGGAGAACCCGTACTGGCAGGTGTTCACGGGCGAAACGTACCTGCAGACGGAGCCTCCGATCGACCCGTCGAGCCTGACGCGATGGCGCAAGCGACTGGGCGAAGCCGGTGTCGAAGAGTTGCTTGCCGAGACGATCGAAGCGGCAAAACGTGCCGGCGTGATCAAGGCCTCAAGCGTGAAGCGGGTGATTGTAGACACGACGGTCATGGAGAAAGCGATCGCCCATCCAACCGATTCGCGCCTGCTCGAGCGGTGTCGCGAACATCTGGTGAAGGCCGCGGCGCGACACGGCCTGAAACTGAGGCAGAACTACAACCGGGAGGCGCCGCGTCTGGGGCTGCAGATTGGCCGCTACGCTCACGCGAAGCAGTACAAGCGCATGAGGAAAGCACTGCGCACGCTGCGTTCACGCGTTGGACGGGTGATGCGCGATGTGGAGCGGCAGGTCGCCCAGGTGGCAGACCCAGGCCGTGCTGCATTAATGGAGCTGATTGGCCGCACGAAGCGCATCCTGGCGCAGAAACCGAAAGACAAGAACAAGCTTTATGCGCTACACGCGCCTGAAGTCGAGTGTCTGGCCAAAGGCAAGGCCCGCAAGCCGTACGAGTTCGGCGTGAAGGTGTCGATCACGACGACCCACAAGGAAGGATTGGTGGTTGGCATGCGCTCGATGCCGGGCAATCCGTACGATGGTCATACGCTGGCTGAAGAGCTGGAACAGGCGGCAATCCTGTGCGACGCCACGCCGGAAGTTGCCATCGTCGACCGTGGCTACAAGGGTGTCTCGGTCGACGGCGTGAAGATCTACCACCCGGGCTTGCGGCGGGGCATCACACGTGGACTACGCGCAATGATCAGACGGCGAAGTGCAATCGAGCCAGCCATCGGCCACATGAAGACAGACGGGAAACTCGATCGAAACTGGCTCAAAGGTGCGCTGGGCGACGCGATGCACGCGGTACTGTGCGGCGCTGGCCATAACCTCCGGATGATCCTGAGGACGCTGCGGCTTTTTTGCGTCTTCGTTCTCGCTGCTTTGCTCAATCGCTGCATTGCCGCCGACGTGACGGCGTGACGCCGGCGCAACGAGAAACGAATTGTTCAGGGCCGACTCGGTAATCAGCAGGCCACCGTCCGTGGCACGTTGCGTGTAGTACTCGACCATGAGGTCGCCCGGGACGTTGCCCGGCTCGGTACGCATTCTCGTGAGCGGCGCGAGCACCACTCGGTGTTGCAGTTCGTAATGTCCGACTTTCGTTTGGCTAAAGAGCTTGCTCATGACGTCATCCTCAAAGAGTGTTGGGTGACGCCATGTTGGCCGCAAGCGTGCGCGGGCAGTAGAGGCCGCGCGGCAATAGCAATGATTCCGGGGAGGAATAGCAGCGGAGCCACTCGCGGCGCTTCGGAGGCCACGCTGTGCGTAATCGGCCCACTTCTGCATGATCGCGCGCCGCTCCTTGATGTATGTCGTCCGGCCATAAGCCGCGCCAGGATTGTCGGGTGTTTTCGTGACTTGCCGTGGACGCGTTAATGTACCAACGCCGCAAAGGCTGGGTATCTGATGTCCAGGTACCTGCGTGCTATATGCGCGAAACATACTTTTACCCACCGCGTTACGTTATTCATGGATTCCTTATGCTCATTAAGAATGTAGCAGTCAGCCTGCCCTCCAAAATCGTTACGAACGAGGAAGTCATCGATATGATTCGATTCCACTCTACGGAGTACGAGGGCGACATCGATAGGGGGATGCGCACCATCAAGACGCTGCTCGACAGGAGCGGACTGGTCAACCGGCGCTGGTGTGAAAGCCACGAGACGCCGATTGATCACGTGGCGATGGCTACGCGCAAGGCGCTCTCAGAAACGTATCTGAAGCCGGAGCATATCGAGCTGTTTATTTTTGTCGGTATCGGACGAGGATTCCTTGAGCCGGGTAACAGCCACATGATGGCCAGCACACTCGGATTCATCAATGCCGAATGCTTCGACGTGGTTGACGCCTGTATGAGTTGGACCAGGGCGATGGCAATCGTCGACAGTCTCTTCAAGTCTGGTCAGTACAGAAACGCCATGATTGTGAATGCCGAGTTCAATATGCTTGCAGGTGGTCCACTCTATCCGGGGAATTTTGCGTTGAAGAACCAGGCTCAGATCGAATATACCTTACCGTCGTTCACGATAGGTGAGGCGGCGACCGCTACCCTGCTCCTCGCAAAGGAGCCGGATAACTTCAGCTTCGCTTTTCGCGCGAAACCGGTAGTATCGGACCTGTGCACAATCCCCATTCCGGGCTACGAAGGGTATTGTCACCCATCCGAGCGGATCGGGAAAAACGGCGAAATGCGTTTCACATCATTTGGCCATGAGCTTCACAAGAATTCGGATGAGCTGTCTGCGGTGCTGACCAAACTGCCTGTTCCAAAGAAAGACATCGATATTGTCTTCACCCACGCATCCTCCAAGGCAGCGTGGCACGGCTATGGGGCAAAGGTAGGGATCGAGGACAAGATGTATCACATCTATCCGGAGACCGGAAATCTCGTTTCGGCCTCGATCCCAGCTGCCATCTCACTGGCAAAGGACAGCGGGAAGCTGAAGCGAGGAGACACGGTATTATGCTGGGTCGGCAGCGCCGGCATGTCATTCAACGTTAGCAGCTTCAAATTCTGATGCTGGATAAATAAACATAAAGAGCGACATGAAAGCCATTTCAGGGGGCATCGGCTATCTCAACCGGGTGGTTTCTGACTCTGCCAAGGTGTCGGACTACAGCGTGTTGGCGGTTGGCGTGATCGGTACAGTTGGACATCCGGTGTACTGGCTGTGGTGGACGTACGTCGACCCTCAACCCAACGAAAACCTGCTGATGCGGGTTCTCGGCACAGCCGCCTGTGTGCTGCTACTGTTGCGCCGTTTCTGGCCCGCTTCGGTTGTGCGCTTCCTGCCGTGGTATTACTTTGTAACGGTAGCCTATTCGCTACCGTTTTTTTTCACTTATTACCTGATCGCCGGGCACTACTCGATGCTCTGGTCCATGGCTGAACTGGGGATGATATTTTTCCTGATCGCCATATTTCCGTCATTCGTTGCATTATCGCTAAATCTGATTCTGGGGATCGGCCTTGCAATCCTGTGTGCCAGGATCGTCATCCCGCAATCGGTTCACGTGGATGGGCATCTGTTTCTCTACACGTATTTGCCGGTTTTCTCATTCGCTATTTTCGCTGGCCTCACGTTCAGTTACAGCAACCTGAAGGGTATCGTCGCGCAGGCAAAAAACGGCGCACTTCGGGCACTCGCAGGCTCGATCGCCCATGAAATGCGCAACCCGCTCAGCCAGCTGAGACACGTTCTGGATCGCATGGAGGAGGCCCTGCCCGCAGCGACTGATGCCGACCCGTCACCGGCCTTGTCGCCCGACAGGGCGGCCTTGCTTTATCGGCATCTCGCCCACGGCCAATTGTCGATTGAGCGAGGCCTGCGCATTATTGCAATGACACTGGACGAAGTCAGTGCGAAACCCATCCGCTCGGATCACCTCACCTATCTCAGCGCGGCGAGCATCACGCGTAAAGCGCTGGACGAATACGGCTTCGCCGATCAGAAGGAGCGCGCCAAGGTCAGACTCGCGGTGCTGGAGGATTTCACTTTCAAGGTCGACGAAACCGTCTATCTGTTCACGCTGTTCAATCTGATCAAGAATGCACTCCATCATATTGCAGCACATCCTTTAGCGACGCTCACGCTCACAGTCGACCGACAAACGGTCATGGTTCATGACACCGGACCCGGCATTGCGCCCGAGATCCTGCCGCATCTGTTCGAGCCGTTCCGTACTGCGGGTAACGCGGCGGGTACCGGGCTCGGACTCGCCTATTGCCAACGCGCGATGCGCGCCTTCGGCGGCACGATCGGCTGCCGCTCGGAAGTCGGGAAATTTACGCAGTTCACGCTGCAATTCCCCGTCATCCCGGCGAGCGAAGTTGCAGACCATGAGCAGAAGATTTTTGACCACGCCACACCATTTTTTAGCGGCAAACGCATTCTTGTCGTAGACAACGACGCTGGCCAGCGGGCGAGAACCCGTCGCGCGTTGTCGAAGGTGGGCGCCGACGTAAGCGAAGCGGAAAACGGGCAGGTGGCGCTGACCCTGCTTCGACAGCCCTCCCCTTGCGACCTCGTATTGATGGACATCAATATGCCGGTTCTGGATGGCTACACGACCGCCGAGAAAATCCGCGTCGACCATCAGTATCCGACCTGGAACGTTCTGATCGCAGCCTATACGGCGGAGCCGGGCAATGTGACACGCGCCCTCGCCCGAAGAGCCGGCATGGACGACATGATCAGCAAATCCTGCAGCGTGGTGGAATTGATCACTGCTCTCCAGACGCTCTTCGAAAACGGCAGTCGGCACCTTCAGATCCAGCGATTCGACGGGTTCGCAGGCAAAACGATCCTGGTGGCGGACGACGACACCTACAGCAGGCTGGTTGCCAAAGGTTATCTGGAGCGATGCGGCGCGAGCGTCGTCGAGGCCGAACATGGGCCGGCCGTGCTGGCCTGGCTGCAGGAGGGCCACGCCATCGATGCGATCGTCATGGATATGAATATGCCGGGAATGGGCGGCGTAGAAACGACTGCGTCGATTCGCGTTCGTGCTGACGCGTATGCCAAAGTGCCCATCATTGCCCTGACCAGCCAATCCGATATGGAAGCCGTGCAGGCATGCCTCGCTGCGGGCATGAACGAGGTCATGATCAAGCCCGTTCAGGTCGGCTCCCTCTATGCCAGCCTTACAAGACAGTTTGCCCAGCAACGTGCCTTGCATGCGCCAACGCAGGCGGATCCAGCACAGACGTCCGCTGTTCACGGCGGCCAGCCTGCGCCACACAAGGAAGGACCGCTGCTCGACGAGAAACACCTCGAAGAACTGGTGGCGCTCGATTTGCTGGACCAGACCTTCCTCAATGGCATTGAGCAGATTCGCACGACGGTGGCGCAACTCGCTGCCAGCGTGGCGGTCCGCGACCTTGAATCGACCCACGAAGCCTTACACGTCCTTCTTGGCGTCAGCGGCAATATCGGCGCAAAGGCCCTACATCAGTTCGTGCGGCAGATCTATCCTCGAGTGGTGCAAGGCGAATGGCCGGCGGAGGCCGACTGGCTGGCGCGAATCTGCTCGTTGAGTGACCATTCAACCCCCGCGTTGCAGACCTATTTCGATTCGGCCAAAGCGCATCGCGATCATCGGGGCGCGCTAAGCGATTGATAGCCGTCGGATGGCACCTCGGCTTCAATGGGCGCTCGACCTCTGGAACCACGATAGCCCGCGAACGGCGTACACCGCGGCATAGTGTTCTGTCGCAAAGGGAATAACTGCCTCGGTGTCAGGCAATGTGATTAGCACAATCGATCTAATCATCCTTCTGCGACAGAATCCTCTCCTTCCAGGACCAGCGGCTAAGTCAAGCTTCCATCGCCGCTCTCAATGCAGCCAGACATCGTGTGTTCTCCGCTTCGGTGCCGACCGAAATCCTCAGCCACTCCGGCAGGCCATAAACCCCTACCGGTCGTACGATCACACCCTGACGCAATAACCTTGTATTGACAGCAGCCGCATCGCCTACCTGAACCAGAACGAAGTTCGCGCGCGAGCGCAGGTAATGCAAGCCTAGCGAGTCGAAGCCCGCATAGAGTTGGGCAAGCCCCTTGTGGTTTTCAGCACAACTATGTGCAAGAAAGGCCTCGTCATTGAGCGCCGCGACCGCTGCGCGCTCTGCCAGCGCCGTCACCACAAAGGCAGGTCTGATGCGGTTCAGCAATGCCGCCAACGGCGGTTGCGCAACACCGTATCCAACTCGCAGCCCGGCCAGTCCATACGCTTTCGAAAACGTTCGGGTCACAATCAGATTGGGAAAGCGCTGGACCCACGCCAGACTGTCATAGCGATCGTCGAGCGGCAAATACTCGCTATACGCCTCGTCGAGCAGCACGGGGATGTGGCTCGGCACGGCAGCAATGAAGCGCTCCAGTGCGGTGCCCGACACGAACGAGCCGGTCGGATTGCCTGGATTGGCGAGGTAGACAAGTGCAGTATTGTCGTCGAGGGCGGCGAGCATCGCATCCAGGTCACAGCCGTAGTTGTGTGCCGGCACCACCTTGTGTGAGGCGCCGGTGCGTTGCACGGCGTTGACGAACGCCTGGAACGAGTACTGCGCATAGACTGCATGACGGCCGGGTTCAAGAAATGCCGTTGCGGCTAATCCAAGCACGCACTCCGAACCGTTGCCCGGCACCAGGCAGTCGGCAGGCACGTCGAACCTGCGCGACAACGCATCGAGCAACGCATGGCAATCGTTGTCGGGATAGCGGGCCAGTTCGGCGCCGGTATCCATCAGAACAGCACGGGCCGCGGCGCTCATGCCCAGCGGATTTTCGTTTGAGGCCAGCTTGACGATCGCGTCGGGCTGAACGCCTATTTCACGCGCCAACGCTTCGATCGGCTTACCCGGCTGATACGGTTTCGTCGCGCGGATGTGCGCCGGCAGTCGCAGTGCTGTTTCGCGGGTATCACGCATGGGTACAACCTCCCTGAATGGCCTTCAATTCGAAAAATTCCTCGACGCCGTAACGCCCGTTTTCGCGTCCTATGCCCGATTGCCGATAGCCGCCGAACGGCGCGGCGAGATTCTGTGGTGCGCCATTGACGATGACCTGTCCGGTGCGCAGGCGCCGGGCGATGCCGAGCGCTCGCTGCGCGTCCGCACTCCACACGCCGCCCGACAGCCCATAGGGCGTGCTGTTGGCGATCGCCACGGCCTCGTCATCATCTGTGTAGCTCATCAGCGCCAGCACGGGACCAAAGACTTCCTCACGCGCCAGCGCCATATCTGACGTCACGGCGGAAAACACCGTCGGCCGCACGAAATAACCCTGCTCACAACCATTGGGACGGCCCGCACCGCCGGCCACGAGCCGCGCGCCTTGTGCGAGTGCGGTGTCGATATGGCGCTGCACGGCCTCGAACTGACGACGGTTGGCGACCGGTCCGATCCGGGTATTCTGACTATCAGGATTGCCTACGATCCAGTCTCGGGTGTGGTGTGCGCACAAGGCTTCGACTTCACTCAGCAGGACATCGGGTACCAGTAGCCGCGTCTGTGCTGCGCAAATCTGGCCGCTGTTCGTAAAGCATTGGCGCAGCACGGTGGACACCGCGTCAGAAAGCGGCGCGTCGTCGAGCAGGATGGTTGCCGATTTTCCACCCAGTTCGAGCGCGACTTTTTTCACGGAGTCGGCTGCAACGCGCGCCACCGCACGCCCGCCCGCTACCGACCCCGTGAAGCTCACCATGTCGACCTCGGGATGGGCCGCCAACGCGGCGCCCGTTCCCGGCCCATCACCCCAGACGAGATTGAATACGCCCGGCGGCAGGCCGGCTTCGTGAACGATTGCGGCAAAGCGTCGAGCGGCAAGCGGCGCCAGCTCGCTCGGCTTAAGAACTACCGTGCAGCCGGCTGCGAGCGCCGCGCCGACCTTGGCGACAATCTGATGTAACGGGAAATTCCATGGTGTGATGGCCGCCACCACGCCCACCGCTTCACGCACGACAAGCGAATGGGCAACGCGTGTTTCAAGCGTCATCGAAGCGATCGCCTCGATCGCCAGTTCGAGATTACGCAAGGGCATCGGCACCTGCATCTGCCGCGACACCCATAGCGGCGCGCCGATCTCCTGGGCGAGATCGGCGGCGAAGCCATCGAGCTGCCGCGCAATGCCATCACGCACGCGATTCAATGCCGCGCAGCGCTGTGCAACCGGCGTCGCTGACCAGGCATCGAACGCGCGCCGCGCCGCGGCAACCGCTGCATCGACATCGTCCGCGTCACACACGGCAATCGAAGCAAATTGACGCTCGGTGCACGGGTCAAAGGCCGCGAGCCTGGCGCGCCCGGCAACGGGAACCCAGCCACCGTCACAATAGAAAGTATCGAAATTTTCCACGCCCTTCCCCTTATGCCGCCTTGGCCGGTTCGCCAAGCGGGTTGGGTGGCGCTTCACGGCCAGCCAGCTTGAGTGGCGCCTTGAGGCGGAACAGATGCCAGGGGCTCGGCATCTCGCCGACCTGCGCTTCGATCACCACGGGTGCACGTGCGGCAATCGCGTTGCGTACTGCCCCCTCAAGCTGCTGCGGGTTGGTCACGCGCTCGAAATCCAGATCGAAGGCAGAGGCAAGGCGATCGAAATGCGGGTTACACAGTTCGACCGCGATATTCTCGCCGAAGGTCTGTTTCTGGATCGTACGCACATTGCCGAAATGGCCGTCGTTGAACACGACCGTGACCAGGCCCACCCCATATTTGCGCGCTGTCGCCAGCTCCTGCATGTTCCAGCCGAAGCCGCCGTCACCGTTGATGCTGACCACCGCACGATCAGGGTTGCCGACAGCCACGCCGAGCGCGGTGGCGAACCCGTAGCCGAGAGTGCCCTGATAGCCCGGCGTGATGAACGTGCCCGGTTGGTAGACCGGATACATCAGCCGCGCGAAATAGCCGACCTGCGTCAGTTCGTTCACGAGGATGCCGTCGTCGGGAATCGCACTACGCAGGGCCCGCGTGTACGCACTCTGTGGCTCGATCTCGTCGGCCTGACGCTGTGCCCACGCCCGCACGATATCGAGGTCGGCCGGCGGCGTGCGGGGCACGCCGCTCAGTTCGTCACATAACGCTTCCAAACCGAGCCGCGCATCGGCGCCGATACCCAGGCCCGGGGCACGGGGCGCCGACCAGTCGGCCGCGTCGGCGTTCAGATAGATGTAGCGAATGCCGGCGGCCGGCCACGACGGTGCAGGCGTCATGATGTCCAGAAAGCGACTGCCCACCACCAGCACCACGTCGGCATGCGGGAACACGGCGCGGCCGCCGAGTGTATTCAGCGCGAGCGGGTGCCGACTCGACAAGGCGCCTTGCGCGTTATCGTCCAGTACGACCGGGGCCTGCAATTTTTCCGCACAACGGCGCAGCGCCTCGCTCGCACCGGCGGCCAGCACGCCGCCCCCCGCGTAAATCACGGGAAAGCGCGCGCGCTCAAGGAGTCCGGCGGCTTGCGCAATGGCGACGGGATCAGGCCGCACACGCCCGGCATCATCCTCGTTCGCAGGCGGATCGATGAGCGCGATATCGGCGCTCGCGCTCAGTACGTCGTGCGAAATTTCAATACCGACAGGGCGCGGCCGCCCGCTGTGCAACTGCTTCACCGCTTCGCGCACGAGCCCTGGAATCGCCTGAGGCAGCGCCGCACTGCCTTGCCATTTCGTCACGCTGGCCAGCACCTGGGTCTGGTTCGGGATTTCGTGCAACAGCCCGTAGCCGCGGCCGAGCCCGCTCGAATGGATATTGCCGGTAATGGCCAACACCCGGGAATTGCAAGCGTAGGCAGTCGACAGCCCCGCCATCGCATTGAGCAGCCCGGGGCCGGGTACAACCATGCTGACGCCGATACGCCCAGTCGTGCGTGCGTAACCGTCGGCCATATACGCGGTGGCCTGTTCATGACGCGGCACCCAGTAGCGGATCCGGTCGCTCTGCTGACGCAGTGCTTCCACGGCCCAGTCGAGCTGGACACCCGGAATGCCAAAAATGTCGGTGATGCCTTCACGCACCAGTTGCTGCGCAAGCGCTTGTCCGCCTGTCATATTCATGGAGTCATTTCCTTGCAAATTGGAGAGGGTTGAGTTCGATGTCCGAGCTGCATCAGCCATGTTGCGGCGCATCTCGCGCCGTTGGCCTCGCGGCCGCGCCGGGTAACGCCAACGCAGCGGCGAGACCCAGTAGGACACCGAAAATGACGTAATACGCGGGGGCCATCCGGTCACCGGTGACGACAATCAGTCCCGTCACAATGAGCGGCGTAAAGCCGCCGAAAACAGTGGTCGACAGGTTGTAGCTGACCGACAAACCGCTGGAGCGTCCACTCACGGGGAACATCTCAGCGAGTGCGGTGGAGAGCGGGCCAAGCACCGCCGCGCCCAGCACGCCGAACAGCAATTCGATCGCGAGCAGCGTGCTCATCGCCGGGTCGGCCTTCAGCCACGCAAAGCAAGGCCACACCGCGACCAGGCTGAACACGAATCCCCACGCCAACACGCTCTTGCGTCCGACCCGATCGGACAAAGCGCCGAATGCGGGACACGCCAGGATGCGCACCACGCCCGATATCGCGATCACGACGAACGGCGTGCTCGGCGGCATCTGCAGGTACTGGACCGCGTAGGTCGGCATATAAATGTTGAAGACGAACTGCATGATGGTGGTGCCCGCCACCAACCCGCTCGCGATGACGATTTCGCGCCAGTAACCGCGCAACAGTTGCCCGAACGACAGGCCCGGCTCGCGTTCGCGTGTCACGCGAAAGAGCTCGGGTTCGTCCACCCGGTTACGGATATACAAGCCAACCGGCCCGATCAGCAGGCCGAACAGAAACGGCAGCCGCCAGCCCCACGACTCCAGTTGCACCGGGGTGAGGCCCTGTGTGATCAGCACGCCGACGAGCGATGCCAGGACACCGGCCACCGCCTGCGCAAACATCTGAAAACTGCCGAACAAACCCTTCTGGTGCGCGGGCGCGGATTCGACCAGCATTGCCGTCGCGCTGCCGAACTCCCCACCGGCCGAAATGCCCTGCAAAATTCGGGCGAGCACCATGATGACGGTCGCCACCACGCCGGCCTGCGCGTAGGTCGGTGCAAAGCCGATCAGGGCGGTCGACACGGTCATCATCGCGATGACCAGCAGCAGTGCCGCCTTGCGGCCCACTCGGTCGGCATAGAGTCCCAGCACGATGCCGCCGACTGGACGCGCCACGAACGAGACGCCGAAGGTCGCCGCTGTCAGCAGTGTGGCCGACGACCCGGCAGTGGCCGGAAAGAAGTGGCGTGAGATCACGCCCATCAGATAACCGAATGCGATGAAGTCGTACCACTCCAGCACGTTACCGATCGTCGACGCAAAAATCACACGACGGAGTTTGAACAATTCCTGCATGTCTCCAACCTCCTGAAGGGGTCTTTCCAGTTCGCTCTTAGATGGGCGTGCCCCGACTGCGCGGGTTTCTGTCTGACTGAATCGTGTCATCTTGGAGATAACCACGAAAGCCTTTTTTGGCTATCATGTTCGCTTTTGGCGATCACTATCGACCCACGGAGTAGCGACATGACATTGCAGCAATTGCGCGATTTCACGGCAATCGTGAACCAGGGTGGGGTGCGCGCGGCGGCGCGCGCACTCGGTGTGTCGCAGGCGGGGCTCACCAAGAGCGTGTCGAAACTGGAGACGTCAGTGCAGGCGTCACTGTTCGTTCGTACTTCGCGCGGGGTCGCACTCACCGCATTCGGGGAACGCCTGCTCGAACATGCTGCGATCATCCTGCGCGAATGCGATCGCGCCGAAGCGGACCTGAACCAGCTGCGCGGCGACGAAGCAGGCGAAGTCGATGTCGGTGTGTCACCCGCGCCATCGATTCATCTGGTGCCGGCCGTGCTGCCCGAGTTTCGTCGACGCTATCCACGGGCACGGCTTCACGTTACGCACGGCCTGTCACATTCGTTACTGCCCGCGGTACGGTCGGGGCAACTCGATATCGCTATCACGCCAGTCCCCGACCATTTCGACGGCGCTGGGCTGCAGATCATTCCGCTATTTCCGACCGAACCGTCGATCGTTGGACGACGCGATCACCCGCTCGCGAAGAGCCGCTCGATCACGGAACTGGTCGATTGCGAATGGGTTATTACCGGGGTGGCGGATAGCCTTGGCGCGCCTGGCAGCAGCATCGTGGACCTGTTCGCCGAGGCTGGACTCGGCCGGCCCAATGTCGCCGTCGTGTGCGACTCATTGTTCGACACGCTATCGCTGATCGCCCGCACCGATCTGCTCGCGCCCCTGCCGCAAGCGGTGTTGACGCACAGTCTGATGCGGGACGGCCTGGCACGCATTCCGATCCGCGAGCCGCAGAAGGTCTACACGATCTGCATCGTCCATCGCGCCAGCCCGCCGCTGTCGCCGATCGCGGCGGCGTTGACGGCCATGCTGGTGTCGTTCGCGAAGATCGGGCGTGGCATCAGAGGGGGCTGAGGGGGCTGTGGGGCGCTGTGGAGACGGCTGCGATTGGCCTATGTCCACCTCCGGCCTCTATCGCCGGCTTTGTCGCGATAACAACGACTTACTGCGACAGAAACCAAAAAACCCTCGAAGCATTGCTGCATCGAGGGTTTAAAGGAATTTCAAGGAGTCGGGTGGAATACTTCCTGGTACCGGGGACCGGACTTGAACCGGCAAGCCGTTAGGCGGCGGATTTTAAGTCCGCTATGTTTACCAATTTCATCACCCCGGCAGGGATCAGAATCACGCGTGGACGCGAATTCTACCATTGCCCGGCGAGCGCACCAAACCCGCGCAATCCAGCCGCACCCCACCCCCACGGTCGCCCCGCAAACACAAAAAACCGGAGTCATCCGCAAGTCACAAACGTTCCCGATAATCCGCTCACGAAAACGTTTACATCACGAGCGGAAACCATGATCCCAACGATCAAAGATGTCGCCGCCCACGCGGGCTTTTCCATCGCCACGGTCTCACGCGCGATCAACGCGCCGCACACCGTGAACCCGGTCACACTCGACAAAGTGCGTCAATCCATCGACGCCCTCAACTTCCGTCCCAGCCCGCTAGGCCGGCAGCTGCGTGGCGAGCGCACGCGCCTCATCGGCGTGATCCTGCCGACGATCGCCAACCCCGTGTTCGCCGAATGCCTGCAAGGTATCGACGAGCTCGCCGCGGCGCAAGGCTACCGGCTCATGCTGATGACCACCCAGTACGATGCCGACCGCGAACGCCACGCCATTGAAACGCTGCGCGAACATCGCGTGGAAGGCCTGATCCTGACCGTCGCCGATGCCGACACGCATCCGCTGCTCGACGAGCTCGACCGCGCCGGCCTGCTCTACGTGCTGATGCATAACGACACGGTGCGGCGCCCGTCGGTATCGGTCGACAACCGCCTCGCCGCGTTCGATGGCGTGCGCACGCTGATCGCGCACGGCCACCGCCGCATCCTGATGCTCGCGGGCACGCTGGCCGCCTCGGACCGCGCCCGTCAGCGGCATCTCGGCTACGCGCAGGCGATGCAACAGGCCGGCCTCACTCCCGCGCCTGCCCTCGAAGTCGATTTCAACGCCGACGAACTGTCGCCGTCCGTGCTCGCTCATCTGACCAGCGGCCCGAACCGCCCGACCGCCCTTTTCTGCAGTAACGATCTGCTCGCCATGGTGGTGATGCGCGGCCTGCGCCGTGCGCGTCTGCAGATTCCGCACGACATGTCGATTCTCGGCTTCGACGGACTCGCGATGGGCGAATTGCTGTCACCGCCACTGGCAAGCATCTGCGCGCCGAATCGCGAGATCGGCTGCGCCGCCTGGGAGCGTTTGCTGGCCCGCGTAACCGGACCCTACGACACCTCGGGTGAAACGTCGCGCACGCTGACCTTGCCACACCGCGTGCGAGAAGGCGCCACCATCGCGGCGATTTCGAACCGCACCGACCATCCGTCGATGCACGCTTCGACGTCGGCCGAAGAGCCGTTTGCATAAACCGTTACCACGTCGAACCCCGAACCACCCGCTCTCTTCCTCTCCAGGAGACCCGCAGTGATCCGCTCTTCAACACGCTTTGCTTCGTCGATCACGCCGCTCTGGCGCCGCCTCGCCCGCACCACGGCCACCGCGCTGTCGGCCGGCATGATCGTCACCGCCGCGCTCGCCGCCCTCGCCCCGCAAGCGGCTCATGCCGACGAAACCGCGATCTGCTACAACTGCCCGCCCGAATGGGCCGACTGGGCAAGCCAGATCAAGGCGATCCAGCAAAAGACTGGCATCCGCGTACCGTTCGACAACAAGAACTCCGGCCAGTCGATTGCGCAACTGATGGCCGAGCAGAAGAGCCCGGTCGCGGACGTGGTGTATCTGGGCGTGTCGTCGGCGTTCCAGGCGAAAGACAAAGGCGTGATCCAACCGTACAAGCCCGCGCACTGGGACGACATTCCGGCGAACATGAAGGACCCGCAAGGCTACTGGTTCTCGATCCACTCGGGCACGCTGGGCTTTTTCGTCAACAAGGACGCGCTCGAAGGCAAGCCGGTCCCGCGTTCGTGGGCCGACCTGCTGAAGCCTGAGTACAAAGGCATGATCGGTTACCTCGATCCGTCGAGCGCGTTTGTCGGCTATGCGGGCGCTGTCGCGGTGAATCAGGCGCTCGGCGGCACGCTCGACAACTTCGAGCCGGGCCTCGACTGGTTCCGCAAGCTGAAGGCCAACGCGCCGATCGTGCCGGAGCAGACCGCCTATGCGCGCGTGATGTCCGGCGAAATCCCGATTCTGCTCGACTACGACTTCGATGCCTACCGCGCGAAGTACAAGGATCACGCGAACGTCGAATTCGTGATTCCGAAGGAAGGCACGATTTCGGTGCCGTACGTGATGAGCCTCGTAAAGGGCGCACCGCATGAAGCGAACGGCAAGAAAGTGCTCGATTTCGTGCTGTCGGATGAAGGCCAGAAGCTGTGGGCCGAAGCCTATCTGCGCCCCGTGCGCGCGAATGCCATGACCCCGGAGATCGCCGCCAAATTCCTGCCCGCAAGCGACTATGCCCGCGCCAAGCCGGTCGACTTCGGCAAGATGGCCGAGAAGCAGTCGAGCTTCGGCGAGCGTTATCTACAGGTGATGCATTGAACGACGTCACGTTCCCGCTGCGCTGGCGCATCGCCTTGATCGCGCCGGCGCTGGCGGTCTTCATCGCGTTCTGGCTACTGCCGATGGGGGCGCTCGCGCAAATCAGCGGCGACGGCCACGCGTTCGCGACCTATCGCGCGATGCTGACGAATCCGCGCTACATGTCGAGCCTCGGCGCGACCGTGGTGTTGTCCGCGGCGGTCACCGCGGCGACGCTGGTGCTCTCGGTGATCGCCGGGTTGCTGCTGGCGCGCCGTGAGTTTCCGCTCAAGCGCACGCTGCTCGCGCTGCTGACTTTTCCGTTGGCCTTCCCAGGCGTCGTGGTCGGCTTCATGGTGATTATGCTCGCAGGACGTCAGGGGTTGATCGGCGCGCTGTCGCTGAAACTCACCGGCGACCGCTGGGTGTTCGCTTACTCGATGAGCGGGCTTTTTCTCGGCTACCTGTACTTCTCGATTCCCCGCGTGATCGTCACGGTGATGGCATCGGCCACCAAGCTCGATGCCTCGCTCGAAGAAGCCGCGCGTTCGCTCGGCGCGTCGCCGTGGCGTATTACGCGCGACATCGTGCTGCCCGCGTTGTCGCCGGGTCTGATCGCGGCGGGCGCCGTCTGTTTCGCGACCTCGATGGGCGCCTTCGGCACCGCCTTCACCCTGGCCACCGACATCGACGTATTGCCGATGACCATCTACACCGAGTTCACGCTGAACGCGAACATGGTGACGGCCGCGGGCCTGTCCATCGTGCTCGGCATCGTCACATGGGCCGTATTGGCGTTCGCTCGCAGCGTGAGCGGCTCGGCTGTCGCGGCAAGCGCATGAGCGGTGTGTCCAAACCCGATGACAAGACTTCGATGAACTCCGTCACTGCTCTCATCCAGCCGCCCGCAAAACCGCGCGCGCGGCAGCTCAGGCTACCCACATCACGCACGTGGCTGGCAGCCGGCCAGTGGCTCGTTACGCTGCTGCTGTGCGCATTCCTGATCGTGCCGGTCGTGATGTCGATCATGGCCGGGCTCACGGTTAACTACTTCAAGGGCGTATCGAGCGGACTCACGCTGCGCTGGCTCAGCGAAGTGTGGACGCAGTATCACGACTCGGTCTTTCTCTCACTCGAAGTGGCCGCGGCAACCGTGCTCATTACGCTGCTGACAGGCGTGCCCGCCGGCTACGTGCTGGCGCGCAGCAAGACGCGGCTCTCACGCATCATCGAAGAATTTCTGGTGCTGCCGATCGCCCTGCCCGGCCTCGCTTCCGCGCTTGCGCTGCTGGTGGTCTACGGCGGCTTCACGATGTTTCGCATGAGCGTCGCGTTTATCGTCGTCGGGCATGTGGTGTTCACCCTGCCGTTCATGGTGCGCGCGGTCGCTGCAGTGTGCGCAAGCAGTGATCTGCGCACACTCGAAGAAGGCGCGGCGAGCCTCGGCGCGAGTTTCTTTCAGCGCTTCATCACCATCGTGCTGCCGAATGCGCGGCCGGGAATCGTCGCCGGCGCGCTGGCGGTGCTGACGCTCTCGATCGGCGAATTCAACCTGACGTGGATGCTGCACACGCCCGATACCAAGACGCTGCCGGTCGGTCTCGCCGACACCTATGCGTCATTACGCATCGAAATCGGCAGCGCCTACACGATTCTGTTTTTCATCATGACGATGCCGCTGCTCGTCGCGATGCAATGGCTCGGCGTCGATGCGACCGGCCAGCGCAGTGCGGGGAAGAAACGCGTTGCTGCCTCCCGTTCAAAGCCTACTCCGACGTCCACACCATGAAACTCGACTCCGTTCCCATCACGCTCACGCAATGCGCGAAAACGTTTCGCGGCACGCGTGTGCTCGAACCGCTCGATCTGCACATCGGCGCCGGTGAGACGCTGGTGCTGCTTGGCCCGTCCGGTTGCGGCAAAACCACCACACTGCGCATGATCGCGGGCCTCGAGACACCCGACGCCGGCGGCCGCATCGCGTTCGGTGACGAAGACGTCACCGCACTGCCGATCGAAAAACGCCAGGTCGGGATGGTGTTCCAAAGCTACGCGCTGTTTCCGAACCTGACCGTGCGCGGCAACATCGGCTACGGACTGAAGATCAAACGGATCCCGGCTGAAAGCGCACGGCAACGCGTCGACGAACTGCTCGCGATGATGCGTCTCACTGCGCACGCGGACAAACCCATCGATCAGCTGTCCGGCGGCCAGCGTCAGCGAGTTGCCTTGGCCCGCGCACTCGCCGTGCAACCCCGTGTGCTGCTGCTCGACGAACCGCTGACCGCTCTCGACGCACGTTTGCGCGACACCTTGCGCAGCGAGATGAATACGCTGCTGCGCGAGCTGGGCATCACGACCGTCTACGTGACGCACGATCAGGCCGAGGCGATGGAGCTCGGCGACCGCATCGTCGTAATGAGCGCGGGACGCATCGAACAGATCGGGTCGCCGCGCGACATCTACTATCGTCCGGCGAATCGCACGGTCGCGCAGTTCGTCGGCACGATCAACCGGCTGGCGGGCGAGCGGCGCGATGGTCTGCTGACGACGACCGGCGGTGCTGTACCTCTGCCTCCGGACGCCGCGCACGCAAGCGCCGCCCACGAAATTTTCTTCCGCCCCGAAGACGCGACCCTCGCCGATCCGGCCAGCGCCCAGCTACGCGGCAATATCGAAAGCACCGCGTTTCTCGGCGAGCGCACCCGGCTCACGATCGGTGGCGCCGCACCGGACGCTTTGCTGATCGACGTCGCCGGCCGGGTAGAACTCGCGCGCGGCACGCCGGTCGGGATTTCGATCGCGCAGGACGCGCTGATTGCGCTATCGTAATGACGCTGCGCTGTGCTTTTAGCGCGCCATAGAAAGGAATTCCCCATGCTGCTGGCTCAAATTAGCGACCTGCATATCAAACGACCCGGCGCGCTGGCTTACCGCCGCGTCGATACCGGCGCTTATCTCGCGCGCACCGTCGCTGCGCTCAATGCGTTGGAACCGCGTCCCGACGCCGTGATCATGACCGGCGACCTCGTCGATCAGGGCGATCCGCAACAGTACGAGCACCTCAAGACCCTGCTCGCGCCGCTCGAGATCCCCTATTTCCTGATGGTGGGCAATCACGACGAACGTACTGCATTGCGCGCGGCGTTTCCCGATCGTGCCGAATTGCACAGTGGTGGCGAGTTCGTACACTACGCGGTCGATGTCGGACCGCTGCGGTTAATCGCGCTCGATTCGATGGTGCCGGGCGAAAGCGCCGGCAATCTGTGCGACGCGCGGCTCGCGTGGCTCGAGACGCAACTCGAAGCGGCACAAGGCCGACCGACGGTGGTCGCGTTGCATCATCCGCCGTTTGTCTGCGGCATCGGGCACATGGATGAATTGCGGCTCGATCCCGCCGCCGCCGACAAGCTCGCCGCGTTGATCGCGCGTTACCCGAATGTCGAACGGGTGATCTGCGGCCATGTGCATCGGCCGATGTTCGTGCGTTTTGGCGGCACGATTGCGTCGGCGGTGCCCGCGCCCGCGCATCAGGTCGGACTCGATCTGCGCGAAGATGCGCCCTCCGCCTTCGTCATGGAGCCGCCCGCTTACGCGCTGCATCGCTACGATCCGGCGACGGGCATCGTCACACATCATGCGTATGTCGATAAAGCTGACGGCCCGTATCCGTTTTACGAACCTGAAGGCGACTTGATCGATTGAGGGTGTCGCCTCGCGGGTTCAGGTGGCGACGAAAGTTTGCTGTACGCGCCGGGACAGCCTGAAATACGGTATCCCGAGCGTGGCGGCGACGGCGGCCTGAATGAAACCGTCGAATGGAATGGCGATGTCAATGCCGATGGCGTGGGTCATGTGTTCGCCAAGCAGGTAGGCGATGGTCCGCATGACGATAATGGCCAACAGCCACGCCTGCACCTGCACCGGGAAACGCGCCGATCTGCGCCGCACGAGCAGCGCCAGCCAGCCTGTGCCAGCAACGATGAACGACCCGATGATCACGTCGCAGCCGACCATCGCGATCACGGTGCGATACCAGCCATGTGTTTCAGGGCGGATGAATACCGCTAACAGTTCCCATTCGAGCATCAGCTTCAGTGGATCACGCATTGTCACTGCGGTTGAAAGCGCCCATGCGCAAAGGCAGATCAGGGCGATGAGCAGCCAGCCGCCGATTCGCCGCCGTTCGGGTTTGGAGAGTGTGTTCATGAATTCGGTCACGTGATGGTTCTTATTGCGCGTGCCGATTCTACGAACGAAAACCAAACGACCATCTCATTTTGTCTGCGTGGCGTTCGGGGGCCGCTACGCCACGCTCGTTGAGCGTAAAAATAAGAAGTCTCACCGGTAAATAAAAAGTGTCAGGAGACGCCGCGCGTGGAATTCTGAAGGAATGGCGACGAGAATCGCCGAGCGGTTTGATTCGAGTGATCAAGATGGAGACGTATGCGTCGATGCCGGGTGGTGCTCAATCCGATTCCGGATGTCGAACCGGCGACCGCCCACGCGTCAAACGGCGCCAGCTCGAGTATTGTGGGATCTGATCCATCACCCGTCGCGCGATCCTCAGTTGTTCGGGACGATCACCACAGTGCCGTTGGTTGAGGTTGTTCCTCTAGCGCCGGTGCTACCCCTTGCTCCCGTGTTACCGGTTGCCCCGGTATCGCCTGTCGCACCGGTGTATCCCGTGTCGCCTGTTGCGCCAGTCGCGCCGGTTGCACCGGGCGTGCCGCCGTATCCCATGTCGCCTTTCTGGCCATTATTGCCTGTGGGGCCCTGAGGTCCCGCCGGACCCGTGCATGCAGCCAACGCGAACACCGTCAGCGCAGCAACAACAAGTTTGAAGTATTTCATGGTGATTCCCTCCTTGGACATATTTGAATCACTCACGTCGTCGTGAGCAACCCGCAGATTTGATCCGCTTCCTGATGGCAGTCAGCGCTAACGAATCAGGACTTTGCTGGCGGGAAGGCGACGCGTTGCGGAATTTCGCATTTCCCTCAGGGCGGTGGCCGGGAGGTCCTCGCTATGTTTAACGACACTATGCTCACTTCACCGTCAACTCGGAACGCTAGCGGGCAATGGCATGAAATAGTTCGCATGCTGGCGCAAAGGCTCCGGTGACAGGGCACGCTCGACATGGCGCGGACCGGCGGCAAGATCTGGTACGGAACCGTACTGACGTCCCCGGCAATTGCGTGCATCCTGTACTCCATATTTCGTGCGCTTCGTGATGAGACGATCAAGGTGCACGGAATACTCACGTCCGATCCGCCGGGCGCGACAGCAGCAGTCTTCACGACCGGATGGTAGGTATGAACCCGCTTATGCTGTTTCTTCTCACCGCGTTTGTTTTAGCGTCCCTGGACCTCTGGCAGTCGGCGCGACCCGACGCGACCATGAGACGGAGAATCGCAGTTGCCTATTGTCCGTACGTGAACTATCGGTAGCCACCTTGGGTCACGGGAATGGGCTGGATGTCGTCCTTTTTCCCGTTCGTGGCGTATACATTCTGCACAAATTTTTGCTGCGATTCGATCAGGCCTCCAAATTGCTGTTCACAGCAGGATGCAAGGAGGAGAAATCGGATGTCCACTGCCAAGGCAACGCGCCTGCTCATTGCGGACGATGATCCGGACTTGCTGGCCGCCTACGCGCTGTTCTTCGACGCTTACGGCTATGATGTGCGAATCGTCGGGGATGGCGTGGACGCGCTCGCCGAATACCGGATGTGGCGTCCTGATGCAGTTCTTCTCGACATCCAGATGCCCCGTCTTGATGGTCGAGCGGCAGCCAGACAAATCCGGAGCGTCAGAGCCAGCCCTGCGCCGATGCTGCTGGCAGTGACGAGCCTATCATCGCCATCCGAACGGGCCGAATCATTCCGGGCTGGCTTCGACTACCATTTTGTAAAGCCTGCGCAACTGCCGGCTATTCTGACCGCGATTGCATCCTGCGCTCCTTCGGCATTGCCGCTGGCTCCGTGAGTTTTTTAGTGTGTACTTATCGTCCGCGCCACTGCGCAAATTGAAGGGCGAGTCCGTCGCGAACCACCAGGAAAAACGATGGAGAACATCTCGCACCAGAAGTGGCACTCGCCCTCATCTTCGCAAGGGTGACTTAGCTCTTTTCCGGGGACGCGTCGCGCCCCAGATACGCCGTCGCGGCTGCAGAAAGACGGTCAAGTAGCCAGTCCGCCATGGCGATCTGTCCCAGGATAATGGTCTCGCACGCGACCTTCGTCTCAAAGAAACCGCTGGCTTCAGCGATGGCGATCAATGAAGTGTAGGACGCGATCTCCTGATGCTTGAACACATACAGACTTTGCAGGTTCCCTACTAGCTCGTCCGGCGATCGACCGACTGCACTTGTCTGAATAGACACCTCGAAGTCATCGGTAAGCACCAGCGGCGTGTCACCGCTTTCGTCGATGCGCGCAATGCAGCTCGCCAACGATTTCTGGTAGGCCAGTGTCTCCGTCAGGTGCGCTTCAATGCGCGCATTGACGTCGGGATTTGATGTCGAGCCGGTCGCGTGGATTCTCAGCAGTCGCTCAGCATCCCGTTCCATCGCGTAAGCATCTCGCAACGCGCTCAACAGCGCGTCTTTTCGATCGGACATAGCGACTCCCTGTCATGATCAAGTTGAATACGGCTGGTTCGCCGCGGCGACACAGCATCATTGTCCGTCAGGCGTGTCCCACCGGAAGAGTAGCCGCCGGGCCTTACGTCGACCATACTGACGGCTAGATCGATCACGCGATGGGACAGGAATACCGGATTGACCCATTGAGCAAGGCACTTTGACCACTACCGTACAGACGTAGCTGACCCTATGTGACAAAGTATCTTCAGGCCCTGCGCGCCCCAGCGATCTTCAGACCGTTCTCGCGAGGCAGGTGTTCGCTGGCAGCCGGCAAACGTTACAAAACAGGAAGTCCTTGTGACAAAACGCCACCGGCAGCAGTGCGCTTTGCCAGCGAGCCGCGATCCGCGCGTCGCAGAATGGGGATCAAGATGTCAGCAAATCCGGTATTCGCCCGGCCACCCGTTGGCGCTCCTCCGTCATATTCGTGGTATCCGCCATATCAGGCAAGTTTCACGAATGGATTCGTCGAATGTACTCCTCGGCAAGCTGCCGTCGTTCTCTCCAATGGTTCGTTGCGAGGCCGACGCCGTTTAAACGCGCCACAACTCACGGATGAGATTCTGGCAGTCGTTGCGCACGAATTGCGTGGGCCGTTGACGCCGCTGCGGCTTGCTGCCCGCGTCATTCGGCTGGCGTCAGCCGGTCAGCCCGAAGTGCTGCGGATGACCGATACGATCGACCGCCAGATCGACGCAATCGCTCGACTCGCCGAGGATCTGATGGACGCTACCCGCGTCGGCCGAGGCGAGCTCCGCGTGAGCAAGGTCCAGATCGATCTCACGGACTTTCTGACCGACCCACTCGAAGCAGTCACCCTAGCAGCGGCCAGACGTAGCCAGACACTCACAATCCAGATTCCCTCCGGGACACTGTACATTGAAGGCGATCCGGTCCGTCTCTCACAGGCCCTTAATAACCTCCTGCACAACGCAGTGAAATACACACCGTCGGGTGGCCATATCAACGTGGCCGTGCTCGCGGACAGAAACGATCTTGTCGTCTCCGTCAAAGGCGACGGCCTGGGTGTATCTGCCGCGCTCCTGCCGCATATCTTCGACCTCTTCACTCAGTCTGGCAGGACGATAGCGGCGAGTGCCGGTGGTCTGGGAATTGGTCTTGCCGTCGTGAAAGCCATTGCCGGATCGCATGGAGGAATGGTGTCAGCGCGCAGCGCTGGTCCGGGTACCGGTAGCGAATTCATTCTCCGGCTGCCCATTGTCGTTGGACAGGGCGTTGTTTGTGACCATATATGACGATGGCTGTAACGGATCAGCCCGGCATCCTGCAGTTTCAACGCCGCTTCCGTCACGCCGGCGCGCCGGACGCCCAGCATGTTGGCGATCAGTTCCGGTGAGTTGTGAGTTGATTTCACGTCAACCCTGTTTCGTGCGGTCCATTGGCGGTGCGAAACAACCGCAGCGAATCGCCTGGGACCTGAAGTTCGATCGGTTGCGCCGCGTTAGGCGCTAAACTGGGGCTCCAGCAGTTTCCAGCGGTGCGCCATGAATAATTCCAATTACACTTCCGCGGCGCCCGGGCCGGCCATTGCTCCCCGAATAGTCGCGATCGGCGCGTCTGCCGGTGGCCTTCATGCGCTGAGCCTGTTTTTCAGGGCGGCTTCCGTGATTCCGAACGACATTGCCTTTGTGGTTGTCGTTCATCTGGCTCCAGGCTCCGCCAGTCATCTCCCGGAACTGCTGGCCAAAGACACGGGTTTACCTGTGTCAGTCATCGAGGATGGCGCAATGCTGCGTGCGGGGCACGTCTATGTTATCCCGCCGAAAGTGTCAGTCCTTATCGCGCAGGACGCATTCAGGCTTCGGGCCGCCGTTGAGCGTCCAGCCATCCCCATGCCGATCGACGAGTTCTTCACGTCGCTGGCCGCGGACCAGCACGATCGCGCCATCGGGATTGTGCTCACTGGCGCGAATGCGGACGGTTCGGCTGGCCTGAGAGCGATCAAGGCTGAGGGCGGCATGGTCATGGCGCAAACGCCTGAAACGGCCCAGCACAGCGCAATGCCCACCCATGCGATCGCAACGGGGTTGGTCGACTATGTGCTGCCAGTCGAAAGCATGCCCGCAGCACTGTTCGATTACATCGCTCGCTCCACCGCCGCGACGGCGCCGACCTGCGCAGCCTCGGCGCATCCGTCGGACCTTGAACCGGTCCTCAGGGCGCTGGCCGCGGCCGGATCGGATTTCAGGGGTTACAAGCGGGGCACCCTGGAGCGTCGCATTGCCCGTCGCATGACGGTCAACCGGATTGACAGCCTCGATGCGTATTGCGACCTCCTGAGAGTCAGGGTCGAGGAGGCACAGGCTCTGAGCCTCGACATGATGATCGGCGTAACGGAGTTCTTTCGCGATCCCGAAGCATGGCGCGCGCTCTCCGAACGTGTCCTGACCAGCATCCTCGAAGAGCCGGATGGCGAGCAGCCCATTCGTGTCTGGGTGCCGGGATGTGCGACAGGCGAAGAGGCCTATTCGATGGCCATGCTGCTGACCGAGGAGCTCGAGAAGCGCCGGACGACGCGACCCTTCATGATCCTTGCCTCTGACGTAAACCGCGCGGCACTGGGACGCGCACGACAGGGCGTCTATTCGCCAGGCGTCGCGTTGCCGGTCGGCGAAGCGCGGCTCGAACGATTTTTTCATCCACACGATGACGGATACCAGATCCGGCAGGAGCTTCGCGAAACGGTTCTGTTCACCCCGCAGAACCTGATTGCCGACCCGCCGTTTTCCCGCGTGGATCTGATCAGTTGCCGGAACCTGCTGATCTACCTCGAGCCCGAAGCCCAGCAGCGGGTGTTCGAGTTATTCCACTTCGCGCTCAATCCGAAGCGCTATCTGTTTCTGGGGCGATCGGAAAGTACTGATCCCGATTCCACCCAGTTTCAGGAAGTGTCCAGGGCCTGGCGCATTTATCAACGCAGTCCGGCCGTTGCGCCGGCCGTCTCCGGGAACCGGTTCTCCGCCAGAGCGGCACGCCTCGAGGAATTCCCACCCGCCAGTCGCGTTGGCGTCCGTAGCAAGGGTTACGCGGAACTGGTCAACGCCACCCTCCTCGAAGAGCACCATGCAGCATCGGTGCTGATCAACTCCGCTCACCAGGTGCTCTACGTCAGCGGCTCGACGGACGAGTACCTGACGCAGCCGGCTGGTGAGCCGACGGGAAACATTCTCGACATGGCGCGCGAAGGCCTTCGCCTCAAGTTGCGCATAGTCTTGCGCCGGGCGATTCAGGATCGGACGGCTACGCCAGTGAGTGAGGTCGTCTCCGACGGCGGCGCAGCGGCGGTGAAGATCACCGTGACGCGACCGTTCGACACGGCGCATGCGGGCAAAGCATTGCTCGTTATCTTCGCCCGTTTGCCGATGGTGGACCGCCCTGCGTCGCCGGTGCCCTCCGGCATAGACTCCGACCTCTGGCACCTGGAGAGCGAGCTTCGCACGACCCAGGTGGAGCTGGGCAGCACGATCGAGGAACTGGAAGAGAGCAATAGCGAATTACGGGTATCGAACGAAGAAATTCTTTCCATGAATGAGGAGCTACGTTCGGCAAACGAGGAGCTCGAGACGTCGAAAGAAGAACTGCAGGCCGTCAATGAGCAACTGAATGTGGTCAATTCCCAACTCGAGCAGAAAGTTCATCAGTTGGAGGTCGTGAATGAGGACGTGACGAATTTGCTTGCCAGCATGCAGATTGCGACGCTGCTCATTGACCAGCATCGCGTGATCAGACGCTTTACACCAGGCGCGGTGCGGATTTTTGGACTTGCGCCAACTGACATTGGACGCGTGATCGTAGACGTACTCGGCAACCCGCTCGGCGACGCACTGCCCGAGGAGGTCGACCGGGTGCTTCAGGGCGTGGACCAGCAGATCGAGAAGGAAATCGAAACCGCGACCGCAGAATGGTATGTCCGGCGCGTCACGCCGTACCTCGCGATTAGCGGAAAGCCGCCCGCTGGTGTCGTGGTGACCTGGACCGATATTACCCACGTCAAGCGGTCGGACGAACGCGCCCGGCGCCTTGCCGCGGTGGTTCAGGATTCAAACGACGCGGTGACGGTATTCGACCTCAGGGGCCGCTTTATCGCCTGGAACAAGGCCGCTAGCGCGATGTATGGCTATAGCGAGGCCGAAGCGTTGCGCATGACCGTCTCCGAGATATTGCCGGAGGGCGCCAGGCAGGATCATCTCGACTTCATCCACCATGCCGCCAACAATGAAGCGCAGCATTCGTACGAGACCCAGCGTGTAACGAAAGACGGACACGTGATTAATATATGGATCACCTTGTCGGTCCTGTCGGACGACTTGGGCAACGCCACCGCCATCGCGACAACGGAGCGCGATCTCACCAACCGGAACGTCAGCAACACCCAGCTTCGCGAGCGTGCCGAGCGCCTGGCGCTGGCGGACCGGCGAAAGAATGAGTTCCTGGCAACGCTCGGACATGAGCTTCGTAATCCACTTGCCGCTCTGTGTTCTGCAGGAGAACTGCTTGTGAGCGAAGGTATCGCGGCACCGAAGAAGGCCTGGGCCGCCGGCGTTGTTCAGAGGCAAGGGCGGGCGATGACGCGACTGGTCGACGACATGCTCGATCTCACGCGCATCACCAATGGCAGCATCGAACTGCATCGTCAGACCGTCGAGCTGAAAACAGTCGTCCGCAGCGCAATCGAAGTGTGCCAACCGGTTTTTGACGAACGCCATCACCATCTGTCGATCTCGCTACCCGACGAGCCCCTGGCGCTATATGTCGACCCTGCGCGCCTGTCGCAGGTGCTCGAAAATATTCTTATCAACGCGGCCAGATACACCTTGCCTGGCGGGGAAATCAGTCTGACAGCGGTAAGAATCGGGCATCGGCTGTCGATTCGTATCAGGGACAACGGAAGAGGCATACCGACCCCAATGCTGGGTAGTCTTTTTGACATGTTCGTCAGGGGACCCGTGTCGGACGGACAGATTCACGGCGGTCTGGGAGTCGGCCTTTCCGTGGTGCGGCGGCTGGTCGAGCTGCACGGCGGTTCTGTCCGGGCCAGCAGTGACGGCGAAACCGGTAGCGAATTCGTCGTCGACCTGCCGCTGGACGTGCCGCGTCCCGACAGGGAAGCAGCCGGCCCTGCCCAGGTATCCGACAACACGGTCCCTGCTCGCATCCTGATCATTGACGACAACCCGGATGCCTGCGAAGCGCTTGCCCTGCTTCTGACCAGCGAAGGTCATGTGGTGGAGACCTGCGTCGATGGCATCCAGGGCCTTGGCGCCGTCGCGGCGTTCAGGCCGGACGCCGTGCTTCTGGACCTCGGGTTACCCGGAATGGACGGGTACGAGATCGCGCGAGAGTTACGGGAGTCCGAAGCGACGCGAAACACCATCCTGATAGCTGTCACCGGCTATGGGCAACCAGGCGACCGGCTCCGCTCAGCCGAGGCGGGGTTTGACCATCACCTGACCAAGCCGGTGGACTTCCAGGCGTTGATGCGGTTGCTTACCGCGCGCGCGAGACCCGCAGTCGACCAGCGAAATCGCTAGTCTGCCTGCCCGATTGCAAGAATGCCGCTCGCAACGCACGCGCTGGAGCGTTGTCATGTATCGCCATCCAGGGATTCGATATCAGGGAAAATATGCCGTACGGCTTTACGGATACCGTACAGACATCCCCAGTCTGGCGTGAGAGGCTTCTTAATATCCCGCATACACCCGTAATTCAGGTGTCACTCTCGCTGAATCAGGTGTCCACTGCTTTTGCCAGGCTGAAGATGAGTGGCAAATGGAAAATGATCTTCATACCACGGAAAATCGGCTACTGGGCCTTCTCCCCGAAGCGGAATGGGTGCGTCTGAAACCGCAACGGGTGCCGGTTGAGATGGCGCCGGGATTGCTGGTGTACGAGACTGGCGACCACGTCGACCCCGCCCGTTTACGGCCCGGTCGAAGACGCAGGCTTCCACCGCTTCTGCTTCTGCTTCTGGTCCTGTCGTGCTGCCTGAGCACAGCGCTTCCGGCGCAAAAGCCGGCATCCACCGATGCCACACAAGCGAGCCCGAAGGCAGCTCACCGCGTCAGTCTTGACCGCTCCGGCAAGGCACGCAAGGGCAAGGCCTCTTACTACGGCCAGAAGTTTTACACAAAAAAGATGGCCGACGGTACGCGCATGAATCCCCAATCCAATGCCGCCGCGAGCAAGACTCTGCCACTTGGCACCAAGGCCCGCGTCACGAATCTGGAAAACGGCAGCAGCGAGGTGGTCGAAATCAGGGATCGCGGCCCCTACGTCAAGGATCGAATCGTCGACGTGTCGCCTAAAACCGCGGATAAGCTCGGTTTGAAAGAAGGTGGCACCGCTCCCGTCGAAGTCAAGCCGATGGAAGTTCCGCAGCCCGACGGTAGCGTGAAGCCGGGCGCAGGCGCAGCGGAAACCCAGCACGGCAAGTCGCCGGTCAACTTGCAGGATGGCCATTCCTCGTATTGAGTTGGCGGCCCAATGACAATGGGACGCTTCTCGTCGTTGGGCTTGCGAAACCGCTTCATGAGCGGATGGTCTTCCGCGAACGAACGTTGGCCCATAGTGCGCGCATCACAGACGCTCCACGACGACGGCACCTGGGATAAGTTTTAGAAAGGGTGGCCTAAGTAGACGCTACCGTACAGACGGCGAGAATTCGTTCGGTCCATGATGATCAAAACAGCAGGAGGCCGCCATGGTCATCCAACTCTCCCCCGAGGCCATCCAGAGTCTCAAATCGCTTGATCGAATTCCAGATTCCCTGGCAGAGATGCCGCGCTCGATAGCGGAAGAACTGTTGAGCTTCGGGCTTGCATACGAATCGCGTGCGTGTGGTGTCATCAACATGACGGCCGCGGGCCGGGTGTGGTTGAACCAGCGCGCGGCGTAGCTCGCATTTTCTGGCTGAACCAATCGCTCACTGTCTGCGCGTCCAACGCGAGACATGCGAGTGTGCGGCGTGACAGAACCACCTGTGCGGCTACGATGAAAAAGTCCATTTCCAGCACGTTGACCGTGCTAACGTCATTAGGCATCGGGTTCTGTCCGGTCCTGTGCCATGCCCATGCGCTCGATCCACAACTCGACTGTAAATCGAGCGCGCACGAGTTCATCGCCCCGCTTTTGGACGGCCAGTCTATCGATCCAAAGCCAATGCGCGTTGAAGCGAACTCAGTCAACGCATTTCGACCAACGCACGGCAGCAACCTGACGGCATTCGGCTTTCACGTTTATGCCGTCTTCGGGTATGAGCAGGGCGATCCGATGTTCAAACCGGGCGGCGGCGAGCCGATGACGGCCTCAGCGTACGGCGTGGTAGTAACCGGGCCTGCCGAGGCAGTTGAGGCGCGCGCACGCGAGGCAGGTAGTGATGCTGTCATTCGGGAAGTGGTTCCCCTTCTTCTCACCGCCGTTTTCTGCAACGGGCATTGAGACGAGTCCTCACCTGTGCTTCGCGTGCAGTATTTTCCTGTGTGCGTCCTGGTGATCCGGTTCAAGGTTGATCTTTGTCGCGCCGCCGATCGAGCGGACGCAGATTTCCCACACCGGTACGCCACCGTACCGACTTCCACTCGCCCCGCGCGCACCGTGGTCCTGGAACCTTGAGTCGCTGCTGTCCATTCCCTTCCTTGAACCCCCGCACGGAGCGCATTCTCCGCGACATGTAGCGATCGCCGTGTGCCGATGAGCACTTGCCAGGCGGTCACGTTATCGCAAACGCACCTTCCCTGATGAGCGCCGCGGCGTGAAGGCCGGGGTCTTCGTCATGGCAAGCGATCAAGCTTGAAATCACTTTCCACCAGGTGCCGCGTTGCGCATCTGCTGAGCCCTTTTCCAAGTCTGGAGTTTCACGCGATGACCTTTCTCAAATCCCCACCATCCACGCCCGATGCCATCGCCGACGAATATGCGGCGACGATTTCCGGTTCTTCGCTGCCGAAGTACCGGATTCCCGATTCATCGTCCGATCGGCGTGCTGTATTCGATCTGGTCCGCGACGAATTGTTCATGGACGGCAACTCGCGCCAGAACGTCGCGACGTTTTGTACGACCTATGCCGACGATGAGGTCCGCCGGCTGATGGATCTGTCGATTGACAAGAACATGATCGACAAGGACGAGTATCCGCAAACGGCCGAGATCGAAATGCGCTGTGTGCACATGCTTGCCGATCTATGGCACGCGTCCAAAGCGTGGAAAACCACCGGTTGCTCTACAACCGGTTCGAGTGAGGCTTGCATGCTCGGCGGGCTCGCCCTCAAGTGGCAGTGGAAGAAACGCATGGAGGCGCAGGGCAAGCCGACTGACAAGCCGAACTTCGTCTGCGGCCCGGTGCAGGTTTGCTGGGCGAAATTCGCCCGCTACTTCGACGTGGAGATGCGCCAGGTTCCACTAAAGGGCGACGCGCTCGGCATGCAGCCCGAAGATCTGGCGGCCTATTGCGACGAAAACACCATCGGCGTGGTCGCCACGCTCGGCATTACGTTCACCTGTGTCTATGAGCCGGTCAAGGCTTTGGCGGGGGCGCTCGACGCCTTGCAGCGCGATATCGGGCTCGATATCCCGATCCACGTCGACGCGGCCAGCGGCGGCTTCATCGCGCCGTTCATCCAACCGGATCTCGAATGGGACTTCAGCGTGACGCGCGTTAAATCGATCAACGCGTCGGGCCACAAATACGGCCTCGCACCTCTCGGCGTCGGCTGGGTGGTATGGCGCAGTACGCAGGATCTTCCGGACGAGCTGATCTTTCGGGTCGACTATCTGGGCGGCGACATGCCGACCTTCGCACTGAATTTCTCGCGGCCAGCCGGGCAGATCATCGCTCAGTACTACATGTTGTTGCGGCTGGGCCGTGAAGGTTACCGACACATCCAGCAGGAATGCGCGGATACGGCACAGGCACTTGCCGACGGTCTGGCGAAGATCGACGCGTTCGAGATGATTTACGACGGGCGGGGCGCGTTGCCCGCGGTCTGCTACAAGCTAAAGCACCCGGAGACCGCAGGCTTCACGCTGTTCGATCTGTCCGATCGGGTGCGCATGCGCGGCTGGCAGATCGCATCGTACAAGCTGCCTGCCGGGCGTGAGGAGACCATCGTGCAACGCGTGCTGATCCGCCGCGGTGTCACCCGCGACATGGCGGCAATGCTGCTTGAGGACATCGAACATGCCATCACGCATCTGCAGAAGAATCCGGTGCCGCAATCGACCGCCGGCCCAACCTTCCACCACAATTGATGTCGCTGGCTCACAGGAGCACCTGAAATGGACAACTCGGTCATTACCGCCGCTGCGCTACCCGCGGATGCCGCAAAACACGGCAAGTACCTGAGCGTCACGTCAATCGGTCTGATGACGGCCGCGGCTGTGGTCACCAGTCTGCGCGGACTCCCTTTGCTGGCGAAGGAAGAGATGACAATGTTTGTCTATCTCGCCTTCACGGTGATTTTTTACCTGATTCCCGCGTCGTTGATCTCTGCTGAGCTGGGCGGCGCGTTCGCCGACCGGCGTGGCGGCATCTACACGTGGGTTGCGCAGGCGTTCGGCACACGCTGGGGTTTTCTCGCGATCTGGCTGCAATGGATTCAGAACGTGGTCTGGTTTCCGGTCGCGTTAACCTTCGGCGCGGCAGCGCTCGCCTATACGATTGGCCGGCCGGAACTCGCGAAGAATGGCACTTATGTCGGGATTTTTTGCATCGTCGCGTACTGGCTGGCAACGTGGGTCGTACTGCAAGGCGTCGAGGTATTCGCGCGAATTGCCAACTGGACCTTCGTGATCGGTACCATCGTCCCAGGCGTCGTGCTGCTCGCTCTGCTCGGGTACTGGATCAGCAGTGGACACCCGCTCGGCTGGCAACACCTGAACGACGCGACGCTCTCGCAGGATGGGCACGCCCGTTTCTGGCCGGCAATTCACGGCTTCGGCACGATCTCGTTTCTGGCCGGCATTGTGTTGCTGTTCGCCGGGGTGGAAGTGCAGGCGGTTCACGTGATGGACATGAAGAGCCCTAGTCGCGGCTATCCGGCGGCTATCGGCCTCGGTGCGCTGATTTCCGTGCTGATTTTTGCGTTGGGGGCGTTGCCGATCGCCGCGATTCTGCCGTACGAGAAGATCTCGCTACAGTCTGGCGTATTCGACGCGTTCGGTGCGGTGCTGACCGATCTCTGGCACATGGGTTGGGCGGTATCGGCGCTTTCTCTGCTGGTCGGTATCGGTGCCATTAGCGGCGTACTGGCGTGGCTCGGCAGTCCGTCGCGCGGCTTGCTCGAAACCGCGCACGAGGGCGAATTGCCGCCGATCCTGCAGGCAAAGAACAGCAAGGGTATGCCCACGCATATTCTGCTGGTGCAAGGTCTCATCGTGACGGTTATTTCGTGCTTCTACTTTGTGATCCGTGACGTGTCGGTCGCGTTCTTTCTGATCTCCGCGATGACGATCGCACTCTACTTGATCGCTTACATGCTGATGTACGGGGCAGCGATCAAGCTGCGCTATTCACAGCCCGCATTGGCACGGCCGTTCAAGGTGCCGGGTGGTGTGGCAGGCATGTGGCTGACTGCCGGTATCGGTTTTGTCGGGGTGCTGTTCAGCTTTGTTGTCTCATTCTTTCCGCCCGACCAGTTGCCGGTCGGTTCGCCGACCCTTTATACGGGACTGGTGGTGCTCGGCATCGTTGTCTTTGCGGGTATACCGTTGATCATTCACCACGTAAGGCGCAGCGACTGGGCAACGGTGAGTGCCACGCCGGGCGTGCGACCCGTCGCGGTGCCGCCGACATGAATCGTTGCAGGGAAGGCTATGGGGCGTTCGCGGGCGCCTCACCCTGGTTTTTGCCGGCGCTACTGCACTCACCTGAAATATCGCACATGCGAGCGTTGGCTTCGGCAGTAGCTTCGGCCGTTCATGCGTCGGTGTCGAAGGACGCATGAGCGTCGATGACGGACCGCCATGGCAGGCTCGTGCCACACCTGAGCCGCCGCTTGTTCGCGGCTGTTTCGAGTTGACGTCGCCCTCTCGCGCCGGACGGTGGCCTCAGCGGCCGTCAGCACGATCCCGGCCGCTCCGGTATGATCGGCACGCTTAAGGACCGCGCATGGGCCGGTCCATCGACGGTCCCCACTCATGTCCACATCCGACGCTTCTACTCCCGCTTCGGCCGACCGGTCATTGCGCGGCTTGCTGCTTCTTCTCGCAACCATTGCGGGTGTAGCAGTCGCCAACATCTATTACAACCAGCCTCTGCTCGACGATTTCCGGCAGTCGTTTCCGAACAGCTCGTCATGGGTCGGCGCGGTGCCGGCCGTGACACAACTCGGCTACGCAGCCGGGATGCTGTTGTTGGCGCCGCTCGGTGACCGCTTCGATCGACGCCTCCTGATCCTGTTGCAGATCGCAGGCATGTGCGTCGCGCTGGTGCTGGCGTCCGCCGCGCCGACGCTGTCGGTGCTGATTATTGCGAGCCTCGCGATCGGCGTACTCGCCACCATCGCGCAGCAGGCGGTCCCCTTCGCGGCTGAACTCGCGCCCGCGTCCGAGCGTGGCCATGCCGTGGGCATGGTAATGAGTGGACTGTTGCTGGGGATTTTGCTGGCACGGACTGCGGCAGGCTTTGTCGGCGAGTATTTCGGCTGGCGTGCCGTGTTCGGCGCTTCGGTCGTCGCGCTACTGGTGCTGGCGGTGGTGATCATCACGCGCCTGCCGAAGAGCAAACCGACGTCGACGTTGCCGTACGGCAAGCTGCTGGTGTCGATGTGGCACCTGGTGGTCGAGCATCGCGCGCTGCGTGAAGCCTCGCTGACCGGGGCGGCGATGTTCGCCGCGTTCAGCATCTTCTGGTCGGTGCTGGCGTTATTGCTGGCGGGCGCACCGTTTCATCTTGGGCCGCAGGCGGCCGGCCTGTTCGGGATCGTCGGCGCGGCGGGGGCGATGGCCGCGCCGCTCGCCGGCAAGTTTTCCGACCGACGCGGACCGCGGGCGATTATCACGGTGTCGATTGTGCTGGTGGCGATTTCGTTCGTTGTTTTTGCCTTGTCGGCGAAAAGCATTGCTGGATTGGTAATCGGCGTGATCATCCTCGATATTGGCGTGCAGGCTGCGCAGATTTCCAATCAATCGCGGATTTACGCGCTGAAGCCAGAAGCGCGGAGCCGCGTAAATACCGTCTATATGGTCGCGTATTTTATTGGCGGCGCCGTTGGTTCGGGGGTCGGCGCTGTGGTTTGGCCGATCTTCGGATGGATCGGTGTCAGTATTGCCGGCGTGGTTTTTGCCGGGCTGGCGGCGTGGAATCATTTGCGGCTTCCAGCAAACCAGAAGGACCTGACTTAGCTTCTCTCTGGCCGGCCCTGCTCGGTCCACGCGTCCGGCAAGCTGTGTGTCAGCGTGGACACGAAGCGCGCTGTTTCAGGCTCGCGCGGATTCATGAAAATGTCCCTCGACGGGCCCTGCTCCACCACCACGCCGTTATTCAGAAACACCACATCGCGCGCAATCGTTGCGGCAAGACGCAAATCATGGGTCGCCATCAACATCGTCATGCCCTCCGTGGCGAGCTGTTTGAGGACGTCCACCACCTCCGCGGCCAAACCGGGATCCAGCGCCGATGTGGGCTCGTCACACAACAACACTTCCGGCGACGGCGCCAAGGCCCGCGCAATCGCTACGCGCTGCTGCTGACCGCCGGAAAGCGTCGAGGGCCAGGCGTCCGCCTTGTGCTTGATGCCGACCTTATCAAGTAACTCGTCCGCACGAACACGCGCTTTCTCCTTGTCCCACTTCAGCACGGTCAGCAAGCCTTCCATGACGTTCTGACGCACCGTCAGATGCGGGAACAACTGGAAATTCTGGAACACCATGCCGGTGCGACGGCGAATCGTCAGCACCGTTTCGCGCGGTGGCTTGTGATCGCGGCTGAATTCGAGTCGCTGGTCGCCGAGTTCGAGTGATCCGGCCTCTGGGATTTCCAGCAGATTCACGCAACGCAAAAGCGTGCTCTTGCCGCTGCCGGACGGGCCAATCAGCGCAGTGACATTACCCGACGCAAGTTGCAGGTCCACTGAACTCAGCACTCGATTCTCGCCAAAGTGCTTGTCGATTTTTTCCAGTCGAATCATCAGTTGCCCGCCTGGAAAAGTGCGTGACGGCCGAACTTGCGTTCGAGCCGGACTTGCGCCGACGACAATACCGAACTGAACACGAGATACACCAGCGCTGCCTCAGTGTAGAGAATCAACGGTTCATAGGTCACCGACGCGATTCGCTGCGCCGCCTGAAACACCTCAGGCACCGTCAGTACCGCAGCGAGCGAGGTGTCCTTCACCAACGCGATGAACGAGTTCGACAGCGGCGGCAGCGCGACGCGCGCCGCTTGCGGCAGGATCGCGCGGCGCAGCGCCTGCTGACGCGTCATCCCCATCGAGTACGCCGCCTCCCACTGCCCCTTCGGGATCGACTCGATCACGCCGCGTATGACTTCCGAGTTATACGCGCCGACATTCAGCGAAAAGCCGATGATCGCCGCCGTCAACGGATCGAGCACGATGCCCACGTTCGGTAGTCCGTAGAAAATCACGAACAGTTGCACCAGTAACGGCGAACCGCGAAACAGCCACACGTAGAAGCGCACGCACGCAACCGCCCAGCGCGGTCCGAAGAGCCGGACCAGCGCGACGATAAACGCGACCACGATCCCGATCGCGAACGAGGCCAGCGTGAGCGGCACGGTAAAGACCAGCCCCGCATACAGAAGGGGCTGCAGCGAATGCGCCATCAGAAGCAACCATGCCGGCATGATTCAGACTCGCAGTTGAGGCTTATTGGGAAACGTCTTTACCGAAGTACTTCTGCGAGATCTTCTCGAAAGTACCGTCTTTCTTCATGTCGGCAAGCGCCTTGTTGATTGCCGCCTGCAATTCCGGGCTACCCTTGCGGATCAGGACCGCGGACTTGTCGCTGCTGTCGGCCGACGTATCGAGCGCGGCGATCTTCACCTTCGCATCCGGCTTATGCTTCTTGAAGTCGAGGAACGACAGCGAATCGTTGACGGTTGCGTCGACGCGGCCCGAGGTCAACAGATCGACCGATTCGTTGAAGCCCTGCACGGGAATCACCTCCGCGCCGTGCGCGGCCGCAATCTTGCCAAAGTTGCTGGTCAGCGTATTCGCCGACTTCTTGCCCTTCAGATCGTCGAACGTCTTGATCGTGGTGTTGTCCGAACGCACGATCAGCGCCGCATGCGACGTGATGTACGGGTCCGAGAAATCGTATTTCGCTTTGCGCGCGTCGGTGACGGCGACTTCATTGATCACCGCGTCGTAGCGGTTCACATCGAGACCGGCGATCAGACCGTCCCATTTGCCTTCGACGAACTCCGGCTTGACGCCCAGGCGCTGCGCGATCGCTGTGCCGATCTCGACGTCGAAGCCGGTCAGTTTGCCGGATTCATCGTGGTACGTGAAAGGTGCGTAGGTGCCTTCGGTGCCGATCTTGAACACGCCCGCGGACTTGATCTGCGCGAGCTCGTCAGCGGCGAAAGCCGGGCTCAGGGTCACCGCTTGCAGCAGCGCGATCAGCAGAATGGAACGAATCGACTTCATCTGGTGGCTCCGTAAAGTTTGCTACGTCGGTTGCATGGTTTTGTATTCGGCATTCCGCCGGCGGTCATGCCCGGCAGAGTGGGCGGACTGTAGCAAACGGTCTGTGTTTTTACAAAGGATCAGCTTTTCGATCAATATGCGCATACGTGCTAAGCGGACAGCCAAGGCGTCTCATGCAGCGTTGAATTCGGCTCTGCAACAGATATGACAGACGCGGCATGCATCGCACCACGGAACGCATACCGGGCGCCATCGGGGAAAACGCGGGAGGGGGTCGCCACGGCGAATGCGCGGCGTTGAAAAACAGACGGCAGGGGCGGCCCTCGGGGGCCGCCCGTCAGATTGCAAACGCCTTACCGTTCTACCGGATGCGGCTCCTTTCGCTTATTGGCCACCCGGATCGCATCGAAGTAAGCCGGATTGGGCGGCCGCTTCAGATAACGCCCTGCGCCGCGCACGGCCCGCAGTTCGCCATCGGTCCATGCCAGCGCGCCGCGGGTGAGCGTATGCATCGCCACGCCCTGCACCGTCATCCCTTCGAACACGTTGAAGTCGACCTTCTGATGATGCGTTTTCACCGAAATGGTTTTACTTGCCTTCGGATCCCACACGACCAGGTCGGCATCCGCGCCCACCTGTACCGCACCCTTACGCGGATACAGGTTGAAAATCTGCGCGGCGTTAGTCGACGTGATGCGCACGAATTCATTCGGCGTGAGACGCCCCGAATTCACACCGTGATGCCAGAGCACCGCCATACGATCTTCGACGCCGCCGCAGCCGTTCGGGATCTTCGTAAAGTCCTCGCGGCCCATCGCCTTCTGCGACGCGCAGAACACGCAGTGATCGGTCGCGGTGGTGTGCAGCTGGCCTGCTTGCAAACCCCGCCACAATGCTTCGCGATGCTCCGCCGAACGGAACGGCGGGCTCATCACGTGCGCTGCGGCGCGGGTCCAGTCGGGATCGCGATACACCGACTCGTCGATCACCAGATGGCCCGGCAGCACTTCGCCGAACACCCGAAGACCTTCGCCGCGGGCACGCGCAATCGCGTCCACCGCATCTTTCGAGGACACGTGGACGATATACACCGGCACGCCTAATACCTGCGCGATGCGGATCGCACGATTGGCGGCCTCGCCCTCCACTTCAGGCGGCCGCGACAGCGGATGCGCCTCCGGACCTGTAAAACCTTTTGCCAGCAACTGACGCTGCAACTGAAACACCAGTTCACCGTTCTCCGCATGCACGGTGGGCAGCGCGCCGAGTTCGAGCGAGCGCGAGAAGCTGTTCACCAGCACTTCGTCGTCGGCCATGATCGCGTTCTTGTAGGCCATGAAGTGCTTGAAACTCGACACGCCGTGTTCATGCACCAGCGTGCCCATGTCGCGATAGACCGAATCGTCCCACCACGTCACCGCAACGTGAAAGCCATAGTCCGCCGAGGCCTTTTCAGCCCAACCGCGCCATTCCTTGAAAGCCTCCATCAACGGTTGCTTCGGACTCGGAATCACGAAATCGATGATGCTGGTCGTGCCGCCGGATAAACCCGCGGCCGTCCCGGTATAGAAATCGTCGCTGGCCGTGGTACCCATGAACGGCAATTCCATGTGGGTATGCGGATCGATGCCGCCGGGCATCACGTACTGGCCGCCCGCATCGACGATCGTGGCACCGACTGGCGCCTCCAGGTCCACGCCGATCTGCAGGATCGTGCCACCGTCCTGCGGGTCTGCACACAACACATCCGCACGATACGTGTTCTCCGCGTCGATAATCGTGCCGCCGCGAATCAGGGTCGTCATGTTGCCGCCTCCTTATAAACTGCTGGTTTCCGTGCTACGTACTTCGTGCGTCTGGTGCACAGTTCATGCACTCGCTCATGTTCGCCCAGGCACACTCAGGCACTCGCCACGCGCGCACTCGGTCCTTTGCTCAGCTTCATCCACGCGCTGTATACGATCGACGCCAACGCGAGTCCAACAAACCAGGCATACGTATAAAGCGTGTTGAAAATCGCCGGCACATTCGGGAACGATGCCGGAAACGCGGTGTGCAAGAAGCCCGGCAGATTCGGCAGCACGCCGATCACGAGCGCCACCACCGCGCCGATATTCCAGCCCCCGGTGTAGCTGTACTCGCCATGCTCGTCGAACAGTTCACGCGGGTCCAGCCGTGTGCCGCGAATCAGGAAGTAGTCGACCATCAAAATGCCCGCGACCGGACCGAGCAAAGCCGAGTAGCCGACCAGCCACGTGAAAATATAACCCTGGGTGGTAGCAAGAATTTTCCACGGCATCATCACAATGGCGATGGTCGCGGTAATCATGCCGCCAACACGATACGAAATACCCTTCGGCCACAGGCTCGAAAAGTCATAAGCCGGGCCGACGAGGTTCGCCGCGAGATTGCAGCACATCGTATCCAGCGTCAGGATGATCAGCGCGAGACCGACGCCGATCCCGGTCATGCGGCTCGTCAGGTCGATCGGGTCCCAGATCGCCTTGCCGTAGATCACCACGGTGGCCGACGTCACCACCACGGAGATCACCGAGAGCAGCGCCATCGGAATCGGCAAACCCACCGACTGACCAATGATCTGATCGCGCTGCGTTTTGGCAAAGCGTGTGAAGTCGGGAATATTCAGCGCGAGCGTCGCCCAGAAGCCCACCATCGCCGTCAGGCCGGGCCAGAAGGTCACCCAGAACATGCCCTCCTTCTTGCCACCCGGCACGAACTGTGACGGCGCCGACAGCATCGAGCCGAGACCGCCTGCCTTCGACGTGGCCCACCACACCAGCGCGATACACATCACGATCTTGATCGGCGCGGACCAGCTTTCGAGCCAGCGGATCGAATCGGTGCCGTGCACGATGAAGTAAATCTGCAGCGCCCAGAACACGAGGAAACACGCGAGCTGCGCGAGCGAGATGTCGAGAAACGGCAAGGCCGCGCCGTGCAGCGCGTTGCCGGTCAGAATGTTCAGCAGCGTGTAGATCGCGCTGCCGCCAAGCCACGTCTGAATGCCGTACCAGCCACACGCGACGATCGCCCGCAGCATCGCCGGTAATTTCGCACCCTGCGTGCCGAAGGAGGAACGCACCAGCACCGCGTAGGGAATACCGTGCTTCGCGCCGGCATGCCCGATCAGCAGCATCGGCACCAGCACGATCAGATTGCCGAGCAGCACCGTCGCCACCGCCTGCCACGGCGACATGCCCTCTTCCGTCAAACCGGCCGCGAGCATATACGACGCGATGTTCATCACCATCCCGACCCACAGCGCGGCGAAGTGATACCACCGCCACGTGCGCTGCGCGACGCCGGTCGGCGCAAGGTCGTCGTTGTAAAGACTGCTGCCCTGCGCGCCGGCCGCAAACTCCGGATCGACGGGATGCGCTGTCTGCTTCATCGAAAGATCTCCACTGATCGTTGAGGCCTGCGCGGCTTCTGGCGGCGCGTCAGGCCTTGGGGGAAAACTACAGGTTCAGTACAAGCGCTTCGTTTCGTTTCTTTTCCTACAGCTCGCTCAAGTTTCAGGCTGCTTTTGCTGCGTGGGCATGAGCGTGCGCATGCTCGGCCGTTTCAGCCGCGTCTGACGTCTCGCTTTCACCGGCATTCACCCGCGCAGGGTTGTTCGGATGCGTGGTCCAGTTCGCGTACTCACCGCTGTCAACGCGTTCCATTGTGATGCACTGCTCGACCGGGCACACATGCATGCACAGATTGCAGCCGACACATTCGGAGTCCATCACTTCAAAATGCCGGACGCCATCTTTTTCTTTCATAATCGCCTGGTGAGCGGTGTCTTCGCACGCGATATGGCACAGACCGCACTGGATGCACTTGTCCTGATCGATGCGCGCCTTGATGTCGTATTTGAGGTTCAGGTACTTCCAGTCGGTGACGTTCGGCACGGCGCGGCCGCGAATGTCATCAAGCGTGGCGTAGCCTTTTTCGTCCATCCAGTTCGAGAGACCATCCGCGAGATCAGAGACGATGCGGAATCCATAGTGCATCGCAGCCGTGCAGACCTGCACGCTGCCCGCACCGAGCACCATGAATTCGGCCGCATCGCGCCACGTCGAAATACCGCCGATGCCGGAAATGGGCAGGTTCGGCGTTTCCACGTCGCGGGCAATTTCCGCCACCATGTTCAGCGCGATCGGCTTGACCGCCGGACCGCAGTAGCCGCCGTGCGTGCCTTTGCCGTCGACCATCGGCAACGGTGACATCGCGTCGAGGTCCACCGCGACGATGGAGTTGATGGTGTTGATCAGCGAGACGCCGTCCGCGCCGCCTTTATAGGCAGCACGCGAACCGAGGCGAATGTCGCTGATATTCGGCGTGAGTTTGACGAGGCACGGCAGCTTCGAACCCTCCTTGACCCAGCGCGTGACCATCTCGATGTATTCGGGCACCTGGCCCACCGCGGCGCCCATGCCGCGCTCGCTCATGCCGTGCGGGCAGCCGAAATTCAATTCCACCGCATCGGCGCCGGTGTCTTCGACGAGCGGCAAAATCCACTTCCAGTCGCGCTCGTTGCACGGCACCATCAGCGAGACAATCATCGCGCGGTCCGGCCAGTCGCGTTTGACCTGAGCGATTTCCTTGAGATTGATGTCGAGCGGACGGTCGGTGATCAGTTCGATGTTGTTCAGGCCCGCGATGCGCTGGCCATTCCATTGCACCGCGCCATAGCGCGAGCTGACGTTCACCACATGCGGGTCGAGGCCCAGGGTCTTCCACACGACCCCGCCCCAGCCCGCTTCGAACGCGCGGTTCACGTTATAGGCTTTGTCGGTCGGCGGCGCGGAGGCCAGCCAGAAAGGATTCGGCGACGTGATGCCGGCAATCGTACAGCGCAGATCGGCCATGTTCGGCTCCTTGGGGACTGCTGTTTTATCGTGGTGTGATACGTGGCTTAAGCGGCTTCACGCACCTTCAAGCGGCTTTGACTGCGGTGCGGGCGAACTGGGCGTCAATCGCGGCGGCGGCAATCTTGCCGTCCTGCACCGCTTGTACCGTCAGATCGATCCCACCAGTCGCCGCGCAATCGCCACCTGCCCATACGCTTGGCAACGAGGTTTGTCCGTTTGCATCGACTGCGATACGGCTGCCGTCCAGCGTCAACAGTTCGCGCTCGATACCGACCGGCACCAGCGTCTGCCCAATTGCCTTGAGCACCATGTCGGCTTCGACCACGAAGCGCTCCTGACTGGCATCGCCTAACGTGCGCTCGAATTCGACGCCCGTCACCACACCACCCTCTCCGATCAAACGCATCGGCTTTGCATGCGTGACGAGCGTGACGCCGTTGGTCTGCGCGAAATCGCGCTCGGCCCACGTCGCGCTCATTGACTCAACGCCGCGTCGATACACCATCGTCACCGACGTCGCGCCGAGCTTGTGGCTTTGCACGGCGGCATCCACTGCCGTATTGCCACCGCCGATCACGACGACCCGCCGCCCCACCGGCACCGTGCCGAAGTCACTCGCGGTACGCACCTGTTCGATGAAATCCACAGCGTTCATCACGCCACTCAGGTCCTCGCCTTCCATCGTCAATGCGCGCACGCCCGTGAGTCCGATCGCGAGGAAGACCGCATCGTGCTGCTTGCGCAGCGCATCGAGTTCCACATCACGCCCAAGCGCTACGCCGTGCTTGATCTCGATACCGCCGATCGAGCACAGCCACGCCACTTCGCGCTGCGCAAAATCGTCGACGGTTTTATAGGCCGCGATGCCGTATTCGTTCAGACCGCCCGCTTTCTCGTGGGCGTCGTAAATGGTCACGTTGTGGCCGGCCAATGCGAGCCGATGCGCACACGCCAATCCAGCCGGTCCCGCACCGACCACTGCAACATGCCGCCCCGTTTCCGCCTCACGCTTGAACAGCACCTCGCCGCGCGCCATCGCCCAATCGGTCGCATGACGTTGCAGCGCACCGATCGCCACCGGCTTCGCGTCCTGATGGTTGCGCACGCAAGCCCCCTCGCAAAGAATCTCGGTCGGGCAAACACGCGAGCACATGCCGCCCAGCGGATTCGCCGACAGAATGTCGACGGCCGCGCCCTTCAAATTGCCGTTGCTGATCTTGCGAATGAAACTGGGAATGTCGATCTGCGTCGGACACGCGTTCACGCACGGCGCGTCGTAACAGTAGTGACAGCGGCTCGCGGCCGCAGCCGCGGCGCTCGCGTCGAGCAGCGGCGCGATGTCGGAGAACTCGCACGACAGTTGATCGGCCGATAGGCGCTGAGCCGCAATATCGCCGGTTTGCTTGATGGCCATACACGTTCCTTCTTCGATGTGAGGACGTAGCCGTTCCCGCCGGCTGCGCTTAAGCGGAGCCGGGACGACTTGTTTTATGGGCACTACGGTGAGGCTAGTGAATCAACCACCACCTTCTACCGCTAAAGCGTTATGAAACCGGCTCGCACGCTCGTCCGAGCATGGCGTGCAGCAAGACGTTCGCGCCTGCTTCGATCCATTCGAAGGTGGCGTCCTCGATCTCGTTGTGACTGATCCCGTCGACGCACGGCACGAACACCATCGAAGTCGGCGCGACTTGCGACAGATAGCAGGCGTCGTGTCCCGCACCGGACACCATGTTGCGATGCGAATAGCCGAAGCGTTCGGCCGCGGCGCGTACCGACTTCACGCAGGCTTCGTCGAAAGCGACTGGTGCGTAGTAGAAAATCTGCTCGAGTTCAGTTTCCAGACCGATGGTGCTCGTGATCTTCTCCACGCCCTCGCGTAATGCGGCATCCATCTTCGCGAGCACCGCATCGTCCGGATGACGGAAGTCGACGGTGAAAAACACGCGGCCCGGAATCACATTGCGTGAGTTCGGATAGACCTGCATCATGCCGACCGTCGCGCAACCGAACGGCGCGTTGTCCAGCCCGATACGATTGACCAGTTCGACCACGCGCGCGGCCCCGAGCAAAGCATCGCGACGGCGCGGCATGGGCGTCGGACCCGCATGCGCCTCCTGCCCCGTCAGCGTGATTTCGTACCAGCGCTGGCCTTGCGCATCGGTCACCACACCGATGGTTTTCTGCTCGGCTTCGAGAATCGGTCCTTGTTCGATATGCAATTCGAACGCGGCGTGCAAGGGTCGTCCACCACACGGAAGATCGCCCGCATAGCCGATACGTTTGAGTTCTTCGCCGATGGTCTTGCCATCCACGTCCTTGCGCGAGAGACCGTAGTCCAGCGTGAAGACGCCGGCGAACACACCCGAGGCGACCATGGCGGGCGCAAAGCGCGAGCCTTCCTCGTTGGTCCAGATCACCACTTCAACCGGATGTTCGGTCTCGATGCCGTGATCGTTCAGACTGCGGATCACTTCGAGTCCGCCGAGCACGCCGTAGATGCCGTCGAAGCGGCCACCGGTCGGCTGCGAGTCCGCATGCGAACCGGTCATGACCGGCAACGCATCGGGATTGCGCCCGGCGCGGCGCATAAACACATTGCCCATCTGATCGACACTGACCGTGCAACCGGCTTCCTTCGCCCAACTGACGATCAGGTCGCGCCCCTGTTTGTCGAGGTCGGTCAGCGCCAGCCGGCAGACGCCGCCTTTAGGCGTCGCGCCGATCTTCGCCATTGTCATCAGGCTGTCCCACAGCCGCTTGCCGTCGACCTTGATCGACGTAGCGGGTTCTGCGTGCTTCAGCGCTTCGGATACCGCGTTCATTCGTCTCGCTCCTTTCGGTGAATCGACATGAAACTGGTGCATGGGCGGCGGGTTTTGGGGCGTGCCCGCACGGCGGCGGTGCACACTCGATGCCTTCGATCGCCTCTTATACAGAGGGCAAACCCTGGGGCATCTCTCGCTCTCTCAATCCTGTCCAGTTGGACAGGTTGTAGACGATTAAGCCCGCCAAATCAACACCTTTCGTACGGTGAGAAACATAGCGAGAAGCGTGCCATTGCACTGCAGCACACATTTTTCGGCGGTCGCGAATGCGCGTGTCCATCCGCGCTCAAACGACTAGAATGAAGCGCGACGCGGCACACATGCCGATGAAGCCAACATGAGAGACAACAACGTGGCTGCCGACATCACGGAAAACGACGAGACACTGGACGAAACTCGCGCACCTTTGCGGCGGCGCAAGGCGCACATTCGCGAGTCGAACGAAGCGCATTTATTGGCGTGCGCCGAAGCGGTTTTCGCGGAGCGAGGACTCGACGGAACCAGCACGGCGATGATTGCGGAGCGTGCAGGCTTACCGAAAGCTAACCTGCATTACTACTTCCCGACAAAGCTCGCGTTGTACCGGCGTGTGCTGGAAGACCTGTTCGAAGACTGGCACCGCGCGGCGGATACGTTCGAATGCAGCGACGATCCGGTCGAGGCGATCGGCGGATACGTACGCGCGAAAATGGAGTTGTCGCGTCGCCGGCCATTAGGCTCGAAGGTGTGGGCTAGCGAGATCATTCACGGCGCGGAGCACATGGAGGACATTCTCACGGGGCGCGTGAAGCCGTGGCTGGACAGCCGCGTGAAGGTGATCGACGACTGGATCGCACGCGGACTGCTGGCACCGGTGAATGCGCAAACGCTGATGTACATGATCTGGGCGACCACTCAGCATTACGCCGACTTTGACGCGCAGATTCGCGCGCTTAAAGGCAAACGCGCACTAACGCAGAAGGCGTTTGATGCGACGACGGAGGAGGTCGTGCAGTTGGTGATTCGGGCGTGTGGGGCGGTGTCGCCGGCGCAGGGGAAAGGATCAGCCGATCAATAACTGTTGGCAACAGACCATAGGAGCTATTGTGCAAGGCAATCGGGTATCGAAGTCCGAGTTCAAGGCCAAGGCGCTCGAATTGTTCCGGCAGGTTGAGGCGTCCGGCGAAAGCCTGATCGTCACCGACCATGGCAAGCCGGCGCTTGAAGTTCGGCCTTATCGCGGCGTAGAACGCAGTCCGCTAGACGTGCTACGCGGCTCGGTCATGCGTTACGACAATCCGACCGCTCCAGTCGGAGAGGACAACTGGGAGGCGGCGCAGTGATCGTTCTGGATAGCCCCGCTCTCACCCGCAGGCATGTGGGGCTATTCCTAGTCGCACACCAGTCTATTAATACGTCTCCAAATGCAGCCGCCCTTCCCGCTTCAGCTTCAACCACAGCGCTTCCCAATCAAGCTGGTGCTGTTCGCCGATTTCCTTGAGTGCCTGCAGCACCCCGTCTTCCATCCCCTTCAACCCGCACACGTAGATATGCGTGTTGTCGTCCTTCAGCATGTGCGCGACATCAACCGCGCGCTCTCGCATCGCATCCTGCACATAGCGCCTAGGTTGACCCGGCGTACGCGAGAACGCCAGATTCGTATCGATGAAATCCTTTGGCAGATTCGTGAGCGGCCCGAAGTACGGCAACTCTTCCTTCGTACGCGCACCGAAGAACAACATCAGCTTGCCGGTCGCGCCTTTCAGACGACGACGCCTGCGATACTCGGTCATCGCGCGCATCGGCGCTGAACCGGTGCCCGTGCAGATCATCAGCAGGTGCGAGTTCGGATGGTTAGGCATCAGGAAGGTACCGCCGAATGGGCCGATCACGTTGACCACATCACCCTTCTTGAGATCACAGAGATAATTCGAGCAGATCCCGTCGAGCGCGTCACCGTGCTGCTGAGAAACCCGCTTCACGGTGAGAGAAACGTTGTTATAGCCGGGCCGTTCGCCGTCGCGCGGGCTCGCGATCGAATACTGACGCGCGTGATGAGTGCGGCCATCAGCGGCTTCCCCCGGCGGCAGGATGCCGATCGACTGCCCCTCAAGCACAGGGAAAGGCATCGAACCGAAATCAAGCACGATGTGGTGGATGTCGCTATCGGTCGAGCCGTCGGTGAGCCGGTAATTGCCGACCACCGTCGCGGTAGTCGGCGCCTTGTGCGTGTAGAGATTCACGTACGGTTTCGCCGCGGACCACGGCGGCACGACCGACCCGCGCACGGTATCGACTTCAATACCGCTCGCGCCTGCCGGCGCATCGTCGGACGATCCCGCCGCGGCCGCAGTATCTTCCGCAACCGGCACAGCCATCGTGTTCTGCTCAGGCAACACGTCCCATTTGAACTGCTCTTCGATGGGATACGCGTCGACTTTCAGCACCGTGCGCCAGTTATCGATCGCGCCCGTCGGACACGGCGGCACGCACGCCATGCAGCCGTTGCAGACATCCGCCTTGACCACGTAATTGTTGTCGTCGTGCGTGATCGCATCGACCGGGCAAGTCTCTTCGCAGGTATTGCAGCGAATGCAGATTTCCGGATCGATCAGATGCTGCCTAAGGACTTCGATCGATACTGGGCCGTTCATGACTTCCTCCACCCTATATTCGTGCGAATACGACGCCGCACGCCACACGTTTTCAATCGCTGTACTCAGTTAAAGCGCACGTATTCGAAATCGACCGGCTGACGGTTCACGCCCATTGCCGGCGGCGCGATCCAGTTTGCGAACTTGCCGGGCTCGGTGACCGCGCCCATCAGCGAAGCAACATACGCACGATCTTCCGGCGTCGCCAGCCACTTCGCCTCATTCGCGGCCCATTCGGTCTCGCTGACCACGCGGCCGTCCGGCGACACACGGGTGCCGGCAAACGTGCCGATCTGCCGGTTGAATGCTTTATGCGGCACCGTCATGCGGAAATCGATGCCGGCCTTCTCGAGCACCTTGTTCCAGCGGCCGACACCCGCCACCGAATCTTTGATGTAGTCGTCGCGCAGCACTTCGTTCATGGCGTTGAGCATCGGCACTTCGCGCTCGACCAGTTTGCCGTCCTGCACATCGAGCAGCTTGTAGCTTTGGCCGTTCAATTGATGATCGTCGTCACGCTTGTTCTCTTCATAGCGGCCCTTCAGACCCGAGCTATAGAACGTGGCCGCATTCGAAGAATGATCCGCGCCGAACAGGTCGATCGTCACCGAGTAATGGAAGTTCAGATAACGCTGGATAGTCGGCAGATCGATCACGCCGGCAGCGCGAATCTTCGCGACGTCGTCCGTGCCCAGTTCGTTCATGACTTGCGCGGTGCGCTGGATCACGCGTGACACACCCGATTCGCCGACAAACATATGATGCGCTTCTTCAGTCAGCATGAACTTCGTCGTGCGTGCAAGCGGATCGAAACCCGACTCGGCGAGCGCCGACAACTGGAACTTACCGTCGCGGTCGGTGAAGTACGTGAACATGTAGAACGCAAGCCAGTCCGGCGTTTTCTCGTTGAAGGCACCGAGAATGCGCGGGTTGTCTTCGTCGCCCGAACGGCGGCCGAGCAGTGCTTCGGCTTCCTCGCGACCATCGCGGCCGAAGTACCGGTGCAGCAGGTACACCATCGCCCACAGGTGACGCCCTTCCTCCACATTCACCTGAAACAGGTTGCGCAAGTCGTACATCGACGGTGCGGTCAACCCCAGATGCCGTTGCTGCTCGACCGAAGCCGGCTCCGTATCGCCTTGCGTGACGATAATGCGGCGCAGATTCGCGCGATGCTCGCCGGGCACGTCCTGCCACGCAGCCTCGCCCTTGTGCTCGCCGAAATGAATCTTGCGATCCTGCTCGCCGGGCGTGAGGAAAATCCCCCAGCGATAGTCCGGCATCTTCACGTGATCGAAATGCGCCCAACCGCCCGCGTCGACGCTCACCGCCGTGCGCAGATACACGTCATAGCCGTGCGAGCCTTCCGGGCCCATATCACCCCACCACGACAGAAAGTTCGGCTGCCACTGTTCGAGTGCGCGTTGCAGTGCACGGTCGTCGGCGAGATTGACGTTGTTCGGAATCTTTTCGCTGTAGTTGATTGATGACATGGTCGGTTCCTTGGTCGGAATACAGAGCTAGCGGATGAGAGGCGCGTATCAGGCAGGTGGCGCTGCGTTCAGTTACGTTAGGTCGCGTCGGAAAGCATCAAACGCGCGAGACGTCGAATTGCGCCTTGCTGCCCTTGCCGTACACCTTGAGCGCGCCCTTCTCGCCCACTGCGTTCGGCCGGTTGAAGATCCAGTTCTGCCAAGCGGTGAGACGCCCGAAAATACGCGTCTCCATCGTCTCCGGGCCGTTGAAGCGCAGATTCGCTTCCAGGCCGGTCAATGCATCCGGCGACATCGCCGCGCGTTCTTCGAGCGCGATGCGGATCTCGTCGGCCCAATCGATATCGTCCGGTGACGCGGTCACGAGACCCAGGCGCTCGGCCTCAACCGGCTGGATCGCCTGGCCGATTTTCGAGCGCACCGCGTCGAGCGGTTCGGCTTCTTCATAGAAACGTCGAGCGAGCCGCGATTGATGCGTGACCATCGGATAGAGACCGAAGTTGACTTCCGACAGCGTGATCGCCGGTTCTTCGTCTTCGTTGCTAGGCAGTGCCGCCATGTAGCTGCGGTCGGCGGCGAACGCGAGTTCCGCGAAGGTGCCTGCAAAGCACGAGCCCGGTTCGATCAGCGCGAACAGCGAGCGCGACGACACGTCGATACGCGCCAAGGTGCGGCGCAGCAGGCCGATGGTCTCGCGCACGAGCCAGTGGTCCTTGTGCTGCATCAGTGTGGCGTCGACGGCGAGCAGGTTACGTGCATCGCCTTCGGTCTTGAAGATCCAGGTGCCGATGTTGAGCTCGTTGGTGCGCATCGACAGGATCGCGTCGTCGAGTTCGCGGGCGAACTGCAGCGGCCACCAGCTCGTGCCGGCAGCGACGATCGCGTCGATCTCGGTGGGTTCTCCGGCTTGCGGCGCTTTCGCGGTGAAGGTGGCGATGCGCTTCGCACGATCGATCGTGATGTCGAGTGTTTTATAAGTCAGGCCGTCTTCGCGATCGGTGCGTTCGATCCGCGTGAGCACCACGCCTTGTGCGTCCGACGGACGATCGCTCTGTTCTGCAAGTTCGAGCGCGCGTGCCTGGATCGTTTGGTCGAACTGATTCGGCTTCACGACTTCATCCACGAGACGCCATGCTTTCGCGCGTTCGCCGCGAATACCTTCGACCACCGTACAGAAGATGTCCGCACGGTCGTGCCGTACCTTGCGCTTATCGGTGACGCGCGTCAGGCCACCTGTACCCGGCAGCACGCCCAGCAGCGGCACTTCCGGCAGCGACACCGACGACGAACGGTCATCCACCAGATAGATTTCGTCACAGGCGAGCGCGAGTTCATAACCGCCGCCGGCGCACGCACCGTTCACGGCAGCGAGAAACTTCAGACCTGAATGACGCGACGAGTCTTCGAGACCATTGCGCGTTTCGTTGGTGAACTTGCAGAAGTTGACCTTCCACGCATGCGTGGAGAGACCCAGCATGAAGATGTTCGCGCCCGAGCAGAACACCCGGTCCTTCAGGCTCGTCAGCACTACCGTTTTGACTTCGGGATGCTCGAAGCGGATGCGCTGTATTGCGTCGTGCAGCTCGATATCGACGCCGAGGTCGTATGAATTCAGCTTCAGCTTGTAGCCGTCGCGGATCCCGCCGTCCTCGGCGATATCGATACCGAGGGTCGCGACGGGGCCGTTGAAGCTCAGCTTCCAATGCTTGTACTGCGAGGGATCGGTGCGGTAGTCGACCGGCGCGACGGCGGTTTCTGCTGTGGACATGGGGCGGCTCCTGACTGGACGATGCAAAACTTGTTTTTGAACAATAGTGCATCGCCATACCCATGTAAAGCACTTTAGTGCATGTTTACTCGTAAACCCTGGAACCGCACTGCACGTCAACTTACCCGTGCATCATCCGGCGACTCCGCTGCGAGCCTTGCAGCAAGCCGGTCGCGCAACTGCAAGTAGGCGTCGGCCAAGGTTTTCTCGCTGGTGTCGAAGGTCATGTCAGCACGGCCGTACAGCTCGCTACGCCCTGCCAGGATGCGCTTCAGGTCATCCATCGCTTCCTTGTTGCCGGACATCGGCCGCAGGTCGCCTTGCGCGACGACACGGCGCATATGCTCTTCCGGCGTGGCCTGCAGCCATACGGTGAAGCAATGCGACAGCAGCGAGTTGAAGGTGCCCGTCTCCGACACCAGCCCGCCCGGCGACGCGATCACGGCGCGCTCGTGCTCCTGAATTACCGCCTCGAGCGCCCGGTGTTCATAACGGCGATAAGCGCTCGCGCCATAGAGGGAATGAATCTCCGACGGCGGACAGCCGGCGAGTTGCTCGATCACGCGCGTGAGCTCGACGAACGGCACCTTGCGCTCCTGTGCCAGCATCCGTCCAAAGGTCGACTTGCCCGCCCCGCGCAGGCCGATCAGCGCGATCCGGTCCTTGCGATGCGGGTCACGTGGCGCTTGCGCGAACATCTCCGCAAGCGCCACGCGGGCGCGCTGCAACGCTGCCTGGTCACGTCCTTGCAGCAGTTCGCGGATCAGCAGCCATTCGGCGGAAGCGGTGGTTTCGTCGCCGATCACTTCGGCCAGCGGGCAGTTCAGCGTCGCCGCGATCTGCCGCAACACCAGCACCGACGCATTCCCCACACCGGATTCCAGATTGGCCAGATGACGCTCCGACAAGCCGGTTTCAGTCGCCAGCGTCTTGCGCGTCATGCCGCGGCGCGCACGCAGCAGGCGCACGCGCTCGCCCATCGCCGTCAGAAAAGGATCGCGCTCCTCGCGCTCGCCAGCGCGCTCCGCCCCGCGATCGGCCGCGCTGTCGGCCCGACCCGTGCGGCTTGCGTCCTCGTCGGCCGGATCGTCCAGCGGCGCGGGAGTGTAATTTTGGTTCATGTTTAACTACCTATTGACTGCGTTACATGTACTATAGTGCTTGACAGGTGCCAGGTGAACGGTTAATTTTCGCCAAATATTGATCCAATAACAAACGCTGTCGAGGCTTTTCGGCAGCGTCACGGAGACGGCGCAACAACACGCATGAATTAAGGTGCGTGCGTCGATCTGGAGGCTCGTATGTCCCCACATGAATTCCAACGCCTGATTGCAGGCGTGACAGAGCAACTCGCCGGCCGGCCGCTCGACGGCACACTGGCCACGTGGCTCAACGACACGTATCCCGCGGACGGCGCGACCTTCCGCGCGCTGGCAGAGGCCTGCCGCACCGGCGTGGCCGAAGGCTGGCTGTGCAACCGCGAAGGCGGCGGCATTCGCTATGGTCGAATCTTCAAGGCACTGCCGGAGACCCACGGTTTTTCCGTCGACGTGGTCGATATGAAAGATATTGCCGGTCCGCATCACGTGCATCCGAACGGCGAAATCGATCTGATCATGCCGCTCACCGAGGGCGCCACTTTCGACGGTTATCCGGCCGGCTGGTGCGTGTACGGCCCCGGCAGCGCGCACCGTCCGACCGTCGCGAATGGGCAGGCGCTGGTGTTGTATCTGCTGCCGCAAGGCGCGATCGAATTCACCCCTACCCCACCTTCCGCCTGAGACTCGCCATGACCGAACTATTGAAGAACTACGTTGCCGGCCAGTGGGTCGCGGGCGGCGGTGAAGGCGTGACGCTGACCGATCCGGTCACCGGTGACGCCCTCGTGCGCGTATCGAGCCAGGGCCTGGATCTCGCCCATGCATTTCGCTTCGCCCGCGAAGAAGGCGGCAGCGCCTTGCGTGAGCTGACCTATGCGCAGCGTGCCGCGCGTCTCGCCGAGATCGTCAAACTACTGCAGGCGAAACGCGACGACTACTATGCGATCGCGACCGCGAACTCGGGCACCACACGCAATGATTCGGCGGTCGACATCGACGGTGGCATCTTCACGTTGTCGTACTACGCGAAACTCGGTGCATCGCTCGGCGACGTGCATGCGCTGCGCGACGGCAACGCCGTATCGTTGAGCAAGGACCAATCGTTCAGCGTGCAGCACGTGCTCACGCCGACGCGCGGCGTCGCGCTCTTCATCAACGCGTTCAATTTTCCGTCGTGGGGCTTGTGGGAGAAAACCGCGCCCGCGTTGCTATCGGGCGTGCCCGTCATCATCAAGCCCGCCACGGCGACGGCATGGCTCACACAAAGAATGGTTGCCGATGTGGTCGACGCAGGCATTCTGCCGCCCGGCGCGTTGTCGGTCATCTGCGGCAGTTCTGCGGGGCTGCTCGACCAAATTCAGGCATTCGACGTGGTGTCGTTCACCGGCTCCGCGCAAACCGCCGCAACACTGCGCGCGCATCCGGCTTTTGTCGAGCGCGGCGCGCGTTTGAATGTCGAAGCCGACAGTCTCAATAGCGCGATCCTCTGTGCCGACGCAACCCCTGATACGCCGGCCTTCGAACTGTTCATCAAGGAAGTCGTGCGGGAAATGACCGTGAAGTCCGGTCAGAAATGCACGGCGATTCGGCGCGCGTTCGTGCCGGAAGCATCGCTCGAAGCGGTGCTCGATGCACTGAAAGCCAAGCTCGCGAAAATCACCGTCGGCAATCCGCGCAACGAGACCGTGCGAATGGGTTCGCTCGTAAGCCGCGAGCAGTACGAGAACGTGCTGGCCGGCATCGCTGCGTTGCGCGAGGAAGCGGTACTCGCGTATGACGGCTCGGCTGCGCCGCTTATCGATGCGGACGCAACGATTGCCGCTTGCGTCGCGCCGCATCTGTTCGTGGTCAATGATCCCGATAGCGCGACACTGCTGCACGACGTCGAAGTGTTCGGACCGGTGACGACCGTCGCACCCTATCGCGTCGCCGCCGCAGCAAACGGCATCCTTCCCGAAGCGCACGCCGTCTCGCTCGCGCGACGCGGCCAGGGCTCACTCGTCGCGTCGATCTATTCGAACGACGACGCGCATCTCGGCCGCCTCGCGCTGGAACTCGCTGATTCGCATGGACGTGTCCACGCGATCTCGCCTTCCGTCCAGCAAAGCCAAACCGGCCACGGCAATGTGATGCCGATGTCGCTGCATGGTGGACCGGGCCGTGCGGGCGGCGGCGAAGAACTTGGCGGCCTGCGTGCACTCGGTTTCTATCACCGGCGCTCGGCCGTTCAGGCATCAAGCGCTGCAATTGACGCACTGACGCCAAACGCTCATTTGCCCGCGGCATAGCCGGCACAAGGGAAGCAATAAGCACGTAAGCATCGCGCGGATCATGAGCACAAAACAGCCGGACCGCCCACCCGATGGAGGAGACATATGGAAGCCCTGCTGGAACCCGCTGCGAGTCAACCCGCTGTGACGGTCGAGCCGCCGCCCGCGTCATTCAACTTCGCGGCCTACCTGTTTCGACTGAATGAATCGCGCGCCGGCAAGACCGCTTATATCGACGATACCGGCACCACCACGTACGGTGAACTCGAAGAACGGGCCCGGCGCTTCGCCAGCGCATTGCGCACACTCGGCGTGCATCCGGAAGAACGCGTGCTACTGGTGATGCTCGACACCGTCGAACTGCCGATCGTCTTTCTCGGTGCGCTCTATGCGGGCGTCGTGCCGGTCGTCGCCAACACGCTGCTCACCGCTGCCGACTACGTGTACATGCTGACGCACAGCCACGCACGCGCCGTGATCGCATCCGGCGCATTGCTGCCGAATGTCACGCAAGCGATGGATACCGCCGAACACGACGGTTGCCAGTTGATCGTCTCGCAGCCGCCCGAAAGCAAGCCTTTAACTGCGCCGCGACTCAACGATCTGATCGACGCGGCGACGCCGGCCGGCAAAGCGTCCGCGACGGGCTGCGACGATATCGCGTTCTGGCTGTATTCGTCGGGCTCGACCGGCAAACCGAAAGGTACCGTCCACACGCACGCGAATCTGTACTGGACTGCCGAGTTGTACGCGAAGCCGATTCTTGGCATCGTCGAAAGCGATGTGGTTTTCTCAGCGGCTAAATTGTTCTTTGCGTATGGTCTGGGTAACGGCCTGACGTTCCCGCTTTCGGTCGGCGCTACGGCCGTATTGATGGCCGAGCGCCCCACCGCCGATGCGATTTTCACCCGCCTCGTACAGCATCGCCCAACCATTTTCTATGGCGTGCCGACGCTGTACGCGAGCATGCTCGTCTCGCCCAGGCTGCCCGAGCGCACGGATGTCGCGATGCGCGTGTGCACCTCGGCAGGCGAAGCGCTACCGCGCGAGATTGGCGAGCGCTTCACCGCGCATTTCGGCTGCGACATTCTCGACGGCATCGGCTCAACCGAGATGCTCCATATCTTCCTGTCGAATCGCACGGGTGAAGTCGAATACGGCACCACGGGCCGCCCCGTGCCCGGCTACGAAGTCGAACTGCGCGACGAAGCTGGTCATCCGGTGGCGGACGGCGAAGTCGGCGATCTGTATATCAAAGGGCCGAGCGCGGCGCTGATGTACTGGAGCAATCGCGAGAAGTCGCGCGCGACCTTCCTCGGCGAGTGGATTCGCAGCGGCGATAAGTACTGCCGCCTCGCGAACGGCTGCTACGTGTACGCGGGCCGCAGCGACGACATGATGAAAGTGAGCGGCCAGTATGTATCGCCGGTCGAAGTGGAAATGGTATTAGTGCAGCACGACGCGGTGCTCGAAGCGGCGGTGGTCGGCGTGGATCACGGCGGCCTCGCCAAGACCCGCGCGTTCGTGGTGTTGAAGCAGGAATTCGCGCCGTCTGAGATACTCGCCGATGAGTTGAAGGCTTTCGTCAAGGAACGGCTCGCGCCGCATAAGTATCCACGCGATATCCTGTTCGTCGACGATCTGCCGAAAACCGCAACCGGTAAAATCCAACGCTTCAAACTGCGCGAACAGTCATAAGGTGATCCATGCAGAACCCCGCAACCGCACACTCCATTAGCGACTTCGCTGCGTTGCCCGCTACGGCATCGCATGGGCCATTGCGCATCGAGTATCGTTGGGTGAATGAAGCGGCCGGCAATGCACCGATCGCCGTCTTTCTGCACGAAGGACTCGGATCGATTGCGATGTGGCGCGACTGGCCGCAAGCGTTGTGCGAGCGGCTCGGCATGCGTGGCCTCGTTTACTCGCGGCCCGGTTATGGACTTTCGACGCCGCGTGAGCACGACGTCAAATGGCCGGTCGATTTCATGACCGCGCAAGCGCGCGATATGCTGCCCGCTTTGCTCGATGCTCTCGATATCGGCACGCAGGAGCGCAAGCGTATGTGGGTGATCGGCCATAGCGACGGCGGCTCGATCGCACTGCTCTACGCAGCGATACATCCGGCTGCATTGGCAGGCGCGGTAGTCATCGCGCCGCACGTGTTCGTAGAAGACGTCTCGGTGGAAAGCATTGCGCAGACCAAGCAGCTCTACGAAACCACTGATCTGCGTAGCAAGCTCAGCCGCTATCACGCCGACGTCGATTCAGCGTTCTATGGCTGGAACGATATCTGGTTGAATCCGGCGTTCAGGGACTGGCGCATCGTCGATGAACTGGCCGGCATCAAGCAGCCTTTACTCGCCGTGCAAGGCCACGACGACAACTACGGCACGATGGCGCAAATCGATACGATCGGCGAGCGCGTGCCGCATGCGCAACTGGTCAAACTCGATGCGTGTGGGCATTCGCCCCATCGCGATGCGCCGGATGCATTGAACGAGGCGATCGCTGCGTTTATTTCGCGGCAGCGTTGAACGTCGTCAAGGCCACTCTCCAATTCACGCACGCAGGTTTCGCGCCTTCTAGCCGGTAGATCGCGGCGATAGTCACGTGAATGAGTGCGCGCAATGCAAAATCGCGGCGCGTCCTCAAGACACGCCGCGACACAGCCTTCCCGCTTAAATCACGGTCGACAGCCCCAGCGTCAATACCAGCGCCGTCACCGAAATGATCGTTTCGCAGACGGTCCACGTTTTGAAGGTCTGCGGCACGGTCATGCCGAAGTACTCCTTCACCAGCCAGAAGCCGCCGTCGTTCACGTGCGAGAGGATCAGCGAACCCGCACCGGTCGCCAGCACCAGCAACTCGGGCCGCACACCGCCTACCGTGCCCGCCGCCGCTGCGGCGATCGGGGCAATGATGCCGGCCGCCGTCGCCATCGCGACCGTCGCAGAACCCGTTGCCACACGAATCAACGCTGCCACCAGCCACGCGAGAATCAAGAGCGGAACGTGCGCGCCGGTCGCCACATCGACGATCGCCTTCGACGCGCCGCTATCGATCAGAATGCGCCCAAAACCCGCACCCGCTCCCACCACCAGCGTAATACTCGCAGTCGGCGCAAGACACTCGTTAGTGAACTTGAGAATCTGCTCGCGGTTAAAACCACGCGACTTGCCGAACGTATAGAAGCTCAGCAGCACGGCCAGCAACAAAGCCATGTCCGGGTGCCCGATCAGACGCAGCGCGTTGTTCAGCGACGTTTTGGCCGGCACGATCACATCGGCCCAACTGCCGACCAGCATCAGCAACACCGGCAACAGCACCGTCAACAACGTGATGCCGAAGCCCGGCAGTTCCTGATGCGAGCGCTTCGCGTCCTGTTCGATGAACTGCTGCGCCATCGGGTTGATACCCTCAAGCACGACAAAGCGTGCAATCAGCTTGGAGAACAACGGACCGGCAATAGCCGCAGTCGGGATGCCGACGATCAGCGCGTAGAAAATCGTGTGGCCGATATCCGCGTTGTACGCGGTGACCGCGAGCAACGCAGCCGGGTGCGGCGGAATCAGGCCGTGCACGACGGATAAACCCGCCACCATCGGAATGCCGACGCGAATCATCGACGTACCGGTCCGCTGCGCGACGTTGAACGCGATCGGAATCAGCAGCACGAAGCCGACTTCGAAGAACACCGGCAAGCCGACGAGGAACGCGATGCACATCATCGCCCAATGCACGTTCTTCGGCCCGAACAGGTCGATCAGTGTGCGCGCGATACGCTCCGCCCCGCCCGATTCGGCCATCATCTTGCCGAGCATCGTGCCGAGGCCGACCACGATGGCAATGTGGCCGAGCGTGCCGCCCACACCGGTTTCGAACGACTTTAGAATCGACGTTGCCGGCATGCCGACGGCCAGCGCCAACGCCACCGAAACCATCATCAACGTGATGAACGGATTCATCTTGAAGCGCGCGATCAGCACGACCAGCGCGATGATGGCAATCAATGCATAGACGAGTAACAGACTTCCTTGAACGGTCGCCATAGGTGCTCCTGAAGAGAAAGATCCGCGCCGCGGTTTCCGTTAAGCGGAATGTTGTATGAGCCGCGGCGCGGGCGGCGGACTTAGAACTTGTGGCGGATGCCGGCGACGGTCACGAACTGGCCGTTATTGCTCGAGGGGTTCGAAATGCCTTCGATCCATGCGTGCGAACCGGAGCCGCGTTGGTAGATACCGTTCAGGTAGAGGTCGGTGGTCTTCGACAGGAAGTACTCGCCGCCCACGCTCAACTGGTTGTAGTGCGCATTCGTGGCCGTCGTGCCGCTGGTGTTCTGCGTCGTGTAGATGTAGCCGAGCGCGAGCAGCGTAGCCGGCGTGAACTGATACTTCACGCTGGCCTCATAGTTGGCGAAACGCAGGCTGCCGCCGCTGAGCAACTGGAATTGCGAGTTCGTGTACAGCAGCGCGACGGTTGCCGGGCCGAACACGTACGACCCGCCCGCGCCCCACACCTGATTGCGCTGTACGCCGCTGATGATCGACGAGCCGGTGTTGTAGTAGTTGTCCGAAGGCGCCGCGCCCGCGGTGTTGCTGGCCGGCTGATTGACCAGCGAGTAAGCCGCGTCCAGGTGCAGCGGACCGTTCACGTAGTCGGCGCCGACGCTCCATGCGCGGTTATTGGCGAACTGGCCCGCCGTGTTCGAGAACGCGTACATCGCGTTTGCGGTGAACCCTGCGTACGTCGGCGTGGTGTACTTGACCGCGTTGTCGGTGCGGTACGTGTTGTTGATATCGTCGTTGTCGTAGATCGCGTTGCCGTACTGGCTCATGGCGCCAACGCCATTGATCTGCATGTTCGACAGATAGTCCTGCACGCTGTTGTACTGACGGCCGAGCGTGATCGTGCCTGCCGTGTTGTTGGAGAGCGCAACCCATGCGCTGCGGCCGAACATGCGGCCGCCCTGGCCGGATGCGCCGCTCTCCAGGCTGAAGCCGTTCTCGAGCTTGAAAAGTACCTTGTTGCCGCCGCCCAGATCTTCAGTACCGAGCAGGCCCCAGCGCGAACCCTGCACATTGCCTTGCGTCGCCTGATAAGCGCTCTCACCTTTCTGGTTATTGGTGTAGGTAAAGCCTGCATCGACAATACCGTAAAGCGTCACGCTGCTTTGCGCGTGGGCGGCCTGTGCGGCGAGTCCGGCGGCAGCGAAGGCGACGGCCGTACGAAGAATCTGTTTTTGCATCATGGTTTCCTCAAGTCGATAGAGAAGCGAACGCCGGTTACACGTGAATGTTCCGGCGATATCAGTAGTACTAAGTAGGCAAGTCAAAGCGGCACCGGAACGAAGTCCGGCGCTACGGTCAAACAACGGTTATCGATGAATCGATATGAACCGGGAGAAAATCAATCAGGCCAATGACGGCGCGCGGCAATGCGACGCGCGTCGCGCTGGTAGAACGGCGTTACGATGGGTTCGGGCAACTGTCGCGCACACTCCAACTCAGCAATGAGCCGAGCCAGGACGATCTGTTCTTCGCCCGGGTGCAGGTTGCACGGGTCGAGGAAAAAGAAATGCAGTTCCGCTTCATGATCACGCACGATCACCGGCGCCTCGCCTTCGGGTGGGCGCGCGAGCGCATCGGCGAGATCCCATGCAGTGATACGAGCCTGCTTCGGATCGATATGCAGTTTCAGACGGTCGAGCGGATTGCCGGTCGGGTCGGCGTCGATCTCCGCCCAGACGCCGTCGCACCGATTCAAAGTCTCGCGCCACAGCGTGAGGTAGCCGCGTTCACGGGCGCGAACCGCGACATGGTCGCGCTGCTGCCATTGTTCGAGCGCGGCGATCGCGCCGACAATGCCTTCCTTGCCGACTTTCATGCCGCGGCCAATGCCGCCGTTCTGGAAATACGCGGCACGGACCAGCGCTTTCTTACCCGCGACGATGCCGGCGGTCAGTCCACCGAGAAATTTGTGCGCCGAGTAGAGCGCGAGATCGGCGCCGGCCGCAATGAATCGCTTGAGGTCGTATTCGGAAGCCGCGTCGACGATCACCGGCACGCCCTTCGCGTGCGCGACCGCAATGAATTCTTCGAGCGGAATCATGCCGAATTGCACCGTATGATGCGAAACCACGTAAAGCGCCGCAGCCGTGCGTTCGGTGATGGCCGTATTCAGTTGGTAGCCGTGCGCTTCGGTCGCCGCGCCTACCGGCACGACGCGTGCACCGGAAAGACGGATCGCCTGGTCCACCGGTGCGCCATAATTGACGAGGTGGCCGGTTTGAATCACGACTTCATTGCGCGGCATGGCGGTCGTGTCGGGCAACCGTTCGATCAGACCGTGGTCGTCGCCCGTCATGGTGGCGGCGATGGAAAGCGTGATCGCCGCCGAGCACGACGCGGTGATGTACCCGGCTTCGCTGCCACACGCCCCGGCAATCGCCGCCGAGGCTCTGCGTTGCAGATCGTCGACCTCGACGAATTGCGGCAGCACCTGCGCGACCGCGTCGATCACCGCTGCGCTGACACTGGACGCGCCCAGACTCGTCATCGTGCCCGAAGCATTGATGACAGGGCGTAAGCCAAAGCGAGAGCGAATGTCCATGAAGCGCCTCCAACCTGGTATTTCTTAATTATGGAATATATGTTGTAATTGCGGATCAGTCTAGCATACAATCACCCAGCGTCAACTGGACAAAAACAACCCGCGTCAGAGGAACACGATGGCTCGCACGTCCCGACCTTCCGCGTCCGAAGCAGCACCCGCTTCGGCGCCCGCCACCGAAACCCAGGCTAAAAGCCGGCAGGAAAGCGCCGCGCCACGCACGCGCACCAGCGCGATCGATCGCGCGGTGCAGATTCTCGACGCGCTCCAGCAAGCGAACCGTCCCGCCACTGCGTATGAAGTCGCGCGCATGGTCGGCGCACCGCTGTCCACCGTGTATTCGATCATCAACGATCTGGTCGAGAAGAATCTGTTGGCGCGGCGCATGGACGGGACGATCTGGCTCGGCTCGCGTCTATATGGTTACGGTTTGACGTACGCCAGTTCGCTCGACTACCTCGCGGTCGCTCACGAAGAGATGCAGCGGCTCTCCGCCGAAGTCGAAGAGACCGTGCAGGTCTGCGGACTCGAAGACGGCATGATGGTCGTGCAGCAAATGGCCGAAGGGCCCGGGCATTTTCGTGTGACCTCGCGCGTGGGCAGTCGCGTGCCGCTCAACTGGACCGCGTCCGGCCGTTTGCTCGTCGGGCACCTGCCGGATGCCGAACGGGTCGCGTTCTTCGCCCAGCACGCGCAAAGCTCCCCTACCGGTCGCGCGGAAACCCGCCCGTCAGTACTCGCACAGATTGCCCGCGAAGCGCTGGAAGCGCGGCTGTCGATTCAGATCGGCGAATCGGATGCGTCCGTGGCGTGTCTCGCGGCGCCCGTGCTCGATAACACCGGCGCGTGCGTCTTCACGATTTCCATTGTGATGCCCGAGGCAAAGGCCGCACTCGGCACCGAACGTTTCGCACAAGCCGTGCAGGCGGTGGCCGCCCGTATCGAAGCACGCCTCGGCTGGCGGCATCGCGAGCAGGAGCCGGCGGCCTAGTTGCCCAAAGCTCACAGCCCTTAGCCCCATCTCGCGCGCAACGCCGACTCCTTAAAGACCGCTCACCATCACTTCCCCATCGATGAACTGCTACGACCGGCTGCACACGCGCGGCCTCAAGCTCCCGCAAGTGCCGACGCCGATCGGCAATTTCACGCACTGCACACGCGAGGGGAATCTGCTGTTTCTGTCCGGCCAGGGCCCGCTCGACGAAACCGGCTCGCTGATGACCGGCAAGGTCGGCGCCACCGTCAGCGCCGACGAAGCGTACCGGCACGCGCAGATGGTCGGCCTGAATCTGCTCGCCGTCCTGCATAACGAACTGGGCGATTTGCGGCGCGTGAAGCGCGTCGTCAAGCTGCTGGGCATGGTCAACGCCGCGCCGGATTTCACCGAGCATCCGCGCGTGATCAACGGCTGCTCGGACCTGTTCGTCGATGTATTCGGCGACGCCGGTCGGCATTCCCGCTCGGCGGTCGGCGTGGGCTCGCTGCCGGGCAATATTACCGTCGAGATCGAAGCCATCGTCGCGATCAGGGATTGACTGCCGCCCATTTCTCAACAAATACCCAAATTTCCACATCTTCACAAAAGTTACACAGGTCAGCGACTATTCTTGCGCATCGCTGACCTGGGCACATGGATGCCTTGGCGCATCTTCCCCCGTGCCGGAGACATTTCATGTCCGTCCTGTCGAAGCCGACTGCCGCCTTGCATCGCAAACGTTTGGCAAGCGCACTGATCGCCATGTCCTTGTGTGCGCTGTTGGGCGCCTGCAGCAACGACGACGACAAGACACCCGACGCGAGTTCGGTTAGTTATACCGATAATGCCAGCGATAACGGCAACACTGCGCAAGTGTTACCGGCAACCCCGTCGTACGCCTCACCCGCGTCACCCGCACTCACGATTCAAACCCCTGCACGACCTGCATCAAGCGCCGACCCGGCATTGTCCGCCGCCGCGTCGACGCCGCTCGCCACACCTGTCATTCACACCGTCGACTGAGTTCCGCGCGTCACGCTTCGCGCGGGCGAGGCTCGCGTGTTGCGTGCATCGTTCCTCCACCGAAGATCGAAAGCCAAAACCATGACCTCAAAAAATCGCCGTGATTTTCTACGCTCCGCCGCGCACGCCGCCGGTTCCGCCACCGCGTTGAGCATGTTGCCGCTGGGCATTCGCAACGCGCTCGCGATTCCCGCCAATAACAAGACCGGCAGCATTCGCGACGTCGAGCACATCGTCGTGCTGATGCAGGAAAACCGCTCGTTCGACCACTACTTCGGCACGCTCCAGGGCGTACGCGGTTTCGGCGACACGCGCGCGATCAATCTGCCTAACGGTAAACCGGTGTGGTATCAGCCGCTCGCCGCGGATGTCGGCTATGTGCTGCCGTTCCGCCCCACCGCGCCGAACCTCGGCCTGCAATTCCTGCAGGACCTCGCGCACGACTGGACCAGCACGCACGCGGCATGGAACGGCGGCCGCTACGATCAATGGGTGCCGTCCAAGGGCACCACAACGATGGCCTACCTCACGCGCGACGACATCCCGTTCCACTATCAACTCGCCGACGCGTTCACGATCTGCGACGCGTACCACTGCTCACTGATGGCTCCGACCGACCCGAACCGCTACTACATGTGGAGCGGCTGGGTCGGCAACGACGGCAGCGGCGGTGGCCCGGTGATCGACAACGCCGAGGCCGGCTACGGCTGGTCCACCTATCCGGAAGTGCTGCAGAACGCCGGCATCACCTGGAAGATCTATCAGGACATCGGCACGGGACTCAACGCAAGCGGCTCGTGGGGCTGGACGCAGAACCCGTACATCGGCAACTACGGCGACAACTCGCTGCTCTACTTCAACCAGTACCGCAACGCGCAGCCGGGCAACCCGCTGTACGACAACGCGCGCACGGGCACCAACGCAGCGAACGGCGACGGCTACTTCGACATCCTCAAGCGCGACGTGCAAAACAACGCACTGCCGCAAGTCTCGTGGATCGTCGCACCGGAAGCGTATTCCGAGCACCCGAACTGGCCGTCGAACTACGGTGCGTGGTACATCGATCAGGTCTTGCAGATTCTCACGTCGAATCCCGAGGTGTGGAGCAAGACCGTGCTGCTGATCAATTACGACGAGAACGACGGTTTCTTCGACCACATGGCACCGCCGTTCGCGCCGGCAACGAGCGCGAACGGTTTGTCCACCGTCGACACCAGCAATGAATACTATGCGGGCAACGGCAATACGCCGGCGGGTCCGTACGGACTCGGTCCGCGCGTGCCGATGCTAGTGGTCTCGCCGTGGTCGAAAGGCGGCTACGTGTGCTCGGAACTGTTCGACCATACGTCGGTGATCCGCTTCATCGAAAAGCGCTTCGGCCAGCAGCACAATCTCGGCGAATCGAACATCACGCCGTGGCGTCGCGCGGTGTGCGGCGATCTGATGTCGGCGTTCAACTTCAGCACCCCGAACGACGCGTTCCCGACGTTGCCGAGCACAAGCGGCTATGTGCCGCCCGACCAGAATCGGCATCCGGACTATGTGCCGCTGCCGCCGCTCCTGCAGGCCGTGCCGAAGCAGGAACCCGGCGTGCGCCCGGCTCGCGCGCTGCCGTACGAATTGTTCGTGCGCGTGCACGGTGAAGGCTCGGCGAACAAGCTGACCATGCGTTTCGTCAACACGGGCCGCACGGGCGCGGTGTTTCTCGTCTATGCAGCGAACGGTCTCGCCGCGCCGCTCACGTATACGGTCGAAGCCGGTAAGCGACTGCAAGACCAATTGCCGTTGAATATCGACGGCACGTACGATTTCACGGTGTACGGTCCGAACGGTTTTCTGCGCCGCTTCGCGGGCAAGCCGGTCGCGAGAAGCTGGTGGAACGGCTCCGATATCGCCCGGCCGGAAGTCGCCGAAGGCTACGACGTCGCAAACGGCAACCTGCAATTGCGGCTGGAGAACGTCGGCAGCGCGCGCTGCCAGTTCACCATCGTCAATGCCTATGACGCGAACAACGTGGTCAAGCATTCGGTACGCGGCGGCGATACCGAACAGTTGTACCTCGATCTGCGCAACGCCTATGGCTGGTACGACCTGGTCATTACGGTCGACACGGACCCGTCGTTCGCGCGACGCTTGGCCGGACACGTGGAGACCGGCAAGAGCAGCATGAGCGATCCGGCGCTGGGAAGCTAAGTTTCAATTCAGACCGTACCAGGCGAGACGGCCGCTGCGATAAAAAGCAGCGGCCGTTTTTTCATCCGATGACCTCGTCGCGTTTAGACCTGACCTCAAGCAGCCACAGCCGTCCTCACCGACGCACGTTCGCGCGCCTTCTCGCGAATCGCCTGCACGACGAACTCCGCATCACGCGCGACGCCTGAAAAGCGCCCCGAGCCCCATGTATGCAGCCACGGCAGGCCGACGAAATACAAACCGTCGATCGGCGTAATACCACGGGTATGCGCCGGATAACCGCGACCGTTGAATACCGGTGCATCGAGCCAGCTAAAGTCCGGCGTAAAACCGATGCACCATACGATGGCCGAAATGCCGCTAGTGTGAAGCTCGAGCGTCGTACGTTCTTCGACCGGCCGCCAGACGGGTTCGTAGATCTCACCCGCGGGTGCATCGATGCCATGCTTTTCAATGAAGCCGTCGATGCTCGCGTTGATCCGGTTATACGTATCGTCCGCGGTGTCGAGATTGGCGGCGAGCGTAGGCGAGAAATGGAACTGCCCGTCGCGTAGATCGTCGAGTCTGCCATACAGCTCCATGCCTTCGGCGGCGAACTTGCGCAGGTCGATGTCACGCCCGCCGTCGCGACCGGTGACATAGTGATTGGTGTTGTCGCGCACGCCTTCGCGCAACGGATGCTTTTCGACCGGCATGTCGTAGTACTGCATGTCGGCGAGCCAATCGACCACGTCACGCCCCCGGTAAAAACGTGCGCAGCGCGGCGCCTCGCCGACCGCGAGGACCACCTTACGCCCGGCCAGATGCAAGTCCTCCGCGATCTGCGCGCCGGATTGCCCCGTGCCGACCACCATGACCGCGCCTTCGGGCAACGACTCGGGATTCCGATACGCCGACGATTGCAGTTGCACGATGCTTGCGGGCAAACGCTCGGCGAGACGCGGCACGATCGGCGTGTGATAGCCACCCGAGGCGACCACGACCTGATCCGCGGTGAAATCGCCTTGCGTCGTCAGGATCGTATAGACGCCATCCTCCCGCTGCTTTACGCGTTTGACTTCCGCCTGTTCGATCACTGGCGCATCGACGTGCGCGATGAAGCCGTCGAGATAGTCGATGATCTCGTTCTTCTTCATGAACCCGTGCGGATCGTCGCCCGGGTAAGGGTAGCCGGGCAATGCGCACTGCCAGTTCGGCGTCACGAGACAAAACGCGTCCCAGCGTTGCTGGCGCCACGTATGCGTCACCGCGTTCTTTTCCACAACCAGATGGTCGATGCCCGTCTGCTTGAGGTAGTAGCTGACCGACAGACCCGCCTGCCCGCCGCCGACGACGAGCACGCTGTAATGCCCGTCAGCGCGTGCGTGATGTGCTGGATTCGACATAATGCTTCCTCTGCAAAAATAAGCGCCTAGCTGAATTCGATAACCCTGACGGTCGCCTCGGGCCGATCGCGAAAGCGCTCGGCATCGCGTTCGATCTGTGCGAGCTGATCCATCGCCGCCGAGCAGGCAAAGCCATACTTCTCGCGCACGCGCTCCGAAGCGATACCTAACGCCTGGCGCGAACGTTCGACGAAATCGTCCAGCGCATAAGCCTCGCCAGGTTTGAAGAAATCTCCGATGACGAGCGACGGCGAATAACAGTTCGCTTCATCGCCATCGGGCCACTGAATCCGAAAGTGCATGACAGGCATCGCAAATCCTCAATCGATCAATGAATAGCCAACGCGCGCGTTGTAAGCAATTGGCGGTATGCATCGACGTGACGCCGTGCGCTTGCCGCCCAGCTAAAGCGTGCGAGTAACGCGGGCACCGCCCGGTCGAAATCAATGCCGCAACCGCTGCCGGTGAGAACAAGCAACAGAGCCGCCGCTATCGACTCGACATCGGCCGGGTTTGCCCAGCAGCAGGTGGTGTCGTCGAGGTATTCGGTGAACGGTGCGATTGCCGAGGCAACCACCGGCGTACCGCTAGCAAGCGCTTCCAGCACCACCAGGCCGAAGCCCTCGCGCAACGACACCATCGACAACACGTCCGCGCTGCGAAAGAGGCCGGGCATTGCAGCGTCCTCGAGCGGTCCGGTCACCACCACACTTTCGTGTGGACCAATCGACAACCCCAACTCCGCCGCTCGCTCAAGCAGGCCGCGGGCGTAGGTGTCGTGGTCGAGCAGGCTCGCGCCGCCGGCGATCACGAGCTGCGCGCCCGGCAAAGCGCGGCGCACAGACGCGAACGCTTCGAGCAGTGCGAGCGTGTTCTTGCGCGCTTCGATACCACCTACCGAGAGCACGATCGGGCCACAGTCAATGCCCATGCGCTGCCTGAGTTGCGAATCACGCACATCCTCGTCCGGCGTGAAACGAGCAACGTCGACCCCATTGGGCACCGTCAGCGCCGCAATGCCGTAAGCCGAACGCATCTCGCGTGTCCATGTATCGCTGACACACAGCACTTGTTCCGCATCCTCGTACGCCCGCCGCTGCCAGGCAGCGAGACGAGGATCGTTGAAATGATCCAAGTGATGAACAGTGCGCATAAAACCGCGAATGAGCCCTTGCGCTCTCAACTCGGCGAGTGCGTTGCCGCTGATACTGTCCTGCGCGTGCAACACATCGAACGACCGTGGGCTGTGTTCCATCAAGGTCTGCTTGAATGCATGAATGCGCGCCTCCACCATGGCTACCGTGCTGGCCTGAGACAGCGTGATCGGCGCATAAACCACGCGGCATGGCGGCAGGCGAAACAGCGTCTCGCCCGGCACGGCCGGCGCAAAGACGGTCACGTCATGGCCGAGCGCTGTCAACGCGGTCGCCAGTTCAAGCGTATGCACGACCCCACCGCGCGGATTGACCGAATGCGTCAGCAACGCGATACGCAAGGTGTTCATCGCGGACCGTCCTTCGCGACCATGAACGGCTCGCGATTGAAATCCCACAACAGTGCCGCCTCATGTTGCTGATGCAAAACCACTTCAGACGTCGCATCGACCACACCGATCACAGCGCAAGCGAGCGAACGCGCATCGAACTGCGCCTGAACGGCGTCCACCTGCTCTTCCCGAACCGATAGCAGATAGCCGAAGCTAGGAAACGCGGTGACCCAGCGCTCCAAAGGAACGCCCGCAGGCTTCGGAATCCGATCGAGATCGATCCGCGCGCCCACCTGCGAGCATTCGAGCAACATGAGCGCTGTGCCCAGTGTGCCGGCCATACTGATGTCCTTCGCCGCGTCGCATAAGCCACTTTCCGCCAATTGCGCAAGCAGTTCGAGATCCGCTCTCAAACGTTGTGGCGGCGCATCCACCGACGCATTCCAGAACGGGTACGGTTCCTCGAAGCGGCCGCGCAAATCGACGGCCATCATCAACCGGTCACCGGGCTTGGCATTGAAACTCGACAGCAGCGCCTTCGCACGTCCCACGATTGACACAGCCAGTTGCGCTGCATCGCTGCGCGTATTCGTATGACCGCCTACTATCGGTACGCCATAAGCGACGGAGGCCGCCGCCATGCCCGCGAGTACTTCCTGAGCCGCGCCGATGCCTGTGCTCCATAGCGCATCGACCACCGCCAGCGGCCGCCCGCCCATCGCGTAGATATCACTGACGTTGACCATCACGCTGCTGTAGCCGGCGAACCACGGCATCGCGCTCACGAAATCGCCGACCATGCCTTCGATCGCGAAAAGCAGGTAGCCATCGCCATCGGCAATGGCTGCGCAATCGTCACCAAGTGCGACTGCCTGCGCGAGATCCTGCGTGCCGCGAGGCAAATGCCGTGCGAGTGAGCCGACCACATCGACGATATCCGTCTTGTGCCGAAACCCGCGACTCTCGCGCAGGCTCGCAACGAGATCGGCCACGTTCATGCCGCGCTCCGTGCCGTGGCGAGTCCGCGCGGTGGCGTGTGCGTGACGAAACCGCCGTACGGCGTCACACACGGTGGATACCGGTCCAGTTGCGCCTGCATCAGATGATGCGGCCGGCCCAACAAGGTTTCCTCTGCAAGCACATCCCAATGCATCGCGCAAAAAAGCGGCACGTTCTGGCTCTGCACATGGGCGAGAAAAGTCTCGCAGCCGAGCGCATGGGCACTGCTCACTGCGAGACGAATCAGCGTCGCGCCAATTTTTCCGTGACGGCGAAACGCGGCATGCACGGCCAGGCGCGAACCGAACCACAGGTTGCCCGCATCGCGATGGATCCGCACCGTGCCGACCACCTGCTCCGGGATGCCGGCCACGCAGCTCACTGCCACCAGTTGCTGCGCGTCCAGGTCGATATCATCCCGATCGTCGCCGACGAAAATGCCCTGCTCGATGCAGAACACCGCGCGCCGCAACTTGTACGCTTCATCGGCTTCCCAGTCGAGCGTCGTCCACTTGATACGGAATTCACTCGGCGCATAGGGTTCAAAGTCCACTTCGCCATCCAGCGCCTCGCCTGCAATCGCTTCACCAAACATGATCACACCTCGTACGATGAGAGCGACGAACACGCGCCGCATTTTCCGCAACCCGCCTTGATATCGCTCGAGCGCATCGCCGCGGCGTTGAGCATGCTGCCGAGCGGCTGCAGAACCGACTTCATGAATTCGGGCGTGGGCGCCGGATGATCTTCGAGCGGCGTGCCGCTGATCGGCACGAATGGCACAACGAACGGATAGACGCCGAGCTCGATCAACTCGCGCGACATGGCCAGAATCGCCTCGGCGCTATCACCGAGACCAGCGAGTATGTACGTGCTGACCTGGCCGCGTCCGAACACGGCAACTGCCGCCTTGAACGCTTCCATGTAGCGCGCCAGCGGCACACTCGCTTTGCCCGGCATGATGCGTTCGCGCAATGCGGGCGTCACGACTTCAAGATGCATGCCGAGCGTATCGATGCCACTCGCTTTCATGCGCGCGAACCAGCGGTCGTCGTCGGGCGGCTCGCATTGCGCCTGGATCGGCAAATCGACCGCCGCTTTGATGGCGAACGCACTTTCGCACAGGATCTGCGCGCCGCGGTCGGACGTGGGTGGCGTGCCGGTGGTCAACACCATATGCTTGACGCCGTCGAGCAATACCGCTGCGCGCGCCACTTCGGCCAATTGCTCCGGCGTCTTGCGTGCAATCGTGCGGCCTGCCGCGAGCGACTGCCCGATCGCGCAGAACTTGCAACTTTTGCGACGGCTCTCGTAGCGGATGCAGGTTTGCAGCACCGTGGTGGCCAGCACGTCCGCACTATGTAGCGCGGCAATGTGCGAGTAAGGCACACCGTCAAGCGTCTGCATGCCGTAAAAGCGCGGTGCTTTGGGAAAGCTGATGTTGGCAATCGGAATCGTGCCGCGCAGCAACGCGCTCGCCCCGTTTTCATCAGGCGTCTGCGCAACGAATGGCGAGTGCCAGGCGGTGCTCGTATGCACCGGCACCATGATCGTCACGCCGTCGACCGTCACTGCCTTGTGGTCCGAGGGTCCCGCGCCGCCACGCCGGCTCGCGGCGCCCGCATCCGGAGAAACGAGCCGCAAACCTGTCGACTGCAATTCAGTCATCAATTGCCGGCTCGCTGCCGACAGTGTCTCGCTGGAGTTCATCGCGCCATCCCTCGTTTGAATTGAAACCCGTGCTCGACGCACTGGACCAGGCCGGCATCGGCGCGACGGTTTCCGCCGGCCGCCGGTTGATCGCAAGACTCAGCAATTCAGGCCGCGCGTAGTGGCCGACCGAATCCATCATGCGCTTGCGTTTGGTGATCAAACTCATGTCGAGATCGGCAATCACCATGCCCTCGCCCTCACGCAGCGGTTGGGCCAGATGCTGTCCTTCAGGCGACACGATCGCGGTATTGCAGCCGCCGCGCAGCGCTTTCTGCAAATTCGGATCGGACGTCACCGACGCAATCTGCGCTTCGCTTAGCCAGCCCGTTGCATTGACCACGAAGCAACCCGACTCCAGCGCGTGATGCCGGATCGTCACCTCGATCTGGTCGGCGAAGATCGGACCCACCAGCGAGCCGGGAAACTGACTGCAATGAATCTCTTCGTGCTGCGTCATCAGGGCATAGCGCGCGAGCGGGTTGTAATGCTCCCAGCAGGCGAGCGCGCCGACGCGCGCCACCGCCGTTTGCGCGACTTTCAAACCGGCCGCGTCGCCCTGGCCCCAGATCATCCGTTCGTGAAACGTCGGCGTGATCTTGCGGCGCTTGAGCACCAATTGGCCGTCCACATCGAAGATCAACTGTGTGTTGTAGAGGCTGCCGTGATCGCGCTCGTTGACGCCGAGCACGACCACCATCTGATGCAAACGCGCCCGTTCGGCCACCGCTTGCGTCACCGGGCCCGGCACGATCACGGCTTCCTCGTAGAGCTTCATGTGATCGGCGCCGGAAGCAACCGGCGGGCGCACGAAAGAAAAGTACGGGTAGTACGGCACGAAGGTTTCGGGAAATACGATTAACTGCACGCCTTCGCGCGCCGCTTTCCCGATGGCCTCGCAGACCTTCTCGAGGGTGCCGCCGCTGCGTTCGAAGTCCGGTGCGATCTGGACTGCGGCGGCCCGCACGATGCGTTTGTCGGACATAGTGGTCACCCGCCTCTCGTCAGACCGTCCACGTGTGGATGATCAGCGCGTTGTCCTTGCGATGAAGCAACTGGATATCGAGCACGTCGAGCGGACTGATCGGGCGGATGCCTTCGATCAGCGAGGCCTCGCCGTGTCCATACAGGGCCTGCAGCGCGAAGCGGCAGGCGTACACCTTGCCGCCCTCTTCCATGAACTTCATCAGTTGCTTGTTGAAATTCAGATGGCCGGGGAATGCTTCATCGCCGAGCGTTGGAAAGCCGCGTTGCAACCCAAGCGTGACACCCGGCCCGTAAAGCAGCACTGACGTTTCGAAGCCCTTGCGTTGCAAACGCGTGGCCTGCAGTAAATTGACGAAGCCGATCGAACCTTCGAACGCGACCGTATGAAATGTGACGAGCGCTTTCTCGCCCGGTTCAGCCTTCACGTCTTCGAAGACTTTCTCTTCGTAGTCGACAAGGTAATCGCCTTTTTGATGCAGCGGTTTGTTGACGGCTGGCATGACACTCTCCGATCAGGTTTGCTAAGTAAAAGATGGCGCGTTCAATGGGTGCGCGCTTCTCCTAATGCAACGGCCGTGCCATTGATCGCCCACGTAAATGCGATCAATCAGCAATCAATTCGGTCTCGATTCGACATGCGACTCGAAATTTTTTGGCGCGAAGCTTGCATAGAGCCGGGGCATGGTGAGCAATCGCCCTCAACCCCGCGATATCGCACCAGCCATGTGCGGTTTGCCGATAGAGACGTGCCGGCGTGGTGCACTCATTCACCACGGACGATCAATCCGATCATTGATTGCATTTCAATCCGATCAGTGGTCTTAACCTCCAGCCAAAGGCTATCAATGAGCAGCCCGACACATCACTGGATCAAACGCCTCGCCGACATCCGCAAGCCGGCCTACCTCGCGATTCCCGATCTGATCGAAGAGGATCTCGCTACCGGCCGCCTGCGTCCGCGCGACCGCTTGCCGGGACTGCGCGATCTCGCCGAAGAACTCGCGCTGAACTACACGACGGTGGCGCGCGCATATGCGGAAGCGCGCAAGCGCGGCCTGCTCGATTCACGCGCCGGCAGCGGCACCTTCGTGCGTGGCCGTACCGCGACCTTGCCGCTGACCGGCGGCAGCAGCATCGAGATGTCGATGAACACGCCACCGGAGCCACCCGACTACGCCGCGCGTTTGCGCGACTCGGCGGCTCGCCTGATGAGCGGCAGCGATCCCTATCAGTTGCTGCGTTATCAGGACTTCGGCGGTTCGGCCGCCGACAAGGACGCGGGCGCCGAATGGCTGAAGCGTCGCGTGCCGCATTGCGACGCGCAGAACGTGCTGGTGTGCCCCGGCATTCATAGCGCGCTGGTAGCGCTCGTCTCGCAGTTGGCACGGCCCGGCGGCACGATCGGTCTCGACTCGCTTGCTTACCCCGGCATCAAGGCGATCGCCGCGCAACTCGGCGTACGTCTGCAAGCCCTGCCGCGCGACGACGAAGGCCCGCTCGCGCACGCCTTCGAAGCGCTCTGCAAGACCGACAAGCCGAACGCGTTCTATTGCAATCCGACGTTGCAGAACCCCAGCACGCTAACGCTCACGCGCAAACGGCGTGAGGCGCTCGCCGACGTCGCGTTGCGCTACAGCGTCCCGATCATCGAAGACGATGCATACGCGATGCTGCCCCAGAGCGCGCCCGATGCACTCGCGAGCTTCGCGCCCGAACTGACCTACTACGTGACGGGCCTATCGAAGAGCCTCGGCGCAGGCTTGCGGGTCGCGCATCTGCATGCGCCGACTGCCAGGCAAACGCAGCGCCTCGCCGGCGCGTTGCGCGCGACAACGGTGATGGCGAGTCCGTTCACGGTCATGCTCGCGACACAATGGATCGTCGACGGCACCGCGCTCGATATGCTCAATGCGATCCGCAATGAATCGCGCTCACGCCAGGCGATTGCATCGCGCATGCTCGAAGCGTGGCCTTACGAAGCCCATCCGGACGGCTTTCATCTGTGGTTGCCGGTACCGGTAGAAAGCGGCTGGAGCGCTTCCGAACTCGCATTGCAACTGCGCAATCAGGGTATCGCCGCCGTCGCCGGTGCGGCGTTTTCCACCGACGGCAATCCGCCGAACGCAATGCGCGTGTGCCTCGGTGGCTCAAAGACGCGCGACGAATGCGAAGAGGCGCTGCGCATCGTGGGCGAGACACTCGACCATCCGCATCATCTGCATTCTCCAATGATGTGAAACCATCTGTGCGCATCGGCATATAGCGTCACATCGCGCCGTACCCACCGTTATTGTCATACAAATACAGCGCCCTGCAGTCCGTTGCAGAACGGCTGTTTCGGCATCTATTGAAAAAGCCGCTTCGGAAGAAAAAGTGTGTCGCATCGCGGCGCGCCGCCACAGGCGGCTTTCCCGGCAAGCGTCCCAAACTGTAAGCATTCCCCGCTCAAGTCCCCCCTGCCCGCGCCGTATACGGGTATGAGGCCCCCGCCTCACCGACTACGGCTCACTGCTTACTCCGAAAGACTCCCAACATGTTCTCCTCCATTCGCGCGCGCATCGTCGCCCTGTGCGTCGCCATCGTTGTGGTTGCGCTCGCTGCTAACGCGGTTCTCAACTATGTCGTCGCCAACTCGTACAACGCCGATGCCATTGAAAGCAGCTTGAACGCTGTCGAAAGCGGTCATGCAGACGGTATCGAAGACTGGATCGCCACCAATAGTCAGATGATCAACTCGCTGCAGGACGCGGTGCTGCAACCCGATCCGTCCGCCGCATTGAAGCAGATCGCGGCAGCCGGCAAGTTCACCAACGTGTATGTCGGCTACGCGGACAAGACCGCGAAGTTCTCCGACCCGACCGGCATTCCGCCCGACTACGATCCGACCGGCCGCCCCTGGTACAAGCAGGCCGCCGCTGCCGGCAAGCCGGTGGTCACGCCGCCATACGTGGACGTGGGTACGGGCAAGCTGGTGGTCGCGTTCGCCGCGCCTGTGGTACGCGATGGCGTGGTGAAAGGCGTGGTGTCCGGCGACGTCACCATGGACAGCGTGATTGCCAACGTCACGGCGATTCACCCAACGCCCGCGAGCTTCGGCATGTTGATCGACGCGAGTGGCCATATCGTCGCGCACCCGGACGCCAAACTGACCTTGAAGCCGGTATCGGACCTCGCCCCCGCGCTTACCGGCGACAAGCTGGCCGCGCTCTTCAGCGCCGAGCACCCGGTCGAGGTCGACGTGAGCGGCAGCACGAAGCTGCTGCGCGCCGAAGCCATTCCCGGCACGGACTGGTATGCGGTCGTCGCGCTCGACAAATCGGAAGCAACGGCCGGCATGCGATCGCTGTTAACCGCTTCCGTGATCGCCTTGATCGTGATCGCCGCCATCGCCGCCGCAATCGTGGCCGCGGTCACCGCCGTGTCGTTCCAGCGCCTGTCGAAAGTGCGCGATGCGATGGACGCGATCGGCTCGGGCGAAGGCGATCTGACACAACGTCTGCCGGCCGTCGGCAACGACGAAGTCGCGCAGATCGCGCGCTCGTTCAACACCTTCATCGACAAACTCAGCCACGTGATGCGTCAGATTCGCGATGCCAGCGAATCGGTGCGCGTGGCCGCCAATGAAATCGCTGCGGGCAACGTCGATCTGTCGGGCCGCACCGAATCCGCGGCGGCCAGCCTGCAACAGACTGCGGCGTCGATGGAAGAAATCACCTCGACGGTCACGCAATCGGCCAGCGCCGCGAAGCAGGCCGACGATAGGGCCGTGTCCGCATCGCAAGTCGCCTCGCGCGGCGGCGTGGTGATCTCCGAAGTGATTACGACGATGAGCGAGATCGAACATGCGTCGGTGAAGATCTCCGACATCATCGGCGTGATCGACGGTATCGCGTTCCAGACCAACATTCTCGCGTTGAACGCCGCGGTGGAAGCGGCACGTGCCGGCGAACAGGGCCGCGGCTTCGCGGTGGTGGCCGGCGAAGTGCGCAGCCTCGCGCAACGCAGCGCGCAGGCGGCGAAGGAAATCAAGGCGCTGATCGAATCGACCGTGGCGAGCGTGACCTCCGGTTCGGGCCAGGTGCGCCAGGCCGGCGCGACGATGACGGAGATCGTCAGCAACGTCGCCAATGTCACGACCATCATTTCCGAAATCACCCAAGCGGCCAACGAGCAAACACGCGGGATTCAGGAGGTGAACCGCGCGGTCAGCCAACTGGATGAAATGGTTCAGCAGAACGCCGCGTTGGTCGAGGAATCCACAGCGGCTGCCGCCGCGTTGCAAAGCCAGGCCGTGAGTCTCGCCAGTGCTGTGACGCAATTCAAGCTGGACTAAGGTTCGCCAAAGGAAATCGTAGTGACGTTCTATAGAAATCTGAAGATCGCCGTTAAGTTGGCGCTGCTCGGCGCTGTGCTGCTCGCCGCCACGATGGTGGTGGGTCTCGAAGGTTGGCATGCCTTGTCCAATACGCATGCGCTGCAAATTCAGTCCGCGCAAACGCTCAGCCAGTATGCGCAAGCCGCCGACACCGCACGCGTCGCGCAGGTCGAATTCAAGAAGCAGGTGCAGGAATGGAAGGACCTGTTGCTGCGCGGCGCTGATCCCGCTTCGCTCACCAAGTACCGCGACGCCTTCAGCAAGGAAAGCGGCACGACACACGCTGCCCTGCTACGACTGAAAGATCAGTTGAATGCACTTGGCGCCAACGTGGACGGCGTCGACAAGGCGCTCGCCACCCACGCCTCGTTGCAGGACAGCTACCTCGAGGCGCTCAAGCACTACGACGCGGCCGATCCGAATACGGCGCACGTCGTCGACGGTCTGGTCAAAGGGATCGACCGCGCGCCGACCGCCGCTATCGACGACATCGTCGCCTCGGTGATGCAGCAGGCGCAAGACTCCAACGTGCGCACGAGCGAGGCCGCGGAACGCGCGTATACGCTCGCCTGCACGCTGCTGCTGTCGGTCGTGATCGGCTCGCTCGGTGTGGGCACCTTCGCGATCTGGTTCCTGAGCCGCAGCATCACGTTGCCGGTCAGGCAGGCGGTGGGGGTCGCGCAAGCGGTTGCAGCGGGCGATCTGCGCGCCGATGTCGTCGTGGTGAGCCGCGACGAGACCGGCCAGTTGCTGGTCGCGCTCAATGACATGAACCAGCGCTTGCGCCATATCGTCAGCGAGATTCGCGAAGGCGCGCACACCATCTCTTCAGCGACGCAGGAAATCGCCGCGGGCAACCTCGACCTGTCGGCGCGCACCGAGCAACAGGCCGCCTCGCTGGAAGAAACCGCCGCGTCGATGCAGCATTTCACCGACTCGGTTCAGCGCAACGCCAGCAACGCCCGCGAAGCCACCTCGCTCGCACAAACCGCTGCGCAAGCAGCGCGCGACGGCGGCGCCGTGATGAGCGACGCGGTGCGCACAATGGGCCAGATCAACGCGGCGTCCAAGCGCATCGTCGATATCATCGCCGTGGTCGAAGCGATTGCCGCGCAGACCAACATTCTGGCCCTCAACGCCGCCGTTGAAGCGGCGCGTGCCGGCACGCAAGGGCGCGGCTTCGCGGTCGTCGCGAGCGAAGTGCGCAGTCTCGCGCAACGCTCGGCCGATGCCGCGCGCGAGATCAAGGCACTGATTCGCGAGTCGGTTGCCACGATCGACGCCGGCACGCAGCTGATCAACCACGCGAGCAATACGATGGACGGCGTGGTGCAAAGCGCGGGCAGCGTGACGCGCATCGTCGAGGCGATCGCGACCGCCAGCGTCGATCAGGCAGCGGGCATTGCGGAAGTGAACGATGCGGTCACGCAGATGGATCAGGTGACGCAGAGCAATGCGGCGTTGGTGGAGCAAGCGGCCGCGGCTGCCGATGCGGTGCAGAGCAAGGCATCGGGTCTGGTGCAAAGCGTGAGCTTCTTCCGGATCGGCGCGGCGGTGTCCTAAGACCCGAAGTCGAGGCCGCCGAGTAATACCGACGGCTCGGCCTGCGTGTGCGAGACAAAATCCAGTTCGCGCACATGGCGCCACGCTTCGAGTTTGCGCGGCAATGCCGCCAGATAGCCGGCGAAGCGCGCCGGCCCTTCCGCCCCCATCAGCCGCTCGATCTCGTCGCTGTCCCACGTCAGAAACAGATTCAACGGATGCGGATAGTGACGCAGGTCTTCGATCGGCGTTGCATGAATCCGCACGCGCGTGGGATGCCCATGGCCACCGTAAGGCAGCACTTCGGTATGCACCGTGGTGGCGAAACAGGCGGCGATCGCCTCGGCAATGCGCGGCGCAAACTGTTCATCGAAACGGGCGGCACTCTCTGGGCGCATCTATGTCTCCGACGTTTTTCTCAACGAGCGAAGCATCGTAGCATGCGAATCCGGCCGCATTCACGGGCGATGCGGCGTGGGCGGATTCCCTCCGGTGGGATTCTCCGCATCGTGCGCGAGTTCCGCACGCAACGCTTTGCGAATCACCTTGCCGGTTGCGGTCAGAGGCAGACTTTCCACGAAGCGGATCTCGCGCGGATATTCGTGTGCGGCGAGGCGCGTTTTGACATGCTGCTGAATCTCGCGCACCAGGGCCTCGTCGCCGATGAAACCAGGATTCAACACCACAAACGCCATCACGATTTCGGTGCGTTCGGGATCCGGCGCGCCGATCACCGCGGCCATCGATACCGCAGGATGCCGCAGCAATGAGTCTTCAATCGAAGCCGGTCCGATCCGGTAGCCGGCACTCGTGATCACGTCGTCACCCCGGCCGACGAAGCGGATGAAGCCGTCCGCGTCGCGCGTACCCAGGTCGCCGGTGACCAGATACTTGCCGCGGAATTTTTCGCGCGTTGCCGGCTCGTTGCGCCAGTAGCCGAGGAACATGACCGGGTCGGGGGCGGCTACCGCGATATCGCCGATTGCGCCTTGCGGGAGTTCGTTGCCGTTTGCGTCGATGATCGCGACATGATGTCCTGGCACCGCGCGGCCGATCGCGCCGAAGCTCGGCTCGAACAATGCCGCGCATGACGACACCACGACGTTGCATTCGGTTTGTCCGTAGAACTCGTTGATCGTCACGCCCAGTGCTTGACGTCCCCAGCCGATTAATTCCTCGCCAAGCGATTCGCCGCCGCTCGCCACGGAGCGTAGTGCGAGCGTCCAGCGGTCGGGGTGCTCGACGCCGCGCATCATTTTTAGCGCGGTTGGCGGCAGGAATGTGTGTGAGACGGCGTGACGCGCCATCAGGTCGAAGGCGGCGTGGCCGTCGAATTTTGCAAAGCGGCGCGCTAGTACTGGGATGCCGTGGTGCCAGGAGGGCAGCAGGACATCGAATAGGCCGCCGATCCAGGCCCAGTCGGCGGGGGTCCACATCAGTGTGGCATGGGCGGGGAAGCCTTGTTGGGATAGTTCGACACCTGGTAGGTGGCCCAGCAGCACACGGTGCGCGTGTAAGGCGCCTTTTGGTTTGCCGGTGGTGCCGGAGGTGTAGATGATGATTGCAGGGTCGTCTGCTGCAGTATCGGCTGGGGTGAACGCGGCGGATGCGGTGTTTAGGGCCTGCCAGAAGGAGCGCGCTGCGGGTTGTTGTTTGTTGCTGTCGCTGTCGCTTTCGATGTCGACGTTGAAGATGTTGCTCAGTGCTGGTAACGCGTTGCGGATTTCGTCGATTTTTTGTGCGCCGGTGTTGTCGGTGATTAATGCGACTGCGCCGCTGTCGCTGAGGCGGTGCTCGATTGCGTCCACGCCGAATAGCGCGAAGAGGGGCACCGCTACCATGCCGGCCTTGTATGCGGCTAAGTGGGCGATCGCCGTTTCAATCGACTGCGATAGGAAGATGCCGATGCGGTCGCCTCGTTGCGCGCCGGATGCGAGGAGCGCGTTGGCGAAGCGGTCGGACAAACTCTTCAATTCGTCGAAGGTATAGCGGGTGGGGTTGCCTTCGGCGTCTTCGTAGATCAAGGCTAGACGGCCCGAGCCGTCGGCCCATTTGTCGCAGACGTCGACGCCGATGTTGTAGTGCGGTGGGATTCGCCAGGCGAAGTTGGCTGTCAGCGATTCGTAGGTCTGGCCGTTGAGGTTCATCGTGTCTCCGGTGCTTGGCGCTTGCTTGGCGTTTTTTGAGTTTAGCTCAATGTTTTGGTGCGCGTAGCGGGAGTTTGGGTTTTTATGGTTTTGGTCTGCTCCTTTTTTAGGCGTCTGACTGCGGGGCGATTGTTCGTCTGTTTGCCTGCGGCGTTGGCCTTTCCTTGTTTTCTTAGTGGTCTATTAGTGTTGCCCCTGTGCGGGGCGGCACTTACTTTCTTTGCCGCCGCAAAGAAAGATAAGCAAAGAAAGCGGCTAGAAGCCCCTGCTAAGCGGGTCCCCCGCGCAGCCACGGTAGTGGTGCATCTGGAATCCGTGTCCTCGCACTTTCGGCGTCAGTGACAAAGGGCTCATCAGCTCCCACTCCGCACTGCGTGCGTCGCGGATGGGTCTGCCAGGGAAACCAAGGGGGTGTTGGCACCGTGGGGGCGGTGCGCAACGCTCCCCCGTTTGTCCGGCTCTTCTTGAGCTTGACTCAATTAATCAAGGTTGCCGTATACCGTCTCGCCCTCGAACAGCGTCATCGTCGTCGCCACTTCCGCTATTTGATGCGGCGCCGCTTCGCGTAGGTCGCCACTCAATACCGCAAGCGACGCCGGTCGGCCAGCACTCAGTTGGCCCGCACGGTCGTCGAAGCGCAAACTGTAGGCGGAATTGTGCGTGTATGCCTGCATCATTGTCGCAAGGTCGACGCTTTGTTCGGGAAGGAAGGGCGTGTCGTCGGTGTCGCCCGGCCTCGCGCGGCGTAACGCGGTTTCTATCGCCACCAGCGGGTTTTGGGTCGATACCGGCCAGTCTGAGCCGCCAGATAACATCGCCCCATGACGATGCAAATCGCCAAATGCATATTGGCGACTCATTCGCTGGTCACCCAGTAATTGCGTGTAGAGGTCCCGCAGGTCCGGGGCGATACTGCCCCATACGGCCTGAATCGATGCGATCGCACCGGTCTGCGCAAAACGCGGGACGTCCTGCGGGTCGATCAGTTGCACATGCGCCAGCTGCGCGCGGCGGTCGCGGTGGCCGCGTTCGTGGTTCAGCGCTTCGAGCGCATCTAATGCCATGCGCACCGCGCGGTCGCCAATCGTGTGGAAGTGCAGGTCGAAGCCGGCAGCGTCCGCAGCAAATACCGCCTCGCGCAGTTGCGCAGGTTCCCAATGCGCAGCGCCGTTGTGGTCGGCGTCCTCGTAGTTGCTCAACAACGCACCCGTGCGGCTCTCGAGTACGCCGTCGATAAAGATCTTTGCCGTATGTAGCCGTACGCGGCCGCCGTCGTACTGGTGCCGCCAATCGATCAGTTTTGCAATCTGCGGTGCAAGCGACAGGTTCGGCGATACCAGTAAGCCCAAACTCACGTTCGCCTTCAATTCGCCAGCGTCTCGTGCTCGCACGTAAGCATCGACGAGACGTTGCCCCACCATCGCTTCGAACCATCCGGTGATGCCGTTTTCGTGGGCCTGGCGCTGCGCTTTCTGTAACGCAAGAGCCGATTCGTCGGCGCCCATTTGCGGGAGGTGGCGAAAAAGTCCGTATAGCGCAGCTTCATGGACGACGCCCGTAGGCTCGCCGTGCTCGTCACGTTCGTAAATGCCGCCTTCAGGGTCCGGCGTCGTCGCGCTCACGCCGAGGGCGCGTAATGCGGCAGTGTTCAGGCAGCCGGAATGCACGTCGTGGCCAATCAGCAGCAGCGGACGGTCACGTACCATCGTGTCGAGCGATGCGCGGTTGAGTTGCTCGCCCAGCGCTTCAAGCGCAACGTTGCCCGCCATCACCCAGCTGCGTTGCGGATGCAATGCAGCGCATTCGCGGACCTGGTGCGCAATGGCGTCGAATGAATGCGCGTCGCCAAGATCGCCGTCACAGGTCAGTTGGAAACCTTCGACAGGATGCGCGTGCGAATCCGTGAAGCCAGGCACGATCATGCGGCCACGCAGGTCGATTTCCTCCGTATTGCGTAGCGCTTGCGGCAATCCCGCGCGGGTGCCGATGTAAGCGATCATGCCCTCGCGTACGGCGAGGCACTCTGCAAAGGTCGGGGTCGCGCCGCCGCTGTAGATCGCGCCGTTGACGAAGGTGCAGTTGCGGTAGCGCAGCGCGTCGCGGGCGGCGTCGTGTGAAAAGTTAGTCATGGTCGTGGTCAGAATGAATAGATGAACTGGGTCGCCAGAATGTCGTTGGCGCGTGAGTAGGTGCCGTCGTTCATCAGGAACACCGGATGGTTAGCCTGATCGTGCCGGTACTCGAACTTGAGCGTGATCTGCTGGGTCGGGAAGAACAGCAGATCGGCAGTGATGTCGTAATGCGTCGCGCCCTTGCACTCGGTGCCATTGCGCGTCGAGGCGGAAAAGCACGCGGGATCGATGCCGAATCCGCTTGTCGCATTCACCGAAGGATTGCCGCCGGAAACGCCGTACAGAATGTTCGGCGCACCGCCGCCGTTAGCGGTGTCGTCCAGGTAGTCGAACCGCAACGTCGCGCCCATATGGCCGAGCCACGTGGAGGTCCACTTCTTGTGGCCCTGCAATGAAATGCCGTACCAGCGCGCCGTACCGCCGTCGTAGGCGCCCTTCTGCTGTTCGCCATAGTCGAGTTGTGCGTTCAGTTGCAGCTTGTCGCGCGTGTAGGTCAGATCGGTTTCGACGTAACGCATCATGCCGAACGGCGTCGAGGCATTGCATTGGTAACCGTAGCCACCCGGATTCGCGCACGGCGAAAACAGCGTCGAGCGGCCAATCATGCCGGCCACGCCTATGTCGAGCGCCGTCGACAGTGCATCGTCGAAGCGCGCGGTAAGCGACGGCACCCAGTTGCTCTGCGAGGTGTTGTTGGGGCCGTTGACGACAGCCCCCGATGTGCGCAACTGTTCGTTCGCGATGTACACCTGCCAGAAATGCGTGAAGATCGCGTTGTTACCCTTCAGGCCAATGCCGACCATGCCCGCCGGCTCGCTGAAGTCGTACAGCAGGTTGTGCGTCAGCGTCAGCATCTGATTCGACGGCAGTGGCTCGTAGCCAATCGGGCTTTGCAACAGGCCCGCCGTGAAAGTGGTCAGCGAGTCGAGCGGCACGGTCACATCGGCCTGCGTCAGAATGTTGTTGCCGACGCTGCCGTGACCGCTGCTCAAGGTCGAACCCACGCCGCGATTGGGCTGGATCACGATCTCCGCGGCAGGCGCGAGCGGGCCGACGCCGAAGGTCTTCTTGATGTCGATGTAGACGTCGCCGATCTGGCTTTCGAAGTAGTCGTACACGCCCGGATCGTGATTGACGAACTGGAAGCCCCCGGAACCCTTCGCGCGGTTGTACAGATACAAGGGGTCGATATAGCCGGTCACGCTCAGGCCGGCGAGCGGGCCGGTGGTGGCCGCATCTTCGAGTGAGTCTGTTTTCAGCGTGAGATTGTTGACCTGCTCATGCATCGCCTGGAAATCGCGCGCCAATGCTGCGGCGTCCTGCGCGGAAGCGGAAGCGGAAGCCGCGGCAGACGCCGGGGCAGATGCGGCCGCCACTACCTGCGGCGTTGCCTTATTAACCTTAGCTTGAGCCTGCAGGCTATGAATCTCCGCTTGCAGTGAGGTGATTTGCGCCTGCAATGCATCGAGTTGCGCGGCAACAGACGGACGCGCGGCGGCGTCGGTCTGGGCAGCAAGGGCAGTCAACTGGAACGCGAGCGCGCTCACGAGAACAATGACTTTCAGTTTCATGATGGAAGACGTCGAATGGACGTGTTGATCCGCACCGCGTCGCGAGACGCGGCGGCGGAAAGCGTGCGTGTTGTAGGAGCGTGAGGTGGCTGCGAAACTCAGTTACGTCGCAGGTGCAGTGATGTCACCCAGTTGCGCGGCTTCGTTGGATAACCCGTTCAGGCCACTAGTCCGTCTTGTACTGTTGCCACAGACGCGTCACGAGCCGGTTGATCTCGGTCGGCAACGGTTTGACCGCGAACAGCTTGTTGAAGTCGGCCGGTGACGGGAACACCGCCGGGTCAGCCAGCACGTCCGCATGCACCAGTTTCGACGCGCTGGCGACCGCGGTGGGATAGGAGGTGTCGTTGGTCAGGTTCGCGCTCTCCTGCTCGGACAGCACGAAGTTGACCCACTTCAGCGCGGCATCGGGATGCGGCGCATCCTTCGGCACGGCCATCACGTCGAACCAGATCGGGCCGCCTTCGTTCGGCAGAATGTATTTAATGTGATAGGCGCGGTGCGCATCCAGCGCCGAACGTCGCGCCGTATTCACGTCGCCCGACCAGCCGAGCGCGAGACAGATATCGCCGTTCGCGAGGTCACTGATATAGCTGCCGGTGCTGAACTGCGCGATATACGGGCGAATACCCTTCAACACGGTCATCGCATCCTGGTAGTCCTTGGGATTGGCGCTATTCGGGTCGCGCTTCATGTACAGCAACACGCTGCCGAACACATCGCGCGGTGAATCGATCAACGAAATGCCGCAGCTTTTGAGCTTTGCCGCGTTCTTCGGATCGAACAGCAGATCGAGGCCGTCGAGCTTGGCGTCCTTGCCAAGCGCGGCCTGCACTTTCTCGACGTTGATGCCGAACCCGTCCGTCCCCCAACTCCATGGCACGCCGTATTGATGCCCAGGATCGTCGGCGGCGAGCAGCGCCATCAGCTTGGGGTCGAGCAGTGCATAGTTGGGCAGCTTCGTTTTATCGAGCGGCTGGTAGATGCCGGCCGCCAATTGCTTCGCCCAGAACGCGTCCGACGGTACCACCACGTCGTAGCCGGAACTGCCGGAGAGCAGTTTGGCCTGCAAGGTCTCATTGCTGTCGAACTCCTGATACACGACGTGGATACCGGTCGCATTCTCGAAGTTGGCGACCGTATCCTTACCGATCGAATTGCCCCAGTTGTAGACGTTCACGACCGCCGGGTCCGCATGCGCCGCCGCGCTCAGCAAACATACCGATAGCGCTCGCATCGGCCACGCCAGTCTCTTACTCCACCTGCTGATTTCCATCCTCGACCTCCATCCCCGGTTCATGATGATGCAACGATGGGCAGAGTCTAGGGAGGCGAAATTGCGCCGTCTGTCCCGACTTAGGGGGGACACGCCGGATATAAACGTCCGGCCCCTGGTCTTTCAGCGTCCCGGCGGTTGGAACGCCTGGATGGATGGGTAAGCCGCAGTGGGCGCGCTGATTTTTTCGTGTTATCAGTGAAGGCTGCCGCGGCCCTCCGTTGAAAATATCAGCTCATGAACGCTTCTCCCTCCATCACGCCGCTGTCCGTCGGGCAATTGGCCGCGTTGTCGAACGCCTTGGGTCCGGTGGTCGATTCGGCCGGGTCGTCGCGCTTTCTGGGGCAACTGTTCGATTGCGTGAAGCAATTCGTCGATTGCGATTCGTTGCATCTGCAACGCGCACGTGTCACGCCACGGGACACGCGCGCCCGACGCATCGAGTGGATCGGCAGCTATGCGCCCGACCACGAAAACTTGCAGCGGACGATGGAGAAGTACTTCGGCAGTTTCGCGGACCGCGATCCGCTCAACGACCGTGTTTCCGATGCCCCGCACGGCGAATTGATTCACCGTTCGGCACAGACGATTGAAGATACCGAGTTGCGCTGCCTCATTTACGACGTCGCCAATATTCACGACGAATGCGTCGTGGTGCGGCCGTCTAACGGCATCGCCTATTCGCTGTCAGTATGCCGCGCGCGACGACTGCCGGCGTTCTCGCTCTACGAATTGAGCGTGCTCAAGCATCTCGGCCAGGTGCTGTTGCCGCTGGCGGAACTGCATACGCGGATGGTCGGTGTGCCTCTCGACGACAACGTCAACAAGATCGCGCCCGCCGACGTGTTGCAGGCGTATCTGACGCGACGTTCAATCTTGCTGTCGTCGAGGGAGACGAGTGTTTGCTCGGCCTTCGTCAAGGGCATGACGACCGTATCGATTGCGCAAGCGATGGGGGTCAAGGAATCGACGGTCGAAACATACGCCAAGCGCGCGTTCGCGAAGCTTGGCGTGAGCTCGCGCCGCGAGTTGCTGTCGCTCGTGCATGGCCATGAGGCGGCCACAGCGGCTTAGTCAGGTCGAGCGCTGCGCTTCACGTTCGGGCAAGCGATCCACGACGGCCGCCTCCTCCGCGGCGACTGCGCCAGACGTGGCGACAGGCCTCGCCAACGCCGCCTTGAGCTTGTCCCGATCCAGTTCCTTCTCCCACGCAGCAATCACGATCGACGCCACGCCGTTACCCATCGTATTGGTCAGCGCGCGGCACTCGGACATGAAACGGTCGATGCCGAGAATCAGTACCATCGCCGTCACCGGCACAGTCGGTACGACCGAGAGACTCGCGGCCAACGTGATGAACCCCGCCCCCGTAACGCCGGTCGAGCCCTTCGACGTCAGCATCGTCACCGCCAGCAACGTGATCTCCTGAACAATCGTCAAATGGGTGTTGGTGGCCTGGGCGAGAAATAGCACCGCGAGCGTCATGTAGATGTTGGTGCCGTCGAGATTGAACGAATAACCCGTCGGCACGACCAGTCCGACGATCCCCCGAGCGCATCCGAGCCGTTCGAGTTTTTCCATCAACTGCGGTAAGGCCGCTTCAGATGTCGACGTACCAAGCACGATCAGCAGTTCGTCCTTGATGTACACGACAAAGCGCCACAAGCTAAAGCCGCATGCTCTCGCAATCAGGCCGAGGCCGCACGAGACGAACAGGAACGCAGTGAGATAGAACGTGCCAATCAGTTTCATCATCGGCAGCAAAGAGACAATGCCATATTTGCCGATCGTGAACGCAATGGCGCCGAACGCACCAATCGGCGCGAGGCTCGTAATCATGCGCACCATGCGGAAGAAAGTTTTCGACAGCAGTTCGATGAAACCGATGACCGGCCTCGCGGTTTCACCCATCACCGCCAGCGCGGTGCCGAACAGCATGGCAATCAGCAGCACCGGCAGAATATCGCCCTGCGTGAACGCACCGACAAACGTCTCCGGGATGATGTGCATGAAGAAACCCGCGAGCCCTTCGCCATGCGCGGCCTGCGCGGCGTAACTGGATACAGCGCCGGCGTCGAGTGTGGCGGGATCCACGTTAAAGCCAGCGCCGGGTTTCAGCACGTGCGCGGCCAGCAATCCGATGCCAAGCGCGAGTGTCGATACCACTTCGAAATACAGCAGCGCTTTGCCACCCACGCGGCCGACCTTGCGCATGTCGTGCATGCTGGCGATGCCAGTCACGACAGTGCAGAAAATCACCGGGCTGATGATCATGCGCACGAGTTTGATGAAGGCATCGCCAAGCGGTTTCATCGCCACGGCATCCGCAGGCAGGAAATGGCCCACGAGCACACCGATAACAATCGCCACGATCACCTGAACGTACAGCACCTTATAGAGTGGTTTGCGCTTCATGTCTCCTCCATTTTTTAAAGGCAAAGCGCGTCCCTTCCCTTCTGGCGGGGAAATCGTCACGCGCGTTTCGGTTGAATGGCGGCACACGCACCGCCAGGGGATTTACAGCACGGCGGCCCAGCTATGCCGTGCGAGATGGGCCCGCTCGAACGCTTCAATGTCGTGCAGTGAAGCGAGCGTGAGGTCGATGGTGTCCATGCCTTCAATCACCATCTGTTTGTGACGTGCGCCGAGCGGGAACGTGAACACGCGACCGCCGGCGGTCGTCACCGTTTGCTGTTCGATGTCGATATGCAGCGGCGCAGCCGGTTGTGTCGCAGCGTCATGCAGTAAGGCGTCGACTGCTTCGCGCTCCAGTTGCACCAGCAGCAAACGGTTATTCATCGCGTTCGAATAGAAAATCTCGGCGAAGCTCGGCGCGATCACCGCTTCGAAACCGAATTGCTGAAGCCCCCACACGGCATGCTCACGACTCGAACCGCAGCCGAAATTCGAGCCGCCGATCAGGATGCGCGCGCCGCGATACGCCGCCTGATTCAGCACGCAATCAGGGCGCGGCTCGCCTTCTGCGTCGACACGCAAGTCGTACAGCAAGCCCTCACTCAGTCCGGCCTTGTCGATGATCCGAAGAAACTGCTTCGGCATGATCTGATCGGTATCGAGGTTTTCAATCGGCAATGGCGCGGCAATTCCGTCGATGTCAGTGAGTCTCGTTAGCATGATTGTGTCTCCAGCGTGCGGACGTCGGTGATGCGCCCGGTGAGTGCAGCGGCGGCGGCCATCGCGGGGCTCATCAGGTGCGTGCGGCCGCCGCGCCCCTGCCGTCCTTCGAAGTTACGGTTGGTCGTGGATGCGCAGCGCTCACCCACCGCGAGAAAATCGTCGTTCATCGCGAGACACATTGAACAGCCCGGCTCGCGCCATTCGAAACCGGCATCGCGCAGTATCGCGGCGATGCCCTCAGCCTCAGCCTCGCGGCGCACAGTGCCCGAGCCCGGCACGACCATCGCGCGCACGCCTTGCGCAACGTGGCGCCCGCGCACGATAGCGGCGACGATGCGCAAATCCTCGATACGCCCGTTGGTGCACGAGCCGATGAACACGCGGTCGATCGGTGTGCCCGCAATCGGCTGGTCCGCATCGAGCCCGATGTAGTCGAGCGCGCGTCGGAGCGCCGCGACGGCTTCCGGTGTCTTTTGCGCAGCGGCGCTGGGAATGCGCTGATCGACTGCAATCGCCTGATCGGGGCTCGTGCCCCATGTGACGAACGGCGCGATATCGTGCGCATCGAAGTGATGCTCGACATCGAAGGCCGCGCCGGCGTCGGATTTCAGTTCGCGCCAGTCGTTCATGGCAGCAGCCCACGCGGCATCGTCCAGAGATGTGACGTGCGCGCGGACGTAATCGAACGTGGTCGCGTCGGGTGCGATCAGCGCGGCTCGCGCGCCGGCTTCGACGGTCATGTTGCATAAGGTCATGCGTGCTTCAGCGGACAGCGACGCAATCGTCGAGCCTGCGAACTCCACCGCATAACCACGCGCACCCTGTGCACCGATGCGGCTGATGATCCACAGGATCACATCCTTTGAGGATGTGCCATACGGCAACGCCCCGTCGATCGTGATGCGCATGGTTTGCGCGACGCGATAGACCAGCGTTTGCGTGGCAAGCACGTGCTCGACCTCCGAGGTGCCGATGCCGAAACCCAATGCGCCGAGCGCACCGTACGTGGTGGTGTGACTATCGCCGCACAGCACGACCATCCCCGGGCGAATCAGGCCGCGTTCGGGCGCGACGATATGTTCGATGCCTTGCAGCGGATCGTTCGCCGCGTACAGTTCGATACCCGCCTGTTCGCAGTTGCGCGCGAGATTATTGGCCTGCAACAGCGACGCGGCATCGCGAATCACGCGCGGCGATTCCGCATGCGTTGGAATGATGTGGCTGACCACCGCCAGTTGCTGCCGCGGACGACGCACCGGCCGCGCTTTGGCCGCGAGTGCGCTGAACGCCTGCGGGCTGGTGTATTCGTTCATCAGATGCAGATCGACGTACAGCAGCACGTTTTGTGCGTCGATGCGCGTGACGACGTGCGAATCGACGAGCTTCTGGTAAAGGGTTCGTTTTGACATGATGGGTCGACCGGCGGCTAGGACTGCAGGAACGGCAAGGCGCGGTCGAGCAACAACTCGGGCGCTTCCTCGGGAATGTAATGGCCACACGGCAATGCCTCGCCGCTCACGTGCGCCGACCACTGCCGCCATTCGGCGAGCGGCTCGAAGCATTGTTCGATCACGCCATGCGCGCCCCACAACGCGAGGAAATCGCACGCGATCTTCTGCCCTTCGGCGAGCGAGGCACGGTCGTGATCGAGGTCGATCGTGATGCTCGCGCGGTAGTCCTCGCAGATGCCGTGTGCGGTGGCCGGGTCTGACAGACAACGCAAATACTCGGCGTAGGCGGCAGCGGTGAACGGCGCGAGCCCGGCGCTGCGTGCGCCGATCGTCTGCTTCAGATAGAGATCGGGGTCCGCACGGATCAGCGTCTCGGGAAACGGCGCGGGACGCACGAGGAAGAACCAATGCCAGTAAGCGCGCGCGAACTCGAACGAAGTTTTCTCGTACATGGCGAGTGTCGGTGCGACGTCCAGTGTGACCAGCTTCGTCACCGCTTGCGGATGATCGAGCGCCATGCGAGCGGCAACGCGCCCACCGCGATCGTGACCGACAACGGCAAATTGCGTGATGCCTTGGGCGCGCATCAACGACACCTGATCCGCGGCCATGCGGCGTTTCGAATAGGTGCTGTGGTCGGGCGCGCCTTGCGGTTTGCCGCTGTCGCCGTAGCCACGCAGATCCGCGGCAATGACCGTGAAGTGCCGTGCCAGCGTGGGCGCGACTTTGTGCCAGATCGCATGGGTCTGTGGATGGCCGTGCAGCAGCAGTAAAGCCGGGCCACTGCCGCCGCGGATCGCGTGGATCTGGATGCCGTCGACGTGGGTCGACGCGTCGGTGAAATCTGTGAACATCGTTGCCTCCCGTATCTGAATGCAGTCTAGTTGAAGCCTGCAGCAATAGGGTTTCCAGTGAGGCAATCAGAAATTAACTTTCAGGAACGAATCGATGGACGGTTTTCACCGTTCGACACGGAGTCAGGGGCGCCAAGGCGGCCGCGGGCGAAACTCTCGTTGCAGATGCTGCAGAAAGGCCTTGATTCGTGCCGGCATACCCGTTCTTTGGTGAACAAGGGCGATAACGTCAGCATCCGGCAGCTTCCAGCCTGGCAGCAGCCGGATCAGTGAGCCATTTTGTAATTCTTCCGCCACATCCCATTCCGACCGAAGCATCACCCCTCGCCCCTCTCGAGCCCACTGGTGAATCACATCGCCATCGTTCGAACTCAGGCCAGAGGAAACGCGGACGCCGCGTGAAGTACGCCCCTTCGAGAAATGCCACAACGTCACGTCCTCGTTGTTTTGACGAAGTGCGATGCAGGGAACATTCGCGAGGTCTTCCGGGTTCGCGGGGGAACCGTATCTCTTCAGGAAAGCGGGGGACGCGCAGACGTAGCGAGCGTTAGGCGCAATCACGTACCTGACAAGGTTCGAAGGACCCAACTCGCCGATATGAACGACAATGTCATAGCGGTCATATTCTTCAATGAGCGGGCGGTCGGACAATGTCAAGGAGACGTCCACATCCGGGTGGGCATCCTTGAACGCAGATGCGATGCGAGCGACGTATCGACGCCCGAAACCAAGCGGTGCATTGACTTTCAATCCACCGACCAATTGCCCTCTTCGCCTACCCAGCTCGGCAAGCAACGAATCAAAGTCCCGAAGAAGCTCCGCGCCTTTGGAACAGAGCAGTTCGCCCTCTTCCGTGAAGCGCAATTGTCTCGTCGACCTGTCCAGCAAATGGACGTCAAGCTTCGTCTCAATCTGCTGCAACCGCTTCGTTACCGCCGACGGCGTGACGCCCAACTTTCGAGCTGCGCCCGCAAGGCTGCCGGCTTCGCGAATGGTGAGTAGAAATCTTATGTCGACGGCATCATTCATGAAGAAACGAGCTTAATACTCCTCGGCTCTATCGAACGGGGTGGTAGTCAAGACGGAGCGCGTTGCGGCCGTTTCGTGAGAAGCATTGTAGCAGCGGCACAATGCTGGCCGCAGCCGGGGCTTTGTCAGTACAAAGGTGCGTGGGGTGTTCGGCACCCCCCAGCCCAACGACTCACACCTTCCGCAGCGCCGCGACCATCTTGATTTCGATTAACAACTCGGGGCGCGCCAACGATGCCACACCAAGAATCGTCCACGCAGGAAAGTCGGAATGGATGTAACGCTCCTTGATGGCCCGGAAAACACTGAGTTGTGACGCTACGTCCACATGGTACGAAACCAGTTCTACAAGGTCCGTGAAGTCGAGCCCGAGGTTCCGGAGAACGACTTCGGCACGCTTGAACACCAGATCGATCTGCTCTTCCGCCGACACAGGAATGGTTCCGTCCGCTCGTATCCCAACCTGCCCTGCAATGAAGGCCAGGCCGTTCGCCGACACAGCGGGCGAATACTGGAAGAGGTCGAAAATCTTGTTGCCGCCAAACGTTTCATCGTTTTCGGGCAATCGCAGGCGCTGAATCTTGCTCATCTTAATCTCCGTGAGTTCGTGTTTTTATGCTGCCAATTAGCCTGACGGACAGCATCACAAATCAAGACGCAACCGTGGTCCAACCTCTACAAAACCCGCGGACAGATAGAACGCAAGCGTCCGGGCCCAACGTGGCTGGTCAGGCGCGCCAACATCGAGCCGTTTCCATCCGCGTTCCTTGCCGAACTTCGTGGCCTCGCGGACCAGCGCTGCGGCCACCCCACCCGACCGATATTCCGGGCGGACGTATAGCTCCGTAATCTGTCCGAAGGCCCCTCCCGCGTATATCGCCATGCCTTCTGTCATGAGAAGTACACCTACCGGACTCTCACCTTCAAGCGCCACATACCCGAAGCTGCGACTCGTTTGGTTCAGAACGGCTTCGGCGATAGACACTCGGTCTGCGGGTTCAAGTTTGCCATTGTGAAGCTCCGTCAGAAGCTCATTCACAAGGTGTGCAACGGAACGTGCATCGGTCGGTGCAACAGGCCGAATATGCGTCATGGCGATCCCCTTTACTATCTCGCGCGACGCTGCCAAAAAGCTGTTGAGCTGGCACTCATCCGCAGCAATGCCTCATATAATGGCAACACGTAGTCACTTTGAACAGTTCCTTCACTGAAGGCACCATGCCAAAATCTCAGAACCAGCCACCCGCTGGAGAATCTCCGGACATCGAGGTAGCAGAGAAGCAGCCTGACCCCGCGGTAGAGAAAGTGTCCCGTGCTTTGTCCGCACAGATTCATGCCTTTCGAACGTCAGCAGGAATCGCTTCGGGCACGCTCGCGAAAATGGCCGGCATTTCCCATTCGATGCTCTCAAGAATCGAAAAAGGAACGGCGACCCCGTCGATAGAAACGCTCACGCGGCTTGCCAATGCGTTGGGCAAACCCGTATCGCGTTTTTTCGTCGACCAGAGTGAACGCCACGACTGCTCGTTCGTACCCGCTGGACAAGGCGTGACTGTCGACCGGGAAGGTTCCTCGTACGGCCACATCTATCGACTCATTGGCCACGTATTGTCAGGGAACCTTTCCGTGGAGCCGTATATCGTTACGCTCGACGAAAAGTCCCAACCGTGGTCAACCCACCAGACAACTGGAATCCAGTTCCTTCACGTACTTGAAGGCAAGATGAAATACCGATACGCCAATCGGCTCTACGACCTGAAACCCGGTGATAGCTTGCTGTTCGATCCGAATGCGGCGCATGGTCCGGAAGACATCGAGAGCGTGCCGGTCAGGTTTCTCGCCGTATTCTTCAACATCCGGGAATACAGCTAGAAATTAGCCCCCCTCTTGCACTGACCTCGACCAGCAGCTATCGCACGTATCTATTTATCGTTGCGACCGCTGCAGCTCTGCGAATTGCTTTGCCGCCACGCTGTCTCGACTGGCGACAATGCCTCCCGCCCCAACTCGCTCCCGGCCGTACACAATCCAGGCGTCATCGGGTGAACCGATCGTTGCGTCCACCCGCAACTTCTCCGGCTGCGCATCAAAATAATATCGATATACAAGCGCGGAATCGCATTCTCCCTTCATCAGTCGTTCGAAGGCCACGGGAATTGAGACCGCGGGAATTAGCTTCGAATACGAACTGAGGTCCGCGTATTCATCGGTTGCAGGGGAAACAAGTGAGATTGTTTCCGGCTTGCTTACATCTTTATGCGTGAGAATCGCCAATGTCTGACTTGGCGAGATGAAGGTGTCGACAACGAACCGCTCGCGGAAGTTACTGCCCATCACGCGCGGGGTATCTGGATGAACCGCGCACTGGATGAGATAGTCAATTTCGTCCGCGTCAAACGCAGCCATGGCATCGTCGAAATTATCAAAGAGCTTGACCGCCGCCTCTAGCCCGTGGAATTCAATGTAACGACGAGTCACGTACTCGTGGTTCGTCCCGGATGGACCGAGGGTGCCAAACCTGATTGTGGCCATGCTTTACTCCCGAAAACTCGCGTGCATGTTCAATATGACGCATTCATTTTTGAATCATCTGACTGAGGAAGCGCCTCGCTCGTTCAGTCTTCGGCGCGTCAAAGAAATCAGCAGGCTCGCTGTCTTCCACAATTTCGCCTTGGTCCATGAACAGAATGCGGTCGGCCACCGCCCTTGCAAATCCCATTTCGTGGGTGACGCAAAGCATCGTCATGCCGTCTTGCGCAAGCAGCGTAAGCGTGTCGAGCACCTCCCTGACCATCTCCGGGTCAAGCGCTGACGTCGGTTCGTCGAGAAGCATGATGGTGGGCGACATGCAAAGCGCTCTTGCGATAGCGACCCGCTGCTGCTGACCACCGGAAAGCTGCGCAGGGTATTTCGTGGCATGACTCGCGACGCGAACACGTTCAAGCATTTCAAGAGCCCGTGGTTCGGCGTCCTTCCGCTTCAGACCGCGAACGTGCATCGGAGCCAATGTGCAGTTTTCCAGCACCGTCATGTGCGGGAACAGATTGAAATGCTGAAACACCATACCGACATCCGCACGGACCATGCGCACGTGTTTCACATCGTCGGTGAGCTCGATTCCGTCGACGTGCACATCCCCCGAATCATGCTTCTCAAGTCGGTTCATGCAGCGAATCAGTGTCGACTTTCCGGAGCCGGACGGTCCGCACAGAACAATCTTTTCACCTCGCCGGACATGCAGCGAAATAGAGTTGAGTACATTGAACTCGCCGAAACTCTTTGAGAGTTCCTTGATAGATATCACGAATTCGTTGTCGGGTACCGTATTCATAGCGAAGATCCTGTGCATTTCGTGCGGCTCAGCTATCAAGCCGCGTCAGTGTCTGGGCGTGGAATGCTCGAGCAGCCGGGCTCTCCTTCCAGGCTACAACCTGGCCGTCGGACAATCGCTCACGACCATAGACAATCCATGGGTCGTCGACGGTACCGATTCGCTCGTCGATTCTGAACCGGGTGGGGTTCTCGGTTGCAAGGGACGAGTACGTCAGACCACTTTCGTATTTGCCCGAGAGGAGCCCATCCGCGACCGATGCTGTCGATGTCTCCGGAATGAGTGTCAGTCCCTCCGTATTGACATAGTCGCGCGTGGCCGGCTGAAGTGCGAGCGTTCGAGGTGTGTTGATATCAACACGGGTCACAACCGCCATGTCTTTGCTGGAAGAGACGAATGCATCGATGACGAACAGTTGTTTGCGGTACTTCGCGACAATGTCGGCCGTCGAAGGATGCACTGCAACCTGAACGATATAGTCGGCTTCGCCGTCAATCACCATGCGCGCTGCCTCGTCAAAGCTCAACACCAGAGCCATCGATGCTTGTCCTTCCAGACCGTGATGTTGAATGTATCGAGCAGTCACAAACTCGTGATTGCTACCACTGGGTCCAAGTGTCAGAAACCGAAGCAATTTGCGTTTCTCCATTAACTTTGCGTCAGGGACTCAGGAACATGAGTCCACCTATTAAAATGCGCTGCGAGAGGACTAGGCAATGTGGGTGTCGCCAGAATCTGAAGACTTCGGCATCGCGGGTTGCTTAGGTTTTCCAGCGTTGACGATGTTGATGTCTTTGCCTGTTCTGCGTGCGATGTTCCGCTCGAGGATCCGGAACGCATGCGACAGGAAGAACGTCATCGCGAGATAAATCAAGCCAGCTCCGACGAAAATCTCATAGGGCGCATAGGTCTCACTAACCAGCAGCTTCGACGTTCCCGTCAACTCCATGATGGTCACCGTCGACGCAAGCGACGTCGCCTTCAGGTTCAGAATCGTTTCGTTGGCGTATGCGGGAATGGCAATACGAATGGCAAGCGGTGCTTTAACGCGACTGAGTATCGAGGCTCGGCTCAGCCCGAGTGCCTCGGCAGCTTCCACAATGCCTTTGGGCACGGCAGACAGCGCCCCCATCAGAATGCGCGCCGTGTAAGCGCCCGAATTCAGCCCCAGGGCAATGACGGCACAGGTGAATGGGTCACGCAGGAGCGGCCAGACCACGGAGTGTCGAATAAAAGCAAACTGCCCGAATCCGTAGTAGAGAAAGAACAATTGCACTAGCGCCGGCGTGCCGCGAAATGCGCCGATGTAGAACTTGACGCTACCGCTCAGAATCTTCGACGAACTCAATCCCATGAGCGCTGTGGGCACACCCACAATGAGACCCACGACCACGATGGCGACAAACAGCTCAAGCGTGACAGGCAACGCAGCAAAGAGACGCGGAAGACTCGAAATGAGCAATGAGAAGTCAAACATGCCTCACCTCGCCAATGCGGTCGACGTCTTGCGGCGAACCGTACTAAAAACGTTTGTCATGGCGAAGCTGAGGACAAAGTACAGTACGCCAGCAACAAGGTAAAAGAAAAATGGGCGATTTGTCGCCTCAACGGCGAAGCCTGTTCGTCGCATCAAGTCTTCCAGACCAACCAGCGAAACAAGCGCAGTTTCTTTCAGCAGTACGGTCAGTTGATTCCCGAAAGCAGGGACTGCGAGGCGCCACGCTTGTGGTGCGATGACGTGGACAAAGCTCCTCGTACCCGTCAACCCCAGCGCTGCGGCGGCTTCAAACTGCCCGCGCGGAACTTCCAGAATCGCACCCCGGAAGATTTCCGTCGCATAGGCGCCAAACACCAGCCCCAGCGACACAGCACCCGCACCGAACGCATTGATTTCAATGGGCCGGCCCAAGACATGAGAAAGGCTTGCGCTGCCGCCGTAGTACACAAGGAAGATGACAAGCAGGTCCGGAACACCTCGTATCGTGGTCGTGTACGCCCCGGCGAGCTGCCTGAGAATCCGCATGGGCGACAACTTGGCAGCCGCCATCAGAATCCCGATGACCGAGCCGATAGCTGTGGCCGCGAGTGCGACCAGCAGAGTCGTCAGGGCCCCGAACAGAATGAGTCCGCCATAACCATTCAGAGTGAAATCGACCATGCTGGCTCCCGCATTACATCAGAGAGAAAGGGAAATACTTCTTTCTGATCTGGTCGTAGGTGCCGTTCGCCATGATTGCGGCCAACGCAGCGTTAATACGATTGCAGAGCGCGGCGTCGTCGAGACGAACTGCAATTGCGTTTCCGTCTCCGAGTACGCCGCCTTTGAATTCAGGCCCGACAAAGGCGAAGTCCTTCGAGTCAGGCCGTTTGAAGAAGTCGGAGTAGAACGTCGCCTTGTTGCCGATGATGAGATCGACACGACCTGCAACGAGGTCCAATTCCGGCTGACGGGTATCGTCATACAACACGAGTGAACCTGTCTTGTCGTAACCGTTAGCGACAAGCCACTGGTGCTGGGAGGCGCCGCGTTGAACGCCGATGCGTTTCCCTTTCAGACCCGCAGGCGACACGTCCTTTATCCCGCTGTCTTTTGCCGCGATAAAGCTGGACGTCGTGTCCTTGTACTTGTTGGTGAACAGCACCTGTTTGCGGCGCGCGGGCGTTGTCGACATCGACGCAACGATTGCGTCATATCGATTGGCCTGAAGACCAGGAATGATGCCGTCCCACGCCTGCGCAACGATCTGGCATTTCACCTTCATCTGCGCGCAAAGGGCATTCGCAATGTCTACATCGAAACCCTGTAGCTGGCCGGAGGCATCTTTAAAGCTCCACGGAGGATAGGTGCCCTCCGTTGCAACCCTCAGCGTGTCGCCGTCGGAAAAAGCGGGAGCCGACATCACTAATGCTGTCGCCGCCAAGGCGCAGGTGACCAATCCTCGAAGACGTTGAAACAGGCTGTGTGACATGGCAACTCTCTCATCGCGATTGCTGCGCCCCGGGTGTTCCGTCGCATTGGAAGTAAAGGTAGCCCGTTGTTAATTTAACGTCAATATTTTACTTTTATGCAAATTCCCTAATCGGGTTTACGCGTAGAATGGCGCCGCGGGACGGGTGGAGAGTCGTGCCGTTGACGAAACTCGGGACGTGCATCGACCTCTCGGCAACGAGTTGGAAGCAAGTGTTCGATCGGTTTAGCGCGCGTGCGGCGAGCCTGGCGCTACATGGCCATCACGCGGGGCGGGCGAATACCCGGCGTAGGTGTGTTCACCCGGTGCGTTTGTTTCGTTGGGCGCGATTTCCACGCCAGCGAATCAGGAAGCTGATCAGTGCGGCGAAGGCCGCAGTGCCCGCGTAGCCGGCGAGGCGAATAGCATCCTCACTCGGGAGACGCGAGACCAACACAATGACAATGGCGATTGCAAGCAGAGCCAGACATGCGATTGTCCATTTCATCCCCGTCTCCCCTGAAGGTTGATGTGCTGCCAGGCGCACGGCTATCTCGCCGTTTTGTTAAGCATACCCGGGAGTGAGGCGTTGGTGCTGGCGCTGGCGCTGCGCTCTGCTGCGCGCCGAGGGAAAACGGCTTCAGTGCGGCTCAAGCGGCCACCCCTCTGCCGCTTCCCCTCGCCTGCTCCAGAATGAATTCGATAAAACTCGCCGCCGCCCGCGTGTGATGGCGATTCGGCATATAGAGCAGGTACATGTTCGTACCGAAGATGCTTAAACGCCATTCGTCGAGCGCCGTCACCACCTCCCCGCGACGCAGATCATCCTGCACCACATAGTCGGGCACCAGGCCGACACCCAGGCCAGCCAGCACCGCCTGGCGCAAGAACAGAAAGTTCTCGGAAATAATCGTCGGCTCCAGCAGCACTTCGTGGCGTTCGTCGCGCAGATAAGCCGCCACGCGCAGTTGCCTGCCGACCACCGCCGACGTAATCAACGGCGCCGTACGCAGATCATCGAGCCGCACCGGCATGCCGCGGCTTTCGGCAAAACCCGGCGATGCACAAGCCACATATCGCACCGGCCCCATATCGCGCGCAACGAGATTCTGCGGCGGCTCGGACATCACCCGAACCGCAATGTCGACCTCGTCGCGCATCAGGTCCTCGACGCGATTCTCGAACATCACATCCAGCACGATGCCCGGATAGAGACGCTTGAATGCGATCAGCCAATCCGACATCACCAGTTGCCCGTAGCCACTCGGCACGCTCAATCTCACCCGACCCTGCAAGCTCTGCCCGAGGGTGGTGACGGATTCGCGCGCGGCCAGCAGCGCGTTCTGGATCGTGCGGCCATGCTCGTATAACTGGAGACCGATTTCGGTCGGTTCGACGCGGCGCGTGGTGCGCCTGACCAGTTGCATGCCGATTGAGCGCTCCAGCTGGTTCAGGTGGTAGCTCACGTTCGCGCGGCTCATTTTCAGCCGGCGCGCGGCTTCGCTCAGGTTGCCCGCATCGAGGATATCGACCAGCAAGGTCAGCGAATTGACGTCCATGATGCGGCCTTTGTCAAAATAATTTTGACAGTCTGTCAATGGTCTATGTAATTGTCAATAAACCTTGACCAACCGACAATCGGAGAATTCGCCAGACCCGGCATGCCTCGATCGGCCGTATTCGGTCCGATTTGGCCCGATCTGGTCCGGTAATAAACAGTCAGGAGACGACACGATGACCCCCACCCCTTCCGCCGACGTTGTGACGCGCGAATTGCGCGGCAAAGTCCTGCTGGTCACGATCGACCACGCGCCCGTCAACGCCCTCTCCGCCGACGTGCGGCGCGGCTTGCTCGCCGCAATCGAAGCCGCGGATGCCGACAGCGCCGTCGAGGCCGTGCTGATCGTCGGCGCCGGGCGCAACTTCATCGCGGGTGCGGACATCCGCGAGTTCGGCAAGCCGCCGGTGCCGCCGTCGCTGCCGGACGTGTGTAACCGCATCGAAGCCTGTGCGAAGCCGGTGGTGGCCGCCATTCACGGCGCCGCGCTCGGCGGCGGTCTGGAAGTGGCGCTCGCGGCGCACTACCGGCTCGCCGTGAATGGCGCCAAGCTCGGTTTGCCCGAAGTGCAACTCGGCCTGCTGCCGGGCGCAGGCGGCACGCAGCGTACGCCGCGCCTGATCGGCGCGCCGGCTGCCCTCGACCTGATCCTGAGCGGCCGCCATGCCGGTGCGAAAGAAGCGCTCGCGCTCGGCCTCATCGACCGGCTCGGCAGCAGCGACGACATCCTCGCTGAAGGACTCGCCTATGTGCACGAACTGCTGGCCGCTCACGCTCCCGTGCGGCGCACGCGCGATGCCGCTGCATTAAGCGACCGCGCCGCGAGCCTCGCCGCGGTCGCCACCGCACGCGCCGAAACGACGAAGAAATCGCGCGGTCTGTTCTCGCCGCTCAAAATCGTCGATGCCGTAGAAGCCGCCATCGAACACGCTTTCGAAGACGGCCTGCGGCTCGAACGCAAACTGTTTCTGGAATGCATCGATAGCCCGCAGCGTGCCGGGTTGATTCACGCGTTCTTTGCCGAACGCGAAGTGCTCAAGGCGCCGGAAACGCGCGAGGCAAAGCCGCGCGCGCTGAATAAGATCGGCGTGGTGGGCGGCGGCACGATGGGCGCGGGCATCGCCGTCGCCGTGCTCGATGCAGGCCTGCCGGTGACGATGATCGAACGCGACGACGCGTCGCTCGCGCGCGGCCGCGCACACATCGAAAAGGTCTACGACGGCCTGATCGCCAAAGGCCGCATGAGTGCGGAGAAGAAAGCCGACGTGATGTCGCGCTGGCAGGGCAGCACCTCCTACGACGCACTCGCCGACGCCGATCTGGTGATCGAAGCCGTATTCGAAGACCTGGAGGTGAAAAAGGCCGTGTTCGCCGAACTCGATCGCGTCTGCAAAGCCGGCGCGGTGCTCGCCACCAACACGTCGTATCTCGACATCGACGCGATTGCGAGCAGCATTTCCCGCCCGGCGGATGTAATCGGCCTGCACTTCTTCTCCCCCGCCAACATCATGAAGCTGCTGGAAGTGGTGGTGCCGAAGCAAGTCAGCGCCGACGTGGTCGCTACGGCGTTCGAACTCGCGAAGAAACTGCGCAAGACGCCGGTGCGTGCCGGCGTGTGCGACGGCTTCATCGGCAATCGCGTGCTCGCGGTGTATCGCAGCGCGGCGGACGCGATGATGGAAGACGGTGCGTCGCCGTATCAGATCGATGCGGCGGTGCGTGCGTTCGGCTTCCCGATGGGTCCGTTCCAGGTGGTCGATCTGGCGGGCGGCGACATCGGTTGGGCCACGCGCAAGCGGCGCGCAGCCACGCGTAACCCCAAAGCACGCTACGTGCAAATTGCCGATCGTCTTTGCGAACGCGGCTGGTTCGGCCAGAAAACCGGCCGTGGTTTTTATCTGTACCCCGAAGGTTCGCGCAGCGGTTCGCCCGACCCCGAGGTCGAGGCCATCATCGACGCCGAGCGCGAACGCGCCGACATCACGCCGCGCACGTTCACCGACGAAGAAATCATGCGCCGCTACATGGCCGCGATGATCAACGAAGGCGCCAATGTCGTGCATGAAGGCATCGCGCTGCGGCCACTCGACGTCGACGTGACCTTCCTCTATGGCTACGGCTTTCCGCGTTATCGCGGCGGCCCGATGAAATACGCCGATACAGTGGGCCTCGCCACGGTTCTCGCGGACATCCGCGAATTCGCCAAAGAAGACCCGCTGTTCTGGCAAGCGTCGCCGCTGCTGATCGATCTGGTCGAGCGCGGCGCGGATTTTGCGAGCCTCAACCAGACGGCTTGAGACGGCACATCATTTGGCGCATTCTTGACCGGTGGGGGCCTGCCCTCCCGCCGGTCCGCCGATCGAATCAATATCCAGGGAAGAACCCATTATGGATCTGAACTTCACGCCTGAAGAAGAAGCTTTTCGCACTGACGTACAGCGCTTTTTGCGTGACAAGCTCCCGCAACGTCTAGCGGACAAAGTGCACGGCGGCCGCCGCCTCACGCGCGACGACATGGCTGAGTGGCACGCGATTCTCAACGCGCAAGGCTGGCTCGCCAATCATTGGCCAAAAGAATACGGCGGCCCGGGTTGGAACGCCGTGCAGAAATTCATCTTCGAGAATGAATGCGCACTGGCGGGGGCACCACGTGTCGTGCCGTTCGGTGTCAACATGCTCGGCCCGGTGATGATCAAATACGGCAACGAGGCGCAAAAGCACCACTGGTTGCCGCGCATTCTCGACGGCTCGGACTGGTGGTGCCAGGGCTACTCCGAACCGGGCGCGGGTTCCGATCTCGCGGCGGTAAAAACCACCGCGGTACGCGGCAGCGACGCGCAAGGCGAGCACTACATCGTCAACGGTCAGAAGACGTGGACCACGCTCGGCCACTACGCGAACATGATCTTCTGCCTTGTGCGCACCGCCACCGACGTGCGCAAGCAGGAAGGCATCAGTTTCCTGCTGATCGACATGAATACGCCGGGCGTCGAAGTGCGGCCGATCATCACGCTCGATGGCGAGCACGAAGTCAACGAAGTGTTCCTCACCGATGTGCGTGTACCGGCTGAGAACCTTGTGGGCGAAGAAAACAAGGGCTGGACCTACGCCAAATACCTGCTCACGTATGAGCGCACCAATATCGCGGGCGTCGGTTTCTCAGTGGCCGCATTCAACCGGTTGCGCAAAATCGCGGCGAAGCAGCAGCGCAACGGCCGGCCGCTCGCGGAAGATCCGTCGTTTGCGGCACGCATGGCACGTATCGAGATCGATCTGGAGAACATGAAGACCACCAACCTGCGCGTGATCGCGGCGGTGGCCGGTGGCGGCGTGCCGGGCGCCGAGAGTTCGATGTTGAAGATTCGCGGCACCGAGATCCGCCAGGAAATCTCTTCGCTCACGCGCCGCGCGATGGGGCCGTATGCGCAGCCGTTCATCGAGGAAGCCTTGCACGATGGCTTCGAGGGCACACCAGTCGGCCCCGACGAAGCCGCGAGTGCCGCCTCGCTTTACTTCAACAACCGCAAGCTGTCGATCTTCGGCGGCTCCAACGAAATCCAGAAGAACATCATTTCCAAAATGATCCTGGGACTGTAAGGGGCACACGCCATGAATTTTCAGCATACCGAAGACCGCCGCATGCTGGCGGATACGCTCAACCGCTTTGTCACCGAGCAATACGGTTTCGAGACGCGCGACCGGATCGCACGCTCGCCTGAAGGCTTCAGCGCAGACCTGTGGAATCGTTTCGCGGAACTCGGCATTATCGGCGCGCTGTTCGATGAAGCGGACGGGGGGTTTGGCGGCGGCGGCTTCGATATCGCCGTCGTATTCGAGAGCCTGGGTCGCGGCCTCGTGGTCGAGCCGTTTCTCGATACGCTGATCGTCGGCCAGGCCATTGCACGTGACGGCAGCGAAGCGCAGAAAGCGATGCTGGCCGCACTGATCGACGGCTCGCGTTGCGTTGCGCTCGCGCATGGCGAACCGGACGGCCACTACGAACTATCGCGCGTCACAACGCGTGCGGAACGCACCGGTAACGCCTGGAAGCTGAATGGCGCGAAAGCGGTCGTTCAGCAAGGCGAGAACGCCTCGCTCTTCCTGGTCTCCGCGCGCACCACCGGCACCGACGATGCCGAAGCCGGCATCACGCTCTTTCTCGTCCCTCGCGACGCAGCGGGTGTCAGCGTTCGTGGCTATCGCAAGATCGATGGCGGCCGCGCGGCCGAGGTCACGTTCGACAACGTCACGCTCGGCGACGACGCGCTGCTCGGCACGGCCGGTGAAGGTTTTTCAACGCTCGAATACGCGATCAGTTGCGGCGTGCTGGCCTTGTGTTCCGAAGCGGTCGGCGCGATGGATGTCGCGAAAGACTACACGCTTGAGTACTTGCGCACGCGTAAGCAATTTGGCGTGCCGATCGGCAGCTTCCAGGCATTGCAGCATCGGATGGCGGATCTGCTGCTTGAGATCGAGCAGGCGCGATCATCGGTCATCAATGCCGCTGCCGCGCTCGGAGCCGAACGTACCGTGCGGGAACGGGCGGTTTCGGCGGCTAAATACAGTATCGGCAGGATCGGGGCGCTGGTCGCTGAGGAGTGTATTCAACTGCATGGCGGTATCGGCATGACGTGGGAGTTGCCGATGGCTCACTATGCGAAGCGCCTCGTGATGATCGACCATCAACTCGGGGATGAGGACCATCATCTCGAGCGGTATATCGCGCTCGGCAGAGGTTGAGACCGGGCTTCTTTGTTTGCTCAGAATCGGCGCCGCTATGGTGGTTTGCCAGCGGCGCTGCCCTCGCGCGTCTTGCCAATGACTCGTTAGCGCCTCAGAAATAGAAAAAGGCCTTACAAGCATTGCTTGTAAGGCCTTGATTTCTTTGGTCGGGGCGAGAGGATTTGAACCTCCGACCACCTGCACCCCATGCAGGTACGCTACCAGGCTGCGCTACGCCCCGAACAGCTAAAAATTATAACAGACACTTCGAGCGATTAGAACCGCCCTGCGCTAACAAAGCAAACTAGTGCCCTAACAAATCGATCACATGCAGCAATTCCTTGCGCAACTGCTCGACGTCCACCGCAGCCGTTGTTGCTGCCGGCGCCGCTGCGCCCGCGCCTTCCTCGACCACCTCAGCCGGCGCACCCTGCGCACCACCGCCATGCGAATCAAGCCGATTGCGCGCACCGTTGATCGTGAAGCCCTGCTCATACAACAACTCACGAATCCGCCGGATCAACAGCACCTCGTGATGCTGGTAGTACCGGCGATTGCCGCGCCGCTTGACCGGCCGCAACTGCGTGAACTCCTGTTCCCAATAGCGCAGCACATGCGGCTTCACGCCGCATAGTTCGCTGACCTCACCAATCGTGAAGTAGCGCTTCGCCGGAATCGGAGGCAAGACGACTTTTTCGATCGTCGCTGTCATCGTCAGTTAGCCGTCGTGGTGGGTTGCGCAGGGACGCGCCCGTCAATCAGCGCGCGAAGCTCGCTTCAGCGCCGTTCTCAACCAGCGCTTTCAGCTTTTGACTTGCATGGAACGTCACAACGCGGCGCGCGGCGATCGGAATCGCTTCGCCAGTCTTCGGGTTTCTGCCGGGACGCTGGGGTTTGTCGCGCAACTGGAAGTTGCCGAACCCCGACAGCTTCACGCTATCGCCACTCTCCAGCGCGTCGCGGATCACCTCGAAGAATGCTTCGACCATGTCTTTCGCTTCCCGCTTGTTGAGCCCGACATTGTCGAACAGCAACTCGGCAAGTTCAGCTTTGGTCAGCGTCGGCGTTTCGGTGGAAACGGCCGCGGGTGATGTCGGAATATCGCGAATCATGGCGCTGCGTTGCGCCGTAAGAAGGGCTTCGAAATCACTCGAGTTCATTTCATTCATATCTATCAAATGGCGCGCCAAGCAGAAACGGAGGTTGCGAAAAAATGCCGTGCAAATGTTAAATGCGGGTTATCCACGCAACCGTGCGCCATATACTCGAGCCAGACGTTCCACCAGAGTTTGAATAGCCAGATCGACCGTTTCATCCTGAAGGGTCCCGCCAGTATCTTGCAAGGTCACACGGAACGCAAGGCTTTTCTCGTGAGCAGCCAGACCACCGGAAGTGTTTGATTTTGGACGGAATTCGTCGAAAAGCGCAACCTTCTGAACAGTCTTGCAGGCGGCCTCGGACTGAGCCTTCTGGAGCTCGTCCAGCAGCGCCTGAACCTCGATTTTCTGATCGACGACCACCGCAATATCACGACGCACCGGCGGGAATTTAGATACGTCCGCCGGAGTCGGCAATACGCGCTGCATTAATGCTTCCGCTTCGACTTCAAACAGAATCGGCGCATGCGGTAAATCATATTTTTGCATCCAGCGCGGATGCAATTCGCCAATCCAGCCCACTGCGCGGCCATTCAGTTCAATACGCGCGCTGCGGCCCGGATGCAAGGCCGGATGCTCCGCTTTCACGAAGCTTGCCACGGCCGGCGCGAGCACGGCTTCCAGATCGCCCTTCACGTCGAAGTAGTCGACCGCGCGCGTTTGCGCGCCCCACTGCTCTTCGAGCGCGGGACCGTAGGCGAGACCGCCGATCATCTTCGGCTGCGCGAAACCTTCGACCGTCAGTTCGCCGGCCTTGATCGTCGGGTCGTGCAGGAACACGCGGCCGGCTTCGAACACGCGCACGCGATCGGCCGCGCGACGGTTCAGGTTCGTGCGCAGAACGTTGATCAGGCTGCCGAACAGCGTGGTGCGCATGACCGACAGCTGGCTCGCAATCGGATTCAACAGACGTACCGGCGTGTCGTTACCGGCGAAGTCCTGCTCCCACTCGGCGTCCACGAAACTGAAGTTGACCGTTTCCGCGTAATCGCGCGCGGCGAGCGCGTGACGGATCACATGAATCGAGCGCTGCGTTTCGTTGGTCGGCAGCATTTCGCTGGTCGCGACCGGCGGACGTGCCGGGATCTTTTCGAAGCCGTAGATACGCGCCACTTCTTCGATCAGGTCTTCTTCGATTTCGATGTCGAAACGGTACGACGGCGGGTTCACCGAGAACGTATCGCCGTCGCGTTCAAAGCTGAGGCCGAGGCGCGTGAAGATCTGCGCGATTTCGTCCGCGTCGATCTTGATGCCGATGATGCGGTTCGCGCGCGAGACGCGCATCTTCACCGGCTCACGCTTGGGCACGTTGACGGTTTGATCGTCGACCGGGCCGGCTTCGCCGCCGCAGATATCGAGGATCAATTGCGTGATGCGTTCGATGTGTTCGACCGTGGTCGCGTAATCGACGCCACGTTCGAAACGATGGCCTGCATCGGTCGAAAAGTTGTACTTGCGCGAGCGGCCACGAATGCTATCGGGCCACCAGAACGCGGCTTCGAGATAGATGTTGGTGGTGTCGAGCGTGACGGCCGTGCTGTCGCCGCCCATGATGCCGGCGAGACTCTCGATGTGCTGTTCATCGGCGATCACGCCGACGGTTTCATCGAGTTCGACGGTGTTGCCGTTCAGCAGCTTGAGCGTTTCGCCCTTGCGGCCCCAACGCACGTCCATGCCGCCGTGGATCTTGTCCAGATCGAACACGTGCGACGGACGGCCCAGTTCGAGCATCACATAGTTCGAGATGTCGACGAGCGCGGAGATGCTGCGCTGACCCGAACGCTCCAGGCGCTGCACCATCCATTGCGGCGACTTCGCGCGCGCATTCACGCCGCGGATCACGCGGCCCGAAAAACGGCCGCACAGATCGGGCGCCGAGATTTTGACGGGCAACGTTTCGTTGAGCTTGACTTCGACCGGCTTGATCTCAAGCGGACGCAGCGGCGCACCGGTGATGGCCGATGTCTCGCGCGCCACGCCGAACACCGACAGGCAGTCCGCCTTGTTCGGCGTAAGCTTGATTTCGAAAACCGTGTCGTCGAGATTGAGCGTTTCGCGGATGTCCTGGCCGATCGGCGTATCTTCCGGCAGGATCATCAGGCCGCTATGATCTTCCGAGAGCTTCAGTTCGCGTGCCGAGCACAGCATGCCCTGGCTTTCCACGCCGCGCAGCTTCGAGAGCTTGATCGCGAACGGCGTGCCGCCCTCTTCGGCCGGCGGCAGTTGCGCGCCAACCAACGCGACCGGCACCTTGATGCCCGGCGCGACATTCGGCGCACCGCACACAATGTTCAGCGTCGCGCCCGTGCCGGCGTCGACCTGACACACGTTGAGCTTGTCTGCGTCCGGGTGCTTGACGACTTCCAGCACCTGGCCGACGACGATCTTCGAGGTCGGCGGCGCGGCCGGCCGCAGGTCTTCGACTTCGAGACCCGCCATCGTCAACGCGTGCGACAGCTCATCGGTCGTCAGTTGCGGGTCGACAAAGGTTCTCAGCCAGGATTCCGGGAATTGCATGGTTCTGTGGTCGTTCTGATCAGGTTAGGTCCACGTCCGGCAGGCGGCCCGTTGATTCACTGGGCACTGCCGGGGACGCTGCTGGCGGCACGCACTGGGTGCAATGCCGCGCTCTATGCTTGTCGCGTTCGTACGCGCCAGTTCAGGCGAATTGACGCAGGAAACGCAGGTCGTTTTCGAAGAACAGACGCAGGTCTTGCACGCCGTATCGCAACATCGTGAGCCGCTCGAGGCCGCTGCCGAAAGCAAAACCGATGTAGCGCTCGGGGTCGAGGCCCATATTGCGGATCACCGTGGGGTGAACCTGGCCGGAACCCGAAATTTCGAGCCACTTGCCGGCGTTCTTGCCCGTTTCGAACAGCATGTCGATTTCAGCCGACGGTTCGGTGAACGGAAAGTACGACGGACGGAAGCGCACCTGAATATCGTCGCGCTCGAAAAATTTCTTGAGGAAGTCGGAATAGACACCCTTCAGGTCCGCGAAGCTGATGTTCTCGTCGATCCACAGGCCTTCGACCTGGTTGAACATCGGCGAATGCGTTGCGTCGCTGTCCACACGATACGTGCGACCCGGCACGATCACCTTGATGGGCGGCGTGTTGGTACGGGCATAACGCACCTGCATCGGGCTGGTGTGCGTGCGCAGCAGCAGCTGGCGGCCGTCGGCATCTTTGCCGTCGACGTAGAAGGTGTCCTGCATCGAACGCGCCGGGTGGTTTTCCGGGCTGTTCAACGAAGTAAAGTTGTACCAGTCGGTTTCGATTTCGGGGCCGTCGGCCACGTCGAATCCGATCGACCGGAAAATCTGTTCGACGCGCTCCCATGTGCGCATCACCGGGTGCAGGCTGCCTGCGCCAGTGCCGCGGCCGGGCAGCGTGACGTCGATGGCTTCAGCGGCGAGGCGCTGGTTCAGCAACGCGTCGGCCAGCGCCTGACGGCGGGCCGTCAACGCGGCTTCCACTTGTTGCTTGACGAGGTTGATCCGTGCGCCTTCGGTCTTGCGCGTTTCAGGATCGAGTTTGCCAAGGCCCTTCAAGAGCTCGGTCAGCGCACCCGATTTACCAAGAAAGCGCGCTTTCTCGTTCTCGAGGGTGGTGACGTCGGAGGCTTCTGCGAAGGCTTTTTGCGCGTCGGCGACAATCTGGTCCAGATCCATTGATCCCATCATTTCAACGTCAGTGTTCTATCGAAGCAAACTGGTTCTACCAACAAAAACGGGGCTCGGTGAGGAGCCCCGTTTTTGCTGCAGCGTCACCGAGACTACCGGATGTTCGCTGCAACGAACCACGCAGTTTAATTGCCCAAAGCGCAATCAGGCTGCAACGGCGGCTTTCACCTGCTGAACGATCGCAGCAAAAGCAGCCTTGTCGAACACAGCCATGTCGGCCAGCACCTTGCGGTCGAGTTCGATCGAAGCCTTCTTCAGGCCGTTGATGAACACGCTGTACGTCATGTCGTGCTGACGCACCGCCGCGTTGATACGCGTGATCCACAATGCACGGAACACACGCTTCTTGTTGCGGCGATCGCGGTAGGCGTATTGGCCTGCGCGCATGACCGCCTGCTTGGCGATGCGATAGACGTTATTGCGACGGCCGCGGTAACCCTTGGCCAGCTTGATGATCTTCTTGTGACGGGCCCGTGCGGTAACCCCACGTTTTACTCGAGGCATGTCTTGCTCCTATGAGTGTCGGTTAAGGGTTAAGCGAACGGCAGCATTGCGCGCACGGAGTTCATATCTGACTCATGAACTGACGTGGAACCGCGCAGATGGCGTTTGTTCTTGGTGGTCTTCTTGGTAAGAATGTGGCGCTTGAAGGCCTGACCGCGCTTGACGGTACCGCCCGGACGCACCACGAAGCGCTTTGCAGCACTCTTCTTGGTCTTCATCTTCGGCATGACAACTCCATTATTAGATGGATATGGGTGTGCGGTCGGCCAGATGGCCATTACCCGCCCTTCGAAACCCATTCCACTTGGTATGCAGACCGCCGACATTGCTGGCGGCCGCTTTTCAGGAAACGACGCGCATTGACACGCACGCCGTTCCGAAACCTGCCGATACCGCACCGGACACCCGGCACCGCATCGTTCATTCTTTGACAACCGGAGCGCGCACCACACGATGCGCCGCTGCTCCAGCCGCTTACTTCTTTTTCTTCGGAGCGAGCACCATGATCATCTGGCGCCCTTCCATTTTCGGCATCTGCTCGACCTGACCGACTTCGTCGAGGTCCGTGCGCAGGCGCTCGAGCATGCGCATACCGATTTCCTGGTGAGCCATTTCGCGGCCACGGAAACGCAACGTGATTTTCGTCTTGTCGCCGTCGTCGAGGAAGCGGATGAGGTTGCGCAGTTTGACGTTGTAATCGCCGTCATCGGTGCCCGGGCGGAATTTGACTTCCTTAACCTGGACAATCTTCTGCTTCAGCTTGGCCTCGTGTTGCTTCTTCGCTTCCGAGTACTTGAACTTGCCGTAGTCCATCAAACGGCAGACCGGCGGAACCGCTTGCGGAGCGATTTCAACCAGATCCACATCCTGCTGTTCCGACATGCGGAACGCATCAGCGAGTTTCACGATGCCGAGCGGTTCGTTCTCGACGCCGACCAGACGCACCTCGGGTGCTGTAATTTCACCGTTGATGCGGTGCGCAGACTTATCAGTAGCGATGTTACGTTTCCTCTAAAAATTAAAAAAACGAGCCGGGCTGCCAAGTGGCTCAGTTGAACGACTGCACATCCTGGCGCAGACGCTCAATGAAGGTATCGAGAGGCATCACGCCCAGATCGACACCACCACGGGCACGCACGGCTACCGTTTGGGCTTCACGCTCTTTGTCACCGACCACAAGCAGGTACGGCACCTTTTCCAGCGTGTGCTCCCGTATTTTATAGCTAATCTTCTCGTTGCGCAAATCGGCCTCTACTCTAACCCCTTGTTTTTGCAACGATTGGGCTAGAGACTGCGCATATTCGGTCTGACTTTCCGCGATATTCATCACCACAACCTGCATGGGCGCGAGCCACGACGGCATTGCACCAGCATGGTGCTCGATCAGAATGCCGAGAAACCGCTCCATTGATCCGACGATTGCCCGGTGCAGCATGATCGGGCGGCGGCGGCTATTGTCTTCCGCCACGTATTCGGCGCCGAGGCGCTCCGGCAGCACCATATCGAGCTGCAACGTGCCGCACTGCCACGAGCGACCGAGCGCGTCCTTGATGTGGTACTCGACCTTCGGGCCGTAGAACGCGCCCTCGCCGGGCAATTCTTCCCACGTCACGCCGCAAGCCGTCAGCGCCTCGCGCAGGCCCTGCTCCGCACGATCCCACGTCTCGTCCGTGCCGGCGCGCGCATCCGGGCGCAACGACAGCTTGATCTCGACATTGTCGAAGCCGAAGTCTTTATAGACGCTCATCGCCAGCGTGTTGAACGCGATCGATTCGCTGATGAACTGGTCTTCAGTACAGAAAATGTGTGCGTCGTCCTGCACGAAGCCACGCACGCGCATCAGGCCATGCAGCGCGCCCGACGATTCGTTGCGGTGGCACGAGCCGAACTCCGCGTAACGCAGCGGCAGATCGCGATACGAGCGCAGACCATGGTTGAACACCTGCACGTGACCCGGGCAATTCATCGGCTTGATCGCGTAGTCGCGCTTTTCCGATTCCGTCGTGAACATGTTTTCACGATAGTTCTGCCAGTGGCCCGACGCTTCCCACAGCGAGCGGTCCATGATCATCGGCGTCTTGATCTCAAGGTAGCCGGCGTCATTCACGCGGCGGCGCATGTACTGCTCGACCTGCTGCCACAGCGTCCAGCCACGCGGATGCCAGAACACCATGCCCGGCGACTCGTCTTGCATATGGAACAGATCGAGTTGCTTGCCGAGCTTGCGGTGATCGCGTTTTTCCGCCTCTTCGAGCATGTGCAGATACGCGTCCTGGTCTTCTTTCTTCGTCCAGGCCGTACCGTAGATGCGCTGCAACTGTTCGTTCTTCGAGTCGCCGCGCCAATAGGCGCCCGCGAGCTTCATCAGCTTGAAGACCTTCAGCTTGCCGGTGGACGGCACGTGCGGGCCGCGGCACAAATCCGTGAAGCCGCCGTGCGAGTACAGCTTGATTTCGTCGCTGGCGGGAATCGATTCGATGATCTCGGCCTTGTACTTTTCGCCGATGCTCTTGAAGTAGTCCACGGCTTCGTCGCGCGACACCACGCGGCGCGAGACCGGCTCGTCTTTCTTCGCGAGCTCCTGCATGCGCTTTTCGATCTTTTCGAGATCTTCGGGCGTGAAGGGACGGTTGTAGGCGAAGTCGTAGTAGAAGCCGTTGTCGATCACCGGACCGATCGTGACTTGCGCTTCCGGATACAGATCTTTCACTGCGTACGCGAGCAAGTGCGCCGCGGAGTGACGAATGATGTCGAGGCCGTCGGCGTCTTTCTCGGTGACGATGGCAAGCGCCACGTCGTGATCGATCAGCGTGGACGTGTCGACGAGTTCACCGTCGATCTTGCCGCCGAGCGCGGCCTTCGCGAGGCCGGGGCCGATCGAGGCGGCCACTTCGGCGACGGTCACCGGATGCTCGTACTGTCGAACAGAACCGTCAGGCAGACGTATCGAAACCATTGCGTTCTCCGTGGTGCCGACCGGCGGCGGCACATACAACCAGGTCAAAAACCCAAAAAAAATGCGGCCCCGCTTTCGAGGGGCCGCATTCACATTTCCTGCTAACTACAGTGGCGAAAGTGGTCCTCGACTAGCGTCGCTCCGAAGTAGTTTCGGTCAACGTTCGCGGTGCCATAACCGTATTTGCCTTTTGCGCCGAAGCGCTTACTGCAGCTTGCGAAACCCCGGCAAAACCGGAATTTCTCTTCCGTTGGTAGGCTCGATTGGACTCGAACCAACGACCCCCACCATGTCAAGGTGGTGCTCTAACCAGCTGAGCTACGAGCCTGAAGAAACGAGATTATATGGAGCCCCACACCGCTTGGCAAGTACTTTTATGCACCGACTTTAAATTTCTACTCACACACCTAGGCGCGTCGGACCGATGCCTGCGGGCACCTGCCGGTACCCTCCGCCGCGCCCGCGCATCAATTCTTGCGTGAAGCGCGCACCACGCCCGTTACTTCACCGAGCAAGGTACACGCGCGCTGAATTTGCGCAGCGTTCGAGACCTCGACAGTGAATTGCATGAATGCGGCGTTACGACGCGATTGCGTTTTCACCCCGATCACATTCACTTTCTCGCGCGCGAAAACTTCGGAGATATCGCGCAGCAGACCTTGCCGATCCGTTGCTTCAATGCTGAGGTCGACGGGATAGACCGATTGCCCGCGGCCGCTCATGACATCGGCCGACCATGCGGTTTGCAACACACGCTCCGGCGCGCGATCGGCCATGCGCAGGAAGGTCGGGCAATCGCTGCGGTGGATCGACATGCCCTTGCCGCGCGTGACGAAGCCGCTGATGTCGTCAGGCGGCGCGGGACGGCAACAGCGCGCGAGTTGCGTGAGCAAGGCATCGACCCCAACCACCAGCACACCCGTGGAAGCCCCGCGGGCGACGCTCGCACCGCTACTGCGCTTCTCGAACTGTTCCGGCGCTTCGACGACAGGCTCGGGCGGCGGCGCATCGTGCAGCGCCTGCTCGACAAGCCGCAGGCTGAATTCCTCCTTGCCGACCACCGAGAACAGATCATCGGTCGTCTTGAAGCCGAGCTTGGCGGCAAGCTGATCGAGATTGACCGACGTCTTGCCCTCGCGCTGCAAGGTCTTTTCGACCATCGCACGGCCGCTCGCGATGTGCTCCTGCACTTCGACCGCGTTGAACCACGCGCGCACTTTCTGCCGCGCCCGATGGCTCTGCAGATATCCAAGTTGCGGGTTGAGCCAGTCACGCGACGGACCGCCCTCTTTCACCGCGACGATCTCGACCGTCTGACCGTTCTGCAACGGCGTGTTGAGCGGCACCATCGCGCCATCGACACGCGCGCCACGGCAGCGATGCCCCAGCTCGCTATGCAGGTGATAAGCGAAGTCCACCGGTGTCGCGCCGTGCGGCAGCGGAATCACTCGCGCTTGCGGCGTAAGCACGTAGATGTGGTCGTCGTCGAGCGTAGCCTGGCGCAATTGCTCCCACGGCTGCGCGGCGCGCTTCTCGCCGTGCTCGCCTTCCGAGACTTCATCTTTCCACGCGAGCAGCTGACGCAACCACGCGATTTTCTCGTCGTACTTCTCATTGGCGCTGAACTGGCCGCCGTAACCCCGCGTGCCCGCTTCCTTGTAGCGCCAGTGTGCCGCCACACCATACTCGGCGAATTGATGCATTTCCTGCGTGCGGATCTGCACTTCGAACGCGCGGCCGTCGTCGCCGATCACAACCGTGTGCAGCGATTTATAGCCGTTCGGCTTCGGCCGCGAGATGTAATCGTCGAACTCTTTCGGCACCGGCTGCCACAGGTTGTGCACGATGCCGAGGACCGTGTAGCAATCCTTGATGTCCTGCACGATGACGCGAAACGCGCGCACGTCGTACAGTTCGGCGAAGTCCAGTTCCTTGCCGCGCATCTTGCGCCAGATGCTGTAGATATGCTTAGGCCGGCCGCTGACTTCGGCCTCTACATTCGCCGCAGCCAACTCCTGCTGCAGCCGCTCGATCGCCTGCGCAACATAACTTTCGCGCTCGACGCGCTTCTCGTCGAGCAGCTTGGCGATGCGCTTGTAAGTGACCGGCTCTTCGAAACGGAGTGCGAGATCTTCGAGCTCCCATTTCAGTTGCCAGATGCCCAGACGGTTGGCGAGCGGTGCGTAAATATCGAGCGTCTCACGCGCGACGTCGGGCGACGGCGTGATTTTCGCCGCCGCGTAGTAACGCAGCGATTGCAAGCGCGACGCGAGCCGTATCAGCACGACACGAATATCCTGCGCGAACGCGAGCAGCATCTTACGCAGCGCCTCGACCTGCGCGCGGCGCGCGGCCTGTGCATCGCGCCCTGCTTCAGGCATCGCATTCTGCGCGGCGCGCAAGCTTACCGTACCGAGACGCAGCAACTTGCGCACGTCGCCGACCAGTTGCGCGACTTCTTCGCCGAAGTTGTCGGCAATCACACGTTCCGGATCTTGCAGATGCGGCGTCAGCGCAAACAAGGCCGCCGCCAGCACAGCCGGCGGATCGACGTTGAGCGTGCGCATGATCGACGCCGTACCCGCCGCATGCTCCGCCAGCAACTCGCCCGATGAGAGCCGCACCTCGCCCGCGTGTTCGCGCACGAACGCCATCGCTTCGTCGAAGGAAGGGATGGGTGCCGGCGTGCTCGTAACGATTTCGGTAGTCATGGTGCGACGGCCCACCGGGCCAGACGGATCAACGGAATTTCAACAACAACTGTGAGACAAGGCTCAACCAGGCTCAATCGCGCTGCGCCGCGACCACGACGATTTCGACGAGGCACTTCGGATTCGCGAGCTTCGCTTCCACGGTTGCGCGCGGCGGCGTGGCGCCTTGTGCGACCCACTCGTCCCACACCGCGTTCATGCCGGCGAAGTGCACCATGTCCGAGATGTAGATCTGCACGGACAGCAACTGCGACTTGTCGCTGTTCACTTCAGCCAGCAGACGGTCGATATGGCCGAGCACTTCGCGCGTCTGACCCGTGATGTCCTGATCCGCGTCTTCGGCGATCTGGCCCGCGAGGTACACGGTGCCGTTGTGCACGGCGATTTCCGAGAGACGCTTGCCGACGTGGTGACGAATGACTGCCATGAAGAATCCTGAGGTTGGTTGAAAGTTGATCGAAGATGCGTTTCGCGTTGCGTCCCGTCAAGGACGCCGCGCGAAACCCGATATTATGACGCGTCGCCGGCCGGACCGATAAAGAACTGCCTCGCGAGGTCGATCTGATCGGCCGACAGAAACGCCGGTGCATGCCCGACGCCCGCGATTTCCGCGCTCGAGACAGCGCGTCCGGTCTCGACCATCTTCGCGACGGTCTCACGCGAGAGCAGATCCGATTGCTCACCGCGCACCACCAGCACCGGTCCCTGAAACGCAGTCAGCGAATGCCACAGCGCGGCCTCGCCGAGTTTGGTCGCCTCTTCGGTCGTCGCGGCAAACGGCTGCGCAATCCGGGGGTCGTAGCGCAATAGCCATGCGCCATCCTGCTCACGCAACAGCGGCGTATTGATCTCACGCCATTCGTCCGGCGTGAGCGGCCCAAAGGATTGCGCCAGCAATGCGGCGTAATCGATGCCCTGCTGCAGCGTTTCGAACCGCGCGGGCTTGCCGAGGTAATCGCCGATGCGCTGCACGGCCACCGGCTCCAGATGCGGACCGACGTCGTTCAACAGCATTTTGCGGATCGGCGTTTCGGGCAGGCCGGCCAGCGCGAGCCCGATCAGACCGCCCATCGAGGTACCGAACCAGTCCACCGTTTCGACGTTCAGACGCGCGATCAGCGTGACCATGTCGGCGACGTACTGCGGGATGCTATAGAAGTTGGGGTTCGCGAGCCACGAAGACAAGCCCCGCCCCACCACATCCGGACACACCACGCGGTAAGTACCGGCGAATTCCGCCGCGAGGCGGTCGAAATCGCGCCCTGAGCGCGTCAAGCCGTGCACGCACAGCAGCACACGCGGGTTGGCCGGGTCGCCCCACTCGGTGTAGGCGATCCGGTGCAAGCCACCGGGGCTCGCGCACTGTACATAGCGTTGGCGCGGCGTAGGCCGCCCGGCGGTGGAAGCGGACGTTTCGGTCATCTGGGTTCCTTGCAAAAACGCTGCGGATTCGGCCTGCGCACAGCAGGGATCAATACGCGTCCAATCTTCAAAGGATTGTAAACCGCTTTGCCGTGCGGCAAGGATCAGCCTAACGGCCTAGGACGGCCTAAGATTGCGCGGAACGAACACCCCGGCGCATAAAAGAAAGCGGGCGAGACTCACGTCTCGCCCGCTTTCGATCCTTCCTCGCCGCCGCGTACCGGCCATATAGACCGAATCCGCAGGCGGCCCATCCGGCCGCTCAGCTCACCGCGCTCACGTCCAGCGGCGCGCCTGTCTTCGCCTTGATTTCCTCGACGCTGACGCCCGGCGCCAGTTCAGTCAGCTTCAGACCGTCTTCCGTCACTTCGATCACGCCGAGATCGGTAATGATCTGATCGACCACGCCTACGCCCGTCAGCGGCAAAGTGCATTCTTCGAGAATCTTGTGCTGGTCGCCCTTCGCGACGTGCTCCATCAGCACGACCACGCGCTTGACGCCCGCGACCAGATCCATCGCGCCGCCCATGCCCTTGATCATCTTGCCGGGGATCATCCAGTTGGCCAGATCGCCCTTCTTGCTGATCTGCATCGCGCCCAGGATCGCCAGGTTGATGTGGCCGCCGCGAATCATCGCGAACGAATCCGCCGACGAGAAAATCGACGAACCCGGCAGCGTGGTCACCGTCTGCTTGCCGGCATTGATCAGGTCGGCATCCACTTCTTCTTCGGTCGGCGACGGGCCGATGCCGAGCAGACCGTTCTCCGACTGCAGCCAGACTTCGACGCCCGCCGGCACGTGGTTCGCCACCAGCGTCGGCAAGCCGATACCGAGGTTCACGTAGAAACCGTCCTGCAATTCCTTCGCCGCGCGTGCGGCCATTTCGTCACGAGTCCATGCCATGATCAGTCTCCTTTCGCGCGGACGATGCGTTGTTCAATGCGTTTTTCCGGATTCGCATTGAGCACAATGCGCTGCACGAAAATGCCCGGCGTGTGGATCGCGTCCGGATCGAGTTCGCCCACTTCAACGATTTCCTCGACTTCCGCGACGGTAATCTTGCCGGCCATCGCGCACATCGGGTTGAAGTTGCGCGCGGTGCGGCGATAGATCAGGTTGCCCGATTTGTCGGCTTTCCACGCCTTGACCAAAGCGACGTCGGCCGTCAGCGAGTGTTCGAGCACGTAGTGGTTTTCGCCGAACTGGCGGGTTTCCTTGCCCTCGGCGATCAGCGTGCCATAGCCGGTGTTCGTGAAGAACGCCGGAATGCCCGAGCCGCCGGCGCGCAGCTTCTCGGCGAGCGTGCCTTGCGGCGTGAATTCCAGTTCGAGTTCGCCGGCCAGATACTGGCGCTCGAACTCCTTGTTCTCGCCCACATACGACGAGATCATCTTCTTGACCTGGCGCGTTTCGAGCAACAGGCCGAGGCCGAAACCGTCGACGCCCGCATTGTTGCTGATGCAGGTGATGCCCTGCACCTTCGAATCGCGCAGCGCCGCGATCAGCGCCTCGGGAATGCCGCACAGCCCGAAACCGCCGACGGCAAACGTCTGCCCGTCCTTGACGATGTCTTTCAGCGCTTCAGCCGCGCCTGGATAGACCTTGTTCATCGTTTGTCCCTTCCTTTATGGAAACCCGAAACCAGTTTGTTGCGACTTCGATAAGACGTTCAGCGGGCAAACGCCCGACACGTCATTCTAGTCATCCGCGGCCTGCTCTGCGCTCAACTTGCCCTGCCTCGCGCCAATGCCTGCTGCGGACGCTTCGCCGCGTTGTCATGTGCTCGAAAGAGTACGCTGGGCGCGCCATGCGGCACAATACGCAAAAATACATAAGTACTTGCCGCCAACCCATGCCCGCCTTGGATTACCAAACCGCGTTTCACCTCGCCCCGATCGGACTCGTGCTGTCGCGCGAACGGATCATTGAAGACTGCAACGACGAGCTGGCGTCGATATTCGGCTGCACGCGCGAGGCGCTGCTCGGCCAGTCGTTCCAGATTCTGTATCCGTCGACGGACGAATTCGAGCGGATCGGCGCGCGGATTCCGCCGATCATGACCGCGCAAGGCAGTTACGCGGATGACCGGATCATGAAGCGGGCCAACGGGGAATTGTTCTGGTGCCACGTGACGGGACGCGCGCAGCAACGCGCCGACCCGCATGCCGCCGGGGTGTGGACTTTCGAGGATTTGAGCGCGACGCGGCGCGTGGCGGTCGAATTGACGCCGCGCGAGCGGGAAATCGCCGCGCAACTGGTGACAGGGAAAACCAGCAAGCAGATCGGACGGGCGCTGGATATCAGCCCGCGCACGGTCGATGTCTACCGTGCGAGGCTGATGCGCAAATACGATACGGGGAATGCGACCGAGCTATTGCAGCGTTTGCTCGGGCATTGACGGCTCTGGAATCGGATGCGGGTTCGGCGGGAAGCCTGCCTTGAGGGGCGACCCGCAGCGAACGCGAGAATGGCTCCAGATTCGATTGCGGGCGCGGCTACAAGCTTGTAGCAGGAACCGGGCGATCAAGCCGCCTTAACCAGCGCCGCGCGCTCGATCGTATCGCGCAGCCGATCCGGCACCGGCACCGATTTGCCGGCAGCGTAGTCGATCCACACGCAGCGTGCAGCGCCACGGGCATAAACGGTGTTCGGATCATCGGCGCGCACGAGCTCGAACGCCGTGTCAAAGCTGCTGCGGCCGGGCGTGGCCACGGACATCCGGCCAATCACATCGCCGGGATAGTGCAACTGCTTGAGAAACTCCATCGACGCATTGACGATCACCGGCCCCTGCCCGTCGGCGTTGCTGCCGATCATACCCATTTGCTCGAACCAGGAAATCCGTACCTGCTCCATGTAACGGAAATAGACCGTGTTGTTCACATGGCCGAATGCGTCCATGTCGCCCCAACGGATCGGCATCGACATCTCAAAAACTGCGTGAAAATCGCTCATCGTCCTTCTTTAACGGATTGAAACCAGGTTGAAGCCGGCCCGCTGGCCGGCGCAAAAATCCTATAAAGCCCCCAACGGCGCCCCAAAGCCGCGTTCAGGCGAGCCCGAACCCATCGTCGGCGGCGATCACCGAGCCGTTGATGAACTGCGATTCGTCGGCCGCCAGCAGCAGCAACAGGCCGTCCAGATCCTCCGGCTTGCCGACGCGGTGACGCGGCAGCAGCGACACCAGCTTCTGCCCCTGCTCGGTCGACCAGTGATGATGGTTGATCTCGGTATCGATATAGCCCGGGCAGATGGCGTTCACGTTGATGCCGTGCTTGCCCCATTCCAGCGCCATGGCTTTCGTCATATGGACGACGGCGGCCTTGCTGATCGAATACAAGCCGATCTGCGGCAGCACGCGCAAGCCCGCCATCGACGCGATATTGATGATCCGGTATGACGGCTTCTGCCCGTTGCCGCCGCGCATGATCATGCGCTTGGCGACTTCCTGGGCGACGAAGAAAGCGCCGCGCGTGTTAGTGTCGAACACGTACTCGAAATCGGCCGGCGTGACTTCCGAAAGCTTCTGCGTGGTCGACACGCCTGAATTGTTCACCAGAATGTCGATCGTGCCCGCCTCGGTTTCCGCGTGGGCGACGGCTGATTTGATGCTCTGGTAATCCGTGACGTCGAGCGAGACAACGTGCGCCGCGCCGCCGGAGGCTTCGATCTCGGCGCGCAACTCCTTCAGACGCTCGGTGCGGCGGCTCGCCAACACGACCTTGGCGCCGGCCTGCGACAATACCTGAGCAAAGCGCTTCCCCAACCCGCTCGAGGCGCCGGTGATCAGCGCGACTTTGCCTTCCAGATTGATCGAACGGCCCATTGTCGTTCCCTTGTTCGGTTGTTGTTACAGACGCGGTGGACGGGTGCGGTAGGACCGCCACTGCGGGTCATACCGTATCATACAAATAGAACGATCGTGCTAATCTCTGCTCATCGGGTTGCAGTGGCGGAGACCATCGCCCACAATACGATCCCGAAAAAAGCATTCTAACGGTAAGAAGAGGAGCATCAATGACCCCCGCAAGTCTCATTGAGCAATACGGTCCACGCGAGTCGATGGAATACGACGTCGTGATCGTCGGCGGCGGCCCGGCTGGCCTGTCCGCGGCGATCCGCCTGAAGCAGCTAGCGGCTGAGAAAGGCGTCGAGATTGGCGTGTGCGTACTGGAAAAAGGCTCGGAGATCGGGGCGCATATCCTGTCGGGCGCGGTGATGGATCCGCGCGCGATCACCGAACTGATCCCCGACTGGAAAGAAAAAGGCGCGCCGCTGACGGTGGACGTGACCGAAGACAAATTCCTGTTCCTGACCGAAACCGGTTCGAAGAGCGTGCCCACCTGGGCACTGCCGGACAACTTCAAGAACCACGGCAACTATGTGATCAGCCTCGCGAACGTCACGCGCTGGCTGGGTCAGCAGGCTGAGGCGCTCGGCGTCGAGATTTTCCCGGGCTTTCCGGCTGCGGAGATTTTGTATAACGACGACGGTTCGGTCAAAGGCGTCGCCACCGGCAACCTTGGCATTGGCAAGGACGGTGAGCCGACCGAGAACTTCCAGCTCGGTATGGAACTGCACGCCAAGTACACGCTCTTCTGCGAAGGCGCGCGCGGGCATCTGGGCCGTCAACTGAACGACAGGTTCAAGCTGCGCGAAGGTGTCGATCCGCAGGTCCACGGTATCGGCATCAAGGAACTGTGGGAAATCGATCCTTCGAAGCACAAGCCGGGTCTGGTGATGCACACGGCCGGCTGGCCGCTGGAGAACGACACGTACGGTGGCTCGTTCCTGTATCACATGGATAACAACCAGGTGATGGTGGGCTTCGTGGTCGGTCTGGGCTACACGAACCCGTACCTGTCGCCGTTCGAGGAATTCCAGCGTTACAAGACGCATCCGGCGATCCGCGCGATTCTGGAAGGTGGCAAGCGGGTGTCGTACGGCGCGCGGGCGATTACCGCGGGCGGCCTGCTGTCGCTGCCGAAGCTGGTGTTCCCGGGCGGCGCGCTGGTTGGCGACGATGCGGGCTTCCTGAACGCCTCGCGGATCAAGGGCTCGCATGCCGCGATCAAGACCGGCATGCTGGCTGCTGACGCTGCTTTTGAAGCCGTGCAGGCAGGACGTACCAGCGATGAACTCACCGCGTATCCGGAATCGTTCAAGACTTCGTGGCTGCATACCGAGTTGCATCGTGCGCGCAACTTCAAGCAGTGGATGAGCAAGGGCCTGTACCTCGGCACCCTGATGGTCGGCATCGAGCAGAAGCTGCTGGGCGGCAATGTGCCGTGGACACTGCATCACCAGCATTCCGATCACGAGATGCTCAAGCCTGCTTCACAGTGCAAGCCGATCACGTATCCGAAGCCGGACGGCAAGTTGACGTTTGACCGGTTGTCTTCAGTGTTCATCTCGAACACCAACCATGAAGAGAACCAGCCGGCTCACCTGACGTTGAAAGATCCTTCGGTGCCGGTGAACGTGAACTGGCAGACCTATGCCGGTCCGGAATCACGTTACTGCCCGGCTGCGGTGTATGAGTTCGTGAAGAACGACGACGGCAGCGAGCGTCTCGTGATCAACGCGCAGAACTGCGTGCACTGCAAGACCTGCGATATCAAGGACCCGACGCAGAACATCGTGTGGGTGACGCCTGAAGGCGGCGGTGGTCCTAACTATCCGAATATGTGATTCGGTGTTTGTTTGCCGTGCGCGGAGCTTGTTTGTCTCTCCGCGTGCGGCATGCAGTCAATCGCTCCGCCGGGCGGGTAAAAAACAAAGCGGCATCCGCTGCAGGCGTATCGCCAACGCCACCGGTATCGCCAACACCACCGCAAAGAAAAAAGCTCAAACGCCCCGCATCATTTCAATCCGCTCTCGCACTTTAGCCAGCACCGGCGCCCACGCGCCAATTTCAGGCTGTCGAAAGAGCTCAATAGAATCGTACCAGGCCGCGGTGCGCGATTCGTCGCCCCAAAACCATGCCGACACATGATCGATCATCAAACACGTCGGCACGCCGAGCGCCCCCGCCAGATGCGCGGGCCCGCTATCGATCGTGACGACCAGATCCAGATTCGCCAGCAACGCGGCGACATCGTCGAATTCGGACTGAAAATGGTGGGTCAAATCGACCACATCGAGGCCCTTGGCCCGCCACTGCGCGACCGTCTCGCTGCGCCCAGGCGACAGTGCAAACCAGGTCACACCCGGCACGCTCAATAGCGGCTCGAGTTGCTCGACGGGTACCGAGCGCCGCCTATCGCGGATATGGTCAGGATTGCCATTCCACACTAAACCGACGTTGCGATTGCCCGGCTTGCCGGCCGTGTGCGCATGAACTCGCTCGCGCCATGCCTGCACGCGCACAGGTTCGGCGCTCAGATACGGCGCACCCCAGCCCGTTGCATCGAAGATGCCAAGCCGCAGCGGCAAGCTCATCAACCCGCAATGGAAATCCGGCCGGGTTTCAAGGTTCGTTTCGAGCGGCAAGTCGGCAGGCAGCATCCGTTCGAATAGATGCCGCAACGGCCCGTCGTGACCGAAAATCACGCGGCCACCCTCGCGTCGCGCCCGCTCCGCCAGCAACGGCAGAAAGCGCACCGCCCAAAGACAGTCGCCATTGCCTTGCTCGCCGTACACGATCAGCGTTTTGCCTTCCAGCGATTCGCCCTGCCAATGTGCGCTGATCGCAGCGAGCGCATGCTGCGCGTTGTTCAAATCGTCGGCGAACGCGACGCGTGATTCGTAATGCACCCAGCCTTCGGCGAAACGTCCCGTGCGGATTTCGAGTTCCGACAGATCGAACAGCGCATGCGCGTTGTTCGGCGACAAGGCGAGCACTTGCCTGAGCAAGGCTTCCGCTTCAGCAAACCGCGCCTGCTCCTTGATGCACAACGCGAGCTTGTGAAGCGCAACCGGATTGCCCGGCACAACGCGCACCGCTTCGCGCAGCAATCGCTCGGCCGTGTCGAAGTCGTTGCGTTGTTGCACGGCGGCGGCGCGCCAGATCAGCGCGTTGGCGTCTTCGGCGTTTTGGGCGAGCAATAGCGCCGTGGCGGAGTCGACCAGCGACCAATCACGCAAGATGAAGCCCGTCTGCGCGATCGTGTGAAGCAGCGTAGGTTCGCAGGAGGGATCGAGCTGGTAAGCGCGCACCAGCGCCGCGAGCGCCTCGCGCCGAAGGGTTTTGTCACGGCCGGCGCGTTCCAGCAGCGCTTGTCCAAACGCGAGGCAGTCGGCCGCGCGGGCATGCGGCGCGGCAGCGCGCGCTCGCAGGTCCGCGAGTTGGCTATCTGCCGGCTCGATGTTCGTGTCGGTCATTCAGACGATGCTGCGCGCGCAGTACGAGGACGCTGAGAGCGCGGCCTTTACGGCGCGCTCGCCGCGATCTTCGGCGTGCTCACGGCGACATCGCCGCATTGCGCACGGTGGCGCAGCGCGTGGTCGATCAGCACCAGCGCGAGCGTGGATTCAGCGATCGGCGTCGCACGGATGCCGACGCACGGATCATGGCGCCCGAACGTTTCGACGATGGCCGGCTGCCCCGCCTTATCGATCGAGCGGCGCGGCGTGCGGATGCTCGAAGTCGGCTTGATCGCGATGGACACCGTGATGTCCTGCCCGGTCGAAATACCGCCGAGCACACCGCCCGCGTGATTGCCGACAAAGCCTGCCGGCGTCAATTCGTCGCCATGCACCGAACCGCGTTGCGCGACGCTGGCGAATCCGGCGCCGATCTCGACGCCCTTCACCGCGTTGATGCCCATCATGGCGTGCGCGATGTCCGCATCGAGGCGATCGAACAGCGGCTCGCCGAGGCCGACCGGCACACCCGAAGCCACGACGTTGATGCGTGCGCCGATCGAGTCGCCGTCTTTGCGCAACGCGTCCATGTAACTTTCGAGTTCCGGCACGATCTCCGCATTCGGCACGAAGAACGGGTTCTCGCGCACATGCGCCCAGTCGACGAACGGCACGTCGATCTCGCCGAGCGCCGCCATGTAGCCGCGGATCTCGGTACCGAATTTTTCGCGTAGCCATTTCTTTGCTACCGCGCCGGCCGCCACCGTCGGCGCAGTCAGACGAGCCGACGAACGGCCACCGCCGCGATAGTCGCGAATGCCGTATTTCTGCCAGTAGGTGTAGTCGGCGTGACCGGGACGGAAAGTGTCCGCGATATTGCCGTAATCCTTGCTGCGCTGGTCTGTATTGCGGATCAGCAGCGCGATCGGCGCACCGGTGGTCTGGCCTTCGAACACGCCCGACAGGATCTCGACCTTATCTTCTTCCTGGCGCTGCGTGACGTGGCGCGACGTGCCTGGCTTACGGCGGTCGAGTTCGAGCTGGATGTCAGCTTCGCCAAGCGCCATGCCCGGCGGGCAGCCGTCGATCACGCAGCCGATAGCGGGGCCGTGCGATTCGCCGAAGGTCGTGACAGTGAAAAGCGTACCAAGCGTGTTGCCGGACATGGGCGTCGTCCAAAGAAATGCGGGGGAAAGCACTATTATGCCAGCCCTCAAGGGGCCAGGGCCGCAGTGCGCGACGGCCTATGCTTTCCGGACAAGTCGCCGGCAGGTCGTGGCCGCTGGTGGGAGCGCAGGAATGCCTGCCATAACTGGACACAGCGCGGGACACAACCCGAGACACCACTCGGGATACACCCGCGAATTCCCCGACGCCGCAGCTTGCGCTACCGGTCCGATCGGCAGCCCATTATCCCGCAGCCCTACTTCCGCGCCCCACGCAGCTCGGTGACGATCTGCTGCAGTACCTCCGGCGTCGCCTCTGCCGGATCGATCGGCTCACCCACCGCCAGCGTCAGCCGGCTCATCACACCCTTCTGGATCGGCCGCGGCAAGCGCGCGTCGTTGGCGCGCGAAAATACGCTGCCCCATAATCCGCGCAACGCCATCGGTATCACCGGCGCCGGCGTGCGGCGGATGATCTCGGTCACGCCGTGGCGGAACGGATTCATCTCGCCGGTCGTTGTCAGCTTGCCTTCGGGGAAGATGCAGACCAGGTCGCCCTCGGCGAGCGCCTCGGCGCAGCGCTCATAGGCGCGCGCCAGCAGCGCCGGATCCTGATGGGCCGGAGCGATCGGAATCGCCTTCGCATGGCGGAACACCCAGCCGGCGAACGGCGACTTGAAGATCTGATAGTCCATCACGAAGCGGATCGGCCGTGGGCTCTCGGCCATGATGACGATCGCATCGACGAAGCTCACGTGGTTGCACACCAGCACGGCCGCGCCCTCTTCCGGAATCCGTTCGGCATGCACCAGACGAATCCGGTAAAACGTGTGCACCAGCACCCAGGCGATAAAGCGCAGCAAAAACTCAGGCACGAGCGAATAGATGTACGTCGCGACGACAATGTTCAGCAGCGCGGTCACGAGGAAAATCGCCGGAATGCTGAAGCCCGCCGCGGTCAGCCCCATCGCCATCAAGGCCGAAACGATCATGAACAGCGAATTCAGAATATTGTTCGCGGCGATGATGCGCGCGCGGTGGCTCGGCTGGCTGCGGCTCTGGATCAACGCATAGAGCGGCACGCTATAGAAGCCGCCGAACATGGCCAGCAGAAACAGATCGGCCAGCACGCGCCAATGGGCAGCCCGCACGAGGAATTCGCCGACGCTCAGCAAATGCCCGGCGGCCGGCAGCGCATGACTCGCGAAGAACAGATCGATCGCGAACACGCTCATGCCGATCGAGCCGAGCGGCACGAGGCCGATTTCGATACGCCGTTTCGAGAGCCTTTCGCACAGCAGCGAGCCAATGCCGATGCCGATCGAGAACGTGCCGAGCAGCACGGTCACGACGTCCGGATCGGCTGACAGCACGTTTTTCGCGAAACTGAAAAACGAAGACAGAAAGGTCGCACCGACGAACCACAGCCAGGAAATCCCCAGCAGGCTCAGAAACACCGTGCGGTTTTCGCGCGCGAGCTTCAGGTTGCGCCACGTCTCGCTGACCGGATTCCAGTTGATGCGCAGATCGGGCTGCGGCGCCGCCGTGACAGGCACGAAGTTCGACACCAGCCGCCCCACCAGCGCAATCCCGACACATGCGCAGGCCAGCACCACCGCGCCATGCTCGACGAAACCCGCGCCCACGCCGCCGACGATCGTGCCGATCAGGATCGCGACGAAGGTGCCCATCTCGACCATCCCGTTGCCGCCGACCAGCTCCGACTTCGACAGATGCTGCGGCAGGTATGAATACTTGACCGGTCCGAACACGGTCGAGTGGACGCCCATCAGAAACGTGCATGCATACAGCAGCGGCGCGCTATGCAGCCAGAAACCCGCGCCGCCGATCAACATCACGACGATTTCGAAGCTCTTGACGAAGCGCGTGAGCATCGCCTTGTCGTACTTGTCCGCAATCTGGCCGGAGGTGGCCGACAGCAGCACGAACGGCAGAATGAAAATCGCCGAGATCAGGAACGCCGCCGTTTTCGGATCGACACCGGAAAAGCGCGCCGCCTGATACGTCACTAGCGACGTGAAGCCGATCTTGAAGACGTTGTCGTTCATCGCGCCGAGGAACTGGGTCCAGAAAAACGGCGCAAAACGGCGCTGACTGAGCAGGCGGAACTGCGACTCGTGCGACTCGTGGGGGCGGGCGGCACGGCGGGCAGCAGGTAACGGACGATCGCTCATGAATTTCCGGAACGGGCAAAAAGCGGGCTAAAAGAGCAACAAGGTGGAACAAGCCAGGAACGGGCCGGGCACAAAAAAAGCGCACGCTTTCGCGCGCGCCTCGACAGCATCTTCACCCTCACGGCAACGGCGCGAGCGCCGCGGTGAGCCGCCGCGCGTTAGTTAGCGCGGCGCCGGTTGCTGATCCTGCTGTTCTTCCGGCCAGTCGCGGATGTAGGCCTTGAGCATGCGGTTTTCGAAGCCTTGCTCTTCGACCACCGCCTTCGCGACGTCGTAGAACGAGATCACGCCCATCAGCGTGCGGCTTTCCAGCACCGGCAAATAGCGCACGTGGTGTTCGAGCATCATGCGACGAACTTCATTGACGTCCGTTTCCGGCGTGCAGGTGAGCGGATGGTCGTCCATCAACTTGCGGATCGTGGCGGTGCCGATGCTGCCGTGATGCTTGCTCAAGGTCAGAATAACCTCGCGAAACGTCAGCATGCCGACGAGGTCGCCATATTCCATCACGACCAGCGAGCCGATATCGTGCTCGGCCATGGTATTGACTGCGTCGTGCAGCGTGGTATCGGGCGTAACCGTGAAAAGGGTGTTGCCTTTGACTTTAAGAATGTCGCTGACTCGCATGATCTGTCTCCGTGATACCCGCTAAGCTGATAATGCCTGAATGACTTTCGATCCTAGCGGAAAGGTCCATAAAAGGAAAGCGGCCCGCCCACCAAGGCGCAACGGGCGTTTCCGTGGTCAGCCGGGCACGATCCGGACCGCGCGCATCGGGAAAACCGCGCTTGAAGCGATCCGTGCCGATGATAGGATGGCCGCCACTTTCACCTTTCGCGAGGCCGCCCGTGGCCTCGCCGTCCACGATGTCCGCCAACCGTTTCGATACGCTTGCGCTGCACGCCGGCGCAGCGCCCGACCCGACCACCGGCGCGCGCGCCACGCCGATTTACCAGACTACCTCGTTTTCGTTCCGCGACTCGGACCACGCCGCGGCGCTCTTCAATATGGAGCGCGCCGGCCACGTCTATTCGCGCATCTCGAATCCGACCGTGGCCGTGTTCGAGGAGCGCGTGGCCGCGCTGGAAAACGGCGCGGGCGCGATCGGCACAGCCAGCGGCCAGGCGGCCCTCCATCTGGCAATCGCCACGCTGATGGGCGCCGGCTCCCATATCGTCGCCTCCAGCGCGCTGTACGGGGGCTCGCATAACCTGCTGCACTACACGCTGCGGCGCTTTGGCATCGAGACAAGCTTCGTCAAACCCGGCGATCTCGATGCGTGGCGTGCCGCACTGCGTCCGAACACGCGCCTGCTGTTCGGCGAGACGCTCGGCAACCCCGGCCTCGACGTCCTCGATATCGCCGCGGTGGCGCAGCTCGCGCATGAACACCGCGTGCCGCTGCTGGTCGATTCGACCTTCACCACGCCCTACCTGCTCAAGCCGTTCGAGCATGGCGCTGACTTCGTCTATCACTCGGCGACCAAATTCCTCGGCGGCCACGGCACCACGATCGGCGGTGTACTCGTGGACGGCGGCACGTTCGATTTCGACGCGTCCGGCCGTTTCCCCGAATTTACCGAGCCCTACGAGGGCTTTCACGGCATGGTGTTCGCCGAAGAAAGCACGGTCGCGCCGTTCCTCTTGCGCGCGCGCCGGGAGGGCCTGCGCGACTTCGGCGCGTGCCTGCATCCTCAAGCCGCCTGGCAACTGCTGCAAGGCATCGAGACGCTGCCGCTGCGCATGGAACGGCACGTCGCGAATACGCGCAAGGTGGTCGAATTCCTGTGCGCGCACGCAGCCGTCGAAGCCGTGGCCTACCCGGAACTGCCGTCGCATCCGGACCATGCGCTCGCGAAGCGTCTGCTGCCGCGCGGCGCGGGCGCGGTGTTCAGCTTCAATCTGCGCGGTGATCGCGCCGCGGGGCGCAGCTTCATTGAAGCGCTTTCGCTGTTCTCGCATCTCGCGAACGTCGGCGACGCGCGCTCACTGGTCATCCATCCTGCGTCGACGACGCACTTCCGCATGGACGCCGCCGCGCTCGCCGCAGCCGGCATCGCCGAAGGTACGATCCGCCTGTCGATCGGCCTTGAAGACCCCGACGATCTGATCGACGACCTCAAGCGCGCGCTCAAAGCCGCGCAGAAAGCGAGCGCGACGACTGCGTCCGGGAACGGACCGTCCGCAGATACCGTCAAACCCCGCCCGGAGTCCGCATGATCCTCACCGTTCAAGGCAAGCCCGCTTACGCGTACACCGGCGGCAAACCATTCGACTCCAGCCTGCCGACCGCCGTGTTCATCCACGGCGCCAAGCATGACCATAGCGTGTGGGCATTGCAAACGCGCTACTTCGCGCATCACGGCTTCGGCGTGCTGGCGGTCGACCTGCCCGGACACTGCCGCAGCGCCGGTCCGGCGCTCACCACCGTGACAGCCATGGTCGACTGGCTAGCCGCCCTGCTCGACGCTGCGGGCGTACAGCGCGCATTCGTGGCCGGCCACAGCATGGGCTCGCTGATCGCACTCGACTTCGCCGGTCGCTATCCGGCGCGCGTGACGCACCTGGCGCTACTCGCCACCGCCGTGCCGATGGCCGTCTCGGACGCCTTGCTCGACGCCGCCCTGCATCGCGAGCCCGATGCAATCGACATGGTCAATCAATGGTCGCATTCGACGCTCGCCGCCAAGCCGTCGTGCCCCGGCCCGGGCTTCTGGCTGCACGGCATGAACCAGCGGCTGATGGAACGCGTCTCGGCACGCGGCGAGCCACACCTGTTCCACACCGACTTCACCGCCTGCAATAGCTACGCGGATGGCCTCACGCGCGCCGCCCAGGTGCGTTGCCCGACGCGGCTGATTGTCGGCCGGCGCGATGCGATGACGCCGCCGCGCGCGGCCAAAGCGCTCGCCGACGCGCTCTCTCAAGCCGGCGTACCGGTCGACACCGTCATGCTCGAAGCCGGCCATGCCCTGATGAGCGAGCAGCCCGATGCCGCGCTCGACGCGCTGTTCAGCTTCGCCTCGAAGGCTGCCCGTGCCGTTCCAGTGGGCGTTCAATAGTCGCTGCGAATCGTCACGATAACCGCGCAGACAAAGGCGCGCCATCGGCCGAATGGCCAGGTTGCGCGCCTGCCCCGATAGCCGCACAATGGGTCAAGCCTGTTCTCTCCCAGCGCGCTCCATGCAGGTCGGCGCGCGGCGCAGCAACCTGGGAGCGACGGGCAAGGAATCGAGTAGCGTCGACATTCGGAGGCCGTGATGGCTCATACCGCGCACACCGATCACTTCGCGAGTTTCGCGGAGTTCTACCCGTACTACCTGAGCGAACATCGCAACACGGTATCGCGGCGGCTGCATTTCGTGGGTTCGCTCGGCGTGATCGGCTGCCTTGCCATGGCGCTCGCCACCGGCGACTGGCTATGGCTGCCGGCGGCTGTGATCTGCGGATATGGCTTTGCCTGGGTCGGGCACTTCTTCTTCGAGAAGAACCGGCCGGCTACCTTCCGGCATCCGCTTTATAGCCTGATGGGCGACTGGGTGATGTTCAAGGACATCTGCGTGGGGAAGATTTCGCTGTAGTTCCGCTGGATTGCGCTGTAGCTTCGCCGCCGCTTCAGGCGGCCTGCTCAGGTGGCCTGCTCAAGCAGCCTGATGAGGCATTGAAGAAGCACCCTGCTCGCTTTCCTGAGCGCTCGCTGCCCGCGCGGCGGCACGCGCCGCCAGCAGCGCAGCGAGCGTCACTTTCAGCTTGTCGTTTTCCAGCGCCGCCAGAAGCATCGGGCCATCCACACGGGTGGAGTTCAGTTCAAGCTGATATTCGAGTTCCGCGTGGTCGATCACGAACAGATCGAACAGACGCTCCACCGTGATCTGCGCCGGATTGGCCAGCAGCAGGAAGTACGGACGCGTGTCGTCGTCCTGCAAGCGCGCGATCCACTCGATCTCCTCAAGCTTTTTCAGCAGCTTGATGGTGGTATCCATCTCGCGGCGAAGCATTCGCGAGAGCTCCGGCACCGTGTAGCCGCGCTTGCCCGCATCGCGCGCTTCCGTGAGCCGCGCGAGGAGTTCAAGCGAATCGAACAGATCGCTACCCTCGAAAGTCGGCCGGTGAAACTGGCCAATGCGGATCGCCGGCAGGGCCGACGCGATCATCGCCCCGGCCAACGCGATGAACCAGCATAGGTACATCCACAGCAGGAATAGCGGCACAGCGGCAAATGCGCCGTACACCGTGGTGTAGGTGGGAATCCGGCGCACGTAATAGCCAAAACCCCGCTTGGCGAGTTCGAAGGCAATCGCAGCAGTAATCCCGCCGATTACCGCGTCACGCCACTCCACCCGGCAGTTCGGCAGAAACACATAAAGCATCGTGAAGGCGAGCGCCGTCAACGGCAGCGCGGCGCCGGTCAGCGCCCAGTCGATTACCGGCGGAATATGCTGGACGGCCGTGGTGAGCGCCATGGACCGCGTGAACAGATAGGAAGAAATCGACAGGCTCACGCCGATCAGAATCGGGCCGAGCGTGATGATCGCCCAGTAGACCAGGATGCGCTGCGCGATCGGCCGCGCCTTGCGCACCCGCCAGATCACGTTGAAAGCGGATTCCACGGTCATCATCGTCATCACGGCGGTGACGAACAGAAAAATCATGCCAATGGTCGTGAGGCCCTTGGCCTTCGACGCGAACTGATTCAGATAATCGAAAATCTGACTGTTGAGCTGCGCAGGCATCAGATGGTCGGCGAGGAAAATCTGCAGCGACATCTGAAACGAGCTGAAAATCGGAAACGCGGTGAATAGCGCAAACGCGACGGTGGCGAGCGGCACGAGCGCAAGCATGGTGGTGAACGTGAGACTGCCGGCCACCTGCGGAATGCGGTCTTCGCTACTGCGCTTCGCGGCAAACTGCGCGAGCCGTTTAAGCGTGTCGAGATCGAAACGCACCCTGGACAACAAACCCACCTCCTGGCTTCTTCAATCGGTGTTTCAGGACAGTGCGCGAGGCCTGGCCGAATGGCTATGGATGGCCTGTGCAGCGGACCCAACCCCTATAATACCCGTTCACCGATGAGGCCTATGAAAGACATTCTCGTGCTCTATTACAGCCGTCACGGCGCCACGCGCGAGCTTGCGCTGGCGATCGCGCACGGCGTCGACAGCGTCCCCGGCATGCAGGCGCGCGTGCGCACGGTGCCGACGGTTTCCACCGTCTGCGAAGCGACCCAGCCGGATATTCCCGCTGAAGGACCGCCCTACGTTGAACTGCGCGACCTCGAAGAATGCGCCGGTCTCGCGCTCGGGTCGCCCACCCGCTTCGGCAATATGGCCGCGTCGCTGAAATATTTTCTCGACGGCACCACGCCACAGTGGCTTTCGGGTGCGCTGTCCGGTAAACCGGCCTGCGTGTTTACGTCCACCGGCAGTTTGCACGGTGGCCAGGAATCCACGCTGTTGTCCATGATGCTGCCGCTTCTGCATCACGGCATGTTGATCGTTGGCATTCCGTACACCGAGAGCGCGCTCTCCACCACGCAAACCGGCGGCACGCCCTATGGCGCATCGCACTTCGCACGCGCGGGCACGGCCGAACAGGGCATCTCCGCCGACGAGAAGACGCTTGCGATTGCCCTCGGCGCACGCGTTGCGCGCACGGCAGCGTCCATGAGCGAGCGGCCGTGAACACGCCTGACTCACGCGCGCAGTCGAGCGAAGCCGGTGCGCAAATCGCCGGATCTGCCATGCCGGTTCAGCCCAAACCTGCTGCAGCACTCGGCGCGACAGCCGCCTTACTCGCGTTGATCGTCTTGTCCGTCGCGTGGGAATGGTGGCTCGCGCCGCTGCGCCCGGGCGGTTCGGCGCTGGTGCTCAAAGCCGTACCGCTGCTGCTCGCCCTGCCCGGTGTGTGGCGGCGCCGGCTTTACACGCTGCAATGGGCGTCGATGCTGATTCTGCTGTATTTTGCCGAGGGCATCGTGCGCGGCTGGAGCGACCGCGGCCTGAGCGCACGCCTGGGCTGGCTCGAAGTCGCCCTCGCCGTGGTTTTCTTCGTCTGCACGCTCGCGTATGTCGCGCCGTTCAAGCGCGCGGCAAAACGGGCGGCGAGGCTTGCAGCACAAGAGAACGCCAAGCAGAACGCCGGACAGGCCGAGGGAAACACGCGATGAGAACAGCGTTTCTCATGTCACTTGTCGCTTCGCTTCCCACGTAACCTGTCCGCCGAACATCCTGACCGACCAATATGACCCAAGCTGCTTTCCTCACCGCTTGCCGCGCCGCCATTGGCGCCGCCCAGGTACTGACCGACCCGCACGACACCGCCCCCTACCTCACCGACTGGCGCCGCCGCTACGCCGGCGCCGCCTGCGCGGTGCTCTGCCCGGCCACGCCTGACGAAGTCGCGACGCTCGTCAAACTCGCCGTCGAGCATCGCATCGCACTGGTGCCGCAAGGCGGCAACACCGGCCTGGCCGGCGGCGCCACGCCGGATGCAAGCGGCGCGCAGGCGGTCATCAGTCTGCGGCGTTTGAACCGCGTGCGCGATATCGATCCGCACAACAACACGATCACCGTCGAAGCCGGCGTCATCCTCGCCGAAGTGCAGAAACACGCCGAAGAAGCCGGCCGCCTGTTCCCCCTGAGCCTCGCCGCCGAAGGCAGTTGCACGATCGGCGGCAATCTCGCCACCAACGCGGGCGGCACCGGCGTGCTGCGCTACGGCAACACGCGCGAGCTGTGCCTGGGCCTGGAAGTAGTCACGCCGCAAGGCGAACTGTGGGACGGACTGCGCGGACTGCGCAAAGACAACACTGGTTATGACCTGCGCGATCTGTTCATCGGCGCCGAAGGCACGCTCGGCATCATCACCGCCGCTGTGCTCAAACTGCATCCGCAGCCGGCCGCGCGCGTCACGGCGCTCGCCGCGCTCGCGTCGCCGCACGCGGCGCTCGATTTCCTGTCGCTCACGCAACGCGTCGCCGGGCCGCTTCTGACCGGCTTCGAACTGATGTCGGATTTCTGTCTGCGGCTGGTGGGCCGGCATTTCGAGCAGATGCGCTATCCGTTCGCCGAACCGCACGCCCAGGTCGTTCTATTGGAACTGTCGGACAGCGAGAGCGAGGCGCACGCGCGCGGACTGTTCGAGCGTCTGATGGAAACCGCGCTCGAAGAAGGCCTGGTCGAAGACGCGGTGGTCGCGGAAAACCTCACGCAGTCGCGTGCGTTCTGGAATCTGCGCGAACACATCCCGCTCGCGCAGGCTGAAGAAGGCCTGAACATCAAGCACGATATCGCGGTGCCGATTTCGCGCATCGGCCACTTCATCGAGGAAACCGACGCGGCGATCGCGCAAGCCGTGCCAGGCGTACGCATGGTCACGTTCGGTCATCTCGGGGACGGCAATCTGCATTACAACGTTCAGGCGCCCGAGGGCATCGACGCGAAGGCATTCCTCAAGACCTGGCAAAGCCCGATCAACCAGCTCGTCTACGACAGCGTGCACCGGCATCGCGGCAGCATCAGCGCCGAGCACGGCCTCGGCCAGTTGAAAATCGACGAGGCGATGCATTACAAGCAGGACGTCGAAGTGCAGTTGATGCGCGCCGTCAAACGCGCGCTCGACCCGCTGAACCTGATGAATCCGGGCAAGGTGCTACGCTAGGGTTTGAAGCCTTCGCCATTCGGTGCGAGGCCCATTGCAGGAGTTGTCGTCGTGAAGATTCGAGTGCTGTCCGATCTGCATCTGGAGAACGACGAGCCCGAGCTGGTCCCGCATGCCGAAGCGGATCTGATTGTGCTGGCCGGCGACATCCACAATCACGCGGCCGGCCCGCGCTGGGCCGCGCAAACCTTCGACGGCGCCGTGCCGGTGATCTATGTGCCCGGCAATCACGAGTACTACGACGGCGAATTCGGCGCGCTCGAAACGGCCCTCTACGACGCAGCCGCGCAAGTCGACAACGTGCATGTGCTGAACAATGCCGCGCTGGTCGACCCGCAGGGCCGCTGGCGCGTGCTCGGCACCACCTTGTGGACCGACTTCTCGTTATACGGCGCAGATCCTGACACGCTCGCCGAGTCCATCAACGCATCGCGCCGCGCGTTGCTCGACTTCCGCGGCCTGATCCAGATGAACTGGCCGCACGACACCCACGACGCGCCGCGCGACTTCACCCCTGACGATTCCCTCGCGCTGCACCGGCAGGCGCGCGCCTGGCTCGAGCACGAACTGGCGAAGCCGTTCGACGGCAAAACGATCGTCGTCACCCATCACGCGCCGCATCGGCTGAGTCTGGCCGAGCGCTTCGCTGAAGACCGCGCGTCGGCCGGTTTCGTCAATCATTTGCCGGAACTGGTGCGCTCACCCGTTGCGCTGTGGATTCACGGGCATACGCATACGCCGTTCGATTACACCGTGAACGGCACGCGCGTGGTCTGCAATCCACGCGGCTATCTCGACCGGCGCACGCGGCAGCCGGAGAATCCGCAGTTCACGTGGGATAAGGTCGTCGAGATCTAGCGCCGGCTTGGGGCTGATCAGGGTAGCGCGGCAAGGCGTCAGGCACTACGCTGCTGTTGTCGTCGCGTTCGGGTCTCGCCGGCGCGTTCGCGTTGGAGCATCGGCGAGCCGACGCGTTGGTGCATTAGCGCGTCGGCGTTCAATCGGCGCGAAACCGCCCGGATAACCCGAATCGGTCAAACCCGCCAGGCAGGTGATCTCCGGAGGTCATTCATGTGTGGTCGAATCAGCCAATACCGCGATCCGCATCTGTACGCACGGCAGCTTGGCCTCGCCGATCCGCTCATGCTGTTCGACGCCGCCGACCGCCGCCCCGGCTACAACCTCGCGCCGGGCACCCACCCGCTCGCTATTTACCCGGACCAAACGCTGCACGCGGTTCACTGGGGTTATTGCCCGAATTGGGCACGCGAGCAGCATCTGCCGCAGACGATCAACGCGCGCGCCGAAACCGCGCCGCATACGCGCTACTTCAAAGACCTGTGGAAAACGGGACGGGTATTGGTGCCGGCAGACGGCTGGTTCGAATGGCGCATGGAAGCGGCGGCGTCCGGAACATCAAGCGGAGATAGCATAGGAGAAGCCGACGCAACGGTCCGCCAGCCCTACTTCGTGCATCTGAAAAGCGACGCACCGATGTACCTCGCGGCCTTATCGAGCGTACGCGGCACAGAGCCGCAAACGGAAGGCATGGGATTGGTGATCGTGACGGCCACCGCCGACGCGGGCCTGATCGACGTGCACGGGCGCCGCCCGCTGGTATTCGCGCCGGAGGCGGCGCGCCGCTGGCTGGATCCGGCCCTGCAGCAGGACGAACTCGGGCAGCTTGCACACAGCGCCTGCCTGCCCGCCGCGCGGTTTCGCTGGCACCGGGTGAGCCCGGAAGTAGACCGCACGCTCAACGACGAGCCGGGTCTGATTGAAGCGATCCACTGACGGTGCGAAGCGCTGATCAAAACTGATCCGCAGTCAGACCGCAACAGCGCGGTAACGCGGAAGACACACCGAGAAAATGCAACAGCAAGCTCAATCGGCACGCGGTGGGCAACCCGGCGGGCGGTCGAGCCTCAGCGCTTCAGCGATCGCGCCGTTGTCCCTGCAAATCCGGACGCTCGACCTTGATCGGCACCAGTTGCGGTTGCTGGTCGCGCAAGCGGCGCAGCAAATCGCGCGATGCGGCGATTCCGATTAGTCCCAACATAACGGCCACGCCGATCATCAAATGCGTATCCATGGATTCTTCGTCCTTCAATTGTTGCGGTTGTTGCGATTTGCCGAACGGCGGCGAATTGAACGCGTCCGGCTGAATGCGGCAGCGTATGAACCACACGTTAGCAAATCGACCGCGGCGCAGAAGTAAGGAAATGTTGCGGCGCGGCACCTTTGTAACAGCTTGCCACGCCGCATCGGCCTGGAACCGTCAACAATGGTCAACCGCCCGCGTGATGCGGCTTCAGCCGCGCGCGAACTGGCGCAACTCTTCCTGATCGACGGCCAGTGTGACGGGCAGTTCGTCGCGCAGGAATTCGACCCAGGTACGAATTTTCGCGTCCAGATACTGCCGGGACGGATACAGCGCATACAGATTCATTTCCTGCGACGTGTATTCCGGCAACAACCACACGAGTTCACCGCTACGTAAGCCCCTGATCGCCGAGTACAGCGGAATCAGCCCGACACCCATGCCGTTGCATGCCGCGACCGCCATCGCTTCGGCGACATTCACCTGGAAGGTGGCCGGGCCGAGGGCGATGGTTTCCTCACCGTTCGGGCCGTCAAAGACCCATTTGTCGGTCGGGAATACCGGCGTCACCATTTGCAGACACGTGTGACGCGCAAGGTCCGCGGGCGTTTGGGGCACGCCGTGCCGCTCCAGATAGGCCGGCGACGCGCACACGATGCTGAACGCGCTGCCCAGCCGCTGCGACACCAGCCCCGAATCCGGCAGGCCGGTTGCCAGTGTCAACGACACGTCGAAACCTTCGTCGAGCAGATCAGGCATGCGCTGCGCGAGGGTCAGTTCGATATGCACGTCCGGATAGCGCTCCTGATAACGGCCCACCGCCGGCACCACATAGTGCTGGCCGAAGCTCGTCATCGCGTGGACCTTGAGCTTGCCGGACGGACGCGCGTGGGCGTCGCCGGCCTCCGCTTCCGCCTGATCCACGTACGCGAGGATCTGTTCGCAGCGTTGCAGATAGCGCTCACCCGCCTCGGTCAGCGCGATCCGGCGCGTGGTGCGGTTCAACAGACGCGTGCGCAGGTGCGCTTCCAGATCGGAAACCGCGCGCGACGCGTATGCCGTGGTCGTGTTCAGGTGCTGCGCGGCCCCCGTGAAGCTACCCGCTTCGACGACGCGGACAAATACGCGCATGTTTTGAAGCGTATCCATACTTTTCCCTTGAGATCGGTAGCGATTGTTACACGATTCGCAAAGGCGATTGTCTCATATTCCGTAAAAATGCCTTGCATCTTTACCGGTTATTCCCCAATCAATCAAAAAATATAATGACGCACATGCTTCTATAGCCAAATTTGGAGGAAATCGTGCAGTCTCCGGTACAAAAAGGGATCGCCGCAGCCGCGGTTCTTACGATCCTATTAACAATCGCCGGCTGTGCCAGTACCGGAGGCATCGCGCCGCAGGACCGCGGAATCGAGCCCTCCTCGCTCGATGCAGGCAACGCCATCCGGGCCGCCAACGCGGACGCCCAATGGCCGGCCACCGACTGGTGGCGCGCGTATAACGATCCGCAGCTCAATGAGTGGGTCGAAGCCGCGCAGGCGGGCAATCCGAGTCTCGCGGCCGCCCAGGCGCGCGTGCGCGAAGCCATGTCGATGGCGGGCGTCGCCCGTTCGGCGCTGTCACCGCAAGTCAATGGCAGCCTCTCGATCCAGCGCCAGAAATGGGCCGACAACGTCTATTACGGCCCGGGCCCGCTCGCGGGCGAGCAGTCGTGGAATAACACCGGCACGCTGGGTCTGTCGTACAACCTCGATCTTTGGGGCAAGGACAAGAACGCCGCCGAACGCGCACTCGACGCCGCCCATGCAAGCTCAGCGGATTTCCGCGCCGCCGAGCTCGAACTGGAAGGCAACGTGGTACGGACGTACATCGAGATGTCGATGAACTACGCGCTGCTCGATATCGCCAAATCCACTCTGCAGCAACAGCAGCAGATCGTCGACCTGGCGAATCGTCGTCTGAAGGGCGGCATCGGCACGCAGCTCGAAGTAAGCCAGGCCGAAACGCCAATGCCGGAATACGAGCGCCAGATCGATGCGATCGAAGAAAAGATCGCACTCGGCCGCAATCAATTGGCCGCACTGGCCGGCAAGGGTCCGGGCGCGGGCGACGCGATCCAGCGCCCGACGCTCTCGCTCGACACCGCCCCCGCCAGCCTGCCGAGCGCCCTGCCTGCAGATCTGATCGGCCATCGGCCGGACGTGGTTGCAGCGCGCTGGACGGTTGCGGCGCAAGCGCGTGGCATCGACGTCGCCAAGGCCGACTTCTATCCGGACATCAATCTGCTGGCGTCGATCGGCGGATATGCGGCAATGGGTCCCCTGTTCCAGTTCCTGAAAGACCCGGCGCATAGCTGGAGCGCGGGTCCGGCGCTGTCGCTGCCGATCCTGGACGGCGGGCGTTTGCGCTCGCAGCTCGGCGCGGCGTCGGCAGGGTACGACGAGGCGGTCGATCGCTATAACCAGTCGATCGTCGGCGCGCTGAAGGACATCTCCGATCAGGTGATCCGGATCCGTTCGCTCGCCACTCAGGCGCAAGACGCCGACCGTTCGGTTGCAGCGGCTCGCAAGAACTACGACCTCGCGCGCGAAGGGTATCGGCGCGGTTTGACCGACTATCTGAATGTGCTGATCGCGCAAAGCCAGTTGCTGCGCGCTCAGGAAGGCGTCGCGAAGATTCAGGCCGAGCGCCTCGCCGCGCATGCGTCGCTGGTCACGGCTTTGGGTGGTGGGCTCGACGAACCGGCCAATGGACCACAGGCGAACGAGACGCTGCCGGCGCATGGGAAGGGCAAGAGCCAGCCGTCCACCAACGCGCCCGCAGCTGAGTAAGGGAGCCGATCATGTCAGCCTCCCCCTCTCCCGCTCCACGCCCAGCGTCGTTTGCCGCGCTCTACGCGGCCGCCGCCGACTGGGCGCGCACCGACGGTCTCACGTGGGTCTATCTGTTCAAAGCACTCGCCGCCTGCTTTCTGGCGCTCGGCATCGCGATGAAACTCGACCTGCCGCAGCCGCGTACCGCGATGACCACCGTGTTCATCGTGATGCAGCCGCAAAGCGGCATGGTGTTCGCCAAGAGCTTCTACCGGATCTGCGGCACGCTGGTCGGCCTCGTCGTGATGCTTGCATTGATTGGCCTGTTCGCGCAGCAGCCGGAACTGTTCATCGCCACGACGGCGATCTGGGTCGGCATCTGCACCGCAGGTGCCGCGCGCAATCGCAACTTCAAGTCGTACGGCTTCGTGCTGGCCGGCTATACCGCCGCGCTGATCGGCATCCCCGCTTCACAGCATCCGGACGGCGCGTTTCTGAGCGCGCTGACGCGGGTGGCTGAAGTGGTGGTCGGCATCGTCTGCGCGGGCGCCGTCAGCGGACTGGTGTTTCCGCAATTCGCCGGCTTGCAGATGCGTAGCACCGTGCGCGCGCGTTTCTCGGCGTTCGTCGAATATGTGTCGGCCTCGTTGGCCGGCCGCAACGACCGCGCGCAGATCGAAGCGACGAATGCACGCTTTGTCGCCGATATCGTCGGTTTCGAAGCGGCACGCAGTGTCGCCGTGTTCGAAGGCCCCGATTCGCGGATGCGCGGCGGCCGTCTGGCGCGTCTGAACAGCGAATTCATGACCGCGTCGACGCGCTTCCACGCGCTGCATCAGTTGATGAACCGACTGCGCGAGGCGAACACGCGCGGCGCGACGGTCGCGATCGAAGCGCTGGAACCGTACTTCAAGGAAATCGCCCCGTTGCTCGCGAAGTCCGGTGAACCCGTGCTGAGCGCAGCGGACGCCGCCCAAGCCGCCGCGCAACTCGATGCGTACAAAGCGGAGCTGCCCAAGCGGGTGCGCGCGACACGCGCCGCACTGGAAACGCAGCCGGACGCACCGCTGCTCGACTTCGACACGGGCGCCGAACTCCTGTACCGCTTCATCGACGATCTGCACGCCTACGCGGCCACTTATGCGTCGCTTGCCGTCGACACGCACGAACGTGAGCGCTGGATCGAGCGCTATGAGCCGAAAACCAATGCGATCGCCGCGGGCGTCGCCGGCTTGCGGGCGGCCATCGTCATGATGGTGCTCGGCGCGTTCTGGATCGCGACCGCGTGGCCGAGCGGCGCGACCCTGACGCTGGATGCCGCGGCGGTCTGTGCGCTGGCATCGTCGTCGCCGAATCCGAAGCGCACGGCGTTCCAGATGGCGGCCGGCACGCTGGTCGCCTCGGTGATGGGCATGATCGCGGTGTACGGGGTGTATCCGCACATCGACGGCTTTCCGCTGCTGTGCGCCGCGCTCACACCGTTCCTGCTGCTCGGCGTGTTCATGACGACGCGGCCCGCGCTGGCCGGCTACGGTGTGGGCTACTGCATCTTCTTCTGTTTCCTGGCCGGCCCGGACAACCTGATTCACTACGATCCGAGCGGCACCATTAACGACGCCATTGCGCTGGTGCTGTCGATGCTGGTGTGCGCGATTGCCTTTGCCGTGCTGCTGCCGCCCTCGACGCCGTGGCTGCGCAACCGCCTGCTGGTGGACCTGCGCCGCCAGGTGGCACTGGCAAGCCGTGCGGGCATGCGCCGGGTGCGTTCACGCTTCGAGAGCGGCGCACGCGATCTGATGTTCCAGATCAACGCGCTCGCGCAGAACGAACCCGAGCTCAAACGCGACACTTTGCGCTGGCTTTTCTCGGTGCTCGAAGTGGGCAACGCGCTGATCGACCTGCGCCGCGAAGTGGCGGCGCTGCCCCGCGACGCACGCTACGCGAAGTCGATGCCATGGCGCGTCACCTTGCGTGCGATGTGCGATGCGCTGACCGCGCTGTTCGAACGGCCGCGCGCGGACCGTTTCGACGGCGCACTGGCGGCGACTGGCGACGCGATCGCCGCCGTTCAGCAGGTGCTGGCGACCTTCACGCCACCGCGCGAGGAGCGGCAGCAACTGCAACGCATTCTGAGTCAACTGCATTTCATTCGTACCGCGCTGCTCGATCCGCAATCGCCGCTTGAAGCGCTGATGAGCGGACCGGCCAACGCGTCAGAAGGAGTTCGTCATGCCACGTGATATCGCTGTTTTCGACGCCTATGTGCCGGCCATCGTGCTGCTGTTTGTCGCGGGCGCCGCGCTTACCTGGGTGTTGGACCGCGTGATTGCCTATACGGGCCTGTATCGCGTGGTGTGGCATCCGTCCTTGTTCCGGGCCAGCTTGCTCGTGTGTGTGTGCGGCGTGCTGGGTCTCGCCGTTTATCGTTGATCAGAGTCGAAAATGACTATCCGAAATATTGTTGGCTTTGTCGCGACAGCCATTATTTTTATCGTTGCGATTTTGATTGGGCGTGTTTTGTGGGTTCATTATATGGATGAGCCGTGGACACGGGATGGGCGCGTGCGCGCTGAGATCGTCAATGTTGCGCCTGATGTTTCTGGTGCGGTGGTGGATTTGCCTGTTAAGGATAATCAACTGGTCAAGAAGGGCGATCTGTTGATGCAGATTGATCCGTCGCATTATCAGATTGCTGTTGAGCAGGCCCAAGCTGCCGTTGCTGCGCGTAAGGCCGAGTTGCAGATGAAGCAGGATGATGCGCAGCGGCGGGCGGATATGGATGCTTTGGTTGTGTCCAAAGAGAGTCGTGAGAATGCTACTCATACTGCGTCTGCTGCTGAGGCTTCTTATCAGCAAGCGCTGGCTGCGCTCGATGCGGCTAAGTTAAATCTTGAGCGGACTCGGGTGGTGTCGCCGGTTGACGGCTATGTCACTAACCTGAACGTGTTTCGCGGCGATTATGCTACGGCTGGTTCGGCCAAACTGGCGATTGTCGACAGCCACTCTTTCTGGGTCTATGGGTATTTTGAAGAGACTAAGCTTCCTCATGTTCGTATCGGTGATAAGGCCGAAGTCCGGTTGATGAGCGGGGGCACCCTGCAGGGGCATGTCGAGAGCATCTCTCGTGGGATCTATGATCGGGATAATCCCGAAAGCCGTGAGTTACTGGCTGATGTGAATCCGACTTTTAATTGGGTGAGGTTGGCGCAGCGCGTGCCAGTTCGGGTGAAGATCGATTCTGTGCCCGATGGGGTTGTGCTGGCTGCTGGGATTACTTGTACTGTTGTTGTTAAGCCAAGCTAAAGGTATTTGCCTGCGCGGCGCTTGTTTCTGTGTGCGTGCGGCGGTGGCCTTTCCTTGATTTCTTGGTGGTCTATTAGCGTCGCCCCTGTGCGGGGCAATGCTCTCAACTTAAGCCCCATTTCATCAAGCAAGCTTGTACGCGAGATGGTGATGGGGCTTGGCTTTTCTGGGCGGTCGTGGGTAAGAGCGCGAGGGCTGGATACGACATCGGGCCTGGTGGATGGCCGGCATGACTTTGGGCAGCAGGTTCAGGCAGTGTTCAATCCGTAGCAGGCACGCGCCGAGGATCGGCTTGAGGGCACCCAGCGCATAAACACGGTCAGGACGGCTGGCAGGTGCGTCATCGTGAGACGCATCGTCGAGATCGCTGAGCAGTGTGCACAGGTTGTCGGCGACGGTTTTTGCGCCGAAGTCCTGCTGCAGCGCCAGGTAGTCCAGCCCCGTGACGGCCTCCAGCCGCAGCCGGTGCTTGAGCCGTTTGAACGCTTCCTCGATGCGCCAGCGCTGATGATAGAGCGCCCCGAAGGTGGCAGCCGGATAGCGCTGGCGATCGAGCAGCGAGGTCATCAGCACGCGAACACGTCCGCCAGGAGTGACATCGCGGATCAGGCGCACCGTGGTGGGCGTGCGCACCAGTTCATAGTCAAGGGCGTCCTGTTCATTGGGCGCGGCCAGTGTCACGATTCGCTCAGCCTCGCCACTGCGCGCAAAGGCGGTGACGCACGTCCAGGCGCGTGCATCCACGCGCAGACAGAACGGGATCTCGCGCTGCGCCAGCGCGGCCACCATCATGTTGCCGAGATAGCCGCGATCGAGCAGCAGCAGATCGGTGTGCGGTTGCAGTACGTCCAGCGCTTCGAACAGCATCTGCCGCTCGGAGCCGTCGGCCGGATGAAGCGCGGCGTGCAGGGTCAGTTCGGGCCCCGGCAGGAACAGCGCAAATGCGTAGTGGTCGGCGCGCAGATCATGGCCTTCGCGCGTGCCTACCCGCAGACGGCTACCGTCGGCTGCGACCAGCCTCAGGCCATTCCAGCGCATCGAATCAATGTAGGGTTGGGCCAGCTCGATCAGGCGCGCGCGGGCCAGTTCGAACAGCTCGGCCGACAGGCCGCGGCGCGCCTTGCTGAAGGCCTGTGCACTTACCGCCCGGGTGCGCACCGTTTGCCCGCGCAACGCGCCAAACAGCCCATCGAGCTCGGCCTGCACGCTCGTGCGCATGCCCGACATCATCAACGCTGCTATGCGTGGCAGCGTCAGGATGCGATTGCGGGTAAAGGCAGTGGGAGAACGGCGAACACGCTCAGCGAGCGCCGGATCGAACAGGAAATCGGAGAACTCAGCCAGGAGTTGGGAAGACGCTGGTATTTGAGTTCATATCGTTTATTTATCAATCAGTTATGCGATGAAGTTTACAGGGCAAACGCCCCGTATACAAGCCCTTTCGGGCTTAAGTTGAGAGCATTGCTGTGCGGGGCGGCACTTACTTTCTTTGCCGCCGCAAAGAAAGATAAGCAAAGAAAGCGGCTAGAAGCCCCTGCTAAGCGGGTCCCCCGCGCAGCCACGGTAGTGGTGCATCTGGAATCCGTGTCCTCGCACACTCCGCGTTAGTGACAAAGGGCTCATCAGCTCCCACTCCGCACTGCGTGCGTCGCGGATGGGTCTGCCAGGGAAACCAGGGGCTTCGTTTGCGCGTGGTGGGAGCCATCGGCTTCGCCTCGGCGGCGGTGCTGCGCGCGCCGAGGCGGTAACTCATTCGCTGTATTTCCGTCCAGGGTTTCGCCGTTTTATAGCCTGAATTTTCCGACCATCTGCTTCAGGCCGCGTGCCTGGTCATCCAGCGATCTGGCTGCCGCTGTCGCCTGCTCCACCAACGCAGCATTCTGCTGTGTGCCCGAATCCATCTGCGTCACCGCAAGATTGATCTCTTCAATCCCCCCACTCTGCTCCGATGATGCCGCTGAAATCTCTCCCATGATGTCAGTCACGCGCTTCACCGCCTTGACCACTTCATCCATGGTCTGCCCAGCATCTTGCGCCAATGTCGACCCATTGCTCACGCGCTCAACCGAAGTACTAATCAAGCCCTTGATCTCCTTGGCCGCCGCCGCGCTGCGCTGTGCGAGATTGCGCACTTCGGCTGCGACCACCGAGAAACCGCGGCCTTCCTCGCCCGCTCGCGCAGCTTCCACCGCCGCGTTCAACGCGAGAATGTTGGTCTGAAACGCAATCCCCTCGATCACGCCAATGATGTCGCCAATGCTCCGCGCACTATCGTTAATCTCGTTCATCGTCGCAACCACGCGGCTCACCACGTCGCCGCCCTTCTCCGCAATCTCCGAGGCGTTGTTGGCCAGCGTGCTCGCCTGCTTCGCGTTGTCAGCGTTCTGCCGAACCGTTGAGGTCAATTGCTCCATGCTGCTCGCGGTCCGCTCGAGCGCCATCGCCTGTTGCTCGGTGCGCTGCGATAAGTCCAGATTGCCCATCGAGATCTCACCCGACGCCGTCGCGATCGCGTCCGCACTGGATGCAATGTCGGACACCGTCGTTGCAAGGCCACTCTGCATGTCGTGCAGCGCGTACAGCATGCTCGACTTGTCCTTGCGGCCCAGCACGATCTGATTCGACAAATCACCCGCCGCAATCCGGCTGGCAATTTCCTTGGCGTAGGCCGGCTCGCCGCCAAGCTGGCCAGCAAGGCGGCGCACCACCCACTCGCTAATGCCGAACGCCAGTGCGATCAGCGCGACAGTCATCACCGCAATCATCACGAACGATGAATGGAAGATAAAACCCGATGCCTCGATTGTCGCCTTCGCGGCCGTGCCGCGCTGCGCGACCAGCTCGTCGACGAGTTTTTCGAGTTTGCCGGTCTCGACCAGCAGCGAAACGTCCTGTGTGCCGACCTGCCAGTTCATCTGCGACAAGTCGAGCGGTTGCGCTTTCACAAGCGTCACGAAGTCACGCAAGTGGCCGCTCCACACGGCGACAGCAGCGGCGAATTTTTTCTGCTGGTCAACCGCCTTCGCGTCGGATGTGTCGACGTACTGCTGCAGCGTGCCGAGTTCCGTGGCGAGGCCGCTCAAACCCTTGTCGATGTCGGCGCCGAGATCATCGCGTTCCTTCGCGGTCGTTGCGGTCAGCAACATCTTTTGCGCGCGGCTTGCGCGCAGCATGTGGCCACGCGCTTCTTCGGCAGCGCGGCTGGCAACGTGGCCCTGGTCGTAAATCGATTGCGCGGAGGCATTCAGGCGGCTGATCTGGGTCAGCGAAAACACGCCGATCGCAAGTGTGCCGATCAGCAGCACGGCAAACGCGAGCCGCAGCGTCGCCTTTACCGACAAACCCTTTAGCCGCACGGCACGCGAGCGGCTGCCCTGGCCACGCGATGGCGACGGCTTGCCCGCCACTTCCCCTTCCGGTACGAACCCCGCGCCCGTCTGGCCACCCAGCGAAACTGCTTTCATATTCCTCGTCCCCGCGTATCGAACTGCCGGAAAGGTCGGTTCCGGCATTAATGCTTTTCTCTCCGGGTCTACGGCATAAACGTCTGCGATCTTTAACGCCGCTCGCGTCATACCAATCATCCCGCCCGGTCCTCGACGCATCGCTTTGTAAGCTTCGCGTCCGCGACCGTTTTATACACGGCCAAAAATCCCCAAACCGCTTTTATCAGACCACTTGCCAACCACGCGTGGTAATGGCAACACACTCGCCCAAAGCACCGCTGCGGTGCGCCAGTCGCCCGATCTCGGCGCATCCGCGACACCCGGGCAACCCAATAAGTGTCCGATTCTCGACAAAACTTGTCCTTACAATTCGCAGAAGCCACATTAAACTTCGACAAATAGCTGACAACGCCCGATGCTGCGTCGAAATGCCGCGGCAGTCGAACAGGCACACGAATACCAAGAACGACGACGCGCCGGCAGCTTGAAACCTTTACCCCTCTTCTCTCTCATCTAGCGTATGGAAACGAGCCTCGACAAAAGCGCCCTCGCTGGCGCCTCAGCCTCTCCCGCCAGTCCTGCCAACCCAGCTGCCGCCGCGCAGCCGGCCGCTAAAGTCCAGCGCACGGTCTACTCCGTGCTAGGTGCGATCAGCTTCTCGCATCTGCTCAACGACATGATCCAGTCGTTGATTCTGGCGATCTACCCGATGCTGAAAGACAACTTTTCCCTGTCGTTCGGGCAGATCGGCCTGATTACGCTGACCTATCAGATCACCGCGTCGCTGCTGCAGCCGCTCGTTGGCAGCTATACCGACAAGCATCCGAAGCCGTATTCGCTGCCGGTCGGCATGGGCTTCACGCTCGCCGGCCTGCTGCTGATGTCGGTCGCGCCGAGTTTCGGCGTGCTGCTGGTGGCGGCCGCGCTGGTCGGCTGCGGCTCGTCGGTGTTCCATCCGGAATCGTCGCGGGTGGCGCGCATGGCCTCGGGCGGTCGGCATGGTCTGGCGCAGTCGCTGTTCCAGGTGGGCGGCAATGCGGGTTCGTCGCTCGGACCGCTGCTCGCCGCGTTGATCGTGATTCCGCATGGCCAGCGGAGCATCGCGTGGTTCTCGGTAGCGGCGCTCGTCGCGATCGTCGTGCTCACGCAAATCAGCCGCTGGTACAAGGCTCATCCGGCGGTGAAGAAGGCGCGCAGCCAGACCGGTCACGCGACACTGTCGCGCAACCAGGTCATGTTCGCGATGGGTGTGCTGATGCTGCTGGTGTTCTCGAAGTACTTCTACCTTGCCAGCATCAACAGCTACTTCACGTTCTATCTGATCGACAAGTTCCATCTGCCGGTGCAGGCCGCGCAGATCCACCTGTTCGTGTTCCTCGCGGCGGTCGCGGCCGGCACGGTGATCGGCGGGCCAATCGGCGACAAGATCGGCCGCAAGTATGTGATCTGGGTGTCGATCCTCGGCGTCGCGCCGTTCACGCTGCTGCTGCCGTACGCGAACCTGTTCTGGACCGGCGTGCTGACGGTGATCATCGGTATCGTGCTGGCTTCGGCGTTCTCGGCGATTCTCGTCTATGCGCAGGAGCTGATTCCCGGCAAGGTGGGAATGATCGCGGGTCTGTTCTTCGGTCTCGCGTTCGGCATGGGCGGGATCGGCGCTGCGGTGCTCGGGCAGTTGGCCGACGCCACCAGCATCACCTATGTGTATAAGGTCTGCTCGTTCCTGCCGCTGATCGGCGTGTTGACGGTGTTTCTGCCGGATGTCGAAGGCAAGCGCGCGAAAGCGTGATGGGCTTCTCTGCAAGTGAATGAGGAAAAAGGCGCTGCGGCGCCTTTTTCTTTGGGCCATCCCCCGCTCATGGTGAACCCGCGTTGTCCGCACAGCGGCCGGTGCACTATGCTTGTGCGGATGCACGCACGGCGCTCTCGCCGCCCCCAATCAGCCGTACGACTCGACATCCATTCACTCACGCAGCAGAAGGATCGCCGCCGATGACAAGCTACCGCGACTTCCACCGCCGCTCGATCGAGCAACCCGAGGCATTCTGGCGCGAAGAGGCGCGGCGAATTCATTGGGAGACGCCGTTCGATACCGTGCTCGATCGCTCGAATCCACCGTTCGCGCGCTGGTTTGTCGGCGGGCGCACGAACCTGTGCCACAACGCGGTGGACCGGCATATGGCCGAGCGTCCGCAGCAGAACGCGCTGATCTACGTGTCGACGGAAACCGGCATCGAGCGGCACTACACCTACGCCGAGCTGTACGCCGAAATCAACCGGATGGCCGCGGTAATGCGCTCGCTAGGCGTGAAGCGCGGCGACGTCGTGCTGCTCTATCTGCCGATGATCCCCGAGGCGCTGTTCGCCATGCTGGCATGCGCGCGGCTCGGCGCGATTCACTCGGTCGTGTTCGGCGGCTTCGCGGCGCCCAACCTGGCGGCCCGCATCGACGATGCCAAACCCGCGCTGATCGTCACCGCCGATGCCGGCGCCCGCGGCGGCAAAGTGATCGACTACACGCCGCTGGTAGACGAAGCGCTCGCGCGCGCAACCCACAAGACACCGCATGTGTTGCTGATCGACCGGCAACTCGCACCCGAGCGGCTGAACGCGAACTATCTGGTCGCCTACGAGCCACTGCGCGAGAAATTTTTCGACGCCCACGTGCCGTGCGAATGGCTCGAATCGAACGAGCCTTCGTATGTCCTGTACACGTCGGGCACGACCGGCAAACCAAAGGGTGTGCAGCGCGACGTCGGCGGCTATGCAGTGGCGCTGGCGGCATCGATGGAACACATCTTTCAGGGCAAGGCCGGCGACACGATGTTCACCGCATCCGACGTGGGCTGGGTGGTCGGCCATAGTTACATCGTCTACGCGCCGCTGATCGCGGGGCTCACCACGGTGATGTACGAAGGCACGCCGATCCGGCCGGACGGCGGTATCTGGTGGCGTCTCGTCGAGCAGCACAAGATCAATATCATGTTCACCGCGCCGACCGCATTGCGCGTGCTGAAAAAGCAGGACCCGGCGCTGCTGAAGAAAGCCGATCTATCGAGCCTGCGTACGCTGTTCCTCGCCGGCGAGCCGCTCGACGAGCCGACCGCCGCATGGATCACCGATGCGCTCGGCAAGCCCGTGATCGACAACTACTGGCAGACCGAAACCGGCTGGCCGATGCTGGCGATTCCGCGCGGCGTCGAAGCGCTGCCCACCAAGCTAGGCTCGCCGGGCGTGCCGTCGGCCGGCTTCAATCTGACCTTGCGTAACGAACTGACCGGCGAGCCCTGCGCGCCAGGCGAAAAAGGCGTACTCACGCTGGGCTATCCGCTGCCGCCGGGCTGCATGTCGACGGTATGGGGCAACGACAAGCGCTTTGTCAGCACGTACTGGTCGAGCATTCCGAACCAGCAGGCCTACTCGACCTTCGACTGGGGTATTCAGGACGAAGACGGTTACGTGACGATCCTCGGCCGCACCGACGACGTGATCAACGTCGCCGGCCATCGGCTCGGCACGCGCGAGATCGAGGAAGCGTTGTCGAGCCATGCGGCGGTCGCGGAAGTGGCGGTGGTCGGCGTCACGGATGCGCTGAAGGGTCAGGCGGCCATGGCCTTCGTGGTGCTGCGCGACGCGCAGGCCTATGCGGACGACAAGGCAAGAGCCAAGCTGGAAGCCGAACTCACCGCGACGGTCGACCGTCAGCTCGGCGCAATTGCGCGGCCGGCGCGTGTGGTCGTGGTGTCGATGCTGCCGAAGACGCGCTCCGGCAAGCTGCTGCGCCGCGCGATTGCAGCGCTCGCGGAAGGACGCGAACCGGGCGATTTGCCGACTATCGAGGATCCGGCGGCGTTGCAGCAGGTGCGTGAGGCGCTGGGTTAAGCCGCGCGACGCGCTTCAAGAAACCGCGTCAGGATCGCGTTCGAATACGTCCCCGCGATCTCCGTGAGAAACGACACGAACGATTGCGGCGCGTGATCGTCGGCGGTGTCGGAGATGGTGCGCACCACCGCACACGGCACGCCGTACTCGTAACAGACCTGCGCGATCGCCGCGCCTTCCATCTCGACCGCGAGCGCGTCCGGCAGCGCATCGCGCAAGGCTTTGACACCCGCTGCACTCGCGACGAACTGATCGCCGCTGATAATCAAGCCGCGATGGACGCGCGGCTCGCGCGTACCGAAGCGCGCCGCCGACGCGGCACCGTCTTCAGCAACAAAGCGCTCGCAGGCCGCGGCCAGTTGATCGGCAAGCGCCGCATTGGCGGTAAAACGTGACACGCCGAGCAACGGCACTTCGAACCGCGGAAACAGTGGCGACGCGTCGAGATCGTGCTGCATCAGTGCATTGGCGACGACGATATCGCCGACCCGCACCTCCGTCCCCACGCCACCCGCGACGCCCGTGAACACGACCGCTTCGACATCGAACGCGTGAATCAAAGCGCTGACCGTGGCCGCCGCCGCGACCTTGCCGACGCGCGCCAGTGTCACGACGCACGGCGCGCCGTGCACGGTGCCGAGATGATAGTCACGCTGACCGTGGGTGATAGTGCGCACACCGGATTCGGCGCGCATCGCTTCGATCAGATCGCCGAGTTCCTGCGGCAAGGCCGCCAGAATGCCGAGCGGGCGATGTGAAACCGGCGCGCCGCTGCGATCTGGATCGATGCTGGCCGTCACGGCAGCAGCCGCGCCCGAACCTGTTGCACCTAAAGCGGCCGAGCTCGAACCTGTCGCGCCTGCGCCGTCCGCCCCTGCCCCGCGTACACCGCCCGTGCTCATTCAACCGCCTGCAATTTAGCCACAGCAAGCGCCAGCCACTTCTCGCCGTGCCGCTTGAATTTGACCTGGGCCTTGGCATCCGTGCCACCGCCTTCCAGCGCTGTGATCGTGCCTTCACCAAACTTGGTGTGGAACACCTGCTGGCCGACGCGAAAACCCGTTTCAGCCGCGCGCTGTTCGTTCGCAAAGGCCGGCAACGGCGCCGGCGTCGACGACGCAGGACCTGTGTAACCCGGCCGCGCGAACCAGTCGCGACCGTAGCCGGCGTTATCCGAGCGGCCACCCCAACGGGCGCCCGCCTCGACCTTCGGCGTGAGCCACTTGAGGGTTTCTTGCGGCAGTTCGTCGAAGAAGCGCGAGCGGATGTTGTAGCGCGTCTGGCCGTGCAGCATCCGGCTCTGCGCAAACGACAGATACAAACGCTCCTTGGCCCGCGTGATCGCCACGTACATCAAACGGCGTTCTTCTTCCAGCCCATCCGTCTCCATCGCGCTGTTTTCATGCGGGAACAGCCCTTCTTCTAGCCCGGTGATAAACACCGCCGTGAACTCGAGGCCCTTGGCCGCGTGCACCGTCATCAACTGCACGGCTTCCTGACCGGCTTGCGCCTGGTTGTCACCCGCTTCCAGCGATGCGTGCGACAGGAAACCCGCGAGCGGCGTCATCGTGTCCGGGTTTTGCGCCGGATCGGCGATGCCGGGCGCGTCCAGCACGACGGTATTCGGATCGTCGGTCGCGACGGCCAACTCGGGCGCCGTGGTCGCGCCTGGGCGCAGCGGAATCGAGCGCGCCGGCGTGTCCATGCCGTAGCCTTCTTCGCTGACGAACGCGGCAGCCGCGTTGACCAGTTCCTGCAAGTTCTCCAGCCGGTCCTGGCCTTCGCGTTCGTTCTGATAGAACTCCGTGAGACCGCTTGTGCGAACCACGTATTCGACCGTTTCCGGCAGGCTCATCTGCTGCGTTTCCGCGCGCATCTTGCCGATCAGGTTCGCGAAGCCGGCGAGGCTCGACCCCGCCTTACCCGCGACATACGGAATCGCCGCAGCCATCGAGCAGTTGTACAGACGCGCTGCATCGGCAAGTTGCTCGATCGAGCGCGCGCCGATGCCGCGGGTAGGGAAATTGACGACGCGGGCGAACGCGGTGTCGTCGTTCGGATTGTCGATCAGGCGCAGATAGGCCAGCGCGTGCTTGACTTCCTGACGCTCAAAAAAGCGCAGACCACCGTACACCCGGTACGCGATGCCCGCATTGACCAGCGTATGTTCGATCGTGCGTGACTGCGCGTTGCTGCGATACAGGATGGCGATTTCGCTGCGCGACGTGCCGGTGCTGATCAGCGCCTTGATTTCTTCGACGATCCAGCCGGCTTCCTGCGTATCGGTGGCGGACTCATAGACGCGCACCGGTTCGCCGTGCCCCGCGTCGGTACGCAGATTCTTGCCCAGACGCCGCGAGTTATTGGCGATCAGCTGATTGGCCGCGTCGAGGATATGGCCGTGCGAGCGGTAGTTCTGCTCGAGCTTGATCATGTGCCGAACGTTGAACTCGTGTTCGAAGTCGCGCATGTTGCCGACGTTCGCACCGCGGAAGGCGTAGATCGACTGGTCGTCGTCGCCGACCGCGAAGATCGAGTTGGTCTGCCCGGCCAGCAGCTTCAGCCAGGCGTACTGCAGCTTGTTGGTGTCCTGAAACTCGTCGACGAGAATGTGCTTGAAGCGTGCCTGATAGTGGGCACGCAGCGGCGGATTGTGCGCCAGCAGTTCAAAGCAGCGCAGCAGCAGTTCCGGGAAGTCGACGACGCCTTCGCGCTGGCATTGCTGGTCGTAGGCTTCGTAGAGTTCGACGAATTTGCGGTTGAAGTTGTCGGTGGCGTCGACGTCTTTCGGGCGCAGGCCTTGCTCTTTGGAATTGTTGATGAAGTACTGGAGATTTTTCGTCGGGTACTTTTCATCGTCGATGTTAAGGCCCTTCATCAGACGCTTGATCGCGGAGAGCTGGTCGGCGGTATCGAGGATCTGGAAGGTGGCGGGCAGGCCGGCGTCGCGATGGTGCGCGCGGAGCATGCGGTTGCACAGGCCGTGGAAGGTGCCGATCCACATGCCTCGCGTGTCGATCGGCAAGAGTGCCGACAGACGCGACATCATTTCGCGGGCGGCTTTATTGGTGAAGGTCACCGCCAGGATGGTGGCGGGCGACGCCAGACCGTGCTGGATGAGCCATGCGATCCGCGTGATGAGGACGCGGGTTTTGCCGCTGCCCGCGCCGGCAAGGATAAGCGCTGGCTCGTTCGGGAGCGTGACGGCGGCGTGTTGTTCGGGGTTTAGATTGGCTAGCAGATCGGGCATTTTTTGGGAGGACGGCAAGTGCGTCCGACATTATATGCCCCTCCGGGGCTGGGGTTTTTTTGGGGGTTTTTGCCTGCGGGGGTTTCTGGTTGTCGGCCTCCGGCGACGGGGTTTGGCTGGGGTTTTTGCCTGCTCGGCGCTTCGTTTCTGTGTGCCTGCGGCGGTGGCCTTTCCTTGGTCTGTGTGCCTACGGCGTTGGCCTTTCCTTGATTTGTTAGTGGTCTATTAGCGTTGCCCCTGTGCGGGGCGGCACTTACTTTCTTTGCCGCCGCAAAGAAAGATAAGCAAAGAAAGCGGCTAGCCCCCCCTGCTAAGCGGGTCCCCCGCACAGTTACGGTAGTGGTGCATCTGGAATCTGTGCTCTCGCACATTCAGCGCAAGTGACAAGGCAGTCATACTTCCGGCGGCGCTGCGCGCGCCGAAGCGCAATTCATAAAACCGCCCGCAATAGTTTGACGTTCGGATTTCTCTAAGCACCGCGACTCGCCGTTACATCGCCACCGCAAACACACCCGCCACCGCAACTGGGGTTGGGGCCGAGGCCCGGGGATACGGCAAAAGCTGCGGTTGCGGTTGCGGCGGCCACAACCGACATTTCATTCGAAGTAAGGGTTCACGCATGAGTGCGGGGGTCCCTCGCCGAGTCGAAGCCGATGCCCCCACCGCGCCTAACCGAAGCCCCTGGTTTCCCTGGCAGACCCATCCGCGACGCACGCCGTGCGGAGTGGGAGCTGATGAGCGCTTTGTCACTACCGCCGAAGGTGCGAGGGCACGGATTCCAGATGCACCACTACCGTGGCTGCGCGGGGGACCCGCTTAGCAGGGGCTTCTAGCCGCTTTCTTTGCTTATCTTTCTTTGCGGCGGCAAAGAAAGTAAGTGCCGCCCCGCACAGGGGCAACGCTAATAGACCGATAACAATGCAAGGAAAGGCCAACCCCGCAGGCACACAGACAAAAAGCGCCGCGCAGGCAAACATATCAAGGAAAGCACTACCAAAAACCGCCGAGCAGGCCCCCACCCTCCTCGCCCCTTATAATCGAATATTCCTTGCATTCACCAGCAGACCGACAAATGAGCGAGACCCCGAGCGACCCGACCTCCACGCTTGCCAAAAGCTTCGAGCCCCACACCATCGAAGCCCACTGGGGCCCCGAATGGGAAAAGCGCGCCTACGCGGCGCCCAGCTTCGACGAGAACAAAAAAGACTTCTCGATCCAGTTGCCGCCGCCGAACGTCACGGGCACCCTGCACATGGGCCATGCGTTCAACCAGACGATCATGGACGGCCTCACCCGCTATCACCGCATGCTCGGTGAAAACACCCTCTGGGTGCCCGGCACGGACCACGCAGGCATCGCCACGCAAATCGTCGTCGAACGCCAACTGGACGCCACCGGCGTCTCCCGTCATGACCTCGGTCGCGAAAAATTCACCGAACGCGTCTGGGAATGGAAGCAGCAATCCGGCTCGACCATCACGAATCAGGTGCGCCGCCTGGGCGCGTCGATCGACTGGTCGCGCGAATATTTCACGATGGACGACAAAATGTCGGCCGCCGTGCGCGACGTGTTCGTACGCCTGTATGAACAAGGCCTGATCTACCGCGGCAAGCGCCTCGTGAACTGGGATCCGGTCCTGCTCACCGCCGTCTCCGACCTCGAAGTGGTCAGCGAAGAAGAAAACGGCCACCTCTGGCACATCCAGTACCCGCTCACGGACGGCTCCGGCCATCTCACGGTCGCCACCACGCGCCCGGAAACCATGCTCGGCGACACCGCCGTGATGGTTCATCCGGAAGACGAGCGCTATGCGCACCTGATCGGTAAAACAGTCACGCTGCCGCTCTCCGGCCGCGAAGTCCCGATCATCGCCGACGACTACGTCGACCGCGAATTCGGCACCGGCGTGGTCAAAGTCACGCCCGCGCACGATTTCAACGACTATCAGGTCGGCCTGCGCCACAAGCTGCCAATGATCGAGATCCTCACGCTCGACGCGAAGATCAACGACAACGCACCGGAAAAATACCGCGGTCTCGACCGTTTCACCGCCCGCAAAGAGGTGGTGGCCGATCTCGAAGATCTCGGCGCGCTCGAATCGGTCAAGCCGCACAAGCTGATGGTGCCGCGCGGCGACCGCACGGGCGTCGTGATCGAGCCGATGCTGACGGACCAATGGTTCGTCGCAATGAGCAAGCCGGCGCCGGAAGGCACCTTCAATCCGGGCAAGTCGATCGCTGAAACCGCGCTGGACGTGGTTCGCAGCGGCGAAATCAAGTTCGTGCCGGAAAACTGGTCCACCACTTATTACCAGTGGCTCGAAAACATCCAGGATTGGTGTATCTCGCGCCAACTCTGGTGGGGCCATCAGATTCCGGCGTGGTACGGCGAAAACGGTGAAATCTTCGTCGCCAAGACCGAAGAAGGCGCGCGCGAGAAGGCCGCCGAGGCCGGCTATACGGGCCCGCTCAAGCGCGACGAAGATGTGCTCGACACGTGGTTCTCGTCGGCGCTGGTGCCGTTCTCGTCGCTCGGCTGGCCTGCCGAGACGCCGGAACTGAAGCATTTCATGCCCTCGTCGGTGCTGGTTACCGGCTTCGACATCATCTTCTTCTGGGTGGCGCGCATGGTCATGATGACCACGCACTTCACCGGCAAGGTGCCGTTCGACACCGTCTACGTGCACGGTCTCGTGCGCGACGCCGAAGGCCAGAAGATGTCGAAGAGCAAGGGCAATACGCTCGACCCGATCGATATCGTCGACGGCATCGACCTCGACGCGCTGGTTGCCAAGCGCACCACCGGCCTCATGAATCCGAAGCAGGCTGCGTCGATCGAAAAGAAAACCCGCAAGGAATTCCCGGACGGTATTCCCGCGTTCGGCACGGACGCGTTGCGCTTCACGATGGCGTCGATGGCCACGCTCGGCCGCAACGTGAACTTCGACCTCGCGCGCTGCGAAGGCTATCGCAACTTCTGTAACAAGCTGTGGAATGCCACCCGCTTTGTTCTGATGAATTGCGAAGGCCATGATTGCGGTTTCGGCAAGCCGGAGCAATGCGGCGAATGCGGCCCGGACGGCCACCTGAATTTCTCCGCGGCCGACCGCTGGATTGTCTCGCGCCTGCAACGCGTGGAAGCGGAAATCGCCAAGGGTTTCGCCGACTATCGTTTTGACAATGTGGCCAACGCCCTATACAAGTTCGTGTGGGACGAATACTGTGACTGGTATCTCGAACTCGCCAAGGTTCAGATCCAGACGGGTCAGCCGAACCAGCAGCGCGCAACGCGCCGCACGCTGCTGCGCGTGCTCGAGACGGTGTTGCGCCTCGCGCATCCGGTGATTCCGTTCATTACCGAAGCGCTGTGGCAAAAAGTTGCACCGTTGGCGGCTCGTTACCCCGAAGGCAAAGTCGAGGGCGAAGCGTCCATCATGGTGCAACCCTACCCCGTTGCGGAGCCGTCGAAGATCGATGAAGACGCGGAGCAATGGGCGGCCGACCTGAAAGCAGTGATCGATGCGTGCCGGAATCTGCGCGGCGAGATGAATTTGTCGCCGGCGGTCAAGGTGCCGTTGCTCGCTACCGGCAACGCGGAACGCCTCGCCACCTTCGCTCCGTACGCTCAGGCCTTGGCCCGTTTGTCCGAAGTGCAGATCATTGCCGACGAGGCGACCCTGGATGCGCAGGCAGATGGCGCGCCAATTGCTATCGTAGGGAATGACAAGCTCGTGTTGAAGGTGGAAATCGACGTCGCCGTGGAGCGTGAGCGGCTGTCGAAGGAAATTGTGCGGCTTAGCACTGAAGTCACCAAGTGCAATGCTAAATTGCAGAATGAAAGTTTTGTTGCGAAGGCGCCGCCGGCAGTCGTTGAGCAGGAGCAGAAAAGGCGGGCAGAATTCGAAACCACTATCGGCAAGCTGAAAGCCCAATTGGCTCGTTTGCCAGCCTGATCGACGCCCCGTGTCCGCCCCGTTGTGGGCGGACACGAAGTAAAGCTAAACCAGAGGATTCAGGGTAATCACATGCTAAAAGTTACAAAAGCAGTATTTCCGGTAGCAGGTCTTGGCACCCGGTTCCTCCCTGCCACAAAGGCAAGCCCGAAGGAGATGCTGCCGATCGTCGACAAGCCGCTGATTCAATACGCGGTGGAAGAGGCAATGGCGGCGGGCATCACCGAAATGATCTTTGTCACGGGTCGGAGCAAGCGCGCGATCGAGGACCATTTCGATAAGTCATACGAAATCGAGGCGGAACTCGAGGCGCGTGGCAAGCAAAAGCTGCTGGAACTGGTGCGCAGCATCAAGCCGAGCCATGTCGACTGCTTCTACGTGCGTCAACCGGAAGCGCTCGGTCTCGGCCATGCGGTGATGTGCGCCGAAAAACTGGTGGGCGATAACCCGTTCGCCGTCATCCTCGCGGACGACTTGCTGTATGGCACGCCGCCCGTCATGACGCAGATGATCGAGGTGTTCGACCACTATCACAGCTCGGTGATCGGCGTCGAAGAAATCCCGCATTCGGAGACGAAGTCGTACGGTATCGTCGACGGCAAGGAGTGGGAAGACTCGATCATCAAGATGTCGGGCATCGTCGAAAAGCCGGAGCCGGAAGTCGCACCCTCGAATCTCGGCGTGGTGGGCCGCTATGTGCTGAAGCCGCGGATTTTCGAACATCTGCGCGCGCTGAAGCCGGGCGCAGGCGGCGAATTGCAGTTGACGGACGCGATTCAATCGCTGCTCGCCGATGAGCAGGTGCTGGCGTACAAGTACCACGGTACGCGTTTCGACTGCGGCAGCAAGCTGGGTTATCTGAAGGCGACGGTCGAGTTTGCTCTGCGTCACCCGGAAGTAGCAGCCGATTTCGAAGAATATCTGCGTACCCGTTCGCCGGTGCTGGAAGGCTGAGCAACGGGACAGCCGCGCAGAACCGCTTTGCGCTGCTAGCCTCTCGGTAGCATCAGTCAGACGTAGGAAAGGCGCTGTGCCCCGCATTCGCGGGCACAGCGCCTTTTGTTTTTGGGGCCTGACTTAGGAAGGCCGCCTGGGGCGCGTGGCTTACGGACGGCTGGCTAGCGGCTGCTTAGCCTGGGGCTGGTTCGCCTCGGAGCTGGTTCGCCTCGGAGCTGCTTCACCTCGGAGCTGCTTCACCTCGGAGCTGCTTCGCCTCGGAGCTGCTTCGCCTCGGAGCTGCTTCGCCTCGGAGCTGCTTCGCCTCGGAGCTGCTTGGCATGGGACGCGCGGCTCGGGGGTCGCGAGGTTGAGCGCGCCGGCTTTGGCGCGCGCAGGTTAGCGGCGCTTCATCAAGAACGTGAAAACCTTGTCATGCGCCGAGCTTTCGACGATTTCGTTGCCGGTTTGCTTTGCAAATGCGGCGAAATCGCGCTGTGAGCCCGGGTCGGTCGCTAGCACCTTGAGAATCTGGCCGCTTGCCATGTCGGCGAGCGCTTTCTTGGCGCGCAAAATGGGCAGCGGGCACATCAGCCCACGCGCATCGACTTCCTTGTGAACCTGAATTTGCATCGACGACGACCTTCGGGATGGGGCGTCGTTGCGCGACGCCGGGGAGAGGGTCAAATTCTACAGCAGGCGGGGGGTTGCCGCCGGGCGGGATGGGTTTGGGTCTTTTCCTGATCTCGTGTCTTGGGCTCACGTAGCGGGTCGACCATTAAGCTCGGCGAGCTTCTGCGAAGGTCGGGCGCACGAGAGTCAACGCATCGCGCGTTACTGCGCGCCGTGGCCCCAGTAACGGAGCGTGAGCCTGAGCGCAAATTCGAGTTAAGCCTGTGGCACGCGCTGCGCCATACCGGCACGGGCGAAGGCATGCGTCTTTACCGGATCGAGAGGGTGAAGTAATGGCAAATCACGCCTAAAACGAAAGAGCGTTCGCACGGCCCTCATATTGCGAATGACCTTCCAAAGCTCGCCCGACAGCGGGCCATTTTTTGCCCACCCGCTACGACGCTCCAGCTTCGTCCACGCCCATTTCCAACTCGCGCGTTTGTGCACCGGTCCTACTTTGAAGCTTCTAGTTTCATCGGGTTTGTGAAGATGTGTCGCGCGACAGCGCATTTTCGGACTTTTCCTATTCTGCTTGCCGCTCCCCCTGCTGCAGTGTTCGAAATATTACGCATTTCCAACGATGAATTACAAAAGGGAGCGCTATGAACAGAAACCACTCGTCGCACGGGCCAGCGGTCTGCCTGGTCCGTTTTCTGGCCGCGTTCGCGCTACTCATGATGGCGTTCGGCGCAAACGCGGATAACGGCTGCTGGGAGCTTTACTCAAAATCGGGCGCGACGCCAGGAACTCCATCGTGCCGTCTCGACGTTGCGAGCAATACGCCAAGCGGCATGGGCAGCTACGGATGTCGAAATAACCTTGATTTGATTGATGCGTGGTGCGCCGCAGGGTCTTCGGAGCCAGAAGACTCCTGTCCTGTTGCCGATCCCGTGTATCCATCTAGCGGCGTTGTGACATTGACAGAAAACGACTTCGTCAGTGGCGATGAGCTGCCGGTCACGTTCGCACGTACCTACCGATCTACCGTGTTCCTGAACGGTGCGAGTGTTGTCGGGCCAATGTGGTTTCACAATTGGCAACGGCAGTTGAATGTCACGGGTGCGACAGGCAGTTATGGGAACGTCGTGGCATATCGTTCAAACGGAGAGCCGCTGAGTTTTACCTGGACGAACGGCGTATGGCGAACGAAGAGCTTTAGCGGCCTAACGTTGGTGCAGAACGGTACGGGTTGGATGCTCCAAGACCTATTGACCGAAACTACTGAGTCATATTCCGCCCAAGGTGTTTTCCTGTCTGAGTCTACCAAGACGGGATTCGACCGGATCCTCAGCTATGACGCATCCGGAAGGCTTACTACCATCAAACAGCACGCCGCCAATACCGATGCGACCTCGGATTTGACGCTTCGCCTTGAGTACGACGACAAGGGACGGATTGCGCGGTTGGTTGACCCTATCGGCGGTATCACACAGTACCGGTACGACACGAACAGCAATCTCACTGCCGTTATCTGGCCGGATGGAAATGTCCGCCAATATGTCTATGGCGACTCCCGATTTAAGAACGCGATAACAGGAATCGTGGACGAAACGGGATCACGTATCGCGACATGGACATACGATGCGAATGGGAGAGCGGCGGCGGTCAGCCATCCTGATACAACGCATAACGTACAGTTCGTCTATGGCACCGGGACCACAACGGTGACCAATACGAATGGCGCGAGAACTCTTTCGTTTTCCACTATCGGCGGAAAGGTTCGCCCTACGGGCAGCAGCGGTTCGCTAACAAGCGCATTTGCGTGGGATGCGGCTGGCAATTTACTTGGCACCTCGACCTCAGGGCGCAATGCGACCTACAGCTACGACGATACCGGCCGCCCCATTACAGCGACGGTGCGCACGGCGTCCGCTGTCACCGTCACATCCGTGCAGTACGCGGACCTCAATAGTCTCCATCCGTCAATGATCGCAATGCCTAACAAGGTGCAGGCATTCGTGTACGACGCAAACGGAAACGTCACCGGATTCAGTGAACTCAGCACGGATGATGCCACCGGCGAACGCGGGTTCAATGCCAAGTCGTCAGGATGGCAAATGACGATTGGCGCGCGATACGACGCTTCAAATCGCATGGTCGCAGCGCTCAAGTACATAAACGGGCAGAAGGTCGCCGATTGGTCGTACCGCTACGACCGAACGGGCAACCTCGGCAATGCATCCAACCGGACGTTGCCATGGACTCTCGGCGTAGCGAATCGCGACGCAGCGCACCGCGCGACTTATCTGCCTGGGGACAACCGCGAAGTTCTCGTTACCTATGATCTGCGAGGAAGGGTGAGCGAATTCAAGTACTTCGAATTTCCTACCGAGCTTAATGGTCGTCAGTACCGGAACCTGTCAGTGAATTACGGCTACTCAGGTGACGGTCGCGTCGTCTCGCGAACTGGCGCAGTTGCACGGTATGACGGTGGTCCGACTGGTATGAGTCCCCCGGAGTCCATAAGCAGTGACGAGATTGACAAGTGGCTTGATAACTACGAGAGTGGTGCTAACCTCGTCGGTCCCTTAGCGAATATCCTTGCCCGGCTGACACCAGGCGATTCTGATCCTGGACCTCGCATCAACGCCGTATGTGTGGATTGTGGGTTCATGCAAGCGCGCCTTGCGTGGTCGGTGTTCCTTCACGACCTTTATTTCAACGCACAGACGGGCAAACCCGTTGAGGACGATCCGGTCGAAATTCAGGTTGCAGCACAGAATCAGTTACCGTTTCCGGTATTGACTCCCAACCTGTCTCAACGGAGTGCGCTCTATGCAAAAGTCTTCCCGAGCGCCGCAGCACAAACATCCGGCTTCGTGAAATGCAAGGACGATTCGGATTGTGGGGCAGTTAGAACAGCCTGCCGGAAGAAGTGTTCTTTTTCGGCATTGCCGACAGGCGATTTCGGAGTCAAATTCTGGAACTGCGTTAACGACTGCGCTGAGCTTTCGGGATGTCCGCGAATATAGCGCGCACAATGAGTGTCAACGTACTGCCGAGGCATGCAATGTCCCGGCAGCGAATTTCGGTTTACTTAGATCAATTGGGAGCAGAAGCGTGATTAACGATAAGGCGTTGGCCCTGGAAGTGTGCAACCGTATGTTGAGGATAAACGGATCGCTCGACGAAGCGATTGTCTTTGTTCAGGCGCATTGTTCAACCGAAGAACTTGAGAAATTCAAGCAAGCAGTGGGAGAGATCATGTACATGGTGTTCGAGCAGGCGCTCATCCCTATCTACAAACAGCACCCCGACCTCGTTCCGGAGGGGCAGCGTGTAAGCGGAATTACAGACTAAGTTAGGCTCGAACAAAAAAGGCGCGAACAATCGCGCCTTTTTTTGCTGCGGCGTAGTGGCCGCTAGTGCTGGCTAATAGACTACCAAGAAAGAAAGGAAAGGCCAACACCATAAAAACACAGACAGAAAGCGCCACGCAGGCAGATAAACCAAGCGAAGCCCAACGGCCGTAGGCAAAACAACCACCGCCCCACAACCACACACCCAACTACAAAACAACAGCCTCCCCGCTTTGCAGCGACTGGCGCAGCGCGTTGCCAATCCTGGTGGCTTCGAGCGCGTCGGCCAGTGTGGCGCCGGCCTGCGTATTCGATGCCGCCCCGCCCTGCACCGAAGCGACGAAGGCCCGCGCCTCCTGCAGAAACGCATCCTCGAACCGATCAAAGAAACTCGGCGTACATTCATTCCGAATGCCCGTGGCGTCATAAATCTCAACGCGATTCGCACGCGGATTATGCCCAATAGCAAGCGCACCCGCCGTGCCAATCACTTCGCTATGCGTATCATTACCATGCGCCTGCGTCCGCGACGCGTAAAACATGGCAAGCTTGCCGTCCTCGAACTCGCAGATCGCCACACCGTTATCGACGTCGCCGAATTCACGCAAACCCTCGTGCAACGCAACCGCGCCCGCGGCAAAAACGCGCTTGGCCCGCGGCTTACCGAGCAGCCAACGCGCGACGTCAATATCGTGCACGGTGCAGTCGAGAAAGATGCCACCGGAGGTCGCCGCAAAACGCACGAAGAACCCGTCGTCATCGTTCTTGTCAGTGGTCTGCGAGCGCACCAGAAAGGGCCGGCCGATCGCACCGGACTGAATCTTGTCAAACGCATCCTTGTAACTCGGATCAAACCGACGCATGAACCCAATAGTCGCCTGCAGATGCGGATAACGCGCAGCCTCAGCCAGTACACGCTCGCACTCGGCAAGATCCAGCGACAGCGGCTTCTCGCAGAACACATGCTTGCCAGCCCGCAGCGCATCGACAATCTGCTGCGCGTGCAACGACGACGGCGTAACAAGCCACACCGCATCCACCTCGCGATCGGCAAGCAGGTCCGCATAATCGTCGTAAAGCCGCGGTTCGGGCAACGTCTCGCGGGCCCACGCCCGCTCCTCTTCCAGCGGACTGCAAGCAGCCACGAGCGACGCACCCGGCACGCGATACGCCAGATTTTCCGCGTGGCGTTTACCCAAGCGCCCCAATCCGACCACACCCAAACGAAGCCGCCCAGTCGCCGAGTTCATCACGATGCCTCGCCGAGTTTCACCGCGCGCCCCTCACGCCACGAGCGCGTGGCGGCGTCCGCAAGTTCGAGCGCCTTCAGCCCGTCCGCAACCGTCGTACGCACCGGCTTGCCACGCGTGACCGCGTCAAAGAAATGCGCAATTTCCAATGCATACGCCGCGCGATACCGTTCGAGGAAAAACGCTTCGGGCACGTCGCTCGACACTTCGGTTTTCGAATACGCGGTGACCTCGGTGGGTCGAACATTGCCCGCCTGCAGCATGCCGGTGCTGCCGAGTACTTCGAACCGCTGATCGTAGCCATAGGCCGCGCGCCGCGCGGTGTTGATCTGGCACAAGCGGCCGCGCTTCGTGCGAATCGTCACCGCGGTCGAGTCGATATCGCCCGCTTCGGCAATCGCCGGATCTGACAGACAGCTGCCGGTGGCGTGCAGCGTATCGGCCTCGTCGTCGAGAATCCAGCGGAAGATGTCGAAGTCGTGAATCAACATGTCCTTGAAGATGCCGCCCGAGTGCCTGATGTAGTCAACCGGCGGCGCGCCCGGATCGCGGCTCGTCACCACCAGCATTTCCGGCGTGCCGATCTCACCCGCATCGATGCGCGCTTTCAACGCGGAGAATGTCGGGTCGAAGCGGCGCTGAAAGCCGATCATGCACACCACGCCCGCGCGCGCCACCCCGTCGGCGCAGGCACGCGCGCGTTCCAAAGTCAGGTCCACCGGCTTCTCGCAGAACACATGCTTCTTCTGCGCAGCCGATTTCATGATCAGATCGGCATGCGTGTCCGTGCTCGAACAGATCACCGTCGCGCCGATCGACGCGTCACCCATCGCACCATCGATATCCGCAACCTGTGCGCCGTGCTCAGCGGCGAGCGCCGCAGCCGCGTCGCGATTCACATCGACCACATACTTGAGCCGCACGCCCGGTTGCCGCGCCAGATTCGCCGCATGAATCTTGCCGATACGCCCCGCGCCGAATACCGCCACGTCGATCGTCTTTGCCGCCTCAGTCATCGTATCCTCCAGTGTCTTTGGATTCTTCCACGTTCAATTCGAGCTTGTACGCGAGCGCAATGAACAACGCCTGGCACAAACAGATCGTGCTGGTGAGCGAGCGGAACGCAAACGCGCTGCCCTCTTTCACATACAGTTGGGTCGTGGCATAGCGCGCTAACGGAGAAAGTTGGCTATCCGTAATAACCAGTGTCTTCGCCTGGTGATGATGCGCGACGCGCAGGCAATACTGCGTTTCCTTGCCATAGGGCGCGAAGCTGATCGCGATCACCACATCGCCCTTCTTCACGCTGCGAATCTGCTCGCGATACATACCGCCGAAACCGGACACCAGATGCACACGCTTTGGGGTGTGCTGCAACGCGTAGACGATATAGCTCGCCACCGGAAACGAGCGCCGCACGCCAATCACATAGATGTTGTCGGCCTGCTGCAGCATCTTCACGGCGGCATCGAACTGCGTGTCGTCGAGCCCTGCTTCAAGTTCTTCGAGTCCGCCACGTGACGCCGCGATAAATTCGCGCGCCACTGCGCCGCCGGATAACGCGCCGGGCTTCTCGTCGATCAGCTTGCGAATCCGCTGCTGATAACTCGGCGAGGACGTGCCCTGCCCCGTGTACGCCTGACGAAACACCGCCTGTAGATCGGAGAAGCCGGAAAAGCCGAAGCGCTGCGCGAAGCGCACCACGGCGGACGGATGCACGCCGCAACTGGCGGCGATATCGCTGGTGCGATCCACCATCACGCTCGATCGATGCTGCTCGATATAAGTCGCCACGCTCTTCAATTGACGCGGCAACGCTTCATAGTTTTCAGCGATGCGCTGCATCAATTCTTCGACGCTCGGCAAGTCTTCAGTGCTCTCTTCCGCCATGGCTCTCTCTTCGTAGCTTTATTGCAGTGCGGAACACGCTTCCAGAGCCCGCCGCACGGTGTCCTGACGCTGCCGATTATAGGCAGGCGCCGCGCCAAATGGAACGTATTTTCTATTTTTATTTGTCATGAAATTTTCATTGCAACACGTCGGAAGATGGCCTAATCTTGGTCGTGAGCGATGGTGCATTGGCTAACGCATGCTGCAACGCACGCAACCGGAAGGCCGCCCGCCAGACGCTCCCTTCAATAACGACAGACCGAGAAAGGTGGAGACAATGAGACTTTGCAAGGGCAAGGCTACGCTCAGGATTCTGGTGACGGCATTGACGTTGGCGACGGGATTCGGTGCGGCGTCGGCCGCCCGCGCGGCTGACGCTCACTTCGTGCTGATCAGCCACGCGCCGGATTCTGATTCGTGGTGGAACACCATCAAGAACGCCATCAAACAGGCCGACGAGGATTTCAACGTCGAGACCGACTACCGCAATCCGCCGAACGGCGACATCGCCGATATGGCGCGTCTGATCGAACAGGCCGCCGCGCGCAACTACGACGGCGTGATCGTCTCGATCGCCGACTTCGACGTACTCAAGAGCGCGATCGCCAAGGTCACTGAGAAACACATCCCGCTCGTCACGATCAATTCCGGCACTGAAGAGCAAAGCGCGCAGCTTGGCGCGATCATGCACGTCGGCCAGCCTGAATACACCGCGGGCAAGGCGGCGGGCGAAAAGGCGAAGGCAGCGGGCATCAAGTCGTTCCTGTGCGTCAACCATTACGCGACCAACCCGGCTTCCTTCGAACGCTGCCGTGGCTTTGCCGACGCGATCGGCGTCGACTTCAAGTCCTCCACGCTCGACGCCGGCCAGGACCCGACCGGTGTGCAATCGAAAGTGAGCGCGTATCTGCGCAATCACCCGAACACCCAGGCGGTGCTGACTCTCGGTCCGTTGTCGGCAGCGCCGACGATCAAGGCGCTGCAGCAGATGGGCCTCGCCGGCAAGATCTGGTTCGCGACATTCGATTTCGACAGTGACATCGCGAAGGGCATCCAGGACGGCACGATCCAGTTCGCGATCGACCAGCAACCCTACCTGCAAGGCTATATCCCGGTCGCCGTACTGGCCATCGTGAAGAAGGACCACACCACTGATCCGGCGAAGATCCGCCAGATCCTGGAGGCCAATCCGAAGTTCCAGCAACGCCTCGCCACCTACGGCCTGGCACCCGCCTATGGGCCGCGCAATATCGGTTCCGGCCCGGGCTTCATCACCAAGGCCAATATCGACAAGGTGGTCAAGTACGCCGGGCAGTATCGCTAACGCATTTCGCTGGAAGTGCGGATACGGGAGAACCGTTCCGGCAGGTATGAAGAAAGTGGACGCGGCCGGCCGCAACTGGCCAGGCCGCCCCACGCCTGCGATCGTCACGTTTTACGTGCATCACGCGCCATGCGGTCGGATTGCAGTCAGTAAGCGACCGCGCAATCCCCAGGCGCATCAAGGAGAGCTTCAATGGGCGTAGCCAACCCCTTCCACCCCCATCCCCGCAAGCAGCCCCCTTCCGGCACGGGGACGGCATCAACGTCGACGTCCAGCGGTGCGCCCGCGGCGGCCGATGAGCGTGTGCGCCAGGAATCGTGGTTCCGGCATCTGCTGAACCGTCCCGAATTCGCCGCCCTCGCCGGCACCGTGATGGTGTTCCTCGTGTTTGGGATTGCGGCCGGCAACTCCGGCATGTTCAACCTCGACGGCGTGATGAACTGGTCGCAAGTGGCCGCGTATCTCGGCCTGATCGCGGTCGGTGCGTGCCTGCTGATGATTGCCGGCGAATTCGATCTGTCGATCGGTTCGATGATCGGCTTCTCCGGCATGATGGTCGCGCTGCCCACCATGTACTTCCATTGGCCGATTGCCTTGTCGATCCTGTTTGCATTCGCCGGATCGATGCTGCTCGGCGCGCTCAACGGCTACCTGGTGATGCGCACGCGGCTGCCCTCATTCATCGTAACGCTGGCGTTTCTGTTCATACTCCGCGGCCTCACGCTGGCCCTGTCGGTCATGTTCGCCGACCGCACGATCATCTCCGGCGTGGGCGACGTCGCCGCTCACGACTGGCTCGCCCATACCTTGTTCCAGGGTGTCGCGTTCAAGGGCCTGTTCGTCTGGCTCGGCCACATGGGTGTCGTGAAGCTGCTCGACAACGGCAATCCGCTCGTGCCGGGCATTCCGAAAGTCCTGCTCTGGTGGTTCGCGCTTGCCGCGGTCTGCGCGTTCACCCTCGCCAAGACTCGCTTCGGCAACTGGATTTTCGCGGTTGGCGGCGACGCCAACGCGGCAAAGAACGTCGGTGTGCCGGTACGGCGCGTCAAAATCTCTCTGTTCGTGCTGACCGCGTTCTGCGCATGCCTGTTCGCCGTGCTGCAAGTGTGCGACATCGGCTCGGCCGCGGCCGACCGCGGGCTGCAGGCCGAATTCGAAGCCATCATCGCTGCGGTGATCGGCGGCACGCTGCTGACGGGCGGCTACGGCTCGGTGATCGGCGCCTGCTTCGGCGCGCTGATCTTCGGCGTCGTGCAGATCGGCATCACCTATACGAATGTCGACTCCGACTGGTTCCGCGTGTTCCTCGGCGTGATGCTCTTGATTGCCGTGCTGTTCAATCACTACGTGCGCCGCCGCGTCGCGCAATCGTAACGAGGAGACGACCATGTCCGATTTGAATACCGTGAACACAGCGGCTGAACCGCAGGACGACGTGATCCTCGCGCTCGAAGATGTCAGCAAGTACTTCGGCCAGGTCATCGCGCTGAGCGGCGTGACCTTGCGTCTGAAACGCGGTGAAGTGCATTGCCTGCTCGGCGACAACGGCGCGGGCAAATCGACGCTGATCAAAACGTTGGCCGGCGTGCATAAACCCTCTTCCGGCCAGTATCTGGTCGACGGCAAACCGGTGCTGTTCGAGTCGCCGAAAGACGCGCTCGATCTCGGCATCGCCACGGTCTATCAGGATCTGGCGCTAGTGCCGTTGCTCTCGGTCGCACGCAACTTCTTCATGGGCCGCGAGCCGCAGAAAAAACTGTTCGGCTTTCTGAACGTGATGGACCTCGAAACCTGCGCGACCACCGCGCGCGACAAGCTCGCCGAAATGGGCATCAACGTGCGCGATCCGCACCAGCCGATCGGCACCATGTCCGGCGGCGAGAAGCAATGTCTGGCGATTGCGCGAGCCATTCACTTCGGCGCACGCGTGCTGATTCTCGACGAGCCCACCGCCGCGCTCGGCGTCAAGCAGAGCTTCAATGTGCTTAAGCTGATCCACACGGCGCGCGCAAAAGGCATCTCGGTGATCTTCATCACGCACAACGTGCACCACGCGTATCCGATCGGCGATTCGTTCACGCTGCTCAATCGCGGCAAATCGCTCGGTACGTTCACGAAGGAAACCATCAGCAAGGATGAAGTGCTCGACATGATGGCCGGCGGCGCCGAGATGCAGAAAATGATCGGCGAACTCGAAGGCGCGGAAATCTGATTCATTCGCGCGGGTTGGCTGCGCTTGCTGCGTCTGCGCCCGCGCTCAGCTATTCAGGAATATTCATGGATCATTCCAGCACATCCAGCGGAACCGGGATCGCGAACGCGGACGTGAACGGCATTGGGCCCACGTCCGTTTCTACGGCCACGGCCAGCCGTTTCGCGCCGGGCCGCAGCCGCGACATCGTCTGCCTCGGCCGTCTTGCCGTCGATCTGTACGCGCAGCAGGTCGGCGCACGGCTCGAAGACGTGTCGAGCTTCGCGAAGTATCTCGGCGGTTCGTCGGCGAATATCGCATTCGGTTGCGCGCGGCTAGGACTTGCATCGGCGATGCTGGCGCGCGTCGGCAACGACCACATGGGCCGCTTTCTCACCGAGACCTTGACGAAGGAAGGCTGCGACGTCAGTCATGTACGCGTCGATCAGGAGCGTCTGACCGCGCTCGTTCTGCTTGGTCTGAAAGATCGCGATACGTTTCCGCTGATCTTCTATCGTGAGAACTGCGCGGATATGGCGGTGGATGAAGCGGACTTCGACGAGGCGTACATCGCGTCATCGAAAGCGCTGCTGATTACCGGCACGCACTTTTCCACCGAGCAGGTAAATCGCACGAGCCGCCGTGCGCTCGATTACGCGCGACGCAATAACGTGCGCACCGTACTCGATATCGATTATCGCCCTGTGTTGTGGGGCCTCACGGGCAAAGCGGATGGCGAAACCCGCTTCGTCGCCAGCGAAGGCGTGACCGCGCACTTGCAGCGCATCCTACCGTTGTTCGATCTGGTGATCGGCACCGAGGAGGAATTCCGCATCGCCGGCGGCAAGACCGAGCTCGTCGACGCCCTCGCGATGGTGCGCGCCGTGACACCGGCCACGCTGGTTCTGAAGCGTGGACCGATGGGCTGCCAGATCATCGACGGCAAAGTACCCGCAACGCTCGACGATATTCCGATTCATGGTGGCGTTGAGGTGGAGGTGCTGAACGTGCTCGGCGCGGGCGATGCATTCGCCTCGGGCTTTCTCTCCGGATGGTTGCGCGATCAACCACTCGAAGCATGCGCGCGTGCGGCGAATGCGAGCGGCGCGCTGGTCGTCTCGCGTCACGGCTGTGCGCCCGCGATGCCGACGCCCGCCGAACTCGACTACTTTCTGCGTGAAGCCAAAGCCGATCCGCAACGCATGCGCCGCCCTGACCGCGACGCGACACTCGCGCGCCTGCATCGCGTCTCCCCTGCCCGCAAACAATGGGATGAAGTGCTCGGCTTCGCGTTCGATCACCGCAACCAGTTCTTCGAACTCGCGCAGCAGACCGGTGCCGACGAAGCCCGCATCGCGCAACTGAAGGGCCTGTTCGTCGAAGCTGTCGCGCAGACGGAAACCGCCTTGGGGTTGCAAGGGCGCATCGGCATATTGAGCGACGACCGCTACGGTCAGGATGCATTGAACGCCGCCACCGGCCGCGGCTGGTGGATCGGCCGGCCGGTTGAACTGCCCGGGTCCGTGCCGCTCGTGTTCGACCACGGCCGCTCGATCGGCACAACGCTGACCACGTGGCCGCAGGAACACATCGCCAAGTGCCTTGTGCAATTTCATCCCGACGAACCGGTCGAACAACGCCTCGAACAGGAAGCGCAACTGCGTGCGCTTTACGACGCGACGCAAGCAAGCGGCCACGAATTGCTACTCGAAGTGATTCCGCCGAAGCACGCGCATTTGCCGCAAGCACCGGACATCGTCTATCGGGCGTTGAAGCGGCTGTACAACATCGGCATCTATCCGGAGTGGTGGAAGCTCGAACCGATGGACGCCGCACAATGGCAAGCCGTCGACGCGCTGATCGCCGAACGCGATCCGTACTGCCGGGGCGTGGTGTTGCTCGGTTTGTCGGCGGGCGTCGAGCAACTGGACGAAGGCTTTCGCGCGGCGGCGCAATCGGCGACATGCCGGGGCTTTACCGTGGGTCGGACGATCTTTCACGAGCCGAGCCATGCGTGGCTCGCCGGCGAGATCGACGACAACGAACTGATCGCGCGGGTGCGGCGCACGTTCGAAACGCTGATCGCGTCGTGGCGCGCGACGCGCGGAGCGGCAAGCGCGCAGCCCACCACAGCGAGCCACGCACATCAGGAGCAGGCGGCATGAACCAGCGCGTATTGCATCATGATGCGGCGTCCGCCAACGACGCCACCCAGGCCCACGCGCCATCGGGTGGCACCGTCCGCCTGACGACCGCCCAGGCGCTGGTTCGTTACCTCGCAGCGCAACGCGTCATGACTGAGGACGGCACCGGCACCGAGCCGCTCTTTGGCGGCGTGTTTGCGATTTTCGGGCACGGCAACGTGGCTGGAATAGGCGAAGCGTTGTATCAGCACCGCGAAGCGTTGCCCACACTGCGGGCTCACAACGAACAGGCGATGGCGCACAGCGCGATCGCCTATGCGAAAGCGCATTTCCGTCGCCGTATGATGGCCGTCACGACGTCGATCGGACCTGGCGCGACCAATCTGATCACCGCGGCCGCGCTTGCGCATGTGAACCGTCTGCCCGTGCTGCTGTTACCCGGCGACGTGTTCGTCTCGCGCGCGCCCGATCCAGTGTTGCAGCAGGTTGAAGATTTCCATGACGGCGGGGTCTCCGCCAACGATGCGTTCAAGCCGGTGTCGCGTTACTTCGATCGCATTGTGCATCCGGCACAGTTGCTCAATGCGTTGCCACGCGCCTTGCGTGTGCTCACCGACGCTGCGTTGTGCGGTCCTGTCACGCTCGCGTTGCCGCAGGACGTGCAAGCACAGGCATGGGATTTCCCGGCCGACTTCTTTGCGCCGCGCGTGGTCACGTTTCACTCCCCCGCACCGCGCGCCGAAGATATCGACGCAGCGGTTGCCCATCTGCGGCGCGCCAAGCGGCCGCTGATTGTCGCGGGTGGTGGCGTGCTCTATGGCCGCGCAACCGATGCGCTGCACCGCTTCGCCACCACGCACGGTATTCCGGTGGCAGAAACGCAGGCCGGCAAAGGTTCGCTCACGTGGAGCGATCCATTGAACGCCGGCGCGTTGGGCGTGACCGGTTCGCCCGCCGCCAATGCGCTCGCCCACGATGCAGACTGCGTCCTCGCGATCGGCACACGTTTGCAGGACTTCACCACCGGTTCGAACACCCTGTTCACGCAGGCCGACGTGATCGGCATCAACGCGAACCCATTCGACGGCCTCAAGCATCGCGCGCTGGTGGTCGAAGCCGACGCCCGTCTTGCACTGGATGCGCTCGCCGAACCCCTGCAAGGCTGGCACGCGGAGCGCACATGGACCGCGCGCGCGCACAAACTCGCGGCGAGCTGGCGCGACACCGTGAGCACGCTCACGCATGCGCCGCAACGCGACACCGTGCTGCCGTATGAAGGCGACGTGATCGGCGCGGTACAGCGTTCGAGCACGCGCTCCGCGATGGACGACATCGTCGTTTGCGCGGCGGGCACCTTGCCGGCCGAATTGCATAAGCTATGGCGGGCCGGCAAACCGGGTGCGTATCACGTCGAATACGGCTACTCGTGCATGGGCTACGAGATCGCCGGCGGCCTCGGCGTGAAGCTTGCGCGGCCCGCGCGTGAAGTCATCGTGATGCTCGGCGACGGCAGTTATCTGATGATGAACAGCGAGATCGCGACGTCGGTCATGATCGGCGCGAAGCTGATCATCGTGGTGCTCGACAATCGCGGCTACGGTTGCATCAACCGTTTGCAGCAGGCCTGCGGTGGCGCGCCATTCAATAACCTGCTCGACGACTGCATGCAAGGCCCGCTCGGCGCACCGAAGATCGACTTCGCCGCCCATGCGCGGGCGCTCGGCGCGCAGGCCGAGCACGTCGCGAACATCGCTGAACTTGAAGACGCGCTGCAACGTGCGCGCGCCGCCGACCGCACTTACGTGATCAGTATCGACACCGATCCGGCCCGTACCACGGCCGATGGCGGCTGGTGGTGGGAAGTCGCCGTGCCTGAAGTATCGGCGCGTGACACCGTGCGTGCTGCACGTTCGCAGTACGACGCGCAACTCGCCGCACGCACCGCGCCCGCCGATCCCGGCGACCGCATCGGCCACATCGACAACGAATGAGGACGCCCGCATGACTGCTTTCGACGTACGTATCGGCATCAACCCTTTATCGTGGATGAACGATGACCTGCCTTCGCTCGGTGGCGAGACGCCGCTCGACGTCGCGCTGACCGAAGGACGCCAGATCGGCTATCAGGGCTTCGAACTCGGCAACAAGTTTCCGCGCGAACCGCAGGCGCTGAAGACACTGCTCGCCCAATACGATCTGGCCTTGGTATCCGGCTGGTACTCCGGACGACTCGCGCGACGCAGCGTGGAAGAGGAAATTGCCTCGGTCGGCCCGCATCTCGACCTGCTCGCACAGAACGGCGCGACCGCGATGGTCTACGGCGAAGTCGCCGATTCGATCCAGGGCGCACCGCAACCGCTGTATCAACGTCCGCGATTTTTCAGCGACGCGCAGTGGGCAGCCTACGCGGCGCGTGTCGATGAATTCGCGCGCTACACGCTGAGCCGCGGCGTGCGGCTTGCGTATCACCATCATATGGGTGCGTATGTCGAAACGCCGGCTGACGTCGATCAGTTGATGTCGCGCACGAGCGACGCCGTCGGTCTACTATTTGACGCAGGGCACATCACATTTTCCGGCGGCGATCCGCTCGCGGTCCTCGACAAGCATATTGGCCGCGTATGTCACGTGCACTGCAAGGATGTTCGACCGGCGGTGATGAAGCTGGCGCGCAACCGCAACTGGAGTTTTCTTGACGCTGTGATCAATGGTGCGTTCACCGTACCGGGCGATGGCGCGGTGAACTTCCCGGCAATCATCGATCGATTGAAGCGGCATGGATATCGCGGTTGGCTGGTGGTTGAGGCGGAACAGGATCCGGTGGTGGCGCCATCGTATGAGTATGCGCAGAAAGGATTCCGGACGTTGCGAGCGCTGGTCGATGCGCCGCTCGACGCCGGTGGCGAGACTAAGCAGGAGGCGGCATGAGTTTATTGGTGAAGGCGCAGCGCGAGGGCCAGACAATCGCGCGGGTGACGCCTGAGTCGGCGTGCTGGCGGTATGTGGGATTTGCTGCTTATCGGCTGGGCGCGAGCGAAGTCGTTCATGTGTTTGAGGCGTCGCGAGAGGTTTGTATTGTGGTGCTCACCGGCGCGGTGGATATTGAAACTGCTGACGCCACATGGAGTTCGCTGGGTTCGCGCGATAGCGTATTCGAGGATTCCGCGCCGTATGCGGTGTATTTGCCGCCTGGCGTTCGGGCGACGGTTCGCGCTTGTCGCGATGCGGAGGTTGGCGTGGCGAGTGCGCCTGCCAAGGGTGCGTATCCGGCGAGGTTGATCGAACCTTCTTCGATGAAGCGCTCCACGCGTGGGAAGGGGCTGAATACGCGATACGTATGCGATATTCTTCCGCAGACTGAGCTTGCGGAGTCTTTACTGGTTGTTGAGGTGAGGACTCCCGGTGGGCATGCGTCGAGCTATCCGCCGCATAAGCACGATACGGATAATGTGCCTCATGAGAGTTCGCTCGAAGAGACTTATTATCATCGGCTCGATCCGCCGCAGGGGTTTGCGTTTCAGCGGGTGTATACCGATATGCGTGATATCGATGAGTCGATGGCGGTGGAGGATCATGATGTTGTGATGGTGCCGCGTGGGTATCATCCGGTTGTTGTTCCCTATGGGTATGATTCGTACTACCTCAATGTTATGGCTGGTAAGCAGCGGGTTTGGCACTTCAAGAACGATCCGGCGCACGAGTGGATTATCAATAAAGAATGATCGTTTTTGCCTTGCAGGCGGTCAGCTCTGATTGCCTGCTGCACCTTCTTTTGATTTGCAGTCCTATGGCACTTGTCTTTCCTGGTGTTCCTGGTGTTCCTGGTGGCCTATTGGCGTTGCCGCTGTGCGGGGCAGCATCTGCAGCGGCCTACGACACGGGCATGCGCTGACTCGCGTGTTCGAGCAGACTGCGTTGCGCATGCCAACGCGTGCCACGTGACCGGTTTGCTCGCCGTCGCCCGGTGCATGGTTTGGGCGACGGGTCTCATGGAACGACCGTCACGCCTAGTCGGTCGAACCGTCACTGTCCGGAGGGGTCTGCGGGCGCGGTACGCCACGTTCGATGAGACGAATCCTGGCTGGATCACCAGCGGCCGCATCGATATGTGCTTCACGAAACTCCAGCGCACCCTCCGCTACCTCGCGCGGCGCCATCTTCTTTAGTGCGCTCGGCGTGCGACCGAGCTGCCTGGCGGTAAAGTCAGTGTTGAAGTAGACGTTGTCCTTCAATGACGCTCCTTCGAGACCCTTGGTCTTGATCTCATACAGGTCATAGTGGCCGGCACCAAATTCGCTATCGCCGAATGCTCGTGCGCCTTCCAGCGTTTCGGAAACGATCAGCGCGTCCCCCGAAATCATCTTTTTGATGCCCCCGAAGTGAGATGATGGTTCGAAACCATGTTCGAGGATCGCAGCGCGATTCAGACCGGAGTCGACTCGATAAACACGGGGGAATGCTTTCTTCTCGAGAAAGCCGATCTCGTTGATACGCATGCCCGGAGGCACTAATGCCGGGTTGAGATCTTGATTAGGCGAGTTCGCTTCATCGGCAGACTTTGGCCGCGTGCTGGAGTTTGTCGACTCAACCGAGTCGCGTCTGGCAGACGAGGGTGATAAGTTGCGTTGCTCGGCCGCCGGCGAAGCGGAACGCGATGGTGGCGGAGACGTATCCATCGGTGTAGCAGGACGCGATGGCGGCGGTGACGTATCCATCGGTGTAGCGGGGCGCGACGGCGGCGGTGACGTATCCATCGGTGTGGCGGGACGCGATGGCGGCGGTGACGTATCCATCGGTGTAGCGGGACGCGATGGCAGCGGCACACCGGATGCACCTCCCGGCTCCGCGCCCATCCCAGCTGGGCGTGGTTCCAGAGGACCACCAGTGAGAATCGACAGAACGACGCTAGTCGCAAATTGGCCAGCCGTTAGCGGCGGACTCTCCCCTTCATTTTTCGGCGGTTTGCCAGGGCATGCCCCACCCGTACGCCAATCGCAATGTCTTTTTTGATACTCCTCCCAGGTCTCCTTGTTGGATTGATATTGCGGTTCCACCACTCTTCGCCGCGCACGTATGAGAGTATCGCGACTATCGTCGCCAGTGGCGCCTCCGTTCGCGGCGGCCGCTGCATGAACCGCAGGTCGAAGTGCGTAGTCACTGAACGAGTCATTCCTGATCCATCCTGTTACACCATGCATATGAACCTCCCCAGCATTGCCGGCGGGTCGCCGACGTCGTCACGAGTATGAGCTTCGACGAACTTGGCATGTACGACTCGATGTACCACCACTTGTGCAGACTTAGCTGGGCATTCATGTGAGCTGCAGCCGGCCCTCTCACCCGTAGACAAACGGCAAGGATGAACCGCTTCACCGCTCGCTAAGGGCCGAGGTGCTGGCGGCATACATTCACCACCCGGGTGCACGTCCAGTAGGAACTGAGCACTGCAAAACCCTGACCATCATCTGTCAACAGTGACTCCAGTCTGTACACCGCCGCAAAAAAACAAGCTTGGATTCATTTCCTCTGAGCCAGATCTACTCTCAGCCCTCCATCCTCCCCCATCCAAACCCGCCCTTTGGCAACATCTCGCCGATAGGCGTAAAGCTCAAACCTCATAGCACCAGAGCGAGAGCTATCAGAAATCAATGTCCTCGCATTAGTGACAAGCGAATCAAACATCTTGATATCGCCAGACTCGATCCAGACAAAACTGCTCCCCGCCCCGGCAGGCGGCCTCGCAACCACAGCCCCACTCTCGCGCCGAAACTTAAGCACAAGCCCTTCATCCGTCACAGTGGCACTCGCCAAATGCCCTTGCAACACCGGCGGCGGGAATACCGTGTACTGATCGAACACAAGCTCGTTCCCTTGCAATGCAACCCCCTTACGCACGAAGGGTGTCAACGAAGCCAGCGGTATATTCAATGCCCTCAACATCCCCGCCTGCGGCACCCCCAACACCTTGACCGACGTCGGCGCATACACGAGATGCCGCTCATCCCGCGCCACGATCGTCCCGCTCATCGTCGTCGGCAACCATACACCTGGAAAGTGGCCCCATAACTTGATGCCGCCGGACACCTGCAACGCTCCATTCTCCGGCGTCAACGTCAGGTCGTTCAGCGAACGTGGCTCATAGTCCAGCAAATAGTCGTTGAACAACGCCGCCATCGCCGGCCACGGTTCCACTACTTCGCCGCCGATGATGTGAATGTCGTACTGGTTGGGATCGTCCAGATCGACTGGCTGACCCGGCTTCTTCGGCACCATCTGCGCGTCGAGCGAACGCACGTGAAAACCAATCCGTCCCGAGACGAAGAAATCCACGTTCTGCATATGGAGCAGCGGCGCCGGTCCTGACGAGTGCCGTTCGTCCGTGATCGCCGAACCCGGCGTCAGCGCGTTCGCGCCGGAAAACGCGGTCCGCGTACCAACCGGAATTGCGCGCGCCTGCGGCGTGCGCAATTCCGGCGGCACACTCTGCCACTGCGTTCGCGCCGCCGCGAGCGAGGCCTGTTGGGCGCGAATGAAGCTGTCGTTAAAGCGCGCGCTCGCGCTGCCGGTCTGCTGCACAGGATCGTGCGATGCGCTAGCCAGCTTGTCGAACGACGGTAGATGTACATCGAGCGCGCCCGCTTCGTCGAACGTGAAATAGCCCGCCGCCATCTGCTCGCGGTAGTGGTACAGGTCCAGTACAAACGGGGCATTGGCATCCAGCGGCGTCAGCGCCATGTCGATGTTCATCGGCATCGAACGCATGAACTTCACGTCGCCGCCCTCCACCAGCATGCCGCGCGGTGGCATCGTCGCAGGCCATGCAATGCTTTGCAGCGTATGGTCGTCAAGCGTGAAGCGCACGCCGACGGCCGACGTGTCGATGTGTGTAATCGTCATGCGTAATGCTGGTGGCGGTGTAAGTTTCGCAACCTGCATCACGACGTCGTCGCCGTCGAGACGCGCGATCGGCGTGTCCACTTTCAACAGGTCAGCCATCTTCACGTGCGCGGCCTGCATCAGCTTGTCGGCGCCGACGCCGGCGACTTCGACATGGTCGGCATGGAACACGAGGTCGTCGGCGTTGCGCATCGACAGTGACCCCGTCAGCACGATCGGCACCCATGTGTCGCGATGCATCTCGCCCGTGATGCGCAAGGTCCCGCCGTCTTGCGGCACCACACGCATATTGCGCAACGGCGAGCCCTGGTATTGGAACAGGTAGCGGTTGAAGATCGCGGTGAGCTTGGCGCTGTCGAGCGTTACGTCGCCGCGATGGACGTTGATTGTCACGCTGGTAGGATCGTCGAACACAATCGGCTGACCGGCGTGCGTCGGGGTCAGTGTTGCCGCCATGTCGTGAATCAGGAAGCCGATGTCGCCGGTCACGCGAAAGTCGACGTCGCGCGCGAACATCAACGAACCGTCGATGCCGGAATCGCGCAGCGTCAGCGGACGGCTGCGCTTCTCGGTCATGCCACTCGCAGAAGGCACGCGTCCGGCGACGCTCTGTTCCGCAGCGAGCTGTTTGGCTTTTGCGAGTTCGAGCGATGGACGCGATGCAGAGGCGGGTTGATCGGCGCTCGCGGCGGGGGCGCCGCTGATGGTGCTGGTGGCATTGGTGGTACTGGCGGCGTTGGTGACGTTCGTGGCGAGTCCGACTTCCGGCTGCGATTTTGCGGTCAGCGGGCTATCGTTGTTGCTCACGGTATTCGCCGTCGCGCTCGTTTGTGTCGACGGCGCGGATGCTGCATCGCCGGTTGTGGAACTCGCGTCGGCGCATGCGGACATCAGCAAGGCGGCCGTCACCAGCGCGGCGCCCGCCCCGCCGCGCGTACGCCACGTTTCTCTCAGCGCCGGTCGCGCCATTTGGAGCGGCAGCATCACTTTAAGCGATCGCAACGAGGCCTGCCCCTGTACGCCATCAACCGATCCTTCGCCCAATGCGCCTGTTCTTTTCATGATGTCTCCTCCTTGAGCCGCGGCGCGTCTTTCGCGTGTCCGGCACGGCATGGTTCGTCGCACATACGCGGGCTTTAAACACCGTGCCGACGTTGCGCGCCTTTGACCTGATTGTCTTGATTTGTCAGCGCGCTGCCGACAAGATTTCTGGAGGACGCTCACCAAACGATCAAGCGTTTGAATCGCTACAACAAGTCACTTGAAAGCCCCACGTGTCGGGCTTGAGCGGTCTACGCGCAAAAGGGATTCAAACGGCATCCGTGGAGCGATTTGGACGCGCAGGGAGGTGCTCGTGCATCGCGCCGGGCCTGACGTGTACGTCAGGACAGCAAAAAGGTCGCAAATTCGAATGCGGCGCTGCAATAAAAAGTGACGAGATGCCTGCCAGTTGATTGGGCACGTAGCGCTGGGGTACTGGGGTACTGGGGTACTGGGGTACTGGGGTACTGGGGTACTGGGGTACTGGGGTACTGGGGTACTGGGGTACTGGGGTACTGGGGTACTGGGGTACTGGGGTACTGGGGTACTGGAGTGCTGGAGTGCTGGGCTGCTGGGGCGCCGGGATGCTAACGAAGGTGCAATTGAGGCGGACTACGGCACGTCTCGGCTACCCCACCCCGAGCCATTCCTGCATCACGTCCGCGCGCTTCACAAATGACGCAAGCGCGTCATCGAAGACAATCTCGCCATGCCCCATCACCGCAACCCTACTGGCGATGTCTTGCGCGATCACAAGCCGCTGCTCGATCAGCAGCATCGCCACACCACGATCACGCAGCATCCGCAGACATTGCGTGACCTGCCCCATTACCTGGCTGGCCAACCCTTCGCCTGGTTCGTCGATGACCAGCAGATCGGGGTCGCCGAGCAATGCCCGGGCGAGCGTCAGCATCTGCTGTTCGCCGCCCGATAACGCGCCAGCGCGGGTGCGCTTCCTTTCGCGCAAAACAGGGAACAGTTCGTAGGCGTCGTCGAAGGCAAAGCGCGGCGTGCGGCCGCGCGCGCGCGGCGCCACACCGAGTTGCAGATTCTCGTGAACGCTCAGCGTCGGAAAGACGTCGCGATGTTCAGGCACGTAACCGAGCCCCAGGCGGGCGATCTCGAAGGTGCGCAGCCCGCCGAGCGTATGTCCGGCAAACCGTACTTCCCCCTCGCTGCGCACGAGGCCCATGATCGCGCGCGCCAGCGTCGAGCGCCCGGAGCCGTTGCGCCCGACCAAGGCGACGACTTCGCCTGCGTCTATCTGCAACGTGACGCCGTGCAGGGCCTGACTTGCGCCGTACCAGGCGTTCAGTTGCTGAATGTCGAGCAAGGCGGTCATGTGCGGAAACCGTCGCCGAGATAAGCGGCGCGCACTGCCGCATCCGTGCGAATCGCCGCTGGTGTGCCCGTCGCAATGATGCGGCCTTGCACGAGCACCGAAATGCGGTCGGCGATCGCGAACACCGCGTCCATGTCGTGCTCGACCATCAGCAACGTGCGGCCCGCGGTGGTCGCGCGAATCAGTTCGATCGCGCGCGCCGCTTCGGCGCGATTCATGCCGGCGGTAGGCTCATCGAGCAGCAAGGTGTGTGCGCCACCCGCAAGCGCGAGGCCGAGGTCGAGCGCGCGCTGTTCGGCGTAGCTGAGTGTGCCGGCAAGGCTATGCCTGCGCGCATTCAGCCCCACGGCGTCGAGCACCTGTTCGGCGCGTGCATCGACCGTACGCGAACCGCTGAAACGCTGCCACCAGCGCGTGCGGTCGCGCTCGGCAAGCATGGCCGCACAGCGCAGATTGTCGAACACGCTGAGGCGGCCGAACACGCTGGTGGTCTGGAAGCTGCGCGCGAGACCTCGGCGCGTGATCGCGGCCGGCGCCAGACGCGTGATCTCCGCGCCGAACAGATCGATGCGCCCGGCGTTCGGACGCGCGCCGCCGGCGATCAAATTGAAGAGCGTCGACTTGCCGGCGCCGTTCGGCCCGATCAATGCGTGGCGCTCGCCGGGCTCGATCGCCAGATCGACGCCGCGTAGAATCTGTGTGGCGCCGAAGCGTTTTTTGATGCCGTAGAGCGCGAGGGCCGGGATCATCGCGCGTCTCCGGTAATCTGCGCGGTGGTGGCACTCGCACGAACGGCGAGACGTGCTTGCGCACGAACCGCGTTGCGCGCGGCGAGCGCCCCAGGCGCCGCCAGCATGAACACTGCAACGCCGAGCCAAAGATGCGGCGAGGCCGTCTCCAACGGCAAGCCGATGACGTTGAAAGCCGCGCCATCGTCCGCGCCGAATTGCGCGGCGTAAGCCCACTGCACCGCGAGCACGACGGCCAGCGTCCACAACACCGCTGAGGCCGCGCCCCATAGATAAGCCTTGCGGCACACGCGCCAGCCGTAGGCCGCGACGCGGGCCGTGTGCCGCTGCACGAAGCCCGCCAGTCCATCCGGCGACGCCACCACGACCACGATGAAGAACAGCCCAAGATAGAACAACCAGGCCCGCGTGACGCTCGCCACCGCGACGCTGAAAAACGTCAGGACGATCGCGCCCGCGACCGGTCCGAAAAACGTCGCCGTGCCGCCTATCACCGTCGCGATCAGCACAGCGCCCGAGCGCATCATGCCGACGCTTTCCGTCGACACCAGCTCGACATTGATCAGCCCCAAGGTGCCTGCAATGCCCGCAAAAAACGCCGACATCACCACCACGCCATAGCGGATGCGGCGCGGATAGCAGCCAATCGCCGCGGCGCGCGCGGGGTTGTCGCGCACGGCATTGGCGAGCCGCATGAACGGTGTGCGCGACAACGCGAACATCGCCACGCTCGCCAGCACGCACCACAGCGCGATCAGCGCATACGCCTCGCGTGCCGGGCCGAAGCTCCAGCTTGCAAGCATGGGCCCGCTCGTGCGGTCGATCGGCACACCGGCCTCGCCGCCGAACCAGTCGGGCAGCGTCCACGCTGCCGCCGCGACGAGCTCCCCGATGCCGAGCGTGATCATCGCGAAAGCCGTCCCGGCGCGCCGCGTCGACACAAAGCCGAACAGCACGCCGCACAGCGCACCGCCGATGCCGCCGACCAACGGCAGCAGCACCAACGGCAAGCCAATGCGGTTGAACACTTGCGCTGCGATGAGCGCGCCGAGGCCGGAATAAGCGGCGTGTCCGAAGGACAGCAAGCCGGTTTCGCCAAGCAGCAGGTTGTACGAGAGCGCGAACACGATCATCGTCGCGGTTTGCGCAAGATAGGCGAGCAGCCAGCTTTGCGGCCAGACGAAGGGCGGCACGACAAGGAACAGGATGAGTGCCAGCCATGGCGCGACCATGCGCAACATTGGGCGGCGCGTGGCCGCAGGCACAGTGAGCTCTTCGGGCGGCTCACGCATGATCGTCACGCCGTCCGAACAATCCACGCGGGCGCAACGCAAGCATCGCGACAAGCAGCAGATAGGGAATCAGCGGCGCAAGTTGCGCAAGCGTCAGCGCGTCCCATGCGGCCGGCAACTCGCCTCCGAATACCGCGGTGAGATCGCCCAACGACACGTCGCTCGCCACCGCAAAGGTCTGCACGCACCCGACAATCAGCGACGCCGCCAGCGCCCCGCTCAGCGAGCCCAGCCCACCGATCACCACCACCACGAATACGATCGAGCCGAGCGACTCCGCCATCGCCGGTTCGATCACGAAGAGCGGCGCGCCGATCACGCCGGCGAGCGCCGCGAGCGCCGTGCCCGCCGCGAACACGCCGGTGAACACGCGAGGCACGTTGTGACCGAGCGCCTCGACGGCGCTCGCATGGGTGAGCGCGGCGCGTACGATCAGCCCGGCCTTCGACACGCGCAGCACCGCGTAGAGCACTGCCAGCATCGCCAGCGACACCACCATCATGAAAGCCCGATAGCGTGCGAAGGCCGCGCCGTAGACCGTGAACAACGGCCCGTCGAGCGCGGCCGGAACGGTAGCACTCAGCGGACTCAACCCCCAGCCGAGCTTGACCAGTTCGCCGAGCAGATACGCGGCGCCGAAAGTCAGCAATAACTCGGGGAGATGGCCATACACACGCACACGGCGCAGCAGCCAGCGCTCCAGCGCCGCGCCAATCAAGCCGACGATCAGCGGTGCAATCACCAGCGCACTCCAGAAACCCGCATGCGCCGCCACCGAAAAGCCGACATACGCGCCGAGCATGTAGAAGCTCGCATGCGCGAAATTCAGCACGCCGAGCATGCTGAAAATCAGCGTCAGGCCCGCCGACAGCATGAACAGCAGCAGGCCGTAACTGACACCGTTGAGCAGATTGATGACGAACGACTGCACGCGCCTATTCCGCCTGTACGGCGACGGTCAGCGGTTCGAGCGCCGCGCGCAAGTCGGCGGGCAACGTCACCGGACGACGCGTGACGCGGTCCACATACACGTGCACGAAATGGCCCTGGGCGGCGGGTTGATCTTCGCCCTCCTTGAAAAGCCCCACTTCGTAGCGCACGCTCGAGGTGCCGAGCCGCACCACCCGCAAGCCCGCTTCGACACGCTCGGGAAACACCAGCGGCGCGAAGTAATTGCAATGCGTCTCAACCACGAGGCCAATCGTCGCACCGTGCTCGAAGTCGAGCACGCCGGCGCGGATCAGATACTCGTTCACCACCGTGTCGAAGTAGCTGTAATAGACGACGTTGTTGACATGGCCGTAGACGTCGTTGTCCATCCAGCGTGTGGTGATCGGCAGAAAATGCGGATAGGCGCTACGCGTGGCGGGTGCAGGTTTGTTCATCGTGACGTGGCGTGGTGGTCAGATAGAAGACAGAAGATATAAGCCATGCCGTGCGCCTCCCGGAGCGCAAGGTCATTGGCCAACTCGTTGACGGGGCTCATTGGCCAACTTTACTGCCCCGGCTTTTCGACAAACTCGAACGGCAAGCCACGCCGCCGCATCCATTCGCCGAGCGCCTGACCGGTGCCCGCGCGCCATGGACGCAGTTTGGCCGGCTCAACCAGCCGGTATTCGAGCAATTCCGGCGACAGCGTGACCGTCCCGTACGCCTTCACGTGATACGCGATGATCAGTTCGTTTTTGCGGATGAATTCGTACACGCCGATCAACTCGACCGTCTCCGCGTGCAACGAAGTTTCTTCCAGCACTTCGCGGGCAATGCCCTGTTCCGGGGTCTCGCCGTTTTCCAGAAAACCGGTGATCAGCGCGAACATGCCTTCCGGCCATGCGGCGTTGCGCGCGAGCAGGATCTTGCCCTCGTACTCGACGATCGCGGCCACCACCGGCAGCGGATTATTCCAGTGGACGTAGCCGCATTCCGTATCAGGACAGGTCTGGCGGATCCGGCCGCCTTCGTGTTCGGCATCGGCGCGCTCGATCAAAGGCGTAGCGCAGCGCGGACAAAATTGGTATTCGATCATGGCGAGTGGGTCGTCTCTTATGGTTTGTGTGCAGCGTTGGTCAGTGCTGAATGTCGTGCTGCCGCAGGTTCAGCAACTCGTGCGCGGCGCTGTTTGTCCGCCTGGTTCCAGCTTCCGGTTCAAGTTCACGGTCCCAGCCTGGTCGCAGGCGCGCAGCCGATGCGGTCTCAGGCCGTGCACAACTCGCGCACTTCCGCTGCGAAACGCTCGACGGTTTCCGGCCGCGTGTCCCACGCGCACATCAGCCGGCAACCGCCCGCGCCGATGAACTCGTAGAACTTCCAGCCGCGTGCGCGCATGGCCTTGGCGGCCTGCGCGGGCAATTGCGCAAAGACCGCGTTCGATTCTCGCGGAAACATGATGCTCACGCCGGGAATTTCCTGCAACCGCGTTTGCAGCAACTCCGCCATCGCATTGGCATGACGCCCGTTGCGCAGCCAGACGTCGTTATCCAGCAGGCCGAGCCACGGAGCGGAGATGAAGCGCATTTTCGAGGCGAGCTGGCCGGCCTGCTTCAGACGGTAGGCGAAATCGTCGGCGAGCGAACGGTCGAAGAACACCACCGCCTCACCGACCGGCAAACCGTTCTTGGTCCCGCCGAAGCACAACACGTCGACGCCCGCACGCCACGTGATTTCGGACGGATGTACGTCGAGCGCCGCGACCGCATTCGCAAACCGCGCGCCGTCCATGTGCACTTTCAGATGACGACGTTTGGCGATCGCCGCGATCGCGCGCACTTCCTCGACGGTGTAGACCGTGCCCACTTCCGTCGATTGGGTCAGCGTGACGACCTTCGGCTTCGGGTAGTGAATATCGGCGCGGCGCGTGACGACCGCTTCGATCGCATCCGGCGTGAGCTTGCCGCCAACGCCCGGCGCGGTCAGCAGCTTCGAGCCGCCGGAGAAGAATTCAGGGCCGCCGCATTCATCGGTTTCGATGTGCGCGAGTTCATGGCAGATCACCGAGTGATAGGACTGGCACAACGACGCCAGCGCCAGCGAATTGGCCGCCGTGCCGTTGAACACGAAAAACACTTCGCAATCGGTCTGGAACAGATCCCGCAGGCGGTCGCAGACCTGGTTGGTCCAGGAGTCGTCGCCGTAAGCGGGTTCGTGGCCGCTGTTGTTGGCGGCGGTCAGCGCCTCGAGCGCTTCGGGACAAATGCCGGCGTAATTGTCGGACGCGAAATGTTGCATGGCTGGCGGCGCGCCCGGCGACAGGCACGCTGAGATGACGGGAAAGCGGTCATTTTAGTGCGCCGGTGGGTTATTTGTTTTTCGGTTTGATATTTGCGCCGCCGACGGTTCGACAACCCCATGTTTTCGCCGCGAGACAGCAAGCCGGCGCCGGGCGCCCCGAATACGCGTCAGCGTGCACCGACCGCTCGGAAAGACCGTTAGTTGCAGCCGCAATCGGGCATGCGTCCGCGGCCTCGCGGCATGCGCTCCACGATGATCAGGCCTACCGCGCCTAGCAGCAACGCTCCAGCCGCCAGCCACAATGCTGGTGAAAAAGACCCCGTGTGTTCGGCGATGGGTGCTGCCACCAGCGGACCGACGATCTGGCCGACACCGTACGCCGCGGTCGCGTAGCCCATCAGGCCGGCCGCTTCCTCGCCACGCAGACGCCGTGCTTCGCGCATTGCGAACAGAGTGATTGCGGTAAATGGCAAACCGATCAGCATACTGCCGAGCGAGAAACCGCCCGCCGTCGGCCAGACAATGCCGAGCGCAATACCGGCGGCTTGCAGCACGTAGCAACCGGCGAGCAGCGTGCGGTTGTCCCAATGCACCGGCAGGCGTGCCGCGAGCAACGCGCCGACGATCAGGGCCGCGCCGAACATCGGCCAGAACAGATCGGGCCAGGACGAGCCCGGCAGCGCGTGTCGCGCGATGACCGGCAGGAACGTCGCCGTGATGATGTAGCCGAATCCGGGCACGCCGTAGAGCAGGACCAGCCAGAAGGCGTCGGCGCGGTGCGAGGGGTGGCGTGTGGGAGCGTGTTGGCTGGCGAGCTTCTGATTTGCAGCGTACTGGCCAGCGCTGTGCTGGCCATCGGAGTGCTGGCCGGCCGAGCGTTGACCCGCATGAGCAGCGATGGCTGACCCGCCCGTGGCGAGCGCAGCGCCTCGCGAAGGGATATCGGTCACGGTCCCGAAGACGGACCACACTACGATCGAAAGCACCGCGCCGATAAGCCCGAAGCCGATCCAACCCGCCGTCGCGCCGTAACCGCCCGCGGCGCTGACCAGCAAGCCCGTCCCGACGATGCCCACGCCCGGGCCGGTATAGATCACCCCGCCCCACCCGTGCGCGCCGAGTTCGGTGAGTCGCCGCAAGCCCCATTGCGAGGCGAACACAAAGGTCCAGGCACTGACCGCGCCGGCGACGAAGCGCACGAGGGCCCACACCCAGAATTGGCTTGTTACGCCCATCGCCAGTGTCAGCAAGACCGTCGCCACAAGGCCCGCGCGCACCATGCGCGCCGGTTCGACCCGCAGCGCCGCGCAGGTGACCGCACCGACGAAATAGCCCGCGTAATTGAACGACGCGAGCCAGCCGCCGTGCTGGATATCGATCTGCGGCTGACCGAAGCTGCTGCCGTGCAGCATCAGCGGCAAGAGCGGCGTAAACGCAAAACGGCCGATACCGAGCACCACGGCCAGAGTAACCATGCAGGCAAGCGCTGCACGGCGGGCGGCATGGCGTTCGGCAAGGGTGTCGTGGGCGCTGGAAGCGAGATCGTTCATGAGCAGACGGTAAATGGAATCGGGCCGGCAGTCGCCGGTTTCTTCAATCCATATTAGCTTGACCTTTCGATCACGAAAAATGAATAATTCGGATACGACCCATCGCCAGGAGAGAATTGTGGATCTCGCCGCCTTGACCATTTTTCGCGCTGTCGTGCGGGAAAACGGCGTGACGCGCGCCGCCGCCAAGCTCAATCGCGTGCAATCGAACGTCACCACGCGCATCAAGCAGCTCGAGGAGCAACTGGGGACCGACCTGTTCATCCGCGATGGCCGGCGCCTCGTTTTGACGCCGGCTGGCGAGACACTGCTGCCCTACGCGGAGCGTCTGCTCGCGCTCGCTGATGAGGCGCGTCATGCGGTGCGCGAGGACCGTCCGAGTGGGCGCTTGCGTTTGGGCACGATGGAAAGCGTCGCGGCGACGCGTCTGCCCGGATTGCTCGCGCGTTATCACCAGCGGTGGCCGGATGTCGCGCTGGAACTCGAAACCGGTACGACCGGCAAGCTGATTGAGCGAGTCCGTGAATTCGAAGTGGATGCGGCCTTGGTGGCGACGCCGCTGGATCCTGCCGCGCTCGGCGAATTGTTCGAAACGGTGCCGGTTTTCCGCGAAGAGCTGGTGATGCTGTCGCCGCGAGGCCATCGGCCGATTCGCGAAGTGCGGGATATTGCCTTATCGACGCTGATCGCGTTCGAGCGCGGGTGTGCTTACCGGGCGTACATCGAGAAATGGTATCTGGAGCATGGCGTGAGGCCGGCTCGCGTTTTAGAGCTCGGCTCGTATCATGCGATCGTGGCTTGTGTCGCCGCCGGCGCGGGGGTGGCCGTGGCACCGCGATCCGTGCTCGATCTGCAAACCGATGCGAGCAATATCGCGGTTCATGAGCTTCCCGATATCGGCATGATCGAGACGCTGCTCGTCTGGCGACGAGGGCATTTTTCGTCCGCGCTCAATGCACTGAGGCAGACGCTTGTGTCGGGGGAGGATGCGGTAGCGTTGCCGGCCGCTGCACTGGCAGGCGTTGCTTGATGCTTTGTCTGCATGGCGGAGACCGCTAACCGCCACCGCAATCGGCCACGCTGACGCACGGCAAGACACGCCAAGGCTAAAAACAACTTGAGCCACGCGGGACGCAGCAACCACCCACGCCCCACGTGGCCCAATCAAACCCGGATCAAAGCTGCGCTTCGACCCAACCCTTCACGCCTGCCAGCGCAGCAGCAAGATTCGCCGGCTCGGTGCCGCCGGCTTGCGCCATGTCCGGCCGCCCGCCGCCCTTACCGCCCACTTGCTGCGCGACAAAGTTGACCAGTTCACCGGCCTTGACCTTCTTGCTCGCATCCGCCGTCACACCGGCAATCAGACTCACCTTGCCGCCCTCGACCGAGGCCAGCACGATCGCCGCGCTCTTCAGCTTGTCCTTCAGCTTGTCGACCGTTTCGCGCAGCGTTTTCACGTCCGCGCCCTCGAGCGTTGCAGCCAGCACATGCACGCCGCCCACTTCGATTGCCTGACCGGCCAGCTCATCGCCTTGGCTCGAAGCCATCTTCGACTTCAATGCGCTCAGTTCCTTCTCCAGCGACTTCACCTGGTCCTGCACCTGCACGATCCGCTGCGTCAGTTCTGACGGCTGCGCCTTCAACGCGGCCGCAGCCGCATTGATCCGCGCGTCGAGATCCTGCACGAAGCGCACGGCGTTATCGCCCGTGATCGCTTCCACGCGACGAATACCGGCAGCCACGCCGCCTTCCATCACGATCTTGAAGAGACCAATGTCGCCCGTGCGATGCACGTGCGTACCGCCGCACAACTCGCGCGAGAAACCGAGGTCGAGCACGCGCACTTCGTCGCCGTACTTTTCGCCGAACAGCGCCATTGCGCCGCCCTTCACCGCTTCGTCGAACGGCATCACGCGCACAATGCCCGGCGCGTTCGCCAGCACTTCCGCGTTCACGATCGCTTCGACCTGACGGATCTGCTCGTCGGTCATCGGCGAGTTGTGCGCGAAATCGAAACGTGTCTTGTCCGCGTCGACGAGCGAGCCCTTCTGCTGCACGTGCGAGCCGAGCACTTCGCGCAGCGCCTTGTGCATCAGGTGGGTGGCCGAGTGATTGCGCTCGGTGCGGGCACGACGCACCGCATCGATTTCCGCCTTCACGACCTCGCCGACTTTCAGCGTGCCCTGCTCGAGGGTGCCATGATGGCCGACCACGTCTGCCTGCACCTTCAGCGTATCGGCTACCGCAAAGCGCACGCTCGCGTTGGCCAGCACGCCCTGGTCGCCGACCTGGCCGCCCGACTCCGCGTAGAACGGCGTGTGGTCGAGCACGACGACAGCTTGCTGGCCGTGATTCACTTCCTTGACCGACGCGCCGTCGACATACAGCGCGATCACTTTCGCGTCGTCAAAGATGATTTCTTCGTAGCCATGGAACGTAGTCTTCGCGCCCGAGTATTCGAGGCCCTGCGCCATCTTGAACTTGCCCGCGGCGCGTGCCTGTTCGCGCTGACGCGCCATCGCTTCGTCGAAGGCAGCCTCGTCGACCGTGACTTCACGCTCGCGGCACACGTCCGCTGTCAGATCGAGCGGGAAGCCGTAGGTGTCGTGCAGTTTGAACGCGAGTTCACCGTCGAGCGTCTTGCCACCCTTCGCTTCCAGATCGGCCAGCGCGCTTTCCAGAATCGACATGCCGTGCTCGATGGTCTCGAAGAAGCGCTCTTCTTCCTGACGCAGCACGTCGGTCACGCGTTGCTCCGCGTCCTTCAGTTCGGGGTAAGCCTCGCCCATTTGCGCGACGAGGTCCGGCACCATGCGGTGGAAGAACGAACCCTTCTTGCCCAGCTTGTAGCCGTGGCGGATCGCGCGGCGCACGATCCGGCGCAGCACGTAGCCGCGGCCTTCGTTGCCCGGAATCACACCGTCGACGATCAGGAACGAGCAGGCGCGGATGTGATCGGCGATCACCTTCAGCGAGTTGTTCGTCAGATCGGTCACGCCGGTTTCGCGGCCCGCGGCCTTGATGAGCGCCTGGAACAGGTCGATCTCGTAGTTGCTGTGCACGTGCTGCAGAACCGCGGCGATACGCTCGAGACCCATGCCCGTGTCGACGCACTGCTTGGGCAGCGGCGTCATGTTGCCTTGCGCGTCGCGGCTGAACTGCATGAACACGAGATTCCAGATCTCGATGTAACGGTCGCCGTCTTCTTCAGGCGACCCCGGGGGGCCGCCCCACACGTCCGGACCGTGGTCGTAGAAGATTTCCGAGCACGGACCGCATGGGCCGACGTCGGCCATTTGCCAGAAATTGTCCGAGGCGTAGCGGGCACCCTTGTTGTCGCCGATGCGGATGATCCGCTCGACCGGCACACCCACTTCCTTCGCCCAGATGTCGTGCGCTTCGTCGTCTTCGTGATAGACGGTGACCCACAGCTTGTCTTTCGGCAGCTGGTACACGCCCGTCAGCAACTCCCACGCGTAGTGGATCGCGTCGCGCTTGAAGTAGTCGCCGAACGAGAAGTTGCCCAGCATTTCGAAGAACGTGTGGTGGCGCGCGGTATAGCCGACGTTTTCCAGATCGTTGTGCTTGCCGCCAGCGCGCACGCTGCGCTGCGCGGTCGTGGCGCGCGAATACGGACGCGATTCCGCGCCGAGGAACACATCTTTGAACTGCACCATTCCCGAATTGGTGAAGAGCAGTGTCGGGTCGTTGCCGGGCACAAGGCTCGACGAGCGAACGATCGAATGGCCCTTCGATTCGAAGAACTTGAGGAATTTCTCGCGGATTTCGGCGGCTTTCATAGCGTGCGGGGGACGGTCCTGGCTGTTACCGGCGGCATCATGGGGATGCGCCAACTGTTTGTTTCTTAAACGACTGATTATACGGGATCGGCGCACGTGCGCGGCAGCGCCCCTGCCGGGTTAGCCATTCGGCCAGGTTTGGTCGGGGTTGGGCCGGCAGCGGGGGCACGGTGAGGCGCGCCGCGCGTCCTATGACGTTCGGCTGACTGCGCCGATGCGCGGGAATCGCTTAAGATTGCCCCCATACATCTGCGGCGACATGCGCGCCGCTTTGGCTACAAAGGAGACATTGAAAAAAATGGGCGCTCTCAGTCATATCCGCGTGCTGGACCTCACACGCGTGCTCGCCGGGCCCTGGTGCGCGCAGACGCTCGCTGATTTCGGCGCCGACGTCATCAAGATCGAACGACCCGAAGTCGGCGACGACACCCGCCACTGGGGGCCGCCGTACCTGAAAACACCGGAAGGCGCCGACACGCGCGAAGCCGCCTACTACCTCGCGGCAAACCGCAACAAGCGCTCGGTCACCGTCGATATCGCTTCGCCCGAAGGCCAGCGGATCATCCGCGAACTGGCCGCGCAAAGCGACGTGGTGCTGGAAAACTACAAGGTCGGGCAGTTGAAGAAATACGGCCTCGATTACGCGTCGCTCAAAGAAGTGAAGCCCGATCTGATCTACTGCTCGGTGACTGGCTTCGGGCAAACCGGGCCGTATGCGCAGCGCGCCGGTTACGATTTCATCGTGCAAGGTATTGGCGGCTTCATGAGCATTACCGGCGAGCGCGACGGCCAGCCGGGCGGCGGCCCGCAAAAGGCCGGCGTCGCGATCGCCGACCTGATGACCGGCATGTATTCGACCATCGCCGTGCTCACGGCGCTCACGCACCGCGACCGAACGGGCGAAGGCCAGTACATCGACATGGCGCTGCTCGACGTGCAGGTGGCCATGCTGGCCAACATGAATTCGAACTACCTGGCGAGTGGCGAGCCGCCCGTGCGCTGGGGCAATGCGCATCCGAACATCGTGCCCTACCAGACCTTCCAGACGAGCGATGGCTGGATCATCGTCGCGGTCGGCAACGACGGCCAGTTCCGCAAGTTCGTCGAGGCAGGCGGCCGCCCCGAACTGGCCAACGACGAGCGATTCGCGACCAACCCGGCTCGCGTGCGCCACCGCGACACGCTCGTGCCGATCCTTGCCGACATGGTGCGCCTGCAGGGCAAGCAGCAATGGATCGCGGCGCTGGAAGGAGCCGGGGTGCCGTGCGGGCCGATCAACGATCTGGGCGAAATGTTCGAGAACGAGCAGGTGGTGGCGCGCGGCATGCGGGTCGATCTGCCGCATCCGTCGGGCGGCACAGTCAAACTGGTGCGCAATCCGATCAATATGACCGGCACGCCGCCCGAAGCGCTGTCCCATCCGCCGACGCTCGGCGAGCACACCGACAGCATCCTGCGCGATGTGCTCGGTTATGACGAGGCACGGATTGCAGCGTTGCGGGACCAGTCAGTGATTTGAGGCCGGCTCGGGCGGAGGTTTTCAGTGACGCTGGCGACAGCGCCGGCTCACTCGCCCAACGAGGCCAGCCACCGCCGCCCTTCGCCCCAGTCGCCGAGCCCACTGTCGGCATTGATGTGGCCACGCGGCCCGATATCGAACCAGCGGCTGCCCCACGCACTCGCGCAACTTTGCGAGAACGGCACGCCGCCGTACGGATCGTCGCTGCTCGCCACCACGATGCTCGCAAACGGCAAGCGCGTAAGCGGCACCGGCGCGAAACCGCTGGCATCCTGCGGAAATTGTGCCCCGGACGGATCGGGCACCGCCACCAGCAGCGCGCCCGCCACCTTCGCAAGCTGGGCAGCGCTTGCGTACTGCGACGCCCAGAAGGCCGTCGTCAGACAGCCAAGGCTATGCGCGGCGAACACCACTGGCGAGTCGGCTGCGGCCACCGCGGCGTCGAGCGCGCGGCACCACGCGTCGCGTGCCGCATAGTCCCAGTCCGGCATCTGCACGCGCACGAAGGCGGGATCGAGCGCTTCCCAGCGCGTCTGCCAGTGGCCCGCGCCGGAGTTCTGGTAGCCCGGCAGTACGAGTACGTTTAGTTTTTGTTCGCCCATCGTGTTCCCCGTCGCAATTCGTTTCTCAAGTGAGTTGATCGGGTGCGCTTCTCGAGTGCATTTCTCAAGTGCACTCATCAACTTCGACTCCGCAGTATATTTCCGCAGTTCGCCTCGGCAATGCGCTATTTCGCCCGGCAGAAGAAGCCGCGCGTCAATTCATCACACGTCCCACGCCCACTCCGCGCGGATCGGCCGCCGGTTCGGGCGTCGTCCCTTCGACGCGAATCATCTGCACGTCGCCGTTGAACGACTGCCCCTCCAGCGTGTAGCCCTTGGCTTTCAGCTGGTCGGCCAGCTCGCCCGTGATCGGACGATACGGCTCAAAATAGATCGTCTTCGGCGGCAGCAACTGATGATGGAATCGCATCGCGGCCAAAGCGTCGGCAGGCGACATATTGAAATCGTACAGGTTGGTCATGACCTGGAAGATCGACGTAAGGATTCGCGAGCCGCCGGGCGTGCCAATCACGAGCGACACCTTGTTGTCCTTCAACAGGATGGTCGGCGTCATCGACGAAAGCGGCCGGCGTCCCGGCGCCACCGTATTCAGGTCGTCAACCGTTGCGCCGGACGACCCGGCAGCAGCCGGTTTGGTGACAAAGTCGTCCATCGCGTCGTTGAGCAGGAAGCCGCCGCCGTCCACCACCACGCCGGAACCGAAATCCCCGTTCAACGTGTAGGTATTCGACACGGCGTTGCCCCATTTGTCGACCACCGAAAAATGCGTGGTTTGCGCTTTTTCCGGCAGCGCGTCGCCAAGGCCGCCTTTAACGGGCGTGGCGCCCGGCACTTCGTCGGGCTTCACTTCATCGGCGCGCTGTGCGAGGTAGCCGTCATCGATCAGTTTGTCGACCGGCACCTTGTACGAATCGGGGTCGCCGATGTATTGCTGGCGGTCGGCGAACACGCGGTCTTCGATCTGCGCGATCAGATGGATGTACGGCACGGAATTCAGTTCGAGTCCGTCGAACGCCTGCTTCAGATCGGCTTTCATCTTCAGCATCTGGATTAGTCCGATACCACCCGAACTCGGCGGCGGCGCGGTCACGACTTTGTAGCCGTTCCAATCTGCGGTGAGGGGCTGGCGCCAGACGGCCTTGTATTGAATCAGGTCCTGCTTCGTGACCAGCCCGTGGCCGTACATCTGCTGGGCGATCAGATCCGCGGTGCGGCCTTCGTAAAACTCACGGCCTCCATCGCTGGCAATGCGCGACAGTGTCTGCGCGAGTTCAGGCTGGCGGACCATCACGCCTGCCTTCAGGTTCGAGAAATAGGCATCGAAGTTGGTCTTGCCGGCGAAATTCTTCGCCGCCACGTCGTGGCGCTGCTGCAGCCCCGGCTCGACCTGGAAGCCGTCGGTAGCGTAACGGATCGCGGGCGCCAGCACCTGCTTCCATTTCAGCTTGCCGAAGCGCTGCTGCGCTTCCCACATGCCCTCGACGGTGCCCGGCACCCCCACTGCGCGATGGCCGACAAGGCTCATACCCGGCATGAGGTTGCCTTTATCGTCGAGGTACATGTCGCGGGTCGCCTGTTGCGGCGCGCGTTCGCGGTAATCGAGAAAGTACGGTTTACCGTCCATGAACAGCGTCATGAACCCGCCGCCGCCGATATTCCCCGCGTCCGGACAGGTCACGGCCAGCGTGAAGGCGATAGCAACCGCGGCGTCCACCGCGTTGCCGCCGGCAGCGAAGATCTGCTGCGCGGTGTCCGCGCTGTAGCGATCCGGCACGGCCACCGCCGACGCGTCCAGCACGGCCTTGGGCGGGGGCGTTTTTGCGAGCGCCGGGGCCGGCGCGACAAAGCTGCCGGCGAGCGCGGCGAACACGGCCGTGGCCGTCACGATCCGGGCGAAAGACGAAGAGGCGAAAGGCGCGCGAGGCGCGTCATGTGACTGGACGGACATCCGAGAAACTCCGGGAACTAGGAGCGCCATGTTGCACGAACGGAAAGCATCCGTGCCAGGGCGGCCCAATGGGTGAGGCGGCCTGCGCGCCCGGCAGCGCTTCGGTCGGCGCTGCACGACAGGGCGCAGGCAGCGCAATCCGAAACGGGTTGAGCGGGGCGCGGGTGGGCGGCGAGGCTGTCTGACTTGCGCCGCACGGGCGCAAAGCGGCGCCGGGGAAAAAATCCGTGGGCGAACATGTCGCCCGTGCGCGGCGCGTGGAGAGTGCGCCGCCCGCATCGTAAGTCGCCGTGGACCGCGTCAACAAACCGTTTTACCTCCTGTTACAGCACCTTAAACTCAGCTTGCAGGATCCCGCCCGACCCCAAAAAATGGTCAAAACCGCTCAAACGTTGGCTGCGCGCCGCACTCGCCTGCCGCGAGCGAACGCGTCAGGTAGAATTGACGGATAAGTGGGCGCATTGCGCGTCCCCGACAGACTTTCACCTTCTCGCATGAATACCGAACGCAACGACGCGCCAGCGGCATCCAATTTCATCCGCAACATCATTGACGAAGACAACCGCACCGGCAAGTGGGGCCAGCGCGTCGAAACGCGCTTTCCGCCCGAGCCGAACGGCTACCTGCACATCGGTCACGCCAAGAGCATCTGCCTGAACTTCGGCGTGGCGCGCAGCTACGGCGGCGTGTGCCATCTGCGCTTCGACGATACGAATCCGGAAAAGGAAAGCGTCGAGTACGTCGACTCGATCATCGACTCCGTGCGCTGGCTCGGTTTCGAGTGGGAAAAAGACGGCAAGGACCAGCTCTACTTCGCGAGCGACTACTACGACAAGCTGTACGAATTCGCCGAACTGCTGATCGAGCGCGGCAAGGCGTATGTGGACAGTCAGTCGGCCGAAGAAATGCGCGCGAACCGCGGCTCGGCCTCCGAAGTCGGCACGCCGTCGCGCTTCCGCGAGCGTTCGGTGCAGGAAAACCTCGACCTGTTCCGCCGCATGAAAGCCGGCGAGTTCAAGGAAGGCGAGCACGTGCTGCGCGCGAAGATCGACATGTCGTCGCCGAACTTCAACATGCGCGACCCGGTTATCTACCGGATCCGCTTTGCGCACCACTACCGCACCGGCGACACCTGGTGCGTGTACCCGATGTACGACTACACGCACTGCATCTCGGACGCGTTGGAAAACATCACGCATTCGCTGTGCACGCTCGAGTTCGAAGACCATCGTCCGCTGTACGACTGGATTCTGAATGAGCTGGCCGAAGCCGGGATTTTCACGCGCCCACTGCCGCAACAGATCGAGTTTTCGCGCCTGAACCTGACCTACGCCATCACCAGCAAGCGCAAGCTGCTGCAACTGGTGACCGAAGGCCATGTCGAGGGCTGGGACGATCCGCGCATGCCCACCATCGTCGGTGTGCGCCGCCGCGGCTTCACGCCGGAAGCGATCCAGTTGTTCTGCGAGCGCATTGGCGTCACCAAGGTCGATTCGTGGATCGACATGAGCGTGTTCGAAGGCGCGCTGCGCGACGATCTGGACGACAAGGCGCCGCGCACCGCTGCCGTGCTCGATCCGGTCAAGCTGATCATCGACAACTTCCCCGAAGGCGTGACCGAAACGTGCAATGCGCCGGTCCACCCGCATCATCCGGAAATGGGGGTTCGGGAGTTCCCGATCTCGCGCGAGCTGTGGATCGAACGCGACGACTACAACGAAACGCCGCCGAAGGGCTATTTCCGCCTGTTCCCGGGCAACAAGGTGCGCCTGCGCTACGGCTATGTGGTCGAGTGCATCGGTGCGGACAAGGACGAGAACGGCAACATCGTCGCCGTCCACTGCAACTACTTCCCGGACAGCAAATCGGGCACGGAAGGCGCGAACACCTACAAGGTCAAGGGCAACATTCACTGGGTCAGCGCGGCAGCCGCAGTCCCGGCCGAAGTGCGGATCTACGACCGTCTGTTCAAGGAACCGCAACCGGACGCCGGTGGCCGCGACTTCCTCGAGGCGCTGAATCCGGATTCCAAGCGTGTAGTCAATGCGTACCTGGAACCGGGTGCGAGCGACGCGTTGCCGGAACAGCGCTATCAGTTCGAGCGCCATGGCTATTTCGTGGCCGACCGTGTCGATTCGAAACCGGGCAAGCCCGTGTTCAATCGCATCGTCAGCTTGCGCGACAGCTGGGGCAAGCCGGCGTAAGCTGGAGCCGCTGCAGCACGGAGCGCATCTGATTTGAATACGGCGTGCATCCCGTGAGTGGGATGCACGCCGTTTCGTTGCATCATGTTCCATCGACAAAGACAGCGCGGCATAGGTGCACGCGCCAGTGAGGGAGGCCCGATGAAAGTTGCAGCCCGCCGCGGGGCACGTGCATGGGGCGCAGCACAAGGCACGCGTCACACGCGTACCGTTCCTGCTACGCGCATGACCCGCGCCTTACGTGTCGCACACAGCATGCGTTGCGCACTCATGGCGTCGGTCGCATTCGGCGCGGCGTCGCTCGCCTGCCCTGCTCATGCGCAAGAACTCACGGGCACACTGAAGAAAATCCACGACGACGGCGTGGTCGTGCTCGGCGTGCGTGAAGCGTCGATTCCCTTCTCGTACTTCGACGGCAAGGGCACGGTCGGTTACTCGCAGAGCATCGCGCTGCAGATCGTCGACGAAATCAAGAAAACACTCGGCCTGCCGCAACTGAAGGTGCACGAAATCACGGTGACCTCGTCGAACCGCACGCCGATGTTGCTGAACAATCAGATCGATCTGGAATGCGGCTCGACCACGCATACGGTGGAACGCGAAAACGTGGCCGCCTTCTCGAACAGCATCTTCCAGTACGCGGTGCGCATGATCGCTCGCAAGAGCAGCGGTATCACGGATTTTCCGGACCTGGCCGGTAAGACGGTGGTGACGACCGCGGGCACCTCCGACGAGCGCCTGCTGCGCCGCCTGAACACCGAGAAGCACCTGAACATGCGCATCACGAGCGCGCGCGATCATCCTGAAGCATTCGCCGCGCTCAAGGATGACCGGGCGGTGGCCTTCGTGATGGACGAGCCGATCGTGTACGGCTTCAAATCGACCGACCCGCACCCCGACGACTTCGTGGTGACCGGTACGCCACTCGGTTCCGAGGTCTACGCCTGCATGTTTCGCAAGGGCGATGAGCCGTTCCGCACGCTCGTGAACGGGGTGATCGCGCGCGGGCAGACTGGCGGCGACACGGAACGTCTGTATAACCAGTGGTTCACGCAGCCGATTCCGCCGCACGGCATCAATCTGAATTTTCCGCTGTCGGAACAGAACCGCACGCTATTCGCGCACCCGAACGACCGCGCGCTCGACTGAGCGCGTCAGGCAAACCGTGTGGGTATGGGTGGCGCCAACGCTACCGCTATAGCTGTAGCGTTAAATCCACCGCTATAGCGTTCGATGCAGTTCCGCGAGCGAAAGCGTGGTCTGAAAGAGCCGCGTGAGACTGCGGCTCGCGTACCGCTCGACTTCGTCCGGCGCGGCCCAGCGGTAGGCGTCCATTTCGGGAATCAGCGTGCCGTCAGAGCGGCGCGGAAACAGCGACGTGCAAGTGCACACAGTCAAGTCGAGCTCGTCAGCGGTCGCACGCGCCGCGAACAGATGCAGATCCTTGTCGCGGCGGTAGACGAACAGTCCGAGATCCTTCAGACGCCCGGGCTCGATCACGATACCGGTCTCCTCGACCATCTCTCGCAACGCCGTAACGTGGGGCGCTTCGCCCTCTTCGCCGTGTCCTTTCGGAACGTCCCAGTGAGACGTTTCGGTGGCGTGCGCAAGCAGCACCCGACCGTCGGGGTCGAGCAGTACGACGCCACACGAGACGACCCGCGCGCTCATCGCCGCAACGCACCGCAAGAACGCACGGCTTCAGGCTGCGCCGGCGGCAAGCCGGCGCGGCTCGTCATACCGGCCCGCACGCTCAGTGCTTTTTCTGCAATTGCCAGGTGCCGCTGTCCTGCTTGCAGAACTGCGGACGCAGGCTCATCGACTGCCCTTTTGCATTCAGCACGACGCCGACGTCGCGGCAGGTACGCTCGCCGTCCTTCGCGGTGCTGGCGATGGTGATCGTCGCGTCGATCTTGACGCTGTTGCCGGTACCTTCGTTGACCCAGTTCGTGCTTTCGCCGTCCTGCTTGTCATTCAAGGCGGTGATGACCGCGCTCTTGATCGAATCGATATCGCGTTGCTTCATGTAGGTAATCGGCGTGTCGTTCAGAAAACCGAGGTTCGCCGCTTGCGCGCCGATGGCGCCACCAAGCAGCAGGCCACCGACGGTCAAGTGAAACAGGGCACGGGTTCGCATCGACATGAAGAGTTCTCCTCGAAGAGTAATTCGGCGGTCTCGAGCGCGCTCATGGCGCCTCGTGATCTGGACCCCAAAAGCATAGCATGTCGCCCCCAACGTGATGCCCGGATGCGGCCCTGCGGCGACCCGCGGGAGCCTGCAACACCCGGCGTCCGTCTGTCGGGAACGAATGGGCACGACGGCTGCTCGGACGTTTTAGGACGAGTCTCATATTTTCTTATGAAACGTCTTCTTAAGATAGGCCTGTTGCGCTGTCGCGCTGATCAAGCTTCCCACGCCGCCTTATGGACCTCTCGTTTGCTCTCGAAGCCTTCGCCGTCGCGCTCGCGATCTTTTGCGTCGCGCTTATGCCGCTCGCCATCAGACGGGACCCCGGTCTTGCGCGACGCATCGTGCAAATGGACAACCTCCCTCGCGCGCGCTGGCCCAATCTGCTGACACGCGTTGGCACAGCTTGCCTCCTGATGTCGTTCGCACTGCTGCTTGCCGCCTGCTATTACATCCTTGCGGGCGCAAGCAACTGACCACGCCCGCGGCGGCACGTGCCGCCCCCGACCGGCGGCGCAGTCATCGCCCGGCGATCAATTCGCGGCCGCGCTGTTTCCCACTTTATCGCCCGCTTTATATCCATCCGTCAGCGTATTCAAAAACGCGACCACGTCCTTGATTTCAGCTTCGTCGAGCGCCGGCTTGTCACCCGGCTTGCGATCGAACGGCGGCTCGGTATTCAGATTGGCCCAGTACCGCTGCGGCAGATCGTCGAACTTCTGCACTTTGCGCTTCGAGACCGGATAAAACTTTTCCGGATTCGTGTCGCGTTGCGCATAGAAGCGCAGCACCTGATCCAGAGAATGGTAGATGCCGTTGTGGAAGAAACTCTTCTTCAACGCGACGTTGCGCAGCGTCGGCGTACGGAAGATGCCGCAAAACTCGGCGCGGCCGTCCAGGTCGGTACGCTCCGGCCCGCATGCGCCGAGGTCGTAGAAATGCGGATCGCGATTCACACTCAGCGAGCGGTTGCGCGGCACGCCGATCGCAATCAGACCGAAGTCGCTGAACTGCGGCGGTGCGCCATCCATGGTGCGCTGGCTGATGTGGCAGCTCGCGCAGTTGCCCTTCTTTTCGTCATTGAAGATTTGCAGACCACGTAGCTCGGCCTTCGTCAATTGTGCTTTGCCGGCCAGATACGCGTCGTACTTGCTGGTGTACGGATAAAAAATCTCGGGCGTCTGCTCGAAGGTTTCCAGCGCTTGCAGCACCGCTTTGAAGGTGGCGTCGTCGCTGTCGAAAATATGTTCGCCAAATGCCGCGCGGAAAGCGTCGGCATACGGCGCGGCTTTCACCGCCGCCGTGACCTTCGCCGGTGTGCTGCCCATTTCGAATGAGGACAGCAGCGGTATGCGCGCCTGGTCCGAGCCGCGGTCGACCCGGCCGTCCCACGTCAAGCCGCCGGTCGGCCCGGCATCCACGCTTTCATCGCCTTCGTCGTCCGACTCGTGATAGTGCTCGGCGAACGCCGGCACCGATTGCAGGTACTTGAGCGTCGGCGCGGCGCGCATGCCGGTGCGGCGCATGTCGTTGCCGCCCAGTTGTACCGAGAGCGAATTCGCTGGCGAAAAGCCGTGATCGGGACTGTGGCACGACGCGCACGCCAGCTTGCCCGAGCCGGACAGCGACGCGTCGAAGAACAGTTGCTTACCCAGCGCCGTCATCTGCCGCACGGACTCGTAGACTTGCGCGCGGGTCTGGCCGGCTTCGTGAGCGCCCACTTTCACCGCAGAGGCCGCCATGGGCCCGGATGCAGGCGACGCATTCGCTTGAGCCTCGACGCTCGCGTTGGCACTGGCGTTCAGATCCGCCTTGGCATTCACTTGCGCATTGCCGCTTGCATTGGCCTTGCCGCCCGCTGCCGGCGAGCCCGCATCGCAGGCTGCCAAGGTCATAGTCAGTGCCGCGAGCGACATGGACAGCATCGCGCCTATGCCTGCCGGCCGCCGCGCACGCCGCAGCGCTTGCGGCTGAACCGCCGTTTCCCAAATCCCCGTGAGACCAAGCCGCATATGAATGATGTGAGTTTGCGATATTGAAGTCCGGGAGCGTATTTCATCGACATGTCGTTTAAATGACATACAGCCGACGAAAATATCGAAATCCAAGCAATTCGTAATTATTTACATCTTTCTGTCAAATACCTTATTCAAACTTTCGCTCGCGGCCAGACGTGTAAGCAAGGTACGCGGCCCATCCCCAACGCGAGAGAGAGAACACACACTAAATGAACAAAAAACTGATCTGCGCGACGCCTATCGCGATCGCAGCAGCATTGAGCCTGTATGCGTGCGGCGGCGACAACGTCACCACGCAACCGGACATCACGTCGATCAAGACGGTCGTGGTGATCTACGCGGAGAATCGCAGCTTCGACAATCTGTACGGTAACTTCCCGGGCGCCAACGGTCTGCAGAACGTGACGGCCACGAGCGCCACCCAGGTCGACCGCAACGGCACGCCGCTCGCCACGCTGCCGCAAGTGTGGAACGGTCTGACGCAAACCGGCGTGACGCCGGCGGTGACGCAAGCGATGACCGCCAACCTGCCGAATAGCCCGTTCGCCATCGACGACCCGAAGGGCTTCAACACGCCGATCACGGCCACGACGCGCGATCTGTATCACCGCTTCTATGAAAACCAGATGCAGATCAATGGCGGCAAGAACGACAAGTTCGCCGCGTGGGCGGATTCCGGCGGCCTCGTCATGGGGCACTACACGCTCAACGCCGACAAGCTGCCGTTGTGGAAGATCGCCCAGCAGTACACGCTGGCCGACAACTTCTTCATGGGCGCGTTCGGCGGCTCGTTCCTGAATCATCAGTGGCTGGTTTGCGCTTGCACGCCGACCTATCCGAATGCGGACAAGAGCCCGGCAGCCAGCTCGATCTCGGCGGTGGAAAACGACGGCGTCACGCTGAAGTTGGCAACCAATTCGCCGGCTTCGGCACTGAGCGGTCCGCCGAAATACGTGCTGTCGGGCAACCTGACGCCTGACTTCTACGCGATCAACACGATGCAGCCGCCGTATCAGCCGAGCGGCAACAAGGCGGCTTCGGGTGGCGACGCCAACCTGGCCGACCCGACCGCGGCCACCACGCTGCCGGCTCAGACACAACAGCACATCGGCGATCTGCTGAACAACGCGAAGGTGTCGTGGGCGTGGTACGGCGGCGCGTGGGGCGCGGCGGTGTCGGCGGCGCAAAACGGCACGTCGAACGTGATCTACGGTGCGAATCTGACGGCGCCGAACTTCCAGCCGCATCACCAGCCGTTCAACTACTTCGCCGATCTCGCCCCGGGCTCCGCGAACCGCTCGCAGCACTTGCTCGACGGCGGCATGGCAGGCTCCGAGTTCATCAAGGCGATCGATGCCGGCACGCTGCCGCAAGTGTCGTTCTACAAGCCGCAAGGCAACCTGAACGAGCACGCGGGTTACACCGACGTCGCGTCGGGCGACCAGCACATTGCCGACGTGATCTCGCATCTGCAGAAAAGCCCGCAGTGGAACAACATGCTGGTGGTTGTGACGTATGACGAAAACGGCGGCTTCTGGGATCACGTGGCGCCGCCGAAGGCCGATCGTTGGGGTCCGGGCACGCGCATTCCGGCGCTGATCATCTCGCCGTACGCGAAGAAGGGTTTCGTCGATCACACGCAGTACGACACGACGTCGATCCTGCGTTTCATCACGCGCCGCTACTCGCTGCCGACGCTGCCGGGTATCTCGACGCGTGATGCCGCGCTGGTCAGCAACGGCAGCAAGCCGATGGGCGATCTGACGGCCGCGTTGAACATCAAGCAGTAAGCAGCCAGCCATGAGCGGACCGCAAGGAGCGTTCAGCAATCAAGCTGAGCAAGGTTGAGCGGTCCGCACGCTGCGCACAGAGCATGTCGGTAAGCAACAGTCCGCCGGATGGCAGGACTTTCACGGGGCAGCTTCGGCTGCCTTTTTTGTTTTCGTCGCGCGTACTAGCCAACACCCCAGGAAACTCGCGAAAGACCTAGGCAGTGACACAACGTGTTGTCATGAGCGGCGTATGCTTCGACGCAGGACGCGATCATTGTTCTCGCCGATGGCGGCTCAAAACCCTTCGCGGCGTGTTGCAGGCTTGCCTACTCATCCAGGAGTTCGACAGCATGACTGAAAAAACCATCAAGGTCCCAGGCCCCGACCATCCGATCGCGATCGAGCCGGACAAAGCCCATGTGGTGGTCACCGTAGCCGGCCGCGTGATCGCGGATACGCGCAATGCGCTGGTGCTGCGTGAGGCGTCGTATCCAGCGGTGTATTACATTCCGCGCACCGATGTCGAGATGACGCTGCTGGAGCGCACCGACCACGCAACCTATTGCCCGTACAAGGGCGATTGCGCGTACTACAGCATTCCGATTGGTGGTGAGCGGAGCGTGAATGCGGTCTGGACCTACGAGTCGCCCTATGCGCCCGTGAAGGAGATCGCTCAGCATCTGGCGTTCTATCCGAACCGGGTCGATTCCATCGATGTGGAGCCGGCAGAGTAAACGGCCCTGAGCGCGCATCGCAGCGGCGCGGCTTCGATGCGCGGCGTCAGGCATTTGAAGAGTTGGTACGGCAGGAGGGACTCGAACCCCCCACCCTCGGCTTAGAAGGCCGATGCTCTATCCAGCTGAGCTACTGCCGTAATGACGTGAGGCGATGCTACACGAACGTGTACAACGTGCATCGCCCGCAATGAGAACCCGTATCGGGCATTGGAACCTGTGCGATATCGCTGCCACAGGGTTCGTGGGATACCGAAATTCTAACTGACCGGGCCGGGGACTGGAAATCTGATCCAGTGCGCGGCACCCCTGATCGGCACTCACTCGCCGCATCACAAAACAAACGGGCCCGGCAGGTTGAGCCGGGCCCGGATTATAACCGATCGTTTCTTCCCCGCCAGTCGCCCGCCGACACTCGGCGCGCAGTAGCGGGCCTATCGAACGCAATCAGACCGGTTGCGGATGCAACATGAACCAGCCGAGGAACACGATCCCCGCAATCACGCAGTACACGCCGAACGAAGCCAGACGTCCGCGACCTTCGAAATAGCGCATCAGAAAACGCACGCTGAGGTACGCAGCGATGGCGGTCAGCACGCCGCCGAGCACTGCATCGGCGAGTTGACCAGGCGCATGGAACAGCTTCGGCAATTCGAGCACGCCGGCCGCCAGGATGATCGGCGTGCCGAGCAGGAACGAGAACTCAGCGGCTTTCTCGGTCGTCAGGCCGGCCGCATTACCGGCGATCATGGTCAGACCGCTGCGCGAGAAACCCGGAATCAACGCGCCGACCTGCGCGAGCCCGACAAAAAACGCCTGGCGGAAAGTCAGTTTCTCCGGCGCCAGATGCGTGCGCGAACGTTGCAGGCGATCGCCGAACCATAGCAGCACGCCGTTCACGATCAACGCGATCGCCACGATGCGCAGATCGTGAAAAAGCCGTTCGAGGCGTTTCTCAAGGATCAACCCGACGAGGCCCGCCGGAATCGTGCCGATAATGAGCGCCCACATCATGTGCGCGTCATCGTTGCGACGGCCGCCGAACGATGCGAAGAAACCTCGCACCAGCTCGCACCAACGCTTGCGGAAGTACCACAGCAGCGCAAACGCCGTACCGAGGTGCAACGCGACGAGGAACGGCAGCAACTGCGGCGCATGCTTGTCGATATGCATACCGAACAGTGCGGGCACGAGCAGCGTGTGGCCAAGGCTGCTGACCGGAAACAGTTCGGTCACACCTTGCAGCACGCTCAGGAAAATTAGAAACGACAGGTTCACGCGGCGGTCCTTGTAAGGAAAATGTCGGGGAACAGCGCGCCGCAATAGAAAATGAACGGCGCGTCAAAAGCGCACCGATTATGCCTGGCTGCAAAGTCAGCGCCAAGCGTTTGGACCGCATTCGGGGAAATATTGATGCACTGCGTCACAACTGGAAACTGTTGTTACGCCGCAGACAAAGAAACAGGGCGCCGTCGGAGACCGCGCTGCCATTGTGAGGAATTAGATGCGCTGGAGGCGCGAGACTCATGCCGGGCCCGCGTTGACGGCCCAGCAGAAGGCGCAGCAGAGAGTTGGATCAGCGCTCGAGCTTGTAGAAGAAGTAGACGGTGCTTGCCGCGAACATGCCGAATAGCGCGACACCCATTGCCATTGCGAGATCCATAACACCTCCTGATCTGATCGCGCCCGGTGGTCGAAATGACCGGGCAGTCAGGGGATTATCGGCAAGGATGGGGCGTCAGCGACACCCGCAATTTCCCGAGAAGGGTTTCCCCGTAGCGTAAAGCAGCGCAAAATCGTTCTCTCCCGACTTTATGAACCACCCCATCGACCATGCCCCTCTCCCCGCAACCGGACATTCTCGAGATTGCCCAGGACACCTCCGTCCTCCGTTTCGCGCCACAAGCCGGCGGCCGTCTTTTGTCGTGGATCATCGACGGCGAAGAGGTGATCCATTGGCCCGAGCACGCCGACTGGCGCCAACCCGCCAGGATTCGCGGCGGCAACCCGCTGCTGTTTCCGTTTCTCGGCCGGCATCGCGTCGACGGCAAGATCGGCTTCTGGCGTGACGCACAAGGCACGGTGCGCGAATTGCCGATGCACGGTTTTGCACGCGACCTGCCCTTCGAAGCCCACGCCGACGTGCACGGCGCCGGCTTGCGCATGACGCTCACCGACAGCGACGCAACACGCGGCGGCTATCCGTTCGGCTTCCGTTTCGAAGCGGTGTACCGGCTCGTCGATACGCATACGCTGGAAGTCACGCTGAGCACCGCCAATACGGGCAAGACGCGGCTGCCCTACTACGCCGGTCATCATTTTTATTTCACGCTGCCGCACACGCAGCGCGCCGAGACCTCGCTGGAATTGCCGCGCACCGAACGGTGCTATCAGCAGGACGACGGCTCGATCAGCCCGGCCGAGCCGGGCGCAGCACGCTACACGCTCGACGAGGCGCGTATTCACGACCGCTTCCATTGCCTCGTGGGTGCGCCGGACCAACCCGTGCGTCTCGTCGCACCCGGCCTTAACCGGCTCATCACGATCGATCTGCAGCGGCCGGACTCGGTGCCCTGGTACGCGGTCACGACATGGACTGAGGCTGCGGACTCGGACTTCTATTGCGTCGAGCCATGGCTGGGTCTGCCGGACGCGATCCACAACGGCATGGGACTGCGCTGGCTCGAACCGGGACAAACCGAGACGGCCGCCCTGCGCATCACTGTCAGCACGCTGCGCTAATCGCCGGTTGTCCACCCATCACGACGTGATGGGTGACGCGGTGTTTCGCCGCGTTCCCGCCGTGCGTGCCGTCCCCCAAGTCCGTTTTTCGGATGCTGCAGCGCAAAACCGTTAGAATCGGACGCTTTGCATCTACCTGCCACGTGATCGGGATCGGCGCGCGGCAGCGCTTTGCGAGGTCCAATGGTTACAACAAGAATGATGAAACGGCTCGCCTGCGCGTCGTTGCTGGCGGTGCTCGCCGCCTGCGGGTCCGCGCCGGTGGGGCCAGGCTTTTACCGCGTCGAACGGGGCGATACGCTGTCGAAGATTGCACGCAGCAACCGGCAATCGGTGCAGAGCATCGTGCGCTGGAACAACCTGACCAACCCGGACAGCATCGAGGTCGGGCAGGTGCTGCGCGTCACGCCGCCGGGTAATGGTGCCGCGGCAGGGTCCACGGGTGGTGGAGGGGGTGCGATCCGCAGCAGCGGCGCAGGCAGTGCGAGCGCTTCTTCCGCGCCGCGTCCGGCTCCGGCTGACAACGCGCCGACGTCGGCGCCGGCTTCGACGATCTCGCTGGCCTGGCCGGCCGACGGCACCGTGATCCGGCGCTTCGACGGTGGCAATTCGAAGGGCATCGATATTTCGGCGGCAGCGGGCACGCCGGTGGTCGCTGCGGCACCTGGCACAGTGGTCTATGCCGGCAACGGCTTGCGTGGGTACGGCAACCTGCTGATCATCAAGCACAATGCCGAGTACCTGACCGCCTACGCACACAACCGTGTGCTGCTGGTGAAGGAGGGTCAGTCGGTCACCCGCGGCGAGAAGATCGCCGAAATGGGCGACACCGATACCGACCGCGTCATGCTGCACTTCGAACTACGCTATCAGGGCCGCTCGATCGACCCGTCGCGGGCGTTACCGCCTCGCTAGCCGGTTTGTTGGGTACCGGCTGGCCCCGCCCCGCTCCCCGGTATCAGGCACGCGCCCTGCAACCGCAATCGAGGGAACCGGGCGTACTATAAAACGCTCAATCCTATGCATGACGTGGCTACGCGCCACGTCCCCCCTGTTTTCTGTAAGGAATCTGCAATGAAGAGCGCATTGGCTTACGTCGCGACGGCTGCGGCGATCGGCCTCGGCCTGCTTACGCTCGGCAGCCTCGGCGGCTGCTCGAGCACCACCACGATGACCTACCTGCCGAGCGGCGATACAGGCTTTGCGATCAACTGCAGCGGCAGCGATGCGAGCTCGAGTTGGGCCGAGTGCTACAAGCGCGCGGGCGAAGTCTGCGGCAACTATGGTTACGACGTCGTTTCGAAAGACGTCGACAATGGCGCCACGTCGGGCGGCTCGATCGGCGGGATCTTCGGTGCAAACGTGAAAAACCGCTCGATGGTGGTTCACTGCAAGCAGTAAATACGACCCAGCGACACGCGGCGCGGCGGCGCCAGGCCTAGTGACGCCGCCAGCGTCCGGAGCGCGGATCGATGCGTGCGGCGAACGCGAACAGCACGCGGAGCGCAATCGGCCAGAGGCCGAGAAAAATGATCAGCCAGGTCATGACCGGCGAAAGAAAAAAGTAATCTTTCATGATCCACGACGCGTGTGAATCCGCAGTGACGCTGAATTGAATCGGCAGTGACCGGGCGAAAAAAAGCCCGGCTCGAGGCCGGGCTAACGGGGGTTCGGCGCATATCGGCAAAGGACCGGTTCACCATGCGCCAGAACGGAATCTAACAACCCGCTTTTACAAGCGCAATCTATTAATTGCGTGGGTAATGTGACGCGACGCACCGATTCCGCATTACGTGAAGAGAAAATGTCGGAAATAAGCGAGGTAAATACCTTTTCCGTTCCGCACTAAACGCCATACAAACGGCGAACCAGAAGCCGTGAGCTGTTCGCAATGCCTTATGAATCAATCATCTGCCTGCACGCCACTGGAAAAGCCTGACGAAAGCGCTTTGGCCGATTTCCCCTAACCGCGACCAGTATGATCCGGACGCTTTGCGCAATGCGAAGCTTTAGTGCGCCAACGCACCATACTGATGTATTAGCGGATATTGAGCGGCGCGAATAAGCAATTGCATTTCTTCACAACAAATTCGCGAATGGCGAATACATTAAAAATCTTCAAATCCACTGACAAATTGTGAAGTTGAAAGGCGCCATTAATTAACCGATGAATACGATGATATGTCCGCGCATCCATTCGTTCAAGCTGGCCGAATGGCCAAAAATCGGCCAGCTAAAACCGCGATCACATGACGCGCAAACCCAGTTCGGTCACCAGTACCGCCGCCTGCTGGTGCGAAATCGTCGCGCCTTTGAAAAGCGCCGCATCGACGAGGCGCACGCCGCTCAGATCGGTCTCGCGTAAGTCCGCGCCTTCGAAGCGCGCGCCCTTCAGATGCGCATCCTTCAGACTCCCGCCATCGAAGACCGCCTCGCGGAAATCGACCCCGGCCAGATCGGCGTCGGAGAAATCGAGTTGTTGCAACGTGGCCTTGCGAAACGACAGGCCGCGCAAATGCGCGCCCACCAGCAAGGTCTCGACGAAGCTCAACCCGAGCGCCGCGCAGCCTTCGAAATTGGCGCCAGTCAGCTTGCAGCTGTGAAACGACGCTGAGGCAAGCTTGGCGCGCCGCCAACTCGTATTGTTCAGATCGCTCGACTGGAACGCCGCGTCGACCAGATCAGCCGACGCGAAATCCGCCTCGCGGCCGCGGCAACGGACCCAGCGGGTGTGCGACAGCGTCGCGCCGAAAAATGACGCCTCGGCGATCGTGCAGCGATGAAACTCCGCACCGCGCAGATCGAGTCGTGACAGATCGGCGCCTTCGAAATCGCAGTCGGTGAAATGGAGCGGATCTTTATTTCCCGCGATGCTCGTCGCAATGAGACGCTCCACGTCGGAGCGCGTGAGCGTGGCGTCGGCCACCCCGTGAGCTTGTGCGCCCGAAGCCGGCGCCGTTGAATCCAGTGACATGAAGGTTCAGAATGAATTTCGAAAAGCCCTAAGCGTACCGGAACGCGCGCCGCCCTGGCGGTCCGCGCCGATGGTTTATAGTAACGGCCCCGTCAGAACCCGCTCACGATGACTTCCAACGACGCCACTCATAGCCCGGTGTACGCCAAGCTGCTCGCCGAAACCGCCAAAATCGGCTGGACCGAACTCGAACGCTTTTTCGCGCGCGGCATCTTGCTGCGCGTCGCGCGCGACATCGATCTGGTGAGCGTCGCCGAAGCCATCGCCAGCGACGACACCACCCAGGTCACGCAATGGCTGTCTTCCGGCCTCGTCGAACGCGTGCAGGCGGAAACCGCCGCCGACTTCGCCGCGCGCGATCCGGATCTGTGGGCGGTGGTCGTCTCTCCGTGGGTCTGCGTGCAGGAACGCAGTTGAGCGACAGCGCGCAGGCCCCGAAGGAAGTCCCCCGCCCCGAAGGCAGTCTCCTTGGAGATTTGGAGGGCGCGGCCGCGACGGCGCCCGCCGTCCCTGTGCGCTGGCACCGCCGGGTGCTGACGCTGGCGTTTCCCATTGTCCTCGCCAATCTCACCCAGCCGATTCTCGGCGCGGTCGACACCGCCGTCGCCGGCCACCTGGACGGCGCGTCCTATCTCGGCGGCGTGGCGCTCGGCGGCCTGTTCTTCAATTTCGTATTCTGGGGCTTCGGCTTCCTGCGCATGGGCACCACGGGCCTCGTCGCGCAAGCGCACGGTGCGGGAGATCACGCCGAATTGCGCAACAACGTCGTACGCGCGCTACTGCTCGCCGCAGCGATCGGCGCAGCGGTGCTTCTGCTGCAAGTGCCGCTGATCGACTACGCGTTGCGCGCGATCGGCGGCAGCGACGCGGTGCAGCACCACGCGCAGATCTACTGCCACGCACGCATCTGGGCCGCGCCGCTCGCGCTCGGCAATTATGTGGTGCTCGGCTGGCTGCTCGGTACGCAAAAGGTGCGACTCGCGCTGCTCTCACAAGTGTTCATCAACAGCGTGAACATCGCGGCGGTGCTGTTGTATGTGTACGTATTCGATTGGGGTGTGGCCGGCATTGGCGCGGCCACGGCCACGGCCGACGCGCTCGGCTTCGTGCTCGGCGCCGCGTTGTTGTGGCACGGCAGACCGCGCGGTTTGCCTGCGCTGAAGCGCGCCGCCCTCTTCGACGCTACCGCGCTCAAGCGTCTGGTGGTGCTGAATCGCGATATCTTCGTACGCACGCTCTGTCTGCTGTCGTCGTTCGGCTGGTTCGCGCATCTTGGCGCGAGACAAGGTGACGCCACCCTCGCCGCCAACGCGCTGCTACTCAATTTTCAGACCTTTATGGCTTACGGACTCGACGGTTTCGCGCATGCTGCCGAGGCACTGGTTGGGGCGGCGATCGGCGCACGCGACCGGCACGCGTTCACGCAGGCCATCAAGGTCACGGCGCTGTGGTCCGCACTCGGCGCGCTGGGCTTCTCGCTGGTGTACTGGGGTGCGGGCACATGGATCATCGAAGGTCTGACCGATCAGGCCGCGGTGCGCGCCACGGCCGAAACGTATCTGCCATGGGCCGCGCTTTCGCCGGTAATTTCCGTGTGGGGCTTTCTGCTCGACGGCGTGTTCATCGGCGCGACTCGCACGCGCGAGTTGATGATGTCGATGGTGGTGTCGTTCGCGGTGTTCGTGGCGGCCTCGTGGGCCTTGCTGGGGCTGTACGGCAATCACGGTTTGTGGGCCGCAATGCTGATTTTCATGGCCGCGCGCGGCATTACGCTCGCGCGCTTTTTGCCAGGCGTCGTACGAGGCATGGCCGGCGTGGCCCGCGTAGCCGCCTAGCCTTGGCTTCGGCATCCGGCGTGCACGCGCCGCATGTTTCTGTCTCAGAGCACGTGCACGGCTTGCGCAGCCGCAGGTGGTGTAGAGGCGCTCAGGGCGAGGCCGGCGTCGGCGCCATGACGGGCGGCCGGTCGTCGGTCGGGACACCGTGGTAGTCGACGGGATCTTTCGGCGGCGGACCGCCGTGATGTCCGGAAGGATCGTCTGCACAGCCGGCGAGTCCGGCGGACAGCATCAACGCAATCAACAAAACGCGGTTCATAGACTCTCGAAACAGAATAAAAATAACGGCAACGAAGCGCCGAGAGTCTACCTGTAATTCGCATTCGACGGCGTCGCGCCGAGCCGTCCCCTGCCTTCCACCCCCATCTCCCATTTCGTGACGCGTGGACTAAAATAAAGGCACAGCCGCGTGTCATAGGAGACTGCCATGGACGCTGAATCGATCGCGGGTCTGATCGGACTTGCCGTAGGTCTGCTCGTGCTGCTTGCTCTGTCGATTTTCGAATCGAGAACCTACAGGCGCGAACACGAAGGCGAAGGCATGCTGCATCACTGGATCACACACCAGCACATGCCGAACTGGATGCGCCGCCGGCATTGAAGGGGTAAACCCGCCGCGTGTGCGCTTGCGCACATTCCGAACGATTAAACGGTTGATACGCTGCGCTCTCACACTCGAACAACATCAACAACGAAGCGCAAGGAATACGCCGCTATGAGTCGGGACGACGCAAGCAGCCTGGAGAAGATCGTTTGGGAAATCCGGCACGTCGCGCTGCACGAAGGCGACGCGCTCACGATCGACGGTGCGATTCTCGCGCTTGCCGATTGTCTTGATCGCCGCAACGATCTCGCCGCCAACGACCGCCGCGCGATGATGCAGGCCGCAGCGCTGTTGTGGCGCGCCGGGTTCAATCTCGCCGACGCCCCCACCCGCGCGACGAGCGCGCACTGACGCGCAACTTTTCCCTGTCCGCTGATCTTTTTTCACCCCGACGCAATTCGCGGTTGACTCTGGCACCTAATGCCACGTAGAATCTCGGATTCGTCGGAGCGTAGCGCAGCCTGGTAGCGCATCTGATTTGGGATCAGAGGGTCGAAGGTTCGAATCCTTTCGCTCCGACCACGAAAAGCAATACGAAACCCGCGTCGCCTTCGGCTTCGCGGGTTTTTGCTTTCTGGGCGTCAAACGCTGATGAGCGCGTGCGAACGCGGGTTCATGGTTCGATGGGCCCGATGGGTTTCACACGGATTACATGCAGGCTTAACGAGCGTTGCATGCGCGTTGGATACCCTGCACCTCGACCTTGCCGCCGGCACATCCTCCGGGATCGACGCCGGCATACGCCCGCGCTTATACGATCCGCCCGAGCCAACGCCTTGCGGCCTCACGAGCCCGCATGCGACAGTGATTGAAAATCCGGCGTTGTCCTCTACGCCGCAACCAGAGTCAAGGAGACACGTATGAATCTGATCCTCTGGCGTCACGCCGAAGCCGAAGATTTCGCCGCCAGCGACCTCGCCCGCGCGCTCACCACGCGCGGCCGCAAACAGGCGCAAAACGTCGCCAAATGGCTGCGCACCCGCCTGCCCGACGACGCAGTGGTTCTCGCGAGTCCCGCGGTGCGCACGATCCAGACCGCCGAAACCTTGAGCGACCAGTATCGCGTGGTGCGCGAACTCGCGCCTAACGCCAGCGCGCTCGATGTGCTCAACGCCGCCGGCTGGTCAAAAGGCATCGCACCGACTGTCGTGATCGTTGGCCATCAACCGACGCTCGGCCACGTTGCGGCACGCCTGCTCGGCAACAGCGAAGCCAGTTGGCCGCTGAAAAAAGCCGGCCTATGGTGGATCGAAAGCCGTGAACGCGACGGCGAAGACCAGGCTGTGCTGCGCGCGGCAATGAGCCCCGATCTGATCTGATCTGATCTGAGCCGGTCGCGCAGATACAACACTCGCGCGCGCCACGCCCGACATTACAAGCCGCGCGCAGGCAGCTTACGGGCAGTCATCCAATCGTCATGGCATTGCCATGCGAGCGTCACCAGGCGTTACTACATTGGCGAAAAAAGAAATCTCCCTTTTTTCGACCAGGACGCCACATGCGAGAACTGCCGACGCCCACCCTGCCCCTGGCTTCGATCTTCGAAACGCTTCGTCTGCCGCGCGCCGAAGAGACGGTCACAGCCCAGCATCGCCTGCAAGTCACGTGGGCGCGCACCGACAAGGACCTGCGCGAGGCACAGCGTCTGCGCTACCGCGTATTCGCCGATGAGATGGGTGCGCGTCTGACGGGTCCGGCCGGCCTCGATGTCGATGCGTTCGATTCATACTGCGATCACCTGCTGGTGCGCGATCTCGATACGCTGAAAGTGGTCGGCACCTATCGCGCGCTGCCGCCGCATCAGGCCGCCCGCATCGGACGCCTGTATGCCGAAAGCGAGTTCGACGTGTCGCGTCTCACGCACTTGCGCGCGAAAATGGTCGAGGTGGGCCGTTCGTGCGTGCACCCGGACTATCGCAGCGGCTCGGTGATCATGTCGCTGTGGGCAGGGCTCGCCGCGTACATGAAGCACAACGGGTACGAGACGATGCTCGGCTGCGCGAGCGTCGCGATGGTCGACGGTGGCCATTACGCGGCGAATCTTTACTGCTCGCTGCGCGACAACGCGCTGACCGCGCCGGAATATCGCGCGTTCCCGCACACGCCACTGCCGGTTGAAGAATTGCAAACCGGCGCCGACGTGGCACCGCCGCCGCTGGTGAAAGGCTATCTGCGTCTCGGCGCGAAGATTTGCGGCGCGCCGGCCTGGGATCCCGACTTCAACACAGCGGACTTTCTGACGCTGTTGCGTCTGACGGATATCAACGCGCGTTATGCGCGACACTTCCTCGGCGACGCATCGCCGCGCTGAACGGCGCGCACACCACCCGGCCAGCTCAACCGATAACGATGCGCATAAAAAAACCCGGCTAATTCGCCGGGTTTTTTATTTCCACCACAGGGACGCTCAATCGTCCGTGTAGACCACACGATACGGAATGCCAACCTTCTCCCACTCCGCAGCCTCCTGGGTCAGGCTGTAATCCGTCAGCGGATTGTTAGCCACCCACTCGTTCGGCAGACGCACCTCATACCCGCCATTGACCTGGGCGACCGCGATACCCGGCAAGCCGACATCGGCACGCCGGCGGCACAGCAGCGCCGCGAGCCGCAGACAGAACAACAGCGGCCATTCCACCTCGCGTGTTTGCGACAGTTTGCCGAGTTTCCCCGCGTGGCCAAGCACCAGCGCGGCGAGCCGCGCCTGGTCGGTGCGCGAAAAACCCGGCATGTCGGCATTGCTCGCGATATAGGCCGAATGCTTGTGGTAGGCGCTATGGGAAATCGACAGCCCGATTTCGTGCAAGGCCGCAGCCCAGCCGAGGAACATGCGGTTCTCGACGCGGCGCTCTTCATCCGGCTCGACGAACTGGTCGTAAAAGCGTACCGCGAGTTCACCAATACGCCCCGCCTGCGCGCGGTCCACGCCGTAGCGGCGCATGAAGCCTTCCGCCGTCACGGTGCGCATATCCTCGTGCTGCGCACGGCCCAGCAGGTCGTACAGGACGCCGAGGCGCAGCGCGCCGTCTGTTGTATCGACGTAATCCACGCCGAGCTCGTCGAACACCGCGATCATGATCGACAGGCCGCCGGCCAGCACCGGAACGCGATCGCTCTTCAACGCGATCAGCTTCAGACGATTGACGTTCTCCGCCTTGATCAGCGCGCGCTTGAGCCGTTCGAGGCCGCCACGCGAGATGCCGTGCGTAATGCCCGGATCGTTGAAACCGTTCGCCTCGACCAGTTCGGCAAGCGCCCGCGCGGTACCGGATGAGCCAATGGCCTGTTCCCAGCCGGTTTTCTTATACTCGGCGGAAATGATCTGAATTTCGCGGCTCGCGGCGAGTTCGGCCTGGCGCATCGTGTATTCGTCGACGTTGCCTGCCGGGAAGAACGCACGGCTATGGCTCACGCAGCCGATATACAGGCTCTCCATCTTGATCGGCGTGTAGTGCGAACCGATGATGAACTCCGTCGAGCCGCCGCCAATATCCACTACGAGGCGCTTGCCTGCACTCGCAGGCACGGAGTGTGCTGCCCCTGCATAAATCAGACGCGCTTCTTCGCGCCCGGCGATCACTTCAATCGGGAAACCAAGCGCGGCTTGCGCCTCACCGAGAAACTCGCCCGCGTTCTTGGCGATACGCAGCGTGTTGGTAGCAACGGCGCGAACATGATCGGGATGAAAGTCGCGCAACCGCTCGCCAAAACGCTTGAGCGCGTCCCAACCGCGCACTTGCGAGGCACGATCGAGCATCTTGTCGCGCGACAGACCGGCGGCAAGGCGCACCGGTTCACGCAATGCGTCGACCTGATAAATCTGACTGCCCGCGTCGGTTTCTTCGACCCGGCCCACGATCAGCCGGAAGCTGTTCGAGCCGAGGTCGACGGCAGCGAGGAGTTGTGGAGTATTGACCATCGAGTAAGCGAACTCCATGCGCGCGTGCGCGGCGGCGTTGGATGCGAAAGGTGCCGGATGTCCACTCGGCGCCCTGGACGCCTTATGACCAGCCGCGCTGTTCAAAGACGCCATTCTAAGCGTACCGGACCTCACGATGTCACCTCGCAGTGAAGGGTGTGCGCCATGGTCCCATATGCACTGCGTCATAATTACGACATGCGACGAATCCAGCGTAGAATTTATAACTTCAAGATCGTCATAATAACGTCATCATACTGTGAGAATTTCCGAGCGTCTTTGTCCGCCCCTTCCTGAAATTCCATTCTCGCTGCCGATGTCCATCCGCTACCCCTTATTGAATCGCGAGCTGGGCATTCTGGGTTTCAACGAGCGTGTGTTGGCACAAGCTGCCGACCCAGCCGTCCCTTTGCTCGAACGCCTGCGTTTCATCTGCATCACCAGTAGCAATCTCGACGAATTCTTCGAAGTCCGCATGGCCGGACTGCAGGAACAGATGCGCGACAACCCCGGCGCACTGTCACCGGACGGTATGTCCCTGCAGCACGTGTACGACCTCGTGGTCGAGCGCGCGCAGCGGCTCGTGCATCGCCAGTACACCATGCTGCACGACACGGTGTTCACCGCGCTTGAAGCAGAAGGCATCTATTTTCACGGCACTGAAGCGTGGAACGAAGCGCAGACCGAATGGGCGCGCAAGTACTTCTTCGACGAGCTGCTGCCGGTGCTCACGCCGATCGGCCTCGATCCGGCCCACCCGTTTCCGCGCGTGCTCAACAAGAGCCTGAACTTCGTCGTCGAACTCGAAGGCAAGGATGCGTTCGGCCGCCAGGCGATGATGGGTATCGTGCAAGCGCCGCGCGCATTGCCCCGGCTCGTGCGCATGCCGCAGGCACTGTCGGGCTATCCGCATGGTTTCGTGCTGCTGAGCTCGTTGCTGCAGCGCTTTGTCGGTGAGCTGTTTCCGAATCTGGTGGTGCGCACCTGCAACCAGTTTCGCATCACGCGCAATAGCGAACTGTTCGTCGATGAAGACGAAATCACCAATCTGCGTGTCGCGCTGCAGGGCGAACTGCCGGCACGGCATCTGGGCAACGCGGTGCGGCTCGAAGTATCGGCGGAGACGCCCTCGCATGTCGTGCGGCGCCTGCTCGACGAAAGCGGCCTGAGCACCAAGGATTGCTATTTCGCCGACGGCCCCGTCAATCTGGTGCGGCTGATGCAATTGCCGGAGATGGTGGACCGCCCGGACCTGAAATTCGTGCCGCATATTCCGGCAATTCCGCCGCAGATCGCCAACAGCGCGAGCATGTTCGACGTGATCGATCAGGGCGACGTGCTGCTGCATCATCCTTACGAGAGCTTTCAGCCGGTGCTCGAGTTGCTGCTGCAGGCGGCCAAAGACCCGAACGTGATGGCCATCAAGCAGACCATCTATCGTACCGGCACCGACTCCCCGCTGATGGACGCGCTGATGCAAGCCGCGCGCAACGGCAAGGAAGTGACGGTGGTGGTCGAACTGCTCGCGCGCTTCGACGAAGAAACCAACATCAACTGGGCGTCGCAGCTTGAAGCGGTGGGCGCGCACGTCGTGTACGGCGTGGTGGGCCACAAGTGCCACGCGAAGATGATGCTGATCGTGCGGCGTGTGTCGTCGGGCGGCAAGACCACGCTCAAGCGTTACGTGCATCTGGGCACCGGCAACTATCATCCGCGCACCGCGCGTCTTTATACCGACTTCGCCCTGATGACCGCGGATCAGAAGATCTGCGAAGACGTGCACCACGTGTTCCAGCAACTGACCGGCATTGGCGGCGAACTGAAGCTGCATGAGTTGTGGCAGTCGCCGTTCACGCTGCATCCGAAACTGGTCGATGCGATTCGCGCGGAAGCCGATCACGCACGTGCGGGCAGGAAGGCGCGCATCGTCGCGAAGATGAACGCGCTGCTCGAACCGACTGTGATTGCCGAGCTGTACGAGGCATCACAGGCGGGCGTGAAGATCGATCTGATCGTGCGTGGCGTCTGTTCGTTGCAACCGGGTGTGCCGGGCTTGTCGGAGAACATCACGGTGCGCTCGATCGTCGGGCGCTTTCTCGAACATCACCGCATCTTCTACTTCTACGACGGCGGCAAGGAACAGGTGTATCTGTCGAGCGCCGACTGGATGGACCGTAATTTCTTCCGGCGTGTGGAAGTGGCGTTTCCGATCAACAACCGTCGCTTGAAGCGGCGCGTGATTGCTGAAGGGCTGTCGGCGTTTCTCGGCGACAACCAGGCCGCGTGGCTGATGCAAAGCGACGGCCATTATCGGCGCCGGCGGCCGGGCAAATCCTCGCGCAATGCGCAGATGAGTCTGCTGGGGAAATTCTGTTCGTAAATTCGTGAAGGCCTGATTGTGTTGGCGCGCCGCTGAACCGGCGGTGCGCATGAAAAAAGCCCGCCTTGTTTCATTCCAGGCGGGCTTCTTTTTTTCAGACCGACGACGTTCTCAAACCGGTGCCGGTTGCCGGCGCGCCGTGCGATACACCGGGAAGCGCACGGTGAAGGTACTGCCACGTCCCTCTTCGCTCTTCACGTCGAGTTGCGCGTCGTGCCGTTGCAGCACGTGCTTGACGATCGCGAGGCCGAGGCCCGTCCCCCCCGTATCGCGAGAGCGGCTGCGATCGACACGATAGAAGCGCTCAGTGAGCCGCGGAATGTCCGCAGCCGGAATGCCAAGACCGCTGTCGGTCACAGAAAACGTCGCACTGCCACCGCTCGCGTGCCAGTTCACCCTGATCGCACCGCCGTCCGGCGTATAGCGGATCGCATTGGTCACGAGGTTGCCCAACGCACTGAGAATTTCCGTTTCGACGCCGGTTACCGTGAGCCCTTCGTCGGCATCGAACGCAATCTTGTGATGGTGGCTCGACAGGTTTTCCGCGTCGTCCTTCAGATGCCGCAGCACCGCGCGCATATCGATCATCTGATCGCTCGGCGGCTTGTTGTCGCCCTCGAGTTTCGCCAGCACCAGCAAGTCGTTGACGATATGACGCATGCGCGACGCCTGCTGCTCCATCAGTTCGAGGTAGCGCGCACGCTCGGCTTCGCTTAACGGCAGTTCCCGCATCGTCTCCAGGAACCCGGAGAGCACGGTCAGCGGCGTCTTCAGTTCATGCGAGACATTGGCGACGAAGTCGCGCCGCATCGCATCGGTACGCTCCAGCTCGGTGATGTCCTGCGACAGCACCAGCTTGCGATTTTCGCCGTACGGAAATACCTGCACTGACAGCACGTTCTGGCGCTTGTCGCCCATGCCGCGCATGATCAGCATCTCTTCGTAGCGATGCGAATTCAGATAGCGCACGAAATCCGGCTGACGCACCAGATGCGTGATGTGCTGGCGCAGATCGCGTTTCGCATCGAGCCCGAAATGCAGTTCGGAGATCGCGTTGCACCACTCGATCTGATCGTGATCGTCGAGCATCGCCACGCCGTTCGGCGAAGCCTGGATCGCCTGGATAAAACGCGAATGCTGCTGCTCGACCTGGCGCACCTGCGCATGCCAGCGTTTCGCGAGCTTGTGCAGACGGTAATAGATTTCGCCCCAGATGCCAGGTGCGCTCGGCACTTCGCCATAGACTGGCGCGTCGAGCAAACGCCAAAGACGTTGTTTGTGAAAGGTGCTGAAGAGGCTCTGCGCGACCAGCATGACGATCGCGAGGATCAGCCCTGCCTTGACGTTCACGAGTGCGCCGACCACCACGCACAGAACAGCCAGCAGCACGACCGACACGATGGAGCGCGCCCAGATGATGTTCATGTTCTAGCGATCGAAGAGAAAACCGTACACGCCGGGATCTGAAAACCGCGGCGCCTAACGTAACTGATGTGGCGTACGTGACATCTATGACGCGCGTGGTGGCTTTGACAACGCCACTCGCAACGCCACTCGCGCTACCGCAAAAAGTCAGGCGCTCTTCGCGAGCCGGTAGCCGCTGCCGCGTACCGTCTCAATCATAGCATCGCAGCCGGCCGGCTTGAGCGCCGCGCGCAGACGCTTGATGTGCACGTCGACCGTGCGCTCTTCGACGAACACGTGATCGCCCCACACCTGATCGAGCAGTTGCGTGCGGCTGTGCACACGCTCCGGGTGCGTCATGAAGAAGTGCAGCAGACGGAATTCGGTCGGGCCGAGATCGAGCTTGATCTCGCTGCCTTCGGCATGCGCGGCCACCCGATGGGTTGCCGGGTCGAGCTTCAGGCCGTTGATCGCGACCAGATCTTCGGTCAACTGTGGCGCGCGGCGGCGCAACACCGCCTTGATGCGCGCCATCAGTTCTTTCGGCGAGAACGGTTTGGTGACGTAGTCGTCGGCGCCGATTTCCAGACCGAGCACCTTGTCCTGCTCGTCGCCACGCGCGGTCAGCATGATGATCGGAATATGCTTGGTGCGCTCGTTGTTGCGCAAATCGCGAGCGAACGCGATGCCCGACTTGCCCGGCAACATCCAGTCGAGCAGCACGAGGTCGGGCAATACGTCGCTGATCAGGTTCTGCGCCTGCTCCGCGTTGTACGCGCGAATCGGGCAGTGTCCGGCGTGTTGAAGATTGACCGAAATCAATTCGGAAATGGCGGGCTCATCTTCAATGACGAGAATGCTGCTGGGCATCGGCACCTCTGGTCCTTATCTCTGGATTAACTGAGCGCTTCGCGTTCGAGCGCGTCGCGCGACTTGTGCCGCACGTCGGTGCCCTTGACGATGTAGATGATGAATTCGGCGATGTTCTTCGCATGGTCGCCAATCCGTTCGATCGCCTTGGCGATGAACAGAAAATCCAGACCCACCGAAATCGAACGCGGATCTTCAGTCATGTACGAAATCAGTTTGCGCACGAAGGCGCGGAACTCCTCGTCGATCGCTTTATCGTCGCGCATGATTTGCGCGGCGGCGACCGTGTCGAGACGCGCAAATGCGTCGAGCGCGCGGCGCAGAATCGACACCGCCATTTCGCCCGACAGTTTGATCTCGGCGATATTGATGCTGCGCGATGCGCCGTCTTCCATCAGACGCTTGGTCCGCTTGGCGATTTTTTCGGCTTCGTCGCCGGCGCGCTCGAGATTCGTGATGGTCTTCGAAATCGCGATCAGGAGGCGCAAGTCGCGCGCGGCCGGCTGACGGCGCGCGATGATGTTGCTGCACTCTTCGTCGATCTCGACTTCCATCTGGTTCAGGCGATCTTCGGCGACGATCACCTGTTCGGCGACGTCGAGGTCGAAGTTGTTGAGCGCGATCATCGCGTTGACGATCTGCGACTCAACCAGGCCGCCCATTTCGAGCACCTTCGAAGAAACGAGGTTCAGGTCGGCGTCGAACTGGCTGGACAGATGCTTATCGGACATGTCGTACTCCGTTATTTTTGCGCGGCGGCTTAGCCGAAGCGGCCAGTGATGTAGTCCTCGGTTTCCTTGCGGACCGGCTTGATGAAGATCTTTTCGGTGTCGCCGAATTCGATCAATTCACCGAGGTACATGTAGGCAGTGTAGTCCGAACAGCGGGCGGCCTGTTGCATGTTGTGAGTGACGATCACCACCGTGTAATCGCTTTTCAATTCGGCGATCAGTTCTTCAATGCGGCCCGTGGAAATCGGGTCGAGTGCGGAACACGGTTCGTCGAGCAGCAGCACTTCGGGACGGATCGCGATACCGCGCGCGATACACAGACGCTGCTGCTGGCCGCCGGATAAACCGTAGCCGCTCTGGCCCAATTTGTCCTTCACTTCGTTCCACAGCGCGGCCTTGGTCAGCGCCCATTCCACGCGATCGTCCATTTCCGAGCGCGGCAGCGTTTCGAACATCTTCACGCCGAACGCGATGTTGTCGTAAATCGACATCGGAAACGGCGTCGGCTTCTGGAACACCATGCCGATCCGCGCGCGCAGCAGCGAAATATCGCGCTTGGATGTCAGCAGGTTTTCGCCGTCCATCAGGATCTCGCCTTCGGCGCGTTGTTCCGGATAGAGCGCGTACATCTTGTTGAGCGTGCGCAGCAAGGTGGACTTGCCACACCCCGACGGACCGATGAACGCGGTCACCTTGCCCTCGGGAATCCGCAGGTTGATGTTCTTCAGCGCGTGATACTTGCCGTAGAAGAAGTTCAGGTCGTTGATCTCGATCTTCGGGCTCGACGGGACTTGAGCCTGGCCGCTTTGGGCGGGATCGAAGCCGGCGGGCGCCGTCGGACGGGCGGCCTGATTGAGTTGAGTTTCTGCCATATTCATCGGATTACACTCCGCCCTTACTTATTCGAAAAGATCGATCGCGCGAGGATGTTCAATCCCAGCACCGCGAGCGTGATCAGGAAGACACCGGCCCATGCGAGCGATTGCCACTGCGCAAACGGGCTCATCGCGAACTTGTAGATCGTGACCGGCAGGTTCGCCACCGGCTGGTTCATGTCCATCGAGAAGAACTGGTTCGACAACGCGGTGAACAGCAACGGCGCCGTTTCACCGGCAATACGCGCGACACCGAGCAGCACGCCCGTGACGATACCGGCGATCGAAGCCTTCAGCGTAATCGACAGCACCATCTTCCACTTCGGCGTGCCGAGTGCGAAAGCGGCTTCACGCAGCGCATTCGGTACCAGCTTCAGCATGTTTTCGGTGGTGCGGATCACGATCGGAATCTGCAGCAGTGCAAGCGCGAACACGCCAGCCCAACCGCTGAAGTGGCCCATCTTCGCTACGACCAGCGCGTAGACGAACAGACCGACTACGATCGACGGCGCCGACAATAGGATGTCGTTGATGAAACGCGTGAGACTGGCGAGCCACCCCTTCTGACCGTACTCGGCGAGATACACCCCCGCCAGAATGCCGATCGGCGTGCCGACGAAGGTTGCGAGTGCAACCAGCATCACACTGCCGACGATCGCGTTGGCGAGACCGCCGCCATCGGTGTTCGGCGGCGGCGTGGATTGCGTGAACAATTCAACCGACAGGCCGCCGATGCCGAGGTGCAGCGTCGTGTAGAGAATCCACACCAGCCACAGCAGACCGAACGCCATGGCCGCGAGCGACATCGTCAGCGCGACCGCATTCTTCGCACGGCGGCGGGCTTGCAGACGCACGCGCATCGCTTCGAGCTCGGCGGCGTCGTGCGAACCCGGCATATTCAAAGTGGGCAGGCTCATTTCGCGCCCTCCCCTTTTTCGAGGCGAAGCAGCATGATTTTCGAAATTGCCAGTACCACGAAGGTAATCACAAACAGAATCAACCCGAGTTCCATCAGCGCCGACGTATGCAGACCCGGATCCGCTTCCGCGAATTCATTGGCGAGCGCCGAGGTAATGCTGTTACCCGGCGAGAACAGCGAGACGTTGTCGAGCAGGTTGGTGTTGCCGATCACGAACGTGACCGCCATCGTCTCGCCGAGCGCGCGGCCGAGGCCGAGCATCACGCCGCCGATCACGCCGCTCTTGGTGAAGGGCAGCACGATCTTCCACATCACTTCCCAGGTCGTGCAGCCGATGCCGTACGCCGATTCCTTCAGCAGGACCGGCGTGACTTCGAACACGTCGCGCATCACCGAGGCGATGTACGGAATGATCATGATCGCAAGTATGACGCCGGCGCACAGGATACCGATACCGATCGGCGCACCCTGAAACAGCGCGCCGACGATAGGGATGCCGCCGAGCAGCGTGCCGAGCGGTTTTTCGAACCACTCCGCGAAGATCGGTGCGAAGACCAGCAAGCCCCACATGCCGTAGACGATCGACGGAATCGCGGCGAGCAGTTCGATGGCGATACCGAGCGGACGGCGCAGCCAGGCGGGCGCGAGTTCGGTCAGGAAAAGCGCGATGCCGAAGCTGACGGGCACCGCGATGATGAGTGCAATGAGCGAGGTCGCGATCGTGCCGTAAATGGGCACCAGCGCGCCGAATTGCTTGCTAGGTGGATCCCAGTCGGCGGTCCACAGAAACGCGAGGCCGAACTGCTTGATCGACGGCATGGAGGCGACGACCAGCGAAACGATGATGCCGCCTAGCAGCAACAGCGTGATGATGGCGGCGAGACGGGCAAGGCCGCCGAAAATGACGTCGCCGGCGCGGCTGGGCGCTTTCTGCTGCGACGTGCTGCCGGGCGGTGTCGACCTCGCCGCGCCAGACGCTAATTGGATATCGGACATGAGAGCCTGATGGACCTGTTTCCAGTTGCCGTACGACACGTGTCGTGCGGCGGACAATGCTGGCTAATGCCGGGGTAACGCCATTGGCCGTCCTCGAATGAGGACGGCCAATGTATTGCTGGATGCCTACTGCATGCTGCGTCGCTTAGTCAGCGATCGGCTTGCCCGCAGCATCCTTCACCTGCGCCTTCCACTTCGTACGGATTTCCGCCGTTACCGAATCCGGCAACGAGATGTAGTCCAGATCGTTTGCAGCCTGAGTGCCGTTCTTGAACGCCCAGTCGAAGAACTTCAGCGTTTCCGTGCCTTGCGCCGGCTTGTCCTGTGCCGTGTGCAGCAGCACGAAGGTTGCGCCAACGATCGGCCATGCGTCCTTGCCCGGCTCGTTCGTCAGGATCTGGTAGAACGACTTCGACCAGTCAGCGCCCGCAGCCGCTGCCTTGAACGTTTCCGTCTTCGGCTCAACCACCGCGCCCGTCGAGTTCTTCATCGAGGCATACGTCATGTGGTTTTGCTTCGCGTAGGCCCATTCCACGTAGCCGATCGCGCCCGGCAGACGTTGAACGAAAGCGGCGACGCCGTCGTTGCCCTTGCCGCCCGTACCCGTCGGCCAGCTGACCGTTGCGCCTTCACCGACCTTCGCCTTCCAGTCAGCGTTGACCTTCGACAGGTAGTTCGTCCAGATGAAGGTCGTGCCCGAACCGTCGGCGCGGCGAACCACGGCGATGTCGGTATCCGGCAGCTTGATCTTCGGGTTCAGTGCGGCGATTGCCGGATCATTCCACTTCTTGATCTTGCCCAGGTAGATGTCGCCGAGCACTTCGCCCGACAGCGTCAGTTCACCCGCCTTCACGCCCGGCACGTTGATAGCCGGCACCACGCCGCCGACCACCGTCGGAAACTGGAACAGACCCGCCTTCGCGAGTTCGTCGTCCTTCAGCGGAGCGTCCGAGCCGGCGAAATCGACCGTCTTCGCTTCGATCTGCTTGATACCGCCCGACGAACCGATACCTTGATAGTTGACCTTGCCGCCGCCCGACTTCTGGTAGGAGTCAGCCCACTTCGTATAGATCGGTGCTGCGAAGGTGCTGCCCGCGCCGGTGATGTCTGCGGCTTGCGCTGCGATCGCGAAAAGCGCGCCAGCGACGCCAGCGAGCACGGTTTGCATCAATTTCATGAGACCTCCAAGGGTGTGAGCGGTGTGAGCGAATAACACGAACACCGCGAAGCTTAGGGTCTCTTTGTGACAGTAACGTGACTATCCGTGAAACAGATGTGACAGTAGGATTACCGGATGAAAGGCGTTTGCGCGGACAAATTGCCCATGTAGCGGACTTGCAGGCGTCGCTCTACAGATTAGGCGATAAAAATGGGACGCGAACGTTTGCGTGTAGAAAGAGGGTTCGGAGGGGAATGGAGCCGGGTCGTAACGGACACGGCCAGCGGCTGAGCCGGCGGAGAGCGCCGACCTGGAAAACGGCAGCGGGACGATCCGATCGCCGTCCCGCATACCTGCCTGCTTTGAAGCGCGTGGCTTAAGCGGTCGCCTGCTTCACTGCTGCAGCGATGGTTTCCGCATGATGAAGGGCGTCGCCGACATTTTCCGCCTCCACCATCACGCGTAGAACGGGTTCGGTACCCGAGGCCCGAATCAGCACGCGGCCGCGGCCGTTCAGCGCTTCCTCGGCCTTGCCGATGGCGCGACGGATCACGTCGCTGCCCTTCCAGTCCGCGCCGGGCTTCATCCGCACATTGATCAGCTTCTGCGGGAACAGCGTCACGCCGTGGAGCAACTCGGCGAGCGTTTTGTCGCTGCGCTTCATCGCGGCCAGCACCAGCAGGGCTGACACGATGCCGTCGCCGGTCGAATGGCGGTCAAGGGAGAGAATATGGCCGGAACCTTCTGCACCCAGTTGCCAGCCGTGCTCGCGCAACTGCTCGAGCACGTAGCGGTCGCCCACTGCCGCGCGGACGAATTTCACGCCGGCTTCCTGCAGCGCGACTTCGACCGCCATGTTGGTCATCAAGGTGCCGACTGCGCCTTCCACTTTGCCGTCCGTCGCCATGCGGTCTTTGACCAGCACGTACAGCAGTTCGTCGCCGTTATACAGGCGGCCTGCCGCATCCACGACCTGCAGCCGGTCGGCGTCGCCGTCGAGCGCGATGCCGAGGTCGGCGTGGTTCGCGCGCACCGCGCGCACCAGCGCGTCCGGAGCGGTCGCGCCAACGCCGTCATTGATGTTGAAACCGTTCGGCGCGACGCCGATCGGAATGACATCGGCGCCGAGTTCGTGGAACACGTGCGGGGCGACGTCGTACGCGGCACCGTGCGCACAGTCGATCACCAGTTTCAGGCCGCGCAAGTCGAATGCTGCGGGGAAGGTGCTCTTGCAGAACTCGATGTAGCGGCCGGCTGCGTCGTCGAGACGCCGCGCCTTGCCGAGTTGCTCGGAGGCCGCGCATGCGAGCGGCAGTTCAAGGCGTTCTTCGATCTGCGCTTCCACTTCGTCGGGCAGCTTGTTGCCGTCGGCGGAGAAGAATTTGATGCCGTTGTCGTAGTACGGGTTGTGCGACGCGCTGATCACGACGCCCGCGGCAAGCCGCAGCGCGCGCGTCAGATAGGCGATGCCCGGCGTCGGCATCGGGCCAGCCAGCATCACGTCAACGCCGGCCGCCGAAAAACCTGCTTCGAGTGCAGCTTCGAGCATATAGCCCGACACCCGCGTGTCTTTACCAATCAGCACCGTGGGCCGCGTGCCCGTCCTGGCCCAGCGGTCCGCGCCCGCCAGCACCTTGCCGGCGGCGTAGCCGAGCCGCAATACAAATTCCGGTGTAATCGGGCCTTCGCCCACTTTGCCCCGAATCCCGTCCGTTCCGAAATAACGACGTGCCATCTTTTATGTTCCTCCTTGGCTTTGGGTTCAACCGCGTGCGCGGCTGCGATTCGCCGCGTCGCGCATGGCTGCCCATACTTTTAACGCATCCACTGTCTGCGCGACGTCGTGCACGCGCAGAATTGCCGCGCCGCGCTCGGCCGCACACACCGCTGCTGCGATGCTGCCCGCGACGCGCTCCGGCGCCGGGCGTCCGACGACCGCGCCGACCATCGACTTGCGCGACATGCCGGCGAGAATAGGGTACGGCGGCTCGGCCTGCGGCGCCGTGTCCGGCAGGTGCGCGAGCAGCGCGTAATTGTGTTCGACCACGGCCTTGCCGAAGCCAAAGCCCGGATCCACGCTGATGCGCGCACGAGCGATGCCCGCCTGCTTCAGAGTCGCCACCCGCTCCTCCAGAAACTGCCGAACCTCGCGCACCACGTCATCATAAGCGGGCTCACCGAGTTGCATGGTCTGCGGCTCGCCGAGCATATGCATCACGCACAGACCGCATTCGCTGTCGCGAACGGCATCGACCGCACCAGGCATCCGGAAGCCCCAGATATCATTAATCAGGTCGGCGCCCGCGGACAGTGCGTGACGCATCACTTCCGGCTTATAAGTATCGACCGACAGCGGCACATTCGCGCTGCGCAGTTGCTCGATCAGCGGGATCACCCGCTCCAGTTCTTCGTCGAGCGGCACGGGCGGTGCACCCGGGCGGGTCGACTCACCGCCGATGTCGATGATGTCCGCGCCATCGAGCAGCATGCGCTCGGCCTGGCGCAGCGCATCGCCGCGCATCGCGTACTGACCGCCGTCGGAAAAAGAATCGGGTGTGACGTTCAGGATGCCCATGACCAACGGGCGTTCAAAGCTCAGCTTGAAGCGGCCGCATTGCAGCGGTTCGGGGAGGGGGAGAGAAGGAAATTCGACTTTCGACACGTAGCGGTCAATCAAGTAAAACGGATAAATGCAAAACGGGCCGGTGTGAAACACACCGGCCCGCACTTTCTACTGGTCGCCTATCAGGCCGGCGCGGTCGCGCTGCCCGGCTTGACCTCGGTGCCCGGGCTGCCGCCCGACGAGGCGTCGCCAACCGACGGCGGCGAGCTCTTCGGCGAACGCGGCGGACGGCCTGCCATGATGTCGTTGATCTGATCGGCGTCGATCGTTTCCCACTCCATCAGCGCGGCGGTCATGGCTTCAACCTTGTCGCGGTTCTCGTCCAGCAGGCGCTTCGCGAGGTTGTACTGCTCGTCCAGCACGCGGCGGATTTCCGCGTCGACCTTTTGCTGCGTCGCTTCCGAAATGGTCCGCGTGAAGCCACGGCCAAACGGCGTTGCGTCGTTTTCGTCGTCGACGTAGACCATCGGTCCGAGCGCGTCGGTCATACCGAAGCGAGCCACCATGGCGCGGGCCGTTGCCGTTGCCTTGTTGAAGTCGTCCGACGCGCCGGTGCTGATCAGGTTCAGGAACAACTCTTCCGCGACACGGCCACCGAACAGGATCGCGAGGCGATCCAGCAGGTAGTCCTTCGAATACGTTTCGTTGTCATGTTCCGGCAACTGCCACGTCACACCCAGCGCTCGGCCGCGCGGAATAATCGTGACCTTGTGCACCGGATCAGCCTTCGGCAACAGCTTGGCGATGACCGCGTGACCCGACTCGTGATACGCCGTAGCCCGCTTCGATTCTTCGCGAATCACGGCCGACTTGCGTTCCGGACCCATGAAGATCTTGTCCTTCGCGTCTTCGAAATCCGCCATCTCGACGATGCGCTTGCCGCGACGCGCAGCAAACAGCGCGGCTTCGTTCACCAGGTTCGCCAGATCGGCGCCCGAGAAGCCCGGCGTGCCGCGTGCGATCACTGCTGCGTCGACGTCGTTCGAAATCGGCACCTTGCGCAGGTGAACCTTCATGATGTGTTCGCGGCCGCGGATGTCCGGCAGACCGACGTACACCTGGCGGTCGAAACGGCCCGGACGCAGCAGCGCCTTGTCCAGCACGTCCGAACGGTTCGTGGCAGCGATCACGATCACGCCCGAATTCGCTTCGAAGCCGTCCATCTCGACCAGCATCTGGTTCAAGGTCTGCTCGCGTTCGTCGTTACCGCCGCCCATGCCGGCGCCACGATGACGGCCGACTGCGTCGATTTCGTCGATGAACACGATACACGGTGCATGCTTCTTGGCCTGCTCGAACATGTCGCGCACACGAGCCGCACCGACACCCACGAACATTTCCACGAAGTCCGAACCCGAGATGCTGAAGAACGGCACTTTCGCTTCACCGGCGATAGCACGCGCCAGCAGCGTCTTACCGGTTCCCGGCGGGCCGACCAGCAGCACACCGCGCGGAATGCGCCCACCCAGCTTCTGGAACTTCTGCGGATCGCGCAGGAAGTCGACCAGTTCGGAGACTTCTTCCTTGGCTTCGTCGCAACCGGCGACGTCGGTGAAATTGATTGCGTTGTTGTTTTCGTCGATCAGACGTGCACGGGATTTACCGAACGAGAACGCACCGCCTTTCCCGCCCCCCTGCATCTGTCGCATCATGTAGAACCAGAAGCCGATGATCAGGATCGTCGGTCCAAGGTAGTACAGCGCGGACACCAGCGCATTCGGTTCGTCATCAGCCTTGCCGCTCACCTGAACGCCATACTTCATCAGATCGCCGACCATCCAGATGTCGCCGGGCGACACGATCTGGTACTTCTGGCCGTCTGCTGGAGTGACCGTGAGGTTCCGCCCCTGGACAATGACGTTCTTGACTTTGCCGTTCTTCGCGTCGTCCATGAACTGCGAATAGGAAACGCCTTCCTGGACACGGGGCTTGTCGAACTGCTTGAACACCGTAAACAGCACCAGTGCGATAACCAGCCACACTGCTGCTTTCGAAAACATATTGTTGTTCAAAGCACCACTCCTTCACTTAGACGGGCGCCTACATTTGCCTTGCGGCACCACGAAAGCATTCTAATCCAGTCCGCAGACCCCTGCCATAAGGTTTCACTACCACAGAAATAGCGTAGCGGACCATCGGGGCGCCAATTTCCGGCGCCATGGGCACCTTATCGGCCGATGCGGGACCTTCCTGCAGCACGCCTATGCGGGCCGCTTGAGATGCTTACCCAAAATAAATGTTTCTGACGACTTGTCCCGCGAGGCTTTCGGCTTGCGGGCCGCCACCACCTTGAACTGGCGCTTGAACTTTTCGACAATCTGGCTATAACCGCTGCCATGAAAACATTTGACTAAAAGGGCGCCATCCGGCTTCAGGTGGTTTTGCGAAAATTCCATCGCGATATCGCACAGATGCTCGATTCGCGCGGCATCCGCCACCGCCACTCCCGACAGGTTGGGCGCCATATCCGAAATTACAAGATCAACCTGGCGTTCCCCGACCAATTCTTCCAATTGGAGGAGAACCGAGTCTTCGCGGAAATCGCCCTGAATGAAATGGACGTCGGCGATCGGCTCCATCGGCAGCATATCCAGCGCGATGATCGTGCCGTCGATGCCGCCCTCGCGCTCGGCGTCGCGCTGCGAGCCCTTGGCGAGCTTGTTGCGGGCATACTGACTCCAGCTGCCCGGCACCGAACCGAGGTCGACAATCACCTGGCCTGGCCGGATCAGCTTGTCCTGCTCGTCGATTTCCTTCAGCTTGTAGGCTGCGCGGGCGCGATAGCCCTCCCGCTGCGCCATTTTGACGTACGGGTCGTTGATGTGATCATGCAACCACGCCGTGTTGAACTTGTTTTTTGCCATTAAAGGTGAACTCTTGCTGCGAAATGTGGCGCTTTAGGGGATAATACGCGGTTAATTCGCGCGGCCACCGCCAAAACTGGCAGTCATCCGCGATTCTGTTGTTCTGACGCGCCGCCCTGCGCTATTGGCCGAATCTCTCGGAAATGCAGGTGCCGCCATTTTAGTCGAGTCTCCCACTTTCCATGCCAGCCCTTAAAGTCTCTTCCGATCAACGCGCCGAATTGCGCTCCCAGGCACATGCGCTCAAACCGGTCGTGCTCGTCGGCGCCGAAGGCTTGACCGACGCTGTGCTGTCGGAGATCAAGGTCCACCTTGGCGCACATCAACTGATCAAAATCCGCGTGTTCGGCGACGAACGCGAAGAGCGCCTCGCCATCTACGAACAGATCTGCGACAAGCTGAACGCTGCACCGATCCAGCATATCGGCAAGCTGCTGGTGATCTGGAAGCCGGAAGCCGCGGCACAACCCGCAGTGAAGGCCAAGCGCGGCGCCCTGCCGAGCGCCCGCGAAGCGGCTGTCGAAGCCAAACCGGGCAAAGGCCGCGCACCGCGCGTGGTCACGGTGGTGAAGCCCAGCGAAATCCCGATGCGCAAGCCGAAGGCAAAAGCTGTCGTGGTGCGCGGCAATGAACGCGTTACGCAAGGCGGCAACATCAAGCGCGCCAAAAAGCGCCAAACCAGCGCGAAGCGCGCGCATCAGTCGTCGAAGTAAGCGAATGATGAGAGGTGCGGGCGGTGTCCGCACCTTGGCGTGAGCGGCTCGGGCAAACCGCCTGGGTCACGCCACTGGGTTAAGTCTACAGGCAATCCGCTTCAGCAAACCGGGGCCGCACCACTCAACCGGCTACTTTCCCCGTAGCGCTGCTGCGAGTGCCCTGCTCCGCTGTCACGACGCCGAAGCTCGCCGGCAGTTTCCACACCAGCGCCACACCCAGCAGGCTCTCGATCAGGTAGAACAGACTCGACACGCCATGCAGGATGCCAAAGCGCGTCGCATAAGCCGAATGCCCGACATCAGTGCCCGCTTCCAGCGCGGCAATGCGCAGTGCATTCATGAACGGCTGCAACGCAAAGTAACCCACCAGCACGCATACCAGCATACCGGCGATCAACCAGCGCAAACGACGATACGCGTCGCTGCCGCGACGAACCAGGACGTTCGCCAGACCCAGCAGCAAAATGCCGCACACCGCGCCCAGCACGCCCTCGATACGAAACAGTTGCGCCGCCACGGCGCCCGCCGTCATCCGGTCGAGCGACGTGAACAACACCGGCGCGACGGCATAGCCGATCGTCAACAGACTACCGACCCACACCACCGTCAACAGACGGAACAGTCGATGCGGCATCAAGGGCACCGGGGCCGCCTTCAAACGTAGCTAACCGCGATGATTTCGTACTCGCGCACGCCGCCCGGCGCCTGCACGGATGCAACGTCGCCTTCCGACTTGCCGATCAACGCGCGCGCGATCGGCGAGCTGATCGAGATCAGACCGTGGTCGATGTCCGCTTCGTCGTCGCCGACGATCTGGTATTTGACCTTCGCACCCGAATCGAGGTCTTCGAGTTCGAGCGTCGCGCCGAACACCACGCGGCCGTCCGCGTCCACCTTGGACGGGTCGATCACCTGCGCGCCGGCCAGCTTCGATTCGATTTCGGCAATCCGGCCTTCGATGAAGCCCTGCTTTTCCTTCGCGGCGTCGTATTCCGCGTTTTCCGACAGATCGCCCTGGGCACGCGCTTCCGCGATCGAATTGATCACCGAGGGACGCTCAACCGATTTCAGGCGCTGCAATTCATCGCGCAACATTTCCGCGCCGCGCTTCGTCAATGGAACAGTGCTCATAAACAACTCTATGCAAAAAACAGCCGTAAAAAAAATCACCGCGGTTAAGTGCATTCCGCAAGGGCCGGAGCGCGGGACCAAACCCGGCCCGCAGCACCTGCGGAACGCCGCTTAACCGCGGCACTTACATCTTGGACAGGTATTCGAAGCCTTAGTTTAGGCGAGCGTGAAGACCTTGTAAATCATAGACTTCCAGGTTCTTCAAATAGCGCAAACCTTCAACCGCGGCCCGTGCACCGGACATCGTCGTGTAGTACGTGACCTTGTTCGCCTGGGCGCTCATGCGGATCGAACGCGAGTCGGCGATCGCCGCGCGGGTTTCGTCGACGGTCGTGAAGACCAGCGCGATTTCGCCGTTCTTGATCATGTCGACGATGTGCGGACGGCCGTCCTTCACCTTGTTGACGACCTTGACCGGCACGCCGGCCGCTTCGATCGCGGCAGCCGTGCCCTTGGTTGCGACGATCGGGTAGCCGAGTTCGTGCAGCATGCGCGCGACTTCGACGGCCTTCGGCTTGTCGGCGTCCATCACGGTCAGCAGCACCGTGCCCGACTCCGGCAGACGCGAGCCTGCGGCGAGTTGCGACTTGAACAGCGCTTCGCCGAACGTCTGACCCACGCCCATCACTTCACCGGTCGAACGCATTTCCGGTCCGAGCACCGGATCGACTGCCGGGAACTTGACGAACGGGAACACGGCTTCTTTCACGCTGAAGTACGGCGGAACGATTTCCTTCGTTACGCCCTGCTGTGCCAGCGTCTGGCCGACCATTGCGCGCGCGGCGATCTTGGCGAGCGGCAGGCTGGTCGCCTTCGACACGTACGGCACCGTACGCGATGCGCGCGGGTTCACTTCGAGCACGTAGATGACGTCTTCCTTCGACCCATCGGCCTGCGGCACCTGCTGGATCGCGAACTGCACATTCATCAGGCCGATCACGTTCAGCGCCTTCGCCATCGCGCCGGTCTGGCGCTTCAACTCAGCAATGGTTTCCTTCGACAGCGAGTACGGCGGCAGCGAGCAAGCCGAGTCGCCCGAGTGGACACCCGCTTGTTCGATGTGCTCCATCACGCCGCCGATGAACACGGCTTTGCCATCGGAGATGCAATCCACGTCGCATTCGATTGCGTCGTTGAGGAAGCGGTCGAGCAGCACCGGCGAATCGTTCGACACCTTCACGGCCTCGCGCATGTAACGCTCGAGGTCACGCGGCTCGTGGACGATTTCCATGGCGCGGCCGCCCAGCACGTACGACGGACGCACCACCAGCGGGTAGCCGATTTCCTCGGCGAGCTTCAGGGCTTCGTCTTCAGCACGTGCGGTACGGTTCGGCGGTTGACGCAGACCGAGGTCCTGCAGCAGCTTCTGGAAACGCTCGCGGTCTTCCGCGGCGTCGATCATGTCCGGCGACGTGCCGACGATCGGCACGCCGTTCGCTTCGAGATCGAGCGCGAGCTTCAGCGGCGTTTGACCGCCGTACTGAACGATCACGCCAACCGGTTTTTCCTTGTCGACGATTTCGAGCACGTCTTCGAGCGTCAGCGATTCGAAGTACAGACGATCGGACGTGTCGTAGTCGGTCGAGACTGTCTCAGGGTTGCAGTTGACCATGATCGTTTCGTAACCGTCTTCGCGCATGGCGAGCGCGGCGTGCACGCAGCAGTAGTCGAACTCAATACCCTGGCCGATCCGATTCGGGCCACCGCCCAGCACCATGATCTTCTTGTTGTTGGTCGGGTTCGCTTCGCACTCTTCCTCGTAGGTCGAGTACATGTAGGCGGTTTTCGTGGCGAACTCGGCCGCGCAGGTGTCGACGCGCTTGTAGACCGGGCGCACGTTCAACTCGATACGGCGTTGACGCACTTCCGCCGGCTTCGCGCCAAGCAGCTTCGCCAGACGGCGGTCCGAGAAACCGCTTTGCTTCAGATACTTGAGTTCTTCCTTCGACAGGCTTGCCAGCGTGCGGCCAGCGAGCGCCTTTTCCTTCAGGACGATCTGTTCGATCTGCGCGAGGAACCACGGGTCGATCGAGGTCTCTTCGAAGATCTCTTCGGCCGTCATGCCGACACGGAACGCGTCGCCGACATACCAGATGCGATCCGGACCGGCTTCGCCGATCTCGCGGATGATCTCGTCGCGGTTGACGGTCTTTTCGTCCAGACCGTCCACACCCACTTCCAGACCGCGCAGCGCCTTCTGGAACGATTCCTGGAAGGTGCGGCCAATCGCCATCACTTCGCCGACCGACTTCATCTGCGTGGTCAGGCGCGAATCGGCTTCGCGGAATTTTTCGAACGCGAAACGCGGGATCTTGGTAACGACGTAGTCGATCGTCGGTTCGAACGAGGCCGGGGTCTGGCCGCCGGTGATTTCGTTCTTCAACTCGTCGAGCGAGTAGCCGACCGCGAGTTTCGCCGCGATCTTGGCGATCGGGAAGCCCGTGGCTTTCGACGCCAATGCCGACGAACGCGACACGCGCGGATTCATTTCGATCACGACCATGCGGCCGTCTTTCGGATTGATCGAGAACTGCACGTTCGAACCGCCCGTGTCCACGCCGATTTCGCGCAGCACGGCGAGCGATGCGTTACGCAGGATCTGATATTCCTTGTCCGTGAGCGTTTGCGCCGGCGCGACGGTAATCGAGTCGCCGGTGTGGATGCCCATCGGGTCCAGGTTTTCGATCGAGCAAACGATGATGCAGTTGTCCTTTTTATCGCGGACCACTTCCATCTCGTACTCTTTCCAACCGAGCAGCGATTCTTCGATCAGCAGTTCGCGCGTGGGCGACAGGTCGAGACCGCGCTTGCAGATCTCTTCGAATTCGTCGCGGTTGTACGCAATGCCGCCACCGGAGCCGCCCAACGTGAACGACGGACGGATCACGACCGGATAACCGCCGCTACCCGTTTGCACAGCGATGTCGGCCTGTACCTGCAGCGCTTCTTCCATCGAATGCGCGGTGCCCGATTTGGCCGAACCGAGGCCGATCTTGGTCATCGCGTCTTTGAACTTCTGGCGGTCTTCCGCCTTGTCGATCGCTTCCGGCGAGGCGCCGATCAGCTCGACCTTGTACTTGTCCAACACGCCGTGCGCGTGCAGATCCAGCGCGCAGTTCAGCGCGGTCTGGCCGCCCATCGTCGGCAGGATCGCGTCCGGGCGTTCCTTGGCGATGATGCGCTCCACCACTTCCCACGTGATCGGCTCGATGTAGGTCACGTCGGCCGTGTTCGGGTCGGTCATGATCGTCGCCGGATTGCTGTTGACGAGAATGACCTTGTAGCCTTCCTCACGCAGCGCCTTGCATGCCTGCGCGCCCGAGTAGTCGAACTCGCACGCCTGGCCGATGATGATCGGACCCGCGCCGATAATGAGGATGCTCTTAATGTCTGTCCGCTTGGGCATAACGCTCTCGCTAATGTATTCCTGAATTCTTTCTGTCGGCGCGCGTCGTCTCACCGTTGCGCGCGCTCTGTTGTGTGCGGCTCGCCTTGCGTGCGCCTATTGCGCCAATCGCGTTGCGAGCCGCGCGCCGCTGGGGCGCCTCACATGCTGCTGCTTATGCCGCTGCGGTCTTGCCAGCCTTCTTCGTGTCCATCAACGCCGTGAAGCGGTCGAACAGATAGGCGATGTCGTGCGGACCAGGCGACGCTTCCGGGTGACCCTGGAAGCAGAACGCCGGTTTGTCGGTCAGCGCGAAGCCTTGCAACGTGCCGTCGAACAGCGAGATGTGCGTGACCTTGGCGTTGGCCGGCAGCGTGTCGGCGTCGACCGCGAAGCCGTGATTCTGCGATGTGATGACCACGCGGCCGTCTTCTAGATCCTTCACCGGATGGTTCGCGCCGTGGTGGCCGGTCTTCATCTTCAAGGTCTTGGCGCCGAGCGCGAGGCCCATGATCTGGTGGCCAAGGCAAATGCCGAAGGTCGGAATGCCGCGTTCGATCAGCTCTTTGGTAGCGCGAATCGCGTAATCGCACGGCTCCGGATCACCGGGGCCGTTCGACAGGAACACGCCGTCCGGGTTGAGCGCAAGCGCGTCAGCCGCGGAGGCTTCTGCCGGCAGCACGGTGACGTGGCAGCCGCGCTCAGCCAGCATGCGCAGAATGTTGTACTTGACGCCGTAATCGAACGCGACCACACGATACTTCGGCGCGTTCTGCGTGCCGTAGCCGGAGCCCAGACGCCATTCGGTCTGGGTCCATTCGTAGCTTTCCTTGGTCGACACGACCTTCGCGAGGTCCATGCCCGACAAACCCGGGAACGAACGCGCGAGCTCGATTGCCTTCGCCTCGTCATCCGAGCCGGCGAGAATCGCGCCGTTCTGCGCACCTTTGTCGCGCAGCACGCGGGTCAGCATGCGGGTATCGAGACCGGCGATGGCGACCACGCCTTCGTCCTTCAGATATTGCGGGAGCGTGCGCTCCATGCGGAAGTTCGACGCGAGAACCGGCAGATCGCGGATGATCAGGCCGGCGGCATGGACTTTCGTGGCTTCGACGTCTTCGGCATTCACGCCGACGTTACCAATGTGCGGATACGTGAGGGTCACGATCTGGCGCGCATAGCTCGGGTCGGTCAGGATTTCCTGATAGCCGGTGATAGCGGTGTTGAACACGACTTCGCCGATCGTATGCCCGGGGGCGCCGATCGAGTAACCACGAAAGACCGTGCCGTCGGCGAGTGCGAGCAAAGCGGGAGAAAATGACGGCAACACGGGAGACTCCTTGGGGAACACCCTGTTGCCGACCTGTCTATCCGACTGCGAGCCGCAGCGAAACGCATCGACTGGATGCGCGCGCAGACTCGCTCGCGTACTGCTGGTGACGTCGCAAGGGGCGCGATGGGTCCATTGTGTGGACGGATCGGCTGGGGTGCGGGGCGTCAAAAGCGCGCGGCGGATGAACGGTATGGGAGAGGTAGGCGCTAGGGTGCGGGTTGATAAGCTCAAACCTTGAAACTATAGCGTGAAACTACCCTTCCCTCCAAATCCGAGATGGGGAGCCGGCATAGCGAAGCATGAGCTAAAACGCGGCAAAACCTTGCTGCGCATGGCTCGGAAGCCGCTGGACAAAATTTGTACGGGCCAGAATCGGGATGGGCCCGGTCAATAGGACGCCACCCCGCGAACCAGGCGCAACGGCCTCAAGCCTCCTGTTCGGCGCGCACGTGCGCCGGCTGAGGGCGCGTGCGGCCGGGCAATACGAACCAGATCGCGCTCAATACTTGCAACGCCACCAGAATGCCCCAAGCGGTCAGATGCGCGGCCGCCGGATAATGTCCGCCACTGGCCGGCCAGCGCGACAGCACGGCGCCGACGCCGATCTGGAAGCCGAAAATCAGCAAAAAGATAATCAGCGTCAGCGTGGTATTCACCCGGCCAATCATCTGTGCCGGGAAGTGCCGCGCCATCACCGCGTAACTGAGAATGCCCGTCCCGCCGAAGACCCCGTACGCCGCCCACAGTAGGCTCGCGGGCAGCGGCGCGCCAAACATGATCAGCAGTTGGGTGACGACGAACAGCGTCATACCGATGCCGCAAAACAGGTTCAGCGAGATACCACGCCGCTCGAGGCTGCGCGCCGCCGCGCCGAAGCCCACGCAACCGGCCATCATCGCGAAGCCGAGAACCGACACCAGCGCGGCGGCTTCACGCGGCTCGAAGCCCTGCACATCGCGCAACCAGGCGCCGACCCACAGCGATTGCATCGCGTAGAACACACCCTGAGTGACAACCGAGAACGAGGCGATCTTCCAGAATGCCGCGCTCCTCAGGATATGCAACGTGCCTTTGAACTGGGCGCCAAGACTGGCTTGGTGATGGGTTTCCTTGGTGTCCGGCGTAAGAGTCCACTGCGCCACCGCCACCAGCACCGTTAACAGGCCCAGACCGACGCAGACCGCACGCCAACTGGCGAAGCTCAGTACCCACGTGAGCGGCGAGCCGACCATCACGCCGCCGAAACCGCCGATCGCCATCACCAGCCCGTTCATCAGCGGTAGCCGTGCCGACGCGAAATGCTGCGCCAGCGCCTTGAAGGCAGCACCGAGGCAGACGGATACACCGACGCCGATCAGCAGACGCCCGATCATCATCACGCCGACGCTGTGCGCCGCGCCGAACACCCAGATTCCTAGCGCGGCAAATAGCAAGGTGACCGCCGTCACGCGACGTGCGCCGAAGTGGTCGAGCATCACGCCGGCCGGAATCTGGGCGCCCGCGAAGCCGAGGAAGTACAGACTGGTCAGCAAACCGAGATCAGTGGCCGACAAGCCGAGATCGTGCGTAATGAAGGGGGCGAAGCCGAGATTGACACCGCGAAACACGTACGAAACGAAGTAACCGGCGGAAAACAGCAGAAAAACGCGCAACTGGGTCGACGACATGAGCTTTGAAATGAGCGGCCGACAAGGCCGAAGCACGAAAGATAAATGAAATGCGCGAAATTCGCTTGAATTGATCTGCAGAATGAAAAACGCCGTCACCCTAGGTGACGGCGTCGGAATAACACGGTGCGTGATCGGAGCGCAATTCATGCGCTGCCCCCGCAACGCATGTGGTCACTACCGTGGGTGCCGCTTTTTGGTCTACTTACCCTTCTTCGCGTTGGCCGCAGTCTTCGGGCGGCTATCTGCCGCGGCCTTCGACGCCTTGCTGGACGTGGAAGCCGACACCTTCGTCATTTTGCCCTTACTGGCGCCGGACGTTGTCGGCTTGCTGGGCTTACTCACCGGATCAGACACCTTCACCACGGCGGTGCGGCCACGGCCCTTCTTCTTATCGTAGCGCGAATCGCTCTTCGTGTCTGCGACACGGGTTCCGATCCTCTCGACACCACCGCCTTGCACGTCGGTCGCGATGCGCTCCGGACCCGGTTCGCTCGGCATCACCTTACCAACCGGCACGTGCAGCACGATCACCTGGCCACGCGAAACCTGATCGCGATGCGTGCGATTCCACGACTTCAACTGACCGATCGAGACGCCGTAACGCACTGCGATGGCGGCCATCGATTGATTGCGGCGCACGCGGATCAGCATCTTGCGAGTATCAGGGACGTCCGGCTCCATGGCGAGCACGGCGCTTTCGGCGACGTCGGCGCTGATGTCTTCGTCGTCGTCCGAAGCACGCGGCACCACGATCGTGGAGCCCGGCTTCAGCCGCATGCCGACCGGAATCTTATTCACTTCCATCAGCGTGTCAGCGTCGACACCGATCTTTTGCGCGATCGCCGCCGGCGCAGCACGCTCGGTGACCGTGTACGTGGTCCACGACGACAGCGAGCCGGAGTACGTCTTCAGATTGTGTTCAAACGCGCTCGCGTTGTCGAACGGCAGCAAAATTTGCGGCTGCGTGGCGCCGAGAATCACCGGCTTTCTGAACGACGGGTTCAGCGAGCGGAATTCATCCGGAGAGAGATTCGCGAGCTTCGCCGCCGTGTCCACGTCGATATCGTGCGAGGTCGTGACCGTCACGAAATACGGGTGGTTCGGAATCGACGGCAGCGTGAGCCCGTACATCTGCGGGTTCATCACGATGTTCTTCACCGCCTGCAGCTTGGGCACGTAGTTACGCGTCTCGTTCGGCATGCGCAGGCTGAGGTAGTCGGTAGGCAGACCCGCCGCTTCGTTACGGGCGATCGCGCGCTGCACGTTGCCCTCGCCCCAGTTGTAGGCGGCGAGCGCCAGTTGCCAGTCGCCGAACATGTCATGCAGACGCGACAGGTAGTCGAGCGCGGCGCTGGTCGAGGCCAGCACGTCGCGGCGTTCGTCCTGCCACATGTTCTGCTTGAGGTTGTAGGTGCGCCCCGTGCCCGGCATGAACTGCCACATGCCGGCAGCCTTCGCCACCGACAACGCCTGCGGGCTGTACGCGGATTCGATGAACGGCAGCAACGCGAGCTCGGTCGGCATATGGCGCGCCTCGAGCTCTTCGACGATGTGGTACAGATATTTCTGCGAGCGCTCGGTCATGCGCTGCACGTAGTCCGGGCGCTGCGCATACCAGTTGACCTGCATGTCGACGAGGTCGCTTTGCAGATCCGGCATTTGAAAACCACGGCGGATACGGCCCCACAAGTCTGCGTCAGCGCTCGTCAGTTGATCGACCGAACCCTGGTCGACATTGATCGTCTCTTTGGCGGTGGCTGTCTTGCGAAGGGCGTCGGCTACGGCTTGCTGACTGGCGGGGTTTGTTGCGGTGGTGGAACTATTCGTCGCCGGTCCCTGACTCGCGCAAGCGGCGAGTGTCAGGACCAACAACGCACTAAAGATAAATCGCATGAACGTCTCGGCTTCCACAAGGGCTGGAATTTGCAGCCGATAGTACGAAACGGCAACGTTTACGTCAATCGGAAAATGACGAAAAAAATCAAGGAAATCTTGGGCTTGGCGTATTTTTGCGATTCTTCGCGTGAGCAATACCCTTACGCCGAACGAGTCAACGGAAGCGGTTTTTCCATTCGCGCATCAGCGTAAATGCCGTCAAACGATCCGGCACTTTTTCGCGCAACTGTTCTTGCAAGCTTGCTTGAATCGCTGGATTGCCGGCGCGCAAAAACGGATTCACCGCGCGTTCATGGGCGATGGTGGTGGGCAGCGTCGGCACATGACGCGCGCGCAATTCACTCGCTTTGTCACGCCAGGCTTGCAGTTCAGCGTTGCCCGGCTCGCAGGCGAGCGCGAAGCGGATGTTCGACAACGTGTACTCGTGCGCGCAATGCACCTCGGTCGCGCCGGGCAGCGCGGCGAGCGAATCCAGCGACGCCAGCATCTGCGGGGGCGTCCCCTCGAACAACCGGCCGCAGCCACACGCGAACAGCGTGTCGCCACAAAACACGTGCGGCGTGCCGCGCGGGTCGGCCGCCTGAAAATAAGCGATATGACCGCTCGTGTGACCGGGCACGTCGAGCACGCTGAATTCGAGTGCGGGCGCCGCAATTGTCACGTGATCGCCATTTTTAAGACGATGCGTGAGATGCTGGATCGCTTCACCAGCGGGGCCGTACACGGGAACAGCCTGGCCGTTCAGCAGATCGGCCACCCCACCGACATGGTCTTGATGATGGTGCGTGAGTAAAATAGCGCTCAACTGCCAACCCCGTTTCGCCAGATAGGCGCGCACGGGGGCAGCCTCACCCGGATCGACGACCACCGCGTGATGCCCGTCGGAAACGACCCAGATGTAATTGTCTTCAAACGCCGGGACCGGTACGTACTCGAGCGCATTCATAGGCGACGCATTCTTTGATATGACTGACCGAGCCATTATAGACTGGCCTGCCTGGACCGATTCACCACCCGGCCGCTACGTACTCGAGTGGGAACAGACCCAGCTCGATCGCGTGGTGTCCGACGTGTTCGGTTACCATGCGCTGCAGCTCGGCCTGCCTCAGCTCGACGCCTTGCGCGAAAACCGCATGCCGTGCCGCGGACTCGTGCTCGACGCAGCGAGCGGCGCGAGCGCGCCCTACGCTTATCCGCGTGGGCTCGGGCGTGCCGGGAATGACCTGGGGAGTAGCGCCGCGCAAGGTTTACCTGCACCGGCCGGGCGTAGCGCTGTCTGGTGCGACCTGCTTGACTTGCCGTTCGAAGCACAAAGCGTCGACCTGATCGTGATGCCGCATACGCTGGAATTCACGAGCGACCCGCACCGGCTGCTGCGCGAAGCGGAGCGCGTGCTGATGCCCGAAGGCCAACTGATCATTCTCGGCTTCAATTCGCTGTCGCTATGGGGCGCGCGCCAATCGGTCGGCAAGGTGACCGGCCGGCCGTTCGTGCCCGCGGCAGTCGACCTGATCGCCTTCACGCGCCTGAAAGACTGGATCAAGCTGCTGGGTTTCGACCTTGAACGCGGGCGCTTCGGCTGCTATCGTCCGCCGCTCGGCAGCGAGCAATGGCTGTCCCGCTATGGCTTCATGGAAGCCGCCGGCGACCGCTGGTGGCCGATTTTCGGCGCTACCTACATGATCAAGGCGATCAAGCGCGTGCGCGGCATGCGCCTCGTCGGTCCGCTGAAAGTGAAGAAACCTGTCCTCGCCGCGGGCCTCGCGCCCGCCGCCACACCGAACACACGCAACCACACTCAATGACTTCCGACAACATCGATATTTACACCGACGGCGCCTGCAAGGGCAATCCCGGCCCCGGCGGCTGGGGTGCACTGCTGCGCTTCGGCGACCAGGAAAAAGAACTGTTTGGCGGTGAACCCAACACCACCAACAACCGCATGGAACTGATGGGCGTGATCGGCGCGCTCGAGGCGCTCAAGCGTCCCTGCAAGGCCGTCGTGCACACCGACTCGCAGTACGTGCAGAAAGGCATCAGCGAATGGATTCACGGCTGGAAGAAGAAAGGCTGGATCACTGCCGCGAAGCAACCCGTGAAGAACGCCGATCTCTGGAAGCGGCTCGATGCGCTCGTCGCGCAGCACGAAATCGAATGGCGCTGGGTGCGCGGTCACAACGGCCACCCGGAAAACGAACGCGCGGATCAACTGGCCAATCGCGGCGTCGCGTCACTCGCGGCAATGTGATGCGTGCTGTGATGCTCGCAGCGGCACCCACGCGCGCGCCCTTCTTTTTTGCTGATTTTTTTAGAGCAGGCTAATCCGACATGCGTCAACTCATCCTCGATACCGAAACCACCGGCCTGAATGCACGAACCGGCGACCGGATCCTTGAACTCGGTTGCGTCGAAATGGTGAACCGCCGGCTCACGGGCAACAACCTGCACTTCTACATCAACCCGGAACGCGACAGCGATCCGGGCGCACTGGCGGTTCACGGGCTGACCACCGAGTTCCTGAGCGACAAACCGAAGTTTGCGGAGATTGCCGATCAGTTTCGCGACTTCATTCAGGACGCGGAGCTGATCATTCACAACGCGCCGTTCGACATCGGCTTTCTCGATGCCGAATTTGCGCTGCTGGGTTTGCCGCCGGTGAAAACCTATTGCGGCGAGATCATTGATACCTTGGCGCGCGCCAAGCAGATGTTCCCGGGCAAACGCAATTCACTCGACGCGCTGTGCGACCGCTTCGGCGTCAGCAACGCGCACCGCACCCTGCACGGCGCACTGCTCGACTCGGAACTGCTCGCCGAGGTTTATCTGGCGATGACACGCGGCCAGGAAAGCCTTGTCATCGACATGCTCGGCGATTCGCACGGTGGCGGCGATGCCCACGCGCCACGCATCGCGATCGACTCGCTGAATCTGGTCGTGCTTGCCGCGAGCGACGACGAAGTCGCCGCGCATCAAGCCGTGCTCGACGGGCTCGACAAAGCGGTCAAAGGCACGAGCGTGTGGCGCATCGAACCGGCTCCGGCCGCGGATGAGCAAACCGCTTAAAAAGTACTAGACGAGTCGAAAAATCCCTGACATAATTCGGCTCTCTTCGGGTGGTTAGCTCAGCGGTAGAGCACTGCCTTCACACGGCAGGGGTCACAGGTTCAATCCCTGTACCACCCACCAGATTCGCGGGTCTCCGAAGAACCGCAAGAGAAAGCCCTCGAACGTAAGTCGAGGGCTTTTTTGTTTTTGCTTTCCGTTTTGCATGCGCACGGTGGATTGATTGCTCACGTGTGTGCGCGTGAATACGCATCCACAACGCACCCCACACACTCAAGCGCCTGCTCCGCTTCGAAGTCAACACCGAACTTTCGTACGTTTGCGATCACCAAATACTGCTGATATAGTCAGTTTTCGGGCACTTGCCCCGTCTATTTTCTCCACCTCATTCGACTACAGGGAGGCGTCACATGTTCGCAGTGCATATCGCCGTCCCTGGGATGGTCTCACGACCATCTTCGCGACCTTAAATTCGTCGCGTCGTCGCTCACGCGGTTTTGCCTGAACAGGCGTCCGCGTAAATCCCAGACAGTCCGTAGTCTCATTGCCGGCATCGTCGTCGACGCATCCCGGTTCGCTTGACTGTCTCTTCCTTTCGCTTCTGACTGGAACCTCGGTGCGCTCGCGCGCCACCGGGTCGTGGCAAATGACTAGAAAAAAACTCGACTTTCGTGGGCAAGCCTTCAAGGATGTCCTCGGCTTCACCTTCCTTCACTGGGCCAAACAGCCTTGGCGCATCTTTGCAATTAGCGCACTGGTGCTGCTCTCGGCATTGGCCGACGTACTCACGCCGATGTTCGCCGGACGGCTGGTCGATGCGATCGCATCCGGCTCCGCTGGAGACACCGTCGCGTGGCACGCTGCGATCACGGCCTTCTGCGTGCTAGGCGCGCTGGGGCTCGGCGCGACGCTGCTTCGTCAGGGCGTGTATTTCAACATCATCAAGCTGACGCTCAAGATGATGAGCGAGATCGCCGCGAATGCGTTTCATCGCGTGCAACGCTTTTCGACGGACTGGCACGCCAACAGCTTCGCCGGATCCACCGTGCGCAAAATCACGCGCGGCATGTGGGCGCTCGATCTGCTCAACGACACGCTGCTGATTGCGCTGTTCCCGTCGATGGTCATGCTGGTCGGCGCAACCGTGCTGCTCGGCTGGCGCTGGCCGATGATGGGCGCGGTCGTCGGTATCGGTTCAGTGCTGTATATCGCGGTGACGGTGGCCATGTCGCTCGGCTTCGTTGCGCCCGCCGCACGCCTCGCTAACGCATGGGACACCCGCATGGGCGGCGCCCTCGCCGACGCAGTCAGCTGCAACGGCGTGGTAAAAGCGTTCGGCGCCGAAGCGCGCGAAGAAGCCCTGCTCGACCGTGTGATCGTCAAGTGGCGTCATCGTACGCGCCGCACATGGATACGCGGCACGGTCAACGGCGGCTTGCAGGGCGGCATGCTGGTGGCAATCCAGGCCGCCATTCTCGGCGTCGCGTTGCTGTTGTGGGCGCGCGGCGAAGCGAGCGTCGGCGATATCACGTTCGCGCTGACGATGTTCTTCATGCTGCAAGGCTATCTGCGCGACGTCGGCATGCACATCCGCAACCTGCAGCGTTCGGTCAACGACATGGAAGAACTGGTGTCGCTGGAGAGCCAGCCGCTGGGCATCGAAGATCGGCCCGGCGCGGGCCCGATCACGATCGGCAAAGGCGAAATTCGCTTCGAGCACGTCACCTTCCACTACGGTGCGAAAGCCACGCCGCTCTATGACAACTTCTCTGTGCGCATCGCGCCGGGAGAACGCGTCGGGCTGGTCGGGCATTCGGGCTCCGGGAAGACGACCTTCATCAAGCTGATCCAGCGGCTGTACGATATTTCGGAAGGCCGGATCACGATCGACGGTCAGGACATCGCCCGCGTGCGGCAGGCGTCGTTGCGCAGCCAGATCGCGATCGTTCAGCAGGAGCCGGTGCTGTTTCACCGCTCGCTGGCGGAGAACATCGCCTATGCGAGGCCCGGTGCGAGCCGCGCCGAGATCGAACGCGCCGCGAGGCTCGCCAGTGCGCACGACTTTATCGCGACACTGCCTCAAGGTTACGACACGCTGGTGGGCGAGCGCGGCATCAAGCTCTCCGGCGGCGAACGTCAGCGCGTGGCGATCGCGCGGGCGTTTCTCGCGGACGCGCCGATCCTGATTCTGGACGAAGCGACCTCGAGCCTCGACAGCGAAAGCGAGGTGCTGATCCAGCACGCGATGGAACGGCTGATGATGGGCCGCACGACGCTAGTGGTGGCGCACCGTCTTTCCACCGTGCGAGCACTGGACCGGCTGCTGGTGCTGGACAAGGGCAAGGTCATCGAGGAAGGCAGTCACGAGGCGTTGATCCGACTCGAGAACGGCCTGTACAGACGGTTGTTCGAACGTCAGGCGCTGGAGTTGATCAAGGGTTTGAGCGACTCGGAGATCATGCACAAGACCGACAGCGCGAAGGCGAGTCGGCTCGATGATTCGAGCTTGCTGGTCGAGAAGTAAATTGCGGAGAAGCGTGTGAAACGTCATGCGAAAGGCGCCGGTAAAAAGCGTTTTCCGCTGGCGTGACGCACGCCCCCTCCCCCACTCAACGCGCGTCTAAACCACGCCCGCGGGTAGCCCGATTCCGCGCGCCATGCCGCTAGCCGCGAACACCATCAACACCAGCAGCACAGTCTGGATCACGCTGAAACGCGCGTACCTGCGCGCTTTTCGCAAATCAGGCGGGGCGCCGTTTCTGATAGAGGCACGCCAACGCATCAGACCGAGCATCGTCGGGACTTCGAGGATGAGTATCAGCACGAGCAGCGTCATCTTGACGTGAAAGAGCGGCTCGTGAAGGTAATAGTCGGCGCCCTTTTCGAAACCACCGAAGGCGCGCATCAGACCGGTGACAACCAACACCAACGCTGAAAGGCCCCATCGCGTATCGGCGCGAAATACGGATCGCAAAGCAGCAGGCACACTGGCTCGCCGCAATGACCAGGTGCGCCGAAGAATCGACGCGAGGGCAAAGCCATAAGCAAGCAGATGAATGGCGGCAAGCAACCAGCGAACCAGCATAGCGACTCCTGGAAACGACGCAATACGATCGATGTCTGTCTCACCCACCCAACGGAACACCGAGTGGTACGTGGGTGACACATCTTATTATCAGCTACCCCTTACTTTACGACGCCTGCTTCGGCAGCGCGGTGTGGTCGACTGCACAAAGCACCCGACTCAGACTTGCCGCAGCGATGTGTCGAGCGCACGCGCGGCGACCCGATCGCCCTCGGTAGTCAACGCCGTGCGGAACACAGTTTGCCGATTGTGGCCCGCCGCAGCAGGCGAATCCCATAGCAATTCGATTTTCGGACGCCGGTGGAAGCCACCTCGAGCCAACGCTGGCGCGCCCACCGAGCCGAGCGGCGCCGCGGGTCCACCCGACTCGCCGGCAACACCGAATGCCACCGCGGGAGCGGGCGTTGGCGTCGCGCTCACGCCGTGATTCGCCGCCCATCGTACGGACAATTCGCGGGCGTCGTACTGACCGACCTTGCGACGCTCGGCCCAGACGACCACCGTGCGTGTGGCCGGATCGAGCGCGACCGCGTAGCGGCCGATCGCAAAGCGTCGCGCGGCGATATTGGTTCGCCACAGCGCGCGCGGCCGGCAAATCCACACGACCGCGGCGTACAACGCCGGCGCAGCCAACAGCCAGCCGTTGGTGGCCGCCACTGCCTGCGCGGCGCGCCGCCAACCCGCGCTCGCCGCAAACGCGCCGACCGACCAGACCGCAAACAGGAATCCGAGGAAAGCAAACAGACGCAGCGCCTGCCGCAGCCATTGCGGCAGCGGATGTAAGGGACGCTCGGCCACGGCGCGCGCGCCCGGCAGGAAAATCAGCAGGAACAGGAACACCAGGTTGATGCACGCCCACGGCGACGACACCATCGCCGACAGCGATGCGCCCAGGTCCATCTGCGCCATCGAAAATAGCCAGCGAGCAAGGAGCACGAGACCGATGGCGCGCAACGCGAAAATCGTTCCGGCGCCGGGCGCCGCGTTCGCACGCGTCTCTTTCGTTCTCGCCAAGGCATCCTCCTGTCGTCGGCGGCGCCGCAGCCAAATTTGCGGCAGGGCCATTATAGGGATATTACCGAGACAGGCTCATTCTTGCCGGTCTCAAAACCGTAATTTCTGCCGCTCACGGGGCCAAAACGCGGCGCGCATGCAACAACGCCCCGTGGGCGAGACGCACACGGGGCGTTGTTGGGGTGCAGCCGGACCACCTGATCGGATCGCCGGGGGCGCCGAGCCGGGGGCGCCGAGCCGGGGGCGCCGAGCCGAGGGCGCCAACAGCGCTCCGGCAAGCCGGCCTGACTGCTTCGACCGACCGTGGTGCTTAGCCGGCGTTGACTTCGCGCAGCACCGTACGATGCTTCTGACGCAGCAGCTCTTCGTAGGTGGCGACGTAGTTCTTCGCCATGACCTTCGACGAGAAGCGCGCTTCGAATGCCTTGCGCACTCCGGTGCGCGGCAGCGTGTGCAGACGCTTCACTGCGGCGACCGCGCTGATTTCGTCTTCGACGACGAAACCCGACACGCCGTTTTCGATCACTTCCGGCACCGAACCACGGTTGAACGCGATCACCGGCGTCCCGCAAGCCATTGCTTCGATCATCACCAGACCGAAGGGCTCCGGCCAGTCGATCGGGAACACCAGTGCATGCGCGTTGCCGAGGAACTCACGCTTCTCGGCTTCGCCGATTTCGCCAATGTATTCGACGTGCGGGAGCGCCATCAGCGGCTTGATCACTTCTTCGTAATAGGCACGATCGGCCTTGTCGATCTTGGCGGCGACCTTGAGCTTCATGCCTGCCTGGCCGGCGATGCGGATCGCACGGTCGAGACCCTTCTCCGGCGAGACGCGGCCAAGGAATGCGAGGTAGCCCGGCTCGACGTCCTTGATCGGCGTGAGCACGTTTTCCGGCAGACCGTGATAGACGGTTTGCAGCCAGTTCGCCTGTTGCAGCGGGATGCGCTGGTTGTCCGAAATCGACACCACCGGCACGTCGCTGAACGTATTGAAGATCGGCTGCAGTTCCGGCAGATCGAGACGGCCGTGCAGCGTGGTCAGGAACGGCACCGGCTGGCGGGCGAACAGCGAGAACGGGTAGTAGTCGATGTGGAAATGCAGCACGTCGAATTCGTCCGCGCGGCGGCGCACTTCTTCGAGCAGCAGCATGTGCGGCGCCATCACGTCGCGGATGGTCGGGTCGAGGCGCAGCGCCTGCGGCCAGAAAGCTTCGAGTTTCGCCGAGGTTTGCGAATCGCCGCTTGCGAAAAGCGTGACGTCATGGCCCTGCTCAACCAGCGCTTCGGTCAGGTAGGACACCACGCGTTCCGTACCACCGTATAGCTTGGGCGGAACGGCCTCGTGCAAGGGAGCGATTTGAGCGATTCGCATAATGAAGAACTCCTCGTAAAAAATCAGGCAAAAGTACTGCGTTTGGTAAAAGCGACTCGCTTGCTCGCCAGGGCAGTCTGGCCGGATATGCCGGCGCGGGCCTGATTCTTTCGAGAAATCCTGCGATAGTTCGCTTGGGTAGTGGGCCCAGATCAGTTGTTCATTGTCTGCGCATGTGCCGGTAAACGCACACAGGGCACCTACGTTGACAAACTGTCAGATATTTCGGTGGACCAACAGAGCATGCATTATCAGTGCCGGGGATCTCGCTGCAGCACAACATTTCAAAGTCTTTACGTTGTTACAAAGGCGAAACACTTTACAAACCCTTGTTTTATAAGACAGTTCTACAGTAGCAACTGGCTTGCAACGCTGACCCGAACATGGCAGCTGTAAGATCCTGCGTCAACTTTACCGGCAGGCATTGAAGAAATGCCGCACCGCAGTTGAATGCAATTTGTAATTATATCCCGAAATATCGCGCAGCCTGCGTGAACCACCGCCCCAGCGCGGGGTCGTGCGAACACCAGGTCGCGATCGTCTATCGCGAAAACAGTCGCGCCATCGCCCGGATACACAGGGCGCAATCGCTTTTGCATGTTTACAATGCGAAGCATCGGCCTCGCGGCGAACGCTTTTGCTGTGGCCCATGCCTTGCGTGTGCACAACCCGAAACACATCGACCTCACGATCAATTGGAACACTTAACCATCGCCCAGCGTAATGCCCAGAACGCAAAGCTTGCGAGCTATGCGCATCGGCCGCTTGCGTTTCTTTTCCGCTTTATCCGCCGCCATCCGCTCGCGCATGCGATCGTCCTGTGCAGCGTGTTTGCGGCCGTGGGCTGTGCGCTCGCTTCGCAATATGCGATCAAGCACCTGATCGACGTGCTCGGCGAAGGCCGTCATCATCCCGGTCCGTTGTGGGGCGCGTTCGCCATCCTGGTCGGCCTGATCGCCGCCGACAACCTGCTGTGGCGGGTCGGCGGCTGGGTCGCCGCGCATACGTTCGTGGCCGTGACCGGCGACTTGCGGCGCGACCTGTTCCAGTACTTGAGCGGCCACTCGCCGACTTACTACTCGGAGAAACAGCCGGGCATGCTGGCGAGCCGCATCACGGCCACCTCGAACGCGGTCTACACCGCCGAAAACACCACCGCCTGGAACGTGCTGCCGCCGTGTATCGCGGTACTCGGCGCGATCGTGATGATCACCGCGGTGAATCCGCTGATGGCGGGCGGCCTGATGCTCTGCTCGGCCATTCTGTCGGTGGTGCTTTACAAACTTGCCGGGCGTGGCTCGGCGCGGCATCACCATTTCGCGACCAAAGCGGCGTCCGTGGACGGCGAGCTGGTCGATGTGATCAGCAACATGGGCCTCGTGCGCGCCTTCGGCATGACGCTTCGCGAGCAGCAGCGTTTCGGCGCGACCGTCAAAGCGGAAATGGACGCGCGCCAGCAGAGCCTGCTGTATCTGGAAAAGCTGCGCCTGCTGCATGCGGTGATCACCGCGCTGCTGTCGGCGGGCTTGCTGGGCTGGGCGCTGTGGCTGTGGGATCAAGGCCGTGCGACCTCCGGCGACATCGTGCTAGTCAGCTCACTCGGCTTCACGATTCTGCACGGCACGCGCGATCTGGCCGTGGCGCTGGTCGACGTCACGCAGCACGTCGCACGGCTCGCGGAAGCCGTTCGCACCCTGCTCGAGCCGCACGGCATGCCGGATCGCGATGGCGCCACCGAGCTCGTGCCGCAAGGCGGCCGGGTCGACTTCGAAGGCGTGACGTTTGCCTACCCGCGCCGACGGCCGATTCTCGATCACTTCGACCTGCATATCGAGCCGGGCCAGCGGGTCGGTCTGATCGGCAAATCGGGCGCGGGTAAATCCACCGTGCTGGCGCTGCTGCAGCGTTTCTACGAGACGCAGGCCGGTGCGATCAAGATCGACGGCCAGGACATCGCCACGATCACCCAGGACAGCCTGCGCCATACGATTGCGCTGGTGCCCCAGGATATCTCGCTGTTCCATCGCTCGGTGTACGAGAACATCGCGTATGGCCGCCCTGAAGCGAGCCGGGAAGAAGTGCTCGCCGCCGCGCGCGAAGCCCGCTGCAGCGACTTCATCGAAGCCATGCCGGAAGGTTACGACACCATCGTCGGCGACCGCGGTGTCAAGCTGTCCGGCGGACAGCGCCAGCGGATCGCGATTGCGCGGGCGATCCTGAAGAACGCGCCGATCCTGCTGCTCGACGAAGCCACCTCGGCACTCGACAGCGCATCGGAAGAAGCGATCCAGAAGGCGCTCGACCGGCTGATGGTGGGCCGCACAGTGATCGCGATCGCGCACCGGTTGTCGACGCTGAACAACTTCGACCGGATCATCGTGATGAGCGCCGGCAAGGTCATCGACGACGGCAGCCCGGAAGAGTTGCGCCTGCGGCCGGGCCTGTATCGCGACCTGCTCTCGAAGCAGTACGGCAAGGGCGCCACGCTGCATGTCGGCGGTAAGAAGATGGACGAGCAGCACGTGGTCTAAGCAACGCGCCGCCCTCTGCTACTTCAGCAACACGCGCAGCACCAAACAGAAAAGCCGCTTTCGAGCGGCTTTTCTGTTTTCCGGGGCAGTTGAAGTCGGCCTGACTCGCCGCCTATCCGGCCAGTATTTCGCGCGCGGCTTTCTTGCCCGATCCAGCACGCACCTTCACTGTTCTTGCGCTCTTCGCACCATCCACGCTCTGAAGATCACGCATGAAGTTATCGCGCCACACCGACACATTGTTCTCGCGCAGTTGCACCATCATGTCGCGATAACGCGCCTGACGCTCCGCCAGCGGCATCTCCAGCGCCTTGGCCAGCGCCTCGGCCATACCGTCGATATCGACCGGATTCACGATCAACGCGCCATCCAGTTCCTGCGCGGCACCGGCAAAACGTGACAGCACGAGCACGCCCGGACTCTCCGGATCCTGTGCCGACACATATTCCTTCGCGACGAGATTCATGCCGTCGCGCAACGGTGTGACGTAGCCGACATGAGCCGTGCGAAACAACGCGGCGAGCACCGAGCGCTCGTACTGCTTGTGGATATACAGGATCGGCGTCCAGTCGAGCTCGGCAAAGCGACCATTGATCCGCCCCGACTCCCCTTCGAGCTGCAGGCGGATGTCCTGATAGGCGTGCATGTCGGCGCGCGTCGGCGGTGCGATCTGCAGGAACGACACTTTGTTGCGTTGCGCGGTGGCGTGTTCCAGCAAGCGCTCGAACGCGCGGAAGCGCTCGACCAGTCCCTTCGAATAATCGAGGCGGTCCACGCTCATGATCAGCTTGCGCGAATGCAGCGCCGTCTTCATCGTGCGCACCGGCTTGCCGCGCTCGCCCGCCTTCGCGAGTTCGGCGATTTCGTCCGGATAGACGCCGATCGGATAAGCCGCCGCGCGCAAGGTGCGGCCGAATGCATGGACGGTCAGCGGGCCGCGGGCCGGCACGTCGACCGTGCCGTTCGCCTCATTGACGATGTAGTCGCAGAATGCTCGCAAATCCGGTGCGGTCTGAAAACCGAGCAGATCGAACGAACAGAGCGCTTCGACCAGTTCGCGGTGCGGCGGCACGGCCAGCAAGACCTGCGAAGCCGGAAAAGGAATATGCAGAAAGAAGCCGATGCGATTTTTCACGCCGGCCGCGCGCAACGCCTGGGCAAACGGGATCAGGTGATAGTCGTGGACCCAGATCACGTCGTCTTCGCGCAGAAGCGGCACGAGTTGCTGGGCAAGCCACGCATTGACGCGGCAATAGCCTTCGAAGTCGTGCCGGTCGTACTGCAGCAGATCGGCGCGATAGTGGAACGCGGGCCACAGCGTGGCGTTCGAAAAACCGCGGTAGTACTGGTCGTAGTCGCGGCGCATCAGCGCGATGGTCGCGAAGGTCACCGGCCCGCGCTCCTCGACCTTGATCTGCGGCTGGCCCGAGCTGAGCACGTCGCCGCTCCAGCCGAACCACATGCCGCCGGTTTCCTTCAGCGCGTCGTACACGCCGACCGCCAGACCGCCGGCGGCCGGACCGCCTTCCGAAATAGGTGCGACCCGGTTCGATACGATGATCAGTCGGCTCATGAAGCGCGATTCCCGATGCAGTACATGGTGTACGTTGAACGATACGGTTGAACCATCATGCCCCGCGCGTGGCCGCGACAATCGATGCCAGCCAGTCGAGCAGCGCCGTGACCGACTCGACGCGCGTATGCGCCATGGTGTCGCCCGCGCCCACCTTGATCGACACGCCGCCGCGCTCATTGACGACGGCAAAGCCTTTCTCGTCGGTCAGATCGTCGCCGGCAAACACCGGATTGCGGCCGACGAACGGCGGCTCCTCCAGGAACGCGCGCATCGCACGGCCCTTGTCGACGTCCTTCGGTTTGATTTCGTAGACCATTTTGCCCGGCTGCAACACATACGAACCGGAGTAATCGGCAACCAGCCGCTCGGTCGCCTCGCGCGCCACCGGCTCGCGGTCGGGCGCGTTGCGGTAGTGCAGCGCCAGCGCCGCGCCTTTGATCTCGAGCAGCATGCCGGGATGTTCGTTGACGACCTGCGCGAGCACCTGCTCCATGCGCAACAGGCGCTCGTCGTGAAAGCCGATACGCTGCGTGTCGCCGTTCGCGTCGCGCCGCTCGGCGCCATGCAGACCGGCGATCGGCAGATCGGGCATGCCGAGAAAATTGTCGATGCTGTCGATGCCACGGCCCGACACGATCGCGACCGCACCGTTCGTGAGACTGCGCAACTCGCTCAACAACGCGATGACGCGCGGTTGCACCAGCACGCCGTCCGGCGTGGGCGCGAGTTCGACGAGCGTGCCGTCGAAGTCGAAGAAAAATGCCGTCTCGCTGGGAGACAGAACCGCCGGAAGTGCTTGCATCGGTTAATTTTGCCTTTCAGCCTTCTGCGGCCGGAAAAGTGTGCGCATCTTACCGCGCATCCGTCAATTTTTCGAGGAAGTAAGCCAGGACACAAGCCTGGCCGGGCGCTGCGACCGATGCCACTGACGATTGCGTTCAAAAAGAGAACGATCAGGCTTCAGCCGGCTTTCAGGCGCCTGCGTCAAATTGCCTCGCAAACCGTGCGCCTGCGGGCGCTGTGCGACGTCATCAGACATTTTGCGATACAGTCGCAGCCACGCGGACCATCGCCGTGACGGCCATATTTGCACACTATGAGGGGCCGCGCGCTTCATGCGACGCCGCGTCCGCTCACGGACTGCGTCACGCGCCGCTCTTCAATCGAGTCATTGAACCCTGCTTTGTTCCCAATCATCTCGTCCCGACACTCGCAGCCCAACCTCGCGTCACCACGCCAGCCGTGGTCCAGGCGCCTGGTCGCGCTGACCGTCATGGTGAGCGCGCTGACCACGTTGACCGCCTGCACGCATCCCACCGAACCGTTCCAGTTGACCAACGTAACCGGCCACTTGCCGGATCTCGATTTCACACTGACCGGCGATGACGGCCGCGCGGTGACCGGCGATTCGTTCAAAGGCCGCACGTCGCTCGTCTACTTTGGCTACACGCATTGCCCGGACGTCTGCCCTGAAACGATGGGCCGTCTGATGCAAGTGCTGGCCAAACTCGGCCCGGACGCGCAGAAAGTGCGCATCCTGTTCATCACCGTCGACCCGGCGCGCGACACGCCCAAAGCCTTGCATGACTACGTCGGCGCCTTCGACTCGCAACACGCCGAAGGCCTGACCGGCACCGACTGGCAGATCGAGTCGCTCGCCAAGCGTTACCGGGTCGCCTATCAGATGGAAAAGCGCGACCCCAGCGGCAACTACGAAGTCACCCATAGCTCGGCCGTCTATGTGTTCGACCAGCAAGGCCACGCGCGCCTGCTCGCCACCGACCACGATACGCCCGATACGATCGCACAAGACCTGCGCCGTATTATTGATGACCGTTCCTGACCTTTCCCGAGTTCATTCATGTCGATCAAGATCAAAACGTTCGCCGCACTGAGTTGCACCCTCGCCCTCTCATTCGGTTTCACTTCGGCGGCACTTGCCGCTGGCGCTAACGCAATCACCGTCAAAGACGCGTGGGTGCGCTGGCTGCCGAACAATCTGCCCGCCGCCGGCTACGTGACGCTGGTTAATGCAAGCGACAAGCCGGTCGACCTCGTCGACATTTCCAGCAACGACTACGGCGACGCGATGCTGCATCAAACCGTGTCGAACGGTTCGACGCAAAAGATGGTGATGGTCGACAAGCTGACGGTGCCCGCTCACGGCCAGGTCGCAATCGCGCCGGGCGGCTATCACGTGATGCTCGAAGACGCGAAGCACAAGGTCGCCCCGGGCGACACCGTGCATCTGACGCTGAAGTTCTCCGACGGCGAAACACTCGATACGCCGTTCGCCGTCAAGTCGCCCGCTCAAACCAATTAACGCCCTGCGATGAACCTGCTCTACTGGCTCGATCCCTGGGAGTTTTCGCCGACCGTCGTCATCGCCTTGCTGGTGCCGGCGATCCTTTTCGTACGCGGCGCGCACAAGGCGAAGGTCTCGATTCTCCGGCGTATTTCGTTCTGGTTCGGGCTGGTCGCGTTGTATGTCGCGCTGCATACGCGGCTCGATTATTTCTTCGAGCATGAGTTCTTCATGCATCGCTTGCAGCATCTGGTGCTCCATCACCTCGGGCCATTCTTTATCGCGCTCTCTTATCCGGGCGCCGCGTTGCGCGCGGGCATTCCATTCAGCTGGCGGCAACGCTTCGTGCGGCCCGCGCTTGAGACCCCGGTGGTACGCAAGCTGCTCGACGTGGTGATGCATCCGGTGGTCGCGGTCACGTTGTTCGTCGGGCTGATCTACTTCTGGTTGATGTCGCCGATTCATTTCGTGGCGATGCTCGACTGGCGGCTCTATCGCGTGATGAACTGGAGCATGGTGATCGACGGCCTGCTGTTCTGGTGGCTCGTACTCGATCCGCGGCCAGCGCCGCCGGCGCGTTTGTCACCCGGCAAACGCGTACTGGTGGTGATCGCCGCGATTCCGCCGCAGATCATGCTCGGCGCGTTTATCTTCTTTACGCCGCGCGAACTGTATCCGATCTATTCGATCTGCGGCCGCGCCTTCACGTGGCTGAGCCCGATGCGCGATCAGCAGATCGGCGGGCTGTTGCTGTGGATTCCGGGCTCGATGATGAGCGTGATCGGCGCGCTGGTGGCCTTGCGTCACTGGATGCGGCTGTCGGCACGCGGACGTCTGCGCGGCGAGCGGCGCGTGAAGACGAAGCAAGGCTTGGCGCCAGCCGCGTCAGCGTCAGCGCCCGCGAGCGGCCACCGCTGACAACGTCGAATCTATTGAGGTCGTAGCATTGAAGCCGGTCGGCGCGCACGCGCCGAACCCGGCTACGGCCTGGCTTAGGCCGAACGCATCCACACGTGCGGGATGCCGTCCTCTTCGTGAATCTCCGACACCGGCGTAAAGCCGAATGCGCCATAGAAGCCTTGCAGATGCGCCTGCGCATGCAAACGGATCGGCGTACCGGGCCACTGCGCGCGGATATGCGTGAGCGAGCGTTCGAGCATCGCGTTGCCGAGGCCGATGCCGCGGAATTCCGCTGTTGTCAGGACGCGGCCGATGCGGATATCGGGGTCTTCGGCGTCAGGCAGCAACACTCGCAGATAACCTGCGAGCGGCGGCCTCTTTTCACCGGAGCCGTTGGCACCATAAGCAAACAGATGCCAGGCATCTGAATCGAGCCCGTCGATATCGCCATACACGCAGTTCTGCTCGACGACGAATACCGCGCTGCGCGCCGCCAGCATTGCATAGACTTCGGCGGTCGTGAGGTCGTCGAACGCTTTCCAGCGCCATTCGAGTTGCGCCAGTCGCGTGGCGGCGGTTTGCTGCGATTCGGTCATGGAAGGTCTTCAAAAGAGGCGCGCCTTGATGGACGGCGGCAATGCGGAATTATGCCGCGCGTGGCGGCCTTAGGCTATGCCGCTTGGCCGCAAAGCGGCTAGCTGCTTACAAAAAACCGGCTCGACGGGCTGCGCGAGACAGTCGATCAGGTTGCCTGGCCCGCACAAGTGCAACGCGCCTACCACAACCAAGGTCCGCTCCGGCCGACCGAGCAGCGCCGTCACGCGCACCGCCCACGCGCGATTGCGTGCATCCAGAATGGCGTGGCGAATGCCGGGCAGGTTGAACATCGGCGACTCGACGGCGATCTGGTGCACGGCCTGCAAATCGCCATGCAGCCAGGCCGTGTGCATTCGCTCGAGCGTGCGCTGCGGTTCGTCGAGATCGGACATCAGCATACCGAGCGCGGTGCCAACGGCTTCGAGTGGAATCGATTCGAGCGACGCCGCCACCTCCTGCGCGGTCTCGAGATACTCGTACGGTTTGCCTTGCGTGAGTGCCGAGCGCAGCATGCGCGGCTCCACGCCTTCGACGACTTGCTGGAACAGCGTCGGTGCAACGACCAGCGCGGCCCACGGACGCAGATCGACGAGCGGCGCTAACGGCCCCTCTGCGGGCCACACAGCTTGTAGCTGATTCCAGGCATCGGCGGAGAGCAAGGGCTGCAGTTGGTCAGCACCGCCTTGCGAGGCAGCCTTCAGAAACGGCAGGATCGTCGGTGGATCGGATTCGAAGACCAGCGATTCGGCCCAGTCATACGCTTCAGCGATCCATGGCGGCGTTCTGCGACTCGTCGCCGGAAACAGATGCATCGAGCCGAGCAGACGGACGTTGGTGCCGGTGAGTTGTAGGTACATGCAGCCTCGTGTGGACAGGCAATTGCGCAAAGAGGCAATCGGGCAATTTAATCGACAGCGCGCAGCGCGGCGGGCCGGCTTGTGACCCCTCGCCACGCGGTCCGCACCGTGAACGCGACGAACAGCAGAAAGACGATCTGCGAAAGGTACAGGTCCATGCGGATCGGATGATGTAGCGCGAACCATGAATTGTGCACCACGTCCGTCACGATGACAGCGACGCAGAGGATCAGCCCTGCTCCCGGAAGCAACAGCAGTAGCAGAGCGGTTAGTGGATCGATGAAGAGCAGAGACGTCCAGTAGATTCGCGTCAGCGCCGCCGCGCCGCCGTAGTCCCACCAGAGTCCGTGGACCAGGGCCACTTGCAGATGTGTCCAGGTGGCGCCGCAGAGGCAGAGCGCGTAAATCAGGCGCAGGTAGAAAGAGCGACGCTCGAGGTTTGGAATACGCATGCCGGGTCAGTTTCGCAGTCAACAAGGAAAAGAAAAAAAGCCCCGGTGTTTTCGGGGCTTCTTTCTCACGCAGCAAAAGCTGACAGTTTAATCGCGCGTATTCCAATCATTCCGGACTTCTTTTGTACGACTCCAGTTCGGCCGTGTAGCGCTCGTTTCGCACACCATTACTGCCGTAATATTCTTCCACCGATTTCACCCAGCGGCCAATCTCAGGCACATACCAGAATGCTTTATACGTGCGCCCGGTCAGCTGGGTAGGTCCTGTTTTCTGCGCATGAGTGATCATGGCGGTATCGCCCTGCTGCGTCTGCACGGCTTGAGTGATAGTTTGCGTCGGCTCGAGTTGCGCAACCCAATCGCCTTCCGCTTCGACTTTAATCGCCTGAAATTTTCCCGCCGGCACCTCGACGGTTTCAACACCCACCACCCGATATTGGCTGCTCCACTTTTGTGAGGCGAAGACCTTGTTCGGGTGCTGTTCCGTATATTCCAGGTTCCAGGTTTTGCCCGACGACAGTGGGAAAACGAACGGCCGATTGACGACCACATCCGCGCCATTCACATTGCGTTCGCGGCTCCAGTCGGCGCCTACGATCACCTCGCTCGGCGTCTGGGTCGAACCCGACTGCTTCGATGTGTAGTAGATGTGGGAAGGCGTTGCACGCAACACTGTCACTTCGTCGTGCGTCTGGCGCCATATTGAAGGCGCTTTCTCAAAGGTGTCGACGTAGGTCCATGAATCCCCGCCTTTAATGGCAGGCGACGGTGCCGATTGCGCGATCGCCAGCAGTGGCAACCCAATGGCACACAGCACAGCAGCGGTTATGGTTTTTTTCATTGGTCGAATAGGTATTAACAGCGGGTTTGCCCTGGCCCGTGTTTTCGCGGCCGAGAAACATCAAGACAATTGCATCGTATTTCTAACGATGTTTCTGAATACGCGAAACGGCATGGGATACTGTACATGATTGACAACGAACTGCTAACGATCAATGTTTCATTCGGGGTTTCTAAAAATCATCAGAACAACATTGAAAGATAAAAAATCAGAAATGAAAGAAAATGAAAAGCGATTGGTAAATCGGCATTTCATGCTGGCCACGATTGCCGCATCTATTTTGTCTGCGTGTGGCGGCGGCTCGTCAGGCGGTTCGGGATCGACAGCAAGCCCTTCGAATCTGAGCGACGCGCAAAAGAGCTACGAAAGTTTCGCACTCGCCTCAAACGGCGGCATGCATTATCTGAGCGGCAGCCTGTCGGTTAGCACATCGTCGACGGGTGCACTGTCAGTCAGCCCGAACAGCGCCTTCTACACCGACGACTCGAGCATCGCGCAAAGCGCCGCGGCCGGGACACAGCCGCTGACGGTAACGTACGCGTCCGTATCGTCCGCGCTGCAGGTTCCGGCATTGACGGTGTCACGCTTGCTCGTCAATGGCGCTGTCTATAGCACCGCGGTTCCACCGCAAGTTCGGGTCAGTTACCCGGGGGCGAATGTCCAGGAAGATTATCTGGCCTCGGACGGTAAAACAGTGGTCCGTACCTTACTTGGCACCAGCTACAGCGTCGTGCCGTTATCGGGCCTGATTTCCGCCTCACCCGCTGAACTCTTTGCCAATAACGCCGTTGGTCTTCTCACGAACACGCTCAACGGGCAATCGCTGTACAACCAGCAGGCCAGTTGGCAAACGGGCGCCGCCTACGTCAAGGTCGTGCGCCACACAGTCGGCGACGAGGCATACACGTACGACTGCGCTGCACCCGCCACGACTGCTGGGACCAATCCGACACCGTGCTCCGCCACGATCTCGACGCTTGAAAATTTCTTTCCGTACGCGAGCACGACAGACGGCAAGACCTATCAGCTCAGCGACGGCCAGATCGTCACGTTGGCCGGCATGCGTGCATGGGTAGCCAATGCGGCACTCGGCGGGGCGACCACCGATTACCGGGTCTACTACCAGAACAACGGCGGAATCTACGCAGGCTACGTGATCAAGGACGGCACGAACTTGCAGCTCGCGCCGCTCGGCGGCGGAACGCCGCAAGACAACTACTACTTTCTGAACAGCGCGGCACTTCAATCGATCAAATCAGCGATTGCTTTTTGAGTCGGTGACGAGTGAGCAGGCGCGACTGTCTGCTGGCCGCGTCAGGCGCGCGGATGACTATGAGGGTCTACGCGCTGGAATGCGTCACGTCGCGCTGAAATCCGCCGAGTCGATATCAGCGACAATGCCGCCGGAAAAAGAAAAGCCCCGACAAGTCGGGGCTTTTCTTTACATCAACTACTGGAGGCGCGAGCCGGAGTCGAACCGGCCTAAACGGCTTTGCAGGCCGCTGCATAACCGCTTTGCTATCGCGCCGCAAGCGGACTGGAACCTAGCTGCAGATTCTCAGATTTGTCTGGTGAGCAACCAGAACGACCGGCCCACCAAACAAAAAGGGAAGCGTTGCTTCCCCTTATGTATGGAGCGGGAGACGAGGCTCGAACTCGCGACCTCAACCTTGGCAAGGTTGCGCTCTACCAACTGAGCTACTCCCGCATTGCCCTACTTCACAACGCCTTGCACTTTTACTTCGCCAAACAACGCGTTGCTTCAAAAATTGGAGCGGGAGACGAGGCTCGAACTCGCGACCTCAACCTTGGCAAGGTTGCGCTCTACCAACTGAGCTACTCCCGCATTGTGCTGCTAACTGCTGCCTTGTTACTGCAACTACTCTCTTACTGTCACCGACGTTTCGAACTGCGTGCATCGGAGAAACGAGATTATGGAGAAACGACTGAAACGTGTCAACCCCTTTTGCGAATGTCTTTAACCGAAAAGATTTCACTCACGGTTCGGCGACATTCGCGGAGACGTCCGCAGAGACGTTCGGCCCGCAACAACCGCCTTCGCCGCGCAGCTCGAACGCTCTCCAATCAGGCAACGCCACCCCGTTCGCGAATCTGCGGCCACGCGAGTTTCATGTAATAGAGCATCGACCAGATCGTCAGGAACGCAGCCAGGTAGATCAGCCACAGGCCCCACACACGTGTATCGACCGAGACGCCGCCGCCGAACGGCAACGGCCCGTAGAACAGCAACATTGGAATCGCCACCATCTGGCACACGGTCTTGAACTTGCCGAGCGAATTCACCGCAACGCTCTTCGATGCGCCGATCTGCGCCATCCACTCACGCAGCGCCGAGATCGCGATCTCGCGCCCGACGATGACCAGCGCAATCGCCGAATCGATCCGTGCCAGTTGCACCAGCACCAGCAACGCAGCCGTCACCATCAGCTTGTCGGCGACCGGGTCGAGAAACGCGCCGAACGCCGAAGTCTGATTCCATTTGCGGGCCAGATAGCCGTCGAACCAGTCGGTGAGCGCCGCCAGAATGAAGATCGTCGCGGCCGCCAGATTGCGGTGTGCCGGGCTCATCATCATGTCGGGCAAATAAAACACGCCTACGACCAGCGGAATCAGGACGATCCGCAGCCAAGTCAGGAAAATCGGGAAATTAAACGGCATGGGCAGGCGCAGCGTCTGGCAAGGGAGATGCAATTGTGCCGTGTCACAAGACCTGCCACAAGCAAAGCGGCGCACGGGGCCTGGCACGCGGCACGCCGGCACACCGCTTATCGGCCGTACATCAGCCGCTTGTCGACCGCTTCGGCGCCGCTTATCGACTGCTTATCTACCGCACACCCGCCGCTCCTCAAGCAGCGTGACGTACCGCGATCAGTGCAACTGCCGGTAGATCTGCTCGGCAAGCGCCTGCGAAATCCCTTCGACGCTCGCCAGATCCTCGACGCTTGCGGCGACCACCCCACGCAGCCCGCCGAAGCGCGCCAACAACCGCTGACGCCGCTTCGCCCCCACCCCTTCGAGCTCTTCGAGCCGCGAGGTCTGGCGTGTCTTGCCGCGCTTCGCGCGCATGCCGGTGATCGCGAAACGGTGCGCCTCGTCGCGAATCTGCGCGACCAGCATCAGCGCCGCGCTTTCCTTGCCGAGTTCGAGCGGCGCGCGGCCGTCGGCGAAAATCAAGGTTTCGAGACCGACCTTGCGTCCCTCGCCCTTCGCCACGCCGACCAGCATGCCGGTATCGAGACCCAGTTCGGTGAACACCTGGCGCGCGATTTCGACCTGGCCCTTGCCGCCGTCGATCAACACGATGGTCGGCAGGATGCCGCCAGCCGCCGCCGGCTCCGCGGCATCCGGTGCGAGCGACGGGTCCGCGGCCGCGTCGGTTTGCAATTCGGCAGCTTCGTCGGCGGCATTCGCAGCCGCTTGCGCGACCATCTTCTCGTAGCGGCGCGTGAGCACCTGGCGCATCGCCGCGTAGTCGTCGCCCGGTGTGATGCCCGTGATGTTGTAGCGGCGGTACTCGGACGACTGCATCTTGTGATGGTGATACACCACGCACGACGCCTGCGTCGCTTCGCCCATCGTGTGGCTGATGTCAAAGCACTCGATACGCAAATGCGCGAGGTCGTCGCACTCCATGCCGAGCGTATCGGTGAGCGCCCGCGTGCGGGCCTGCTGCGAGCCTTGTTCCGAGAGCAGGCGCGCGAGCGCGAGCCGCGCGTTCTGCTCGGCCATTGCGAGCCATGCGCGCCGTTGACCTTGCGGCTGGCGCAGCACCGTCACCTTGTGGCCGGCCTGCTCGATCAGCACATCGACGAGCTCGCGCGTGGCCGGTGCGTGGCTGACCACGAGCACCGGCGGAACACGATTGCCGATGTAGTGCTGCGCGATGAACGCCTCCAGCACTTCAGATTCGATGCCGCCGGCAGTTGCACGGCCTTTGCGCGGCGTCGTCGAAGGTTCGATTTCAGACTCGGCAGCCTCGTCCTCCTCAGCCTCGACCGCAGCGTCTTCTTCGTCATCGCTCTGGTCGGACGCCATCTCCTCAGCGATTGCGAGCGCGTCAGCGGCATCGGACGATGCGTTCACGCCGCTCGCGGCCTCGTCAGATGCAGAGTCGGCGCCGGTCGCGACATCGACCAACAGCTCATCATCACCGCCCTCTTCAAGCCCACCTTCGCCGACCGTCAGAGCGCTTTCCACATGCGCCGGGAAATAGGCCTTGTCGCCCAGATGCCGTCCGCCGCGCACCATCGCGAGATTCACGCACACGCGCCCGCCGAGCGCGACCACCGCGAGAATATCCACATCGCTATCGCCGCCGACTTCGATCGCCTGCTGATGCAGCACCGTCGACAGCGAACTCATCTGATTGCGCACCGCCGCGGCCTGCTCGAATTTCAGCTCGCTCGCGAACGCGTGCATTTTCTGCTCGAGCTCATTCATCACCTCGCCCTGCCGGCCGAGCAGAAAGCGCGACGCGTTGGCGACGTCGCGCGCGTAATCCTCTTCACTGATCGCCGCGACGCACGGCGCCGTGCAGCGACCAATCTGATGCAGCAGACACGGCCGCGTGCGATTGTTGAACACGGAGTCTTCGCAAGTGCGTAACTGGAAGACGCGCTGCAGGATCTGGATGCTCTCGCGCACCGCCCACGCACTCGGGAACGGGCCGAAGTACTGATTCTTGCGATCCACCGAGCCGCGGTAATACGCCATGCGCGGAAACTTGTGGCCGGTCAGCTTGAGATACGGATACGACTTATCGTCGCGAAACAGGATGTTGTAACGCGGCGCCAGCGCTTTGATCAGATTGTTTTCGAGCAGCAGCGCCTCAGCCTCGGAGCGCGTGACGGTCGTCTCGATGCGCGCAATGCGCGTCACCATCATCGCGATGCGCGGCGACAGTTGCGTCTTCGTGAAGTAGCTCGAGACCCGCTTCTTGAGATCGCGTGCCTTGCCCACGTAAAGCACCGCGCCCTGCGTATCGTAATAGCGATAGACGCCGGGCAGATGCGGCAATTGGGCGAGCACTTTTTTCGGCTCGAAAACGTCGGTTGCTTCGGGTTCGGTCATGCAGAATCGGTTGGCTGGGACAGTGTCGCGAAGCCTCTGCCTGCGTGCTGCGCGCTGAGTGCTCGCTTAGGCGCGGAACGGCGGATGAGTGCTTGTCGGGTAGCCCGACTTTCTTGCGAAAGCCGGGCCCCCCGAGAACCGTACGTGCGAGTTTCCCCGCATACGGCTCAAATCTACAAACAAAGTTCTGTCTACGACAGAACCGGCTTAGTTACAACCAGCTTACCAGCGTGCACTTGCTGATGGCAGTGCGGGTGGAGCAGCACCCGGTTGGATAAAGCGTCGGTACCGCCATGCATCCGATATTCCAGATGATGGTCGTGCCAGCCCGATTCGTCCGTTAAGGCACAGCCACAATGCGCGCATAGCCCGCCTTGTGACATATACAGCGTCGCCCACTGCTTTCGGTAGCGCATTTGTTCCCACATGCGCCCCTGCCGCAGGGTCTCGCCATATTGCTCCCATGTCGGATCAAAAGGATTGAACTCGCCCTTGATCCTCGTGTGCCGTTTGATAGCCATACCACTAAGCTGGTATAGCTCATTCAGCCCCCAACTGCCGTCTTCGCGTACCGTACGAACCGCAAACACCCAGTGCCGGGCACCGATAGAGTGAAAGTACTTCTGTTTCACCCACACAGCGCTCTTTTGCGGGTGCCTCCGCTTCGACCACCGCCAGAGCTTCCGAAAAATCAGATGCTCCATGCGGCTGTACGTCTGCTTGGCCGAGACCGGACGGTGGTACTGCGCCCATCCGCGCAACATCGGGTTCAGCAGTTGGATTAGATCCCCCTGCTTTACCGTTTTGTTGCCGCTGATCGTTTCCGCCACCTTGCGATAAAACGCTTGCGCGTTTTTCTTGCTCGGCTTGATGAGCAATTTTCCCGAGTACTTCCGGAAATTCCACCCAAGGAAATCGAAGCCTTCATCAATGTGGGTGATGCGCGTTTTCGCCTCAGACAGTTGCAGGCCCCGAACCGCAAGGAACGCTTCCACCCAAGGCCTGACCACGCTTTCCAGTATCTCTTTCGAGTCACCGGTAATCACGAAGTCATCCGCGTATCGCACCACATTGACCTTCAACTTCTTAGCTTTGACGATCCCGAATTTCGCACCGAGGTGCGCAACCAGTTCACGCTCCAGCCCGTTCAGCGTCACATTCGCCAGCGTCGGGGAGATGATCCCTCCCTGCGGCGTACCGGCCTCTGTCGCCTGTAGCTGACCCTTGTAAATCAGGCCAGCCTTCAACCACTTCCGGAGAATCTCCCTGTCCATGGGGACATGGTTTTCCAGCCAGTCGTGGTTGATGTGGTCAAAGCAGCCTTTGATATCCGCTTCCAGTACCCATCGGGACGAATCCTTCCGGGACGTGCAAGCGCGTACCTGACCCATAGCATCAGCTGTCGAGCGGTTTATCCTGAACCCATATGAATTCGGGTCGCTCGTCGATTCCGACACCGGCTCCAGAGCCAGCAGATACAGAGCCTGCATCGCCCTGTCCCGCATGGTCGGGATGCCCAGAGGGCGCTCCTTTCCATTGGCTTTGGGGATAAAAACTCTCCGTAATGGCAGAGGCTTGTATCCGCGCCGCTTCAACCTGCCGATAGCTTCCCACCGGCTTTCAGGCGAATCCCACAGTTCGCGATCGACTCCAGCCGTTCGCGCCCCCTGGTTCTGCGTAACACGTCGTACCGCATACAGCTTCGCGGATAACGTGCGAGTCAGCATCCGTTGCAGGGCTTTCACCCTGCGCCAGTCACTTTCCCGCGTCGCCTTCGCAATTCGAATCTGCATCCCTCGCACGTTCCGTTCAACCCGACGCCAATCTACGGCATTCCAGTTGTCCGGCGCGTGGGAAAGCGCAGACCCGGTCTTTCGACCAGATACTTTCATGCTGCTCTCCTACTTGGAAGAAGTCCCCAGGCAGAAGGCGCATCTCCCCCAGAGGGGCAGACACACCCCTCTGGGGAACAACAGACACCTCAATAGGGGCGCATGCGCCCCTATCTCGGACAAACACCTCAGTACGAGCGCATGCGCTCGCACCTAACCAAGTTACAGAGGGTAGTCAGCCGCCTTGCGACGGTAGACCAGACGGAAGTCTGCCCGCTTTCGCGTGGAGTAATGTCTCAACCCCTATCCGGGCCATTACAGCCCGACATTCGCTTTTTCCGTCCTCCCATACCTGCACAATCAACAGCGTCCCTTACGGTTCGCCTGCCAGCCAAAAGACAGCTGGCAACCATACAGGCTTACCACGTTCCCGGCATGTCACACGACTGACGTAGGTTCTGCCTATCCCCCGGTGGCTTGACAACGACGTAGCCCAAATTCTAAGTGGACTAACCAGCCACGTACCTTTTTGGTTAGAGCCCGATGTTCAAGCAGCTTTGGCTCCTCACTGGTAACGAGGTTTATCAGCAGTTCACATACGTTAACCCTATCAGCCAGCCTAGCTCCTCGACCCCTTTGCTGCTAGGAGTGTCCAGACCAATCCCTCGCGGGAAGGGCCTGCCCGAAACATCCGGAGGCTACATTGTCAGAAGAGCTTCACACCCCACCGTTGCCAGTGACGCATGTCTTCTTAGGCTACTGCTGGTCGTACAGCAGGTTCACTATCCTCGCCGTACAACTGACGAGGCCAAACAATGACACACCGAGCTTTCGCTCGTATCGGTTCGCGAATCCATTGCCGCTGACGGCGCAGGAATTACATACATCACTCCACCCTGTCGGCGGAGGTGAAGCCGCTGACGGGGCGGAACCTGACGGTAATCAGGTCAATGCAATGCGAGCTCTCGGAAAATGTGCTCTACCGAGACTCGTATGAACGAGACCCGGCAAACCTCTACCGGCTCTCGCTTCGCTAAAAGAGATACCCCGCTTCTGAGCAGTTGCGTCGAGGGACTCACGCCCCTTCCCGATGCTCCACGTGATATCTTCGCGACCGGTTAGGCTCATACAGACGCCTCCTTTGTCGCTAGTCGATGCCCCTTACGTTGGGGCAACCCGGACACGAGCGTGCGTGTCGCACTAGAATCGCCAGTTTAGAGCATTCTGCGGGCGTTCGAACCCTGCTGCATTCAATGGGGCGATAGAGCGGAGCAAGCCGGCGGCCGAACCTGATTGCGTCGCCCGCCAGCAAGGCCCTGCAAAGCCCAACCCCACCCCACGCCTTCCACTCTGCGACCCACGCCACCATGTCCTCCGCTACGCCCTCTTCCGAACAATCCGTTGCCGCGCCCACAGCGATCGCCTGCGATATCTTTTGCGCGGTGATCGACAATTTCGGCGACATCGGCGTGTGCTGGCGCCTTGCGCGCCAACTGGCGAGCGAGCATGGCTGGCAGGTGCGCGTGTTCGTCGACGACCTGCATGCGTTCCAGAAGCTGTGCCCGTCGCTGGCGCTGGATCGGGCGCGCCAGGCGGTTGGCGGCATCGTCATCGAACACTGGCACGAGCCGGCCCATGCGGGCGATACGCTTGAAGTGGCCGACGTCGTGATCGAGGCATTCGCCTGCGAGTTGCCGCCGATTTACGTCGCCGCGATGGCGCGGCGCGAGCGTGCGCCGGTCTGGTTCAACCTCGAATATCTGAGCGCCGAAGACTGGGTCGCGGATTTCCATCTGCGGCCGTCGCCGCATCCGCGTTACCCGCTGACCAAGACCTTCTTTTTCCCGGGACTCGGCCCCGGCACCGGCGGCGTGCTGAAAGAACGGGATCTCGACGCCGCGCGCGCGGCCTTCGAGGCATCGCAACCGGCGCGCGAAGCGTGGTGGCTGAAGACCACCGGCCGCGCGCCGCCACCCGCCACGGCGACGGTCGTCTCGCTGTTCGCCTACGAAAACCCCGCCGTCGACAGCCTGCTCGAACAATGGCGCGACAGCGCCGAACCGGTCGTTCTGCTGGTACCGGAAGGCCGCATTTCGGGTGCGGTCGCGCGTTTTTTCGGCCTGCCTGCGTTCGCCGCCGGTTCGCATGCCGAGCGCGGCAGCCTCAGCGTCCACGCACTCGCTTTTACGGAGCAACCCGGCTACGACACGCTGCTGTGGGCCAGCGATATCAATTTCGTGCGCGGCGAAGACTCGTTCGTACGGGCCCAATGGGCCGCCAAACCGTTTGTCTGGCACATCTATCCCCAGGCCGACGAGGCCCATCTGCCGAAGCTCGATGCCGCGCTCGCCCACTACGCCCGCACCCTGCCCACCGACGCCCGGGACGCCCTCGTGCGCTTCTGGCATGCATGGAACGGCGCGGGCCGGCCGGACTGGGCGGAATTCCAGCGCCACCGCGCGGCGCTGAAGCAGCGCGCGGCCGAATGGGCCGGTGAACTGGCCCAGGTGGGCGACCTCGCTGGAAATCTGGCCTTGTTCGCAAAAACTCAGTTAAAATAAGCGGTTATCCAACGGCCGACGACGCAAGCGCGGCCCGGTCGCAGCGGTGAACCTTAGCCGCCACGCTTAACAAAACCGCTGGCGAACCCGGCATCGAAAGATGCATGAGCCGCCCTCAGTTTGGTCGTGAGTGGCGCAATGTCAAAAAAAGGGGCGCATCCTGTCGATCGGCGCCACTCGTGATCACGCCCGCACAGGGTAAAAAGCAGGTAACGGATTGCAGGGGTTGCAGGTTTGCAGCCTCGCCGCGGGTCACCGCGGCAAGCCCGGCCACGCTCCATGCCCCGCCTCGGCAGGTTGCCGCTCCCAAGCGGCGCCGCGCCGTAGGGCGAGGAGCAGCGAAGCCGCTTGCGCCGTATGCCGTTGAGCAAAAGTTGAAGCTACTTATTTCGTACAGGACAGTTTTATGAAGACCGCACAGGAACTCCGCACCGGCAACGTAGTCATGATCGGCGCAGACGCGATGGTCGTGCAAAGGGCCGAATACAACAAATCGGGCCGCAACTCCGCCGTCGTCAAGATGAAGTTCAAGAACCTGCTGACCGGCGCAGGCATGGAAAACGTGTACAAGGCAGACGACAAGTTCGACGTCGTCATGCTGGAGCGCAAAGAAGTCACGTATTCGTACTTCGCTGACCCGATGTACGTGTTCATGGACGCCGATTACAACCAGTTCGAAGTCGAAGGCGAAATGATGGGCGACGCCCTTCATTACCTCGAAGACGGCATGGCTTGCGAAGTCGTGTTCTACAACGAGAAAGCCATCTCGGTCGAACTGCCGACCACGCTGGTCCGTGAAATCATCTACACGGAACCGGCAGTCAAGGGCGATACGTCGTCGGGCAAGGTGTTGAAGAACGCCAAGCTGACCACCGGTTTCGAACTGCAAGTGCCGCTTTTCTGCAACATCGGCGACAAGATCGAAATCGACACGCGTACGCACGAATACCGCAGCCGCGCCTAACGCCTGCAGCCTGAATCCTGCGCTGGAGCAAGTCCGGCGCAGCGATAAAAAAATGGCAAAAAAAAGCGTCCACTTTGGGCGCTTTTTCTTTTTTGCGCCGCCGTGTATGGTTGTGGAAATCTTTACCGGCAGGCTTCTCAAAAATGCCTGTCCGTTGCACTTAGCGTCCTGCCTTGCGTCAAACAAACCATTGATAGGCTTAAGTAATTAGCTTTGGCACAGTCCGTGCTTTTTTTGAGACAGGTTGGTAAGGCTCTCTTCTTCAACTCTGGAGATGCGGCAAGACCCGAGAGCATGCGCAACTTGCGGTATGACGCTTCTTGGATAGCGACCAGGATTTCTGACCGGTCGAAAGAAGGAAATACAGGTGCCCGTGCTTCAACGCGGGCATCCATTGAAAAGAAAAAAGGACCAGAACTACGTGAGTCGAATCGCCCCGCTCCGCTCGCAAGTTGTGTTACGACTTGCGCCGCGTCCATGCCAATTGGCCTGCGATTATTATTCCGCAGCCGTGGCAGGCGTTGCCCGCGCGGTACGGCATTCGACCGGCAGTACCGGCCAGCCATCGCGCCCGGGTCGCGCGCCAGCGTATCGGCGTCGCGTACCGGGTATTCCTTCAATTTAAAAAATAGCGCTCGCCATGCCACATGCCCTGATTGTTGAAGACGATCCCAACAGCCTGTCAGGCCTGTCCGCCATCCTTGCCGCCGACGGCTTCTCGGTCGACACCGCGACCACCATCGCCGAGGCCCGGGCGGCGCTGACGCGCTTTATCCCCGATGTCGTGCTGGTCGATCTGAATCTGCCGGACGGCAGCGGGCTCGATCTGCTGCAGCACCTGCCCGCGCATCCGCCCGGCGGCGCCTTGCCCGTGATCGTGATGACCGGCAATGCGACGGTCGAGAGCGCGATCGAGGGCCTGCGGCACGGTATCTGGGACTACCTGCTCAAACCGGTCAATATCCCGCGTTTGCGTAGCCTGCTCGCCCGGATTCCGCGTCCGTACGAGCTGACCGAAGAAGTCCAGACGCTGCGCGCATTGCTGCGTCAACTCGGCCGCTTCGGCTCGTTACTGGGCCGCAGCGGTGCGATCCAGCATGTATACGACACGATCGAACATATCGCGCCGACCGAAGCCGCCGTGCTGATTTCCGGCGAAGCCGGCACCGGCAAGCGGGTCGCCGCGCGTACGCTGCACGACATGAGCCGGCGCCGCAAAGGGCCGTTCGTCACGTTCGATTGCCGGACGGCGGGCAGCGTCGCGGCGCTTCGCTCGCTCGACAGCGTGCTGTTCGGTCACGAACGCGGCGCGTTCAGTGGTGCCGAGCAGCGCGAGCCGGGCCTGTTCGAGCAAGCCAGTGGCGGCACGCTGTTCATCGACGAAATCGCCGAGCTGCCGCGCGCTCAGCAGGAAGCGCTGCTGCGCGCGCTCGATTCGCAGACCTTCATGCGGGTCGGCGGCACGAATCAGGTGGTGACCGACTTCCGGCTGATCGCGTCGACGCGCAAGATGCCACGCGCGGCGGTCGCCGACGGCAGCCTGCACGGCGACCTCGCGCTGCGTCTCGAAGCGGCCGCTGTGACACTGCCGCCGCTGCGCGAGCGTGGCGACGATCCGGCGTTGATCGCGCAAGCCGTCGTCGACGAGCTAAATCGCGAAGCAACCGGGCGCGGTACGTCGGAAGCGGCCAAGCAGGTCGGGCCGAACTTCCTGCGCGAGTGCCTCTCGTACGAGTGGCCGGGCAATGTGCGCGAGTTGCAGGATCGTGTGCGCCGGGCGTATCACGCGTCGGGCGACGTGCTGGAATCGTTGCGGGCCGATGAAGCGGGCTCGGCGAACGGGCGCGATCTGAACGGCAGCCGGGTGCAGGTCGCCGTCGGCACGCCACTCGCGGATGTCGAGGAAATGCTGATCCGCGCGACACTGGATGCAGTCGGCGGCACGCGTCATCGCGCGGCGTCACTGCTGGGGATCAGTCCGAAGACGCTGTACAACAAGCTGCAACGGATGCGGCTGAACTGACTGGGTGAGACCGGTTTCGCGGCCGGCCATGCTTGAATAGAAAACGGCGCCTGAGACAGGCGCCGTTTTTTTCTCGATGCAAATGCGTTAGTGGCTTATCCGCTCACTGCGCGTGGCTCATGCAAATGCGCTGCGCACCAGGGCCTGCGCTTGCAGATACTGCGGCTCGGCGACCAGCTTGCTCCACTTCAGCGCCTTGCCGCGCGGCCGCATGCGCTTGAGCCGCTGCTGCGACTCCTTCGACGGCGTGAAGCGCAGTGCGTCCAGCACCTTCTCCGCTTCGTCCGGCTGATTGCAGATCAGCACCATGTCACAACCGGCCTCCAGCGCGGCGCTCGCGCCTTCTGTCAGCGTGCCGCCCTGGCGCGCGGCTTCCATCGAGAGATCGTCGCTGAAGACCGCGCCTTCGAAGCGCAATTTTTTCCGCAGGATGTCCTGCAGCCAGACACGCGAGAAGCCCGCCGGCTTCGAGTCGACCTGGGGATACACCACATGGGCGGGCAGTACGGCCCCGAGCGCCGCACCGAGCCAGTCGTATGGCGCCACGTCGTCGCGCAGGATCTCGTCGAGCGAACGGTCGTCGACCGGCATCGCAACGTGGGAGTCCGCGTGCGCGAAGCCGTGCCCAGGAAAATGCTTGCCGCAATTGCTCATGCCGGCCAATGCGAGGCCGTGATTGAGGTTCTTCGCCAGCAAAGCCACGACGCGCGGATCGCGGTGAAACGCGCGATCGCCGATCACCTGCGACTGGCCGTAATTCAGATCGAGCACCGGCGTAAAACTCATATCGATGCCGCACGCGCGCAATTCGGCCGCGAGGATATAGCCAACCGCGGTCGTCACCTTGGTGGCGTGCAGCACGTCGCTGTCCCACAGCGCGCCGAGCTTGCCCATTGCCGGCAGCGCCGTGAAGCCGTCGGTGCGAAAACGCTGCACGCGGCCACCTTCGTGGTCGACGGCAATCAGCAGATCGTCGCGAACCGCGCGGATTGCATCGGTCAGCGCGATCAATTGCGCGCGGCTCTCGTAATGGCGCGCGAACAGGATCACGCCGCCGGTCATGGGATGGGCAAGGCGGCGCTTGTCGTCGTCGTTCAGCGTTGTGCCGACCACGTCGAACATCACCGGTCCTGGAGTGAGTTTCATCGAATTCCGCTGGAAAAAAACCTGGAGCAAAGAGAGACACGGCCGACGTGCGCCGCGTTCAGAATATTTTTATTCGTCGCTGGCGGGCGCATGAGGGGCGTCCGGCGCGCGCGCCACTTCCCCGGTTTCCGCGATCACAAACGACACCGCGTAGTCGCGTTCGTCGCTGATCGTCACGCGTGCCGTGATGCCGCGCGAGTCGAGCCATTCGGCCAGTTCGCCCGACGCAACCACCATCGGCTCGCCGCTCGGTTTGTTGAGCGTTTGCAGCGCGCGCCAGGTCATCGGCCAGCGCATGCCGAGGCCGATCGCTTTCGAGAACGCTTCTTTGGCCGAGAACCGCGTGGCGAGAAAGGCAAGACCACGCGCCGCCGAACGCGCGTGACGCGCGTGATAAACGCGCAGCTCGTCCGGGCCGAGCACCTTCTCGGCGAAGCGGCCGTTGGTGCGTGTCATCACCGCGGCCACGCGGCTGACCTGAACGATGTCCGTGCCAATGCCGTAGATCGTCATGGGCGCCGCCGCGGCATTAAGCGCTTGCGCCGAGACGGGCGGCGACCATGATCGCCTTCATCTCGCGCACGGCGTTTTCCCAGCCGGCGAAAATCGCATGCGCGACGATCGCGTGGCCGATATTCAGCTCGACGATGCCTTCAATCGCGGCGATCTGCTGAACGTTAGTGTAGTGCAGGCCATGACCCGCATTGACCTTGATGCCGAGCGTTGCGCCGAACTCGACGGCGCGCACCACGCGCTCATATTCGCGCTGCTGCTCGGCGGGATCGTGCGCTTCGGCATAGCGGCCCGTGTGCAGCTCGATCACCGGCGCGCCCGCTTCGTGCGCGGCGCGGATTTGCGTTTCGTCTGGATCGATGAAGAGCGACACGCGAGAGTTCGCTCCAGCGAGTTGCTTGCATGCGGCGCGCACGGCTTCGAACTGGCCGGCGACATCGAGGCCGCCCTCAGTCGTCAGTTCCTGGCGCTTTTCCGGCACGAGGCAAGTGTCGTGCGGCTGCACCTCGCACGCAATGTCGAGCATTTCCTGGGTGACCGCGCATTCCAGATTCATGCGCGTTTTCAACAGCGGCCGCAGCTTGCGCACGTCGGCATCGACGATATGGCGGCGGTCTTCACGCAGATGCAGTGTGATCACATCGGCGCCGGCCTCTTCGGCCATCAACGCGGCGCGGATCGGATCGGGGTAAGACGTGCCGCGCGCATTGCGCAGCGTGGCGACGTGATCGATGTTCACGCCCAGGTCAATCACATTCGGCGACGTAAGAAAGAAGCTCATAAGTTCTGCAAGTCGATCAGGATCTGGCGCGTCGCGAGTGGCGTGCCGCCAAGGTAGGTGTTGAGCAGAAAGCGCATCAGCGTTTTGCTTTGCGCCACAGTCTGCGCTCGATGGTAATCGTCCTTTTCCATATCCAGCAAGGTCTGTCCGACGATCACCGGCCATTGCGCGGGCAGATCGTCGGACGCTTCGCGTACGCCGCGCTCCGGGTCGAACACGTAGCGGCCTTCGGCCTGCACCGCTTTGCGCGCGACAGTGCGATCGAGCGCCATCGCATAACCGGTTTCCCGCAGCAGCACACGTTCGAACGAGCGTAGCACCTGCACGGGCGGTTCGTCATGCGCGAGGCGCGTCATCGTGACGACGTAGTGATGGAACAGTTGCGGATGCGGGTCTTCGCGTGCGCAGAATTTGACCAGCAATTCGTTGACATAGAAACCGCAGAGCAGTGCGTCACCCGCTAAAGGCAACATGCCGCCGACCCATTCGGCGCCGGTCAGCGTGCGCACTTCGGATTTTCCCGTCCATGACAACGCGAGCGGCTGGAAGGTTTGCAGCACGCCGCGCAAGGCGGAGTGCGGACGTTTCGCGCCCTTCGCAACGAGCGCGAGACGGCCGTGATCGCGCGACAACACGTCGATGATCAGACTGGTCTCGCGATACGGGTAGCTGTGCAGGACGAAAGCGGGTTGCTCCGCGATCCGGTAATCGGACGCAGAGGTACGAGGCGCGCGACGCGCCGGCGCTTTGCGCGGCTCGCCTTCAGCGCCTTGAGCTGCCTGAGCGCCTTTGGCACTCGATGAGGTTTTTTTGGTACCGCGAGCGGGTTTGGACGGCTCACGCGCCGGCGCTGCCGGCGCCGAGTCGTCCGGATCAGCGTCGGAATTCAGCGTCATCCACGCGTCATTCGTACCCATACGCGCGAAGTCCGGCTTCGTTGTCAGCCCAGCCGCTCTTCACCTTGATGAAGGTTTCCAGATACACCGGACCGTCGAACAGCTTTTCCATGTCGAGGCGCGCTTCGGTGCTGATCTGCTTCAGCTTGGCGCCCTTCTGGCCGATGATCATCGCTTTTTGCGTATCGCGCTCCACCATGATGGTCGCGAAAATGCGCCGCAGACGCCCTTCGGTTTCGAACTTGTCGATCAGCACCGTGCTTGTGTACGGCAGTTCGTCGCCAGTCCAGCGGAACACTTTTTCGCGCAGGATTTCGGCGGCCAGAAACCGCTCGCTACGATCGGTCAGGTCGTCTTCGCCGTAGATCGGCGCGCCTTCCGGCAGGAACGGCTTGATCGTCGCCAGCAAACGCTTGATGTCGTCCGGATTCTTGGCCGACAAGGGCACGATCTCGTTGAACTGACGCAGCGCGCTCACCTGCTGCATGAACGGATACAGCGAGTCCTTATCCGACACGCGATCGAGCTTGTTCGCGATCAGCAGCGTGGGCACCGACGGCGGAATCAGGTCGAGCACCTTCTGGTCGTCCGGGCCGAAACGGCCGGCTTCGATCACGAACAGAATCGCGTCGACCGAACTCAGCGTGGACGTGACCGCGCGATTGAGCGACCGGTTCAGCGCGCCACTGTGTTTGGTCTGGAAACCCGGCGTGTCGACGAAGATGTACTGCGCGTCTTCAAACGTATGAATGCCGGTAATGCGGTGGCGCGTGGTCTGCGCCTTGCGCGACGTGATACTGACTTTCTGGCCGACCAGCGCATTCATCAGCGTGGATTTGCCGACGTTCGGGCGGCCGACGATCGCGACCATGCCGCAGCGAAAACCAGTGGGAGTGGGAGCGTTCATATTCGGGCTACGGCAAGTTCAGATCGACGCACGCGGAACGGCGCGCCGATGGCAATCAATGGCCCGCATCGGCGACACGGGTTTGCACCGCGTCGGCTACGCCGGGTTCGTGTTCGACAGGTGCCGGCACGCCGGGCGTGGGCACGGCTGCGCTAGGTGGGGTTTCGCGGCTGCGGTGTTTGTCGGCGCTGCGGGCGGCGCTGGCTTCCGGTTTGGCTTCGGTTGCCTTATCCGCTTTCTCAGCGCGCTCTGACTTGTCCTGTCCGCTGTATTCCACGTGCGCGGCGCGAATCACAGCCAGCGGCGCGGACGTCGCAGTGAGGGTCGGCCGTTCGGCTGCGGACTCCGCTGCTGGCGCGGTGCGGGATTCACCCCGGCCGGCCCCGCGTTCACCCTTGCGATCCGGGCTGCGCAAATCGAGCGCGGCCTGTACGCCGGTGACGCCGGGCACGATCTCCGGCTCGGCATTCTTCGCCGCACGGGCGCCCTTTGAACGCTTGGGCTTGGCGACCACGGCGGGCGCGGCAGCCATCACCTCGTCGAGCGCTTTCTTGGCGGCGGCCTGCTCGGCAGCACGGCGGCTTGCGCCGGAGCCGGACACTTTGACTTCCAGCTTCGGCACCGTGCATTCGACTTCAAATTGCTGATTGTGCGCCGCACCATGGGTCGCGACGACCGTGTACGTAGGCAACGCGATCTTGTGACCCTGCAGATATTCCTGCAACAACGTCTTGGCGTCTTTGCCGAGCGTGCGCGGGTCGATGTGATCGAGAATCGGCACGTAAAGGCGCTTGATTACCGTTTGGGCGGCATCGAACCCGCCATCGAGGAACACCGCGCCCAGCACGGCTTCGAGCGTGTCAGCAAGGATCGATGGGCGGCGGAAGCCGCCGCTGCGCAATTCACCCTCACCGAGACGCAGGCCTTCGGAAATATTCAGGGCCTGAGCGATTTCGTAAAGCGACTGCTGTTTGACCAGATTGGCGCGGACGCGCGACAGATCGCCTTCGTCCAGTTTGCCGAAACGTTGGAACAAAAGCGCAGCCACCGCGCAATTTAGAACGGAGTCGCCGAGAAACTCGAGCCGTTCGTTGTGCGTGGAACTATGACTGCGGTGCGTTAAAGCCTGGCGCAACAATTCCGCATTGCGAAATTCGTAGCGCAGACGGCTTTCCAACGGAGATAGGGGCATGGGCAGAGTATAACGCGGGCGCCTGCCCCGGCGAAAACGCGGGACGGCTTGCGGAAAAAGCGTGGTGAAGCGACGTTACCGCGGATTCTTAAAGTAGCGTGCTAACACGCCGCGACCGATGGACCCTCAGTGTGGGCCACCTGTGCGGCGTGTCGTGCAATCAAGGCATGCGAGCTCAGTGGAATGGGCCGATGCGTTTCAGATTGCTGAAGTTCATCCAGATGAAAAACGCGCGACCGACGATATTCTGATCCGGCGCAAAACCCCAGTAGCGGCTATCCGCACTGTTATCGCGGTTGTCGCCCATCATGAAGTAATTGCCAGGCGGCACTTTGCAGATCACGCCGCGTGCGTTGTACGTGCAGTTATCGCGATACGGATAATCTTCCGCGCCGACGATGAACGGCGGCACGGCCGGGTTGTTCAGAATCGCGTTCTTGCGGCCGTCGAGATCTTCTTCGAACTGCTTGGCATAACCAAGGCGCTCTTCGTCGAGGTAATCAGGCAGCGGCGTTTCCGGCACCGGCTTGCCGTTGATCGTCAGTTGCTTGTCCTGATAAGCGACGGTGTCGCCCGGCAGGCCGATCACGCGCTTGATGTAGTCGACCGATTCGTCTTTCGGGTAACGGAATACCACCACGTCGCCACGCTCGAGCGGACGGCCTTCGGTGATCTTCGTATTGGTGATCGGCAGACGGATACCGTAGTCGAATTTGTTGACGAGGATGAAGTCGCCCACCAGCAACGTCGGCACCATCGAGCCCGAAGGAATCTTGAACGGCTCGACCACGAACGAGCGCACCACGAACACCACCAGAATCACCGGGAAAAAGCTTGCCGAATACTCGAGCCACCACGGTTGACGCAACTTGTCGTCACGCAGACGGGCGCGCGTTTGCGCCGCGTTTTCGTCGGCGAAACGCTCACCGACACGTGCCTGCTGACGGTCAAACTCAGCGACCACGGCTTCCGCCGCGCGCCGCCGTTGCGGCATGAAAACCAGTTTGTCTGCGACCCACGCGACGCCCGTCAAAATGACGAGCACAAAAAGAATCAGCGCAAAATTCATAGGGTTCCGTTGTTCGTCTTATTTGTCTTCGACACGCAGGATCGCGAGGAAAGCCTCTTGCGGAATCTCGACCGATCCCACCTGCTTCATTCGCTTCTTGCCTGCCTTTTGTTTCTCGAGCAGTTTCTTCTTACGGGAAATATCGCCGCCGTAGCATTTTGCCAGCACGTTCTTACGCAACGCTTTAATGTTTTCGCGCGCGATAATGTTCGCGCCGATGGTGGCCTGAATCGCGACGTCGTACATCTGACGCGGAATCAGCTCGCGCATCTTCGCCGCCACTTCGCGGCCACGATACTGGCTCTGCGAACGGTGCACGATCACCGACAACGCGTCGACCTTGTCGCCGTTGATCAGCATGTCGACCTTCACGACGTCTGCCGCGCGGTATTCCTTGAACTCGTAATCCATCGACGCGTAGCCGCGTGAGATCGACTTCAGACGATCGAAGAAATCGAGCACGACTTCGCCCATCGGAATTTCGTAGGTCAACTGCACCTGACGGCCGTGATACTGCATGTTGATCTGCGCGCCGCGCTTTTGCGTACACAGCGTGATCACCGCGCCGACGTAGTCTTGCGGCATGTACAGATTCACGGTGACGATCGGCTCGCGCACTTCCTCGATCTTCGAGGGCTCCGGCATCTTGGCCGGATTTTCGACCATGAGGATCGTGCCGTCGCGCTGCAGAACTTCGTACACCACGGTCGGCGCCGTGGTGATCAGGTCCATGTCGAATTCGCGCTCGAGACGTTCCTGCACGATCTCCATGTGCAGCAAGCCGAGGAAGCCGCAACGGAAACCGAAGCCCAGCGCCTGCGAGACTTCCGGCTCGTACATCAGCGAGGCGTCGTTCAGTTTCAGCTTTTCCAGCGAGTCACGCAGCGCGTCGTACTGGTTCGCTTCGACCGGATAGAGGCCGGCGAACACCTGCGGCTTCACTTCCTTGAAACCCGGCAGCGGCTCGGCGGCCGGACGGTTCACCAGCGTGACGGTATCGCCCACTTTCGCCGCGGCCAGCTCCTTGATGCCGGCGATGATGAAACCCACCTGCCCGGCCGACAACGACTCGAGATTCTTCGACTTCGGCGTGAACACACCGATGTGTTCGACCGGGTACTGCGCGCCGGTCGCCATCATGCGGATCTTGTCTTTCGGACGCAGCGTGCCGTTGACGATACGCACCAGCATCACGACGCCAACGTAGTTGTCGAACCACGAGTCGATAATCAGCGCCTGCAGCGGTGCTTGCGGGTCGCCCTTGGGCGGCGGCACTTTAGCGATCAGCGCTTCGAGCACGTCTTCCACGCCGAGGCCGGTCTTCGCGCTGCAACGGGTCGCATCGGTTGCGTCGATACCGATCACGTCTTCGATTTCTTCGATCGCGTTCTCGGGATTCGCGGCCGGCAGGTCGATCTTGTTGAGCACCGGGATGACGTCGACGCCAAGTTCGATCGCCGTGTAGCAGTTGGCGACGGTTTGCGCTTCCACGCCCTGGCTTGCGTCGACGACCAGCAACGCGCCTTCACATGCGGACAGCGAGCGGCTGACTTCGTACGAGAAGTCGACGTGGCCCGGCGTGTCGATCATGTTCAGGTTGTAGATCTGCCCGTCACGGGCCTTGTACGTCAATGCGGCGGTTTGTGCCTTGATGGTAATGCCGCGCTCGCGCTCGAGATCCATCGAGTCGAGCACTTGAGATTCCATCTCGCGGTCGGACAAGCCACCGCAGATCTGGATGATGCGATCCGCGAGCGTCGACTTGCCATGGTCGATGTGCGCAATGATCGAGAAGTTACGAATATGATCCATTCAGTACCGATCAAGCGAAAAAGGCGCGCTCGGACAATAGCGGAGCACGCCTTGTAAGTAGGTGAAAAACCTATCTATTTTAGCCGAAAAGGCTATCGCCCGGCGCATCTTGCGAGGCTCGGGCGGAAAAGACGGCTCAGGAGAGGCGTGAAACGGGGTGTGAACGGCGCAGGTTCGCGCCTGGTTTGGACCTGGTTTGGACCCTTAGCTGGATCCCAAATGCGTGGATCCCGAATGCGCCGCCACAACGCGTGCAGCGAGCGCGGCACGAACCCGCGCCACGTCCAGGTGATAGTGACACAGTTCGACTCCGTCGCAGACCAGAACCGGCACCAGTTCGTTATAACGAGCTTCCAGCACCGGATCGGTGTCGACGTCGATCACGACCACCTGCGCGCCGAACTCAACCAGCAAAGGCTCGAGTGCGGCACGCATGTCGTCGCATAGGTGGCACCACGCGCGCCCGTAGAGCGTGAGCGGCGCCGCCTTCGTCATTTCTGCGCGCTGCGCGGGCGAATCGGCACGAACTGCGTGTTCTCGCCGCGACGGACCAGCAACGCGACCATCTTCTGCGGATCGAGATGCGAAGTCAGATCGTCGAACTGCTTCGCGCTCGTGATATCCGTGTCGCCCACCCGCAGGACGATGTCGCCCTTTTGCAGCCCGACGCGCACGGCCGGGCCGTCCACCGCGTCGATCTGCACACCGTTGTGCAGCTTCAGCGCCTTCATCTGGTCGGCGGGGATATCGCTCACGGCCAGACCCAACACGTTCGTGGCGCGCTGCTTCGGCACCGGCGGCTTTTTGTCATCCGCCTTGGCGGTCTTGTCCGGCTGCATCTCGGCAATCGTGACCGGCAGATCGCGCGTCTGACCCTTGCGCCAGATCGTAAGGGTCGCCTTGGTGCCCGGCTTCGTATCCCCGACCATGCGCGGCAAATCCGTTGCCGTGTCGACCGAATGGCCGTTGAACTTCAGGATGATGTCGCCCGGCTGCACGCCGGCCTTGTCTGCCGGACCACCCGGCTCGACGCTGCTGACCAGCGCGCCCTGCGCCTTCGGCAGACCGAGTGAATCGGCCACGTCCTTCGTCACTTCGCCGATCGCCACGGCGATCCGGCCGCGCACGACCTTGCCCGAGGTTTTCAGCTGATCCGCCACGCGCATCGCCTCGTCGATCGGAATCGCGAACGAGATGCCCATGAAGCCACCGGTACGGCTGTAGATCTGCGAGTTGATGCCGATCACTTCGCCCTGCATATTGATCAGCGGCCCGCCTGAATTACCTGGATTGACCGCCACGTCGGTCTGGATGAACGGCAGATAATCGCCCGTGTCGCGCCCCTTGGCGCTGACGATACCGGCCGTCACCGTGTTCTCGAGGCCGAACGGCGAACCGATCGCGACCACCCACTCGCCCACCCGCACTTTGTTCGAGTCGCCGATCGTGATGGTCGGCAAATTGGCGGCGCTGATCTTCACGACAGCAACGTCGGTGCGGTCATCCACGCCGATCAGCTTCGCCTTGAATTCGCGCTTGTCGGTGAGGGTGACGTAAATGGTGTCCGCGTCGTCCACGACGTGCGCGTTGGTCATCACGTAGCCGTCCGCCGACAGAATGAAGCCTGAGCCGACGCCGCTGTTCTGTTCCGCATCACCGTTATCCGGCGAGTCCTGGCTGCCGCCGCTACCGCTCCCGCCGTTATCGCCACCGCCCGGCGAACTAGGCGATTGCGGCGACTGCGGCAACGGGATGCCGAAGAAACGGCGGAAGAACTCCGACATGTCACCGTCGTCCATGCCTGGCGGCAATCCACCGCGGGCACCGCTGTTCGACACGCGCGTAGTCGTGCGAATGTTGACGACAGCCGGGCCGACCTTGTCGACGAGGTCAGTGAAGTCGGGCAGATTGGCTGCTGCGGGAGCCGCAGACGCCATGTGCGGCATAAGCGGCAAACACGCCGCTACCACCGCGGCCGCGAGGAATTTGCGCACCGAGAAAGTCGTCATATCGTAGCAAGCCGAGGGATTCGAGTGATTCGGAAGATTACTTCGGAGCTTTATATTCTATGGCAGACGCAAATTGCTGCAATGTGGTCTGGGGCACTTCACCAAGCAGAGTAATCCAGAAGTCACCGCGCCGCTTGACCAACACGTGTGTGGCCCCGCTACTGCCCGCGCCTTCCTTGCGCGTGTTGTTCTCGACCGGCTCGACAAACACCGAAATAGCCGCGAGGCCGTCTGAGAATACAGCCTGATCGACCGGAATGGTCGGCTGACCCGCTTCACGCGCAGCCATTGGGCGGCGCAGTTCGCGAATCATGTGGAAACCCGGCACCGTCGGGGTGATTTGCCAGCCTTGCGCTGCCATATCGACCGGCTCGACCGGCGGACGCACGACCGTCCAACCTGCCGTATTACGAATACCGTTGACGATGGCAGTCTTGTCGACCGGCACGCCGATACGAATCTGCGAAAACGACAACTGCTCGAGGACCTGCCCGTTCGGATCAAGCGTCTGCGCACGCAGCAGCAGGCCCGTCTTCTTGTCGGCCCACAGCTTGTAAGCAAAGCGGTACGCGTCTTTCGGGTCGAGCTCGATCACCTGGCTGTCGATACCCGCGACGCGGTCGTCGCCGAGCAACTTCGGGTCGTACACCGACAGCACCTGCTCGCCGCTTACAGCCAGCAGCGCAGGGAACGAATCTTTGTTCTGGCGCTTCTCGACCACGCACAGATGCCGCTCAGGCACGAACGTGTAGAGATCTTCGTTATGGCGAAGCATTTTGCGCGGCTTGCCGTCGAGGCTTTCGAGTTGCTCGAATTCGCCGTCAGTGCGGGTCGCGTAGTGCGCGATCCGCGACGTCTGAACGAAATTGCCGCGCTGATAGACGAACGCGCCCTCGTAGTTCTGCTGCTGGGCGGCCTGATGGATTCGATCGAGCAGCTCCGCGGCCGTGCGACGGGCGACGAGCGGATCGTCGGTTTGGGCAAAGACCCGCGGTGTAGCGGACAACAATACGGCTGCGCAGAACAGAAATGCCGGCAGCCGCCCCCAGATAGTCGTTTTATTCAACCGCGGAGTCTGCATCAAACTATTGGCCTTGCGTAGAAACTGCGGCAGCGCGAATCAGCGGCATCGAGCCCGGCATGACCGGTTGTTGCGCGAATTGCTGGTGAGCTTCCAGATACTGATCGAGACTTGCGTCACGAATGATGTTGGCGTCCTGCGCGACCGGCTGGATCGTCGCGGCCGGCACCGACGCCATGGCCACGCGTTGCAGCGAATCGCCATGCGACTGGAGCGACGCGACTTGCGCCATCCCCGTGCCGCCCGGCACGCCTTGCAGTTGCGGCACGACGATCCACGTCAGCGTGGCAGCGGCAGCGGCGACCGCAAAAGCTGGCACAACACGGCGGCGCAATGCCAGCAAACGGCGCGCAACCGGCATCGCAGCCGGTGCGAGCACGTGCGGCTCGTTGTCGAAACGTGTGGCAAAACCGCTCAGGAACGCGTTGCTTGCCGCCGGGCTAACCGCCAGATCGTCGGAACGCAGGGCGTCCCCAATCAGGTGATAGCACGACCAGGCGGCACGATCCTGGCCGTCCAGTTCGGAAACAAACGTGTTCAGATGCTCTTCGCCGAACAACTCGCCGTCGACAAAAGCGGACAGACGCTCGCCGCGCGAGCTGGCTTGCGATTGCATCGAGACCGACCCCATGATGCTCCCCATCTTACAAATACCCCGTAGTGACACCACTAATCCAGATATTGCACCCGCGCCCCGCCCGGCAGACTGGTGTTTACCAGCGCTTGCCTTCAGGTGTGTCAAGCAACGGACGCAATTTTGCCGCAATGGCTTCGCGAGCGCGGAAAATTCGTGATCTGACTGTGCCAATTGGGCAACCCATCATCTCAGCGATTTCCTCGTAACTCAAACCTTCAATTTCACGAAGAGTAATGGCGGTGCGCAACTCTTCCGGTAAAACCGCCATCGCAGCATTGACCGTCTCAGCGATCTGCTTGCTCATCAACATCGACTCAGGCGTGTTGATATCCCTTAGTTGGTCGGCGTCCGAGAAAGTTTCAGCTTCTTCAGCATCTGCTTCGGTCGAAGTCGGTGCGCGCCGCCCTTGGGTCGCAAGGTAGTTCTTTGCCGTATTGACCGCAATCCGGTACAACCACGTATAAAAGGCCGATTCCCCGCGAAACTGCGGCAACGCCCGGTACGCCTTGATAAAGGCGTCCTGGGCGACGTCTTCCACTTCGGCCGGGTCCCGCACGAGGCGGGAGATCAGCCGCAGAATCTTACGGTGGTATTTGGAGACCAGAAGCTCGAACGCGGCCTTGTCGCCCTTCTGGACGCGCTCGACCAGCACCTGATCAATTTCTTTTTCGCTCACCTGATAAATCCGTTAACTATAGGGCGCATGGCGGGGGACCATTGTAGCGTCCCCATCAACTCGGCACGTTACTCCGGTAACAGCGGTTACAGTCGTTACAGTCAGGCGCCGGCGCCACGCCGGCCCAGCACGGCCAGCGCCCGGAAGGCGGACGCTGGCGGCGCGTCAGCGGCAAGAAGTAGCGTGCGGGCGCGCCCATGGTCCGGCACCAGCGCGAGAACCAGCAAGCGACCGCTCCATTGCGAACAGCCGGCAATGCGACCCTGCGTGAGTAAACCGCCTGCCCGGTTCCAGGCAGACAATCCGTCCGGGCCGATTTTCAGCGCAACGGGCTGCGCATGCTCATGCTTTACCGCGCAGAGCACCAGCAGCGCCCCCACGGCAAGCGTCAACGGAAGCGCCTGCCAAGCGCCCAGATGCGACGCGAAGCAGGTATAGGTGGCCAACGTCGCAATCAGGACGAATGCCCCCAAAGCGGCGCGCATGGCGACGGAGCGCCGCAACGTAATCTGTTGCGGCGCTCCGTCGGACCTTGCCGATTCGAGGGAAACCGCCGGGCTAGCCGGCTTTTTCGACTGGCGTGTCACCAAACGATCAGGCGATCAGGCGCGCTTGAAGACCAGCGTGCCGTTCGTGCCGCCGAACCCAAACGAGTTCTTCAGCGCGACGTCGATCTTCATCTCGCGCGCGGTGTTGGCGCAGTAGTCGAGATCGCAGGCCGGATCCTGATTGAAGATGTTGATCGTCGGCGGCGACACCTGATGATGCACGGCCAGCACGGTGAACACGGACTCCAGACCGCCTGCGCCGCCCAACAGGTGACCCGTCATTGACTTGGTCGAATTCACGACCATGTCTTTGGCGTGGTCGCCGAAAGCGCGCTTGATGCCGGTGGTTTCAGCCAGGTCGCCGAGCGGCGTGGACGTGCCGTGCGCGTTCAGGTAATTCACCTGATCGGCGTTGACGCCCGCGTTCTTCATGGCGGCCAGCATGCAGCGGCGCGCGCCGTCGCCGTCTTCCAGCGGTGCGGTCATGTGATAGGCGTCGCCGCTCATCCCATAACCGCTGACTTCGGCGTAAATCTTCGCGCCACGTGCCTTCGCGTGTTCGTACTCTTCGAGCACCATCACGCCGGCGCCCTCGCCCAGCACGAAACCGTCGCGATCCTTGTCCCACGGACGGCTCGCCGTTGCCGGATCGTCATTGCGTTGCGACAGCGCACGCGCCGCCGCAAAGCCGCCGACACCCAGCGGCGACACGGTGGATTCCGCGCCGCCGGCGATCATCACGTCGGCGTCGCCGTATTCGATCAGGCGCGAAGCCTCGCCGATACAGTGCAGACCCGTGGTACATGCGGTCACGATCGCCAGATTCGGACCCTTGATGCCGAACTTGATCGACAGGTGGCCCGAAATCATGTTGATGATCGACGCCGGCACGAAGAACGGCGAAATGCGGCGCGGGCCGCGATTCAGCAGTTCGGTTTGCGTCACTTCGATCATCGGCAAGCCGCCGATGCCCGAACCGACCACCACGCCGATGCGCTCCGAATTCTCGTCGGTGACTTCGAGGCCGCTGTCCTGCATCGCCTGGATGCCGGCCGCGACGCCGTAATGGATGAACGTATCCATATGGCGCGCTTCCTTACCGGGGATGTAGTCCTCGATATTGAAGCCCTTCACCTCGCCGGCGAAACGAGTCGAGAAGTTCGACGCATCGAACTTCGTGATATTGGCAATACCCGACTTGCCGGCGACCAGATTGGCCCAGCCGTCGGCAACATTATTGCCAACAGGCGAAATCAGCCCCAGGCCTGTAACAACAACACGACGGCGGCTCACGGTAACCCCTTTTTCATAGATGACAAAAGCAAAAGCCACAGCGGCCACAGGAACGTGCCCTGTGTGCCCTGTGGCTGTTAGGCGCCCCCACACCCGGTGCTTCGCACCAGGTCCCCCCGAGGGGGGCAAGAAAACTGGGGGCGGCCCGGCGTTTTCTTGAAAGTCGGCAATCGCGCGAAAAGTTGCGCTATCAACATCGCTGGCTCCTGCACGGCAAAAAGCGCCAGCCCTGCTGGTGTCGGTAACCGACACGGCAGGGCGTCATACGCCGCCAACGCAGAAACGCAGGCGCGAATGACTTTAGGCCTTGACGTTCGCGCGAGCGTAGTCGATCGCTTGCTGAACGGTAGTGATCTTCTCGGCTTCTTCATCCGGAATTTCCATGCCGAATTCGTCTTCGAGGGCCATCACGAGTTCAACGGTGTCGAGCGAGTCGGCACCGAGGTCGTTCACGAACGAAGCTTCGTTCTTGATCTCAGCTTCTGCAACGCCCAGTTGTTCTGCGACGATCTTCTTGACGCGCTGTTCGATATTGTCCATTACCCCTCCAAGGGAAAAGAAGTTCAAAAATACAGGTGCGCGCATTTTATCAGGTTTGACCCGGCAAAAAAGCGGCGCATCGGGTTCCTGTCAAGGCATGCGCCTTACGCTTTTGCAAACGCATCAAGGCGCGGATAGTAACCGAATTTGGTTACGACATGTACATTCCGCCGTTCACATGCAGTGTCGTGCCGGTGATATAACCCGCTTGCGGCGACGCGAGGAACGCCACGGCGTGCGCGATATCGTCCGGGCTGCCCAGGCGGCCGAGCGGAATCTGCGTCTTCAACGCGGCTTGCTGCTCTTCCGGCAGGGTCTTGGTCATGTCGGTATCGATGAAGCCCGGCGCGACGCAATTGACGGTGATACCGCGGCTGCCGATCTCGCGTGCCAGGGCCCGCGTCATGCCTGCTACGCCCGCTTTCGCGGCTGCATAGTTGATCTGCCCCGGGTTGCCGGCCGAGCCGACCACCGACGTGATGTTGATGATACGGCCGCCCTTCGCTTTCATCATCGGACGCAGCACCGCGCGCGACAGACGGAAGACCGACTTGAGATTGGTGTCGATCACCGCGTCCCAATCGTCGTCCTTCATCCGCATCGCGAGTTGGTCCTGCGTGATACCGGCGTTGTTCACCAGCACGTGCAGCGCGCCAAATTCCTTCACGGTGCCGTCGATCAACGCTTCGGCTGCGGCGGCGTCGTTGACGTTGAGCACCGCGCCCCGGCCGTTCACGCCAGCCGCGTTAAAGGCTTCGCTGATCGCTGCCGCGCCGCTTTCGCTGGTTGCCGTGCCGATCACCGTCGCGCCCTGGCGCGCCAGCTCCATCGCGATTGCACGGCCGATGCCGCGCGACGCGCCCGTCACGATTGCGATTTGCTTGTCGAGAGTCTTTTCCATCTGTCAGTCCGGATGCCCTTTCGGAGGGCTGATTGATTCTTGATGTCGCACTTGCGGGCTGCCTGCACCCTATGAAACGGCGTTCAGCCCGCCGTCACCAGCTTGAGCGTTTCTTCGAGCGTTGCCGGATCGAACACCGAGGCGCCGATCAGATTGCCGTCGATGCGCTTCGTCAAGCCCGCGAGGACCTTGCCAGGACCGCATTCGATCACATGCGTGACGCCCTGCGCCGCCATCGCCTGCACGCTTTCGACCCAACGCACCGGACCGGCTGCCTGACGCACCAGCGCGTCCTTGATCTTGGCCGGCTCGTTGACCACCGCGACGTCGACGTTGTTGATCACCGGAATCGACGGCACCTGCACGTCGACGCTAGCCAGATACTCGCGCAATTGATCCGACGCCGGCTTGAGCAGGGACGAGTGGAACGGCGCCGAAACCGGCAGCGGCAACGCACGCTTTGCGCCCTTCGCCTTCGCGACTTCGCAAGCTTTTTCGACTGCGGCCTTGTTGCCGGCGATCACGACTTGCGCCGGCGCATTGAAATTCACTGCTTCGACCACGCCCGCGACCGACGCTTCGGCGCAAACCGCGCGCACCGTGTCGTCATCGAGGCCGAGAATCGCGGCCATGCCGCCCACGCCGACCGGCACGGCCGTTTGCATGGCTTGCGCGCGAAAACGCACGAGCGGCACCGCATCGCGAAACGCGATCGCGCCCGCTGCGACCAGCGCGGTGTATTCACCTAGGCTGTGGCCGGCGACGATGGCCGGCTTCGGGCCGCCCGCCTGCTGCCACGCGCGGTAAATCGCGTACGCGGCGGTCAGCATGACCGGCTGGGTATTGGTGGTGAGGTTCAGATCTTCTGCGGGGCCTTCGGCGATCAGCTTGCCGAGGTCCTGATTGAGCGCATCGGACGCTTCCTGAACCGTTTCACGCACGATCGCGTGATCGGCGAATGCGTTGAGCATGCCGACCGACTGCGAACCTTGCCCAGGAAAAACGAACGCAAATTTCATATCGTCCCCAAAATCGATGTTGTCAGATGTGGGTGGCGCGCCCGGTGGATGGCGAACGCGCTCAAGCGTAGCCGAGCGCCGCGAAGAGCGCTCGCCATAACGTCGCCGCTATCAGTAGCGGATAACCGACGCGCCCCACGTAAAGCCGCCGCCAACGCCTTCGATCAGCACGTTCTGGCCGCGCTTGATGCGGCCGTCGCGCACCGCGACGTCGAATGCGAGCGGAATGGACGCAGCCGACGTATTGCCGTGCTCGCCCACCGTGACGACCATGCGTTCCTGCGGCAAGCCGAGCTTGCGGCAGGTGCTTTGCATGATGCGGATATTGGCCTGATGCGGAATCAGCCAGTCGATCTGTTCGGCCGACAGATTCGCTTTTGCGAGTGCTTCGACTGCAACCTTTTCGAGCACATTGACCGCGAGCTTGAACACAGCCTGCCCGTCCATATGCAGGAACGCGCTGCCCTCGATCACGCCGCCGTTCACATTGCCCGGCGTGCAGAGAATGTTCGAATGGCTGCCGTCGGCGTGCAAAGCGCTCGCCAGCACACCCGGTTCCTCGGACGCCTGCAGGATCACCGCGCCCGCGCCGTCGCCGAACAGCACGCAGGTGGTGCGGTCCTTGAAATCGAGAATGCGCGAGAAGGTTTCCGCGCCGATCACAAGCGCCGTGCGATGCTGACCGCCGCGAATCAGGCTGTCCGCCATCGCCACCGCATAAGCGAAGCCCGAACAGACGGCCTGCACGTCGAATGCCGCGCCGTGGTTCTTGATGCCGAGTTTGTTCTGCAACAGGCACGCCGTACTCGGAAACACAAAGTCAGGCGTGGAGGTTGCAACGATGATCAGATCGATGGATTGCGGATCGATATCCGCCGCTTCGATCGCCCGCTGCGAGGCGATCAGCGCCAGATCGCTGGTAGTGACATCGGGTTCGGCGAAGTGGCGCGCATGGATGCCCGTGCGGGCAACGATCCATTCGTCGCTCGTCTCAACGCCTTCTCTGGCGAGACGTTCAGCCAGATCCTGATTGGTGACGCGTCCGGGCGGCAGGTAGCTGCCAGTGCCCAGCACGCGGGAATAAATTGTCGATTGAGCCATTATGCCTTCGAGGATTGCGCAGCGTAGGGCTCGGCCGGCTGGCCTGCGATCGGGCTTGCGTGACCCGCACCGCTCGCGTCGCGCGCCGCCTGCTCGAGAGAACCCGCGTTCTCTTCCATCGCTCGCGCAAGGCGTTCCAGCACGCCGTTTTTGACGGCATCATACCCGCGTTTGATAGCCCACTCAAACGCGTAGGCATCCGCCGAGCCGTGGCTTTTGATCACCAGCCCACGCAGGCCCAGCAGCGCGGCGCCGTTGTATTGCCGGTGATCGACGCGCTTCTTTAAGCGCATCAGTACCGGCAAGGCGAGCACCGCCATCATCTTGGTGAGCCACGAGCGGCCGAACTCTTCCTTGATCATGTTGGAGAGCATCTGCGCGAGGCCTTCCGACGTCTTCAGCGCGACATTGCCGACAAAACCGTCGCAGACGATCACGTCGACCGTGCCCTTGAAGATGTCATTGCCTTCAACGTTGCCGTGAAAGTTAAGTGTACTCGCGCGCAGCAGTTCGCCGGCACGTTTGATGGTGTCGTTGCCCTTGATGACTTCTTCGCCAATGTTGAGCAGGCCGATGGTGGGCCGCTCACGGCCTTCGAGCGCGGAAACGAGCGCGTGGCCCATCTCCGCGAACTGCAGCAGATGCTGCGGCTCGCAGTCGACGTTGGCGCCCAGGTCGAGCACCATCGTGTAGCCATTGGGATTGGGCAATGCGGACGCAATGGCCGGGCGTTCGATGCCCGACAGCGTTTTCAGCACATAGCGCGAGACCGCCATCAGCGCGCCGGTGTTGCCGGCGGAAATGCAGGCTTGCGCCTCGCCTTCCTTGATGCGGTTCAGCGCCACGCGCATGGATGAGTCTTTTTTCTTGCGCAGCGCGACTTCAACCGGATCGTCCATGGCGACGATCTCGGAAGCAGGTACGACGGTCAGCGCCGCCAGGTCCTGAGCCTTCAACTTCTTTAACTGCGCACGAATCGCACTTTCAATACCGACGAGCAGCAACTCAGCATCGGGGTGCGAACGAACGAAGTTGACGGCAGCGGGAACGGTCACGGACGGGCCGTGGTCGCCTCCCATGCAATCTATCGTGAGCTTTACTGTCATGGAGTGCGACGAATTTCAGGCGCCGTGCATGGGACCGCAGTAAGCGCCAAAGCGCCAGCTGCAATCGACGCAAAAAAGCGGCAGTTGAATGCCGCCTTTTTGCCGAGCCGGGAAAATGTCAAGCGAGCCGATCGCCACGCGAAACGCCAAGGGGCGCAACGCAGTGAAACGATTAGTCGTTCTTCGTCTTGACGATTTTCTTGCCGCGATAGTAGCCGTTCGGGCTAATGTGGTGACGCAGATGCACTTCGCCCGTGCTCGGCTCCACGGCCAGCGGCGCTGCCGACAGGAAATCGTGCGAACGGTGCATGCCGCGCTTCGACGGCGACTTCTTATTTTGTTGAACTGCCATGACTAACTCCTAAAAATTTTCCGAATTCTAACACAGCCCGACCCGGTGTCCGCCATTGACCGAATGGCCAATGCGCCCGCATCGCGCAACCCTGCAACTGTTCAGTGCTTCTTGTCGCCCGGCTCACCGCGCTTGAGACTTTCGAGCGCCGCAAACGGATTGGGCCGCTCGGGCTCACCGCCCTCGCCAGCTTCGTCCGGCGCAGCCTCTTCGCCCTCGCCCTCTGCTCCGGCCACACCAGAGACGAGGCTCTCGTGCACTTCGGGACACACCTCGTGCTTGGGCACGAGCGGCAAGGAAAGCAGCAACTCTTCTTCGATCAAGTCGATGAGATCGAACTGGCGCGAGCCCACGATCACTTCGACTTCATCCTCGTCGAGCGGAAACTCTTCGGCTTCCGCCTCAGTGCTGACGATCCGGTAAGTTGCATCGACATTGAACGACTGCAAATACGGTGTCATGCACCGCTGACATTCGAGCCATGCAGCGCCGTGAATCGCGAGCCTCAGATAAGGCTGCGGACCCTCGGTGCCGTCGTCCTGCAATTCCGGCTGCGTCGCCCCTTCGGCTTGCCAGGTGAACGCGGTATCGCGGTCTGGCGCTTCTGCCGGGACTTCGTTTAACATGCGCGGCAGTTGCGAGACGCGCACGACACCCGCGGCCTGACGCCCACTCCGCGCAAATTCGAACAGATCGATATCGTGCGGGTCGGACAGACCAGCAGGGTTGCCAGGATGTTGAGTCATGTGCGCTCCTGCGTCGGCAAGGATTTCGCCGGGGGTAAATCGGTTTGCAAAGTAGCCCGCGGAACTCGTGCGGGCCGCGTATTGCCCACACGGCAGGGCCGTCTACGCAATAGCATACCGATGAAAAGCCCGAAATCATATCCGTTTTGTCTTTTCGAGTCAAACACTTAAGCCCGTACACGCGCGAACTCCGCGCGACCCCGTACGGCCCGCCTCTCTAGCCGTTGGTTGACCATGTCAGACTCCCCCAATCGCCCGCCACGCCTGATTCTGGCGTCGAGTTCGCCTTATCGTCGCGAGCTGCTCGAGCGCCTGCGCGTTCCGTTCGATGTCATCGTGCCGGCGATCGACGAGACGCCGCTCGCCGGCGAAACGCCCGAAGTGACCGCGCTGCGGCTCGCCGAGGCAAAAGCCCGGGCCGTGACAGACAAGCTCGGCGCCGGCGAAGCCGCACTCGTCATCGGCTCCGATCAGGTTGCCACCTATGACGGCCTACAGATCGGCAAGCCCGGCACGCATGACAAGGCGCTCGCCCAGTTGCAGGCCATGCGCGGCCGGGAAGTGCTGTTTCATAGCGCACTGTGCCTGTTCGACAGCCGCTCGGGGGCGGCGCAATCGGCCGATGTCATTACCCGTGTGCAGTTCCGGGATTTGCCGGACGCGGAACTGGACGCCTATCTGCGCGCCGAAACACCGTACGACGTCGCGGGCAGCGCCAAATCCGAAGGCCTCGGCATCGCCTTGCTCGAGGCGATTCATTCCGACGACCCGACCGCACTGGTCGGCCTGCCGCTGATCGCGCTGTCGCGCATGCTGCTCGCCGCCGGCTACCCACTCCTGAGGACGCTATGAGCGGCACTTTGTATCTGATCCCCAACACCCTCGGCGAAGGCGAAGCCGACGCGCTCGACGCCGTCCTGCCCGCGCCGGTGCGCGCCCGCGCGGCATCGCTCAACTATTACATCGGCGAAAACGCGAAAACCACCCGCGCTTTCCTGAAAAAGGTCGGCACCGAAAGACCGATCCAGGACATCGAGATTCGCGAACTGAATGTCAACACGCCGGCCGGTGAAATCGACAAACTGCTCGCGCCTGTGCTGGCCGGCACTGACGCGGGTCTGGTATCCGAGGCCGGCTGCCCGGCGGTCGCTGACCCGGGCGCCCTGCTGGTGCGCCGCGCGCATGAACGCGGCGTGAAGGTCGTGCCGTTTGTCGGACCGAGTTCGATTCTGCTGGCGTTGATGGCGTCCGGCCTGAATGGCCAGAGTTTTGCGTTCCACGGCTATCTGCCGGTGGACGCCATCGAACGGGCCAAGCGCCTGCGCGACCTGGAGCAGCAATCGCGCAAGGGCAAGCAAACGCAGATCTTTATCGAAACGCCCTATCGGAATAAGCCGCTGCTCGACACGTTGCTCGCGACATGCGCGCCGTCCACGTTGGTTTGCGTCGCCGTCGATCTGACGCTGGAAACGGAAACCATCGCCAGCCGCACCGTGGCCGAGTGGAAGAAGAAACCGGCTATCGATCTGCACAAGCGGCCGGCAATTTTCCTGATTCTCGCGGTCTGATCGCAACCACGTCTTAAACCGGATCAACTCGCCGATCGGCGTGCTGTTTGCCGTCTAGCAGCGAAAAAACAAAAAAGCCCCGTGCGATCGACTTTCGACCGCACGGGGCTTTTTTTGCATCAAATCAACGCAGGCTCATCTTCCCGCCGAGCGCCATTGCGTGAACGGCGCCACTGCCGACCGCCGCACCGAACTTGCGCGCCACGCGGTCCGTAATGCTTTCCTTAACCGTGTAGTCGACGATATCCGGCGCCTTGAAGAGGTCGCGCGCGACGTAATCCGCGTCGCCGAAACCGTCTGCAAGCCCCAGTTCGACACTCTTTTGACCGGTCCAGAACAGGCCCGAGAACATGTCCGGCGTTTCGTGCAGGCGCTTGCCGCGGCCTTCGCGCACGGCGTCGATAAACTGCGCGTGGATCTGATCGAGCATGTCCTGCGCATGTTCGTCCATCTTCGGAGTTTCCGGCGAGAACGGGTCGAAAAAGCCCTTGTTCTCACCCGAGGTGTGCAGGCGGCGCTGGATCCCCAGCTTGTCCATCAAACCCGTGAAGCCGAAGCTATCCATCAGCACGCCAATCGAACCGACGATGCTCGCCTTGTCCACGTAAATCTTGTCGGCCGCCGCAGCCGCGTAATAGCCGCCCGAGGCACACATGTCGCCGACCACGACATACAACGGAATCGACGGATACTTGGCGCGCAGCCGGCGAATCTCGTTGTAGATAATGCCCGCCTGCACCGGGCTGCCGCCCGGGCTATTACAGCGCAGAATCACGCCTGCCGTACCCTCGTCGTCGAACGCACTTTCCAGTGCCGTGTTGATATCTTCCGCATTCGCGTTCGTATCGGCAGAGATTTCGCCGTCAAGCGTCACCATTGCCGTGTGCCGCCCAGTGGTCGAAACCTTGTCGCCGGAGAAATCGAAGGCGCCCCATACCGCCAGCAGCAAGACGATCAGGAACACAAAGCGGAAGAAGATCTTCCAGCGGCGTGCCGCGCGCTGTTCGGTGATAGCGGCAAGCGCGATGCGCTCGAGCGCTGCGCGCTCCCAGCCCGGCTCATCGGCAGGCGTGCGCGGGCGGCCTGTCAGGGACGGTTCCTTCGGTTCGGGAGTCAAATTGTCGGACATGCGGTGCAGTGGAAAAATCGAAGAGGAGAAAAATCAGGAGGTGGCCGGGCGGAGTTCGCCGTCCGGCAGCCAGAACACCGCGCGGCCGTCAGGTGAATCCCGCTCGTCGACCTGGAGGGGACGCAACCGGCCGCCGCGGCACGGGCCGCCGACGCATTTGCCCGTATCAGGCGCGTAAATCGCGCCATGTGTGGCGCACATCAAGTATAAACCGGACGACTCGAAGAACTGCCCTTCAGCCCAATCAAGCTCCATCGGCACGTGCGCGCAGCGATTCAGATAGCCATACACATGGCCATCATAGCGAACAAAAAATACCACGACGTCGCCGCCACCGAGCGTGGCCGCGCGCCGCACGCCCGCGCCGCCGTCGACCAGTTCTTCGGACGCGCAAATGCGAACCGCTTCCGCCGCCGCTTCGGCCATACCCGTGTTCATGCGTTCTCTCGCAGCCATTCTGACAGCGCGCTCACGCTGGAGGCGACGAATTTCGGCGACAAAGCCGTCAACGAACCGGCAGGATGCGCGCCGTATGTGACACCGATACCCGCGACTCCGGCATTGATCGCCATCTGCAGATCGTGCGTCGTATCGCCGACCATCACCGTGCGCACCGGATCCTGCCCCAGTTCACGCGTCAGTTCATGCAGCATAGCCGGATGCGGCTTCGAAAAGGTTTCGTCCGCACAGCGGGTGCCGTCGAACAGGCTCGTCAGGCGCGACTGGTCGAGCGCCCGGTTCAATCCGACACGGCTCTTGCCGGTTGCCACTGCCAGCAGATAACCCTCGTCGCGCAACGCCTGCAGCATCTCGCGCACGCCGACGAACAGCTCGGTGGTCTGGTCCTTCACTAAATAGTGGAAGCGGTAGCGCTCAGCGAGGCGTGGGTAGTCGGCCGGATCCAACGTAGGCGCGGCGATTTGCAGCGCGTCGCGCAGGCCGAGGCCGATCACGTAGCTGGCGGCCTCATCCGCGGGAACCGGCAGACCGAGATCGCGGCATGCGGACTGGATGCTGCGCGTGATGTGCGCGGTCGAATCCATCAGCGTCCCGTCCCAGTCGAAGACGATCAGATCAAATTGCTCTCTAGCCATGCGGTGTCGTCTCCGGGTTAGACCCATTTCGTAAATCATTGAGCTGCGCAATGAAGCTGCGGCATTCGGCCGGCAACGGCGCCTCGAACTGCACGGGCGCGCCAGTCGCCGGGTGCGTCAGCTTAAGACGGTAGGCGTGCAGGAACATGCGCTTCAGGCCCGGCTTGGCGTTGGAACGGGCCAGCGCCTTGTTCAGCGCGAAGTCGCCGTATTTGGCATCGCCGACGATCGGCAATTCCAGATGCTGCAAATGGACGCGAATCTGATGCGTGCGCCCCGTCTTCAGTTCCGCCTCGAGCAGCGCGTACTCCGGCCAGCGGTCGATCAGATTGAAGACCGTGTGCGACGCGAGGCCGTCGGCCTGGACGCGCACGCGCCGTTCGCCGTCCGCGGTCAAATACTTATGCAGCGGCTCCTTGACCGCGCGGCGGCGGCCCCAGTCGCTCACCCAATCGCCGTGGACGCACGCATAGTAGCGCTTATCCATCTTGTTCTCGCGAATCTGCTCGTGCAGATTGACCAGCGCGGAGCGTTTCTTGGCGAGCATCAGGATGCCGGACGTCTCGCGATCCAGCCGATGCACCAATTCGAGGAATTTCGCCTGCGGCCGCGCTTCGCGCATCTGTTCGATCACACCGAACGCGACACCGCTGCCCCCGTGGACCGCCACGCCGGCCGGTTTGTCGATCACGAGCATGTGCTCGTCTTCAAAAATAATTTTGAAATCGGCGCTCGGCACCGGCGCCTGGGCGATGGCTTCGTTCGGTTGAGCGACGCGAATGGGTGGCACACGCACCAGATCGCCCAGCTCGAGGCGGTACTGCGCATCGATCCGGCCCTTGTTGACACGCACTTCCCCGCTACGCAGGATGCGGTAAATATGGCTTTTCGGCACGCCTTTACAGACGCGCAACAGGAAGTTATCAATGCGCTGTCCGGCCGCACTGTCGTCGATCTCGATCATCGAGACCTGGTCGCTTGCGACCGATTTCTGGGATATTTTGCCTAACTCTTTCATTATGAATATAATTTGCCCAGCAGTCTGCGGCGGCCGGCGCAGTGTCCGGAATTCGGGCGGATTGCGCAGGCGCAAGCGATAAACCGTTATTTTACTTGCGCCGGGGTCTGGTTGCTCACCCTGAAAATGAGATGCAACATGTTGCACGCACGAGGTCAGTACCCGGCAGGGACGGCGCCCACAGGCGCGTTCGGTCAAGGTCAGCTTCGACGGTAACGGAATTTTGGTAAAAAAGAATTTAACTTTCAGCTTCGGTATCGGGCGGTCTGACGCCCTGCAGTAGGAAGCTGCGAGTTGCGAAAATACGGCGTGCGCCCGAGGCGTCTTGTAGAAAGTACAAGACATGGCGACGTCAAAATGAGGCGAGACACCCCCAGCGAGAAAAGACGCGCCGACTGCGCGAACTTCCCGCTGCGGCATGACCGCAGCCTTCGACCCTCCGGTCACGCGCCCACCCGGCGCACCGGCGCGAGTGGACGCAAGGCTTATGAAGGTCTGCTGGCAGAACCCGCGGCGTGTCGGGTCGTTATTTGAAGCCGTGTTCGCATGTGCCCTGCGGCACCGTGCCCACTTTTTAATGGGGCCGGGCCCTCTCAGGCAATTCTCCCGCCATTTTTCCCGCTCCAGCGTGCTTGTGAAAACACAATAAGGCGCGGCATGCCGCTGCCCTCATGGCTCTCGCGACTGACAACCGCGCAGCTGAGGGCTAGCTAAGCCGCCTGGAGCCGTTCAATGAAACGAATGTTGTTCAACGCGACGCAGCAGGAAGAACTGCGCGTCGCCATCGTCGATGGGCAAAAACTCATCGATATCGACATCGAAACCGCCGGGCGCGAACAGCGCAAAGGCAATATTTACAAGGGCATCATCACCCGCATCGAGCCTTCGCTCGAAGCCTGTTTCGTCAACTACGGCGAAGACCGCCACGGCTTTTTGCCGTTCAAGGAAGTCGCCCGCCAGTATTTCCGTGATGGCGTCGATATGCGCTCCGCGCGCATCCAGGACGCCCTCCGCGAAGGCCAGGAACTGATCGTTCAGGTCGAAAAGGAAGAGCGCGGCAACAAGGGCGCCGCCCTCACCACCTTCATCTCGCTCGCCGGCCGGTATCTGGTTTTGATGCCGAACAACCCGCGCGGCGGCGGTGTGTCGCGCCGGATCGAAGGCGACGACCGTCAGGAATTGCGCGAAACCATGGCGCAGCTGCAATTGCCGGAAGGCATGAGCATCATCGCGCGCACGGCCGGTATTGGCCGCAGCGCCGAAGAGCTGCAGTGGGACCTGAACTACCTGATGCAACTGTGGCGCGCCATCGAGGCCGCGTCGCAAAGCGGTTCGAGCGGACAGCCGATGCTGATCTATCTCGAATCGAGCCTCGTGATTCGCGCGATTCGTGACTATTTCCAGCCGGATATCGGCGAAATCCTGATCGACACCACCGAAATTCATGACCAGGCCCGCGCCTTCATGGATATTGTGATGCCGGACAATGTCAGCAAGGTGAAGCGGTATCACGACGACGTGCCGCTGTTCTCGCGCTTTCAGATCGAACACCAGATCGAAACCGCGTACTCGCGCACGGTGCCGTTGCCTTCGGGCGGCGCCATCGTGATCGACCACACGGAAGCCCTGGTCGCGATCGACGTGAACTCGGCGCGCGCCACCAAGGGCGCCGACATCGAGGAAACCGCAGCACGCACCAACCTCGAAGCCGCCGACGAAGTGGCCCGCCAGTTGCGCCTGCGCGACCTGGGCGGCCTGATCGTGATCGACTTCATCGACATGGAATCGGCCAAGAGCCAGCGTGAAGTCGAGCAACGCCTGAAAGACGCTTTGAAGCACGACCGTGCGCGCGTCCAGATGGGCAAGATCTCGCGCTTCGGCCTGATGGAACTGTCGCGTCAACGTCTGCGCCCGGCTTTGTCGGAAGGCAGCCACGTGACGTGCCCGCGCTGTAACGGCACAGGCCACATCCGCGATACCGAATCGTCCGCGCTGCAAGTGCTGCGGATCATTCAGGAAGAAGCGATGAAGGAAAACACCGCGGCGATCCATTGCCAGGTGCCGGTCGAAGTGACCGCCTTCCTGTTGAACGAAAAACGCGCGGAAATCAACAAGATCGAGTCGCGTTTCAAGGTCAACGTCGTTCTGATCCCGAACAAGCACCTCGACACGCCGCATTACAAGCTCGAGCGCCTGCGTCACGACGATGCGCGCCTCGACGAGCCGCGCGCCTCGTGGAAGATGGCCGAAGAAGCAGCCCGCGAACTGGAATCGGAAACCGGTTACAGCAAGCGCGCTGAAGAAGTGAAGCCGAAGCAGGAAGCGGCGGTCAAGGGCATCACGCCTGAGAAGCCGGCCCCGAGCGCGCCGGTTCGTCCGGCGGCAACCCCGGCTCCGGTGGCTGTTACGCCGGCCAGCGGCGGATTTATCGGTTGGTTGAAGAACCTGTTCGGCATGCAGCCGGCAGCGCCGGAGCCTGTTGCACCGGCAACGACGGAAAAGCAGACGCGTCCGCAACGCGGCGAACGCACGGAGCGCGGTGAGCGCACCGGCGAACGCGGTGGCGATCGCAACCGCAATCGCCGTGGCGGCGCAGGTGGCCGGGATGCCGCGGGCCGTGCTGAAGGCACGACTGGCGGCCGTCCGGCGCAAGGTCAACAGCCGTCGCCGCGTCGCGAGGAACGTGAACCGCGTGAAGGCCGTGAGGCGCGCGAAGGTCGTGAGCCGCGTGAAGCACGTGAATCGCGCGAGCCGCGTGGCAACCGCGAGCCGCGTGAGGCCCGCGAAGGCCGTGAACCGCGCGAGGCTCGTGAGCCGCGTGAAGGTCGCGAGGGCCGTGAAAACCGTGACCGCGACACGCGTGGCAGCGACCGTGCGGAAACCGTCGACGGCGCTCCGCGCGCCGAACGTGGCGAGCGCCAGGAACGCGGCGAACGCCGTGAGCGTGGCGAGCGCGCTGAACGTGGCGAACGCCGCAAGCAGCAGCCGGAAGCGGCCGAGGCACTGACGCAAAACGAATCGCAAACAGCGGAAGAACTCGCGCAAAACCAGACCGCCTTGGGCGAAAACGGTGCGCCGATCGATCAGGAAGCAGTGGCGCGTGAAGGTGAAGAGCGCCGTCGTCGCCGTCGCGGCCGTCGTGGTGGCCGTCGTGAGCGTGAAGAAGACGTCAACGGCAACCTGGCTGCGGACGTCGCGGAAGGCGAAAGCGACATCGCAAATGTGACCGACGAAGCGCCGGTGCGCACCGCGCATCAGCCGGTCGAGCACAAGGCTGAAGTCAACGAAGTGAGCGACGTTAAGCCGGTGGAAGTGGTTGTCGCTGCTGTCGCGACGGAAACCGTTGTGATCAGCGAACTGCACGCTGTAACTGAAACGTCGGCTGTCGCCGTCGAGACAGCTGCGAAGGCGGAAACGCTTGCGCCGGTCGCAGAAGCGCCGGTGGCACCGGTTGCAGTCGAGCAAGCAGTGGAAGCGCCGGTGGCGCAAGCCGCTGCCGCCCCGGCCGAAGCAGCGCAAGCTGTGCAGGCCGCCAGCGAAACGGTTTCGTTCGTCGAACCGGTCGCTCGCGTTGAAACCCCGGTTGAAGCACGGGTCGAAACGCCAGCAGTGGCTCCGGCCGTTGAAGCGCAAGCTGCTCCGGCTCCGGTAGAAACCGCCGCCCCGGCGGCAGTGGTCGAAGCACCGGCCGCCCAGCCGGCACCGCGGCAAGCCGATATCTTCGAAGCACAACCGGTCGTTGCAGCGGTCGCACCGGCGGTTGAAGCTGTCGCTGAACCGGTAGCAGTCGAGCCGGCGCCCGTCGCCGCTGCGCCGCAAGCCCCGCGTCACGCCGTTGTGTCGGAGGAAGCCCTGAAGCCGGTGCTGGAACAAGCCGGTCTCGTCTGGGTGAACACCGACGCCGACAAGCTGCGTGCCGCGCAGGAAGCGGCAGCGCAAGCGGCCAAGCCGGTTCGTGTGGGTCGCGAGCGTAAGGCGTTGCCGCCGGTCGAAACCGCGCCGATGCAAATGGTGGAAACCGGTAAGCACCCGCAGTAAGCGAACCGCCGCCATGCAAAAAGCCCGCCCTCACCGGCGGGCTTTTTGTTTTATGGGCGTCACGCGCACCCGCCCGATCGCGTGCGGTATGCCACTCCCCGTATACCCGGACAGCGTCCGGAGGCCGGCAGCCGCCGGATGCATTTCCGCTAGAATGAAGATCTAGGCGCCAATCGCAGCACCCGTCACAGCACTTAAGCAGCCCAAAACGAAGTAACTCATGTCCCGACGCATCATCCCTGTTACCGATTTCAGCGCGGTGCCGGTCATCTCCGGCCCCGTGCAGGCGCCCAGCGGCGCGCTGCACGACACGCTGGCGCGCCCGCTGCGCGACCTGCGCATCTCGGTGACGGATCGCTGCAATTTTCGCTGCGTCTACTGCATGCCGCGCGCGGTGTTCGACAAGGACTACGCGTTCTTGCCGCATAGCGCCCTGCTCAGCTTCGAAGAAATCGAACGGCTGGCGCGGCTCTTCGTCGCACATGGCGTCGAGAAAATCCGTCTTACGGGTGGCGAGCCGCTGCTGCGCAAAAATCTGGAATTCCTGATTGAAAGACTCGCGCAGCTCACCACGCCGGAAGGCCGCCCACTCGATCTGACGCTGACCACCAACGGCTCGCTGCTGGAGCGCAAAGCGCGCAGCCTGAAAGACGCCGGCCTGACCCGCGTGACAGTGAGTCTCGACGCGCTCGACGACACCCTGTTTCGCCGCATGAACGACGCCGACTTCGCGGTCGCCGACGTGCTGGACGGAATCGCCGCGGCGCACGCAGTCGGGCTCGCGCCGGTGAAGGTCAACATGGTCGTCAAGCGCGGCACCAACGACAGCGAAATCGTGCCGATGGCGCGTCATTTCAAAGGCTCGGGCACGGTGTTGCGCTTCATCGAGTACATGGACGTGGGCACGTCGAACGGCTGGAACATGACCGAAGTGCTGCCTTCCGCTGATGTCGTGACGCGCATCGCAGAGCATTTCCCCCTCATGCCGCTCGAAGCGCACAGCGCAGCCGAAACCGCCCAGCGCTGGGGTTACGCAGACGGCGGTGGCGAGGTCGGCGTGATTTCGAGCGTGACACGCGCATTTTGCGGCAGTTGTACGCGCGCGCGTCTGTCGACCGAGGGCAAGCTGTACCTGTGCCTGTTCGCGTCGTCCGGTCACGATCTGCGCGCGTTACTGCGCAACGGCGCGAGCGACGCCGATATCGCCACCGCCGTCGCCGAAATCTGGCAAGGCCGCAGCGACCGTTATTCGCAATTGCGCGGCAGCAGTGCAGCCGCGCCGCGCGAGCAGGACGGCCGTCGCGTGGAAATGTCGTACATCGGCGGCTAGTCAGGCGAGCCCATGAACCCAGCACGCGACCACATCACCGGTCTGGTCCTCGCGGGCGGACGCGGCATGCGGATGGGCGGCGTCGACAAAGGGCTGCAAACACTACACGGCGAGCCGCTCGCCTCCCATGTGCTGAAGCGCCTCGCACCGCAAACCGGCGCCCTGCTGATCAGCGCCAACCGTCACCCTGATGTCTACGCCACACTCGGCGTGCCGTTCGGCGCCAAGGTGCTTGCCGATACCGTGCCCGGCTTTCCCGGCCCGCTGGCGGGCCTGCTCGCCGGGCTGCGCGCGGCCGGCACCACGTACGTGCTGAGCGCGCCCTGCGACACGCCGGGACTGCCGGCCGAACTCGCCGCCCGCCTCACGCAGGCACTCGACTCGAATCAGGCCGACATCGCCACCGTCACAACCACCGACGCCGAAGGCCACGTCTCGCTCCATCCCGTGTTCGCGTTGCTCCGCGCGAGTCTCGCGGACGACCTGGCAGCCTTTCTGGAAGCCGGTGAGCGCAAGGTTCGCGCGTGGTACGCGCGCCACAAGACGGTCGAAGTCGCCTTTCCCGACGAGCGCGCGTTTTACAATATCAATTCGTTACAAGAACTCGCCGACCTCGAGCGTTGTTGAGGCGCCGGTTGAAACCCCGCTCCGGCCGCACGGCAACAGCCGCTCCCGCCTCCGGTCGCGACGCCCAGCCCTTCATGACCACGCTTAACGAATTTTCCCGCTGCGTCGCGCAGTACGATCCTCACGCGCTACCTGTTTCGGCCGCCCAGGCGATCGTCCGTCACTGGGCCACGCCGGTCACGGCGGTCGAACGCGTGCCGTTGCGCGATGCGCTCGACCGTGTGCTGGCGGCCGACATCGTGTCACCGATCGACGTCCCTTCGCACGACAACTCGGCTATGGACGGCTACGCATTCAACGGCGCGGCATTGGCAACGAGTGCGTCTGCGGTCGATTTGACGATCGTCGGCAAGGCGCTGGCCGGCCATCCGTTCGCGGGCCACGTCGACACCACGCAATGCGTACGCGTCATGACGGGCGCCTGCATGCCGGCTGGCTGCGACACCGTCGTGCCGCAAGAGTTGGTCGAGCGCAGTGCCGATTCCCCCTCGATCCGCTTTGCGGCCAACGCCTTGCGGGCCGGCGCCAACCGGCGTCTGGCCGGCGAAGACCTCGCACACGGCCGTGCCGCGCTACGTGCCGGCCGCATCATGCGTGCTTCGGACCTCGGTTTGCTGGCTTCGCTTGGCATTGGCGAAGTCAGCGTACGGCGGCGCTTGCGCGTCGCGTTTTTCTCCACGGGGGACGAGTTGCGCTCGCTCGGCGAACCGCTCGACCCGGGTTCGGTGTACGACAGCAATCGCTACACACTGTTTGCGATGCTCCGGCGCCTGAATATGGATACGTTCGACCTCGGCGTGGTGCGCGACGAACCCGCCGCGCTCGAAGCCGCGTTGCGCAGCGCCGCAGCCAGCGCCGACGTGGTGTTGACCTCGGGCGGCGTCTCGGTCGGCGAGGCGGATTTCACCAAGCAATTGCTGCAGACGTTCGGCGACGTCGCCTTCTGGAGTCTTGCGATGCGTCCGGGCCGGCCGCTCGCTTTTGGCCGCGTCTGGTCCGGCGAGCATCCGGGCCTCGGGCTGCCCGCGTTATTCTTCGGCTTGCCGGGCAATCCCGTGGCCGTGATGGTGACGTTCTACCAGATCGTGCGCGAGGCGCTGCTGCTGATGTCCGGCGCAACGCCACAGCCACTGCCGGTCCTGCGCGCCGCCAGCCGCCAGACCATCCGCAAGCGCGCCGGCCGCACCGAGTACCAGCGCGGCGTCGCCGAGCGGGACGCGCACGGCCTATGGCATGTCACGCCAACCGGGTCGCAAAGCTCCGGCGTGCTAAGTTCGATGAGCGAAGCAAATTGTTTCATCGTTCTCGGGCACGATGAAGCCGATATTGCCGCGGGAGAGCACGTCGATATCATGCTGTTCGACGGTCTTATCTGACGACTGACGGAACGCTTCTGTTGCGGCCTCTTTGCAGATTCATCTGCGGCCTCATTGGCAGCCTCATTAGCCGCTTTACCCATTACCACTACGACACACGGGTTTGACTTACATGAAAAAACAGATCTCGTTCATTGCACCGGGACAGACGGCCAAAGCACTTATCCTTGTGTACCTGACGTTTTCGGTGCCGATCGTGCTGCTCGGCGTACTGGTCGCCTTCATCCGCTACGGCTCGGTCGAACTGAGCACGGTGTTCAGCGCGCTGCTGCTGAACGCGATTCTCGGCTTCATCCTGCTGTGGATTGCATGCCACGCGTACAACTGGGTGGCGTCGCGCTTTGGCGGTATCGAAATCCAGCTGACCGACGCGCCGGAAGAAGCGTAATGACCGCGACGATCCGCGCCGCGATGCCCGCGGATACGGGCGCAATCTTCGCGCTGACGTACGAGTTGGCTGAATTCGAAAGCCTCACGCACGTATTTGTCGCGACCGAAGACGGTTTGCGTGACGCCCTGTTCGGCGCGCGGCCCTCGATCGAAGCGCTGGTGGCGGAAAACGAAGGACGCATCGTCGGCTATGCGCTGTTCTTCCACAATTACTCGAGCTTCGCCGGCAAGCGCGGGCTGTATCTCGAAGATGTCTACGTGCAACCGAGTCAACGCGGCAGCGGTCTGGGCGCCGCGATGCTGGCCCGACTGGCAGCGCTGGCCGTCGAGCGGCAGTGCGGACGCTTTGAATGGACCGTGCTCGACTGGAACAAGCAGGCCATTAGCTTCTACGAAAAGTTGGGCGCGACGGTGATGCCGGATTGGCGTGTCGTGCGCCTGACGGGCGAAGCACTCGAACAGTTGGCCGCAGAGGCTGGCTCCGACTGACTCTGTTCTCGCCTAACCGAGCCTCCCAGCTGGGCTCCCGCTCGATACGGAGTTCCAGGACTCGGGCCGCTAAAGCAGATCAGAGGCTTCCCGAAAATTCAGCCCGGACGCGCTCTACTCCAACTCTCCAATTCTATTGCTCATCGGGATCCACGCCCGTTAGCGCATCGCCGAGCAACCCGCTCGCCTCTTCGCCCGGCAATGCCTCGACGTCACGCAACTTGCGGTTCATCACGCGGGTACGCGTTTCCGCGGCTTCGATCGACCGCGTGACGGTTTCAAGCTGTGCCTTGGTCTTTGCCAGCACGTCGCCGAATTTGCCGAACTCCGTTTTAACCGCGCCCAGCACTTGCCACACCTCGCTTGATCGCTTCTCGATCGCCAGCGTGCGGAAACCCATCTGCAAACTATTGAGCAAGGCGGTGAGCGTGGTCGGGCCGGCAATCGTCACGCGGTAGTCGCGTTGCAGCATGTCCGTCAAGCCCGGGCGACGCAGCACTTCCGCGTACAGGCCTTCGGTCGGCAGAAACAGCAGCGCGAAATCCGTGGTGTGCGGCGGCGACACGTACTTCTCCGCAATCGTGCGTGCTTCGGCGCGAATCCGCGCTTCGAGCGCGCGCGACGCCTCCTCCACCGCAACCGGATCGGCGCGTTCCTGAGCCTCGATCAGCCGCTCGTAGTCTTCGCGCGGAAACTTGGCGTCGATGGGCAACCAGACCGGCGTGGCCGGACCACCCGTCTCCGCACGGCCCGGCAGTTTGATCGCGAATTCGACGCGATCGGCGCTCTTCGGCACCGTCGCGACGTTCTTCGCGTATTGATCCGCGGTGAGCAGTTGTTCGAGCAAGGCTTCGAGTTGCACTTCACCCCATGTGCCGCGCGTTTTGACGTTGGTGAGCACCTTTTTCAGATCGCCGACACCCGCAGCCAGTGTCTGCATTTCGCCCAAACCGCGATGCACCTGCTCGAGCCGGTCGGACACCAGCTTGAACGATTCGCCGAGGCGTTGTTCGAGCGTGGCGTGCAATTTTTCGTCGACGGTGCGGCGCATCTCGTCGAGCTTGGTCGAGTTGTTCGCCTCGATGTCTTTCAGACGCTGCTCGATGGTGGCACGCACTTCGGCGAAGCGGCGATCGTTTGCCTCGGTGAGTTGGCCCAGTTGCAAGGTCAGCGTTTCACCAAACTGCTTGAGCGTGCGCCCTTGCTCGTCGCGCGCCTGTTGCGCCTGCTGCTGCAGGCTGTGACGCACCGCGTCGAGTTGCTGCGCGAAGCCGTCGATCTTGCCGCCCTGCACCGTCGTCATACTGCTGAATTGCGATGCCAGCGTTTGCTGAAATTGCGCGAAGCCACTGCTCTGCTCGGTACGCGACACGCGCGCCGTTTCAGTGATGTCATTGCGCAGTTGCCGCTCGAGCCGCTCATAAGCATGCGATTGCGCATCGGCCGCTGCGTCGATCCGCTCGCTGAGTAGTTCGAACTGCTCGCTTTCGTCAGCGCGGCTATGGCCGCGCATCAGCAATGCCAACGCGATGACCAAGGCGACCGCCAGCACGGCAACGGCCGCCACCAGAATCATTGTCATGAACGCGCCTTGCCGATGACCTCGGGGTTGATCGGATTCGGCGGCCGGCCAGCGCGCGGGCCTTCACCCAGCGCCGCGATCAGATTGTCCGCGGCGAGGTTCGCCATGGCGCGGCGCGTGACTTCGGTCGCACTGGCGATGTGCGGCGTCAGCACGACATTCGGCACGCTCAGCAGGTCCGGATTCAGATTCGGCTCGCCTTCGTACACATCCAGGCCGGCTGCCGCGATCTGTTTAGTGCGCAGCGCCTCGACCAGCGCCGCATCGTCGACGATGCCACCGCGCGCGATGTTGGTGAGCGTTGCGGTCGGCTTCATCTGCGCGAATTCGGCCGCGCCGATCGTGTGATGGTTTTCCTTCGTGTACGGCAAGACGAGCACCACGTGATCGGCGCGTTGCAGCAGATCCTGTTTGGATACGTACTCCGCGTTCAACTCGGCCTCGATCTCCGGCGCGACGCGCGAACGGTTGTGATAGATCACCTGCATGTTGAAGCCCTTGGCGCGACGCGCCAGCGCCTGCCCGATCCGGCCCATGCCGATCACGCCGAGCGTCGAGCCGTAAATGTCGCTACCGAGAAAGCCGTCGTAGGTCCACTTCTGCCATTTGCCCGCGCGCAGCCAGTGCTCCGATTCGGCGATGCGGCGTGCCGCGGCCATCATCAGCGCCCAGCCGAAGTCAGCGGTCGATTCGTTCAGCACGTCCGGCGTATTGGTGCCGAGCACATTCGCCGCGTTGAACGCCGCCATGTCGAAGTTGTTGTAGCCCACGGCCATATTCGACACCACGCGCAGGCGCGGCGCCGCGGCGAGCACCGCCGCGCCGACCGGATCGCCCGCGGTCAACGCACCGTCTTTATCCGCGAGACGGCGCGTCAACTCTTCAGCGGACAACACGTCGCCCTGGTGCCAGTCGACGTCGAAAACCTGTTTGAGCCGTTCGATCACGTCGGGAAAGATCGGACGGGCGACGAGGATTTTCTGCATTGCAATTCTCCGGATAGCACGTCGAGTCCCACTACCTCGGCGTCAGGATAAGCGCGAAACCTGGCGTCAGAAAAACAGAAAGCCAGTGACGAGAAACAGCGGCATCAACACCACAACCGACCAGCCCAGATACGCGAAAAAGCTCGGCATGCGAATGCCGCGCGACTCCGCGATCGCTTTCACCATGAAGTTCGGCGCATTGCCGATATAGGTGTTAGCGCCCATGAAGACTGCGCCGGCGGAGATCGCCGCGAGCGTGGTCGCGCCGGTGGTCATCAACGTCTGTGCGTCACCGCCGGCCAGGTTGAAGAACACCAGGTAGGTCGGCGCATTGTCGAGAAACGACGATAGCAAACCAGTCGCCCAAAAGTACATCAAGTCGTGTGGCGCGCCAGCCGGGTTGACCAGATGGACGATGCCGGCAAACGCGCCCGTCTCGCCGGCACGCAGGATCGTGATGACCGGCGCGATCGTCACGAAGATGCCGGCAAACAGTTTGGCGACTTCTTCGATCGGCGCCCAGTTGAAGTCGTTGCCCGCGCGCGCCGCGCGCGGCGTGAACGCCAGCGAGATCAAGGTGACGCCGATCAGCGCGACATCGCGCACGGCATTTTGCAACGCGACATGCGTACCGAAAACGTCGAACACGACGTCTGACTTCCAGAGTCCGCTCATCAAAACCAGCGCAATCACGGCAGCGAGCAGCACGAAGTTGATCTTGCCGTCGACGCCTAGTGGCGGCGAATCCGGCGTCGGATCGAGAAAGCGCGAGCGCTCTTCTTCACGCCGATGAAAATAGAACGAGTCCAAGGCATAGAACGCAACCAGCAGCACGACGCAGACGAACAGCATCGGCAACGCCAGATGCGTGGTGGTCCAGAAGAAACTCACGCCCTGCAGAAAACCGAGAAAAAGCGGCGGGTCGCCGAGCGGCGACAACGAGCCGCCCGCGTTTGCCACCAGAAAGATGAAGAACACCACCACATGAACGACGTGCTTACGGTTGTCGTTGGCCCGCAGCAATGGGCGGATCAGCAGCATCGCTGCGCCAGTCGTACCCATGATGCTGGCCAACAAGGTGCCGAGGGCGAGAATGGCGGTATTCAGCCGCGGCGTGCCATGCAGGTTGCCGCGCACACAGATGCCGCCGGCGACCGTATAAAGCGCCGTCAGCAACACGATGAACGGAATGTATTCTTCGAGCACCGCATGCACCAACGTTCCGAATGCGACGCCCGTGCCGAAGGTAAGCGCAAACGGCACCAGAAACAGCAGCGCCCACCCTGTCGCGATCTTGCCGAAGTGGTGATGCCAGAATGCCGGCGCGACCAACGGAAACACCGCAATCGACAACAACACGCCTGCAAACGGCAAACCCCACAGCGCCGACAACGTCGCGCCGTCGAGCGTCGCCGCCGAAGCCAGTTGAGGCCATCCGGCCAGCGTCAGAGCAGCGGCGAGCACCATGCTCGACCACACGGCATGTCGTTTCATATTCTTGAAGTCCTTGTTAACGCGGTAACGCGGGTGACGGTGCGCAGCGGAAGACCCTGCCGCCCAACGCGCTCAGGCGCCACGCACGACAATCACATGCACCCGATAAGGCCCATGCGCGCCAAGCACGATAGTCTGTTCGATATCCCCGGTGCGCGACGGCCCGGAGACAAAATTGACCGCGCGCGGAAGTTCGCCGCGTTCGCTGCGAATCAGGCCAAACGCCTCTTCATGTCCTGAGACGATGCGCGAAGCCGGCACGATCGCAATATGCGTTTCCGGCAGCAAGCCTGCGGAAGCGTAGGTCTCCGGCCCGGATAGCAGGGCGAGCGTACCGGTCTCCGCGATCGCGCAAAAGCAGCCGGTGAGTCCGACCACGTCGCTATCTTCAGGTTTGCGGAATTCGACGTTGAGCCCGACTTGAGTCCATGGCAAATCTTGCAGGGTTTGCCATGCGATTGCCTGCAGCGGCAGAGCGTGTTCAGTGAGGTAGCGATGCGCGGCGGAAGGCACCTCGCTCAGCGATTCGACCGTGTCGACAGTGGTTGCCATCTTCTGCGCTTCTTCGATAAAGCGCGTGGTCAAATCGGCCGGCATCTCCGGACGCGGCCCTTGGGGATGGCGCGCCAGATAATCCACAACCGCCTCACGCTCGGACGCGGACGGCTCAGGCTCGCGCCCCTGTGCCGCGCGGATGCGCGCCAGGATGTTACGGCGGGCAATCGATGTGTCCATATGCAAAATCCTCGTGTCGACAGCCGTGCGATGTGACGAGGATTATACCGGCCACCCTGCGCGCGAACACCCTGGCCGAACGGCCTAAGGCAGCGCATCGGCCACGCGGCGAACACGATCTCAGCGAGATCCCAGCAAGATATCAGCGCGTGAGTCGCACACGCGCCGCGCAGACGCCGCGTTACTTCGCAGCGTCTTCCTCGGGCTGCGCGATGCCGAACACCTGACGCAGATACGCGAGATAGGCCTTGTCTTCACACATGTTCTTGCCCGGCGAATCCGACAGCTTCGCCACCGGTTGACCGTTGCAGCGAACCATCTTGATGACGATCTGCAACGGGTTGTAGCCCAAGTCATTGGTCAGATTGGTTCCTACGCCGAACGCCAGCTTGCAGCGGCCGCGGAAACGCTCGTACAGTTGCAGCACCTTCGGAATGTCGAGCGCGTCGGAGAACACAAGGATCTTGGTGCGCGGGTCGCAGCGGTTCGCTTCGTAGTGCTTGAGCAGGCGCTCGCCCCAATCGAACGGATCGCCGGAATCGTGGCGCGCGCCGTCGAACAGCTTGCAGAAGTACATATCGAAGTCGCGCAGGAAGGCCTCCATGCCGTACACGTCCGACAGGGCAATACCCAAGTCGCCGCGATACTCCTTCGCCCACATCTCGAAGCCGTAGATCTGCGAATCACGCAGCCGCGGGCCGAGGGCCTGACACGCCTGCAGGTATTCATGCGCCATGGTGCCAAGCGGCGTGAGGTTGTGCTTCATCGCGTAGAAGACGTTGCTGGTGCCGGCAAATTGCTCGCCGAGGCCGTCTTTCAACGTGAGGATCACTTCTTCGTGCCATTGCTTCGAGAAGCGCCGGCGCGTGCCGTAGTCGGCGATCTTGCAGTCGGCGAATTCCGGGCGCGCGCCCAGCAGCTTGATCTTTTCGACGAGACGGCCGCGCCCTTCGCTGTAGTCAGGCTTTTGCTGGGTGTTGCGGAAGTAGACCTCGTTGACGATCGCGAGCATCGGGATCTCGAACAGGATCGTGTGCAGCCACGGTCCCTTGATCTCGATGTCGATTTCGCCGTTGCCCTTCGGCGACGGTTCGATCGAAATGTATTTCTCGTTCAGATGGAACAGCGCGAGAAACTCGATAAAGTCGCCCTTGATGAAGCGCATGCGCCGCAGGTAGTCGAGTTCGTCGTCGGTGAAGCGCAGGTCGCAGAGCTTGCGCACTTCATCGCGGATCTCGGCGATATACGGCACGAGGTCGACATTCGGCGTGCGGCAGCGAAAGCGGTACTCGACATTCGCCGCGGGAAAGTGATGCAACACCACTTGCATCATCGTGAACTTGTACAGATCGGTGTCGAGCAGCGAAGTAATAATCATGATGGTGCGAACTGGACTGCAGGAAAAACGGAAGGCTTGGCTCGACCAAACGCGTCAACCCATGCACGTGCGGCACGCCCTGTGCGCACCGGCCTGACGCATGTTACCCGAATGCGCCCGGATTCAGCGCGCCGGCGGGCTACCGCGCCGGACGCCATAAACTAATCACGAAAACGTATAAAAGCCGTTGACCGATGCCGTATGCGCCTCTTGACGTTACGTTACAATAGCGCTTTTGGCGTATCCGCCTTCTCTGATTCCGCATGCAGGAGCTGCCTGAATGACTCACGTTGTGACCGAAAGCTGCATCAAGTGCCGCTATACCGACTGCGTCGATGTGTGCCCGGTGGACTGCTTTCGCGAAGGTCCCAACTTCCTCGCGATCGACCCCGATGAATGCATCGACTGCGCCGTGTGCGTAGCCGAGTGCCCGGTGAATGCCATTTATGCCGAGGAAGACGTGCCGGGCGACCAGCAGCACTTCACCGAACTGAATGCCGAGCTGGCGAAGAACTGGCCGAGCATCACCAAGACCAAGGCGCCGCTGCCGGAAGCCGACGAGTTCAAGGACGTGAAGGAAAAGCTGGCCCTGCTCGCCCGTTAAGCGGTTCGGCCTGTCCCCCGCTGTTGCATTCGAATCAAATCGAGATGAACACAGGGTATTGACAGGCGCTTAAGCTGCTTCTACAATTTCGCTTCTCTGCTGTTTGTTGTTCTGTTCCTCGATAGCTCAGTCGGTAGAGCGCCGGACTGTTAATCCGTAGGTCCCTGGTTCGAGCCCAGGTCGAGGAGCCAAGAATTGCAAAAGCCCGTTAACCAATACGGGCTTTTTTATGTAGATCAAGTTGTACTGCTGTTCCTCGATAGCTCAGTCGGTAGAGCGCCGGACTGTTAATCCGTAGGTCCCTGGTTCGAGCCCAGGTCGAGGAGCCAAAAAATTTAGAAGGCCCGCATTCGTGCGGGCCTTTTTGTTTTGGCTTGGCCTTTTTGTTTTGGCTTGGCGTTTTGGCCTGACCTGTTTCAATGCCGGATCAGGTAGCCAAATCGGAGGGCGACCGTTTATTCCGGTTGCAAAGTAGCGCATAGCCTCGAACATTTGCACCGACCCCATGACGGACACACCGTTATACGATGCTGTTTTATCGGCGCAACGCCCTCTCGCGCTCAACCCCAACACTCCTTCCCGGCCACCTCATGAAACCGACCTTGTTGCGCATCGCGTTTGCCGTCACTACCGCCCTGCTGCTGTCTCCGGCTCACAGTGAAGAAGTCGCCAGCGTCAATACCAACTTCCGCATCACGGGCTCGGACCGCGTGGTCGTCGAAGCGTATGACGACCCGCTGGTCCAGGGGGTGACCTGCTACGTGTCGCGGGCGCGCACGGGCGGCGTCAAAGGCACGCTCGGTATCGCCGAAGATCCGACCGAAGCGTCGATCGCCTGCCGTCAGGTCGGCGCGATTCGCTTCACCGGGCCCGTGAAACAGCAGGCCGACGTATTCTCCGTGAGCATGTCGCTGATCTTCAAATCGCTGCATGTCGTGCGGGTGGTCGACGCGAAGCGCAACACGCTGGTGTACATGACCTACAGTGACCGCGTCGTCAGCGGCAGCGCGAAAAACAGCGTGAGCGCCGTGCCGATCCCGGCCGGTACGACGATCCCGGTCAAATGATCGCCGCCCTACGGCAAAACTCAATACGCAAAGGCATGCATGCGTGAGTAACGGCAGCGGCCACAGCTACCTCGCGCTAAACTGATCGGTCCAGCCGGATCACCGGACCGCCGATCGCCAGACTTTCACCATGACCGCCCATCGTTTCCAGGATTCCGCCCGCTACTGGCGCACGCCGCTTCTGCCCGGCGCGGACCTGCTCACGGCCGAATATCACGATCACGAGTTCACGCCGCACTGGCACGATGCGTACACGATTCCGGTGATCGTCGCGGGCGCCGAGGGCTATCGGTATCGCGGCTCGGACTATGTCGCCGAGGCGGGCAGCGTGCCGATCATCAATCCCGGCGAGTTGCACACGGGTTCGAAGGCTGTCGAGGCAGGCTGGCGGTATCGCGTGATGTATGCGCCGGTGGATTTCATTCACGAGCTCGCCAATGAAGTCGCCGGCAAGCCGCAAGCCTTGCCGTGGTTCGCACCGGGCGTGATCCGCGATCCCGATCTGGCGCAGCGGCTGGCGCGCGCGCACTGCCTGCTGGAGGCCGGCGACGATCCGCTCGCCGCCGAGGCTGCCATGCTCGACGCGCTATCTACCCTGCTGGTCCGCTACTCGCAAACGCAGCCGGAACCGCTGCGCCTCGCCGTTGACGACGCTCGCGTCGCGACCATGCAGGAACACCTGACAGGCGACCTTGCCGAAGCTGTCACGCTGGCCGAAGTCGCCCAGGCCGCCGGACTGTCGCCCTTTCATGCCGCACGCCTTTTCAACCAGGCAACCGGTCTGCCGCCGCACGCATGGCGCAACCAGGTGCGCCTGCAACGCTCGCTCGCACCGCTACGCGCGGGCGTCTCCGTGACGGATGTCGCCGCAGCTAGCGGGTTCACGGACCAAAGTCATTTCACGCGCCATTTCCGGCGCATGTTCGGCGTGCCGCCGGGACGCTGGCAAGGCAGCTGACAAGGGCTCACAGGACGGCATAAGCGGCCGCGCCGGCAGCCCACGCAGCCACGACCATGTAGCGATACAACCTCAGGGCCGACCTCTTCAGGGCCCGCCCTGATTGGCCCCGCCATATTCCCCCAGCCGCCTCGCGCATTGCATCAGCTCGGTCAACCCGCAGTCCTCCGCAGCATCTGCGCCCCACCGCAAGAACGTACAAGCCCCGCCCACCATCACTCGCTATGCTTCCCGAATCAAGGAGGCAAGATTGACCCATTCCAACCCCGGCCAGCCCTCGAGCACAGGCCACTTAAAAGAATTCACCGCCGGCGCGCGCGACATCATCCCGATGATGGTCGGCGCGGCGCCCTTCGGCGTGATCTTCGGCACCCTGGTCGCTTCCGGCCCGCTGCATCTATGGCACGGGCAGTTGATGTCGCTCGTCGTGTTCGCCGGCTCCGCGCAATTCATCGCACTGGGCCTGATCGCCGGCCACGCGAGTTTTGCGGTGATCTGGGCGACCACGCTCGTCGTCAATCTGCGCCACGTGCTGTATAGCGCGACGCTCGCGCCGCATGTCGCACATCTCCCGCCACGCTGGCGCTGGGCGCTCGGCGCGCTGCTCACCGACGAGGTCTTCGCGGTCGCGTGGGAACATTACCGGCACCGGGAGCCCGGCACGGTCGGCCCGCACTACTTCTTTGGCGCGGGTCTGGCGATGTACCTGAACTGGCAGCTCTGGACCGTTGCCGGTCTACTGTTTGGCGCGGCCTTTCCGGGCCTGCAGTCGCTCGGACTCGATTTCGCGATGGTCGCCACGTTCATTGCGATCGTCGTGCCGCAGCTGGTCGCCGTTCGCTATATCGCAGCGGCCGCTACCGCGGGCACGCTAGCCTTCTTCTGGCAGGCGTGGCCGTACAAACTCGGCCTGCTCGGCGCCGTGTTCGCTGGCGTGGCAATCGGTGTCTTGCTGTCGGCGCCGCGATTTGGGCGAGGCACACGCGGAAATCACGAATCCTCGCGAACGGCTTCACGCGAAACCTCACAGGGCCCCCGCCGGGAAGCCCCACGGAAAACCTCGAAGGAAACCATGGAGGCGTCGCGATGAACTACGTCGTTCTGATCCTCGGCATGGCGGCCATCACGTGGGTGATCCGCGCCGCCGTCTTCGTGCTCGGCGACCGGCTGGTGTTTCCGCCGCTCGTGCGCACCGCGCTCGGCTTCGTGCCCGTTACCGTGCTGACGGCGATCATCGTCCCGATGGCGGTCTCGCCGCACGGCACCGGCGCCGAATTGACCTGGCGCAATCCGCAACTGGTCGGAGCGTTGGCTGCCATCGTCGTCAGCGCGCTGACGCGGCGGCCACTCCTGACCATCGCGGTCGGCCTGACGGTCTTTTTTGCCTGGCAAGGCATCGTGCTTAAATAGGCGCTGCTCGGGACGCGATTCGAGGCGCGACATCGCGCGCAAACGTTGCCGACGCTGCCATAGGGACCCAACGCGGCTAATTTGGCACGGGGGGCGCCCGCCGCGCCCCCCTCACGGGCGATACATCCCTCTAAAGCCGCCGGCCATACCCCGCGCGCCCTTAAGTTTTCCCTGAATCCGCCGATAAGGAGTCGAGGTCCGCTCGTCGGGATACGTCCCGCTGGTTACGCGGCAACAGGCAGGAATCAACCGCGCCGGCATTGGCATCGCGTCTCACGGGGTCCGTGCGCGAACTGCCGACATGACGATAAGGTGCGGCAGGACCAAACGGGATAACACATGGGTCAAATCACCCTCACACTCAAAGACGAGACCATTGCGACGCTGCGCAAGGATTTCGACGCTTTTCTGCGGGTTTCGCTGAAGCTCGATCCGCAGTTCGCGACGCCGTCGTTTGAGGACTTTTTGCGCGCCAAGCTGCTCGACAATATGGTGCCGCTAACCGAGCATGCCGTTCAGCGGATGTTGCAAGGTGGCCAGTACGCGTGGGCGAAACGCACGCTGGACAAGGAATTCCCGGACGTCGTCGCGATTCTGATGCGGCAAGCGGGAGAATTCGGTTTCGGCTTTGCAGCCCGCTCGGAATGGACGCCCGAGGAGCTCGCCAAGCAGTGCCGCGACTGGGCGGCGGCCATCGTTAAGGAAGCGGAAGGCGACGCGGCGCTGATCGATCCACTCGCGGCGCAGATCAAGAGCGAGGCGCAGGACATCCAGGCGCTCGAGGAAATCATGCAGACGCCCGCCTGGCGGCTGGTGGAATCGCTGCGCCAGCGTGTCTACGAAGCCAAAGTAGCGTGCGAAACCGGCGAGGGCAGCACCGCGCGCGAAAAGCTCGGCGAACTGCGTGGCCTGTTGCGCCTGGGTATTTCGCACGGTTCGTTCCAGAAGCAGGAAGCGCAGCAGATCATGGAGTACCTGCGCTTGCTGAAGCCGGAGATTTTCGTCGACGAACCGTACGACGTGTTCTCACGCCTCGCCGCCTGGCTGCGCAATTTCTTTGTGCCGCCGCGTCCGCTGCCGCAACAACAGCAACAACGCCAGCAACGGCAGTCGCGCTAAATTCAGCCGGCAGCGACTCGCGGCAACTGAAGGCGACCGCACGGGTTGCCGGAAGGATTGCCAGGACATCGGACCAGGAGGCCGCAGCATGGCGGCCTCGGTCTCATCCGAACCCGGCATCACCGCTTCAATCCCACATCTTCCTGAGCCTGGCCCCAATCTCGATCTTCGCCTGCGCCGCCGCGGCCAACCCCGCCGCTGTGGGGGCGCTCGGCACCGGTACGCGCGGCCAAGCGTACGCGTCGAACAAGGGCATCAGATGCGCCGGAATGAACCGCGTGCGCGACGCCCAAACGTGACGGTCGCCCATATGCGTCTGGTTGTGCACGTAAAAGCGCTGCGGCACGACAATATGCAGGTCTTCCTTCGCACGCGTCATCGCCACATATAACAGGCGCCGTTCCTCGTCGATTTCCTCCTCGCTGCCCGTGCCGAGATCGGACGGAATGCAACCGTCGACGCCGTTCAGCACGAACACGTTGCGCCACTCCTGCCCTTTCGCCGAATGGATCGTGGACAGGATCAGGTAGTCCTCGTCGATCAGCGGCACGCCGGATTCGTCGCTGGTGGCGTCCGGCGGATCGAGCGTCAGCTCGGTCAGGAAGCGTTCGCGCGAGGCATAGGTGCCCGCGATGCTTTCCATCTGCAGCACGTCTGCGTGACGGATCGCCGCGTCCTCATGATTGCGTTCGAGATGCGGCTCGTACCAGCGCCGCACCATTTCGAACTCGGCCGGCCACGGCGTCTGGCGGCCGTACACGCTCGACATCAGCTTGACGAACGGATGCCAGTCTTCCTGCGCACGAGCAGGCGGCGCAAAGGCCGCCAACGCGCCGCCGGCGCTATGAGTGAGATCGGCCGGATTGCCAGCGCCCAAACGGGCCACGACCTCGTCCAGCACCTTCGCGGCGGTGGCGGGACCGACGCCCGGCAGCAACTGCACGACGCGAAAACCCGCGACACGGTCGCGTGGATTCTCCGCCCAGCGCAGCAAGGCGAGCACATCCTTGACATGCACCGAGTCGAGGAACTTCAGGCCGCCGAACTTCACGAACGGAATGTTGCGCCGGGTCAGTTCGATCTCGAGTGCGGCGCTGTGATGGGCGGCGCGAAACAGCACCGCCTGCGACTTCAGCTTCATGCCCTGCTCGCGCGCTTCGAGCACCTGCTCGACGATGTAGCGCGCCTGATCCGCTTCGTCGGCGACCGTCACCAGACGCGGGCGCTGCGCCGAGGCCTTGTCGGTCCACAGATTCTTCGTGTAGCGCTCGCTCGCGAGCTCGATCACCGCATTCGACGCCGCCAGAATCGGCCCGGTCGAGCGGTAATTGCGCTCGAGCGTGATCTGTTTGGCGGGCGGGTTGAAGTGCGCCGGGAAGTCGAGAATGTTGCGCACGGTCGCGCCGCGAAATGAATAGATCGACTGGGCGTCGTCGCCGACCACAGTCAGGCCGCGGCCGTTGGGCTTCAGCGCGAGCAGGATCGACGCCTGCAGGCGGTTGGTGTCCTGGTACTCGTCGACCAGAACGTAATCGAAGCGCGCCGACAGATCGGCCGCGATCGCAGGCTCAGCGGCCATATGCGACCAGTAGAGCAGCAGGTCGTCGTAGTCGAGCACGCTCTGCTTCTGCTTGGCGTCGACGTACGCCGCGAACAACATGCGCAGATCGGCGTCCCACTCGCGGCACCAGGGAAACGCGCTGTTGAGCACGTCGGTGAGCGACGCGCCGGTGTTCACCACGCGCGAGTAGATTGCGAAGCAGGTGCCCTTGGCCGGAAAACGCCGTTCTTTCGCCGACAAACCCAGCTCGTGGCGCACGAGATTCATCAGGTCGGCGGAATCCTCACGGTCGTTAATCGTGAAGGCGGGCGCGAGGCCGATCAGCTCCGCGTATTCGCGCAAGAGCCGCGCGCCGACACTGTGGAAAGTGCCCGACCACGTCAGCCCTTGCGCCAACGCGGCGCGCGTGCCAAGTGCCGCTCCGGCGATGCGCGTGACGCGGCGGGTCATTTCGAGCGCGGCGCGGCGTGAGAAGGTCAGCAGCAGGATACGGCGCGGGTCGGCGCCCTTCACCACCAGATTGGCGACGCGATGCGCCAGCGTGTTGGTCTTGCCGGAGCCCGCCCCCGCGATCACCAGCAGCGCGCCCGGTGGCGCGTTGGGGCTGTCGGCGCCGAATTCGACGGCCTCGCGTTGCGCGTCGTTGAGCTTGGCCAGCCAGGCGGCGCTCTCGGTACCGGAATAGGACGATGGCGGAGATTCAGCGACGGAGAGCACGGTGGATTCGGACCTGGGGTGGCGTTGACGCGACGACGCATACTGTATATCCATACAAGTCCTGGAGACAAGCGCCCCTTTTTCCGTACCGCGTCAAAGAAACGGCCCGGAGCGCATAATCGCTCCGGGCCGTTTTCCCGCGGCGCGGCGGCCAGGATCGCCGCCACGCCCGCGTGCTTCAGGACTCAGGCTTAGTGCTTGACGTCAGCGCTGCTGTCCTGATCGGCCGCCTGGCCTTGCATGTCCATCTTCATTTCGTTGTTGGCAGCCTGTTTGTCAGCCTTCTGGTTGATCTTGGCATTTTTCACCTGGTCCTTGTACTGCGACTTGGCCGCCTTCTGCTGTTCCTTCAACTCCGCCTTGGACGCCTTCTTCGACGCCTTGTATTCCGCATTAGCCTGGGCGTTGGCGTCACGCTTCTGGACCAGCGGATCGGTCGAACCCGATGCGGTCAGACGCGTCGGTGCCGGGGTCACCGGCTGCACACCCTGTGCTGCCGGTGCAGCAGGCGCAGCGTCGGCGCCTTGCATCTGGACCTGTGCCTGGCCGTTCATACTAGCGGCCGGTTGCGCGGTCTGCGCGACCGCGGCGGTAGCGGCGAAAGCAGTCAGGGCGGTACCGATCAGGAGCGTACGAATCTGAGTCATGGCTAAATCCTCTCTAAGGTTGTTGTGACGCGGGCGTCATATCCGGCGCGGCACTTTGGCGTGTGTTTCGTGCGCGCCTCGTCCGGTCTATTCGCTGCCGGAAAAATCCAGCAGACTTTCCTACAGACCTGCACTTTACGAGTGAAGTTCGTAACTTACGACCCCTGTTACGGAACGTTTCATTTTCTGACAACTACATAACATCTGCTTGCAATCGCCTGAGCGTGTCCCGTCAACACGGGGATTTCCATCCAGGGCAAGCTTCTGGCTTATGATGCGAACCCTTTGCCTCAAGGTGCAAACGCCATGCCCAACCTCGATTTCACACTGACCGGCGACTACGTCGAACTGCATAATCTCCTGAAGATAACGGGGCTCGCGGACAGCGGCGGGCAGGCAAAAATGATGGTCGCGGACGGTGCGGTGACCGTCGACGGCCAGGTCGAAACGCGTAAAACCTGCAAAATCCGCGCGGGGCAGGTCGTGCTGCTCGGTGATACGCGAATCGCAGTGCACGAGGCTTAAGGCGCTGCTTCGCCGGACTCGGGACAAACTCGCAGTCAAAGACGCCGAGCCGGAGACGGAGACGGACAGCCGTGAAGGCCAAGCTGAAAACCGGCAGCCAACGCCCCGTCATCCACAACGTTGAGTCCGAAAACTCGGGGGACCGCGCGCACCAAAATCGTGCTTCCTCCATCGACATTGCCGCGCCCAGGCAATAAGCTGTCAGTTTCGACAGACAAACAATCGGCTGACAGCCGCCCTACGCTTTTGGCGAGCCGCCGTATTTCGCCACCGGCCGCGCGCCAGCCGCGCAAGTCGCCACGTTGGCGCCCGCCGCCACGCTGTCGCCCCTTCCGCTCCAAGCGCTCCATGACTCAATCCGGCTTCACCCGGGTGGCCGCCCGGCCGCCGACCCTGACCCGCCACGCCGCCGACACCGCCCGGCTCGCGGCGCCGCTCGCCATCGCGCAACTGTCGCAAATGGCAATGGGCGTCACCGACACGATCCTGCTCGGCTCGCTCGGCCCGGACGCGCTCGCCGCCGGCGGCCTCGGCGCCAACCTGTTTTTCGTCGTGGTCACGCTGCTGCAAGGCGTGCTCACCTCCGTCAGCGTGAGCGTGTCGCATGCACGCGGCGCGCAGGACGAAGGCCGGGTGCCGCATATTTACTGGACCGGCCTGGTGTTGTCGGTGCTGCTGTCGGTGCCGGCGTTCTTCCTGCTGTCGTTCGCCACCCCGGTCCTGCTGGCCTTCGGCGAACCCGCGCTGCTTGCGCACAACGTCGGTGAATACGCGGCCGTGCTGCGCTGGGGCTCGCTCGGCAGTCTGATCGGCGTCGGCCTGATGCGCTCATTCCTGCCGGCCATCGGCGCGGCCAAGCGGCTTTTGTGGGTGTCGTTGATTAGCGTGTTCGTCAACGGGTTTCTCAACTACGGGCTGATTCACGGCGCCTACGGACTGCCTCGTCTTGGTTTTCTCGGTTCGGCGGCGGCCACCTCGATCACCGTCTGGCTGAGCGCGCTGGTCCTGATGGCCTTGCTGCATCTTCGGCCACGCTATAAACATTTCGTCGTCGCGACGCGGCCGAACGTACCGTTGATGGGCGAGCTGTTCGGCATCGGCTGGCCGGTCGCGATCACCTACGGCGTCGAATCGACCCTGTTCCTCGCCACCGGCCTGATGGTCGGCCTGCTCGGCGAATCGCAACTGGCCGCGCATCAGATCGCGTTGAACGTGGCCTCGGTGGCCTTCATGGTGCCGCTCGCGATCGGGCAGGCAGCCAATGTACGGATCGGCTACTGGTCCGGCGCCGGCCAGCCGCTCGCCGCGCGCCACGCAGGTTTCGTCGCGCTCGCCCTCGGCGTCGGCTTCATGACGCTGTCGGGCATCGTGCTGATCGCCGCGCCGCACTGGATCGTGGGCTTGTATCTGCATCTCGACGACCCGGTCAACGCCGCCACGGTGACGTTGGCGAGTTCGCTGCTCGGCGTGGCGGCGATCTTCCAGATCGTCGACGGCATGCAGACGGTCGGCTCGGGCTGTCTGCGCGGCCTGAAGGACACGCGGGTGCCGATGATCGCCGCGACCTTCGGGTACTGGGTTATCGGCTTTCCGACCGGTTACGTGCTGGCATTTCACTTCGGGCTGGGGGCGCGCGGTTTGTGGTGGGGACTCGCGGCCGGCCTCGCGAGCGTCGCGCTGCTGATGACGCTGCGCTTTCACAAACTGAGCTTGCGGCGCGTGCCGGTCACGTCTGGCACGCCGCCTGCGCCGTCCGCGCTAGCTAAGCAAAGCACGGATTCTTAGTTGGCCGCGAGTCGGGCCGCGCGTTACGATTCGCGTGTCTTCTTGACACTCCTCTGACAGGGTTTCAGCCCGCGCACTGCGCGGGTTTCTTTTTTGTGCGGCCGCTTTTGCGCCTACGGTTGGATGCAACGGCCAAGTTCAACCTTGTCCGGCCATCTGGTTGCACGCGCAACCAACGTTCCGCGGCAAACGTGTCGCGAACGGTAAAATGCGCGCGTTGGCGAAACCACGCGCACCCGCGTGACGCCGCTCGCGCACCTCACAAAGGCCCGCGCCGCCCGACGGCCCGACACCCGCCGCCAGGGCCTGCCGCTCCTTGCGAGCGGCGCCCCGAGCATGCTCCCTCGACTGACGGCATGCCGCTCGACCGACCTTCCATTCTCGCTATAAAACATAATCAAGGACCACCCGCCATGCTTGCCCGCGTCACCCGTTTATTTCCGCTCTGGGCCGTGCTCGTTTCGATTGCCGCGTACTTCTCGCCCGCCTCGTTCTCCGGTATTGCGCCGCACGTCACCGCGCTCCTGACGATCATCATGCTGGCCATGGGTGTCACGCTTTCGGTGGCCGATTTCCAGCGCGTCTTTACGCGACCCGCGCCGGTGATTGCCGGCATCGTGCTGCATTACCTCGTGATGCCGCTCGCCGCATGGGCAATCGCCAAGGCACTGCGCATGCCGCCGGATCTGACTGCCGGCATGGTGCTGGTGGGCAGCGTGGCAAGCGGCACGGCATCGAACGTCATGATCTATCTGGCGCGCGGCGACGTGGCGTTGTCGGTGACGATCAGCGCGTTGTCGACGCTGGTCGGCGTGTTCGCGACGCCGCTGCTCACGCGTCTTTATGTGGATGCGTCGATTGTCGTCGACGTGCACGGCATGCTGATGAGCATCCTGCAGATCGTCGCGCTGCCGATCGTGGTCGGCCTCGTCGTCAACCAGTTGTTCAACAAGGCCGTGCGCAAGGTCGAGCCGATTTTGCCGCTGATCTCGATGGTCGCGATTGTGCTGATCATCGGCGCGGTGGTGGGTGGCACGCAGAAGAGCATCGCGTCGGTGGGCATGGTGGTGATGCTGGGTGTGGTGCTGCACAACGGCATTGGTTTGCTCGGCGGCTACTGGGGCGGCCGTCTGCTCGGCTTCGACGAAGCCGTCTGCCGCACGCTGGCGATCGAAGTGGGCATGCAGAACTCGGGACTCGCAGCGACGCTCGGCAAGCTGTATTTCACGCCGATCGCGGCGTTGCCGGGTGCGTTGTTTTCGGTGTGGCATAACCTGTCCGGCTCGCTGCTTGCGGGATATTGGGCAGGACGCCCCGCGAAAGGGTCTACGCATCCGGATGGCGAGCGCGTGTTGAACGCCGAACGCGGGTAATCATCACCACGCGATTATCAAGCGACCATGAAGCGCCGCTGGCCCAAGGCTTTTGGCTTTGATGACTAGCGGCATCGGTCTGCACGCCTGAGGCGTGCAGACACCACACTCCGCATAGGCCGACAAACCACGCCACAGTCTCTCGCCCAGTTCAGACGGAGGAACGCAAGCTCACCGACCTGATCTGGCCTGATTCCCCTTAGAATGCATTTCTCGACAGCGTGGGCAAGCCACACGCGCTACCGCCATGAGAAGCCTGCAAACAAGGGAGAAACAGCGTGTCGTGGCATCTGAATCAAAGTCAGACCGCACTGCCCCGCCTGCGAGCGTTTGGCACGCCGCGCAGCAAGTCTCCAACCCCGAAGGAAGTCCCCTTGGGGGATTGGGGTGCGGCTCGCAGGAAGTCCCCCTGGGGGAAAACGAGACACTTCTTCCTCCTGTGCTGCGCAACGGCACTTTTGACCGCTTGCGCGAACCGCCCGCCCGCCACCGCGTTCGACCGTCAAGTCACCCACGCACTGCCCGCCACTGAAACCACGCCACTTCACACGGCCCTCGCGCCGCTCGAAGCCGCGCATCCAAACGAGTCTGGCTTCCGGGTATTGTCGAGCGGCACTGACGCCTTGCAAATGCGCATCGCACTCGCGCGTGCAGCGACGAAAACCCTCGACATGCAGTACTACATTGCCAACGAGGACACCACCGGCAAACTGCTGCTCGGCGCCGCGCTCTTCGCGGCCGACCATGGTGTGAGAGTGCGCATGCTGGTCGACGATCTGAACTTCAAGGACATCGACCGTACGATGGCGGGTCTGAACTCGCACGACAACATCGAGATCCGAGTCTTCAATCCGTTCGGCAGCGCGCAGGAAGGCGTGTTCGAACGCACCACGAACGTATTCACGCAGATCGGCCATTTCACGCGCCGCATGCACAACAAGTCGATGATCGCGGACAACCAGCTGGCCATTGTCGGCGGCCGCAATCTCGGCGACGAATATTTCAGCGCCAGCGAAACGCTGCAGTTTCGCGACCTCGACGTGCTGGCCGCCGGCCCGATCACCGCCGACGTCTCCGCCAGCTTTGACGACTACTGGAACAGCAGCATCGCCTATCCGCTGCGGGTGTTGAACAAACAGAAGTTCGATGAGAAGGAACTCGACCAGACGCGCGACGATCTACGGCAGCACTGGCGCACGTATGCCGATCCGTACAACGCGAAACCGCTGAACGCCACCCCGCTCGCCTCGCAGATCGCCCAGGATCAACTCGGCTTGACGTGGGCGCCGGCCGAATTCAAGGCGGACCTGCCGGAGAAAATCGTCCATCCGTCGCCAGACTACGTCAGCCCGCCAATGCAGCGGTTGGCCGAGCTGATGCGCGACGCGCAGAAAGATTTTCTGATCATTTCGCCCTACTTCGTTCCGCACGAATCCGGCGTCAAGGCAGCGGGCGAACTGACGCATCGAGGCGTGCGCATTGCCGTGCTGACCAACTCGCTCGCCGCGACGGACGCGGTGGCCGTGCAAGCCGGCTATAGCCCCTTTCGCGTGCCGCTGCTGCAGCAGGGCGTGGAATTGTATGAATTCAAACCGCAGCAGAAGATGCCGCGCGTCGGTTTCACCGGCTCTCGCTCGCGAGCCAGCCTGCACGCCAAGACCTATGTCATCGACCGCAAAATTCTGGTGATCGGCTCGATGAATCTCGATCCGCGCTCGGCCAATCTGAACACCGAGCAGACGCTGGTCATCCATAGCCCGGCACTCGCCGAGCAGGTCGCGCAGATCTTCGAACGTGCCATCGCGCCCGAAGCAAGCTACCGCGTCACGCTCGCCGATCCGGCGCAACTCGCCTATCTGCGTTCGATCGGCGCGCCCCTCTCGCCGCTCGTCTGGACCGACGTCGAGGATGGCGCGCGCCGCACCTATATCTTCGATCCGCAAGCGGGTTTTTACCGGAATGCGCTAACGGGTCTATTCTCCCTATTGCCTGTCAACGCACAACTTTGAGAAGCGGAGCTGAACCATGACCGAAGACGTACGAATGGAGCGCGACACGTTCGGTGAGATCGCCGTGCCGAACGCTCGTTTATGGGGCGCGCAGACTCAGCGCTCGCTGCAGAATTTCCGCATTTCGTCCGAGAAACAATCGCCCGAGCTGATCACCGCGCTGGCCGTCATCAAGCGCGCCGCCGCCGAGGTCAACGAGGGTTTGGGCGTGCTCGACGGGAACAAGGCGAAGGCGATCATGCAAGCGGCCGATGAGATCATCGCCGGCAAGCACCCCGGGGAATTTCCGCTCGCGGTCTGGCAAACCGGTTCCGGCACGCAGACCAATATGAACCTTAACGAGGTGATCGCGAATCGCGCGAGCGAGCTGCTCGGTGGTGAGCGCGGCGAGGCACGCAAGGTGCATCCGAACGACGATGTGAATCGCGGCCAGTCGTCGAACGACGTGTTTCCGACCGCCATGCACGTCGCTGCCGCCGATGCGATCGTCAAGCATCTGGTGCCCGCGCTGAAGACGTTGCGCAATACGCTCGACGGCAAGGCGAAAGCCTTCGCCGACATCGTCAAGATCGGCCGCACGCACTTGCAGGACGCCACGCCGCTGACGCTCGGCCAGGAGTTTTCAGGCTACGTCGCGCAACTCGATCAAAGCATCCGTCACGTGGAATCGGCGCTGCCGCATCTGTACGAACTCGCGCAGGGCGGCACGGCGGTCGGCACCGGTTTGAATGCGCATCCGCAATTCGCCGACAAGGTGGCGGCGGCAATCGGCAAGCTGACCGGCTTGCCGTTCGTCTCCGCGCCCAACAAATTCGAAGTGATGGCAGCGGCCGATGCACTGGTGTTCGCGCACGGCGCGTTGAAGACGGTGGCGGCGAGCCTGAACAAGATCGCCAACGACATCCGCTGGCTCGCGAGCGGCCCGCGTTGCGGCCTGGGCGAACTGTCGATTCCGGAGAACGAACCCGGCAGCTCGATCATGCCTGGCAAGGTCAACCCGACCCAGTCCGAAGCCTTGACGATGCTGTGCGCACAGGTGTTCGGCAACGACGTCGCGGTGAATATCGGCGGCGCGAGCGGCAACTTCGAGTTGAACGTGTTCCGGCCGATGATCGCGCACAACGTGCTGCAATCGATCCGTTTGCTCGCCGACGGCGCCCACAGCTTCAACGACAACTGTGCGGTGGGGATCGAGCCGAATCGCGAGCGCATCGATACGTTGCTCAACGAATCGCTGATGCTGGTGACGGCGCTCAATCCGCACATCGGCTACGACAAGGCCGCGCAGATTGCGAAGAAAGCGCATAAGGAAGGCACGACGCTGAAGGCGTCCGCGCTCGCGCTCGGCTATGTCACCGAACAGCAGTTCGACGAATGGGTGCGGCCGAACGATATGGTCGGGCATTCGGCTGGGTGATCGACGATGGGATCCGCCGCAGGTTGGCCGGTTCGTCAGATTGCCTGACGTGAAATGAAATAACAGGCCGCGCGGACGCAATGATCGCGCGGCCCGGTTCATGGCACTTGCGAGCGACGACGACACGTACCCGCAAAGCGTGGCAACGCCGCCCGGAGCGGCGCTATAGCAGACGTCGCTTAAACCTTTCCCTGTGCCACTTCTTCCGGCTTCAACTCGACGATCGCGTCGAGTGCTTCCTTCACGTCCATCGCGTACTTGGCGAGGCGCTTCTGCTCATCCGTTTCCGGCACGAACGCCGGCACCGGCACCGGGTGGCCGTTCTCGTTGACCGCGACCATCACCACCAGGCAGTCCGTGGTTTGCAGCAGTTCGCCGCCCTTCGGATCGCCCGCCTGCACCGACACGTGAATGTGCATGCTGGTACGGCCCGTCGCCACGACCCGCGCGCGCAGTTCGACCAGGTTGCCGACGAGGATCGGCCGGCGAAAGCGGATATTGCCCACGCTGACCGTCACACAATAGCGCCCCGACCACACCGCTGAGCACGCGTACGCGGTCTCGTCGATCCACTTCATCAACGCGCCGCCATGCACCTTGCCGCCGAAGTTGACCGAGCTAGGCTCGGCGAGAAAACGGAAGGTGGTTTCCGAACGGTCCAACGGTGCTAAGGCAGGGGTGCTCATCTTGACTCCCGTCAATCGGATGCATTTAAAGGAGGCGATTATACGAGCGCAATATTGACTCCGTCGCGGGTCGGATGGGGTTATCTTGCCGAATTTCGGCTTGGACGGCCACCATGCTTTCGTCGACCTTTCGCCAACCACCTCCACTCAACCCGCCGCCACTGCCGCGGGAGCCGCCGCGCGCCGCGGCACCACCGCGGACTCGAAACGCTCCCGATACTCGAGCGGCAACACGCCGAAACGCCGCACAAAAGCGCGCCGCAAGTTCTGCTCGCTGCCGAAACCGCAATCGAGCGCTATCCGCTTGAGCGGCCGATGCGACTCAGCCAGCGTCCGCGCGGCCGCCTCCAGACGCAATGCCGACACGGTCTTGGCCGGCGTGCGGCCAACCTCGTCGACGTAGCGTCGCGCGAAAGTCCGCGGACTCATTTGCGCGCGCTCGGCCAACCGCTCGACCGACAGGTCGTCGCGCAAATGGGCCGCCATCCAGCTATGCAGCGCCTCGAACGGCCCACCCGCCGACGCCTGCGCTGCCAGCGCCGCGCTGAACTGCGACTGGCCGCCGGGCCGCTTCATGAACACCACGAGCCGCCGCGCCGCCTGCATCGCGACCGCATGGCCGACATCCTCTTCGATCAGCGCCAACGCCAGATCAATGCCCGCCGTCACGCCCGCTGACGTCCAGACTACGCGCTTTTCTTCGCCGTGCCCCACGTCGCGGATGAAGATCGGATCGGCATCAACCTGCACATTGGGGAAACGGCGCGCGAGATCCCGCGCAGCGTGCCAATGGGTGGTCGCGCGGCGGCCGTCGAGCAGGCCGGCTGCCGCCAGATAAAACGCGCCCGTGCAAACCGAACACACGCGCCGCGCCTGCGGCGCACGGCGCCTGATCCACTCGACAAGCTCCGGCTGCAACGTGCAGTGTTCGTCAATCGGAACGCCGGGGACGATCAGCGTGTCGATCGGCTGATCGTCGAGCGAATCGAGCCGTTGCGTGACGACCGGCAAGCCCGGGAAGGTTTGCAACACGCCGCCGTCGATCGACGCGACTGTCGTGCGATAGGCAATCGGCCCAGCGGGCTCGCCGAGCGTGCCGGCTGAGCCAATTGCGTCATCTGATCCGATTGAGCCACTCGATCCGATTGAGCCGCTTGATCCGAATGAGCCGCTCGATCCGAATGAGCCGCTCGATCCGAATGAGCCGCTCGATTCGATTGAGCCGCTCGACCCATCCGGGCCACCGACCCGGCCGACACCGGCCGATCCGCTTGCAACGCCAGAAGCAGCTGGGCCGCTCGCTACACCAGCCGCGGCAGCCATCGTCAATTCAGCGCGCCAGAACGCTTCAAGCGGCCCGCACGCATCGAGCAGCACGAGGTCAGGCGCGACCGCGAAAACGATATGACGTGCAGCCATCAGGAAACCCCCTGCGCGCTTTGCCGCTTACTCGACCACGCATACCCAAGCGTGGCCAACGCCGCCATCCCGAGCAGCGGGAAAATCGCTGCATTGATCGTCGCCCAGCCGAAGCGCGCAAGCAATTGCCCGGCAAACAGCGAGCCCAGCGCGGAAAACGCAAAGGTCGTGAATTCGCTGGTTGCCTGTGTCTTGGCTCGCTCGGACGGCCGGTACGATTGCGCGAGCAGCGTCGAGCCACCGACGAACATAAAATTCCACCCCACGCCGAGGCATGCGAGGGCCGCGTAGAAGTGCGGCAGATCGGTCGAGCGCAACGCCACCACACCGCACAAAGCCGATAGCGCAGTGCCCGCACCGATCACCGGCAGCACGCCGAAGCGCCTGATCAGCCGCGCGGAAAACAGCGACGGCGCGAACATGCCGACCAGATGCCATTGAATGATCGCCGCGCCGTCGCCGATCGTGTGGCCGCATGCGACCGCCGCAATCGGCGTCGCGGTCATCACGAACATCATGACGGCATAGCCGAGCGCATTGTTGGCGAGCGCCGCGGCAAAGATCGGCTGCCGCACGATTTCGCCGAGCGGCCGGGCCGGCTCGTGCGTTACAGCCGCGCTCGCGTGCGGTGCGGCGTCGCGATACAGCAGCGCCAGCATCGCGATCGATGCGAGCCCGAAGCCGGTGACAAGCGCATAGGAACCAGCAAACGCGACCGGCGCGAGCCAATCCTTGCTCCACGCGGCGAGCAGCGGCCCGCAAACGGCGGCCACCACGCCGCCGGTGAGCACCGTCGAAATCGCGCGGCTTTTACCGTCGATTCCGACGGCATCCGCGGCCGCCAGCCGGTAGTACTGCGCGAACGCCTGAAACACACCGACCGTCGCCGTGCCGGCGCAGAACGCCCAGAAACTGTGATGAAAGATCGCCCACACCGAGACGGCCCCGCCCAGCGCGCCGACGCCCGCGCCCAGTACAAAGCCCGCGCGCCGGCCGATGCGCGCCATCAGGAACGACGCAAAAATCGTGGTCAGCGCCGCGGCGACGGTAATCAGCGAGAACGGCAGCGTCGCGAGCGCCTTGTCGTCGGCGAGCGTATAGCCGACCAGACCGGTCAAGGTGAGATCGATCGAGACAGATGACGTGTAGAGCGCCTGGCAGACCGCCAGCACGCGTGCGGCGCGCCGCCCGTGGGGATCGGAGTGGCCGGAGCCGGTTTGACTGGCGGCAACAGAGGCAACGGCGGAGGAAACTGTGGGGGCAACAGCAGAGGAAGCAACGGACGGCGGCATCGGTAGGCCTCGGACGGCGACAGTGGCGATGCCCAGATCGTCACATGGCCGGGGGTGGCAGAAATGCCAATGATGCATCAATTCCAGCCAACCACCGCGCTCATCGCCGGAAAAAGCGGCCGCCTTCGGGCTTACTTGTGAACCGTAATGCCTTCGTCGATCGTCCCGTACATCGTGATGCTGCCCGTGCCGGCACCCGAGCTCGAACCGGAACCGCCCTGCGCACAAGCGCTGAACAGCAGAACCGCGGCAGCGGCGGCAAAAAGAAATTTCATGACAGCGTGTTCCTGCAAAGACAGGCTTCGATTCTAGCCTGGCGGGCGGGCGCGGCTCAGATGCGACGTTGACGCACCAAAGCACCAAAGCACCAAAGCACCAAAGCACCCACTAGCCTGCGCCAGCCACCGGGTTTTCGTAACCGCTGCATTCAACATTTCACGCTAAGCTGAAACATCGAATACGCAAGCCCGATACAGTGGACTGCATGGCGCCCTGCCCGCGCCACCAACCGGAGACGCCTAATGCCCGCCAACCTCGCAGACGAACACAACCATTTCCCAGGCTTGAGCCGTATCGGTTCGCTGCTCGCCGATCCCGGCCGCGCTGCGATGCTATGGGCGTTGATGGACGGCAGCGCCCGCCCGGCCGGTGAACTGACAATGATCGCCGGGCTCTCGCCGTCGGCGGCCAGCGCCCATCTGGCGCGTCTGACCGACGGCGGCTTGCTCGCGCTCGAAGTGCGCGGCCGGCACCGCTACTTCCGGATCGCGTCGCCGGACATTGCCGCGTCCATCGAAGCACTCGCCAACGTCGCGCAGGTCAGCGCGCCGCAACGGGCCGTGCCGCGGCCGGTGCGCACCGTGCCGGTCGACATGCGCTACGCCCGCACCTGCTACGACCATATGGCGGGCGAATTGTCGGTGCGGGTGTTCGAGCGGCTGGTCGGGAGCGGCCTGCTGACACTGCACGGCTCGTCACTCGAAGCCACTGCCAACGGCGCCGCCCGTTTTGCCGATTGGGGTATCGACATGTCCGCCCAGAAGAGCCGTCGGCGCCGCTTTGCCTGCACCTGTCCCGACTGGAGCGAGCGGCGTCCGCATCTGGGTGGCGCACTCGGCGCCGCGTTGCTCGATTCGTGGTCGGCTCATGGCTGGGTCGAGCGCACCGAGCGGCCGCGAATCTTGCGCATCACACCGGCCGGCCACCGCCATTTCGACGCGCTCCTCGCCACCTGAGACATCGTTAACTGATTGATACAATTACAGAATTTGTTCGAACAGCTTACAACAAGCCTTATCGAGACCTTTTGTTACAGGCTCGCGAGAGGGCCTTACAAAAGTGGGGGCCTTGAAACAAACGGTACGGGTAGAGTCGTTCTCACGGATGCTGCACAATGCCGCGTCCGTCGGAGATAAACCATGAGAACAGTGACCACACCCCAACACTCGAAACGCCGGATAACCGGCTACACGCTGATCGCCGCTGCGGCGTTTCTGTTCGCGGCGCAAGCCAGCTTCGCACAGGAAGCCGAACAAGCGCCGCTGGGCGCGGCCACGCAGAATACCGATCCTCCAGGGCGCGTCGCGCGTCTGAACTACACGGCCGGCGCCGTGACCACCGAACCGGCCGGCGCCACTGACTGGTCGTACGCACAGATCAATCGCCCACTCACGACCGGCGATCAGTTGTGGAACGATCAGAACGCGCGCTCCGAACTGCATATCGGGTCGACCGCGGTGCGCCTTGACCAGTCCACCAGCCTCGACATCCTCAATCTCGACGACAACAGCGCGCAACTGAAGGTCGCGCAGGGCACGTTGTCCGCGCGAGTGCGCGAAATGGCGCCCGGCTCCTCGTACGAAATCGACACGCCAAATCTGGCGCTCGGCCTGAACGGCCCCGGCGACTACCGCGTCGACGTCGCGCCGGACGGCAGCAGCACCACCGTCACCGTGCGCAGCGGCAGCGCGACCGTGTACGGCGACAGCGGCCAGGTGCCGGTTGCCGCCGGCCAGCAGATCCGCTTTGCCGGCACCAACCTGCAACAGGTCGCCGACAACGGCGCGCCAGGCCTCGACGGCTTCGATCAATGGGCGGCCAGCCGCGACGCAGCGGAAGACCGCTCGGTGTCAGCACGCTATGTGTCGCGCGATATCCCCGGCTATCAAGACCTCGACGCGAACGGTACGTGGCAAAGCAGCCCTCAGTACGGTGAAGTGTGGGTGCCGCGCGCGACCCCGGCCGGCTGGGCGCCTTACCACGACGGGCACTGGGTATGGCAAGCGCCCTGGGGTTGGACCTGGGTCGACGACGCGCCGTGGGGCTTCGCGCCCTACCACTATGGCCGCTGGGCCTACGTCGACGACTCGTGGGCGTGGGTGCCGGGTCCCATCGTGGTCAGCGCACCGCCCGTCTACGCGCCGGCGCTGGTTGCCTTCGTGGGTGGCGGTGGCGGCGGGGTCAACTGGGGCGTGAGCCTGGCGATTGGCGGCGCGGTCGCGGCCGGCGTCGCGTGGTTCCCGCTGGGCCCGGGCGAGCCGTGGCATCCGAACTGGGGTGGCCACAACAACTGGAGCCCGGGTTACTACAATCGCGTCAACAACACGACTGTCGTCAACAACTACAACCACAACGTCAACGTGACGAATGTGAATGTGACCAACATTCACAACACGTACATCAACTATCGCGCACCGGGTGGTGTGACCGCAGTGCCGGCGACGGCCTTCGTGCACGGCCAATCGGTCGGCCGCTTCGCGCAGAAGGTCGATCCGCAACAGTGGCGCAACGCCCAGATCAATCCGGGCGGCCCGGGGATCGCGCCGGTGAAGGAAAGCTTCGGGCCCGGCCTGCGTAACGCGAACTACCGTCCGCCAGCCGCCGTGATGGCGCGTTCGGTCGTCGCTACGCGCAGTCCGGCCGTGCCGGCCGCGTACCACGACAGCCTCGCGCAACGCTTTGCGCAGAACGGCGGTCGGGTGCCGGGCGCGGGCGAGCCGATCGTGCGCACCTCGGTGCCGGCTCACATGGCGGGCGGTCCGGCGGCCATGCCGGTGCAGAACGTTCGGGTCGTACAGTCGCATATGGCTGGGCGGACGCCGGGCGCAGCGCCGGGTGCGCCTAACGGCATGCAACAGGCGGGTCAGCGGCCGGGCGAAGCACCGGGCAACGGTCAGCCGCAGCGTGGCGGTGAACCGCAAGCGCGGCCGGGCATGGCGCCACAAATGGCCAACGAGCATCAGCAACCCGGCGAGGCAGCTCATCCGTCCAATGGCGTGCCGCATCCGCCGCAAGCGAACGGCGCCAACCCGAATGCTTACGCGCAGCAGCACGGCGCGCCGGCACAAGCCGGTCAGCAAGCGGGCGCGGAAGGTCGTCACGAGCCCGCATGGACGCAGCCGCACACGCCGATGGCCCAGCAGGCGCAGCAACATGGCGCCCCGCAGGAACAGACACGCCAGCCGGAGGGGCGTCCTGAGCAGCAACAGGCTCAGCGTCAGCCGGAAGCGCAGCCGCAGCGCGCGCCTGAGGCGCACGCACAGCCGCAGGAACCCCGCCCGCAACCGGTGCAGGAGGCGCAGCAACCGCGTCAGGAATATCATCCGCAGCCGCAACAGGCCCAGCAGCCGCGTCCTGAGCCGCGTCCGCAACCGGCGCAGCAGCCACGCCCCGAGCCGCGTCCGCAACAGGCGCAGCAGCCGCGCCCTGAGCCGCATCCGCAGCAAGTGCAGCAGCCCCACCCTGAGTCGCATCCGCAGCAGAAGGAGGAGCATTCGAGCCGCGGCCGTGACGAGCACCACAACGGCTAAGGGTGACGCGCGCAGCTAAGTGCGCCTGCAACTCGATGGTCGGAAGGTCGCAACAAAAAACCCCCGCGATTCACATCGCGGGGGTTTTTCTTTGGGCAGGCTGCGGGCGAAGGTTTAGATCGCTGCTCAGACCGCCATCGGCGCTGTCAGCGGCTCGTGATGCCGGTAGCCAACCAGCGAGAAATCCGACGGCTCGATCTTTTCCAGCCATTCCGGCTCATAGACGCCGGTTTTCGCATAGTCCGGCACACGGTCCGAAATCACGAAAGCAGGGCTTTCGTACGGCTCGCGCGTGAGCTGTTGCTGCAGCATATCGAGCTGGTTCTCGTAGATGTGCGCGTCGCCGATGAAGTAGGTGAACCAACGCGGCGTATAACCCGTCAGGCGGCCGACCAGATGCAGCAACGCCGCGCCTTCGGTCAGATTGAACGGCGTGCCGAGGCCGACATCGTTGCTGCGAATGTACAAACACAGCGAGATTTCACGCCGCGCGACATTCGGCAGGAACTGATAAAGCAGGTGACAAGCCGGCAGCGCGATCTGGTCCAGCACGGCGGGGTTCCAGGCATGAAACAAAATCCGCCGGTCGGCGGGGTTCTGCATGATCGTGTCGAGACACTGCCGCAACTGGTCGATCGCCTTGTACAGCAGGACCTTGGGGCTGCCGTCTTCCTCGAATTCCGTCACCACCTGGAAGCCACGCGCCGTGGCGTCGGCCAGTTGCGCGCTGGCGCCTGCGTCCAGCACCTTGTAGGCCGGCCACTGGCGCCACTGCACGCCATACACGTCGCCGAGATCATCCGGGCCCTCGCGATACGGATTGGCCAGCCATTGCGGATTCTGGTTGGCGTTCGCGTCCCACACCTTACAGCCCAGATCGCGGAAATCCGCGGCGCTGCGCGAAGCGCGCAGAAACCCCACCAGTTCGCCCACCGCCGACTTGAACGCCAGCTTTTTCGTGGTGACGGCGGGAAAGCCCTGCTGGAGGTCGAAGCGCAACATGGCGCCCGGCATGCTGATGGTGCGGATGCCGGTGCGGTTCTCCTGCCACGTGCCGGTGTCGAGAATCGTGCGGACGAGGTCGAGGTATTGTTTCATGCGGGTTCCTTCGACGCAGCGCGCACCTGGTCAGGTGCATGCGCCACGGAGATTGAGCGGAAAACCCGATTTTAACAAGCGCAGCCGGACGGCGCCCGGTCGGGGCGCGTCACGGAGAAAATATCGGTGGCTAAGTGGGCAACTATGTGGGCGGCTAAGGGCCCACCAGGCCCGTCAAAGATGCGGTACCGAGGCCGGCAACTCGCCGTGCGGCGTGTTCAGCGGTTCGCCTTCCATATGGCGCATGCCATGTGAGCACAGCAGACGGTACAGCGTCACGCGCGAAATGCCGAGTTCCTGGGCGGCGTCGCCGAGACGACCGCGATGACGCAGGAGCGCGAGTTCGATTGCCTGACGTTCGGCCGCTTCGCGCGCCTGGGCGAGCGACACCGGCACGATCTCCACATACTCGGCCAACTCAAGATCGCGGGCTGTGATCGCGCGCCCTTCCGACATCACGATGGCGCGCCGCACGCGGTTGATCAATTCGCGCACGTTGCCCGGCCAGCCGTAGTTATGCAGCGCCGCGATGGCGTCGGGCGCGAAACCGCGCAGACGGCGGCTTGCATCTTTCTTGAAACGTTCCAGCATGTGCCGCGCAAGCAGTTCGATATCCTTACCACGTGCCCGCAACGGGGGTTCGTCGATTTGCAGCACGCACAGGCGGTGATACAAGTCAGAGCGGAACCGCCCTTCGATCATCGCGGCCGTCATATCCACGTGAGTCGCCGAGATGATGCGCACGTCGACGTCGATCGAACCGTGGCCGCCCAGCCGCTCCACTTTGCGTTCCTGCAGGAAGCGCAGCAGGCTCGCCTGGCTTTCGAGCGGCAGATCGCCAATTTCGTCGAGAAACAGCGTGCCGCCATTGGCCGCTTCCACGCGGCCGATCTTGCGCTGATTGGCGCCGGTGAACGCGCCGCGCTCATAGCCAAATAGTTCGGATTGCAACAGATGCGGCGGAATCGCCCCGCAGTTGATCGGCACAAAAGGCGCATTGCGGCGCGCCGAGCGTTCGTGGATCGCGACTGCGGTCAACTCCTTGCCCGTGCCCGATTCCCCTGAAATGAACACCGGCGCGTCGGTCATCGCCACTTTGCGGATCGAACGGAACAGCGCGAGCATCGCGTCGCACGATCCGACCATTTCGCCTTCAGCGCCTTGCGAACCGTCGTTCGATGCCGGCTCGCCAAGCGAAATCATGCCGTATGCATGACCGACCGAATCGACAATCCTGTCGCCCGAGTAAGGCACCGTTACATAGTCGAAACAATAGTCCCGTACCAGCCGGCGCAAGGCCGCGTCCTGCAATTGCCCGGGCGTGGTCGCCGCGACCCAGCCGACGTTCGGCATGGTCAGGCAGGACTCGAAGGCGGCGATTTCATGTGGCTGAAAATCGCTAGACAGATCCAGCAAGCCGCCAGCCGCCATTCCAGCGCGAACAGCACGGCGCACATCGCGCGCCGACCCCACGACTTCGACATGCCAGCCGCGCTGATGGAAGCGCGTGTTCAGCTCCGCGCTCGGATCGCGTGAAACGTAAATCAGTTGCCGCGTTGCGGGTTCCATTATTCAGATCCTCTCGTCAACGAACGTTAAGGATGACGCACGCACCTGAACCGAAGTTCAGACACGCTGACTCGTTCGGGATTCGCGAAATAGCAAAACCCGAACGGCCATTCCATTCCGTGCGGACAGCTGATCCCCAAGAAAGCGGCGTGTGTGTTTGAGACGGCCCGTTAGCGGGCTTTTTTAAATCTGAAGCTGTTTTCGAGAGCTTACTATACGCGCGCCACTTGGAAAACAATTATGCGAATTTAATCGGAGACCCCTTTCCCAGCAAGGCCAGGCGGCCGATCAAGAGTTATTCAGCTTATGAATAAAAGCAAAGTGGAAGCGCTTTTCCTAGCGTTCACCCTCAGGTAGTTCATACCGTCGGATTTAACGAATTGCAGGTATTTTCTGCCTGCCGTTTCAGCGTTGAAACGTTTTTGTCTGATTTCTCCCTTGTTACTCCGAGGCATACGGGTCGCCGCCAGACGCACCAATGGATTGCGACTCATGGCACACGTTTCGCTAAATGCTGTGCACCAAGGAGACACATCATGCGACTCGCTTTCCGCATCGACCTGAGCAGCATTGCACCTTGCACCGCACTATGCGCCGCCGCAGCCGCTTTGATCGTGCTGCCAGTTGGCGTCAATGCACAGGAATTCACCCTGCCCCAATCCGCCGCGATGTCCGAAACCACCGATACCGGTTCCGCCACCCTCGCGAGCACGACGCTCGCAGCGGTGGCGTTCCGGAACACGGCGGTCACCGGCACCGCGAGCGCCACTGCGGTGGACACCAGCGTGGCCGGCACGGACGACAGCGCCGCGTCACACAGCGATCTGGCCGGCAACGCGCTGAGCATTCCCGCCGACGCCGCCTCGGTGAACAACCTGGTGCTGGACGATCAGGCGCTGTCCAGCCAACGCGGCGGCTTTGGCGGCATGGTGATGGTCGCAGCGACGCCGCAACTGATGCGCGGCTTTAACAACAGTGGCAACGGCGTGACGCTGTGGGACGAAATCGCCCCGCCGTCGCAGTTGCCGGTTCCCGTCGACGTCGCCCGCTCCGCACAAGGCAACGTCACGAGCTACCAAAGAAATTAGCACCACGACCCGCTCGCTGCCCCACACCGCACCGACCGATCGTCTGCCCGCAAGGAACTGACATGAACGCCTCAACCCAGAAGCCGAGCAGCCGCAGCCCCAGCGCAGCCCTGCTGTGCACGCTGCTCGGCGTGCTCGCTGCCGGCGCCGTGACGGGCGCGGCGGCGCAGTCGACCGCGCCGGGCAACCTGATCATCGAGCGGGACATCACGCCACGCGATGCGTTCGTCCCGGTGCCGAAGAACCAGGACCCGATTGCCGTGCAGGTCCAAACCTTTCCGACCGCGGCCTTCGACGGCGCGCTCGGCTCGACCGCCAGCGATCTCGATCTGAACAGCGCGCACGGTACCAGCGGCATTACCGGCAACGGCTTTATGCCGGCGCTGGTCGGCACCAACGGCATCCAGCACATGCTCGCGGGCAACGGCAACTCCGTTCCGGTTGGCGCGGGCGCCAGCTTCGGCGGCGCCGGCGGAATCGGCAGCTCGATCGCCCAGTCGGTCAACGGTGCCCTCGCCCCCCTCGGCGCTGCTTTAGGAGCCATGAAATGAAGACAACACACGCACCGGCAGCGCAGCGCCTCCCGTCCCGCAAGCAACCGCGCTGGCCCCTGATGGTCTGTGCGCTCCTCAGCCTTGCGAGCGTTGCGGCGCACGCTCAAACGCCGTCCGCGCTCGTCGACGTGCAGTCGGTGATCGGCAACGGCGTAGCTAACGGTGCGACTGGCGTGGTCGCCATCAACGAGGCAGCAGGGCTCGACAACGTGCAAGCAAACCAGGGCGTGCTCACCAACGGGCAAGTCCCTCTCAATCTGATCGGCAGCTCGCAGAGCGCGTCCACGAACGCAAGGACGACGGCCGCGAAAAGCACGATCAGCAATAACGCATTTTCAAACACCTCTGGCCTTATCGAAGTGAATCAGTCGGCGGGTGTAGGGAATCTTCAGCGGAACAGCGCCGTAATTGGTTCTGGACCGGTTGAAGCGGAGATCGTAGCGGATGGGGTGCTATCCGCTACGACCGCCAAAGTCGGCAGTCAGGGAAAGTCTGGCGATAACCACGACGCACGCGAGGTGTCCATCGGTGCGGACGCGCTCAAAAACGTCAGTGGGATCGTCCAGATCAACCAGACTGCCGGCTCAGGTAACGTCAGTTCAAACAGTTTTGTGCTCCGTCCCCCGGCGGGCACCTTTTTCTAACCAGCCACACTCTTTATCGGAGCGTCATCATGAAGCGCACTATCATTGCAGCGGCTGTCCTGTCGACGATGGCAGTAAGTTCCGCTTACGCCGAATGCACGGCAGGCTGCGACCCGGCTGAGCTCTTTACGGCAACCAACATCTATACCGACATCGGCGAATTCGGCTTCATCACGCTGCGTGGCGGGGTCAACGTGTCGAGCAGCTCCGGCGCCACGGTCAACAACACGCAAAACGTGAGCGTCGCCGGCGTCGACATGAAGACGCCTCCGCAGAGCTACACCTCCGGCAACGTGACCACCAAAATCAACACAACGGATAGCTGGAACCATGCGAGCGGTAGCGGCGGCAGCTGGGGCGTGAGCCAGTCGTATAGCAATAGCGCCTGGGCCTACGACAAGAGCAACACGCAAACCAACTCGGCCTCGTCGAGCGCCGCGTTTATCGCGGGCGGCGGCTTCGCGGCCGGCCTCGAAGGCTCGGTCAAGGGCTACAACTATTCGAACACGCACGCCTCCGCGAACGGCTTCCTCGCAGCGGGCTTTATCGCCGGTCTCGGCGGCGGCCCCGGCGTGCTCTTCGGCGGCGTTGCAGCAGGCTTCGCTGGCGCGCTGAACACCCACGAGTCGAGCAACTTCGGCGCCGGGCTTGAAGCGCAGGCGGCCGGCTACGGCGTGGCATACGGCGGCTACGCGGCAGCTAGCCAGAGCACGGCGACGGAAACCCGCAGCGGCTATGGTGGCAAGGTCAGCGCAAGCTACTCGGAAGGCAGCCACGCCTACGGCTGGGCCAATAACTACGATGACAACAAGGGCTCCATCACCGTCACGGGCAGCGTCACCCAGCACATCGACACCGAAAAGGCGACGACGATGTCGGCCGGCGTCGGCAAGGACGCGCTGGATACCGCAAGCGGCAACATTGGCGTCAACATCTCCAGCGGCGTCAACAACGCCCAGTCAAATGACGCCGCCCTGTCGAACATGGATGTGGGCCCCGTGTTCGGCTCCGCGCAGATCTACTCGACCCAGGCGTCGAGCGGCTCGGCGAAAGTGGGTGACTTCAACTTCGTGGCTTCCGTTGGCGCAAACGCGCTGGCCAATGCCACGGGCAATATCGGCGTGAACGTGGCCTCGGGTGCGGGCAACGTGCAAAACAACAGCCTGGCAGCGTCGGCTACGACCGACAGCAGCACCGCAGGCAGGGGGCGTGACAGCATGCAAGGTGGCGAAGTCATCGCCAGCGACCAGAACTGTCAGACCGCTGCCGCAGGCGTCACGGGTGAGTTCACCGGCTCGGCGATGCTCGGTGCAGGTGCGCTCAATCACGCTGACGGCAACATCGGTGTGAATATCGCGTCGGGTGTAGGCAACCTGCAACACAATGGCCTTGCAGTCGCCAGCGTGTCGCATCAGTAATCAGTAGTCGGTAATCAGCAGCTAAAGCTGTATAGCAGGAAGACAACCGGTCAGCCTTCGTGCTGACCGGTTGTCTCCCCTGGGGGGGATAGACCATGTTCGGGGTGAGCAGGGTATCGCATGGCTTTTTTGCGGCACTCTTCGCTGGACTCGTGCTTTCGCAGACGGGTCATGCGCAGAGTGCCCTTTCCATGAACGCCGCAGCGGGCGTGCCGTTCAACATGAACGTGCGGTCGATCCGCGAGCTGCGCTACAACCACATCGTTTCGCAGCGTTACGACTACAGCTGCGGCTCGGCCGCTCTGGCCACGTTGCTGAAGTACGGCTACGGCATCGACATTCCCGAAACCGAAATGATCCGCCGCATGATGGTGTTTTCGACACCCGAGGTGGTGGTCAAGAACGGCTTCTCGATGCTCGACATGAAGAAGTTCGTCGAAACGATCGGCCTGCGCGGCCGAGGGTTTCGCGTCAACGCCGAAGCGCTTTATCACCTGCAGATTCCCGTGCTCGTGCTGATGAACAGCGACGGCTACGAGCACTTCGTGATCGTCAAACACGCGGAAGACGGCCGCATCTTCATTGCCGACCCCGCCCTCGGTAACCGCATCGTCATGGAAGACGACTTCGTCAAGAAGTGGAACGGCCTCGTGTTCGCGGTCGTCGGCAAGCCATTCAAGGAGGATTCTCCGCTCTTGCAAGGCAATGAGTCGCTCGCGCTCAAGCTGCGCGAACGTGCGCTGGAAAACGGTACGGCCGCGACTCCCTTTGTTGAATACGGTTTGATAAAGGCAGAGTTGTTCTGACTCATCATGGACCGAAACTTACTCACCATTGGCTGTGCGTTGTGCTTCACAACGTGCGGCCTTGCATCAGTCGCGCATGCTGCCGAGCAGGCGCCGACTGTGTTTGAAGACGTCGGCGCCCTCAAGCTGCAACCCGTCGACGACACCGTCCTCGCCAACCAGACCGGCAAAGGGATTGTCGGGGACATCATTTCTGGCGTCGTCATCAATCTGCTGTCGCAATGGCAACTGCCGAACGGCGCCACCGCCGTCGCCTCGGGCGCGCTCTCCATCGTCACCAACGCGCTCAACCAGCCGAGCGTGCAGGTCAGCTCATCGGCCTTGGTGACCAGCCCGAACGGACCCTCGGGCAGCGGCGCCAACCGCAACGCCAGCGCGAACGGCGGCCAGAACGTCAACGTCAACGGCGTCTCGCAGATCACCCAGGTGGCCGGCAACGGCAACCTCGGCACCAACCAGGCGCTGATCGATTTCGACGCCTCACCAGGCAGCCTGACGGGAGGCACCTATAACAACGCAACGTCGGCTGCCGCAAGCAATGCGAACGGCTCGGTGACCGCCTCCGTCAGTTTCGCCAACGGGGGCATTTCGATTGCGCTGCAAACGCCGGCCGGGCTCGCCACCCAAACGATCACGCCAAGCAGTGCGCAACAGGCCGGCATGATTGCCCAACTCTTGCAGATCGCAGGCAATAACCAGCAAGTCGCCAACCAGTTGCAACTGCATCTGCAGACGCAGCAGATGTCGGCTTCGATGCTGCGCCAGATAGGCGTCCTGCAAGCCCTGCAAAACACCGTAAGGAGATAACACGGGCCGCCACCCGATCAGGACCGAGACCAAGTACCAAAGCAGTATCAAAGTGGCCGCGCGATGCAAGGAGACATGCGACGCGCAGTCAGAATACCGGGGGAACAAAAATGATCAGATTCTCAAAGACCGGTACGCCACGCATGGCGTTAGCGGCCATTCCGGCCGCAGTCATGCTGTTTGCGCTATCGCAGGGGGCCAGCGCGCAGGCGCTCGCCGATCAATCGGTTGAAGACCGGCTGAACACGCTCATGCGCGTCGTCAGCGAGCAGCAAAAGCAGATCATCTCGCTCGAGCGGCAGGTCACGAACCTCGAAATGGAGCAGCGCGGCCGCGGCGCGCCGGGTTACGGCGAGCCGACCGGCGACGCCACAGTCGCCGAGCAACCTGGCGCGGACGGCCTGCCTGTGCCGCTGCCGCCGTTGGCCCAGGTGAACCCGGGTGCGCCGGGCAGCGGCACGGGCACCGCGACCGGCGTGCCGGTCAATCCGCCGGTGCCGGATAACAGCGGTGGGGGCGGCCTGCCGGCAGCGACCGACGGCACCGGCGCGGTCGGCCAGACACAGAAGGCCGCGCAACCAGTACGCACGCAATCGGAAGACGCGGTGGTGCAGAACCAGCAGCACACGCCGCTGTTCGAGCACAAGCTGACCATGGACTGGGGCATCAGCGATACCTACTATGACCGCCGCCAGTTGCAACTGTCCGGCTTCCTCGCGCTCGACGCGATTTTCCTCGGCAACATTAACCTCGGCGAAACCAAATCGCACCAGGTGATGGCCGACCTCGACACGCGCTACGGTCTGACCGACCGCATCAGCGTCGACGTCGACGTGCCCTATATCTACCGGCACAGCAACTTCATCGTCGGCGGGGCCGGCGGGGCCGCGAATACGGTCTCGGACGCCTCGGCAAATTCGAGCGACATTGGTGACGTCAACTTCGGGCTCTACTACGAGATCCTGAAGGAAACCAACAGCCTGCCGGACCTGGTCGGCAGCCTGCGCGTCAAGGCGCCGACCGGTTCGTCGCCGTTCGGCATCAAGCTGCAGCAGGTCGATGCCGACAACACCAACCTCGTCGCCCCCACCAAGCTGCCCACCGGCACCGGCTTCTGGAACATCACGGCAGGTCTGTCGGTGTTGAAGACCTACGATCCGGTCGTGCTGTTCGGCAGCGTTTCGTACACCTACAACATCGCGCGCTCGTTCTCGGACATCTCGTCGGTCATCGGCCAGACCGAACCGGCGACGGTCAAGATCGGCGACGTGGTGCAGTTCGGCGGCGGCGTGGCGCTGGCGTTCTCGGACAAGGACTCCGCCAGCATTTCGTACACCATGGCGCTGGAGCCCGAGTCGCAGACCAAGGCGCCAGGCGGAACCTATTCGAAGGTGCCAGGCAGCGAGACCACCGCTGCCGCACTGACCTTCGGCTTGAATCATGTAGTGAACAAGCACTTGACGATCAACGGTTCGGTGTCTGTCGGCCTCACGCCCGACACGCCGAACTTCGTGATCGGCGTGCGCTTTCCCTACACTTTTTGACGTGCCAACGATACGAGGTTGATCGTGCGCGAATCACCCCATCTGAGCAGCGTTACACCGCCCTCCGGCGCTCATCTGTCAATTGCCCGAGCGCCGGAAGCACCGGTGACACGAGTAACGGAAGTCCTCGGGGGGCGTCCGTCGGAAGTCTCTTTGGTGCGCCCTCAGGAGGCCGCGGTGGGGCGCTTGCACAAACCCTCCGCCGCCGCGAAAGAGACCGCTCTGCCGCAAGCGCAGGCCGAACGCACGTTGTTGTATGTCGCGCGCACGCCGGACGAGACGCTGACCGCCCATCTGAAGAGCCGCAGCTGGCACGTGATGGTCGCCCGCTCGGCGCATGAGCTCGCGCGCCTACTCAAACCTGACGTGATATGCACCGGCATCGTCGACCTGGCCAGCTTTGCGTTGCGCGACCTGGGCGGCCTCGAAGCGAGCCTGCGTCAACAGCAGATCGGCTGGATTGCGCTCGCTACGCCGGAACGCCTCACCGACCCCGACGTGCGGCGCCTGATTCGCCACTACTGCTTCGACTACGTCAAGACACCCGTCGCCAACGCCACGATCGACTACCTCGCCAGTCACGCATTCGGCATGGTGGCGTTGTGCGATGCCGATGAGATCCCGCCGGCCGCGCCCGCCGCCGACGATGACGACGAAATGGTCGGTACCTGCGACGCGATGCAGCAACTGTTTCGCACCATCCGCAAGGTGGCGAACACCGACGTGAGCGTGTTCATCTCCGGCGAGTCGGGTACCGGCAAGGAACTCACGGCGCTCGCGATTCACGAACGCTCGCCGCGCCGCAAGGCGCCGTTCATCGCGATCAATTGCGGCGCGATTCCGCATCATCTGTTGCAGTCCGAACTATTCGGCTACGAGCGCGGCGCGTTCACCGGCGCGAATCAGCGCAAGATCGGCCGGGTCGAAGCCGCCGATGGCGGCACACTGCTGCTCGACGAAATCGGCGATCTGCCACTCGAAAGCCAGGCGAGCCTGCTGCGCTTTCTGCAGGAAGGCAAGATCGAGCGCCTGGGCGGCCACGAATCGATTCCGGTCGACGTGCGGATCATTTCGGCGACCCACGTCGACCTTGAAGGCGCGATGCGCGAAGGACAGTTCCGTGCCGACCTGTTTCACCGCCTGTGCGTGCTGCGGGTGGACGAACCGCCGTTGCGGGCGCGCGGCAAAGATATTGAAATCATCGCGCATCACATCCTGCACAAGTTCAAGACCGATAGCGCACGCAAGATCCGCGGCTTCACGCCGTCGGCGATCGAAGCGCTGCACAACTACAACTGGCCTGGCAATGTGCGCGAGCTGATCAACCGGGTACGCCGCGCGATCGTGATGGCGGAAAACAAGCTGATTTCCGCCGACGACCTCGATCTCGCGCAGTTCACCGCACAACAGACCGTGACGCTCTCGCAAGCGCGCGAAGCCGCCGAGAAGCGCGCGATCGAAGCGGCGCTGCTGCGGCACCGCCATCGGCTGAATGAGGCGGCGGTGGATCTCAACATCTCGCGCGTGACGCTGTACCGGCTGATGGGCCACCACGGACTGCGGGAACTGAGTGCGGCCGACGAGAAGGCGGCGATTGAAGCGTTCGCCGCCGACGAGGCGCCGCACAAATGACGCAGCGCCCCGCGCGGTGACGCGCAGCGCCGGACGGGTTGGCTTGCCTGGCGGGTGGCGCGTTGCCTGCCACGGTGGCAGCGTCAACCGGGGCAGGCTGCGCGCCAGCGCAGCCGCCCATCCGGGTGCCGAGCCGGCTGACATAGCGGCACCGTCTTGCGCCTCAGGTAGAATCAACCCGGTTACGTTCCCCTCTCCATTCGATGACGACGCTCACCCTGATCGTCGCTCGCGCCAATAACGGCGTGATCGGCCGCGACAACCAGTTGCCCTGGCGACTTCCCGAAGACCTCGCGTTCTTCAAGCGCACCACGATGGGCGCGCCCATCATCATGGGCCGCAAGACGCATGAATCGATCGGCCGGCCATTGCCGGGACGCCGCAACATTGTCGTGACACGGGATGCCGCGCGGCGCTTTCAGGGCTGCGACGCGGCCACCACGCTCGAGGACGCACTGAAGCTCGCCGCGCAGGACCAGGCGCCGGAAGCGTTTCTGATTGGCGGCGCGCAGCTGTATGCGGAAGGATTGCGTCAGGCCGACAAGCTGATCATCACGGAGATTTCCGCCGACTTCGAAGGCGACGCCACGTTCCCCGAGCTCGATGAAAGCGAGTGGGAAGAAGTCGCGCATGAAACGCATCGCGCGGATGCCCCGAATGACTTCGATTACGCGTTCGTGACGTATAAGCGCAAAGGCGCTTGAGGTTTTGCGCCACACCTGATTGACGGTCCGCGCCTCGCGCACCGGGCATCGCGCCTTCATCGTTCGCTACCGGCCGCCACGCACGCATAAAAAAAACGCCACGCAGTTGCACGCGTGGCGTTTCTGTTTCCAGCCCTGCTCTCCGACCGGTCCGCGAATGGTCCGTGGCCGGTTTGGGCGTCGCTTGATCGAAGAAGCGCTTACTGCCCCGCGATCGTCATCCGTTCGATCAGCACCGAGCCCGTTTCCTTGGTGCCGCGCGTGATCGTATCCGCGCCGATGGCGACGATATGGCGGAACATCTCCTGCAGGGTGCTCGCCACAGTGATTTCCTCGACCGGATACTGGATCTTGCCATTCTCGACCCAGAACCCCGACGCGCCGCGCGAATAGTCGCCCGTCACGTAGTTCACGCCCTGCCCCATCAGTTCGGTCAGCAACAGGCCCGTGCCGAGCTTCTTCAGCATTTCTTCGAAGTCGTCTTCCGGACGCGTCTTCGAGCTGCGCAGCGACAGATTGTGCGAGCCGCCGGCATTGCCGGTGGTCTGCATGCCGAGCTTGCGCGCCGAGTAGGTGGACAGGAAGTAGCCTTCCACCACGCCGTCCTTCACCACCGAACGCTGTTTGGTGCGCACACCTTCTTCGTCGAACGGCGCGCTGCCCATCGCACGCGCGACGTGCGGGTCTTCGACCACCTGGATGTGCGGCGCGAACACCGGCTTGCCGAGGCTGTCGACCAGGAACGAGGTCTTACGGTACAGCGCACCGCCGCTCGTGGCCTGAACGAAGGCGCCGAGAATGCCGGCGGCGAGCGGCGCTTCGAACAGCACCGGCACCTTGCGCGTGTCGAGCCCGCGCGCGCCGATGCGCGACAGCGCCCGTTGCGCCGCGTAACGACCTACCGCTTCCGGATCGGCGAGGTCTGCCGCGCTGCGGGTCGACGTGTACCAGTCGTCGCGCTGCATGTTGCGGCCGCTGCCGGCGATCGGCGCGCACGCGATGTAGTGACGCGAGTACGGATAACCCGCGAGGAAGCCGCGTGACGTCGCCAGCACGAATTGCGAGTGCTGCGCCGAGACGCTCGCGCCTTCCGAGTTCTTGATCTGCGGATCGGTGGCGAAAGCGGCATCTTCCGAGCGGCGGGCGATTTCCACCGCTTCGTCCGCGGAGAGATTCCACGGGTGATACAGATCGAGATCGCGCGGTGCGGTTTCGAGCAAGTCTGCTTCGGCAAGACCCGCGCAGTCGTCTTCAGCCGTGAAGCGCGCGATGTTGTACGCCGCCGCGACCGTGTCCTTCAAAGCCTGCGACGAAAAGTCCGAGGTGCTCGCATTGCCGCGCTTGTTGCCGATGAACACGGTCACGCCGACCATCTTGTCGCGGTTGTGTTCGATCGTCTCGACTTCGCCGCGCCGCACGGAGACGGACAGGCCGTCGCCTTCGGAAATCTCGGTTGCCGCGTCGGTACCGCCGAGCGACTTCGCGTGACGAAGGATGTCCGAGGCGATTTCCTTCAGTTCATCCTGGGTATGCGGAAAAAAGCGCTGCTTGACGTCCATGTCTGCTGCCATTGTCGTTGCCGTCCTGTTCGGGGCCGAGCGGCCCTGTGTGTTCGCCCATGCCACGCACGTGCGTACGCATTTTACGCGCGCCAATTGCGTGCTCATTTGCATGCTCATTTGCGTAGTCACGCATCCCGCGATCATAGCAAGGTACGCGACGCTGTACCTGGCATTCGCTGAGCCTGGCGTTGCTCCGGCGGTGCTCGGGCTTTGTCACGGCTTTGCCCCGGCTTTGTCCCAGGTTGCCGGGTTTGCCTCGATGGCCAAAACCCGCGCGCGAAGCCTTGTGCGCAGCAGCACGGCGGGTTCCGCGCGCGCGGCACGTTACAATATCGGTATGACACGCAAAACCCGCATTCAACCCATTGAGTCCGCCGAGCCGGAAGTCGACGAGAACGGCTACGACCGTCCCAGCAAGTCCCAGCTCAAGCGCGAAATGCACGAGCTGCAGGAACTGGGCTCGGCGCTGATCGCGCTGCCGAAAGACGCGCTCAAGCGCATGCCGATGCCCGAAAAACTCGACGATGCCGTGCGCGAAGCGCGCCGCATCACCGACCACGAGGGCAAGCGCCGCCAGGTGCAGTACGTCGGGCGCGTGATGCGCTCGCTGCTGGACGAGGAAACCGCCGCGCTGCGCACGGCGCTCGACACTTACAACGGCGTCAACAAGGCGGAAACGGCCAAGCTGCACTGGATCGAGCGCACCCGCGAGAAACTGCTCGCCGACGACGCCGCACTGACCGAATTCATCCGCCAGCACCCCAATGCCGACCCGCAGCAGGGCCGCACGCTGATCCGCAACGCCCGCAAGGAAGCGCAGCAAAGCAAGCCGCCGCGCTACTTCCGCGAGTTGTTCCAGTGGATCAAGAACGCCGACGGCCCGTCTACCAACACCGATTCCGATGCAGAAGACGCTCTGGAAGACGACGATGACGACCGCGACGCGTAACGTGGCAAATAAGGTGGCAAAAAAGGCGACCCGTCAGCACCTCGACGAAATCGTGATCGGCCTCGTGTCGATCAGCGACCGGGCGTCCACCGGCGTGTATGAGGACAAAGGCATACCGGCGCTGCAGGAATGGCTCGGCGCCGCCCTGACCTCCCCGTTTCAAGTGGTCACGCGCCTGATTCAGGACGACGCGCCCATCATTTCCGCCACGCTGATCGAACTGGTCGACGAGGTCGGCTGCGATCTGGTGCTGACCACCGGCGGCACCGGCCCGTCGCGCCGGGATGTGACGCCGGAAGCGACTCTGGCTGTCGCTACCAGGGAAATGCCGGGTTTCGGCGAGCAGATGCGGCAAATCAGCCTGAATTTCGTGCCGACCGCGATTCTGTCGCGCCAGGTGGCGGTAATCCGCGAAACCGCGGAGCACGCGGCGCTGATCGTCAACCTGCCGGGGCAGCCGAAGTCGATCAAGGAAACGCTCGAAGGCTTGCGTGACGCAGACGCGGGCGGCGCAGTGAAGGTGCCGGGTATTTTTGCGGCGGTGCCCTATTGCATCGACCTGATCGGCGGTCCGTACGTTGAAACCAACGCCGACGTGGTGAAGGCGTTCCGGCCGAAGAACGCGCAGCGCGCGCCTCGGCAGGATTGAAACTGAAACCGCGGCTGACGGGTTATTCCGCAGGTGTTTCCGGGACCTGCGAGGCCGCCGGAATCAGGAAGTGCTCGCGGTAGTACTTCAGTTCGTCGATCGATTCATGGATGTCCGCCAGCGCCGTGTGCATCGCACGCTTCTGGAAGCCCTTATAGATGGCCGGCTGCCAGCGGCGGCACAGTTCTTTCAGGGTGCTGACGTCGAGATTGCGGTAGTGGAAGAAGCGCTCCAGATCCGGCATCCAGCGCGCCATGAAGCGGCGGTCCTGGCAGATCGAGTTGCCGCACATCGGCGATTTGCCCGGCGGGACATAAGCGCTAAGAAAGTCGCGAATCTGCTCGGTGGCGTCGGCCTCGCTCACCGTCGACGCCTTGACGCGGTCGATCAGGCCCGAGCGGCCATGCGTGTTCTGGTTCCACTGATCCATTTTGGCGAGCGTCTCGTCGCTCTGATGAATCGCCAGCACCGGCCCTTCAACCAGCCGGTCGAGCGTCGAATTCGTCACGACTACCGCGATTTCGATGATGCGGTCGGTGTCCGGTTCGAGCCCGGTCATTTCCATGTCCAGCCAGACGAGATTCATGTCGCTGCGCACGAGCGGCGGCTGTTCGGTGGAGGCGAGGATGTCAGTCATGAAGGCAACCCTGATGGCCGGGCAGACGGCTTCACTGGAAGCAGGCTTGCCGCGGCGATTGTTCGTATGAGATTGGTTTGGGCCGGCTTGGCCTTATTCCCGCCGCCTGGCGGGAAGAAACATATAATTCTCGCATAGATACCACGGAATCCCCGGATGCCTACCCTGTACTTCACTGTTCTGTTCGTCGTCGCCGTCGTGGCGATGGTCGGCACCAAACTGTGGCTCGCGTCGCGGCAGATCCGCTTCGTCGCCGGCCATCGTGAGCAGGTGCCGAGCCAGTTTGCCGGCACCATCGCGCTCACCGCGCACCAGCGCGCCGCCGACTACACCGTCGAACGCACGCGACTGACAATGATCGAGATCGTCGTCGGCGCGGCCGTGCTGATCGGTCTGACGCTGCTGGGCGGCGTGCAGGCGCTCGATCTGGCGATCTCCGACTGGCTTGGCCGCGGCTACGCCGGTCAGATCGCGCTGGTCGCGGCGGTGATCGCGATCACCAGCGCGATCGATCTGCCGTTCGAGTACTACCGGCAATTCGTGGTCGAGCAACGCTTTGGCTTCAACCGGATGAGCAAGGGTATTTTCTTCCTCGACCGTCTCAAGGGCGTCCTGCTCGGCGCCGCGTTCGGGTTGCCGCTGCTGTTTGTCGTGCTGTGGCTGATGAACCAGGCGGGCAGCCTGTGGTGGCTGTGGACTTGGATCGTCTGGGTCGCGTTTCAGTTGCTCGTGCTGATACTGTATCCGTCGTTTATCGCACCGCTCTTCAACAAGTTCGAGCCGCTCAAGGACGAAGCGTTGAAAAGCCGCATCGAAGCGCTGATGAAGCGCTGCGGGTTCGCCGCCAAGGGCCTGTTCGTGATGGACGGCAGCCGCCGTTCGGCACACGGCAATGCGTATTTCACCGGCTTCGGCGCGGCCAAGCGGATCGTGTTCTTCGACACGCTGCTCGCGCGCCTGTCGGGCAACGAGATCGAAGCGGTGCTCGCGCACGAACTCGGCCACTTCAAGCGCCGTCACGTGATCAAGCGGATGGTCGTCATGTTCGCGATCAGTCTCGTGATGCTCGCCCTGCTCGGCTGGCTGACGCAATGCGTGTGGTTCTATGAAGGATTGGGTGTGCGGCCGTCGCTGATCGGCGGCAATAGCGGCCTCGCGCTGGTGCTGTTCTTCCTCGCGCTGCCGGTGTTCCTGTTCTTCGTCACGCCGCTTGGCAGCCTGAGCTCGCGCAAGCACGAGTTCGAAGCCGACGCCTTCGCCGCGACGCAAACCGATGCGCAAGACCTCGTCAACGCGCTCGTCAAGCTGTATGAGGACAACGCGTCGACCCTGACGCCGGATCCGCTCTACACCGCCTTCTATTACTCGCATCCGCCGGCGTCGCAGCGGATCGACCGCCTGCTGCGGCACGCATGAGCGCCCGCTCCCCGAAAGCGCCGCGCGCGCCGTCCAGCACGCGCGTAGCAGGGCTCGTGATTGCCGCCCATGGGCGCCACTACATGGTCGCGCCGGAAGACGGCAGCCCGATGCTCCAGTGCTTCCCGCGCGGCAAGCGCAGCGAAGTAGCGGTCGGCGATCGCGTGATTTACGAACCGACTTCGGCGGATCAGGGCGTGATCGTCGAGATCGGCGAGCGGCGCAATCTGCTATATCGCTCGGATCAGTACAAATCGAAACTCTTTGCTGCGAACCTCGATCAGTTGCTGGTCGTGCTCGCGACCGAGCCGCACTTCAGCGAGGACCTGCTTGGACGGGCGCTGGTCGCCGCTGAGGCGAACGAGCTGAAGCCGTTGATCGTGCTGAACAAGACCGACGTGACCGGCGCGCTGGAGGGTGCGCGCAAGCGGCTCGAGCCGTACCGCGCGCTCGGCTACACCGTGGTCGAAGTGTCGATCAAGACGCAGCCTGATGCCGCGCGACCCGCTTTGCTCGAGCATCTGCAAGGTCACTCGACGCTGCTGCTCGGGCAGTCGGGCATGGGCAAATCGACGTTGGTGAATCTGCTGATTCCAGATGCCGAAGTCGCCACGCGTGAGATCTCAACCGCGTTGAACAGCGGCCGGCATACCACCACGTTCACGCGGCTCTACCCTTTGCCCGGTGGCGACGGCGGTGCGTTGATCGATTCGCCGGGCTTCCAGGAATTCGGTCTGCATCATCTGACCGAAGGCCGGCTCGAACGCGCATTTCCCGAGTTCCGGCCGTTGCTGCCGAACTGCCGCTTCTACAACTGCCATCACTTGCAGGAGCCGGGCTGCGCGATTCTCGAAGCGGTCGCTGATGGCGGAATCCGGCGCGAACGGCATGCCCTGTATGCGCAACTGGTGCACGAAGCCAGCCAGATCGTGCGCTGATGCGCGCCGCTGCCAACCCATGGATTGACGATGAAATTGATGCGCGCGCCGAATCTGATCATCGGACAGCATTGGGTCAATGTGCTGGAGACGGCAGGCATCGCTTGCGAGTTGCATAACCGTTACCTGAACGGCGCGCTCGGCGATATTCCGGCGGATCAGTGCGCGCCGGAGCTGTGGCTTGTCGATGAACGCGACGAAGTGATGGCGCGGCGCCTGATCGATGCGGCTTCGCATGGACCGGCCGCGGGCACGCCTTCATGGCAATGCCGACAGTGCGGGGAGACGCTCGAGGCGCAGTTCACGGTGTGCTGGCAGTGTGGAACGGCACGCAATCCGCTGGATGGGTGAAGCGGTTGGGGCGTAGGCGAACTGCGAAGCGATCGATCGATCGATCGGGCGCGGGTGACAAACGGTGAAGCGGTTCGGGTGCGGCTGATAGACAGTGAAGCGGCTGGGGCTCAGGTGCTAAGTGGTGAAGCCACCGCGGCGTCAGCAATAAAAAAGCCGGGGTTCACACCCGGCTTTTCTCTGCGTTGCGTTAGTCACACGCTGACTCAAGCGATCTGAATCAGAATCAGGCGAGCCAAACGGCAATCGTCAGCATCAACAGCAAGATCATCCACAGCACCACCGCGCGCCACACGAGACCCACCGCCGACTGCAGCGTGCGCGGTGTGCAGTCGTCGCCAACCTGCATCGGGCCGCCGTCGCCGGTAGCCAGCGCGTCGAGGCTCGACGGTTCGGCGAGCGGCCCGCTCAGACGCGCACCCAGCGCCCCGCTGCCCGCGGCCAGCAACACGCCGTCGTTCGCATCCGGCCACTGCCGCGCGTGATTGCGCCATGCATAAATCGCGTCCTCGAAATTACCGACGATAGCAAAGCCCAGCGAGGTGAGCCGCGCCGGCACCCAGTCGATCACGAAGAAGGCGCGCTGCGCGAAACTCGAAAACGCGGCGGTACGATCGTCGACCGGCCGTGCCCACGTACGCGCCAGATATTCGGCAATCCGATACAGCACCGCACCCGCCGGCCCAACCGGAATCAGGAACCAGAAGAACACGCCGAACACATGCCGGTGCGAGGCCACCACCGCGTGAATCAGCGTATGACGCACGATTTCGCTGACGGGCATGTCGACGGTGTCGAGCCCGGTCCATTCATGCAGGATTTCACGCGCGCGCGGCACATCGTCGTTGTTCAACGCGAGGTGGATATCGGTGAAGTAATGGCTGAACTGCCGAAAGCCGAGGGTGAAGTACAGCACCGCGACGTTCCACAGGAACGCCAGCGCAAAGTGAATGTGATAAAGCACGTAGTAGATGAGCGCGACGGCCAGCGTCCAGGGCACCACCACCACGAGCCACGCGAGCAAGCCATGCTTGGGCTTGCCGGCATCGAATCCGTGCGCCGCCGACTCCGCATGGTATTGAAGCAATGCCGCCACCGGATTGTTCAGCGACAGCGCGCGGACCTGTTCAATAATCAGAGCCAGCAATACGGAGAAAAAAGTCATGCGATGCGCCGTGCTTTTCGAGTTTTTACGATTGTTTTATAACGATAGCACAGGGTCGGATGCGACTGAGCGCAGACGTTGACAAACACCCAACAACTGCACAGTCCGGCGCAGCTCACGCCGCGAGAAAGCGATAGAAGTTGCGCAGCATCGCCGCTGTCGCGCCCCAGATGAAATGATGGCCGCCCACCTGATCCTCGCGATCTTCAGACGCCGATGCGGCTCGCGGATAAGGCATGGCGAAGAAGCGCCGCTCGCCGCCCTCGTAACGAAACACGCGTTCTTCGTGATTCGCGGGATCCATCAGAAAAGCGAGCGGCACTTCGAAGACTTCGGCCACTTCGAGTGCATCCACTTTCAACGTGAAAGGCGGGTGCACGAGGCCGATCACGGGCGAGACGCGAAACCCGGTGCCCGTCAGATAGTCGGGCAACGCACCGAGAATTTCCACGCGCGACGGATCGAGTCCGACTTCTTCCTGAGCCTCGCGCAATGCCGTGGCGGTCGAATCTGCGTCGAACGGTTCATGACGGCCGCCGGGAAAGCTCACCTGGCCGGCGTGGTCGTTCAGATGGTCGGCACGTTGGGTCAGCAGCACGGTGAGACCGTTGTCGCGCACGACCAGGGGCACCAGCACGGCGGCCACGCGCGGATCGGCGCGCACGTCACGCCAGGGCACTTCGATAATGGGTTCAGGCGTCCAGCTAAGACGCTGCTTGAAACGCTCACGCAGACCGTCGGGCGTCAGGCGCCCGGCAACGACCGGTGGCAGATCGGCACCCGTCGCTTCGACAGGTAGAGTTTCGGGCTCAAAGGCGGGGCGGATCAACGGGTCTCTCGGAATGAGCGGATAGGGGACATGCCGCTATTTTGACCTGGCAAACAAAAAAGCACCCGCGAAGGGTGCTTTTTCTTACAGCATTTACGCTTCCGGAGCAGCGCGGTCTTTCTTTGCGACCAGCTTTTCCTTGATTCGAGCCGACTTGCCCGAACGGTCGCGCAGGTAGTACAGCTTCGCACGACGCACATCGCCACGACGCTTCACGACGATGCTTGCCAGCAGCGGCGAGTACGTCTGGAACGTACGCTCGACGCCTTCGCCCGACGAAATCTTGCGGACGATGAACGACGAATTCAGACCACGGTTACGCTTGGCGATCACGACGCCTTCGTAAGCCTGAACACGCTTACGCGTGCCTTCGACCACGTTCACGCTGACGATCACCGTATCGCCGGGGGCGAATTCGGGGATGGTCTTCTCGCCGAGGGCGCGGCCGATTTCTTCCTGCTCGAGTATTGCAATCAGATTCATCACTGACTCCTAAGTCCATCTTGTCGGCGTTCGTACCTGCCGCGCGCGGGTTTGACCTGTTGCGCTTGGCTACGGCCCCGATAGAGGATGGGTTCACATCTGGCGCCGTACACGCATGTGCGGCACCGCCTATGTCCGCTCGAAAGACCAAGGCTTTACGCCTTCGACGCTTCCTTCGCGAGACTCGTAAGCCATGCCTCGTCGGCACGGCTCAACATCTTGTTCTTTCTGGCCTTCACGATCAGATCGGGCCGCTTGTTCAACGTATTGCGCAAGGCCTCACGCCGACGCCACGCTTCGATTTCCGCATGATGGCCGCCGAGCAGCACATCGGGCACACGCACGCCATCGTATTCCTCCGGACGCGTGTAATGCGGACAATCCAGCAGTACGTCGACGAAACTGTCCTGCACCGCCGATTGCGAGTCGTTCAGCACGCCGGGCAACTGACGCACCACCGCATCCATCAACGCCATGGCCGGCAATTCGCCGCCTGACAGCACGAAGTCGCCAAGACTGACTTCTTCGTCGACGACACGGTCGAGCAAACGCTGATCGATCGCTTCATAGCGCCCGCACAACAGGATCAGACCGGGTTCGGCCGCGAACTGCATGACACGATCGTGATTCAGCGTGGCGCCTTGCGGCGACATCATCACGACGCGCGACGCGCCGATGCCCTGCTCCGCCTGCGCCGCTTTCGCCGCGCCGATTGCGTCTTCCAGGGGCTTGGCCAGCATAACCATGCCGGGGCCGCCGCCGTAGGGGCGATCGTCGATTGTACGGTAGTTGTCCGTGGTGAAATCGCGGGGATTCCACGTGCGCAACCCGTAGCGCTCCTGTTTCGCCGCACGGCTGGTGATGCCCCAGTCGGTCAGCGCACGAAACATGTCAGGAAAGAGCGTCACGACATCGAACTGCATCGCTCTCTCCAGTCAGCGAGTTATTTAGTAATCGGCTTCCCAGTCGACGATGATCTGCTTCGCCGCCTGATCCACCGTTTTGACAAAGACGCCGACGAACGGGATCAAGCGCTCGCCGGTCACCGGCTTACCGTTTTTGTCGGTATCCGGATATTCGATACGCAACACCGAGTGCGCACCGTTGTCGATCATATCTGCAACCTTGCCGAGGTTGAGCCCGGCAACGTTCACCACATCCAGGCCGAGCAGGTCGACCCAGTAGAATTCGTCGGCTTCGAGGGCCGGAAATTCGCTGCGGCTGATATAAACGCGCGTGCCACGCATTGTAAGTGCCACATCACGGTCAGTGACGCCGCCCAGATGGGCAACGATACTGTCGCTATGCGTTTTTGCCTGTAATGACGGCGCCGACTTGCGCTCGTGGCCCTTCATCAACCACCAGCGCTTCGCGCTTAGCAACGCGTCTCCGCCGTGCCCGGCATCCGCGTGCGCGGCTACCTTGACCCAGCCTTTGAGGCCGTAAGCGTCGACGATCGCACCGACCTCGACCGCATCGGCCGGCCAGCTTTCCACCGTTTCCGCGCGCATGCCTGCTGCGTTGGAACCGGCGCTTGCAACTTCGGCTTTCGCGTTGCCTTCGGCCCGCTCGACCGGCTTGCGGACGAATGCACCGAACGGCGCCTGATCAGACGTCTTCGCGCGCGGGGCGGCTGCTTTTGCCTTTACGCGATCAGAACCACCGGAATCACGCCCAGACATAAGAGAACCTCGCTGCCAACTTCGACGTCTGCTTCAGTAAAACTCGCGCATCGGACTGCTCACGCAAGCTGCGCGAGCCGCCGGCCGAACCGACGACGATACGCATGCTAGCTACCATTAAGCAGCCGGCTGCGCCTTTTGCGCTTCTTTCACGAGACGCTCGACGGTCGGCGACAGTTGTGCGCCAACACCTTGCCAGTACGTCAGGCGGTCTTGAGCGATACGCAGCGACTCACCCTTCGTAGCGACCGGGTTGTAGAAACCAACGCGTTCGATGAAGCGGCCGTCACGACGGTTACGCGAATCGGTTGCGACGATGTTGTAGAACGGGCGCTTCTTGGAGCCGCCACGAGCCAAGCGGATGATGACCATACTAGAATCCTTGAAAACCGGGGTTCGGAACGACTGAAACACGCGATTATAGCGGGAAACCAACGCCATAACAAACACTTACGGGGATAAACTGAGCAACGGGGTTGTGCCGGCCATACAGACGAGGGCCCCGGACCACGCCGAAACGCCCGAATTACCTGACGGAGCGCCCGTGAAACTCCTGCCATCGCCTGCGGTTTTTTTCGCTTCTTTCGCCGTCTTTCGGCGCGTTGCCGGCTTTTCGCGCGCCGTCCGCGTTCATGCCCAGCGAGCGGGCGCAGCGTTGTTGCTCGCAACCTCTACCCTGCCCGTACTAGCCGCGTTGCCAATCGAACATATCAAACTGCCGCCGGGCTTCCATATCGAGGTCGTGTCGGACGAGGTGCCGAGCGCGCGCGGGATGGCGCTCTCGCCGAAGGGCATTCTTTATCTAGGCAGCCTCGACGGCCACGTCTACGCGCTCGAATTGCAGAATGGGCGCGTGACGGCGCGCCACGTGATCGCCTCCGGCCTGGAAACGCCTGCGGGCGTGGCGTGGCGGAACGGCGCGCTGTATGTGTCCGCAGTGTCGAAAATTCTACGCTACGACGCGATCGATACCCATCTGAACGACCCGCCCAAGCCGGCCATCGTCACCGACACACTGCCGACAGAGACTCATCATGGCTGGAAATTCATCGCTTTCGGCCCGGATGGCAAGCTGTACGTGCCGCAAGGCGCGCCGTGCAACGTCTGCCTGACAGACCGCAACCGCTTTGGGCTAATCGGCCGCATGAACCCGGACGGCAGTCACTATGAAGTCGTGGCGCGCGGCGTTCGTAATACGGTCGGCTTCGCATGGCACCCTGTGACGCATGAGCTGTGGTTCACCGACAACGGCCGCGACATGATGGGCGACGACGTACCGGACGACAAGCTCAACTACGCACCACGCGTCGGCATGGACTTTGGCTTTCCGTACTGCCATGGCGGCGACACGCCCGACCCCGAATTCGGCAAAGGCCATCCGTGCAGCGCCTTCACGCCGCCGACTGTCAAACTCGGTGCGCACGTCGCCTCGCTCGGCATGCGTTTCTACAGCGGCTCGATGTTTCCGGCCGAGTATCGAAACACTATTTTCATCGCCGAACACGGTTCGTGGAATCGCAGCACGAAAGTCGGCTACCGGGTCGTGCGGGTGATCACCAACCCGGACGGCAGCAACGCGCATCAGGAAGTCTTTGCCGAAGGCTGGCTCCAACCCGGCGAAACGGTATGGGGCCGCCCGGTCGACGTCCAACCGATGCCTGACGGTTCGCTCCTGATCAGCGACGACTACGCCGGCGCGGTCTACCGCGTGACCTATTCAGCGCCTTAGCCTTCGCCGTAAGCGCGCCGCGGGCGTAGAATGCGCGTCGGTCCGTGCCCACCGGCGCGCCGCTCCTTTCGACCGTCTGTCACTCTGCTCTCGCCTACATGTCCACCCTTGCTTCGACTTCCTTGCGTTTCAGATCCAAGACGATTACTGCCGCGCTGGCGTTCTTCTTCGGCAGCCTTGGCGCCCACCGTTTCTATTTGTACGGCACGCGCGACATTTACGGCTGGGCCCATCTGCTCGGTACGCTGATCGGCATTCCTGGCGCCATGCTGGTCGTGGCAAGCGAGCGGGCCTCGATGCTCGGCTGGGTACTCGCTTTTTTCGGCGCAGTTTCACTGCTCTCCGCCTTTCTGGCGGCGATCGTCTACGGCCTGCGGCCGGATGAAAAATGGGACGCGCAGTTCAACGCGCAAACCCAGCGCAAAAGCCGCTCCGGCTGGACGGTCATTTTCATCGTGATCTTTTCGCTGCTGATCGGCGCGTTCCTGCTGATGACGGGCCTCGCGATCTCGTTCCAGACTTACTTCGAAAGCCAGGTGCAGGCCGCCAAAGCGCTGTCGCAATGACCTGACGCGCGCCGCGCTAAAAAAGCCTCAACTGCGGATTCTCGCGTGGCGGCGGTTCAGCACGCACCGGCTCGACCCGGCGAAAATGCGACATATCGAGAATGCCGCGATCGCGCCGGTTCAACCCGAGCCGGCGCACAGCGTTGTGGAAGCGCTGCTTCAGCAGGTCCGCCCACAGCCCTTCTCCCTTCATTCGGGTGGAGAAGTTCGAGTCGTAGTCTTTCCCGCCCCGCATATCGCGCACGCGACTCATCACCCGGTCAGCCCGATCGGGAAAATGCGCCGCGAGCCAATCCTTGAATAGCGGCGCGACTTCCCACGGCAAGCGCAGCACGATGTAGCTCGCGTTGGATGCGCCGGCTTCCGCACAAGCTTCCAGCACGCGCTCCATATCCGGCTCGGTGACGAACGGAATCACCGGCGCGATGCTTACGCCAACGGGAATCCCCGCCTCGCTCAACGTACGGATCGTGCGCAATCGACGCGACGGCGTGGCCGCACGCGGCTCAAGCGTGCGCGCGATCTCCGCATCCAGCGTGGTGATCGTGATGGCCGCCATGAACTGCCCGCGCGCCGCCATGGGCGCGAGCAGATCGAGATCGCGCTCGATCAGCGACGATTTGGTGATCGCCGCGAAGGGATGACCCCGCTCGCTGAGCACTTCGATCACCCGCCGCGTCAGCCGCAAATCGCGCTCGGCGGGTTGCCAGGCGTCGGTATTGACGCCCAGCGCGATCGGCTCCGGCACATAGGACTTCTTCGACAACTCGCGCTCGAGCAATTCCGGCGCATTGACCTTCGCGTAGATGCGGCTTTCGAAGTCGAGCCCTGGCGAGAGCCCCAGATAACTATGCGTAGGCCGCGCGAAGCAGTAAATACAGCCATGTTCGCAGCCCCGATACGGGTTCAGCGACACGCTGAACGGAATATCCGGCGACGCATTACGCGTGAGAATGGTCTTGGCGCGCTCTTCGAAAACCTGCGTGCGCAAGGCCTTGGGCTCGCCGTCTTCTTCCGGCGACGAAAGCCAGCCGTCGTCCACCACTTCGCGCTGGTCGACTTCGTAACGACCTTGCAGGTTCGTCACCGCGCCGCGCCCCTTGCGGGGCGTGGGCGGAGCGATCGGAAATTCGTTAGCAGAATGGATGTCGGAATCGGTCACGGCTGGAGCACGGGAAAACAAAAACGGCGTAAAACACCTGTATAAATATACAGTGTTTACGCCGTTTGTCGAGTCCAGTTACGTCCCTGCCGCGCGAGCTAATCGCCAACCGCGATCGTCAGCGTTTCCTTGATCTCTTCCATCACCACATAACTCTTCGACTGCACCGCGCCGGGCAGTTGCAGCAGGATGTCGCCCAGCAGCTTGCGGTAGTCGGCCATTTCGCCGATGCGCGCCTTGATCAGATAGTCAAAGTCGCCCGAGACGAGGTGGCACTCCAGCACCTCGGGGATCTTCTGCACCTCGCGGCGGAACTGGTCGAACATGTTGCCGCTTTTGTGATCGAGCGTGATCTCGACGAACACCAGCAGCGCCGCGCCCAGTTCGGCCGGGTTCACACGTGCGTGATAGCCGGTGATCACACCGTCGCGCTCCATCCGTTTGACCCGCTCGATGCAGGGCGTCACCGACAGTCCGACCTGTTCGGCGAGGTCTTTCATCGCCATCCGGCCGTCCTGCTGCAGGAGCCGCAGGATCTTGTGATCGAGTTTGTCGAGGGCCCGGACCGGTTGGCGCTGTGTACGCATAGTGTTTTTGCTGAAAATCTTGAAAATACAATAACAAAACCTACCTGACTGTTAATAGTATAGCGGTTAACACTGGGCGATCCGCATTACACCTCGTTAATCGAACGAATTCCAACGAATCGGCGAGCGGGACGCCCTCAGAACTCTTTTTGAATATCCTGGAGCAGCTATGCGAGTCGTCGTTTTGGGCAGTGGCGTCGTCGGGGTGACGAGCGCTTATTATCTGGCGCGTGCCGGTCACGAAGTCACGGTAATCGACCGCGAGGCCGGCCCAGCGCTCGAAACGAGCTTTGCCAATGCCGGCCAGATCTCGCCGGGCTATGCGTCGCCATGGGCGGCGCCGGGCGTGCCGCTGAAAGCCGTCAAGTGGATGTTCCAGAAGCATGCGCCGCTGGCGATCCGCCTCGACGGCACGCAATTCCAGTTGCAATGGATGTGGCAGATGCTGCAGAACTGCACGTCGTCGCGTTATGCGGTGAACAAGGGCCGCATGGTCCGCCTCGCCGAATACAGCCGCGATTGTTTGCAAGCGCTGCGCGCCGAAACCGGCATCCAGTACGAAGGCCGCACGGGCGGCACGCTGCAGGTATTCCGCACGCAACAGCAGTTCGACGGCGCCGCGAAAGACATCGCCGTGCTGAAGGAAGCCAACGTGCCGTATGAACTGCTGTCGCCGGCCGAACTCGCGCAAGCCGAACCGGCGCTCGCCGCGGTCTCGCATAAGCTGACGGGCGGTCTGCGCCTGCCGGGCGACGAAACCGGCGACTGCCAGATGTTCACCACGCGCCTCGCCGCGCTCGCTGAGCAACTGGGCGTCAAGTTCCGCTACAACACGCCGATCGACGCACTCGCCATGGCAGGCGACCGTATCGCCGGCGTGCAATGCGGTGCTGAACTAGTACGCGCGGATTCGTTCGTTGTCGCGCTCGGTTCGTACTCGACGAAATTCCTGTCCGGCCTCGTGAAGATTCCGGTCTACCCGCTCAAGGGCTATTCGATCACCGCGCCGATCGTCAATAAAGCAGCTGCGCCGATTTCCACCGTGCTCGACGAGACCTACAAGATCGCGATCACGCGCTTTGATGACCGGATTCGCGTCGGCGGCATGGCGGAGATCGTCGGTTTCGACAAGTCGCTGCGCCAGGCGCGCCGCGAAACGCTGGAACTGTGCGTGAATGATCTGTTCCCGGGCGGCGGCGATACGTCGAAGGCCAGCTTCTGGACCGGCCTGCGTCCGATGACGCCGGACGGCACGCCGATCGTCGGCCGCACCCCCGTGCCGAACCTGTTCCTGAATACGGGTCACGGTACGCTGGGCTGGACGATGTCGTGTGGCTCGGGCCAATTGCTGGCCGACGTGATGTCGGGCAAGCAGCCGGTGATCAAGGCGGACGATCTGTCGGTGCATCGCTATCTCGGCGAGATCGGCGAAGCGCATCGTCCGGCTTATGCCTAAGGTTTAATGTTTTAACGCTTCGCGAGCGGTTGCGCCGGTTCGTCATCCCAGACAAACCGGCCTGACAAAAGCAAACGGCGCCTCACGGGGCGCCGTTTGTTTTTTCGCACGAGCTTTCGCTACATAGCTCGAGAGAAGAAGTGCACCATCAGAACTGATCTTCCGACAACGCCAGCACGCTCTCCCCACCCTTCGCGCTAATGATCGACGCTTCCAACGCCGAAGCCAGCGGCAGCACATGCTCGGCATAGAACTGTGCCGTCGCGATCTTCGCGCCGTAGAACGACGGATCTTCGTCGCGCTTTTCAGCCGCCACGAGCAACGCCCGCGCCATCTGCCAGCCGCCCAGCACGACGCCCGCCAGCTTCAGATACGGCACGCTGCCGGCGAACACCGCGTTCGGATCGCTCTTCGTGTTGGCGACAACAAAATCGACCACAGCGGCGAGCGAGCGATGACCCTGCGCCAGATACGTCTTCATCGAATCGAACGCAGCGCCTTGTTGCGCGCCGAGCGCCTCGATCGTTTCCGCGACACCAGCCAGCAGCGACTTCGCGACCTTGCCGCCGTCGCGCACCGTCTTGCGGCCGATCAGGTCGTTGGCCTGAATCGCGGTCGTCCCTTCGTAAATCGGCAGAATGCGCGCGTCGCGGTAGTACTGCGCGGCGCCCGTTTCTTCGATGAAGCCCATGCCGCCGTGCACCTGCACGCCGAGGCTCGTCACGTCGATCGACAGTTCCGTGCTCCACCCCTTCACGATCGGCACGAGGTATTCGTAGATCGCCTGGTGTTCAGCGCGCTTCGCTTCATCAGGATGACGATGCGCGATATCGCTGTGAGCCGCGGCGACATACGCCAACGCGCGCGATGCTTCCGTGAGGCCACGCATCGTCGCGAGCATGCGGCGCACGTCCGGGTGCTGAATGATCGCCACCGATTGTTTTGCGGAGCCATCCACCGGCCGGCTTTGCACGCGATCCTTCGCATACGCAACGGCCTTCTGATAAGCGCGATCCGACATGGCCACACCCTGCATGCCCACCGCGAAACGCGCGGCGTTCATCATGATGAACATGTATTCGAGGCCGCGATTTTCTTCGCCGATCAGATGACCGATCGCGCCGCCGTGATCGCCGAATTGGAGCACCGCGGTCGGGCTCGCCTTGATGCCGAGCTTGTGTTCAATCGACACGCAATGCACGTCGTTGCGCTCGCCGAGCGAGCCGTCTTCGTTGATGAGAAACTTCGGCACGATGAAAAGCGAAATGCCCTTCACGCCTTCCGGTGCATTCGGCGTGCGCGCCAGCACGAGATGGGCGATGTTCGTCGCCATGTCGTGCTCGCCCCATGTGATGAAAATCTTCGTGCCGAACAGCTTGAACGAACCGTCACCTTGCGGCTCCGCGCGCGTGCGCACCAGCGCGAGATCGGAGCCGGCTTGCGGCTCGGTCAGGTTCATCGTGCCGGTCCATTCACCGGAAATCAGCTTGGGCACGTAGGTTTGTTTCTGCGCTTCGCTGCCCGCCGTGAGCAGCGCCTCGATGGCGCCATCCGTGAGCAGCGGGCACAGCGCGAACGACAGGTTCGACGCGTTCAGCATCTCGATACAGGCGGTGGCGATCAGCTTGGGCAGACCCTGGCCTTCGTACTCGACCGGATGTTGCACGCCTTGCCAGCCGCCTTCGCCGAACTGGCGGAATGCGTCCTTGAAACCGGGCGTTGCGGTGACCACGCCGTCTTTCCAGCTGCTCGGATTACGATCGCCTTCCACGTTCAGCGGCGCCAGCACTTCGCCGCACAGTTTCGCCGACTCTTCGAGCACGGCCTGAGCCGTATCGAGGTTCGCGTCTTCGAAGCCCGGCAGCGTCGCGATATCTTCGAGACCGGCCAGTTCTTTCATCACGAACAGCATGTCCTTGATGGGCGCCGTATAGCTCATTTCAGTTCTCCTCCTGCCTTTCGATATAAAAAAGGGCGCCGGACTTGATAGGTCCCACGCCCTTTCGTGTGCTGCCAGACGCCTTTTACACGGCGCTGTGGCGGTTAGCCAAGCTCGCTAACGAGTTCCGGCACAACCGTGAACAGATCGCCCACCAGACCATAGTCGGCAACGCTGAAAATCGGCGCTTCCGGGTCCTTGTTGATCGCCACGATCACTTTCGAGTCTTTCATGCCGGCCAGATGCTGGATCGCACCCGAGATACCGACCGCCACGTACAGTTGCGGCGCGACGATCTTGCCGGTCTGGCCGACCTGGTAGTCGTTCGGTACGAAGCCCGCATCGACTGCTGCGCGCGATGCGCCCAGCGCTGCGTTCAGCTTGTCGGCCAGCGGTTCCAGAACCTTGGTGTAGTTCTCGCCGTTGCCCAGACCACGGCCACCCGAGACGATGATCTTCGCCGAGGTCAGTTCCGGGCGGTCCAGCTTCGTGACTTCACGGCTCACGAATTGCGAGAGACCCGTGTCGGCTGCGGCTTCGATCTTCTCGACCGTTGCGCTGCCGCCTTCTGCTGCGACCGGGTCGAAACCGGTCGTGCGGACCGTGATGACCTTGATCGGATCAGCCGATTGCACCGTTGCGATCGCGTTACCCGCGTAGATCGGGCGCTCGAATGTATCGGCGCTGTCCACGGCGGTGATATCGCTGATCTGCGCGACGTCGAGCTTCGCGGCGATACGCGGCGCGATGTTCTTGCCGTAGGCCGTTGCCGGCGCGAGGATGTGCGTGTAGTCCTTCGCGATGTTCAGCACCGTCGCTTCGACGTTTTCCGCGAGACCCGCTGCGAGTTGCGGCGCGTCGGCCAGCAGCACTTTGCTAACGCCTGCAATCTTCGCGGCTGCATCCGCTGCGCCCTGCGCGTTTTCACCTGCGACCAGCACGTGAATATCGCCACCAATCTTCTGCGCGGCGGCAATCGTGTTCAGCGTCGCGGCCTTGATCGACGCGTTATCGTGTTCTGCTATTACCAGATTCGTCATTTCGTCCGTCTCCTTACAGCACCTTGGCTTCGGTCTTCAGCTTCTCGACCAGCGTCTTCACATCCGGCACCTTCACACCGGCGGAGCGCTTCGGCGGCTCGACGACTTTCAGCGTTTTCAGACGCGGTGTCACATCAACGCCGAGGTCTTCCGGCTTGATGACTTCCAGCGGCTTCTTCTTCGCCTTCATGATGTTCGGCAGCGTCACGTAGCGCGGCTCGTTCAGGCGCAGATCGGTCGTGATCACAGCCGGCAAGCTCAGCGACAGCGTTTCAGCACCACCATCCACTTCGCGCGAAACCGTCGCCTTACCGTCGGCCACGACAACCTTCGAGGCGAACGTAGCTTGCGGCAGGTTGGCCAGCGCAGCCAGCATCTGACCGGTCTGGTTCGAATCGTCGTCGATGGCCTGCTTGCCGAGGATGACCAGCCCAGGCTGTTCCTTGTCGACCAGCGCCTTCAGAAGCTTGGCGACCGCCAGCGGCTGCAGGTCTTCGTTCGACTCGATCAGGATCGCGCGGTCCGCGCCGATTGCCAGCGCCGTGCGCAGCGTTTCCTGCGCTTGCGTCACTCCTGCCGACACGGCGATCACTTCAGTCGCTACGCCGGCTTCCCTCAGACGAACAGCTTCTTCAACTGCGATTTCGTCGAACGGATTCATCGACATCTTCACGTTCGCGATGTCGACGCCCGTGCCGTCCGATTTCACTCGAACTTTCACGTTGTAATCGACCACTCTCTTGACTGGCACCAGGATTTTCATGCACACGCTCCAAAGTTACGAATACGTCAACCCAACGAACATTATAGCGACTGCCTTTTCGCGGCAGCCGTGTCGCGGGCGCTCTAGCAGGAGGATATCGCTCCTCAGCGGCGTGACGGCAATATCGAACGATCGTACTATTTTAATCTCTAAAAAACCCGGGTGACAACCCCGGGTTAAGACTTACGTCCCTAGTTTTGCATTGCCGTCGTGTCTTGTTATGCGAAACGGTCGACAAACCGGCCATCCGATCACCAGGCGGTGATCACCGAGCCGCCGAACTTGCTCTCGACGAACTGCTTCACTTCCGGCGAATGATACGCCGCGACCAGCTTCGCAACCCAAGGCTTGTTCTTGTCAGCCTCGCGGATTGCGATGATGTTCACGTACGGACCCTTCGGGTCTTCGATCGCGATGGCGTCCTGCTTGGGCTTCAGCCCCGCTTCCATCGCAAAGTTCGTGTTGATCGCGGCGGCGTCCACGTCGTTCAGCGAACGCGGGATTTGCGCGGCGTCGAGTTCGACGATCTTCAGCTTCTTCGGGTTATCGACGATGTCGAGCGGCGTCGCCTTCAGACCCGCATCCGGGCGCAGCTTCAGCAGACCCTGCTTTTGCAGCAACAGGAGCGCACGGCCGCCATTGGTCGGATCGTTCGGCACCGCGATCTTCGCGCCCGGCTGCAACTCAGCCAGCGTCTTCACTTTCTTCGAGTAGATGCCCATCGGGTACGTGACCGTATCGGCGATGCGAATCAGCTTGTAGCCGCGGTCCTTCACCTGTGCCTGCAAGTACGGGTCATGCTGGTAGCTGTTCGCGTCCAGGTCGCCGCTGGCGAGCGCCGCGTTCGGCTGCACGTAGTCGGAGAACTCGATGATCTTGATGTTGAGGCCGTTCTTTGCTGCGACCGTCTTCACGACTTCCATGATCTGCGCGTGCGGGCCGCCGGTGACGCCGACCTTGATCGTGTCTTCAGCGTGAGCCGCCGTGGCGGCAGCGAACAACGATGCGGCGCCGAGCGTGGCGGCCAACTTGAGAATGAAACGACGTTGCATGGATGACCTTTCCGAATCTATCGATTCTGTTGTTTACTTATGGCTCAAACGACGCACGAGCCAATCCCCGAACGACTGCACCAGTTGCACGAAGACGATCAGGATCACCACGACCGTCACCATCACTTCCGGCAGGAAACGCTGATACCCGTAACGAATGCCCAGATCGCCGAGCCCGCCGCCGCCGATCGCACCGGCCATCGCCGAATAGCCGACCAGCGAGACAAACGTGATCGTCAACCCGGCAACCACGCCCGGCAGCGACTCCGGCAACAGCACCTTGAAAACGATCTGGCTGGTGGTCGCGCCCATCGCCTGCGCCGCTTCGATCAGACCGCGATCGACTTCGCGCAGCGCGGTTTCGACCAGACGCGCAATGAACGGCGCCGCGGCGATCGTCAGCGGCACCACGGCCGCAGCCGTGCCGATCGACGAACCCACCACGAGCCGCGTGAACGGAATCACCGCGACCAGCAAGATGATGAACGGCGTCGAACGCACCGCGTTGACGATCACCCCCATCACGCGATTCACCGCGATGTTTTGCAGCACGCCCTGACGGTCCGTCAGATACAGCAGCACGCCGAGCGGCAAACCGACCGCCGCGCCGACCAGTCCAGAAATGCCCACCATCACGAGCGTTTCCCAGAACGACTGGACGAACATATCGAACATTTCACTCAACATACGACAGCTCCTCGACCACCACACCCTGTTCGCGCAGATAGGTCAGCGCCTGTGCCACCTTCACCGGTTCGCCGCCCGCGAGCACCGCGAGCGAGCCGAACGCCTGCCCCTGGATCTCGTCGATCTGGCCGTGCAGGATGTTGAAGTCGAGTTCGTAGCGGCGAATCGTTTCCGACAGGATCGGCTGATCGACACCCGAGCCGGTGAACGCCAGGCGCAGCAAATGGCCGCTCCCCGTCTTCAGGCGTTCGGCCACGCGCGCCTTCATCGCGGGCGGCAGTTCCTGCGCGATCACGTCGCCGATCAACGCGCGCGTCACTTCATGATGCGGTTGCAGGAATACGTCGATGACCTTGCCCTCTTCGACCACACGGCCCGCGTCCAGCACCGCGACGCGGTCGCAGACCTGCTTGATCACGTCCATCTGATGCGTGATCAGCACGATCGTCAGATTCAGTTCGCGATTGATGCGCTTGAGCAGATCGAGAATCGCGCGCGTGGTTTCGGGATCGAGCGCGGACGTCGCTTCGTCCGAGAGCAGCACCTTCGGTTTGCTTGCCAGCGCACGCGCGATGCCCACGCGCTGCTTCTGCCCGCCGCTGATCTGCGCCGGATAACGATCCTTCTGCGCCGACAGGCCGACCAGCTCAAGCAGCGGCAACACGTTCGCCTCGATCTCATCGCGCTTCATGCCGGCGAGTTCGAGCGGCAACGCCACGTTCTCGTACACCGTGCGCGACGACAGCAGGTTGAAGTGCTGGAAAATCATGCCGATCTCGCGACGCGCCTCGCGCAATTGCGCGGCGGGCAGCGTCGTCAGGTCGCGGCCGTTGACGAAGATGTTGCCTTCGCTCGGGCGCGTCAGCAGGTTGAGCGTGCGGACGAGCGTACTCTTGCCCGCGCCGCTGCGGCCGATGATGCCGAACACCTCGCCCGCCGGAATCGACAGATTGACGTTGTGCAGCGCCTCGACCCAGCCCCGGGGCCCGGCAAACCGCTGAGAGATATTGCGTATTTCGATCATGAAAAAACGAAACGGCGGAGTTTGCCACCGAGCGTTGTGCGCTCCCGACAAGCGGCCGCCGTTGCTTTTATTAAGATTTGAGCCGGCAATTCTACCGCAGCGCCGTCATTCCCTTTAATAATCAATTACGATCTTTTCATAACCACAGGGCATTAGAGGCGTGCCCGGCGCGAGATGCTCGCGCGTGCGCGCCCGCTGCGACTATGATCGGGCGAATCAGAATTAGGACACGTTCAGGATAAACGGCCGCTATGGAAACTACTCGATCCGGTAATGTACGTCCCGCAGAGGACGCCCCTGCAAACGCCCCGCAAGGCGGCGCCCCGCTGCGCTCGACAGTCACGACGAGCGACGGCGTCGAACTGCCGTTGTACCGCTGGCCCGCCACGACACCATTGCGCGGCACGGTCGCGCTGGTGCACGGACTCGCGGAGCACGCCGGGCGTTACGCAGCGCTGGCGGATCGGCTGAACCCGGCCGGCATTGAACTCGTCGCCATCGATTTGCGCGGACATGGACATGCGCCGGGCAAACGCGTCTGGGTGAATCGCTTCGACGAGTATCTGCTCGATGCCCAAGCCTTGCTCGATGAAGCGGCCACCAGTTGCGCCCCGCTGTTTTTGATGGGCCACAGCATGGGCGGCGCGGTCGCCGCGCTCTATGCAATCGAACGGCTGGAGGCGAGCGGGCGTCGGCTGAGCGGTCTGATCCTGTCGAGCCCCGCGCTCGCGCCGGGGCGCGATGTGCCGCGCTGGATGCTCAAGGTGAGCCAGGTGATCAGCCGCATCTGGCCGACCTTCCCGGCGATGAAAATCGACGCGGCTTTGCTGTCGCGCCTTCAGCCTGTGGTGAATGCCAATCGCAACGATCCGCTGGTTCATCACGGCGCGATTCCCGCGCGTACCGGCGCGGAGTTACTGCTGGCGATGGCGCGCATCGAACGCGGCCGTGCGGGACTGCGCGTGCCGCTGCTGGTGTACCACGGCACCGCGGACAAGCTCACCGAACCCGAAGGCAGCCGCGATTTCGGCGCGCACGCAGGATCAGCGGACAAGACGCTCACGATGCACGAAGACAGCTATCACGAGACGATGAACGATCTCGACCGGGATCGGGTGATCGGCGCGCTGATCGACTGGATCGAGAAACGGCTGCCCAAAGCCTGAGCGCCGGACGGCATGCCGGGGCCTCAGATTTCCGTCCACCTGTGTGCTGGACCCGGCCTCGCCAAAAACGGCCCAACCCGGCTAGCGCTTCCAGTCAGGCGGTCGCTTGTCGATAAACGCCTGCACGCCCTCGAGCGCCGAGTCATCCATCATGTTGCAGGCCATCGTCTGGCCGGCTAGCTGATACGCCGCTTCGATACCCATTTCGAGCTGGCGATAGAAAAGGCCTTTGCCTGCGCTGACCGCTTCGACTGGTTTCGCGCAGATGCTTTTCGCGAGCCGCGCGACCTCCGCATCGAGCGCGTCCGCCGGCACCACGCGATTCACGAGGCCTTGCTGTCTGGCCTGCACGGCATCGATGAAATCGCCGGTGAGCAGCATTTCGAGCGCCGCCTTACGCGACAGATTGCGCGACAACGGCACCGAAGGTGTGGCGCAGAAAAGACCCAGGTTGACACCCGAGACGGCAAAGCGTGCGGTATCGGCAGCGACGGCCAGATCGCACATCGCGACCAGCTGACAGCCGGCCGCCGTGGCGATGCCATGCACGCGCGCGATCACCGGTTGCGGCAAGCGCTGGATCGTCAGCATCAGTTTCGTGCAGCGCGCGAACAGCGCCTGGTAATAAGCCAGCGACGGCGCCGCGCGCATTTCCTTCAGATCGTGTCCCGCGCAGAACGCGCGGCCAGCGCCGGCGATCACCACCACTCGCGCATTGGACTCCGCCAGCGCCGTCAGGGTCGACTGTAGCTCGCCGAGCAAGGCTTCAGAGAGCGCGTTGAAGGCATCGGGCCGGCTCATCGTCAATCGGACGACGCCCGGCACGCCGTAGGCGTCGTGTTCGATTTCGACCAGCGACGCACTGCGCACCTCGGCATTCATGGCTCGCTCCTCATTGAGTTCATGCAGTTCGCGACGTTCGCGCAGTTCTTGTGGCGTCCCAGCTCAGATCCCGGCCAGCGAGCGCACGTGCGCGACCACGCTGCGTCCGAGCGCCGACAGGTTGTAGCCGCCTTCGAGACAGCTGACGATCCGCCCCCGCGCATAGCGCTTCGCGATCTCGCGCACCTGGTCGGTGATCCAGGCGTAGTCGTCTTCGACGAGTCCCAGGTTGCCGAGATCGTCCTCGCGATGCGCGTCGAAGCCGGCCGAGATGAAGAGCATCTCCGGCTTGAAATCGTGCAGGCGCGGCAGCCACAGCATGTCGACCGCCTCGCGCACCGCCATGCCTTTCGAGCGCGCCGGTATCGGCACGTTGCACATGTTGGGCGCCTGATTGTCAGCGCCGGTGAACGGATAGAACGGATGCTGGAAGATGCTGCACATCAGCACACGCGAATCGCCCGAAAAGGCGGCTTCGGTGCCGTTGCCGTGATGGACGTCGAAGTCGATGATCGCGACACGCTGCATGCCATGCACCTCGAGCGCATGACGCGCGGCGATCGCCACGTTGTTGAAAAAGCAGAAGCCCATCGCGCGGGCCGGCTCCGCATGATGGCCAGGCGGGCGCACGCTGCAGAACGCATTGTCGTAGCGGCCTTCGATCACCGCGTCGGTTGCGGCCACCGCAGCGCCGGCCGCGCGCAACGCGGCCTGCAAGGTGTGCGGATTCATCGACGTGTCGGGATCGATCTCGGCGAGCCCTTCCGCGGGTGAACGGCTGCGGATGTAATCGATGTGGGCTTGCGTATGCACGCGCAGCAGCGCGGCTTCATCGGCGAGCGGCGGCGATTCGCGCTCGATTAACGAGTCGATGCGGCTCGCGATCAATTGGTCTTCGATTGCCTGCAGGCGCGCCGGGCATTCGGGATGCCATTGCCCCATATCGTGCAGCAAACAATCGGCGTGGGAATAAAAGCCTGTTGCCATGATTCTCGTCTGCGGCGCGGCGCTTTCATAGCGCGCGCGGCGTGTCTCCGTCCATGGGCGCGCACACTGGGCACGCCAACATTTGCCAAGTTACCACACCATGCGACTGTGACGCGCGGGGGCACAGTTTTGCAGAATGCGTCGGGTATACTGCCTCGATCCGTTTCCCCCTGTCTCTTTCGCACTGCGCCCCTAGCTCAATATGACCGTCAAGCTTGCTCTGTCTGCACGAAACCGGCTACGCATGAAGACCGTGGCCACCGCACTGTCCGTCGCATCGTGCATGTTCATGGCAACCAGTCCGGCGATGGCGCAAAGCGCCGCGAAGAAGCCGCTGCTGCTCGCGCAAAGCCAACCGCAACCGGCGGTGCCGCAAGGCCAGACCTTCGAAGAAGAGATCATTCCGCAGCGCTACGCGAATAATCCGAACGTCGACGCGTTCATCAGCGACATGTCGGCGCGCTATGACTTCGACGAAGCCGCGCTGCATGCCCTGTTCGCGCGCGTGAGCTATTCGGCTACCGCAGTCAAGCTCGTGACGCCGTCGCCCTCCCCGACCATCAAGAACTGGCGCGTGTATCAGTCGCGCTTTCTCGACCCGGTGCGCATCAACGCCGGCGTGCGCTTCTGGCGCGCCAACCAGGCCACGCTGCAACGCGCCTATGAAGAATTCGGCGTGCCGCCGGAAGTGATCGTCGGCATCATCGGCGTGGAGACGATCTACGGGCGCTTCATGGGCAACTTCCGTGTGCTCGACGCGCTGACCACGCTCACCTTCGACTACCCGAATACCGCCAATCGCGCGGATCGTCAGGCGACCTTCCGCAAGAATCTCGAAGACTACTTGGTGTGGACGCGCGATTCGCAAATCGATCCGACCACCGTGCTCGGCTCCTACACCGGCGCGATCGGCATTCCGCAATTCCTGCCGAGCAGCATCGTGCAATACGCGGTGAGCTACGACGGCAACAAGCAGATCGATCTGCGCACGAGCCAGGCGGATGCGATCGGCAGTGTGGCGAATTATCTGCGCCAGAACGGCTGGGAAAACGGCCGGCCGGTGGTGTGGAAGATCGGCATGGACGCCGGCAGCCTGGGCGTGGCGCAAGCGGCCGCCGACGGTAAACCGGAGCCGCATTGGCCGCTGGACCAATTGCTGCGTGCCGGACTGCTGCTGGACGAGCCGGGCGTCGATATCGCGGCGGAAGCCGGCACGCCGGTGACGGTGGTCGATCTGCCGTCGCCGGGGCGCGGTACCGAGTACATGCTGGGTTTGAAGAACTTCTATGTGCTGACGCGCTATAACCGCAGTTTCTTCTACGCACTCGCGGTTTATCAATTGGGCGAGCGCGTCAAAGCGCAGATGGAAGCGAGCGACGCGGCGAACGCCAGCAGCAATGCGGCGGCGCCGGACGCGGCTTCGCAGTAAGCTGAGCGGCGGGTGGCAGACACTCGCCGCGTGGCGAACAGGTAACAAGCGATACAAAAAAGCGCCGGTTAGATCGGCGCTTTTTTTATTGGCCAACTCAGTTTGCCGGCCGCTTAATGCGCCGAAGCGCTATCAGGCCGGGAATACACCCGTCGATAGATACCGGTCACCCCGGTCGCAGACGATAAACACGATCGTCGCGTTCTCGACTTGGCGCGCGACGCGCAGCGCCACCTCACAGGCCCCACCCGACGAGATGCCGGCGAAGATCCCTTCGACCGAGGCCATGCGTCGCGCCATCGCTTCGGCTGCAGCCTGGCTTACGTTCTCGACGCGATCCACGCGGCTACGATCGAAAATCTTCGGCAGATAGGCCTCCGGCCACTTGCGGATGCCCGGAATGCGCGAACCCTCTTCCGGCTGCGCACCGATGATCTCGATCGCCGGATTCTGTTCCTTCAGATAGGTGGATACACCCATGATCGTGCCGGTCGTGCCCATCGACGAGACGAAGTGCGTGATGCGCCCTTCGGTGTCGCGCCAGATTTCCGGACCGGTACCTTCGACGTGCGAGGCCGGATTGTCCGGGTTCGCGAACTGGTCGAGGATGATGCCCTTGCCTTCGCGCTGCATCTGTTCGGCCAGATCGCGCGCGTATTCCATGCCGCCCGTTACGGGCGTCAGCACGATCTGCGCGCCGTATGCGGCCATGCTCTGACGGCGCTCCACCGACAGGTCTTCCGGCATGATCAGCACCATCTTGTAGCCGCGGATCGCCGCAGCCATCGCCAAGGCGATGCCGGTATTGCCGCTGGTCGATTCGATCAGCGTGTCGCCCGGCTTGATGCGTCCCCGCGCTTCCGCCTTCTTGATCATCGACAGCGCCGGACGGTCCTTCACCGAACCCGCAGGATTGTTGCCCTCGAGCTTGGCAAGGATCACGTTATTGCGGTTGCGGATCTCGTCGTCAGGGAGGCGGACGAGTTGCACGAGCGGCGTATTGCCGATCGTGTCTTCAATCGTTTTGTAAGCCATATCGGTTCTGGGGCTGTCGATGCGCGGAGTCTTCAATCTATCGATTCTAAACCACCGTGCGCGCGGCTGCCGTGCAGCCCTTCTGGCCGCATGGATGCAGCGATGCCAGGCGGCTAGCGCATAACGCCCATCGGGCCCGCAAATACAGCGCAAAGAACCACGCAAAAAGCCCGCGGCTGAGAACCGCGGGAGCCAGTCATCTGCATGACAGCTGAAGGAGTGTTCTTACCCACTCCGACCATGAAGGGGAACGACGAAAAGCGAACCAGGCGCGGGACCCGGCGCGAGAGAAGCAACCCGCCTCGCGCGCCGGGCCCGCTTCAGGCTATTTCTTCACCGCCACAGTGGCGTTGCTCTTTTGGGGAGCTGCGTTGGTTGAGTTGGCCGCAGCGGCCTCGCCCTTGGTCTGTGCAGACGCCGCAGCCTGCGTGTTAGCAGCCGCGCCAGCCGGACCGACAGCGAGACCCTCCGCCTGCAGGCGCTCGACGGTATGCCCGCCCATGCCTTTGACGCGCTTGCCGAGATCGGCCGGGTCCTTGAAAGGACCATGCGCTGTACGCTCTTCGAGAATGGCTTTCGCTTTGGCAGGACCGATGCCCTTGATGCCGCGCAGCGCATCCTCGTTAGCCGTGTTGACGTCGACCGCCGCATACGCGTGGCCGAAAGCGGCGAGCATGGCCGCGGTAACCAGAATTTTTCGAAACATATGGAATCTCCCTCGTACAACCGGTTGGCGACCATCACCAACCGGGAGATTCCAGTTTAAAGAGGTATCCGAAAGATTTACACCTGGCCGAATAGCCAACGTACGTATCGATCGACACCTTCCTGCACGCTCAGGAACGGCGCGTCGTAGCCGGTAGCACGCAGCTTCGTCAGGTCGGCTTGCGTGAAGCATTGGTACTTGCCACGCAATGCATCGGGGAACGGAATGTATTCGATCAACCCGCGCTGCACCTGGTCCGCGAGCGACAACGGCGGCTCGTTGTTCAACGCACGCAGCGTGTTGACCACCGTGCTCGCGATGTCGTTGAACGGCTGCGCACGGCCACTGCCCAGGTTGAAGATGCCCGACTTGTCCGGATTGTCGAAGAAAAACAGGTTCACCTTGACCACGTCGTCGACAGAGACGAAATCGCGGGTCTGCTCGCCGGCGGCATAACCGTTGTATTCGCCGAACAGCTTGACCTTGCCTTCCGCGCGGAACTGGTTGAAATTGTGAAACGCCACCGACGCCATGCGCGCCTTGTGCGTCTCGCGCGGTCCGTACACGTTGAAATAACGGAAGCCGGCAATCTGGCTCTTCGCGGTGGGCAGCACGCGGCGAATCACCTGGTCGAACAGGAACTTCGAATAGCCGTACACGTTGAGCGGCTGCTCGACTTCGCGCTCCTCGACGAAACGGCTCGAACCACCATAGGTTGCCGCGGAGGACGCATACAGAAACTGGATGTTCTGCGCGAGACAGACATCGAGCACTTCGCGGCTATAGCGGAAGTTGTTGTCCATCATGTAGCGGCCGTCGGTCTCCATCGTGTCCGAACAGGCGCCTTCGTGGAAAATCGCGCGCACTTTGCCGAAGTCGCCCCGCTTGAAGCGTTCGACAAACTCAGTCTTGTCGAGATAATCGTCGATCTCGCAGTCGACGAGATTCTTGAACTTGTCCGCGCGCGTGAGGTTATCGACCGCGATGATGCGGTGTTCACCGCGCTCATTGAGCGCCTTCACGAGATTGCTGCCGATAAAGCCGGCCGCGCCGGTGACGATGAGGGTCATGATGATCCTGCGGTAATGGGCTTTGCATGGGATCGGAGTCAGTGCTTTGCACCAACTCCGATCGACAGCTCAGTTGACGCCTCGCGGGTTCCTCTTTTGCGCCGCTGAAACCGAAGCGCGCAAAGCAAGGACCCGGCGGGCCGCATCAATGAAAAAGTTCGTCGTAATTGACCGTGGCGGTGCCGAGTTTGCCGACCACGATGCCGGCCGCGCGATTCGCGAGCCCGACCGCCTCGACCAGCGTCAGACCCGCGCCGAGCATGGCGGCGAGCGTGGCGATCACCGTGTCGCCCGCGCCCGATACATCATACACTTCGCGTGCAACGGCCGAAGCGTGCAGGATGCCCTCGTCGGAGAAGAGCGTCATGCCCTCTTCCGAACGCGTCAGCAGCAACGCCTTGAACTCGAGATCGGTACGCAGTTTAGTCACACGTGCAATCAGATCTTCTTCGGACTTCCACTGTCCGACCACCTCGCGCAACTCGGCGCGATTCGGCGTGATCAGCGTGGCGCCGCGATAGCGCTCCCAGTCGTCGCCCTTCGGATCGACCAGCACGGGTTTGCCCGCCGCATGCGCCTTCGCGATCATCTGCGTGACGTGCGTAAGCCCCCCCTTCGCGTAATCGGACATCAGGATCACGTCGTGCGACGGCAGCAGGTCGTCGAAACGCGCGAGGCCCGCGAGCAGCACTTCGTGCGCCGGCGAGTTTTCGAAGTCGACGCGCAGCAACTGTTGCTGACGTGACAGCACGCGCAGTTTGATCGTAGTGAGCAAATCCGGATCGCGTTCCAGATGCGGCACGACACCGCTTTCGCCGAGCAGTTGCACGATGCGCTCGCCGGGCTCGTCATGGCCGACCACGCACAGCAAACCCGCTTGCGCGCCGAGCGCAACCGCATTGCGCGCCACGTTCGCCGCGCCGCCGAGACGGTCTTCCTGACGCTGCACATGCACGACCGGCACCGGCGCTTCCGGCGAAATACGGTTCACGTCGCCAAACCAGTAGCGATCGAGCATCACGTCGCCGACCACCAGCACGCGCGCCGCAGCGAGGCGCTCGCGCGGCACCACGGTCAGTGCGGGCGCGGGGGTGGACTGAGCGGCCTCAGGCATGGCTGGCGACATCGGCCGGAAATTCAGAGGGCTGGGCATAAGGTCGTCCGATCGAGTGATAGTCGATGCCGAGCTCGGTCATCGCGTCCGGCTCGTACAGATTGCGGCCGTCGAAAATCAGCGGTGACTTCAGCACTGATTTCAGATGCAGGAAATCCGGGCTCTTGAATTCCTTCCATTCGGTGACGACCACCAGCGCATCGGCGCCGGTGAGCGTTTCGTCCTGGGTGCTCGTGAACGTGAGACGCGCGAGCTGGTCCGGTGCATCGTGCAGATCCAGGGCGAACACGCGGCGCGCTTCGGCCACCGCGACCGGATCGTAGGCGCGCACGTGGGCGCCCCGCGCCAGCAGTTCGGCGATCACGCGACGGCTCGGCGCCTCGCGCATATCGTCGGTATTCGGCTTGAACGCGAGCCCCCACACGGCGAACGTGCGGCCGCTCAGATCTTCGCCGAGCTTGGCCGTGATCTTGCGTACCAGTACGTCTTTCTGCTTGTAGTTCACTTCCTCGACCGCTTCGAGAATGCGCAGATTGTGGCCGCTTTCGCTCGCGGTGCGGATCAGCGCCTGCACGTCCTTCGGGAAGCACGAGCCGCCGTAGCCGCAACCGGCATACAGGAAGTGATAGCCGATGCGCGGGTCCGAGCCGATGCCGCGGCGCACCGCTTCGATATCCGCGCCAACGCGGTCCGCCAGATTCGACATCTCGTTCATGAACGAGATGCGCGTGGCGAGCATCGCATTGGCTGCGTATTTCGTGAACTCAGCCGAGCGCACATCCATGTACAGCGTGCGCTCGTGATTGCGGTTGAACGGCGCGTACAGGCGCTTCATCAGCTCGCGCGCGCGCAGGCCCGCTTCGTCTTCGTCGCTGCCGAGCACGATGCGATCGGGGCGCATGAAGTCGTCGACCGCGGCGCCTTCCTTCAGAAACTCAGGGTTGGACACCACCGAGAAGCGATGCTGCTCGCTATTGGCGAGCCCCCGTTTGGCCAGTTCCTCTTCGATCACCGCGCGCACGCGTTGCGCTGTGCCGACCGGCACCGTCGATTTGTCGACGATCACCTTGAAGCCGTTCATCGTGCGGCCGATGTTACGCGCCGCTTCGAGCACGTATTGCAGATCGGCTGAGCCGTCTTCGTCGGGCGGGGTGCCAACGGCGATGAACTGCACCTCGCCGTGCGCCACACTGGCTTCGATATCCGTCGAAAACGTGATGCGGCGCGCCTTGCGCGTGCGGGCGATCATCTCGAGCAAACCCGGCTCGTGGATCGGCACGCCGCCGTTGTTGAGGATTTCGATCTTGCGCGGGTCAACGTCAAGACAGAAGACGTCATGGCCGATTTCAGCGAGGCACGCGCCAGTGACGAGGCCAACATAGCCGGTGCCGATAATAGTGATTTTCATACGCGTTCCGGTAGAGGGTTCCGGTGAGGGTTTCTCGTAGTGACCAAGGCCGTCATGATCTCGCCCGGCCTAATCCGCCTGACGAGCCGCCGTCGTTGCGGCGCGGCTATACGCTTGCATTTGCGATCAGTTCGACGCCGTGATCGGTTCGACGCGGCGCGGCGCATAGGTTTCCCAACCGCTGCAACCCGGGCACTGCCAGTAGAACAGCCGCGCCCTGAAACCACAATTCTGGCACGTATACCGTGGCAGATTTTTGGTGCGCTGACGGATCAGCGTGCGCATCAGTTCGAGCTCGCTCTTCCGCGGCTCTTCCGCGACGGCTTCCTGGGCTTCCAGCAGACGCGTCATGCCCGCCAGATTCGGCGACTTCTGCATCTGTGCGCGCGCCAGCGCATGCGCGGCGTCGGGCCCGCGTATCGCCGCAATGTGCTGATAGGTCACGTCGAGCAGATCGCTCGACGGATAGCGGTCCACCCACGTGATGAGCAGATCGGCACCATCCTGCGGACGGCCGAGTGCCTCATAGGCCTTCATCAGCTTTTCCGCGACGAGCGGCAGATAAGCAGAATTCTGTTCCTCGACGCGCCGCCATTGGGCGATCGCCGCCTCTTGCGATCCGGCCGTCGCGTCCACGTCGCCGAACAGGATCGTGGCGCGTACGTTGGTCGGGTTCGCCTTTAATGCAAAGCCTAGCTGACGTCGCGCCTCGTCGGCGTTTTTCTGTTGGAGCGCCTCCTGGGCGAGCTCGCAATGAAACTGCGCGATTTCCTTGTCGAGCGATTCGGCGCCCATTGTTTCCAGATGGCGCGCGGTATCGATCGATTTAACCCAGTCTTTCTCGATCTGGTAGATGGTTAGCAGCGCACGCTGCGCACCCAACGCGTAATTGCCAGTCTCAAGCAAGCGGAAGGTTTCTTCGGCGCGATCGAGCAGCCCGGCCTTCAGGAAATCCTGGCCCAGTTCGTACAGCGCGTGATCGCGCTCGGTGACGGGCAGATCGGTACGGCTCAGCAGGTTCTGATGCACGCGAATCGCGCGGTCGGTCTCACCGCGGCGGCGGAACAGATTACCCAGCGCGAAGTGCAACTCAATCGTTTCCGGGTCGAGCTTGACGACTTCGATAAACGCGTCGATCGCCTGGTCAGGCTGCTCATTGAGCAGGAAATTCAGGCCGCGGAAGTACGAACGCGGCAGGTTGGCGCTTTCAGACAGCAGCGTCTTGAGGTCGTAGCGTGCGGCCATCCAGCCGAACGCAAAAGCGACGGGGATGACAAGCAGCCACCAGAAGTCTAGATCCATGCGATTAATGCAAATGGTCGGAACAGCGAAAACGGAAAGCCGCGCTTCAGAAGCGCGGCAGAAGACAACTTAGATCAGCGGCGGCATGGGCGGTTGTTCGACCACGACGGGGGCTTCGCGCGCCACACGCAACTCGCGCTTGAGCCGGCCGTTCTCCATGCGCAGGCGCACCATGGCCGGCATCGACGACACCAGCCCGGCCAGCAGCCCGACCACGAAGAACGCGAGGCCGATCAGAATCAAAGGCGCCGACCACGCGTAGCCAGCGAGGAAATTCAGCGTAGCGGGTTGTGTATTGGAGAGCGCGAGCACCAGCAGGAGCACGAACACCAGCACACGGATCAGCCAGACGATAAATTTCATGAATAGGTCTCTTGACGGCAGTTGCGGGGTGACGCCGGCTTGATGACGCGTCGCGCCACGGTGTTGCCCGCGCCGAAGTGACCCGTATTGTAATGGATGCCCTCGCGACTGGGCAGGAACTGGCTGATAGCGGACTGACGCGAGGTTGATCTTGCCGCAAGAGGATGCGTGGGCAGGCGGGTTCGCTCGGGGAATGTGCCGAGCGTAATGGACGAAAAAGCGGACCAAAAAGCGAACGAAAAACAGACGAAGAAACGGACAAATGATGTGGACGAAAAAAAAGCGCCCGAAGGCGCTTTTTCTGGTCTTTTGCCGTCTGGCTTTGGCCGCTGACGCTACCCATGCCATGCTGCAAACCGCACAGCGAAGCATTTACAGGTCGTCGTCATCCGGCTCATCGGCCTTCAGCGGCTCGCCCGAACGTCGATCTACCCGCTCGCGCAATTCCTTGCCCGGCTTGAAATGCGGTACGTACTTCTCAGGTACCAGCACCTTCTCGCCCGACTTCGGATTACGCCCGACACGGGAGGGACGACGATTAAGGCCGAAGCTGCCGAAGCCGCGAATTTCGATGCGATGACCGTTGGCAAGCGCCTCCGACATCGCATCAAGCATCGTCTTCACCGCGAAATCCGCATCTTTAAGTACAAGCTGCGGAAATCGCGTAGCCAGCTGGGCGACCAATTCCGATTTGGTCATACTGCAGCAGACCTCTCAAGAAAACGCCGGGTCGCCCCCATGTTTTAATTTCCCCTTTCGGGGGCCTGCCACGAAACGACAGGTTTGGGGGCGTTCCTCAATTACTGGTTCTGACCGTCGAGCTTGGCCTTCAGCAGCGCGCCGAGGTTCGTCGTGCCGGTAGCAGCCGAGCTGGAATCCGACGAAGCCAGGCCGCGGATCGCTTCCTGTTGCTCAGCCGAATCCTTGGCCTTGATCGACAGGTTGATACCACGCGACTTGCGATCGATGTTGATGATCATCGCGTTGACCTTGTCGCCGTCCTTCAGCACGTTGCGAGCATCTTCCACGCGGTCTTGCGACAGTTCCGAAGCGCGCAGGTAGCCTTCGACTTCCGCCGACAGCTGAACCACTGCACCCTTCGCATCTACCGTCTTGACCACGCCGTCGACGATCGAACCCTTGTCGTTCATGGCAACGAAGTTGCTGAACGGGTCGCCTTCGAGCTGCTTGATACCCAGCGAAATGCGTTCCTTCTCGACGTCGATGCCGAGAACGATCGCTTCCACTTCGTCGCCCTTCTTGTACTTGCGAACCGCTTCTTCGCCCGTTTCGCTCCACGACAGGTCCGACAGGTGAACCAGACCGTCGATGCCGCCCGGCAGACCGATGAAGACGCCGAAGTCGGTGATCGACTTGATTGCGCCTTGCAGCTTGTCGCCCTTCTTGAAGTTGCGGCTGAAGTCATCCCACGGGTTCGGCTTGCATTGCTTCATGCCGAGGCTGATACGGCGGCGGTCTTCGTCGATTTCGAGAACCATGACTTCGACTTCGTCACCCAGCTGCACAACCTTCGACGGTGCAACGTTCTTGTTCGTCCAGTCCATTTCCGACACGTGAACCAGGCCTTCGATGCCCGATTCCACTTCGACGAATGCGCCGTAGTCGGTGATGTTGGTGACCTTACCGAACAGGCGCGTGCCCGACGGGTAACGGCGGGAAATGCCTTCCCACGGATCGTCGCCCAGTTGCTTGATACCCAGCGAAACGCGGTTCTTCTCTTGATCGAACTTGAGGATCTTCGCGGTGACTTCCTGGCCAACCGACAGCACTTCGCTCGGGTGACGCACACGACGCCATGCGATGTCGGTGATGTGCAGCAGGCCGTCGATACCGCCGAGGTCCACGAACGCGCCGTAATCCGTGATGTTCTTCACCACGCCTTCCACGATCGCGCCTTCCTTCAGCGTTTCGAGCAGCTTTGCGCGCTCTTCGCCTTGGGTTGCTTCGATCACAGCGCGGCGCGACAGCACGACATTGTTACGCTTGCGGTCGAGCTTGATGACGCGGAATTCCAGCGTCTTGCCTTCGTACGGGGTCGTGTCCTTGACCGGACGCGTGTCAACCAGCGAACCCGGCAGGAACGCGCGGATGCCGTTGACCATGACGGTCATGCCGCCCTTGACCTTGCCCGTGATCGTGCCGGTCACGAGTTCGTTGTTGTCGAGAGCCTTTTCCAGCGACAGCCACGAAGCCAGGCGCTTCGCCTTGTCGCGCGACAGGATCGTGTCGCCATAGCCGTTTTCCAGCGCGTCGATCGCGACGGAAACGAAGTCGCCCGCCTGCACTTCTACCTCGCCCGCGTCGTTCAGGAACTCTTCGAGCGGGATGTAGGCTTCGGACTTGAGACCAGCGTTGACGACCACGAAGTTGTGGTCAACACGCACGACTTCGGCGGAGATCACTTCGCCGGCGCGCATGTCTTGCTTGGTCAGCGACTCTTCGAACAGAGCCGCAAAAGATTCGGTATTCGGGTTGGAAGTTTGCAGGTCGGACATAAAAATCAAAATTTGCATGGTGCTCGCGGTGCCCGGCTGGCCGGACGGTCAGCAACTTCGGCAAGAATGCGAATGCCACGCGGGGTTAAGGGGTTAATACACGCTCCACGACACTCGCGGAGCACCTACTGGCAACACTACTTCTACTGCGCCCACGGCCCGGAAATCAGGCGTGTGGGACCCATGCTTCATACCACTGCACCACCTGTTCGACCGCCTGGTCGATGGACAATGCGGAGGTATCAAGCAGCTTTGCATCCGCTGCGGGCTTGAGCGGCGCGGCCGCGCGCTGACTGTCACGCTCGTCGCGCTCACGCAAATCCCGGAGCAAGTCATCTATATTAGCAGAAAATCCTTTTTGGATCAATTGCTTATGCCGGCGCGCCGCACGGGCCTCGACGCTGGCGGTCATGAACACCTTCAACATGGCGTCCTGGAAGATCACCGTGCCCATGTCGCGGCCGTCGGCGACCAGCCCCGGTTCCTTACGGAAAGCCCGCTGACGGGCTACCAGCGCGGTTCGCACGGGCGCGTGCACGGCAATCGCCGAGGCGCGGCTGCCGACTTCCTCCGCGCGAATGTCGGCCGATACGTCGTTGCCGTCGAGCTGCGCCAGCCCCTCGCGAAAGGTGATGTGCAGATCGTCGATCAGGCTGACAAGGGCGTCGGCGTCATCCGCTGCGATGTTGTAGCGCATGCTGGCCAGCGCGGCGAGCCGGTAAAGCGCGCCGCTATCCAGCAAGTGGAAGCCCAGACTCGCGGCAACCAGCGCGGCCACGGTGCCTTTGCCGGAGGCGCTGGGGCCGTCGATCGTAATGACGGGCGTTTGGTGAAAGGGACGGATCGGTTTCATCGAAAAAGTCGCACGTCAGTCGATTCGGGAGCGAATCAGGGTTGGGCGAGCGCCGTGAAGCGCTCGAAATAATCGGGGAAGGTCTTGCCGACGCACTTCGGGTCGTTGATCCGGATCGGCACGCCGCCCAGGCTCACCAGCGAGAAGCACATCGCCATACGGTGATCGTCGTAGGTGTCGATCGAGGCGTTCGGAATCAGTTTTTCAGGCGGCGTGACCACGAGGAAATCCTCGCCCTCCTGCACCTTCGCGCCGACCTTGCGCAGCTCGGTCGCCATCGCGGCGATCCGGTCGGTCTCCTTCACGCGCCAGCTGGCGATGTTGCGCAGTGTGCTGGTACCGTCGGCGAATAGCGCAGCGACGGCGATCGTCATTGCGGCGTCGGGAATCAGGTTGAAGTCCATGTCGATCGGATCGAGTTTGCCGTTGTCGTTGCCGACGCCGCGCACTTCGATCCAGTCCTCGCCCATCTGCAGGTTTGCACCCATTTTGATGAGTGCATCGGCGAAGCCGACGTCGCCCTGGATGCTGGCCCGGCCAACGCCCTCTACCCGCAGCGGGCCGCCGCCGAGCGCGCCGGCCGCGAGGAAATACGACGCCGACGATGCGTCGCCTTCCACCATGATGGTGCCCGGCGATTGATAGCGCTGCCCCGCCGGCACGACGAACTGACGCCAGCCGTTGCGCTCGACCTTGATGCCGAAGCGCTCCATCAGCTTGATCGTGATCTCGATGTAGGGCTTCGAGATCAGCTCGCCGTCCACCTGCACGGTGGTCACGCCGCTTTCCGTGCGCAACAGCGGCAGCGTCATCAGCAGCGAGGTCAGGAACTGGCTCGACACGTCGCCGCGCACGCGAATCGGCGCGTCGGCCAGAATTTGCGCCGGGCGAATCCGCAGGGGCGGATAACCGTCATTCTCTTCATAGTCGATCTTCGCGCCGATCTGCCGCAAGCCGTCGACCAGATCGCCGATCGGCCGCTCGTGCATACGCGGCACGCCGTGAATACGATAGTTGCCGCCATTCACCGCGAGCGCCGCGGTCAGCGGACGCACGGCCGTGCCGGCGTTGCCGAGGAACAGATCGGCCGTGCGCGCCGTGAATGCGCCACGCGTGCCGGTCACGACACAGGTGTCGCCTTCGCGCTTCAGACGCACGCCGAGCTTTTCGAGCGCGTCGAGCATTACGCGGGTGTCGTCGGAGTCGAGCAGGTTCGTGATCGTCGTTTCGCCTTCGGCGAGCGCCGCGAGCAGCAGCACACGATTCGAAATGCTTTTCGAACCGGGCAAACGAACCGTGCCGGACGCACGAGAAAATGGTCCGAGATCGAGGAATTCCATGATTGAGTCCAGTTCCGGTTATTTCGACGCGTCGCCCAGGGCGGCCGCGTTAGTGCGCTCTTCCTGCCACTCGGTACGCGCGATGCGTGAGCGCGCGAACACGGCTTCGAGCGCGGCGCCGTCGGCGGCGTCGATCGCGGCGCGCAAACGCGCGAGCACCGCCGTGTAGGCATCCAGTTCGTCGAGCAGCGCAACGCGATTCGCCACGCACACGTCGCGCCACATTTCCGGGCTCGACGCGGCGATGCGCGTGAAGTCACGGAAACCGCCGGCGGCGAATGAGAATTTCAGCGCTGCGTCGGGCGAATTGAGAATCTGCTCGACCAGCGCGAAAGACAAAACGTGCGGCAAATGGCTGACCGAGGCGAGCACACGGTCGTGCTGCTCAGGCGCCATGTCGCGCACACAGGCGCCGGTAGCACGCCACATCGCGGCAACGCGCTCGACGGCTTCCGGCGCGTTCTCCGGCAGCGGGCACAACACGACGTTACGGTTGACGTACAGGTCGGGCAACGCCGCATCCGGACCGCTCGCCTCACGGCCGGCAATCGGATGCCCCGGCACGAACTGGCCGATGCGCGCACCGAGCGCCGCGCGGGCGGAAGCAACCACGTCGGACTTGGTGCTGCCGGCGTCGGTGACGATCGTGTCCGCGTCGAGAAACGGCGCAATGCGTTCGAGCAGCGGTTGTGTCTGCGCAACCGGCGCGGCAAGCAACACGATATCCGCGCTGGACAGGGCGGCGCGCAACGCCGCGTCGTCGTTCAACGCCGCGGAGCCGTCGATCACGCCCAACTCAAGCGCGCGCGCCGTCGACGCGGATGAACGCCCGACACCAATCACGGTTCGCGCACCTGCTGCCTCACCCCGCTCACGCAATGCGCGCGCGAGCGATCCGCCGATCAGGCCGACACCGAAAATCACCAGCTTGTTAAAAGAGAACGCGGCCACGTCTGTCACAGAAAAAGCGCGCCTTTCATGAAGTGAGGCGCGCGGGTCAAGGTCAACCGCTTACGCGGCGGCGAGCGTCTTTTCGAGCGCCGCGAGGAACGCCTCGTTTTCTTCCGGCAAGCCGATCGTGATGCGCAGCCATTGCGGCAAACCGTAGTTGCCGACCGGGCGAACGATCACGCCCTGCTTCAGTAACGCGAGGTTGACGCGGTTGCCGGCTGCGTCGTCGCTGCCGACGCGCACCAGCACGAAGTTGCCGTCCGACGGCACATATTCGAGGCCGAGTTTGTCGAACGCTTCGGTCAGGCGGCGATAGCCTTGCGCGTTCAACGCCGCGCTCCTGTCCAGAAACGCCTTGTCGTTCAGCGCCGCGATCGCCGCAGCTTGCGCCAGCGTGTTCACGTTGAACGGCTGACGCAGACGGTTCAGCAGATCGGTCAACTCGGGCTGCGCGATGGCGAAGCCGACACGCAAGCCGGCGAGACCAAACGCCTTCGAGAACGTGCGCGACACCAGCAGATTCGGATACCGGCGCACCCACGTGATCGAGTCGTAGCGCTTCTCTTCCGGCAGATATTCCGTGTACGCCTCGTCGAGCACGACGACCACGTGACGCGGCACCTTGTCGAGAAACGCTTCGAGCTTTGCGCCTTCGATGAACGTACCGGTCGGGTTGTTCGGGTTCGCGACGAAGAGCAGGCGGGTGTCGTCCGTGATCGCCGCGAGCATCGCGTCGAGGTCGTGGCCGTACTTGACGGCCGGCACGACGATCGCACGCGCGCCCACGCCTTGCGTAGCGAGCGCGTAGACCGCGAACGAGTACTGCGCGTAGACGATCGACTGACCCTTCTCGACCAACGCATGCGCGGCAATTTCGAGAATGTCGTTGCTGCCGTTACCGAGCGTGACCCAGTCGGCCGGTACGCCGTAACGCTCGCTCAGCGCTGCCTTCAGTTCGAAGGCGTTCGCGTCCGGATAGCGGCCGAGTTCGCTGGCCGCTTGGGCCATGGCGCGTTGCGCCGATTCCGGCATGCCCAGCGGATTTTCGTTCGACGCGAGCTTCACGATGGTCGCTTCGTCGAGACCGAACTCGCGGGCCACTTCCGAAATCGGCTTGCCGGCGATGTAAGGCGCAATCGCGCGCACATAGGAAGGACCGAAGGACGTTGTCATGAAAATCTCCGAACGACTAATTAGTAGTAAGTGAACCTGCAACAGGCGCGCCCGAGCGACGGGTGCGCGCCTGGGCCGACATCAACGGGCGCGCGGATACGAGCCGAGTATCTTCAGGAACGCGGCCTTCTGGCCGAGCTCGGTCAGCGCGGCGGCGACTGCCGGCTCATCGCGATGGCCTTCTACGTCGATATAGAAGTAGTACTCCCACGTGCCGACGCGCGCCGGGCGCGACTCGAAACGGGTCATCGATACGCTATGGCGCGCCAACGGCTCCAGCAACTTGAACACGGCGCCCGGCTCGTTCGCCACCGACACGATCAACGACGTCTGGTCGTGCCCGCTGACGCCGGTGCGCTCCTTGCCGATCATCACGAAACGCGTGCGGTTGTGCGGATCGTCTTGGATCAGCGCATACGCGACCTGCAGACCGTAATGCGTCGCGGCGCGATCGCCGGCGATCGCAGCGACAGTCGGATCTTCCGCGGCCATGCGCGCGGCTTCGGCATTGCTCGACACCGCCTGACGCTCGAGATGCGGCGCATTGGTCGCGAGCCAGCGCTGGCACTGGGCGAGCGCCTGCGCGTGCGCGCACACCCGCGTCACGCCGGTGAGACCGCCGTTCAGCGTCAGGAGATTGTGGTGAATCGGCAAGGCCAGTTCGCCGCCGATCGTGAGCTGGGTTTGCAGCAGCAGATCGAGCGTGCGCGACACTGCGCCTTCGGTCGAATTCTCAACCGGCACGACGCCGAATTCGGCGGCGCCTGCTTCGACCGAGCGGAATACTTCGTCGATCGACGGGCACGGCAGACCTTCGATCGACTGACCGAAGTACTCATGCATCGCCTGTTCGCTATACGTGCCGACCGGACCGAGATACGCGGCCTTGATGGTCTTTTCGAGCGCGCGGCTCGCGGCCATGATCTCGCGCCAGATCGCGCTGATATGCTCGCTGGCCAGTGGGCCGTCGCTCATATCCTGCAGGCGTGCGATCACCTGCTGCTCGCGCTCCGGACGGAACACCGGCGCGTTGAAATGCTTCTTGACCTCGCCCACTTCAAGCGCCACCGCGGCGCGCTGATTGAGGAGCGCGATGAGTTGCGCGTCGAGCGCGTCGATGCGTTCGCGAAGGGGTTTGAGTCGGGTATTGAGTTCGTCGTCCATGCGTGAATACGGCCCTGCCGGGTAACTGCTGGAAAGGATGCGCGCGCCTCGACCTCAGGCGCTGCGCTGTTCGAATTCCTTCATGTATTCGACAAGCGCCTTGACGCCTTCGAGCGGGACGGCGTTATAAATCGACGCCCGCATGCCGCCGACGGACTTGTGGCCCTTTAGCTGCACCATTCCCCGCGCTTTCGCGCCGGCCAGGAAATCTTCGTTGCGCGACTCGTCGGCGAGGAAAAACGGTACGTTCATCCGCGAGCGCGAGCCACGCTCAACCTTGTTCAGATAGAAGTCGCTCGAATCGATCGCGTCGTACAACAGCTTCGATTTTTCGAGGTTACGCGCTTCCATCGCGGCAAGGCCGCCCTGCTTCTTCAACCACTTGAACACCAGCCCCGCGATATAAATCGCGTAGGTGGGCGGCGTGTTGTACATCGAATTGTTCTCGGCGACGGTTTTCCACTCGAACGCCGACGGGCAGATCGCTTGCGCGCGATCCAGCATGTCTTCGCGCACGATCACGACGGTCACCCCCGCCATGCCGATGTTCTTCTGCGCGCCGCCGAACAGCACGCCGTATTTGGCGATGTCCATCGGGCGCGACAGGATGTGCGACGAGGCGTCCGCCACCAGCGGAATGTTGCCGAGATCGGGAATCTCGAACGTCTCGACGCCGTGAATGGTCTCGTTGGTGCACAGATGCACGTACGCCGGATCGTCCGACAGTTGCCATTCCGAGCGCGCCGGCGCGCGCGTGAAGCCCTCGGCGGTCTGGCCGCTCGCGGCAAGATGCGCCGTGCCGTACTTTTGCGCTTCCTTGAACGATTTCTGCGACCACGAACCGGTCACGACGAAATCCGCGCGCGCTTTCGCGCCCATCAGATTCATCGGCACGATCGCGTTTTCACCCAGCCCGCCGCCCTGCAGGAACAAAATCCGGTGACTTGCCGGCACGTCGAGCAGATCGCGCAGATCGACGAGCGCTTCCTCATGGATCGACATGAATTCTTTGCCGCGATGGCTCATTTCCATCACGCTCATGCCACTGCCCTGCCAATTGAGCATCTCGTCGGCTGCGTGACGCAGCACTTCTTCGGGCATGGCAGCGGGGCCGGCGGAGAAATTAAAGACGCGCATCATGAGATCCTGGAAGCTGGCGCGAAAAACGAACAGATCGCGCAAAAACCGGCGAAGTTGACAGCCGTGAAGGCTGCCACTGCAAAATTAGCGACGCGAACTCGACAGCACGAGTTTGACGACGCGTGGTTGGCAACACGTGTTTGACACCCATTCCACGCCCAAAAAGAAAATGGCCGTCTGCGCGTGTGCGCAAACGGCCATTATCGCATTGTCACCGCCAACCCGCCAAACCCGGCACGCCGTATAGCGTGCCGAGCGGCGGCTAGCGCGATGTCAGCGCAGCCTTTCGACCTTTTTTGGCTTGGCCAGCCGGCCTGCTTGGCCGACTGACTTCGTCGACTTACTTAGCCGGCTTGACCGCAGCGACTTCCTTGTCAGCCTGGTCACGCGTTGCCTTGATCGATTGCGGCATGTACTTTTGCATCAAGCCGTTCACGACGTCGCGGCCAACCTGGTCCTGGACCTGGATGAACTTGCGGCCGGTCGGGCTCTTGTAGAACGCCGTCAGATCCTTGATTTCCGACGTGCTGTAGTACTTCGCGTAAGCGTCGTACTGAGCTTGCATGGCGTCTTGACGGAACGAGTCCGTTGCAAACACTTGGCCTGCGCCATCAACCAGCTTCGGCACTGCATTCTTTTGCAGCGTCGGGACGGAAGCCTGCTTCTGCTTGTCCGTCATCGTCTTGTTTTCGCTCAGGGCGTCCGACAGGATGGCCGGAACCAGTTGCTTAGCTTGCATTTGCGCGCTGTTGCCGATTGCGCCAACCAGCTTCTGTGCGTCGATTGCGTCCAGCAGGTCCTTGATTGCAGCCTGCTTGGCAGGATCAACCGGTGCCGCAGCCGCTGCCGGAGCTTCCGGAGCCTGGCTCTGAAGCGCTTGAGCCATAGCGAAGGTCGGCACCAGAGCAGCCAGCAACATCAGTTGTTTGAATCGTTTTTGCATCATTACTCCCTAAGAGAAATTAATTTGAACTGCAAGCTGCGCGGGACACGTATCGGCCCGATACGCCATTATTCCCGGCGCAGCTTTCAACCAATAACTGAGACTGGAAGTTGCCGACGCGGATCAGGCCGCACCACCGTCTTCACCGCCGTTGTCGCCTTCGGCAGGACCTTCGGTGTCGCCTTCCACATCAATATCCGCTTCCGCCTCAGCAACCTGTTGCAGACCTGAAAGCTTCGTCCCTTCATCGAGGCTGATGAGTGTAACACCTTGGGTTGCGCGTCCCATTTCTCGAATTTCCGATACGCGCGTACGAATCAGCACGCCCGTATTGGTGATCAGCATGATCTGCGCTTCCTGATCCACCAGCGTGGCGGCGACGACCTTGCCATTACGCTCCGACGTCTGGATTGCGATCATCCCCTTCGTGCCGCGCCCGTGACGCGTGTACTCGGTGATCGGCGTGCGCTTGCCGTAGCCGTTTTCGGTTGCGGTCAGCACCGACTGCTGCTCGTCGCCGGCCACCAGCAACGCAATCACGCTCTGGCCGTCTTCGAGCTGCATGCCGCGTACACCGCGCGCCTCGCGGCCCATCGGACGGACGTCGTTCTCATCGAAACGCACCGCCTTGCCGGAATCCGAGAACAGCATCACGTCATGCTGGCCGTCCGTAATGGCGGCGCCGATCAGGTAGTCGCCGTCATCCAGACCGACCGCAATAATACCCTTGCGCAACACGCGGCCAAAGGCTTCTAACGGCGTCTTTTTTACAGTTCCTAACGCGGTGCCCATAAAGACGAATTTGTCAGCCGAGAATTCCTTGACCGGCAAGACAACCGTAATCTTTTCGCCGTCCTGAAGCGGGAAGATATTGACGATCGGACGACCGCGTGAATTCCGCGAACCTTGCGGCACTTCGTAGACCTTCACGCTGTACACGCGGCCACGATTCGAGAAGCACAGAATGTGATCGTGCGTGTTCGCGATGAACAGCGTGTCGATCCAGTCGTCTTCTTTCATCGCCGTGGCCTGTTTGCCGCGGCCACCCCGCTTCTGCGCACTATATTCGGACAGCGGCTGCGATTTCACATAGCCTGCGTGCGACATGGTCACGACCATCTCTTGCGGCGTGATCAGGTCTTCGGTGTTCAGCTCGGTTGCGTTCAGCTCGATCTTCGAGCGGCGCGCGTCGCCGAATTCGGCTTTGATCGACGTGAGTTCGTCGACAATGATCGCCGTAATGCGTTCCGGGCGAGCCAGAATGTCCAGCAGGTCGGCGATTTGCGCCATCACTTCGCGGTACTCGCCGATGATCTTGTCCTGCTCCAGACCCGTCAGGCGTTGCAGACGCATCTGCAAGATTTCCTGAGCCTGAGTGTCGGACAAGCGGTACAGACCGTCGGACTGCATACCGAAGGACGGATTCAAACCGTCAGGGCGATACGCCTCACGACCACCGGCCGATGCGTTTTCCGTCTCGGCGCGCGACAACATTTCGCGCACCAGCGACGAATCCCACGGACGCGCCATCAATTCCTGCTTGGCGATCGGCGGAGTCGGCGCGGCCTTGATGATCGCGATGAACTCGTCGATGTTGGCGAGCGCCACCGCCAGGCCTTCGAGCACGTGACCACGTTCACGGGCCTTGCGCAGTTCGTATACAGTGCGCCGCGTCAGCACTTCCCGGCGATGCGACAGGAAGCACGCCAGCATTTCCTTCAGGTTCAGCAGCTTCGGCTGGCCGTCGACCAGCGCGACCATGTTCATGCCGAAGGTGTCCTGAAGCTGGGTCGCCTTATACAGATTGTTGAGCACGACTTCCGGCACTTCACCGCGCTTCAGCTCGATCACGACGCGCATGCCGCTCTTGTCGGATTCGTCGCGGATGTCGGAGATGCCTTCGAGCTTCTTCTCGTTGACCAACTCGGCGATACGCTCCAGAAGCGAGCGCTTGTTCACCTGGTACGGCAACTCGTCGACGATGATCGACATGCGCTGACCGCGGTCGATTTCCTCGAAGTGTGTGAGCGCGCGCATCACCACGCGGCCGCGGCCGGTGCGATAGCCGTCGCGCACGCCGGCCACGCCATAGATGATGCCGGCGGTCGGGAAGTCAGGCGCCGGGATGATCTCGATCAGTTCGTCGATCGTGGCTTCCGGGTTTTTCAGCAGATGCTGACACGCGTCGACAACCTCGTTGAGGTTGTGCGGCGGGATGTTGGTCGCCATGCCGACCGCGATACCGGACGAGCCATTGATCAGCAGATTGGGAATACGCGCCGGCAGGATGGCCGGTTCGTTTTCGCTGCCGTCGTAGTTCGGCGTGAAGTCGACCGTTTCCTTGTCGATGTCGGCCAGCAGTTCGTGGCCGATCTTTGCCATGCGGATTTCGGTGTACCGCATCGCCGCGGCGTTGTCGCCGTCGACCGAACCGAAGTTGCCCTGACCGTCCACCAGCATGTAGCGCAGCGAGAAATTCTGCGCCATCCGGACGATGGTGTCGTATACAGCCGTGTCGCCGTGCGGGTGATATTTACCGATTACGTCGCCGACAATACGCGCCGACTTCTTGTAAGCCCGGTTCCAGTCGTTATTCAGTTCGTGCATCGCGTACAGCACGCGCCGGTGCACCGGCTTCAGGCCATCGCGAACATCGGGAAGCGCACGCCCCACGATCACGCTCATCGCGTAATCGAGATACGAACGGCGCATTTCCTCCTCTAGGGAGATTGGCAGAGTCTCTTTGGCGAATTGATCCATTATCCGTATCTTTTACGTGCCAAGGCGACGGCGTAAACGTCACTTAACCGCGCCTTCGCGTAAGCATTGCAGGCGCAACGCATCACGCGATTCTAACATGTCGCGCATCCGCCCCCGGCGGGGGTACGTATACCTATTAGCAGGCGATCGAGAGCGGCGCCTGAACGCCCCGTTATCCAACCAGGGCAGGCTCGATTTGTGCGTGGGTCAATCCGCCGCTCAGCCATGACTGGCGGTGCCTTCAGCGGATTGCTTCTGTTGCGCATGCACCACAATTGGAGGGCGATTTGATCGGGGGCAGATTTTTTTATCGTTGGAAGGGAACGATATGGCAAAATGCCAACGCACAAAGAGTTAGACACTGCTCGAAGTCTACACAGCACGTTTTTTGTTCTACACCGATGTTATACTTCGAGCAATGTATGACTTGTCTTCGTCAACAGGCTCGCAGTAAACCTGCGGTAATCTCAATTTCGAGAGGAGAAATATGAATAAACTTTCAAAGCTCGCGTTCATTGCAGCTACCGCAGTTATGGCTGCATCCGCCATGGCGCAATCGGTGCCGGCGTCGCGACAAGCTACGAACGACAACTGGGTGAATGGTACCGGCGAATACGTGTGGATGAACGGCACGAACGAGCTTTGCTGGCGCGATGCATTCTGGACGCCGGCAACGGCCAACGCTAAGTGCGATGGCGCCCTGGTTGCCCAGGCTCCGACCCCGCCGGCTCCGGTCGCACCTGCACCGGCTATTACGAGCCAAAAGATTACGTATCAAGCTGACGCTCTGTTCGACTTCGACAAGGCTATCCTGAAGCCGGGCGGCAAGGAAAAGCTGGACGATCTGGCATCGAAGATCGGCGCGCTGAACCTGGAAGTCGTGGTTGCTACGGGTTACACGGACCGCATCGGTTCGGACAAGTACAACGACCGTCTGTCGCTGCGTCGCGCTCAAGCTGTCAAGGCATACCTGGTCAGCAAGGGCATCGAATCCAACCGTATCTATACGGAAGGCAAGGGCAAGCGCAACCCGGTCACGACCGGTTGCAACCAGAAGAACCGCAAGCAACTTATCGCCTGCCTCGCACCGGATCGTCGCGTGGAAGTCGAAGTTGTCGGTACTTCGAAGCAGTAAGCTCCAAGTTACCGCAGTATCAAAGCCCCGCTTCGGCGGGGCTTTTTTTATGCCGCAGATGCGGGCGCCGCTCGCCTTCTCCTCCGAGTACGCGCCCGACCTGCCGTAACAGGACGCGCCAGCCGCCGCGCGGCATTTTGCCGCCCCGTCGCCCGGCCTATATACTCAGGGTTTATCCTCGAGCGCCCGCTCACCGCTCTCATCGAGGCAGCTTCCGCCATGACCAACGCCGATCCCCACGAACTGCAGAAATTTAGCGACCTCGCGCATCGTTGGTGGGACCCGAACGCCGAATTCAAACCACTGCATGAACTCAATCCAATTCGCCTGAGCTGGATCGACGCGCACGCGCATCTCGCTGGTAAAACCGTGCTGGATATCGGCTGCGGCGGCGGCATTCTGACGGAGTCGATGGCAGGATTGGGCGCGCACGTGAAGGGAATCGACCTGTCGAGCCAGGCCCTCGGTGTGGCGGATCTTCACAGCCTTGAAAGCGGTGTAACCGTCAATTACGAAGAAATCGCCGCGGAAGCACTCGCCGCCCGCGAACCGGGCACTTACGACGTCGTCACCTGCATGGAAATGCTCGAGCACGTGCCCGAACCGGCCGCCATCGTCGAAGCATGCAAGACGCTGGTGAAACCAGGCGGCTGGGTGTTCTTCTCCACACTGAACCGCAATGTGAAGTCGTATCTGTTCGCGGTGATCGGCGCCGAATATATCGCGCGGATGCTGCCCAAGGGCACGCACGATTACGCGCGCTTCATCCGCCCGTCGGAATTGGCGAGCTTCGTGCGCGCCGCCGGCCTGCGCACGACCGACATCAAAGGCATCGTTTATAACCCGCTCAGCAAGCATTTCACGCTGTCCGCCGACTCGAGCGTGAACTACATGCTCGCCTGCCGCCGCGACGCCTGATCCGCCCCCCGAGCTGCCCGGACTTAATCCAATCAATGAGCGATCCCACGCCCCTGCCCCAACGCGAAGACAACGACAACGCGCTCGGTCTTTGCACGGCTGTCCTGTTCGACCTCGACGGCACGCTGGCCGACACCGCGCCCGACCTGGCGGCTGCCGTCAACAAAATGCGCCATGATCGCAGCCTCGAGATGGTGCCGCTCGAAAACCTGCGGCCGCTGGCGTCCGCGGGCGCGCGCGGGCTGATCGGCGGGGCCTTCGGCATCGGCCCTGAGGATCACGAGTTCGCATCGATGCGCGCGGAGTTTCTCGCCAACTACGAAGCGGACTTGTGCATCGAGACCGTGCTGTTTCCCGGCATCCCCGCATTGCTCGACGATCTCGACGCACGGGGCGTGCGCTGGGGCATCGTGACAAACAAGGCGGCAAGGCTCACCGAGCCGCTGATCGCCCAGCTCGGCCTCGAAGAGCGCGCGGGCTGCGTGGTGAGCGGCGACACGACTCCCCATTCGAAGCCGCACCCCGCGCCCTTGCTGCACGCGGCGCGCGAGCTGGATGTGGTGCCGGAGCGCATTGTCTACGTCGGCGACGATCTGCGTGATGTGCAGGCGGGTTTCGCAGCCGGCATGAAGACCATTGCGGCCGCCTACGGCTACTGCGGCAACGACATTCCGCCGACGAAATGGCACGCGCAGCATGTCGTGCACTCGCCCGCTGAATTGCTGCAACTGCTGCGCGATATCGGTTGAGCGGTTGAGCGGCGAAGCGCATACAGCGACGACGCACCCAACGCGATACGGCGTCTCGCCACCTCACCGCGACCGTGCAGCAGTGCGACAAGACGGCAAGACAATCAGCCAGGACGCGGCCGTCAAACTATTGTAAAATCTACGCTGGCCCAGACGTCTTGGGCAACGAACCGCGGGGGCGACCTGGTTTCGACAGGGGTTGCGAAGCGGCTAGGGCATACCGAGGACCCGTCACCTCGTTAATCAATGGGAAAAACGTAACTGCAAACGACGAAACGTTCGCACTGGCAGCCTAAGGGCCGCCGTCCTCTGCCTAGTTCACTGACGGGCTAGAGTCGCAAGACCGGTAGCAATACCGACAGAGGTCATATACGTCAGTTAAGTCTTGGCGGCGTCACGACGCCAAGGTCGAAAATCTAGTGAATCGCCGTCACGCAGCGTGTTCGTCCGCGTCGTGGTGGTTAAATCAAATGACAGAACTAAGTATGTAGAACTAGTCGTAGAGTGCTTCTGGACGCGGGTTCGATTCCCGCCGCCTCCACCAAACACCTTGCAAGTGGCTGCAAAGTTTTACCAAGAACCCCGATAGCGTAAGGCTCTCGGGGTTTTTTGTTGCCAGCTTCGCCCACCTTCTCCAATTGACAGCCTAGGGCAACCGGGGGCATTTTTTGGGGGCAACGAACGCATGTCTCCATGGAGTTGCCCCCGATGCCTCTTACATGAGGCCGCTTACGGACGCTGGAACAGCGGGCGAACCAAGCCGAAGCAATCCGACGCTGGAAGCCATGGACAAGCGCAACGGGTCCAACTACGGAGGCGGGTAAATCCGTATCCACACTGAACGCGATGAAACACGGTATCTTTTCGGTCCAGTGGCGCAATGAGCGGCGACGTGTACACCAACTGCTGCGAGAGTGCCGCGAGCGGGGTTCGGAATGTGTGAATCCTGCTTCCGAGAACAGCGGCGTCGACCGGAGCGCCTGCGCCAAAATCGGGGAGCCGAGTGATCGCTAACGGATGCTCGAGCGCCGGCCTTCCGAGCACCCGGACGCTGAATCCGAGGGTTGAATGTTTGAGTTATTCGCGCCCGCCCCAAGAAGCTAAAGGGTTAAAGCATTTGCGCCATCGACAGCAGGATATTAGTTGCAGTACTGTCAGTTTTGTCGAACTCCTCGATCAGAGCATCAATTTGCTCCACAACAAGTCGTTTCGCCTTGTTCAGGTCGCTCGTCATTCTTGGAAAACTCGCAGCGGTCTCCCTGAATGCCTTCATTGATTCAGTCGGCACCGCCAAGTTGGACCGGAGTTGTTCGATTGCATCATTGAGCGCGCGAAGATTGGAAGTGTCTGCCGTGCCGAGTTCTCGATGTAGTGTGAGCGAATTGCTCAGCGCGTCGAACGCCGCCTCTCTATTGGCTGCGAGGATAGGTGTCTGATTTTTCAGAATTCCGGCGTACGCCTGCATGTCGTCGGCACACCGCTTGATTAGTCGTTTTGCAGATTTTGTGTCCGGGCCGGCAGTTGCTAGCCTTGTTGTCTCGCGCATGTGACCTTCAAACTGCGATCCCATGCGCACGGTTGCCTCCGATATCAATTCCATAGTTGCAACCATATCCTCGATACGCGCGTCGGAAATCTCAACGTAGTCGAGAAAACCTAATTCGTCCTCTGCCTTAATTTCGGCCGTCAGCGTTTCCCTCGGTTGCGGCGAGTCCACCTGTGGTAGCGACGCATGGTCTCGAGAAAACTTCTGCGCCAAGGATGACAAATGCACGCGAACAGAGGCGGAAAAGCCCGGCAAGTCTTCGAAAGTTGCGTAAACACCGCCTTTTTCCGGCAGCGAACCTCGGAAGTTCTGTACTTTTTTTAGCTGCTCGGGATCAATCTTTGATATCGGGACAGCGGCCTCTTTGAAGTAAAACATGATCTCTGGGTTGTTGGCTCCAGCTTGCACGCGCGCATAAGCACGTTCAAATTCCTCCATAGTGCCCGAGGCGGCACGCGGAGTTGGTGTACCGAACCGCGCCCAAAGGATGCCAATGAAGACATCGTAATTGTCGCCGATCTGACTGTTTATAACGGCCTGCGGGTCACTTCCAAACGCGGGAGTCACATGCGTCTCCCAGCGCACCAATTCGAACATTATTCCCAGCGCCCTGCCCCATGTCTGGTACATCTCATAAATAAGACTCTCAAGCGCTTCACGTTCTGGCTGCACGTCTGAAAGGCGAGGCTACAAACACCTGCACGATGGTCGCTGTTCTTGGCATATTTACGCTTCTTGAATAAGTGTGATCTTCTGGCCCAACCAGAGGGGGTGGGCGTTTGATGAGCGCACGTTTTAGTTTGATGTGAGATCTTAGTCGGCGCTAGGGCCCCGGCCTGGATGACTGTCCCAACCGCATTCGCCGCAAGCCTCGAAGTAGGCTCCGTCCGGTCCCATCTCGACGTCAAAAAATGTACGAATATTGCGTGATTTGCAGCGCGGGCATTGGTCAATGCGGTCCGTACGCTCGCGGCTAAGCAATCTGAGGTAGTGTTTCACAATGGCATCGACTGCATCAACTGCGATGAGAGCCGCAGTCTTGTTAGCGTTCCTGTGATGCGTCAACCAGTTGACAAGTGGCCATGCCTTTTCGGTTATCGCCTTTAGATAGTTACGTAGCTCGTCGTTTTTCTCGCCGGGACATAGGTGTCCAACCAGAAGTCTGTTCCAAGCGACAACATCGGCATCTTTGGGCCGCTCGCTGTTATAGGTCACTTCAACACGGCGCCGAATGGCGGCGACAAGGAAAATTAAGCATTCGCGAAGCTGCATGCCGACCACCTGGAAATCAACCGCCTCTATAGCTCGCTCCAACAAGTCTGCGGCTTGGTTCTACCGACGAAAAACCTCGTCAAAAGGCGTCGACTCCGACTCGCCGGCTCTCTCGGAGCGACTCGCGACGCGCATCATCAGGCCGACGTGGAACGAAAGCGTGTAATCGAGGCTCGGGAAATGGCGCTGTGAATACAGGTTTGTCGGATTAGTGATGACCCACCAGCGGTCCTTGTTGGTACTAACGTCCCAAATTTCGTAAGGCTGGCCTATCACATATTCTGTCTTAACGCGCTCCACGTTTTGCACCGTTTCATCGCGCGCCTGCCCTTCCACATAGTCGGCGATGTCCTTCTCCGCATAGTAGTCGCGCTCGGGACTGTAGCGACCCAACTGGTCCGCAGGCAATGGGTGATCGGGAGGTAGAGTGCAATCGCCTTCGGGACCGTTATCTTTCGGTTTATCGTTCATTGGATTTCAAAGATTTCGCCGTTGTTCTAGAGCGATGCTCTCCGATCTAAGCGTTCGCGCATAGCGCCGAATCCTGCGGTGCAAGGAGAACATCCAGGCCCGCTCCTGAGACATCATCCGTCGGAGCGCAGATTCGTACCAAACAGGCTAGCTGAAACGTCAAGATGGACCTGCCCGAAAACGTTCTGGACGCCAACGCCATAGTACGCGGATTCCGCCAAAGTACTGCGCAGGCTTGGAGAATGACCTGCTGTGCGGGTTTCACGACCGAGGGCAGCAGGCGTATATGTTCCGCCCCAAAAAGAACGGCGGATACGTGTTACGGCGCGCCGCCCGACAAATTGACAGCAAGGAAAGAGCAGCATGAAAACCGACCTCGCAAGGGTCGGTTTTTCGTTTGCGAACGGACCGGCGATCATTGCCGCGAACAGCGTGAGCTTGTGAAGTTGATCGAGACCATGTGCTGAAAGCACACGGTGGCGATAGTGCGTGCTCCTTTGTTTGATTCTTTGATAACCAATCAAAATCGACTGCGGCTGATCGCGCTTGTGTCGGGTAGTTGCCTTAAGAGGCCCAAGAATTTTTGAAGTGCCACTTTGCTTTTCGGACGGCTCTGATATCCACACGCGACAATTTTGAGGAGGGTACAAGTTGGGGGCATATCCAGGGCCGTGACGCCCTCCCGTCCATTGGACGCTGGCAGCGCCAATACAAGCGGCCCTATCCAGAAGGAGACGTCAGCATGCTGGAACAGCAGAAAAACGAAACGACGTACCTTTTTGCGACCATCGGTTCGCGCACTGAACGCGGCGGGCGCGTCACCAAGGTGACGAGCAAAGCAGAATATCGGGGGATGGCACTGGCCCGCGTTGGCGATGTCGTCACCTACGACGACGGCAGTGAAGCGACCATCATCGACGGAGCGGGGTTTGCCGCTGCCTGGGGTGACAGGCCGTTTGCCTTGGTCGGCTCGCACCTGAGCAACGGCGACATGATCACGGAAACGTTACAGGACGGATGGGGTATCAAGGTTCGCGACGGAGAACGGATTCCCGGCCTGTTTGATCCAGCTTACATGCTGCCCCAGAGCGCTCCCAGGAACGGAGAAAACACCCATGCGTAAGGCAGCGGTGCGGCATGGCGACCCGACGACGACGCGCGGTTTTGTCATGGCTTATTCGTCCACGATTCACGACGACGGTAAAAAGGTCGCACTGAGTGGCGACGAAGCAACCTGCGGCAACTGCAAGGGCGTATTCAAGATACTCGGTACCGGTCAGGGAATGTTCGAAAAGTCGCGGGGCGTTGTTGTTGACGGTGATCAGGTGCTGTGCCCGTGTAAGAAGAACAGGGTGATCGTCGGCAATAACCCCGGAATCTTTCTCACGATCACTGAAGGCTCAGGACGCGTGACCAACGCGGCAGGCGCGAGCACCGTTGCCGCCGCAGCATCCCCAGCGCAGACCATAGATGAAGCGACGCATACCGGCTGGTGCTTGGTGTGGGACCGTGTTACGGGCGAGTCGCTGGCCAATAGGGAGTTTGTTGCCGATGTCGGAGGCGTAAGACAGTACGGAAAGACGGATGGACAGGGCTACGCGAAGATCGAGACCAACGGCGAGCAAGCGTTCAACATCCATGTCGTATTTTCGTCGCCGAAGCGCATCCTGAAACCCCGTCAAGGAAATTAGTCGTGGCAACAGATTACAACATTGAACATTGGACTTCGGCTTGTACGATGGTTGGCAGCAGCAAAGACGATGCTATCTTCATCAAGGTTGACGATCGGGCTGCGACACGACAAGCGATCATCAACCACGTAAGACAAAATGGCATGAACTTTGTGGAACGATCAGACTGGGCTGCGCACAAGAATCGCTCGGAACGGATGCGGGACGACTGGGACTACAGCAAGATCGCCATCCATCATGCCGGACGTAGCTTCACGTGCGGCCCTGCCGCGCTTCAGATGCAGGAAATCCAGGACATGCAGATGGGACGGAGCGCAGCGGCGAGTGACGATATCGGCTATCACTATGCACTTGACTGTTTCGGGAATGTCTTCGAAGGCCGGGATATTCGGTTCAAGGGCGAGAATGTGCACAATTACAACACGGGGGTTATCGGTGTTGTGTTGCTAGAGAACCTGGCGGCCCCGGACGAAGGTCGTGATGGCGTCGCGATGGTCCGTAAGCTTTTCGATGCCATCGGCTTCAACGAGCGGCCGCTTGTGCCCGAAAAGCAGAAGCAATCGCTGGAAGCATTCATCGCCATTTTGCGAGAGTTCTTTTACATTAATACGCTTGGTGGTCACCGCGAGTTCCCTGGCCAATTGGGTGAGGGCAAGATTTGCCCAGGCAACGTTGGCTTGACGCTCGTCAAAGAACTGCGGAAATTGACTCGGCTGAGTGCACCATGAATGCGCCACGGAAATGGCTGGCGGCAATTGCCGGTACAGGCATCGCTATCGTGACGGTCGCCTACACGGGCTATGTCAATTCGTATCTCGATCACGAGACGCAAATCACATTCTTCCTGAAGCGATACCCGACGTTGCAGACGAAGTTCTACGACCCGTTTGCCAATGAGGGGGATGACGAGCCGATCGACCAATTGCCGCCGATCGATCGTGCGCACTTTGCTGACTACTGCAAATACCGGTTTGGGGTTGTCGACCGTAACACCGGGGCGCTACAGGAGTGCAAAACGAAAATTCCAGGCTATTTACAGTAGGTGTGCACTGGCGCGTGCCTGTAATCGAACGAGGCCCGCCAGTCCGTTCAGCCCATCACGAAGCGCCGGATTGGGTCGAAACATTGTAGACTTCGGCGGACAGAAACGATGCACAGATCATTGATATTAAAAGGATATTTATAAATCCGTTGGAATGTGCAGGATCAAATTCTGGTGGCCGCCGCCTCCACCAGAACATCGCTTTAAGTTGCACTTTCAAGCTGCACCATCAAGACTCACTCAAAACCCGTAAGCGGCCTGCTGCTTGCGCGTTTTTTGTTGCCTGCCGCTTCACCGATCGAGCGCACTCGGAATAAACGCAGCCCTTCCATCGTTTATGTCCCACGCGCGCCCGCATGCCGCGTCCCGCGCGAGACCAATACCAAGATCAGGAGCCGACATCATGCGCAAGACACTCTTCTGCCTCTCCACGCTGACTCTCCTCGCACTGCAGCAGGCCGCTTTTGCCGAAGCCCCGAAGATCGCCGACGGCCGCTTCGTCACAGCGGACGGCATGACGCTCTATACCTTTGACAAAGACACCACACCCGGCGTGAGCGCCTGCACCGGCGGCTGCATGAGCAACTGGCCAGCGGCCATGGCGAGCCCGTCCGACAAGCCGTCAGGCGACTGGACGGTCATCCCTTCCGCCGACGGCAAACAGCAATGGGCGTACAAAGGCCATCCTCTATATCGCTACGCGGCGGACAAGCAGGCGGGAGACATGAAGGGAGATGGTTTCAAGGACATGTGGCACACGGCAAAGCCCTAACCGATAGCCGCTGAACGACGGGCCGGAGCCGAGAGGCTTGATCAAACGCACCAACGAGTACCAACGCACACCGACAAAAAAACGCCGGCTGCAAACCGGCGTCTCGAACGAACACAAAAGCGAAACCCGAAAACACCGACTCGCGCTTATTCGTCTTTAGGGCACTGCAAATTACAACCGTTCGGATCGCCGTTGTCGCCGCGCTTACGCATGGCTGATTTTTTATCGGACTGGTATTTGTCCGTGGGCGCCGACGCTGCAAACGGCAGTTGCGGATGCTCGGCAAGACGGAACTGATCTTGCAAGATGCCGCCCGGCACACCCGGCGAATTCTGCGCGAAGGCAACCGAACCGGTGGCGAGAAGCAAACCGGCCGTTGCGGCCGCTGCACATACGTGACGAAGAACTTTCATATCGATCCAGCGCTACACAGCGCGCGGTTAAGGCGTAAGCGGAAGGTTAGAGATTATCCCAAACAAACGCCCCACGCAGCGGCGACGGCATCATTTTGTTTACAGTTGCTTACAGCGCAGTTGGGCCAAGCCCCACTTCGAGATCAAGCAGCTTGCCGCAGTCGCGCGGATCGTAACCCTCGAGTTGTTCGACGCTCTGCCGAAACGCGGCACCGCGCAGCAAGCCGATCACCGTGGCGAGCGGCGTGCGCTCCAGCCGGGCGCGGTCGCAGGCGAAGTAATAGTCTTCGTCGACGATCGGAATGAAGTCGAGCCCAAAGTGATGCGCTGCCGGTTCGACGCCGAAACCCACATCCGCCATGCCGCTCGCCACGAACGCCGCAATCGCCGAATGCGTGAGTTCCGTCGACGCATAACCGTTGACCCGGTCCGGATCGACCCCGATTTTTCGTAGTGCGAGATCGAGCAACATACGCGTGCCGGAACCGGGTTGACGATTGACGAAGCGAATGTCGTCGCGCGCCAGGTCGCTCAAGCCGTCGATTCCCTTTGGATTGCCCTTGCCGAGAAAGAGGCCCTGTTTGCGCCGCGTCAGATGCACGAGCACGTGACGCTGCGGATCTAGCCAGCGCCGATAGGTATCGGCGCATGCTGCGCGGAATTCGCCTAGCGGCAGGTGGAAGCCGGCCAGATCACATTCGCCGCGGGCGAGCGCGCTCACCGCGTCCGCGCTGTCGCGGTATTTGATATCGACCGGCAGATCGTTCGCGACCAGCGCCGTAACCAACGCCGCCACGGCGTAACCGTGCGACGCGTGGATCCGCGCGTCGTCGGCGGGTGGCGCAAGCCAGCGGTTCAGTTCACTGGCGACTTCGCTCGCGAGCGCCTGCATGTTGCCGTCGAGCCGCTCGCCGCACAGACGTTGCGCGCGCAACACGGCCTGCCCGAGTTCGGACAGCACCGAGCCACGCCCACGCTCCTTCGCGATCAGCGGACCACCCAAACGCTCCTCAATGCTGCGCAGCAAACCCCACGCGTGACGGTAGGACAAACCCTTAAGCGTCGCTGCCTGCGCGATGCTGCCGGACTCATCCACCAGCGCAAGCAGCGGCACCACGTCCGACAGGCTGGCCTCGCGGCCATCCGGGCCCTTCACAACCAGCTGCGCCTGACACTCGATTCTGATCATATATGTTCGGCTGTTTCCTATTGCACGAGGCGTATCACCCGCCTATTGTTCGGCTATCCCATATCGAATAAACGAAGCATAAGTGCACGCATTATGAATAACAAGTGCATATATGACTTTGGAGGAGCCCCCACTTGGACGATTCCATCGCCATCGCGCCGGACCAGCTCGTGCAGCGTCACGCGCAGCCGGGCATGTCGCTGCTAGCTGTACTGCACGCCATTCAGGACGAACTCGGCTACGTGCCGCCCGACACGGTTGCGCCTCTCGCGCGTGCCATGAACCTGTCGCGCGCGGAAGTGCACGGCGTCATCACCTACTACCACCACTTCCGCACGCAGCCCGCGGCGCCCGTCACGGTGCAACTGTGCCGCGCCGAAGCATGCCGCAGCATGGGCACCGAGGCGCTCGCGCAGCATATCGAGACCCACACTGGCTGCCGTTTTGATGCGGAGCATCGGCATGGCGCGACGGTCGAGCTGGAATCGGTGTATTGCCTCGGCCAATGCGCGCTATCCCCGGCGATGATGGTCAACGGCACCTTGCACGCCAGGGTCACGCCGCAAAAGTTCGACGCGTTGTTTGCAGCCGCCAGCAAATGCGTGGAGGTCGCAGCATGACGCGCATCTACGTTCCCCGTGATTCATCAGCATTGGCGCTTGGCGCCGATGCACTGGCTCAAGCGATCGAAGCTGAAGCCGCACGTCGCGGTATGGCGATCGAACTGGTTCGCAACGGTTCGCGCGGCCTGCTATGGCTCGAGCCGCTCGTCGAAGTAGCGACGGCTGAGGGCCGCGTCGGCTATGCGAACGTCGAAGAGACTGACGTTGCAGCGCTGTTCGACGCCGGCTTTATCAAAGGCGGCGAGCACGCACGCCGTGTCGGCGTGGTCGATGACATACCGTATCTGAAGAAGCAGCAGCGCCTGACCTTCGCACGCATCGGCATCACCGATCCGCTTTCCGTCGACGACTACGTCGCCCACGGTGGCCTCGAAGGCTTGCGCAACGCGCTGCAAACAGACGGCGATGCCGCCTGTGAAGCGCTGATCGAATCCGGCCTGCGCGGCCGCGGCGGCGCAGCCTTCCCCGCCGGCATCAAATGGCGCACGGTACGCGGCGCCAAAGCGGCGCAGAAATACATCGTCTGCAATGCGGACGAAGGCGACTCCGGCACTTTCTCTGACCGTCTGGTGATGGAAAGCGACCCGTACGTGCTGATCGAAGGGATGATTATCGCGGGCATCGTGACCGGCGCGACGGTCGGCTATATCTACGTGCGCAGCGAATATCCGCACTCGATTGCGACGCTCGAAGCCGCCATCGCCAAGGCGCGCGCCGCCGGCTGGCTCGGCGACAGCGTGCTCGGCTCGGCGGCGCATCGCTTCGACCTGTTCGTGGCGAAGGGCGCAGGCGCTTATGTGTGCGGCGAGGAAACCGCGCTGCTCGAATCGCTCGAAGGCAAACGCGGCATTGTGCGCGCGAAGCCACCGGTACCGGCGTTGGTCGGCCTCTACGGCCAGCCGACGGTGATCAACAACGTCATCACACTCGCGACGGTGCCGATCATCTTCGCGCGCGGTGCGGCGTTCTACAAAGACTTTGGCATGGGTCGTTCGCGCGGCACGCTGCCGTTCCAGCTCGCCGGCAATGTGAAGCAAGGCGGTCTGGTCGAGCTGGCATTCGGCGTCACGCTGCGCGAGCTGCTATTCGACTACGGTGGCGGCACGGCAAGTGGCAGACCCGCGCGCGCGGTGCAGGTCGGCGGCCCGCTCGGCACCTATCTGCCGGAAAGCCAGTGGGACATCCCCATGGACTACGAGGCGTACGCGGCAGTCGGCGCGGTGGTCGGCCACGGCGGCATCGTCGTGCACGACGACACGTCGAATCTCGCCGAGCTCGCGCAATACGCGATGCACTTCTGCGCGCTCGAATCGTGCGGCAAATGCACGCCCTGCCGGATCGGCTCGACGCGCGGTGTCGAAGTGATCGGACGGATCCGCAACGGCGACACCTCCACAAAGCAAGTGCAGTTGTTGCGCGATCTGTGCGACACGATGGTGTCCGGTTCGCTCTGCGCGATGGGCGGCATGACGCCGTTCCCGGTGCTGTCCGCGCTCGACCATTTCCCCGAAGACTTCGGTCTCGCCAACGTGCACGACCACGCGCCCAAAGCGGCTGCGGCCTGACCCAGGAGCCTTACCATGTCCGATATGCTCAACTCCCCCTCTGGCGCCCCGCAGGAAGTCCCCTTGGGGGGCGGCTGCGGCTCCGGAAACTGCGCGTGCAAATCGCAAGCCCAGGCGCAACAGCGTGCGCCTCGTTCGTTTTTCGACGACACCGACTACGGCACACCAGAGCGCCATGCCGATGTCGACGTCACACTGGAAATCGACGGCCAGGCGGTGACGGTTCCGGCCGGCACGTCCGTGATGCGCGCCGCCGTCGAAGCCGGCGTCAACGTGCCGAAACTCTGCGCGACCGATTCGCTCGAGCCGTTCGGCTCATGCCGTTTGTGTCTGGTCGAGATCGAAGGCAAGCGCGGCTACCCCGCTTCGTGCACGACGCCGGTCGAAGCCGGTATGAAAGTGCGCACGCAAACCGATCGTCTGCAGTCGCTGCGCCGTAACGTGATGGAGTTGTACATCTCCGATCACCCGCTCGACTGCCTGACCTGCCCCGCCAACGGCGACTGCGAATTGCAGGACATGGCAGGCGTCACCGGCCTGCGCGAAGTGCGCTACGGCTTCGATGGCGCGAACCATCTGAAGGACAAGAAAGACGAATCGAATCCGTATTTCACGTACGACCCGTCGAAGTGCATCGTCTGCAATCGCTGCGTGCGCGCGTGCGAGGAAACGCAAGGCACGTTTGCGCTGACCATCGCCGGGCGCGGTTTCGAATCGCGCGTCGCCGCAAGCGAAAACCAGCCGTTCATGGAATCGGAATGCGTGTCGTGCGGCGCATGCGTCGCCGCGTGCCCGACGGCGACCTTGCAGGAGAAGACCGTCATCATGCTCGGCCAGGCTGAGCATTCGGTCGTCACCACATGCGCTTATTGCGGCGTCGGTTGCTCGTTCAAGGCGGAGATGAAGGGCAACCAGGTCGTGCGGATGGTGCCGCACAAGAACGGCCAGGCGAACGAAGGTCACGCGTGCGTGAAGGGCCGCTTCGCATGGGGCTACGCAACGCACAAGGACCGCATCACCAAGCCGATGATCCGCGCGAAGATCACCGATCCGTGGCGCGAAGTCAGCTGGGAAGAAGCACTCAGTTATGCGGCGTCGGAATTCCGCCGCATTCAGGCGAAGTATGGCCGCGATTCGATCGGCGGCATTACGTCGTCGCGCTGCACGAACGAAGAAACGTATCTCGTACAGAAGCTCGTGCGCGCCGCATTCGGCAACAACAACGTCGACACCTGCGCGCGCGTGTGCCACTCGCCGACCGGCTACGGCCTGAAGACCACGCTGGGCGAATCGGCCGGCACGCAAACCTTCGCATCGGTCGACAAAGCCGACGTGATCATGGTGATCGGCGCGAATCCGACCGACGGCCACCCGGTGTTCGGTTCGCGAATGAAGCGCCGCATCCGTGAGGGCGCGAAGCTGATCGTCGTCGACCCGCGCCGCATCGATATTGTCGATACGCCGCACGTGAAGGCGTCGCATCATTTGCAATTGCGTCCGGGCACCAATGTGGCGGTGGTCAATGCGCTCGCACATGTGATCGTGACCGAAGGGCTGCTGAACGAAGCGTTCATCGCCGAGCGCTGCGAAACGCGTGCGTTCGAGCAATGGCGTGCGTTCGTCGCCCTGCCCGAAAATGCACCGGAAGCGACGGAGGAACTCACCGGCGTGCCCGCCGCTTCGATCCGCGAAGCCGCCCGCATCTATGCCACCGGGGGCAACGCCGCGATCTATTACGGCCTCGGCGTCACCGAACACGCGCAAGGCTCGACGATGGTGATGGGCATCGCGAATCTGGCAATGGCCACCGGCAACATCGGCCGCGAAGGCGTCGGCGTGAATCCGTTGCGCGGTCAGAACAACGTGCAGGGGTCGTGCGACATGGGCTCGTTCCCGCACGAACTGCCGGGCTATCGTCATATCAGCGATTCGATCACACGCGCGCTGTTCGAAGAAGCATGGAACGTGACGCTACAGCCCGAACCGGGCCTGCGCATCCCGAACATGTTCGACGCCGCCGTGCATGGCACGTTCAAGGGCCTGTACTGCCAGGGCGAAGATATCGTGCAGTCCGATCCGAACACGCATCACGTGTCGGCGGCGCTGTCGTCGATGGAATGCATCGTCGTGCAGGATATTTTCCTCAACGAGACCGCAAAGTACGCGCATGTGCTGCTGCCCGGATCGTCGTTCCTCGAAAAGGACGGCACCTTCACCAACGCGGAGCGCCGCATCTCGCGCGTGCGCAAGGTGATGCCGCCGGTGCCGGGTTACGCCGACTGGGAAGTCACCGTGATGCTCGCGCGCGCACTCGGTTATGACATGGACTACGCGCATCCGTCGCAAATCATGGACGAGATCGCGCGTCTCACGCCGACGTTCCACGGCGTGTCGTACAGGAAACTCGACGAACTCGGCAGCATCCAGTGGCCTTGCAACGAGGACGCGCCCGACGGTACGCCGACCATGCACATCGACACTTTTGTGCGCGGCAAGGGCAAGTTCGTGATTACGAAGTTCATCGCCACGCCTGAGAAGGTCACGCGCAAATTCCCGCTGCTGCTGACTACAGGCCGCATCCTGTCGCAGTACAACGTCGGCGCACAAACGCGCCGCACCGAAAATTCGCGCTGGCATGATGAAGACAGGCTGGAACTGCATCCGCACGATGCGGAAGAACGCGGCATCAAGAATGACGATTGGGTCGGCATCGAATCGCGCGCGGGACAAACCGTGTTGCGCGCGAAAGTGACTGAGCGGATGCAGCCGGGCGTCGTCTACACGACGTTCCACTTCCCCGAATCGGGCGCGAACGTGATCACCACCGATAGCTCGGACTGGGCGACGAACTGCCCCGAGTACAAGGTGACCGCGGTGCAGGTGATGCCAGTCGAACAGCCGTCGCAATGGCAGCAGGATTATTCGCGCTTCAACACGGAGCAGCTCGATCTGCTGAAGCAGCGTGAGCTGGCCAACGCAACGTCGGGTAAGTGAGGCGAGCCATGGACAATCAGAATCTGATCGACATGGCGAACCGGATCGGTGACTTTTTCGATTCGATGCCGGACCGCGAAGAAGCGCTCGCCGGCATCGCCGATCATATCCGCCGCTTCTGGGAGCCGCGCATGCGACGCGCTTTGCTGGCCGCGCTCGATGAGCCGGATGCGAGCGGCATCGAGATGTCGCGCATCGTCAGGGAAGCGCTCGTCAAGCATCGTGACGGGCTGACGCCGCCTGCTCCGGTATCACACCACCCTCGGTGAACCACGCTTCGCAATGCCGCAGCAAGCCGTGCAGATCGGAACCCGTGCGCCCGCGCGCGCTGATGTAACCGTCCGGCCGCACCAGATAGAACGACGGCCTGGTGCGGCCATAGGATTCGGACAGCGCCGGGGCGCCCTCGCCGCTCGTATCGGTCACGCGCCAGATGCGTACCGCGCCTGGCAACAATCTTTCGACTTCCGCAGCCAGTCGCTCCAACTCCGGGTCAGGCGGCGGCGCATGTTTGGCAGCCGGATCGAGCGGCGTTTCGTCGACGGGCAGCGGCGGGACCAGCAGGAACAATGAGAAAAACGCCGGATCGTGCAGATCGAAAATGCAACCCACGCCCGGTGCGCGGCCAAGCGGTCCATCCACCACATGCACCAGTGCATCCGGCGCCCGCTCGCCGGCACGCGGGCCGCCGTCGAGCAAGCGCTCGAGCGTCAGCGGACTGCGCCGATACTGGACCGACAACTCGCTGATGGTCATGCGCGCGGCGTCGCGCAGCGGACCGAGTGCGGCCAGCACCGGCATCACGCGCTCGCGTAGCAGCTTCAGTGGGCCATGATCGGCCTCGGCCATCTGCGTGATGAAGCCGGTTTGCCGCAGCACGTCGCGCTCGATCGGATGCCGTTCATTGTGGTACGTATCGAGCAGGCGGTCAGGGGCCGCGCCTTTCAGAACGCGCGCGAGCTTCCAGCCGAGATTGAAGGCTTCCTGAATGCCCGTGTTCATCCCTTGCGCGCCGGCCGGGCTGTGTACGTGGGCCGCATCCCCCGCGAGGAATATTCGGCCGACGCGCAGCCTCTCCACCATCCTGCTATTCAGATGGAAATACGACGACCATGCGAGCTCTGACACGTCGACGCGTTCCCGTACGCGCCGGGTGATCAGCGCCTCGCATTCAGCCAGCGACGGCGGTGAGACCCGGTTGAGCGACGGTTCACCGAGCACCGCAGGCGTGGCCGACTCCGGGACGGTGGTCGGTTCGAGCGGATGATCCGCAATCAGACGATGACGGCCATGGCCCATCGGAAACAGCGCGACGAGACCCTCGCCTGACGCGAAGATATGAAATTCATCGTCAGGCCAATCGGTTTCGGCATGCACATCCGCAAGCAGGAACGTCTGCTCGAAGGTCTTGCCTGCAAAGCTCAAGCCGAGCCGGTGACGGATCGAGCTATGCGCTCCGTCAGCAGCAATCACGTACGACGGGCGCAGGGTCTCGGTATGGCCGTCCGCGCGACGCAACGTCACCTGAATGGTGGCGGAACCCTGCGCGAACATCATCAGTTCAACGCCGCGTTCGACCGTCACGCCGAGCGTGGCGAGATGCTCAGTCAGCACACGTTCGGTTACGGATTGATCGAGAAACAGCAGATACGGATAGCGCGTGCGCAGTGGATCGAAGTCGAGACGCGCGAGACGCATGCCATTGGAAAAAAGATTGGCGATGCGCGCACGATGACCGAGGTCGAGAAACGGCTCGATCAGCCGGTGCTGTTCAAACAGTTCGAGCGTGCGCGCCTGAATGCCGATGGCCCGCGAATACGGATTCGGTTGCAGCGCTTTGTCGATCAGACGCACGGGAATGTGGGCGCGCGCCAGACTCATCGCCGCGGCGAGCCCAGTCGGCCCCGCCCCGACGATCAGCACCGGCGAAGCATCGTGAGCGGCGACGTCCATGCGGAACTCCGGAGGCGACAGGTCGTTCTAGTGTACGCCGCCGATAATCCGCCCAACGGTGCGCTGCATCAATCGTGAGGATGATCCATTGCGCATCGATGCTCGGTGGTGCCGAGGTCGACTTGCAGCGTGGCGTGGTGCATCGAAAAACGTTCGCGCAGCGTGACGACGATGCCGTCGATCGACTCGTCGCCGGGATGGCCTGCCGGCATCACCAGATGCGCGCTGAGCGCATTGCCGGTGGTCGACAGGGCCCAGACATGCAGGTCGTGCACGTCGGTGACGCCGGGCTGTCCGGCGAGATAGTCGCGGATACGCTGCAGGTCGACGCCGGGCGGTACGGCATCGAGCGCCATGCGCACCGAATCGCGCAGCAGGCCCCATGTGCCATACACCACCACCGCGACCACGAGCAGGCTCATCACCGGGTCGAGCCACGTCCAGTTGGTATAGAGAATCACGAGGCCGCTGATCGCGACCGCGGCCGAGATGGCAGCGTCCGCGGCCATGTGCAGGAAAGCGCCGCGTATGTTCAGGTCATCCTTCTGCCCGCGCATGAAGAGCCACGCCGAGAAGCCGTTCACGACCACGCCAACCGTTGCGACGACGAACACCACCAGCCCCGCGACCGGTGCCGGGTTCATCAGGCGCTCGATTGCCTCGGCGACGATCACGCCGCACGCGAACAGCAGCAGCGCCGCGTTGGCGAGCGACGCCAGGATCGACGAACTGCCGTAGCCGAATGTATAGCGTGCTGAAGGACGGCGCGCGACGAGCCAGGTTGCGCCCCAGGCGAGCAGCAAGCCGAGTACGTCGGAGAGATTGTGGCCGGCGTCGGCGAGCAGCGCGGTGGAATGCGCGATCACGCCGTAGACGGCTTGAACCACCACGATCGCGACGTTCAGTGCGACGGCGAGTGCGAAGGCACGGCCGTGGCCTGCGACGGGTGCGTGGGCGTGGCTGTGGCCGGCGTGGCTGTGACCGCCATGGCCGTGGGCGCTTTGGCTATCGCTGTGGCCGGCGTGGCTACCGTGGTTATGGTCACTGTCGCTCTGCCCGCTGTGGCTGTGGGCATGGTCAGCGTCGTGGCTGTCGTCGTGGCTGTCGTCGCGGTCGGTGCCGCGGCTGTGTGCGTGGTCGGCGTCGTGGCTGTGTGCGTGGTCGGCGTCGTGGCTGTGAGCGTGGTCGGCGTCGTGGCTGTGAGCGTGGTCGGTGTCGTGGCTGTGGGCGTGATCAGCGTCGTGTGAACCGCGCTCGAGTGCACCCTGCGCGTTTGCCCTACTCTCATGCGCTCCGTGATCCTGCGCACCGCGTTCTTTCCCCTCGACCTGCGCATCTACGCCATCGATTCCGTCGAATTCCCCATCGAGCCACACGGGCGCGTGGTCGTCCTCGCGCTCTTCGGCGGCCGGGTTCGGGCTAGTGGTTTTCTTCATGACGGGTCCAAAGGAAATTCGCCGGCCGGCTCAGCCACATGCTCGAGCATGCCGGCCAGCATCGCGCTGATGTGACGGTCAGCGGCGAGATAGAACACCTGCTTGCCCTGCCGCTCCGCGCGCACGATCCGCGCCGCGCGCAACAGCCGCAGATGGTGGCTCACCAGCGACGACGACAAGCCCAGCCCTTCCGCAATCGCGCCGACCGCGCGACGCTCGTCGACGCACGCCAGCACGATGCGCAAGCGCGTTGGGTCGCCGAGCAGGCGAAACAGGTCGGCCAACGGCACGATTGTCTCCACCGGGCGGTCTTCGACACTAACAAACAATGGAGTGGAAGCCATGACAGGCGGCATCTTCAGCATACATATGAACAGGTGTTCACATGTTATAGATATCGAGGCAACAGGTCAAATCGGAGAGCGACCCGGCGAGTGTGGGAAAATGCGGCCTCTGCCTCACCCGAATGCCATCCCCCGTCATGCAACAAGTATTTGACCGCGCTTTCGCGGCGCATCGTGACGGCCGCCTCGACGACGCCGAACGCGGCTACCGCGCGACGCTCGACAGTAATCCCGTGCACGTCGACGCGTTGCACCTGCTGGGCGTCCTGCGCCACCAGCAGGGCCAGCACGCCGAAGCCGCCGCGCTCGTGCGGCGCGCGGTGAACCTGCGCCCGGAAGACGCCGCGCTGCAACTGAACCTCGGCAACGCGCTGAAGGCGCTGGGGCAGATCGACGACGCCATCGAACAGTTCCGCAATGCGCTCACGCTTGCGCCGTCATTCCCGATGGCGCACTACAACCTGGGCAATGCCTACGCGTCGGTGGGCCGCCACGAAGACGCCGCCGACGCCTTCGAGAAATCGTTGCGCCTGCAACCGGACGACGCCTCGTCGCATAACAATCTCGGCAACGCATTGCACGCGCTCGGCCGTCATACGGAAGCGATTGCGTCGTTCCAGCGCGCGCTCGAACTGCGCCCGGGGCATGCGGGCGCGCTCAACAATCTGGGCATGTCGCTGAACGCGCTTGAGCGCGCGGACGAGGCGATTCCGCGCTTTCAGGCGGCGCTGGCAGCCGAACCGCGTTTCGTCGCCGCGCACTTCAATCTCGCCAATACGCTCGACGCCCTCGGCCGCCATGCAGAAGCGGTCACCTCTTTCCAGGCGGCGCTGGCTTTGCAGCCGAACCTGCCGCCCACCATCTTCGGGCTCGGCAACGCGCTCGCAGCGCTGGGGCGCCATGCGCAGGCGCTGCCGTATCTCGAGCGCGCGGTCGGCCTCGATCCGCAATTCGCGCTAGCCTGGCTGAGTCTCGGCACAGCACATCAGGCGCTCGGCGCGCACGCGGCGGCTGTGCGGGCGTTCGATCAGGCGCTGCGCTTGCGCCCCGACCTTGCGTCCGCGCACATGAACCGCGCGCTTGCGTGGCTCGCGTTGCGCGATTTCGCGCGCGGGCTGCCGGAATACGAATGGCGCTTGCAGACCACCGCGCAACCCGTCATCCAGACGTTGCCGCGCTGGCACGGCGAGCCGATCGCACAACGCACGCTCCTCGTCCATGCCGAGCAGGGTTTCGGCGATACGTTGCAATTCGTGCGCTTCGTGCCGCTGGCCGCGCAGCGTGCCGCGCGCGTCGTGCTCGAAGTGCAGCCGCAACTGCTGCCGCTGCTAGCACCGGCCGCGCAAGCCTGGCGCGTGACCTTGATCGCCCAGGGCGCACCGCGCCCGGCAGCGGATCTGCAATGCCCGCTGCTGAGCTTGCCGCTCGCGCTCGGCACGACCTACGACACGATTCCCGCCCGCACGCCCTACCTCAGCGCACCGCCGGCTTACAGCCGCAAATGGCGCGGTTCGCTCGGCGGTCACGCGAAGCGCAAGATCGGCATTGCGTGGTCAGGACGCATCCAGCAGAACGAAACCCGCTCGATGCCGCTCGCCGCGCTCGCACCGCTGTTCGCGCTCGAAGGAATCGACTGGATCGTGCTGCAACCTGACCTGAGCGCCGAAGAACGCGCGGCGCTCGACGCGCATCCGCGCGCGGCGTCGATTCATCGGCTGGACAAACGGATTGGCGATTTTGCGGATACCGCGGCGATCATCGAGCGGCTCGACGCGGTCGTGTCGATCGATACGTCGATCGCTCACCTTGCCGGCGCACTAAAAAAACCGCTGTGGCTAGTGCTGCCGTTCGCCGCGGATTGGCGCTGGTTCGTCGGCGAGACGCGCAGCCCGTGGTATCCGGGCGCAACGCTGCTGCGCCAGCCGCAACCTGGCGCGTGGGGCGATGTGGTGGAGACGGTGGCGAACGAATTGCGCCGCGGCTAGCTGGCCTCGCTCAGCAAAATCCGTTACCGATGTGGCGCCCAAGAAAAAACCCCGCGCTCGTGAGAACGCGGGGTTTTTGTTTGTCCGGATGAACGGCGGTGAACGTTAAGCTTACCCTTACGCCGTTCGATACTGATTGCGCGACTCCGGCGTGCGATACAGCACCAGCGTCGCGATCAGTCCGCAGATCGCCGCCACGCCCAGGAACAGGCCCGGCGCTGCCTTGTTGCCGGTGGTGTGAATCAGCAGCGTCGAGATAGCCGGCGTGAAGCCGCCGATCGTCGTAGCCAGACTGTAGGCCAGCGAGAAACCGGCGGTCCGCACTTCGACCGGCATCACTTCGGTTAGCGCCACGACCATCGCACCGTTGTAGCTGCCGTACAGGAACGACAACCACAGCTCGACCGCCAGAAGGCGAACGAACGACGGCTCGGCAACCAGCCATTGCAGCGCCGGGTACGCGGTGACAATCGTCAGGATCGTGAAGGCGAGCAGCACCGGACGGCGCCCGATACGGTCAGACAACGCACCCGCAAGCGGCAGCCAGACCAGGTTCGACAAACCGATACAGACGGTGACGACAAGCGTATCGATCGACGACAGCTTCAGTACTTCCTTGCCGAAGGTCGGCGTATAGGCCGTGATCATATAGAACGACACGGTGGTCATGATGACCATGCCCATCCCGCCCAGCACGATGCCCCAGTTCGCGACCATCGTCTTCATGATCTCGCCCATGCTCGGATGATGCTTGCGCGCCTTGAACTCCTCGGTTTCCTGCAACGAACGGCGGATCAGGAACAGGAACGGCACGATCAGGCAGCCGATCAGGAACGGCACGCGCCAGCCCCAGGCCGTCATCTGGTCAGCCGGCAACAACTTGTTCAGGAACACGCCGATCAGCGCGGCGAAGACCACGGCAACCTGCTGGCTGCCCGACTGCCACGCGCAATAGAAGCCCTTGTTGCCCTTGGTGGCGATCTCCGACAGATAGACCGACACGCCGCCCAGTTCGACCCCGGCGGAGAAGCCTTGCAGCAGCCGCCCGAACAGCACGAGCGCCGGGGCAAGCACACCAATGGTCGCGTAACCTGGAATCGCGGCGACCGTGAGGGTGCCGAGCGCCATCAGGCCGAGGGTGAGGATCAGGCCTTTGCGCCGGCCGTGATGGTCGATGTAGGCACCCAGCACGATGGCGCCGAGCGGGCGCATCAGGAAGCCCGCACCGAATACCGACAGCGACAGCATCAGCGAGGCGAATTCGTTGCCACTCGGGAAATAGGTCTTGGCAATCGCGGACGCGTAATAGCCGTAGACCATGAAGTCGTACATCTCAAGAAAGTTGCCGCTGACCACGCGGAAAACTGTCTTGACCTTGGATTCTCTGGATGAGGAGGTGGCGTGTGACTCAGTAGACATGACATTCTCTTATTAGCCCGTCGCCACGCAAACGGATGGCGCTCGGGCAGTTGAATCGATCCACTGCGCTTGGCAAGCGGATGCCACAGGCAACTTTTTGGAACGCGCCGGGGGCGCTGAATTTTCATGCTGAACACATTCGCGCGATATCAGGGTAAACGTTGTGAAATACCCGGACTCCGCAACACGTAATGTTACCGTTGATGACACTGTCGCGCATTCCATACAGTTTCATTACAGACAACACCCGCTCACCCTTGCGGTAGACTTTTTGCAGACAGGTAATTCCCGTTGACCACCATCCCGATGCAAACCTCCCACGCACTTTCGCTGCGTCCTGCGACCCTCGCGGATGCAGCGCTGATCGCCTCGATTCATAGCACCAGCTGGCAGGCGACCTACCGCGGCCTGTTGCCGGACGCGTTCCTCGACGGCGAAGTCACGCGGGAGCGCGCCGCCTATTGGGAAGCGCGCCTGCGCGCACCGGGCGGCGAGCGCCGCATCGTCCTGATCGCCGAGCTCGCGGGCGAGCCGGTCGGTTTCGTCTGCGTCGAAAAGCAACCCGAGTCCGCGTGGGGTGTCCTGCTCGACAACCTGCATGCGTTGCCCGCGCACCAGGGCATCGGCGCAGGCAAGTTGTTGATGCGTGCTGCCGAAGACTGGGCTCGCGCGCAAGGCGAGAAGCAGTTGTACCTCTACGTGCTCGAAGGCAACACGCCGGCGATCGGTTTTTATGAGCGGCACGGCTGGCAGTTCGTCGGCGCTGAACCGGATCAGATCGGCGGCGTGGATATTACTGCGTTGCGCTATGTGTACCGGCTGGATCGGTGAGATAAGCGCACCCTGGTTCGATCATCGTCCAGAGCGGGGCCGAACTCAGGACGGCAAGGCGCTTCTTTTTCGGAACTATCCGATCGTTAGTTCGGCCGCTTCCAGGCATCATCTTCCGCACCCCGTTGGCTTCACAGTGACCGCTCATGCAGCGGCGTGCTCGGCCTGAGTACGGCGTTTCCCTATGGCGTTGTGTACCGCGTTCATGCGCATCGCTCCGAAGCCAGAGCCCCCTGAGCCGCCAGCCCGCGGCCCCACTACGAGGCGCTGCGAAGAAACCGATGTCGACCACCATCCCCCTCACACTCATCGAAGGCTCCATGGCGCTGCCGAGCCTGTCGCCGCTCGGTCGCCTGCTGCCCCCGCCATTCGGCCGCGATTGGGCACTGCTGCCGCCGGGCTACAGTTTGAGAGCTGAACTCAAGGCGCTCTATGCGGCCGTGTTACGTACCTTTTGCCTGAATGCGGAGACCATCCGCGCGCTCTGCCAGTGGGAATCGCGGCGCTTGCCGCCGGCTGCGTCATCAGGTTTCACCTCAGTTGCTCCCTCGACAACCGTGTTCGACGCACCGGTCGACGAATCTTTGCGATTGTCCACCGAAGCCGCGGCTTTCTCGCCGGTTAGCGCACCGGCGACTTCGGCCTCGCCGCGCGTCGCACAGGCGCACTGGGGCGCGCTAGCGGGTGGCGCCTGTGCGCTCGGCGGCGCCGCGATGCTTGCCTGGATTGCGTTCGATCATCTGGCGCAGCGTCACACGATTAGCGATGTCAAACCAGCGGCCAAGGCCCCGGTCCGCCAGGAAGCGCAACTGGCGCCTCGTCACTCGTTTGACGCCGCTGTCGTTTCCAATGCCCCCGCCAGCAACCGTGCAGCGGTGCTTGCACCGAGCGCCGCGTCGTCGCCCGTGTACGTGGCAGGCGCGTCTGGGTCCGCACCCGCATCGGTACCCGCATCGCCTGAAATTTTGCCGAACGCGCTTGCCGCGGCTCCGCTACACGATTTCTCGGCAAGTCCCGCTACGAAAATCGTCACGCCAGCCAAAGCAACGCCGGCGCGCGCAACAGCCGGCAAGAACATATCGCGCCGCCAGGATAGGCAACGCAAAGACGCCGCGAACCGGCACGAAAGAAGCGTCCGCCGTTCGCAGCCCACCATCGCGACGCGGTTGGCACCGCAGTTGTCATCGCAGTTGCCACGCAACTCGCCGGTGAACGCCGAAGTGTCGCAAATTGCTGTGCCGGCGATCGCGCAACGAACGTCACCGGCGCCATCGTCGGCGGGCCCTTACTCGCCACTTGCGCCATCGCAACTCGGCACCGGCGAATACGCGTCGATGACCACATCGGCCGCCACACACCTGCGCAATATTGCGCCGCCATCGCGCCCTGCTTCGTCGATCGATTCACATGGAACCGGCGGGACCGAATGGATCAATCGCATCTCACAACGCCGCGTGACCGAGGTTCCCGATCAGTTCACGAAGTAAGCGCGTCGTTATCGCAAAATTGAGTTGCAAATAAAGCCCGGCTGTGAATGGCTACCCGTACCACAAAGGTGTTGGTTTTTGAGCTAATTAACGCTTAGACCGGCGTCCCGAAGGGGATTGCGCGTCTTTTTCTTGCCGGAGATATTTCCGGGAGGTGGCGGGCGCAAGATTCCTCGACGTTGAGTCCGGAGCATGGGGTAGAAGCGCGGAACAAGAGCTTTGAGACCAGCTTCAGAGACTCGCTTCCGAAATACAAAGCAAACTGGCCGAGACTCAAAGAATTTCGGCGGAAATACAGAGCTACGCCCAGGTGCTACATACGCAAATCGTCAATGTTCGGACGTTCTTTTATCGGACCGCGCGACCGATGTTCGAAGCAAACTACCTCGCAATCGCTGGCTTGCGGTGCAGCAAGTCAAAGAAATTTGCTTCTCCAAAATGAAGCAATTACGCGAAAACTGATGCCATATAGTGAAGCACATTATTCACCTTTGCGTCACTATGACGACGCCATATGCATTTTTTTGATTCTCTACGATGAAGCATAAACTTGATAGTTGCTGGCCTATGGGCTATCATTTTTTGCATTCTTGATAGCCCATAGGCCAGCAGAATGGATTCCAGAATGAGGCAACTCCGGCTTGAGCAGGTCCAGGCGTCGGTCGCAGCGTACTCGGATTTGACCAACCGTCGGCCTCCGCCGCGTGGATGGCTAAAGGCCATCCGAGAGTCGTTAGGGCTCACCGAGCGACAGCAAGCCGCTAGGTTAGGCATTACCGGTTCGACCCTGCACAAGTCGGAGTTGGCGGAAGCTGAGGAGCGAATCACGCTCGGACAACTGCGCAAGTTGGCTGACGGGCTGGACTGCGAGCTGGTCTATGCTCTGGTGCCCAGAAAGCCACTGACTCAAGTGGTCGAAGACCGGGCGCGCTCAATCGCCCTGCAGGAAGTGAGTGGCGTTGCACACACCATGAGTCTGGAAGACCAACGTCCGGCAACTGACCGACTTCGCAAACAGGTTGAGCAGAGAACGGCTGAACTACTCCGGGGCCGCTGGTCCGACCTATGGAGATAGATTTAGACGAACAGGACGGCCAGACACCGCTCGACCCTGACGAGCTTGCAGAGCTGATACCGACGCACCTGACCACCAAGGGCGATCTGAATGACTGGGAGCAGGAAAACATCCTGCAAGCCGTGCAATGGGCTCGCCGTCAACGCAAGGTCGATGTCCTCAGTGAAGAGTTCTGTCGCAACCTTCACAAGAAAATGTTCGACCAGACCTGGTCGTGGGCAGGCACGTTCCGCAAGTCCGACAAGAACATCGGATGTGACTGGACGCAGGTCAGCGTCAAACTGAGAAACCTTTTCGATAACACGCGGTGGTGGGTCGACAACGACACATTCCCTCCCGATGGGATTGCCGCACGATTTCACCGCGAGCTGGTGTGGATTCATCCCTTTGCAAACGGCAATGGTCGACACTCACGAATGATGGCTGATGCGCTCTTGCGCAGCATGAAACAAGAGCCATTTTCGTGGGGCGGCGGCGGGACATTGGTTAAAGCGGATAACGCCCGATCGGATTACTTAACCGCCTTGCGTGCGGCGGATAAGGGTGACTACAGTTTGCTCCTAGTCTTCGTGCGAAGTACTGCTTAGCCGTCGCACGGACAAGAAGGACGTCAAGCCATTTGTGACAGGCCAAAGAGCTTTGCGCCGTTGCGCGTGCAGCGCTGCACGACCGTTCTTTCGTCGACGCCGCTTGGCCAAGGCTCGTATGGGCTTTCAACGTCCGTAAAAAAGCGAGCCTCCGAAGAGGCTCGCAGTAATCACTACGCCTGCCCGTTTACCAACACCTTTGTGGTACGGGTAGCTGTGAATGGCCGGGCTTTTTTGCGCTCATACGCCTACTTCTGTGTTGGCAATCCGAACTCGGTTTGCCGCTGCAACTGCATCACTTCGCCCTGCACCTGACGCAACTGCGCCTGCGCCTTTTCCTTTTCCGCGTGCAGCGCAACCGCCTCGCCTTGCGTCTGCCGCTGGTAGTCGTTGACCTTGGCCTGCTGCGTGCGCGCGACGTCGAGATCAGCCTGCAACCGTTTCGCGCGATCTTCCGACAACGCGATGATGTCTTCGATATACGCCTTCTGCGCTTGTAACTGCGTGCGGCGAATCTCGACGTCCGCGAGTTGCGCCGTCTGCTGGACGAAGCCGGCATAGACCGCTTCAGCGCGGCCTACGTCCTCCGACTTGATCACGCGCCAGAAATGCTTATCCTGGAAGAGCGCGACGTAGTACGTCATTTCCTGCGGATAGAAGAACAGACTCGCGCCGTAACTGCCGTTATACGTGGTGCGCAACTCGCTCAGCTTCGCATCGTGAATCATCTGCATCAGTTCGGCTACATTGCCTTGCGCATCGCTGGCGGTAGCCGGCGTGCTTGATGCCGCGCTGCGCAGCGCCGCGGCGACCGGCTGCGGCGTTAGCGTGTTCATGGCAGGTCGCGTGCCGACCAGAGGAGCAGCCTCGCCGCTTTGCGCTGCCAGCACCAAACCACCATGCTGCAACAGCGCACACGAGGCCGCGAGCAGCATGGCGCGCCGTACAATTAAGGGGTACTTCATACGTGCATGCTCCATGCAAATCCAAAACAGCCGCAGATTATCGCGCGGATTAGCCGCTAAACGAAGCATTCAAGTGTCGCACTGACGGACTTTAAATCGAGATAAATCGATAACGAATGACTTGTCCGGATGGACGCGCCAGTCGCGAAATAAAAGATTTCAGATAAGGCAAAAACGCATCAATCTGACTCAAGCATGACGCGTGCGGACGTTTCTCAATCTGCGTGGAGTTCGCGCGAATACAACATCGAGCAGCGCGACAATATGGAGATAGCTAGATGGATAAATCGCTCGACCTGCGCATTGAGCATTTCGCACAAGCTGGATGAAGTAGGGACCGCGTCAGATACGACGGAAATATCGCCAGGCGAATTCTCGGGCGACTTGCGCGCCCTGATCAATGATCACTCGTCATCCTGACTATCTTGATAACGTGCCGCCGATGACTGGCGAATGACCCGTTACCGCCCTGATAGACGGGCGAAGACAAAGCGGAATCCGGCGCAAGAAAAACAGTCGCACAAGGCGCGCCGCCGAACATGGCGGCAGCACCTCGCAAAACACAGGCTTGATGGATAGCCTCGAACGCGCGCCTTAAAGGCGTGACCTTAAAACCGCGTTTCGCGCGCCACTCGCAGGAAAGTGTCGAGCAACGGCGTGCAATCGAGCAACTCCGGACCGCCCGCGCGATGAAACTCCGGGTGCCACTGCACGCCCATCACGAACGGCGCACGCCGATAGCGCACCGCCTCAATGATGCCGTCCGACGCCGACACCGCCTCGATGTTCAGATCGCGGCCCAGCGTCTTGACCGCCTGATGGTGAATCGAGTTGACGATCGCGTCGCGCCGGCCCGGAAACATGTTGGCCAGCGTCGAGCCGTCCGGGAAGTGAATACCGTGCCGATGCTGATCGTAGTGCTCGTTGACGTGCGCGCCGGCAGTCGGCACGTCGGTGGCAATGTCCTGGTACAAGGAGCCGCCGAACGCCACGTTGATCAACTGGCAACCGCGGCACACCCCAAGCACCGGCTTGCCCGATTCGATGAACTCATGCAGCAGTTCGAGCTCGTACATGTCGCGCACACGATCACCCGGCCACTCGTGGCTCGTCGCCTGCTCCGCATACGATTGCGGCGAGACGTCCGCGCCGCCTTGCAGCAGCAGACCGTCGAGATGCTTCGCATAGTCGCGCAAACGGATATTGCTCGGGTGCAGCATGCCCTGATGGCCGACCGTCGGAATCATGAACACCAGAACGTCACGCGACATGACCCAGTGCGCAATCGATTCCTCGAGGTATTGCAGCGTCTTGCCCCGCAGCCCCTTCGCGCCTGGCTCCGGGTGGAAGATGCGCGCCGACACGCCGATACGCAGCGTGCGCTGCGTGATCCGTTGGCCGGCGCGATCGAACAGCTGACGCGCCCGCGCCGCAATGATGCGGCCGAACACGGTCCACGCCGAATCGTTTTGCTTCAGATAGCGCGGCGGCGAAGGGGGCAACGCGTTCGGCGGCGGCGGATTCGATGCCGTGAAGTCAGGCGCGGCACCGAATCCCGGCGGCGGCGAGCCGGCCGGTCGGGCGGCGGCTTTCTCCGCTTTTTCTGTTAGCGCAGCGTCGTCGGCCGGCTCGCTCGATTCGCTGGCGAGCGGTTCGCTGCTCCCGAGCGTACCCGGACGCGAAGCTGGGCTTGTTGCGGCATGTCCCGCCTTCGCTGCCGCACGCTCATGAACCGCGGCCTCCTGCTGCGCGGTCGACGTGGCCGCCGAACTGCGCGCTTCGGCCGCGTCGCGTTGCTGCGCCGTTTGCGAATCGGTGGGGGTGACCGTGGAAGCGCTCTGAGGGTCGTCGGTCGACGACCTCACGGCAGCCTCCCCGGCAGCCGGAGACGGCGTCACCGCGTCCTTGATCGGGGACTGGATGGAATCTTCGTGGGAGAGCGGTAGCGAGGCCGCGGGCTCAGGCGACGTCACGTCGGGTTTCGACACACCAGGCGTTGCGCCGGACGGCGTTGAGGGCGTTGGCGTCGCCGAAGGCGACGATGGGCTGCCGGGCTCGCCGGCGTTTTCAGGTTTGTTTTCGCTCATGACAGTCAGACAGGCCCCTTCCACGCGAACGAATGAATATGCCCTGATTATCCGCTAGCGCGGCAAGCCCCGCAAACCCGCACACAATTGCTCACATTGTTGCGGGTCAAGCGGCGCGGCGGTCTAACTTAGGGATCCGGCTGTTCTTCGAACGTTTCGCGCAGGGCGATCTGCATCGCCGCATGGATTTTCACGCACCAGCGCCAGACCAGCGCCAGCAGCAGCGCGGCGCACACCAGCACCACGGTCAGGAGGCCCGTCGGCGGCAAGATGCTGCCGGAGAGCGCCGCGAGCAGCAAAAACACGCCAACCATCGAGACCACCGGCACCAGGTCGGAGATCGCGTAACGGATCGCGCTGGTGAAGCGCCCCGCTGTCGCCGGCTGCACGCTCACCTCGGCGAGCAGCAGCGCGAGCGACTTGGTCTTGCGATAGACCGCCACCAGGAACGGCATCGACAGCACCAGCGCAATGCTCCACAACACCACGCGCTGCATCGGCTCGGAAGCCATCCATCGCGCGAGCAAAGTACTGGTGTAAGGCGCGCTATACGAGACGATCAGGAAGATCGCCGCGACCAGAGCAAGATTGACGGCAATCTGCAAAATGATCCGCCGTGTCATGCTGAACAGCGTCGGCTCGCCGGTTCCGGTGCTCAGACTGCGCAGCCACTGCCCGTACATGCCGAACACATTGGCGAGCGTACGTGGCATCGCCTGGCCGAGGCGCTGCGTCAGCGGATCGGCGGCGCGAATCAGGTAAGGCGTGAACAACGTGGTCAAGGCGGAGACGGCCACCGCAATCGGATACAGAAACGCGCTCGTCACCTTCAAGGTAAGACCGAGCGACGCGATGATGAACGAGAACTCACCGATCTGCGAGACGGTCATGCCGACCCGCATCGCCGTGCGCCCATCCTTGCCGGCGAGAAAAGTGCCGAGCCCGCACGACACGATCTTGCCGACGATCACTGCCACCGTAATCACCGCAATCGGCCATGCGTAGTCAACCAGCACGGCAGGATTCAGCATCAGGCCGATCGTCACGAAGAAGATCGCGGAGAAGGCATCGCGCAGCGGCGCGATCAGGTGCTCGATCCGATGCAGATGGCGCGACTCGGCCATGATGGCGCCGATCAGGAACGCGCCGAGCGCAATGCTGTAATCGAGCTTCACCACCAGCAGACAGAAACCGAAGCAGAAGCCGAGCACCGACACCAGCAGCATTTCGTCGCTCTTGGCGCGCGCCACGTAGTTCAACGCGCGCGGCACGACCAGAATGCCCACCACTAACGACACCGTCATGAAGAGCAGCAGCTTGCCGAGCGTCACCACGGCAACACCCGCGCTCAACTGCCCGGTCTGCGCAATGCCGGAGAGCAGCACCAGCATCGCGATGGCAAGAATGTCCTCGACGATCAGAATCCCGAAAACGAGCTGCGCGAAACTCTCTCGCTTCAGGCCCAACTCGGAGAGCGCCTTGACGATGATGGTCGTCGACGAGATCGCGAGGATCGCGCCGAGGAACAGGGAGTCCATCGGGCTCCAGCCGAACGCGCTACCGATCTCATAACCGATCCACAGCATCAGCACGATTTCGGAAAGCGCCGCGACGATCGCCGTCGCGCCGACCTTGAAGAGCTTGCGCAGGCTGAATTCGAGCCCGAGCGAAAACATCAGGAACACCACGCCGAGTTCACCGAGCGTCTGGATGGTCTGCTCGTCGTGGATCAGCTGGAACGGCGGCGTGTACGGCCCGATGATCACGCCCGCGGCGATGTAACCCAGCACCACCGGCTGTTTCAGGCGATGGAACAGCACGGTGACGACGCCGGCGAGCGCCATCACGACCGCCAGATCCTGAATGAAGCCGATGCCATGGTGCATAGATGCGTACCTTACAAAAAGTAATATCCCAAAAACGCAGTGTAACGCACGCGTGCGTCGCGCCGAATCGCGCAAACGCAGAAAGGGCGTGGGATTGGCCGGACCACGCGCTTCACAGCGGGAGCGTCGATCCAAAACTTTTTTGACGCGCTGGACAGCAGTGAAATATCACAATAATATTTGACGCATATTTTCCTGGGAGTCGAGTGATGCAGCAGCTGTCCTTCAATGTTGTAGATCGTTCCGGCGACAGTCGCGCCGATATCGCCGAAGTGAATCGTCTGACGATCGCCGGCTGGGCCGGGCGCGATCAGGCGGCGATCGAGCATCACATCGCGGAACTGGCCGAACTCGGCGTGAAGCGGCCGTCCACCACGCCCTGCTTTTACCGCCTAGGCGCCGAGCTGCTGACGCAGGCGGGGCAGATCGACGTGGTCGGCGTGAAGTCCAGCGGCGAAGCCGAGTGCGTGCTGGTGCGCTCGAAGACGGGGCTGCTCGTCACCGTCGGCTCCGACCATACCGACCGCGAAGTCGAGGCCTACGGGGTCACCGTCTCCAAGCAGGTCTGCCCGAAACCGGTCGCACGCGACGCCTGGCGCTTCGACGACGTGGTCGGCCACTGGGACCAGCTTGAACTGCGTGCTTTCGCGGTGACAAACCATGGCGAGCGGCGTGTCTACCAGCAGGGCACTGTCGCCTCGCTGCTGCCGGCCGCCGATCTGCTGGAACGCGCGCCCGTGGCAGAGGGTGCGGCGATGTTCTGCGGCACGCTGGCGGTACAAGGCGGCATCGTCGGGATGGCCGACGGCGACGCGCTCGAACTCGAACTGCACGACCCCATCCTGAACCGCACGCTGCGCCACGCTTACCGCGTGCACGCGCTACCTATCGTCGAATGAGGCACCCATGAGCTCCCCTCCGCTATCCGCCAACGCCGACGCCTCTTCTGATGCGTGGCTCGAGGCCGCCGCGCTGCGCAAGATCACCTGGCGCATCATGCCGTTCCTGTTTCTCGTCTACGTGTTGTCGTACCTGGACCGCGTCAACATCGGTTACGCGAAGCTGCAGTTCACCGGCGACCTCGGCCTGTCGAACGCGGCGTACGGACTCGGCGCGGGGATCTTTTTCTTCGGCTATTTCGTGTTCGAAGTGCCGAGTAATCTGCTGCTGAAGAAGTTCGGCGCGCGCGCCACCATCGCCCGCATCACGATGCTGTGGGGGCTGCTGTCGTGTCTGATGATGTTTGTGCACTCGGAAACGATGTTCTACGTGCTGCGCTTTTGCCTCGGCGTCGCGGAGGCCGGTCTGGTGCCGGGCGTAGTGCTGTATCTGACCTTCTGGTTTCCGTCCGACCGGCGCGCGCGGATGGTCGCCGTCTTCATGGCGGCAATTCCGGTCGCGGGCATCATCGGCGCGCCGTTGTCGGGCTTTTTGATGTCGGCGCTGCATGAAGCGCACGGCTTGCGCGGCTGGCAGTGGATGTTCCTGATTGAAGGCATTCCGTCGATCCTCGCCGGCTTCTGGGCGCTCGCCGTGTTGCGCAACACGCCCGCCGAAGCCGCCTGGCTCACCGGCGACGAAAAACGCGTGATCCTCAGCCGCCTTTCGCGGGAAAACACGGCCGCGGCTGCAGCCGGCGCGGAGCATAGTCTGGCGGTTGCCTTGCGTTCAAGCCGCTTCTGGCTGCTGACGCTGATCTACTTCTGCCTTGTCACCGGCAATGCGGGCTTCTCGTTCTGGCTGCCGCAGATCGTCAAGGACCTCGGCGTCACGAACCTCGTCACCAACGGCTTCGTCACGGCGATTCCCTACCTGGCGGCGGGCATCGGCATGATCCTGATCGGCCGCTCGTCGGATATCACCGGCGAACGGCGCTGGCACTACGCCGTGTGCTGCTTCATCGGCGCGGCGGGTCTGCTAGGCAGTGCCTCGGTGACGAACTCGATTCCGCTCGCCGTCACCGGTTTGTCGATCGCGTATATCGGCATTCTGGCGGGCTTCGGCATCTTCTGGTCGATGTCCACGACCTTCCTGCAAGGCACCGCAGCCGTTGCCGGGATCGCCGTGATCAACTCGATTGCGAATCTGGCCGGCTATGTGAGCCCGTATGTGCTCGGCATCGTCAAGGATGCGACGCATAGCGTGACCTTCGGGCTGGTGCTGATCGCAGGGGCATTGATCGTCGGTGGGCTGGTCACGTTGATGATGCCGCGCGTCAAGGTGCAGCACGCCGCGGCGGCGACGCCGAGAAGCGCCTGATAGGCAGTGACTGCCGCGATTGCGGCACCGCGCGGCCGACCGCCGCGTTACGCGAGGACGGCGCCGGTGAGCAACCGCCCACCAGGCGCCGTCCGCGCAAAACCTTGCTCTACAATGCGGACGACATCGCCCGCTCTTCTCTTCACATGACGCTTTTGCAGACTGCCCGCCGTTCCAGTGCCCCCCGCGAGACCGCCACGGCGAGCCTCGCCGAACAGGCCTATGCCTTCGTCAAGCGCGAGATCATCACGATGCGCCTGCGGCCGAGCGAAGTGCTCAACGAGGCGGAATTGATGGCGCTGACCGGCATCGGCAGAACGCCGGTTCATCAGGCGCTGCACCGGCTGGTGCACGAAGGCATGCTCACCATCATGCCGAGAAAGGGCATCATGGTGCGCCCGGTTTCCCTCGACGATGTGCTGGCGATCATCGACGTGCGGCTCGTCAACGAAAGCTACTGCGTCGAACTGGCCGCGCGTCACGCGCAGCAACACGATTTCGACGCGATGCAGGCCTTGCTCGACCGTTCGGCGATTTGCGTCGCCGCGCATGATATCGAGGGCATGATGGATATCGACCGCGAGTTTCATCTGGCGATTTCGGCGGCGTCGCGCAATCCGGTGCTGGCCGATATCCTGCGTGGACTGCATGAACGCTCGCTGCGCTTCTGGTTCATTTCGCTGTCCGAGCCTCATCATCTCGAAGACGTCCATGAAGAACATCTGGAACTGTTTCGTCTGCTGCGCGAACGCGATGGCGAAGGCGCCCGGCAATCGGTGCAAAAGCATATCGAAGCGTTCCGCGCGACCTTGTTCAACCGCATGTGAGTGAATGCATCTGAGTAACGCATCTGAACCGCCGCATCTGAACAGCCGCATCCGATCGACGCCAACTGATCGACCGTATTCTTCGACCGTATTTCATTGCCCTTAACCGGCTTCGCCCGGCCCAACTGGATTCTTCCCGACACCATGGCCACTGAATTCACGCCCTTCCCGCCGCTAACCCAGCTTGCCGCCGACCTCGCCGCCGGCCGCACCACTAGCCGCACGCTCGTTGAAACCGCGCTCGAACGGATCGCCGATCCGGCCGGTCAAGGCGCGGTCGCCTTCATGCACGTCGACGCCGACAGCGCGCGCGCCGCAGCTGACGCACACGACCGGCTACGCGCCGCGGGCACGGTCCTCTCGCCGCTCGCCGGGATTCCGGTGTCGGTCAAAGACCTGTTCGATATCGAAGGCCAGCCGACTCGCGCCGGCTCCGTGGTGCTGGCCGACGCGCCCGCCGCCAAGGCGGACGCAGTCGCCGTCGCGCGCCTGAAACGGGCGGGCGCGGTGATCGTCGGGCGCACCAATATGAGCGAGTTCGCGTTTTCCGGACTCGGCTTGAACCCGCACTATGGGAATCCCCTGTCGCCGTATCAGCGCGGCGTGAAGGGCGACGAGCGGATTTCGGGCGGTTCGTCGTCGGGCGCGGCGGCGTCCGTCGCGGATGGCATGGCGGCCATCGCGCTCGGCACCGACACCGGTGGCTCGATCCGCATCCCGGCGGCACTGTGCGGCCTGACCGGTTTCAAGCCGACGGCTGACCGCATCCCGAAACAGGGCGGCGTACCCCTCTCTTCGACGCTCGACTCGTTCGGTCCGATCGGCGTCTCGGTCGCGTGCTGCGCGCTGGTCGACCGGATGCTGGCCGGGCTGGAGCCGCGCATCCCGGCAGCGCGGCCGCTCGAAGGCGTGCGCCTCGGTGTATTGACCAACTTCGTGACGGACGGTGTCGAACCGGCCGTCGCCGCCGCGATCGACACAGCGCTCAAGCATCTGGAAGCGGCCGGCGCGATCGTCACGGAAGTGCGCTTCGCGCCGCTCGACCGCCTGCCCGAGATCAACCGCTTCGGCTTTTCGCCGATTGAAGCGTATGCATGGCACCGTCCGCTGCTGGAAAAGCACCGCGATCAATACGATCCGCGCGTACTGGTGCGCATCCTGAAAGGCCAGCCGGCCAGCGCCGTCGACTATCTGGACCTGCTCGCCGAACGCCAGGCCATGCTCGACGAAGCCGCGCGCACGCTGTGGCAGCGTTTCGACGCGGTCGTTTCGCCGACGGTGCCGGTCTTGCCGCCGCGCGTGGCCGATCTGATCCACGACGACGACGCATTTGGCCGCACCAACGCACTGATCCTGCGCAACCCGAGCGTATTCAACTTCCTCGACGCCTGCGCGCTCTCGCTGCCCTGCCATTTGCGCGGCGACGCGCCGGTCGGCCTGATGCTGGCGGCCGCGCCGCACGCCGACGACGCCTTGCTGGCGATCGGCCGCGGCGCGGAAGCCGTGCTCAAAGCGATTCGCTAATCGGGGACTGAGCGGAAACTGAGCAGGAACCGTGCGGGATTGCACCTTAAAAGCGCGATAAGCGTTGGGGCGGGGGTTCGCGCTAGAATCGCGGGCACCCGCCCTTTCCGTTTACAGACAGCCACACGACCCATGAATAACGACAATGCGATGCTGCGCCGCGAGCGCTCCCTGCTGGTTCTGCTTGGCCTGATCTGCGTCGGCCTCGTTGCCGGCGCGCTGTATCTGCAATATGGCTTGCATGAAGACCCCTGCCCGCTGTGCATCATCCAGCGCTATTTCTTCCTGCTGATCGCGATTTTTGCGTTCCTCGGCGCGCGCTTCAATAGCTGGCGCGGCGTGCGGCTGCTGGAAGTGCTGGCGGCCCTGTCGGCGTTGGGCGGCATCGTCACCGCCGCCCGGCACGTGTATGTTCAGGCGAATCCGGGTTTCAGCTGCGGTTTCGACGCGCTGCAGCCGGTGGTCGACAGCTTGCCGCCGGCGCAATGGCTGCCGGGCGTCTTCAAGGTCGCCGGCCTCTGCGAAACGGCCTATCCGCCCATTCTGGGCCTGTCGCTGCCGATGTGGTCGCTGGTCGCTTTCGTGGTGGCTTTCGTGCCGCTGGCGCTGAGCCTGTCCCGGAACCGCCGCCGGATCGCCTGATCGGGCTGTTCCAGTAAGGTAACTGGCTTCGCGCCGGCCTTTGCACCGTCTTCCACGGCGGTTGAAGGCCGGCGTTTTCACATCAGCGACGGCCTGGTGAACCCGGTGGCGGCAACCTGAAGCGCCCATCCGCTCGTACTTTGCGGCGTTTTTTGCGATAAAAGACGCTTCTTGCAAGCGTAAACACCGAGCCCCCGAGCCCCGCCAAGCCTTCCGGGTGCCGCGCCGCGCACGGCCAGCCGCGCTCCGCCCCGTTTTCTCGCTGCGCCCCGCCCCTCAAGGCAGTGCGCCACCCATCCCGCCTCACGCAACTTCCCGCTTTCGCACGAATCGTACTGATCTCATGACGGCTTGCGAATAAGCTTCATGCGAGTTGGGAAATCTTTTCGGGACGAGGTAGTGCTATCTTCGAACCTGGATGGCGATCTACGTGCGCGAGGCCGGCTTTGGCGCGACCCCATGCGTAACGCGCGCCCGGTCCGCACTGTCTTTCGGATTCGCCATGACATCGCAAACCATCCGCTTTTATCACCAGGGGTCCGTCCATGAGGTTACGGGCGTCCCGGCTTCGCGCACCGTGCTTCAGCACCTGCGCGAGGATTTGCATTGCACGGGCACCAAGGAAGGCTGCGCGGAAGGCGACTGCGGCGCCTGCACCGTCGTCATCGGCGAACTGGATGCGCAAGGCGGCGTCGCGCTGAAGGCGGTCAACGCCTGTATTCAGTTCCTGCCAACGCTGGACGGCAAAGCCCTCTTCACCGTCGAAGACCTGCGCGGCGCCGACGGCGCCCTGCACCCCGTCCAACAGGCCATGGTCGATTGCCACGGCTCGCAGTGCGGTTTCTGCACCCCCGGCTTCGTGATGTCGATGTGGGCGTTGTACGAAAATCAGCCGGCCGCCGCCGGCCTGCCCACCCGCGATGAAATCAACGCCGCGCTGTCCGGCAATCTGTGCCGCTGCACCGGCTACCGGCCGATCGTCGACGCCTCGCAGAAGATGTTCGACTACCCGCAATACCCGCGCGTGACGCTGGACCGCAAGGCGGTCGCCGACACGCTGCGTGAAATTCAACGCCGCGACACCTTCGAATACAGCGCGCCCGATACGCGCGGCGCCGGGTTCGGCTCGCCCACCTTCCATGCACCGGTCACGCTCGACGCGTTCGCTAAACTGCGCGCCGAGCATCCGCAGGCACGCCTCCTCGCCGGCAGCACCGACGTCGGCCTGTGGGTCACCAAGCAATTCCGCGATCTCGGCGACATCCTGTACATCGGCAACGTCGCCGAATTGAAGACGATCGAACGCGACGCGCAGATGCTCACGATCGGCGCCGCCGTCACGCTCGAAGACGCGTATGCGGCACTCGCCGTCGATTATCCCGAACTGGCCGAGTTGTGGACGCGTTTCGCGTCGCTGCCGATCCGCAATGCCGGCACGCTCGGCGGCAACGTCGCGAACGGCTCGCCGATCGGCGATTCGATGCCGGCGCTGCTCGCACTCGGCGCCGAAGTCGTGCTGCGCCACGATTCGAAAACCCGCACGCTAAAGCTCGATTCGTTCTACCTCGGCTACCAGAAGACCGCACTCGTGCCCGGCGAATTTGTGGCGGGGCTGCGTGTGCCGCGTCCGGCGCGCGATCTGCGCTTCCGCACGTACAAAGTGTCGAAGCGCTACGATCAGGACATCTCCGCGGTATGCGCCGCGTTCGCGCTGCATATCGGCGAAAACGGCGCGATCAGGGAAGCCCGTATTGCATTCGGCGGCATGGCCGCGACACCTAAACGCGCCGCGCAAACCGAGGCCGCGCTGAACGGCGCAACATGGAACGAAAGCACCGCGCGGCAAGCGATGAACGCACTCGTCGCCGATTACCAGCCGCTCACCGACATGCGCGCCTCGAGCGCCTATCGACTGAAAGTGGCGCGCAACCTGCTGTGGCGCTTCCACCTCGAAACGCGCGATGACGCGCCGCTCGCCCTCTTCGACGTGAATGCGTTCGCGTACGAAAACGGCGTGCCGGACGCGGCCGTTGCGAAGGAGTCGTCGTGATGAACCGGACTGATGCTTTCGTCGAACATGCTGCACAGCGCGCCGTGGCTCAGGACAATGAGACGGCGATCGGCGTGTCGTTGCCGCACGAATCCGCCACGCTGCATGTGAGCGGCGAAGCCACCTACACCGACGACGTCCCTGAATTGCAAGGCACGCTGCACGCGGCGCTTGGGTTGTCGCGGCACGCACACGCACGGATCGTATCGCTCGATCTCGACGCCGTAAGAAAAGCACCCGGTGTGATCGCGGTGCTAACCGCTGAAGACATCCCCGGCGAGAACAACTGCGGCCCGGTGCTGCACGACGATCCGATTCTCGCCGTCGACGAAGTGCTGTATCTCGGTCAACCGGTGTTCGCGGTGATCGCCGAAACTCATGAGCTCGCGCGCCGCGCCGCAGCGCTGGCTAAAAGCGATGACGTCGTGCGCTATGAACCGCTCGAAGTCGTCCTCACGCCCGCCGAAGCGAAAGCCAATAAACAGTACGTCCTGCCGCCGCTGCATCTGAAGCGCGGTGACCCCGACGCAAAAATCGCCGCCGCGCCGCATAAAATCCACGGCACGTTCGAAGTCGGCGGCCAGGAACAGTTTTATCTCGAAGGCCAGATCGCCTACGCCGTGCCGAAGGAAATGGACGGCATGCTCGTCTACAGTTCGACGCAGCATCCGAGCGAAATGCAGCAGGTCGTCGCGCATATGCTCGGCTGGCCGGCGCACAACGTCGTGTGCGAATGCCGGCGGATGGGTGGCGGCTTCGGCGGTAAGGAATCGCAATCGGCGGTGTTCGCGTGCGTGGCGTCGTTGGCGGCGAAACTGCTGCGCCGTCCGGTCAAACTGCGCGCCGATCGTGACGACGATTTCATGATCACCGGCAAGCGCCACGACGCGGTCTACGAGTACGAAGCAGGCTTCGACGATAGCGGCCGCATTCTCGGCGCGCGCGTCGAAATCGCTTTGAGAGCCGGCTATTCCGCGGACCTGTCCGGTGCGGTCGCCACACGTGCGGTCTGCCACTTCGACAATGCGTACTACCTGTCCGACGTCGACATCGTCGCGCTGTGCTGCAAGACCAACACGCAGTCGAACACCGCGTTTCGCGGCTTCGGCGGCCCGCAAGGCGCGCTGGTCATGGAAGTGATGGTCGACAGCATCGCGCGTCAATTGAAGTGCGATCCGCTCGATGTGCGGCTCGCCAACTACTACGGCATCGGCGAACGCGACACGACACCCTACGGACAACGCGTCGAAGACAACATCATCGCGCCGCTGACTGATCAGTTGCTTGAAACCAGCGACTACCGCGCACGCCGCAAAGCGATCGCCACGTTCAATGCAACCAGTCCGGTACTCAAACGCGGCCTCGCGTTCTCGCCGGTGAAATTCGGCATCTCGTTCAACGTGCCGTTCCTGAATCAGGCCGGCGCACTGGTGCACGTGTACAAAGACGGCTCGGTACTCGTCAATCACGGCGGCACCGAAATGGGCCAGGGGCTCAATACGAAAGTCGCACAAGTCGTCGCGAACCAGCTCGGCTTGCCGCTTTCGCGCGTGCGCGTGACCGCGACCGATACGTCTAAGATCGCCAACACGTCGGCAACCGCCGCTTCAACCGGCAGTGACCTGAACGGCAAAGCCGCCGAAGCCGCTGCCCGGACCATTCGCGACCGGCTCGCCCAACTCGCGGCGAAGCAACTCGGCGGCACCGCAGACGCGGTGGAATTCGCCAACAGTGAAGTATCGGCGAACGGCGGTGCGATGCCGTTCGAGCAACTGGTCGCCGCAGCGTATCTTGCTCGCGTGCAGTTGTGGTCGGACGGGTTCTATACGACGCCGAAAGTGCACTGGGATGCGAAAACGCTGACCGGTCACCCGTTTTATTACTTTGCGTACGGCGCGGCGGTGTCGGAAGTGGTGATCGACACGCTGACCGGCGAATGGAAACTGGTGCGCGCGGATGTCCTGCACGACGCTGGTCAATCGATCAATCCGGCGATCGATATCGGCCAGGTGGAAGGTGGCTTCATCCAGGGCATGGGCTGGCTCACCACGGAAGAATTGTGGTGGAACCGCGATGGCCGCCTGATGACTCACGCGCCGTCGACGTACAAGATTCCCGCCGTCAGCGATACCCCCGCGGCGTTCCACGTGCAGCTTTATCAGAATCAGAACGCCGAGCCGACCGTGTTCCATTCGAAGGCCGTCGGCGAGCCGCCGCTGCTGCTGCCGTTCTCGGTGTTCCTCGCGATTCGTGACGCGATCGCGGCAGCGGTGCCGGACGCGGACAATGCGCCAGCGTTGCGCGCGCCGGCCACGCCCGAAGCGATTCTCGATGCGCTGGACGCGTTGCAATTGCCTGGGACGACGACGGAACCCGCGACAGGACAACCGGCCGAACAACCAACGGAAGCGGCCGTCACAGCCACAGCCGCCACCACACCGATTTAGCAACTTGACGAAACGTTGAACAACGTTAAGCGACTTTAAGCAACGGCGCGACGCGACACGAACGCGTCCCGCCGCACTCAACCGGCCGCACGGACACCCCGCGCGGCCACGTATGGAGAACCGCCGGATGCAAGCCTGGCTACCTGACCTGCAACAACTGCTCGCGCACGGCGACGCCGTCGTGCTGGTGACGGTCGCGCGCGTCGAAGGTTCGGCGCCCCGCGAAGCCGGCACCAAGATGATCGTCACGCGTGATTCGGCCAAGCACACGATTGGCGGCGGACACCTCGAATGGAAAGCCATCGAGACCGCACGCCAGGTGCTGCGCGACGGCATGCGCTCACCGCATATGCGCCGCCTCGAACGCTTCGCGCTTGGCCCAAGCCTCGGCCAATGCTGTGGCGGCGCCGTGATTGTCGCCTTTGAGCGCCTCGACATCGGCGACCTCGGCTGGATTACGTCACTCGCGAAACGCGTGGCCGCGGGCCTTTCGACGGTGCGTAGCGTATCATTCGGCCCCGCACCGGATGCGGTGATGCTGTCCGACCCCGAACCGGGTGTCGATGCCACCGACTGCCTGCTGTGGGACGGCGCCGGCTTCGACGACAGCGGCGCGCTGCTCACCGAAACCATCGCGCCAGGCGACTTCCAGGTCGTGCTGTTCGGCGCCGGCCACGTGGGCGCCGCGCTGGTTCGCGTGCTCGCCACGCTGCCCTGCGTCGTGCGCTGGGTCGACGAACGCGACGCGCAGTTTCCGCCCCCGGAAACGCTGCATGCGCCGAACGTGAAAATCGATCCGAACGACGCGCCCGACGAAGCCATCGACCAAGCCGCGCCACACACGTACTTCATCGTGATGACGCACAACCATGCGCTCGATCTCGAGTTGGCGGAGCGCATTCTGCGGCGTGGCGATTTCGCGTTCTTCGGCATGATCGGCTCGCACAGCAAGCGCAAGCAGTTCGAACATCGGCTGGCCGCGCGCGGCATCGATCCGTCGCAGATTGCGCGGATGAAGTGCCCGCTAGGGGTCGACGGTATCGTCGACAAGTCGCCGGAGATCATCGCGATCTCGGCGGCCGCCCAGGTGTTGCAGGCTGTGGAGGCGAATGCGGGCGCGCATGCAGCGCAGACGGTCTGATTTGCCGCACAATCGACCTGCTGCCCCAAAGCGATTGCATTCAGCCCTGCATCCCGCATCCGGCGCGAACCGACTCCAACGAACTGCTGACCGACCATGAATACAACGACCGCTACCCCTACGCCACTCATCGAGAAAACCGCTCGCGCGCCGAAGGCCGAACTGCACATCCATATTGAAGGTTCGCTCGAACCCGAGTTGATCTTCGCGCTCGCCGAACGCAACGGCGTGAAGCTTGCCTACGACTCGATCGAAGCGCTGCGCGCCGCGTACGCGTTCACCGATCTGCAATCGTTCCTCGACATTTACTACGCCGGCGCAAGCGTGCTGCTGCACGAGCAGGACTTCTACGACATGACGACGGCGTATGTCGAACGCTGCCTCGCCGATAACGTGATTCACAGCGAAATCTTCTTCGATCCGCAGACGCATACGGAACGCGGCGTGCCGATCGCAACCGTCGTGGCCGGCATCGAACGCGCGCTCGCCGATGCGGAAAAGCGCGGCATGTCGAGCAAACTGATTCTGTGCTTCCTGCGCCATCTGTCGGAAGAAGATGCGCTCGCCACATTTGAAGAAGCGCGGCCGCTGTTCGAGCAATACAAGCATCGTCTGATCGGCGTGGGTCTCGATTCGTCCGAGCGTGGTCATCCGCCGTCGAAGTTCGAACGCGTCTTCGCCCAGGCACGCGCGCTCGGTCTGAAGCTGGTCGCACATGCCGGCGAAGAAGGGCCGCCGTCGTATATCTACGAAGCGCTCGATCTGCTGAAAGTGGACCGCGTCGACCACGGCGTGCGCAGCATCGAAGATCCGGCGCTCGTCACACGCCTCGCCGATACGCGCGTCGCGCTGACCGTGTGCCCGCTGTCGAACCTCAAGCTCTGCGTGTTCGACGATCTGACCAAGCACACGTTGAAGGACCTGCTCGATCGCGGCGTCGCCGTTACGGTGAATTCCGACGATCCGGCTTATTTCAGCGGTTACGTGAACGCCAACTATTTCGCCACCATCGACGCGTTGAAGCTCAACGATGCCGAGGTCTACACGATCATCCGCAACAGCTTCGAAGCGTCGTTCATCACGCCCGAGAAACGCAGCGAACTGATCGCGAAGCTCGACGCGCACTGGCACCCAAGCGGCCCGCATTGACGGGCCAATGAATAGCAGCCGGCGGCGGCACGGGTTCGTTTCAGACCCAGAGTAAAGCCGCCGTCTGCGCTGTTTAGCTCCTCACAAATACGGAGACGGTTTTTCCATGACTCAATCGACACAATCAGCATTCCGCGCACAACTGCTGACCTTCAACGGCGACCCTGCGCAATCGCCCAACGCGGCAGTCTTCAACGAGGACGGCCTGCTGATCGTCGAAGACGGCCATGTGGTCGCAGCGGGCCCGTATGCCGCGCTCGCGTCGCAACTCGCGCCGGGCACCCAGGTGCAGGAGATGCGCGACAAGCTGATCGTGCCGGGTTTCATCGACACGCACATTCACTATCCGCAGACCGACATGATCGCCTCACCGGCGCCGGGTCTGCTGCCGTGGCTCGACACGTACACGTTCCCGACCGAACGCCGCTTCACCGATCCGGCCTACGCGCGCGATACGGCGAGCTTCTTCGTCGAAGAACTGCTGGCGTGCGGCACGACCACCGCGCTCGTGTATTGCACGGTCCACAAGGAATCGGCCGACGCCCTCTTCACCGAGAGCGAAGCGCGCAATCTGCGCATGGTGGCCGGCAAGGTGCTGATGGACCGCAACTGCCCCGAGTTTCTGCGCGACACCGCGCAATCGGGTTATGACGACAGCGCCGAGTTGATCGGACGTTGGCACAACCGTGGCCGCCAGATGTACGCGCTCACGCCGCGTTTCGCGCCGACCTCGACCGAAGCGCAACTCGAAGCGTGCGGCGTGCTGGCCGGCAAACATCCGGACATCTTCATCCAGAGCCACGTCGCCGAGAATACCGACGAAGTGAAATGGGTCGCCGATCTGTTCCCAGGCCACCGCAGCTATCTGGACATTTACGATCACTACGGCCTGCTGCGCCGCCGCGCGGTGTACGGCCATTGCATCTACCTCGACGAGGAAGACCGCAAGCGCATGGCGCAAACCGGCACGGTCGCCTCGCACTGCCCGACCTCGAACCTGTTCCTCGGCAGCGGCCTGTTCGACTTCGACAAGGCCGACGAAGCCGGCATGCCGATCGCGCTGGCGACGGACGTCGGCGGCGGCACGTCGTTCTCGATGCTGCAAACAATGAACGAAGCGCACAAGGTGGCGCGTCTGACAGGCCATCATCTGACGGCCACGCGGATGTTCTATCTCGCCACGGCGGGCGCGGCCGAAGCACTGGATCTGGCCGACAAGGTCGGCACGTTGAAGCCGAAGTCGGAAGCCGACTTCGTTGTGCTCGATCCGCAAGCCACGCCGCTGCTCGCGCGCCGTACCGCACGCACCGAGTCGCTCGAAGAACTGCTGTTCGCGTTCGCGCTGCTCGGCGACGACCGCGCGATCTACGAAACGTATGCCGCGGGCAAGCGCGTGCATCGTCGCGACGACGTGCGTCAGTCTGCACCGCGTGTGGCGAAAATCGCAGCTTGAGTGGATTTCCGAGCTGACGCCTGATCTGATTCAGGCGATCGAATAAAAACGGCGCTTCGTGAAAGAAGCGCCGTTTTTTATTTACTCGTGCCGTACAGCCCGATCAATGGTGGGTGCACACATCGTGCAACGCATTCAGACGGCGCACCGGATCGGCCACATACGGATTCGATTCATCCCACGCGTACCCCGCCAGCACCGCGCTGATCATGCGGCGAATTGACGGCGTCTGGTGCGGATAGAAAATGATGTCCTGCAACTCGCCCGTGTACCAGCGCTCGACAAAGGCGCGGAACGTATCGATCCCCTTACGCAGCGGCACGTCGTAAGCGGCCGACCAGTCGACCTGCTCGCCCTCCAGTTGCCGGTTCAACGTTTGCACCGCGAGATGCGCGGAACGCAGCGCAATCGTCACGCCGGACGAGAACACCGGATCGAGAAATTCGCCCGCATTACCGAGCAACGCATAGCCGGGGCCATGCAAACGTTCGACATTCGCCGCGTACCCACCGATGTGACGTACCGGCATCAGGAACGGCGCCTTGCCGATCAATGGACCGAGGGTCGGCTCCTGCTGAATCAGCGTACGCAGTTTCGCGTCGCGTTCGGCTTCCGGTACATCGAGGAAACTGGCCTCGGCCACGCACCCCACCGACGAACGGCCGCCCGCCAGCGGAATCATCCAGAACCACACGTCGCGGCGCTCCGGGTGGGTCGCCACGCAGATCTTGTTGCGATCGGTCGCGCCGGCCGGAATACCATCCTGCACATGCGAGAAGATTGCGGCGCGTGTCGGCATGCGCGTGGGCGCTTCGAGATTCAGCAAGCGCGGCAGCACACGGCCAAAGCCGCTTGCATCGAACACGAAATGCGCTTCGACTTCATAGGCGTTGTCCGCTTCGTCGATCACGTCGAGCACCGGCTTGGTGTCCGTCCCGGCAGGGTGCATCGCGCGGACCGTGTGACCGAAGCGCACGTCGGCGCCCTGTTCTGCTGCGCAGCGAATCAGAATATCGTCGAACACCGCGCGCTCGACCTGGTACGTAGTGCCCCATCCCGGCGAATGCTTGTCGCGGAAATCGAACGCCGACGACTGGCCGCGGTGAATGAAATGCGCGCCGTTTTTGTACTGGAAACCGGCTTCAATCACCGCCTGCAGCATGCCGGCCTCTTCGAGGTAGGCCATGCTTTGCGGCAGCAGACTTTCGCCGATCGAGAAGCGTGGAAAATGCTGGCGCTCCAGCACCAGCACCGAGCGGCCCGCTTTACGCAAGAGCGCCGCCGCGACGGCGCCTGCCGGACCGGCGCCGATGATCGCTACGTCGACGGTCACTCGCTTTGATGAATGTGTACTCAAGGTTGCCTCAATCGTTTGCTTGCCCGGAACAGCATTACGCTGCATCCTTACTTCTCGTTACAATTACGCGTCGCATCAAGAACAGAATTTCGCCGGGGAGCCCAGCGTGTCGCCATCCGAAACATCCAGTGTGCCTTTCGTGCCGGAAACGGCCTTCGGGATCTGGTTCCTGCGTACCTATACGTGGGAACATCATGTGCTGCGGGTCGCGATCAACGACCTCAAGCGCCTGATCGATGCGCCCTTGCCTGCCGCACCGGTCATCGTCGACGTCGGCTGCGGGCAAGGCATCTCGTTTCACCTGCTCGCCGAGGCGTTCAAGCCGCGCCGCATTGTCGGTGTCGATTTCCACGAACCGTCGCTGGCGCTTGCCGCCAACGCTGCCAACGCGTGCCGCGACACGCTCGCCGATATCGAAGTGCTGCACGGCGACTGCGCGCAATTGCCGTTGCCCGACGCCAGCGCCGACATTGTGTTCTGCCATCAAACCTTTCACCATCTCGTCGAGCAGGACCGCGCGCTCGCCGAATTCCGCCGCGTGCTCAAACCAGGCGGCATCCTGCTGTTCGCCGAATCCACCGACGCGTACATCAAATCGTGGGTGATCCGGCTGCTGTTCCGTCATCCCATGCACGTTCAGAAAAGCGCCGACGGCTACCTCGACATGATCCGCCGCGGCGGTTTCCGCTTCGATCAGCGCAACGTCTCGCTGCCGTATCTCTGGTGGAGCCGCGCAAAAGACTTCGGCCTGCTTGAACGCCTCGGCCTGACCCATCCACAGCCTGGCAAGCGTCGTGAAACGCTGGTCAATGTCGCGGCGATCAAGGCCGATTAAATCTTGCCAGAGCGGTGGCAGGCCATCGCCCTGGCAAGCATCACAGCGCGCTTAATTGCGTGACTACTTGCGCAGCGTCACCACATCGCCCTTCAGCGCCACACCGGCGATCACCGCACCCGCACCGCACGTGAACTCCGTCGCGCTCTCGCGCACTTCGTTCTTGTAGTTGCTCTTGATGTTGATCACCGCGTTGCCGCCTTCCTTGCGCGCGCGTTCCTGCAATTCGATCACGGCCGACAGGAACACGTGCTGGCACGCTTCCAGGTCGCTCTTGCCGAAGGCGTTGGTCTTCTTGTTGGTCGCGAATTCACCCATCGTTTTCTCCACGGCCGGATGCGGCTGCCCCGCGAAATACAGCGCGACGTCGTCACCGACCTTGCCCGGTTCGCTTTGCAGCGCCGGCGCGACCGGATAGTTGGCGACCGTGTCGCGGGCAAAAGCCTGCGTAGCGCTCAGCGTGGCGAGCGAAGCGAACAGCGCGGCAAACAGCACATTGCGTTTCATTGAGACTCCTTGGTGGTTTTTGTTGCTCTAGTGAGTTCTAAACTGGATTCGGCTTAGTTCGCTTCCAGCACGACGAGCTGGCCTCTCACCGCGATCGCGGCAGCGCTGGGACTCACGCCGCACGTAAAGTCGGTCGACGAGTTGGTCTCGGTGCTATGAAAGCGCGTCGATACGTCGATCACGGCGTTGGCGTTGCGTTCGCGGGCTGCCGTGCGCAGCTTCTCCACAGCTTCGGCAAGCGCTTCATGGCAGGCATCTTCCGGGCTCGACACCTTGCGCGCGATCCGCACCGAGTAGGACACGTCGCCCAACTTGGCTGTCACTGCCGGGTGACTCTGCTGGCCGAAATAGACCGGCACGCCACCGCGCGACTGGCCGCCGGCTGCCGCGAGCGGCAGCGACTTCACGTCCGTGGCGCATCCCGCCTGTGTCAGCACCACCACCGCCAGTGCAGCCAGTACAAAACGTTTTTTCATTTTTATTGCCCTCGTTTTTTCAAAATCGTGGCCGTTTCAACCGCCCTGCCACGCTTCAAACATCAGGCTTGCGCAACTGCCGCCGAACCCGAATGAAATCGACATCGCCGTACCGATGCGCGCGTCGCGCGTCGTGCGCACGAGCCGCATGCCGTCGACGCCCGGCTCCGGCGTTTCGATGCCCGCCGTCCCCGCGATGAAACCGTCACGCATCATCAGCAGCGTGTAGATCGCCTCGTGCGCGCCGCATGCGCCGAGCGGGTGCCCGGTCATGCCTTTAGTCGACGAGAACGCGGGGACGTCGCTGCCAAATACATCGATTAGTGCGCGCAATTCCTCGACATCGCCAAGCGGTGTCGACGGTGCGTGTGTGTTGATGTAGTCCGGGCGCTTGCCCGCTTCGCCCAGCGCGCCGCGCATCGCCCGCGCGATGCCGGCTGCACGCGGCGCGACCATACCGGCGGCATCCGTGCAGTCGCCGAAGCCGGTCAGTTCGGCGTAGATTCGCGCACCGCGCGCCAACGCGTGATCGAGCGATTCGAGCACCAGCACGCCGCCGCCCGAAGCGATCACGAAGCCGTCGCGCGCCGTATCGTAGGGACGCGAAGCGTGCTGCGGCGTGTCGTTGAAACCGCGCGACAGCGCGCCCATCGAATCGAACATCAGCGTCATGTTGTCGTGCAGCGCCTCGCTGCCGCCGGCCAGCACAATCTGCTGGCGGCCGGTCTGTATCAGCTGCATCGCCTGGCCGATGGCGAGCGCCGACGTCGTGCACGCCGACGACGGCGAATAGCTCACGCCTTCAAGTCCGAACACCTGCGCGACGTTGGCCGACGCGGTGCTGCTCATCGCGTGCGGGACCGTGTACGGCGGCACTTTGTCGACGCCGCGGGCATTCGCAATCGCCATGGCCACGTCGTAACTCGACATCGTGCCGACGCCCGAGCCGATCACCGTCCCCGCGCGCGGCGAACGCAGTGCGGCAGGGTCGAGTCCGGCGTCGTCGATCGCTTTGCGTGCGGCGTGGCATGCAAAGCGCGCGGTATCGCCCATGAAGCGTTCGAGCTTGCGCTCGAACGGCGGCTCCTGCGCGACCGAGGCGACGCCTGCCACCTGCGAACCAAAACCGCGCTCACGCCACGCGTCGATTCGCTCGATACGCGAGCGGCCGGCGCGCAGCGCACCGGATACTTCGCCGAGCGTATTGCCGAGGCACGACACGATCCCCATGCCGGTGACGACCACGCGTTGCAGCGCCACGCTCATCGAACGCGCCTGAAGATCAGCGACGTATTGATCCCGCCGAAAGCAAAGTTGTTGCTCATCACATGTTCGGCGTCGATTTCACGACCTGTGCCGACGATGTAATCGAGCGGTGCACAGGCCGGATCGACGTTCTCCAGATTCAGGGTCGGCGCATACCAGTTGCGCTTCATCATCTCGATGGTCCACCACGCTTCGAGCGCGCCGCACGCGCCGAGCGTATGGCCGACATAGCTCTTGAGCGAGCTGATCGGCATGCGCGCACCGAAGGTCTGCGCGGTTGCATGGCTTTCGGCGATGTCGCCACGGTCCGTAGAGGTGCCGTGCGCATTCACATAGGCGATCGCCTCGGGCGGCAGTTGCGCGTCTTTCAAAGCAAGCTGCATGGCAAGCGCCATGGTTTCGGCGGTTGGCTGGGTCATATGCGCGCCGTCCGAATTGCAGCCGAAGCCGACAATCTCCGCGTGAATCCGCGCCCCACGCGCCACCGCATGTTCGTAGTCTTCGAGCACCAGCGTGGCCGCGCCTTCGCCGACCACGAGGCCGTCGCGCGCGGCATCGAACGGGCGCGGCGTGAGATGCGGCTCGTCGTTACGTGTACTGGTCGCGTACAGCGTGTCGAACACGGCGACTGCCGGACCCGACATCTCTTCCGCGCCGCCCGCCAGCATCAGCGTCTGCTTGCCGGTCTGGATCGCTTCATACGCGTAGCCGATCGCCTGGCTGCCCGACGCGCAAGCGCACGAAGTCGGGATGATGCGCCCTTTCAGATCCCAGAACAGGCTGACGTTGACCGCCGTGGTGTGCGGCATCATCTGCACGTAGCTGTTCGACGTGACGTCGCTCATCGAGCCGGTTTCAAGCATCGTGCCGAACGCGCGAATCGGTTGCACCGAGCCCGACGACGACCCGTAGGCGACGCCCATGCGGCCGTCCTTGATGAGTACGTCATCGGCGAGGCCCGCGTCGGCGAGTGCCAGTTCGCTCGCGCGCACTGAATACATCGACACCGGCCCCATCGAACGGGTTTTCTTGCGCGGATAATGCGCAGGCGCCGTGAATCCCGGCAACGGACACGCGAGCCGCGTATGCAGCGACTCGAAGTAATCCCACTCGGGCATGCGCCGGACCGCGTTCACACCCAGCCTCAGGCGCGCTTCGATTTCGTCCCAGTCGTCACCAAACGCCGTGACGCCCCCCATGCCGGTAATGACGACGCGCTTCATCACACCATCCCGCCGTTGACGCCGATCACCTGACGCGTGACGTACGAGGCCGCATCCGACATGAGGAAGCTGACCACGGACGCCACCTCGGCAGGCTGGCCGACGCGGTTCATCGGCACCGTCTTCAATGCCTGCTCGAGCGGCATCTGGTCGAGCAGGCCGGTTTCGATCAGGCCCGGCGCGACGCAATTGACGGTGATGTTGCGCGTCGCCAGTTCGACGGCGAGCGCCTTGGACGCGCCGATCAGGCCGGCCTTCGCCGCGCTGTAGTTGACCTGGCCGCGATTGCCCATCACGCCGGAGACCGACGCGATCGTGACGATGCGCCCGCCCTTCCTCGCCCGCACCATCGGCATGGTCAACGGATGGACGACGTTGTAGAACGAGTCGAGACCGGTTTCGATCACGATGTCCCAGTCTTCTTCGGTGAGCGCGGGAAACGCGGCGTCGCGCGTCACGCCCGCGCTGCACACGATGCCGTAGTACGGACCGTGCGCCGCGACATCCGCTTCGAGCACCTCGCGACACACGGCGCGCTCACGCACGTCGAATTGCAGCACGCGCGCCGTGCCGCCCTGCGCGGCGATGCCCGTTGCGACAGCTTCGGCTTCAGTGCGGCCCGTGCGGCAATGCACGGACACCACGAAGCCGTCGGCGGCCAACTTGTACGCAATCGCACGACCGATGCCGCGGCTTGCGCCGGTAACGAGAACACGCCGGCTCATGAACTGAAACTCCCTTCGATGAATGACTGGAAATTGGGCGGTTGAAAAACCTTGATCACGGCCTCGGCACAACACACGCCGCCGTGGTAAATCGTGCATTCGTAGGCGCCGTGGCCTGCTTCGCTGCGCAGTAATTCTGTTGCCTGGATCAGCAACTGGGCGCCGCTTGCGAACGACGGCTGCAACGCTTTGTAGCTGCGCGAGCCAAGCAGCACGCCAGGGCGCGCAGTGCCACCGCCGCGCATGGCGAGCAACGCGACGTGCGCCGCGATGGTCTGCGCCATCAATTCGATGCCGATCCATGCGGGCATCGCGCCGTCGGCGTCGGCATACCAGGCGTCGGCCCGTACGGTTGCTCGCGTGCTCAACACGTCTTCGCTGAACGTGTTCACGGCATCGATCAGCAGCATGGTGCCGCGATGCGGGATGATCGCTTCGATCGGTTGCAGGACGAGATCCTGGATGGTGGGCGTCTGGGTCATCGTGCGCGTCACCGTGCAAGGATCAGGCTGACATTGCTGCCGCCGAACGCAAACGAATTGCTCATCACGTATTGCGAGCCCGCGCCGCGCGGCAGGAAGCGTTCGCTTTCGACCAGATCCACCACCGGCAGCGCGGGATCGGCTTCGCCGTCCCACAGATGGCGCGGCAGCGGCGCATTCTCGCGCGCCAGCGTCAACCATGCGAAGGCGAGTTCGGTCGCGCCCGCCGCGCCGAGCTGGTGACCCGTCAGCGGCTTGGTGCCGCTCGTCGCGACACCGTTGGGGAACACCCGCGCCATCAACTTCGCTTCCATCTCGTCGTTCTTGCGTGTGGCGGTGGCGTGCAGGTTCACATAGCCGATCGCCGACGATGCGACGCCCGCATCGGCCAGCGCCGCGTGCAACGCGAGTTCGCCGCCCGCGCCTAGCGGGTCGGGCGAGGAAATGTGATACGCGTCGCTCGATTCGCCGATGCCCGCGAGTCGTACTTCCGCTTCATCGCGGCTCATCAGGAACACGGCAGCGCCTTCGCCGACGTTGATCCCGCAGCGATTGCGGCTCATGGGATTGGCGCGCACGCCACTGGTCGATTCGAGCGAGGCGAAACCTTGCACCGTCAACTCGCACAGCGAATCGACGCCACCCACCACGACCGCATCGCACAGCCGTAATTGCAACAGCCGGCGCGCCGACGCAAACGCCTTCGCGCTCGAGGTGCAAGCGGTCGAGATCGTGAACGCCGGCCCCTGCACACAGAGGGCGGCGGCAGCAAATGGCGCGGCGGAGCCGATCTCCATCTGCCGGTAATTGAAATTGGCGGGCAGGTCGCCCGCTTGCGCCTGATAGACGAACGCGGCCTCAGCCGCTTCGATACCCGACGTGCTGGTGCCGAGCACCACGCCGATCCGATGCGCGCCGTAACGTTCGCGCGCTGCTTCAACGGCGGGCGCGATCTGTGCCAGCGCGGCCAGCAGCAAGCGGTTATTGCGGCAGTCGTAACGCTCGAGCCCGGCCGGCGGCGCCAGCTCCAACGGCGCGAGCACGCTGCCGACAAACGCTTCGCCAACGCCCGTATGCGCGTTTGCCATGCCGGGTGCGTGACCGGCGGCAAGCGCCGGGACGATTGCATCGAGGTCGCCGCCGAGCGCGTTGATCATGCCGAGCGCGTGCAAATAAACTGATGGCGCCTTCATGCGGCCCTCCTTGATTCCGATGGCATGCCGATCGGCGCGAGCAGCACCGATACCGCAATGCCGAGCGCGAGCGTGGCGCCGAAACTCTTCAGCGCGGGCATCGCGCTCATGCCGAGCATGCCGAACGACAACAGCGTGGTGGCCGACGACAGCAGCACACCGGTCCAGACCGCGCCGAGATCCGCGTCCGCGCGCAAACAGCCTTCGCGCAGAAACACCGCATAGTTTGCGCCAACGCCGAGCACCAGCATCAGCGCGAGCCAGTTGAAAAGATTGAGCGGCACGTGAACGTAGCCGAACACAGCGAGCGTGACGCCGACCGCGAGCAGCACCGGCAGCGTCACGGCAATGCCACCGCGCACGGTGTAGCGCAGCATCAGCAGCACGAGCACAAGCGCCAGCGCGCCACCGAGCCACCAGCCGCTATCCACACGATACTCGCCGAATAGCGTCGAGACGCTCGCCGCCTTGTCGACGAATACGACGCCGGGCAGTGCCTTTGCGGTGGCGATCAGCGCAGGTTCATTCTGGGGCGTCACGCCTTGTGGAATCACGACGGCGGCATACGCTTTGGTTGTCGAATCGACAACGCCCAGCCACAGATGTTTGTACGGCTGCGACCACGGCGCGGCGAGCCACGTGTCGACCGTGAGCAGCGGCTGTGGTTTCGCATACGCGGCGAGCCAGGCATCGGCGACTTCGTCTTTGAAGCCCGCTTGCAGCAGCGTCGCCCGCAGTGCGGTGGGATCGTTGAATACGTGCTGCGCGAGCAAAGCCCGGTCTTCGTTTTGCTGTTTCGCGGACGGCACGAATTGCACCACCGACTGATAGCTGCCGACCTGGTTCGCCGTGCCGTTCAACCCGTCGAGTTTCGTGCCCAACGCTTCGGCGCGTTGCAAAACGATTTCCGGCGTCTCGCCGCGCACGACAAAAAACTGCGCGCTGTTATCGACGCCGACCGCCTCGCGCACTTTGTCTTCCTGCGCGACCAACGCAGGATCGCGCTGGATCAGCAGATGGATATCGTCGTCGCTCGTCAGACGTAGCCAACCGGGAATCGCCACGATCAGCAGGAGCGCCGCCACAAACCATGCGCGCTTGCCGCCGATCGTGCGATGCCAGACCGCCAGCACACGCGCCGCGCCAGCGAACAGGCGCTGTGGGCTGCGCTTCGGCGGGCGCGTGAGCAGCGCGGGCAACAACCACAGCACGGACGCAAACGCCGTCGTAATGCCAGCAATCGCGAAGCAGGCAATCTGTTTGAGCGCCGGGAACGGCACCCACGTGAGGATTGCGTAACCGAGCAGGCTGGTGGCAAGCGCAACCGTCAGAGCCGGACGTACCGCACGTGCACCGCGACGCGAATCCCAATCGCGCCCGGCGCCGAGATAGACCACGAAATACTGAATCGAATAGTCGACCGCTTCACCGATCAGACTCGCGCCGAACACCAGCGTCAACAGATGCAATTGGCCGAACACCAGCATCGTCACCGCGAGCGCGCAGACGATGCCGAGCGCCGTCGAAACAAAACCGAGCAGCAACAAACGTGGCGAGCGGAACACCCACATCATCAGCAACGCAATCCCGCACAGCGACGCGACGCCGATCAGGTGCACCTCGTGTTCCGATGCGCTGCGTGCCGATTCCGCGTAGAACACCGCGCCGGTCCTCGCCACCGACACGTCGGGCAACGTCTGCTTCAACGCGCTTTCGCCTTGTGCGAGCGCGGCGAGCACGGCGTGCTGCGTCTTCGATTCGTAGGCTGAGCCCGGCAGCGTGGCGACGATCAGCACGCTGGTCGCGGCGCCCCGATGCGACACCAGCATGTTGTCTTCGAGTTCGAGATTCGACGTGGCGAGCGGCAAACCGCCGAGCCAGTGTTCGAGCCAGCCGAACGGGTCGTCTGCGAGCGGCGTAGTCAGACCGCCGCGTAGCGGGCTGTAGATGCGCTGCGCGAGCGCGTCCCGTAACGCGGGGCTTGCAGCACTGCTCTGCGCAAGCGCCGCACGGTCGGCTGGCGCCAGCAAACCGAAGCGATAGGGCATGTACAACGCCGCGATCTGCGACAGATCGAACGGCGGCAATTCCGCCGTCACCGAGCCGAACGCCCCACTCTTCTGCAATGAGGCGCCGAGTTGTTTCGCTGCCGCTTTCGCGTGCGCGTCATCGTTGCTGGTGACCAGAAAAACAGTGCGATCACCCAGCGCGCTCGCCAACGTATCGACCGCCTTTTCGGCGACCGGATCCGCTTCGGTGGCGGGAAGCAATGCCAGCAGATTGGTCTGCAGCGGCGACGGACCCGCGAAACGCCAACCGCAATACAGCGCAGCGGCGAGCGCGAGCAGCAGCCACGCGACGCGCACGCCCCATGTCTGTTTCGCGGTCCGCTGTCGCAGCACCTGCATTACGGCGCTCCGAGCAAACCGCGCTCAGCGGGCGTCGGTTCCGTCACCGCCACGCTCTTCGCGAAGTCGAGCTTCGTAACGTCACCATTGGCGAGCGTGATGCGCAAGCTTTGGAGGTAATCGCCGCCATTCATCTGCAAGCCTTTGATCGACTGCGCGATCTGCGGCTGATTCGGCGTGAGTTGCATGCGCCACTGTGCGGCGCTGCCTTCGGCCTGCACGTCGAATTGCGAGTACAGCGCCGACAGATCGCCGCCGAGCATCGCACGCATCATCTTCGAGACCTGCGCGACGCCGCGCGTGCCCTGGGCGCTGTGGGCGGTCACGCGCTGGCCGTTGACGTCGACTTGGACGACGCCTGCATCGGTGATGACGTAAGTGGCTTTGTACGGCGTGTCGATCTGCCAGATCACGCCGCGATCGCGGAAGAACAGCAACGAGCCCGTGCTGACGAGCGGCTGCTTCATCGCGGCGAGCGTTTGCGTTTGCGTGAATTGCGCGCGGACACCCTTGGCTTGGGCGAGGTGCGAGGCGATCTGCGAGACGAGAGCCGGGTTGCCGGCGGACTGCGTGGCTTCTGCCGCGAACGCCTGGGTCGGCCATGCGGCCACGCTTGATACGCTCAACAGGCTCAATACGCTTGGCGCGCCCAGCGTGCTTAGTGCAAGCAACCCACCCGCCGCCACACCGCGCAAGTTCATCGTCCCCATACGCGCTCCAGCTTTTCAAATACGACCGGCGGCGACACGAACTGCAATTCCTGCGTCGCGGCATCGACCGCGACCTGGATCGTGTAGCCCTTCGTCAGCCGCGTACCGGATGCGCAATCGACAATTTCGTAGCCTATTTTCAGACGGTTCTCGTGTTCGAGCAGTTGCGCGCGTACTTCGATCGCCTGGCCATAGGTCGCCGGGCGCACATACTTCAGATGCGCCTCGACGATCGGCCACAGGTAACCCGAGGCCTGCATCTCGCGGTAGTCGTAATCGAAGGTGCGCAAGAGCGCGGCGCGGCCAATCTCGAAGTACTTCAGATAGTGGCCATGCCAGCACACGTTCATCGCGTCGACGTCGTGAAACGGCACTTCGACCGTCGCGCTGGCGGTCAGCACTTTAGGGGAGCCGGTCATGCGTTCGAGCCTCCGCGATAGTCGTTCAGCAAATCGCACGCGGCGATGCGCGCGGTCAGCGCGCGCAGGTCGCTCTCCAGCGCGCGGTCTTCGTCGACGAACGGCGACTGCGCCGTCACGCTGTCGATAAAGGCTTGCAGCGGCGCGGGAACCGGCGTGGCGCTGTCGATCTTCAAACGCAAACGGGCGGCTTGCACCGTCGCCAGCGTATGCGCGGCGGCGACCTGCTCGGTCAACTCCAGCACGCGCAAACAGTCGCGCGCGGCGATCGTGCCCATGCTGACCTTGTCCTGATTGTGTGCTTCGGTCGAACGCGAGAAGACGCTCGCGGGCATCGTGTTTTTCAACGCCTCGGCCGTCCATGCTGACGATGAAATCTGCACGGCCTTGAAGCCATGATTGATCGCGGCACGCGCGGGAGCCGCGCCCGACAGATTGCGCGGCAGGCCGTTGTTAAAATTCACGTCGACCAGCAGCGCGAGCTGCCGGTCCATCAGATCGGCCAGATTGGCGACCGCGACTTTCAGCGAGTCCATCGCGAACGCAATATGGCCGCCGTAGAAGTTGCCGCCGTGCAGCACGCGCTCGTTGTCGGGATCGATCAACGGATTGTCGTTCGCGCTGTTCAGTTCGTTCTCGACGTCGCGGCGCACCCACGACAAGGCATCGCGCGCAACGCCGATCACATGCGGCGCGCAGCGAATCGAATAGCGGTCTTGCAGACGATGCCCAGGCGTATCGTCACGCCCGGTCAAATCCTCGCGAATCCACGCTGCGGCTTCGGCCTGGCCTGCATGCGGCTTCACTTCGAACAGGGTTGCGTCGAAATGCGCGGCGCGGCCATCGAGCGCAACGGTAGAGAGCGCCGTGAGACGTGCGGTGAGGCGCGTCAGATGATCGGCGCGCGCGAACGCGAGACAGGCGAGGCCCGTCATCACGGCGGTGCCGTTCATCAGCGCGAGCCCTTCTTTCGGCGCGAGCGTCAAGGGTGCATGACCGAGTTCGGCCCAGACCTCACGCACGTTGCGCAGGGCGCCGCCGACCATCACATCGCGCTCGCCGGCAAGCGCGGCGGCCACATACGAGAGCGGCGTCAGATCGCCACTTGCACCGACCGAGCCTTCCGACGGAATACGCGGCAACACGCGATGATTGATCAGATCGGCAAGGCGTTCGAGCAACACAGGACGTACGCCGGAAAAACCGTAGGCCAGCGAGTTGAGGCGCGCGGCGATCACTGCAAGCGTTTGTGCGTCGTCGAGATACTGGCCCATTCCGCAGCCATGGTAACGCGTCAGTTGCAATGGCAAGGCTTCGACGAGTTCCATCGGCACGTCGACCACGCACGCATCGCCATAGCCGGTGTTGACGCCGTACACGGTCGCGCCCGACGCCAGATGCCGGCGCAGAAAATCCGCGCCGCGCTGGATGCGCGCGCGCCATGCTGGATCGGCGCTCAACGCAACCGGTGCGCGATGCTGCGCGATCGCGACGACCTCTTCGATCGTCAGCTTGCGCCCGCCGATCGTCACCGACGCCGCGTTTGCGCGGGTGTTCTCTGTTGCGCTGGCGTTCGGCGCCTCGATCAGATCATGTTCGGCCATGTGTGCCTCGCTTGGGGCTGGCCCAGAAATCGAAGAAGTTGAACCATTGATAAGGTGCCTTGCGGCAATAGTGTTCGAGGCGCGCCGCATAACGCTGCGCCCACGCGGCAAGATGCTGCGCGCGTTCGCGGCGCGGCAACTCGATGCGCTCGGCGAACGGCTCGAAATACAGACGGTAACCGTCGTGCTCTTTCAGGCAGAAGAACAGATAGACGGGGCAGCCCAATGCATGCGCGAGCACGTAGGGGCCCTGCGCGAACGGGGCGGTCGAACCGAGAAATTGCGCTTCGGTCGTGCGGCCCGCTTCGTGTGCCGGCACGCGGTCGCCGACGATCACCAGCAGCTCGCCCGCGTCGACACGCTCCTGCATCATCATCGCGGTCTCGGGGCCGAAGTCGCTGACTTCGAGCAGATGCCGCGCGAACTGGCTATTGGCCGACGCCAGCACGCTATTGAAGCGCCGTGCGTGTTCGGTGTAGACGACGGCAGTGACTTTCGCGTAGGCACCCTGTGCGGCAAGCGCGCGGGTCATCTCCAGATTGCCGAGATGCGCGCCGATCACGAGCGCACCTTTGCCACTGGCCACCAATGCTTCGAATGCCGAAGGATCCTCAAATTTGACGTCGGCGTTGTTGACGCGGCCGGACCATGCGGCAAGTTTGTCGAAGCCCGATTGTGCAAACGCCAGCATGTGACGATAGGCGGACAGCCAACCTGGACGCGGCGTATTGCCGTGCGGTGCGGCTTCGCCGAGATGCGTGAAATAGTTGCTCGACGCCTCGCGCGCGGCGCGGCCGGTCAGCAGAAAATACGCGACGATCGGATGCAGCCAGAGCGCGGTGAAACGACGGCCGAACAGCTTGCAACTGAGCGCGAGCAAGGACATGCCCAGATGGCTGCCGCGTTCGGCGATCCGCCACCAGTCCTGGGGGTTCGGTTCGCGTGGTTCAGCGTGCTGGCCGGGTTCGCTCAAGTTGCTCGACTTGCTCGCTTCGTTCTGGTCGCCCTGCTTGACCGCCTCACTTGCGATAGCCGAACGGCGTGGCATCACTTTGTGCGCGAGCAGCATCGGCAAACGCCACAGCATGCCGAACACAAGCCGCGTATGGCTGCGGCTGATGCGCACGTTGTCCCACAGCACGTCGAAATGGGAGACGCCGTCGGTTGCATAGGTGACGCGCGTCGGAATCGAGCGGAACGCCGCGCGCCGCCAGTAGAGGCGCACGAGAATCTCAATGTCGAAGTCCATCCGCGTCGGCAATTGCACGCTGTCGATCAGCTCGCAGGCAAGCGCCAAGGGATAGAGACGGAAGCCGCACATCGAATCGCGAATCGTCAGCGAGAGCGTTTCGATCCACACCCACACATGCGTCAGATAGCGCCCGTAGAGGCGCGATTTCGGCACGCTCTCATCGTAGACCGGGCGGCCGAGGATCACTGCGCCCGGTTCGGCAAGCGCGGCTTCGATGAAACGCGGCACGTCCGTCGCGTCGTGCTGGCCGTCGGCGTCGATCTGCAGAGCGTGGCTGTACCCCGCAGCGCGCGCGGCACGCAGTCCCGCCATCACGGCCGCGCCCTTGCCACCGTTGACCGGCAAGCGCAGCAGCGTGAGCTGCCCCGCGTACTGTTGCGCGAGCGCGGCAAGCACCTGCTGGGTCGCTTCATCGCTGCCATCGTCGACGACAAAGATCGGCAAGCCGTGCACCGCGAGGTGGGCCACGGTCGCGCCGATCGCATCCTTGTGGTTGTAAATCGGAATGACGATGCACGCAGCGATGCCCATCATGCAGGCTCCCGATAGACGATCACGCCGGATGCGCAATCACGTCCGCTGAGCCGGTACGTGAACTGCACGCGCCCACGCGCGGCGTCGTGTGCGAGCGTGAGATTCAGCACCGCGCCCGGCGATACCGGCGCCATGAACTTGAGGCGGTCGACCGATACCAGCTCGCGCACGGCGGGCAGTTGTTCGGCGGCCAGACGCATGGCCCAGTGCACCTGGACCACGCCCGGCAGAATCGGCAGACCGGGGAAGTGGCCGGCGAAATGCACGAGCGTCGGCGGCACGCGCAGTTCGTAATGCAACGTGTCGGCGCTGCGAGTTTCGGCGAGCACTTCCACACCGTCCGCGCGCGGCTCGAAAGCCGCCGCGACCGCGGCCACCGGCAGTTTGCCGCGCGAGTCGAACGGCAATGTGAGGCGAAAACGCCAGTGACGCGGCAGCACCACCACGTCGAAATACTCAGCGAGATGCCGGCGCAAGGTTTGCGCGAGCGGCACGCGGCCTTCGGCGCGCAGTGCCTCACTGCCCGCTTCGGTCAGCGCCACCACGGCGCCGACGCGCTCGCGCGAGGCGCCTTCCAGCGGCACGATCGCCGCTTGCGCGACATACGGATGCAGCGCGAGACGCGCTTCGAGTTCCGGCAGCGACACGCGCTTGCCGTCCAGCTTGAGTACGCGATCGAGCCGGCCTTGCAGGCGGAAGCGTCCGTCGGCGTCGAACGCGATTTTGTCGTCCGTACGATGCCAGCCGGTGTGATCGAGATGCGGCGAGCGAACATTTAGCGCGCCGTCTTCGTCGCGGCGTACTTCGATGCCGGCCACCGGTTGCCACGCCTCTGTCTGGTCCTGTCGACGCCACGCAATGCCGCCGGTTTCTGTACTACCGTAGATTTCGAGCGGCGCAGCGCCATACGCGGCGGCGTATTCCTGCGCGGCTTCCACGGCGAGCGGACCGCCTGAAGAGAAGAATGCGCGCGGCGCCGGCTTCAACGCGGCGAAGCCAGGTAATGCGGGCCAACGCGACAATTGCGCGGGCGTCGAAACAACGACCGTCGCGCCGCATTGCGCGATCTGCGTTTGCAAATGCAAAGGTTCGATGCTGATCGCGCGGTCGAACGCGCGGCCCGCGGCAAGCGGCCACAACACGCGAAACAGCAAACCGTAGATGTGATGATGCGGCACGCTCGCCAGCATCGTCGCATCGCCGACCAGAGCGCCCCACTGCGTTTCGAGCGTGTGCACTTCGGCGTTGAATTGCGCGAGGGTCTTGCGGATCGGCTTGGGGGTACCGCTGCTACCCGATGTATAGAGCGTCAACGGGGCTTGCGGATCGATTGTGTATGGGGTGTTTAGCTCGTGTGTGACTTCGGCATCGGCATCGGCATCGGCATCGGCATCGGCATCGGCATCGGCATCGGCGTCGGCGTCGGCGTCGGCGTCGGCGTCTCGCACAGCAGGCGGCAGGTCGGCGTCGGTCAGCACGGCGTCATACGCGTCGGCAAGATCGGCGAGATAGCCCGGCGTCGCATTGGCTGGAATCACCGGCTCCTTACCGCACGCGAACAACGCAAACAGCGCGCAGGCGAAATCGAACGGATCGTCGATACATAACGCGTAGCGTCGCGCGGCTTGCGCTTGCATCAGCGTGACCAGCGTCGAGACGCGCGCGCGAAACGCAGCGCGATCGAGCACCGTAGCGCCGTCGCGGCATACCGGCGCATGCACGGCTGAGGACTCGTGGGCCGCCGACAACAGATCATGCAACGCGATCATGCCGCCTCCGAACGCGCCGCTCGCGGCAGCACCACCAGATAGCGCCAGATGACCTCGGCCACCAGCAACACGCCGATCAGCCCGTAAGCAATCGCGCCGTTGTAGAGCGACCAGCTCGCACGGCTCCAGTACAACGCCGTATAAGCGGAGAACGCGCCGTTCAGTGCGAAGAAACCGCACCACACCTGCGTCACGCGCCGTGTATGGCGCACGGCGCCAGGCGGCAAATTCGGATTACCCAGTCGCGCGAATTTTTCAATCATCGACGGCCCGCGCACAAGCGTCGCGCCGAACGCGATCAACAGGCCCAGATTGACCAGCGACGGATAGAGACGCAACAGCAACTCGCTATTGGTGAACACGATCGCCGCCGAGGCGCAGCTCAGCAAGCCGACCACGGTCCAATCGATCGTGGAGAGCCGGCGCAGCGAAGTCGCCACCGGACCGCTGCCGGCCCAGCGTTGCAGCCACAGAATCGCAAACAGCATGCAGCCGACATAGCGCGGGGTGTCCCAGCGCCAGGCACACAGAATCAACGCGGGATAAGCGAGTTTCAGCAGGACCTGCACCACCGTTTTGGCCCAGTGGCGCTCCGTGCCGGGCGATGCCCCGGCGGGCTGGCTCGCCGCCGCTTGCATTCGCGAGCGCACGGATGGCATCAGCCTTGCGCCGCCAGCAGGGATTCGACCGCAGCGATCACATCACCGACCGTGCGCACCGACTTGAACTCTTCCGGCTTGATACGGCGGCCGGTCATTTCCTGCAGTTTGATCGCGAGGTCGACAGCGTCGATGCTGTCGAGATCGAGGTCTTCGAAGAGATGCGCGTCGGGCGTCACGCGCTCCGGCTCGATCGCGAAGTTCTCTTTGAAAATGGCGCGGATGCGTTCAAGAATCTCTGCCTCGGACACGATTTATTCCCCTTTTTTTTCGATTTCGTTCACAGCGTGCGCCGCTTCGCGTTGACTCGCAACCAGCGCGGCCAGCGTGCTGATCGAGCGGAAGTGATCGCGGGTGCGTTCGTCGTTCGCTGCGATGGTCAGTTGGTATTGTTTGCGCAGCACGATGCCGATCTCGAGCGCGTCGATCGAGTCGAGACCGATGCCGTCGGTATCGAACAGCGGTGCGTCGTCGTCGATATCGGCCGGGCTCAGGTCTTCCAGATCGAGGGCTTCGATCAGAAGCTGTTTAATTTCCAGTTTTAAAGAATCCATAATCGAACAGGTGCTGAGTAATGTGTGCTTCGATGGCGCTGGTCACGCTGCGCGCCGCGAGAGACGGTGAAGTGTCGAGGTCCGCGAATTGCTCGACGCCAAGCGGCTCGAGCACGTTCACGCGTATCCGGAAAGCACGCGCCGGTACGTCGTACCAGCGCATCTGCTTGGTGAACGCCGGCGGATCGCAATCCATCAGCACCGGCACGATGGGCGCGCCGACCTTCAACGCCATATGCGCGAACCCGCGTGAAAACGCATGCAGCCGGTTCGGCGCGGGGCTGCGCGTGCCTTCGGGAAAAATAATCATCGTATAGCCTGCTGCGAGCTGTCGCGCGCCTGCTTCGACGAGTTCCGAGGGGTCGGCATTGCTCACATACTCCGCCGAGCGCACGATTCCCCAGAAACACGGGTTGCCCCAGTGCGCGTTTTTCACCACGCAACAGGCACGCGGCGTAAGCGACAGCAGCACCATCACGTCCAGGTACGTCGGGTGATTGGCGACCACGATCGCCGGGCCGCCGGCGCGCAATGCCTCGGCGCCCGACACCTCGAGCTCCATCACGCCGACGAACCGCAACACCGCGACCAGCGCGCGAAAGAACCAGTGGATCACGGTCGTCACCGCGCGCTGACGCGACGTACGATGCGGCCACAGCCACGCAAACGGGAACACCAGTACCGAAAACAGCACACCGCAAATGCCGAACACCACGAAGGCCATGCCCGTCGCGCAGAACCGCCAAAGGTAATCAAGCCGCGCGTTCATGCCACCTCCAATGCCAGGCCGCACCGGCGCCTTGCCAGACGGCAGGCCGGCCCGTTTCCAGACAATGTAGCAGCGCCTGGCTCTGGGTCGCAAAACGTTCGTCCGCGCTTGCCGCGTTTTCCCGGCCTGCGTGGCTGGCCGCCTGCCCGGCCTCCGCAGCCTCCGGCTCACCTGCGCCGGACAACGTGCAGATCAACTGCCCCGCCGCCGCTTCACCGTTCAGGAGGATCGCGATCGCGCCGCCCTGCACTTCGTCTTCAATCGTGCCGTACGCGGGATCGGCTGGTTCGTCGGCGTACACCAGCAAAACCGGCGAGCCAGGCTGCGTTTCATACTGCGCGTACGCTTCCAGCAGCGCGTAGCCGAGCGTCTCGGCGCCCGCCGAGATCGCGCTGGCCGCGGAACGGTCGCCACGCGCGATGCCAAACACGCCGGTCATTGCGTTCAGCACTGACAAGCTGAACGCCGTTGGCGAGACCGGCTCGCCCGCGCTGATGGTGCGCAGGATGTCCGTCGTGCGCCGCAATTCGCCGTGGCGCGAAGCGAACACGACCCGGACCTCGCCTTGCGGCACGCAATCGTGCGCGACCTTCAGCGCCACCTTGGACAGCGTGCTCAGGCGACGCCGCACGATCGGCTCGATAAAGCCGATATCGGGTGCGGCAGATGCGGCAGCAGGCCAGCTAGACCAGCGAGCGACCGGAATGGTCCAGTGCAGATCGGGCATATCGGTGTTCGCGCGTAGAAGCGAGGAGAGGCTGAGGGCGCCTGACGGAATACGCAACCGTCACAGCGTATGCGCGCCGCGCGGAACGACAATCTCCAGCCGGGGGTCAATCCAATCTTCTTATCTTATATAGGGTTCAGCCAATTAACGGCACTTGACCCCGATTATTTAGGCGCCTTCGCCAATTAATCTGGTGGATCGTCTCAGGCTCCCTGTGGTCGCCGGGATCATACTGAATATTGTGGATTAAATCAGCCACAAAAGACGTATCTATCTGTATCCGTATCGCTGGTACGACGGGGGACTGGACAGCGCCAAAATGCAGGCCTGGCGGCCCTTACACCGCCCGCGACCTGGCTGCAAAGCCGCCTGCAGCACGCTTTGCGGCCCGGCTGGACGCCAGCGGCATCCGCCAATAGGCACAAATACTTTCATTTAACTTTCTAAACAAGTGTTTCGTTTCGGAACACTTCAACGCTTCGGGTCCTGGCTGCTGAGTTAAGCGCCGCGTGTCCGATTTTGAGCGAAGCCACTCACGCAGCGCTCGCCGCCCGTGCTGTTAGCAAAGAAAAGCGGCCCGGCAGGAGTCCCCTGCCGGGCCGCTTTTCTTTGTGCCCAGGCGGATGCCGTTGGGCGCGCCGCTCGGCGCTTACTGCACGGCCTTCGCGCCCGAAGCTGACGCCGGCGCGACCGCGGCGCCCGTCGTAGCCACTTCGTTCGAGACTCCGCCGTTCTTATCAACGGGAATCTTCACGGTATGGACCACGCCGTTGCCGAGGGGGAAGTCGGCCAGCGCACTGCGAGCCAGATACGGCATCGCCCTCACCAGCGACGACTCGCCGTCTGAGTTGCGCGCCGTCACGTTATAGACCTCCTTGCCGCTAGCCCGCTCGGTAATCCGCACGCCGAGCAGGTGCGTGAAAATCGGGTAGCTCTGATTCACGTACGCGGTCGGATACGGACCCCACGGGCCCCATGGCCCCCACGGATCGAACGACCGGCCCCAGTACGGCGATGGCCACGGGTTGTAATACACGGGCTGCGCAACCGTCACCATGTCCGAGCGAATCCCGTACGACAGCCCAACCAGATAGCGCGCCGCTGAGGCGTCGACCTGACGGAACGCGTGCGTGGCGAGTTCGTTGGCAACGAAACGCTCGTACGTGGTGAGTTCGAGATTGTTCTGCTGATCCGCTGCCCGTGTGAAAGCATAGGTACGGGTGGCGTCGTTGCCGCTCCAGTCGGAGAACGCCGTGACCTGGCTAGTCACGTAGGTCGTGCAGCCGGACAGCAGCACCGTCAGCGCACCGAGCAGCAGCGCGGCCCGGCGGGTCCATCGATCGAATTTCATGGTCTACCTCGTGATGCCTGTTTTCGCCACTCTTGAGCGGGTTGGCTCGTGCGCACGCTTTGCTGCGCAGAGCGGCCCCGATAATACGCTGACCAGGCGATTCGGTAAAAAGTTCGTTCCGCACGATCCGCCGAGCCTTTGTACAATGGCTCGACAAGCCCGGCTCGCGCGCCATAAGCACGCGTGACGGCTCGAGTCCCATCACTACAGAACGCCATGGCCGATACCGCAACGCCCAATGTGATCCGCCGCGCCGATTACGCGCCGCCCGCCTTCCTGATCGACACCGTCGCTCTGGAGTTCGATCTGGTCCCTGAACGCACCGTCGTCAGGAACACCATGCGGGTGCGCCGCAACCCGGACGCGTCCCACGCTTCGAATCTCGAACTGATGGGCGAACAACTCGAGTTCATCAGCGCCGCGATCGACGGCGCCGCGTTCGCCAACGCGCATGCGCACGAGCACGGCCTCACGCTCGACAACGTGCCGGATAACTTCGAACTCACGCTCACCAGCATCTGCAATCCGGCGGAAAACACCACGCTGTCGGGTCTGTATGTGTCGGGCGGCAACTTCTTCACGCAGTGCGAGGCCGAGGGCTTCCGCCGCATCACTTATTTCCTCGACCGTCCTGACGTGATGGCGACCTTCACGGTCACACTGCGCGCCAGCAAGGCCGACTATCCGGTGCTGCTGTCGAACGGCAATCTGCTCGAAGAAGGCGATCTGCCGGACGGCCGCCATTTCGCCCGCTGGGAAGATCCGTTCAGAAAGCCGAGCTATCTGTTCGCGCTGGTCGCGGGCAAGCTGGTCGCCCTCGAAGAACGCGTGAAGAGCGGCTCGGGTAAGGAAAAGCTGCTGCAGGTGTGGGTCGAACCGCACGATCTGGACAAGACCCGTCACGCCATGGACTCGCTGATCAACTCGATCCGCTGGGACGAGGCGCGCTTCGGGCTGGAACTGGATCTGGACCGCTTCATGATCGTCGCGGTGAGCGACTTCAATATGGGCGCGATGGAGAACAAGGGGCTCAACATCTTCAACACGAAGTACGTGCTGGCAAACCCCGAAACAGCAACGGACACCGACTTCGCGAACATCGAGGCGGTGGTCGGCCACGAGTACTTCCACAACTGGACCGGCAACCGCGTGACGTGCCGCGACTGGTTCCAGCTGAGCCTGAAAGAAGGCCTGACGGTGTTCCGCGACCAGGAGTTCTCGGCCGACATGGCGGGCGGCGCGACGGACGAAGCCGCACGCGCCACCAAGCGCATCGAAGACGTACGCGTGCTGCGCCAGATGCAGTTCGCCGAAGACGCGGGTCCAATGGCGCACCCGGTGCGTCCGGAAAGCTACGTCGAGATCAACAACTTCTACACGATGACGGTCTACGAAAAGGGCTCCGAAGTCGTGCGGATGTATCAGACGCTGTTCGGCCGCGACGGTTTCCGCAAGGGCATGGACCTGTACTTCAAGCGTCATGACGGCCAGGCCGTGACCTGCGACGATTTCCGTCACGCGCTGGCCGACGCGAACGGCCGCGATCTCGCGCAATTCGAGCGCTGGTATAGCCAGGCCGGCACGCCGCGCGTCTCGGTGCGCACGAAGTACGACGCCGCGCAACAGCGCTACAGCGTGACGCTCACGCAAGGCTACGGCGACACCGCGCCGGCCGCGCGTGAAACGCAAAAGGGCCCGCTGCTGATTCCGTTCGCGATCGGTCTGATCGGCAAGGACGGTGCCGACCTGCCGCTGCAACTGGAAGGCGAAACGAAAGCTTCGAACTCCACCACGCGCGTGCTGGATTTCACGCAGACCGAACAGACCTTCACGTTCGTCAACGTCGCACAAGAACCGCTGCCCTCACTGTTGCGTAATTTCTCGGCGCCGGTGATCGTCGAGTACGACTACTCGGCCGACCAGCTCGCCTTCCTGCTCGCGCATGACAGCGATCCGTTCAACCGCTGGGAGGCCGGCCAACGGCTCGCCACGCGCGAGCTGCTGACCCTCGCCGGGCGCGCCGCCACAGGCGTGCCGCTGCAGCTCGACGACTCGGTGGTCGCCGCGTTCGCCCGCGTGCTGACCGACGAGTCGCTCTCGCCCTCTTTCCGCGAACTGGCGTTGATGCTGCCGTCGGAAGCGTATCTGGCTGAACAGATGGCCGAATCGAATCCGGCTGCTGTACACGCCGCTCGGCAATTCGTGCGCAAACGCCTCGCGAATGCGCTCAGGAAGGACTGGCTCGCCGTGTACGAAAAGCACCGCACGCCGGGCGCCTATGAAGCGACGCCGGAGGCCGCCGGTCATCGCGCGTTGAAGAATCTTGCGCTGTCGTATCTCGCGGAACTGGACGATCCGGCTGAAGCCGTGCGCCTCGCGTCCGCGCAATACGACGCCGCCAACAACATGACCGACCGCTCGGCGGCGCTCTCGGCATTGCTCAATGCAGCGGCGGCGAATGGCGGCAGCGTTGAGGCGCAGCAGGCGCTGGACGACTTCTACCGGCGCTTTGAAAAGGAGCCGCTCGTCATCGACAAGTGGTTTGCCTTGCAAGCCACGCAACGCGGCAGCGCGCAGCGTCCGGTGATCGAGATTGTGCGCAAGCTGATGGCGCACCCGGCGTTCAACCTGAAGAACCCGAACCGCGCTCGTTCGCTGATTTTCAGCTTCTGTGCGGCGAACCCCGCGCAGTTCCACGCCGAAGACGGCTCGGGCTACGCTTTCTGGGCCGATCAGGTGATCGCGCTCGACGCCATCAATCCGCAAGTGGCCGCCCGCCTCGCCCGTTCGCTGGAACTGTGGCGCCGCTTTACGCCGACGCTGCGTGATGGCATGCGCGCGGCGCTGGAGAAAGTGGCGTCGCAGGTGAAATCGCGCGATGTGCGCGAGATCGTGGAGAAAGCGTTAGCGTGATGATCGTCTGAAACTGCTTCCCGCATTGAAAAGCCGGCACGTGATGCCGGCTTTTTTTCGTCCTGAAATTCGCCATGAGGCGGCGTGCGGACCTCAACGTTAGCCGTCTGGACGACTGTTCATACCGGCGTGGCAGGGTGAAAGTAAACGCATTCATTTAACGGTTTACGTTTAACGCGATGCGTTATATCATCCTATGATCACGACATTCGGCGACAAGGCTACGGCGGCAATCTTTCAAGGCAAGTTTGTGCATTCACTGCCGCTTTACATGCAGGCGCTCGCACGCCGCAAGCTGCTGATGATCGATGCGGCCGAATCCATCCGCAATCTGCATGCGCCGCCGGGCAACCGGCTTGAAGCCTTGCAAGGTCAGCGCAGCGGGCAGTGGAGCATTCGCATCAACGCGCAGTGGCGCATCTGTTTTCATTTTGTCGACGGGGAGGCGCTGAACGCCGAAATTGTCGACTATCACTGATTATTGGGAGACCGGCATGGTCATCAAACGCTCCGATCTGGGCAGCATCGATTTCTCCGACATCAGCACCGGCGAAAGTATTCCGGAGATTCATCCGGGGGAGATTCTGCGCCGCGAGTTCCTCGAACCGCTCGGCATGTCCGTCAATGCGCTAGCGCTTGCGCTGCGCGTACCGGCGCCGCGCATCAACGACGTCGTGCGCGGCAAACGCGCCATCTCGGCAGACACCGCGCTGCGGCTCGAACGCTACTTCGGGGCGAGCGCGCAGTTCTGGCTGAATCTGCAGATCGCCTATGACCTGCGCGTCGCCACCGCGGCAGTCGGCGAGCAGATCGAACGTGAGATCGAACCGATGCCCAAGGCGAACCGGCCGAAAATGCCGAAAGTCTCCGCCGAACACGCCCGTGCCGCAGCGCTCGCCACGAGCCTCACCGGCCATGTCACGGCCATCAAGGCGCGCCGCAAAGCCTGAATTTGACGGGCCTTTACAGCATTCAGCAACACGGACGCACGCCCTTCTATCTCAAAAGCACGGAATCGACACAGCGAGCGGTTAAAATCGAGACATTCCCCAAGCCTTCCCGGAGTACAGCAATGGCTTTGCAACGTCGTACCACTCTCACGAAGTATCTGATCGAGCAGCAGCGCGAGACCAACAACCTGCCGGCCGACCTGCGCCTTTTGATCGAAGTCGTCGCGCGCGCGTGCAAGGCGATCAGCTACCACGTCAGCAAGGGCGCGCTTGGCGATGCGCTCGGCACGGCGGGCAGCGAGAATGTCCAGGGCGAAGTGCAGAAGAAGCTCGACATCCTGTCGAACGAAATCCTGCTCGAAGCGAATGAATGGGGCGGCAACCTGGCGGGCATGGCGTCCGAGGAAATGGAGCAGTTCTTCCCAATCCCGGCCAACTACCCGAAGGGCGAATACCTGCTGGTGTTCGATCCGCTCGACGGCTCATCGAACATCGACGTCAACGTGTCGATCGGCACGATCTTCTCGGTGCTGCGCTGCCCGGACGGCCAGCAGCCCACCGAACAGTCGTTCCTTCAACCCGGCACGCAGCAAGTCGCGGCAGGTTACGCGGTGTACGGCCCGCAGACCGTGCTGGTGCTGACCACCGGCAACGGCGTGAACTGCTTCACGCTGGACCGCGAACTGGGTTCCTGGGTGCTCACGCAAAGCGATATGCGCATTCCGGTCGAAACGCGTGAATACGCGATCAACGCTTCGAACGAGCGCCACTGGTACCCGCCGGTCGAGAAATACATCGGCGAGTTGAAGGCCGGCCAGGAAGGTCCGCGCCAGAGCGACTTCAACATGCGCTGGATCGCGTCGATGGTGTCCGACGTGCACCGTATCCTGAACCGCGGCGGCATCTTCATGTACCCCGCTGACAAGCGCACGCCGGACAAGCCAGGCAAGCTGCGCCTGATGTACGAGGCAAACCCGATGGCCTTCATCGTCGAGCAGGCGGGCGGCGCCGCGACCAACGGCGAGAAGCGTATTCTGGACATCCAGCCGAAAAGCCTGCACGAGCGTGTGGCGGTGTTCCTCGGCTCGAAGAACGAAGTCGACCGCGTGACCCGCTACCATCTCGAAACAAAAAAGTGATCGCAGGGGCTTGCCAAGTTCGTAAAGAAGTCCCTATAATCTCGTTTCTCCTGATGCCGGAATAGCTCAGACGGTAGAGCAGCGCATTCGTAATGCGAAGGTCGGGGGTTCGATTCCTCTTTCCGGCACCACAAGATTCAAGCAAAAAGCCCAGTCCTCGTGACTGGGCTTTTTGCTTTCTGCTTCTGCTTTTCCCCTGCTTCTGCTTTCTGAAATCCGCGGGTGCTCACCTTAGCCTCGGTCACGGTCACCGCGACTGCGGCTACTTCAATGCCAACCGCGGCAATAACAAGCAGCGGCGCAAGCTCATCCGCCAAAATCCAATCGATCGCATCGCGCGGTCACGCTGAGATTGCGAACCACCACCGCATCTTCAACGATCACGTTCCCAGCCGGCTTCGCACCATACGCCATTACCGCCTCTTGCGGCGCTGACGAAAACCACAAGATCCGGCCGGCACACTCGATACCGACCTGACGTCCTTTCCAGTAGACAGCGTTTTCCATGGCGAACTCTCTAAAGGGCGAAGACAGCCATCTTCCGCACCGGTGCCGGCACGTCCGTTATCCACCGCACTCTGCGCCGCGGATAGTTGCTTCAATGATAGGCGGCGACACGTTCGTGGCGAGCGGCACGCCGGCTGAAGGTGCGCGCACCAGCGCTGCACGGCAACCTGCCTGAAGCAATGGGGCGCGGCCTGAATCTAAAGCACCGCGCGAGTTCTACCGGACCCCGCGCTTCTCCCTCAGAAAATCAATCAGCGCGCGCAACTTGAACGGCATTTGCGCGCGGCTCGCCGTGTACAGATAAAAGCCCGGAAAGCTCGGACACCACGCGTCCAGCACGCGCACCAACCGGCCGTCCGCGAGTTGTTCACTCACGTAGTCGTCGATCACGTGCAGGAGACCCGCGCCCTGCTCCGCCGCCTGCACCATCGTGCGCAAATCATTGGTGACAAGACTCCCGCGTGTCTCGACTTCGAACACGCGGGACGGATCGCCAGGCTGCGCGAACTCCCATCGATAGATACCGCCGCTTGTCGAAAAACGGTAACGCAGGCAATCGTGAGCCGCGAGATCGGCTGGCGTCGCCGGCACGGGATAACGCTCGAAGTAAGCCGGCGAGCCTGCAACGGCAATGTGGATGTCTCCACCCAACGGCACCGCCACCATATCCTGCGCGACCCGTTCGCCGAGCCGGATGCCCGCGTCGAAACCTTCGCCGACCACGTCGGCAAAACCGTCATCGAGCGTCAGGTCGAGACGGATCTGTGGATAGCGGCGCGTGAACTCGGCCAGATGCGGCAGCACCAGCAACTCGCTCGCGACCCTCGGCAAATTGATGCGCAGCGTGCCGGCGGGCTGGTCGCGAGTTTCATCGAGCGCTTCGAAGGCCGCCTGCAGTTCGCCCAAAGCAGGCAGCACGCGCGCGAGAAACTGCGCGCCCGCCTCCGTCAGCGCAACACGCCGGGTGGTCCGGTTGAACAGGCGCACATTCAGTTGAGTCTCGAGCGAGCGAATGCTTTGCGACAACGCCGACGCCGTCACACCGGTTTCAGCCGCCGCGTGTGTGAAGCTGCCGTGGCGCGCCACGCTCGTGAACGCCATCAGCGCCGGCAACTGGGCGGGGTCCATTGCAGCCTCCATTATTAAGTCACACTTCATAATCCTTGCAGACTGACGGCATTTTTCCAAGGAAAAAATCGGCGCACGATAGCCCCATCGATTCAACTGTTCCCACCTGACCGCTCAAGGAGACTGATATGACGATGGACCGCTACAACCTGCTCGGCCGCTCGGGCCTTCGTGTGAGCCCGATCGCACTCGGTACGATGACCTTCGGCACCGAATGGGGCTGGGGCGCCGACGAACAATCGGCGCAACGCCTGTTCGACCTGTACGTGGATAGCGGCGGCAACTTCATCGATACCGCCGACCTGTACACCGACGGCACCAGCGAAAAATGGCTCGGCAAATTCGTTGCGGCGCGCGGTCTGCGCGACCGGCTCGTGATCGCCACCAAGTACGGCTACAACGCCGAGACCGGCAATCCGAACGCGGGTGGCAACCATCGCAAGAATCTGCTGCGTGCGCTCGACGGATCGCTCAAACGTCTGGGCACCGACTACATCGACCTGTACTACCTGCACACGTGGGATCGCGTCACGCCGGTGGACGAAGTGATGCGCGCAATGGACGACGCGGTGCGCGCGGGCAAGATCCGCTACGTCGGCCTGTCGGATACGCCCGCGTGGTTTGCCGGGCGCGCGCAGACGCTTGCCGATTGGCGCGGCTTCGAACCGGTCGCGGCGATGCAACTCGAGTACTCGATGATCGAGCGCAACGCCGAAAACGAGTTCGCCGATCTCGCCGCCAATCTGGGCATGGGGCTCGTGCCCTGGAGTCCGCTGGGTATGGGAGTGCTGTCAGGCAAATACCGTCCTTCCCAAGGGGGAGCGGCGGGCACTGTTTCCGGCGACGGGCGCCTTGCGGGTATGGCAAGCGCGCCGCCGCCGGGATTCGACAAACTGACCGAGCGTAACTTTCGCATCGTTGCGGAACTGGAGGCCGTTGCGAATCTGGCGGAGCGGCCGATGGCGCAAGTCGCGCTGAACTGGCTGCATCAAAAGCGCGGCGTGTCGAGCATCATTGTCGGCGCGACCCGGCCGGAGCAACTGCAGGAGTCGCTTGGCTCACTCGATTTCACCCTCGCGCCGGAACTGATCGCACGGCTCGACGCCGTCTCGGAGCCTGCTCGTCCGTTCCCGTACTACATGTTTGCCGACGGTCATCAGGCACGGATCCACGGACAGGTCGAAGTCGCCGACAAACCCGCGGCCTACTCGGCACCCGTGAGAATTCCGGCGCCGAACGCTTAAAGATCGCCCACTGCAAGCGCCGCGCTTCGTCCAGAAGGCGGCGCCATTTTATTTGCAGAAAATATTCAGAAAAGTATTCTCACTCGTCAACGAAGTCGCGCAATCGTTCGTTTACCAACAATTAGGGGGCTGAATGAACGTACTGAACCGATCGGTAATTAACGAACGTTCGGTCTACCACAGAGAAAATCCTGCCGATGCGGCAGTGCACAAAAATCGCCGTGATTTGTTCATATCAACACATATGAAGAGGCGGTGTTGTGATGCAACAGAGATAATCCGCAGAAGGTGCGCGGGGCAAGGCTGGGAAGGGAACGCGAGGGATATCGAACGATTTTGATTGGCCGCAGTGAATTCAGTCACGCGCAGTCAACCGATAAATTCTATTCAAACATTCCGTTCCGATGTTGGGCTGTACCGTTAAAGCAACAAACAACATGTGAGCCGCATCAGACACTGGTGCAAAACGGGGACCGAGGCAGATAATCGGTTTGTAAAGGAGAAAGATCATGGATGCCAAACCACCGAAGATTCCGACCCCGGATAAAGTTTTTAGCCCGGATCCGGAACCCGCTGGCGTCGAGTTTCTGGGTGCCGAACTGCCTGAGCACGTTCGCGCATTTTTCGACGAACAACGAAAGTCGTGCGACTCGAAGTAATTGTGCAGTGGCGCGATGCAACATCAGCGTCCGCGCGTCCGGCGCGCGGCGAAGGTTCGCACGCGCCCCTACGATTATCTTTTGCTACTGTCGCGGCGCGAGATTCGCTTAGCTGATTGCGGCGCCTGGCTCATATAGCCCGGCCCAGCGGTAGCGCACGTTTATAACAAGCGTCTTAACTATCTTGGTAGTTTGTTTTTCGATTGATCAGCGCGCCCGCTTGATCCGCGCATCGTCTATTCTTCTGGTTTTTCTCCCGCGGCCGACCGGCCACTCCCGCCTTCCATGAATCGCTCGTACCGCTTTGGAGCGTCATGCGCGCTCGCGTTGTTCACCGCGCTTGCATTCGCGCCCGCCCCCGCCGTTGCTGACGGCGACGACACCGCGCTTACCAATCTGATCGCACTGGCTTCGCAGCGCCTCGCCCTCGCGGAGCCCGTTGCGCGCTGGAAGTGGGCAAACCATCAGGCGATTACGGATACGCCGCGCGAGAACGCATTGCTCGCCGACGTCGAGAAGCGCGCCGTAGCCGCGAACGTCGACCCGGCGTTCGCGCACGCCTTCTTCCAGGATCAGATCGACGCCAGCAAGGACGTGCAGAACGCTCTGTTTGACACCTGGCGCAGCACGCGGCCGCCCGAAGGCCCCGCGCCCGATCTGGCCACCAGCACGCGGCCGCAACTGGATCGGCTGACGCAGTCGCTCGTGGCCGCACTCGCGCGTGTGCAACCGCTGCGCGCGGCGCAGGATTGTCCGTCACGCGTGGCGCAATCGCTGGCTAACTGGAAATCGCTGACGCGCTACGATTCGACCCGTTCGAGCGCGTTGACGCGCGCGCTGGGCCACGTGTGCGAAGCGGGTGGCGTCGGTGCAACGGGCTGACCGACCTGTGCGGTCGAACCGGGGGCTTGGAACCCCCATCGGTCCGCAGCGCCCAGGTGTGGACTGAGTCCGCCCTGAGCAGCGGGTCGCCGCGCCAAGCCCGTTAAGCGAGACTCGGCACAGGCGTGCCACTCGAGACGCTTAATGGCATCACACGCAAGCCGCGCGCAAGATGGCTCTGCAGAAGACGATAGGTCGATAGCTCGAATGCCCCGGCCACGCTCGACGCGTGCAGCGCCGCCGCCTGCGCGAGCGAAGGTGCATGCCCGAGGTAACGCCACCGGTCGACAACGTGAAAAGCGCGCGCGTGCGACGCTTCTTCACGCTCCTCAAATACGACTGGACCTTCGAACGGCCACGGCGCATCCACCGGATCGCTCTTCGTGACGCGCGGCACCCGGTTATGGCCGGGACGCAGCGTCGCGATCCACTGCGCCTCCGCGAGCATGGCGCCCAGTTCGCCGCCAGTCGCCCGCCACTCGACACGCCGCACTTGCAGCGCAAGCCGCATATCCTTCGCCGAACGCCGCTCACCCGTCAAATGCGAACGCAGCCGCTGGCGCACACGTACGCTTCGCCCGACATACAACGGCAGATCGCCTTCTCCATAGAACGCATAGACGCCGCATCCGGCCGGCGCAGTGTCGAGCAGATCTTCGGTGATGTCGCCGGCAAGCCGGTAGCGCCGGGTGGTGCGCTCGATCTGGGCCTGCAAAACGTCCAGCGGCACAAGACCGCCATGCAGACGTTGCCAGAACTGCCAGATCAGATCGGCGTCGGCGAGTGCGCGGTGACGATCGGATGGCACGAGGCCATGACGTTCCACCAACGCGTCGAGCCCATGGCGCTTTTCCGCCGGAAATAGCGCGCGCGACAGGCGTACGGTGCACAACACGTCCGGATCGAACGCGAGTCCGGCCCGGCGAAACTCCCCACGCAGAAAACCGCGATCGAAACTGGCGTTGTGCGCGACGAACAGTTTGCCGTTCAGGCGCTCGAACAAGGCTGGCGCGATCGACTCGAACGTCGGCGCGCCCCGCACCATCGCGTTCGTGATGCCGGTGAGCTGCTGAATGAATGAAGGAATGGGTTGCTGAGGGTCGACCAGGCTGCTCCAGCGTGACACGCCGGCCGGTCCTATTTCAACCACGCCGACTTCGGTGATGCGATGCTCGCTGGTCGAGCCGCCGGTGGTTTCAAGATCGACGAAGACGATCGGCACATCTAGGGCCGGTTCCGGCAGAAACTGTTCAGACATGGAAAGGAATACTTTGGACGCGTGGCTTTGCGGCAAGTATGCACCAGTTAGCCGCCGCGCACCCAGCCAGCATTTCTTTGCGGTCGGCGCCGGGCGGCGCAAAACTGCCTTCCTGCTCTCGATCCACAACCTGCTCGCAAACTGCGAATTATTATGTTTTTACGATGCCGGTTTGAAATTCAAAAGGCGCCATTTCACCTCTATTCTCCTCGCTAAATTAATCCGGACCAGGTAGTTAATCACCTCAAGCACAGCGATAATAATGAACGGCCGTAAAAAAAGCCTTCGCGTCTCGCGAAGGCTTTTGGGCGATCAGGCTGCCCGGCAACACATGCGGAGCACCGCAGCGCGGCTTAAAGCGGCTGGATGTTCGCCGCTTGCTTGCCCTTCGGGCCGGCCTTGACCTCGAAGGAGACGCGCTGGCTTTCCTTCAGCGACTTGAAACCTTCAGTGCGGATCTCCGAAAAGTGCGCGAACAGATCCTCGCCACCCGAATCCGATGTGATGAAGCCAAAGCCCTTAGCATCGTTGAACCATTTGACGATACCAGTTTCCATATTCCAGTTTCCCTCGAGGATTTATCAAATTCGGGCATTGCCCTCAAACTGTATCTCATGGCCACTTCATCTGTGATCGAGCATTTTTGAAGGCCCATGCGCTCCCAGATCTGGCGATTGAAATTCAGCATTGCCGTTATACGGGGAACGAAGAATCACCGTCAAGCGAATTTTTCATATGCCCTTAGCACGCAGCGCGATAAATCAATGCCAGATGAATCAGGGATCACGGAAGCGTATTCAGCAGAAACCGAATAATTCCCCGCGTCAATATTACTCATTCAATACCGGGCACGATCAATATCGGGAAAAATTTCAGCATGCCGGTGAGAATATGTAACAAGACATGTATTTAGTAAGTGTTTGTCCGAGTTGTTGCGCTGCACTCATGGCAGCATGATGGAAATCAATAGCGAGAAATCATGCGCGTCAGGAGATCGCCATGCTGTTCAATCAATTCCGCCGCCTCATCACCTGGCTCGCCCAATCGCAAGTAAAGACAGTTGCCGGTCAATCCGGACCCGTCGCCGCGTTACCTTCTGCCTTCGAGTTCGATCCCATGTGGCACGGGGATCACTGGCAAAACCTGCTGTCGTCCCCCATGGACGCGCGGCGCTATGTGATGGAAGACTGGAGCGTCTCGGTGGCCACCGATTGGAGCGACGTGGAGGGTGCTGCGCCGGCGCACTGACTGACGTCCGCGAATCCGCAACCGGAAGGCAAAAAAAAGCGCGACTGGGAAGTCGCGCCGACAAAGGTTTGGAGATCTTTTTCGTCAACGAAAAAGTCTGCTTCGGAAAGCAGAGATTTCAGTATAGCGGCTTAGACGAAATCGATTATTCGCATAATCAACAATCATCTGTTGCTATTGCGACAACAATCATTTTTTACGATTTATCGCGTTGTTTTTTTGCATCGATTACTGTAGCAAATGAGCAACGCGATTCGACTGATTCGCTTTTCATCCCCCCTCAATAACGCTGCAAGCCTTTATCCGCAAGGCTTGGGCGGCATTCGCCCATCGTTTCATATCCAGTAATACTTTATTGCGCAAATCGGAATGCCCGCTTCTTGAGCGCCTATCTACACTCTGCCTAATCGGAAACCGGCGCGTTTGGAGTACAGCGCGCTTCTCATGCGGCTTTCGCCTCTCGCAGCGCCCGCGTGAAGGTCTCCTTAAGCCTGGGTTCAATACCCACTCTTGCTCTCGGAGTTACAAGATGAAAAAGACACTCATGGTCGCGGCCCTCACGGGCGTTTTTGCAACGGCAGCACATGCCCAGAGCAGCGTCACGCTGTATGGCTTGATCGATGCCGGCATCACCTATACGAATAACCAGCACGGTCACAGCAACTGGCAAGAAACGAGCGGTTCGGTGAACGGCAGCCGTTGGGGCCTGCGTGGTTCTGAGGACCTGGGCGGCGGTCTCAAGGCTATCTTCACGTTGGAAAACGGCTTCGGCATCAATGACGGCACGCTGAAACAAGGCGGCCGTGAATTTGGCCGTCAAGCATTCGTCGGTCTGACGAGCGACCAGTTCGGCGCCGTGACCCTCGGCCGTCAATATGACAGCATGGTCGACTACGTGGGCCCGCTGGCACTCACCGGCACGCAATACGGCGGCACGCAGTTCGCGCACCCGTTCGATAACGACAACCTGAACAACTCGTTCCGCGTCAACAACTCGGTCAAGTATCAGAGCGTGAACTACGGCGGCTTCAAGTTCGGCGCTCTGTACGGCTTCTCGAACCAGGCTGACGGCTTCGCCAACAACCGTGCTTACAGCGCGGGCGCATCGTATAACTGGGGCGGCCTGAACCTCGCTGCCGCTTACCTGCAACTGAACAGCAACGGCGCAACCGGCGCGGCTGCGGCGTTCAATTCGGGCGGTGCGGTGTCGAGCGACAACACGTTCTTCGCTGGGCGCCAGCAAACGTGGGGCGCAGGTGCTAACTATGCGTTCGGCCCGGCAACGGTCGGCCTCGTGTACTCGCAAACGAATCTGTCGAGTCTGGCTGGCATCGGCGCGGGCGCGTCGGGTCAATCGGCTGGCATCGGATTCGCCAACCCCAGCAGTGCCCACTTCCAGAACTTCGAAGCTAACGCTCGCTACGCGCTGACGCCGGCAGTGAGCATCGCCGGTTCGTACACGTACACGCGCGCAAGCCTGGCGGGTACGCGTCCGCACTGGAACCAGTTCAACTTGCAAACGGCGTATGCGCTGTCCAAGCGTACGGACGTGTACCTGCAAGGCGAATACCAGCAAGCCAACCAAAACGCCATCGTCGATGCCGACATCAACGGGCTGAGCGCTTCGAACAACAACAAGCAAGTCGCTGTGACCGCTGGTCTGCGTCACCGCTTCTAAAGCAGTTGGCAACAACACCTGCAGTATCGAAGGCGCCGTTCGCGGCGCCTTTTTTTATGCCGCACCGAAAGCACGCTTTGCAGAGGGGAGACGGCCTGCTGGACCAGGTTGATGCCCTGCTGGCCGACGCCGCCACGCGCGACGTTTCGATCCCCGCGCAAGCGATTGCGTCGAAACAGCCTGAGGCGGGCGCCCTCGCCGTCTCTTCCGACGCGCTAATGCATTGGCTTAGCCATCGGTTTCCGGCAGCGGATATTTGACGTCCAGAATATCTATCGGCTGCGGGCCGGCCGGTGTGTACAAAGTCACCGTATCGCCGATTTTCGCCTTGAGCAGCGCCCGCGCGATCGGCGAGATCCAGCTCACGTGACCAACGTCCAGATCGACCTCATCGACACCGACGACCGTCAGGGTATGCACTTCCCCGTCTTCCGTCGCGTACTCGACGGTCGCGCCGAAGAAAACCTGATCGACGTTTTCCTGTTTGCTGCTATCGACCACCTCGGCGATGTCGAGGCGCTTGGTCAGAAAGCGGATCCGCCGGTCGATTTCTCGCAGACGGCGCTTACCGTAGATGTAGTCACCGTTTTCCGAGCGGTCGCCGTTCGAGGCCGCCCATGAGACCAGTTTGACCACCTCCGGCCGCTCGACATCGATCAGATGCAGCAACTCATCGCGCATACGCCGGTATCCGGCAGGCGTGATGTAGTTTTTCGTACCCGGTGGGATTTCGGGCTGGGCGACGTCGAGATCGTCGTCATTCTCTTCACTCGACTCTTTAACAAAGGCCTTGTTCATGATGGTCCAGTAACTGCAGCAAGCGACTGCCTATCAAGGGTACACGATCAGGGCAATGAGACAAATCGCAGTTACATGCTTCCCTTTTTGAAAACCTTTGCTATAATCTCGTTTCTGCGTGCGGCTGTAGCTCAGTTGGATAGAGTACTTGGCTACGAACCAAGGGGTCGTGGGTTCGAATCCTGCCAGCCGCACCACTTATTCGAGGGCCTCCCTCCGGGGAGGCCCTATGTTTTACCCCGGTTTTACACAAATTTCATCGCGGTATCATTGAAATTAGCGTCACCTGTTTAGCGTGCGGCTGTAGCTCAGTTGGATAGAGTACTTGGCTACGAACCAAGGGGTCGTGGGTTCGAATCCTGCCAGCCGCACCACCTATGAAGGGCCTTCCAATCGGAAGGCCCTTTGTTTTTGCGTGGCCGGTTCTGCTTCATCCGGTCCGCCCCGCTAGGCCCGTAGGCCTTGGCGGCGTCACCGCTGCTATCGCGGTATCGACTGAATATCGCCGATCTGTCCGTCGGGACTCGGCACATCCTCAAACGAATCGTCTTCCGTTTCCTCGCCGATCAGCGCCGCTCGCGGACCAGTCACAGACTGCGCCTGCCACAACACCTCGTCCACGCTATCGCCGAAACGGCTTTCGACAAACGCCCGCAGCAACGCGACCCGCAACGAGTCGCCCCGCCCTTCCACGGTTCGATGGCCGCCTTCGAACTCGGCGACGCAATGTGCCGCGCCATGAACGGTCCGTTCACGCACCTCCAGCCGCTGCGCGCGTTCCAGCACCGCAGACGCCGCTTCCCATGATGTGGACGGCGTGAAACGGCCATCCCATGGGCGGCCGCGGTCGATGCCGCGGATCGAGACGGTTTCGCCGCTGTCGGTAAAGAAGATTTCGCGCACGAAGTCGTGCAGGCTGCGGGCGACCCAGTAGTCGAGCGCCAAGCCGGTGAGGTCAGCTACTTTCATAAGCGTTCTCCCTGACGTTCCAGTGAGACTCACTGGCGCAGGTGCGCTCAGATTCGAACGAGGGCCGCCTGAGGCGACCAGACGTTCTCGTCGAGCAGGCCTCAGCCAGCCTCAGATCAGTAATCCGCCCGTTCGCGGTCGATCCGCATCCCGCCGTCGTGACGATGATGCCCTTCCTCGCTCGGCCGCTCGCGCGCAATACGCATCACGTCCGGATTCGTACGCACGCGGCGCATGACGTTGGCGAGATGGACCCGATCGCTCACCTGGATCACGAAGCGCAGCACCGTGGATTCCTGCGACAGGTCTTCGTCCATCGCGATGTGGACGATGTTCGCATCCGCCGACGTGATGTCGGCAGCCACGCGGGCGAATACGCCCTTGGTGTTCTTGACCAGCACCTTCACCGCGACGTCGAACAGACGCCCCGGTTGCGGCGCCCACGCCACGTCGATCCAGCGGCCCGGATCGCGCTTGTGGATACGCTGCGCGACGCGGCAATCCGTGGTGTGAATGGCCATGCCAAGGCCAATGCCGATGTAGCCCATGATGTCGTCGCCCGGAATCGGACGGCAGCACGCGGACAACTGCACCGACATGCCTTCGGTGCCGGTGATGACGACCGGCGGCGCATGCGGCGCGTTGCCGTCGCGCGAACCGTCGTCGTCGGCATCGCGGCCGCTCATCAGCACTTCGATACGCTTGGCCATGACCGCGGCGACACGCCGGCCAAGACCGATATCCGCAAAAATTTCCTGACGGTTCTTATTGCCCGTCCACTGCACGAGCTTTTCCCAGGCTTCCGGCGTCACGTCCGACAGCGCCAGCCCGTAGCCCTTCAGCGCCTGGTCGACGAGACGCTCGCCGAGCTGGACAGACTCGTTCAGGCGCATCGTCTTCAAATAGTGGCGGATCGCCGAGCGCGCCTTGCCGGTGCGCACGAAACCCAGCCACGCCGGATTCGGCTTCGAATACGGCGCCGTGATCACCTCAACAATGTCGCCGCTCTTCAGCTCGGTACGCAGCGGCAGCAGTTCGTTGTTGATCTTGACTGCGACGCACTGGTTGCCCAGGTCGCTGTGGATCGAATACGCGAAGTCGAGGGCGGTGGCGCCGCGCGGCAGCGCCATGATCTTCGACTTCGGCGTAAACACGTAGACTGCGTCCGGGAACAGGTCGATCTTGACGTGCTCCAGGAATTCGCTCGAATCGCCCGCTTCGCTCTGAATGTCGAGCAGCGACTTGAGCCACTGGTGCGCGCGTTTCTGCACATCGTTCAGATCCGCGCCGCCGTTCTTGTACAGCCAGTGCGCGGCGACGCCCGCTTCGGCGATCTCGTGCATCTTGCGCGTGCGCACCTGGAACTCGATCGGCGCACCAAACGGGCCGACCAGCGTGGTGTGCAGCGACTGATAGCCGTTCACCTTCGGGATCGCGATGTAATCCTTGAACTTGCCCGGCACCGGCTTGTAGAGCGCATGCAGCGCGCCGATGCAGGTGTAGCACTCGAGCGCGCTTTCGACCACCACACGGAAGCCGTACACGTCGAGCACCTGCGAGAACGACAACTGCTTGTCGCGCATCTTCTTGTAGATACTGAAGATGGTTTTTTCGCGGCCGGTGACTTCGGCGTTGAGCTTCGCGTCGGCAATCGCGCGCTGCACCGACTCCAGAATCTTGCCAACCACTTCACGCCGGTTGCCACGCGCGGCCTTGACGGCTTTCTCGAGCGTGGCGTAGCGATGCGGGTTGAAGTTCGCGAAGCTCAGGTCCTGCAGCTCGCGATAGGTATTGTTCAGGCCAAGCCGGTGCGCGATCGGCGCGTAGATGTCCAGCGTTTCGCGCGCCACGCGGCGGCGCTTTTCATGCGGCACCGCACCCAGCGTGCGCATGTTGTGCAGCCGGTCGGCGAGCTTGACCAGAATGACGCGGACGTCGCGCGCCATCGCGAGCAGCATCTTGCGGAAATTTTCCGCTTGCGCCTCTTCGCGATTGCGAAACTCCATCTTGTCCAGCTTTGACAACCCATCGACCAGTTCCGCGACCTTCGCACCGAATCGCTCGGCGAGTTCGGCTTTGGTCACGCCCTGATCTTCCATCACATCATGCAGCAGCGCCGCCATGATCGACTGGTTGTCGAGATTCCAGCCCGCGCAGATTTCCGCGACGGCGACAGGATGCGTGATGTAGGGCTCGCCACTCTGGCGATACTGGCCGAGGTGGGCTTCGTCGCTGAAATGGAACGCCGCCTTGATGTCCTTGATCTCTTCCGGCGGCAAATAGCCGGACAAGGCGGATGTCAGCTTGGCGATCGAAACGACGTCATGCCGGCGCGGTTGCTCCGGCGTGGCGGTCGGCCCGAACAGATGGCGAAACGACTGTTCGAGGACCGCGTCGATGTACTTCCGTGCAGACGAGGGCGAGTCAGCGTCGTGTTCCACTTCCGTGGCGGTGGGCGGGGTAGCACTCATTTTCGCCTCCGTAGCGGTTAGGGTTGGACGCCGGTCTGCACGTTGATGCAACTAGGTGTGGCAAAAAGGTGTGGCAAATGCTCGCAATCGAAAACCGAACAGTGCGCCTTAAACCGGCACCTTCTTCAGCATTTCGACGCCAACCTGGCCGGCTGCGATTTCGCGCAGTGCGACGACGGTGGGCTTGTCGCGGCTTTCGATCTTCGGCGTGTGGCCTTGAGCGAGCTGACGCGCGCGATAGGTTGCGGCAAGCGCGAGTTCGAAACGGTTCGGGATCTGTTTGAGGCAGTCTTCGACGGTAATGCGGGCCATGTTGGGTTCCTTCTCAGTATGTTGCTTATTCTACCTTATGTGCTCGACACACCGCCGCGCTCACGCGTGTGGCAGGTGGATACCGAGCTGCACGAAAAGCTGCGTGTGGCGCGCGTATTGCGAGGCGAAGCGCGAACGCGTCGCGGCCACGAGGCACCGCAGTTCACCGAGCGCGCGATCGAAGTTGTCATTGATCACGACGTACTCCGCTTCGGCCGCGTGCGCCATCTCGCTGCCGGCTGCAAGCAGACGGCGCGTAATCACGTTCGGTTCGTCCTGGCCGCGCTTTTTCAAACGCTCTTCGAGCGCATCCAGCGACGGCGGCAAGATGAAAATTTCGACCGCGTTGTGAAACTGCTTCTTCACCTGTTGCGCGCCCTGCCAGTCGATTTCGAGCAGCACGTCGTGGCCGCTCTTCATCTGCTCTTCGATCCACACACGCGAAGTCGCGTAGTAGTTGCCGTGCACTTCGGCGCTTTCCAGATACTCGCCGGCCGCGTGACGCGTCAGGAAATCGTCGACCGTCGTGAAGTGATAGTGCTCGCCGTCCTGCTCCTTCGGACGGGGCGGGCGCGTCGTGTACGAAATCGACAGACGGATCGCGTTGTCGCCGGCGAGCAGCGCGTTCACGAGCGTCGACTTGCCCGCGCCCGAAGGCGCGACCACCATGAACAGGTTGCCGGGATAAGCACCAGCGTAGGGGTTGCGCGGTGCGCTGGTTTCGCGTGTGTGGTCGGTCATATTATCGAGGCTCCTGCCTTACTCCAGATTCTGTACTTGCTCGCGCATCTGTTCGATGAGCAGCTTCAGGGTCATCGACGAATCGGCCAGTTCCTTCGCGGCCGCCTTCGAGCCGAGCGTGTTCGCTTCGCGATTCAGTTCCTGCATCATGAAGTCGAGCCGCTTGCCGACCTTGCCGCCCTTCTCGATCACATGACGCGTTTCGTTCAGGTGAGCCGTGAGGCGCGACAGTTCTTCGGCGATGTCGATGCGGATGCCGTACATCGTCACTTCCTGGCGAATCCGTTCGTTGATTTCTTCGCGCGAGACGGTCGTCGTCGCCGTATCGGGCGCGGCGATACCGAGCGCTTCCTGCAGACGTTCGACGATCTTCTGCTGATGCTTGGCGATCAGTTCCGGCACGAGCGGCGTGATCTTCGTGACGATCGTTTCCATCTCGGTGACGTTGGCGAGCAGCATCGTCGCCAGTTGCGCGCCTTCGCGGCCACGCACGTCGATCAGATCGGTAATCGCCTGCTTGCCACACGCGAGCACCGCGTCGCGCAGCACGTCCGGCGCGACACCGCTTTCGGCCAGCACGCCCGGCCAGCGCAGAATTTCGCCAGTGCGCAGACGCCCGGCTTCCGGGAACGTCGACAACACCGTGCGTTCGAGCAGCGCCAGTTGCGTCAGTGCATCGCGGCTGAGCGAGCCGGCGTTAGCCGACTGTTCGCTGCGTTGCAGGTTGATACGGATATCGACCTTGCCGCGCGAGAGCTTGTTCATCAGCATTTCGCGCAGCGTCGGTTCGCAGACGCGCACGTCTTCCGGCATCCGGAAGTTCAGATCGAGAAAGCGCGAGTTCACGGTGCGCAGTTCGACCGATACGCTCACGCCGCCGGTGCCTGAGGCCGCGACGAGTTCGCGCGTGGCGCTCGCATAGCCAGTCATGCTGTAGATCATCGTATTTCTCGCGATTGTGGCCATGCGTTTGACGATGGCCGGAGAGTCGAATCGCCCGGCGTGTACGAGACGCGGAGCGGAGAATCCGCATTATCCCATTTTTGCCGGCAAGGCCCTTCATACGCGGGCCGCCGCGCGCGCCGCACCACCTCGTCCGGCGCCCCGGCACAGGCAGGCAGCCGTCCGCCGGACCGGCTGCCCCGCGCCCGGCGCGATCGGCGGTAAAATCGCGCTTTCCCTCCTGCTTTTCTTCCCTACCGATCCCAACATGACCAATCACACCCAACGCCCCAGCGGCCGCCAGGCCAATCAGCTGCGCGACGTGCGCATCACGCGCCACTACACGAAGCATGCGGAGGGCTCGGTACTGGTCGAATTCGGCGACACCAAGGTCATCTGCACGGCGAGCATCGCCGAGAGCGTGCCGTCGTTCCTGCGCGACCGCGGCCAGGGCTGGCTGACCGCCGAATACGGCATGTTGCCGCGCGCCACGCATACCCGTAGCGACCGCGAAGCGGCGCGTGGCAAACAAACCGGCCGCACTCAGGAAATCCAGCGTCTGATCGGCCGTGCACTGCGCTCGGTGTTCGATCTCGAGAAACTCGGCGCGCGCACACTGCATATCGATTGCGACGTGATCCAGGCCGACGGCGGGACGCGCACGGCCAGCATCACCGGCGCGTTCGTGGCCGCGCATGACGCGGTGGCCAAATTGCTGGCTGCGGGGCGCATCGAAAGCTCGCCGATTACCGAATACGTCGCGGCGATTTCGGTCGGCGTGTACGACGGTTTGCCGGTGCTGGACCTCGATTACGACGAAGACTCGCAATGCGACACCGACATGAATGTGGTGATGACGGGCGCGGGCGGCTTCGTCGAAATTCAAGGCACGGCTGAAGGTGTGCCGTTCTCGCGCGATGAAATGAATTCGCTGCTGGATCTGGCGAGCGACGGCATCAACACGCTGATCGCCAAGCAGAAGGAAGCGTTGGAGCAAAAGAGTGAGTGAGGTTCGCCAAGGCAACGGCGCGGTTGCGTCTGACTCGCCGTTGAGGAAAGTCGTGCTGGCGTCGAACAACGCGGGCAAGTTGCGCGAGTTCGCGGCGCTGCTCGGCGCGGCCGGCATCGAGCTGATTCCGCAGGGCGTGCTGAACGTGCCGGAGGCGGAAGAGCCGTATCCGACTTTCGTCGAAAACGCGCTGACCAAGGCGCGTCACGCAGCGAAGCTCACCGGCCTGCCCGCGCTCGCCGACGATTCCGGCTTGTGCGTGCGCGCGCTGCGTGGTGCACCCGGCGTTTATTCGGCGCGCTACGCGCAGCTTGCCGGCGGCGAAAAGAGCGATGCGGCGAACAACGCTCAGCTCGTTTCAGCCTTGCAGGGTGAAACCGATCGTCGCGCGTATTACTACTGTGTGCTGGCGCTCGTGCGTCATGCGGACGACCCCGAACCGCTGATCGCCGAAGGCCGCTGGCACGGCGAAATGCTGGATGCGCCGCGCGGCGAGCATGGCTTCGGGTATGACCCGTACTTCTTCCTGCCGTCGCTGAATGCGAGCGCTGCGGAACTCGAGCCGGCGGTGAAGAACGCCAGCAGCCATCGCGCGATTGCATTGCGCCAACTGCTCGCGCGTTTGACGGAGGAAGTGTGATTCCGATTAAACCGGCGCCCGCCGATATCGGCAACGGCGTCATCAAGGCATTTACGTCGCCGGGCAGCATTCGTCTGACGTCGTTGCCGCCGTTGGCGTTGTATGTGCACTTTCCCTGGTGCGTGCGCAAATGCCCGTACTGCGATTTCAACTCGCATGAATGGAAGGGCGACACGTTCCCGGAAACCGAGTATCTCGACGCGTTGCGCGCCGATCTCGAATTGGCACTGCCGCTTGTGTGGGGCCGCCAGGTGCATACGGTGTTCATCGGCGGCGGCACGCCCAGCTTGCTGTCGGCAGCCGGGCTCGACCGTATGCTGTCCGACATCCGCGCGCTGCTGCCGCTCGACGCCGATGCGGAAATCACGCTCGAAGCCAACCCGGGTACGTTCGAAGCGGACAAGTTCGCCCAGTTTCGCGCGAGCGGCGTGAATCGCCTGTCGGTGGGCATCCAGAGTTTCAATGAAGGGCATCTGAAGGCGCTCGGCCGGATTCACGACTCGACGCAAGCACGCCATGCGGTCGAAGTGGCCGCGACCACCTTCGACAACTTCAATCTCGATCTGATGTTCGCGCTGCCGCAGCAGACGCTCGCGGAATGTCAGGCTGACGTGGAGACGGCGTTGTCGTTCGCGCCGCCGCATTTGTCGCTGTATCACCTCACGCTCGAACCGAACACGCTGTTTGCGAAATTCCCGCCGGCGCTCCCCGACGACGATGCATCCGCCGACATGCAGGACTGGATTCACGAACGCACGACGGCCGCCGGTTACGAACGCTACGAGGTGTCCGCGTATGCGCAGCCGCATCGGCAGAGCAAGCACAATCTGAACTACTGGCGCTTCGGCGACTATCTCGGCATCGGCGCGGGCGCGCATACCAAGCTGTCGTTTCCGAACCGTGTGCTGCGTCAGGTGCGCTACAAGCACCCGACTACCTTCATCGAGCAAGCGATGGCCGGCACGGCCGTGCAGGAAGAGCATGAGGTCGGACCGCGCGATCTGCCGTTCGAGTTCATGTTGAACGCCCTGCGGCTGGTCGAAGGGTTTCCGGTGCATCGTTTCATCGAGCGCACCGGGCTGTCGATGACCTCGATCGAGCCGGCTTTGCAGGAGGCTGAACGGCGCAAGCTGATTACACGCGACCACCAAAAGATCGCCCCGACGCCGCTTGGCCAGGCTTTTCTGAATGACCTGCAGGAGCTGTTTCTGAAAGATCCGCAGTAATTCCCGATGCGCCGAGCCCCGCAACGAGGATTTTTCAGGTTACAATTTCGGGCTTGGAGGTGTGGCCGAGCGGTTTAAGGCACCGGTCTTGAAAACCGGCGAAGGAGTGATCCTTCCGTGAGTTCGAATCTCACCGCCTCCGCCACCACACCTGTTCAGACGTTCTCACAGAATCCCGCAAAGCCCATCACCACAAGGCTTTACGGCGACTTCACCCCTCCCCGAGCATTCCAGAAAGGCTGTCACATCACAGGCGATTCGCTTGATGCGGCATGCCCTGCGTTCGACCTGTCAGTCCCGCTATAGACCGCCCCGGCCGAGCACACGAAGAGCGACACGGCAGCGGTCGCCCATCGGCACCCCATAAAGCGCGTCAATCGTCCATGACGCCCAGCGATGGTCAACGGATCTCGCGTTCAATTCTCCAGATGTCCATCCACCACGGCTGGCCAGCAAGCACTGCGGCCGCAAGACGCATTTGTACCTGGCAAGCATGACTGTTTGTCCATGGCGGGTATTCGAGTTCCGCGCCAATGCGCCTAAATTTCATACCCATCGGAGCCCGTGGCCCGATCAGCATTTGATCCCAAACATCTCATCTGGAGGTTCAATCATGAGCACATCACAAAAAGTTGTCGTCGTTACCGGCGCATCGCAAGGCATTGGCGCTGAACTGGTCAGCGCGTTCCGCAAGCTCGACTACCGCGTCGTCGCAACCGCACGATCGATCAGGCCCACCGACGACCCCAATATCGTGACCGTCGCAGGCGACATTGCCGACCCGGCTACCGCGCGTCGCGTGATTTCCGAGGGCGTCGCCCGCTTTGGTCGCATCGACACGCTGGTCAACAACGCTGGCATCTTCCTCGCCAAGCCCTTCACCAACTACACCGCGGAAGACTACGCGGCTGCCATCGGCGTGAACGTCTCCGGCTTCTTCTACATCACACAACTGGCCATCGCCGAGATGGAAAAGCATGCCAGCGGTCACGTGGTCACCATCACGACCAGTCTGACCGACCAGGCAGTCGAAGGGGTACCCTCGGTGCTGGCGTCGCTGACCAAGGGCGGCCTGAATGCGGCCACCAAATCGCTCGCCATCGAATACGCGAAAAGGGGCATCCGCGCCAACGCCGTCTCGCCGGGCATCATCAAATCGCCGATGCACCCGCAGAATACCCATGAGGCGCTCGGCGCACTGCATCCGATGGGTCACATGGGCGAGATGAGCGATATCGTCGGCGCTGTCCTGTATCTGGATGCGGCGCCGTTCGTGACCGGCGAAATCCTGCACGTGGACGGCGGCCAGAGCGCCGGTCACTGATAACGGGTCACTGATTCCCCCGGGCGCCGCTGGCCGGCGCCCTTCAAGTCAACCAACGCTCACAGAGGACGACATGCCTATCGTCACCATTCAGGTTACCCGCGAGGGGTCCAAACCCGGCAACGATTCCGTCACTGCCGATGAAAAAGCCCAGCTCATCGCAGGCGTCAGTCAGTTACTGCTCGACGTGCTCAACAAGCCGCTCGAAGCGACCTTTGTTGTCATCGAGGAGGTGAACACGGAGAACTGGGGCTGGGGTGGATTACCGGTCAAACTCTATCGCAAGCAGCTAGGCCAGAAGCCGGGCTGAACATCGGGACCTGTCCGGCGATTCAGGCCAGGCGGTCGTCGTCGAATGAAAACTGGGCGCAACGGGAGCGGGCAAAGCCCCCTTCCTGTGCGCCCTCTTCAGCTGCGACGCGGAACAACATCGATCGCCTTGCCCGCTAGTCCGCCAATTGCGGCAATCGGTTAATACTCTCCTTCATTTCAAACGCCAGTTGGGTCATCAACCCGGCCGCTGGTTGCCCGTGCAGGCGTGCTGGCACCGACCGTCGGCGCACGAATGATTTTGGTGTCTCGATACCCACCAAACGCAGCAAGGCGGGATGGTCTCTCTGGTCGATCATGCCGCATCCTCCTTGATCCCCCTCGCGCTATATCCTGATATTCTGTACGGCCCCTTGTGCCGCACTGAAGGCGACCGCGCCGCCCCTTCACTCCGCGGTCGTTCCCTGCCCCCTTCTACCCGAGCAAAAAAAGCGCGCTACCGAAGGTCCTCGAGCGTCTATGCAGCATCAATTTGAAGATGTCCTTCTGGGCAGTATTGAACTGTTCTGTCTCGCGGCTGAACTCGAGAGTTTTACGCTGGCCGCGACCGCCGCAAGCGTGACGCCGGCCGCCGTCAGCCGTTCAGTCGCGCGTCTGGAGGCACGACTGAATGTGCGCCTGTTTGTGCGGACCACCAGACAGATCCGGCTGACGGACGCGGGAAGGCGCTACTTCGAACAATGCCGGCAGGCGCTGAGCCTGCTGACCGACGCCGAGCGTGAAGCAACCGGGCAGCAAACCACGCCGACCGGCGTGTTACGGATCAGCATGCCGACACCGTATGGCCACTATCGCGTTCTTCCCCTGCTAGCGGACTTTCGGGCGCGCTATCCCGGCGTCACGGTCGAAGCGCACCTCAGCAACCGCAATATCGACTTTGCGGAAGAAGGCTTCGACCTGGCCATTCGCGGACGCGCGCCGAGCGACTCCGGTCTGATCGCGCGAAAGATCGAGGATGCGGAACTGGTGGTGGTCGCCTCGCCGGCTTATCTGCGCGGCGCCGGCAAACTGGAAACGCCGGATGATCTGATCCATCACGACTGCATCCAGTTTGCGCGGCCAAGTACCGGCCGCAATCTCCTGTGGCTGTTCAACCAGGAACACAAGGAGACAGAAATGATGACGCACGGCGGTTACGGGTCGTCGGGCGATGTGCTTTCCGGGGTGACTCTGGCGCGCCATGGGGCGGGCATCTTTCAGACCTATCGCTTCATCGTCGAGAAAGACATCGCCGACGGAACGCTCAAGGAATTGCTCATCCCTTATGGCGGTTGTTCACGACCCTTCGTCCTGATCTATCCGCATGCGCGGCATCTGTCGTCGCGCGTGCGGAGCTTTGTCGACTTCCTGATGGAAAGACTGGGATCGCGTAGTGCGTCAGCCCGAGCGTGAATACGTGACACGCGCGTTGTGCGTGACTGACATCGTCCGATTCGGCACTCGGGCCGGCTAACGCATACGCGCCCATTGAGCGAGTCCGGCACAGGTGACCAGCAATGCGCCGGTGACGAAAAACACTGAGTGCAGTCCCAGATAGACCCCGATCTGGCCACCGATCACAGGGCCAATCACCTGGCCGCTGAACTGGGCCGATTGCAGATAGCCGAGCATTTGACCGGTCCTGCTTTCGTCGACCGACTGTCTCGCCAGCTTGGCGATGGCAGGCAACAGGCCAGCGAGGGTCATGCCCATCAACACGCGCAATCCGGCGAGTTGCCACCACTGGGTGACGAACGCCTGCGGGACCATCACCAGACCGGTGAGCACCAGGCAGCCGATGATGACATTCCAACTGCCGACGCGATCTGCAAGCGCGCCAAGCCGGGCCGCCGTCAGGATGCTGCCCAACGCGGAACACGCCATCACCACACCGGCGATACGCGCCAGATGATCCGTTCCAACATTCAGGCTTCCGATATAGACGGTGATGATCGGCTCGATCGACATGTTGGCGAGCAGGACCATCATCGCCGTCACCAGGATCGTCGCCACGACCACGTAATCCGTGCGGCGAGTGGGCGTGACGGTCGTATTGGCGCCCCGTCCCCTAGCGTCAGTGGCCGGATGAAAGTCCTCCTTCACGACGAAGATGGTGAGCAGCGCTGCAATGACGATCATCGCGCCGCCGGCGAAAAACGTGCCGCGGATGCCGATCCATCCCGGCAACAGTCCGCCGACCAGTGGCCCGATCAGGTTGCCCGCAAGCGCGCCGGTCGACAGAATGCCCAAGGCCCAGCCGGCCCGCTCACGCGGCGCCTGTGTGCCGACCATGACGGTCGAGGCCGACGCGTAACCGCCGACGAGCCCGGCGATCAGCCGCAGCCCGACCAGTTCATAGACGTTATGCGCCATGCCGATCAGCGACATCACGACGGCCATGCCGAGCGCCGCGCGAACCAGCATCGGCTTGCGGCCATAGCGGTCGGCAAGACGCCCCCAGAGCGGCGCGGTCACGGCTGTGCCGAGAAACGTCGCACCGAACGCAACCCCGGACCATTGGATGACCGCCGACTGGGATTCGACGCCGAGCTGGCGCACGTACAACGGCAGGAACGGCAACAGCATGCTCAGACTGACTAGCGTGGTGAACGACCCGATCACGCAGACGGCAAGATTGCGCCGCCAGTAAGTCTCGTTGCGCTCGGTATAGCCGCGCAAGGCCCCCTGAAAAGGGTTGGATGGGGAATGAGCGATCGCGTGTTCCATACTGCCTCCCGAATGCGGGTCCCGCTGGGTACCCTGCCGATGATGGGAGTCAGTCTAGATTGAATCGAATTGAGAGAGAATCGCCGCCACAAGGAAGACATTCTTCCGCAGCAAGGTTCAATCCGTATCGGTGATGTGTTGCAGTTGCTCGAAATGCTGGCGCAGACGCGGTGCCGCGAAGTCGACAAAAGCACGCACCTTGGGGACCGACAGGCGTCCGTGCGGCGTCAGGAGGTGAACCGGTAGCGGTGAATGCTCGCTATCGCGCAACACGATCTTCAGCGACCCGGCCTTGACCTGTTCGGCAATGTGATACGAAAACATCCGGGTGACGCCGTGGCCGGCAACTGTCGATGCGATCGCCGCCCGGATCGTGTTGACGATAAAGCACGGGGCCAACTGCACGACCTGAGGAATCGTCGAACGGCCGGACGGCGGAAAGCTCCAGGAATCCAGCCCGAAATGCGTCATCGAGACGATCTGATGATGCGCGAGATCGGCCGGTTCGTTGATGGCGGGATGGGTGGCGAGGTACTGCGGCGAAGCCGCGACAACGCGGCGGACTTCGCCCACCGGTATCGCGATCAGCGTCGAATCCGCAAGATGCGCGATACGCAGCGCCACGTCGATTCCTTCGTCGATCAGGCTGACTGGACGGTCGAGCAGTTGCAGGCGGATCGGCACAGCGGGATGGCGCTCGATGAAATCGTCCAGTATTGGCCGCAGCACGTCCTCGCCGGCGGCAATAGGCGCGGTCACGGTCAGCAGACCCCGCGGCGCCGACCGCTCGTCGGCCACCAGCAAATCGGCCTCCTCGAGATCGGTCAGGATGCGCCGGCAGGCCGATGCATAACGTTCGCCCGCCGCACTCAGCCGGATCGTCCGCGTTGTCCGGTGCAGCAGGGCGGTTCCGGTGTGCTCTTCGAGGAAGGCGATGGCGCGGCTCACCGCCGCCGGGGATCGCCCGAGCCGACGTCCGGCGCCAGCCAGGCTGCCTTCGTCCAGCGTGGCCACGAACACCTTCATTGCGTCGATTCGGTCCATATGTGTTTAGCGTAGGCCCCTCGATGTCAACTGCACTTCCAAACCGCCACCGACGCGGTTACGCAGCGTGAGCGTCGAGTATAAAGGGGCTCCCCTGTCTGCAATCAGGAGACGGTCTCGTTGAGGTAGCCTATCGCTCCCGCCCGGCGACTCGAATGGACTTCATGAAAAGGCCTACATCATCCGTGACTCACTCCGATTCACTTCAAGGTCTGTCCGATATCCTTGAACCGGGTTTATCGGTCGTGTTTTGCGGCATCAATCCGGGCGTCCAGGCGGCATCGACTGGCCGGCACTTTGCCGGCAGGGGCAATCGGTTCTGGCGCGTGGTTCATCTGACAGGTTTTACGCCTGAACAGATTAGTCCCGAAGACGACCGCACACTGCTGCAATATGGCTGTGGCCTGACAACCGCGGTCTCGCGCCCGACCGCACGTGCGGACGAACTATCGCAATGGGAATTCAAAGCGGCTGCGACGGAATTCGAGCGGAAGATTGAACGATATGCACCGCAATGCGTTGCCTTCCTCGGGAAGATGGCGATCTCCGCCATGTCCGGCGAGCGCGACATCCACTGGGGTCTGCAACCGGCAGCATTCGGGGGCGCCCGCGCATGGGTGTTGCCCAATCCCAGCGGCCTGAACCGGACATTCAGCCTCGACGCGCTGGTGATGGCCTATCGGGAACTTCGTCTTGCCGTTGCGCCGGCTGGTTCGGTTTGAAGAACTCGCCAGTGATTGCGCAACGCGTCGAACGGGTAAGCAACTGTAAATGGAGCCCGATTCGACCGGGGTTTCGTAATTTGCTGTCACACGGCAGGCCGAACGAATCCCGCGCCCGGTTCCTCCAAGTCTTAAACAGGGAGGAATCATGCTCAAATTACTGTTTGCGATAGGTTTCGCCGCGGGCCTTTCCGGATGTGTCGTCGCACCGCCGTACGGCTACCCGGCATACGGATACGCCCCCGGCTACTACGCTGCCCCGAGCGTCAGCGTGGGGGTTGGCGTTGGCGGTTATTACGGCGGTCACGGGCGGTGGTAATTTCTGGCCAAGCTCGTTCTTGGCCAAGCTCGTACCAGCCAATCTCTCGGCACCGCCCGCATTAAGGGGAACCCCTCCCTCAACATCTCGCTCCCATGGTCGATATCAGGACTATCTGTGCCGTCAGCACACGCTTGGGAGTTGATCATGAAAGTCCGTACTTCAGCCGTTGCACTGATTTGGGTCGCCGCGAGCGCGGGCGTATCGTCCGCGCTCGCAGGCACGTCAACGACGCCGTCCGAAGACGATAGCGCGACGGTGCTCGGCTCAACCAGACTGTCCAGTCTGCAGGATGTCGGTGGCAGCGCGAATGCTGGCGCGTTGGCAGCCAACGTGGGCGCGAATGCGCTGCGAGGCGCAAGCGGCAACATCGGCGTGAACCTCGCAGCCGGGGCGCTGAATGCGCAGGCCAACCAGATCGCCCTCACCACCACACCGCAGGCCGCGATCGCCTCACAACAGAATCTGCATACCGTCGCGCAGTTGACGGGTAACACCACCGCGAAACTCGGCGCCGGTTCACTGGCGGCAGTGAGCGGCAACGTCGGCATGAATATCGCGTCCGGCGTGGGCAATGCCCAATTCAACGGACTCGTGATTCACTGAACCGGCCACGCCTCGGCACCGCAACGGCTTAAACCAGCGCGGTTGCCTCGACCTCGACCAGCAAGCCGTAATGCAGATGAGGGACCGGCACGACGGCACGCGCCGGCCGCGCCTCGCCTGCCCAACGCGCGTAAATCTGATTGAAGCTCGCCCAGTGTTCGACACCGGCGATATAGACGCGCACTTGCACCAGTTGTGCAATGCTGCTGCCGGCGCCTTCGAGCGCAGCCTGCACATTCGCCAGCACCTGCTCGGCCTGGACTTCGAACGAGGCTTCAGCGAGCTTCTCGCCCTGTGCGTTGATCGGCAACTGTCCCGAGACGAAAACAAAACCATTCGCGATCGCGACGTGGCTGTAATGGCCGCCCGGCTTCGCCAAAGCAGCGGGATTGTCCATGTGCGGCAGACGCGGGTCGTGCTGGCTAACAGCCATGAATACAACTCCAAAAGGGTTGGCGCCATCGCGGCGTATGACGACGCGCAGGACGCTGCATGCCACCCACCGCGCGTGTCACACGACGTGTCACACGCTAAGCAAGCGCATCCAGCTTTTCGCGCGCATCGGCGCAACGGCGATTCAGATCGCGATGCATCAACTGGCTGTCGAGCAGTGCCGATACATCAGACAAACCATAATCAAAGCGCAAGACGTATTCGATGTCTGTGTAATCGTGATAGGCGCCGCTGTCTGCCAGCTTCTGCGCTTCAGCGAAGGCCGCATGTTGCCGCTCGCCGTTCATCAAATCTCTGATCGCCATGATTGCCGCTCCGAGGAACAGTGACGCCATCATAGCAATGCAAATCGAAACGCACGGTCGCGCGCACGCAACACCTGGTGTTTTCCGTAGACACGCTGGTTAGCGCGCGACGGACAAGCCAGCGTGTCGCGCGTTTCGGCTATGGAACCATGATCCGCATTCAGCGAAGAATGTCTGCTCCGTCGTGCCGTCAAGCAGCAGCGACAGGCACCTTCATGCCGTGCCACTTGACCACCAGAATCCGGCCGGCGTAACACAACACACCCGCGACACCCACGACGACGCCCATACCTTTGGGCGAACCATCCTGCCAGAGTCCGACTGCGAGGCTCGCCAACGCGCCGAGCGCCAACTGCACGGCGCCGAACACGGCGGCCGCCGCGCCGGCATTCACGGGATACCGATGCATCAGATCGGTCGTGCAGTTAGCGGACAACAGCCCCACCACCCCGACCACGAAGAACAAACCGAAGACGATCGACCACAACCCGCCCCACCCTGTCAGCGAGACGAGACAGACGAACAGGGACGCTATGCAACTCACGGTCGCAGCGAAAGAAATGATCGGCAGCGAACCGAGCCGACCGACGAGGCGCGTGTTCATGAAGTTGCCGAACATGATGCCGACGATATTCAGCGCGAACAGAAAGCCGTAGTGCTGCGCCGATACATGGAAATATTCGATGTACACGAACGGCGTCGCGGTGATGTACGCAAACATCGACGCGAACGCCATGCCGCCGCACAGCATGTGCCCCCACGCGACCGGATCGCGCAGCAACTTGCCATACGCGCCGAACGATTTCAGCAGCGCCGAATGCGCACGCTTTTCGGGCGGCCACGTTTCCGGCACCTTGAGAAACGCGGTCACCGCGCACACCGTACCGAACAGCGTCAGCACAACAAAGACGACACGCCAGCCGCCGAGCAACAGCAGCTGCCCGCCGATCAGCGGCGCGAGCAACGGCCCGATCGACGTAACGATGGCGAGCATCGACAGCACGCGCGCGGCATCGGTTGGCCCGTGCGCATCGCGGGCGATCGCACGCGCGAGCACCGAGGCCGCGCCTGCGCCGAGTGCCTGCACGAAGCGGAACGTCACCAGCGATTCGATGGAAAACGACAGCGCGCAGGCCACACTCGCCAGCGCATACATGATGATGCCGCCGAGCAAGACGGGCCGGCGGCCATAGGTATCCGACAGCGGACCATAGAGCAGCATGCCGATCGAAAAACCAAACATGAAGCTGGTGAGCGTGGTTTGCGCGGCGCCGGTGCTGATGACGAACGCCTGCGCGATCGTCGGCAGGCTCGGCAGATACATATCGATGGAAATCGGCCCGCATGCGGCGAGCGCACCGAGCAACAGAATCAGCCGGCCATCGGGCCGGCTTCTGGTGACGTGAGACATGGGAATCCAGATGAAGCGCCGCGCCATCATCGGCAGCGAAACGCGGTGAAACGGGGAAAACAGCAACTTGACGACCCCAATTGTACGCGACGACTCGACCATCCGCCGCGCTTCGCGCCTGGCTGGACGGCCCGCCCTTGCGCCGCGACAGGTGCGCCGCCGATCGGTTAAGCTGCCGCCAGAACGCTCCGGGGCGCGGCACTCCGCTGCCCGCTGCGTCCCTCCACCCTGCCCAGCCCCGCCTCTGACATGACTGCCTTCCTGCTAATCTGGAGCCCCAAGAAATGGCCATGGCCCGAGTTACCCGACGTGGCGAAGCGAGTCGCCGCGGGCGTAGCGGTGGCTGACGTGTGGGGTTGCGGATTTGCCCGCGGCATCCTGCCGGGCGACCGCGTGTTCCTGCACCGTGTCGCCCAGGAACCCAAGGGCATTTTTGGCTCGGGCTATGTCACGCGCGCGCCGTACGAGGTCCCCGACCCCGCGACGAAGCGGGGTTACCGCTTGTGCATCGACTTCGTGTACGACTGGGTGGTCGACGCGCACGAGGGTGTCGTGATTCCACGCGACATGTTGCGCACGCACCCGTTTTCGGTACAAACATGGGACGCACAGAGCTCGGGCACGGTGATCAAGCCGATCGCCGAAGGCGCGTTGGAAAAGCGCTGGGCCGAGCTCACAGGCAAGCGCAAACCGCCTCAGCTTGACGTGCAGACGGGCCCCATTCACTCCAGCAAGGTAACAGCTCACAAGGCGGCAGCGGAAAAAACCGCGGCAGAAGGTCGCGCGAGGACGAAACCGGAGCCCGCAACGAAAAAACCGGCAGCAAAGCGCGCGCATAAGATCTAAGCGCCGTCCGGGCTTGGTGAAGTACCGCTACAGCGCGCGCAGCGCCGCTGGAAGTATGACTGCCTTGTCACTCACGTCGAATGTGCGAGAACACAGATTCCAGATGCACCACTACCGCAACTGCGCGGGGGACCCGCTTAGCAGGGGGTTCTAGCCGCTTTCTTTGCTTATCTTTCTTTGCGGCGGCAAAGAAAGTAAGTGCCGCCCCGCACAGGGGCAACGCTAATAGACCACTAGCAATTCAAGAAAAGGCCCAAGAACCAGCCCCACCACAGGGGCAAACCCAAAACCCCTTCCCTCCGACTCCGGTACAATTTCCCCATCAAACTCACAGCGCCGCGCGAAGCGCAACAAACCCAGTCCCCGCGCCGCTGCGCAACCCAAATTCCATCGATCACCATGTCCAAAAACGAGATCCTCTTCGAGCGCGCGCAGCGCACCATCCCAGGCGGCGTGAACTCGCCAGTCCGCGCATTCCGATCGGTAGGCGGCACACCGCGCTTCATCGAGCGCGCCCAAGGCCCCTACTTCTGGGACGCGGACGGCCAACGCTACATCGACTACATCGGCTCATGGGGCCCGATGATCCTCGGCCACGTCCACCCTGAGGTGCTGGAAGCAGTCCAACGCGTACTGACCAACGGCTTCTCCTTCGGCGCCCCAACCGAATCCGAAGTAGAAATCGCCGAAGAAATCTGCAAACTGGTCCCGTCGATCGAACAAGTCCGCATGGTCTCAAGCGGCACCGAAGCGACCATGAGCGCGCTGCGTCTCGCGCGCGGCTTCACAAACCGCAGCCGCATCGTCAAGTTCGAAGGCTGCTACCACGGCCACGCGGACAGCCTGCTGGTCAAAGCCGGCTCGGGCCTGCTCACCTTCGGCAATCCGACGTCGGCAGGCGTACCGGCCGATATCGCCAAGCACACCACCGTGCTCGAGTACAACAACGTCGCTGAACTCGAAGAAGCGTTCAAGGCCTTCGGCAATGAGATCGCCTCGGTGATCGTCGAACCGGTGGCGGGCAACATGAACCTCGTGCGCGCCACACCTGAATTCCTGCAAGCCTTGCGCCGCCTGTGCACCGAGTACGGCTCGGTCCTGATTTTCGACGAAGTGATGTGCGGCTTCCGCGTCGCCCTAGGTGGCGCGCAAGAGGTCTACGGCATCACGCCGGATCTGACCTGTCTGGGCAAAGTGATCGGCGGCGGCATGCCGGCGGCAGCCTTCGGCGGCCGGCGCGACATCATGGCTCACCTCGCGCCGCTCGGCGGCGTCTACCAGGCGGGCACGCTGTCGGGCAACCCGATCGCCGTCGCCGCGGGCCTGAAGACGCTGCAACTGATCCAGGCGCCGGGCTTCTACGACACGCTCGCCGCCCGCACCACGCGTCTCGCGCAAGGTCTCGCGACTGTCGCGCGCGAAGCGAAGGTGCCGTTCGCGGCCGATTCGCTCGGCGGCATGTTCGGCCTCTACTTCACCGAAGCGGTTCCGACCAGCTTCGCCGAGGTCACGAAGAGCGACGTGCCGCGCTTCAATGCGTTCTTCCACAAGATGCTCGACGCGGGCGTGTACTTCGCGCCGTCGGCGTATGAGGCGGGCTTCGTGTCGATCGCTCACGACGACGCGATCATCGACGCCACAATCGACGCCGCGCGCGGCGCATTCGCCTCACTCGCGGCCTGAGGCCAACGAGAGACAGAAACCGCCGAAATCCAGACTCAATACTGCCTAGCCACCGCACCCGACCGGATACCGATGTTTTCGCAAACCGACTTCGTCCATATGGAACGCGCGCTCGCGCTGGCCAAGCGCGGCATGTACACGACCGACCCGAATCCGCGCGTCGGTTGCGTGCTTGTCAAGAACGGCGAGGTGATCGGCGAAGGCTTCACGCAACCGGCCGGTCAGGATCATGCCGAAGTGCGCGCGTTGAAGGACGCGCGTTCGCGCGGCCATGATCTGCGCGGCGCCACGGCTTACGTGACGCTCGAGCCGTGCAGCCACTTCGGCCGCACGCCGCCGTGCGCGCATGCGCTGATCGAAGCTCAGGTCGAGCGCGTGGTCGCGGCGATGGAAGACCCGAATCCGCAAGTCTCCGGACGTGGCCTCGCGATGCTGCGCGACGCCGGCATTGAAGTGCGTTGCGGGCTGCTCGCCAACGAAGCGCACGAGCTGAACATCGGCTTCGTGTCGCGCATGACGCGCGGCCGCCCGTGGGTCCGCATGAAAGTGGCCGCCTCGCTGGACGGCCGCACCGGCTTGCCGTCAGGCGTCAGTCAATGGATTACCGGCGAAGCGGCACGCGCTGATGGCCACGCCTGGCGCGCCCGCGCATCGGCGATCCTGACAGGCATCGGCACCGTCCGGGAAGACGATCCGCGCATGACCGTGCGTGCTGTCGACACGCCTCGTCAGCCGCAACGCGTGCTGATCGACAGCCAGCTCGACGTGCCGCCTGAAGCGCAGATTCTGGCCGGCGCACCCACCCTGATTTTCTGCGGCAATCTCGATGAGCGTCATACCGAGCGAGCGAGCGCACTGCGTGATCGCGGCGCGGAGATCGTGCAGCTGGCGAACCCAGCGGGCAAGGTCGACCTGCCCGCTGTGCTGAAAGTGCTCGGCGAGCGTAACGTGAACGAACTGCACGTCGAGGCGGGCTACAAGCTGAACGGCTCGCTGCTGCGCGAAGGCTGCGTCGACGAACTGCTGGTCTATCTCGCGCCCAGCCTGCTCGGCGTAGACTCGATGAGCATGTTCAATCTGAACGCGCCGGAAACGCTCGAAGGCCGCATGCAACTGAATTTCCACGCAGTCGACCGGATCGGCGACGATCTGCGGATTCTCGCGCGCTTTGTGCCCCGCGCCGAGGCGCAACCGGCACCTGAAGCCGGGACCGATTCCGCCCCCCAACCCACTTCGAATTGATCAAGGATTAGCACGATGTTTACAGGAATCGTCGCGGCAGTCGGCCGCATCGAATCAGTCAAACCCCTCGGCACCGATGGCGATGCGGGCGTGCGCCTGAACGTCGAAGCCGGCGGCCTCGATCTCGAAGACGTCCAGCTCGGCGACAGCATCACGATCCAGGGCGCCTGCATGACGGTCGTGGAAAAGGCCGCGCATTCGTTCGAAGTGGACGTATCGCGCGAAAGCCTGAACTGCACGGTCGGTCTGGGCGAACCGGGCGAAGTCAATCTGGAGAAAGCGATGCGCGCGCACGACCGGCTCGGCGGGCATATCGTCTCCGGCCACGTGGACGGCCTCGGTACGGTCACGCGTTTCGCACCGGTCGGCGAGTCGCATGAACTGCGCGTGCTGGCGCCGCGCGAGATCGGCCGCTATCTGGCTTTCAAAGGCTCGATCACGGTCAACGGCGTGAGCCTGACGGTCAATTCGGTCAATGATCGCGACGACGGCTGCGAATTCTCGATCAATCTGATCCCGCACACGGTGCAGGTGACGTCGCTCAAGAATTTGCGCGAGGGTTCGCAGGTCAATCTGGAGATCGATCTGATTGCGCGGTATGTGGAGCGGATGCTGAGCACGTCTCAGGACGGCCATAAGCCGGTGAAATAAATTGACTTTCCATGAATCGGCCGGGTGCTGCCCCTAAGGAGACCAGAACCCAAGGTTCCCGAGGCTTAAAGCCAGTCTTAGCCGGGAAGTCCGCCACTTCGAGACGGCAAGCACGCGCTGCTTGCGCGCATCGGTCAGCGCCGCCTGAGCATTCAGCAGTTCCGTGAATGTCCCGACGCCCTCCCTGTAGCGCCCACGTGCAATTTCGAGCGAGCGCTCGGCAGCAGCAAGCAGATCCTGAGAGAGTCCGAGGTTCGCCGTGTTTGTCAGCAAACTTTCGTAACTCTTCCATACGTCAAGCGACACCTGTAGTTCCGTGTATTGCAGGTTTGCCTCTTCAGCATCGGCCTGCTGCTCTGCCTGTTCGACGCGATAGCCCGATGCGAAGCCGTCAAAGAGAGGAATCGTCAACTGGATACCAACCGTGCTTCCCCTGCTACCTGTGACGGGAAGCTGTTCGGGTTGCTGCTGATACGACGGATTATTTGCGACGAGGTTGCCCACAAGCGAAATAATGGGCCGGCCCGCAGCGCGAACTGAATCGACGTTCGCGCGTGCGGCTTCCAGTCGGGCGCGCGCATCAAACAGTTTAGGGTGCTGCGTCTTCGCTTCGTCAATCAGTTGATCTACGTTTTGCACGAAAGCCGCATTGTCGACCGCTGGCTCCGTCGAACTGATCCTTATAGGTGTATTCGCGTCGAGTCCCATCGCGGTCGCAAGCGTTCCAGTGGCGGCTGACACGTTACCTTCAGCGCTCACACGGTCGAGCACCGCCCGCCGGTAGGTCGTTTCAGCCTGCAACTGGTCGCTCAGGGCGCCAACGCCGCCACCGTGCTTTGCGGTTGTATCGGCAAGACTGTCGTGTGCCGTGCTCTCCGTCGCGCGCGCGGCTTCGAGTGATGCCTGTGCATCACCAAGGTCGTAGTAGGCTTGAGCAGCCATAAAAAAGATGGTCTGGAGCGTCTCGTCCTGGGCCGCGTTTGTGGCCGCCAGCAGTTCCCGCGCCTGACGCAAATCAGCACTGCGCTTTCCAGAATCGAACAGTACCCAGCCGAAGTTCAACATTCCATACCGGCTCGACGAATTTTGCGATGAAGCAATCGAACCCGCACCGAGGGCGCTTGCATTGTAGGTTGTCGCCAGTGTGTCACGCTCGATGCCCGCCGTCGCATCGAGCGTTGGCATGTAGGCGGCCTCACTCTCCCCAACAACTGCCGCCTGAGCACGTACATTCGCCCATGCCTGCCTCGTTTGCGGGTTCGCGCAGATCGCTTGCAGTAACACGTCTTGCAGACCGAGCGCACGATCCGCCGCTTCGGGCAGACACGATTCGTTCATCAGAAGATGCCCAGCCGGAGAACCCGATATGGTCTGTTTCGTCCCGTAAATGTCTATCCACTGGGCGCTAGCGGTCCGCGCGAGAGAAAGGACCACCATGCCCGCGGCGAGAAGGAGGCGATGCGACATGGACCTTACCGAGCAGGCACTGCGACGTTCGCGCCGGGTGTCATTGATGCGGATGCTGACGTCCGTCGATCGTAGACCACCTTGCCCGCATCCAGAACAATGACCCGTGACGCGGACGCGATTGTTTCGGGGCGGTGTGCGACGATCAGGCGAGTCATCTGAAGGGCGCTCACGGCAGCATTGACCTGCTGTTCACGCTGGACGTCCAGATGACTCGTTGCCTCGTCCAGCACGAGAATCCTGGGACGTTTGTAGAGTGCCCGCGCAAGCAACACGCGTTGCTTTTGCCCACCCGACAGGACCGTGCCCATGTCTCCGACTAGCGTGTTGTAGCCCATCGGCATCGCGACGATATCCGAATGAATTGCGGCGAGCCGCGCGCATTCGGCGATCCATTGGGAATCGGCCTGCGGATCGAAAAAACAGATATTGTCGGCAATCGATCCGGCAAACAGGACGTCGTCCTGCAAGACCGTACCAACGAGCGAGCGCAGCCGCTCGATGCCAAGGCGGTCAACATCAATACCGCCTATGCACACCGTACCGGCAGTCGGCCCGAGAATTCCGAGCAGCACATTGACGAGCGTAGTCTTGCCACATCCTGACGGCCCCACAACGGCGACTGATTCGCCTGGTTCGATGCGAAACGAGACACCGTTTAGAACCAGCGGCTCGCCTTCGGCGTACTGGAATATCAGATTTTCAGCCTCGATGCTTGGCACAAGGTTATCCCCTTCTCCCGGCACATGACGCATGACCGTATCGGATTCAGGTTGTGCGAAGGCAATATCCGCCAAGCGTTCACCCTGGAGTTGCAACATCTTGACCTCGAAAAACCTGTCGATAAGGCTGCTCACGCGACCGTCAAACTGCATCTTGTACGCGTTGAATGCCATGAGCGCGCCAACAGTGAAATGACCGTCGAGTACGAGCCTTGCGCCTAGCCAGACTATGCAGATGCCCTCAATTCCGAACAGGAGTCCGTTCAGTTGCTGGAAGACCAGTTGCAGCTTTTGCACACGCAGCCCTGCGTTGATCTGTTCAACCAGGAGTGTCAGCCATCCCGCACGCCGCTCGGCCTGCCGGTTAAACAGTTTGATCGTCTTGACCCCGCGAACCGTCTCCAGAAAATGGGTCTGTTGCTTCGCGGTATGCACAATCTGTTTGCCACTAGCCTGACGTAACGGCGAATACAACGCCCACCTCAACAGACCATAGAGAAGCATTGCCCCGAGCGCGACCATGCCGAGAATGGGACTGTAGACGAACATCATCGCGAGTGTGATTATCGTCATCACACCATCAATGATCGCCGTCAGAAACGAGGCGGTAAGGGTCTGCTGGATTGTATCGATTGAGCTGAAACGCGAAACGACGTCGCCGAGGTGCCGCCGCTCAAAATATTGAACCGGCAGGCTCAGGAGGTGAGTAAACATGTTCGCACGCCATTGCACGTTTAACGTCGTGCCGAAGTAAATCAAGGCCCAGGCCCGAACGGCGTTCGTAGCCTGCTGCATCAGCAGCAAAAGCCCAAAGCCCAGTGCCAGTAACGACAATAGATCGCGGTCCGCGGCGACGATCACATCATCGATCACCCATTGCAGAAAAAACGGTGACACTAGCGAGAACACCTCAAGTGCCAATGCCAGGACCAGTACTTGCCCGAGCGAGCGATATAACCCTGCGACCGGCCCAATCAATGTTCTCAGCCTGACGGCTGGGTCTGCATCACGAGGTTTGAAACTACCGGTGGGCCACAGTTCAAGGGCGACGCCGGTAAACGAGCGCGACACTTCTTCGAACGTCAGCTTGCACTCACCCCGCGCTGGATCGTGAATCGTCACACCGCGGCTACTGACTTCCCGAAGCACGACAAAATGACTGAAGTTCCAGTGTAGGATGCACGGCAGACGCAACTGGTTCAGGCTGGTGAGCGCCAGCTTGAGCGGCCGGGTGCCGAGTTCAAGACGCCTCGAAATTTCGATAACGCGGTTGAGGGATGCGCCTTTGAGCGACAGTGAGAACTGGCCACGCAGTGTTGCGATATCGACGTGATGGCCGTAGTAACCCGCGATCATCGCGAGACAGGCTAGCCCACATTCCGCAGCCTCGGTTTGCAGGATGATCGGCAACTTGCTACCAATGCCGAAGGAAAGACGATCCAGAAGGGACATGAGTTGAAGTCGCGTTAGAGTTTGCCGGTCATACTGTAAAGTGGCTCAAGCACCCATTCGTAAAGGCGGCGGCGTTCCTGCAAGATATCCGCCTGGAGTGTCATGCCAGCCTCCAGCGCTTGCGGCTTGCCGTAAGCCGTAACGGTCTGTGATTTCAGCGCAACGGTGATCCGGTAATACGTGCGGTCACTCGCACTCTGGATACCACTTGTCGCGAGTTCGGCTGCAGACAGCGCGTTGCGCGCAATGGAGACTACGCTTGCCTGGTATTGTCCAAACTTCTGATACGGAAATGCCTGGTAGCGAAGCAAAACGGGATCACCGACGTGTACAAAACCAATAGCGGCACTCGGCACGAACAGATAAGCCCGCCAGTGCGTGCCGCCAGGCACGATGCTCGCGAGTGGTTGTGCGATGTCCACTGCCTGCCCGGGTTGTGCGATCACAGCAGTGACTGTGCCCGCCTCGGGGGCGGAGATGACAAACTCGCGCTTTGCCTCGCTCTCGATCATAGTCTGGTCAACGGCGATCACTTCCCGTTGAATCTGTGCAATCTGGTTCTGATGCTGAAGGGACGATTCCGCAAGACTGCTGTTTGCCTCACGCAGCGACTGCAGCATGCCTGTGCGGTCGCGCTCCAGACTCTCAAGCTTTGACTGCTGGTCAAGCAGATCGGCCTGATGCTGCTGGGCCTGGTCCTTCGAAATGTAGTCTTTGGCAAGCAGGTTCTCATAACGGCTAGCCGCATCTGCTGCAATGGAGGTGCGGGTACGCTGCGAAACCAGTTGACTCTCAACGCGCGAGAGTTCGGCGCGCAGACTGGTGATTTTGTCCTGCAAGGTTTCGCGCTCGTCGGCCTGCAAGACGTGAGTCTTATCGATTTCCTGTAGCAGTGACTCTTTGCGCTGTCGTGCTTCCTGAATAAGCGCGGCCTGTGTATCTCCCGCCGTGCTTTGTAAGTCGGTCGAGATCGTGTACAGCGACTCCCCGGCATTAACAGACTGTCCTTCGGCCGCATTGAGTTTCAACACGACGCCAGCCTGTTGCGCGTATACCTTGACAAGACCGCCATCAGGCGTGATTACGCCTTCAACAGATGTTCGGCGCGTATAGCTACCGAAGACGAAAAGCAAAATGATGCAGGCTGCCATACACGCTACAATTGCCGTGAGAAATTTCAAGGACAGAGGGCGAATCAGGAGAATCTCGCCAACTACCCGGGCGCCCTGCGCGTTTTGCGCCTCGCTGCGGAAGAGTGTCGATCGCTGAGGCATTAGTGCTTTTATAAGCGTGCATGATTAAATTTTTTGACTTCCGATGGGCAGTCAATCCCGATTAGCAGGGAATTTGCTCAGGTATCGAAATCAAGAGATTTTTCCACAGCCACTTGGAAATCGAACAACTATCGCATTCATTCGCGGATACGGCCCGAAAATTCAAAACAACTTTGCGTGAACACTTGGGCAACTTATTGATGAGCTCGCCCCAGGAAAACACCCGCAGAGTAAATATCCACCAGCAGCGCTGGAGGATATTTACCTTTTAGCTCTACTTACCGCCGTTAACGTGCTTAAGACCACCAACTACCGCCCCGCCAATCATCCCGCCGATACCAGCAGCGCCAATATTATTACCCAAATAGGCTGCTGAAAGCGCTGAGCCAAGTCCACCATATACGGCGCCGGTTGCAATAGCATAGACTATGCCGCTTAGAGCACCAGCATCCTGGTTTGGCTCTCCCTCTTGCTCCATTCCTCCGGACACGAAATAAATTTCGTGGTCTGTCAATTCCTGAAGGGAGTGATTGCTGATTTCAACAGAATGATTCATTGGTTATTTCCTCTTCTATTTTCATAGTTAAAAAAAACCTCAGCCAAAACAACGGATAACACACCCACTAAAACACTTTTCCATACGGATCCATCCAGGATTTCAATCTTTCCCATAATAAAATTTATCGCCACAGCGAGCAGAAAAATCAAAACGATTCTCGCCATAATTTCATTTAAATTAATTTTCATACATGCCATTTTTAAATAAAATAAATTTCTTGCGTAATCGGCTTTGAAGCTCGAGCGTTAAGTACCCACCGCTGTCAGCGATCTGCTTAACGCCGAAATACCGGTTGACACTGACCGGAGCCGAAAAGCTGACCTTGGAACGACAGGGCATGAATCATCGCCATCGCGACTCGAGAATATTGGCTGATCGATGATAGAGCACTCCTGTTCCCCCTGGCTGCCCACAACCCCGAACTCAACATGATCGAGATCGTCTGGCGACACCTGAAATATCAATGGCAACGTTGCATCACCGAAGACACAATCGGTACCGGATTTGCCGATCTCCGGACAGGCTACGGGACCAAATTTCGAATCAATTTGAAACGACTGAGCCTGGGGAACATCGCTCAGGTTTCCGGCGGACGCCCTCGAGGATAGATACACAAGGTTAAATCCCTCCCTGTGTTTTGCCCCTTTCGAACCAATCTGACCGAAACCAATTAATTTGCATTTCGAAGATCTCGAAACCAGTCGTCTAGAAGTTATTTAAAATATGCAAACACCCCGACACCACCTCAATCTCCCAACACCGCTTCGCGACCCAAGCCACTTTATTGCATCTTGTTAATTAAAGGTCTCATAGCGCTCTACACCAAACGTCATCACGGCTACCTAACAAGCCCTTTTTAACTTGAAACTGAGGAGCCGGCGCGCAATAGATGCACCTCTCGCAAAAAACGTTTCCGTCGGAATGAGAGTAATCCGAGCCCCAAGCTCAATATTGTCGCCCTGTCAGTAGCCTCGTTAATGAGCGCACGTCCCCAGCCGCCAAAAAACGAATTCCTATTCGCAAAGGCATAGATCGCCCCACTTAAGCAACAAGTGATCCTCCAGCCCAAAACTTCGGAAGCAAAGAAATTTGTTGAATACCCCATCCTTCCTAAATTTATAGTTCTCTCAAGAAGGTTCTGCCGATGTCTTCAGGCGAATTTATCATCTAACTTTTTTTGACGCCATATCTTTTTTTAGAAGCCAGTCTCTTTATCACTTCACCATTTCTGGGTGCACGAATATTACATGCAGACAGTTACGTATGAATAATGTAATATTAATTCAAAATGCATGAAAACGGATCCATCTCCTCAGAGTCACAACAAAGGTTGCGAAGTTTATTCGCGCGACATCCGCTCCCCGAATAATCTCAGCTGCCGAAGATCGTCAGCATGACGAATTATGCAAGAGCGAGGATAGTACGGCGTCGATTGCGTTTGGGACTGACCGCCATAGCGCCCGTCAGATCATGTTATAGGCGCGATCGTGGACATAACCACGCAGCCTGAACGCGTCAAATTCAAGGGTTCTCGGCCGATTCAACTGAAAGATGGTTGGAGCGCCGCTACGGCAGACACCCACGTGAAGGCAACTGACTATCATCCGCGCTCGAACAGCAACACTTCAATGCCGCCAGACTCATCTGAAACCAAAAAATAGCAGCGCACCGCGCAATTAATGGGGTGATCCGGCGAAGCACCGCGCTCAACGTCAAGCGGATTGCCCCCAAGCATACTGGCGCGAACGCTTGTGATTCACGCCCCGATGGATAGGGTCGTCCCGTTTGAGCACGGCGCAAGCTACGCCTGCCTGGTAGAAGATGCGCAGATAGTGCCCGTCAATAGGTGCGGTCATTTCCGCATCCTGCAGTCTCCCGAAGCTATACGACTCACCGTCGAGTTTCGGGTGGCCTGTGAGCCTCTGCCTTTGCCTGCAGCGCCGAGTCATGATGGACTGACCACTGCTTGAAAACCGCGCCTACTTTGACGAAGAAGTGTTTCACGCTTGCCAGTTCAGGTTCGGCCCGCTTCGCTCGACCCTGAACCATTCGGTGCCAACGCAGCACTGCTCCGGCGCTGCATCCGGTCGTCCTGCAACACCCGGCGCCCCGTGCGCGTCGCCAGGACGAGCGTGATCGCCAACACGCTGGTGCCGAACAGATAGCTCGGCGGGATGAAACGAGCGTCCGTGAACCGCGACACCACCGAAATATACAAAGGCGCCAGTCCGCCAAACAGCATCACCGCGGTGTTATAGGCGATCGCCACACCGGTCGAACGACCCTGCACTGTGAAGATCTGCACCAGCATCCCCGGATGCGCGGCCCCTTGCAGCGTCACGAACAGCATGCCAATCAGCTGCACCACCATCAATCTCGTTTCTGTCGGCGAAGCCAGCAAATACCAGAACAGCGGAAACACACAGATCAGCCAGCCGGCAATAAAGAAACAGAACAGCCGATAGGCGCCGATACGGTCCGCCAGCTTGCCGAATACTGGCGAGAGCACGCACGCCATGATGCTCGTGACGAACACCGCTTGCAGCGAAGAACTCAAAGACAGATGCAACTGATACTGCGCGTAGTTCGGCAAATACGCGTTCCATACGTAGTTTAGCGAAGTACCGGCAATCATCACACCCATGGCGCAGACGAGCGCGTCGCCATTCTCGCGGATGAATTCGCGCATGCGCTGACCCAGGGGCGCCCGAGCTGCCGGACGCGCCTGCATCCGGTGAAACTCGTCCGACTCCGCGACGTGATGCCGGATGTAAAAGCCGAGCGGCCCGACCAGTGCCCCGATCATGAACGGCACGCGCCATCCCCATTCCGCCATCTCGGCATGCGACAGATGCCTCGACAGCAAATAGCTGCACCCTGAGGACAGCATCGCCGCGATGCCCAACGACAGCATGTTGAAACTGCCGTAGAACATCTTCTTGCCCGGGGGCGCCACTTCGTAAATCGTCACCGACGACAGCGCAAACTGCGCACCGACCGCGAAGCCTTGCACGAGCCGGCCGATCACCACCAATATCGGCGCGGCGAGCCCCAATGTCGCGGAGCCTGGCGTCAACGCCAGCAACAGCGAACCCACCGACATCGCCACCATGATCCACGACAGCGCCTTGACGCGTCCGGCACGGTCCGCGTACATGCCCATTACGACGCCACCAATCGGTCTCACGAGAAACCCGACGGCAAACGTCGCGAATGTCAGCAGCATGGATTCATCGCGACCGGCGCCGCCAAAAAACGCCCGCGCGATCATGCCCGAAAAGTAGCCGTACACCATGAAGTCGAACCATTCGAACGTGCCGCCAAGCACGGTCGAAAAGATGACTTTCCGGATTCTTGTCTCCTCGCTGTCGGTATGCATGTTCTTATTCTCCGACGCGCATCTCGCGCAGTATCCGCGCAAAAAAGTCCTGAACGACCTCGACGACCTGCATACCGTTGTGCGCGATATTATCCAGCTCGTCAAAGCGTACCTGGACGCCCGCCGCTTCGAACGATGCCTTGAGGGTTCTGAGCCGATCCGGCCGTGTCGCCCCGGCGTCGTTGATGCCTGGCAAGTACATCGAGCTGTCCTCGGGCACCGTAATTTCCCAGGTTTCGAGATCGGCCCGGCCGACCACCATCTGCACTGGAACGCGCTGCAACGCAGCAACGTCGAACGGCTTGCCGAAGTGCCGCTCGAAGCCGCCGACACCCAACCACCAGTCCTTCGATTGATCGAGCACGGTGACGTTACCCGGCGCGCCGATGGACGCGGCCCACAGACGCTCGGGATGAACATAGGCAAAGCGGTTGACGTACTGTCCGCCACCCGAGTAGCCGAACAGCGCGAATTTGTCGAAACGCTTGCCGTAGCGCTCGCCGACTTCGCTCACCATGTCCAGCAGCACCTTGTCGTAGCGGATATCGCCTTCGATCAGACGCTTGAAGCCGCTGCGCTCGCCGTCGCCGCGCACGCCCACCGGAAAGAGCGGGCACAGCACGATGCAGCGGTTCCAGCGGCCAAATGGAGCGAACGCATCGCGGTATTGGGTGAATTGCCGCCCCGTGCCATGCATCACGACCACCAGCTCGACATCGTTGTCAGGCGTCAGTATTTCGTGCGGCACATACAACGCGTAGGGAAAGCGGGGATCGTGCCGGCTGGCGTATACCGTGGTCGAGTCCAGGTCGTACAGCGCCTTGGCTTTCTCCTGACCGGGACTGGACGGATTCTGGGCAATATCGAACATCTGTCATTCCTCCAACACTGACTCAAACGTGTCGTGGGCGCCTCAAGCGGGATGCAAGGCGCGCGCGGGCAATGGTTGTTCACGCCGCTTCGTGCAGCGGCTCGTGGTCCAGGCTGTAACGGGTGAAGATCCGATTGAGGGCGGGCAGTGGCGCCACATCCATCTCGCCGTTGCCCGGATGCATGACGATCATCGCGACCGTCGCTGTCATCGTGTGGCGCGTGCCCATGCGTGGCGGACGGCATACCGAGTACGGCGTGCCGAAGTTATCGAACAAGGCAGCCTTGACTGCGTTGCGATCCACCTTCGGTGCCGCGTTCAGCAATTGACGCACGCGCCAGTCGCGGTAATAGCTGTCCGGCGAGTTTTCGCACCCCGTGTCGAGGAGCTTCGTGCGGGCGATCGGACTCATCCAGTGGTTCGCGTGCACGATCAACTGGTCGTCGCCCGGATAGATCGGGAAAGCCTCGTCCGGGGCACACTCGAAATCGATGCCGAAGCCCTCGGCCATGCCGAGCATGATGTTGTTCGAGCATGATTTCGGCGTCGTGGCGATCACGCGCAGCGCGTTGGCGAACACCGGTTCTTCAAGGACGCGCCGGCGCAACAGCGAAAGCGGCACGCCGAGCTGGGTAAAGTCGCGGTCGGACTCGAGATAGTTCGCCGTGATCGACACGCCGGCGGCATTCAGCCCGCTGCGCGCGAGGCCGCCCGCCTCGACGAACGTCAGGAAGTCGGGGCCGTCGTCGTTGCGCACACGCAAGACGATGCCGGTATCGACGCAATCGGCTTTCCAGTCCCAGTTCTGCGCGTGAATCAACTGCCCGGTCGCCGAACGCGACGGCAGGACCAGCACGCCGGTGCAGCCGTCTTCGTCCTCTGCGTCGGCCGGCATCGTCTTTTCCACACGCGCCTTCGCCAGCACCTCGGTACGGGCGTTGATCATCACGATGTCCTCGTAAGGCACCTCGGCGCCCGCGGCAATGCCCCGCATTTCTTCAAGATACGCCGGCTGAAACTCGCCGATGGCCTGTTCGAGCGAACAGATCAGCGCCAGTTGCGACGCTTCGCTGTAACCAATGTTGCGCAGCGTCTGCCCGTATCGGGAGGCGCTCAGGCGTACGCGCTCGGCCACCGCGCGGCCGTATTGCACCCCGCGGTCATACGGTTTGCCGGACACACTGACAAAAGGAAATTGCTGGATTTGCGACATCGTGTGGGACTCCTCACCCTGGAAAGCACCGAGTCAGTCGAACGCGTCGAGGGTAGCGAAGGGGCTAACTACGGGCACCACGCCCGGTCCGCTACGCGTCAGCGCTGCTGGCATCGGCTCGACTTGATGAATCGATTCTCGGACGAGAGAAATAAAATAAAAAGCGTTATTTTCTTGTCGCAAAGGAAAGATTTTTTTTCGCATCATGCGATCATGCAACGCACGGCGGCGCTGGGAAAACGCGTCGGCCGCGCGCTTCCCAGCCGCCTTTCAGGAGGTTTTTGCATGAGTGAAATTCGTATGCTCCGGACGTTTCTGGCGATCGAGAAACACGGAACCATGGCCGCCGCAGCCGATCGCATGGCGCTCACGCACGCCGCCGTCGGTGCACAGATGCGCACGCTGGAACGCGTCTGCCAGCGGCAGTTGTTCGACCGCAGCGGACGAAGCATCCAATTGAATGATGCCGGCCGCTCGATCATCGAGCAGGCGCGCGTGGTGGTCGCCGCCTACGACTCACTGCTGCGCGGCGTGGCCGACGAGCGCAGCTTCGAAGGCTCGATCACGATAGGCTCGACCGTTTCCTCGATGGGCTTTCTCGCGGCAAACGTGATCCGCTTGAAGGTGTCTTACCCTGGCCTGAACGTGCGCCTCACGCATGGGAGCACCCCGGACCTGGAACGTCAGGTGCGTGCCGGAGAGATCGACGCGGCGGTGATCATCAGCGAGCCGAGGGCGACCACGCTGCCCGAGTTGTGGGAGCGTCTGTACGACGAACCCCTGGTGCTGCTGGCCAATCCGGCCATTGCCCCGGCCGACGCGCCGGTGACCTCGCTGCTCAAGCGCTTCCCGTTCATTGGCTTCGAAGCGACATCGCTCACCGGCGCACATGTCACCAGCCTGCTGCGCCGCTTGCGCGTGGAGGTCAACCTCGTGCTTGAAATGAACTCGATTGCTGCGATTGCCGATCTGGTGCGGCAAAACGTTGGGATATCGATTGTGCCGCGCCTGCGGCATGCCGCGTGGGACGACGATCCGCTGTTATATGTAAAGCCGATACCCGGCACCACGTGGCGCCGGCATATCGGCTGGTACGAGTTTGGCCGGCAGCCGCTGGCGACAGCGATCGTCAAGAATCAGTTGCTGTCAGCGCTGGTAGAGTAGGTTCGGGCGCTTGAGGAACGCACGCGGCGCGGTTGGGGTCCCTCTGAGCGGCGTCCGTTGCGGACGCCGCCCGTCTTCACGGCTTGTGCTTCAACGAGCCGGCCGGTTACGCTTCAGTTCCATCTCACTTGCGCTTCAATTGCGAGAGGTCTCGCACGGCGCCACGGTCGGCGGAGGTCGCCAGCGCCGCATAGGCCTGCAACGCTTGCGACACCACGCGTTCACGATTTACCGGCATCCAGGCTTTGTCGCCGCGCGCCTCCATGGCTTCGCGACGGCGCGCCAGTTCCTCGTCCGACACCGCCAGGTGCATCTTGCGATTCGGAATGTCGATCTCGATCACGTCACCCTCTTCCACCAGCCCGATCGTGCCGCCTTCGGCTGCTTCCGGCGAGGCATGCCCGATCACCAGCCCTGACGAACCGCCGGAGAAGCGGCCGTCGGTAAACAGCGCGCAGGTCTTGCCCAGGCCCTTGGATTTCAGATACGACGTGGGGTAAAGCATTTCCTGCATGCCGGGGCCGCCCTTGGGACCTTCGTAACGGATCACGACCACGTCGCCCGCCACGACCTTGTCGCCCAGAATGGCTTCGACGGCGTCGTCCTGGCTCTCGAAGACGCGTGCGCGCCCGGAGAAGATCCATTGCGATTCGTCGACACCCGCGGTCTTGACGATACAGCCCTTCTCCGCGAGGTTGCCGTAGAGCACGGCGAGGCCGCCGTCTTTCGAATACGCGTTCTGCTTGCTACGGATACAGCCGGATTTGCGGTCGGTATCGAGCGCAGTGAAGGTGGCTTCCTGGCTGAACGCGACGGTGGTCGGAATACCGCCCGGCGCCGCACGGAAGAGTTTCTGTGCTTCTTCGCCCGCACCACCGGCGACGTCCCACTTGGCGATGGCCTTACCCAGCGTGCCGCTATGCACGTTGCCGCAGGACAGGTCCAGCAGCTCCGCGCGGGCCAGTTCGCCGAGAATGCCGGGAATGCCGCCGGCACGATGCACGTCTTCGATATGGAATTTGTCGGTGGCGGGCGCCACTTTGCACAGGCACGGCACTTTGCGCGAGATGCGATCGATGTCGGACATCGTGAAATCGACGCCGCCTTCCTGCGCGGCTGCCAGCAGGTGCAGCACGGTATTGGTCGAACCACCCATGGCGACGTCGAGCGCCATGGCGTTCTCGAACGCTTGCTTGCTGGCGATGCTGCGCGGCAGGACCGACGCGTCGTCTTCCTGATAGTAGCGGCGGCACAGGTCCACCACGAGACGGCCGGCCTGTTCGAACAGGCCCTTGCGCCATGCGTGCGTGGCGACGATCGTGCCGTTGCCGGGCAACGCCAGGCCGATCGCCTCGGTCAGGCAGTTCATCGAGTTCGCGGTGAACATGCCCGAGCAGGAACCGCACGTCGGGCAGGCGCTGCGCTCGATCTCCGCCACTTCCGCGTCGCTGACCCTGGAGTCGCCCGCCTTGATCATCGCGTCGATCAGGTCGATCTTGGCGATCACCTGGCCGTCCGTCGGCGATTTGACCTTGCCCGCTTCCATCGGACCGCCGGAAACGAACACGACGGGGATGTTCAGGCGCATGGCGGCCATCAGCATGCCCGGGGTGATCTTGTCGCAATTGGAAATGCAGACCATGGCGTCGGCGCAGTGCGCGTTGACCATGTATTCCACCGAGTCGGCGATCAGTTCGCGCGAAGGCAGCGAATACAGCATGCCGCCGTGGCCCATGGCGATGCCGTCGTCCACCGCGATGGTGTTGAATTCCTTGGCCACACCGCCCGCCGCTTCGATTTCCTTCGCGACCAGCGCACCCAGATCGCGCAAATGCACATGGCCCGGCACGAACTGGGTGAACGAGTTCACCACCGCGATAATCGGCTTGCCGAAATCGTCGTCTTTCATTCCGGTGGCGCGCCACAGGGCGCGGGCGCCGGCCATGTTGCGGCCATGAGTCGATGTGCGTGAGCGATAGTGCGGCATGATCTGTCTCGAACGTTTAGCGGGGAAATTGTTGTCTGGAAGCGGCCCTCGCGGGCGCGACGAATTATAGCAACGTCACCCTGTCAAACCTCCACCAGACAAGCCAACTACCTGGCCAAACGGCCTATGCCATCCGGCGCAGGCGACGCGGGCGCGCGCGTGGCGTAAAATACGCGCTTTCTTCGAAAAACTCCGCCAACATGACGCTCGCCTCCACTCAAGAGATCATTGCCGAACTGAAAGCAGGCCGGATGGTGATCCTCGTCGACGAAGAAGATCGCGAAAACGAGGGCGACCTCGTGATCGCCGCCGAATTCGTCACGCCGGAAGCGATCAACTTCATGGCCCGCTACGGCCGCGGCCTGATTTGTCTGACGCTCACGCAGGAACGCTGCAAGCTGCTGAACCTGCCGCTCATGACCTATCGCAACGGCACGCAGTACGGCACGGCCTTCACCGTCAGCATCGAAGCAGCCGAAGGCGTGACCACGGGCATTTCGGCGGCCGACCGCGCCCGCACCATCGCCACGGCGGTCGCGGCGGACGCCAAGGCTGACCACATCGTGCAGCCAGGCCACGTGTTCCCGATCATGGCGCAGCCCGGCGGCGTCCTGGTGCGCGCCGGCCACACCGAGGCCGGCTGCGACTTCACCGCGCTGGCAGGCCTCACGCCGGCCGCGGTGATCTGCGAAGTCATCAAGGACGACGGCACGATGGCGCGCCTGCCGGACCTGATGGAATTCGCCAAAGAACACGATCTGAAAATCGGCACGATCGCGGATCTGATCCACTATCGCAGCCAGACCGAATCGATTGTCGAGCGTATTTGCGAACGCACCATGCAAACCGCGCACGGCGCGTTTCGCGCGGTGATGTATCTCGACCAGCCGAGCGGCCAGCCGCATATCGCGCTGGTGCGCGGCACGCCGAACCCGGAGCACGACACGCCGGTGCGAGTGCACGAGCCGCTGTCGATGCTGGACCTCCTCGAAGTCGGCAAGTCGACGCACTCATGGACGCTGGACGCGGCCATGAAAGAGATCGCCCAGCGCGACCTCGGCGTCATCGTGCTGCTGAACTGCGGCGATTCGAAGGATCATCTGGTCGACGTGTTCAAGGCGTTCGACTCGAAAGAAAAGGCCGAGGCGCTCAAACGCCGGCCGGTCGACTTCAAGACGTACGGCATCGGCGCGCAGATCCTGCGTGAGCTGCGTGTCGGCAAGATGCAGGTGCTGTCGAACCCCCGTAAGCTGGGCAGCATGTCAGGCTACGGCCTCGAAGTCACCGGCTTCGTTCCCATGCCGGGCGGCACCGCACAGGCTCCGCAACAAGGCTGATCCGACCATTCACGCGCTTAAGCGCCAACTCAAAACACTACGGAATTCACATGGAAATCGGACAATACCAACCGAATCTCGACGGCGACGGACTGCGTATCGGCATCGTCCAGGCGCGTTTTAACGAACCCGTCTGCAACGGTCTCGCAGATTCGTGCATCGAAGAACTCGAACGCCTCGGCGTGACCGGCGAAGACGTGCTGCTGGTCACCGTGCCGGGCGCGCTGGAAATCCCGCTGGCGCTGCAAAAGCTCGCCGAAAGCGCGCAATTCGACGCACTGATCGCGCTGGGCGCGGTGATTCGCGGCGAGACGTACCACTTCGAACTGGTGTCGAACGAAAGCGGCGCGGGCATCACGCGTATCGGCCTCGATTTCGGCATTCCGGTCGCGAACGCCGTGCTGACCACGGAAAACGACGAGCAAGCCGTCGCGCGCATGACCGAGAAGGGTCGTGACGCAGCACGCGTGGCCGTCGAAATGGCGAACCTCGCCGTCGCGCTGGAACAACTCGGCGGTGACGACGAAGAAGAAGACGAAGAAGAGGAAGAGGCATGAAGAGCGCACGCCGACGCTCCCGCGAACTGGCCACGCAGGGGCTTTACCAGTGGCTGCTGTCGGGCTCGCCCGGCGGTGAGATCGACGCGCAGCTGCGCGGCGCGCAAGGTTTCGACAAGGCCGACCACGAACATCTGGACGCCATCCTGCACGGCGTGATCCGCGATTCGGAAGCGCTCTCCGCGGACATCGCACCGTGCCTCGACCGCCCGATCGACCAGCTTTCGCCGGTCGAACGCGCCGTGCTGCTGGTCGCCGCGTTCGAGTTGAAGAATCACGTCGATATCCCCTATCGCGTGGTCATTAACGAAGCGGTCGAACTCGCCAAAACGTTTGGCGGCGCGGATGGCTACAAGTACGTGAACGGTGTGCTGGACAAGCTGTCGGCACAACTGCGCGCTGCTGAAACGCAGGCGGCTCGCAAGCATTGAGCTTGGGGTGCTTGCAAGGACGGTGCTGCGCGCATCAACCGATGCGCGCAGCACCGTCCCGCTTTTGCTTCTGAACTGGATTTGATCGTATGAACTCCGTGACCGAACCCTTGGTGCGGCTTGCTGCCCGCGTCGACGCCATCCAGCCTTTCTATGTGATGGAACTGGCCAAGGAAGCCGCGCTGCTCGAGCGCGATGGGCGCGACATCATCCACATGGGAATCGGCGAACCCGGTTTCACCGCCCCCCAGCCGGTCATTGAAGCAGCCGCGAGCGCCCTGCGCCGCGGCGTCACGCAATACACCAATGCGCTGGGCCTGCACGCGCTGCGCGAGGCGATCTCAGCGCATTACGCTGACTTCTATGGCGTCAGCGTCGATCCGGCGCGGATCGTCGTCACCGCCGGCGCGTCTGCCGCGCTGCTGCTGGCTTGCGCGGCGCTGGTCGATCGCGACGATGAAGTGCTGATGCCCGACCCGTGCTACCCGTGCAACCGTCATTTCGTGATCGCGGCTGAAGGCAAGCCGGTGATGGTGCCAAGCGGGCCGGCCGAACGCTTTCAGCTGACCGCCGCCGACGTCGAGCGCCTGTGGAACGAGCGCACCCGTGGCGTGCTGCTGGCGTCGCCGTCGAACCCGACTGGCACGTCGATCGAACCGGCTGAGCTCGAACGCATCGTCAAGGCCGTACGGGCGCGTGGCGGCTTTACGATCGTCGACGAGATCTATCAGGGCCTGAGCTACGACGCGAAGCCCGTCTCGGCGCTCTCGTTCGGCGACGACGTCATAACGGTCAACAGCTTTTCGAAGTACTTCAACATGACCGGCTGGCGTTTGGGCTGGCTGGTGGTGCCGCCCGGCATGGTCGGCGCGTTCGAAAAGCTTGCGCAGAACCTGTTCATCTGCGCGTCGGCGCTCGCGCAGCATGCGGCGCTGGCCTGTTTCGAACCGGAAACGATCGCCATCTACGAAGCGCGCCGCCTTGAATTCAAGCGCCGCCGCGACTTCATTGCGCCGGCGCTCGAATCGCTGGGCTTCTCGGTGCCGGTGATGCCTGACGGCGCGTTCTATGTGTACGCCGATTGCCGCACGGTCGCGCATCAGGCGGCCGGAGACAGTGCAGCGCTGACCAAAGCGATGCTGCACGAAGCGGGCGTGGTGTTGGTGCCGGGCATGGACTTCGGCACGCACGCACCGAAGGACTACATCCGGCTATCGTATGCCACCGCCCTGCCGAAGCTGGAAGAAGCGGTGGAGCGGCTGGCGAAGCTCTTCGGACGGCATTGACCGAAACGGCATAAGCGCTGCGGCTTGCGAGCCCCCGAGAGGGCTCGGCGTGTGGAGTTGGAATGCCTGTGACACAAACCTCACAGCCGCGCAGGCCACCGCAAGTGCCAGCCACATAAGGAAAAAGGACACCCATGGGTGTCCTTTTCTATACCTGCCGCTCTCTCATGCCGGGCAAACTGGGTTACGTCAACCTCAAGCGCCCAGCTCCGAGGCCGATGCCACATGCTTGGTGGCATTGGAACTGGCGTCGTCCTGATCGGACACCGGTGTCTTCACCGGCGCTGCCGCGCTCAACGGATGACCGCCATCCAGCGTCACCTGTACGCGCTTGCCGTTAGTCGAAGCAACAGCGGCTGTCGCCGTATTCGACGCCGTCAGAACCGGCGCCTGCGGTGCATTGATCGGCACCTTGCGGCCACGCGCCACATCACGCAAACGGCCACGCTCGGCCATCACCTTGGCGCCGTAGCCGCCGTCGTCCTGCGAAGTCGAGCCGACGTAGAGACGCAAACCGCCCGGCAGCGAACCGCCGCGTGCGATGCAATCCTTCAGCACCAGCGCACCCACCTTGATGTTCGCCAACGGTTCGAGCGCAGCGCTCTGGCCACCGAAATACTGGAATTTGTCTGAGTGAACCTTGGACATCACCTGCATCAGGCCCTGCGCGCCTACGCCGCTCTCGGCGTAAGGGTTGAAGCCCGATTCGATTGCCATTACGGACAGCAGGAGAAGCGGGTCGAGACCGACTTCGCGGCCGGTGTCGAACGCTGCCTTCACGAGCTCGCTAACGGGCTCCTGAGCGACGCGATAGCGCCGCGCCAGGTACGACGAAACCAGATCCTGCTCGCGGGCCGAGACCAGCACACGATCGTCCCGTGCGTCAGCCGAGACGCGCTGCGCCGGGATCAGCCGCGCCAAGGCGGCCACGCTCTGCATGGTGCGCGGGTCTAGGCCGTTCAGCGCCGCCACGCCCATGCCGGACGTGCCGGTGCCGTCAAAGGCACCGTCGTAGCTAGTATTGCTGGCGGTAACAAGGCTGTTCGCACCGCCAGCGGCGTCGCTGCTGGTCGAATTCGCGGACAGCGCCTCGTCAGGGGACGCAGCAGGCGGCCCGAAAGCCGGCAGCGGGTTGCCCTGCAGCAGACGGGCGGGACCGGCCTGCACAGCGGCGGAAATGACCGGCATCAGCTTGGCGGCAAGGGTGCCGCGCAAAGCGGGCATCAGCCACAGCGTAACGGACAGCACGACGGCGATACCACCGACGATGCTGAACAGGTGATGACTCATTCGCGTCCCGCGACGCAACGCACCACGCACAACTTGCGCGATACGCTCATCGGGACGCCACGATAACCAGGCGTTCATTCAGATCTCCCATGTTGCATGATCCGCGAACTCCGCCAGTTGAACAGGCGGTAACACACGTTCGCAGAGTCAAGACATCGCGCGCTCTGTCTGGTTAGGGCAGCAGCGACGTCGGGAAAACGGCATATACCGTTTGTGGGGAGCCATCTTGAAAAGAGGCCCGCGGCATGACAAAAACATGCAGGCGGAGGCTCCCACGCGAAAAACCAGCGTCAACAGGCGCTGGCAAGAACTTCAGTAAGACCGCCAAATACCGTGCAGGGGGTCGGTAAGCGGTGACGCGTTGCGTCTGAAGGGACCGGGGGCGGCAGTAAAAAGGTTCACGCCCTGCAACCAATGTGGACGGATTCTATGCAGGGTTTTATAGATCGTCAACACTATAAATAAGCAAATCTATAACTAATTGTAATAATGAACAGTGTTCAGTCCGCCGAAAACCGCGCGGCGCGCGCTTCTTGAGCTATCTCAATTACGCCTTCCAAAGTTGGCCGTTGGGCCAATCTACGTGCGCCCGCCAACACAGGTAAAATCGACAATCGTTTTGGCCCCGCGAAGCCCCGCGGCGCCCTTCCTTTTTGCCGCTTGCGCGGCTCTCTACCGCACCAGATGAAATACAAAGACCTGCGCGATTTCGTCGGCCGTCTCGAAACGATCGGTGAACTGCGCCGCATCTCGCAAAACGTCTCGCCCGTCCTGGAAATGACCGAACTGTGCGACCGCGTACTGCGCGCGGGCGGTCCGGCGTTGTTGTTTGAGAGCCAGCAGCAGCACGCGTTCCCGGTCCTCGGCAACCTGTTCGGCACACCGCGGCGCGTCGCGCTCGGCATGGGAATCGACGCGCAGGCAGGTGAAGGCGATGGCGCCGCGCTCGAGTCGCTGCGCGACGTCGGACGCCTGCTCTCCGCATTGAAGGAACCGGAGCCGCCCAAGGGGCTCAAGGACGCGGGCAAACTGTTCTCGCTCGCGAAGGCGGTTTGGGACATGGCGCCCAAAACGGTGAGCGCCCCACCCTGCCAGGAAATCGTCTGGGAGGGCAACGATGTCGACCTCGGAAAGCTGCCGATTCAGACCTGCTGGCCGGGTGATGCAGGGCCGTTGATCACATGGGGCCTGACCGTCACAAAAGGCCCAAATAAGAGCCGACAAAATTTAGGCATATATCGCCAGCAGCTGATCGGGCGTAACAAACTGATCATGCGATGGCTCGCCCATCGCGGCGGCGCACTCGATTTCCGCGAGTTCGCGCTGCAGAATCCGGGCAAACCGTATCCCGTGGCCGTGGTGCTGGGCGCCGACCCGGCGACCATCCTCGGCGCGGTCACGCCGGTCCCCGACACGCTCTCCGAATACCAGTTCGCCGGGCTGCTGCGCGGCGGCCGCACCGAGCTCGCGAAGTGCATCACACCGGGTGTCGACGGCTTGCAGGTGCCCGCGCGCGCGGAGATCGTTCTGGAAGGCTTCATCTATCCGCAGGAAGGCACGCCCTCGCCCGCCCCCGCAGGCGCGCCGCCACGGCCGGTCAAGGGCGCGTCAGCAGCATACGAACATGCGCTGGAAGGCCCCTATGGCGACCACACCGGCTATTACAACGAGCAGGAGTGGTTTCCCGTCTTCACGGTCGAGCGCATCACGATGCGGCGCGACGCGATCTATCACTCCACCTACACCGGCAAACCGCCCGATGAGCCCGCCGTGCTCGGCGTCGCGCTCAACGAAGTGTTCGTGCCGCTGTTGCAGAAGCAGTTCACCGAGATCACCGATTTCTATCTGCCGCCCGAAGGATGCAGCTACCGGATGGCGATCGTGCAGATGAAGAAGAGCTACCCCGGTCACGCCAAACGCGTGATGTTCGGCGTGTGGAGCTTCCTGCGGCAATTCATGTATACGAAGTTCATCGTCGTGGTCGACGAGGACGTGAATATCCGCGATTGGAAAGAAGTGATCTGGGCCATCACCACGCGTATCGATCCGGCGCGCGACACGGTGCTGGTCGATCGCACGCCGATCGACTATCTGGATTTCGCCTCACCGGTGGCCGGCCTCGGATCGAAGATGGGACTCGACGCAACCAACAAATGGCCCGGCGAAACCGATCGCGAATGGGGCCGCCCAATCGAGATGGACAAGGCGGTCAAACAACGCATCGATACCTTGTGGGATGAGTTGGGACTGTAAAAACAGCCCCCGAATCACACCATAGAATTTTTAGGATTCTGTCGGCATTGAAGCGATCCCGTCACCCGCCGGATCGCTCGCGCACGAACAAGTCTGAATAACAAAACTGATGGAGCGGTTGCGCGGATGCATGCCTTTTCAATGATGTCGGATGGATTTTTTCTGTCGTTGTCGTTGTGTCTGGATATCGGTCTCGTCAACGTCGCGATGATTTCGCTGACGCTGTCGCACGGATTCAAACCGGGTTTCTGGCTGGGTCTCGGTTCCTGTTTCGGCGATCTGGCTTACGCGGCGCTCGCGCTCGCGGGAATGGCTGCGTTACTGCAGTTCGAATCGGTGCGCTGGGTCGTGTGGATCGGCGGCGCGGCGGTCCTGCTGTTTCTGACGTGGAAGATGGCGCGTGAAGCGCTGTTCCCCGCGTCGGCACCGGCCGTTGCCGGAGAAGCGGACGCCAAAGCGCCGCATCTTTCCCCGTGGCGCGGTTTCTTGCGCGGCGTATTGCTCGCGATGTCGTCGCCTTCGGCGATTCTGTGGTTCGCCGCAGTCGGCGGCGCGCTCATCGCGAAAGCCGGCGCCACCAGTGTGACGACTGCGCCGGTGTTCCTCGGCGGCTTCTTCCTGGGTGGCTTGTGCTGGACGATCTTTATCTGCGGACTCGGCAGCCACGGACGCAAACGCGCCGGCACCGGCTTGCTGCGCGCGTGCCACGTGTTGTCGGCGCTGCTGTTCGCGTACTTCTCGTATAGCGTGATCGTGAACGGGTATCACGATCTAATCGTGCAGACTGCCCAGGTGGCAAGCTAGAAAAAACGGCTCGCCATGGCGAGCCGTCTTCCATCGGTTTCAACGTGCACAGCGCGACGTAAAAACGATCAGGCAGCCTATCAGGCGAGATACTGCGCCAGCTTCGCCAGATCGACGTTACCGCCACTCACCACCACACCTACGCGCTTGCCCTTCACCGGCACGATGTCGTTGAGCACGGCAGCCGCGGCAAGGCAACCCGTCGGCTCGACCACGATCTTCATGCGTTGCGCAAAGAAGCGCATGGTCTCGATCAACTGCTCATCGCTAACCGTTTCGATTTGCGCGACCAGTTTCTGGATGATGGCAAACGTGTAGTCGCCGAGATGCGTGGAGGCAGCGCCGTCGGCGATCGTTCGCGGCGCGTCGATATGTACGATCTCGCCGCGCGCGAGCGATTGCTGGCCGTCGTTGCCCGCTTCGGGCTCGACGCCAATCACGGTGCATGCCGGGCTCAATGCCGCCGCCGACAATGCGCTGCCGCCGATCAGCCCACCGCCGCCGAGGCAAACGAACAGCATGTCGAGCGGGCCGGTTTCTTCGATCAACTCCTTCACCGCCGTGCCCTGCCCCGCCACCACGTGCGGATGGTCGTACGGCGGAATCAGCGTCATGCCGCGCTCTTGCGCGAGCCGCTGGCCGATCTCTTCGCGATTCTCGGTGTAGCGGTCGTAGCTGATCACTTCGCCGCCATAGCCCTTGGTCGCCGCGACTTTGGCGGCGGGCGCGTCGTGCGGCATGATGATCGTTGCGTGAATCCCTGCAAGGCGCGCCGATAGCGCGATCGCTTGCGCGTGGTTACCCGACGAGTACGTCAGCACGCCCGCTTTGCGTTGCTCGGCGTTGAAATGCGAAATCGCGTTGTAGGCGCCGCGAAACTTGAAGGCGCCCATGCGCTGAAAATTTTCGCACTTGAAGAACACCGACGCGCCCGTGCGCTCGTTGAACGTGCTCGAGGTTAGAACGGGGGTACGGTGGGCGACGCCTTCAAGACGCGCAGCGGCGTCGAGTACGTCGTCGAAAGTGGGAGCGGGAAGCGCTTGCATCGGCGAAACTCTCCAAAGCGGTGGCGAAACAGCCATTCTCCCAGCTTCGCCAATGCTTTGGTATGCCGCAGTAAAAACACAAACGGCGGAACCCGGCGATCAAGCCGGCGTTACGCCGTCAACACATCTCCGCGCTCGTCTTGCGATCAGCGGCGATAGTAGCCATGGCCGTAGTAACCGTGGCCGTAATAACCGTGGTAATAGCCATGGTGATAATAAGGACGGCCATAGCCACCGTAATACCCACCCACCACGACTGCCGGCGGCGCGTAATAGCCCGGCGCATACACGACCGGCGGAGGCGGCGGCGCGTAATAGACCGGCGGCGGTGCGGCATAAACCGGATAGGCGGGTGCGACTGGAATGCCAATACCGATACCGACGGAGACATGCGCTTCTGCAGCGGTAGCGAACCCCACGCCGAGTGCGGCGGCAACGACAAACGGAACGATCTTTTTCACTTTTATTCTCCTGGCGCGGCCCACTGAGGTCGCCGACTTCGCATGCGTTGCATGCTATGAAATCAATGTATCGAAAAAGACCGCGCCGAGATGTTCGCATTTGTTGCAAATTGCAATTGGCCGCAATGAGTCGGAATTTGCAGCGGCGGCGCGTCATTCGGACATACTGCGCAACCGGCTGAGAACTAAGGGTTTGCCAGCAGTGGAGCGGTCGCGAATCCGCTGGCTTGTGGGTCTTGCGGCGTCGGGCCCTCACTTGTCAGTAATCTTTGATTACAAATTAGCTTCAATCCTGACGGCTCAAATGAAAAATGCCCGGCGCAGTCGCGTCGGGCATTTCTTACTCGTGAGCAGACGGTTTGTCAGCCTACCTTCACGTAGGCGAATTCTCTGGAGACGTTGGGCGGGACATACGCGCCGCTGATACACACGCGTGGCGTCAGACGCTTCTTCTGATCCCACCAGCGACGGCGCTGCGAGTGCGTCAAGAACCGCAAGTGCTTTCGGTAAGAAAAAATATTCATCGTTACCTCCCGAATCTGACTGCGAGACGAAAAACCCAGAACAGCAACTGCTAAACCGGCTCATGGAGAAATTGTGAGCAGGTTTCGGACCCGCGGGGCGCGCCCGCCCAGATGACCGACCAGAGGCGCCATATCGCGCACGCACTGATCAGAGGAATGCCGGCGCCAGGACACGCCACTGCCGGACGGATGCGCGATACTTCTGCTTTCTCTTTCAAGTATCCCGTCTGGAGCAGGCAACCATGTCCCAGCCCTCTCTGCCGCGCCTCGGCTTCATCGGTGCGGGCCGGCTCGCGCGCTGTCTCGCGCTAAGCTTTTCACGCGCCGGCTATCCCGTCACGGCGGTGGCGAGCCGCACGGCAGCCTCGGCCAGCCGGCTCGCCAGTCAAATCGAATATTGCGCGGCATTCGACGATCCACAACAGGTCGTCAACGCCGCCGACATCGTCTTTTTAGCCGTTCCCGATGACAGTATCGGTACGTCAGCGCACACTCTGCGGTTCACGGCGGACGCGGCAAGCGGCCCACACGGCAAAGCGCTCGTGCATTGCAGCGGCGCCTCACCGGTCGAATTGCTGGCCCCGGCACGCGACCAGGGCGCCTCGATCGGCGGCTTTCACCCACTGTACCTCTTTAGCGGCGATCTCGCCGACATCGACCGTATCGCCGGTTGCTCGGTGACGATCGAGGCCGACGGCGCGCTCAAGGACGCGCTGACGGCGCTGGCCGTCGCCCTGCGCTGTCATCCGCTGTCGATTCCAGCGGGCGGCCGCATGCTGTACCACGCCGCCGCCCATTACGCCGCCAGTTTCGCGCTGTGCAGTCTCGCCGAATGCGTCGCACTCTGGCGCACGCTAGGCTTTGCCGAAGACGACGCGCTGCGCGCGCTGCTGCCGATGCTCTCCGGCACCATCGAAACCGCCCGCGACAAAGGCCTGCCTAACGCGCTCGCCGGCCCCGTGTCGCGTGGCGATACAGGCGTCGTGGAAAAGCAGTTGGCCTTGCTGGAAGGCCTCGGCGGCGACCACGCCGCGCTGTACGGTTTGCTGACGCGGCGCGCGGTCGGACTGGCCAAACGCCGCGCCAAACCGCCCGCTGCGATCGAGGCAATTGCCGACGCGGTGGAAGAATCGCTCAACCGATCGCTGAATCAGGCCGCAGCAGGTGCAAGCGTCAAGTAAGGCGTGATAATGTGACGTCCGGCGCCGCGCGCAATCCGCTAGCGCCGCGCTTCGGGACCAACAGACGAGAACGCACAATGATCAAGGTCAGCATCCTTTATCCGTACCGGGAAAACGGCCACTTCGACGCGGACTATTACTGCGTCACGCACATGCCGCTCGCGGCGAAGCTGTTCGGGCCGTCGCTGAAAGGCTGGTCGGTCGACGTCGGCATCAACGCCGGCCCGCCGGGAACGCCGCCGCCGTATGTCGCTGCGGGTCACTTCCTGTTCGAGAGCGCGGACGACTTCTACAAGGTCTTCAAGCCGGCCTCGGAACAGTTGGTTGCCGACATTCCGAATTACACGGACGGCGGCAATGGCACGATTCTGATCAGCGAAATCAAGGTTTCCGTGTGATATCCCGTGGCCGGGTTTGGACTCGCCGGCATGCCGTTCGCCGACTAGACTGACTCGAACATCTGGAAATTGATCCACCGCGTCCCCATTTGTGACGCGTCACGCGCCCTCCCGCGGGAACGGCGCAGGCAATCCAAATAAACCCGCCGGCGCACCGATCGGTCCGCACCGGCACCCGCGGCCGAACGACGGCCGTCATCCGAAGGATAAGGACACGAGATGTTTGGCGATATCGCCCGCTTTCTGCTCAATACCGTCTTTACGCTGTTCGGCGCCGCGTTGCTGCTGCGCGCATGGCTGCAGGTCGTGCGTATGCCGCCGTACAACCCTGTCACGAACGCTGTGCTACAGGCCACCAACTGGATCGTGCTGCCTTTGCGGCACATTCTGCACAGCACCCGCAACATCGACTGGGCGAGCCTTGCCGCGGCCCTGATTGCGGCCATCATTTATGTGGTGCTGATGGTGGTGCTCACGGGCGCCGATCCGCTCACGCTCGTGCCGACCCTGCTGATCGTCGCCGTGCTGACGGTCATCAAGTGGGCGCTGAATCTGATCATCTGGATGACCATCCTGATGGCGCTGCTGTCGTGGCTCAATCCGCGCTCGCCGGCCATGCCGATTCTGTATCAGCTGACCGCGCCGTTCCTGAATCCGCTGCGCCGCGTGGTGCCGCAACTCGGCGGCATCGACCTCTCGCCGATTCTGCTGTTCGTGATCGTGCAGGTGCTGCTGATGGTCGTGACGCGTGCGGCTGTTCAGTTGACCTACTTCGTGATCTGAACGGCGCTGCGCGCGCCTTGTGGCAAGGGCGGTGGAAGCGCGATTTGCGCTAACCGCCCCTTCCCGAGTAGAATTATGCGCTCTGCGGGCGTCGTATAATGGTAATACCCTAGCTTCCCAAGCTAGAGCCGTGGGTTCGATTCCCATCGCCCGCTCCAGATTCTTTTCAGCCCGCCTGGCGATTGATCAGGCGGTTTCGTGAAAGGATCTGAGTCTGTTGCAGAGTTTGTCGAATTTCCCGCCAGCTACACCCCTCCCAGCCTTTGATCCGAGAAGTCGCACAACGACGCGATGAGCCCGCGCAGTATCAACACGCCATTGCGCGAGCCGCCATTAGTTCTTCGCTGCCTTCTCAACCGCCTTCACCAACTTGAAGCTGTCTTTGTCCAACGCGTAGTAGTACGTCCCCCCACCCTCTTCATTCCTGCTGCCGTGAACCACCAGCAGGCGGCTGTCGCGCCGGAATTCGATCGGCTCCTGCACATCCACGTCCCAGCAGCACACCGTAAAAGGCAACCACGCGACGCGGCCCGTCTTCGCATCAATCACCACAGTGGACACGCAGGACGCCCCGCAGCCCCAGCTTGCCAGCACGTAGTGCCCGGCGAAGTTCGGTTTCTGACGGCTGGCTTCGCGGATACGCGTCGCATATTCCTTGTCGTCCGCGGATACGAGACGCACTTTCGCCGCTTTGCCCGCAAATGTGTCGCTCACCGCGAAATCTTCAAAGCGCGGCGCGCCGGTATCAGCGGCTTGCGCGACGCTCATCCAGCACATGGCCGACACAAGGCCCATCAATAGAGACTTTTTCAATTCTCAGCACCAGTGGTTTGCTTCCCATACCAGCCGCGCTGATGCAGCGGTGTGATACCGCCCGAGAATATAGCGAATCCCGCCCTGACATTCCTCAACGGCATTACCGAATGATTTTTCACCATTCGGATTCAATTCATATTGAGGCCGCAACAACTGATAAAGCCCGCGTGCGGACGACTTCCCATTGCGCACGTCCACCACGCCGCTCGACTCCTGAGCCATAAGCCACAGTAAATCGTTGAATTGCGTGAGTGGAACGCCTTCAATACCCATGGCTTTGCGAAGTGCATTCTGCGAGGTAGTTGGAACCGCAGTTGGATCGATAGCGACCCAATCCGTTTGGGCGGCTTTTGCCTGACGATGATTGTGTGCGTGTTTGCCCATAGTGGATTTTCGTTTTGATAATCGTTGCAACGGGATGGCTTACAACGCGATTAAATCATACGAATGGCAATCACAGTTATGAAAATGTAATCTTGATGCCGATTGCAGACCCCCTTCAAGCCTGCCACCGTCTGGACGCACCCTTTTCGGGTGTGCTACCTTACGCGCACTTGCAACGCCCGCTCCACCTTCCTGCTGAGCCATCAGCAGAATCCAGCACGAGCCGCCTCCCATGAAGGCGGCTTTTTTGTAGTGGCAGCGGCCATGCATAGCGATTCGAGCGAACCGCGCCTGCGAACTGCGGCCCGTGTCGCGCAAGCACACACAGCGCCTCGCAATACGCCATGCAAGCCGCCATGCCCTCACCCTTGTAGCAGTATCGACAATGATCCACGATCCAAACGACGCCGGCCTGCCGGACGAACTCCCGCCGGCTTCCACCGAAACCGAAGGCCAACCGGCCGAACCCGGCACCGACGCCCCGCAAGAAGAAGCCTTGCATCGACGCCGCATCCGCAGCTTTGTCACGCGTGCGGGTCGTGTGTCGACCGGCCAGCGCCGGGCGATGGATGAACTCGGTCCGCGGTTCGTCGTGCCCTTCACGCCGCAGCAACCCGACTGGAATAGCGTGTTCGGCCGTACCGCGCCGCGCGTGCTGGAAATCGGCTTCGGGATGGGCGCGACCACCGCTGAGATCGCCTCGCACCGCCCCGACGACGACTTCCTCGGCGTCGAAGTGCACGAGCCAGGCGTAGGCGCGCTGCTGAAGCTGATGGGCGAGCAGGACCTATCGAACATCCGCATCATTCAGCACGACGCGGTCGAAGTCCTCGAACAGATGATTGCGCCAGACAGCCTCGACGGCGTTCATATTTTCTTTCCGGACCCTTGGCACAAGGCGCGCCACCACAAGCGCCGGCTGATCCAGCCAAAGTTCGTCGCGTTGCTGGTTTCGCGTCTGAAGCCGGGCGCCTATCTGCATTGCGCGACCGACTGGCAAAACTACGCCGAGCAGATGCTCGAAGTGCTAGGCGCCGATCCCGCGCTGGACAATACCGCCGACGACTACGCGCCGCGTCCCGACTATCGTCCGGTGACGAAGTTCGAGCGCCGTGGGCTGCGGCTCGGGCATGGGGTGTGGGATCTGGTGTTCAGGAAGCGCACCGCGGCGTAAAACTGCACGCAACAACTCGCTCGCCATAAGAAAAAGGTCCGCAAACAAACGCGGACCTTTTTTCATGAGCCGAGCGACAAGCGGAGACTCAGTCCGCCCAGCTCAATGCGCCGCTATAGCCCACCAGCAGGATCAACAGACCGAAGCCGATCCGGTACCACGCGAACACCGTGAAATCGTGCGCGGAGATATAGCGCAGCAGCCAGCGCACGCAGGCGAAGGCGCTGATGAAGGCGGCCACAAAGCCGAGCGCGAAACTGCCAAGCGCGTCGACAGACAGCAGATGCCAATCTTTATAGAGCTCGTAAGCCGTCGCGCCGAAGATGATCGGAATCGCGAGGAAGAAAGAAAACTCGGTGGCCACACGCCGTTCGAGGCCAAACAGCATCCCGCCGATGATCGTCGAACCCGAGCGCGACATGCCCGGTATCAGCGCGAAACATTGAGCAAGGCCGACTTTCAACGCGTCCAGCGGGCTCAAATCATCAACGTGCTGAACGCGCGCCGCCGCGTCACCTCGTGCGCGCTGACGCGCTTCCGCCCACAGGATCACCACCCCGCCCACCACCAGCGCGAACGCGACCGGCACCGGCGAAAACAGGGCCGCCTTGATGGCCTTTTCGAACAGCAAGCCGAGCACGACAGCCGGAATCGTCGCGATGATCACATTCAGCGTAAAACGCCTTGCGTCGGGCCGGCTGGGCAAGCCAACCACCACGCTGCCGATGCGACGGCGAAACTCCCAACACACGGCCAGAATCGCGCCGAGCTGGATCACGACATCGAAGGTTTTCGCGTGGTCATCCGTGAAATTGAGCAGGCTGCCCGCGACGATCAAATGACCGGTGCTCGACACCGGCAAAAATTCCGTCAACCCTTCGACGACGCCCAGAATCAGCGCCTTGCAAGCCATTAGCCAGTCCATCCGTGACCCTCATCGCTGTAGATAGTCGATATGAACAGGGTCAGCACGGTGCGCGCGCGGCCCTGCCGGCCGCGCGCAGCGTCATTTCTCGACGATCTGGACGCGTATGCCGTTTGTAAGGATTGTGATTGTACCGGGTTCGTAATTCACGCCGGCAAATTGCAATTGTTCGGGCTTGAAGGTGTAGATCGGATAGTTGGTCAGCAACTGCGTGGCAAGCACGGCCGCCGCGGCGTTGATCTGCTGCGTGTAGGCCTGCGCCTGGCCGCTCACGCTGACGTTGTCGACATTCGGCGACTTCAGCACGACCGATTTGCTGGCGGCGTCATAGGCCAGTTCGCTCGACAGCGTAAAGACGCCGTCGACCGGTTGCGGCATAAACGGGCTCACGAGCCGCGCATCGAGCTTCACCGAGACGCGGTTCGCGTCCGGCAGGAAGCCGACCACCGGATTGGTCAGCGCGACCTCGAACACCTGCGAAACCGTGCGCTGATAGGGGAATTTGCGCTGCACCGCGTCCTGCACCTGCTGCTGGGAGAACGTGTAGTGCGACGGAATGAACGGAAAGATGGGCGTCGCGCAGGCCGCCAGCGACACGGTGATGCCAAGCGCGGTAGAACCTGTCAGCGCGGCAAGCAGGAAGCGGCGCCGGGTCGGCGCTGCGGGTCGAGTCATGCGAAATCTCCTATGGAAGCCTTTTCGACCATGCGGTTACGTTGGCTTGTTTGTCCGGGTGGATGACGTAGCGGAATCGTCCGCGCGCGCTATCGGCGCACCGCCAGTTGCGGTTGAGTCTGCGTTTCAAGCTGGGTAAGCCATGCGAGTGCTTCGCCGCGGCTCGCGCCGCACATTTCCACCTGCGGTTGCAGACCGGAACAACACGCCGGCCGCTCCGGCTGACCGAAGATCGCACAGCGCAGATCGTCGCCGAGCTGCACGCAGCGCACGCCCGCCGGCTTGCCATGCGGCATACCGGGGATCGGGCTCGAAATCGACGGCGAGATACAGCACGCGCCGCAATCGGGGCGGCACGCATGACCGGCCACATCGAATGGGGACTCGCGCTTCACAACACTGTTCGGCACATCACTCACGACATTTTTCCTGAACTCGAAAACAGACAATGCAACACCAGACCCGCATTGTGCCATCGCATCCCGTGCGACCTTTTTACACAATCCGGCAACGGGTCGCTCACGTAAACTTGGCAGACACGAAAGGCCACGCTCAAGAGGCGTCTGCGCTGTTCGATCCGGTCCCGAGAATCCGCCGGTTCGTGCCTCTTCAAAGGTGGCTGTCAAACCCGAGCGCCCCATGACCACCGCCAACACGCTATTCCGCCCCGATCTGCTCGCCAAATACAACGCGAACGGTCCACGGTATACGTCCTATCCAACCGCCTTGCAGTTCCGCGACGCGTTCGATCCCGCCGACTATTTGCGCGCCGCCGCCGATCCAGGCGCGTCTTCCACCGATCTCTCGCTGTACTTCCACATCCCCTTTTGCGACACCGTGTGCTTCTACTGCGGTTGCAACAAGGTCGCCACGAAAAACCGCGCGCACGCGCGTCCCTATGTCGAGCAACTGAAGCGCGAAATGGCTTTGCAGGCGGCGTGTTTCGACACGCAGCGCCCCGTGTCGCAATTGCATTTGGGCGGCGGCACGCCCACCTTCCTGTCGCACGATGAAATGGCGGAACTGATGGCCACGGCGCGCGAGCACTTCACGTTGCTGCCCGATACCGAAGGCGAATATTCCATCGAAGTCGATCCGCGCGAAGCGTCGCCCGAAACCATTGCGCATCTGCGCACGCTCGGCTTCAACCGGCTCAGTCTCGGCGTGCAGGATTTCGATCCGGTGGTGCAGCAGGCGATCAATCGCATTCAGCCGCTCGAGATGACCGTGTCGGTGATGCAAGCAGCGCGTGACACGGATTTCCACTCGATCGGTGTCGATCTGATTTACGGGCTGCCGCATCAAACGGTCGATAGCTTCAGCCGCACGCTCGACACGATGATCGCGCTCGCGCCCGATCGCCTTTCGGTGTTCGCGTATGCGCATATGCCGCAGCTCTTCAAGATGCAACGGCAGATGGACGAGGCCACGCTACCCTCGCCTGACGTGCGCCTCGCGATCCTGCAACGAGTGGTCGAGCGGCTCACGGGCGCGGGCTACGTCTACATCGGCATGGATCACTTCGCGCTGCCCACCGACGAACTCGCTCGCGCGCAGGCACAGCGCACGTTGCATCGGAATTTCCAGGGGTACAGCACGCGCGCGGAATGCGATCTGATCGGCTTCGGCGCGTCGTCGATCGGCAAGGTCGGCGACGTGTACGCGCAGAACATGAAAGACCTGCCCGGCTATGCCGCGGCAATCGATGCGGGCAAGCTCGCGATCACGCGCGGCGTGCGCCTCACCACGGACGACCGTCTGCGTCGCGATGTGATCACGCAATTGATGTGCAATCTGGAACTGCGCTTCGATGAATTCGAAGCCGCATACGGCATCCGCTTCACCGATACGTTCGAGCCGGAACTGGAGCGCTTGCGCGGCTTCGAGCAGGACGGACTGGTGTCGGTAGGCGGCAGCAAGCTCGAAGTGCAGGTGGCCGGGCGCATGCTCGTGCGTAACATCGCCATGGTGTTCGACCGCTATCTCGGCCAGCAAACGCTCGAACGTTTTTCACGCACGATTTGATGGCTGAGCAGGAGAAGAAGGCAACCGGCTTGCTCGTCGTCGAATTTTCCGCCATAATCTGCGTCTTCGCCGCGCGCCCTACTTGTGACGCGTGCGCTTGAAGACCTGCCCAGGTGGTGAAATTGGTAGACGCAGGGGACTCAAAATCCCCCGCCGCAAGGCGTGCCGGTTCGATTCCGGCCCTGGGCACCAAAAAAAGATTCGAGCAGTACCGTATAAAATCAAAAAGCCCCGCCCAGCCATGCTGCGCGGGGCTTTTTGTTGCCCTGCCTTTATTGCCCTTCGTAAAGCAACGAAAAGAGGCATTGAAACCGCACTACTGGCGTTGGTCTGCAAGACTTCAGTTCGAACTCACTCGACGACCGGTCATGAGGCCGGCATCGTAGGCCGCTTCCAGCGCTTTCGCGAGGCTATCGACGCGCACGATGTGTAAATCCGCGCTCGCCTTGCCGCTCAGTTCGAACGTCGCGATGCCGAGCGTTTCATGCGCGATCGATAGCAACAAGTCCAAACGTGCGTCGTGTTCGATGAGGGTGTTCATGGTTGGCTCCTGACATGCGACATTGCACTTATCAGCTTAGGCAATCATTGCCTAAGCAATATGTGACGTTCCGCCGCATATTGAAGCGCTTCTCGACATTGGGCAGTCCGACGCCAACGGCGCCGGCGCCCACCATCCGTCTTACTGCCCTGCCACTCGCGCGCCGCCATGCATCGCTGCGCGCCGGCGCTTGAACACGTAGCCGGCCCACATCACGACCAGCCATGCAGGCACGAGCCACACCGAGACCGACAGGCCCGGCGTCATCACCAGAATCACGAGGATCAGCGCCATAAAAGCGAGGCAGATCCAGTTGCTGACCGGGAACCAGAACGACTTGAACACGAGCGTCTCGCCTGCCGCCACCATCGCCTTGCGCGACTTCAGATGCGTGAGGCTGATCAACGCCCAGTTCAACACCAGCGCGGCCACCACCAGCGCCATCAGCAAACCAAGCGCTTCGGCCGGAATCAGATAGTTGATGATGACGCAGGTGAACGTGGCGAGCGCCGACAAACCAATCGCCATATACGGCACGCCACGGCGGTCGACCTTCATCAGCGCGCGCGGTGCATTGCCCTGTTCCGCGAGGCCGTAGAGCATGCGGCTATTCGCATACACGCCGCTGTTGTACACCGACAGCGCCGCCGTCAGCACCACCACGTTGAGGATGTTCGCGGTCAGCGTCGAGCCGATCTGCGAGAAGATCATCACGAACGGGCTGCCGCCGGCCGCCACCTGATTCCACGGATACAACGAGAGCAGCACCGCCAGCGAGCAGATGTAGAAAATCAGAATCCGGTAGATCACCTGATTCACGGCCTTCGGAATGCTCTTCTGCGGGTCAGCCGCTTCAGCGGCCGTAATGCCGATCAACTCGAGGCCGCCGAACGAAAACATGATGACCGCGAGCATCATGAACAGGCCGTGAAAACCGTGCGGGAAAAAGCCGCCGTCGGCCCAGAGATTGGTGATCGAGGCTTGCGGGCCACCGTGACCGCTGATCAGCAGGTAGCCGCCGAACAGGATCATGCCGATCACCGCCACGACCTTGATGATCGCAAACCAGAATTCGGTTTCGCCGTACGCTTTGACGTTGGCGAGATTGATCGCGTTGATGACGGCGAAGCACACCAGCGCCGAGACCCACGTGGGCACCCCTGGCCACCAGTAATGCACGTAGGTGCCGACTGCGGTCAACTCGGCCATACTCACGAGTACGTACAGCACCCAGTAGTTCCAGCCGGACAGGAAGCCGGGAAAGTCGCCCCAATATTTGTACGCGAAGTGGCTGAACGAACCGGCAACCGGCTCCTGCGCCACCATTTCACCAAGCTGCCGCATGATCATGAAGGCGATGATGCCGCCGATCGCGTAGCCGAGAATCATCGACGGGCCGGCTGCCTTCAACACGCTGGCGGAGCCGAGAAACAAGCCGGTGCCGATCGCCCCGCCCAGCGCGATCAGCTGGATGTGGCGATTCTTAAGCCCGCGCTTCAGGCCGTCTTGCTGCTGTGCACTATTCAAAATTGCGCCCCAGTGTATGGATATCGATCACCCGATCGGACTTATGGTCCGCTCCGGCAGAACCTGAAATTTTAGCGTGCCCGAAATTAGCCCAATACTGGGGCCAACCCGCGCTTGGTTCTGCGCCGCACTTAACGGCAAGGATAGTGATTGTCACTGGCGTGGTGCTTCGGTATGTTGCCCTAGTCGAGGTATCAGCCTTCGGAGATTCAACATGTCGCTCAACCGTCTGCTTGGCGCCGCTGTTTTGTGTCTCTGCTTCGCTGGGGCGGGTGCCCTCGCGCAAACCCCGGCGCCTACGGCAGAACCTGCCGCCGAACCCGCCGAAATGCCTGGCATGGAGTCGAGCGCACCTGAAGCGCCGGCCCCTCCCCCCGCCGAGCCGGCCGCCGTACCCGCGCCCCCTGCCGCTGCACCCACGCCCGCCGCACCCGCCACTGCAAGAACAGCCGCCACACCGCCCGCAGCGCCGATGACGGGCCCCGTGCGCAACGTCGTGCTGGTTCATGGCGCGTTCGTCGACGGGTCGAGCTGGAACGGTGTGATCGCAAAGTTGCAGCAGAAGGGTTATCACGTGAGTTCGGTGCAGAACCCGCTCACGTCGCTCGCCGACGATGTCGCCGCCACGCGCCGCGTCCTTGCGCGCCAGGATGGCCCGACCATCCTGGTCGGGCATTCATGGGGCGGTGTCGTGATCACCGAAGCGGGCGCGAACGCGCCGAACGTCGCCGGTCTCGTCTATGTGGCGGCGATCGCGCCGGACCTGCATGAATCGGCCACGGACCTGATGAAGCGCGCGGCGCCGATGCCCGCGAGTCAAGGCATCACAGCGGACCCGACGGGCTTCCTATGGCTCGACCGCGGCAAGTATCACGCCGACTTCGCCGCGGACGTGCCCGAGAATCTGACGCGCGTGCTCTCCGCCGCGCAACAGCCGATAGCCGCAAGGGCCTTCAGCGAAACCGTCAGCCAGGTGGCGTGGAGAGAGAAGCCGTCGTGGTATGTGCTGACCACGAAGGACCGCGCGGTGTCACCCGCCGTCGAAAAATTCATGGCTGACCGGATGGGGGCGAAGATCGTACCCATCGCATCGAGCCATCTTGTGCCGGTGTCGCATGCGGGTGCGGTTGCAGATGTGATCGACCGTGCAGCGCGGGAATTGAGTCGGCAACAGTAAGCCGTGGCCGGCTTCAGCGCCGCTCAGCGCAGCATGAACGACATCGCCGACAGGCAGTTCAGCATGCGCACCGCATGTTCCGCCGACGCCGCGCTAAAGCGCAAGGTGACGGCGTCGACGCGCGTGAGTGTCGGCCATTGGCAGAACAGATCGGCAAGCGCGGTCGTTTGCACACGCAACTCGCATTCGACGGGCTTCACGGCCGCGCGCGTGGCTTGCGGCGCATGACCCTTGTCGATGTAATGCCGCACCACTTCGCGCGCGGCAGTTTCGATTGCATCGCGAGCGCTTGCCGGTGTTTGCGTGACACCACTCGCATGCCCTGTCGCGCTCTTGGTGACGACAAAGCGCGCGCCCGGAAAACGCGTCGCGGTCTCCTCGGCGAATACATCGTCGCCGGATAAAAGCACTACCTGTGCGCCATATTCTTCCGCCAGCGCGCCATACAATCCCGCCTCGCCGACTTCGACGCCGTTCAGCGAAACGCGCGCGAATGCGAAGCTGTTGATCGTATGCGAGAGAATGCCGTGCGTTTGCGACCTGGCGTGATAGCCAATCATGAACACCAGCGCCGCGCCGTATTCGAGGCCAGCCATCATGCCGAGTGTGCGGGGTTTTCCGAGCACGACCTGGGCACGTGCATCGAGCAGATCGGGGAGCAGATTGCGGAAACCGCCGTGCGAATCGTTGACCCATACGTGCGTCGCGCCGCCAGCGAACGCGCCTTCAATCGCGGCGTTGGCCTCGAGTGTCATCCAGCGCCGCGCGGCTTCGTATTCGCCGTTGCCCGCGCGCGTTTGCTCGGGATGGAACACGCCGGCTACGCCTTCGATGTCGGCGGAAATCAGGACTTTCATCAGGAAGATTACTTGAGAAGTTGAGCGAGGTCGGGGACGGTGTCGTGCAGCGATAGGCGACGATGGCCGTCGCGGCCCGTAACGGAAGCCGCGCTCCACAATGCATCGACGATCGCTTGTTCGACGCTGTCCGCGCAGGCACGGAATAGCGGATCGAGGCGAGCATCGGCGAGCACGGGCGGCAGCGCGACAAAGTCGGACTGGTGTGGCACGGTGTAGGCCGTTGAGAACGCCAATGCGATGTCGCCGCTGCCGTGGCCGTATACCGAACCGGTTCGTGCAAGACCGGCTGCCGCGCGCAATGACAGACGCTTGAGTTGGCGAGCGTCGAGCGGCGCATCCGTGGCGACGATCATGATGATCGAGCCTTGCTCGGGTTTCGAGGCCGTCGCTTGGACGGCAGGGTTCGTCGAGACCGTTGGGTTCGCTGAGACCGTCGGGTTCGCTGAGGCCACTGGATTCGCTGGGTGCGCTAAGGCCGCCGCCCCAGTTGAGACAGCTTCGGCTGCGCGTTCGGCTAGCACGCGACCGAGCGGCGCGCCGTCGATCGTCAGCATCGGCAGGCGGCCAAAGTTCGCCAACACTAGTGCGCCGACCGTATAGCTCCGCCCCGCTACGTCGACCACGCGCGACGCATTGCCGATTCCGCCCTTCAGATCGAAGCACGACATGCCGCGTCCTGCGCCCACCGAACCGCTCGCGACGTCAACGCTTGCCGCTTCACTTGCATCGTTGTAATGCCGTTCGCTTACTGCAAAAGCCTGAATATCGTTCAGGTATCCGTCATTACATTCGAACACCAACGGATTGACCGTCGACCACTCGCGTCCGATTTGCGGATGGGCATGAATGGCAGCACGAATCTGCGCTTGAGCGACCGCAGCGACACCAAAGGTATTGGTCAACGCAATGGGCGTCTCCAACACACCGAGTTCTTCAACTTGCACGAGCCCGATGCTTTTGCCGAAACCGTTGATCACTGAAGCAGCCGCGGGCACCTTCGCGAGAAAGGGATCGCCACCGTGCGGACAAATCACCGTCACGCCGGTCTGCACAGCGCCTTCATCCAGTGTGCAATGCCCTACCGTCACGCCGCCCACGTCAGCAATCGTCCCACGCGGGCCGCTCGGCAACACGCCAATATGCGGCGCGTTTCCACCAGCAATGCCAGTCCGACTCATGGCCGGTCGAGCTTCGGATCGAGTGCATCGCGCAACCCGTCGCCGAGCAGATTAAACGCCAGCACGGTGAGGAAAATCGCCAGACTCGGAAACAGCGCGATATGCGGCGCGGTGACCATATCGGCACGCGCTTCGTTGAGCATCGCACCCCACTCCGGCATCGGCGGTTGCGCGCCGAGTCCGAGAAACGACAAGCTTGCCGCCGTAATGATCGAGGTGCCGATTCGCATCGTGAAGTACACCACGATCGACGAAATCGTCCCCGGCAAAATATGCCGCACGATGATGGTCCAGTCCGACGCGCCGATGCTGCGTGCCGCTTCGATATACGTGAGTTGCTTGAGCATCAGCGTATTGCCGCGCACGAGCCGGGCAAACGCCGGGATGCTGAAAATCGCCACCGCGCAGATCACATTGATCATGCCGTTGCCGAGAATCGCGACCACACCGATCGCCAGCAGAATGCCAGGAAACGCGAACAGCACATCGGCGACACGCATGGTGATGCGGTCCCACCAGCCTTCGTAGTAACCGGCCAGCAAGCCGAAGAACGTCCCGATCACCGCGCCGATCGCCACCGACAGAAAACCGGCTTCGAGCGAAATACGCGAGCCCGCCAGAATGCGGCTGAAAATATCGCGGCCCAGCGAATCGACGCCGAACCAGTGCGCGGCCGAGGGCCCCGCGTTCAACGCGTCGTAGTCGAAGAAATTCTCCGGGTCGTACGGCACGATATGCGGCGCAAGAATCGCGACCGCGACCAGCAGCAGCACGAAAATGCCGGCGGCGAGCGCCACGTGCTGCTTGCGGAATTTGCGCCAGAATTCACTCCACGGCGTGCGGATCGCGTTTTCTACGAGGGCGGCCTTGGCCGCATTCGCCTCGGTAGCAGAGATGCTCATGCGGACCTCACTTGAAACGGATGGTCGGGTTGATGACGGCATACAGCACGTCCACAACCAGGTTGATGATGATGAATTCAAGCGAGAACAACAGCACTTCAGCCTGAATCACCGGATAGTCGCGCATCGCCACGGCATCCACCAGCAGGCGTCCGAGGCCCGGCCAGTTGAACACCACTTCGACCACGATCGAGCCGCCCAGCAGAAAACCGAATTGCAGCCCCATCATCGTGATAACGGGGATCATCGCGTTGCGCAGGCAGTGTTTGACGATCACGAGCCGTTCGGGCACACCCTTGGCGCGCGCGGTGCGCACGAAATCTTCATTCATCACTTCGACGAACGAAGCACGGGTGAAGCGCGCCATCACCGCCGCCACGGCCGCGCCGAGCGTGAGCGAGGGCAGCACGTAGCTCTTCCACGAACCGTCGCCGACGATCGGCAACCAGCCGAGCTTCACCGAAAAGATTTCCATCAGCAGCATGCCAAGCGCGAACGCGGGAAACGAAATGCCCGACACCGCGAGCGTCATGCCGAGGCGGTCGGGCCAACGATTGCGCCACACCGCCGAGACGATGCCGATACCCATACCGAGCACCACCGCCCACACCATGCTCGCGAGCGTAAGCAGCAGCGTCGGCATGAAGCGCTCGCCGATTTCCTCGCTGACCGGCCGCTTGCTGCGCGTGGACGTGCCGAAGTCTCCGTGCGCGATCTTCACGAAGAAGTTGACGAATTGCTCCGGCATCGGCTTATCAAGACCGAGATCGGCACGCACCAGTGCAACCGTTGCTTCGTCCGCTTCGGGACCGGCCGCGAGGCGCGCCGGATCACCTGGCAACAGATGCACGAACAGGAACACCAGCACGGCGACGATGAAGAGCGTCGGCAGCAGGCCAAAGATACGTTTGACGAGGAAGTTCAGCATGAAACCAATCCGGCAATGATGCGGGCAACGAAGAATCGTCAGAAAGCGGCCGCCCGGCCGGCGTGCTCCACTGGAACACGCCGCGCCGAACGCTCAGCTCATCACTTGATCGCGATCTCGTCGAAATTGAACGAGCCGTCCGGCGCGACATACGCGCCCGACAAACGCTTGCTGCGCGCGTACACCACCTTTTCCTTAACGAGGAAGATCCACGGCGCGTCGGCCCAGATGCGTTTTTGCGCGTCGGTGTAGAGTTCGGCCTTCTTCGCGCGGTCGGTGGTTTCGAGCGCCTGCTTCAGATCGCTGTCAACGGTGTCGTTCTTGTAGTACGCGGTGTTGACCATCTTCGGCGGGAACGAGGCCGATCCAAGCAGCGGCGAAATCGCCCAGTCCGCTTCACCCGTCGACGACGACCAGCCCACGTAGTACATCCGCACCGGCGCGGTCGCCGGGTCCTGCGCGCTCTCCACCTTTGCGACGCGTTGACCCGCTTCGAGTGCTTCAACCTGCGCCTTGATGCCAACTTGCGCCAATTGCTGCTGCACGAACTGAATCACCTTCTGCGCGGTCGAGTAGTTATACGCGGACCACAGCGTCGTTTCGAAACCGTTCGGATAACCCGCTTCCTTCAGCAACTCACGCGCCTTTGCCGGATCGTACGGCCACGGGCCGAGCTTCACGGCGTAGTCGACACCTTGCGGCACCACCCCATCAGCCGGCGTTGCATAACCCGCGAACGCGACCTTCGTCAGCGCATCCTTGTTGACCGCGTAGTTTAGCGCTTCACGCACCTTCGGGTTGTCGAACGGCTTCTGGTTGACGTTCAGGCTGATATAGCGCTGGATGATCGACGGTGACGCAATCAGATCGACTTTCGGGCTCGACTGCAACTGCGCCGCCTGCTCGAACGGCACCTGGAACGCGAAGTCAGCTTCGCCGGTGCGCATCAACGCAGCGCGCGTGTTGTTGTCGACCACCGGCTTCCAGTCGATCGCATCGACCTTCGGATAGCCCTTCTTCCAGTAGCCGGCGAATTTCTTCACCGTCAGGTCGCCTGCCGGGTCCCACTTCACCAGTTCGAACGGGCCTGTGCCGACCGGATGGAACGCGATGTCCTTGCCGTACTTCTTCAGCGCGTCGGGCGAGATCATCACCGCCGACGGATGCGCCAGCACGTTGACGAACGCCGAGAACGGCGCCTTCAGCGTGACCTTCACCGTGTACGGATCGACCACTTCGGTCTTCTCGATACGATTGAACATGTTGTAGCGCTTGAGCTTGTTCGCCGGATCGGTCACGCGGTCGAAGTTCGCTTTGACTGCAGCGGCGTTGAAGTCAGTGCCGTCCTGGAACTTCACGCCGTGGCGCAGCTTGAACGTGTAGACCTTGGCATCCGGGCTCGCTTCGTAGCTGTCGGCCAGCACGTTGACCAGTTTCATGTCCTTGTCGAAACCGAACAGGCCTTGATAGAACGACTTGGCCACGGCTTGCGACAGCGTGTCGTTAGCGTCGTACGGATCGAGCGTCGTGAAGGTCGACGCAACGGCCATCACGGCCGTCGTGTCGGCGTGCGCCACATTGCCCGCGAGCATCGCGAACACCATCGCGCCGCCGCTGACCAGCGCGCGCAAACGAAACGGAGAAGACGGGACCAGCAGGTTCATGAGGTTGGCTCCAGGCTGCAAATTGAAACAGGGTTGTGTGCTGCGAGAGAAAATGGCTTGGCTTCGGGCTTGGCGCTCCGTTGAGATCTGCGCCCGGGTCTGTGTTCGCGTCTAGTAAGCGCCGCCCACCCGATGCTGAGCCACGAAATGATCCGGTCCGACGGCAATCAGCGGCGCCACGACCGGCTCGTCGTTCAGCCCGCGAATCGGGCTCGGAATTTCGTCGGCGGCAAGCATGCGTTTCGCGTGACGGCGTGCCGGATCGGCGACCGGCACCGCGCCCATCAGCTTTTTCGTGTACGGGTGCTGCGGCGCTTCGAACACCGCGCGGCGCGGACCGATCTCGACGATCTGGCCGAGATACATCACCGCCACGCGATGGCTAACACGTTCCACCACCGCCATGTCGTGCGAAATGAACAGGTACGCGACGCCGAGCTCGCGTTGCAGATCGAGCATCAGATTGACGATCTGCGCCTGCACGGAGACGTCCAGCGCGGAGACGGATTCGTCGGCAATCACGACTTTCGGATTCAATGCGAGAGCACGCGCAATCGCGATGCGTTGCCGTTGACCGCCTGAAAATTCGTGCGGATAGCGGCCTGCAGCCTCGCGCGGCAGGCCGACCTTTTCGAGCAGCCACGCGACGCGTGCCTGTGCTTCCGCGCCTTGAGCGACACCGTGCACGAGCAGCGGTTCCATGATCGAGAAACCGACCGTCAAGCGCGGATTCAGCGAAGCGAACGGGTCCTGGAAAATAAACTGAATATTGCGGCGCAGCGCTTGCAACGCGGGGCCGGTGAGCGTGCTGATTTCCTTGCCGTCGAATTCGATCGAGCCGCTCTGGCTTTCGACCAGACGCAGCAATGAACGGCCCGTCGTCGATTTGCCGCAACCCGATTCGCCCACCAGCGCAAGCGTTTCACCCGGGCGCAGATCGAAGCTGACTTTCTCGACCGCGTGCACGCGGCCCGTCAGGCGTCCGAACACACCGCTCTTGACCGGAAAGCGCGTGACCAGATCGCGCACGCGCAGAATCGGCGGCGTGCTGTCGTGGATCAGCGGTTGGGTTTCGTTCGCTACAGCGGCGGCGGGACGAACTGGTTCGTCGGTGCCGGTGAGCGCTGCCTGCTCGACAGTCAGAATCGGAAACTTGGCAGGGAGGTCGGTGCCCTGCATCGCGCCAAGGCGCGGGACCGCGGCAAGCAATGCCTTCGTATAGGGATGCGACGGCGCGGCGAACAGTGTATCCGACGCACCCTCTTCCACTTTTTCGCCGCGATACATCACCAGCACGCGATCGGCCACCTCAGCGACCACACCCATGTCGTGCGTGATGAAGATCACGCCCATGTTCATCTCGTCCTGCAGCCCGCGAATCAGTTGCAGGATCTGCGCCTGAATCGTCACGTCGAGCGCGGTAGTCGGCTCGTCGGCGATCAACAGGGCGGGCTTGCACGACAGCGCCATCGCGATCATCACGCGTTGGCGCATACCGCCCGATAGCTGATGCGGAAAACGTGCGGCCACCCGGCGCGCTTCCGGAATGCGCACGAGTTCGAGCAGACGCAGCGTTTCGGCGTGCGCGGCAGAACGGCTCTTCCCTTGATGCAAGGCAATCGCTTCGCTGATCTGATCGCCCACCGTGAACACTGGATTGAGCGAGGTCATCGGCTCCTGGAAGATCATCGCGATGTCGGCGCCGCGAATCGAACGCATCGTGCCGGACGACGCTTTCGCGAGGTCGAGCACGCTGCCGTCGCGGCGCCGGAATGCAATGCTGCCGCCGGCAAGGCGCCCACCGCCATGCTCGATCAGCCGCATCAAGGCGAGCGAGGTCACCGATTTGCCCGAACCCGATTCGCCGACGATCGCCAGCGTTTCGCCACGCTCGACCGTCAAGGACAGATTGCGCACCGCGTTGAAGGTCTTGTCGCCGCTGCGAAATGCGACCGACAGATCGTCGACCGCAAGCACGCGTTGCGGCGGCAAGGTTTCGATAAACGGACGGGCGGTGTGCGATGAGGTCGGCACGATGGTTCCTTTGGATTCGGACGCGGCTAACGGTGATTCAAGCGGGAGTTCTAGCGACGATTCGGGCAGCCGTTCAAACGACGGCGCAACGCGGCAGCATTAGCGATAGATCGCCGTCACCGGCGTCTCGCCGATTCGCGCGAAACCACGATACATACCCTCGGTATTGAATGGCAGCGTGATATTGCCGCGTGCATCGACGGCGATCAGACCGCCGCGGCCGTCGATCTTCGGCAAGCGGTTCATCACCACGTCGTGCGCCGCGTCTTCGAGGGAAACGTTGCGGTACGCCATCTGCGCCGCGACGTCGTATGCCGCGACCATGCGCATAAACATCTCGCCGGAGCCGGTCGTCGAGACCGCGCAGGTTGCATCGTCCGCATAGCAGCCCGCGCCGATCAGCGGCGTATCGCCGACCCGGCCCACCTGCTTGTTGGTGACGCCACCCGTCGATGTCGCGGCGGCTACGTGGCCATGCTGATCGAGTGCGACCGCGCCCACGGTGCCGAACTTGCGATTCGGATCGATCGGCTCGTGCGGCGTGGGATCGTCATTGTCCGAAGCCAGCGTCGCGCCATCGTGATCGAGCATCGCCCGATCCTGACCGCGTGCAAGCTGCCATTGACGATGACGCGCTTCGGTATGGAAATACTCGGGCTCGACGAACTCGAGTCCTTGCGCGGCCGCGAAGGCTTCCGCGCCTGCGCCGGTGAACAGCACGTGTTCGCTGCGCTCGAGTACGCGGCGCGCCGCCAGAATCGGATTGCGTACGCGCGTCACGCAGCAGATCGCACCGGCCTCGAGCGTGCTGCCGTCCATGATGGCCGCGTCGAGTTCATGCGTGCCGGCCGCCGTGTAGACCGCGCCACGGCCCGCGTTGAAGAGCGGGCAATCTTCGAGCAAACGCACGGCTTCGCTAACGGCGTCGAGCGCGCTGCCGCCGTCAGCGAGCACGCGCTGGCCCGCGCTTAGCACGGCGTGCAAGGCAGCGTGGTAGTCCGCTTCGGCGCTGGCCGACATCGATGCGCGCAGGATCGTGCCTGCCCCGCCGTGAATGGCAATGACTGCGTTGGAGTTCATTTCTTGGCTTTGGTAGTGCGGGTTGTACGGATAGAAGGGCGCACGGGCTGCTCAGTCGTGCTGGACGGCTCGGCTTGCGGATCGGTCAGCCAGGGCAACACAAATTCGCTGACGCCGGCGGCGGCCTTGACCGAGCGTTGGGCGCGATACGCGACCGCATCGCAGAGTGCCTCGATCACGGCCAGCACAGCCGAATCGGCGTTGGCCGCGAGCCGCCGTTCAGAACGGATATAGAGCTTGAGATCGGCAAATTGCGCGAGCGGCGAGCGCGGACTATCGGTGAGCGCAAGCACGCGTGCGCCGCGGCTTGCCGCACGCCGGGCGAGTTCGATGGTGTCGTCGAGATAGCGCGGAAACGCAATGCCGATCACCAGATCGCCGTCGTCCGCAGTGAACAGACGCCGCGCGGCATGCGACGGTCCGCCGATCAGCGCGAGCGACTGCACGTTGTCGTGGTACGGCATCAAGCCGTGCTCCATCAAGCCAGCGAGAAACGCGCTGGCCCCGTAGCCGAGCACGAATACACGGCGCGCGGCAATGATCGCTTCAACCGCTGCTTCGGCGGCGGTGCTATCGATCGCGGTGCGCGTGGATTGAAGATTGGCGGCCGCCTGCTCGAGCAACGCATCGAGCAGATTGTCGCCGGAAGCGAGCGATTCCTGCGCGCTACGCAGCCGCTCGACCGGTGCGAGCGTCGCTTCGAAGCCGCGTACCAGCGCTTCGCGAAACTGCGGATAACCGTCGAAGCCGAGTGCGCGAGCGAAGCGATTCGCCGTTGCGACCGACGCACCGACCACGCTCGCCAGTTCGTCGATTCGCATGGTCGCCGCGCGGAACAGATTCGCCAGCACGTATTCGCCCATGCGCCGATGGATCGGCGTAAGGGTCGGCATCGCTGCGGCAATGCGTGCGGCGATGGCCTGCTCGGCGGGGTTCGAAGCAACGGACGAGTGATGGATCATGCGAGCCAGGCGGCGTGGCGACTGTAATCAAAATGAATGAAAGTATATTTACATAGAATCTCATCATAAAAAAATTCATTTTCATTTTCGAGGGTTTTCCCCGAGAATCGGAAGGCACGCCGGCACACAGCGCAGCCCTCGATGAAAACCGGTTTTCATTGGGCGATTGCGGCGCCCTCTGGAATGCTTGCAAGCCGTGCTGCCGGCGACATGACAATGATCAACGCCTGCACAAGGAACGCCGCGGCAGCCGCGACCAGACACGCATCCATCCCCCAGCGCGCGCTGATCGCCGCACCGAGCAATGCACCCAGCGGCCGCGCACCAAAGGTCGCGGTGCTGTTGAGTGCCGAGACGCGGCCCATCATCCGTTCAGGCGTGATCGCCTGGCGCAGCGTGGTCGAACCCACCACCCACAGAATCGGTCCGGCGCCGGGCAGGAAGAAACTCAGCATCGCAAGCCAGAACGACGGCGTGACGATCGTCGCCACCATCACGAGCGAGGCGAGCAAACCGCACGACGGTCCGATGATCAGCACGCGGCCGAACGCGAGGCGGCGCGCGATGGCCGGTGCGGCGAGCGCGCCGCACACCATGCCGACGCCGTACGCGCCGAGCGTCACGCCGACCATCGACGCGCTCAATCCCAACCGATGCACGGCGTACGGCACATACACCGCTTGCAGCACGAAGAAGCCGAGATTGAAAAAGATCGCGGTGGCGAGCATTGGACGCAGCAGCGTGTCGCGCAGCACGAAGCGCGTACCGTCGCGCAGTTCCAGCAGGAAGTGACGCTCGGGAGCGGCCGCCCGCGGTGGTTCTCGCAGCCCCGCGAGCAACGCGACGGCCAGCGCCGATAGCCCTGCCGCGCAGCCATACGCCCACCCCGCGCCGATCCAGCCGACCAGCAGTCCGCCGAGCGCCGGCCCCGCCGAATAGGCGACGCTGCGGGCCAGTTCGAGCCGGCCGTTGGCCTGGGCGTACGCCTCGCGCGGCACGATCGAGGGCACCAGCGAAGGCGCCGCGACGTTGTAGGCCACCGTGCCGGTCGCAGCAATAAAACCGAGCGCGGCGAGCAGCGGCAAGCTCAACGAATGCGTCATCACCAGCAGCAGCACGCACAGCATCGCGACCACGCGCACGCTTTCGGCGAGCGCCATCAACGTGCGGCGCGAGCGGCGGTCCGCCCACACGCCGAGCGGAATCGACAACAACAGGAACGGCAGCGTCTGCGCGGTTTGCAGCAGACCGGTCTCGCGCGCGCCCGCGCCGAGCGCGAACACGGCGACGAGCGGCGCGGCGGCGAGACTGATCTGCTCAGCGGATTGCGCGACCAGATTCGACCATGCGAGCCGCTGGAAGGCGGCCGGCAAACGGAGCGTTGATGAAGACGGCGAAGAGGAAGCGGTATGCATCGATGAACTCCTGCAACAGGACGGGGAGCGATCATCGTGGTCGCTATGGCGCTGCGCGGCGCTCCGCTTCTTGCGGTGTTATTCTTCGCTCGCCATGAATCTCGAAAGCATCCTCTTCACTCAAGGTTTCGGCTCTCGCCGCCAATGCCGGACGCTGATCGGCGACGGCCGCGTGAGCATCGGCGGGTCAGTCTGCGCCGATGCCGATACCGATTTCCCGACCGACGACAGCACGTTCTGCTTCAGCGTGGACGGTGTCGTCTGGCCGTATCGCGAGCACGCCTATCTGCTCCTGAACAAACCCGCCGGCTACGAATGCTCGCGCGATCCGCAGCATCATCTGAGCGTGTTCAGCCTGCTGCCGCCGCAGTTCGCCGAACGCGGCGTGCAATGCGTGGGCCGCCTCGATCAGGACACCACCGGCCTGCTGCTGCTCTCCGACGACGGCAAGTTCGTCCATATGTTCACGTCGCCGAAACGCAAAGTGCCGAAGCTGTACATCGCGACCACGCGGCATCCGATCGACGACGCCCAGCTCGGTGCCTTGCGCGACGGCGTCTTGCTACACGGCGAGCCCAAGCCGATCGTCGCCGTCGATGCCCAGGCGCGCGGCGAGCACGCTCTGGCCCTCACCGTGATGGAGGGCAAGTATCACCAGGTCAAGCGGATGATCGCGGCGGCCGGCAATCGTTGCGAAGCGCTGCATCGCGAGCGGGTCGGCGGGCTCGCGTTGCCCGCGACGCTCGCGGAAGGCGCATGGCAATGGCTCGACGAAATCGACCTCGGATCTTTACGGAGCGGGTAAACCGGTAGGTCCCTTTTAAAGCCTTGATGCGTCAGAAGAATCGTGTGCGCGCCCGCACACAGGCCACGCGGGACCCTGATTACACGCTGCGGCGCAGCATGCTCTTCCTTACGAATCGCCCTATACTCGATTAAACAAAGACTACAAAGGGTTCAAGGAGGGGCGCCATGGTTATCCACGACACTATCGAGATCTCGTCCACGATGATTGCTTTCGTAGGTCTCGGGCTGCTCCTGGTCGGCGGATTGCTGGTCGTGATGCGGCTGCGGCACAAATATCACCCGAACCTGATCGGCGCACTGATTGGCGCGATGCTGTGCTTCCTGTTGCTGGAGGCGTTGCCGGCGCTGACGTAAAAGCCTACGAAGCCTCGCGCAAAAAATCATCGACGCTCGGATACCGCAAACGTATCCGCAGTTCCTCTTTGAGGCGCCGGTTCACGAGCCGCCTCGATTCGCGCATGAAGGACAGCAAGGTCGGCTCGACCTGCTGCTCTGCCTCTGCGCGCGTGATGCGAGGCGGGCGCGTCAGACCGAACGCATCGGCCACCACATCGAAGTACTCACCCATCTTCAGCGACGTGTCGTCGGACGCGTGAATCACGCGCGCCGGACGACCATGCGTGGCCAGGCGTACGAGAATCGCGGCAAGGTCGTCGGCGTGAATATGGTTGGTGTAGACGTCGTCGGCGTCGATCAAGGCCGGCGTGCGCTTTTCCAGCCGCGCGAGCGGCAGCCGGTTGCCCGCGTAGATGCCCGGAATCCTCGCAATGCTTGCGGCGATCACGCCTCGCGCGGTCGCACGGCGCAATTGCTGTTCGGCCGACACGCGGCGTTTGGCACGCGCATTGGCCGGCTGCAGCACGCGCGTCTCGTCGATCCACGCGCCGCCACAATCGCCGTAGACACCTGTCGTGCTCGCGTACACCAGCCTCACAGGCGCGTGCGGAGCGGCGGTCCAGCGCACCCTGTCGGGTACAATATTGGCTGCTTCAGATTCCGCCCACGAGGCATGAATGCGGCGCAACCCGCGGCGCAGCCGCCCGACCGGTGCCACCGCGCCGCGCGCGGCACGCAGCGCCCGATTGCGGCGCGCGCTCAGCGTAGCGAGCAAGGCACGGGTACGGCGGTCGTCATCGCCGGTCTTTTGCGGCGGCGCGAGATGCAGCACCGTCGGCGCGAGGCCGGCAAGCCGTTTCAGGCTGCGGCGCGCGTCGAGATCACCGACCAGCGGCGTGACGCCCGCAGCGCGCAATTCGGCGCTGCGCCCGGCGTGGCTAGTGAGCGCGAAGACATGCGCGTGTGGCCGCAACAAGGGCACGCAGCGCATGCCGACGTCACCGCAGCCAACGATCAACACACGCGGCCGGAGTAAATTTCGTGTCGCTTTCATGGTGGACGCATTGTAGCCGTCAAGCGCGGCAGGTACCGCACAGTTGCACCGCGGGTCCGATAACGATTACCGACTTCTCGATTTCGAACACTCTATGGCATTTAACGTCACGCTCCGGCAAAGCGGCCGGCAGTTTCAGGTAGAACAGGACGAACCCGTCCTGATCGCGGCCTTGCGTCAGGGCATCGGCCTGCCGTACGGCTGCAAGAACGGCGCTTGCGGCTCATGCAAAGGCACCGTGGTCAGCGGTCAGATCGAACAGCGTCCGCATTCGTCGTCGGCCTTGTCGAACGACGAAAAAACGCGCGGCATGGCGCTCTTCTGCTGCGCAACGGCTTGCTCCGATCTCGAAGTGGATATCCGCGAAGTAGCGGGCGTGGGTGACGTGCAGGTCAAGAAGCTGCCGTGCCGCGTGAACGCCATCGAGCGCAAGGCCGACGACGTCGTCGTGCTGAAGCTGCAATTACCCGCCAACGAACGTCTGCAATATCTGGCCGGCCAGTACCTCGAATTCATTCTGAAGGACGGCAAGCGCCGCAGCTATTCGATGGCGAGCGCACCGCATGCGGAAGGCCCGATCGAATTGCACCTCCGTCATATGCCGGGTGGCGCATTCACGGACCACGTGTTCAACACGATGAAGGAGCGCGACATTCTGCGCTTCGAAGCCCCGCTCGGCACCTTCTTCCTGCGAGAAGATTCGGACAAGCCGATCGTGCTGCTGGCTTCGGGCACCGGCTTTGCGCCGCTGAAGGCGATCGTCGAACATGCGGTGTTCAAGAACCTCAACCGGCCGATGACGCTGTACTGGGGCGCACGCCGCAAGAAGGACCTGTACCTGCTCGATCTCGCCGAGCAATGGGCTCGCGAGATCCCGAACTTCAAGTTCGTGCCGGTGCTGTCGGAACCGGACGCGAGCGATGCATGGACGGGGCGCGTTGGCTTCGTGCATCGCGCGGTGATCGAGGATCTGCCGGATCTGTCGCCGTACCAGGTGTACGCGTGCGGCGCACCGGTGATGGTCGAGTCGGCACAGCGCGATTTCACCCAGCATCACGGCCTGCCGGAAGACGAGTTCTACGCGGACTCCTTCACCAGCGAGGCGGATCTGGCGAACGCGGTTTGACGAGGTGAATGGCTTGATCGGATAACGATCGGGCCATTCATCAAATCGAAATCAGCAAGCTGGCAAACTTGCACAAATCCGCTTTTGATGCGGATTTGTGCAAATTCATGGTTTACACCAGCGCTTTCCTTGTCGTATTCTTTCGCGCATGAACCGCATCCAATCCGAACTCCGACGTCGCCGCTCACCGCTCCCTTAGGGACGCCGCTGGCTTCGTCACGGATTCGCGCCGCACAAAGGCGCAAGCAGTTCGAATCATGAAAGCCACGGCATGCCGTGGCTTTTTTGTTTGCTTTTTTTGTTTTCGCCGGCCCCTGTTTCCTATCCGGCAACCGTTCACTCACCCTTCACCCCGCTGTCTGGAGCCTGCCGTCATGAATTTCAATGAGTACCCGATCGAGTCGCTGATGTACATCACGAACCGGCCCGAAATCGTTTTCACGCACGGCAAGGGCTCCTGGCTCTACGACAACAACGGCAAGCGATATCTGGACTTCATCCAGGGGTGGGCGGTCAACAGCCTCGGCCACTGCAACGACGGCATGATCGAAGCGCTGAACACGCAATCGAAGCTGCTGCTGAATCCGTCGCCGGCCTTCTACAACGAGCCGATGGCGAAGCTCGCTGGATTGCTCACCCAGCACAGCTGTTTCGACAAGGTGTTCTTCGCGAACAGCGGCGCCGAAGCGAACGAAGGCGCAATCAAGCTCGCGCGCAAGTGGGGTAAGAAGTTCAAGGACGGCGCGTTCGAAATCATCACGTTCGATCACAGCTTCCACGGCCGCACGCTCGCCACCATGTCCGCCAGCGGCAAGCCGGGCTGGGACACGATCTACGCTCCGCAAGTGCCGGGCTTCCCGAAAGCGGATCTGAACGACATCGCGTCGGTCGAAAAGCTCATCAACGCGAAGACCGTCGCCGTGATGCTCGAGCCGATTCAGGGCGAAGGCGGCGTGATTCCCGCCACACGCGAATTCATGCAGCAACTGCGCGCGCTGACTAAAAAACACAACCTGCTCTTGATCGTCGATGAAGTGCAAAGCGGTTGTGGCCGCGCCGGCACCCTGTTTGCCTACGAGTTGTCGGGCATCGAGCCGGACATCATGACGCTCGGTAAGGGCATCGGCGGCGGCGTGCCGCTCGCGGCGCTGCTCGCGAAGGCCGATATTGCCGTGTTCGAAGCCGGCGATCAGGGTGGTACGTACAACGGCAATCCGCTGATGACAGCGGTCGGCTACTCGGTGATCTCGCAACTGACCGCGCCGGGCTTCCTCGAAGGCGTACGCGCGCGCGGCGAGTATCTGCGCGCCAAGCTGCTCGAATTGTCTGAAGAACGTGGCTTTGAAGGCGAACGCGGTGAAGGTCTGCTGCGCGCCCTGCTGCTCGGCAAGGATATCGGCAATCAGATCGTCGAGAAGGCTCGCGTAATGCAACCCGACGGCCTGCTGCTGAACGCGGCGCGTCCGAACCTGCTGCGCTTCATGCCGGCGCTGAACGTCACGAACGAAGAAATCGACCAGATGATGGCGATGCTGCGTTCGATTCTCGACACGCTGTAATCACCCAGGAAAACGCGTATGACGACGACCGCAACGCTATCGATCCGCCGCTTCGAAGCGAGCGACACCGATGCCGTGGTCGCGCTGTGGCAGGAAGCGTTCCCCGAGTACCGGGACGTGACGAGGCCGCAGCGCAATCCGCATCTGTCGATCGCCAACAAGCTGGCGACGCAACCGGAACTGTTCTTTGTCGCGGTGTTCGGCGAACGTATCGTCGGCACAGTGATGGGGGGCTACGACGGGCACCGAGGCTGGCTGTATTCGCTCGCGGTCGATGAATCGTTGCGTCGTCACGGTATCGGCAAGCGTCTGGTCGCGCATGTCGAAACCGCGCTGACCGAACGCGGCTGCCCGAAGCTGAATTTGCAGGTGCTGTCCGCGAAGGCCGATGTGCGGGCGTTCTATGAGGCGCTCGGTTATCGTGCGGATGCTGTGATCAGTCTCGGCAAACGATTGGGCGAACTGGCGGAAACGCCTGCGGCGTAACCGCCGGGCAAGCGCCGAAATAGAGAAAGGCCGCATGCGTGATTGAAACGCATGCGGCCTTTTTTACGGCTAAGGCTAAGGCAAACTTAGCCCGGCTTATCTACCCAGCTTACTCACCCAGATAAGCCGCGCGCACCTTCGGATCATCCAGCATCTGCTTCGCGTCGCCGGACATCGTCACCAGACCCGAGTCCATCACGTAACCGCGATTGGCCGCCTGCAGCGCGAGACGCGCGTTCTGCTCGACCAGCAGCACCGTCATGCCTTCAGCCGAGATCGCCCGCACCACTTCGAAGATCTTCTCGACCATGATCGGCGACAGACCCATCGACGGTTCGTCGAGCAACAACAGCTTCGGCTTGCTGATGATCGCGCGCGCCATGGCCAGCATCTGCTGTTCACCACCCGAGAGTGTGCCCGCGTACTGCGTCGCACGTTCCTTCAGGCGCGGGAAGAAGCCGAACATACGGTCGACGTCCGCCTTGATGCCGTCCGTGTCATTACGCAGATAAGCACCCATCTGCATATTTTCGACAATCGACATGCGCGAGAAAATGCCTCGGCCTTCCGGCACCATCGCCAGACCGCGCTTGAGCAGTTCGTGCGCCGGGATGCCCTTGATCGACTGGCCCATGTACTCGATATCGCCTGCCGAGTACGGCTTCAGACCCGTGATCGCCTTCATCGTCGTGGTCTTGCCCGCGCCGTTCGCGCCGATCAGCGTGACCAGTTCGCCCTGCGCGACTTCGAGGTCGATACCCTTGACTGCCTGGATGCCGCCGTAATTGACCTGCAGGCCCTTGATTTTCAACATTGCCGTTGCCATTAGTGGACCCCCGCACCCAGATAAGCTTCGATCACCTTCGGATCCTTCTGCACGTCTGACGGCAGACCCTGCGCAATCACCTTGCCGTAGTCGAGCACCGTCATCTGGTTGCACAGACCCATCACCAGTTTCACGTCGTGCTCGATCAGAAGAATCGTCTTGCCGTCGCTGCGGATTTTGTCCAGCAGCTTGGTCAGTTCGACCTTTTCCGTTGCGTTCATGCCGGCAGCCGGTTCGTCGAGCGCGAGCAGCTTCGGATCCGTTGCCAGTGCACGGGCGATTTCCAGACGACGCTGGTGACCGTACGACAGATTGCGCGACGTGTAGTCCGCGTACTGCGCAATGCCGACGTATTCCAGCAGTTCGATTGCGCGTTCCTTGATCTCGCGCTCTTCCTTGCGCTCAGCCGGCGTCTGAAACACCGCGCCGATCAGACCGTGCTTCGTGCGCACGTGACGGCCGACCATCACGTTTTCCAACGCGGTCATGCCGCCGAACAGACGGATGTTCTGGAACGTACGCGCAATACCCGCCTTCGCCACCTGATAAACGGCGGTCGGCGTGTACTCCGTGCCGTCGAGCTTGAACTCGCCCGAATCCGGCGTGTACAGACCCGTGATCACATTGAAGAAGGTCGTCTTGCCTGCGCCGTTCGGGCCGATCAGGCCGTAAATCTGGCCCGACTTGATTTGCAGGCCGACGTCGGACAGTGCCTGCAAGCCGCCGAAGCGCTTGTTGACGCCTTTGACGGACAGTCGAATGTTGTCGCTCATGTTTTTCCTCGTGTGTCGACCAGAGTTAGCGCTTCAGCGCTTACTCTGGTCCCATGCAGGGCCGTGGCCCGGCACCCTTACGCCCGCACCGGCTTCTTGCCAGCGCGCTTCGCCAGTTTCGCAATCTTGTCTTCGTGCTTCGGCGACGGCCACAGGCCTTCCGAGCGGTACAGCATGATCACGACCATCGCGAGGCCGTACAGCAACTGACGGATCACTTCGGTATCGACGATTTCATGGCCGAAGATCGCGTTCTGCAGCGGACCCATCGTCGAGCGCAGGAATTCGGGGAACACGGAGAGCAGCACCGCCCCGAGAATCACGCCGGGGATGTGGCCCATGCCGCCCAGCACCACGCAGGCCAGCACCACGACCGATTCCCAGAAGGTGAACGATTCCGGCGACACGAAGCCCTGGAAGCCGGCGAACATCGCGCCCGACAGACCGCCGAACGACGCGCCCATTGCGAAGGCCAGCAACTTCACGTTACGGGTGTTGATGCCCATGGCCTTGGCGGCGATTTCGTCCTCGCGGATCGCGGCCCATGCACGGCCGATACGGGAGTGCTGCAAGCGCGTACACACCCAGATCACCAGCAGCGAGCACATCACGAACAGGTAGTAGTACAAGTACACCGACGGGAACTGCAAACCGAACAGCGAATGCGTCTGCGCGAGGCTGAAGCCGCCCACCTGCACCGGGTCGATCCCCGTGATCCCCTTCGGGCCGTTGGTGATGTTCACCGGACGGTCGAGGTTGTTCATGAAGATCCGCACGATTTCCCCGAAGCCCAGGGTCACGATCGCGAGATAGTCGCCACGCAGACGCAGGGTCGGCGCGCCGAGCAGAATCCCGAACGTCGCGGCGAGCCCCATGGCGATCGGCACGATGATCCAGATCGGCGTGTGCAACCCGTTCGGGAACAGATGCGCGATCCACTCGAACTGCGAGGTCAGGTGCGGCGAAGACAGCAGCGCCGCGACATAGGCGCCGATTGCATAAAACGCGATGTAGCCCAAGTCCAGCAGGCCGGCAAAGCCGACCACCACGTTGAGACCCAGCGCCAGCATCACGTACAGCATCGCGAAGTCGAGCACGCGGACCCAGTAGTTGCCGCCGGCCGCACCGATGATCATCGGCGCCGCGATCACGAAGATCGCGGTGATGATGCCGACGGTCAGCGTCTTGGTCAGGTTCTTTTCAGGAATGAGCGTCGTGGACGGCTCGATCGGTTGAATTGAGGTCATGTCTGTTTACTCCTTATGGCCCGGGATCAAGCGCGATCCGCAACACGTTCGCCGAGCAGACCCGACGGACGGAACACCAGCACGATGATCAGCACGATGAACGCGAACACGTCCTGATAGTTACTGCCGAACACCCCGCCGGTCAGGTTGCCGATATAACCCGCCCCCAACTGTTCGATCAGACCGAGCAGCACGCCGCCCACCATCGCCCCGCCGAGATTGCCGATCCCGCCCAGCACCGCCGCGGTAAAGGCCTTCAGACCTGGGATGAAGCCCATATAGAAGTGTGCGTTGCCGTATTCGGACGCGATCATCACACCGGCCAGAGCAGCGAGCGCCGAGCCGATCATGAAGGTCGCCGAAATCACGAAGTTCGGGTTCACGCCCATCAGGCTGGCAACGCCGGGGTTCTCGGCGATCGCACGCATCGCGCGGCCCAGCTTGGTCTTGTGAACCAGCAGCAGCAGGCCGCCCATCACGAGGAACGCCACCACGATGATCACGATTTCGGTCATCGAGATCACGGCGCCTGGCGTCGTGTCAGTGGCCTTGATCACGTTGATCGGGTCCGTGGGCAACAGCTGCGGGAACGGCAGCGGGTTGCGCGACCAGATCATCATCGCGAGGGTCTGCAGCAGAATCGACACGCCGATCGCGGTGATCAGCGGGGCGAGACGCGGCGCTTTACGCAACGGCCGGTAGGCCACGCGCTCAATCGTGTAGCCGACCAGCGAGCAAACCACTGCCGCGATGATCAACGCGATGATGAGCGTCGGCACATTGCCGAGGCCGGGGAAGTGGTTCTGAAGCACGCCTATGGCTGAGAGCGCAACCATCGCGCCCACCATCAACACATCGCCATGCGCGAAGTTGATGATGCCCAAGATGCCGTAAACCATCGTATAGCCCAGTGCGATGATGGCGTAAACGCTGCCAAGCACCAGCCCGTTGAGGACCTGCTGGATGAAGATATCCATTTAATGCTCCTTAGCCCGTGCGACTGGATTCGCGTTCTTCATCAGCCGGTGGGCGGTGATGCGGTACGCCAATCTCAACGGCACTGCGGGTACTGATGTAAAAGACCGGTAAGGGTTATCCGCTGCCCGGTTCGCCTTACGACTGGGATGCAGTCGTGGACTTGCCGATGGCGGATGCAAAAACGGCACCGTTGGGTGGTTTCGGTGCCGTCAGGCTGAACGTCCCGTCATCACATCTTCACGACGTCGAGGACCGCTTTTTTGCCGTCCTTGAAGTCGTAAAGCGTAATGGCGCTCTCTTTCAAATCACCCTTGTCGTCGAACGCGATGTGGCCGATTACCCCGTTGTAATCGGTAGACGGCATCGCAGCCAGCACCTTGGGCGCCTCGATCGAATTAGCGCGCTTCATTGCATCGACAATCACGTACACAGCGTCATACGTGAACGGTGCGTAAATCTGCACCGGTGTGTGGAAGCGGTCGACGTACTTCTTTTCGAAGTCCGCTCCCTTATCCATTTTCGAAAGCGCAAGTCCTGCCTCCGAACAGACCAGGTTTTGCACGGCGGTTCCCGCCAGCTCACCTACCTTGTCGGTACACACACCGTCGCCGCCAAGGATTTTTGCCCTGATACCGAGCGCCGCCGCCTGTTTGGTAAACGGCCCGCCCGTTGCGTCCATGCCGCCGAACATGATCACGTCCGGCTGAACACGCTTGATCTTCCTAAGGACGGCCTGAAACTCCGTAGCCCTGTCATTCGTGGCTTCACGCGCGACGATCTTCGCCCCGCTCGCCTCTGCCGCCTTCGCGAACTCGTCGGCCAGCCCCTTACCGTATACGGTCGAGTCGTCGACGATCGCGATGCGTTTCGCGCCGAGCACTTTCGTCGCGTAGTTGGCAAGCGCCGGACCCTGCTGGGCATCGGTCGCGACCACCCGATACGTCGTCTTGAAACCTTGCTGCGTGTACCCCGGATTGGTCGACGACGGCGAGATCTGCACAATCCCGGCGTCGCTATAGATCTTCGACGCTGGAATCGAGACGCCCGAATTCAGGTGCCCGACCACGGCGACAACATGATCCTCGACGAGTTTTTCAGCGACCGCCGTACCCGTTTTCGGGTCCGCTGCATCATCTTGTGCGTCGAGCTCCAACTGGATCTTGTGACCGTCGATGGTCAAGCCCTGCGCGTTGATTTCCTCGACCGCCAGACGCGCGCCGTTTTCATTGTCCTTGCCAAGATGCGCAATGCTGCCTGTTAATGGGGCCGCATGACCGATCTTCACGATAGTCACTTCGCTCGCGGGGGCCGCCGCTGCCGTGGCAGCCGACGCACCTGCTCCCGCCTCGCTATCCTGCTTCTTGCCGCACGCGGTCAACATCGCAACCGCAGCCACGATGGACACGGCGTAAGCAAATTTGACTCGCATTAAGTAGGTCTCCTGCGCCTTGCAAAATCTATTGTTCGGGACCCGGAGGCCTTGAGAACGCGCGCATTGTAACTCCAATTATGCGACGGGCAATATTGTTGAAACGGTGGGGTTTTCCTGCATTGCAACCTTATTTTGAGAGAGGAATCCCACAAAAGGCGCAACCGGGTTGCGACTATTTTTCGTGCATCAGTTGCACCACCGCTGCGCCCAATGGCATCAAGTGTTGCAGCGATATGGCCCGATCCCCGATTGCACCGTGGTTTGCGTTAAGTATTACGTTTTCATTGATATCAAGGCGCACGCACTATTTTAGTGCGTCAAAAATGAACGCAACGCGTTTGAGATCATTTAAACGGGGTCGCATCGATGTGGCGTCGATTAAAAACCAGATCGCAATTCAAAAGAATTTGTGTAAGTGGACATTTAAAACGACCCGTTTCGCTGATCTGGCACTTTATTAGCGGCAGGTTCACAAATCTGCAGACGTAAAAAAAGCGCGCCCAAGGGCGCGCTTTTCTTTCAGAAACGTCGGCTGATTGTCAGGCAGGCAGACCCAGCCCGCGCGGCAGCGGAAACGCGATGTTTTCCTCAATGCCTTCGAGCGCACGCACGTTGCGCACGCCGACGAGCTCACGCAACCGGCCGATGACCGCTTGCGCCAGCACTTCCGGCGCCGAGGCGCCCGCCGTCACGCCGATCCGGCGCTTGCCTTCGACCCAAACCGGATCGATCTGATCCGGCGAGTCCACCATATAGGAAGGCACGCCGAGCTTTTCGGCCAGCTCGCGCAACCGGTTCGAGTTCGAACTATTCGGGCTGCCGACCACAATCACGACGTCGCATTGCGGCGCCATGAACTTGACCGCATCCTGGCGGTTTTGCGTGGCGTAGCAGATGTCCTGCTTCTTCGGCTCGCGGATCGCCGGATATTTCGCCTTCAGGGCGCCAATGATTTCGGCTGCATCGTCGACCGACAGCGTGGTTTGCGTCACGAACGCGATCCGCTCGGGATCGGCCAGCTGCAAGGCCTGCACGTCTTCGATGTCTTCCACCAGATGCATGCCTTCGCCTGCCTGCCCCATCGTACCCTCGACTTCAGGGTGGCCCTTGTGGCCGATCATCACGATGTCGAAGCCGTCCTGGCGCATCTTCGCGACTTCGATATGCACCTTGGTCACGAGCGGACAGGTGGCGTCGTACACCCGCAGGCCGCGCGACTCGGCTTCCGAACGCACCGCTTTCGACACGCCATGCGCGCTGAAAATGACCGTATTGCCGGCCGGCACTTCTTCCAGCTGCTCGATGAAGATCGCACCCTTCTTGCGCAAATCCTCGACGACATAGGCGTTATGGACGATTTCGTGGCGCACGTAGATCGGCGAACCATGCAGCTTGATGGCCCGCTCTACGATTTCGATCGCCCGATCGACGCCGGCACAGAACCCACGCGGCTGCGCCAGCAGGATCTCAGCTTCGGCAAGAGTCGTATCCGTGATGCTCATGTTTACAGAATCCCGATGATTTTCACTTCAAACGCCAGCGCCTGGCCGGCAAGCGGATGGTTGAAATCGAACAACGCCGACGTTTCGCCGACTTCCTTCAGGACGCCGGCGTAGCGGCCGCCACCCGGCGCGTTGAATTCGACCAGGTCACCCGGCGAAAAATCCTCGCCGATCATGCTGTTTTCGCGCAGCGTAGCCAGCGAGACCCGCTGGATCAACTCAGGATTGCGCGGACCGAACGCCTGATCCGGCGTTAGCTGAAAGGTCGAATGGTGGCCCACCTTCAAACCCAGCAAAATATCTTCCAGCGGCGGCGCCAATTGACCCGCGCCGAGCAGCAGCGTAGCCGGCCTGTCAGTAAACGTATTGATGACTTCAGCGCCATCGGCAAGGGAAAGCCGGTAATGAAGCGTCACGTGTGAACCGGGTTTCACTTCAGAAATGTCGATGATGCTCATGCAATGCTCGCTCAGTCGATGCGCGCTGCACGCGTGCGCCGCGGGCGCAGGCGACACGTGTGGCAAACCGTCGGGGTGCCGTGCGCAAAGCGTCTATTGTAAGCCACCTAGCGGGCGGCGGCTTGCGTCCGTCGCGCGCTGCGGCAAGGCCACGCATCGCCCGCCGCCCCCAACCCCGGAACCGGAGGACGCAAGAGAGATGGCCGACCACGCCTGTACGATAGATGAAACGCCGCCGGAAGCAGCCCCGCCGCAGCCTGCGCCGTCCGCAGCCGCAGCACCGGCGTTGTCACCGCCTCGCTCACCGGCCGTTCCCCGCAACGCAGTGAGCCCCCAATCCGTTGGGCCCGTGCCCGGCGTTGCCGTCGCCGCGGCGCTTGCCGGCAGACGCCCGGCCCGAAAGCTCGTGCGCGGCAAATGGCTTAAACACGACATGCCCCGTGAGCGGCTGATCGAGAAAGGACCGAGCGCGCTGTCCGATACCGAAATGATCGTACTGGTGCTCGGCGCGGGCCTGCCCGGCCACGATGTGTTCGACGTCGCGCACACGCTGCTCAACCGGTTCGGCTCGCTGCGCGCCATGCTCGATGCGAGCTACGCGGACTTCGACGGCCTGCGCGGTATCGGCCCGGCGAAAAAGGCCCAGTTGCTGGCCATCATGGAGATGGCGCGACGCTCGCTGGTCGATAAACTGCGTGAGCGCTCACTGATGAACTCGCCTGAAGCCGTGGAAGACTACCTGCGCCTGCGGATCGGCGGCAGTCCGCACGAAGTCTTCATGTCACTCTTTCTCGACGCCCGGCACCGGCTGATCCACTGTGAAGAGAGCGCACGCGGCACGCTGACGCGCATGGCGGTGCATCCACGCGAGATCGTGCGGCGAGCGCTGAGTCTGAATGCGGCCAGTCTGATCGTCGCGCATAATCACCCGTCCGGCGCCGTCCAGCCGAGCGCAAGCGACTGCCGGCTGACGCATACGCTGCGCGACGCCCTTGCGCTGATCGACGTGCAATTGATCGATCATCTGGTGATTAGCGCAGATCGCACGTACTCGTTTGCCCGCGCCGGCTGGCCGTGACAGGGCGCAAACCAGGGTCGCGACAACGTTGTGCCGTGTTCGGCATCGCAAATAAGGTTTGATTTTGCGGCTTTTTTTCTGCTAGAATTCCGGTTTGCCTATTTCCAACCCCCCTGTTCCGAAGCCATTAAGGCCTTCCGGGAAAGAAAAAGCGTCTGCGGTTTCAGCAAAACTCAGCGCGGCTCTTCTCGGGAAACTTTCACGGCGTTCGAACTCAGAATTAGCGTATTAGGAGTGCTCTCATGGCACGCGTATGCCAAGTAACTGGGAAAGCGCCGATGAGCGGCAACAACGTTTCCCACGCGAACAACAAAACCAAGCGCCGGTTCCTGCCGAACCTGCAAAACCGCCGTATTTGGGTGGAAAGCGAAAACCGTTGGGTGCGTCTGCGCGTTTCGAACGCCGGCCTGCGCCTGATCGACAAGAACGGTATCGACGCTGTGCTCGCAGATCTGCGCGCACGCGGTGAAGCCTAAGGAGTAAATCATGGCGAAAGGCGCACGCGACAAGATCAAGTTGGAATCGACCGCAGGCACGGGTCACTTCTACACGACGACGAAGAACAAACGCAACATGCCGGAAAAGATGCTGATCAAGAAATTTGATCCGGTCGTCCGTAAGCACGTTGACTACAAGGAAACCAAGATTAAGTAAGTCTTGGCTCCTGCCTGACGAAGGCAAAAAGATTTGCAAAAAAGCCCCGCATTCGTGCGGGGCTTTTTTGTTTCTGCGCCCCAATATCGCACGGTTTAGCGCTCCTTTACCGACCAGGACAGTCTTATCCCATTCAGCCAGCTTTCCCTCATTCGTCGCGACGCGTATCCTTTCTCGTTTTAGCGGCATGCACACATGCATGCCGCCATGGCAAAACGAAAGACGGAGATGCAGGCGATGGAATTCGATGTAGCGATTGTCGGTAGCGGTCTGGCAGGTTTGAGCGTCGCGCTCAATCTCGCGGAGACCCGGCGGGTTGCGGTGGTCGCCAAGCGATCGATGACCGAAGGCGCGAGCGATTGGGCGCAAGGCGGGATCGCCGCCGTCCTGGATTCGGCGGACAGCATCGAAAACCATGTCCGCGACACACTCATCGCCGGGGGCGGTCTGTGCGACGAGGCGGCGACACGCTTTATCGTCGAGCATGGGCGCGCCGCGATCGAATGGCTGATTGAGCAAGGCGTGCCGTTCACCAAAGACGACGCCGCCGAACTCGGCTTTCACCTGACACGCGAAGGCGGTCATAGCCATCGCCGGATCATTCATGCCGCGGATGCAACGGGCCATGCCGTGGTCGCTACGCTCAGCGAGCGGGTACGCCGCCATCCGAACATCACTCTGCTCGAAGATCACTACGCGATCGATCTGATCACGTCGGATCGTCTTGGGTTGCCGGGGCGCCGCTGCCACGGTTTGTATGCACTCGATCTGGAAAGCGGCCGCACCGTGACAATCGAAGCGCCGCATACCGTGCTCGCCACCGGTGGTGCCGGCAAGGTCTATCTGTACACCACTAACCCCGACACCGCGACCGGAGACGGCATCGCGATGGCTTGGCGCGCGGGCTGCCGCGTGTCGAACATGGAATTCATCCAGTTCCATCCGACCTGCCTGTTCCATCCTTACGCGAAGTCGTTCCTGATCTCGGAAGCCGTGCGCGGCGAAGGCGGCATTCTGAAGTTGCCGGACGGCACGCGCTTCATGCCGAACCACGACGAACGCGCCGAACTCGCACCGCGCGACATCGTCGCGCGCGCGATCGACTTCGAGATCAAGAAGCGCGGCATCGATTGCGTCTATCTCGACATTAGCCATCAGCCGCCCGAGTTCCTGCGCGAACACTTCCCAACGATTCTGGCTCGTTGCCTCGAATTCGGCATCGACATCACCAAAGAACCGATTCCGGTTGTGCCTGCCGCGCACTACACGTGCGGCGGCGTCGTGACGGATCTGGCCGGCAAGACTGATCTCGCCGGCCTCTACGCAGTCGGTGAAACGTCGTGCACAGGCCTGCACGGCGCGAACCGGCTTGCCAGCAACTCCTTGCTCGAGTGTCTCGTGATCGGACGCTCCGCTGCGCAGGCCATCGAGGAAGAAGGCTTCGGCGCCGCCGTCCATGCGCCGCTGCCGGACTGGGACGAAAGTCGGGTGTCCGATCCGGACGAGGAAGTGGTGGTCGCGCACAACTGGGATGAACTGCGCCGCTTGATGTGGAACTACGTCGGCATCGTGCGTACGGACAAGCGGCTCGCGCGGGCCAAGCATCGGCTTGCCCTGCTCCGTGACGAGATTCACGAGTATTACGCGAATTTCAAGGTGAACCGCGATCTGCTTGAACTGCGCAATCTGGTCGACGTGGCGTCGCTGATCGTCGAAGGCGCCCGCTCACGGCGCGAAAGCCGCGGCCTGCACTTCAGCCGCGATTGGCCTGCCACCTTGCCTAAAGCACTGCCGACTGTGCTCTCGCCGGAGCATGTGCGCAACCGCAACGTGTGATTTCTCACGCTGAAATGAAAAGGCCATCGCTGGTTGTCCAGCGATGGCCTTTCCACTGATTGCGAAACTTTAAGCTTAGGTGCGCGCGCCTCAGACGATCCGCATCGAGTAGTCCGTCGCGCGCACGTCTTTGGTCAACGCACCGATCGACACGCGATCGACGCCCGTTTCCGCGATGGTCCGCACCGTCTCGAAGTTCACTCCGCCGGATACCTCCAACACCGCCCGCCCAGCCGTGATACGCACTGCGTCGCGCATCGCATCGAACGAAAAGTTGTCCAGCAGAATGGATTGCGCGCGATGCGCCAGCGCGGTTTCCAACTGGGCCAGCGTTTCGACCTCGATCTGGATCGACACGCCCGCATTCAGCGCCAGCGCCGCATCCATTGCCGCGCCGACGCCTCCGGCAGCGGCAATGTGGTTTTCCTTGATCAGAATGCCGTCGTACAAAGCGAGCCGCTGATTCGCCCCGCCGCCCACGCGCACTGCGTATTTCTGCGCGAGCCGCAAACCCGGCAAGGTCTTACGCGTATCGAGGATGCGCGTTTGCGTGTGAGCAATGGCGTCGACGTAGCGGCGCGTTGCGCTCGCCACGCCCGACAGCAGTTGCAGGAAGTTCAACGCGTTGCGTTCAGCAGTCAACAGCGCACGGACAGGACCTCGCAGCGCGCAGACCGGCGTATCCGCTGTCATCCGATCGCCCTCGCGATAGTGCCACTGCACATCGATGCGCGGATCGACGTGGCGCATCACCGCGTTGAACCAGGGCACGCCGCACAGCACGGCCTCTTCGCGCACGATGATGCGTGCATCACGCACGTCGTCCGCGGGGACAAGGCGGCCGGTCTGATCGCCTGCGCCCACATCTTCGCTCAGCGCGTCAGCGACGTTGCGTTCTAACGCGGCATCGAATGCCGCGCCATACTGCGCATGAATCTCGGCGAACAGCGGCGACACCGCCTCGACCTGATTGCGTTCCACCGCCCCCATTACGCCGCCCCCACGTTCGAATACAGTTGCGCGTCGCGCGCGAGATCGCCGCTGGCTTGCACGCGCTTCTTGTGACGCGCCGCGAAGTCGAGCATCCGGTCGATCGGCAGACGCGCCCGCTCGCCGATCGCCCGATCGACGAAGATTTCGTTGTGACCGCGCTCGAGCACGTCGGCGAGATTGGCGAGGCCGTTCATGGCCATCCACGGGCAATGCGCGCAGCTCTTGCAGGTCGCGCTGTTGCCGGCCGTCGGCGCGGCGATCAAGGTCTTGCCGGGCGCGGCGAGCTGCATCTTGTGCAGAATGCCGAGGTCGGTCGCCACGATGAAATGCGTTGCGTCGAGTTTTTGCGCGGCGTCGATCAACTGGGTTGTCGAACCCACCACGTCCGCCTGCGCGACCACGTTAGCCGGCGACTCCGGATGCACCAGCACTTTCGCGCCAGGATATTCGGCGCGCAGCAGATCGAGTTCAATGCCCTTGAATTCGTCGTGCACGAGACACGAGCCCTGCCACAGCAGCATGTCCGCGCCGGTCTTGCTCTGGATATAGCTGCCGAGGTGCCGATCCGGCGCCCAGATAATCTTTTCGCCGCGTGCGTGCAGATCGGCAACGATTTCCAGCCCGATCGACGACGTCACCATCCAGTCCGCGCGAGCCTTGACGGCCGCGCTGGTGTTCGCGTACACGACCACCGTGCGATCCGGATGAGCGTCACAGAACGCCGAGAATTCATCGACCGGACAGCCGAGGTCGAGCGAGCAGGTCGCGTCGAGATCCGGCATCAGAATACGCTTGTCCGGGCTGAGGATCTTCGCGGTCTCGCCCATGAAGCGCACGCCTGCCACCACCAGCGTTTGCGCCTCGTGATCGCGGCCGAAACGCGCCATCTCCAGCGAGTCAGCCACACAGCCACCGGTTTCGTCGGCGAGTTCCTGCAATTCCGCGTCGACGTAATAGTGCGCAACGAGCACGGCTTTCTCGCGCTTGAGCAATGCGCGGATGCGCTCCTTCAGCGCCACCTTCTGTTCCGCGGACGGCACGTCGGGCACCTTCGCCCACGCCTGCCCGATCCCGCAGGTTGTGCCCTGCGCCTGTGGCCGGTCGTATTCGACGGTCCTGATCGCCTGCTGATCCATGATCTCCTCTGCCTTCACTCTGCCGCCGCGGACTCTCAATCGCGTGTCGTTGAATTTACCGCGGCCCAAAAAGCAAAACCCCGCCAACGCGGGGTTTTGTGACGTAACGAAATTTTAATAGATTTCGCGGTCAGGCATACGATCAAGCATAACGGCGCAGACGCATCGCGAATTCTTGCAGCGCCTTAATACCGCTCTGCTCGGCGCGATGACACCAGTCTTGCAACTGAATCAGCAGTTGATCGCGCGACGCATTCGAGCGCTCCCACATCGCCGCCAGTTCATTGCGCATGTCGATGTAGGTCTTCAGCTTCTGGCTGTTCGCGAAGATTTGCGGCAACTGGCGCTTCTGCGGCTCATCGAGACCCGCCTCTTCCTTGTGGAACCAGCTACGCGCACCGCGCATCACCTGATACTTCTCGCGCGCGCCAACTTCCTTCAGATGCGCCAGCTCCTGGCGATAGGCGCGCTTGAGCGCCTTGCCGTAACGCGCCATGACTTCGTAGCGATTTGCCAGCACGGCTTGCAACGTGTCCTGATCGAGCACCAGCTTGCCGGTGGTCAGACGTGGCGTAGGCGCGACCTTCTTCACCTTGGCCAGACGGAATGCCGACATGATGCGGATGTACATCCAGCCGATATCGAACTCGTACCACTTGTTCGACAGCTTGGCCGACGTTGCATACGTGTGGTGATTGTTATGCAGCTCTTCACCGCCGATGAGGATGCCCCACGGGAAAATGTTGGTGCTGGCATCCGACGAGTTGAAGTTACGGTAGCCCCACCAGTGCGCGAGGCCGTTGACGACACCGGCTGCCCAGAACGGAATCCACACCATCTGCACGGCCCAGATCGTCAGGCCAACGACGCCGAACAGCGCGACGTTCAGCACCATCATCAGGCTCACGCCGAGGATCGGGTACTTGGTGTAGACGTTGCGTTCCATCCAGTCGTTCGGCGTGCCGTGACTGAACTTGCGCATCGTTTCTTCATTCTTGGCTTCGGTGCGATACAGCTCTGCGCCTTCGAGCAGCACCTTCCAGATGCCGCGCGTTTGCGGGCTGTGCGGATCTTCTTCGGTCTCGCACTTCGCGTGGTGCTTACGGTGAATCGCGGCCCATTGGCCGGTCAGCATGCCGGTGGTCATCCACAGCCAGAAACGGAAAAAATGACTGACGATCGGATGCAGCTCCAGCGCGCGGTGCGCCTGGCAGCGATGCAGATAGACCGTTACGCCAATGATCGTGATGTGCGTCGCGATCAGCGTGTACAGCACAAGTTGCCACCACGAAAAGTGCAGCAGGCCGTGGGCAAGGAAATCGAGTAAGGAATTCAACAAGGCAATTTACCTGTGGAACAAGAGACGCCAGACACACGCAAAATACGCGTGTCAAGAAAGTGAAAGCATACAGCGGGATTGGACGATATTCTACTTGAAGCGTTCCAAGTGTTTGTAACAAATAGAGATTTTTTGTGCAGCATCAACGGGTTGGAGCGCGCCGGAGGTCATTTTTAGACCTGCCGGCGGGTTCGAAGTGCCCGTCAGTGGCCGCTGTCGGCCTGATTTGCCGCGGGAGCGGTCATTGTTACCGCTTGCGGCATCGCGTCGCTCACGTTGCCGACGATTCGCACTTCGCGTTGCGCGAAAGGAATCGAGATGTCGTGTTCGGAGAACAAACGCCAGATGTTGCGATTGACGGCCGAGCGCACGCCTGCCGTGCCTGTCGCCGCCTCATCGATCCAGAAGCCCAGCTCGAGGTTGATGCCGTCGGCGCCAAAGCTGGCCAGATAGGGCGTAGGCGCCGGCTCCTGGAGTACCCGCGCGACGCCCTGCGCGGCCTCGGCGAGCAAGGCCATCGCCTGCTCGACGTCGGAGGAGTATGCGACCTGCACGGCCACCTTGGCGTAGCCGCGCGTCAGATAGGACGACTGGTTCTGCACCACGTCCGTAATCAGCTTTTCATTCGGGATCAGCGTTTCGATGCCATCCAGGCCGCGCACCACCGTGTAACGCGTGCGGATCTGCGTGACCATGCCCTGCAGGCCGCTGACGTTGATCGTGTCGCCGATCCGCAGCGACCGGTCGATCAGGATGATGAAGCCCGAGACGTAGTTGCTGGCGATCTTTTGCAGCCCGAACCCAAGCCCCACACCCAGCGCGCCACCGAACACGCCCAGCACCGTAATGTCGATGCCCACCAGCGACAGGCTGATCAGCACCGCCGCCAGCACGAACGCGGCACGCCCGACCCGCGCCACCACCACTTTGAGGTTGGCGTCGAGCGTGTTGGAGCGCATCAGGCGGTCTTCGAAGGTGGCGCCGAGCCACATCGCGACGATCATCGTCACGCACACCCACAGGAGGCCCGTGGTGAGCGAGAGCAGCGTCATGTGCGCATTCGCGACCCTGAAGCGCACGCTGCCCATCCAGGCGATCACGTCGTCCTGAATGCCCATCACGGTGAGCACCATGCCGATCCAGACGACCAGCGAGACGACCTTCTCAACCAGGAATAGCCACGGATGGTTCGCGCCGTCCTGGCTGAAAACCCGCCGCGCGAAGAAAAACACGATGTAAATCAGGCCGATACCGATCAGCGGCACCAGCGCCAGATCGAGCAGCGCAGTGTGCATGAACTGGCCGGTGACCGCCTGCGCGAGCCAGACGAACGCCGCACCGATCAGCGGAAAGAACGCCCGGTTCAGGCTTTCCGCGCCGAAACGCAGGGTCTGGTACCGCGTCTGGCGCCGCAGATCGAGCGTCCGGCGCAACAGGCGCGCGAGCAACCAGGCAATGGCGAGCGTCCCGAGCAGCACGCCGACCTGCCACAGCATCATCGGCTGGCCGAAGTCGCGCGCGAGGTCGCCGAACATGTGAGGAAAAATGCGGTTTTGCATGATGTTGCCGAAATCGCCGGTGCGGCCGGGTTCAGGAGGAACCCGGCCGCACCGGCAGACACGCTGTTGCGTTTAGCTCTGGCGTTCGAGCACGGCTGCGAAGAAACCGTCCGTGGCGTGACGGTGCGGCCACAGCGACAGGTAATCGCCCATTTCCAGGTCGATGCGCTGCTCGGCCAACACGTCGCGTGCCGGGACCAAGGCGAAGTCCGGATGGTCGGCGAGGAACTGCTGCACGACGGCTTCGTTTTCCGCTTCCAGAATCGAGCAGGTCGCGTAGACGAGACGGCCGCCCTTCTTCACCAGACGCGAGGCGCTGGCGAGAATCGACGCCTGCTTCGGCGCCAGTTCGGCAACCGACTCCGGCGACTGGCGCCATTTCAGGTCCGGGTTACGGCGCAGCGTACCCAAGCCGCTGCACGGCGCGTCGACCAGCACGCGGTCGATCTTGCCGGCCAGACGCTTGATCTTCGCATCGTGTTCGCTGTCGATCAGCACCGGATTCACGTTCGACAGGCCGCTCCGCGCGAGGCGCGGCTTGAGCTTGGCCAAACGGCGCTCGGAGACGTCGAATGCGTACAGACGCCCGGTAGAGCGCATCGCCGCGCCCAACGCCAGCGTCTTGCCGCCCGCGCCCGCACAGAAATCCACGATCATTTCGCCGCGCTTGGGCGCGACCAGCGAACACAGCAACTGGCTGCCTTCGTCCTGGACTTCAACCCAGCCGTGCTGGAACGCGTCGAGCTTGGTGAGCGGCGGCTTGCCGACCACTCGCACACCGAACGGCGCGAAAGGCGTCGCGCCACCTTCGATGCCGGCCTTCGACAGCGCGTTCAGCACGTCGTCGCGGCTTGCCTTGATCGGGTTCGCGCGCAGGTCCAGCGGCGCCGGATAGTTCAGCGCGGCGGCCAGTTGCGCCAGTTCCGCGGGTTCGAAACGCTTGGAGAGCGCCTGATAGATCCAGTCGGGCAGATTCAGGCGAATCCGCAGCGGCAAGCTTTCAGGGTCGATCTTCGCGACGTGTTCGAGCCAGTTCGATTCGGTTTCCGACAAGAACGGCTTGAGGGCCGTGCGACCCGCCGTCTGCATCAGTCCCAGCAAGGCCATGCGGCGAGCCGGGCTGCCCGCGCCGCCTTCGGCCAGGTGGGCGAATTCCATCCGGCGACGCAGCACCGCGAAGACCGCCTCGGCGATCACGCCGCGCTCGCCGTGCCCGAGCTTCGGATGCGCGCGGAAAAAGCGGCTCGTCGTGGCGTCGGCTGGGCCGCTCAGTTTCAGGACTTCAGCCAGCAAAGTCTCAGTTTGTCCAATCAAAAAACCATGTAATCTCATGCGCCCTCTCCGGCGGTGTGACCGGCAAAGAGCCATTGCGGCTCCGGCGGCGTAAGCGTGACACGCAAGCCGTCGAGGGCAAGACGCCCTTCGACGAACCAGCGCACCGCGCGTGGATAAATAATGTGTTCGGTTGCCAGCACGCGTTCCGCGAGCATGGCGGGGGTGTCGCCAGCCTCAACGGGGACAGCCGCCTGCGCGACGATCGGCCCGTGGTCCAGCTGCGACGTGACAAAATGCACCGACGCGCCGTGCAGCCGCACGCCAGCGTCAAGCGCTTGTTGATGGGTTTTCAGGCCCGGAAAGCTCGGCAGCAGCGACGGGTGCACGTTCAGCATGCGCCCCGCGTAATGGTCGACGAAACCGGCCGTGAGCACCCGCATGAAGCCGGCCAGCACGACCAGATCGGGCCCGAAACTGTCGATTTCTCGCGCCAGCGCTGCGTCGAAGCTGTCGCGATCGGGAAACTGGCGGTGGTCGACCACCGCCGTGGCAATGCCGTGCGACGCTGCGAACGCAAGGCCCGCGGCGTCAGGACGGTTGGCAATCACGGCGGCGACTTGCGCCGCCCAGCCCTCGTCCGCGCAGGCGCGAATGATAGCTTCCATGTTGCTTCCCCGTCCGGAAATCAGGATGACGAGTTTTTTCATCCGTGGATTTTATCATTCGGGGGACACTGAAACGGCGACGCGCCGCCGTCTCGTGCGCTGAGCGTTTATAATCGTTTGTTTTGCGGCACCTCAGCCGCCCTACCTCAAACCCGCTATCGTGAGAGTCTTCCGCGGTCTTCCCAATGCTGAAAGCCGTGCGCCCTGCGCACTGACCATCGGCAACTTCGACGGTGTCCACCGCGGCCATCAGGCTTTGCTCGCCCACGTCCGGGCCGCAGCCGATGCACGCGGCCTGCCCGTCTGCGTGATGACCTTCGAGCCGCACCCGCGCGAGTTCTTCAACCCGGCTGGCGCGCCGCCGCGAATCGCGATGCTGCGCGACAAGCTCGAGGCGCTGCGCACCAACGGCGTCGACCGGGTCGTGGTCGAGCATTTCAATCACACCTTCGCGAGCCAGTCGCCGGATGCGTTTGTCGAACGGATCATCGTCAACGGGCTGCATGCGCGCTGGGTGATGATCGGCGACGACTTCCGCTACGGCGCGAAACGCGCGGGCGATTTTGCGTCGCTCAAGACCGCGGGTCAGCACTACGGTTTCGAAGTCGAGCAGATGGCCACCGTGGCGGATCCGTCGGGCGCGCGCATTTCCAGCTCGGGCGTGCGCACGGCGCTGGTGTCGGGCGATCTCGACTCGGCGCGCGCTGCGCTGGGCCGCGACTACCTGATCAGCGGCCACGTCGTGCATGGCATGAAGCTCGGCCGCGATCTCGGTTTCCCCACGCTCAATCTGCCGATCGCACACAAGCGTCCGGCACTGGCGGGCATTTTCGTGGTGCGCGTGCATGGTGTGGCGGACGAACCGTTGCCGGGCGTTGCCAGCCTCGGCCTGCGCCCCACCGTCGACGATTCCGGCCGCGTGCTGCTCGAAGTGCATCTGCTCGATTGGCACGGCGATGCGTATGGCAAACTCGTGCGCGTCGAATTCCTGAAAAAGCTGCGTGACGAGGAAAAATACGTCGACCTCGAAACCCTGACCGCCGCCATCGCGCGCGACGTCGCCAATGCGCGCGCGTGGTTCGCGGCCGTCGGCGCCGGCACGCCTGGCAGCCGTTCCACCGGTTTCGCCACCTCGGCCACCGACCGAATTAGATAGCCGCCGCGGTACATGCGAGCGCGCCAAGCGCTGCATGTACCCACCGCTGCGCGCATCGAAGGGCGTCCGTGGATCACGCGACATGCCTGCCGGGCGCGCCCCACGCCCTGCGCTTCGTGCGCATACCGCAGCCTCGCTGCGCTTAGAACGAATTCACCGCGACCTCATCATGAGCAACAAGAAAGCCGATTCGAAACCGCAGTCACGCTACCCGGTCAACCTGCTCGACACGCCGTTCCCGATGCGTGGCGACCTGCCCAAGCGCGAGCCGCAATGGGTCAAGGAATGGCAGGAGCGCAAGGTCTACGAGAAGATCCGCGCCGCCTCCAAGGGCCGCAAGAAGTTCATCCTGCACGATGGCCCCCCGTATGCAAACGGCGACATCCACCTCGGCCACGCGGTGAACAAGATCCTCAAGGACATGATCGTCAAGGCGCGCAATCTGGCGGGCTTCGACGCGGTCTATGTGCCGGGCTGGGACTGCCACGGCATGCCGATCGAAATCCAGATCGAAAAGCAGTTCGGCAAGTCGCTGCCGGCCGCTGAAGTGATGCAGAAGGCGCGCGCCTACGCGACCGAACAGATCGAGAAGCAGAAGGTCGGTTTCCGCCGTCTGGGCGTACTCGGCGACTGGGACAATCCGTACAAGACGATGAACTTCACGAACGAAGCCGGCGAAATCCGCGCGCTCGCGAAGATCATGGAAAAGGGCTATGTGTATCGCGGCCTGAAGCCGGTCAACTGGTGTTTTGACTGCGGCTCGGCGTTGGCCGAAGCGGAAGTTGAATACGCGGACAAGACCGATCCGACCATCGACGTACTGTTCAGCTTCGCCGAACCGGAAAAGACCGCGCAGGCATTTGGCCTGACTGCACTGCCGCGCAACGAAGGCGGCATCGTGATCTGGACCACCACACCGTGGACCATCCCCGCCAACCAGGCGCTGAACCTGCATCCGGAAATCGTCTACGCGCTGGTCGACACGCCGCGCGGCTTGCTGATCCTGGCCGAAGAGCGGGTTGAAGCGTGCCTGAAGCAATACGAACTGGAAGGCTCGATCATCGCGACCACGCCGGGCGCGAAGCTCGTCAACCTGCGCTTCAATCATCCGCTCGCAGCCGCGCATCCGGCCTACAAGCGTACGGCGCCGGTTTATCTCGGCGACTACGTGACGACCGAATCGGGTACGGGTGTAGTCCACTCGTCGCCGGCATACGGCGTGGAAGACTTCGTGTCCTGCAAGGCGCATGGCATGGCCGATTCGGACATCATCAATCCGGTGATGGGCGACGGCCGTTACATCGAATCGCTCGCGCTGTTCGGCGGCCTGTCGATCTGGGCGGCCAATCCGCAGATCGTCGAAGCCCTGCAGGCAGCCGGTTCGCTGCTGCGCACCGAGAACTATCGGCACAGCTACATGCACTGCTGGCGTCACAAGACGCCGATCATCTACCGCGCGACCTCGCAGTGGTTCGCCGGCATGGACGTGAAACCGAACGACTCCGACAAAACGCTGCGCGAAACCGCGCTCGAAGGCATCGAGAACACCGCCTTCTATCCGTCGTGGGGCAAGCAGCGCCTGTTCAGCATGATCGCGAATCGCCCGGACTGGACGTTGTCGCGTCAACGTCAATGGGGCGTGCCGATGGCGTTCTTCGTGCACAAGGAAACCGGTGAGCTGCATCCGCGCACGCTGGAGCTGCTCGAAGAAGTCGCGCAACGCGTCGAGAAGGCCGGCATCGAGGCGTGGCAAACGCTCGACCCGCGCGAACTGCTCGGCGACGACGCCAACATGTACGAGAAGAACCGTGACACGCTGGACGTCTGGTTCGATTCAGGCACTACGCACTGGCACGTGCTGCGCGGCTCGCATAAAGACGAACTGCAATTCCCGGCTGACCTGTATCTGGAAGGCTCGGACCAGCACCGCGGCTGGTTCCACTCGTCGCTGCTGACGGCTTCGATGCTCGACGGCCGCCCGCCCTACAACGCGCTGCTCACGCACGGCTTCACCGTCGACGGCGAAGGCCGCAAGATGAGCAAGTCGCTCGGCAACGGTATCGACCCGCATGAAGTGTCGAACCGCCTCGGCGCGGAAATCATTCGTCTGTGGATCGCCTCGACCGATTACTCGGGCGAACTAGCGATCTCCGAAGAAATCCTGAAGCGCGTCACGGAAGGCTATCGCCGCATCCGCAACACATTGCGCTTCCTGCTCGCGAACCTGTCGGACTTCGACTTCGCGCAACACGCGCGTCCGGTCGAAGACTGGCTCGAGATCGATCGTTACGCGGTGGCGCTGTCGGCGAATCTGCAGAACGACATCCTCTCGCACTACGACAAGTACGAGTTCCACCCGGTGGTCGCGAAACTGCAGACGTTCTGCTCAGAAGACCTCGGCGGTTTCTACCTGGACGTGCTGAAAGACCGTCTGTACACCACGGCGGCTGACTCCGTCGCACGCCGTTCGGCTCAGACCGCGCTGTATCACATCGCACACGGCCTGCTGCGCCTGATGGCGCCGTTCCTGTCGTTCACCGCGGAAGAAGCGTGGAAGATCTTCTCGCCGAACAGCGAAACGATCTTCACCGAGACCTATCACGCGTTCCCGGCCGTCCCGCAAGCCGGTGACCTGCTCGACAAATGGACGCTGCTGCGCGCCGCGCGTAGCGACGTGACCAAGGCACTGGAAGAAGCACGCGTCGCGAACCTGATCGGTTCGTCACTGCAGGCGGAAGTCGAAATCCGCGCGAGCGGTGCGCGTTACGACGCGCTCGCGAGCCTCGGAGACGACCTGAAGTTTGTGCTGATCACGTCGGCGGCGAACGTCGTGAAGGTCGACAGCGAAGCGGAAGAAGGCGTCGAAGTGATCGCCTCGAAGTATCTGAAGTGCGAACGCTGCTGGCACTACCGCGCGGACGTCGGCGCCAACGCCGAGCACCCCAGCCTGTGCGGCCGCTGCTTCAGCAACCTGTTCGGCAACGGCGAAACGCGGAGCGCGGCATAATGGCAAAAACCATGTCGAAAACGTCGGCCGGCGGCAGTTCGCTGGCACCGTGGCTTGGCGTCGCGCTGATCGTGATCCTGTTCGATCAGCTGACGAAAATCGCGATCCAGAAGGTGTTTGCCTACGGTGTTCCGCATGAGGTCACGCCGTTTTTCAACCTGATCCTCGTGTACAACCGTGGCGCCGCCTTCAGCTTCCTCGCGATGGCGGGCGGCTGGCAGCGCTGGGCGTTCACCGCGCTCGGCGTGGTCGCGGCACTGGTGATCTGCTACCTGCTCAAGCGCCACGGCGGACAGAAAATGTTCTGCACGGCGCTCTCGCTGATTCTTGGCGGCGCGCTCGGCAATGTGATCGACCGGCTCGCGTACGGCCACGTGATCGACTTTCTCGACTTTCACGTCCGCACGTGGCACTGGCCGGCGTTCAATCTCGCCGACAGCGCGATCACGATCGGCGCGATCCTGCTCGTGCTAGACGAGTTGCGGCGCGTACGCGGCTCGCGCTAACGGGCATAGGACCACCACGCTTTGTCGGAGGCTTTCGTTGGCAACCGCAGAACTCGCAGGAAAACACCTCGTCCTTGGCATGACAGGCGGCATTGCCTGCTACAAGATCGCCGAGCTCACACGCCTGTTGACCAAGGCTGGTGCGACCGTGCAGGTCGTGATGACCGAAGCGGCTACACAGTTCATCACCCCCGTCACGATGCAAGCGCTGTCCGGCCGGCCGGTCTACACGAGCCAGTGGGACGGCCGCGTGCCGAACAACATGGCGCACATCGATCTGTCGCGTGAAGCCGACGCGATCGTCATTGCGCCCGCCTCGACCGATTTCCTCGCCAAACTCGCGCACGGCATGGCCGACGATCTGCTGTCGACGCTGTGCGTCGCGCGCGATTGTCCGCTGCTGGTCGTGCCCGCGATGAACCGGCAGATGTGGCAAAACCCGGCCACCCAACGCAACGTCACGCAGCTGCGTGCGGACGGCATTGAAGTGCTCGGCCCCGATTCGGGTCCGCAGGCATGCGGCGAAGTCGGCGACGGGCGCATGCTGGAAGCGGCCGCGACTTACGAAGCGATCGCATCATTCTTCTCGCCGAAGATCCTGTCCGGCCGTCGCGTGTTGCTGACCGCCGGCCCGACCTTCGAGCCGCTCGATCCGGTGCGCGGTATCACCAATCGTTCGAGCGGCAAGATGGGCTTCGCACTGGCGCGCGCCGCGCAACAAGCGGGCGCCGAGGTGCATCTGATCGCCGGCCCTGTCGCGCTGGAAACGCCGTGGGGCGTATTCCGCGAAGACGTGCAAACCGCGCAGCACATGCACGACGCGGTGATGCGCTCGGTGGCCGACGCCGACATCTTCATCGGCGTGGCCGCGGTGGCCGACTGGCGCGCCGATCACGCCAGCGAACACAAGATCAAGAAGACCGCCGAGCGCGCCCTGCCCACCTTTACGTTTGTCGAGAATCCGGACATTCTGGCCGCGGTAGCCAAGCTGCAGCATCCGCCGTTCGCGGTCGGCTTTGCGGCGGAAAGCGGGGACCTTGAAGTGCACGGCGAAGAAAAGCGCGTGCGCAAGAACGTGCCGCTCCTGATTGGCAATCTCGGTCCGCTGACGTTCGGCCTCGACGACAACGAGGTGATCCTGTTCGAAGCAGGCGGTGCAACGAAACTGCCGCGCGCCGACAAGCAGACGCTCGCGCGCGCGTTGATCGTAGAAATTGCGAAGCGTCTGCCCGACACAAGTCTGATCCGCTAAAGCCGCACGAGGCGGCGCACGCTGAACGCGCCGCCAGCGGCTCTCGCGCACCGAATCATCTGGAGCAGTGCTGACATGACGCTACTTTCCGTGCTCGATCAAACGCCCGTGATCGACGGGCACTCAGTGGCGGACGCAATCGCCGCCACCGTCGAACTCGCGCAGTTGGCTGACGACCTCGGCTACACGCGCTATTGGTGCGCCGAACACCACGGCCTGCGGGGTGTCTCGAACCCTTGCCCCGAGGTGATGCTCGCACGCCTCGGCAGCGTGACCCAGCGCATTCGCCTGGGCTCCGGTGGCGTGATGCTGCCGTACTACAGCCCCTTCAAGGTCGCCGAGCAATTCCTTATGCTCGAGGCACTGTTTCCGAACCGTATCGATCTGGGCGTGGGACGCGCGCCGGGCGGCGACATGCGCACGGCACAGGCGGTCGCCGCCGGCGCCTACAATCGCGGCGAATTTTTTCCGCAGCAGGTGGCCGATCTGGTCGGCCTGATGCACGGCACGCTGCCCGAGGATCACCTTGCGCACGGCGTGCTGCTTCAACCGCAAATCGCTACGCGTCCCCAATTGTGGATGCTCGGGTCGAGTGAATTCGGCGGCCTGCTGGCGGCGCAACTCGGCATCCGCTTCGCATTCGCGCATTTCATCAACGCGCATTTCGGGCAGCAGGTGGCGCTGGCTTATCGTGAACGCTTCAAGGCTAGCCTGGAAACAGAACAACCCTATCTGGCCGCCTCGGTGTTCGTGATTTGCGCCGACACCGAACAGGAAGCCGCCGATCTGGAAAAAGCGGTCGACCTGCGCCGCGTACAGATGGCCCTTGGCCTGAATGCGCCGATTCCGACGGTCGAGCAAGGCGCGGCACAGGAATACGGCGTGCGCGAGCAACTGGTGATCGACCGCGAGAAGCCGCGCAGTATCATCGGCACGCCGGAAACCGTCACTGAGCGGCTTCATGCGTTGCAGGAGCAGTTCCAGGCCGACGAACTGATCGTGCTCACCGTCGCGGGCAGCTACCGCGCCCGGCTGCGCTCCTATGAACTTCTTGCCGATGCGTTCCAACTCGGGCGCCCGGCCCCCACCCCTTAACCCTTCGACCCTGCATGAAACTTGACCTGAAGATTCTCGATGCGCGCATGCGCGACCAACTCCCGGCCTACGCCACCACCGGCAGCGCGGGCCTCGACCTGCGCGCCTGCCTCGACGAGCCGTTGACGCTGAAACCCGGCGAAACCGCGCTGGTGCCGACGGGTCTCGCGATTCACGTTGCCGATCCGGGTTATGCGGCGTTGATTTTGCCGCGTTCGGGTTTGGGCCATAAGCATGGGATCGTGCTGGGCAATCTGGTCGGCCTGATCGATTCGGATTACCAGGGTCAGCTGATGATCTCGACGTGGAATCGCGGCGAGACGACGTTCGTGCTGAATCCGATGGAGCGCCTCGCGCAACTCGTAATCGTGCCGGTGGTCCAGGCCGAGTTCAATATCGTCGACGATTTCGAAACCAGCGAACGTGGCGCGGGTGGGTTTGGCAGCACGGGCAAGCACTGATCTTCGCGCAGCACGACTGACCTAGTCATCAATCCGCGCAGCGCCCGCTGCGTACGCGTGAATATCCAACCCCGGCGCGCACGTGGCAGTTCGCCGCGCGCCGGTCAACTCCCCCCTTTCTCCCTTACACTTCCGTCAACCTTTCGTGGTCAAACGGCGTCTCCGTCGCCGTCATAGGGCTTGTCATTTCCACTCTTCCTCATTCGCAAAAGGAGTCCATCCACATCATCAGCCAATGGTTATTTATCTCATTTATTTCGGATACCGAATCAATAGTCATCGATGCAGGATCGTTTTTGCGGTGCGGCCGTGACCTCCATCCGGGACGTCGCCGATTCGCCCCGTCGCTTGCCTGGAGGGCAACTGTGAATATCACTTACGACGCAATCGTGGCGCCCGGCGCCAACGAGTGGTACGGCAGCATCGTTCTGTCCAATCTCAAGTACCCCGACGGCAGCGCCGTCCAGGTCAAGCAGTTCCTGGCGTTCGACTTCAAGGCGCCCGCCGCCGTACGGAATACAGACATCTATCCATCGTTCGTTTCGTGGGTCGAAACGACTGTCGATGCGCAATCCGCGCAGATCGATGCAAGCACCTATTCTGTCTCCGCCCAAATGAACTTCGCTGACCCGCATCAGATGGATGCGCGAGACCAGATCACGATCGGGGTCAATGGCGACCTGACCAAGGATCCCACCCCGTACTTGACGTCGTTCGTCATTGCTGCCGACAGCACACCGGAGGTGAACGGCACGGTGTCGATCGATTGCGCCCCCTGCCCCGATCCTGCGCTAGCCACTATTGTGCCGAGCGTGACCTTCACATACGGCGGCCTCACATCGACAGTCGCCCTTGCTTATGGGCAAACCACGCAGGTCAGTTTGCCCCAGGGCGACTACACAATCAGCGGCAGCGATGTCGAAACCGCGGATCTGACAGTCATCGCTCCGCTTGTCATCTCTCCTTCCAACGTGACGGTTTCCATCGGCGAGACCGCTCACGCGTCGGTCAGTTTCGGTCTGCTGCAACGATACGCGGCACTCGACGTCGCGATCGGCGCACTCACGGGTCTCGCCACCGAAACGCTGCACGTGAATGTGGTCGATCAGGCGAGCGGCCAGTCGCTCGCTACATTCACGAGCGCGGTCAACGTGACGACTCCATTGCGGCGCTTGCCGGTGCAGGGCATCGCGCTGATCAAGATCGACGCAATCGCGCTGAACGATCTGAAGTACAGCTTCGCCACACCCGCGATCACGCTCGCGAACCGCCTCCAAAGCGTGACGATCAACGATTCGGCCGTGCAAACCACGGCGGTCGACACGACCGGTTTCGTCACGGTGCCGATCGTCATCGACGCCGATGTCTCGCTGAACCGTCAGATCAACCTGCGGCTGACCGGCGCCGACATGAGCTATGTACAGTCCGTCAGCGTATGGGCGCAGAAAACGGCGTTCGATGTGCTGGTCAAACCCGCCACGTACACCCCGGACTCGGCTGACTTCGTTTCACAAGGCAGCGTGGTGGCGGTGACGATGCCGGACTCACTCGAGGTCAAGCCGGACGGCAGCGCGGCGCTGAATGTATCGATCGAATTGTCGGCAAATCTCAACGTGCCAGGCTTCCCGCCCTATCTGAGCTTCGGCGGATGCGCCGATCTGACGCCGGGCAACGCCGCTGATTTCGTCAGTGCGCGCGCGTCGTCGGTGTTCAAGTACGCGGGCAATGACGGCGCCGGCGACGCCAACGTCTACCTCACCGACGACCCGGCCACCACCACGACCATCAATCTCGCACGCACCATCGAAACGCAACTGGGCAACAAGCAACCCGTGCTGCCGGTGCTGATCTCGTACACGTGCAATCTGTCGTTGGGGAACACGCCAGGCCAGTTGGCCAACGGCGACCAGCACGCTCACAGCTTCGCGAATTACATCCTGTCGCTGAACCTCGCCAACAAGGCGATTGACTCTGCTCATCCCGTGCCCGCGGGCTACGTGGTCAATCCGGATTTTCTCGGTGCCTGCCAGCAGGGCAACTTTACGGCCGACTACGCGATGCCGGTGCGTCAACCGCTGCAAACCGCGCTAGACCATTGGTCCATCAAAGCCACGATTCCGGCCAGCATTACCGACACGATTCGCGGCTATGTCGCTGCCGTCAACTGGTTGACCCGCACGGTTGCGCCCAAGGTGGTGTTTGGGTGGCAGATCAACCTGTGGGGGGTCGGTCGTTCGGAGTGGATATACGAAGATGTCGACCCGGCTACCCCGGCGCAACAGACCGCCGACTACGTCAAGAGCCTGGGTGTCTATGGCGCCGATACCCCGCCGGACTTTCTGGCGATCGATCGCTACGAAGCAGACGATTTCACGCAGCGCGCGTATGTGAACGGCTATTGCTACGGTCCGCGTGAATGGCAACGCTTTTTTGATTTTTGCAAGGAAGTGAGCCGTGCACTCAAGTTGCCAGTGATGCCATGGCAAATCCCCGCGAGCCGTACCCCGGCCACGGCAGACTCCGTCAATGCCGATTTCGACAGCCAGCATTGGGGCACCGGCGGCAGTTGTTTGCTGGGGGATCCCGCAATCGGCTCGGACTATCATCACGTCCATCCCAACATCCTCGCACTGCAGTTTCCGACCGCATTTCAGAGTGACATGGGACAAACCGCCGAGGACATGTTCATCCGCTCCGAGCCCTTCGACATCTCCAATCCGTCATACGGCGATTTCCCGGTCCGCGGCATCTTTGCCGTGCTGCTAGGCGGCGGCTCCACCACCGGCATCATCTCGACAGTCGGCAATCCGGAGCCATGGGTGCGCGACAAGCTGAACGCGTATATGGCGGCGCCGATAGGTTTCGATAGCGCGTCGTCCCGTCCGCGCATCCACCCGAAACCGCGCCGGCCGATTAAGCGCTGAGCGACCGTCCCGGGCACGCGGCCGGAACGCAAAAAGCAGAACGGCGCGGGGTTCAACCCGCGCCGTTCTGCTTTCAGAGGTACAACTAAAGCCTTACTCGACTTCGACCGCTTCCGGATTCGGATTGCGCGGCGCCGGATGCTCGTCGAAGGTCAACTGCACCTTGTCTTCCGCATCCACGTCGACCGTCACGCGGCCGCCGTTCATCAGCTTGCCGAACAGCAGCTCGTCGGCCAGCGCACGACGGATCGTGTCCTGGATCAGACGCTGCATCGGCCGCGCGCCCATCAGCGGATCGAAACCGTGCTTGGCGAGGTGAGCACGCAGCGCGTCGGTGAAGAGCGCATCGACCTTCTTCTCGTGCAGTTGATCTTCCAGCTGCATCAGGAACTTGTCGACCACGCGCATGATGATTTCTTCATCGAGCGAGCGGAAGCTGATCGTTGCGTCCAGACGGTTACGGAACTCCGGCGTGAACATGCGCTTGATATCGACCATTTCGTCGCCGGTTTCCCGACGGTTCGTGAAACCGATCACCGCCTTGCCCATTGCCTCGGCGCCCGCGTTCGTCGTCATGATGATGATGACATTGCGGAAATCCGCCTTGCGGCCGTTGTTGTCCGTCAGCGTGCCGTGGTCCATCACCTGCAACAGCACGTTGTAGATGTCCGGATGCGCCTTTTCGATTTCGTCGAGCAGCAGCACGCAGTGCGGCTTCTTCGTGACGGCTTCGGTCAACAGACCGCCCTGATCGAAACCGACATAGCCCGGCGGCGCACCGATCAAACGGCTCACCGCATGACGTTCCATGTATTCCGACATGTCGAAGCGGATCAACTCGATCCCCAGCGTGAACGCCAGTTGCTTTGCCACTTCCGTCTTGCCGACGCCCGTGGGGCCGGAGAACAGGAACGCACCGATCGGCTTGTCCAGCTTGCCGAGGCCCGCACGCGCCATCTTGATCGCAGCCGACAGCGCGTCGATGGCCGGGTCTTGCCCGAACACCACGCTCTTCAGATCGCGATCCAGCGTTTGCAGCTTGCTGCGATCGTCTTGCGACACGCTCTGCGGCGGGACGCGGGCGATCTTCGAAATGATCTCTTCGATCTCGTTCTTGCCGATGGTCTTCTTCTGCTTCGACTTCGGCAGGATGCGTTGCGCCGCGCCCGCTTCGTCGATCACGTCGATCGCCTTGTCCGGCAGATGACGATCCGTGATGAAGCGTGCCGACAATTCAGCGGCAGCCGACAGGGCACCTGACGAATACTTCACGCCGTGGTGCTCTTCGAAGCGCGACTTCAGGCCGCGCAGGATCGCCACCGTCTGTTCGACGGTCGGCTCGGTCACGTCGACCTTCTGGAAACGGCGCGACAAAGCCGCGTCTTTTTCGAAGATGCCGCGATATTCCGTGAACGTGGTCGCGCCGATGCACTTCAGCGTGCCCGATGACAACGCCGGCTTCAGCAGATTCGATGCGTCCAGCGTGCCGCCCGACGCAGCGCCCGCGCCGATCAGCGTATGAATTTCGTCGATGAACAGGATCGCGTGCGGACGTTCCTTCAGTTCCTTGAGGACCGTCTTCAGGCGCTGTTCGAAGTCGCCGCGATACTTGGTGCCGGCGAGCAACGCGCCCATATCGAGCGAATACACCTGCGCATCGGCCAGAATATCCGGCACTTCGCCGCGCGTAATGCGCCAGGCGAGCCCTTCGGCGATCGCGGTCTTGCCGACCCCGGCCTCACCGACCAGTAGCGGATTGTTTTTGCGCCTGCGGCACAGCACCTGCACCACGCGCTCGACTTCCGACTCGCGCCCGATCAGCGGGTCGATGCGGCCGTCTTTCGCCATCTGGTTCAGGTTCTGCGTGAACTGGGCGAGCGGCGTTTCCTTCTGCGCGGCGGCTTCGTCGGACTCGGCATTCGCGTCGCTCGCTTTCGCGGCGTCCGTGCTGCTGGTCTTGGCGATGCCATGCGAGATGAAATTCACCACGTCCAGACGCGTCACGCCCTGCTGTTGCAGGTAGTACACCGCATGCGAATCCTTCTCGCCGAAGATCGCCACCAGCACATTCGCGCCGGTCACTTCCTTCTTGCCGTTCGAGGTGGATTGCACATGCATGATCGCGCGCTGGATCACACGCTGGAAACCCAGCGTGGGCTGCGTGTCGACGTCGTCCGTGCCAGGCACGGTCGGCGTGTTGTCATGAATGAAGTTGCGCAGGTTCTGGCGCAGATCCTCGATATTGGCCGCGCATGCACGCAACACCTCCGCGGCCGTTGGATTGTCCAACAGTGCCAGCAAAAGATGTTCGACCGTGATGAACTCGTGCCGCGCCTGGCGTGCTTCCATGAACGCCATGTGCAGGCTGACTTCCAGTTCCTGGGCAATCATGCTTCCTCCATCACACACTGCAGCGGATGCCCGGCCTGCCGTGCGTGGGTAACGACTTGCTCGACTTTGGTCGACGCGATGTCCCGCGTATAGACCCCACAAACTCCCCTGCCCTCGCGATGCACCTTCAACATAACCTGCGTTGCGGTTTCACGATCTTTATTGAAATATTCCTGCACGATCATCACGACAAATTCCATTGGCGTGAAGTCGTCATTCAGCAGCACCACCTTGTACATGGACGGCGGCTTCAGCTTCTTTTCCTGCCGCTCCAGTACGGTGCCGTCCTGCTTGTCCGGGATAATCGCCATACACCCATTCTAAACAACTAGGACAGGCCCGCAATCCTGTCAAAACCCGGCCGACCGGCCGGTGAGCCCGTTCGCACCCGCTTGATGGGTGATTACCCCCAAAAGCGTTGCGTCATTCGACGAGCCGATTGCGGAGCCGGCCCCTATCCAGTGATGCATCGCGGCCGTGCTGCGCCGCAGTCGGATCGAGTATCGCACAACCGGCCAGTACTGGCTGTGGGCACTCGCCCGGCCAGCGGACGGTGCGCGACCCGCAGAACAGCATGTGCGTCGATTATGCGACTTTTCAAGACCGCCCGCTTGGGCAACCGCACATAAGAAAACAAAAGCGGGAAAAACCCTGGAAACGCCTGTTTGCAACGCGGCAACGGCATCTCAAAATTTTCTTGACACTCGAATTAAGAGCCCCAACAATCAAGCTGGCACTTTTTTCACTGCGCCATAAATCGAAAAAATGCCGATGGTGAGCTTGTGAGGAGGGAGCGGCTGCATCCCGCGGTCGTCGAGCTTTTCGAGGGCTCGTGGTAGTGACATGAGTTACAGGGGAAGTTGGAATGGCAACTGGTACGGTCAAATGGTTCAATGACGCAAAAGGTTTCGGATTCATCACGCCTGACGAAGGGGGTGAGGATCTGTTTGCACACTTCTCGGCCATCCAGATGAATGGGTTCAAGACCCTCAAGGAAGGCCAGAAAGTAACCTTCGAGGTCGTGCAAGGCCCGAAAGGCAAACAGGCATCGAACATCCAGGCGCCTGCCTGATACGGTTCGTTACCCGTCCTTTGAAACCCGGCTCCGTGCCGGGTTTCTTTTTTGGGCGGCGCTTTCTTATTTGCGGCGGAGTGCCGCTGCGGCTTGAGACATCGATTATGCGAACGTCTCAAATATCAGGCACCCGCATTCCTTTCCAATCGCTTTCGACACTCACCCCTTGGCGAGCGCACAAAAAAACCCCGGCCGCCTCACAGCGCCGGGGTTTTGAATTCGCGCGGGAGAACCCAGCGCGAATCGCTTACATGTTTTCGATCAACACCTGACCAAAACCCGAGCAGGACACCTGCGTCGCGCCTTCCATCAGGCGCGCGAAGTCATACGTCACCCGCTTTTGCAGAATCGACTTTTCCATCGACTTGATGATCAGGTCGGCCGCCTCGGTCCAACCCATGTGGCGCAGCATCATCTCAGCCGAGAGAATTTCCGAACCCGGGTTCACGTAGTCTTTGCCGGCGTACTTCGGCGCAGTGCCATGCGTGGCCTCGAACATCGCGACCGAATCCGACATGTTCGCGCCCGGCGCAATCCCGATACCGCCGACTTGCGCGGCCAGCGCGTCTGAAATGTAGTCGCCGTTCAGGTTCAGCGTGGCGATCACGTCATATTCCGCGGGGCGCAGCAGGATCTGCTGCAGGAACGCGTCGGCGATCACGTCTTTCACCACGATGTCGCCACCCGTTTTCGGGTTCTTGATCTTCATCCACGGGCCACCGTCGATCAGCTCCGCGCCGAATTCCTTTTGCGCCAACGCATAACCGTAGTCACGGAAGGCACCTTCCGTGAACTTCATGATGTTGCCCTTGTGCACCAAGGTGACCGAGCGCCGATTGTTGTCGAGCGCATATTGGATCGCCTTGCGCACCAGGCGCTCCGTGCCTTCGCGCGACACCGGCTTGATACCGATCCCCGAGGTTTCAGGGAAGCGGATCTTCTTCACACCCATTTCTTCGCGCAGGAACTTGATGACCTTCTTCGCCTGTTCCGACTCAGCAGGCCATTCGATGCCGGCGTAAATGTCTTCCGAGTTCTCGCGGAAGATCACCATGTCGATCTTTTCCGGCGCGCGCACCGGCGAAGGCACGCCCTTGAAATACTGCACCGGGCGCAGGCAAACGTACAGATCGAGTTCCTGGCGCAGCGCGACGTTCAACGAACGGATACCACCGCCAACCGGTGTGGTGAGCGGCCCCTTGATCGAGACGACGTATTCCTTCAGCACCTGCAGCGTCTCTTCCGGCAGCCACACGTCCGGGCCGTACACCTTGGTCGACTTCTCGCCGGCATAGATTTCCATCCAATGGATTTTCTTCTTGCCTGCGTAAGCTTTTTCTACTGCGGCATCCACCACCTTCAACATCACCGGCGTGATGTCGAGGCCCGTTCCGTCGCCTTCGATATACGGAATGATGGGCTGGTCGGAAACATTGAGCGAGAAATCTGCGTTGACAGTGATCTTGTCACCGCCCGTCGGAACCTTGATGTGCTGATACGGCATGATCGGACTCCAGTGAAAGCTGTGCTGAAAGCTGATGGGAGACTGCGAAAACCGGGTGCTCCTCGCTACGCGCAATGCCGGACGCCCGCGAGCGGCTAGACCGTCTATTCTAGCCCACGCCGACTTAGCCACGAGCCCGTAGCGGCTCGGGGTTTTCCAACATTGTCGAAAATCAAATCAATGAGGACATTTATTCTTATGTCTTATATAAGATATAAGAATAGCAGCGGCTCATTATGCATTATTATTCCGCCATTTACTACCGAGCCAGCGCCGCTCCCGGCCTGCGTGGCACGTCCCGCAGCAGCCGGCGCCGCTCGACCTTCACCGATTCCCCCTATGCGACTTCTCGCCCTGAACAAACCGTTCGGCACCATCTGTCAGTTTTCGCCGCACGAAACGCGGGCGTCGTTGGCCGACTGGGTGAAAGTGCCCGGCGTCTATCCGGCGGGCCGGCTCGACTCCGATAGCGAGGGGCTGCTGCTCCTCACCGACGACGGCGCGTTGCAAGCGCGCATCGCCGAGCCGCGCCACAAACTTGTCAAACGTTATTGGGCACAAGTTGAAGGCGCCGTCGATGATGCCACGCTGAAGAAGCTCGCTCGCGGCGTCGATCTCGGCGATTACGTGACGCGGCCCTGCCGCGCTGAATACGTCGAGCCGACTGAGTCGCTGTGGACTCGCACGCCGCCGATCCGCTATCGCGCCGCGATTCCGACCACGTGGATCGAGTTGTCGATCACTGAAGGCAAGAACCGTCAGGTGCGGCGCATGACTGCAGCGGTAGGTTTTCCGACCTTGCGCCTCGTGCGTGCCGGTGTCGGCGCACTCGATATTTTTTCTCTCGGACTGCAGCCGGGAGAGAGTGTCGAATTGCCGCTGAAGGCGCCATGGGACGGCATCGTCTGAACGCGTTTGCCCGCGTGCTTCATCCGCATTGAACTCGCCCTGAACGTGTATTTTCCCCTGCTGCGAAAAAGCTAACTCGTTGTATCCGCAAACAAATTCGCCCGTGAAACCAACATGAAAAAAGCGTGAAACAATTGCGTTCACGATCGCGACGCAATCATTCATTTGCTTCAGCACGCCCGCATATAAATTTTCCACAAAAAACACGTCAACCGGTGCGCGAGCTCACGCGTTATTCGACGCAGATGCCGCCCGAAGCTATCCGGCATTCAGCCTTAAGGGCCTTTGCGCAAGCCGCTCTGCGGTGAGTACAGGGAGTCTGAGCGCTAAACAGACGCGTCGAAAAAATATCGATGCGGCTGTCAACCGAAAGGTGGATGGCACGTTTACCGACATGACTCTACATATAACCGGGTCATTTGGTTAATTAACTAAAGCTGAGGATTTACAAAATGAACAAACTGATCGCCGCTCTGGTCGCTGGCCTCTTCGCAACGGCAGCATTCGCACAAGCTTCGGCACCGGTGGCAGCATCGGCAGCTCCGGCTGCAGCAGCTTCGTCGGCAAAGAAGACCACGAAGAAGGCAGCACACAAGAAGTCGCACAAGAAGGCAGCAGCAGCTGCTGCAGCTTCGGGCGCTTCGGAGTAAGTTTGTTGTAAAAACGCAGTCAAGAACTCGCTTCATTGCCGTTCTTACGGCGTTGAAAGGCAGATCACCGCAAGGCGATCTGCCTTTTTGTTTTTGACGCGCTCGCGTAACATTCGCGGGTTAATTTCCAGCAAGGAGTCATGCCGTGCGATTTCCCATGCGCTCGTTGATTGCGCGTTTCGCTGTTGCCGTTGCCCTGCCGCTCGCCGCGATGTCGTTCGTCGCGACCACCGCCGCCCCCGCTCATGCGCAAGACATGCCGGCCGGCGCGAAGCAGCCCGGCGACTTTCCGCGCGCGAAGCTGACCGCGGGCATGTTCGTGATCGACGCGGCTGTCGCCGCCAACGACGCGGACCGCGAACAAGGCCTGATGTATCGCACGACCCTCGCGCCGAATGAAGGCATGCTGTTCGTCTTCAATGAAAACGCCGTGCATTGCTTCTGGATGAAGAACACGTTGATCCCGTTGTCGATCGCTTTCATGCGCGCCGACGGCACGGTCACCGACATCGACGAGATGCAGGCCGAGACCACCAACAATCACTGCCCGAAAAACAACGGCGTGTATGCGCTGGAAATGAGCAAGGGCTGGTTCTCCTCGAAAGGCATCAAACCGGGGATGAAAATCCAGGGGTTGCCGGCCGCGCAATAAACGCGCGCCGACCACCGCGACACCCCGCCGCTTCGTCAGCGGCCGCTTTTCGGAAAAAGCCGGTGCCTTTCACGAGGCACCGGCTTTTTTGCGTTCTGCGCGGAGCAGGCAAGGTGCGGCGCCACCCGGCAGAGGCCCGCGCCGCACCTCGTCAGCCCTTACCAGCAGGCAGTCACGCACGGCTGGCAAGATTCCTGCAAAAGACAGGCCGACGCGCTATCCTAGTAGTCTCAGCAAAGCAGCACCCAGGCTCCCCGGGTAGCACAGACTGCCGCCCGGCAAGCGTTTCAGGCGCGCCATTTCAAGGAGGTTCACGTGCCCCGCAAGACTCCCATCGAGCGCTACCGGAATATCGGCATTAGCGCCCACATCGACGCCGGCAAAACCACCACCACCGAACGCATCCTGTTCTACACAGGCGTGACCCACAAGATCGGCGAGGTTCACGACGGTGCTGCGACGATGGACTGGATGGAACAGGAGCAGGAGCGCGGCATCACGATCACATCGGCTGCCACGACTGCGTTCTGGAAGGGCATGGCCGGCAACTATCCGGAACACCGGATCAACATCATTGACACCCCGGGTCACGTCGACTTCACGATTGAAGTGGAACGTTCGATGCGCGTGCTCGACGGCGCGTGCATGGTGTACGACTCGGTGGGCGGTGTGCAGCCGCAGTCCGAAACCGTGTGGCGTCAGGCGAACAAGTACAAGGTGCCGCGCATTGCGTTCGTCAACAAGATGGACCGTGTGGGCGCGGACTTCTTCCGCGTGCAGCGGCAGATCGGCGATCGCCTGAAGGGCGTCGCGGTACCGATCCAGATTCCGGTCGGCGCCGAAGATCATTTCCAGGGCGTGGTCGACCTCGTCAAGATGAAGGCGATCTACTGGGACGAAGAGAACCAGGGGATCAAATTCGAGTACCGCGACATCCCGGAGGAACTCGCAGCGACCGCGAAGGAATGGCACGACAAGATGGTCGAGGCCGCCGCTGAAGCGAGCGAGGAACTGCTCGACAAATACCTGCACGGCGGAACGCTGACCGAAGAGGAAATCAAGCACGGCATTCGTGTACGCACCATCGCCAACGAGATCGTGCCGATGCTGTGCGGCAGCGCGTTCAAGAACAAGGGCGTGCAGGCCATGCTCGACGCGGTGATCGACTATCTGCCGTCGCCGCTCGACATCCCCGCGATTACCGGTCACGACGAGCACGACAACGAAATCGAGCGGCATCCGAAAGACGACGATCCGTTCTCCGCGCTCGCCTTCAAGATCATGACCGACCCGTTCGTCGGCCAGTTGATCTTCTTCCGCGTGTATTCGGGCGTGGTGAACTCGGGCGATACCGTCTACAACGCGACCAAGGAAAAGAAGGAACGCCTTGGCCGGATCCTGCAGATGCATGCGAACGAGCGCAAGGAAATCAAGGAAGTCTACTGCGGCGACATTGCCGCGGCAGTCGGCCTGAAAGAAGCGACCACGGGCGACACGCTGTGCGATCCGCAACATGTGATCATTCTTGAAAAGATGATCTTCCCGGAACCGGTGATTTCGCAGGCCGTCGAGCCGAAGACCAAGGTCGACCAGGAAAAGATGGGCATCGCGCTCAATCGCCTGGCGCAGGAAGACCCGTCGTTCCGCGTACAGACGGATGAGGAGTCCGGCCAGACCATCATCTCCGGGATGGGCGAGTTGCACCTGGAAATTCTGGTCGACCGGATGAAGCGCGAGTTCGGCGTCGAGGCGACCGTCGGCAAGCCGCAGGTGGCTTACCGCGAAACAGTGCGCAACAAGGTCGAAGACGTCGAAGGCAAGTTCGTCAAGCAGTCGGGCGGGCGGGGCCAGTATGGCCACGCGGTGATCACGCTCGAACCGTCGGCGCAAGGCAAGGGCTACGAATTCGTTGACGCGATCAAGGGCGGCGTGATTCCACGTGAATACATTCCGGCCGTCGACAAGGGCATTCAGGAAACACTGAAGGCCGGCGTGCTGGCGGGCTATCCGGTGGTCGACGTGAAAGTGACGCTGACCTTCGGTTCGTACCACGACGTCGACTCGAACGAAAACGCGTTCCGCATGGCCGGTTCGATGGCGTTCAAGGATGCGATGCGCAAGGCCAAGCCGGTGCTGCTCGAACCGATGATGGCCGTCGAGGTGGAAACGCCGGAAGACTTCATGGGTAACGTGATGGGCGATCTGTCGAGCCGTCGCGGCATGGTGCAAGGCATGGAAGACATCGCCGGCGGCGGTGGCAAGCTGGTGCGTGCCGAAGTGCCGCTCGCGGAGATGTTCGGCTATTCGACGTCGCTGCGCTCGGCAACGCAAGGCCGTGCGACCTACACGATGGAGTTCAAGCACTACGCTGAAACGCCGAACAACGTCGCGGAAGCCGTGATCAACGCGAAGCAGAAGTAGGCGTCAAGGGTTGCAACACGCCATGTGCTGCGACCTGCGTTGCAATGAAGCCTGACAGCAAAAGGCCCGCCCCCTGTGGACGGGCCTTTTTTTCGTCCGCGACGCCGCCCATGGCCGCCGGTAACACGCGCGTTCCCGAACGTGCAAAAATGCCAGACGGCGCCGCGCCCAGCACGCGGACACTTGCTCACGAGGAGACACACCATGAGCCAGGATCACGAACACCCGCACTATAAGGACGAGCACAAGGACGAGCAGCCGTCGGCGCCGATCGACTGGCGCGAACACGGCGTCAAGGTCATCAAGGGCGACCAGCTCGACAGCAATACCGCGCAAACGCCAGGCATGAATCGCGCGGCGGCGATCAACGCGGCACGCGTCGGCGCGCAGAAAATCTGGGCCGGCACCGTGACGATCCATCCGAATGCCAAGACCGGCGCGCATCATCACGGCGCGCTCGAAAGCGTGATCTACGTGGTGCGTGGGCAGGCACGCATGCGGTGGGGCGAACATCTGGAGTTCACGGCCGAAGCCGGCCCGGGCGACTTTATCTTCGTGCCGCCCTATGTGCCGCATCAGGAAATCAACGCGAGCACCGACGATCCGCTCGAATGCGTGCTGGTGCGCAGCGACAATGAAGCGGTGGTGGTCAATCTGAACATCGACGCGGTGGAAGCACCGGAAACGGTATTCTGGGTCGATCCGATCCACAAGCATCCGCACGAGCATTGAATCGCTTGCCTCCGCCACATCGGGCATCGCGCATCGTGCCCGACGGCCCGGCACGCGGTAAATCCAACTCGCCTGCACCAGCCCGGTCGGTAAGCGATGTCATCGCAGCAGCGCTTACCACGCTCGGGCATCGGCCGCGCGCAGTATTCGCGCCATACGCTCCACGGCAAAGCGTCCCGCAGCGTTGCATCAAGCGTTGTCCTGACGATACACGCTGCCCCTTTTATCCGCGAAACCGGCACCCCGTGCCCGTGCAGGTGCGCCCAATCCGTGGGCAATCGCTTACACTGAAACCGCTTTTCGCCACTGCAGCGCGCTGCAGCTTTTCGTCATTGCAATAACGTCGCCCCGTCGCGCGCATCCGGCGCGGCCCTTCAGAACCGACAGCAGAACGGACTGGACACTCCATCGATGAAGATTCCCGCGGACCGATTTCCCGAACTCGACGCAGCCCGACTCACCGCCGACGCCTACGGCAACCACGCGATCGACGAATTTATCGCCGGCCGCATCACCCGCCGCGATTTGCTGCGCTATGCGAGCGTGATCGGTTTGTCACTGGTTGGCGGCGGCGTTCTGAATGCGCCGCGCGCCCGCGCGCAAGGCGCGGCGGCCCCGTCCAACCAGACGATCCGCGTCGCCCATCTGACGCCGGCCGGCGCGGTCGATCCGCTCACGGTGACCGATGCCGCAAGTCTCGCGTTGCTGAACCAGACTGGCGAATTCCTGATCGACGACGACGGCGAAAAGCTCGTGCTGAAACCGGCGCTCGCGTTGTCGTGGAAGCCGAACGACAAGGGCGATGTGTGGACCTTCACGCTGCGTCCGAACGTCAAGTTCCACGACGGCCAGGTGTTCACCGCCAAAGACGTCGTCGCCACGTTCGATCGCCTCGCCGATCCGGCGAGCGGTTCGGCGGCGCTCTCGGTGCTCAAGGGCGTGCTGTCGAAAGGCGGGGCGAAGGTGGTCGACGACCACACGGTCGCCTTCCATCTCGATGCACCGAACGGCAACTTCCCCTATTACGTTTCCTCGGACAATTACAACGCCGTGATCCTGCCCGCGAACTATGCGGGGGGATATGAAAAGAGCTTCATCGGCACCGGTCCGTTCAAGCTCGAAAAGTATCAGGCGAAGGTCGGCGCGTCATTCGTGCGCAATCCCGACTACTGGGGCGACAAAGCGTTACCGCAACGCGTACAGTTCTCGTTCTACGCCGACGAACAGGCACAAATGCTCGCCTTGCAAGGCCATCAGGCCGACGTGATGGGCACCTTCACCGTGCAGGGCGGCGCCGGCATTCTGAACAATCCGGACTACAAGGCAGTCGGCGTGAAGTCGAGCGCGCATCGCCAGATTCATATGCGCAACGACAATCCGTTGTTCAAGGACAAGCGCGTGCGCCAGGCGCTGGCGTTGTCGCTCGATCGCGACGTGCTGGTGCGTGGCTTGTTCAAGGGCCGCGCGCAGCTCGGTAACGACAGTCCGTTCGCACCGGTGTTTCCGTCATCCGATGCAGGCATCGCGCAACGCAGGATCGACATCGCGAAAGCGAAGCAACTGCTGGCGCAAGCGGGCGTCCCGAACGGTTTCGACGTCACGCTGACCACCGAAAAGTACATGGAGATCCCCGACCTCGCGGTGGTCGTGCAGAACGCGGCGAAGGCGATCGGCGTACGCATCAATCTGAAAGTGGAAAGCCAGTCGCTGTACTACGGCGCGGGCACGCCGGGCAAATCGGACTGGCTCGACTCGCCGCTCGGCATCACCGACTATGGCCATCGCGGCGTGCCGAATGTGTTTCTGAACGCGCCGCTCACCAGCACCGGCACCTGGAACGCCGCACACTTCAGGAACCCGCAGTACGATCAACTGGTCGCGCAGTTCGTCGCGGCAATCGACCTGGGCACGCAGCGGAAAATTTCCGGGCAGATCCAGACGCTGTTGCTCGACGAAACGCCCGTGATCATCCCGTTCTTCTACGATCAGCTCATCGCCATGCGCAAGGGTGTGAACGGCGTGCGCTTCACCGCGCTCGCGCAACTCTATTTCGACCGCGCGGTACTGAGCGCGTAATTTGGACGCAAATGCAGTGGACGCAAAAGCGGTGGACGCAAATGCAATGGACGCAAAAGCCGTGAATGCAAAAACCGTTGAACGCATGAGCGCGCGGCGCTTCTTCGGCAGGAGATCACGATGTCGACCACGGTGACCCCTTCCGCCTCCCCGGTCTCGAACGGCAACGCGGGACGCGTCGTGCGATTTCTGGCGACGCGGATCGGCTTGTCGTTGATTACGTTGTGGCTGCTCTCGGTGATCGTGTTCGCCGGCGGCCAGTTGCTGCCTGGCGATATCGGCCGCGCGGTGCTCGGACCCCTCGCCGATGCGCGCGCGGTCGCCGCGCTCAATCATCAACTCGGCGCCGACCGCCCACTCATGACGCAATACGTCGAGTGGATCTCGCATTTCGTGCGCGGCGATATGGGGCTTTCCTATGCGTACCGTGAGCCGGTCGGGCCGTTTATCGCCGACGCGCTGGCGCATTCGGCCAAGCTCGGCCTGCTCGCGTTTATCGTCGTCGTGCCGCTCGGCATTGCGGGCGGGGTGTGGTCGGCCATGCACGCGGGACGCTGGCTCGATCGGACCATCAGCATCGCCGGTTTATCGGCGACCGTGGTGCCGGAGTTCGTCTCGTCGATCGTGCTGATTCTGGTGTTCGGCGTGTGGCTGCGCTGGCTGCCAATCGAGGCGTCGTATCCGCCCGAAGCGAGCGCACTCGAACAATTGCGGTATCTGATACTGCCGGTGCTGCCGCTGGTGCTGGTGTTTTTCGGCTACATCGCGAGAATGGCGCGCGCGGGCACCGTCGAAGCGCTCGATGCGGACTACACCCGCACCGCGATCCTCAAAGGCTTGCCGCGCCGTACCGTGATCTGGCGGCACGTATTGCGCAATGCACTGCTGCCGACCATCACCGTCGCCGCGACGCAACTCGGCTACATGATCGGCGGTCTCGTGGTGGTCGAAACGCTGTTTCACTATCAAGGCATCGGCTCGTTGATCTACAACGCCGCCAAGGCCAAGGACTTTCCGATGCTCGAAGCAGGCGTGCTGACAATCGGCGTGGTCTACACCGTCGCCAATCTCGTCGCCGATGCGCTGCATGTTCTGCTCAATCCGCGGCTGCGCGTGAGGAGCGCCGAATGAGCACCATCGTTCCGCCGGCCGCGCCGCCTACGCCACGTCCGGCTACCGAACCGCGCTTCGACCAGTTGCGCGTGCTACTGCGCTCGCCCACCTTCGTGGTCGGCGTGCTGATCGTGGGATGGTGGATCGTCTGCGCGATCGCCGGCCCATGGATCGTGCGGATCGACCCGTATGCATCCGACCCGCTCAACTCGCTCACGCCCCCCGACGGCACGCATTGGTTCGGCACGGATCAGCTCGGCCGTGACGTGTTCTCGCGGGTGATCGTCGGCGCGCGCGACATTCTCACCATCGCGCCGTTGGCGACCCTGCTCGGCACCGTGGCGGGCACGGCCCTCGGCTTGATCGTCGGCTACTTCGAGGGCTGGGTCGACAACGTAGTGGGACGGGCGATCGACGCCGTGCTCGCACTGCCGCTGGTCATCGTCGCGTTGCTCGCGCTGGCTGCGGTCGGCGCATCGAACTTCACCGTGATCCTCGTGATCGGCATCACCTTTACGCCGATCACCGCGCGTACGGTACGCGCCGCCGTATTCGCCGAACGGCATCTGGACTACGTCGCCGCCGCGCAACTGCGCGGCGAACGCGCACCGTACATCATGTTCGCGGAAATTCTGCCGAACGTGCTGCCGCCGATCATCGTCGAGGCGACAGTGCGGCTTGGCTACGCCATTTTCGCGGTCGCGACGCTGTCGTTTCTCGGCTTCGGCATTCAACCGCCTTCCGCCGACTGGGGGCTCGCACTGTCCGAGTCGTATGCGCTGATGGCGGGCGGTGCGTGGTGGACGGTCGTATTCGCGGCCGGCGCCATTGCTTCGCTCGTGGTCGGCGTGAATCTGATCGCCGATAGCGTGCAAGGAGTGCTCGACCGATGAACGGCCCGCCGCCCGCCTCGTTCCCCGCCTTCGACGTGTCGAAGAGCGATCGCACGGATGCGCTGACCGTCGTCGGCCTGACGGTCACGTACCGGATGCGCGGACGCGATCGTGAAGTGCTCCAGGACGTGTCGTTTCGTGTGCGGCGCGGCGAAGCGTATGGCCTCGTCGGGGAATCCGGCTGCGGTAAATCGACGGTCGCGATGGCGGCGCTGCGTTATCTGCCACGCAACGGCAAGGTGAAGGCGGGCAAGATCCTCATCGCCGGCCAGGACGTGCAGAAACTCGACGCCGACGCTTTACGCACGATGCGCGCGAACGCGATTTCGATGGTCTACCAGGATCCCGGGCGCGCGTTGAATCCGTCACTGACGATCGCGCGGCAAGTCACGGAAGCATTCGAAGCAGCCGGTGTCTCGCGTGACGAAGCGGTGCAGCGCACGGTCGAGATACTGCAGCGAGTACGCATCGCGTCACCCGAACGCGTGATGGACAGCTATCCGCATCAGTTGTCGGGTGGCATGCAGCAACGTGTGGTGATCGCCATGGCGCTCGCCTCGAATCCGGCCTTGCTGATCCTCGACGAACCGACCACCGGGCTCGACGCCACCGTCGAAGCCGAAGTGCTCGACCTCGTGGCGCAACTGCGCGAAGAACTCGGCACCGCTGTGCTGTTCATCAGCCACAACCTCGCGGTGATCGGGCGGATGTGCGAGCGCGTCGGCGTGCTGTATGCCGGCAAGCTGGTCGAGGAAGGCGCAACCCAGGATGTGTTCGCGCGGCCGCGTCATCCCTATACGGTTGGACTACTGCGCTGTTTGCCGGGCGCGGGGCGCAGCAAGGACACCGAACGGCTCGATACCATCGCGGGTCATCTGCCCTTGCCGGGCTCGGTTACGCAAGGCTGCATTTACGCGGACCGCTGCCGCCTCGCCGACGAGCGCTGCCGCCATGAAGCACCGCCGCCGTATCGCGTGAACGCCGCGCACGGCGATCAGATGTCGCGCTGCCATTACCACGAACGCGCAATCGAACTGCCGCATGCGTCTGCGGACGCAGTGCCCCAGCATGACGGTGCGTGGCGTGACGGCAAGCGCCCTGCTCTCGTGCTGCGCGCGGAAAAACTCTCGAAGACGTTCCACGTGTCCGGCGCTCCGCTGCGCGCAGTCGACAACGTTTCGATCGATCTCGCCAGTGGCGAAACGCTCGGCCTCGTCGGCGAATCCGGCAGCGGCAAGACAACGCTCGCGAAACTGATGCTCGGCCTGCTCACACCGGATGCGGGCAGCGTGCTCGAACTCGACGGCACACCACTCGCCGCGCGCGTCACGCGACGCAACGACGAGCAGGTCAAGTCGCTGCAGATCGTGTTCCAGAATCCGGACTCGGCGCTCAATCGCGCGCATTCGGTGAAGCGGCTAATCGGCCGTGCGTTGTCGCGTCTCACCGCGTTGCGCGGCGCGGCGATCGACGAACGGCTCGCCACCTTGACGGCCGCCGTGCGTTTGCCCGAGCGCTATCTCGGTTCGCGCACGCGCCAGTTGTCCGGCGGCCTCAAACAGCGCGTCGCGATCGCGCGCGCGTTTGCCGGTGAACCGCGTGTGGTGGTCTGCGACGAACCCACTTCCGCGCTGGACGTCTCCGTGCAGGCCGCGATTCTCAACCTGCTCGCCGATCTGCAACGCGAGCGTGGCGTGAGCTACGTGTTCATCTCGCATGATCTGCACGTGGTGCGCTATCTGTCCGATCGCATCGCGGTCCTGTACCTCGGCCGGCTGCTGGAGATCGGACCGGCAGCGGCAGTCTTCGGCGGACCGCACCATCCTTACACCGAAGCGCTTCTGTCATCAGTGCCGACACTCGATGCCCGCGACAGCCACGCTCGCATACGCCTGTCCGGCGATCTGCCCAGCGCGGCATCGCCGCCGTCCGGCTGCGTGTTCCATACGCGCTGCCCGCGCAAACTCGGGCCGATCTGCGAGCAGCAAGACCCACCCTTCCTCGAAGCCGGCAGCGGCGACCCTGCCCAACCGTCCGCGCATCGCATCCGCTGCCATATCCCCATTGACGAGCTGCGCACGCTGCAAGCCGCCTCGCGCGACGGCGCCGGCAAGACCTCCGGCAACAGCCCGGAAAGCGCGCCGGAAAACGCCGCGCGCAACGAATAACGCGCAATAAGGCGGCTTTCCGGCTACGCGTTTCATCACCGAAACGTTTTCATGCGTTTTTTCTCCGCGGGCATCACACGCCCATGTTCGATGCCTGTCGCCGCAAGGCTTTGCGGGAAATGGCATGGATATCGCTAAGTACTGTCCAGACATTCAAAACCAAACAGATTGGAAGAGATTCGGGAGCGCCGCTTGTGCGAATCGCCGCGGCAAGAGGCGATACGTGACGCAGCGCGCCCGGACGGTATCGGCTGAAGCGCATGGCAGCGCTCATCGGCGCACCGGCTACGGAGCCGGGAAGACAATAATGGTGTTTGACTTGCATCCGCAAAACAGACTCGGGGGACGACGAGACCCGCATTCAGACAGGCCCGGCGTCGGCGAATAAGCGTGGGAAATGGCCGCAGCGAGGTGTCGGCGTTCCCTCGGGAGAGACGTGATGAAAACCAGAAAATTCAATCAGTACTACTTCGGGGTTATACGAGGTGCGGCGGTCGTGGCTGGCGTGGTTTTGCTGGTGACTCAGGTCGCGTACTCAGCGTCGACCGATGCGACTCCCAAGTGGATCTTTCATGCCGATACGGCACTGCCTGCGAGCGATGCGCACAGCGCGACACAACTCGCGCAGGACGACGGTTCGGCGGCAGGCGCAATGGCCACCGGCACCGCAGCCGATGAACCGACCGCTGCCGACGATGCGGCCGTGGTGTTCAGCCCGCGCGATTGCGTAAAGACCACTGTCGGGGGATGCGTGCAGCATGCCGGCGGCAGCGGCAACGGCGCAGCGAGCGCGGGCGACAATGGCGCGGGTGCGAGCGGCAATGGTTCCGGCGGCGCAGCAGGCTCGGGCAGCGGCGGCGGTAAGGGTAATGGCAACGGTAGCGGTGGCGGTGGTAGCAGCGGCGGTGGTAGCAGCGGCGGCGGCAGCAGCGGCGGTGGCAGCAGTGGTGGCGGTAGCAGCGGCGGTGGTAGCAGCGGTGGTGGCAGCAGCGGTGGCGGCAGCAGCGGTGGCGGCAGCAGCGGCGGTGGCAGCAGCGGCGGTGGCAGCAGCGGCGGTGGCAGCAGCGGTGGCGGCAGCAGCGGCGGTGGCAGCAGCGGCGGTGGCAGCAGCGGCGGTGGCAGCAGCGGTGGCGGCAGCAGCGGCGGTGGCAGCAGCGGTGGCGGCAGCAGCGGCGGCGGCAGCAGCGGCGGTGGCAGCAGCGGTGGCGGCAGCAGCGGCGGTGGCAGCAGCGGCGGTGGCAGCAGCGGCGGTGGCAGCAGCGGCGGTGGCAGCAGCGGCGGTGGCAGCAGCGGCGGTGGCAGCAGCGGCGGTGGCAGCAGCGGCGGTGGCAGCAGCGGCGGTGGCGGCAGCAGCGGGAGCGGCGGCTGCGGTTGTGGCAGCGGCCCCGGTGGTGGTTTTGGCGGAGGCTTCGGTGGCGGGTTCGGCGGCGGCTTTGGCGGAGGCCTCGGCGGCGGTCACGGAGGCAAGGGTAGCGGCGGTAACGGTGGTGGCAATGGCGGAGGAAACGGGCACTAGCAGTCGCCTGCTTCCCGGGTAGGGGGCCCCCGCGCCCTACCCGTCGCTAACGAGATACTTCCGTATCCCGTCCGCAGTCCCCCGGCAACGGCGGTGATGTCTCGATCCCCCGGTCGAGCGTCACCGCCCGAGGCCGGTCGGCGTCAACAGCGCCCGCCAGCGACTCGACAAAACAGCGCAAACCGCCGTGACTCGCTGACAAGTGTCCCGCACACGCTCAAACCCAAAACAATCGATCGCGTCGTGCGTGACCGGAACCAAACCGAAGCGATTGCCTCATATCAGATTCAACGTTCGATATGAGGGCATCACAACATGAAACGAAACGTCCCCCACTCCATGGCGCGTACGGCCACCGGCCTGCTGATGGTCGCCGCGTTGGGCCTCGCATCGCTCGCTAATGCGCAAACGGCGGCGCAACCCCCTGTGCAAACACCGGCTACGTCGGCCCAGCCGGAGGCACCAACCCTGTCGCAAGCCGCCCCGCCGGTCGACCCCACCTTCTCCGCCTATTCGCTTGCGCAAACCTGCAAACAGAAAAACGACAACGTCGCGCAAGGTCAATGCGTCGGCGCGATTCGCGGCATCATCCACGGCTATCAGTACGGCGTGTTGTTCCTCGGTCAGCGCGCGTCGCTGCCGCCCAACGAAACGCAGCGGGTGTCGCTGTGTTTGCGCAATACGCAGGTGTCGTCGATCGTCGACGACTTCGTCGCCGACGCAGCCCAGGTCAACGAAGATTCGCTCAAACACACGCCCGCTGAAGTCGCCGTTCTGGGTTCCGTGCACATGCACCACGGTTGCAATTGATGACGTCGGCGCAGCGAGCCGCGGTGGCGCGAACGCGCCGACTACAAGGGCGCCTGCAAGGCCGCCTGCAAAACGCAAACGGCCGCCCCTGCGCTCACAGCATTTCGAGTGGCCGCTTGCTGCGAGGTGGCTTGAAATACGTGTCGATGGCAGCAAGTTCACGAGCATCGAGTTGCAGTTGCGACGCTCGATGGTTGTCGCGCACATGCTCGATGCGGCCCGCTTTCGGAATCGCGAACACGCCGGGCTTTTGCAACACCCACGCTAGCGCCACCTGAAACACCGAAACGCCGCGTGCGTCGGCGATATCGTCGAGCGGCGAGCGCTTCGGCAGGCGCCCGTGATCGACCGGGCTGTATGCCATCGCCGGTATCTTGTGCGCCGCGAGCCACGGCAGCAGGTCGAATTCCGGCCCACGGCGCGCGACGTTGTAGAGAATCTGATTGGTCGCGCATGCCTCGCCGCCTGGCGTGGCGACGAGCTCTTCCATGTCGTCGGTATCGAAGTTGCTGACGCCCCAGTGGCGAATCTTGCCCGCAGTACGTAATGTCTCGAATGCCTCGACGGTTTCCGCGAGCGGCACCGAGCCACGCCAGTGCAGCAGATACAGATCGAGCCGATCGGTTTTCAGGCGCTTGAGGCTCTGCTCGCAGGCCGCGATCACGCCGCGCCGGCTGGCGTTATGCGGATACACCTTGCTGACGAGAAATACCTGATCGCGCAGTCCCGCCAGCGCTTCACCGACGAGCGATTCGGTGGCGCCGTCGCCGTACATTTCCGCCGTGTCGATCAGCGTCATGCCCAGGTCGATGCCGCAGCGCAGGGCGGCGATTTCCGCGGCGCGGCGCGCCGGATGCTCGCCCATCTCCCAGGTGCCCTGCCCCAGTTTCGGAATGCGCTCGCCGTCGGGCAGGCTTACGCTTGCGATATCGGTGGTCATGCTTCCTCCTCGAAATGGCTAAACGGATTGAAACGCGCGTAGGGTCATGCGAGTACGTCGATGCGGCGGCGCAGGCGAATGCGCGCCGCATGCGACGGAAATCTTAGAGACGAGTTTAGCGGTTGCACGGGCATCGGATCGTGTCCCAGGCAAAAGCCCGCTATAACACAGCGCGCCGATGTCTTAGAATTGCCGCTTGCCCTTCTTGCGTGAGCCCCATGACCTCTGCCTCGGAAGACCGCTGGCGCGATCTGCGCCCGGACCCGGAAAACGACACGCCGTTGTACCTGCAACTCGCTCGCAAGCTCGGCACTGCGATTCACGAAAACCGTTGGAACGCGGGCGAGGCGCTGCCCTCCGAGCGCGTGCTGTCCGAAGCGCTCGGCGTATCGCGGATCACCTCGCGCAAAGCCATCGCGCTGCTGGTGGAACAGGGATTGATCCGCCGCACCCAGGGCGCAGGCAGCTTCATCACGCCGCGCTATGAAGATCCGCTGTCACGTCTGTCGAGTTTCAGCGAAATGCTGCGGCGACGCGGTTTTACGCCGAGTTCGAAGTGGTTGTCGCGGGAAATTTCGCCGGCCAACCGCGATGAGGTGATTCAACTGGGCTTATCGCCGGCGGCGGCCGTGACCCGGCTGCGCCGCTTGCGCCTCGCCGACGGCATCGTGATGGCCGTGGAGAATTCCACCTTCCCCGCCGCGGTGATTCCCGATCCTCAGGCAATCGGCGATTCCTTGTACACGTACCTGGAAAATCGCGGACTGACGATTGTGCGCGCGCTGCAGCATTTTCGCGCCGTGAACGCGAATGACGAGATTGCGCAGCAGATGAGCATTGCCCCGAACGAGGCGCTGCTGCTGATTACCCGGGTTGGGTACACGGCGGATCAGCGTGCGATCGAACTGACCGATACCTACTGCCGGAACGATTACTATGATTTTGTGGCGGAGTTGAGGAAGTAGTTTCCTGCCCACCCGGCGCCCGTTCGCGAAGCTTGCGAACAGGTGCCGTAAGCAAGCAACCGGACGTCGTACGGGTAAGCAGTCTTCACACCCATTTCGCCTCGTGCGCCCCTATCCGGGCCGGCGGCAGCTCAAAATAGGCAGGCGTCTCCTCCAGACGCTCGGCCGGCAGAACGCCCAGCACTCGCCCGAATTCGGACTGCACGGTTCCTAAACAATCCCGCACATCGTCGAGCGAAACGTCGGGCGCCTGCCAGCCGTCCGGAAGCAATCCAAACGACTGCAGCCACCGACCGGTCTGCGCGAGCGATACCCGCACGTGCCAGCTCCCGCCTTCGGTGGCACGCCACGCCAATGCGGCCATCGCGCCGAAAGCGGCCAGATACCCCGTGGCGTGATCCAACGCCTGACAAGGTAAATGTTTCGGCTCATCCCATCCCGCGGCCTGGCGCTCAGTAAAGGCAATCCCACTCGCGGACTGCACCAGACTATCGAAACCGCGCCGCTCGGCCCATGGTCCCTTATGCCCATAAGCGCAAACCGAGACATAGACGATCCCCGGCCGCACCCGCGCCAGTTCCTCGGCACCAAACCCGCGTGCTGTCAGAGCGCCCGGCCGATAAGCCTGCAAAAACACGTCGGCGCCGCCGGCGAGCCCACGTAACGTTTCCCGCCCAGCCGCATCGCGCAAATCGACAACCGCCGAGCGTTTGCCGCGCCCGTTGTCGATCACCAGCGGCGCAATATTCGGCAAGTGCGGACCGTTGACCATCAACACCTCGGCGCCATGCTGCGCGAGCGCACGCCCCGCCACCGGTCCGGCAATGATGCGCGACAAATCCAGCACCCGCACGCCCGCCAGCGGCCGCTCCCCGCCGCCCCGCCGTGGAGGCTCGACCGGCGCGTCACCAATACGCTCGATCTCGAACAACGGCAACTTGGCAATCGCTTTCGCCTGATCGAGCGTGGCCCACTCGTCGGGCGTACGAATCAGGGCGGCGCACAAGCCGGCGTCGGCAAGCGTCTGGTCAAGCGTCGCGCCATCCCAGCCGCGAATCGCTTCGGCCACCGCCGCGCGATCGTTCGCGCAGCCGAGCACCTTCAGCACCCCTTCGAGATGATGCGGAAAGTTCGTATGCAGTTGAATCCAGCGGCCGTCTCGCGTCGCGTAGAAACCCATCACCGGATCGCGCAAGGCAGGCGGCGGACCGTCGTCGATGCGCAGATAGCGCTCGCTGCGAAACGAGGCCAGCGCGCGCCGCATCTCCACCGCGACGTGTTGCCGGTGCCCCGTGCGCAAGCGGTGGTATTCGGCGGCCGCCAGGCCGGTCGCGGCGATGGTCGCCGAGGCCAGCGTGCCGACCCGATAGACCGACGGCAAGCCCGGATCGGTGCCGGAAAACGAAACGGACCTCAGCGCGGTCGGGTCGCATTCCGCAGTCATCCAGATATGTTTGAGAGCGAGTTCAGGCGTCATGGTGTTCATGTCGTTTCATCTCGGAACGGGAAGAAAGTGAACCGAGTCTAGAATTTCACCTTGCCGCAATCAATCTTGATTATGATAATCAATATATATTGATTTCTTCGGTTTCTACGCATTTCCATGCCACCCTCCCATTCCCTGACCGCGGCCGAAGCCGCCGCCGCGCTCGGCATCAGCCTGCCTACGCTATATGCCTATGTCAGCCGCGGCATGCTGAGTTCGTCGCCGGATGCCCAAGGCAAGCACCGGCTCTACGACGCCGGCGAAGTGCGGCGGCTCGCGCGGCGCAAGGAAGACGGCAAGCGCGCCGGCAAGGTCGCGCAGAAAGTGCTGGACTGGGGCGTGCCGGTGCTCGAATCGTCGATCACGCTGGTGGCCGACGGCCGCCTGCTGTATCGCGGCCACGACGCCATGGAACTGGCGCGCACGGCCTCACTGGAGGATGTCGCGGCGCTGTTGTGGGAATGCAGTACGAAGCGTATCGCCGATGCACCGGCTATCCCGTTCGCCGCCGCTCAGTGGACGGCGTGGCTCAAGCTCTGGGGCGACAGCACGCCGCTCGACCGTGCGCTCGTGCTGCTGCCCGCCGCCGCGGCGCAAATGCCGCGGGTATGGGCGCTCGGTCGCGATGCGCAACTCGATACCGCCTGTGCGGTCATGCGCTTGCTGGCCGCCGCGATGATCTCGGCGGCGCCGTCGAACGAACCACTGCACAAGCAGTTGGCTTCAGCGTGGAATGTGCGCAACCGTCAGCAGGCAGGGCTGCTGCGCGCGGCGCTGGTGGCATGCGCGGATCATGAACTGAATGCGTCGACCTTCACGGTGCGCTGCATCACCTCGACGGGAACGCACCTGTTCGGCGCCGTAGCGGGCGGTCTGGCCGCGTTGTCCGGACCGCGGCACGGTGGCGAGACAGTACGGATTGCCGCGCTGCTCGATGAAGCATCGCGCGCACCCGATCTCGATCGCTACCTGGCGAACCGGCTCGCCCGCCTCGAACACGGTTCGCATGGGCCGGTGTTGTCGGGCTTCGGCCATCTGCTGTATCCGGACGGCGACCCGCGCGCGCGTCTGCTGCTCGAGATGCTCGCCGACTGCGCGCCGGCCCGCTCGCCGCTAGGCGAAATGCTTGCGCTCGCGCGCACGGTGCACGACACGACCGGTGCGGAGCCGAATGTCGACTTTGCGCTGGTGGCCATCGAAAGGGTGTTCGGTCTGCCGGCCGGCGCCGCCTTCACACTGTTCGCGGTCGGCCGGGTGGTCGGCTGGATCGCCCATGCCATGGAACAGACGCGCGACGGCCGGTTGATCCGGCCACGCGCGCGCTATATCGGGGAGTACGAGGCACCCGGCTGAGGCGCGGGTTACGTCACGCCCAGCCAGCGCGGCAACCAGCTCAACACCGGCAAGCCACGCAGTACCCGCGTTGCAGCGCGTTCCGAACCGCTAGCCAGCGCGAAACGCGCACCGGCCCGCCCTGCGCTGACCCACGCCACGACACCGCGCGGCAACTCGATCGATTGCCCGGTTGCCAGCCAGTGATCCCCACGCTCGCCTTCCACGGTCACCCAGATCTCGCCCGAGATCGCCTTGAAGGTCGACGGACGCGCGACACGCCAGGCCGCCGCGGGCTCGTCATGTTCCATTTCGAAAATACGGACTTCACGCATCGCTTTTCTCCTTCGAAGAACTTTCCTGTTGTACCGATTATTGACGTGCGATCATCAGATACCCATGCACAGTTCCGAACACTTCCATCGGAACTGTTCAGTCGAAAAAACGGACAGTTGGCGGCAATCGCGCTTCACGAGCGTGCGTGCAGCGCGCGATGAGCCGACGGTTGGTTCGGCGCACCCGCTGCCGGGCGAAGGAAAAGAACCGCATGAAACTCGAAATCCAACTCGATCGGGATAACGGCGTACCGCTCACCGAGCAGATCGTCACGGGCGTCACCGCCTGGATTCGTGCACGCACCGCTCATCCCGGCTCAAAGCTGCCGTCGATCCGTCAGTTCGCCGCCGACTACAGCGTGAGCCGTTTTCCCGTGATCGAGGCTTACGACCGGCTGGTGTCGCTCGGCTATGTCGACTCGCGCCACGGCTCGGGTTTTTATGTGGCCGACCGTCAGCCGTCAAGCACGCATTGCCAGGGCACGTCGGACCCGCGCCGCGCCGAGGACGAATCGGGGCACCTCCTCCAGCAGTTCAACCACCCAGGAGAGCTGCTCAAGCTCGGCAGCGGCTTCATTCCCGATGCCTGGCGCGACGTGGATAGCCTCGCGCAAGCGATCCGCCACGTGTCGCGCACCGACACGGCGAGCATGGTCGATTATGCGACCCCGCTCGGCAACCTGACCTTGCGCGAACATCTGCAAAGCCGCATCGGCCAGTTGGGGATTCAGGCGGACGTTTCGCAGATTCTGATCACCAACGGTGCGAGCCAGGCACTCGATCTGCTCATGCGGTACATGCTCAAAGCCGGCGACACGATCTTCGTCGAGGACCCCGGCTACTACAACCTGAACGGTCTCCTGAAGCTGCACGGCGTGAAGCTGATCGGCATACCACGCACCCGCAGCGGCCCCGATCTCGACGTGTTGCAGACACAGTTGCAACTGCATCGGCCAAAGCTGATGTTCATCAATACCGTGTTCCATAATCCGACCGGCACCACGGTCGCACCGCCGGTGGCGTTCCGGCTGCTGCAACTGGCACGCGAACACGGCTTCACGATCGTCGAAGACGACATCTACGCCGACTTCCAGACCGACGTCACCGACCGTCTCGCGACCCTCGATCAGCTCGAACATGTGATCTACGTGGGCGGCTTGTCGAAGACACTGTCGTCGTCGTTGCGGATCGGCTGCGTGGTGGCGAAGCCCGCGATCATCAAAGATCTGGTCGACATCAAGATGCTGACGAGCCTCGGCGCTTCGCGCTTTGCCGAGGCGGTCGCCGTGTCGCTGCTGGAGCGCGGCGCGTACCGCAAATATCTGGAGCGGCTGCGCCGCCGCATGCGCGATGCGCTCGGCTCGACCATCCAGACACTCGAAGACGCCGGCTGGGAGGTGTTCGAAAAGCCCGTCGGCGGCAAGTTCGTGTGGGCGCGCGTGCCGCATATCGACAACGCCGAACGGCTGGTGGCATGCGGCGCAGCGCTCGGCGTCCTGGTGATGCCCGGCAGCTATTTCCGGCCGAACATGGAAGTCAGCCCGTGGATCAGGATTCACGCGGCATTCGGCAACGAACCGCGTGCCCAGGCGTTCTTCCATGCTGCTGCGGCGTTGCCTGCTTCGGTCTGAGCGGCTCATCCTGGCTTCGCGCCTGATGCGGGCACGCGCGCGTGCCCGCTGCGCCGGGAGTCGCTTTTCCCTAGAATAGCGACTCCCAGCCCGTCCCTGCGCGCCTAGCCGCCCTCCATGTCCACACCACCGACCCAGCCTGCTTCCGCCCCCGCCGCTTCGGCCCCTGCGGCCCCCTCGGCCCGGTCGCTCACCGTGATGCTGTGGCTCGTCGCCACCGGCTTCTTCATGCAGACGCTCGATTCGACCATCGTCAACACCGCGCTCCCCGCGATGGCGACGAGCCTCGGCGAATTGCCGTTGCGCATGCAGTCGGTGGTGATTGCCTATTCGCTGACGATGGCGGTGATGATCCCGGTGTCAGGCTGGCTCGCCGACAAACTCGGCACCCGGCTCGTGTTCTTCAGCGCGATCCTCGTGTTCGCGGTCGGTTCGCTGTTGTGCGCGAACGCGCATACGCTGAATCAACTGGTGATCTTCCGCATCGTGCAAGGCGTGGGCGGCGCGATGCTGCTGCCCGTCGGACGGCTCGCGGTGCTGCGCACCTTCCCGGCGGAACGCTATTTGCCGGCCTTGTCGTTCGTGGCGATTCCAGGGCTGATCGGACCGCTGATCGGACCGACGCTCGGCGGCTGGCTCGTGAAGATCGCGTCGTGGCACTGGATTTTCCTGATCAACGTGCCGGTGGGCATAGTAGGTTGCATCGCCACGTTTATCTTCATGCCGGATAGCCGTAGCGAGCACACCGGCAAGTTCGATCTGAAAGGTTATCTGCTGCTGGTCTTCGGCATGGTGGCGATTTCGTTCGCGCTCGACGGCCGCACCGAGTTTGGTATTCAGCACGCCACGGTGCTGGTGCTGCTGATCCTGAGCCTCGCCTGCTTCGTCGCCTATGGTTTGCACGCCGTGCGCGAGCCCGAGCCGATTTTCTCGCTCGACCTGTTCAAGATCCACACCTTCAGCGTCGGTCTGCTCGGCAATCTGTTCGCGCGGATCGGCAGCGGCGCGATGCCGTATCTGATCCCGCTGCTATTGCAGGTAAGTCTCGGCTATAGCGCCTTCGAAGCCGGCATGATGATGCTGCCGGTGGCGGCCGCGGGCATGGCGGCCAAGCGCCTCGTCACGACGCTGATCGTCAAGTACAGCTACCGGCGCGTGCTGATCGTCAACACCGTGCTGGTGGGCCTGGCCATGGCAAGCTTCGCGCTCACCACCGCCAGCCAGCCACTGTGGCTGCGGCTCGTGCAACTGGCGCTCTTCGGCGGCGTCAACTCGATGCAGTTCACCGCAATGAACACGTTGACGCTCAAGGACCTCGGCACCGGCGGCGCGAGCAGCGGCAACAGTCTGTTCTCGCTCGTGCAGATGCTATCGATGAGTCTCGGCGTGACGGTGGCCGGCGCGTTGCTCGCGACCTTCACCGGCCTCCTGCCGCGCGTGACGGCCGCCAACTCGCTGCCCGCGTTCCATGCGACGTTCCTGTGTGTCGGCATCATCACCGCGGGCTCGTCGTGGATCTTCGCGCAACTGTCGCCGGACATCCGCACGCCGGCGAAAAAGACCGATCCTTCGGAACGGACCTGAGTTTTTCGCCGGGGTGTGGTTATTTCGCTGTGACCTGGCGGTGACTTTGCAGTGACTTCGCTGTGATCTGCCCTCGATTTCGCGGTGACTCACCGTCGCCCCCGCGGTCACCGCTGCAATCACCCTCGCCGTTACTCGCCGCGCCCCGTTGCCGACCCGCAACGGGGCGCGGACCGCACCACTGAAGTGCGAATCATCGCCTTCGCGCCCGCGCTGGCGCACAATCGCCGTATTGACCGGGTTAACCGGGCGGGCGCAGTGTGTTTCCGCGCGCGCATAGTTCTTGCTCACCTATCCTGTAAACTCACATTTTGCGCGTGCCCACTCGTGCCGAGCATGAGAATCGCGCCGCCACCTCCACACGACTGACATGATGAGCATGATCGAACTCGATCCTCCCGGCTTCCAGCCGCCGCGCCCGATGGCCGGCGACGAAGGCTCCCGGCGCACCGTCCTGTACGGCGGCTACACGGTTTTCAGCGTGTTCCAGCCGGTTTTCTCGGTGTCGCACCGGCGCGCGATCGGTTATCACGCTTCGCTGCGCGCACACGACGAACATGCGCTGCAGGTGCCGTCGCACGAGGTTTTCACGCAGGCGGCGCGGCGCGGCGATCTGCTGGAGCTCGGGCGGCTCGCCGAATCGCTGCATCTGGGCAATTTCAATGCATTCGACAGCCACGACGAATGGCTCTTCCTGAGCCTGCACCCGGCGGCGCTGATGGACACCAGTTATGGCGACGCACTGCTCGCCGGCCTCAAGGCGCTGGGCCTGCCGCCGCAACGGGTGGTGCTGGAAGTATCCGAACAGGCAGGCGGTGAAACCACGCGCTTCGCCGAAATCGTCGACGCACTGCGCAAATCCGGCTTCCTGATCGCCTTGGACGGCTTTGGCGCGAAGCATTCGAATATCGACCGCGTGTGGAATCTGCGTCCGGACATCGTCACGCTCGACCGCTGCATCCTCGCGCAGGCGAGCGAGCACTCACATATCGAACGCGTGCTGCCGGGCCTCGTCTCGCTGCTGCACGAATCCGGGCAACTGGTGCTGATGGGCGGCCTGAGCACCGAGCGCAACGCGCTGATCGCGCTGGAATGCAACGTCGACTTCGTGCAGGGCGCGTTCTTCGCGGGCCCGAGCGTCGAGCCGGTGAAACCGCAAGCGGCGGCCGGCTTGATGGACTCGCTCTCCGCGGCGCTACGCGAGCGGGTCGCCGCACGGGGACGCGCACAGTCTGCGCGGCTCGCACCCTATGTCACGGCGCTGGAAACGGCGGCTGCCCAACTCGTGGCCGGGGAATCGGTTACGCAGGCGACCGCGCCGCTGCTCACGCTCGGCGAGACGGCACGCTGCTTCGTGCTCGACGGTTCGGGCCGGCAAATCGGCGACAACGTGCTGCCGCCGGGACGTGCGTCGCAACGCGCCAAGCGCTTCCGGCCACTGCTGCATTCGGAAGGCGCAAGCTGGGAGCGCCGGCCGTACTTCATTCAGGCCATGCGCGTACCCGGCCAGGTGCACCTCACGCCGCCCTACCTGTCGATCAACGAAGCGCACCTGTGCGTGACGGCCTCGATCGCCGCGCATACGCCGCACGGCACGCAGGTGCTATGCGTCGACATCAACTGGGAAGTCGCTGCGCATCGTAATTGAGGCAAGGGTGTTCCGCTGAATCCGCGCGAGCAGCTTCATGACGGCCGCGCGACCCAGCAAGCGGTTCGCTGCCTGCAACCGCGCCGCACTGGTGACCGCGCGCAACGAGACGATCTTCACCGAACCGTCCGCGAGACTTTGCGTGGACACGTCGATGACCCCGACCACCTCGCCTTCGAAGAGCAACGCAATACACATTGCCCCTTCGACCGACACCACCTCTGCATGGCTCGCCTGATGCGCGAGCGCTGTCACCGTCTCCATCCAGGTCACGGGCGCCAGTTCTTGCGTGCACACCGGCGCGTCGCTGACGACTTCCGGCGCATCGCTAAAGAGACGCAGCAAGCCCGCCCGATCCTGTGCCTCCAGCGCTGTGCGCAAGCGCTCCACGATCCGCGCATGCGCAGCAGGATCCGGACGCTCCAGCGGCGCACCCGCGCGCTGCAAACGCGCCTTGGCCCGATGGACGATCTGACGGCAACTGGCCGGCGTACGGTCGAGGATTTTCGCAATCTCCGCGTAGTCGCAATCGAACGCTTCGTGCAGCACGAATGCCGCCCGCTCATCCGGTTTCAGACGCTCGAGCAGGAGCATCACACCGTAGGACATCTCCGCCGCGCGCAAGGCCAGTTCCTCCGCCGACGGCGCCACCTCGTCGAGCCAGGGCTCCGGCAGCCAGCCTGCGGCCTGTGACGCGCGTTCACGCTGCACGTGGCGCAGCCGGTCGATGGCCGCGCGCGTGGTGATCGTGGTCAGCCACGCCGCCGGTGTCTGCACCGCTTGCGTATCGGCGAGATGCCATTTGAGCCAGACGTCCTGCACCACGTCTTCTGCTTCGGCGCGGCTGCCGAGCATCCGGTACGCCAGCGCGAGCAGCCGGGCGCGCACGGCCTCGAAGCTGGATGCCTTGTCGATTCCTTGTTCCGTCATGCGTAGCCCCCTCCAGATCTGCATCCTTTTCAGCTTGACGTTCAGGCCGTCGCCAATGTGACAGCCCAACAAAAAAATATTCCTGTCACGTCGCCGTCCTCCCCCTCGTCATACGGACAACAACCGCAACGGGCGCCCGGTTGTTCGAATCGGCCACCGCTCCCGGCTACCGGCAACGCGCCGCCTAAAACGAGGCAAACATGCATTCCAGCTATCCCTCCGTCACCGGCCTGGGCCTCGTGCCCACCGTGATCGAACAGTCCGGCCGTGGCGAGCGCGCCTACGACATCTATTCGCGTCTGCTGCGCGAGCGCATCGTCTTTCTGGTCGGTCCAGTGAACGAACAGTCAGCCAGTGTGATCGTCGCCCAATTGCTGTTTCTGGAATCCGAGAATCCCGACAAGGATATTTCTTTTTACATCAATTCGCCGGGCGGCTCCGTGTACGACGGGCTCGCCATCTACGACACGATGCAGTTCATCAAGCCGGAGGTGTCGACCTTGTGCACGGGTTTTGCCGCCAGCATGGGGACGTTTTTGCTGACCGCAGGCCAGCGTGGCAAACGGTATGCGCTGCCGAACGCGCGCATCATGATTCACCAGCCGTCGGGCGGCAGCCAGGGCACCGCTGCCGACGTCGAAATTCAGGCGAGAGAGGTGCTCTACCAGCGCCAACGCCTCAACGCGATGATGGCCGAGTGTACCGGGCGCAGTGTCGAAGAGATCGTCCGCGACACCGACCGCGACAACTTCATGTCGGCTCGCGACGCCAAGACATATGGCCTCGTCGACGAGGTGCTGGAAACACGCGCGGCGCTAAGCGACCTAAACGAACCGGCTCGTCACCGGGACATGTAGCGCGGCCAGGCCGCACCGCGCCCGGGACATGTGGCCGAGCCGGCTCGTCAGCGGCAGGGCCACCCCGCGCGCTTGAGCATCCACCCTGCCGGGTCTGCTGAGCCGCACAAGCGCGCGTCTATTTCCTCCCTGTTAAGGGTGCAAACCGCCACCTCGCACACCGCCAGAAAAGTCCTCGCCCCGGACGGCTTTTGCCGGCCCTATCGGTGCGCCAGAAACACAAAAGCTGATCACCTCCGTAGGAATCGCTATCATGGTCGCGATTCGTCGAATTTGACGATCGCTTCAATGGAGATATTCATGGCGTCATCCAACGAAACCGTCAGCATGGCGCTATTCTGCGACTTCGAAAACGTTGCGCTCGGCGTGCGCGACGCGAAGTACGACAAGTTCGACATCAAGCTGGTGCTCGAACGTCTGCTGCTCAAGGGCAGCATTGTCGTGAAGAAAGCGTATTGCGACTGGGACCGCTACAAGAGTTTCAAAGGCGCGATGCACGAGGCCAATTTCGAGCTGATCGAGATTCCGCACGTGCGCCAATCGGGCAAGAATTCGGCCGACATCCGGCTCGTGGTCGACGCACTCGACCTCTGCTACACGAAATCGCACGTCAATACCTTCGTCATCATCAGTGGCGACTCGGACTTTTCGCCGCTGGTGTCGAAGCTGCGCGAGAACAACAAGCAGGTGATCGGCGTCGGCGTACAGCAATCCACCTCCGATCTGCTGATCGCGAACTGCGACGAATTCTTCTTTTACGACGACCTGGTGCGCGAAAGTCAGCGCACGGTAGCCAAACGCGAGTCTGCCCGCCCGCAACCGGCCGCGCAGCAAACGGCCAAACGGACGCCTGACGAGGAAAAGTCGCGCAGCAAGGAAGACCTCGAAAAGCGCCGCACCAAAGCGGTCGAGATCGCGGTGCAGACGTTCGACGCGCTCGCGTCCGAGCGTGGCGACAGCGGCAAGATCTGGGCGTCGGTACTGAAGAACGCAATCAAGCGCCGCAAGCCGGATTTCAACGAGACGTACTACGGTTTTCGCGCATTCGGCAATCTGCTGGAAGAGGCGCATGCGCGCGGATTGCTGGAGTTTGGCCGCGACGAAAAGTCAGGCGCGTACGTCTATCGAAGCAATGCTGCGAGCGTGGCTGCCGACAACGTGAACGAGCCGGCCGAATCGGGTGAATCGGCAGAACAGTTGTATGAGGCACAGGTCGCAGAAACGGTGATTGCCGAAACGGTGGTCGCCGAGCCGGGCGGCAAGCACGAGTCGCGCCGCAGAGGCCGCGGCAACCGCAAGCCCGGCCGTGGCGGCCAGCAGGAAGGCACTCAGGAAGCACGCGCGGCAGGCGGGCACGGCCGGCACGCGCAAGCTCACGCAGAGGACGTGCAGACGCAAGCGGCGTCAGCCAGCGAACCCATTTTCGAACAGCCGGAAGTGACTTGGGCGGAAGCGGAGAGCTTTGCCGTTGAACCGGTCAGCACCACCGTAGGCAACGAAGAGACACAGGAAGAAGAGAGCGTCGCTCAGCCCAAGCGCCGCAAGGAACGCGCGCCGCGCAAAACAGCCGCGAAGAAAGCGAAGAAGACCACGCCGCGAACGATCGATGAGGTACCGGAGATCGCGGCACCTGCTGAAGCGCCGGTGGCGTCCGTCAGCGCGGAAGAAGCCCCCGTGCCGGCAAAAAAGGCCGCGCGTAAAGCCGCGCCACGTGCTCGCCGTCCGCGTAAGACGGCGGCTACGAGCGAGGCGGAGTAAGCGTCTCGCGTCGCGTGATGTGCGCTGAATGCTTAAGGTGTCGCCCGTAGCAATCTGCGCGCCGCCGCACAGACCCAGCGGCAACAAAAAGCCCCTGCTCGTAACAGACAGGGGCTTTTCCATTTTCGGTCAGCAGCGCCACGATCGAGCTAAAACCGCAACGGCTCCCCACGCCACACAGTCACCGGTGACTGCGACTAGACCCGTAGCGCTCACAGCAAACCAAACACCGCCACGCCATTAGTCGCACCCACATACACTTTGCCCTTAGCGATCATCGGCGTGATGAACTTGTTGCCCGCGCCCCATTGATCACGCGTGCCGGCCTGGTTGCTGTTGTACAGCTCGTTCGCAAGGTTGCTTGCGTTGTACGCATGCAAGGCACCTGTCGTGCCGTTTTCCGCCGCCCAGACGATGCCGTTGCTCGTGGCGTTGGCCGACACCGCCGGCGTCGCGCCGGGATAGGCAAACGTGGTTGGACTCTTTGACGAAGCGGTGGTCGCGAGATAAGCCCCCGAGACCGGCAGCGCCTTCAGGTTATCGTTCAAGCCGCCGTAATAGACCACGCCGTTGTAGTACGCCGGCGAGCCCCAGATGCCACCTGCGAGCGTGCCGATCAACTCCTGCCAGATATTGTTCGCCGTGGGACTGAATTCGCCCATCGCGTCGCGATCGACGACATAGATGTTGTTGTCCTTGCCGGCGGCTACCGCCAGGTGTTTGACTACGCCGGCCGCGGTCGTCTGGTCCGGCAACAGCATGACGCCGCCCGAGCCGAAATCGTTGTCGGCGGCGGACTGCGCCACGACGTCGTACATCGCGAAGTAATCGGTGACCTGCAGGTTCCCCAGCGACAGCTTCATCAGCGAGTCCCCGAAGTCGCCGTTGACGGGAAAGCCCTGCGCGTTCAGGGTGGTGTCGAACGTGCCATTGCCGTCCACGACGTAGAGCGACGTGCCGTCCGACGCCATGCCCGAGCCGGCCATCCAGATCGAGCCCTGACTGCCGTTCGGCGTGATGTTGAGCGCGCTGACCTGCTTCAGGGTATCGGCGCTATAGGCCATCAGCCAGCCGGTGTACGCGCCGTCCATGCAATGCGAGGTCCACCCCATATAGATGTTGCCGCCGACCAGCGTAAGTGCCGCGCGCTCCGTATGTAGCGCGGGGTTAAAGGTAATCAGGCCGTTGACGCTGCCCGCACCATTGCCCGGATAGGTCGCGGCGATCTCGGTCGGGCCGCCCAGCACTTCGGCGCCGGTCGTCAGATCGAGCGCATGCAGACGGTGATGATAGGCGCCGCTGCTGTCTTTCGTCATTGCCACGATATACAGGACGCCGTTTGCGCCACGATTGCGATCAATGACCGGCGTCGACGTAATGCCGATTTCCGGCGTGAAGTCCGGACAACTAAAGTCGTCGCTGGGGGTTTCGCCGCCGCCGATCAACGAGACTTGCCACAGTGGCGCGAAGGTGGTGGCGTCATAGGCGTACACAGTGTCGTTTTCGGTAGCAACGTAGACCACATCGTGCAACGTGCCACCGATCGACAGACTGGTGACAAACAGCGGTTGCGCGTCAACTTTGCCGTCCGCGGAAAGAAATGCGACTTTACCGAAGCTGCCTGAGTTGACGTTGGCGAGCGTCAGCGTCGTCTCGGCGAGCATCTGGCCAGTGCGCGCGAGATCGTTGTGATGCATCAGCACGTCGGTGGCGTAGGCAGTCGCCGCCGTGGGGGTGGGGGTGGAAGCGGGTGCGGAGCCCGAGCCGGTCGAGCCGCCGCCTGTCGAGCCACCGCTGGTGGTGCCGCTGCCGCCCGCCGAACCCGAGCCCGAGGCCGTGCCCGATGACCCACCCGAGCCGCCACCGCCGCCACCGCAAGAAAGGAAGCAGGCCGCGACGAATGCAACCACCAGCCACGCGCACAGGCGAGCCCACACACTCGGATTGAACGTGCCGTTTTGCGGTCGCTGCATGGCCGCCTCCCTTGCATGGCGTCCGGTCGACCCCATACGTCGGCTGCGTCTAACAGCGAAGTCAGAAGTGGCGCGTGCCAGCCGGGATGGAGTGGAATTTGCGGGCTGTGCAGGACCGCCAGTTAATCGGCACCCCTGACCCTCGTTCCCAACGTAATCCCTTTGCCAGGGTGCTTGCCGCCATCGTCTCGCGTCGTTCCGCCAAACTTGACAAAATCTTTACAGCAACAAGCTTGCCTGATACCCGGCGCAAACGGTTCGTTTCGGCGAAGCGAGGCCGCCGATCAACCTTAGTAATACGGGTAAGGCGCGTACATCACCGGTGGCGGCGGCGCATAGTACCTCGGCGGCGGTGGCGCATAGTAGTACGGCTGCGGTGCGTAATAGGCCGGCTGCGGCGGTGGCGAGATCGTATTGCCTTTCGAGGTCATGCACTGCGCGTAGGCAGCGTCGTAGCGCGCTTGCAGGCCAGCGGCGGAATACTGCGCGCCATTCGCTCCGTTCGCGCCGCCGATCAACAACCCGCTGCCCGCGCCGATTGCCGCGCCCGCGCCGGCATTGCCCGCCGCCGCACCGATCAGTGCGCCGACCGCGGCGCCCCCGAGCGTACCCAGCGCCGCGCTGTTCACGCTGTTCGTGGTTGCCGCTTGCGCGGCGGTCCCGTTCGGATCCGTCGAACGATTCGCGTAATCGCGGCACGCAAAGTCGTCCTGCTGGAACTGCCCGAGCGGCTCACCGCTGCGCGGCAGTGCGACCACACTCGGACCGCTCGGCGGCATCACCGCGCAACCGCCGAGCGCGAGCGCGACGACAGCAAGCGGTATGGCGATGCCTATCGATTTGGTGCTGGAGATCATGTTCGTACGCTTTGGAGATATTGGAATTTAAACGTTAGGCCAATCAGCACCGTCCTTGGTTACCAGATCGTTACAGAAAGTTTTTCGCTTACATCTATGCAGTCGGTCGAGCACCGTCCTACGCAGTGCAGAAATGGGGCCTCAATCATTCGCGCCACGACGTTATATCGGGTAACGCTTGTAAGCGAAGCGGCAATCTGATTTCACGCATTACGCCCTAAACTGGCAGCCTCCCACGCCCACGCGATCGGGTCACCAAAGGGCTCGGCCCCTCATCGCACAGCAACTCGACTGGACCTGCGTTCACCCATCGGCTCGGGCCGCACCCGTCAAAGAAACAGAGGATGACTCGATGAACCGGCTTGTTTTCGTAGTGGCGGCGGCTTCTGCTGCCTGTATACCGCCCGTTTTCGCGCAGTCGGACACGCCCGTCCCGAGCAGTGTTCTGATCCACCCGTCGACATCGGCATTTCCCAGCGCCTCGATTGCGCAGAATTTCCAGTACATGAATCATCCGCCACCGCCACCCGCGCCGGCGAGTTCGGTTGCGTCCACCGGTGGCGGGCGCGGCCATCGGCATAAGCAGATGTCGGCGGATTCCGATACGACCGGCGCTGCGTCGACTGAGCCTTAAGGGAATAAGTGGATGACCGCGTAACCGACCGCGCCCAAGGTCTGAATCCGCGCAAAACGCCGGTCCGCGAACCTCACCGCAGTTACCATCTGTGACAAAGCTTGCACACCCAGACGGCCCGGCAGGCGCCGACCTGACAATTGTTTCCCGCCCGTTACCGCGTAACCGCAAGAAAAACGCGCGTAACCCGTCCACCGAAGGCTTTACCTAGCATCGTCATAGCTGCGCCTGTTGCAGCGCTGACAATCGCTAATGAACCTCTCGCGTCCCTTTATCGACCGCCCCGTCGCCACCACTCTGCTTTCGCTGGGCCTCGCGCTCTCCGGCGTGTTCGCGTTCGTCCGCTTGCCGGTCGCGCCACTGCCGCAGTTGGACTTTCCCACCATCTCCGTGCAGGCGAGCCTGCCGGGCGCGAGCCCGGAGACCGTCGCCAACAGCGTGGCGAGTCCTCTGGAACGGCATCTGGGCCAGATCGCCGACGTGACCGAAATGACCTCGCAGAGCTCGGTCGGCACGGCCCGCGTGACCTTGCAGTTCGGTCTCGACCGCGACATCAACGGTGCCGCGCGCGACGTCCAGGCGGCCATCAATGCAGCACGCGCCGACTTGCCGGCCAGTCTGAAAAGCAATCCTACCTATCACAAGGTCAATCCCGCCGACGCCCCGATCCTGATCCTGGCGCTGACCTCGCACACCCTGCCGCGCGCGAAACTCTACGACCTCGCCTCGACGATCCTCTCCCAGGCGCTCTCGCAGTTGCCCGGTATCGGCGAAGTCGACGTGAACGGCTCCGCCAATCCCGCCGTGCGGGTCGAGCTCAATCCCAACGCGCTCTATCACTACGGCATCGGCCTCGAAGACGTGCGTGCCGCGCTGGCGTCCGCCAATGCCAACAGCCCGAAAGGCACCATCGAAAGCGCAAGCGAGCACTATCAGCTTTACGCCAACGATCAGGCGCGCGCCGCCGACCAGTACAAGGATCTGATCGTCGCGTACCGTAACGGCGCGGGCGTCAAACTCTCGGACGTCGCCGAGATCGACGACTCCGTCGAGGACCTGCGCAACCTCGGTCTCTCACGCGACAATCAGCCGGCCGTGCTGGTCATGCTGTACCGGCAGCCGGGCGCGAACATTATTCGCACCGTGGACAGCGTGCGCGCGCTAATCAAGCAACTGAAGCCCGCGTTGCCGGCCGACGTCGACGTGCTCGAAGCCTCCGACCGCTCGACTACCATCCGGGCCTCGCTGCACGACACCGAAGCCACGCTGCTGATCGCGGTCGGACTGGTGATCCTGGTTGTCTTCGTGTTTCTCGGCAGCGGCCGCGCGGCCCTGATTCCGACCGCCGCCGTGCCGGTTTCGATCATCGGCACATTCGGCTTCATGTACCTGCTCGGCTATTCGATCGACAACCTGTCGCTGATGGCGCTCACGATCGCCACCGGTTTCGTGGTCGACGATGCGATCGTCGTGCTGGAGAATATTTCGCGCCACATGGAAAGCGGTATGCCGCGCATGCAGGCCGCCTTGCTCGGCGCTCGCGAAGTCGGCTTCACCGTGCTGTCGATCTCGATCTCGCTGATCGCCGTGTTCATTCCAATTCTGCTGATGAGCGGCATTGTCGGACGGCTGTTTCGCGAGTTTGCGATCACGCTCTCGCTGGCGATTCTCGTATCGCTGGTGGTGTCGCTGACCACCACGCCTGTCATGTGTTCGCGGCTGCTGCGCATGCCCGGCGATGAAGCGGCCAATCGCGGCGATCCAACCCGTGGCAACGAACACAAGCGCTGGTTCCGTTTCCTCGGCCGGCCGCTGCACGCACTGCACGACGGCTACGCACGCTCGCTCACGTGGTCTCTGCGCCATCCGCTGCTGTTGCTCGCCATCCTCGTCGCCACGATCGGCCTGAATGTGTACCTGTACATCGCGATCCCGAAGGGCTTCTTTCCGCAGGAGGACACGGGACGCCTGATCGGCGGCATTCAGGCGGATCAAAGCATCTCGTTTCAGGCCATGGAGCCGAAACTCAAGCAGATCATGCAGATCATCGGCGGCGACCCGGCGGTGGACAGCGTAGTCGGCTTTACCGGCGGACGGCAGACCAATACCGGCTCCGTGTACGTCGCGCTCAAGCCCTTGTCCGAGCGCCGCGAAACGGCGGACGAAGTGATTGCGCGTCTGCGTCCCCAACTCAATGCGGTGCCCGGTGGGCGGCTCTATCTTCAGTCGGTGCAGGACATTCGCGTGGGCGGTCGGCAAAGCAATGCGCAATACCAGTTCACCTTGCTCGGCGATTCGAGCCAGGACCTGTATGCGTGGGCGCCGCGGCTGACGCGGGCACTGCAAGGGCTTCCTGAACTGGAAGACGTCAATTCAGACCAACAGCAGGGCGGACTCGAGGCGGATATCGATATCGACCGCTCAACTGCCGCGCGGCTCGGCGTCACCCCGGCTCAGCTCGACAACACACTCTATGACGCCTTTGGCCAACGGCTCGTCTCGACCATCTACAACCCGCTCAATCAGTACTACGTCGTCATGGAGGTCGCGCCGCGTTACTGGCAGCAACCGCAAACCCTGAACGATCTGTACGTGAGCACCTCCGCCGGCAGCCCGAGCGGCACGCAATCCACCAACGCGGTGGCGGGCACCGTCACGTTGGCGAGCACGACGAACACGAGTACGGGCACGGGCACGGGCACGGGCGGTGCGTCGAACCCCGCCATGCCGCCAACCGGCGCGGGACCGGTGGTGAGCGCCGGCGGTACGGCTATTCCGACTCAACCGCCGGTGTCGACGGTCACACCCACCAGTAGCACAGCGAGCGTGTTTGATGCGGCGGCAGCAAGCAGTGCAAGCGCAAGCACGAGCGCCACGACGACAACGGCCATCAGCGCCATGCCGTTTGCAACGGCCGGATCCTCCGGGGGCGGCACCGACACCGCTTCAAGCACAGCGAGTACGACGGCGGCATCGGTTGCCGCCGACTCCGCCCGCAATCTCGCGATCAATTCGATCGCGGCAAGCGGTCATTCGAGCGCCTCCGCCGGCGCGCCGGTCAGCACCTCACTCGAAACGATGATCCCGTTCAGCGCGTTTGCGCGCTTCAGCCCAGGCCATACGCCGCTCGGCGTCAACCACCAGGGTAACTTCGTCGCCACCACAATCTCGTTCAATCTGCCGCCAGGCGAGCCGCTCTCGACCGCCGTGGCAGCCATCGACCGGAGCATGGCCGAACTGGGTGTGCCGTCCTCGATTCATGGCAGTTTCGAGGGCACGGCGCGGACTTACCAGCAATCGTTGCGGGACGAGCCGTTGCTGATTCTCGCTGCGTTGGTCGCAGTGTATATCGTCCTCGGCGTGCTGTATGAGAGTTACGCGCATCCGTTGACGATCCTGTCGACGCTGCCCTCAGCCGGCGTCGGTGCGTTGCTCGCGCTGATGCTTTTCCACGTCGAATTCACGGTGATGGCATTGATCGGCGTGATCCTGCTGATCGGCATCGTGAAGAAAAACGCGATCATGATGGTGGACTTTGCCATCGCGGCGTCGCGGGAGGGCATGTCCTCGCGTGACGCCATTTACAGTGCGAGCCTGATGCGCTTCCGGCCGATCATGATGACGACCTGCGCGGCGCTGCTCGGCGCGCTGCCGCTGGCGCTCGGCAGCGGCGAAGGCGCGGATCTGCGCCGGCCGCTAGGCATTTCGATTGTGGGCGGTTTGATCGTGAGTCAGTTGCTCACGCTATACACCACGCCGGTGGTTTATCTCTATGTTGACCGCTTGCGGCTGAAACTGGGCGCGGCGGGTGAAGGTTCGCGCGTCAGTACACAGGGGTAGCGCTGACACGTCTAACGGGCGCGCTACGTGGGCCTGCTCGCACCACGCTAGCCAGACATTGCGATAAACAGCCTCGACATGGCGCGCGAAGCGCGCGCCGTCCATCAACGGCGAGGCAGCAAGCCGTGCCCGCAGAGTCCCACGCATCGCGCTCAGCCGCGGCAGGTCGCGCACCAACTGGACCGCCGTCTCGACAAACTGTGTGTCACTGTCCGCCGCGAGTTCACGCAAGCCCAGGTTCTCCAACTGGCTCAGCCCCGCGCGTCCCACCGACGTGTCGCCGACCCGCGTGATGACCGGCACGCCCATCCAGTACGAGTCGAGACTCGTCGTATGGCCGTTGTACGGAAACGTATCGAGCCCGGCATCGATCTGGTGATACGTGCGCAGATAGTCCGCGCGCGGCCGGAACGGGGTAAAGGAGACCCGCTCCGCGCCGATCCCCTGCCGCCCGAGCCGCTCGAGCAGACTCGCACGCGCCGCGCCGTCCGGGGCCATCAGCAGGAGCCGGGCGTCCGCTACCTCGCGCATCACGCCACCCCACATCCTGAACGTCACGTCGCTCAGCTTGCATGGGTTGTTCAGGCAGCCGAACGTCGGATATCCGTTCGACAGCGCGGGCAACGCGTTGACCTCCGGCGTATCGGTCAACGGGTCATAACACCAGAATGAATCCGGCAGGCGAATCGACCGTTCGCTGGACTGCGCGTCGGTACCGGCCGGGTCGAGCCATGGGTCAGTCAGCCGGTAATCGATCGCATCAATGCCGGTCGTCCCCGGATAGGCCAGCCAGGCGATCTGCACCGGCGCGGGCTTGCGTGCGAATAGTAGCGGACGGCCATCGGCCATGTGCATGGTCAGGTCGATGAGAATATCGATGCGGTCGTCACGGATCCTCTGTGCAAGCCGCTCGTCGCTAAGTTCACGCACGTCGCGCCAGACATCGGCATGACTGGCCACGCGCTGCGTCAGACCGTCCGGCCGGGTGACGCTCGCATAACAGAAGACTTCGAACTGTTCGTGATCGTGATGCGACAGCAGCGGCAGCGTGAACAGCGTCTGGCAGTGTTCACGAAAATCAGGCGACACGTAGCCGATGCGCAAACGGCGGGAGGGTGTCGCATCGTTCGAATGTGGCTCACGGGTGCCGCTATAAGGCGCTTCATGCCGCGCCGACCAACGACGGCATTCGTCCAGCAACGGCTGCGGTTGCTCCGCCTGAAAAGTCAGCGCATACGCCAGGTTGCTGTGCGCGACAACGTTCTCCGGATCGCAAGTGAGCGCGCGGCGGTAGGCGTCGATGCCGTCTTCGAGGCGCCCCTGGTCCTTCAGCACGTTGCCGAGATTGTTGTGCGTGACCGAGTGATGCGGATCGACAGCGAGCGCCTCGCGCAGATGAGACTCGGCCTCGGCGATGCGGCCGAGTGTGCGCATCAGGGTAGCGGCATTATTGAGCGCGGCAACGAAACCCGGGCGCAGGCGGATCGCAGCGCTGAATGCTTGCGCGGCGTCCTCGCGCGATCCCGATTCCTGATAGACGATACCCAGATTGTTGTAGGCGTCGGCGTGCGTCGGCGTCTGCTCGATCGCCCGCTGATAGTAGTTCACCGCTTCGCGCCGCCTGCCGAGCGCATGCAGCGCATTGCCAAGGTTGTATGCGGCTTCGGGGAAAGCAGGGTCCAACTCGAGGGCGCGTGTCAGCAACGCAGCGGCTGATTCGAATTCGCCGCGCCGTTGGAGCGCGACGCCAAGATTCACCAGACCACACGGCGAGTCGGGCGCGACGCGCACCGCTGCTTCGAGCAAGGTCACGGCTTCGTCCAGACAGCCAGCCGCCTCGAGCAGCGTGCCGAGGTTCGTCAGCGCGTTGGCGTCACCGGGTTGCGCTGCGATCGCGCGGCGGTACGCGGCTTCCGCCTCATGCACGTCGCCCTGTTGCCGGTAGCAGTTGCCCAGGTTATTCAGTGCATCGACGTGGGCCGGTTCAAGCGCCAGCAGTGACGTATAGGTCTCGATCGCAGCAGCGGATTCGCCGACCGATTGCAGCGCCGCGGCCAATGCGAACAGCGTGTCGGTGGAATTGGCTTCGAATGACAGTGCTTGCAGATAGGCGTCGATTGCGTCTGTAAAGCGCTGCGCGGCGGCAAACACTTGCCCGCGAACGAAGTGGTATCGCGCGTTCTCAGGCGCGCGCTTCAACGCCTCTTCGAGCCAGTGGAGCGCGGCATCGTACGCCCCCCCTTGCATGTCGAGCACGCCGAGGCGGAACATCACGTTCGCGTCGTCGGGTGCGATCGCGAGCGCACGTTCGTACAACTCGCGGGCGTGGCCGAACTCGCCCGCGAGATGGTGCGCGGTCGCGCGTTCCAGAAGCTGAGTCGTATCCATCGTGCCCCGCGGGTGGCCTGCTATTTATTTCATCGAAGACGCTCGGGCCCGGACCGTGGTCCGCATCACCGGCTGGTGATGTCATCGCGCAAGGCAAACCATTGGCTGCGCGAGAGGGACGAACGCCAGCGAACAATAGCGAGCCAGTCCTTACCGATGTTTACCAGGACTCACCCGGTGGAACGTGTGGCGATGCGGTTACGCGCTTCCAGCGCCGGCGGCGAAACACCGTGGAGGCTTTGCTGGGTGCGAGGTTGTAAGCCAGGCTTTAGCGAGCGTGGCAGGCACCCTGCTCATAACCAGCGCGGCGCGGGAGGTGTTCAGATGGGGAGAATGACGACGGTAAGTCTTTCGATGGTGAGACCCAAAGCTTTCGACAAGACAGTACCCTTAATGCGGAATGCTGACGAAGCTTGTTATTCGAAAGAAATATTCAGTAACCCGTAAGTAATAATAGGCGGGGATTGAGAAACATTTGACGCGCAAATGCGACGCCGCTGCCACGAGCGAGGCACGGCTCGGCTCGTGGCAACGCATTACTTCAGCGGGACCCGGACGCTCCCAAAACCTGTCCGTTGACGGTTTGGCCGTACATCGAATACGCCGAGTCATGAAACTTTGCTCGTGTCGCTTCAACTGACCCCACAAAGCGAGGATCTTGTGGACGTTCATGGCTGTCCATAAACGTGGCCACATCCCACGCTTGCTGGTCCGTCAGCGTGCCAGCCAGACCCAACGGCATATTCGCCTTGATAAAACCGGCTGCGTTCTGAATGTCGCCCATTCCGGCGCCCCAATTGAACGAATGCGCTCCCCATAGCGGCGGAAAGACGGCTTGTCCCCCACTCGACTGTCCCTGCCCATCGGCACCGTGGCACAGCGCACAGTGCTGTGCGTAGATGGCGCCCCCTCTTGCGTAGTCCGCCTTTTGCGCGGGCGCGGGAAGTTTGGGATAGCCTTGTCCCGGCAGCTTTTCGCCAATCGGCGCACCTTTCGCGAGCCAGTAAGCGTACGACTCCAAGGCCACGAGCACTGGGTCGCCGAGCGGCGGGGCCTTGCCGTTCATGCTGTACATGAAGCATCCCTGGAGGCGCTCGGCGAATGAGTTCACATGCCCGTTCTTGCTCCGATAGGCCGGATACAAAGGATACGCACCCCACAGCGGACTCGAATCCGCCTTGCGGCCTGCATCCAGGTGACAGCTGGCACAGTTCAGGGTGTTACCGACGTACTTCCCGGCAAACGTTTGAGTATGCGTAAAGATTTGCTCGCCCAGTTTGACCGATTTGCCGAAACCGTCCATCGGCATGCTCGATTCGGCCGGGGGCGCAAACGGCTTTACCGGTGCCGACGCAGGGGCTTGCGCGGAAGAAGCGGGCAACGCCGGCACATCGACGTTGGCCGCCAGACACAAGCCGGCAACCGCACTCAACACACCGGCGAGCACGCCGCGATACAACCAGGTTCGATCGATCATGGCTTACTCCCGTTCGCAGACGCCCCTTCGGCCGCCGCTTCAGTCCCGCCGTAGTAGGCGGCGACAGCCGTGATATCCGTGTCGGAGAGCTTGCTCGCGATGGCCGGCATCAACGCCATGGGCCCAGGCGGCCGGGTGCCGCTCTGCCAGCCGTGCAACTGGCTCGCTATATAAGACGCCGGCTGGCCGGCCAGTGGCGGAAACGTGGCGCCCACACCGATTCCGCCTGGTCCATGGCATTGCACACAGGCCGGCAGATCCTCGTTCCAGCGTCCGCGCGTGGCGATCCATGCGCCAACGTCCGAAGGCTTGACCGACTCGTTGTCACTCGGTTTTATGCCCGGGGGCGGCTGCAGCCCGGCGAAGTACCGCGCAACAGCATCACGCTCGTGTGTGGATAACAATTTCGCCATCGGTTGCATGATCGGGTTCTGGCGCGTCCCGTCCGCGAACGCAGTTAATTGAGCCGACAGATAGGGCGCGCTCACGCCAGCAAGGCGGGGGAAACCTGCCGCTGCGTTGCCTTCACCTTTCGCACCATGACAACTGATACACGCGGCGACGCCCTTCGCCGTGCCCTGCATCGCGATCGTTTGTCCGGTACTCAGGTCATCCGCGTGAGCACCGGACATCGCCAACACCGTGCCTGCTATAGCCAGATGCCTGGTCAGGTATCTGCGCCGCACTATCACGACCGAATCGTCCACATCGTCTCCTTCAAATTATCGCGAGTTGTCACTCGCTCAGGCATCGGTATCCAGCTAGCGTTCGACTGTTCTCGTCGAATCGCGACAGCCCATTATTGACTAATCGAAGTCGATGTCGATGTTGGTTCGTACTTGCCGAAGCCGTATCGCTGGAAGATCTGAAACGCGGCGGGCGAGTGAATGAAGGCGAGCCACTTGCGAGCCGCTTGCGGGTGTGGAGCCCCGCTGACCAGCGCACCGGCATAAATCGCGGTCGTGTTTTCAGCGTCGGGAATGTCGACATGTGAAAGAGGATGCCCGATCTGCTCCTGGAACAAGGCTTCGGATTTCCAAAGCACCCCGGCATCGGCGCGATCCCGCATCAGAAAGAGCGCGGTTTGCCGATGATGTATCTGCGTCAGTACTGTCGATCCGTCCCGCACCTTATCCTCGTAGACGGTCTTGGCGAGCGCGTCACCGCCGGCTTTCACCAGCGATGCCTTGATCTGTCTCGTCACGCCTTCAAATTCCGGATTGGGCATCGCGAGCCGCAACTCGGGCCTCGCCAGATCTTTGAGCGACATGACGTGCTGAGGGTTGTCGCGACGAACCATGATCGTCAATTGATTCGTCACGTAGGGAACGGCGGGGCCGGTTAGCGTGCCATCCGCAATGAGCTCCTTAACCTTCGCCAATCCGGCGAAATAAGCGTCGGGCTTGACCGTCCACGTCATATTGCCAACCGTGATCGTGCCGCCGGCCTTCATCTGCTTGACCAGCAAACCGGGTGGAATAGTTTCCCAGAAAATCCGCCCGCGATACTCAGGGTTGTCTTTCTCGAACTGCGCAACAAGCGGCGCCATCGCGAAGAAATAGTTACCCCCCACAAACAGCACAAGCTTTGGCGAAGACAGGTTACCGTGGAAATCGGCCAGCACGTCGACCTGCGGGACGGTGAATTCGAGTCCCCGATCAAGCGCGTCGTTATTTTCTCCATGCTGCCACGGCGGAAAAACATCAGCCTCCGTCGACGCTGGCGACGCGCCTGCAATCCCGGCAGCGCAACACAATGAAACCGCCAGCGTTAGCCGCAATAACCGTCGAGCCCGATGCAACGGGTTGTGAGCGCGAGTGAGTGCCATGACTAATCCTTACGTGGCGTAGTGGAAGCCGACCTGTTGGAGCTCGACCAGGGTCGCCACCGCGCCGGGCGTGACGATGGCACTCGGGATGACATGGTTGGTCAGATCAGCTGCCAGCGCGTCCAGCGGAAGCTTGTCTGGATTCGCATTGGCGGCGAGCAGTCTCTCCGCCACTTCCCAGATGGCGTTGTGACACGACAGAAAAACGACACCTCTTTTCAACAGTGCAGGAATGCTGTTGTCGTGCGACGAAAAGGCGCCATCGGCGTTTTCATGATCGCCGTTACCCGTCGTCTCGGCCGGCTTGCTGTCGAGCAATGTATTGGTCGCAAATTTGTCGCCGGTCATTTTCGCGAGACCGTACTTGTCCCACGCGGCCTGGTCGAACAAGGACAAATGGGCCGACCCATGCGTTGCCGATACGACGAGGAAGTCGGGATGCCTGAACGACCAGATCTGCGCATTCAAGGAATTGCGCATCAGATTCAGCCACGGTCCACCAAGCTCGGTGTTGTCCCAAACCTGTTTCGGGTTACCTCGATACCCAATGACGGTGGATAGCGCCTCATGATCCCATTGGTCAGGACGCTCGAGAATCATGGGTACCGTTTTGAAGTCACGCCGCCTTGGGGCAGCGGCCAATCGCCGGGTCAATTCGGCCAGGTTGCTTGCCCCTCCGGGCAACAATGAGGCTGCGTCGGCTGCCATTGCTTGCGACTGCCCGGTAGCGCTCAGAAGCGCCGTACCGGCAGCGAGGCCAAACGTCTTTAGCGCGCTGCGGCGTGCATTCTGGTGAGTCATGCCTGTCTCTCCTTGTTGTTGTTCGAACTGTCGAGGCTGCGCTCCCGGATTGCGTCATCTGGTAGCGACGGCCCCAGAGCGTGATTCAATCGACATGGCAGCAGCCTGATTAACGTTTGCCTAGTCTAGGGATATCCGATCAATAACGGAAATCGTGAATTCAGATTTGATGTATTTGCGTGGCCGATGATTCATGCGATGCATACCGGCCACCGAGGAAGCCACGCCCGGTTGACGCAGATTGCGTACAGCGGCAAACGTCAGCAGAGAACCACGCGTCAACCGAAGGCTGACTTTCCTAGCTCTTCAGACGCTGAAAAGCAAAAAGCCCTCGCGAAGGAGGGCTTTCCGTTTTACGACAGTTTCCAGTCTTCATTGCAACGATCCGTCCGGATTTCCAGTTTTGTTGGAAATCCGAACTATATCGTCACACTGCAACCAGCAATCTCACGCGAAGTTCTTCGACGCGAATTCCCAGTTGACGATGTTCCAGTACGCTTCAACAAACTTCGGACGTGCATTGCGGTAGTCGATGTAGTACGCGTGTTCCCACACGTCGATCGTCAGCAGTGCCTTCGCGTCCGTGGTCAGCGGCGTAGCAGCGTTGCTCGTCGACACCAGGTCGAGCGAACCGTCTGCCTTCTTCACCAGCCATGCCCAGCCCGAGCCGAACGTGCCGACTGCGGTCTTGGCGAATTCTTCCTTGAACTTGTCGAACGAACCCCACTTGGCGTTGATCGCGTCAGCCAGTGCGCCGGTCGGTGCACCGCCACCTTGCGGCGACAGGCTGTTCCAGAAGAACGTGTGGTTCCACACTTGAGCAGCGTTATTGAAAACACCGCCCGATGCCTTCTTGATGATCTCTTCGAGCGACAGGTTCTCGAACTCCGTGCCCTTGATCAGATTGTTCAGGTTAGTCACATAGGCTTGGTGGTGCTTGCCGTAGTGATACTCGAGCGTCTCTTCCGACATGTTCGGAACGAGTGCGTTTTTTGCAAACGGCAGCGGCGGGAGCGTATGTTCCATGGTGCTTTCCTTGTGTCTGTATCTGTTGTGGGGGAGTCTGCGGATAACGCTTTTGAGCACTCGATTGTAGGCGAGTTGGAATAACCCCGCAAACCAACGGACTTTATGCCCGGCATCGGCAAACATGCCGCACACATAGCGTAATTAGTGCTTTCGCACGGGCCGTGCCCGGCCCATGCGGAGGTCAAAAATACGCCTTGGCGTGCTGTCGGCGAAGTGTCAGAAACCGTCGGTCAGGCGCGGTTGCACATCGGCGAGGGCAATGTCCGCGGCCCCTTCAGCGAGGTGCACCGTGAGGCGCCGCCCCGGTTTCAGCGACGACGGCGAACGCACCGCACGACCACTCTGCGCATCGAGCACGGCAGCATAACCACGCTCCAGCGTACGCTGCGGACTCAGCACCTCGAGCCGGGCGGCCAGCGTGCCGATCCGCGCAGACTGACGTTCATGCTGGCGTAACAATGCAGCGTCCAGACGCTGCGAGAGCGTGTCGAGTTGCGCCTGATGCGCGGCAAGATCAGGGCGCCAGCGCTGCCAGCGCATCTCCAGCAGAGAAAACCGCGCTCGGGCGTCACGCACGGGACGCACGCCGGCCGATGCCAGCCGCACGCTCAATTGCTGCAGATGCGTGCGCTGCCGCGCCAGCCGCTCAGCCGGCGACACAAGCCGACGCGCGAGCCAGTCGAGTTGTTGGGCGCGCCGCTCCATCATGCGGCCGAAACCGCGGGCGAGCGTCGCGTGCCGATGATCGAGTTCGCGCAGCAATAGCGCGCGCTGCGGGCTGACGAGTTCGGCGGCGCCGGTGGGCGTCGGTGCGCGCACGTCGGCGGCGAAATCGGCAATCGTGAAATCGGTTTCGTGACCCACGCCGCTCACCACCGGTATCGCGCTTTCGGCAATCGCGCGCGCCAGCACTTCTTCGTTGAACGCCCACAGGTCTTCAATCGAGCCGCCGCCGCGGCACACGATCAGCACATCGACCTCGCGCCGCGCGTTGGCCGCGTCGACCATCGCCGCCAGCTTGGCGCTGACACCCGCACCCTGCACGGGTGCCGGATAGACGATCACCGGAATATGCGGCGCGCGACGCGACAAGGTGGTCAAGACGTCACGCAATGCAGCAGCCTGGAGCGATGTCACGATGCCGATCGCCCGCGGATGGGCCGGCAAAGCCCGTTTGCGTTCGGCGGCAAAGAGACCCTCGGCTTCGAGTTGCGCCTTCAGCTTAAGAAAGGCTTCGTAAAGACGCCCCTGCCCCGTGCGGCGCACCGCTTCCACATTCAGTTGCAGTTCGCCGCGCGGCTCGTACATCGTCACCAGCGCGCGCACTTCGATGCGATCGCCTTCGCGCGGCGTGAACTCGGCGTACTGCGCGCGACCGCGGAACATCACGCAGCGCATCTGCGCCTGCGCGTCCTTGATCGAGAAATACCAATGGCCGCTCGCGGCGCGCGTGAAGTTCGACACTTCCCCGGCCACCCAGACGAGCGGAAACGAGCGTTCGAGCATCGTGCCAATCGCACGGTTGAGCGCGGAAACGGGGACGACAACTTCACCGCCGGGCGTAGCCGACGAAGAAAAAGGGCTTTCGGGATTCATGCGAGGAATATCGGTGACTGGCCGGACAGACGATAGACCGAGTGGCCATCGGCGTCCAGCACAGCAGATGAATTGTTAAAAGTGTCCACATGTCGGGACCCTTTAGACGAATGCCGCCAGACCGCCCCGCCAAGCCGCGCGAATTGGAAGCATGTCATTGATTTATATGCTGTTTATATCTCGTTAAAGAGAACCATTGCCGATACGGAGCGCTCGGCGCGGCCCTCCCAGCCCATCGAATGGCAGGTTCTCCACAAAGTTATCCACAGGCTGCGGGACCCGCTGGAAGCGCTGCCGCGCCGCGCCGTGCGGGGCGCGCGACTTGCCGGGCGGGACGTCCGCGCGCTAGAGTGGCGGGTTCGACGGCATCCCGAACGCCCCGCAGCGCTCGCCATTACGGCACACTGACGGCACCCTGCGCGAGCGCATCGGATGCAGCCGCTGCTTCACCTTTTCGCTTCACTTTTCGATTGTCCGGAGAACCGCGTTGATGCCTGCACCGCGTATTGCACCTGGCGCTTCCACGCCGCCGTCCCGGCCCCTGTCGCCCGTCCTTGCGGCTTGCCGATGAGCGGACTGAAAGACCGTCTCGAAGCACGCTTCGCGCGCGAGTGGCAACAGCGTGGCCCGCTTGCGTGGGCGCTCACGCCCTTCGCGTGTGTGTTCGGCGCGATTGCCGTCGCGCGCCGCGCCGCTTTCTCGTTCGGCTGGCTGAAATCCGTGCGCATTGGCGTGCCGGTCGTGGTGGTCGGCAACGTGACCGTCGGCGGCACCGGCAAGACGCCGACCGTCATCGCGCTGGTCGAAGCCTTGCGCGCCGCCGGCTTCAAGCCCGGCGTGGTCTCGCGTGGTTATGGCGCGCGCGTCAAAGGTCCGACGCGGGTTCTCGCGACGTCGGCGGCGAGCGTCGGCGGCGACGAACCGCTGCTGATCACGCGCCGCACCGGCGCACCGGTGTGGGTCTGCCCGGATCGCGTCGCGGCCGCGCAGGCGCTGTGCGCCGCGCATCGCGAAGTTGATGTGATCGTCAGCGACGACGGCTTGCAGCACTACCGCCTCGAGCGCGACGCCGAACTCGTGGTCTTCGATCACCGGCTCGGCGGCAATGGTTTTCTGCTGCCGGCCGGCCCGCTGCGCGAGCCGCTGTCGCGCCGCCGCGACGCGACGCTGATCAACGACCCGTACGCCCGCACGCTGCCCCCCTGGCCGAACACGTTCGCGCTGCAACTTGCGCCCGCCGACGCCTGGCATCTCGACAACCCCGCTCTGCGCCGCCCGCTCGCGCAATTCAGCGGCAATCGCGTGCTGGCTGCGGCCGGCATCGGCGCGCCGGAGCGTTTTTTTGCGACGCTGCGCGCGGCCGGTCTCACGCCCGCCACCCGCGCCTTGCCGGATCACTACGCGTTCGAGCGCAATCCTTTTGCGGACGTCGACGCGGACGCCATCCTGATAACCGAAAAGGATGCGGTAAAATTAGGGTCCTGGCACGACGCGCGCATCTGGGTAGTCCCGGTCGAAGCCGCGCTCGATCATCGCCTCATTGCATTAGTTGTGGAGAAAGTCCGTGGACGCTCGCCTGCTTGAAATTCTCGTCTGCCCAATCTGCAAGGGCCCGCTCAGCTACGACCGTGCTGCACAGGAACTGATCTGCAACGCGGACAAGCTTGCCTATCCGATCCGCGACGGCATTCCCGTGATGCTGGTCGACGAAGCGCGGCAGACCGTGGAAGGCACGCCGGTCGATCTGAATCCGGGCTCCGTCGCCTGAGCCAGCTTTGCCCGACGCGGGGCGGGTGCGTTCTGCGCGCCCCGCGTATCTGATCCGCAATTGCCGCATTTGCCATCCGCATTTGCCGTCTTTCCCGTCAACGCCCGCAGTGCACTTGCGAGCGCTTTCTTCCGGTTTCATCGCCGCCCGTCCTTCCGATGACCAACGCTAACGCCACCACTCCCCCGTTCATCGCCGTCGTGCCGGCCCGGCTCGCCTCGACGCGTCTGCCCAACAAGCCGCTCGCCGACATCGGCGGCAAGCCGATGGTGGTGCGGGTCGCCGAACGCGCGCGCGAATCGGGCGCGCAGCAGGTGCTGATCGCCTCCGACGCGCAAGCGGTGCTGGATGTGGCCCGCGAGCACGGTTTCGAAGCCGTGCTGACGCGCGCCGACCATCCGTCGGGCACCGACCGTCTCGCGGAAGTGGCGGCGCAGTTTGGCTGGAGCGACGACACGATCGTGGTGAACGTTCAGGGCGACGAGCCGCTGATCGACCCGGCGCTGGTGTGCGGCGTGGCGTCGCACCTGGCGTCGAGCCACGGATGCGCGATCGCCACCGCCGCGCATCCGATCACCGACCCTGCGGAAATTTTCAATCCGAACGTCGTCAAGGTCGTGCTCGACGCGCGCGGCGTCGCGCTGTACTTCTCGCGCGCGCCGATTCCGTGGGCACGCGACGCGTATCAGCCGCATTGGCCCAACGTAGCGTCGATGCCTACGCCACCGGCCCCCGCCGTCGTCCACCGGCATATCGGCCTGTACGCGTATCGCGCCCAATTCCTGCGCACCTACCCGAGTCTTGCAATCTCGCCGATCGAGCAGGTTGAAGCGCTCGAACAACTGCGTGCGATGTGGCACGGGGAGCGCATCGCGGTGCTCGTTACTCAGAATGCGCCGCTGCCCGGCGTCGACACGCCCGCAGATCTCGCGCGCGTACAGGCTTTATTCGGGGCTTGAGCGTAAAAACCCATGGCATAATCGGATGGATGTGCGCGCCTCCCCTTGGGAGCGAGCGTCAGGGTTTGCCCCGGTCGCGCCGTTTTGGTCTTGCAGCGCCGTCGTTTTCGACGTGCAGCGCGAGACCCGAAACGGCAGCCGATGCGGGTCCCTCGACGAATCGTGGGATGGCTGCAGCGCCGCCAAAGAATTCACATAGATCTGGAGATATCACATGCGTTTGATCCTTTTGGGTGCGCCCGGCGCGGGTAAGGGCACTCAAGCCACCTTCATCAAGGAAAAGTTCGGCATTCCGCAAATTTCCACCGGTGACATGCTGCGCGCGGCCGTTAAGGCAGGCACGCCGCTCGGCCTTGAAGCCAAGCGCTTCATGGACGCCGGTGAACTGGTCACGGACGAGCTGATCATCAACCTGGTGAAGGAACGCCTGCAGCAGGCGGACTGCGCGAACGGTTACCTGTTCGACGGTTTTCCGCGCACCATTCCGCAAGCTGAAGCCATGAAGCAGGCGGGTGTCGCGATCGATTACGTGCTGGAAATCGACGTGCCGTTCGACGAGATCATCGTGCGCATGAGCGGCCGCCGCTCGCACGCGGCGTCGGGCCGTACGTACCACGTCAAGTTCAACCCGCCGAAGGTTGAGGGCATCGACGACGTGACCGGCGAACCGCTGATCCAGCGCGACGACGACAAGGAAGAAACGGTCAAGAAGCGCCTCGACGTGTACGTTGCGCAAACCAAACCACTGATCGAGTACTACAACAACTGGGCGCAAAACGGCGACCCGTCGACCCCGCTGACGGCCCCGCAATATCGCCGCATTTCGGGCCTCGGCTCGGTCGACGACATTCGCAACCGCGCGTTCGATGCGTTGAAGTAATCTCGCGTCTGCGTTTGTTGCTCGAAAACCCGCCCATTCCGGCGGGTTTTTTTATTGCGCGCCGCGTGGCGTGCACGTTCCTGCGATCTCCGTTGTCCGCCGAGACTCGCATTAATTAGCCATCCGTAGCAGTTTGGCAGCGCTGTGGGCCTCCGACAGGCACCCCATAGCGCCGCTGCCCCACTTCACTTTCCGCATTGCAGCATAGCCGTTACAATCGATCATCGAGAAAATATTCGATCTAGACATTACTGAACCGAAGCAAAGGAGAAGATATGGAGATTCGTGACAACGTATTCCTGATCACCGGCGGTGCATCAGGCCTCGGCGCGGCCACAGCGCGCCTGTTCGTCGAGAACGGCGGCAAGGTGGTACTCGCCGATCTGAATGTCGACGCAGGTGAGGCGCTCGCGAAGGAACTCGGCGGCGTGTTCGTCAAGTGCGACGTGTGCCGCGAAGACGACGCCACGCAAGCCGTCGAAGCCGCCACGAAGCTCGGCACGCTGCGCGGCCTCATCAATTGCGCCGGCGTTGCGCCCGCCATCAAGACGGTCGGCAAGGACGGCCCGCATCCGCTCGAGTCGTTCACGCGCACCATCTCCATCAATCTGATCGGCACCTTCAACATGATCCGGCTCGCCGCCGCGGCGATGTCGAAGAACGAACCGAATGCGAATGGCGAGCGTGGCGTGATCATCAACACGGCATCGGTAGCTGCGTTTGACGGACAGATCGGTCAGGCCGCCTATGCTGCGTCCAAGAGCGGCGTGGTCGGTATGACCCTGCCGATCGCACGCGATCTGTCGCGCAACGCGATCCGTGTGATGACGATTGCACCGGGCATCTTCGAAACGCCGATGCTGCTCGGCATGCCGCAGGAAGTGCAGGACGCGCTCGGCGCAATGGTGCCGTTCCCGCCGCGCCTCGGCAAACCGGCAGAGTACGCGATGCTGGCCAAGCAGATCTTCGACAATCCGATGCTCAACGGCGAAGTGATTCGTCTGGACGGCGCGATCCGGATGCAGCCGAAGTAACGATGTATCCAGCGCGCCGCTTGACGCGGCCGCGCCAATGAAAAACGCCTGCGCATGAGTCATGTGCAGGCGTTCTGTTTTTGACCGGCAGGCTGGAAGCGCGCTTAGTCGCGATCGTCGTACTGGGTGCGTTGACGCAGTTCATGCAACTGCGACTCCACCACCGTCGCGTCCTCCGCATCCGGCCGGTCACCGAGATATCGTTCGAGATCCTCGAGCGCCGGGCGCAGGTAATCGAGCCGAGCATAGGCGAAACCGCGATCGCGCACTTCCTCGATACTGTCCGGCAACAGGATCACGAGACGCTGCTGCACCGCCAACAGACGCTGCCAGCGTTCCGTCTGAAGATAAGTGGATTTCAGATTGCGCAGCATGCGAGCGATGATCTCGCGGCGCGTGGCCGGTTGCAGCAACATGCGCAGCGCCCTGCTCACCGACTCGCCCGCCGACGCCACATACGGCTCCAGCATGTCCACCATCTGCGATTCGGAGAGCGAATGCCCGCTGGTCGGATCGAGCATTACGTCGCCATCCGGCGTCGTGACACGCAACAGGAAGTGGCCCGGAAACGACACGCCGCGCACCGGGATGCCGATCTGCTCGGCCATCTCCAGATACAGCACCGCCAGCGAAATCGGAATGCCGCGGCGCCGCTTGAGCACCACATTCAGATGGCTGTTGTCGGGATCGTAATAATCGTTGAGGTTGCTGGCGAAACCCAGCTCACGGAAGAAGAACCGGTTCAGAATGCCGACCTTCTGCCTGATGTCGGCATCGTCCGGCATGCGGCGCTGCAAACGCACGACCAACTCGTCGATCTCGGCCAGCGTGCCTTGCAAATCGAGATCGGGATAAGCGTCCTGTGCGAGCGAGAGCGCCGCCTCGGTCAGCGGCAGGCTGTCATCTTCGGCAACCAGCGTGCTGAAATAATCGAGAACTCGCGTCATCGTGATCACTTCACTCGCCTTTTGAAATACGCGTACTTGAAGCCCATCAGCCAAAGCATACCGAAATATAGCGCGGCGAACAGCACGAGGCACGCCCCCAGCAACACGATGCGGTCGACCGGGTGGCTATGCATGCCGATCCAGTCGAAGCTGATCGCCAGCCAATGCATCGTGCCGGCCAGCACCAGACAGGCGCCGAACAACTGCACGAAGAATTTCAGCCAGCCGCTCGACGGCATATAGATGCCGCGCTTGCGCAGACCGAGGAACAGGAACAGCGCATTGACGCAAGCGCCGAGCCCGACGCTCAGCGTGAGGCCCGCATGCGCGAAAATCGGCACGAACACGTAGTTGCTCAACTGCGTGACGATCAGGACGCCGACGCCGATCTTCACTGGCGTCTTGATGTCCTGCTTCGCGTAAAAACCGGGCGCGAGGATCTTGATGAGAATCAGGCCGATCAGGCCGATGCCGTAGGCCGACAGCGCACGGCCAACCATGACCACCGAGTTGCCGTCGAACTTGCCGTAGTGAAACAGCGTCGCGGTGAGCGGCTGGGCGAAGAAAAACAGCGCGACGGCGCTCGGCGCGGCCAGCAGGAAAGTCACGCGCAATCCCCAGTCGAGCAGTGACGAATACTCGTGCGGGTCGGCATCGACGTGCGCCTTCGACAGGCTCGGCAGCAGGATCGTGCCGAGCGCGACGCCGAGCAGCGCGGTCGGAAACTCCATCAGCCGGTCGGCGTAGTTGATCCAGGAGACGGCGCCCGGACCGATGCGCGACGCAATATTGGTGTTGATGATCAAGCTGATCTGCGCGACCGACACGGCGAACATCGCCGGCACCATCTTCGACAGCACCCGCTTCACGCCGCGGTGCGCGAGCGCCTTCAGCGGATTCAGGCCGATGCGCGGCAGCATGTCGATCTTCTTCAGACCCGGCAGTTGCACGATGAATTGCAGCACACCGCCTGCGATCACCGCCCACGCGAGCGCATAAACCGGCGTTTGCAGGCGCGGCGCGACAAACACCGCCGCGGCGATGAAGGCGACGTTCAGCAGCACCGGCGCGAACGCGGGCAGCGAAAAGTTCTTGTACGTATTCAGCACGCCGGACGCCAGCGACGTCAGCGAGATGAAAATGATGTACGGGAACATGATGCGCGTCATCGTGACGGCGAGCGCGTACGCCTGGCCTTCATGCGCGAGCCCTGACGCGACGATGAACACCACACCCGACGCCCCCACCACGCCAATCACCGAGAGAATCGCGAGCGCCCAGGCAAGCACGGTCGAGGTGGCGTCGACGAGCGCCTTGGTGGCGTCGTGTCCTTGCTGGTTCTTGAATTCGGCGAGGATCGGCACGAAGGCCTGCGAGAACGCGCCCTCGGCGGAGATGCGGCGCAGCAGGTTCGGAATGCGGAAGGCGACGTAGAACGCGTCAGTATATTGACTGGCACCGAACGCGCGGGCGATCAGCGTTTCGCGGGCCAGTCCGGTCACGCGCGACAGCAGCGTGAAGCCGCTGACCGTCAGCAGGGCTCGGAATAGATTCATGGGGCGCTTATTATACGGGTGCCGCAGGTGCGGACGACGAGCCAGAACGCGAATCGGACCGATTTGTTAGGCAGACGTTCGGTCGAATGGGCAGATCGGGCCGTTTTTTGTTGCCTGGCCCAGGCTCCGCGAGCCGCGCGCTCGTCGGCTGCTCGCCCGTGGCAACGACGCCGAGACGCTCGCGAACCACGGAAACCGACAGAATCCAGGGCGATGCGCGGCAGCCCGGCCCATCAGGATTGGCGATTCCCCGTTGCCACGTGCCTGATTTTGTTGCTATAATCGCCGGTTTCGAAGCTCGCTCAATTTTCGGACGGGTTTTCGAATGACTTCCGGATGAGATTCGGGCACGCCGCAGTAAGCGGGCGCAAGCCGGGCGCGAGCATCGCTCAAGCGGCACGCAAGCTGTATCGGCGCGCCAACCAGCCTCGAAAAACACCGGAACACGGGCCCGCCTTCGCGTAGGCCGATCGATATTTCGACACTTTTTGCGCTCTTGGGCAATCGCTTCCAAGAGTTCGATCTAAAAGCAGCACCTACCACTTGAAGGTCAGGTACTGGAAACAGGAACAGGATAAGGAACCGTCATGGCTAACACCGCACAAGCACGCAAGCGCGCCCGCCAGGCCGCCAAGGCTAACTCGCACAACTCGGCACTGCGCTCGAAGTTCCGCACGGCTATCAAGGCTGTCCGCAAGGCAATCGAAGCCGGCGACAAGGCTAAGGCCGTCGAGATCTTCCAGGCATCGTCGAAGACCATCGACATCATCGCCGACAAAAAAATCGTTCACAAGAACAAGGCAGCTCGCAACAAGAGCCGTCTCGCTGCAGCCCTCAAGGGTCTGCAAGCGCCCGCAGCGCAGTAAATTCGGTCAGCCCGCTTCGGTGGGCTACCTCCTGTTTCCGCTGCAACAGAAAGGCTCGCTTCGGCGGGCTTTTTTGCTTGGAACCGGCAGATCCGCACTGCTCCGCGCGACTGTCGCGTCGTGCTCGTCATAATTGACGGAACACCCACTGAGGCTCAGACCTCAGCCATAAAAAAACCCGCTGCCTGCGGGTTTTTTTACTTTTGCCGATCCGACTCCGACTGGCTTGCGCTACAGCACGTGCTTTTTTTCTTGCGGCGTAGCATGCTCAAGTTGCAACTCGCACGCCTCGGTCACGAGGAGGTCATTGTCTTTCGCGAAGTTCAGGACGAAATCGAAGGCCATCGGCTCGATGTCGCGCAAGCGCGAATCGAGAATCACGCATTTAAGGTCGCCGATCAGGGTGGGCCGGACGTACAACGAGTACTGCAGATAAGCGTTTGGTCCCCTGCCACCCGCCCTGGGACCGAAACATGACATCACGCCTGCGAGCCGCTCCGACCAGTCGCTCGGCCGGAATTTTTTCCCGGTCGACGTGATGCCCTGAATGAAATATTCGGTTGGAGCTGCTTCGGCCATGTAGGAATACCTGTGTGACTGCCCAGCGGGATGACGGCAAAGCTGACTGCAAAGCGGCTTTGGGATGCCTGAACACGTCGGCCACGCCTGAATGGCGAACTGCGCCGCCAGAAACCGCGAAGGGCCGGACAAGCCGCCTCGGCGCTAATCATAACGGCGCACCGCGAGGAAACTTTCCGGAGCACGCGAGCCGTGTCCCGCAAGCTCAATACCGGCCTGCTGGGCTTAGGGATAACCGGTAGATTATAGCGCAGCGGACCTTTTTCCGCAGCGCACACAAGCCTCGTTTGAGGGTTGCGAAAGGCTTTCAGACAGCTTGTCCAGCCTTTTGGCCGACTCGTCAAACCGGGCAAAATCCTTTATGCTGCATTGAGTTACCATAAACGACGGCGGCGCCGTCCGGCAATCCTGCCGGGTGAGACCGCCGTATTTGTTTCATGACCGCCAAGAAAATTCGCCACTACCTGCAGTTCAAGGACTTCTCGCTGGAAGACTACGAGTACGTGCTGGAACGCGCGCGCATTCTGAAACGCAAATTCAAGAACTACGAGACCTACCACCCGCTGCACGACCGCACGCTGGCGATGATCTTCGAGAAAAACTCGACGCGTACGCGCCTGTCGTTCGAAGCCGGCATCTTCCAGTTGGGCGGCCACGCCGTCTTCATGAGCACGCGCGACACGCAGCTCGGCCGCGGCGAACCGATCGAAGACGCAGCGCAAGTGATCTCGCGCATGGTCGACATCATCATGATCCGCACGTTCGGCCAGGACATCCTGCAGCGCTTCGCCGAGAATTCGCGCGTGCCGGTGATCAACGGGCTGACCAACGAATATCACCCGTGCCAGGTGCTGGCGGACATCTTCACGTACTTCGAGCATCGCGGCCCGATTCGCGACAAGACGGTCGCGTGGGTCGGTGACGCGAACAACATGCTGTACACGTGGATCGAAGCCGCCCAGATTCTCGGCTTCAAGCTGCGCCTGTCCACGCCGCCAGGCTACAAGCTCGACCCCGCCATGGTCGCGGCGGAAAGCGCACCGTTCTATCAGGAATTCGACAATCCGAACGAAGCCTGCGCGGGCGCCGATCTGGTCACCACGGACGTGTGGACCAGCATGGGCTTCGAAGCGGAAAACGAAGCACGCAAGAAAGCCTTTGCAGACTGGTGCGTGGACGCTGACATGATGGCCTGTGCCAATTCTGATGCCCTGTTCATGCACTGCCTGCCCGCCCACCGTGGCGAGGAAGTCAGTGCGGAAGTGATCGACGGCCCGCAAAGCGTCGTGTGGGACGAAGCGGAAAATCGTCTGCACGTGCAAAAGGCGTTGATGGAATATCTGCTGCTCGGCAAGCTCAATCACTGAGCGAACCGCTACGCAGCACCTGCGTGAAGCGCGACGGGGCCTTGAATACGAGGCAAGGCACCACGTTAGCGCCACGCATCGAGCCGGCGTCCACGGGTTGTCCACGGTTGCAAGCGGACCCGGCTCACCCACCGCACTGTCCCAAAACCGCGGGCAAGCGGCGGTTTAGTGTCAAAATAGTGGTTTTCCGCGCTCCGGAACCGCCGGTGCGCCTTGTTTTCCAGCTTTCTCCAGCTACGAGTTCACCATGAGCGATATCAAGAAAGTCGTGCTCGCCTATTCGGGCGGCCTCGACACATCCGTCATCCTGAAGTGGTTGCAGGACAACTACGACGCCGAAGTCATCACGTTTACGGCCGACATCGGCCAGGGCGAAGAGCTGGAACCGGCGCGCAAGAAAGCCCTGCAACTCGGCATCAAGCAGGACAACATCTTCATCGAAGACCTGCGCGAAGAATTCGTGCGCGACTACGTGTTCCCGATGTTCCGCGCCAACACGATCTATGAAGGCGAGTACCTGCTGGGTACGTCGATCGCGCGTCCGCTGATCGCCAAGCGTCAGATCGAAATCGCCCGCGCTACCGGCGCGCAAGCGGTTTCACACGGCGCAACCGGCAAGGGCAACGACCAGGTTCGCTTCGAACTCGGTTACTACGCGCTGGAACCGGGCATCAAGGTGATCGCACCGTGGCGCGAATGGGATCTGCTGTCGCGCGAAAAGCTGCTCGCGTACGCGGAAAAGGCCGGCATTCCGATCGAAATGAAGCACAAGCAAGGTGGCGCGCCGTATTCGATGGACGCGAACCTGCTGCACATCTCGTTCGAAGGCCGTCACCTGGAAGACCCGAAGGCTGAGGCCGAAGCCGATATGTGGCGTTGGACGGTGTCGCCGGAACAGGCGCCCGACCAGGCTGAGTACCTCGACATCGAATACGAACACGGCGACCCGGTCGCGATCAACGGCAAGCGTCTGTCGGCAGCGGAAATGCTGACCGAACTGAACCGTTTGGGCGGCAAGCACGGTATCGGCCGTCTGGATCTGGTTGAAAACCGTTACGTCGGCATGAAGTCGCGCGGCTGCTATGAAACGCCGGGCGGCACGATCATGCTGAAGGCGCACCGCGGCATCGAGTCGATTACGCTCGACCGCGAAGTGGCCCACCTGAAAGACGATCTGATGGCCCGCTACGCCGCGCTGATTTACAACGGCTACTGGTGGAGCCCGGAGCGCCGCGCAATCCAGGTGCTGATCGACCACACGCAAGAGAAGGTCAACGGCTGGGTGCGTGTGAAGCTGTACAAGGGCAGCGTCTCGGTTGTCGCGCGCGATTCGAAGGAAACGCTGTTCGATAAGACGATCGCCACGTTCGACGACGACGGCGGTGCGTACAACCAGGCCGACGCTGGCGGGTTCATCAAGCTGAACGCACTGCGTATGCGGATTGCTGAAAACGCGCGTCGTCAGCGGAGCTGAGGATGCGCGTTTCGGTGAAGGCTAACTTCGCGCAGCGAAGTTAAGCGCCGTAGGCGCGGCCGGAGCCAAAATGCCAAGTCAGCGTAGCTAAAGCCGAACCACAGATGAGCAAAAGGCGCCGGGAGGAAACTCCCGGCGCCTTTTTTCATTCTTGCAAGCCACTTACACGGTCACAGGCAAACCGGCTCGGCCTCCAACTCCACCCCAAATCGCGCCAGCACATCCCGCTGAACCGCCTTCGCGAGCGCCAACACCTCCGCACCGCTTGCTCCACCGCGATTCACCAGCACCAGCGCCTGCCGCTCGTGCACCGCCGCAGCGCCCATCGCACGGCCTTTCCAGCCACATCGGTCGATCAACCAGGCCGCCGCAAGCTTTACCCGGCCGTCCGGTTGAAGGTAAGACACGACCTCGGGCTCCTTAACCTTCAGCGCATTGAACTGCGTCGCATCCACGACCGGATTCTTGAAGAAACTCCCCGCGTTACCAAGCCGGAGCGGATCAGGCAGCTTGGCGCGCCGCACCGCGACCACCGCGTCGAAAATCGCCTGCGCGCTCGGCGGCGCATCGGCGTGTCCACTCGCCGCCAACTCTCGCGCAAGATCCGCATACCCAGCCCGCGGCTGCCAAACCTTCGGCAAACGGAAAGTGACTGACGTAATCACAAAACGGTCACGCCCTTCCCGCTTGAAGAAACTGTCGCGGTAGCCGAATCGGCAAGCGCCGGCATCGAGTTCAATCACGGCGCCCGTTTCCAGCTCGACCGCCCGCAGCGACGCAAACCGCTCGCCCATCTCCAGCCCATAAGCGCCGATGTTCTGAATCGGCGCCGCGCCCACCGTGCCCGGAATCAGCGCGAGGTTCTCAAGCCCAGGCAGCCCTTGCGACAAAGTCCATGCGACAAAGTCATGCCACGGCTCGCCGGCTGCCGCCTCGACGTACCATGCGTCATCGTCCTCGCGCACGATGCGGCGGCCCTGCAGCGCCACCAGCAGCACCAGTCCGGCGAAGTCGCCCGTCAGCACGACATTGCTGCCGCCGCCAAGCACCAGCCGCGGCAAGCCGGCGGCACGCGGATCGCGCACCGCAGTCATCAGTTGCGCCTCGCGCTCGATCCGGCACGCTAACTGCGCGTGAACATCGAAACCGAAGGTGTTATGCGCCTTGAGCGGATAGCCGGCAATGAACGTGGCGGAGTCGGATTGGGACATCAGAATGAGAAGAATGGAACGACGAACGAATCGGCATCTGGCCCCCGGCCCCGCGACAATGCGCGGCAGCCTTAGGCAAAAGGGAGTGGCGTCGGTAAAATGACGTCCGGTTCGTGATTATAGCGAGTGCCCCGTGAGCAGCCGACCGGCCGCGCCACGCACCGCAGCACTATTGGGAGAAAACAATGCCATCGTTTGACGTCGTCTGCGAAGCAGACATGATCGAAGTCAAGAACGCGATCGAGCAGTCCAACAAGGAAATTTCAACCCGCTTCGACTTCAAAGGGTCGGACGCACGCGTCGAGCACAAGGAAAGCGAAATCACCGCCTACGCCGACGACGACTTCAAGCTCGGCCAGGTCAAAGACGTCCTGCTGTCGAAAATGGCCAAGCGCAATGTGGACGTGCGTTTTCTCGACTACGGCAAGATCGAGAAAATCGGCGGCGACAAGGTCAAGCAGGTCATCAAGATCAAGAAAGGCGTGTCCGGCGATCTGTCGAAGAAAATCGTGCGCCTCGTGAAGGACAGCAAGATCAAGGTCCAGGCGAGCATCCAGGGCGACGCAGTGCGTATCACCGGCGGCAAGCGCGACGATCTGCAAAGCGTGATCGCGATGCTACGCAAGGATGTGACCGATACCCCGCTCGACTTCAACAACTTCCGCGACTGAACGCGCATCACGCTCAATACCGGGCGCGTGTTGACGCCCGGCAACCGGCGTGAATTGAGGCTCGGCAACGCACGCATGTCGAGCGCTCGGCAATCGGCCGCGTTAGGGCTCACCACGGAACGCTTAGCTGCGTTGAGCCTTAGCACCGCCGCGTGCAGAACACTAGGCAACGGGCCCGCGCAGAGACTCAGCGCCCGGCGCTTAGCTGCGTTGCAGCGCAGCACCCTGCGCGTGTCGCACGACCAGCACAAGCGGTGCGCCTTCAGTGCACACACTGCGAGCGAACTAGGGCACGCCGGCCAAACACCCGGTCGGGCGCACCCCGCCCGCCTTCAAGGTTCGTTACCGCCCGCCGCGCCGGCGGCTGCATCGGTTTTCTTCTTGTCGCCGATGCGGCTTTCCTGGCCGCGCATCAGCTTGGCAATGTTGCCGCGATGACGCCAGACCAGCAGCGAGCTCATCACCACGATCGCCAGCGCGATGATGTGCGGCCCGAACAGAAAGCCGTCGAAGATCGGGGCGAACACCGCCGCGGCCAATGCCGCCAGCGACGAATAACGCGTGAAGAAGGCCACGATCAGCCACGTCAGCAAGGTGGCAATGCCGAGGATCGGGTTGATCGCGATCAGCACGCCCGCCGCGGTCGCCACGCCCTTGCCGCCCTTGAAGCGGAAAAAGATCGGATACAGATGGCCGAGAAACACGGCCACGGACGCAATCGCAACCGACGTATCGTCAAGGCCGAATCGCGCGCCGAAGTGCACCGCGAACCACACCGGCAGCCACCCTTTGAAGGCGTCGCCGATCAGGGTGAGTATTGCGGCCTTCTTGCTGCCGCTCCGCAACACGTTGGTGGCACCCGGGTTGCCCGAGCCGTACGAGCGCGGGTCCTCCAGCCCCATCGCGGCGCTCACGATCACGGCAAACGACACCGAGCCGATCAGGTAGGCAACGACAGCAACGATCAGGTTTTGCATCTGGGACTCTTATAAGGATCGGCGGTCTAAAACTCGATACCCCAACCGCAACAGGGAAAGGCGGCGCACATTTTACCGAACCCACCAGCCCGGAACACATTCAGGCAAACGTCAATCGACGCTCGCGCACTGAACCGGCTTCGCCGCCAGCAAGTCGGTCAATATCTTGGGCTCGATGCTGACCAGAAAACCGCGCCGGCCGCCGTTCAGCCAGATTTTGTCCATCTCGAGGATGCTCGACTCGACGTACACCGGCATCTGTTTGCGCGTACCGAACGGCGACGTACCGCCGATCAGATAGCCCGAATGCCGATTCGCCACCTCCGGCTTGCACGGCTCGACCCGCTTCACGCCGATCTGCCGCGCCAGATTCTTGGTACTGACGGTACGGTCGCCGTGCATCAGCACGATCAGCGGCTTGGTGTGCTCGTCTTCCATCACGAGCGTCTTGACGACATGATGTTCGTCCACGCCGAGCTGGCGCGCTGATTCCTCGGTGCCGCCGTGCTCGACGTAATCGTAAGGATGTTCGCCGAAAGTGACGCCATGACGGCGCAGAAGCTGCGTCGCGGGCGTTTCGGAGACGTGTCTGGATTTGCTCATCGGCGCATTGTAATGGCGACGTTGCACAACGGCTATTTGCCGAACGGCCAATTGTGCGGGTCCGGTCATTGTGGCACGATCGTTCGCAAAACTTCCGGCGCGTAGTATGCCGGGCACACATTTAGCAATCATCTTGCATGGGACCCAGAGTAACGCGCTATAGGGCTGGATTAAGTGCTTTGCATGGGACCGGAGTAAGACGCTAAAGCGTCAACTCTGGTCGACAGCTAAAGCGCTAACTCCAGCCGACACGCGAACTCTGGTCGACCGCTTTGCATGGGGCCAGGGTACCGCGCTAAAGCGTGTCGACCAGAGTTCGCGCTTCAGCGCGTTACTCTGGTCCCATGCAGAGCACCAACTCAGGTCAACAGAGGAGACAGCGTTGAGCCTCGATTCATCCACCCGTTCCCCGATCGACATCCCCGCGCTGCTAGCCGCCCTGCCCGCGCGTATTGCCGACATTCCGACGCTCGCGGCCGCGCGCGATCCGCAGCACGTCGCCTTGATCGAGGATGCGCGCCGCCTCACCAACGCGCAACTTCTGGAAGCCGTCAATGCCACCGCCGGGCTGCTGCGCGAATGGGGCGTGCGCGGCGGCGATCGCGTGATGATCGTGGCCGAGAACAGCATCGTCCAGATCGTGCTGCTGTTCGCCACCGCGAAGCTCGACGCGTGGGCGCTGGTATCGAATGCCCGCCTGTCCGCCGCCGAACTCGACGCGATCCGTGCGCACGCGCAGCCTCGCGTGGTCGCGTACGCGGTCGAAAGCTCCGTGGACGCCCAACAGCATGCGCTGCGGCTTAAAGCCGTCACAGCGCCTGCTATCGCGCCGGATATCGGCGCGTGGTCGTACACGATCGACACCACCGCAAAAGCCGAACCGGTCGAAGCCGCTAATCACCGCCAATGCGCCGCGCTGATCTACACCACGGGAACCACTGGCGCGCCGAAAGGCGTGATGCTGTCGCACCGCAATCTGCTCTTCATCGCGGCCGTGTCGAGCCGCTTGCGCAAAGTCGGTCCGAACGATGTCGTGTATGCCGTACTACCGATCTCGCACGTGTACGGCTTTGCCTCCGTTTGCCTCGGCAGCCTGCATGCCGGCGCGACGTTGCGCCTCGCGCCGCGGTTCGCGCCGGAAGCGGTGCGCCGTGCGCTCGCCGAAGAGCGCGTGTCGATCTTCCAGGGCGTTCCCGCCATGCACGCGAAACTGCTCGAGCATCTGCAAACGCACGGCCACACGTGGTCCGCGCCGCACCTGCGCTTTGCCTATTCAGGCGGCTCGCCACTCGACGCCGCGTTAAAGGCGCACGTCGAAAGCGTCTACGGCCTCCCGCTGCACAACGGCTACGGCATGACCGAGAGCAGCCCGACCGTCTCCCACACCATGCTCGATGCGCCGCGCAGCGATTGCTCGGTCGGCGAGGTCATTCCTGGCGTTGAAGTGCGGTTCGTCGGACTCGACGGCGCGGATGTCGCGCCGGGCGAAATCGGCGAACTGTGGGTGCGTGGTCCGAACGTGATGCTGGGTTACTACCGCAGCCCGGAGCAGACCCGCGCCGCCGTGACCGAAGACGGCTGGCTCAAGACCGGTGATCTCGCGCGGCAGGATGCGGACGGTGCGTTGCATATCGTCGGGCGCAGCAAGGAGTTGATCATTCGCTCGGGCTTCAACGTGTATCCGGCGGAAGTCGAGCATGTATTGAACGCGCATCCGCAGGTGGTGCAATCGGCGGTAATCGGGCGCGCCGTGGAGGGTAACGAGGAAGTAGTCGCGTTCGTCGAATTGATCGCGGGCGCGAAGGTGTCGCCGGCTGAACTGATCGCGTGGTGTGGCGAGCGTCTCGCGCCTTACAAGCGCCCTGCTGAAGTGAAGGTGCTCGCTGCGCTGCCGGCTGCGTCGACGGGCAAGATTCTCAAGCACCGGTTGCGCGAGTTCATGTAACGCAGTAGCCGCGGTGGCTTCGGCCTGGCGTTACCGGACAAACGCTATGGCAGGGGTCGTCGCAGTCACGCGCATGTGACGGCACGGGCAAATGCGACTGAATGCGACTGCCCGCGCAAGCACGGATCACCCCCGCGGATGATGCTGCGCATGCAGCGACTTCAACCGTTCGCGCGCCACGTGCGTATAGATTTGCGTGGTCGAGATATCCGTATGACCGAGTAGCAATTGCACAACGCGCAAATCAGCGCCATGGTTCAACAGATGCGTGGCGAACGCATGCCGCAGCGTATGCGGCGAGAGCGGCGCGCGCACGTCGGCCGCTGCCGCGTGACGCTTGATGATGTTCCAGAACTGCTGGCGGGTCATGCCCTCCGCGCGGCTCGTGACAAACAGCGCATCCGTCGCGCGCGCCCCTAGCAAAGCCGGGCGCGCTTCGCGCAGATAACGTTCGATCCAGCCGTGCGCCTCTTCCCCAAACGGAATCAGGCGCTCTTTCGAGCCCTTGCCCATCACGCGCACTACACCTTCGTTCAGGCCCACTTCCACCGTCTTCAGCGTGACGAGTTCGGTGACGCGCAAACCGCTCGCGTACATCAACTCCAGCATAGTGCGATCGCGCAGACCTAGCGGCGTGTCGATATCCGGCGCACCGAGCAGCGCCTCGACTTGCGCTTCGGTGAGCGTCGACGGAAAACGCGGCGGTTGCTTCGCGGAACGCACGCGTACCGTCGGATCGACCTGCGTGCGATGCTCGCGCACCGCCCAGCCGTAGTAGCGGCGAAACACCGAAAGCCGCCGGTTCGCCGAGGTGGATTTGTCTTTCTGACGCGCCGCGCTATAGGCGTTGAGATCGGCCTCGCTGGCGGTATCGAGCGACGTGTTGCGGGTGTGCGCGAGCCATTCGCAGAACAGCCGCAGATCGCGCCGGTACGCATCGAGTGTGTTGCGCGACAAGCCGTGCTCGAGCCACAACGCGTCACAGAACGCATCGATCGAGGCCGAGCTCGCTACAAACAAAGGTGACGCGATGGGCGCGTCGTCAGTCACGGTGTCGCTCATGCGTAGGGAATGCCTTCATGCGCCAGAAGCCAGCGCTTGACGTTGCGAAAGAAACCATCTCCGGCGTGATGCGCGAATCCGCCGATGCCGCTCGAACTGACCACCCGATGACACGGAATCACGATCGGGAAGTAGTTGGAGCCGCACGCCTGGCCGACTGCACGCGGGACGCTACCTAACTGTTTTGCCAGTTGCCCATAGGTGAGGACGACCCCCGGCGGGATGTCGCTGATCGCTTGCCAGACGCGCCGCTGATACGCGGTGCCGACCGCTGCCAGCGGCAATTCGAACTTCGCGGACGCGCGCTCGAAATAACGCTCGATCTGCTCGACGGCCTGCTTGGCCAGGCGCGTGTCCGGCGCGACGCTCTGGATCGACTCCGGCAGATAGACGATTTCGCGCACGGCCTCGCCTTCGAGGCGAATGCCGACCTTGCCGAACGGTGCATCGATCACTGCGTTGAACATGGTTGTTTGCCTCATGACTGGACCGGCGCCTTTTAAACGTCACGGTAGCGTCCCTGCATGGGGTGCAGACGCTTCACCGAGAAAACCCGCCGCACCGGAATGCCGCTACTTTACGCCGCTTCCAACGCCCACTCCACATGCTCGCGCACCACGGCGGAGGGGTCGTCGGCGCGTAACTTCAGCGCGTGAACAATCGCCTCGCGCGCATCCGCACTCAAACTTTCCGAAGAGCTCCGCAGCGCATTACCCATCCCCACCGCCAGATTGCGCAGCCAGCTCTCATAGCCGATGCGGCGAATCGCACTCCCCTGCATCCGCGTATCGAACTCGTCGGCGGACCATGCGAACAGTTCGACCAGCGTCGCGCGATCGAGCCCGTGCCGCACGTCGAAATCGGCGACCGGCGCAGCCTGCGCAAACTTGTTCCACGGACAGACGAGCTGGCAATCGTCGCAGCCATACACACGATTGCCGATCAGCGGCCGCATTTCCAGGGGAATATTGCCCTTCAATTCGATCGTCAGATACGAAATACAGAGGCGCGCGTCGACCTTGTAGGGTGCCACGATCGCACCCGTCGGGCATGCGCCGATGCAGCGCGTGCAACTGCCGCAATGCGAGCCCGGCGTTTCGGGCGCATCGTCGGGCGAAGTCTCGGCATCGGTGGGCAACGGCACGTCGACATAGATTTCGCCGAGAAAAAACAGCGATCCGGCATCGCGCTGCAGCAGCAACGTGTGCTTGCCACGCCAGCCGATGCCGGCCTTCTGGGCAAGTTCTACTTCGAGCACCGGCGCCGAATCGGTAAATACGCGGTAGCCGAACGCACCGATCTCCGCCTCGATTTTCTCGGCAAGATGTTGCAGACGGTTACGCATCACCTTGTGATAATCGCGGCCCCGCGCATAGATCGACACCACCGCCGCCGACGGGTCCGCGAGCCGCGCATGCTCGGCTGCGCGCCAGTCTTGCGGTGCGAGCGGTGTGTCCTGCAAAGCGCTTTCGTGCGCCTTTCCGCTCAATGTCTGTGCGGGCAAATAGGCGATTCGCGCGGTAATCACACGTCGCGTGCCGGCCACAAGCTCGGCGGGACGCGCGCGTTTCATACCGTGTTTCGCCATATAATCCATCTCGCCGTGGCAACCCGCGTCCAGCCATGCTGCAAGCGGCGCTTCGGCAGCGGAGAGATCGGTGTCGCTGATACCGATCGCCCCGAAACCCAGTTCACGGCCCCACGTTTTGATGTTGAGCGCGAGCGCGTTCAGCGCCGCTTCATCGAAATGACGCTCGGCACGCGCATCGTCGTTAGACGCAGGCGTGCAGGAAACAGGGGACTCCGGACTTCGGTTCATCACGCCATTTTACGAGAATGCCCGTCAATCCCGATCTCGCGATCCAACCACCCGCCGATGTCCTGCTCGAACGCTCCTTCGCGCTCGCGGACGAGGGCGCCACCCACGCATTCGGCGAGCGCTTCGCCCGGGCGATCGAAAGCGTGCGCGAGTTGCAGCAAAACCCGCAGCAAAAAACGCAACAACGCGCGCCGGGCGCTGCGGATGATCGGGCATTCCACGGACTGCAAGTACAACTCGTCGGCGACCTCGGTGCCGGCAAAACCACGCTCGTGCGCGCGACCTTGCGTGGCCTCGGCCACACCGGCCGCGTACGCAGTCCCACTTACACACTCGTCGAACCCTACGTGCTCGAGCGGCCCGCTGGGGAACTCGCGCTCTATCATTTCGATCTGTACAGATTCACCGATCCGGCCGAATGGGCCGACGCGGGCTTTCGCGAGTACTTCGACAGCGGCGCAATCTGCCTCGTCGAATGGCCGCAGCGCGCCGGGCGGCTCCTCGGCGTGCCGGATCTTGTCTTCTCGCTCGACCTGGACAGCGGGAGCGACGGCCGGGTACTCGTCGCACGGGCATATAGCGAATCAGGAAAGGCATGTCTCGAAAGATGTTGATCAAACCATTCCGCTCGATCGAATCAGCGGCTACCGCAACGCATAACTGGCGGCGCCGGCAGATTCTGCGCGCGGGTGCGTCCACGCTGGTGCTCGGCCTTGTCGCCCCGCGTCTCGCGTGGGCGAGCTCGGTGCTGGGTGTGCGCGTCTGGCCGGCGCGCGATTACACGCGCGTGACGATCGAGTCGGATCAGCCTTTGCAGAACACGCAGCAGTTGCTGCAGGGTCCGGACCGACTGGTGGTCGATCTGAGCGGCCTCGATCTGGATCAGGCACTGAAGGATCTGGTGTCGAAAATTACGCCGAACGATCCGCAAATTCAGTCGGTGCGCGTCGGGCAGTATCAGCCGCACGTCGTGCGCATGGTGTTCGATCTGAAGGGCTCGGTGAAGCCGCAGGTGTTCACGCTGCCGCCCGTCGGCGCGTACAAGTACCGGCTGGTGTTCGACCTGTACCCCGCTGTCGCGCCCGATCCGCTCATGGATCTGCTCGCGCAAACCGAGCGCAAGCAGCAAACGCTGGACGAAAACAACGCGCCGCCCGCCACGCTAAGCGGCCCGGGCACTACGCCGCCCACCCCCGACAACAGCGAAGCCTTCTTCGAGCGTTATGCACAGAACGGCAGCGGCGGCCCGGCGCCGGGCGTGCCACGTCCGCCGGTGCACGTCACGCCGACACCTGCGCCACCCATCCTGGGCAAGCCTTCTGCGCCGACGGCGCCTATCGCACCGCCGACCGCCCTCGCCCGCAACAAAGGCAGCAATAGCAGTGGCAGCAGCGCCAGCAACCTCGGCGATGACAGCGACAGCGACGATAGCTACGCTTTCACCAACCCGAAATCCGGCAAGAGCAATACGGTGCGTCTGTTGACCGTCGCCATCGATCCGGGCCATGGCGGCGAAGACCCGGGCGCGATCGGCAGCTCGGGCACGTATGAGAAACACATCGCACTCGACATCGCGAAGAAGCTGCGCGCGAAGATCGATGCGCAGCCCAACATGCGCGCCATGATGACGCGCGACGCCGACTTCTTCGTGCCGCTGAACGTGCGGGTGCAGAAGGCGCGGCGCGTGGGCGCAGACCTGTTCGTGTCGATCCACGCGGACGCGTTCACCACGCCCGATGCAAAGGGCTCGTCGGTGTTCGCGTTGTCGGAGCATGGCGCATCGAGCGCCGCGGCGCGCTGGATGGCGAACAAGGAAAACTCGTCGGATCAGATCGGCGGGATCAACATTAAGTCCGCCGATGCCTCCGTCAACCGCGCGCTATTCGATATGTCGACCACGGCGCAGATCCGCGATTCGATGCGCTATGGCAATTTCGTGCTGAACGAGATCGGCGGTATCAACAAGCTGCACAAAGGTTCGGTCGAACAGGCGGGGTTTGCCGTGCTGAAGGCGCCGGACATACCGTCGATCCTCGTGGAGACCGCCTTCATCAGCAACCCGGACGAGGAGCGCCGCCTGAACGACGACGCGTATCGGGAGAAGATGGCCGATGCGATCATGACCGGCATCAAGCGCTATTTCGCGGCGAATCCGCCGTTGGCGAAGAGCCGCATGACCTGACGCCGCCCGGCGTGACACCGCGTCATGCCGGGTCATACCGGCAATAAACAAAACGGCCGCTCGATGCGGCCGTTTTTTCTGCTTCACGCTTAAGAGGCGCTCAACGCGCCGGTGAAAGCCGCTGCACGACCCAACCACCGAACACATTCACCGCCAACCCCGCCATCACCAGCAAGGCACCCACGATCTGCGCCGCCGACAACTGCTCGTCGAGAAACAAGGATGCCGACGCCAGCCCGACAATCGGCACCAGCAGTGAGAACGGCGCCACCTGGCTCGCCGGATAGCGCGACAGGAGCCGGCTCCACAGGCCGTAGCCGATCAGCGTCGCGATAAACGCGAGGTACACGACGGCGAAAATCGACATCGCGCTGATCCCGGACAGCGCTGCGACGATCCGCTGCGGTCCCTCGAACGCGTACGACAGCGCGAAAAACGGCAGCGGCGGAATCAGGCTGCCCCACACCACCAGCCCGACCAGATCGACCTTGCCGACCTTCTTCGTGACGATGTTGCCGAGCGCCCAGGAACACGCGGCGCACAGCGTGAGGACGAAACCGGCGAGCGTCATTGCGTGGCCGCCTTGCAGGCCGATGACCGCGAGGCCGCCCGCTGCGATCAACAAACCGACAATGTTCGGCACGCGAAAACGCTCATGCAGAAACAGCGCCGCGAAAATCAGCGTGAAGAATGCCTGCGCCTGCAATACGAGCGAAGCGAGCCCCGCCGGCATACCGACGTACATGGCCGAGAACAGGAAAGCGAACTGCCCGAACGAAATCGTCGCCCCGTAAGCGAACAGCCAACGCCACGGCATCTGCGGCCGCTTGACGAAAAACACCGCCGGCACCGCGGCGAGCGTGAAACGCAGCGCGCCGAGCAGCATCGGCGGCACACCATGCAGGCCCACCTTGATCACGACGAAATTGACGCCCCACGCAACCACGACCACCAGCGCGAGCAGCAGATCCCTAGGTGACATCCCGGTCTCCATTTGTTTGTTCGAACCGGCAGTTTAGCGGACGTCGCGTCGCTCGACAGTGCATTAAAACGTAGTTAGCCGTTCAGCCAGTTTTCCACGCGCAGCCCCGGATACGCGGCGAAGTCACGTTCGTTGTTGGTCACTAGCACCACGCCGAGCGCCACGGCATGCGCCGCGATCAGCTTGTCGAGTTGATCCTTCTTACGCTCACGCGTCGCCTCGCGAATCGGACCGTACGCGCTGGCTGCCGCACTGTCGAACGGCATGACCAGAATGTCTTCGGCGAGTGCTGCCAGATTGCGGCGCTCGCGTGCACGGTTCGCCGATACCGCCACGCCGTATTCGAGTTCTGCAAAAGTAATGGCAGACATCACCACATCGCCGACGAAACATTCCGCAAAGCGCTTCGCAACCTGTTCCGGCTGGTTCTTCATCAGGTAGATGCAGATATTCGTGTCGAGCATGTAGCGCGGCATTACAAATCCTCGCGCTCGGCCTGCTCGTGGTCGCCACGTCCTTCGGACATGAAGTCTGGCCCGAATTTGCCGAATTTCTTGAGCACGCCGGTCAGCGAACGCCGGGTTGGACGGATCCGCAATTCTTCGCCAACTCGTTCAATTTCAACCTCGACGTCGGCGCGGTCAAATGCCAATTCGGCTGGAATACGCACCGCCTGCGAATTGCCGTTGCGAAAGACTTTGGTAAGCATACTGAACTCCTACTGCGGATGTACGCTGGATGTACGAGCTAATACTATAGCCATCCGCGCCGTCAATGTAAATACATGTGTGTACATGGCGTGCAGAATGCGGGCGTAGCCTCAACCGCAGTAGAATCATCCATTAAGCAAAATCCAACCCACCCTTTCAGCCGAGCCTGCCCATGACTTCCTCGATCAAAGCAGTCCTCAAGCCGCATCTGCGCGATGTCGGCAGTCTCACCGTGCGGCGCGTGCTGCCGGCCATGGCGGCGCGCCTGATCGGCCCGTTCATCTTCTTCGACCACATGGGCCCCGCCACGCTCGAACCCGGCGTCGGGCTCGACGTGCGTCCGCACCCGCATATCGGCCTCGCAACCGTCACGTATCTGTTCGAAGGCTCGATCATGCATCGCGACAGCCTCGGCTCCGAGCAGAAGATCGTCCCGGGCGACGTCAACTGGATGACGGCGGGTCGCGGCATCGTCCATTCCGAGCGCTCGCCGGCTGAAGACCGCGCAAGCGGCCAGACCATGCACGGCATTCAGACCTGGGTTGCGCTGCCGCTCGACGACGAAGACATCGAACCGTCCTTCTCCCATCACGCGGCCGACACGCTGCCGGTGGTCGAGCGCAACGGCGTCACGCTGCGCGTGATCGCGGGTACCGCGTTCGGTGAAACCTCGCCCGTCGCGACCTTTTCCGGCACGCTCTACGTGGCTGCGGAGTTCGCCCCGGGCGGCGCGTTCGCACTCGAACCGGAACACGAGGAACGCGGCGTCTATCTGGTGGACGGCGATCTGGAGATCGACGGCACACCGCTCGAAGTAGGTCAGATGGCCGTGCTCGCGCTCGACGAAACCGTCACGCTTGCCAGCACCCACGGCGCGCGCGTGATGCTGCTCGGTGGCGAGAAGCTGGATGGCGAGCGCTTTATCGAATGGAACTTCGTCGCCAGTTCGCGCGAGAAGATCGAAGCCGCGAAGCTGGCGTGGACCAATCAGGAGATGGGCAAGGTGCCGGGTGAAACCGAATGGATTCCGCTGCCGACAAGAAACTAAGCGCGAATCAGAGCAAGTAAAAGTGAGCGCGAGGCGCATTGAATTCGCCGCGCCCGGCCCCACCTAGCGAACACACCGTTTTATCGACGAGGACACAATGGACACCACGCTGGCCACTTTCGAACAGGACGTCATCGCGGCGTCGACACTGGCCCCTGTGCTGGTCGATTTCTGGGCGCCATGGTGCGGCCCCTGCAAAACGCTCGGCCCGATGCTGGAAAAGCTCGAAGCCGAAGCCGCCGGCAAATGGAAGCTGGTGAAGGTGAACGTCGACGAGAACCAGGAACTGGCCGGACACTTCCAGGTGCGCAGCATTCCGCACGTCATGGCGTTCGCCGACGGCCAGCCGGTCGATCAATTCGTCGGCGTGCTGCCGGAAGGCCAGTTGCGCGAGTTTATCGAGCGCCTCGTCCCGCAAGGCGCGGACGCGGCACGTCTTGACGCGCAAGCCGCGCGGGCCGAAGGCCGTCGTGACGATGCCTACAATGCGCTGCAAGCCGCGCTCGCCTACGACCCGGGCTTCGACGAAGCGCGTATGGACCTCATCGAAATGCTGCTCGAAGATCACCGCATCGATGAAGCGCGCAATGAAGTCGACCTGCTGTCGCCGAAAACCACGCAAGGCATCGACGCGCGCTTCAACGCGATCAAGACCCGGCTCGATGCTGTAGACGCGGCGGCTGATCTGCCACCTACGGATGCACTGGAAGCCAAGGTCGCAGCGAATCCGGACGATCTCGAAGCACGCTTCGATCTGGCTAGCGCGCTCATCGCCCGCCGCAAATACGAAGGCGCGCTCGAGCATTTGCTCGCCATCGTGCAACGCGACCGCACGTTCCGCGACGACATCGGCCGTAAGACGATGCTGTCGGTGTTCGATCTCGCCGCGCATCAGCCGGAGCTGGTGTCGCAATGGCGGCGCAAGCTGAGCGCGTTGTTGTTCTAATCTGTACTGTGTTCAGGCGCGGCGACGGTGCCGCGCCTGAATGCGCTGCGGCATACGCTGCAGCGACTCGCTCCCTCGCAGTCGCTTAATGCCTTGCGGCCCGCTCGTGTCTTTATTTCCTTCCTGCTTTACCGCCTCACCGCACACCTGCCCGACTCCTGACTTCAAACACCCCACCGCTTCAACCCGCCGCCTGCCTGGCCAAAGCCCGCAACACATGCGCGGCAGCGGCAAAGCCGAAGCTCGCGGTCACACACACACTCGAACCAAACCCCGCACAGTTCAAACCGACCGGTCCCGTATGACCCGGTGACGTCGTGACGTGCTCCGCTTCCTCGTCGATATCGCAGACGGCAGCTTCCGGATAGATCAACGGCTCATCGGAATACACCGCGCTCACCTTGAACTTCGCCTTCGGACCACGCGGAAAGCCATGCAGTTTGCGCAACTGCCCGCGCACTTTCGACAGCAATGGGTCCTGAATGGTCAACGCGAGATCGTCGATCCGAATGCGCGTCGGGTCCAGTTGACCACCCGCGCCACCCACCGTAATCAACGGTTGCTTCTTCTCGACGCACCACGCGATCAGCGCGGTCTTGGTGCGCACGCTGTCGATCGCATCGATCACATAATCGAAACCACCGCCGAGTGTCACCGTGAAATTGTCCGGCTCGACGAAGTCTTCAACCAGCCGCACATCGCAGAACGGATTGATTGCCGCGATGCGTTCCGCCATCGCCTCGACCTTCGGTTTTCCGTAGTTACCGTCCAGCGCGTGGATCTGGCGGTTAGTGTTGCTCTCAGCAACATTGTCGAGATCGATCAAGGTCAGCGTACCGACCGCGCTACGCGCCAACGCCTCCGCCACCCACGAGCCGACCCCGCCGATGCCGATCACGGCGACGTGTGCGCCTTCGAACGCAGCAAGCGCCGGCGCCCCGTACAGACGGGCGACGCCGCCGAAGCGCCGCGCGCGGTCGGCGGTTTCACTCCCGTCGAGGCTGGTAGTAAGATCGGAATGCGCGGTGGTGCTGGACATGGTGGAAGGCTCGTTCAAAGCAGGCAAGACACAAAGTGGTGAAAACGCTCAGGCACGCCCAAGCGTTCGCAGCCCGTATTTTGCCTGATCGCGTCAATCCACATCGCCGCACCCATTTAGGCACGAATGTTAGGCACGCATAGCCGCAAACGGGGTGGCGTGGATGTCCACACAGCGCGACGGGCCTTGATCTGGCTGCGCGCAAAGAATTCACGCCTTAGCTATACTGGTTGTACTGTAGCGTTCGCATAAGAACATGACCTCACTCGCCGAACTTCGAAAAAACTATTCGCTGGGTTCTTTGGACGTTGCTGATATCGACCGCAACCCGTTTCGTCAATTCGACACGTGGTTTAAGCAAGCGGTCGACGCCCAACTGCCCGAACCGAATACCATGACGCTGGCCACGGTCGACTCGCGCGGCCGGCCGTCGGCGCGCATCGTGCTGATCAAAGGCGTCGATGAGCGGGGCTTTGTGTTCTTCACCAATTACGAAAGCCGCAAGGGTCGCGAGCTAGCCGCCAATCCCTACGCGAGCCTGTTGTTCTACTGGATCGAACTCGAACGTCAGGTGCGCGTGGAAGGCCGCATCGTGAAGACCAGCGCCGAAGAAAGCGATACGTATTTCGCGTCGCGCCCGCTCGGTTCACGCATCGGCGCGTGGGCATCCAATCAAAGTCAGGTAATTGAAAGCCGTTCGCAGCTCGAAACACGCGAACGGGAGATCAGCCTGCAATACGGTGACCAACCGCCGCGCCCACCACACTGGGGCGGCTATCGTTTGGTACCCGAAACAATCGAATTCTGGCAGGGCCGGCCGTCGCGTCTGCACGACCGCTTGCTCTACACGTGTTCAAGCGAAAACAGCGACTGGCAAATCTCCCGCCTATCGCCTTGAACCGGAATACAACATCGTACGCGCGTTGCCAACGCAGCAGCGCGCGCCGATCGGACTGCGTCTCGCGGCATGGGAGTTGCGCTGCACGGAGCCGCAATCCACACAGGCTTTGCTTTAATTCAACGGACACGGAGAGATCACATGTTCTGGGAGAAAAAGCTGGCGCAGTGGGTGGAAGAGGTAAAAACCAAGGCTAACCTGCCAGCACGCCTTGTGCTGTGGGACGGTCAGCAACATGACTTCGGGCAGTTCGCCGCGCCTCGGGTCACGCTACATGTCAAAAGCGCTACGGCGCTGCCTTATCTGCTCGAACCGAGCCTCGACAATCTCGGCGAGGCGTACGTGAAGGGCAAGATCGATATCGAAGGCACGCTGTCGGACATCATCAACGTCAGCTATCAGTTGGCGCGCAACACCGTCACCAGCGCGAGCAAGCTGGCGCGCGTACGGCGCTACTTCCAGCACTCGAAGTCGTCTGACAAGAGAGCCATTCAGTATCACTACGACGTCTCGAACGAGTTCTACAAGCTGTGGCTCGACGAGAACATGGTGTACTCGTGTGCGTACTTCGAGAACGGCGATGAAGATCTCGCCACCGCGCAGATCAAGAAGATCGACCACATCCTCACCAAGATCCAGTTGCAACCGGGGCAGCGCCTGCTCGATATCGGCTGCGGCTGGGGTGCGCTCGTCTTGCGCGCCGCGCAAAAGTTCGGCGCGAAGTGCGTCGGCGTGACGCTGTCGCAGAACCAGTTCGATCTCGCGACTGCACGCGTGAAAGCCGCGGGCCTGGAAAACCAGATTGAGATTCGTCTGCAGGACTATCGCGACGTCGAAGGACAGTTCGACCGCATCACCAGCGTCGGCATGTTCGAGCACGTCGGCCGCAAGAATCTGCCGGGCTACTTCCAGAAGATTCACGATCTGCTCGTCGACGACGGCGTCGCCATGAATCACGGCATCACGTCGAGCGATTCGGACAGCGGCGAAACCGCGCTCGGCGGCGGCGAATTCATCGACCGCTATGTCTTTCCGGATGGCGAGCTGCCGCACATCGGCCTCGCGCTCGAAGCCATGCAGCGCGGTGGGCTTGAAGCGGTTGACGTCGAAAGCCTGCGCCGTCACTATGCGCACACGCTGGACCTCTGGGCGGAAAACTTCGAGGCGCATGCGGACGAAGCCCGCAAACTGGTCGACGACGAAAAATTCCGCATCTGGCGCGTGTATCTCGCCGGTTGCGCGTACGCGTTCGAAACCGACGACGTCTCGATCTACCAGGTGGTCTGCCGGAAAGCTGGCCGCAGCGCGAAGACCTTGCCGTGGTCGCGCCGCTATATGTACGACAAAACGTTGTGATACGGTTGCGCCGCGGCGATTTGCCGTAGCTGCGTGCCGGGGTGACGTGCCGGGGTGACGTGTATTCCCTGGGCGGGCCGACGCGGCGCTAACCTTAAACAGCAGGTCGAACATCGATGGACCAGAGCGGGACAAGCGAAGTTGAACAGCCGGTGAGCGGCGAGCATGACGCACCAACCGACGCCGTGCAGTTCGATCTGTTCGGGATGCCGGTGGAGCAGACAGCGGCGCCAAAGCCTGATGCGGACGCGGGAGCAAAGCGCGCGAGTGCCGAAGCCGAAGCCACGCTAGCAAGCTCGGCTGCAACGCCAGTGCCGGCGGCCACGGCGCAGGTTGAACGGCAGCGCCAACCGCGCGCAAAGGCAAGCGGCGCCGCCCTGCTCTGGCAGGAAGACGACACACCGGTGCCCCCCGAAAGCGGGACTGCGGCCGAAGCCACTGCAGCGCCGGCGGCCGCCGATACGCCCAGGAAACGCCGCTCGCGCGACGTTCTCGCCGCAACGCCCTCTCCTGAACTCCTGGCGCTCGCCGCCGAACTGCCGCCGCAGGTCCATCTCGGTACGTCGACATGGTCGTTTCCGGGTTGGAACGGCATCGTCTACGGCGACGACTACAGCAATAGCAAACTCTCGCGCGAAGGTCTGACGGCTTATGGCGCGCATCCGCTGTTAAGGACAGTCAGCATCGACCGGTCGTTTTACCAGGCGCTCACCGTCACCGAGTACTTGCGCTATGCACAGCAGGTGCCGGAGCACTTCCGCTTCATCGTCAAAGCGCCGATGACGATCACCGACGCCACCGTGCGCGCCGAACGCGGCGAACCTGTCTCGCTGAACCCGTGCTTTCTGAACGCACAAATGGCAATCGACGAGTTCATCACGCCATGCCTCGAAGGCCTCGGCGCGAAAGCCGGTGCGCTGGTGTTCCAGCTCTCGCCACTACCCGACCAGATGCTCGCGCAACCGGCGGTGTTCATTGAACGCCTTGCCGGGTTCCTGACAGCATTGCCCAAACTGCCTGAAGGCACTTGCTATGCGATCGAAATCCGCGACGCGAGTTTGCTCACGCCGCGCTTCATCCGCACGCTGAAAGCGGCAGGCGTGCGGTATTGCGTTGGGATTCATGCGCGGATGCCGGACCCGTTGCGCCAGGCGGCGGCGCTCGCGCTGCTGGACGGCGAGCCGGCCGGCCCGCTGATCGTGCGCTGGAGTTTGCACGGTGGCTTCAAATACGAGCAGGCGAAGGCCAAGTACGAACCGTTTAACCAGCTAGTCGACGAGGACCCGGCGACCCGCGCCGCGCTGGCAGAACTGGCTGCGCGCTACGCGCTGGCCGGCCAGCCGGTGGTGATCGCGATCAACAACAAGGCGGAAGGTTCGGCGCCGTTAAGCTGCGTGGAACTGGCGCGGGCGATTATTGAAGCGTATGCGCACCTTGCTCATGAGCATGAGCACGGACATGAGCAAACGCGCCCAGAGTCAGAGTCACAATCGCAACTCGGGTCGGTGCCGCCTTCGAATCCGGAGTCCGAGTCGGAGTCGGACTCCGACTCCGAGTCAGAATCAAAGCCGAACGAAAATGGGCAGCGTGAAGGCGGCGAGCAAGGCTGAGCGGCGCAGCGCCAGCGCATTGCGATCTGTCCGACGACGCCCGGCTTATCGAGCCGCGACTTCGGCGGCGGCCCAGGTTGAAACCCAAGCCGCCGCCAGTCCCGCCAATCAGCCCACCATCAGTCCTCCACCGCCGCGCCGACTCAGCTCGCCTTAATCCGGTGCGCGAACTTCTGCCGAAACTTCGCGACCTTTGGCGCCACCACGAACGAGCAGTACCCCTGATTCGGATGCTGCGCGAAATAGTTCTGGTGGTACGCCTCGGCCGGCCAGTAGTTGCCGTCGAGCGGCAGGACCTGGGTAACGATCTGGCCGTCGTAGATAGCCTGTTCGCCAATCTCGCGGATCGCCTGCAACGCCGTTTCACGCTGCGCATCGGAGTGGGTAAAAATCACCGAGCGGTATTGTGTGCCGACGTCGTTGCCCTGCCGGTTCAACTGGGTCGGATCGTGGATCGCGAAGAAAATATCGAGAATCTCGCGATAGCTGATTTTGGCCGGATCGAAGTCGACGTTCACGACTTCCGCATGGCCCGTCACGCCGTCGCACACCTGTTCATAGGTCGGTCGCTGGGTCTGGCCGCCCGCGTAGCCCGACTCCACCGAGTTCACGCCTTCGACGCCCAGATACACCGCTTCGAGACACCAGAAACACCCGCCACCGAGGGTGGCGACTTCGCCTGTCTGACTCATGCTGCTTGCTCCTTGATACGCATAGCCGGCCAATGCCGGTCCCAGTTAACCGCAACGCTCATGCCACCGCCAAGACTTTCCAGCTTAGCGGTTTTTCCACTAACTGGCAGACGTCGCGGCCAGTCCACCGCGATTGCAGTTAAAATTGGGGCAAATCGACGATTTTCACTATGACTTTTGAATCATTTGTTTCCGGCCGCGCGCGCGATGGGTTCAACCCGGGGTTCATCCGGCTCGGCGCAAAGGCTTCCGCCCGATGAAGCGCGCCAGCCCGCCCAACTTCGACCAGCCCGCCTTTAAACAGGCGCTCGGCCAATTCGCCACCGGCGTCACTGTCATTACCACGCGCGCCGCGTCCGGCCAGTTGATCGGCATCACGGCCAGCTCGTTCAATTCGGTTTCGCTCAATCCGCCACTGGTGCTGTGGAGCCTGGCCACGCGCTCGGCGTCGATGCCGGTGTTCCGGGCGAACAGTCACTACGTGGTCAACGTGCTGGCCGCGTCGCAACTGGATCTGTGCAAACGCTTTGCCACGGTGAAGGGCGATCGTTTCGAAGGTGTGTCGCACGCCGAAGGCGACACCGGCATGCCCGTGCTCGACGGCGCGCTCGCCTGGTTCGAATGCCATAACCGCAGCCGCTACGAAGAAGGCGACCACGTGATTTTCGTCGGCGAAGTGGAGCGCTGCGGCGTCCATGAGAATGCCGCGGAGATTGCGCCGCTAGTCTTCCAGAACGGTCAATTTCACGGGCTCAAGCTGCTTTGAGCGCGGCACCGCTGTGTATGAACAGCGGCCACAAGCAGGTTCAAGCCGAGGCAAGCTGACCCAGCCACCCACACTCAGCTATGCGGTGCTGCGTGTCCACTGCTTTTCTTCACGAGCGATACCGGCACGCCCGAGTCTTCCTTCAGCGTCTGCAGCACAATATTCGAACGAATATCCATCACGCCCGGCGCCTTATAGAGACGTTGCAGCACGAAATCCGAATAGTGTTTGAGATTGTGAGCGAGCACCCGCAGCAGATAGTGGGTTTCGCCGGTCACGACAAACGCGCCGACCACTTCCGGCCAATCCCGCACCGCCTCGGCAAAGCGCTCGTGCCAGTTCTCCTGGTCGTTGCGCATCGACACCTGCACAAACGCTTCCAGTTCAAAACCCAGCACTTCGCGGTTCAGACACGCGCGGTAGTGTTCGATGACGCCCTGTTCTTCCAGCAAACGCAGGCGTCGTAGACAGGCCGACGGCGAGAGCGAAATGCGCTCCGCCAAATCGAGATTGCTGATCCGTCCTTCTTGCTGAAGCACCGTCAAGATACGGCAATCGGTGGCGTCGAGCGAGATCGCGTTCATATTCGGTCTCCCTTTCCCATTTGACTCAAATTATGTTCCAAGACACGGCTCAGAAGGAGATTTTTTCGCAATCACATTTCACGCCAAGCCACCTATCATTCGTGGATAGACACAATCCGCCGATGGAGACATGCAAACACTCTGGGACATCACCCCCGCCGTCGATACCGCGACGCCCGTCTGGCCTGGCGACACACCGGTCGGCATCGAACGCGTGTGGCGCATGGAAGCAGGCTCGCCCGTCAACGTCGCGCGCCTGACGCTGTCGCCGCACACCGGCGCTCATACCGACGCCCCGCTTCACTACGACGCGGAAGGCGCGGCGATCGGCCAGGTGCCGCTCGATGCGTACCTTGGACGCTGCCGCGTGATTCATTGCATCGGCGCTTCGCCTGTTGTGACGCCACAACACCTGACCGGCTCGCTCGACGACCTGCCGCCGCGAGTCTTACTACGCACTTACAAAAACGCGCCGACTACGGTCTGGGACAGCGCGTTTTGTGCAGTTGCGCCGGAGACCATCGATCTCCTCGCTGCTCGCGGCGTCAAGCTGATCGGCATCGATACGCCGTCGCTCGATCCGCAAGAATCGAAGACGATGGACGCGCACCACCGGATTCGCGCGCACCGCATGGCGATCCTCGAAGGCATCGTGCTGGATGCCGTCGCGCCGGGCGACTACGAATTGATCGCGCTGCCGCTCAAGCTGACCACGCTCGATGCGAGCCCCGTGCGCGCGGTGTTGCGTGCGCTGTCCGAATCTCGCTGATCACCGGCGCCCTGCAAAACCGAATCACCGCATTCACCGAACTCCCTGATCTCTCTGACTGGACCATCATGAACACTCGTGAAGAAGCATTGGCGCTGGATAACGCCGACCCACTCGCGCCGCTGCGCGACCAGTTCGCGCTCTCCCCGACCACTATCTATCTCGACGGCAACTCGCTCGGCGTGCCGCCGGCCGCCGCCGCACAACGCGCGCAGACCGTGATCGGCGCCGAATGGGGCGAAGGCCTGATCCGCAGCTGGAACACCGCCGGCTGGTTCGAACTGCCGCGACGCCTTGGCAACAAGCTCGCGCCGCTGATCGGTGCGGCCGACAACGAGGTGGTCGTCACCGATACGATTTCGATCAACCTGTTCAAGCTTTTGTCGGCTGCCGTGCGGTTGGCGAATGCGCGCGACCCGAAGCGTCGCGTGATCGTTTCTGAGCGTTCGAATTTCCCGACCGATCTGTACATCGCGCAAGGGCTGATTGAACAGCTCGACCGCGGTTATGAATTACGCCTCGTCGACGATCCGTCCGAGCTGCCTGCAGCGATCGGCAACGACACCGCGATCGCGATGATCACGCACGTGAACTACCGCACCGGCTATATGCACGACATGGCCGCGCTGACCAAGCTGATCCACGACAAGGGCGCACTTGCGCTGTGGGACCTCGCGCATTCGGCAGGCGCGGTGCCGGTCGACCTAAATGGTGTTGGCGCCGACTACGCGGTGGGCTGCACGTATAAGTATCTGAATGGCGGTCCGGGTTCGCCGGCTTTCGTGTGGGTGCCAAAGCGGCATCAAAACGATTTCGCGCAGCCGCTGTCCGGTTGGTGGGGTCATCGCGCGCCGTTCAAAATGGACCCGACGTATCAACCCGATGACGGTATCGGCCGCTTCCTGTGCGGCACGCAGCCGATGGTGTCGATGTCGCTGGTCGAATGCGGGCTCGATGTGTTCCTGCAAACGGATATGCAGACGATCCGCACGAAGTCGCTCGCGTTGACCGATTTGTTTATCGAACTGGTCGAAGCGCGTTGCGGCGAGTTTCCTTTGAAGCTCGTGACGCCGCGGGAACATGCACAGCGCGGTTCGCACGCGAGCTTCGAGCATCCGCATGGTTATGAAGTAATGCAGGCGTTGATCGCGCGTGGCGTGATCGGCGACTATCGCGAGCCTCATGTGTTGCGGTTTGGTTTTACGCCGCTGTACACACGCTTTGTCGATGTGTGGGATGCGGTGGAGACGTTGCGCGATGTGCTTGCGCAAGAGACCTGGCGAGCACCCGAATTTGCCGCACGCGGCGCAGTGACCTGAGGAGCGCGCGATGACCGATCACATGCAAACGCCGGGATTGCCGGAAGAGAAAGCGGCGCAAGGATGTCCGTTTGGGCATGGCAGTGGGGTTGCCCCTTCGGCCGCTGCTACGGCCTCCGCCACCGCCGATTCCGGCGATGGCTGGCATGACGCGCAGCTCGATTTTTCGGAGTCGATGAGTTACGGCGACTATCTGTCGCTGGGGACGGTGCTGGATGCGCAGCATCCGTTGTCGCCCGATCACAACGAGATGCTGTTCATCATTCAGCATCAGACGAGTGAACTTTGGATGAAGCTCGCGCTGTATGAGTTGCGCGCCGCGTTGAAGGCGGTGCATCGCGATGAGTTGCCACCGGCGTTCAAGATGCTTGCGCGGGTGTCGCGGATCATGGAGCAGCTCGTGCAGGCATGGAGTGTTCTCGCGACGATGACGCCCTCCGAGTACACGGCGATGCGGCCTTATCTGGGTAGCTCTTCCGGGTTCCAGTCTTATCAGTATCGGCAGATCGAGTTTCTGCTCGGCAATAAGAATGAGCAGATGCTGAAGCCGCATGCACATCGGGCGGATGTGCTTGCCGAGGTGACGGCTTCGCTGGAAGCGCCTTCTTTCTATGACGAAGTCGTGCGCTTGCTGGCGCGGCGTGGGTTTGCGATTTCACCGTCGAGGTTGGAGCGGGATTGGACGCAGCCTACTACGCATGATGCTTCTGTTGAGGCTGCATGGTTGGAGGTCTATCGGAATCCTTCGCAGCATTGGGAGCTGTACGAGATGGCGGAGGAGCTTGTCGATCTAGAGGATGCGTTTCGACAGTGGCGGTTTAGGCATGTGACGACGGTTGAGCGGATTATTGGATTCAAGCAAGGCACGGGTGGTACGAGCGGTGCGCCTTATCTGCGGAAGATGCTGGATGTGGTTCTGTTTCCGGAGCTTTGGCATGTGAGGACGATGCTTTAAGCGTCTTCGTTTCGTTGCCGACGCGTGACGCATCGACTCCATTCTCACAACGCGTGGTGACCCATAAACGCACCGGCCCAAATGTAAAGATTAGTCATAGTTCGCGCGTTTAGCCTGTGTGGTTGATCGTCTTAAAAAACGGTTGGGTTAGATTTCTATGTGCCGTTGGACAAAACGGCTGGGTGTGAGAGCCCTAAGCAACGAAACGTACTACTTGCGAAAGTGGGTAGTGCTCAATCACACACGCCTTTTCTATGGGCGGGTCGTGGTGAGTGGGTCGCAAGGCCCGCCGGTTTCGTTTTGTTGCCCGGTCTCTCAAACTCGCTACGTGCCCGCTCACCCCATCTGTTAGAGCGTGTCGGGCGTTTCAGGAACACATCGGAAATCGCACCATGACCAAATCCACCAAAAAGACTCAAACGGAATCACGCCCGCCCGTTGATGCGCTCCAGTACGAAAAACTCGCACTGTCGGCGTTTGGCGCATGCGACCGACAAATCCGGCAGCTTGAAACACTGATTAACCTCGCGGCGAGCATCACCCGATGCCCGGCTACGACGGTTGAGGAAAGACGCCGTGAGCGTAACTTGCTGGAACACCTGCTCTATACCGTCGAGCAATACCAGCAGGAAGTTGAATGCGACCGTGACCTGTACCAGGTGATCGCGCTCGATGCGAAGGGCGTTGCTCACAGTCGCATCACGGCCAAACTTGCGGCACAACTTCTTTCAGATGCTGCGGAGGGGGGACGAGAAGCGGGGGAAGCTGCAGCCGAAGCCGAAGTTTCGCCGGACAAAGCTGCGACGCGTAAGCGGGAGCGCGTAAGGACTGCGTGCGCGCGGGCGAATGAGCAAGAGGTAGCAGTGAAGCACTAGGGTGAAGTAGTGTAGTGGTCAAGTAAACATGGACACCCTGAAAGGGGAAACATTAAAAAAGTGAAGCTTCGCATCGTGCCGGCGGTAGATCGTCTGCCGCCGAATGAATGCGCCTGTAGTTGTAAAAGCCGTCGATGTAGGCCCCGATGTCGCGTTCGGCATGCGCGTGATCGGGGTACCCTTTCTCGTTGATCCATTCGCTTTTCAGACTTCTAAAGAATCGTTCCACCGGCGCGTTGTCCCAGCAGTTTCCCTTTCTGCTCATGCTCTGGATGATGCTGTTTGCCTTCAGTTCGTTCACGAAGTGCGCGCTGGTGTACTGGCATCCCTGATCCGAGTGGAACATCAGGCCCGGCGGCGGCTTTCGATGGTCCCGAGCCTGCTGCAAAGCCTTTAGAACCAGCACCGTGTCGGGCACCAGTGCAAACGCCCAGCCGACGATACGGCGCGAATACAGATCCATCACGATAGCCAGGTAGGACCAGCCCTGAAGCGTTCTCACGTAGGTAATGTCTCCCGCCCACACCTGGTTGATCGACGGCGGCTCGAAACGACGCTCAAGCAGATTCGGGGCAACCAGTGCTTCACCGTCAGCTTTGCGGTAGCGATGCGTCCGTCGTCGGGCCACCGCCAGTTGCGCCTCCTTCATCAATGAGCGTGCGCGGTAACGTCCTATCGCGTGGCCTCGCTGCTGCAATGCCAGGGCCATCCTGCGGCTGCCATAGCTGGCGCGGCTTTCGCGGTGAATTTCACGCACTGCCGCGAGCAGGGTGGGTGAAGCAGCGGCCTTGACGGGCCGCCCGGCAAAGGCGTAATAGCTGCTTCGCGGCACCTTCAGCAACCGGCACATCACATTCACTGGCCAGGCCTTCTTCAGCGAATGGATCACTTCGAGGAGCGATCCATTTCCTTGACGAAGAAGGCCGTGGATTTTTTTAGTATCTCGCGCTCCCTTTCGAGCTCGATTACCCGCGCTTCCAGTTCCCGGATCCGCCGCTGATCAGCCGTGATCTGCACCTCCGTGCGCGGCGGCTCGGCCTGTTCAGCTCGCCACTGCGCGACCCATCGCCGCAACGCCGTGTCCCCCACGCCCAGTGCCTCGCAGGCCTTGGCGAATGAATAACCCTGCGCCACGACCAGTTGCACCGCTTCTGCCTTGAATTCGTCGCTTATGTTCCGTCTGCTCATCTCTCACCTCAGTTGGAGAATTATCCCCTTTAGAGGTGTCCAGAGTCATTGGACCACTACATAGCGGCCTCCACGCCGCTGCAACGAAAAAGGCGCGAACTACCCGCGCCTTTTTCGTTCAACCGATAGCCTTATGCCGCGTAATCCTCGAACTCCCAATGAGCAAAACGAGCAATTTTTTTTGCCGTGGTCACCCAATCATTGCTACCGCATCGACTCACGAGACGTTCAACGGCGCGCTTTATCTGGTCTACATCGTAGTGAGACACGATGAGCATATGACACCCCCAAGCTACGCCATCTTTCTCGCCTTCAATATATGAGTCGAGCCAGGTCGGCGTGCAAACAAGTATCTCGAAGTTGTCTTCTGCCGGCGACCCAGATGTCCCGATTCCCACACGTATCCATGTTCCGAAGTTACTGATATCGGCAGGGCGGAAGTCGTCTAGTGAATCTTCGATTTCAATGGAATGGAACGTCTTGGCTTCTACTTTCATGGCGCGATGTTCAAATGACCGTTCACGTATGGTTGCCCGTTTGGCGTGCTCTTCACATATATTTTGTAATTTTCAAACTCCCATCTTGCGAAACGGCTCAGCTTTAGTGCCAGAGCAGGCCAATCCTCCGCCATCATTCGATTTATACGATTCTCGAGATAGGAGTGAATCGTCGGCCAGTTGTAGCTGAAGACTATCAACAAGTTTTCACCTAGCACGGCGGTCTTTCCGGCATTCTGTTTGCTCAGCCAGCCTGGGGTACACACCGTCATCTGAAAAATGTCAGACGTGTTACTCCCTTCCGGTCCGATACGTAGCGCTATCGGGAAAGAAAAACAGGCTTCGTCTTCCGGCCAGTACGTTTCAAAGTCGACATCCGGAGAGTCGACTGACTTCAGTTCAGCACGCATTGTTGGTCCTATGTGCGGATGTTCAGGTGACCGTTGTTTTGCCAGTCACCGTGACGAACACTCCTTGATTGAAGGTTTGCCTGCGCTCCTGTCGTAGCGTAGGGGCTGTCCTTTGAGCTAGGAGGTCGATTGCCTCGAACCGTCTTTGCAAATCAATGTCGATTCGTCAAGACTAGACGATCTGTAGTCCAGACCTAGAAAGACCGCTGACCGCTTCACGCCGCAGCGACGAAAAAGGCAAGATTGCTCGCGCCTTGCCAATTTCCCGCTTAACCCTGGTACGGGCGGTAGTCCTCGAATTCCCAGTCGGCGATTCGGCTCAGTTTCTGCGCGAGTGCCGACCAATCATCGGCAGTACATGCACTAACGATTTCCTGAATCGCCGATAGAATCGCCGGCCAGTCATATCTGAAGACGACCAGCAAGCCCGTCCCTACGACCGCAGTTCTCCCTTGATTTTCCCTGGCAATCCAGGTGGGCGTGCAGACAATCATTTGGAAAATATCCCCGCCCTTACCACCTTCGTACCCTATTGTCATTCCGATCGGAAAGGAGAAACAATCTTCGTCCTCCGGACTGTAGCTATCGAAATCGATGTCTGGCGAATCAATGAACTTCAACTCTGCTCGCATTTTTAACTCTACGGAAGAATGTCTAAATGACCGTTATTGATGAACTTTCCATTTGGAACCTGTCTTGATTCGAAGTTTGCCTGAACACCGCTGGTGGCCTGAGTACTGTTTGGCTTCTCATCTGGTCCCCTATACTGTCTTAATCCATCTTTACTTATACGTGCATTTGGGTTGGTCTTGGACTGCCTGGCTCCGGAGCCTACCCAAGCCTCACCTAGCACTTCAGCGTCGGCGCGGGTTGCCGAGCCCAGACCGAAATTCTTTTCGCCCCGGGCAGCTTCCCGAAGAATCACACTCATCTCCTCAAACGTCAGTTGCGGTGGAAGCTCCGCACACTGTTTAGCTTCCGCTGATGTTTTGCCCCCTCTCCCAATGCCCGCCCAGATCGGGTCTTTGAAAACGTTATAACCTGTGTTAGCCCAGCGCAGCGGAATGACGAATGCGCATTCGATGCAGACCGGTTCCAGGCCAGGCTCCTGTACAGATTGCAACGCCTTTAGCAGGCCGTGTAAATTAGCAGGCGGCCCAACGGGGTTGATCCCCGACTCGTAGTTATCCAACCATTGGTCAATTTCGTCGCTGCTTATTGGCGTCGCGTCACCCATAAACGTCGAGCCACCGTTGTTCTTTGCGACTGTGCCTGTACGGGACACGATTTGCCCATCGGCGGAGTAACTATATTTGACGGTCAGCGTCCGATGAAGCCCCCCGTTCAACGTGGTTGGATACTCGAAATAAGCGAACTGCGTTACCCGCCCTCGTGCGTTATAGGTGATAAGTGCTTCTCGATTGTCGCCAGCCAGATAGGTAGCGCGGTGCGCTGCGTCCCTGCCCATCATGCCCAGCGTCCACCCCGATACCCTATCGGTGGCAAGGCGCAGATTGCCCGTCGCGTCATAGAAGTACAGCCAGTCAGCGGTCTTGCTTCCGTTAAAATATTCAAGAGCCGCTACCGCACGATTTGACGAGTCGTAGGCAACACCTGCTGTCCTTTGCTGCCCAGACGCTTTAGCATCGAACGCGCTTTCTCCAGTTGGATCGCTCGTGGAGAACTCGCTGAATCCCGTGACATTGCCGGTCGCGTCATACACGAATGCCCGCACCTTACCTGGCTGCGCCATCGATGAAGGACGGAGCGTCGTCGCGTCGGCATAGCGAACCGAGGTCACGGATGTGCCCGACGCACTGTGGACTACCAGACGTGTGGGACGGCCGGCATTGTCGTATGTGTACTCCTGACTGCTGCCGTCGATCCCGGTTTGCGACCCAAGATTACCGTCCGATTCCCATGCAGTTTTCGTTGCACCTTTGGTCGAACCGGTGCCCGTAGGGCGCAGCACGCCTCCGGTCGAAGAAAAATGAATCGTGAGGTTGCTTTTCCCATAGCTCAACGTAGTTGCGCCGTTGCCATAGGCGAACTGCACATTGCGCGACGCGTCAGGATGGCTAACGGCGCTCGCACGACCCTGTGCGTCGTAGCTCCACGTCGCAATACGCGTACCGGCTTCATCAATCTCCCCGGTTATTGCATTCTTGAACCGCGCGTCGTCATAAGCGTAACGTCGAACATTACCGTCAGGCCAGGTGACAGAAGTCAGATTGCTATTGTTGTCGTACCCGTACTGCGTGATGCCGCTGACCGGATCAAGCAGCCGGGAGACGCGCCGCTTGTCGTCGTATTCCAGTCGCACAGTCAGGTCATTGTTCGCGCTTGTTCCTGCTGCATGCTGAGTGATAACGGTAAGCAACCCGCTGCCGTCATAGTTCAGTGTTCGAAGGAATCCGGTTCTGGTGCTCTCTGAAAGCAGGACGCCTTGCGCAGAGTACGTTTCAGTAGTGCCGGTTGTCTGATTGGTTAGCGTCCACCCTGAGCCGCTTTGCGCCAAACTCAAGACGGGACTTCCAGACACGCGCCACACACCGCTTGACCAATTGAACGTAATAGGCTCGCCATTCTCGCGATAAGCAAGGATCTTTGACGAGTTGCCGCTGTTCGCGTTCGCCAGGCCCAGGTTGCGCTGCCAGCTATGGAACCAGACCGGCCCCATCGCGCCGATATTTTTCGCGAGCGGCGTTGAACGATAGGTTCGCGTGAACACCATCGGTACGTCGTCACCACTCACGAAATCGCTTTCAGTCAGCGTGACGGCACCGCTGCCCGGATAGACGGGATCAGCAACTGGACAGGATTGCTCAGGCTGCGGGTCGGTTTCGCCCGCGCACCATTGCTTGATGAGATCGATGTCGTTAAGGCACGAGTAGCCGCCTTGACCACCCGGCGTATTACTTGCCACGGTAAGCGCGCACGATTTGGTGCCTTGTACAGCGCCAGACTTTGCGTAGCGGCTGGTGCAGTCGGACGTGTAGTCTGCTCTTGCGCCGAACGCGATCAGAAGTAGTGCGAATGCGGCCAGCAGGCGCGCCAGGTTGACGACAGCCCCGCAAGACGGGTTTCTTGGGTTCATGAATCTCCCTGTTGTAATACGTCGTTAGAAATTCGTACTAATTCGACGTTGCATCAGGGATGCGTGAATCCCGAATAGGACAATTCGGAAAATTTCAACCACGCAACACATCTTCACAAACCTGCCGAAATGACAGGCTTCAGCGGACGATCGACGCTAAGCGGCGCGCCAACAATGCCCGCATCGAGGACAGTCAAGGAAGATGGAAAGCACGAAAGTAGCTATCTACAACGAGGAGGGAAACGCTGCGCGCGGCATCGTCACCCATGACGCCGTCAATCATTCGCAGAGTGACACAGGCGCAATCGTCGGCGTGCAGTGCGTGCCACGGACGCCGTGCGTATCCGTGCGTAGGACCACGATTTGCCGCCGCGTTCAGAGCACGCGGGCAAACATATCACCTAGCGAGCGGTATAACCGCCATCAATCGGCAAGCAAACTCCACTAATCATGGAAGCCGCGTCGCTCAACAAAAACATGATCGGCGCAGCGACCTCAGCGGACTCTGCAAAGCGCCGCAACGGAATCGCCATCAAAGCGGGATCACGCTTCGCAGGATCACTCCATGCCTGCACTGCCATCGGTGTCAACGTCACAGTCGGATTGACGCTATTCACCCGAATACTGTAAGGCCCCAACTCGATACACAGAGCACGAGTCACAGCATCGAGCGCAGCCTTGGAAGCCGAATAGCTCAAATGGTCATCCAGCGCCACGAGCGCAGCCTGACTGGAAACGTTCACTATGCTTCCGGCGCGTTTAGCATCGATCATCCCGCGGGCCACGTACTTGGCAACCAGCACCGCCCCTCGAGCATTCACCGCCATCACGCGATCGAAACTAGCGCCGGTCGTATCCACGGCACGCTCAAGTAATGCAATGCCCGCGCAATTCACGAGCCCATCAAATGCTTCGAGCGATCCCAGCGCTTCATCAATAGCGGCCTCATCGCTGACATCGAGCATCAACGGCTCGCAACCAGTCTCCTCAGCTAAGCGCGCGAGCTCATTCACATTCCGCGCCGCGGCGACCACGTTCGCTCCAGAAGCGCACAACGCTTCAACCGTAGCCCGCCCAATCCCACTCGATGCACCCGTAACCAGAATCGAGCGACCCGAAAAATCAAAAGTAGCATTCATGATGTCTGCAACCGATGCATGACCGGCTTCAACGCCGGATACAAATCCGTATAAACGCCGAACCGCTGCTCATACAACGCCATCCGTTGCGCGTTCGGCTCCGCACGTTCAATCAGCGTGACCCATCCGCTCTGCGCTTCTTCACGCGATACCAGACCAACCCCGACGCCAGCCAGCAACGCCGCCCCCATCGCAGCCTCCACGTCCTGCTCGATCGTGTAGACCGGATAGCCGGTAATGTCCGCAATGATCTGCATCCAGAGATCCGAATGCGCGGCGCCGCCCACGACGATCAACTTGTCATCCAACGATTGCGCACCTTTACGCCCCGCCTCGATGTTGTGCTTCAACGCGAAGGACACGCCCTCCAACACCGCACGATACAGATGCGCCCGTGTATGAAACAGGTTCAGACCAACAAACGCACCACTCGCCTTCGCGTCCCAGACGGGACTCCGTTCACCCATCAAATACGGCAAGAACATCACACCGTCCGAGCCCGCCGGGATCTGAGAAGCACTCTCTTCCAGCAACCGATGCGGATCCCCGTTCGGCATTGCGCGCGCCGCCTCAGTCTCCGCATGACAGAACTGCTCGCGATACCACGTCACCGAAGCACCCGCTGTGATCGCGCCGCCGAATACATAAATATCGCGCTGACCATTGAACACATGCGGCATGCTGATCAAACCATGTCGCGCATCGACAGTCTGATTGATATACCCCCAGCACATACTCGTACCGATCATCGCAACGTGCTGCCCCGCCCGCGTGACGCCCGCAGCAAACGTCGCCACTGCGGCATCCACCCCACCCGCAACGATCGCCGTGCCCGCCTCCAATCCAAGCTGTTCGGTCCACTGCGACAACAACCCACCCACCACGTCGGACGACTCCACCAGCCGCTCCGGCATCATCGTCGCGGGAATGCCGAGCATGTCGAGCGCCTCATCCGACCAGTCTCGCTTTGCGATGTCGTAGATACCGCCGATGTTCCCCGCCGAACTATGATCGACGGCAACCTCACCGGTCAGCATATAAATCACATAAGCATTCGGCGGCAGGAAGTAACGTGTATGCGCCCACACATCCGGCTCATGATCGCGCAGCCACAACATCTTCGTGTAGCCGTAGTAGCTGTCTACGCCGTTGCCCGTAATTGCGTACAACCGCTCGAGATCGATATGTTCACGCACCCACTCAACCTGATCGGTCGCGCGGCGGTCCATCCAGATCAGACACGGATAAAGCGGCCGCATCTCGCTATCGACGGGAATCCCCGATCCGCCATACAAGCTGCTCACGCACACCGCTTTGATCGACTTCGCCGCAACGCCCGCCTCCTTCGCTTTGCCGACGCACGCAGCAATACACTCCACCACCGCCTTCCACCACACCGCCGGCCACTGCTCCGCCCATAGCGGCTTGGGCGTATCCGGCTGATAGCTCGACGCATGCTGCGCGACGATCGCGCCGTGCTGATCGACCAGCAGCGCCTTGGTGCTCTGCGTGCCGATATCGACGCCGATGACGTAGTCCATACAGTCTCCGTTTATATGCCGCTCGTCCTTGATCTGCGCCGCGCTAAACCCTCAGCCGCGCGGCTTCATCAACACCTTGATCGAATCGAGAGAATTAGCGACCTTGATCGCTTCGTCCCATTCTTCCAGCGAAAAGCCGTGCGTGACGATACCCTTCGACGTAACGAGTCCGCGCGCCAGCAAATCGATCGCAATCGGATAACAGTATGGGCCGAGATGCGCGCCGCGTACATCGAGTTCCTTGCGGTCGCCAATCACCGACCAGTCGAGCGTCGTATCCGCACCGAACACGGAGAATTCGACGAAACGCCCAAGCTTGCGAATCATCTCCATGCCTTGATTGACGCCGATCGGCGCGCCAGTCGTTTCGATGTACACATCGCAACCATAGCCGTCGGTCAGCGAATGAATGATCGCCAGCGCGTCGTCCTGTTTCGGATTGATCGTCACGTCCGCACCGTATTCGCGTGCCAGCGCCAGGCGCTCTTCAACCAGATCGATCACGACGAGTTTCTTCGGCGTCTTCAGATGCGCGACTTGCGTCATCATCAAGCCAAGCGGACCCGCGCCCGCGATCACCACCACGTCATCGAGTTGGAGTTCGCCGCGGTTCACCGTGTGGATCGCACACGCGAGCGGTTCTATGATCGCCGCATCTTCGAGCGAGATGCCGTCGGGAATCTTGTGGACGATCGCGGTCGGCGGAATGCGCATGTATTCGGCCATCCCCCCGTCCGCGACTTCGCGCTGGAAGCCGAAGATGTTGTGCACCTCGCACATCCAGTACTGGCCGGATTTGCAATAGCGGCACTTGCCGCACGGCACGATCTGTTCGGCGATCACGCGGTCACCCATCTTCACGCCGAAGTGATCGGCCGCGCCCTCGCCGATTTCTTCGACAAAACCAAAGAATTCGTGGCCCGGGATCACCGGCGCTTTAACCCACGGGTTCGGGCCGCCCCAGAACATCTTCGCGCCAGAATGGCATTTACAATCGCTCGCGCAGATGCCGCACGCGGCGATACGAATCACCAGTTCATGCGCGCGGGCCTTAGGCTTCGACACCTGTTCGACGCGATAGTCTTTCGGTGCGTGACAGACGATCGCCGTCATGTCCTGCTTATCGGATTGTGTGGATTGAGTCATTGCATGGTCCTGCTTAAAAGAGGAGAAGTCAGTGGAAAGTTACTTTCTGCGGTCGCGGCTGATGTAGATCGCCAGCAAAATAATCCCGCCCTTGATCACGTTCTGCACATACGGATTCACGCCGACCATGTTCAGGCCGTTGTTCAGTACGCCAAGCAGCAACGCGCCGATCAGGGTGCCGATGATCGAGCCGCGTCCGCCGGAGATCGACGTGCCGCCCATCACCACGGCGGCGATGGCATCGAGCTCGAAGCCAACGCCCGCATTCGGCTGGCCGCTCATCAAGCGTGCAGTCAACACGATGGCGGCGAAAGCAGAGGTCAGACCGGCAATCGAATACACAATCAGCTTCACGCGAGCCACACGCACGCCGGATAGTCGCGTCGCCTGCTCGTTGCCACCAATCGCGTACACATAACGGCCGAACGGCATGCGTTCGAGCAACACCCAAGCGATCGCATAGATCACCACCATGATCACGACCGGCGCCTGAATGCCGAGGATCTTGCCGCTGCCGAAGAAGCTAACCCAGTCGGGCAAGCCGTCAATCGGATAGCCACCTGTGTAGATCAGTGCGAGGCCGCGCGCGATGCCCATCGTGGCGAGCGTGACGATGATCGGTGGCATACCTGCGAACGCAACAAAGAACCCGTTCGCTGCACCGAAGCCCAACCCGACCGCAATGCCGACCGCCAACGCGGCCACCGCATTCATCCCGGCGACCATCAGGCCAGCGGCGAGCGTGCCCGCCAAAGCCATCACCGACCCAACCGACAGATCGATGCCGCCGGTCAGAATCACACACGTCATCCCCACGGCGATGATCGCGTTGATCGACACCTGACGCAGCACGTTCTCGATATTCGCGGCGGAAAGGAAGCTGTCGCTCGCGAACACCATCACGATGCAGACCACCAGCAAGCCGATGAACGGATAGAAGAGCGTCGAGCGTTTCAACGCTGCCCACGTGAAGCGCACGGGTGCACCCAGCGAGTCGCTGCTGACGGTCGAGGTTTTCGGCGATGAAGAAGGACTAGGCGTGTTCATGAGTTGCTCCACGGGTGCCGGCTGTTGCATAGGTCATCACGGCGTTCGAGTCGATCTCGTCGCCTTCGAGCATCGCTTCGATGCGGCCCTGCCGGAACACGGCGACGCGGTCGCACATGCCGACAATCTCCGGCAATTCGGACGAGATCATGATGATCGAGTAGCCACGCGCGGTGAGTTCGCGCATCAGCAGATAGATTTCGGCTTTGGCGCCGACGTCGATGCCGCGCGTCGGTTCGTCGAAGATGAGGATGTTGGTGTGGTGATTCAGCCAGCGCGCGATCACCACCTTTTGCTGATTGCCGCCTGAAAGGGTCGCGACTTCCGTGTGCATCGTCGGCGCTTTGACGCCGACGCGTTTCATGATATCGGCGGTCGCGCGCGCTTCACTACGCTGGTCGATGAAGAAACGCAGCAAGCGGTACTTCCCGAGGTTGTTGATCGAGATGTTCTGCTTGATCGAGAAATCGGTGATCAGGCCTTCGGTCTTGCGACTCTCGGGCAGGATGCCGACACCGGCGCGCAAGGCATCAGCGGGATCGGATAGTTCTGCGGCCGTGCCGTTGATGCGGATTTCTTTCACATAAGCCGGGTCCGCACCAATCACGGCCAGCGCGGTTTCCGTGCGGCCCGAACCGACCAGTCCAGCGAAACCGAGAATCTCGCCCTCACGCAGCGTGAAGTTCAGCATCGGGCTGTCTTTGAGCAATTGCAGCTTGTCGACGTCGAGCACGATCTTCGCGTCGGCTCGCAGCGGCGGCTTCGGCGGAAAACTGTTTTCGATGCGGCGCCCCACCATCATTTCCACGAGGCGACTCACATCGGATTGCGCGACCTCCGTCATGCCGACGTACTGACCGTCGCGCAGCACGGTAATGCGGTCGCACACCTCGAAGATCTCTTCCAAGTGATGCGAGATAAAAATCATCGCCACACCCTGCGTCTTCAGCTCACGCATGATCGCGAACAGATGTCCGGCTTCGGCGGGCGTCAAAGTCGCGGTCGGCTCATCCAGAATCAGAATGCGCGCCTCCAAAGACAACGCCTTGCCGATTTCAACAAACTGCTGCTGCGCGACCGACAGTTCACGAATCGGCACCGATAAGTCGATCGCCACGCCCAACCGCTGAAAAATCGCGGCAGCGGCACGCCGCATCTTGCCGCGCTCAAGCAGCCCAAACCCGTTCTTCAACTCACGACCGAGAAACATGTTCTCCACCGCATTCAGATACGGGATCAGGCTGAACTCCTGAAACACGATACCGACACCCGCGGCGACCGCATCGTGGTAATTCGTGAAGTGGCGCGCGTCGCCTGCAATCGTGATCGTGCCTTCATCCGGCTGATAGATGCCACACAGGATCTTCATCAACGTCGATTTGCCCGCGCCGTTTTCGCCGAGCAACGCATGAATCTCACCGCGCGCGATTTCCAGATGAATGCCTTGCAGCGCCTTCACGCCGGGAAAGCTTTTGGTGATGTTGTCGAGCTTGAGTATCGTGTCCATCGGGTCCTCCTCTGCTGCTCGCCGCCACGCTCACCGAAGTAGCACAGCGACGAGCATTCGACTTACCAGCTAAAGCCCTTGGCATTGCTTTTGTCGATCATCTTCACGTCGACCGGAATCGTCTTCGGCACATTGGCGCCCCACTTCTTCGCCAGTGCAATGCCGAGCGCGATCCGCACCTGGTCGGCCGGGAACTGCGCGGACGTTTCGATGAACTTCGAATTCGGCTTCTGGATCGCGGCAATCGCTTCCGGCGCACCGTCGACGCTGGTCAGCTTGATATCCTTGCCCGACGATTCGATCGCCGAGAGCGCGCCCATCGAGCCGCCGTCGTTCACACTGAAGATGCCCTTCAGATTCGGATGCGCCTGAATCATGTTCTCGGTGACGGACAACGCGGTCGCGCGTTCCTGCTTACCGTTCTGAGTATCCACGAGTTTGATGCCCGGCACTTTCGCCAGCGCCGCCTTGCAGCCGCGCACACGTTCGAGAATCGGCACCACCGGAATGCCGTCGAGAATCGCCACTTCGCCGCTGCCGCCAATCGCCTTCGCTAGATAGTCACAGGCCATCTCACCCGCGTCGAAATTCTTGGAACCCACGAAGGAATCGACCGGGCCGTTCGCGTTCGCATCGACGGCGACCACCACCACGCCCGCTTTCTTCGCCGAGGTCACCGCGGATTGAATGCCGGTCGAATCGGTCGGATTCACGAGCAGGATGTCGATCTTCTTTTGCAGCATGTCTTCAACGTCGCTGACCTGCTTGCTGACGTCGTGATGCGCGTCGGTGACCACCACCGTCGCGCCGATCGACGCAGCCGCGTCGTTCAGCGCTTTTTGCATCGTCACGAAGTACGGGTTGTTCAGTTCCTGAAACGTCATGCCGATCTTCAGCGGCGCAGCCTGGGCAGCCGGCGCGGCGATGAACGACAGACCGAACGCGAGCGTCGCCAGAGCGGCGGTACTGCGCGTGAGAGTCTTCAACGATGCCTGCTTCGAAGTGGATTGCGTCATGCTTGTCTCCGTTATTAAAACTGTTCGATGAAATGAGCACGTCCCTCACGCTGTCCGAAGACAGCGCGACAGGTGTTGAAACGCGGGTGAATTAAAACGCTTCGGCTTTAGGCCGTGGCGTAGAAGGACTACGTCGGTGGATAGGCAGCCGCGGTGGTGCGTGGCAAATCTGGCGCAAGCACGATCGCGGGTGCATTGTCGATGCCCGTGCCGCGCGCGGCTGCCTCTTCGGAAGCGTCGCGGCTCGCGTCGTTCAGTTGCTGATAGTGACGGAATTTTGAAGGCGCCATGCCCTTCACCGCGAGGAACTGCCGATTGAAATTCGACAGGTTGTTAAAGCCCGCCTTGAAGCAGATGTCGGTGACGCTCAGTTCATCGTCCGTGAGCAACTGGCACGCGAGGTTGATGCGCATGCGGTTCACGTACTGCACGAACGGCAACCCCGTATGACGGCGGAAATAACGCGAGAACGCACTCACGCTTTGCCCGGCGAGTTGCGCCAGATCCGATTCGCGCAGATCGTTAGCCAGGTTCTTACCGATATACGACAGCGCGTGATTGATGCGGGTGGAAGAGAAACCGGTCGGGTCGGCCTGATAGGCGGGACTCGCGAGCGTCTCGCGATCTTCGGCGTTCATCAGGATTTCAAGCATCGACATGAACAGCACGAGACGGCGCAGTCCTCGCGCGGCCAGCAATTCGAGAAACAGTGGCTGGATCGCGGCGCTCGTTTCCGCACCGAACGACACGCCTCGGCGCGAGTCAGCGAGCAGCGCCTCGACCTGGCGCCACTCCGGAAAACTATCCACACAACTCGACACAAACGCCTGCCCGAACTGAACGACCAGATTGCGCTGCGCAATCGTCTCGCCTTCCGGCACGTCGCTGACCCAGTTATGCGGCAGGTTCGGCCCCATCAGCACGAGGTTGCCGGGCGCAAAGCTGCTGATATGGTCGCCGACGAACATCTTGCCGGTCGTCGTCACGATCAGATGGATTTCGTATTCCGGGTGAAAGTGCCAGCGCACCGTGCGATACGGATAGCCGTGCGACCACACTTTGAAGGATTCGTCGCGCCGTACGGCGACGACTTCCAGATCGGGTTGCATTCGCGTCTTCCTCCATGAAGCGGCGTGTTGCCTGTGCCGCTGCGCTTCGTCTTGTATAGCGAAAAGTAGCCCTCAAAAGCCTGTTCCACCACTAGAAATCAAACCGTGGACCGATACTTTTTTGCATTCGGGTTAGTCCTGGCGCGGTGAAAGTCAAAATTGATGCAATGCAATACGCACGGCGAGACACGTCCCATAACGCGCGGGCCCCTCGCGAATCGCGCGGAAAGCCCCGCCACGCCGCGCTGCGCCACGAAAAGCCGCTGAGCTCGTCTTGACATTCGTTTCGCCGGGTACGATCATTCGCTCACAAGCAGAGCAAATGCTCCATCCAAAGAAAAACGCACGCTCCGAGCGGTGCGATCAAAGACATTCAGGAGACGCACATGAACAGCGGGCAAGGCAGCGGCGCGGCCGCACACGTGATCCTGCACATCGGCGCGGGATCGTTTCATCGCGCCCATCAGGCTTGGTATCTCCATCGGTTGAACGAGGCGAACGTGACGGGCGAACCGCACTGGTCGCTGACAGTGGGCAATATCCGCAGCGACATGAACGCGGTGCTCGAAGCGCTCGCCGCACAAAACGGCGTCTATACGCTTGAGACCGTCACGCCGCAAGGCGAGCGCGCGTACGAGACGATTCGGTCGATCGAACGCGTGGTGCCGTGGACCGAGAATCTCGACGGGCTTATCGAAGCGGGCACCGATCCGGCTTGCAAGATCATTGCGTTTACCGTCACCGAAGGCGGCTATTACCTCGACGAAGAGGACGAACTCGACACGGCCAATGCCGATCTCGCGGCTGACCTGGAGGGCGGCCACACCACGATTTACGGCGCGCTCGCGGCCATTCTCGACGCACGCATGAAGCGTGGCGCCGGCCCGGTCACGCTGCAGACGTGCGACAACCTGCGCAGCAACGGCGAGCGTTTTCATGCAGGCATGAGCGAATTTCTCGAACGGCGCGGCGCGGACGAACTGGCGCAATGGTTCGACGACAACACCGAATGCCCGAGTTCAATGGTCGACCGCATCACGCCGCGCCCGACACCCGACGTGCGCGAACGCGTCAAAGCCGCGACCGGTGTCGACGATGCCTGCCCGGTGATGGGCGAATCCTTTATCCAGTGGGTGATCGAAGACCGCTTCATCGCAGGACGCCCGGCGTGGGAAAAGGTCGGCGCGGAACTGGTCGACTCGGTGCTGCCGTACGAGGAAGCGAAGATCCGCATACTCAACGCGACGCATAGCTGCATTGCCTGGGCGGGTACGCTGGTCGGACTAAACTACATTCACGAAGGCACGCTCGACCCGGACATTCATAAATTCGCCTTCGACTACGTGACCGAAGACGTTATTCCGTGCCTCACGCCGAGCCCGCTCGATCTCGAACGCTATCGCAACGTGGTGCTCGAACGCTTCGGCAATCCCTACATCCAGGACACCAACCAGCGCGTCGCGGCCGATGGCTTTTCGAAGCTACCAGGCTTTATCGCGCCGACGCTCGCCGAATGCTTCGAACGTGGCGTCACACCGGCGGCGACGGCGATGTTGCCAGCGCTGTTCTTCCGTTTCCTCGACCGCTGGAACGCCGGCAGGTTGCCGTATGTGTATCAGGATGGCGTGATGGACGAGCGCGTCGCCCGGGGTTTCTTTAGCGCGCCCGATCCGCTAAAGGCATTCGCCGCTGACCGGCTGCTATGGGGCAGCATGGCGCAGACGCCGGAGTTGGAATCGGTGTTGGCGGGCGCGTTGGCGCGCGTCGATGTATGGCTGGCCAAACGCGGCGCGGCCTGAGCCGCGCTGTATCCAAAGACGCGAACCACGCCGGTGCCAGGCTTAATGCGCATGGCACCGCTTGCTCTATGCGGCTAAAGTAGCGCATCCCTAACGACGAAGGTTTCGCGCCCATGTATCTCGGCATCGACCTCGGCACGTCCGAAGTGAAAGTCCTGCTGCTCGCCTCCGATGGACGCGTGATCGGCACCGCAGGCTCACCCTTTACCGTTTCGCGCCCGCATCAGCGCTGGGCCGAACAGAATCCCGAAGACTGGTGGGCCGGCACACGCACGGCGCTGGCCGCGTTGCGCGCCAAACATCCCGACGAGTTCGCGCAGATTCGCGGCATCGGCCTCTCAGGGCAGATGCACGGGGCCGTGCTGCTGGATGCGGAGAATCGCGTATTGCGGCCCGCGATCCTGTGGAACGACATGCGCAGCGACAAGGAATGCGCGGCGCTGACAGAGCGCGCGCCGGAGTTGCACACCGTGGCCGGCAATCTCGCGATGCCCGGTTTCACCGCGCCGAAGCTGCTATGGGTTGCGCGCCACGAACCGGAAATCTTCGCGCAAACCGCCTGCGTGCTGCTGCCGAAGGATTACCTGCGTCTGCAACTGACCGGCGGCAAGGTGTCCGACCCATCGGATGCCGCCGGCACGCTGTGGCTCGACGTCGCCAAACGCGACTGGTCCGATTCGCTGCTCGCCGCGTGCAACATGACGCGCGCGCAGATGCCAAGCCTATGCGAAGGCAGCGCGCCGTCCGGCACCCTGCTCCCCAACGTGGCACGCGAGTTCGGTTTGAGCGACGGCGTGATCGTCGCGGCCGGCGGCGGCGACAATGCCACGAGCGCGATCGGCATCGGCGCGACGCAACCGGGCGACGGCTTCGTCTCACTTGGCACGTCCGGCGTGTTGTGCGTGGTCGGCGACAGTTTCCGGCCGAACCCCGCATCCGCCGTGCACGCGTTCTGTCACGCGATTCCGGATCGCTGGCATCAGATGAGCGTGGTGCTGTCGGCGGCAAGTTGTTTGCGCTGGGTCTGCAAGCTCACCTCCACCGATGAGCCGACCCTGCTCGCCGAAATCGAGGCGCTGCCGGCGGAGGCGTTGAACACCGCCCCCCTCTTTCTGCCGTATCTGTCGGGTGAACGTACGCCACACAACGACCCGTACGCACAAGGCGTGTTCTTCGGCATGACTCACGCAACCGATCGCGCGTTGCTCGGGTACGCGGTGCTCGAAGGCGTGACGCTCGCCCTCACCGACGGCCTCGACGCATTGCGCGCGGCCGGCACCGAAGCGAAGGCGCTGTCCCTGCTCGGCGGCGGCGCGCGCAGCGATTACTGGGCGCAACTGCTCGCCGATGCGCTCGACACCGCCACCCGTAAGCACGGTGGCGGCGAGACCGGTGCGGCGCTCGGCGCGGCCCGTCTCGGCTGGCTGGCCGCAGGCGGCGACCCGGCCAAGGTGCTGACCAAACCGCCGATCGAAAAGGAGTTCACGCCGAACCCGCAGCGGCACGCCGAGTTGCGCAACCGGCTCGAAGCGTATCGCGCGCTATACCGCCACGTGCGGCCGCTGTTCGACCCCGCGCGGCAACCGCTCGCCTAACCGGCAAACCACAGCCGGTTTCCGTTGAGACGCGGGGACCGGCTGCTATCATCGGCGCACCTCAAGCGAACCGTCACCGTGCCCAAGTCCACAGAAAAATTAGATCTTGCTACCCGCGCCGCGTGGCTTTATTACGTCGCCGGCAATACGCAAAACGAAATCGCCGAGAAACTGCAGGTGTCACGTCCGGTCGCGCAGCGGCTGGTCGCCTTCGCTGTCGAGAAGAACCTGATTCGCGTGCGCGTCGATCACAAACTGGCTGATTGCCTCGCCCTCGCCGATCAACTCTCGAAGCGCTACGGTCTGAGCATGTGCGAGGTCGTCCCGATCGACAGCGACACGTCGGAGGAAGTCGACCGCAAGCTGGCCGTGGCTGGCGCGCAGGTCATGGAACGTTACCTCGGCGAAGAAAAGCCGATGGTGGTCGCCGTGAGCAGCGGCAGGACGCTGAAGGCCGCGGTCGATCAGATCGCGCAGCTGGAGCGTCCGCAGCACCGGTTGGTATCGATGGTCGGGGCGATCGCCTCGGACGGCTCCTCGAACCGCTACGACGTCGCGCTGCACATTTCGGAGAAGACCGGCGGCAAGCATTTTCTGCTGCCCGCGCCGTTGCTCGCCGACAGCGAGGCCGAACGTGCGCAGTGGTGCAATCACCGGCTGTACCGGATCGTCGAATCGCTGTCGGCGGAGGCGGATGTCGCGTTTGTTGGCATCGGCAATATTGGGCCGAAATGCCCGCTGCACGAAGACGGCTTTATCACGACCGCGGAAGTGAAGGAGTTGATGCAGAACGGTGCGGTGGCCGAAATGCTTGGCCTGCCGATCGATTCAGCCGGCGCGCACGTCGAATCGCCGACCGGCCGGCGCGTCACCAGCATCGCGCTCGACGCTCCGCCGCGGCGGCCCACGATCGGGTTTGCCGGCGGCGAGCGCAAGCGTGAAGCGCTGATCGCGGTGCTCAAAGGCGGTTGGCTGTCGGGACTGGTGACCGACGAGTTGTGTGCGAGGGCGGCGCTGGAAGCCTGAGCGCGGCCCGCAAAAACGGCTTGCCTGCCAGGACTTGATCGCGACGCGTTGCCCACGCGGGGGCCACTCAAAATCCGGGAGGCGATGCTTGCCACTGTGGCTTATCCCGACCGTGCCTGAAGAAAAGCGGCGCACCCGCCGCTTTCCCATTCACTTGCTCACGCAGCCAGCACTTCGACGATCTTGCGTTGGAAGGCTTTCCCTTCGCTGTCGAACAAGTGGCAGTGCTCAGGCGTGGCGCCAACCTTTTGCGTGTCGCCCTTGCTGTGGCGTTCGAGCGGCGGAATCCGCGCGATCAAACCATCCGGCGCGACACTCGATTCCGCGTACAGATACGCCGCATCGCCGAGCGATTCGACCGCCATGGTTGTTGCCGACACGCCGTCCTCGGCCATTCCGAAGTGCAGATGCTCCGGACGAATGCCAACGGTAACCTTGTCGCCCTGCTTCACCGTGCCCGGCTCCACGGCGACACGTTGCGTCTCGCCGGTTTCATAGCGCACCGTGACGCCGTCGTGCGTCACCGACTGCACGACCCCTTCCATGAAGTTCATCTTCGGCGAACCAATAAAGCCGGCGACGAAGCGATTGGCCGGTGCGTGATACAGCATGGTCGGGCTGCCGACCTGCTCCACGTTGCCCGCCGACAGCACGACGATCTTGTCGGCCAGCGTCATGGCTTCGACCTGATCGTGCGTCACGTAGATCATGGTGGTTTTCAATTCGTCGTGCAGACGCGCGAATTCGAGGCGCATCTTCACGCGCAGCGCGGCGTCGAGGTTCGACAACGGTTCGTCGAACAGGAACACTTTCGGCTTGCGCGTAATCGCGCGGCCGATCGCAACCCGCTGGCGCTGACCGCCCGAAAGCTGCTTCGGCTTGCGATCGAGCAGATGGTCGATGTGCAGAATCTTCGCTGCATTGCGCACGGCGGCGTCGATCTCGGGCTTCTTGGTGCCGGCGAGCTTCAGGCCGAACGCCATGTTGTCGTACAGCGTCATGTGCGGATACAGCGCGTACGACTGGAACACCATCGCGATGCCGCGCTTGGCGGGCGGCACGTCGTTCACGCGCGCGTTGTCGATGGTCAGATCGCCGCTGGTGATGTCCTCGAGGCCGGCGATCATCCGCATCAGCGTCGATTTACCGCAACCGCTCGGGCCCACGAATACGACGAATTCGCCGTCAAGGATGTCGAGGTTGATGTCGCGCATCACTTCGTTGTCGTCGTAGGCTTTTCTGATGTTGCGCAGAGTTACGCTTGCCATGATGTGTCTCCGTGTATTGCTCTTACTACGTTGATTCGTTTATCCAGGTGCTGTGCCAACGCGGTCGCGCTTACGGCGTCGCTGCCGTCGCGCTCAGCGTCCATTGCGCCACCAGTTCGGGCAACTGAAGCATGTCGTCGAATACGCTACGCGCGCCCGCTGCATGCAACGCGTCGATCTGTGCGTCGCTCGCATGACCGCCGCCGATAAAGCCCAGCACCGTCATGCCCGCCGCGGTCGCCGCCGTCACGCCCGTCACGCTGTCTTCCACCACGAGGCAGGCTGACGGCGCGAGGCCAACACCAAGCGCTGCAACAAGATAGACATCGGGCGCGGGCTTCGGATTCGGCACCGCATCGGCGCAAAAAACCCGATCGCCGAAGAACCTCACGAGGCCGGTGCGCGCCAGTACGGTCTCCACATACGGCCGGAAACTGTTACTTGCGCAGGCTTTCGTGAGCGGCACCTGCGCGAGCGCGGCCTCGATTCCGTCGACGACGGGCGCCTGCATCGCCGCCGCTTCCACCGCTCGACGGATCGCCTCGATGTCCTCGGCGCTCAGGCGCTTGCCAAGTTGCGCCGCCGTGCCTTGCAACACCTTTTCGATGCGCAAGCCGAGCAGCGGCAGCACCACCGGTTCGACATCCGTATCGGGCCAGCGCGCTTCGAGTTCGTGCACCAGCATGCGCGCCGCCACGGCTTCGCTGTCGATCAGCACACCGTCGCAATCGCAGATCAGCGCGAAATTGCCTACGCTCGTACCTGCAGTCGTGACTGCCGTCATTTGACCGCCCCGAACGTAAGGCCGCGCACCAGTTGCTTCTGCGACAGCCAGCCGACGATCAGGATCGGCGCGACGGCGAGCAACGAAGCAGCGGAGAGCTTGGCCCAGAACAATCCTTCAGGACTCGAATACGACGCGATAAACACAGTCAGCGGCGCGGCGTTCGAACTCGACAGGTTGATGCTCCAGAACGCTTCGTTCCACGACAGGATCACGAGCAGCAGCGAGGTGGAGGCGAGCCCCGGCAACGACATCGGCATCAGCAGGTAGACGATTTCCTGCCACGTCGCCGCGCCGTCGATCCGTCCTGCTTCGAGAATGTCGCGCGGAATTTCGGCAAAGTACGTGAACGACATCCACACGGCAATCGGCAAATTGATCAGCGTGTAGACGATCACCAGACCGGACACCGTATCAAGCAAGCCGCTGTTTTTCCACAACAGATAGATCGGCACGAGCACGCCGACCGACGGCATCATCTTGGTCGACAGCATCCACAGCAGCACTTTCTGCGTGCGGCGCGTCGGAAAGAACGCCATCGCGTACGCGGCCGGCACGGCGAGCAGCAGGCACAGCACGGTCACGCCCAGCGAGATCAGCACCGAATTCAACGCGAACGAAAAGTAATTGCTGCGCGCGAACACCTCGCGGAAGCTATCGAGCGTCGGGATGAAAAACAGCGACGACGAATACGCCTGCTGCTCCGTCTTGAACGCGGTGATCGTCATCCAGAAGATCGGGAAGAACAGCAGCAGCGCAACCAGCCATGCGATCACGCCGGGAATGCCGCGGCGAATCGCGTCGAACGGCGACTTGGCCGGCACGCTCATGGGCGTCGTGGTGGACGCCGGTGTAGAGGCAACGTGGCTCATTTTTCGTACTCCCCTTTCAGGTTCTTCGCGAGCATCCGCACAAGGAAGAACGACACGATGTTAGCCAGCACGACAGCCAGAATGCCGCCCGCCGAAGCGAGACCGACGTCGAACTGTTGCAGGCCCAGCGAATAGATCAGGTACGACAGATTGGTGGTCGCGGTGCCCGGACCGCCGCCCGTAGTCGTATAGATTTCGGCGAAGATCGACAGCAGGAAAATCGTCTCCATCATCACCACCACGGCGATCGCCCGTTTCAGGTGAGGCAGTGTGATGTAGAAGAACATCGAGAAAGGACCCGCACCGTCGATGCGCGCCGCTTCCTTCTGCTCCTGATCGAGCGACTGGATCGCGGTGAACAGAATCAGGAACGCGAACGGCAGCCACTGCCACGCGACGATCATGATCACGGCCGTCAATGGATAGTCGGCGAACCAGTCGATCGGTTGCATGCCGATCGCGCGCATACCCTGTGCGATCAGGCCATACACCGGGTGCAAGATCATGTTCTTCCAGATCAGCGCGCTGACCGTCGGCATCACGAAGAACGGCGCGATCGCCAACAGCCGCGCGATACCCTGGCCGTAGAACTTACGGTCGAACAGGATCGCCATCAGCACGCCGCCAACCACGGTGATCACCAGCACCGAGATGATCAACTCGAGCGTGTGCCCGATCGACGGTCCGAATGACGGATCGGTGGCGAGATACTTATAGTTGTCGAATCCGGCGAAGCCTTTGAGATCCGGATTCAGCAGGTTGTAGCGCGAGAACGAAAACCAGATCGTCATCGCCAGCGGAATGGCCATCCACAGTACGAGTACCGCGACCGAGGGCGATACCAGCCAGCGGGCGGAATTGGCTTTACGGACTTCGCGTTCTTTTTCTGTCTGGGGATGGGCATGCATGAGAGGTAGGCGCAGAGGACGCATGATTGACCACCTGTTCGGTAAAGCGCGGGCTGTCCGACGACGACACCACCTTGGCCGCATCACTCGCCGCGACGCCAGGCGATGTTGCGACGCGTGAGTGGCCAATCAATGGCGAGGACGGCCCGCTGTGCTGCGTGAGCCGGCTGACGGGCGTCAGCCGGCGCGTTTCACGTTACGTTGCAGTGCTTGCGTTGCGGCTTAACACTGCGGCTTACTTCTGATAGCCGGCCTGTTGCACGGCGCGGTTCGCCGTTGCCTGCCCGGCTGCCAGCGCCTGATCGATCGTCATCTGACCGGCAACCGCGCCGGAGATGCTCTGACCGACCACCGTGCCGAACGACTGGAACTCAGGGATGCCGACGAACTGCACACCGGTGTACGGCACCGGCTTGAGCGTCGGGTGATCCGGATCCGCCGTTTCGATCGCCTTCAGCACGAAGTCGCCGAACGGTGCAGCCTCTTTGTATTCAGGGCGCGCGTAGGTCGAATGACGCGTTCCCGGCGGCACCGAGGCCCAGCCTTCATCCTTCGCGACCAGTTCGATGTACTGCTTCGACGTGGCCCACGCGATGAACTTCTTCGCCGCGTCAGGCTGCTTCGACGACTTCGGAATGGCCAGCGCCCACGCCCACAGCCAATGCGAGCCCTTCGGCGTAACGGCGATCGGCGCCGCCGCGAAGCCCACCTTGTCGGCGATCTGCGACTGCTGTTTGTTGTACAGCATGCCGGCGGCCACCGTGGCGTCGATCCACATCGCGCACTTGCCCGAGGACATCAGCGTGAGGTTTTCGTTGAAGCCGTTCGAGCTCGCTCCCGGAGGACCATCTTTCTTCAATAGATCGACGTAGAAGGTGATGGCCTTCTTCCATTCCGGCGAGGTCAGTTGCGCTTGCCACTTTTCGTCGAACCAGCGACCGCCGAAGGTGTTCACCACCGTCGTCGCGTACGCCATGTTTTCGCCCCAGCCGGCCTTGCCGCGCAGGCAGATGCCGTACATGCCGTTGGCTTTGTCCGTGAGCTTATCGGCGAATTGCGCGATCTGGTCGTAGGTCGGTTGATCGGGCATCTTCAGGCCCTTGGCCGCGAACAGATCCTTGCGGTAGTACGTCATCGAGCTTTCGACGTAGAACGGCAACGCGTACAACTGGCCGCCGCTCGAGAGGCCATCGCGGGCCGTCTTCACGACGTCGTTCAGATCGTAATCAGCGGGCAGGCCAGTGAGCGGCGTGAGCCAGCCGCGCTTGCCCCATTGCGGCGTTTCGTACGCACCGATCGTCATCACGTCGAACTGGCCACTGCCGGTCGTGATGTCGGTGGTGGCGCGTTGACGCAGCACGTTTTCTTCGAGAATCACCCAGTTGAGCTTGATGTCCGGATTCGCCTGCTCGAAGGCGGGCGAGAGCTTCTTCAACTCGATCATGTCCGGATTGTTCAACGTGGCGATGGTCACCGTGGCCGCCTGAGCGTTCAACGCAAAGCATGCAAGCGCGCCGGCACTGACCGCCTTCAGCGCGGTTTTGGTAGCTGGTTTCATGTGTTGTCTCCTTTCTCGTACGTTATGTAGTGCTGCGTTTGTTCTACGAAAATGACAAAGGTGAAGCGGGAACGGCTCATCCATACTGTGATCCGCTCAGCTCATCCAGTTCCCGCCGTCGACGTTCAGGGTTTGCGCGGTGATGTAGTCGGCATCCGCCGACGCGAGAAACAGGGCGGCGCCGGTCAGATCGTCCGGCACACCCATACGGCCGAGCGGCACCGCTTCACCGACCAGGCGCTTCTTCTCGCCGAGCGGCCGGTTTTCAAAGCGGGCGAAGAGCGCGTCGACTTCTTTCCACATCGGCGTATCGACGACGCCCGGCGCGATGCCGTTCACATTGATCTTGTGCGGCGCGAGAGCGAGGGCCGCGGATTGCGTATAGCTGAGCACGGCGGCTTTGGTTGCGCAGTAGTGCGACACCAGCGCCTCGCCGCGCCGCCCGGCTTGCGACGACATATTGATGATCTTGCCGCCGTGGCCCTGTTCGACCATTTTCCGGGCAACGGTTTGCATCAGGAAGAACATGCCCTTCACGTTGACCGCGAAGAGGCGGTCGAACACGTCCCAGGATTCATCGAGGATCGGGCGCATATCGAAGAGCGCCGCGTTGTTGAACAGGATATCGACCTGGCCGAAACGCTCCAGCGTGCTCGCGAGGATGCGTTCGATATCCTCGCGGCGCGTTACGTCGGCACTGACAGTCAGCACGCGGTCGCCATAAGCGGCGCGCAACGCATCGCCGAAACTGTCCGGCGGCTTCACATCGACCAGCACGCAACGCGCGCCTTCGTCGAGATAGCGCCGGGCCACGGCTTCACCGATTCCGCTTGCCGCACCCGTCAGAATGGCCACCTTGTCTTGCAATCGTGCCGCCACTGCTTGTCTCCGGTTCGTTTCGCTTCTTGAGGCGCGGTGAGCGAACGCTCGTTACGCGAACAATTGCTCTGTTTGTGATCGAATGATCGGATACGGACCGGGTCATGTCAAGGCGCTCGACCAGATTTCGATGGTGCAGCGCGGCAGGACTGCCGCGCCCCCTCTTACTGTCTCGTTCGGCACTAATACGGGAGATCGAAGGAAGCTAAGCCGCGTTCTGCATAAGTCGCTGACAAGAATTAGAGATACGTTATATCATTCCGAACTCGCTCGACTTTGGGCCAGCGGCCCGCGCGCAGCACCGCCGGTGCTCAGGGTTGAACGGGGGCATGCATGCCCCCGATGACCGCCAAAGCGCGCCGCTCTTAAGTTTTGTAGCTCATTCAACGCTCACGCAGCAGGGAACAACGATGAAGACATTCGGCTCGATGTTGAACGGGGCGCGCCATGCGCTAAAGCGCTCGAAGACCGTGGCCATGGGCGCGGCGGTCGCTGCTGCTGTCACGCTCAGCCACAGCGCGTTTGCCGCGGATGCGAAAATCCCGGTGGTGGCAGCGGAGAACTTTTACGGTGACGTCGTGCAGCAATTGGGCGGCGACCGCGTCGACGTGACGAGCATCCTCAGCAATCCGGATCAGGATCCGCACCTGTTCGAAGCCAGCCCGAAGACGGCGCGCGCCTTGCAACATGCGAGCCTTGTGGTCTACAACGGCGCCGACTACGATCCGTGGATGGCGAAACTGTTGGCCGCCTCGAAGAGCGCGACGCGCACCACGATCGTCGCCGCGGATCTCGTCGGCAAGAAAGGCGGCGATAATCCCCACCTCTGGTACGACCCGCAAACCATGCCGAAAGTGGCGCGCGCGGTGAGCGAGGCGCTCGTCGCGGCTGACCCGGCGCACAAGTCGGCGTACGATGCGAACCTCGCGAGGTTTCTCGATTCGCTGAAGCCGATCGACGCCAAAGTTGCCGATCTGCATGGCCGCTACGCCGACGTGCCGGTGACGGCGACCGAGCCGGTGTTCGGCTATATGTCGGACGCGATCGGCCTCTCGATGCGCAATTTGCGCTTCCAGTTGGCGACGATGAACGACACTGAAGCAAGCGCGGGCGATATCGCCGCGTTCGAACGCGATCTGCGCGAAAAGCGCGTGCGCGTTCTGATTTATAACAGCCAGGCAACCGAGGCCCTGACCAAACGCATGTTGAAGCTCGCGCAGCAATCGAAGGTGCCGACCATGAGCGTCACTGAAACCGAACCGGCCGGCAAGACCTATCAGACGTGGATGCTGACGCAGCTTGACGCGCTCTCCACGGCGCTGACCGCGGGCGATGCGAGCGCAGCGAATGCGGCGGCCACCTCCGCCAAAGGAAAAACGCAATGACCGAGACTGGCCGCAGCACGCCAGCTAATGTATCAACTAGCGGACGCGCCACTGCGCCCGTGCTCGAACTCGAGCACGTGACGCTCGAACTCGGCGGCCGCACGATCTTGCGCGACACCGGCTTCGTAGTGAACCAGGGCGAATTCATCGGTGTGCTCGGACCGAACGGCGCGGGCAAGACCACGCTGATGCGCGCCGTGCTCGGCCTCGTGCCGGCGGCGAGCGGCGCGATCCGCGTGCTGGGCCAGCCGGTGGAGCGCGGCAACGCGTCGATCGGCTATATGCCGCAGACGCGCAGTGCGCTGGCTGGGCGCCGCGTGCGCGGCCGCGATTTCATCGCGATGGCCGCCGATGGACACCGCTGGGGCCTGCCCCATGCGGACAGCAAGACCCGCGCGGATGTCGAGCGGGTGCTGGATCTGGTGGGCGGCCGCCAGCTCGCCGAGCGGCCGTTGTCGGAACTGTCGGGCGGCGAGCGTCAGCGTCTGCTGCTCGCGCAGTGCCTGCTCGGCAACCCCAAGCTGCTGCTACTCGACGAACCGCTGATCAGCCTCGATCCGCATCATCAGAAAGGCGTGGTCGAACTGGTGCGGCGCGTGCAGCAGGAACTCGGCATTGCCGTGCTGTTCTCGGCGCACGAACTGAATCCGCTTCTGCACGCGCTCGATCGCGTGCTGTATCTCGGCAGCGGCGTCGCCGCGCTCGGCACGGTCGATGAAGTCATTACGCGGCCGGTGCTATCGCGGCTCTATGGCTCGCCGATCGACGTGATGCGCGTGAACGGCCGCATCTTCGTGATGTCGGGCGACGTCGAAGTCGAAAAACACGATCACGAGCACGAACACGACGAGAACGGTGGTCATAGCCACGCACACTCGCATTCGCACGACCACGGTGACGCACACGGCCACGCTCACCAGCACGACTCACGCGACGGACACACGCACGATGTTTGAATACGATTTCATGGTGAACGCGTTCGCGGCGTCGGGAATCGTCGCGGTGCTGGCAGGCGTGGTGGGCTATTTTCTGGTGATGCGTGGGCAGACCTTCGCGGGTCACGCGCTCTCGCACGTCGGCTTCACCGGCGCGACCGGCGCAGTGCTGATCGGCATCTCGCCGATCTGGGGAATGATTGGCTTCACGCTGGCGGCGGGCGTCGGCATGGGCGCACTCGGCGAGAAGCTGGCCGGACGCGATGTCGCGATCGGCGTGATCCTGTCGCTGTCGCTCGGCTTCGGCCTGCTGTTCCTGCACTTCTTCACCGCCTACGCGACGCAGGTCACCGCGCTGCTGTTCGGCAACGTGCTCGGCGTGAATGCGTCGACGCTCGGCGTGCTGGCCGCGTTGGGTGTCGTCAGCTTGCTGGCGCTCGCGGCGATCATGCGGCCGTTGCTGTTTGCGTCGTTGCAGCCCGAATTGGCCGAAGCCAAGGGCGTATCGTTGCGTCTGGTATCGGTGTTGTTTCTGGCGATTGCCGCACTGGCAGTGGCAGCGTGTACGCAGATTGTCGGCGTGCTGCTGGTGTTCACGCTGATGGTCGGTCCGGCTGCCGCCGCGCAAAACGTGACGACGCGACTCTCGACCGGTCTCGTACTCGCGGCCGTGTTCGCGCTGGTCCAGGCGTGGCTGGGGTTGACGCTGGCGTTCTACACCGATTGGCCCACGAGCTTCTGGATCACCGTGCTGTCGGCTGTCGTGTATGGCGGAAGTTTGCTGGGGCGGCGTTGATCCGCGCTTAGCGCGCATTGAAGCGGCGCTGGTGCGTTGCGTGGCGGACTGAGCGCGCCGGCTGCGTAGTCCAAGCCATATTCGCTGCGGTGACGCATTTCGCATTGGCGAAGATCTGGAGGTAGCGGCGACACACTACGTGCCGCCGCCATCGCCCCCGGCGAATTTCAACCGAGCAGCACCTTCGCGTGATGCGCGAGATGATCCTCGATGAACGTCGAGATGAAGTAATACCCGTGGTCGTAGCCAGCATGACGACGTAACGTCAGCGGCTGTCCCGCGGCCTTGCAGGCCGCTTCGAACACATCCGGGTTCAACTGCTCGGCGAGAAACTGATCCGCCAGCCCCTGATCGACCAGAATCCCTTGCGCAAACTTGCGCGATGCGTGCGCGACCAGCTCGCTCGAGTCGTACTGCCGCCACGCTTCACGGTCTTCGCCCAGATACCCGCTGAACGCCTTCACGCCCCACGGGCACTGTGAAGGCGCGGCAATCGGCGCGAACGCCGACACCGAGCGATAGATCTCCGGATTGCGCAGCGCCAGCATCAACGCGCCATGCCCCCCCATCGAATGCCCGAAGATGCCCAGACGCGCACCGTCCACCGGCAGATTCGCGAGCACCGTTTCACGCAGTTCATCGCGCACATACGAGTACATCCGATAGTGCTTCGCCCACGGCTGCTGCGTCGCGTTGATGTAAAAGCCCGCACCCACACCGAAGTCCCACGCCGCGCTTTCGCCCGGCACGCCAGCACCACGCGGACTGGTGTCCGGCGCGACCAGCGCGATGCCGTGCTGTGCCGCGAAGCGCTGCGCGCCCGCCTTGACCGGAAAGGTTTCTTCCGTACAGGTCAGACCCGCGAGATAGAACAGCGCGGGCACATTCGCATTGGTCTGCAAGGCCTGCGGCGGCAGATACACCGAGAAGCGCATCGGCAGACCGATGGTCTGCGAGTCGTGCCGGTAGATCCGTTGCTCGCCGCCATGGCAGGCATGCGACGACAAGAGTTCAAGCATCACGAGGCTCCTTTCTGTGCTGGCTCAGTGCCACGTGTTAATACAACACGACGGAGCGGATCGACTCGCCCTTCTTCATCAGATCGAAGCCTTCGTTGATGCGCTCAAGCGGCAGACGGTGCGTGATCAGGTCGTCGATGTTGATCTTGCCTTCCATGTACCAGTCGACGATCTTCGGCACGTCCGTGCGGCCGCGTGCACCACCGAATGCCGAGCCCTTCCACTCGCGACCCGTCACCAGCTGGAACGGACGCGTACTGATCTCCTCGCCCGCCGCCGCCACGCCGATGATAAACGACTGACCCCAGCCCTTGTGCGTGCACTCCAGCGCCTGACGCATCACCTTCGTGTTGCCGATACATTCGAACGAGTAGTCCGCGCCGCCGTCGGTGAGTTGCACGATGTGGTCGACCACGTTCTCGACTTCGTTCGGGTTGATGAAGTGCGTCATGCCGAACTTTTTCGCCAGTTCCACGCGGCCCGGATTGATATCGACGCCGATGATCTTGTCCGCCCCCACCATCTTCGCGCCTTGAATCACATTCAGCCCGATGCCGCCGAGGCCAAACACGACCACATTCGCGCCCGCTTCGACCTTCGCCGAATACACGACCGCGCCCACGCCCGTCGTCACGCCGCAACCGATGTAGCAGATCTTGTCGAACGGCGCGTCTTCACGCACCTTCGCGACCGCGATTTCCGGCACGACGATGTAGTTCGAAAACGTGGACGTGCCCATGTAGTGAAACAGCGGCTTGCCGTCGAGCGAGAAGCGCGACGTCGCGTCGGGCATCAAGCCCTTGCCTTGGGTCGAACGGATCGCCTGGCAAAGATTGGTCTTGCGCGACAGACAGAATTTGCACTGACGGCATTCCGGCGTGTACAGCGGAATGACGTGGTCGCCCTTCTTCAACGTGCCCACGCCCGGGCCGACATCGACGATCACGCCCGCGCCTTCGTGGCCCAGAATCGCCGGGAAGATGCCTTCCGGATCGGCGCCTGAGAGCGTGTAGTAGTCGGTGTGGCAGATGCCCGTTGCCTTCACTTCGATCAGGACCTCACCGGCGCGCGGGCCTTCGAGATCCACTTCTTCGATCGTCAACGGTGCGCCTGCTTTCCATGCGATAGCTGCTTTGGTTTTCATCGTGAATGCTCCTGTGAGTCTATGAATGCCTGGCACGTCGCGGTGAGATATCGCGCGGCGTGCCGGTGTCGCGGTTCGGTTACTGCAATGAATGTGTGTGTCAGGTTGTGGACGAATGGCGTTGCGCTCGTCCGCCATCTTCGTCCGCCCACATTTGCCGGCCTACACCTTAGCGTGCGAAAGCCGTAATGGTATTGCAAAGTACGTCAGAGCATTGTCTGTAGCTGACATCGCTTCGATTACCGAAGCGGCGTTTCGCCGAACCATGATTCGACGCGTCCATACAGATCGAGAAAACGCGCATAACGTTCGGCGAGCGCCGCATCGCCTTGCGGCCCGGCAACACGCGTCGCGCCCGGTGCAAGCGCGGCGAGGTCGCTCTCGTGCCAATGTCCGCTCGCCAGTCCACCGAGGATGGCCGCGCCGCGCGGTGCCGCGTTGGGACAATCCACGGCATACAGCTCGACGTTCAGCGCATCGGCGAGCAACTGCCGCCAGCGCGCATCGACTGAACCACCGCCCGCGAGTTTCAATGTCGTCACCGTCGCGCCGCTTGCGCGAATCGCGTCGAGCCCGGCGCGCAGCGAGAACGCGACGCCTTCGAATGCGGCGCGCATCATCGTGCCGCGCGTGTGGTCGAGCGCGAGGCCAAGCCAGCCGCCACGTGCGGCGGGGTTGAGCCACGGGGTGCGCTCGCCGGTGAGGTAGGGCAGAAAAGTCAGGCCCGCTGCGGCGATGGAAGTAGCGCCTGCTGCATCGCCGAACGCATCACGATAGGCATCCGCCCATTCATATGAGAGCCAGCCGCGCACGCGTTCGAGCGCGACGCCGACGTTTTGCATCGCCGCCATCCGGTACCAGTGATCGCTCGCCGCCCGATAGCGATGCAGTCCCTTGACCGCTTGCGGTGCGTGCTCGGCGAGCACGACGATTTGTCCACCGGTGCCGGTGGTGAGCAAGGCGTCGCCGTCGCTCGCGAGACCACTGCCGAGTGCCGCGCAGGGCGTATCGGCGGCACCGATCGCGAGCACGATGCCGGCACGCAGACCCAGCGCCTGGGCGGCTTCCGGCGACAAAACACCACCCGCCGCATACGCAGGCGCAAGCGGCGCAAACCATTCACGCGGCAGCTGGAGCCGCTCAAGCAGCGCCTGATCCCATACCCCGGCAGGATCGGCGAGCGCGGTCGCGCAAGCGTCGGAAGGATCGGTTGCGACCGCGCCGCCCAGCGCGACACGCAGCCAATCTTTCGGTTGCAATGCCCAGCGCGTCTTGCGCGCGGACTGCGGTTCGTTCTGCACGAGCCAACGCAGCAAAGGACCGGCCATGCCGGGCGCAACCGGATTCGGCTGCGGCTCGGGCCACTGATCGAGCAGGCCCAATGCACGCGTGTCGGGCCAGAGCATCGCGGGGCGCACGGCTTCGCCATCGGTGTCGATCAGAACAACACCGTGCATCTGTCCGGAGAAGCCGATTGCCTGCACCTCACGGCGCAAATCGTCGGGCAAACGCGCCGCCGCTTCGCAAAGCGCGCGCCACCAGGTTTGCACCGAAATTTCGGCCCAACCGGGATGCGGCGTTTCGAGCGCATACGCGACACTCGCCGCGGCCTGCTCGCGGCCGCTTTTGTCAACGATTGCTACTTTGAGGGAGCCGGTGCCGAGGTCGATGCCAAGAAAACTCATGGGCGATAGAACGTCAATTTGAGCTTGGGGATCAGCACGCGAATGGTGCCTGGAACGGTGTATTTTCCGTCACCGCAGCGCGGCTTCGGAAACACGCCCGAAAACACGCTAAAAATCCGGAATCGCGGGTTAACCCCGCCACGCCGCGAGCCGCACCAAAACAGCACTATGCGTCGAGCGAGATACACCCCATTGATTCTCACACATATCACTCCAAGGCGGGCGCGCGCGACGCGTGAGCGCCCACCGCCGCTACATAGGGCTTGCCGCCGATTTGTGCGGCGCGTCCATTTCTTTTGGCTTTCAAAAGCGCCTCACGCATATCGTCACCGGGAATGCCGGAATAGGCCCCAGTGGTCTTGTTGCGCTTTATCGTTCCGCATACCTTGGAGCCATCCCAAAACGAGATGGTGGAGAGAGACAAAATGCAATCGAACACGGTTCACCCGTGCGACGAGCGACTGCCCGCGGGCCAGTTGCTGACGCTCGGCATTCAGCACGTTTTGGTGATGTACGCAGGCGCAGTTGCGGTGCCGCTGATCATCGGTGCGGCGCTCAAATTGCCGAAAGACCAGATCGCGTTCCTGATCAGCGCCGATCTGTTTTCCTGCGGCATCGCCACGTTGATTCAGACCCTCGGTCTGTGGATCTTCGGCATCCGTCTGCCGGTCATCATGGGCTGCACGTTCGCGGCTGTCGGTCCGATGGTCGCAATCGGCACCAATCCTTCGCTCGGTATTCTCGACATCTTCGGCTCGACGATCGCGGCCGGTGTCATCGGCATCCTGCTCGCGCCGATGGTCGGCAAGCTGCTGCGCTTTTTCCCACCGGTGGTGATCGGCGTGGTGATCTCGGTGATTGGCCTCTCGCTGATGGAAGTGGGCATCAACTGGGCAGCCGGCGGCGTGGGCAATCCTGATTACGGCAACCCGATCTATCTGGGGCTGTCGCTGCTCGTGCTGATGTTGATTCTGCTCATCAACAAGTTCGCCAAGGGCTTCCTCGCCAATATCTCGGTGCTGCTCGGCATCGTCGCAGGTTTCATCATCGCGTTGGCACTCGGCCGCGTGAACATGGACGGCGTCACGCACGCACCGTGGGTTGGCATCGTGATGCCGTTCCACTTCGGCCTGCCGCATTTCGATCCGCTCGCGATCGCAACGATGGTCACCGTGATGTTCGTCACCTTCATCGAATCGACCGGCATGTTCCTCGCGGTCGGCGACATGGTCGATCGTCCGGTGGATCAGAAGACGCTGGTGCGCGGTCTGCGCGTCGACGGTCTGGGCACGCTGATCGGCGGCATCTTCAACTCGTTTCCGCATACCTCGTTCTCGCAGAACGTCGGCCTGATCGGCGTGACCGGTGTGAAGAGCCGCTTTGTCTGCGCAATGGGCGGCGTGATCCTGGTGCTGCTGGGCCTGTTCCCGAAGATGGCGCAAGTGGTGGCTTCCGTGCCGGCCTTCGTGCTCGGCGGTGCCGGCATCGTGATGTTCGGCATGGTTGCGGCGAACGGCATCAAGGTTCTGGCCAAGGTCGACTTCGTGAAGAACCACCACAACCTGTTCATCGTCGCGGTGAGTATCGGCATGGGTCTGGTGCCGGTGGTGTCGCCGCAATTCTTCTCGAAGCTGCCGCCGGCGCTGTCGCCGCTGCTGCATAGCGGGATCTTGCTGGCGTCGGTGTCGGCGGTCGTGCTGAACCTGATCTTCAACGGTGTGAAGAGCGAGAAGAAGGCACGGTGCGAAATTCGCAAGACCGGCCATGATTTCGACGGGCGCGGCGGCAATGAACCGACGGGCGGCGACGAGATGCTGCGTTCCGTGGATGCACACTGAGCATCTGACTGCAACCGGCGCGGCGCGACAGAAATCGCGCTGATCGCTGAGTTAAGTCGAGTTGGGCAATAAAAAACGCCACGGCATGCCGTGGCGTTTTTTTATTACCGGCTGCGCAGGACGGCTTTCCTGATGAATCCGAAAGCCGCCCCTAGCACCTGCTGCTACGAGACTACAAGACTCAACCCGCGGTCGCTGCCGAAGCCGCCACCGGCGCGCTCGCCGCACCGTAATTGACCGGTGCATCGGCCGGACGCGGCTGCTCGCCGTCCCGTTCGATCCAGCCGCCGCCGAGTGCCTGATACAGCGTGACCAGGTTCTGCAGACGCTGCATGCGCGCGGTCACCAGCAACTGCTGCGACGTATACAGATCGTTCTGCGCGGTCAGCACCGACAGATAACTGTCGACGCCGTTCTTATAACGCAGATCCGACAGATCCAGCCGGCGCTGTTCGGCAAAGGTGTTGCGCTCGAGCGCCTCGATCTGCTGATCGTACGTGCCGCGTGCCGCCAGTCCGTCCGCCACTTCGCGGAAGGCCGTCTGGATCGCCTTTTCATACGTGGCGATCTGGATGTTCTTCTGCACCGTGGCGAGGTCGAGATTAGCCTTGTTCTGGCCGCCTTCGAAGATCGGCAAGGTGATCGACGGCGCGAAGCTCCATGCCGCCGAACCCGGCTTGAACAGACTGCCGAGCGACGGGCTCAGCGTGCCGAAACTGCCCGTCAGCGAGACCTTCGGGAAGAACGCAGCGCGCGCCGCGCCGATGTTCGCGTTGGCCGCGAGCAGATTCTCCTCGGCTTCCATGATGTCGGGACGACGCGTCAACAGATCGGACGGCAGACCCGCCGGAATATCCGTCAGGAGACTCTGGTTGTCCAACGACATGCCCGGCGGCAGATCGTCCGGCAACGGCTCGCCGATCAGTAGCACGAGCGCGTTATCCGCCTGAGCCCGCAAACGCGCCTGCGACTGCAGGTTAGCCTGCGCCTGGTCGACGACCGTTTCCGACTGCCGCAGATCCAGTTCCGAACCCGTGCCGTTGTCGAACTGCAGCTTGGCGATCCGGTACGACTCCTGAGCGGTCTTCAGTGTGTTCTGCGTGACCTTCAGCAGATCGTCCACCTCGAGCACCGTCATGTACTGATTGGCCACCTGCGAGACCAACGCGATTTCCGCGGCCTTGCGCGCCTGAGCGGTCGCCAGGTACTGCGCCAACGCCTGATCCTTCAGGCTTTGAATCCGCCCGAAGAAGTCAATTTCCCAGGAGGCGTTCAGACCGACCGAATACGAGGTCGTGACCGTCATGGGGGTGGACGACAGATCCCTTGGCGTGCGCTGTTTGCTTTCCGACGCCGCGGCATTCAGCGTCGGGAACAGCGCCGCGCGAGCGATCTGGTACTGCGCCTGCGATGCCTGAATATTCAGCACCGACACGCGCAGATCGCGGTTGTTCTTCAGCGCGATTTCGATCAGCCGCTGCAAACGCGCGTCGGCGAAGAAATCACGCCAGCCGATATCGGCGGCCGCCTGGCCCTTCGCAGTACGCGCGGCACCCGCCGCGCCCGGTTGCGTGTCGTACACGCCGCCGGCCGGAAAGGTCGCCGTCACGGGTTCCGCCGGGCGCTGGTACTTCGGCGCCATCGTGCAACCCGCGGCGAACAGCGCAACCGCCACTGCTATCAAAGAGTGTTTTTGCATCTCAATGTCCGTCCTTGCCCGAGCCTTGATCGGCCGACGCGCCACCTTGCGGATCATGCGGATGGTGCTGGTTGTAGTGTGCGAGCGCCTCATCCGGATCTTCCTTCTCGCCGCCGAACTTCGCGCGGATCACGACGAAGAACATCGGGATCATGAAAATCGCGAGGAAGGTCGCCGTCAACATCCCGCCGATCACGCCGGTACCGATTGCGTGCTGGCTGGCCGAACCCGCGCCGTTACTGATCGCGAGCGGCATCACGCCGAGAATGAAGGCGAGCGAGGTCATCAGAATCGGACGCAACCGCAGACGCGCGGCTTCCAGCGCGGCCTCGACCGGCCCCATCCCTTCACCCTGCTGCAGCTCGCGGGCGAATTCCACGATCAGAATCGCGTTCTTCGCCGACAGCCCCACCGTGGTCAACAGACCCACCTGGAAGAACACGTCGTTCTCGAGCCCGCGCAGCGTTGCGGCCAGCAGTGCGCCGATCACGCCAAGCGGCACCACCATGATCACCGAGAACGGGATCGACCAGCTTTCATACAGCGCCGCGAGACAGAGGAACACGACGAGGATCGAGATGCCGTACAGAATCGGCGCCTGCGAACCGGACTGGCGTTCCTGCAACGACAAGCCCGTCCATTCGTAGCCGATGCCCGCCGGCAGCTTCGCCACGAGTGCTTCCATCGCCGTCATGGCCTGACCGGTCGACTTGCCCGGTGCCGCCGCGCCCTGGATTTCCACCGCCGAAATACCGTTGTAGCGCTCGAGCTTCGGCGAACCGTAGGACCACGTGCCGCTGGCGAACGACGAGAACGGCACCATACCGCCAGCCGTATTACGCACGTACCAGGCGTTCAGATCTTCCGGGTTCATGCGGAACGGTGCGTCGCCTTGCAGATACACCTTCTTGATCCGGCCATCGGTATCGAGGAAGTTGTTCACGTACTGCGACGCCCACGCGATCGAGAACGTCTGGTCGATCGCCGACAGCGAAACGCCCAGCGCGGAAGCCTTCTCGTGATCGATGTTCACCGTGAACTGCGGCGTATCGTTCAGGCCGTTCGGACGCACCTGAGCCAGCGTCGGATCCTTCGCCGCCATGCCCAGCAACATATTGCGTGCCTGCATCAGCTTTTCGTGGCCGACACCCGCGCGATCCTGCAGTTCGAAGTCGAAGCCCGCGGCCGTGCCGAGTTCAGGAATCGACGGCGGATTCACCGGATACACCAGCGCGGTCTTGTAGCTCGAGAAGTGCATGAAGAGTCGGCCAACCAGCGCCTGCACCTTCTGATTCGCATGCTGACGTTCCGCGTAATCCTTCATCCGCACGAACACGAGACCCGCGTTCTGGCCGCGGCCGGCGAAGCTGAAGCCGTTCACCGTGAAAGTCGATTCGACAATGCTCTTCTCGTCGTTGAGCAGGTAGTCGGAAACGTCCTTCAATGCGCGCGCCGTGGTTTCCTGCGTCGAGCCGGACGGCGTTTGCACCAGCACGAACATCGTGCCCTGGTCTTCGTCAGGCAGGAACGACTTCGGCAACTTCACGAACAGCAGGCCGACCGCGAAGATCACCACCATATAGATGATCAGCCAACGGCCCGAGCGCTTGATCACGTGGTGAACGCCCGAGTGATACTTGTCGCGGCTCGTTTCGAAGGTGCGGTTGAACCAGCCGAAGAAGCCCTTCTTGACTTCGTGATGGCCCTTCGGAATCGGCTTGAGGATCGTCGCGCACAGCGCCGGCGTCAGAATCAACGCGACCAGCACGGACAGCACCATGGCGGCCACGATCGTCAGCGAGAACTGCCGGTAAATAGCGCCGACCGAACCGCCCGAGAACGCCACCGGCACGAACACCGCCGACAGCACGAGCGCCACGCCGACCAGCGCGCCGGTAATCTGGTCCATCGCCTTGCGGGTGGCATCTCGAGGCGATAAGCCCTCCTCCGCCATCACCCGCTCGACGTTCTCCACCACCACGATCGCATCGTCCACCAGCAAGCCGATCGCCAGCACGAGCCCGAACATGGACAGCGTGTTGATCGAGAAGCCCACCAGACCCATGATCGCGAACGTGCCCAACAGCACCACCGGCACGGCGATCGTCGGGATCAGCGTGGCGCGCAGGTTCTGCAGGAACAGGTACATGACCAGGAACACCAGCACGATACCTTCGAGCAGCGTCTTGACCACTTCTTCGATCGACAGGCGCACGAACGGCGTGGTGTCGTACGGATACTTCACGACGAGGCCGTGCGGGAAATACTTCGACAGTTCGTCGATCTTCGCGCGCACTGCCTTGGCGGTGGCCAGCGCGTTGGCGCCGGTCGCGAGCTGAATACCGAAACCTGCCGTCGGCGCGCCGTTGTACTTGGTGTCGAAGTTGTAGTTTTCGCCACCGAGCTCGATACGGCCCACATCTTTGATGCGCACCTGCGAGCCGTCCGGATTCACCTTCAACAGGATGTTGCCGAACTGTTCAGGCGTGTTCAGCAGCGTGGCTTCCGTGATGGTCGCCTGCAGTACCTGGCCCGGCACCGACGGCGTGCCGCCGAGCGAGCCGCCCGCGACCTGCACGTTCTGCGCTTGCAAAGCCGTCTGCACATCCACCGGCGTGAGGCCGAAGTTAGTCAGCTTGTTGGCGTCGAGCCAGATCCGCATCGCGTACTGCGAGCCGAACAGCGTCACCGTACCCACACCGTCGATCCGGCTGACCGGGTCTTCAACGTTCGACGCGACGTAGTTCGCCAGGTCGTACTTGTTCATGCTGCCGTCTTCGGACACGAACGCCATCACCAGCAAGAAGCTGCTGCTCGACTTCGTGACCTTGGTGCCCAGCTGCTGCACGGCTTGCGGCAACAGCGGCGTGGCGAGCTGCAGCTTGTTCTGCACCTGCACCTGCGCAATGTCAGGATTGGTGCCGGCTGCAAACGTCAGCGTGATGGTTGCCGTACCCGAGTCGTCCGAGGTGGACGACAGATACAGCAAGTGGTCGAGACCACTCATCTGCTGCTCGATCACCTGCGTGACGGTGTTTTCCACCGTCTTCGCCGATGCGCCCGGGTACGTTGCGCTGATCTGCACGGCCGGCGGCGCGATGGTCGGGTATTGCGCGATCGGCAACGTAAAGACCGACGCGATACCCGCGAGCATCAGAATAATGGCGATCACCCATGCAAAAATCGGGCGATCGATAAAGAACTTTGCCATGTGGCGGGCTCCCTGTTATTACGCGCCCGATGCAGCAGAAGCGGGTTGCGCCGTCTGCGAAGCACCGCTGGCGGCCGGCGTACCCTGAGCGGATGCGTCGGAAGCGGGTGTGGCGGGAAGTTGCGCGGCAACGGCCTTGACCTGCTGCCCCGGATGCGCCTTGTCGGTGCCCTGGACAATCACGCGGTCGCCGGCCTTCAGGCCACTCTCGACCACCCAGTTCGAACCGTACGTGCCCAACGTAACCAGTTGGCGCAGCACAACCTTGTTGTCATCGCCGACCACCAGCGCAGTCGGCGTACCCTTCTGGTCATGCGTGATGCCGACTTGCGGCACGACGAGCGCGTTGTCGTTCACGCCTTCCTCGATCCTGGCGCGCACGAACATACCCGGCAGCAGCACCTTGTCCGCGTTCTTGAAGATCGCGCGAACCGTCACGGAGCCGGTGCCCTGGTCGACCGTTACGTCGGTGAACTGAAGCTTGCCCTTTTCCGAATAGGTGCGGCCGTCTTCGAGAATCAGCGAGACCTTCGCGGCATCCGGGCCGGTCGTCTTCAACCGCCCTTCCTGCACTTCGCGGCGCAGTTTCAGACCGTCGAGGCTCGATTGCGTCAGGTCCACGTAGACCGGGTCGAGTTGCTGGACCGTGGACATCAGCGTGGCGGCGCTCGCCTGCACATAAGCGCCCGGCGTGACTTGCGAGATGCCGATCTGGCCGGTCACCGGCGAGGTCACGTCGGTGTAGCCGAGGTTGATCTGCGCCGTATCGACCGCTGCCTTGCCCGAGGCGACGTCAGCCGCGGCCTGGCCTTCAGCGGCCACCGCGTTGTCGTAGTCCTGCTTGCTGACCGCGTTCGCGGCAACCAGCACCTTGTAGCGGTTGGCTTGCGCAGTGGTCGTCGCGAGGTTGGCCTGCGCCTTCGCCAGCGTTGCCTTCGCGCTATTCAGCGCGGCGATGTACGGCGCCGGATCGATCTTGTACAGACGCTGGCCGGCCTTGACCTGGTCACCTTCGGTGAATTCGCGGCGCAGCACGATGCCGTCGACCCGTGCACGCACTTGCGCGACGAGGAAAGCACTGGTGCGGCCCGGCAGTTCGGTGACGACGGGCACAGCCGTCGGCTGGACGGTGACGACGCCAACTTCGGGCGTTTGTTGCGGCGGGGCAGATTGTTTTGGTCCGCACGCTGCCAGCAATACGGCAGCCGTCGCGGCACTGATTAAGCGGAATGGAACCCGTTCGACGCGCATGGAGCGACCTCTGTCAAAGACTGAGAATGAAAAAGTGCGCGCATCCCTACCCCGGGGACGACAGCGCACACAGGCGTCTTGCGACGCTTGACCGGAAGCCCGTGGATGCAAACCGCACCTGCAGGGGCATCCTGAGCGAAATGCGCCATACCGGGGAAATGCCGCACGGCGCCGCCCGTCCCGGCACGGCGCAATAGCGTTTTGAAAGGCAACAGTGACGGATATTAACCGGTCGTCACGGCTTGGGCTATCCGATCGTGGGATGCTATTATATATACATCCATGAATGCATGTAAAAGTGCGTTTACATCTTTGCAGGCGGGGGGCCTGCAAGATCGGTTCAATATTTGCGTAAACCGCAGACAGATTGTCATCGAGCGTACTTAAAAGCGCCCGGGAAAACCCCACAATCAGGGCAGGTCACACCCATATGGTCAGAAGAACCAAAGAAGAGGCGCAGGAGACGCGCAACAGCATTCTCGACGCGGCCGAGCGCGTGTTTTTCGAGAAGGGCGTATCGCGCACGTCGCTCGCTGATATCGCGCAGGCCGCCGGCGTCACGCGCGGCGCAATCTATTGGCATTTCGCGCACAAAAGCGACCTGTTTACCGAAATGTTTGACCGCGTGCTGCTGCCGCTGGACGAACTCAAGGCGGCCTCGCAAAACCCCAATGAGCCCGACCCACTCGGGCGCCTGATGGAAATCTGCACGGTCTGCCTGCGCGACACCGCCAACGACCCGCGCCGCCGGCGAGTGTTCGACATCCTCTTTCTGAAGTGCGAGCTGGTCGAAGAGATGGGGCCGGTGATGGTCCGCTATCAAACCAATATGCGTGAAGGGCTCAAGAAGATCGAAGGCGGCCTACGCAATGCGATCTCCAAAGGGCAACTGCCGGCCGATCTCGACACCCGGATCGCGGCGGCAATGGTGCATGCGTTCGTCAGCGGCTCGCTGCGCGACATGCTGTTTCTGCCGGAGGCGACCGATTTCGGCAAGCATGCGGAGCAAATGGTTGAAGGGATGTTCGATGCGCTGCGGCTGAGTCCGGCGTTGCGCACCAGGTAACCGGGCGGCGCCGGCCGCCCGGTTACCTGGTCAGACTAACTAGATAGATACTTATGCGGCAACCCGCCGCGCCCGCGCCTTCTGATTCGACGAGTAGATATCGCCGAGCTCAAGCGGCGTACCACCCTGCACCGCCGCGATCCACTGCTCGGTACTCGCCACCGCCGCGAAGTTCGACTGCAAGACCACGCTGAAAACCCGGTGGATCTCCTGCGCGCTGGCAAAGCCCGCGCTGTTCTCATAGGGCAGCGAGCCGGTTGCGTCGTGCAGAAATTCGACGGTAAGCCCCGCATGCCACGCGCGGTTGATCGTCGACGCGTCGCAGTTGTGCGTCATGTAGCCGACGATCGTCAGCGTGTCGATCTGCTGTGCGGCCAGCCAATCGGCGAGATCAGTGCCGGCAAAGGCGCTCGCCATCGACTTCTCAATATAGTGATCGTGTGCCCGCGTGCCCACCACCGGATGCAGCTCGGCGCCTTCGCTGCCGCGCGCGAACACCGGCGAGCCGGCCGACGAGAAATGCTGCACCACCACCACCGGCACGCCGGCAGCGCGCGCCGCGTCCATCGCGCGGCCAACGTTCGCCAGCGAGGTTTGCACATTCGGATATTCGATCGGCAGATCGCCTGTCACGTATTCGTTCTGCACGTCGATAACGATCAGCGCGCGGCGCGGTGTAGTCATGGCAAGACTCCTGTCAGATAAGGCTCGCGCTGCGTGGCCCGGGATGGGCGCTGCATAGGCAGCGGCGATGGATGCATTGTTCGCTCACCGCCGTTTTGCCGATAGCGACCCGAATGACAATATTCGCTAGAATCGGGCCATCGTTGGATCATCGTTGAATTTCATAGGGCGACTGCGGCTGATGGCTACCCTCACCTCCTCCACTGCGGCGCGCGACGACGCGCCCCGCCACATCGTCGCGGTCGTCGCGTTCGACCGCATCAACCCGTTCCATCTTTCGGTACCGTGCGTGGTGTTCGGCGAGGACCGCAGCGACGGCGGCTTGCCCGATTTCGACTTTCGCGTCTGCGCTGCCGAGAGCGGCGTCCTGACCACCACCGCCGGCTTCTCGATCGCCGTCACGCATGGACTCGAAGCACTCGCCGATGCGAACACGATCATCGTGCCGAGCTGGCGCGATCCGAACGAGATGCCACCCGCCGCCCTGCTCGACGCACTGTGCGCCGCCCATGCACGCGGCGCCCAACTGGTCGGGCTGTGCCTCGGCGCGTTCGTGCTGGCTGCCACCGGCATGCTCGACAACCGGCCGGCGTCGACCCACTGGGCATGGGCGGACGACTTCGCGCGCCGCTTTCCGCGCGTGCGGCTCGATCCCGATGTGCTCTATGTGGACGACGGCAACGTGCTGACCTCGGCCGGCACCGCCGCCGGCCTCGACTGCTGCCTGCATGTGCTGCGCAAGATGTGCGGCGCGCAGGCGGCGAACTATGTCGCGCGCCGGCTGGTGGTCCCGCCGCATCGGCAGGGTGGCCAGGCGCAATACATTCAGCAGCCGGTGGCGCCGAACGTACGCGGGGACCGCCTGTCTTGTCTGCTCGAGTGGGTGAGTGGGAATCTGGATGCGCCGCATACGCTCGATACGCTCGCCGAGCGCGCCTTGATGAGCCGCCGCACTTTTACGCGGCGTTTCCGGCTCGCCACCGGCACGACCGTCGGCGCCTGGCTGCTGACGCAGCGGCTCGCCCGCGCGCAGCAACTGCTGGAAAGCTCGGATGAGTCGGTGGAAGCGATTGCGGGGATTGCGGGTTTCGGCTCGACCGCCTCGCTACGGCAACATTTCGCGGAGGCGTTCCGCACCTCGCCGTCGGCATGGCGGCGGGAATTTCGCGGCGTTTGAGCGCGGGCTAGACCGGCGCGTTCAGGGGTTGCAAACGCCGTGTGGCCGACGGCGTTTCGTAGGAATCCACCAGGATTTCGTAGTCGCGCTGGCACGACAGCGGCGCGCGAGGCCAGGCCCTCAGTGTTCGCTAATCCAGCGCGCCACATACAAGAGCAGTGCCACCAGAAAAATCATCGCCGCCCAAGCCCAGTTCGGAACCACATGCGGACCGGACTCGTGACGCGAGACCCCATGCGACACGCCGTGGGATACCCCATGCGCCGCGCTCGCCGCCCGCCCGGTCAGCGCATTGCCATGATCCGGGCGGATTCGCCGGGCCATGCCACCGAGCGTGATCGGCCGCAGAAACACATGCTGCCGCCGCGCCGCCGAACCGCGCACACGGTTCGGCCCTTGCCCATGCTTGGCGCGAACGACCGCGCCAAACTCGTCGAAAAAATCGTCAGCCAGTTGATGCAGCGCGTTTTCAAGCTGGCGGGTAGGCAGTTCGGCGAGCGGACCCGACGAGGTCGCCCAGATCGTGTAATCGATCCGCGTGCCGCGCTCCCTGCCGATGCCATGCGAGCCATCGTCGGCGCGCAATCTCACTTCGATCTGTCCGCGCAACGCGCCGATGCCCTCGGCTCGCGCCTTGAAGTTGATGGTGCGGCGCTGCGCGTCCGCCGGTCCGGAATCCTGCCCGGCGACATGGGCACGCGCTTCGTAACGCGCGCGCAACGGCCCGAGCGGCACCGTCATGGCGAGCGCATATTCGCCGTGGCCAAGCCGTGTGAACGACTCGCAGTTGTCGAGGCTGGCACGCAACAAGGCGAGGTCCTGCAACGCGTCCCAAACGTCGGACGGCGCAAGCGGAATCCGTAACGCGTCGTTCACTTCCATGGCAGCCTCCCCGATGAACGCGCGACAGCCGGTCAGGACGTCTGATCGATGCGGTCGACGCGCGATGCGTAAAACGCGAGATACCCTTTTATTCTTACCGCCGGCTCGAGCGGCGTCTCATAGCTCCATACGGCGTTTTCGATCAGGCCGTCTTCGGTGCGCAAATGAAAGTAGGAAGCCTCGCCCTTGAACGGGCAGTGCGAAGTATGGGTTGAGCGTTCGAGGCGCGCCATGTTGACGTCGTCACGCGGGAAGTAGAACACGTCCGCCAGACCGGTTTCCGTCAGGGTGAGTCCCGCCTGGGTGTCGGCCATGGTCACGCCGCCATGAATCACCCGCACCCGGTGGTGGTTGCCGCTGATCGCGATGGTGTGCCCGCCCGTGCCTGCGACGGGGTGTCCGTGGGGTGTCGGGGCATCGCTCATGTCTCGGCTCCGGGGTGGGGTGTCGCTCGCTGTGCGGTCGTGTAAATAGTAAAGCCACGGGGGTGCCCGTGGCTTCATTATCGGCCAAACTTCTGCCGATTGCGCGACCTTCCTGAATGCCGCCGGGGCGTCTCGCCCGGTGCCGCTCAAGAAGGTGGGACGCTTATTGCGTATTCCAGTAGAACGCCGCCTTGGCCGTGCCCTTGGCCGGGACCGTCACCGCCTTGGTCTGATCGTGATCCTGGTACTGCGCGTGCACCGTGTAGCGGCCCGGGCGCAGCTTGACCAGCATATACGGACCGCGCGAGGTGGCGGTCAGTACATCGCCATCGTGCGCGTCGACGATCCGCACGTGGACGTCGGCGAGAAAATCGGAGCCGGGGCCGGTAAAGCGCATCGACAGCGGCCACTGGCTTTCCGCTTGCCGCAGCGCCGTGGATTCGTCAAGACCGACGCCGCCGGAGACGAACGAGACATCGCCCCTATGCTGGATTTGCGGCATACCGCCGCCATTGGCATTGCCCGCGCTACTGCTGTCCGTGGTCGTGCCGCCCGTCGCCTGGCCCGCCTGCTGCGCATACGCGCCGCCCGCCAGACCGAACGTGAGCGCTGCGCATACCGCGGCGGCTACGATCTTTCGCTGATTGCGTTGGGTTTTCATCGGTTCGCTCCTTCTTAAGGCCCTTATCGTCCGGCATCCCTCAGTGGGTCCGGATCAAGGTAGACGCAACCTGCATGCCAAGCTCAGTTTGCGTCGTCTGGAAACCACTGCTGCGCCAAGCCACGCGGCGCAGAGCGCCCTGCCTCACGGCTTTGAAACGGGTGAAAAAAATGCCGGTCCGTCGGCAGTAAGTGCAAGGACCGGCACGCGTTACTTCAATGCGTTCAATTTCCGTTTAGCCGAGATCGACCGGCACGAAAATCTGCGCGTTATCGCGCTGGATCAGCAACGCGATGCTGTTGCCGGCGCCAGCGATCATCTGCTTCAACTGATCGACGCTCGACACTGGCCGGCCGTTGACCGCCAGAATCACGTCGCCCGGCTCGATGCCGGCGTTTTCAGCCGCACCGCCCGATTGCTGCACTAGCAGACCGTGCGACACCGACGCGCTGCTCTTCTCTTCCGGCGTCAGCGGCCGCACCGCCACGCCCAGACGGCCTTGCAACTGGGCCGGCTGATCGGCCTTGTCCGAGGCGACCTTCGCATCCGACAACGAACCGATCGTCACCGTCAGGTCCTTGGTGGCCTTGTCGCGCCACACCTGCACGGTGGCCTTGCTGCCCGGCGCCAGACTCGCGACTTGCGACGGCAGATCCGACGAGTCGCTAACCGGCTCACCATTCACCGACAGGATCACGTCGCCCGGTTGCAGACCGCCCTTGGCCGCCGGGCCGCCCGGATCGACCGAGCTGACGAGTGCGCCTTGCGGCTTCTGCATGCCGAACGAATCGGCCAGCGTCTGGTTCAAGCCCTGCACCGCGACGCCGAGACGTCCGCGGCTCACATGGCCGGTCTTGACGAGGTCGTCCTTGACCTTGATCGCCTCATTGATCGGGATCGCGAACGAAAGGCCCTGGAAGCCGCCCGTCTGCGAATAGATCATCGAGTTGATGCCGATCACTTCGCCTTGCAGATTAAACAGCGGGCCACCCGAGTTACCCGGGTTCACCGGCACGTCGGTCTGGATGAACGGCGTGTAGTTTTCGTTCGGCAGCGAGCGCGACTTCGCGCTGATGATGCCCGAGGTCACCGTGTTGTCGAAACCGTAAGGCGAGCCGATCGCGACCACCCACTGGCCGACCTTGCTCTGACGCGGATCGCCGATCTTCACGGTCGGCAGATTGCTCGCATCGATCTTCAGCACGGCGACGTCGGACTGCTTGTCGGCGCCGACCACTTTCGCCTTGAATTCGCGCTTGTCGGTGAGCTTCACGGTGACGACGTTCGCGCCGTCCACCACGTGGGCATTGGTCAGGATGTAGCCGTCACTGCTGACGATGAATCCCGAGCCGAGGCTCGCGCTCGGCTGATCGGGCGCATCGCCGCCGTCGCCGCCTTGCATGCCCGGCATGCCGCCGAAGAAGTGCTTATAGAACTGATAGAAGGGATCGCTCGGATCGATCGGCAACTGGTTGCCGCCGTTGGCGCTATTGCCACTGTTGCCGCGCAACGCAGTCTGCTTGACCACATGCTTCGCGCTGATGTTGACGACAGCCGGGCCGTAGGTTTCGACCAGACCTGAGAAATCAGGGATGCCGGTTTTCGCGGCAGCTTCAGCAGGCATCATCGCGGCCTGCGCCGGCGCGATTACCTGCGGCGCGGGCACGTCGCGATGCCCCGCCACATAGCCGGCGGAGAGCGCCACGGCGACAGCGACTGCAACAGCGCTGCGGGACAAGGTTTTCGCGTTCATCGTGTACTCCTGACTGGGAGAAAGAGGCTTTGGAATGAGATGAAGCGTACGTGGCATCGCTTAAAAGAGTCTTAAGCAGCGCCAGATCGCTTCAAGCCAGCTTTTAAGCCTCGTTTAAGCCGTGTTTAAGTCTCGTTCGCGCCACTTTACGAACAGAAAGCTTCACCTTCAGAAGCGCACTTCAACCAGCAGACCACCCACAGGAGATTCGTCGAGTCTCACCGCCGCATGGTGCTGCGTCGCAATGCGGCGCACGATCGCGAGGCCAAGGCCGCTGCCCGCCACGTCGGTGCGCGCGCGGTTCGCGCCAGCGCCGGACCGGTAGAAGCGATCGAACACCCGGTCGCGTTCAGCCGGCTCGATGCCCGGCCCGCTGTCGGCAATCCGCACCACCGGGTGCCCTTCGTCGATATGCAGACTGACGTCGACGCGGCCGCCTTGCGGCGTGTATTTGGTTGCGTTATCAACCAGGTTGTTGAACATGACACGCAGCGCATCGGCGTCGCCGGTCACCGTAGCCGGTTCGCTCGCCTCAACACCGAGATCGACGCCGCGATTCTGCGCAAGCGGCGCGTACGCCACCACGCAGTCTTGCAGCAACGCGCGCAGATCGATCGCGTTGGTGGCGGCGTGACCGTCCGGTTCCGAACGTGCGAGCGCCAGCAATTGCTCGGCGAGACGCGTGGCGCGCGTGACGCCCGCTTGCAGATCGGCCAGCGCTTCGCTGCGCGCGGCATCGTCTTTCGCGCGGGCCACCAGTTGCGATTGAATCTGCACGGCGGCGAGCGGCGTGCGCAATTCGTGCGCGGCATCCGCGACAAATGCTTTCTGAATGTCCAGCGCGGTGGCGAGCCGTTCGAGCAGGCCGTTCAACGCGCGCACGAGGGGCTGCACTTCGAGCGGCAAACGCTGATCGGGCAAGGGATCGAGCGCTTCGGGGTGACGCGCGTCGAGCGCGCTGGTCACGCGCCGCAACGGCCGCAGTCCGCGCCCGACGACCACCCACACCGCCAGGCCCAATAGCGGCAGCAAAACGATCAGCGGCCACAGGGTTCGCAACGCGACATTCGCCGCGAGCCGGTTACGGACCGAAACCGGCTGCGCCAGCTGCACGACGTTATCGCCGACGATCGCGCCGTACACACGCCAATCGCCGCGATCCGTATGCTCGGTCGAAAAACCGAGTTCGGCGCGCGGCGCAAGCGGGGCACGTGGTCGCGAGTAGTACATCAACACGCCGTTGCGATTCCAGATTTGCAGCACGATGCCTTCGTCGCCAGTGTCGCGCGAACCGAGCACCTGCGAGAACGGTTCCGACGGCAGCGCCGCGGCGATCTGCTCCAACTGGTAATCGAACAGTTCGTTGGCTTCGGCAAGTGCTTGCCGGTAGATCAACCAACCCGCAATGCCGACGCCGAGCAACACCAGCGCCAGCAGCCAGAACAGCAATTGACGGCGAATCGAACGCATCGGCTCAGGCGTCCTTGGCGATCATGTAGCCAAGACCGCGAACGTTGCGGATCAGGTCCGCGCCGAGTTTCTTGCGCAGGGCATGAATGTAGACCTCGACGGTATTGCTGCCGATCTCCTCGCCCCAGCCGTACATCTTTTCTTCAAGCTGGCTCTTCGAGAGCACCGCGCCGGGCCGGGCAATCAACGCTTCGAGCAGGGCGAATTCACGCGCCGACAGCGCGACCGGCGAACCGTCGAGCGTGACCTGATGTGACGCGGGATCGAGCGTCAGGTTGCCGTGGCGAATCGTCGAATCGCTGCGGCCCGATTGGCGGCGAATCAGCGCACGCATGCGGGCGCCGAGTTCGTCGAGATCGAAAGGTTTGACAAGGTAATCGTCGGCGCCGGCGTCGAGACCCTTGACGCGATCGGCGACCGCGTCGCGCGCGGTCACGATCAGCACGGGAATCGCGTGACCTTTGGCGCGCAGCGTGCGCAACACGTCGAGGCCGTCGCGTTTGGGCAGGCCGAGATCGAGCAGCACCAGATCGTAAGGTTGGCTGGTCGCCGCGCTGAGCGCGGAGTCGCCGTCTTCCACCCAATCGACCGCGAAGCCTTCGCCGCGTAGCGCCTTGCGCACGCCTTCGGCGATCATCCGGTCGTCTTCGACTAGCAATATGCGCATGGTTGGACCAGTCCTGAAACATTTGATGATGCCGCATTCTAGCGCCCGGCCCCGACGTGCGCGCCACGCGACGCTTTTTCACCGCAGTCTCACGGCATGTCTCTACAATGGGCGCTTTGCGTCGCACCGCGGTTTTCCGCGCGTCGCACGATATTTCGACGCACTCTGGATTGCCGCGCGCCACCGCGCCCCGAAATCTTGCTTCTTTGCCTGTCCATGACGCACGCTTTTTTCCCTGCTTTTTTATCTTCCATCGCACGCCGTGTGGCGCTGCGTCCACGCTCTTCTGCTGCTGCTGCGGATTCCCAGCCTCGCCGGTTCGCGCCGCGCTCGGCGGCGTTGCTGCTTGCCTGCGCCGCACTCGGCAGCGGCGGCGTGGCGCTGCCGCTCACCGCGCAGGCGCGCGTCAAGGCCGCGCATCCGAGTGTCAACGTCACCACGGTGTTGCCGCAGTCGGTGATGATCGGCCTGCAGCGCGCGCACGTCCCCTTGTCATCGATCAGTGTAGTGGTCGAAAAAGTCGGCGACCGTACGCCGATCGTCGCACTGAACGCCGGCAAGCCGATGATGCCCGCCTCGACCATGAAGCTCGTCACCACTTACTCCGGCCTGTCGATCCTCGGCCCGGACTATCGCTGGCGCACGAGTGCCTATGCGGACGGCACGGTCGACGCCAACGGCGTGCTGCACGGCAATCTGTACATTCAGGGCACGGGCGATCCAAAACTCGTGCCTGAAGAACTGATCGACCTCGTGCAGAAGATCCACAAGTCGGGCATCACCGGCGTCGACGGCGCGCTGGTGCTCGACAAGCGCTACTTCGACACCTCCACGCGCGATCTGCCGCCATTCGACGACGACGCCACCGCGCCGTACAACGTCGGCCCCGATCCGCTGCTGTATGCATTCAAATCGCTGTCGTTCACGCTCACGCCTTCACCGGATGGCAGCGTCGCAATCGACGTGCTGCCCGCGCTCTCGCAGTTGCAGATCGACAATCACATGCACGCCGTCAACGGTCCGTGCCGCGGCGACGCCGCGTCCGTCTCGCCCACCGTCACGCCGCAGCCCAATGGCACGGTAGTGGCATCGTTCGACGGCGACTACTCGGTACGCTGCGGCCCGCGCACGCTCAACGTCGCAGTGCTCGATCACACCGCGTTCTTCGCGGGCGGCTTCCTCGCGCTGTGGCAGCAGACCGGCGGCACCTTCAGCGGCGCAACCCGCGAAGGCCCGGTGCCGGTCGGCGCGCGCCTCGTCGCCACGCACCAGGGGCCGGTGCTGTCCGACATCGTTCGCGACATCAACAAGTTCAGTAACAACACGATGGCGCGCAACCTGTTCCTGACAATCGGCGCGACGGAAGAAAAACCGCCCGCCACGCCCGCGAAATCGGCACGCGCCATTGAAGCGTTTCTGACCCGCGACAGCGTCGACATGCAATACCTGACGCTCGACAACGGCTCGGGTCTGTCGCGCGACGAGCACATTACCGCGCTCTCGCTCGCCGATCTGCTGCAGCGGGCCAACGCAAGCCCGGTCGCCCAGGCGTTCGTGGAGTCGCTGCCGATCGCCGGCGTCGACGGCACGATGCGCAACCGCCTGACCAACCAGGGCGCGGGCGGCAACGCGCACATCAAGACCGGTACCTTGCGCGATGTGCGTGCGATCGCCGGTTATGTGGCTTCGGCGGATGGCAACAGCTACGTGGTGGTGAGTCTGATCAACGACCCGCATTCGGAAGCCGCGCGCGCCGCACACGACGCCCTGCTCGAATGGGTGTATCAGGGACCGTCGCAAGGATTCACGAAGGTCTCCGAACGCGTCGACGAACCACGCAGCAGCAAGCCCAGGAAAAACCCGCACAAGCGTGGCGCCCATTGAGGATTCCTTCTATAGAACCCACGCGCCGCAACGCGCCCAAGCGTGTACGCTGTCGGGCAGTGTTTGAGGCGCGCGTGGAACGTAACGCGTAGCGCACGAGCCGCGCACCCGTTACGGTCGCGTGGCCCAATCAAACGATAACGACAACGTCCGCTGCGGCAAGCGCAGCGGCCAGGGACCACGGAGGAAGACACCATGCAATTCGATGCTGAATTGCTGCTGCTCGCCATGGCGCCAGTCTTTCTCGCATGCATTGGCTGGGAGGCGTGGCACCTGCGGCGCACGCGCCCCGGCGCGCAGCTCTATAGCTGGCGCGACACGTTCTGCAACGCCGCGCTCGCGCTGATGCAGCAAGCCGCCGACAAGCTCGCGTGGCTCGCGATCATTCCCGTCTATGCGTTCTTCTACGATCACTATCGCGTCACCACATGGCCGGCGACCTGGGTGTCGTTCGTCGTGCTGTTCGTCGCTCAGGATTTGCTCTATTACGTGTTCCACCGCTGCAGCCACCGCGTGCGCTGGCTGTGGGCCGCGCATGTCGTGCATCACTCATCGGAGCGGATGAATTTTTCGACCGCGTTCCGCCAGAGCCTGATGTATCCGATTGCCGGCATGTGGCTGTTCTGGATTCCGCTCGCCGTGCTCGGCTTTCCGCCGAAGCAGATTGTCGCGATCGTGCTGATCAATCTCGGCTTCCAGTTTTTCGTGCACACGCAGGCGATCGGCAAGCTCGGCTGGCTCGAGTACGTGTTCAACACGCCGTCGATTCATCGCGTGCATCACGCGCGCAACGACCGCTATATCGACCGTAACTATGCCGGCGTCCTGGTGATCTGGGATCGCCTGTTCGGCAGCTATGTCGAGGAAGATCCGCACGACGCGCCGGTGTACGGCATCGTCGAACCGCTTCACACCTATAACCCGCTGAAGGCGACGTTTCATGAATGGGCGTCGATGGCCGCCGATTTCGTGAGCGTGCGAGGCTGGCGCAACAAGTTGCGCGCGCTGTTCGCCCCGCCTGCATGGGCCGCGGATTACCATGCGCGCCGCGCCGCTGGCGCGAGTGCCCGTGTCGCGCCATCCGGCGGCGATACAAGCATTGAAGAAAACCATACGGCCGCGTTTCAAACACCGCGCAGGCCGTAGAAGATTCTGTAAGCTGTCGTCACGCCGCCGACGCGGTGGGCGCTGCCTGCAACACATGGCATCAGGGCCACCCATACGAGGAGATGTAGTCAACATGAATCAAATAACATCGAAGAAGCGCAGTGTCGTACGCGTCACGCAGATCGCCATCGCCAGTGCCGCGTTTGCACTGCTCGCGGCTTGCGGCGGCGGCAGCAGCAGTAACAGCTCGAGCAGCAGCACGCCTGCGGGTGGCGTGAACTTGCAGGTCGTGTCGTTCGGCGACAGCCTGTCTGACGTCGGCACGTATGCACCGGTGATCCAGGCGAGCTTCGGCGGCGGCCGCTTCACGACCAACCCGGGTGAGGTGTGGACGCAGAAGGTCGCGGAGTACTACGGCGGTACGTTGACCGCCGCGTACCAGGGCGGCTTCGGTCAACCGTTGGTCGCGAAGAGCGGGTATGGCTACGCGCAAGGCGGCTCGGACGTCGTCAACCCCCAAGGCGAAGGTTGGGCACCGAACAACATGGCGGCTACGACGGTGCCGGTGGTGACCCAGGTGGCAAACTACCTGAGCGCGCATAGCAGCTTCAACGGGAACCAGCTCGTGCTGGTGAACGGCGGCGCGAACGACATTTTCCAGTTCTCGACTGCTGCCAATCTGACGGCGCTTGGTACCGCGTTACAGACGCAATATCCAGTGCTCGTGGGCAAAGGCTTGCTCCCGAACACGCCGGCGGGCCAGGTACAGTTCATCGCCGGCTACCTGCAGCAGCTGCCCACTCCCCAGATCGCGCAGGCCGCCGCCGCGCTCGCCGCGCAAATCCAGACCATGGTGAACTCGGGTGCGACCCACGTGGTGGTGTCGACGGTGCCGGACATCGGCAATACGCCGCAAGGCGTCCAGGCCAACGCCGCCGCGCCTGGCACGGCGGCACTGCTGTCGGGGATTACCGCGGCGTATAACGGTATGCTGGTCCAGAGCTTGACGTCCCTCGGCCTGCTGGGTACGGGTAAGGTCATCGTGGCCGATGCGTTCACGTGGCTGGATCAGCAGTTGCCGAACTACCAGGCGCTGGGCTTCACGGTGTCCAACACCGGCACGGCGTGTAATCTGACGTCGATGGTGGCCAATGCGACCGCGTACGCTACCGCTAATCCGAGCGCGACGAATGGGTTGACTCCGGCGCAGTATGGCTCGCAGTTTGGTTCGTCGTTGTTCTGCTCGCCGCAGACTTATACGGTGGCTGGCGCTGACCAGACCTATATGTTCGCGGACTTGGTGCACCCGAGCACGCACATGCATGCGTTGTTCGCGCAGTTCGTTCAGCAGCAGGTCGCTGCGACGGGATTGGGGAAGTAAGGTTGGGCGCGTAGCGGCAAGAGGATGTGGGTTGTGAAAACGCTCGGCTTGCTGGTCAGGTCGGGCGTTTTTTTGCCTGTGGGGTGCTTGTGGCTGTGCGCTTATGGTGTTGGGCTTTGCTTGATCTGATTGCCTGCGCGGCGCTTTGTCTGTTTGCCTGCGGCGTTGGCCTTTCCTTGCGTTCTTAGTGGTCTATTAGCGTTGCCCCTGTGCGGGGCGGCACTTACTTTCTTTGCCGCCGCCGCAAAGAAAGATAAGCAAAGAAAGCGGCTAGAAGCCCCTGCTAAGCGGGTCCCCCGCACAGCAGCGGTAGTGGTGCATCTGGAATCCGTGCCCTCGCGCATTCAGCGTGAGTGACAAAGCACTCATCAGCTCCCACTCCGCACTGCGTGCGTCGCGGATGGGTCTGCGAGGGAAACCAGGGGCTTCGCTCGTGCACGGTGGGGACCATCGGCATCGCCTCGGCGATGCGCCGAATGAAGTGCGAGTGCGAAAGCGTAGTGGCCGGTTTTATGAAATGGGCTTCGGCGCGCGCAGCGCCGCCGGAAGTATGACGGCCTTGTCACCAAGGCCGAATGTGCGAGAACACAGATTCCAGATGCACCACTACCGCTGCTGTGCGGGGGACCCGCTTAGCAGGGGCTTCTAGCCGCTTTCTTTGCTTATCTTTCTTTGCGGCGGCAAAGAAAGTAAGTGCCGCCCCGCACAGGGGCAACGCTAATAGACCAATAAGAATTCAAGGAAAGGCCAACCCCGCAGGCACACAGAAACAAGCGCCGCACAGGCAAAAACCCCACCCCCTCATCCTTGCGCTTCAAAAGCCGCCGCAGCCCGCCCTAACCGATCATTAACAGCAATCCACTCAATCGTATCCGGCAACTTCTCGATGAGAATCCGGCTGACATCCGCGCGATCCAGCGCCCGTAGCAACCCATACAACTCACGCGCATACACATGCGGATCTTCAGGCGCAGCGATGAAATGCACCCCATCCACATTCGCCCAATGCCCGGCCCGCGACGCCCGAGCGACCAGAGCCACACGCTCATCCGCCCGCCGCGCGGCAAGCAAAGGCTCAAGCGCGCCAAACGGCAACAACGCCAACGGCGTACGCGGCGCATAGTGCGCCTTCAACGTACCTGAAGCCCGCGGTGCCGTCGCATCCGACCCATCCGGCAACCTCGGCGCCTCACCGAGCACATCGGCGATATCCTGCGGCGTGACCCGCCCCGGCCTCAACAACGCCGGAAACCCACGTGACAAATCCAGAATCGTCGACTCGATCCCGACATCCGACGCCCCGCCGTCCAGCACATGAATCGCGCTACCGAACTCGTCGCGCACATGCTGCGCCGTTGTCGGACTCACATGCCCAAAGCGATTCGCCGACGGCGCCGCCACGCCACCATGTCCGCCACGCAACGCGCTGAACGCTTCCAGCAAAGCCTGCGCAACCGGATGGGACGGACAGCGCAACCCCACCGAATCCTGCCCACCGCTCACCGCCGCATCAATTCGCGCCGCGCGCTTCAAGATCAACGTAAGCGGCCCCGGCCAGAACGCATCGATCAAACGCTGCGCCTCGGCGGGCAAATATTCGACCCAGTAGTTCGGATCGCCCTGCGGCGCCAGATGCACGATCACCGGATGGTTCGCCGGCCTGCCCTTCGCCGCGTAAATACGCGCGACCGCGTCCGGACTTTCGGCGTCGCCGCCGAGTCCGTAAACAGTCTCCGTAGGAAACGCGACCAGACCGCCAGCATCGAGCAGCGCGGCCGCGTGCTCGATCTGCGCAGCGCTCACAGGCAAGGCGCTCGCGGCGCCCTCGGCGGGTTTCTGTTGATCCGGCATGGCGCTCGCGTCAGCTCGTGATGATATGCAGCAGCCGCGCGCAATCGCGCGCCGCCGTGCGGGCTTCTTCGAGCGTCGCGGCCGTGAAATTCACGTGCCCCATCTTGCGCCCGCATCGTGCTTCTTCCTTGCCGTACAGATGCAAGCGCGCCGCCGGCATAGCGGCGACTTCATGCCACGGCGGCGTGACCGCCGCACCCTTCGGGCCGCCCGGGAACCAGACGTCGCCAAGGATGTTCAGCATCACCGCCGGCGAATGCTGGCGCGTGTCGCCGAGCGGCATACTGGTCATCGCGCGGACCTGCTGTTCGAACTGGCTGGTCGCGCAGGCGTCGACGGTGTAATGCCCGGAGTTGTGCGGACGCGGCGCCATTTCGTTGGCGACGAGCGAACCGTCTTCGAGAATGAAGAACTCGACGCACAGCACGCCAACATAGCCGAGCTTGTCCGCGATTTGCAGCGCGGCCTGTTGTGCTTGCTGAACCAGCGTCGGGCTTGCGTCCGGCGCGGGGACGATGGTGTGCGACAGCACGCCGTCGCGATGCGTGTTCTGCGCCAGCGGATACACCACCGACGCGCCGCTCGCCGCGCGCGCGATCAGCGCGGACACTTCGAACTTCAGCGGCAAGCGCTTTTCCAGCACGCACGGCACGCCCGCCAGCGACGCATGCGCCTCGCGCACTTCCTCGGCGTTGCGCACGCGGATCTGACCTTTGCCGTCGTAGCCCATGCGCGCGGTCTTAAGAATGCCGGGCAGCACGGCTTCGAGCTTCGCATCGTCGAGCGCGGCCAGCGCGTCCGACGACTCGATCACCACGTGCGGCGCCACCGTCACGCCCGACGACGCGATAAAACGCTTCTCGGCGATCCGGTCCTGCGCCACGGCGACGCAACGGCCGGCCGGGCTCACAAACGTGGTTTTCGCGAGAAAATCGAGGCTCGCGGCCGGCACATTCTCGAATTCGGTCGACACCGCTGCGCACAGCCGCGCGAGTTCGGTGAGCGACGCTTCGTCGTCGTAAGCCGCACGGATATGGCGGTCGGCAACCGCGCCCGCGGGACTGTTTTCGTCCGGATCGAGCACGGCGACGCGATAACCCATCGCTTGAGCAGCAAAACAGAACATGCGGCCGAGCTGGCCGCCACCAACCATGCCAAGCCATGCGCCGGGCAGAATCGGTGAAACCGGTGTGTTGTCTGGGTTCATCTTAGTGGTCGGTCACGGCCGAATGCGCCTGCAAAACCTGCAACAGCGGCATCCGACCGGGGGTCAGACATGAGGGGACGTCTAAACAATCAGCCTTGGCGCTTACAGCGCCGGCAGCACCATTGCGTGGGCCGCTTCGTTCTGGCGCACGCGGAACGCCGCCAGCTTTTCCGCATACTCGGGGCTCGTGCCGCTCAGAATCGACACCGCGAACAGCGCCGCATTCGCCGCGCCCGCTTCGCCGATGGCAAACGTGGCAACCGGCACGCCCTTGGGCATCTGCACGATCGAGTGCAACGAATCGACGCCCTTTAGATACTTGCTCGCGACCGGCACGCCGAGCACCGGCACCGTGGTCTTGGCAGCCAGCATGCCCGGCAGATGCGCCGCGCCGCCCGCACCCGCGATGATCGCGCGGATGCCGCGCTCACGCGCGCTTTCGGCATAGGCAAACATCTCGTCAGGCATCCGGTGCGCCGACACGACCTTGGCTTCGTACGGCACGCCGAATTCTTGCAGAATCGCAACGGCGTTCTTCATCACTTCCCAGTCGGAACTGGACCCCATCAGCACGCCAACAACCGGCGCGGCGTGCGTATGGGCAGTCTGGACTTCACTCATCTTACGGCTTCCTTGTTTCTTGAGAGCGCCCCCAAACCTGTCGCTTCGCGCCAGGCCCCCGAGGGGACTTCCTGCGGGGCGGACAACTTGGGGCGGCCCGGCGTCTTCTCACGCTGTGCGGATCTAACCCGAAGCGCGCAATTAAGCGAGCTTGTGTCCGGTCAGGCGTTCGAGCGCTTCCTGGTACTTCTCGCCCGTCTTGGTGACCACGTCGTCCGGCAGCTTCGGTGCGGGCGGCTCTTTCTTCCACGGCTGGGTTTCGAGCCAGTCGCGCACGAACTGCTTGTCGAACGACGGCGGGTTGGTGCCGACCTGATACTGGTCAGCCGGCCAGAAGCGCGACGAATCGGCGGTCAGCGCCTCGTCCATCAGATACAACTGGCCGTGGTTGTCCAGACCGAATTCGAACTTCGTATCCGCAATGATGATGCCGCGCGTCGCAGCATAGTCAGCGGCTTCCTTGTACAGCTTGATCGAGATGTCGCGGATCGTGGCCGACAATTCGGTGCCAATGCGGCGTTCCATCTCGTTGTACGTGATGTTTTCGTCGTGGTGGCCCATTTCGGCCTTGGCGGCCGGCGTGAAAATCGGCTCAGGCAGCTTCTGCGCGTTTTGCAGGCCCGGCGGCAGTTCCACGCCACAGACCGAACCGGTTGCCTGGTAGTCTTTCCAGCCGCTGCCGGCCAGATAGCCGCGCACCACCGCTTCGACGAGGATCGGCTCGAGGCGCTTCACCACCACTGCGCGGCCCTTCACCTGTTCCACTTCGTCCGCCGCCACCACGGATTCGGGCGCCACGCCCGTCAGGTGATTCGGCACCACATGCTTGAGTTTCTCGAACCAGAAGTTCGCCATTTCGTTGAGCACGCGGCCCTTATTCGGAATCGGCTCGCCCATGATGACGTCGAACGCCGACAGACGGTCGGTCGTGACGATCAGCAACTGGTCGTTGCCTACCGCATAGTTGTCGCGGACTTTACCGCGGCCGAGCAGCGGCAGCGAGCGGAGCGTGGATTCGTAAAGGGTAGACATCGTCGTGGTTCGCTAAAAGTGGGGCAAAAAGTATGACCGGAACAAAAGGGAAACGCCGTTCCCCGGATGATGCGGGAACGGCGATCGAACGACAACCTGGCCTTTCGGCCAGGTGTTGAGCGTGCTTATAGCTTAGCGGACGACTTGCGCGAGGTCGCCCGATTTGTACTTCTCCGCGATTTTATCAAGCGAAACCGGCTTGATCTTGCCTGCCTGGCCTTCGCAGCCGAATTGCGTGAAGCGCTCGAGACAGATCTTCATCGCCGCTTCGCGCGCCGGCTTCAGGTAGTCGCGCGGATCGAACTTGCCCGGATTGGTCGCCATGTAGCGGCGGATCGCGCCGGTGATCGCCAGACGCAGGTCGGTGTCGATGTTGACCTTGCGCACGCCGTGCTTGATGCCTTCCTGGATTTCTTCGACCGGCACACCGTAAGTTTCCTTCATGTCGCCGCCGAATTCGCGGATTTCCGCGAGCAGTTCCTGCGGCACCGACGACGAACCGTGCATCACCAGGTGCGTATTCGGAATGCGCTGGTGAATTTCCTTGATGCGCTGGATCGACAGAATGTCGCCCGTGGGCTTCTTGCTGAACTTGTACGCGCCATGCGACGTACCAATCGCGATTGCGAGCGCGTCGCATTGCGTGCGCTTGACGAAGTCGGCAGCCTGCTCCGGGTCGGTCAGCAGTTGTTCGCGGGTCATCGTACCTTCCGCGCCGTGGCCGTCTTCCTTGTCGCCCTTCATGGTTTCCAGCGAACCGAGCACGCCCAGTTCCGCTTCCACCGTGATCCCGATCGAGTGCGCCGCTTCAACCACTTTGCGCGAGACTTCGACGTTGTACTCGTACGATGCGACCGTTTTGCCGTCAGCTTCGAGCGAACCGTCCATCATCACGCTGGTGAAACCGCTGCGGATCGCTGCCATACAGACCGCCGGCGACTGGCCGTGGTCCTGGTGCATCACGACCGGAATGTGCGGATACGATTCCACCGCTGCTTCGATCAGGTGACGCAGGAACGGCTCACCCGCGTACTTACGCGCGCCGGCCGATGCCTGCATGATGACCGGGGCGTTGACCTTGTCGGCCGCGGCCATGATCGCCTGCACTTGCTCCAGGTTGTTCACGTTGAATGCCGGAATGCCATAACCGTTTTCGGCGGCATGGTCCAGCAGTTGACGCATTGATACGAGAGGCATGCTGTAACTCCTTAGATTGAAACGAATTCTGTGCCGTCGGCATCTTTTTTGGCGATTTTATCGCGACGCAAGCTGCATACCCGTTCACACATGCCCTAAAGCGCGTCACTTGCGGACCTTCGCCGCACGCGCAATTGGAGTCTGTGCGCCGCCTCTCGCGGGGCATGACAGCCTGCTTCGCTCAATCAAGCCTGTGTCGGCCAGAGTTGGCGCTTTAGCGCTTACTCTGGCCCCATGCAACGCGGTCGGCCAGAGTTGGCGCTTTAGCGCCTACTCTGGTCCCACGCAGAGCGCGCCGATCGAGCAGTGTCACTGCTGCTAAATCAAATCAATACGGCTCGCCGACACGCACGATTTTCAGCGTGTTCGTGCCGCCTGCCTGGCCCATCGGCTCGCCGACGGTCAGCACCACCATGTCGCCGTGCGACGCGTAACCCTTGCTGACCACGGTTTCCAGCGCCTGCTGCAACGCGGTGTCGCGGTCGCTGCTGGTATCCAGATGCAGCGACGTGACATTGCGGTAGATCGCCATGGCCCGCTCGCTGCCGACGCGCGGCGTGAGCGCGAAAATCGGCACATGCGTCCAGTGACGCGACATCCACAGCGCGGTCGAACCCGATTCCGTCAACGCGACGATCGCCTTCGCGCCCAGGTGGAACGCCGTGAACAACGCCCCCATGGCGATGGACTGGTCGATTCGCGTGAACGTGCGGTCGAGGAAATCCTTATCCAGTTCCGACTGCTCCGACTTCTCCGCTTCCACGCAAATCGCCGCCATCGTTTCGATGGTCTGCACCGGGTACTTGCCCGCTGCGGATTCGGCCGACAGCATCACCGCGTCCGTGCCGTCCAGCACCGCGTTGGCAACGTCCGACACTTCGGCGCGGGTCGGCACCGGCGCGTAGATCATCGACTCCATCATCTGGGTCGCGGTGATCACGAACTTGTTCGATTCACGCGCCATACGGATCATGCGCTTTTGCAGCGCAGGAACTGCGGCATTCCCCACTTCCACGGCCAGATCGCCACGCGCGACCATGATGCCGTCCGACGCGTCGAGGATGCCTTGCAGCGCCGGAATCGCTTCCGCACGCTCGATCTTGGCGATCATCTTCGGCTTGATGCCGTACGGCGCGCCCGCGATGTTCGCGAGCTGGCGGGCCATTTCCATGTCGGTGGCGTTCTTGGGGAACGATACCGCCACGAAATCCACGCCGAGCGACATCGCCGTGCGGATGTCTTCCATGTCTTTCGCGGTCAGCGCCGGCGCCGACAGGCCGCCGCCCTGGCGGTTGATACCCTTGTTATTCGACAGCTCGCCGCCGATTTTCACGGTGGTGTGGATCTCGCTGCCGATCACGCGTGTGACGTCCAGCACGATCAGGCCGTCGTTGAGCAACAGCACGTCGCCCGGTTTCAGGTCACGCGGCAGGTCTTTGTAGTCGAGACCGGCGCGTTGTTCGTTGCCGAGTTCGCACTCGGCGTCGAGCACGAACGACTCGCCGGCGACCAGCATGATCTTGCCGTTTTCGAATTTACCGACCCGGATCTTCGGGCCTTGCAGGTCGGCCATGATGGCGACTTCACGGCCAGCCTGGCGGGCCGCCTCGCGCACGAATTCGGCGCGCTGGCGGTGGTCGTCGGCGGTGCCGTGCGAGAAATTGAGCCGCACCACGTCCAACCCTGCTCGAATCATTTGCAGCAGAATTTCCGGCGTGCTGGAAGCCGGTCCGATGGTAGCGACAATCTTGGTAGCGCGATGCATGAGTCTCCTCGTCTGGATGGGATCGCTGGAATGAGCGCTGCGAGTCGGATGCGGAGGCTGCGCACCGAAGGGTGCTACGGGGGGCTGCGCGCCGGTTGAAACCAGCGTCGCTTTATGGGGTGAAGCGGTGTTCGACACCAGCACGGGGGGTGCCGGTGGGGGTGCGAGTGCGACCTCTTGGTCCGGGAGTTCTGCCGGCGAGTGAGCGGCTTGTCCGGTGGACAATTCCGCTACCTCGCTGGCAGTGGTCAACTCCGCGAGCGCGAGGGGCGACCCGGATTCTTCCTGCTGCGCAATAACAACTTCAACAGATTCAACCGATTCGGCCGCGGCCGTCGTGGCGGCGGAGCGCGCTTCGCGCTCCCCTGCCGTTGCTGCTGCGGTGTTGCGCGGCGACTTGTTGCCGCGGGCTTTTGCAGACTTCGCTGAGGGGGAGCGCGTCACCACGTTAAGCCCGCGATTCCAGAACAGCGACTGCGGGCAGTGTCTTGCCCTCCAGGAACTCGAGGAAGGCACCGCCGCCCGTCGAGATGTAGCTGACTTTGTCCTGGATGCCGTATTTGGCAATGGCCGCGAGCGTGTCGCCGCCGCCTGCAATCGAGAACGCCGACGACTTGGCGATCGCGTCAGCCAGCGTCTTGGTGCCGTTGCCAAACTGATCGAATTCGAACACGCCGACCGGGCCGTTCCACACAATCGTGCCGGCTTTTTCCAGTTGTGCGGCGAGCACCTTGGCGGTTTCCGGTCCGATGTCGAGGATCAGGTCGTCGTCTTGAACATCCGCGACGGCCTTCACTTCGGCCTTGGCGGTCGGCGAGAATTCTTTCGCCGTGACCACGTCGGTCGGGATCGGCACGGAGGCGCCGCGGGCTTTCGCCGCGTCGATGATGGCCTTGGCTTCGTTCACCAGATCGGCTTCGGCGAGCGACTTGCCGATCTTCAGGCCGGCCGCCAGCATGAACGTATTGGCGATGCCGCCGCCCACGATCAGCTGGTCAACCTTGTCAGCGAGCGACTTCAGAATGGTCAGCTTGGTGGACACCTTCGAACCGGCGACGATCGCCACCAGCGGGCGCTTCGGCGCGCCCAGCGCCTTGCCGAGCGCTTCGAGTTCAGCAGCGAGCAGCGGGCCGGCGCATGCGATCGGCGCGTACTTGGCGATGCCGTGCGTAGTGGCTTCGGCGCGGTGCGCGGTGCCGAATGCATCGTTCACGTAGATGTCGCAAAGCTTCGCCATTTTCTGCGCGAGCTCGTCGGAATCCTTCTTTTCGCCCTTGTTGACGCGGCAGTTTTCCAGCAGCACGACCTGGCCCGGCACGACGTTCACGCCGTTTTCGACCCAGTTGGCGACCAGCGGCACGTCACGGCCGAGCAGTTCGGCGAGGCGCTTCGCGACCGGTGCAAGCGAGTCTTCCGGCTTGAAATCACCTTCGGTCGGGCGGCCCAGGTGCGACGTGACCATCACGGCGGCGCCTGCGTCCAGCGCGGCCTTGATAGCCGGCACGGAGGCGCGGATACGGGTGTCTTCGGTGATGTTGCCTTGGTCGTCCTGCGGCACGTTCAGATCGGCGCGGATGAACACGCGTTTGCCGGATAGCTTGCCTTCGGCGATCAGATCGGAGAGACGCAATACCTTGTTCATGGGCGTGTGTGTGCGAGTTGATGAGAAGGCGGTGGCGGACGACGCGCTGGGCCTCCAGCGCGGCAAACTCCAGCGCTTCGGCACGGCAGCGGCTCCACTGAATCGGGCCCCGGCGGCAGGGCCGCGGCTGTCGCGCCGTGCACCGGCGCGCTTATCCCGGAAACGAGTATTTTAACTGATCCACACTGCCTTCTGACCCGCAACCGGGCGAATGTCCCGTATTTGAAGAATGCGCCGCGCATGTTGCGACGCAGCATTTTCAACCCAATCAATCACATGAAGAGCCGCAGGAGCGTGAACACGACCATTCCCACCACAATCGTGCCAAGCATGGTGCGTCGCCACAAAAACCACGCGAGACCGGCCAGCGTCGCGTAAAACTCGTGGTTCGACGGCGCGAACGAGAGCCCGTCCGGCGTCGCCAGCACATCGGGCAGCACGACGGCGGCGAGCGCCGCGGCCGGCGCATAACGCAGCATCCGCTGCACGCGCGCCGGCAAAACCGTGCGCTCGCCGCCGATTAGAAACATGGCGCGTGTCACCGCGGTGACGAAAGTCATGCCGATAATGGCCAGCCAGATCTGCGTGGACGTCATGGGGAATCTCCGGCGCTGTTACGGATGCGGCGCAAATCGGCGCGCTCGACCATCAGATCGGCGGCGCTGCCCGCGACAATCGCCGCGATCACCGCGAGCGGCAGCGCAAGCCGGTACGGCAGGTCGAAAGCGAGCAGCGACACGAGGCCAGCGATGCTGACCGCAACCAGCGTGGAACGCGTGGCGATTGCCGACACCATGATGGGCAGCAGCGCCAGCGTGCCCGCGAGCGCGAGGCCCCAGTTGTCCGGAATCAGGCTCGCCAGCAGGATGCCGACGATCGACGACACCTGCCACGAGAGCCAGCTGCACGCCGCCATGCCCCAGAAGTACGCCTCCTTGCCCGGCACGTAACCGGTCTGGAAGCTCTTCTTCTGGAACAGCAGATAGATCACGTCGCCGTTGAAGTAGCCCAGCACGATGCGCCGCCACATCGGCAGATAGGAAAAATGCGGCGCGAGACCGGCGCTGAAGATCACGAAACGCGTATTGACCATGGCGGCCGTGAGCAGCACGGTCCAGATCGGCAGCTTGGCGGCAAGCAGCGGCAGCACGGCCAGTTGCGACGAACCGGCGTAGCACAGCAGCGACATGGTGAGCGCCTGAGGCAGCGTGAGCACGGACTTGCTCATCGCAATGCCGGTGACGAGCCCCCAGGAGAATATCGCCATCAGCGTGGGCGAATAGTCGCGCGCCCCCTCACGAAAAGCACGGCGATCGGTATCGGACAGGCGAGCGAGCATGAGGCTAGACGCGGGCGCCAAGCGGCAGCGCAACGAAGGGAGGTCGGCGCCAGGTCGTCAAGCACCCGCTGGCGCATCCGGATTTGAATTATGCGTGCGCCGAATTATAGCGCCCGGTGTGCGGCCAAATGCCCGTTTCGTGTGCAAAAGACGCTAAAATGACGCTCTTCGCAAGACCTCACGAGAAAACGCCGGGCCACCCCCGGGTTTCCTTGTCCCCACGGGGAGCCTGAAGCGAAGCGACAGGTTTGGGGGCACTCACGCACTCACAAACGCACTGCTGGAGAATCGTATGTCAATGGCCGACCGCGACGGCAAGATCTGGATGGATGGCAAGCTCATCGACTGGCGCGACGCCAAGATCCACGTGCTCACCCACACGCTGCATTACGGCATGGGCGTTTTCGAAGGCGTACGCGCCTACAAGACGGCAGACGGCGGCACGGCGATTTTCCGCCTCCAGGAGCACACCAAGCGTCTCCTGAACTCGGCCAAGATCTTCCAGATGGACGTGCCGTTCGACCACGAAACGCTGGCAGCCGCGCAGTGCGAAGTGGTCCGCGCCAACAAGCTGGAATCCTGCTACCTGCGCCCGATCATCTGGGTCGGCTCGGAAAAGCTCGGCGTGTCGGCCAAGGGCAACACGATCCACGTCGCGATCGCCGCCTGGCCGTGGGGCGCTTACCTCGGTGAAGACGGTATTGCCAAGGGCATCCGCGTAAAAACCTCGTCGTTCACGCGCCATCACGTGAATGTGTCGATGGTCCGCGCCAAGGCGTCGGGCTGGTACGTGAACTCGATCCTCGCCAACCAGGAAGCCATCGCCGACGGTTACGACGAAGCGCTGCTGCTGGATGTGGACGGCTACGTGTCGGAAGGCTCGGGCGAAAACTTCTTCCTCGTGAACAACGGCAAGCTGTACACGCCGGATCTGTCGTCGTGCCTCGACGGCATCACGCGCGACACGGTCATCACGCTGGCGCGCGACGCGGGCATCCAGGTGATCGAAAAGCGCATCACGCGTGATGAGGTCTATACCTGCGACGAAGCATTCTTCACCGGTACCGCCGCGGAAGTCACGCCGATCCGCGAACTCGACAACCGGACGATCGGCTCGGGCGCACGCGGCCCGATCACCGAGAAGCTGCAATCAGGCTTCTTCGATATCGTCAACGGCAAGAGCGACAAGTACGCGCACTGGCTGACCAAGATTTAACGCGCGCTGCGCCGGCCCTCGGCCTGTTGCCGGCGCAACGCACGCACCCTGCATACATTGAGAAAGTCCCCATGAGCGAAATCAAGGAAATGCCGCTGGTCGAACTGTCGGCAAAGGATCTGCCGGCGTACTGCCCGAATCCGGCCATGCCGCGCTGGAGCGCGCATCCGCGCGTCTTTATCGACGTCACGCACGGCGAAGCGAAATGCCCGTATTGCAGCACCCGCTACAAGCTGCGCGACGGCGAAGTGGTCAAGGGCCACTAACCTTGAACATTGCGCACTGAGCGCTGATCGCTTGCGGCGCTCTTTGCCGGCGCGCCTGCTGCATGGTTCGTCATGTGACGGGCCGGCTTTGCTTTTGCAGCAGAGGGTGGCCAGGCAAGCGCTTCGCAATCAAGCCGCAGCCGCGGCGGAGCCGGCCATGCCGGATCCGCACCGCAAAGCTCGCGGCTTTTCCCCTTTGACACAATCGAACGCCACGCGCATGGCGCGCGCGGCGCTTCGTTTCGATACCGGACACTCACTCTGATGCGTCGCGCGTTGGTTATCGCACCGAACTGGATCGGTGACGCATTGATGGCGCAGCCGCTGTTTGCGCGCCTCGTGAAATTGCATCCGCGCATCGTGATCGACGCGGTCGCGCCCTCATGGGTCGCGCCCGTGCTCGAACGCATGCCCGAGATTCGCGACGTCTACGCAACCGACCTCGCGCACGGCAAGCTGCAGATGCTGCGCCGCTGGCAGCTGGCGAGCGACTTGCGCGATGTCGGCTACGACGCGGCCTATGTCCTGCCGAATTCGCTCAAGTCAGCGCTGATTCCGTGGATGGCGGGCATTCCGCTGCGCATCGGCTACACCGGCGAAAGCCGCTACGGCTTGCTGAACGTGCGTCACGCGAATCCGCGCAAAGACGAGCGCCCGCCGATGGTCGGCCAGTACGCCGCCCTCGCCTACACACCCGGCGCCAAGGTCCCCGACGACCTGCCGATGCCGCGGCTCGACGCGGACCTGAACGAAGCCTCGCGCGTATCCGCGCGCTTCAATCTGGATACGCGCGTACCGCTGCTGGTGTTCTGCCCGGGTGCCGAGTACGGCCCGGCCAAACGCTGGCCGCCTGAGCATTTCGCCGCGCTCGCTCAGATGGTCGGCCAATCGTTCCCGTATACGCAGATCGTCGCGCTCGGTTCGCCGAAAGACGCGCCGCTTGCCCAGGCCATCGCCGACAAGGCGCCGAACGTGCGTAACCTGTGCGGCCAGACCGCACTGGGCGAGGCTTGCGCGCTGATCTCGCGAGCCAATGCGGTCGTTACCAACGATTCCGGCCTGATGCATGTGGCCGCCGCGCTGCGCCGGCCGCTGGTGGCCGTGTACGGTTCGACCGATCCGCGCCACACGCCGCCCTTGTCCGAGCTTGCGAAGGTACAATGGCTTCATCTCGAATGCAGTCCCTGTTTTCAGCGCGAGTGTCCGCTCGGGCATCTGAACTGCCTGAAGCAGCTGAGCGCGGAGCAGGTATTCGGCGATTTGCGCGGCATGTTGCTCGCGCAACGTTGAACCGATTGATTCGACTGATACTTGCACGCAACACCGCACGCCCCTGAGCGCGTCGCGTCATGTTTGCGCCTTGCGGCGCGGGCATTCTCGCGCTTGGGTGCGATTGTCCGGTGCTCCGGACTGTCCCGCTGACCGCTGCCCCGCAACCGCGCGCCGCGCACAAGAGACTGACGAGCCATGCCACGTTTTGCCCATATCTTCGAAGCCGCCGCCGATACGCTCAACGCCTATTACCAGGCCATCGCCGAGGTGAATATCGACAGCTTGATGGGCCTGTGGATCGACGAGGAGTTCGTGAGCTGCATCTGTGCCGACGGCTCCCACCTGCACGGCCTCGACAACATTCGCGCCGGCTTGCAAATCCAGCTCGAAACCGCGCGTGTTTCGATTGAACCGCTCGATATTCGCGTCTACGACAGCCTCGGCACCGTCGTCTACGCCATTGCTGAAGCACACCGCCCGGCCGATCCGAAGGCGACGCCCGCGATGGTGTTCACCACGTACGTCATGGTTCACGAGCGCGGCGAATGGCGGATTGCGCATATTCACGCGAGTCCGATGCCGAATGAGGCCGCCAGCCAGTTCGCCACGAAGATGCGGCATGGCCAGGGGTCGCTGCACTGACGCCTGACAGGCGTTTCGCCTGTTTCACCGGTTTTACCTTTTTGCTTCGAAGCTGGTATGAGCACGCCCCGCAGGAAGTCCCCCACCCCGAAGGAAGTCGCTTCGGGGGATTGGACGACGCACGATAAATCCGCTTCTACCGGCGCAGCACGCGCCGCGACCGCCGTCGCGGCCACCGTCGACATGTTCTACCGCGCGCCGCTCTGGCTGCCGAACCGGCATGTGCAAACCATCGTCCCGGCGCTGTTCGCGCGCCGTCCGGCAATCGCGTTCCGGCGCGAACGCTGGAATACGCCTGATGGCGATTTCATCGATCTCGACTGGGTGGTGCATGACGGCAACCCTGCCTCGGCGCTCGCCTCTGCCACGCCCGCAAGGATTCCCGCAGACGACGCTCCGCTGTTCGTGCTGTTTCACGGCCTCGAAGGCGGATCCACGTCGCACTACGCCGCCACCTTGATGGCGGCCGCGCGCGAGTACGGCTGGCACGGCGTGGTGCCGCACTTTCGCAGCTGCAGCGGACCGCTGAATCTATTGCCGCGCTTCTATCATCTCGCCGACAGCAACGAGGTGGACTGGATCCTGCGGCGCTTGCGCGCTACGCATCGCGGGCCGATCGTGGCGGCTGGCGTGTCGCTCGGCGGCAACGTGCTGCTGCGCTGGCTCGGCGAGCGGCGCGAAGATGCGTCGCCGGTGATCTCGGCCGCCGCGGCAATTTCGACGCCGATCGACGTACATGCCGGCGGTCGCATGTTGTCGCAGGGCTTCGGCATGGTCTACACGCGCAGTTTCCTGAAAACGCTGAAACAGAAGGCCGAGCAAAAGCTGGTGCAGTTTCCGGGGCTGTTCGACCGCGACGCGATGCTGGCAAGCCGCACGATGTACGACTTCGACAACGTGGTGACGGCGCCGCTGCACGGCTTTCGCGATACCGACGATTACTGGAGCAGCGCGACCACGCGGCCATTGCTGCCAGGAATCGCCGTACCGACACTGCTGCTGAACGCCCGCAACGACCCGTTCTTGCCGGCCGAAGCGTTACCCGCGCGGCATGAGGTCTCGGCGTCGGTAGAACTCGATCAACCCAAGGACGGCGGCCACGCCGGTTTTATGACGGGGCCGTTTCCGGGCCGCATCGACTGGTTGTCGCGGCGTGTGCTCGGCTATCTGGAGCGGTACATCGATCATGGATGACATCGTCAAGCAGGCCTTGGCCAAGTGGCCAAACGTGCCGAGTTGCACTGGATGGTTGATGCTGGACCGCCGTGGCAACTGGCGCATGCGGGATGAAGCCGCTCAGGCCAGCGGTGCGCCCGGCACGCCGATTCGGCATGAGGCGTTGCTCGGGTTTATCAATCGGAATTACGACGCCGATGAACGCGGGCAGTGGTTCTTCCAGAATGGGCCGCAGCGGGTATATATCGAATTGGGCTATACGCCGTGGGTGGTGAGGTTGTCAGCCGACGCCGCTGGGGTGCTTTCCTTGACTGACCAGGCTGGTGGGGCATTCGAGCCTTCGGCCGTGTTTGTCGACGATGAAGGTGGGATTCTGTTTGTCGATAGCTCGACGCCACCGAGAGTCGCGGTTTTGCACGATCATGACCTTGAGGTCTTTTCTGATCACGCAGCGTTGGGCGATGACTCGATGAGCGGAGCGTTTCGCTGGAACAATGGGGTGGTTTTGCCCTTGCAGGGCGTGCAGCGAGACGAGGTTGCCGCGCGGTTTGGGTTTGTCGATAGTCCGGCGGCGAGTGCCTAGCGCTTTTGCGTGCTGACTGCTTGAGCCCTTTGCACGGGCCACGTTCTGGTCAGGTAGCGAAGACCATACACCACTAACCCTTCTCGTCGAGCCGCTCCTCTTTATAGCGGCTCTCCATCTCATGTAACCGCGCATCGACGGTAGCGAGATCGTAGTAGCCGATCGTCTTCAGATCCCGCGCCTCCTTCAGTTGCCGGATAGCCGACGGCCAGGCCCCCTCGAGTGCGAATTTCTCGGCCAACGCGCGATGCTGCGTCAACGTATCTCCACTGCCGGCGCTGGCCTGCGCGAGATACATCCACCAGGCAGGCTGATCGGGTTGCGCGCGCGTTTCCTTCAGCGCCAACGCCTGCGCATCGGCAAATCGCTTCAAGGTCAGCAAGGTTTGGATATGCATGTCGATGGCAGCGTTCGACTGCGGCCAGCGCTTCTGCGCAAACTCGGCCAGACGCGCCGCCTCGTCATCACGTCCGGCGCGTCGCGCGATATCGGCGGCCAGCACGTCGAGGCTCGGTGAACTGCGCATGGGCTCCCCCACACCGCGCTCGCTGGCAGCAAACGCGGCACGCGAAGAGGCCAGCGACGCCGCCGCGTCGTCGTAACGCTCGAGCAGCATCTGCCCATACGCTATTCCGTACCAGTTCGCGGCGACGTTCACGGCGGTACGGTCTTCGATTTCGGAGCGTAAGCGCGAAATCTCATCCGCGTACTCGCTGCGCGAGCGGTCCTGCAGCAAGCGCGCCCTCGCCCGCACAAAACCATACTCGGCCGCCTGATGCGGTTGCCGGTATGGCGCGCGGCGCGCACGGTCCTCCATGTCGGCAATCCGTTCGCCAGTCAGCGGATGGGTGCGCGCGTAGGCCGGTATGCCCGTGTCGCTCATCGCCGCGCGATCGAGGCGACCGAAAAACGTCGTCATCGCATAAGGGTCGTAGCCGGCGCCGGCCAGCAGAAGAAAGCCGACACGGTCCGCTTCATGCTCGGCGGAGCGTGAGAAACGCAACTGGTTGTCGACCGCATAGGCCTGGCCGCCGATCGCAATCGCGCTGCCGAGGTCGCCGCTGTGCGCGAGCACGCCCGCCACAATGCCGAACAACAGGCCGGCGAGCGCGGCATAGCTGCTGCGCTCGCCGGTGCTGATCATGCGCGAAATGTGCCGCTGCAAAACGTGCCCCATCTCGTGGCCGAGCACGGAGGCGAGTTCGGATTCTGTTTGCGTCGTCACGATCAATCCGGTGTTCACGCCGATAAAGCCGCCCGGCAGCGAGAAGGCGTTGATCTGCGTGTCGCGGACCGCGAACAGCTCGAAGTCCGGACGATAGCCACCGATGTAGAGCGCACTCGCCGCCGCGGAGAGTTTCGTGGCGACCGAGTTCAGGTAGTCGCGCACCAGCCAGTCGTCGAGATAGTCAGGGTCGCGGCGCAACTCGCGCATCACGCGTTCGCCGAGCTTGCGCTCGGCTTGTGGCGTCAGCGAGCCGGAACCGCCGTTGCCGAGGTCGGGCAGTTGCTGCGTGACGATCGGGGCGCGCCAACTGGTGGTCGCGCCGGCGTTGCCGGAGAAGCGGCTCTGCGCGCCGCCATAGACGCCGAATACACCTTTGGCGATGTCGGGCGGTACGATGGGGTCGGCGAAAGTGTCGACCGGGCCGCTTTCCAACGGCGGTTCCGCCGACTGCATGTTGAGCGCGAGGCTCATACTCGAAGCGGCGCGCGATTGCGCGAATGCGCCCGGCGGAACCGCGAGCGCGACAGACAACAACGCAGCAAGAACTCGTTTCGAACGCATCGCGAGATCGGTATGACGAAGTCGAAAGGCAACGCCCGCCGCTCGGACTACGATAGCGGGCACAAGGCAATTGTAATCATCTCGACCCGCCCAATCACGCTGCTATGATAGGCGCCCTCTGAAGGAGCCCAACGATGCCTGAACTCACTCATTTCGACGCCGCCGGCCAGGCGCATATGGTGGACGTCGGCAGCAAGCAAGAGACCAAGCGCATCGCCATTGCGCGCGGCTCGATTCGCATGCTGCCGGAGACTTTCGCGCTGATCCGCGACGGCAACGCCAAGAAGGGCGACGTGATCGGCATCGCACGCATCGCCGCGATTCAAGGTTCGAAGCGCACCGCCGATCTGATCCCGCTATGTCATCCGCTCGCGCTGACGCGCGTGAAAGTGGACTTTGAGCTCGATGAAACGCTGCCCGGCGTGCATTGCACGGTGCAGGTGGAAACGCTGGGACGCACGGGTGTGGAAATGGAAGCGCTAACCGCTGTGCAGGTCGGACTGCTGACGGTATACGACATGTGCAAGGCGGTGGATCGTGGGATGACGATCACGGATGTGAAGGTGCTGGAGAAGCACGGCGGGAAGTCGGGGGATTGGGTGGCGGCTTGATGACGGTCCGCGTCATCAAACCGCTTCACCTCTTCAGCTACAGCTACAGCTACAGCTACAGCTACAGCTACAGCAAAGACTAAGGCCACAAAACGACAGCGCGGCTCAATCGTCGTCGCTGTCGTCGTCCTGATTGACGTCGCTCGGCGGCATGCCATAGCGCTTGACCAGTTCCGCCTTGAAACCGATCAGCGTCTTCTGCTCGTCGCACAGCTCATACAGATAGCCCAACTGCGACGGCCAGTCCTTCAACTCCTGAGCAAAGATTTTCAGGCGCTCGACAGTATCGAATGCCCCTGCCGTGTCGCCGCTCAGCGCCTGCAGTACCGCGTACCGGCGCAGCACGGTTTCACCCGGCAGCAGCGCGATCGCCTGTTTGTGCATGGCGAGCTTGTGTTGCAGGTTCATCGAATTCATCGGCTCCAAGGTCGCCATCCCATACTCGCCCCACGCCTGGAACAGGAACGACGGGTCCGCACGATACTGCTCGGCAGGACGCGAGCCGTAATACAGCACCTCGGCGCGCGCGTAGTCGCGATACACCGGATACAGCGCGGCGATACCGCCGAACACGATCGCGGCAAACACACCGAACGACAGGCGGCCAGGCACGAGGCGCAGCGGCCGAGTCTCGAGCAGGCCGAACACGAACATCGCCGGCAGCAGGAAGAACATGTACTGCTGCGGATACTCGACCAGCGCATGCATGACCAGCACGCCGATCAGCGCGATGCCGAACACGCGGGCGGCGCTCTGCGGCGCCCGCACCACGCGCACCAGCCACGTGATCAGGCCGAACAGCACGATTGCGAGGCCGATTAAACCCGTCTTCGCAAGCAGGTCGATGAAGATGTCGTGCGAGTTGTTGGCGATCTCGACGCCGCCCAGCGATTTCACGTACTCGAACTGGTAGCTCGGAAACTCGCCCCAGCCGACACCCAGCAGCGGATGCGTCTTGAACATCGTCCAGCCGTACTTCCACAGCGCAAGGCGCGGCGCGATCTGGCCAGCGTCCTTAAAACGTTCCGCCGCGGACTGAGCGAGTTCCAGGTGGTAGTGCACGTTGGCCCAGCGGATCAACGCGTTGACGACAAAGAACAGGACCGCCAATACGATCGGGATCAGCCATTCGCGATTGCTGCGACGGAGAAGCGGTTGACTGCGCGTTTGCGCGAAGGCCATCCAGAAACCCGCCACCACGATCACGCCCATTTGCAACCAGGGCCCGCGCGACACGGTCAGCGCGAGTCCAACGGCGAAGATCGCCGAGACAAGCAGCCAGATACTGACGGCAAGGCGACGCGTCTGCACGAGGAACAGCGCACCCGCCATCGCGAACGAGATATAGGTGGCAAGGTGGTTCGCCTGCGCCATATTGCCGAAGGGGCGGCGCTCGACGGTCACGTTATAGGCGACAACCAGCGGTGACACGCGTGCTTCGAGGTGAAACAGCTGGATCACCTGGCAGAACACCGCAAACAGGCCGCCGACGATCAACGCCCCGGCCGCCCAGCGCAGCGCTGTTTCATTCAGCTTGACGCGGGTGAAACCGTAGCCGGCGTGCGTTGCCATGAATGCAGCAAGCAGGTAACCGCCGCCGAGCCAGTTCATCGACGGCTGCGAGACCGGCAGCAGCACCGATTGCGCCACCAGCACGAGCCCAAACAGCAACGGCACCAGCGCGACAACCGGCGACGCAAACGTCACGCGCGGCCGGGTCGTCCATACGAGCAGAACAACACCCGCGCCCGTCAGCAGATACAGCGCGAGCGCCATGAATTCGGCGTAAAAGGTCGGAATCGGATACGTGTGGCCGACTACTGCATAAGGCAGCACCAACGCAAGAGACAGCAGGGTGAGAGACAGGTAGCGCGCAAATGGGATGGGCATCGAGTAACCGGAGGGCGTCAGCAACCGGCGCACTATACAAAAAAATTCTCCTGCTGTGCGCCGGCTGGGCTGAAATATCCGGAAAATCAGCCTTTTACGTTCGAGCCGCGACTCATCCGGTGGCTCATGCCACTGCTTATGTCACTGCTTGCGCCACCGCTCATGCCACCGCTCATGTCGCCGCTCAGGCGCGGCACTCCGGTGGTGCAAGATTCGACGGCAAGGATGGTGCATCGGCGGGGGCGGGGCCGGCGCCTGGCGCTGGCAAGGAGGAGGCCGTCTTGCCGCCGGCGAAACATTCCCAGGTCACAGCGCCCCCCAGCACGGCACCCTTGCTCAAGGCGACCCGCGCAGTGGGTGCGTCGGCGTTGTCCGGCACCGAGGGCACGAGCGTCAGCGTGTTCGAACCGGCAGGCGCAACGCGCGTCGTGAAGGCGACGGTGATCTGGCCGGTGTCGTCGTCGACGTGGACGGATTCGACGTTGCGGGTGGCAGGCGGCGACGCATAACCGCCGCCGAACGCATTGCCGCTAGCAGCGTTTTCGGACACCGCGATCCGCGCGGATGTGGCCAGCGAGAGACCCTCCCCCACGCGGCTGCGGGCCAGATAGTCCTGATACGCCGGAATCGCATAGGCCGCGATGACGCCGACAATCGCCAGCACGATCATCAACTCGATCAGCGTAAAGCCGAAACCGAAGCGGCGGCAGGCGCGTGCGAGCGGTGCGGTCCAGCGCGCTCGTTCAAACGGGTTCCGTGGGGAAAGCGTGGACGGTGAAAAAAGGGAGTACGGCAAAGTAACGATCATCGGCAGGCTCCTGAAACGAAAAACGCCTGCCCCTCGACTCGGGGACAGGCGTTCCAATCGTAGCCAGCGGTACTCGTTCCAGACAGTCAGCCGAATGGCTAACGTTGCGCCAGTATGGCGGGTGCGGGTGCGGTTCCATGTTCAGCCCACCGCACCGTTGCCGTCGCGCATCCGGCCACGGTTCAGGCTGAGTTGTTCAGCTTAAGCCGCCGCGCGGTTCGCGTTGCGGCGCTTGAGCAGATAACCGAGGATCACGACGAACAGCGCACCGGCGATGCTCATGCCGTACTCGGCCACAGGCGAATCCAGGATCGGCCAACGGTCGCCGGCCGGGTCGTTGATGATCAGGCCACCCGCGATCCAGCCAAGCAAGGCAGCACCGAGCGTAATGACAATCGGAAAGCGGTCGAGCAGCTTCAACACCAACTGGCTGCCCCAGACGATCAGCGGAATGCTCACCACCAGGCCGAAAATCACCAGCGCGAGGCGGTGCGCCGGATCAGCCGCCTCGGCGGCGCCAGCAATCGCGATTACATTGTCGAGGCTCATCACTGCGTCCGCGATGATGATGGTCTTGATCGCCGACATGAGCTTGTCGGCCGGCTTGATGTTTTCGTGGACGTCATGCGCGGGCGCCATCAGACGCACACCGATCCACAGCAGCAACAGGCCGCCGGCGAATTTCAGCAACGGCACGTCGAGCAACGCCACAGCGAACGCAATCAGCGCCACGCGCAGCACGATGGCGCCGGCCGTGCCCCACAGCACGCCTTTCGTACGCTGCGCAGGGGGCAGGTTGCGGCAGGCAAGCGCGATCACGACGGCATTGTCGCCACCCAGCAGGATGTCGATGACGATGATCTGAATGACTGCGCCCCAATGGAGCGTGGCGAAGAATTCGAGCATGAGCAAAAGAATAGGGAGGAATCGGACGCGCGGGCAATAAAAAAGCGGAGGAGTCTAGCCTCCCCCGCTTTTTCAGACTGCCCGCTCACGAAAGGATTTCGTAAGCGTATCAAAAACGCGCCGTGACTGCGCGCGAATTTCGATTTACAGCATCGCCTTCAGAAGACGCGCCATTTCCGACGGGTTCTTCGTGACCTTGATACCGCATGCGTCCATGATTTCCAGCTTGGCTTCGGCCGTGTCCGCACCGCCCGAGATCAGCGCGCCAGCGTGGCCCATGCGCTTGCCCGGAGGCGCCGTAACACCGGCGATAAAGCCAACCACCGGCTTCTTCATGTTGTCCTTGATCCACTCAGCAGCATTCGCTTCGTCCGGACCACCGATCTCGCCGATCATGATGACGGCGTCCGTTTCCGGATCGTCGTTGAACATCTTCATCACGTCGATGTGCTTCAGACCGTTGATCGGATCGCCGCCGATACCGACTGCCGACGATTGGCCAAGGCCGATCGCCGTCAATTGGCCGACTGCTTCGTACGTCAGCGTGCCCGAACGCGACACGACGCCGATGCGACCCTTGCGGTGGATGTGACCCGGCATGATGCCGATCTTCAGCTCGTCCGGCGTGATCGTGCCCGGGCAGTTCGGTCCGAGCAGCAGCGTCTTGCTGTTCTTTGCGCGCATGCGTGCCTTGAGCTCGATCATGTCACGGACAGGAATGCCTTCCGTGATACAGATCGCCAGATCCAGGTCGGCTTCGACGGCTTCCCAGATCGCAGCAGCAGCGCCTGCCGGCGGAACGTAAATCACCGACACGGTCGCGCCCGTTTCAGCCTTGGCTTCAGCGACGCTAGCGTAGATAGGAATGCCTTCGAAATCTTCGCCGGCCTTCTTCGGGTTCACGCCTGCAACGTACGCTTCGCGGCCGTTTGCATATTCACGGCAAGCACGCGTATGGAACTGACCGGTCTTGCCGGTAATGCCCTGCGTGATGACCTTGGTGTCTTTGTTAATCAGAATCGACATGTATAAACCTCTGTTCGTTTGGCGTCGCGGTGGTGCGTGGCGCGGCGGGATGTTCTTCGCCCGCGCCGCTCATGCATCACACACGCGCCGCCATTCGTAATCCTGGTAAACGCGCTTGGGGTTTGGCTTACGCCTTGCCCGCAGCGGCCGCGACGACCTTCTGAGCCGCTTCTTCCATGCTGTCTGCCGCAATGATCGGCAGGCCGGATTCAGCGAGCATCTTCTTGCCCAGGTCTTCGTTCGTGCCCTTCATGCGGACCACGAGCGGCACCTTCAGCGACACGGCCTTCGACGCCGCGATCACGCCTTCCGCGATCACGTCGCAGCGCATGATGCCGCCGAAAATGTTGACCAGAATCGCCGTCAGGTTCGGGTTCTTCAGCATGATCTTGAACGCTTCCGTGACCTTCTCGGTCGTGGCGCCACCGCCCACGTCCAGGAAGTTCGCCGGTTCGCCGCCGAACAGCTTGATGGTGTCCATCGTTGCCATTGCGAGGCCAGCGCCGTTCACGAGGCAGCCGATGTTGCCGTCGAGCGAGATGTACGCGAGGTCGAACTTCGACGCTTCGACTTCAGCCGGATCTTCTTCGTCCAGATCGCGATACGCGACGATTTCCGGGTGACGGAACAGTGCGTTCGAATCGAAGTTGAACTTGGCGTCCAGCGCGATGACCTTGCCGTCGCCGGTCAGGATCAGCGGGTTGATTTCGGCCAGCGATGCGTCGGTTTCCCAGAATGCCTTGTACAGACCTTGCAGGATCGCGCGTGCTTGCGGCAGCGAAGCGGCGGGCACGCCGATCTTCGTGGCGAGCTCGTCGGCTTCAGCGTCTTTCAGACCGGTCGCCGGATCGACGGCGATCTTGTGGATCAGCTCAGGCGTCTTTTCCGCGACTTCTTCGACGTCCATGCCGCCTTCGCTCGATGCCATCACGACGATCTTCTGCGAAACGCGATCGATCACCAGGCCGACATACAGTTCCTTCTTGATGTCAGCGCCTTCTTCGATCAGCAGACGATTCACCTTCTGGCCTTCCGGACCGGTCTGGTGCGTGACGAGCTGCATGCCGAGGATCTGGTTCGAGAATTCACGAACCTGTTCCAGCGACTTGGCGACCTTCACGCCGCCGCCCTTGCCACGGCCACCCGCGTGGATCTGAGCCTTCACGACCCATACCGGGCCGCCGAGCTCTTCCGCGGCCTTGACCGCATCATCCACCGAGAAGACCGGCTTGCCGCGCGGTACCGCGACGCCGAATTTCCGCAGGATTTCCTTACCCTGGTACTCGTGAATCTTCATGCGTGATTCCCTTCAGTCTGAGAGTTGGATTGAACATCGTTTCCGCTGCCGTCGTTCATGCCGGACGCGTTGCCGCCCTCACCTGTCTGGCGGGCTGCCCCGTCGCCTGACGATGCCGCGCGATCCGCTGTATACGGAGCGCGGCCATACCAGCGCGGATAAAACTGTTGCACCGCCTCGCCATCGAAACGCAGCGCGTGGCAGCGTCCCAGCTGGAATGGCGGTTTGTTGTTGGAATGCTCGTCTGTGCTGTCTTTGCTTCTGGCCTGCTCGGTCCCGGAACTCGCCGCTGCGCCCGGCGTGCCTTCATTGGTGTTCCACACGTCGCCGGCGAACGCCTGGATTGCAGCGGTCGGCAGGAACGCGCACAACTCGGTGAGATGTGTGCAGCCAGCCGTGCCGGCCAGCAAACGGGCAGCATCGCGACGGAAGTTGTTGAACAGATTGAGCCCGATGAGGGCACGATAGGCGGGATTGCTGGCCTGGCACAACCCTGGATAGGGCACCCAGTCGGACGACGCTTCGGCGTCGACGACGTTGAGCTTGCGATCGATGGTGATGCGAAGCCAGAGTTCATGGATCGGCTGACCATTGGGCCGGACGCCCGACGCAAGCACCACATCGCGCGGTTTTTCGTCGGTCAAGCACGCTTCCACATCCCACAGGCCATCGGCTCGCTCATAGGCTTCCGCTCTGATTGCGCGACGGTGGCGCAACTGACGGGATACTGGCGGGGAGAGCGGCATGCGGGAAGGAAAGGCCGGATTGGAAAACCCATGAATTTTAGCATACTGGGTATTTGAGACAGGTCGGAATGCGCAGGGCCGCCCGGCAAGCCGGGGAGCGCGGCAGACGCTATCTCAAAGGGGGGGAGCGCACAGGTATCCAGCATGAGCTGTGCGCCAAACGAGACAGCGCAGCGGATCGCCGCATCACTCCTCGTCGAACCCTTTGAGAATTTTGCCAATCGTAGCGCCCGAGAAACCGCGCGACGCCAGAAAGCGTGCCTGCTTGGCTCGCTCGGCGGCAGTTTCGGGAAGCCGGTCGAATTTCTTCCGCCAAACGGCTTGAGCACGGGCCAGTTCGGTTTCGCGCAGTTGCGCACTGGCCTCTTCGACCAGCGTTTGGTCCACCGCATGCTGCTTCAATTCGCCGACGATCCGGCTCGCGCCCAACCGCGACGAGCGCCGATGGATCAGGCTTTCAGCAAAACGCGAATCGGACAACCAGTTTTCGGCTTCCAGCGAATCGAGCAAAGTGTCGAGTGAATCGGTTTCCTCGACGAACGGCTTCAGCTTGCGCGCCAGTTCGGCGCGGCTGTATTCACGCCGGGATAGATAGCCGAGTGCTCGGCCTTTTAGCGAACGAGCCGGGCGTTGGGATTTTTTTGCATCGTCCTGTTCCGGCTTCGCCTCGCCAGGTGTGCGGCGCGAGCGGGTATAGGTGGTTTCGGACGGGTCCGCTGCAGCCTGCTCGGAAGATTCAGAGGGAGATTGACGACCTGAAGCGCGATCGTGAGCATCGAACGACTCGAACGGATCGGCCTCGCCGGCTGCGGCAAAGGGATCGGAATCTGATGCGGATGAGCGCTGAGCGGCTGAGTTGTCCGCCGGATAGCGCGGCGAACGTGAAGTGGAACGCCCGAAAGAGCTTCCAGAAGATTTGCCGAACGATGAACCGGATGAACGACTGAACGAGCTACTCGACGAATTTCCCGACGACCGCCCAAACGACCGGGTGGACCGGGAAGTCGATGAGGAGGAAGGCGACGACGAAGAGGATGACGACGACTCGAACGAATCGTCGCCACCGTCACGCGGGCCATCCGCGTTTTGTCCAGCGTTGGACGGCGGCCGGCCCTTGCGTATCACGTGATGGTTACTCTTCGTCCGCGACTTCAGCGCCTGCGCCAGCGGCCACCGCTTCCGCCATGGCATTCACGCCCAGCGATTCACGGATGCGGTTTTCGATCTCACGGGCGATGTCCGGATTTTCACGCAGGAATTCGCGCGCGTTGTCCTTACCCTGACCGATACGTTCGCCGTTGTAGCTGTACCAGGCGCCGGCCTTGTCGACGATTTTCGCCTGCACGCCGAGGTCGATGACTTCGCCCTGACGGGAAATGCCTTCGCCGTACAGAATGTCGAAAATCGCTTCTCGGAACGGCGGCGCAACCTTGTTCTTCACCACTTTCACGCGCGTTTCGTTACCGATCACTTCGTCGTTCTTCTTGATCGAACCGATCCGGCGAATGTCCAGACGCACCGACGCGTAAAACTTCAGCGCGTTACCACCCGTGGTGGTTTCCGGGTTGCCGAACATCACACCAATCTTCATACGGATCTGGTTGATGAAGATCACGAGGCAGTTCGTGCGCTTGATCGTACCGGTGAGCTTGCGCAGCGCTTGCGACATCAGACGCGCTTGCAGACCCGGCAGCGAGTCGCCCATTTCGCCTTCGATTTCAGCCTTCGGCACGAGTGCCGCGACCGAGTCGATCACGATCATGTCGATCGAGCCCGAGCGCACCAGTGCGTCGGCAATTTCGAGCGCCTGTTCGCCAGTGTCCGGCTGCGAAACCAGCAGGTCGTTGACGTTCACGCCGAGCTTGCGCGCATACTGGATGTCCAGCGCGTGTTCCGCGTCGATAAACGCTGCCGTGCCGCCGAGCTTCTGCATTTCGGCGACGACTTGCAACGTCAGCGTGGTTTTACCGGATGATTCCGGGCCATAAATTTCGACCACACGGCCACGCGGCAAACCGCCGACGCCCAGCGCGATGTCGAGACCGAGCGATCCGGTTGAGACCACCTGGATGTCTTCGACCGCCTCACCTGCGCCGAGCCGCATGACCGACCCTTTGCCGAACTGCTTTTCGATCTGCGCGAGCGCGGCAGCGAGTGCCTTGCCCTTTTCAGCAGTCAGTCCAGCCGAGCCTTTCTTGCTTTCTTCCATGAATCGTCCTTTGCTATGATGAACGGCGTCTGAGGCAGATGTGCGGCCCCCGTTTTCAAGATTCTTGAAGGACAGCACACGAAACTCAGACACTGTATAAAAAAACAGTAGTTTTGGCAAGCGCGATTCTCATGCGAACGCGCATTTTTACCGTCGCACTGCCCAACTACCCACAATAATTTTCGGAGACCGCTGTGCGCCAGGGGAACACCCCACGGTGCCGGCTAGGCCAGGTTGGCACACCATGCGAATTCTGATTGCCGAAGACGACAGCATACTCGCGGACGGTCTGGTTCGATCACTCCGCCAATCGGCCTATGCCGTCGATCATGTGAAGAACGGTGTCGAGGCCGACACCGCGCTGTCGATGCAAACTTTCGACCTGCTGATCCTCGATCTGGGCCTGCCGCGCATGTCGGGGCTCGAGGTGCTGCGCCGCCTGCGCGCCCGCAACTCGACCGTGCCGGTGCTGATTCTCACGGCCGCGGACAGCGTCGACGAACGCGTCAAAGGCCTTGACCTCGGCGCCGACGATTACATGGCCAAACCCTTCGCGCTGAACGAACTCGAGGCGCGCGTGCGCGCCTTGACACGGCGCGGCGCGGGCGGCGGCCCGACGGTGGTGCGGCATGGGTCGCTGTCGTTCGATCAGGTCGGCCGGATTGCCTATGTCAACGAGCAGGTGATCGACCTGTCGGCGCGCGAACTCGGTTTGCTCGAAGTCCTGCTGCAACGGATCGGCCGGCTGGTGTCGAAGGAACAGCTCGTCGACCATCTGTGCGAATGGGGCGAGGAAGTCAGCAATAACGCGATCGAAGTCTACGTGCACCGGCTGCGCAAGAAGATCGAGCCGAGCGGTGTACGCATCATCACCGTGCGGGGCCTCGGGTACTGCCTCGAAAAAGCCGCCCTGCCCTCGAACGTGAACCTGAGCGCCAACACGCTCGCGCCGCACGCCCCCACCGAATCCGAGCCGCCCTCCTCGCCCCCGTCGGCCGCGATGCCGGCGAGCCATCACTACAAATAGAAGACGCCCATGTCCGCACGCGCAGACCGCGCTACGGCGCACGCGGCGGACCTCGACGAGGCGCGCGACGAGCGCTACGCCAATCCGTTCGCCCCACCCGACGAAACCGAAGCCGCCGCCGAGGCGCGCCCGCGCTCGCTGTTCGGCGAAATTCTGGACTGGATGCTGGCGCCGCTGCTGCTGCTCTGGCCGATGAGCCTTGCGGTCACCTACCTGGTCGCCAAGTCGATCGCCAACGGCCCATTCGACCGCGCGCTGGAAACCGACGCCTACGTGCTCGCCCGCCAGATTCATCCGATCAACGGCGTGGCCGAATTATCGCTGCCCGACTCCACCCGCGACTTTCTGCGCGCCGACAACGTCGACAGCGTGTTCTATCAGGTGCTCGGCACGCGTGGCGAACTGGTAGGCGGCGAGCGCGACATGCCGCTGCCGCACGAGGAAGACCGGCCGCCGCCGGGCCTCGTCGAATTCCGTGACGACGTGCTGCGCGGCAACGATATCCGCGTCGCCTATACGACCGTCGAGTTTCCGCAGACGCCCGGCGCGCAGCCGGTGCTGGTGCAGGTCGCCGAGACGCTCGACAAACGCAGCCAGCTCGCCAACGACATCATCAAAGGCGTGATCCTGCCGCAGTTCGTGATCCTGCCGCTGGCGATCCTGCTAGTGTGGTTCGGCCTGTCGCGCGGACTCGCGCCGCTGCATGCCCTGCAGGCGCATATTCGCGCGCGCCGCCCGGACGATCTGTCGCCGCTCGACGCCCGCCGCGCGCCGCCGGAAATCGAGCCGCTGGTGACCTCGTTTAACGATCTGCTGACGCGCCTCGCACAGAACATGGAGTTACAGAAGCGCTTTATCGCCGACGCCGCGCACCAGATGAAAACGCCGCTTGCCGGTCTGCGCACCCAGGCTGAGCTTGCGCTGCGCCAGGACGCCTCCGCGGAAGTCCACCGCTCGCTAGAACAGATCGCCACCAGTTCGGAGCAGGCGGCGCGTCTCGTCACCCAGCTGCTGGCGCTGGCGCGCGCGGAAAACCGCATGTCGGGCCAGATTTTCACACCCGTCGAAGTGGGCGAAGTGGCGCGCAGCGCAGTGCGCGACTGGGTGCAAGCCGCGCTCGCCAAGCAGATGGACCTCGGCTACGAAGCGCCCGAGGAGCCAGTCGAAGTCGACGGCAATCCGGTCATGCTGCGCGAAATGCTGTCGAATCTGATCGACAACGCGATCCGTTACACGCCGGCGGGTGGGCGGATCACCGTGCGGGTACGGCACGACGTGACGGCGCGGCGCGTGCATCTGGAGGTGGAAGACACCGGGCTCGGCATTCCGGTGGCCGAGCGCTCGCGGGTGGTCGAGCGCTTTTACCGGATTCTCGGCCGCGAAGGCGATGGCAGCGGCCTCGGGCTCGCGATCGTCCGCGAGATCACGACGATGCACGGCGGGGAGATGACGATCGACGATAACGTCTATCAAACCACCCCGCGGCTTGCCGGAACGCTTGTGCGTGTCAGCTTGCACGTGCTTGAACGGGCACGGGACTTACCCTAAGGACGCCAGGACCCGCACGTGGGGCGCCGCAATATTGAGATAACTTAGACGAACGTTCAAAGAGTTTAGATGCGAGTTGACGTTTTTTGATTGAAATTCCCTCTACGTAGCCGGGACTGTCATTTCACCCCGCCACGTCAGTACGCCGTAAGTTTCCACTCCAATAATCGGTTCCACGGGAACGCCTTTGCCGGCGGACCGCGTGCACATATCAATATTGGAGACGACATATGGCTACCGTTGGCGGGCAAATCTCGCACGTGCCGATGACGCACGATGAGAAGCGGGTGATCTTCGCATCGTCGCTAGGTACAGTTTTCGAGTGGTACGACTTCTATCTGGCCGGTTCACTTGCGATCTTCATCAGCAAGAGCTTCTTCTCCGGCGTCAATCCGACTGCCGCCTTCATCTTCACGCTCCTCAGCTTCGCAGCGGGCTTCGCGGTGCGGCCGTTCGGCGCGATCGTATTCGGGCGCCTCGGCGATATGGTCGGGCGCAAACACACATTCCTCATCACGATTGTGATCATGGGCCTGTCGACCTTCCTGGTCGGCTTCCTACCCGGTTATGCGTCGATCGGCATGGCGTCGCCGGTGATCTTCATCGCGATGCGCCTGCTACAGGGTCTTGCACTCGGCGGCGAATACGGCGGCGCGGCAACCTACGTCGCGGAACATGCGCCGGCGGGACGCCGCGGTTTCTACACCGCGTGGATCCAGACCACCGCCACGCTTGGCCTGTTCCTCTCGCTGCTGGTGATTCTCGGCGCGCGCACGGCCATGGGCGAAGACGCGTTCGGCGCCTGGGGCTGGCGCATTCCGTTCCTCGCGTCGATCTTCCTGCTCGGCGTGTCGGTGTGGATTCGCCTGCAACTGAATGAATCGCCGGTGTTCGCGCGCATCAAGGCTGAAGGCAAGACCTCGAAGGCACCGCTGACCGAAGCATTTGGCCAGTGGAAGAATCTGAAGATCGTGATCCTCGCGCTGATCGGCCTGACCGCCGGCCAGGCCGTGGTCTGGTACACGGGTCAGTTCTACACGCTGTTCTTCCTGACGCAGACGCTGAAGGTCGACGGCGCGACGTCCAACATCCTGATCGCGATCGCACTCCTGATCGGCACGCCGTTCTTCCTGTTCTTCGGCTCGCTGTCGGACCGGATCGGCCGCAAGCCGATCATCATGGCCGGCCTGCTGATTGCTGCCTGCACGTACTTCCCGCTGTTCAAGGCGCTGACTCACTACACGAACCCGGCACTGGAAGCGGCTACGGCAAAGGCACCGATCGTCGTGATCGCGAATCCGGACGAGTGCTCGTTCCAGTTCAACCCGGTCGGCACGGCGAAGTTCACGAGCTCCTGCGACATCGCCAAGAGCGCGCTCTCGAAAGCCGGCTTGAACTACGAGAACGTCGCGGCGCCGGCGGGCACGCTGGCGGAGATCAAGGTCGGCGATACGGTGATCAACACGTATGACGGCAAGGCCGCCGACGCCAAGGACCAGGGCAAGGTGTTCGACAAAACCCTGGCTACGACGCTGAAGACCGCCGGCTATCCGCCAAAGGCCGATCCGTCGCAGATCAACTGGCCGATGAGCGTGGTGATCCTGACGATCATGATGATCTACGTGACGATGGTCTATGGGCCGATTGCGGCGATGCTGGTGGAGATGTTCCCGACGCGCATCCGCTATACCTCGATGTCGCTGCCGTATCACATCGGCAATGGCTGGTTCGGCGGCTTCCTGCCGGCGACCGCCTTCGCGATCGTGGCGGCCAAGGGCAACATCTACTCGGGGCTCTGGTATCCGATTGTGGTCGCGCTCATTACGCTCGTGATCGGCATGCTGTTCGTCAAGGAAACCAAGAACTCGGACATCTACGCACAGGACTGAAACACGGGATGAACGGGGCAACTTGAAAAAAGTTGTGCGCCGGGGGTTGACAGCCCCCGGCCCTATCCTCATAATCTCGCTTCTTTCGGCGAATTAGCTCAGTTGGTTAGAGCGACGGAATCATAATCCGCAGGTCCGGGGTTCGAGTCCCTGATTCGCCACCAGTTGCAAGAAAAAGCCGCTGACTCACAAGGTCAGCGGCTTTTTTGTTTTGCACATGGCGAGCCAATTTGCCAATCCTCGCGCAAGCGGGAGCAATAAGCCCTAGCTCGCGCGTTTTCCCGGCCCGACGCCTGAATGAATCGAAATTTCTAGTCGCGCACATTCCTGATTGCGGCCTGGTATTTCGCGGCGATTTCGTTCGTTGCCTTGCCAATCGGCTGTTGCGCCTCCGGCGGCTTTGCGCCACGCGCGTCCACATCCGCCCGCGCTTCGCCAGGGGAGCAACCGAATCGCTCGCGAAACGCGCGATTGAATGTCGGCTCGCTTGAAAAGCCGACCGCGAACGCGATCTCTGCGATCCGTTGCCGAGCGTGGCGCGGGTCCGCGAGCCGGCGCATCGCTTCGTCCAGGCGCCGCGCCCGAATCTGCCTGGCCACGCCTCCGCTCTCGGCAAACAGGCCATACAGCGCCGTGCGCGATACCTTGAGCTCTCGCCGGAGCGCCTCGGCGTCGAATTCCGGCTCCGCGAGCCGGTGCTCAATCAAGCTCATGGCCTGCGCGCGAAGCAGCGGGGCCAAACGCGGATCATCCCGGGACGCGCCCCGCTCCGCCTTGGGCAGCAGGCACGCCGCCAGGAGCCCCAGCGTCGCTTCCGCTGCCACCCGCGACTCGTCCACCGTCATGTCGGTCAATGTTTGAGCGAGCGCGCAAATGTGCGATGACACCAAAGCGCCGATCCGGTCTCCCGCGTCAAATGACGCTCCGTGCAAGCGTGCCCCCTCAGGCATCCGCTTGTCGAGCGCTGCGCGCGGAATGCTGAGCGTCAGCATGGGCGCATCCCGAGCGAACCCGATGTTTTCGACAGCCATGTCCCTCACTGCGACGGACCGCAGCGGCACCTTCTGCTGGCCCGCGGCAGATTCTGAGACGAGCTCGCCGCCCAACAGGCAGTGCACAAGATAGTGGTCAACCCCCGAGATCGCGATTTGCCGCCGGGTCCGCTGAAATTGGACTTCGTCTTTGGCGGAATGCGAGGTGAGCAACATATTGCCTCCCAAGTCCCACGTCTCAATCTTCGCCCTGAATTCGCCCGCCCGCTTGATTTCATAGATCGGCCGCAAAGCATCCCGCCATATCTCCTCGGCGTCTTTTGGCCTCAATAATGAACTATCGAATTTTAATGATTTCGGCATTCCCCGGCCTCGTCGTTGTTTGGACGAATCTTATTCTCGAACGCTTTCTTTCTCATTAAGCCAAGCTCAAAAAAGATGCGCTCGGACGAAACGGAAAGAAAATGCGGACGAATTGAGCGGCGGCGAAAAACGCCCTGTTCCATCATTTGCTCATGCTAAGCGCGGCAGGAAATGCGCACCAAAATTAAAGATGAAACGGGGTTGGCATGGCGAGAGAGAAAAGTCCCGCAGTCGGCGGGCCGTTGGCGAATTGCGCCAACGTTGGCAGGGTATCCAACAAAAAGATCCGGATTTTTCTATTTTCCGCTGTCAGCGTTTTGGGTTTCAGTTTCTCAAGGCGGGACCTGGCGCCGCGCGCGGAGCTGTTCACGCTCCGGCAACGCTTTTTCAAGCACTTCGCGCTTGAGGCGAACTGCCTTCTTGCGCAGCGCGGCCCTTTCACGCGCCATCGTCGATATATCGGTGACGATGCGCAGGATTGCGCGCCGATCCGCAGCCGGCAAGCCGCTAAGGGTCTCAGCGATCTCCGTGGCTCGACAAAAAACGACGCTAACCATTATTTTCGGCCCGCCAAAGCTTGCTGAAATGACATCAAGAATTGATGCATCACGACGTAATGCATCAACTCATACGCTTAACGAATAACAACGCGCAATCCGCGACAGGCGGCAAACGCCTGAGCGGGCGCCCACATCGGGGCCAACCATGAACAAGACAGCAAAAACAGCAGCATTCGCCATTTCGTCCATCGCCCTCGCCGCAGCGCTCGCCGCGTGCGGCGGCGGAGGAGGCTCGTCATCCAATCCGACGGGACAAACGAACTCAACCGGACAAACCGGTTCAACTGCATCGACGCCTCAGCCCATCTCCTTGCTGGCTGCCACGGGAGCAGCGGCAGGCTCGCCGACGCTGACGGGAGACGTCATCGCCGACTCGGTCGCTTATTCGAGCAACATGCGTTTGCGGCTGGGCATGACGGCGCTCAAAAACATCACGCAAGTGAACACAGCCGCAGCGAACCATGCGCTCTACATGTTTGACGCCAACCAGGTCGGCCACTATGAAGTCGCAGGCCAGCCGGGCTTCACAGGCGTCGCTCCGTCGGACCGCGTCGCTGCGGCCGGTTACACGACCGACACCGTCGGCGAAATCGCCGCAGGCATCGGCGGCTCCTTCACGTCGTCGACGCAAGCGGTTGACGCGTTGTTCGACGCTCCGTTCCACCGCGCAATTTTTCTTTACGACACGACGGGCGTGGGCTTCGGCCAAGGCCCGACAAACAGCGACCCGACGAAGTATTCGACGTTGGTGGGCGACTTCGTCGACTACGTGCAGCAAACGCCGGACTACAAGCTTGTCGCGTATCCCTACGATGGGCAGACGAACGTGAAGCCATCCTGGGTCGCCAACGAGTCTCCGAATCCAATGGCGAACGCGCCGAGCTATATCAATCAGACCGTCGGCTATCCGGTCACGCTGAGCGCGGCGGGCAACGGCGCGTTCGCCAACATCAATTTTATGATCACCGACGCTTCGGGCAACGCGGTGCCTTGCCAGGAGACGGACAACACGAACAACAGCGAAGCGACACGCTTGGCAATGTGCGTGCCGTTCAAGCCGCTGACCGCCAACGCGACTTACAAAGTCTCGGTCACGGGCTCGCTGACCAACACCAGCATCCCGACTCCGCAGGCCTTCTCCGTGAGCTGGTCGTTCACGACCGGCGCGTCCGCAGCAGTGCAAGCGCGCCAGCTCCCCGCCGGATCGGGTTCGGCGCTTCCGTCCGTTTTCAACTAAGGGGCGGGCCTCTCCATGCCGCTGTCAACAGTCGTCGCGTCCGCCGCCGTGGCGGCCTCCGCAGCGCTCGGCGCATCCTTGCCCGCGCCCGTTCCCGCGCCTCCGACCGAAGCGCAAGCGCCGACTTTCGCTGTCGGAGAAGAATGGGAATTCGAGTTTACAAACGCCCTCGACTCGGCCCAGAACTCCCGCTACACGCAAAAAGTTGCCAGCGTCGCCAACGGCCAAACAAGCTTGGTGTTCGGCGGCGGCAGAAGCGGATTGGCGATTCTCAACGAGAGCGCGAACATCGTCCGTTCAGGCTCCGCGAGCTACTCGCCCAGCGACCAAAAGCTGAGCTTTCCGCTCAGCGTGGGCAAGACGTGGTCGGCGTCTTACGTCTACGTCAATGGCGCCTGGAAGACTCAATGCGACCGTGACGCGAAAGTGGTCGCCGTTGAACGCGTTGAAACCGAGGCTGGCCAGTTCGATGCGTTCAAGATCGAGGAAAAGACTCTCTGGCAAAGCAACGATCTTTACGGGGGGCGTGGCGTCTCCCGAGAGACCGATTGGTATGCGCCCACAGTTGGGCGAATCGTGAGGCAAGAGTTTCAAGACTTGCCGACCAAAGGGCCGGCAGTCACGACTCGACTTCAATTGACCCGCCACGTTCCCGCGCCCCACTGACCGCCTCCGCATGATCCCACGCCGCCAGCAGGCTGGCTTTAACCCTTCGAGGTTCTTATGGCAAATTCAAAACTCGCGAGCACCGACACGCAAATCAAGCGCGGCACCGCGTTTTCGAAAGTCGCGCTGATCGGCGCGTTTGTGATGACAATGTCCATTCCTATTCTGAATCTGTTGTTCGGAATGGGCTTCGTTATATGGTTCGGCGTCAACATCTTCGCGCGAAGCGCCCAGCGCGGCGTCGATTTCCTATGGCTCTTTGTCGGCGCGGTCGTTTGCCTGACCGGCATCGCGCTGCCCGCGTTCACTCACGACCACACAAGCTACGCGACAGACTGGTTTTGGGGCGTGGTTCTCAATCTGCTGGTCGGCGTGTTCATCCTCGGGGGACGGCTGTGGCACCTGTTCCAGGCCGATCCCGCACCCGACCAAGACGCGCCTTGAAAACAAATTCGACACTGTCCAGCGTGGTGGAAAAATTATGATGCTCATCGATCCGCCTGACGAGTGGGGCATGTAAATCGGCATATGTCCGAGGCGAACGTCCCGCGCTGGGATTTAGCACAGCCAAGTTTGAGCTGCGTGCCTTGTGCTCAGCGGTCAATTACCCTTTGCCGCGACGAGCCGAGCCGACGCTCGGTGTGCTATATTGGGCGAGCCGTTTCTCTTCATACGAAATTCTGGCTCACCATCGCCTAAGCGTCTGATTTGACTGGAGAATTATGCGGAGTGGGTTGTCCTCCCTGATTCGCCACCAGTTGCAGGAAAAAGCCGCTGACTCACAAGGTCAGCGGCTTTTTTGTTTTTGGCTTTCCAAACAGCAACTTCAAGGAGGTTTCTTGATGACATTCCGTACCGCCGCGCTTGCCGTGGCCACCGCATCCATCGCGCTTCTTGCCGCCGTATCGCCGCTTACCGCCAACGCCCAAACACCACCCGACAGTCAGTGGCGTGCCAGTACGCTCACGCTTTCGACATTGCTGCAGGACGGCTACAAGATCGTCGGCGTAGTGAACGGCGCGCGCGGCAACGCTGGCCCGGCCGATACGATTTTCGTTCAGCGCGATCAAAGCGCCTTCAAATGCATCGACCCGCAGCAACCGGACGGGAAATCGAAAACGCCGGCCGCGCCGCCTGCCTGCTTCGAGCTGGTTCAGCCGTCCGGCGCGGCTGGGGCCTCTGAGGCCAAGTAGTCGCACGTTCGTGGCGGCTGCGCTCCGCTCGCTCGTGGGCGTAGCCGGCTACACACTCGTCGCGCAACGCGGCGATAAAGCTCACTCGCGGACACAGGGGGCTTCATGCATAGCAACCGCCAACAGACTCAGCCACGATCCGGCAAGACGATAGCCATAGCAGGCAGCCATAAAAAAGGAGTCAGCCGAAGCTGACTCCATCAAGTGCCACTCCTCGCGCATTCAGCACGACCCTGCTATTGCCCTAACTCGCCACACCCATTGCCGGATCGCTGACGCTGTCCTTACCGGTTTCGACACGGCCTGCAAACCGCCGCGTCAAACCACCCGGTCCGGCGAGCGTGAAATCGTACCACCCACCCACGGCGCTCACCGACCAGTACGGTTCAACCTGCATGCCCGCCGGCACTGCGTACGTCCACGGGCCATCGCTGCGATACGCATTCGAGGTGACCGTCACGTTGGCCGTCGCGTTGCCGGTATTCATGATCGTCAGATAGACCGCATTGTTCGTGATGTCGTAGCACACGCGCACTTCCGGGTTCGGCCCGGTCACGACTGACTTGACGCTGCCCTGGAACGAGCGATGAAAACCGTTCGGCCCCAGCACCCACAGGCTGTAGTTGCCCTGGTCATCGGCGAGCGCAGCCCACGAATCCGACAGTTCCTTGCCTGCTTCGACGGTATAGCGGCGTGGCACCCGATCGAGGTGCAACTGGTCGTACACATGGAACACGGCGCCCGCCGTGCCCGTGTTGCTGAAAATCAGCCAGATCAAACCGTCCTGCACATCGGCATTGGCACTCACATGCAACAGATACGGCAACGCGCGCGACGGCCGCGACATCAGCACCTGTTGCGGCATCTGCTGACTCGCCACCGGCGGCACGGGCACCGCGCCCAAGGCGCTCTGCTGCGTGTTCTGCGCATCGGCTTGGGCTTTGGTCGGTGCAGGCAGCGCCGCCACCGGCGCATCGTTCGGATTACGGAAATTGAACGCCGACGTGAGATCGCCGCACACCGCGCGCCGCCACGGGCTGATATTGGTTTCGGTCACGCCGAAACGCTGCTCCAGAAAACGCAGCACCGACGTATGGTCGAACACCTGCGAATTCACCCAGCCGCCAGTGCTCCACGGCGACACGACGAACATCGGCACACGCGGACCCGGTCCGAAGCATTGCCCGTCCGGCACCATCGGCGACGAATCGCCGGGCGGATTCGGCTCCGTGAAGTACTCGTACTGCGTGTTCACCGTGGATTTGCCGGCGAACGTGCCGTCGGTATTTTTGCTCGGCGCGTCAGGCGGTGGCATGTGATCGAAGAAGCAATCGTTCTCGTCGTAATTGACGAACAGCACGGTCTTGCTCCACACGTCGGGGTTCGCGGTCAGCGTGTCGAGCAACAGTTGCAGGTAATAGCCGCCCTGTCCCGGGGTCGAGGCGCCCGGATGCTCGCAGTACGCCTGCGGCGACACGATCCAGCTGACTTGCGGCATCTGTCCGGCAGCGATGTCGTCTTTCAACGCTTGCAGGAAGCCGCCATCGGGCATCGTATTGCCGATGCCTTTGTACAGCGGCGCCACCGCTTCGAGCGACTGCGTGTAGGGCAACAACGGCGAACCCGGCAGTGTCTCGTTGACCTTGCGGTAGGTCGCAAAGCCGGCGAGCGAATTGTCCGTGTAGTTGTCCGGCATGTTCTGGTAGACCTTCCAGCTCACGCCCGCTGCCTGAAGACGCTCCGGATAAGTCGTCCAAGTGAGGCCGGTAGCCGAAGCGCCCAGGCCGTCCCAACCATCGTTGTTGACCACCACATTGGCGCTCGCACTGGCGCCATTGGTGCCGGTCCACAGGAAGATCCGGTTCGAGTTGGTGCCGCCATGCAGCGAGCAGTGATAGGCGTCGCAGATCGTGAAAGCATTCGCCAGTGCGACATGGAACGGCAGATCGGCCTGCTTGAGATAGCCCATCGACACATCGCCCTTGGCTTTCGGCCACTGCGTCATGCGTCCGCTGTCCCATGCCTGATGCGCGTCGCTCCACGAATGCGGGCCGCCGGCGAGCAGCGCATTGCCTTTCGTGCTGTCGAGGTAGAACGGCAGCACGGTGCGAGTGCCGTCGTTTTGCTGGAACACCGTCGTGCCGCCCGGCTGGGGAATCGTGAAGCGGTCGCTAAATCCGCGCACGCCCGGCAGCGTGCCGAAGTAATGATCGAACGAGCGGTTCTCCTGCATGAAGATGACGACGTGCTGGACGTCGTTGATGGTGCCGGTCGTGTTGTTCGCGGGAATCGCCAGCGCGCGGCGGATGGCCGGCGGAAACAGGCTGAGCGCGGCAGCGCCCGCAGCGCTGCGCAGGAAGGTACGGCGGTCCAATGAGGTCATGTTTGGCGTGTTGGGGTCGTCAGAATCTGTGCGCTTGCCGCGCCGCCGCAACCGATGGTTCGACAGACAGGCGGCAAAGCGCACGCGGCAAACAGCACGTCAGGGCGCGCAGACGAGTTGCGTGTTCTGCAACGGCTGGGCGGCGCTCGCGCCCGATGGAGCACACGCACCGGAAGCCGGCGCCGCAACGATCGGCACCGGTGCGCTTGCGCCGCCCGCGCCGGCCGCCGCGTTGTTCGCGGCGCTGGCGGAGCCGCCTGCGCCATTGCTGGTGCTGCTGCTCGAACCGTCGCCGCAGCCGGCTATCGATACGCACAGCGCACACAAGGCCGCGGCCGTCAGCAGGCCACGCTTATGCCGCAGCCCGCGGCGGGTGTGCGTTTGATGCGCCTCACGCGTCACACACACCTCATTCGTCACAGGCGCATTCGATAAGGAAGTCGTCGAGTTCATCGCGGGACTCCGGTCAGTGAGTAAGGGTGGACAGGGGCTGACCCGAACCGAAAATCGACTGCAACTCGGTTTCGGTGACGACACGGGTCCACAGCGCGAGATCGCTAAACGCTTGCACGTCCGGCGGCGTCGCCGCGCACTTGCCGACGGTGTACGGCGGCGTGTCGTTACAGGCGTTCATGTAGTAGCGGCCGGTGCCGTCTTCGTTCAGGCCGAACACACCGAGGCCAGGCAGCTTGGCGATGTTGACGCTCAGCGTCTGGCTCAGCACCTTCTCCTCGCCGAGCACCGGATCGAAGACGTAGGCATTGATCTTCTTCGCGGCGGTATCGATGGTCAGGGCGAGATACGTCCACTTGTTGGCGCTGACGTTCAGGCCGTTGATGTCGTTGCGCGTGCTGCCGTCGCCGAGATTGAAGCGGACGTTGCAACTCGTGCCCGAACCCGGGAACAGGCCGATCGCGATGCCGGCATTGCCGCCTGAGTAGTAGTTCTTGTTCGAAAACACCGGCGTGCCGTTGCCCGTGAGATTCGCGCACGAGGTGTAGAACCAGAAGCCGATCGTGAATTGCGCGTGGGTCGTAACGTCGTTGGTCTGCGTGAGCTTGTAGCCATCGAAGCCGTTGCTGTCGACGATATGCGTGTCGATCTGCAAGCCCTTGCCACCGAACGGGTCGGCGACCAGCGAGCCGCCGTCGGCGTCCGCAGCCCACGGTCCCATCGTGCTGGCGTTCAGGCGATCCACCGGCGGCAGTGCGCCGAACGGGTAGTAGCTGGAGAGACCGTTAGTCAACGTGGTCGCGAGCGGCGGCGGTGGGGGCGGCGGCGGCGGCGGTTGCACGTAGACGACCTGCGTGATCGTCGCGAGCGGTGCGGTACCGGCCACCACCGTGTAGTTGAACGGGTAGACGCCGGTAGCCGTCAAGCCGAGCTGACTGTCGGTATAGGTCGCGGTGCCCGCCGGCAGGCTCGCGATCAAGGTACCGTTGCGCAGCACGCTGATCGCGCCGGTCGAGGGCGCCGTCCATATGAGGACGAGGCTGGCGTTGTCGCTGCCAGTGGTGCCGAGCAGTTGCGATACGGGCGTGGCGCCGATGAACTGCCCGCCGTCGAGCGCATAGGTCGTGGGATCGGGCAGCGCGCTCTTGTAGGCGAGCAGCGTCGGCGTGATGTCGGCGATGCTGGCGCGCGTGTAGAGCGCGGCCATCGTGGTCGGCGCAGTGGTGTTGCCGAGACGCGCATTCGGCGCCTGGTTCAGCGCGATGAAGCTGGTCGATTCAGACGGCAGCGGCAAACCGTCAGTGCCGCCGGCCGCGTTAAGACCGTGGCTGCTGGTCACCACGACCAGCCAGTTCTCGTTGCTGCGTTTCGCGGTTTCGGCGACGAGCGTGCCGAGCGCGGCATCGAGTTGCGTCAACGTGCTCGCGTAGTTCGCCGACGACAACCCGTCGTTCAGCGCGGCGTCTTGCGCGGAGTGATATTGCGCGAACACCAGCGAGTAGCCATTGTCGATCAGGCTCACGCTGTTCTGCGTGACGCAGGTGTCGACCGAGGCACAGTTCACCAGCGCGTCGAGATTGCCGGCATTCTGATCCGGCGTCAGCAAAGCCGCGAGACCGCTCGAATCGACGGCGGCACCCACCGTGCCGGCCCCCGCGCTCTTGAGCATCTGAAACACGGTGCTGCTGTGCGAGGCCTGGTTAGGCGCGTCGGAGTTGATCTGGTGACGGTCGGCCCACGTGCCGGTCAGCACGGTCGCCCAGCCCGGTGTGTCGAGGTTCGGTTGCTGCGACAGCGTGCCATTGACGCCGCCGCTGTACGCGGGCGCCACGGTCAGCTTGGCCAGATTGGGCAGCTTACCGCCGGCGATACCCGCGCTCAGCGCGCTATACGTCACGCCGTCGAGTTCGACCAGCAGCATCTTTTTGGCCGCCGGTGCGCCGGACGTAGCCGGCGTGCTGGCCGGCGTACCCGCGCCGACTTGTGTGTTACCCGCGCTGTTGCCGGAGCTGTTGTCGCTGGAATGCGATACGCCGCCACAGCCACTCAACGCAGCCGTTGCGCCCAGCGCGCCAAGCAGCGCCAAGCCGCATGCGAATTGCACGACGGTGTGCCGTCTCATCTTCGTCCCCTCTCGATGCCGATATGCGCCGGACCATCCGGCGAGTCGCTGCAACGATAGGGAACGCGGGCGACGTGGCTATGTCGTTCTGCGCAAGCTGGCCGATACCAGCATCAGCATTTTTTAGAGGCCGTTAGGCGGGCGCGTCGATGTTGGCCATAAAGGCGGTGATGAGACGTGAGCCCGCACGCGCCTCGAGGTGATACAGATACTCCTGGAGAATCGGCGCGTCGGCGTCCAAAGGCAGTTGCCGCAGATCGGGATGCGCCGGCGCCTCGCCGTGCGGCATCAGCGTGCAGCCCATGTTGTGGCGAATCGCTTCGTAGATCGCCTCACGGCTGCCGATTTCGATCAGCATTCTCGGTGTAATGCCAATGCGCTTGAGCGCGGTTTCGGTGGCCTCGCGGGTACGCGAGCCAGGCTCGCGCAGCAGCAGCGTATGCGCGGCGACGTCGGCGAGTCTGACCACTTTCTGCGCGGCCAGCGGATGCCTGCAATGCGCGACGACAACGAGCGGATCGTCGGCGATCGTACGGCGTGCTAGACGTGGATCGTCGACCCGTTGCGACGACACAGCCAGATCGACGCGGAAGTCGAGCAGCGCATCGAGGATCTGCTGCGAATTGCCAATCTCGACACAGATCTTGACGGCCGGATACTGCCGATGAAACGCCGCGATGGCCGGCAGAATGTAATAAGGCCCGGTCGCGCCGACCCGCAGATTGCCGGCGGCCAGTTCGCGTTCGTTGCGCAACGTGAAGTCGATGTCGCTTTCGGTTTGCTGCATGCGGTCGATCAGCGGCATCAACGCAGCGCCGGCGTCGGTCAGGTCGAAACGGCTGCCGCGCCGGTGGAACAACTCGACACCGTACTGCTTTTCCAGTTGCTGGATGCGCGACGTGATGGTCGGCTGACTGACTTCGAGACGCTTCGCAGCGGCGGTGACACTGCCCTGCCGGACGGTTTCATAAAAGGCGACCAGAAGCGGTGCGAGCATGGAAGGCCAAAGGCAAAACTTCCAATTTATTACCGTGACGTGACAATTTCGTTACGAATCACTTCTGATTTTGCAAGGTGGGCGGGGACTGGCTGGCTCGTGCCGCGCCAGTCCGGGTCCGCGGCAACCGTTAACGCTTCATCTCGTTCCCGGCGTCGAGCCACAACTTCCTGTTATCTTCGCAGTCCACTCGTCGGGGCGGCGGTATGCCGTTCAGCAAGTACTGCGTGACCGGCTCGTCCACGCAAGGGTTACCGGACGGATAACCGGCGTGCGAGTACTCGTCTTTAAGGTAGAGCAAGCTCGCGTTCGGCAGCCTGTCGAACATCTGCAGCGCGCCCTCTGCAGCAGTCACGCCGTCGAATTGATTCTGGATCATCACAATCGCCGGCGCACGCGCCACCTGTTCGATGGTCGGCTTGATCACCGCTGGTTGCGGCGCCTGCCAGAACAGACAGCTAAAATTGAGGACGCTCCCCCCTAGCACACCACTGCCCAAGGGGTAGCGCTGTGCATACTCCCTGTGTTTGTCGATCCAGAACTGCCTGTCCGTGCTGAGCGCAGGCGTGTCGTTGCAGATGACCGCCAGATCGACGGCATGCTCGGTGGTCATGCGCAACGCGTCGTCCGCGAAAGGAGACGGCTGTTTCGCTTTAAAGTACCCCGGAATTAAAGTCTCCGTGGCGAGCCTGAGCGCCCTCTGATTGGCAAGTGGATGATGCGAGAAAACGTGCTGTCTTGCGAGCGCCTGGATCTGCTCCTGCGTGCCACCAGGGCTCTGCTCGAGTATCTGCTGAACACCTTTCGCCGCCACGAACACAGACGCCCCCTCATCGATGCGGCCGGATATCATCAATACGTGCGACTCGTCTAGTGCGAATGAGGTCGCTGCCTGCAATGCGGGTGGCAACGCCTCGAACAATCGCCGTGTCGCCGCCGGGTCAGTGCCCAGATTGAAATACACATCGTGGCGTGCCGCGTAAGGCCCGATAATCTCGTCAACAATCCGCTGCATCGCCGGCGGCAGCGCCAAGGTGCCCGCCTCGACGAAGGTACGCGCGGAAAAATCCACGTTGGCGCCCAGCACCATGCGTCCGGTGCGCTCGGGAAACAGACCCGCATACCAGGCACCGAGCCATGTGCCGTACGAGACGCCAATGTAATTGAGTTTTGCGTCGCCCGAGACGACCCGAATCAGCTCCATGTCCCGGGCAATCTGCCCGGTATTGATAAAGGGGGTAAGCGGGTTCTTCTCGCACGCCTTCGATTTGAGTTCGGCATTGCGCAGCAAGGCATCAACGGTTGGCACACTCGTATCGCTACCCCACCAAACGGTGCTCAGGCGCTCGTCGGAAGCGCAGGTCAATTGCGTGCTAGAGCCCATTCCCCGTATTGAAAAACCGATCAGATCGTACTCGCTGAGCAGTTGTTGTCGGGACGGCGTCGGGTACATAGTCAATTGATAGTAAAACTGAACGTTTGCCAGAATGCCGTCTCCGCCTGGGCCGCCCGGATTGAATAGCAGCGAGCCCTTGCGCCTCGCCGGGTCCTTCACGGCAAGCCGCGTCACAGCAACCGTTATGTCGCCTTTTGCAGGATTACCCCAGTCCATCGGGGCGCGAAGATCCGCACAACGAAAGCGCGCAGAGGCGGCCTCGTTCTCGGAAATCGAAGGCACACGGGCCTTGTCGCACGGGTGCCAGGCCACTTGTTGCTCGAAGTACGGTTTCAAAGCCAAAGCGAGTTTCTGCTCCGGTGTCGGGTCATCTTCCGCGCCACCGCAGCCGGCCAAGGCTGCGACGAAAGTGAGCGAGATCGTTTTTGCCGAGATGATTTTCATGCTTGCCTCTCCCCCCGACCAGGTCGGTCGGCTTGCAGGCCGTCTGCACCGCGTGCAATAGCCTCGGGTGACTGAGCGCCCCGGCTGAGCGGAAGTTGCACCTGCCCGGCAGGAACGCCAGGGAGTCAAGGATCGCCTGACACCCTGCCTACTAATGTTGGCAGGTCAGGGAGGGACTTCAGCGTGGTCCAATGCCGCAGCCACGGGTAAATACCGACATCAGGGCGATGTCGGCGGATTCAGCGATCCACGAGGCGGCTGAGATTACCGCGCACCCGTTGCAGCAGCGCGATGAGTTGCTTCGCTTCTTCGTCGGTGAAACCGTTCAGCGCTTCGAGCGCGACTTCATCGCCCACTTTGCGGGCCTTGCCGAGCGTGCGCTCGGCCTTCGGCGTCATGCGCACCTGGCGCTCGCGGCGATCCTGCGGATTGGCCGTGCGCTCGATCCAGCCGCCCTCTTCCATGCGGTCCAGCAGACGTCCCGCCGAAATCGGCGCGACTTCGAGCAGGTCCGCAAGCCGCGCCTGATTGACGTCGCCGTAATGGGCGAGGTTGGCCAGCACGCGGCACTGCGCGCGCGTCAGATCGACTGATGACTTCGCGAGATCGTCGAAACGCTTGCCTGTCAGGCGGCCGACGTCGGAAATCAGAAAGCCGAAGCGTTCTTCGAGTTGGATGGTCATGGGCGGATTATACGAAAGGCTTGCTTTTGTCATCGTCGGAACGGCTGCAAAACAGGCGTAACGGACGCAATTCAGGCTCCGCATAATTCCTGATGGGCGCACGCGCCTGCGGCCGATATACTAAGCATGCTTACTATATCGACAATCCCTCCCCGCCATGTCCTCCGACTCCCCGCCGACGAGCACCGCCGCCCCGCTCAATCGGCCGATGATCACCGTCTCGATCATGCTCGCGACGCTGATCCAGACGCTCGATAGCACCATCGCCAACGTCGCGCTGCCGCACATGCAGGGCACGTTGTCGGCGTCGCAGGATGAGATCACGTGGGTGCTGACCTCGTATATCGTCGCGGCCGCGATCGCCACGCCACTGACCGGCTGGCTGTCCGACCGGCTCAGCGTCAAGCGGCTCCTGATCTTCGCGATCGGCGGCTTCACGCTGGCCTCGGCGCTGTGCGGATTGTCGGAAACGCTGACGCAAATCGTCGCGTCGCGCTTGCTGCAGGGAGTTTTCGGCGCCTCGCTGGTGCCGCTGTCGCAATCCATCCTGCTCGACATCAACCCGCGCGAAAAGCAGGGCCAGGCGATGGCGGTATGGGGCATGGGGGTGATGGTCGGACCGATTCTCGGGCCGACGCTCGGCGGCTGGCTCACCGATAGCTACAACTGGCGCTGGGTGTTTTTCATCAACGTTCCGATTGGTGCGTTCGCGCTGTTCGGCGTGGCGACCTTCCTGCCTGCGCGTAAACCAAAGCACGACGCGAAGTTCGACGCGTTCGGCTTTGCCACTCTCGGTCTTGCCATTGGCGGGCTGCAGGCGATGCTCGACCGCGGCGAGCAACTCGACTGGTTCGGCTCGCATGAGATCGTCATCGAGGCGCTGATCGCGGCGATCAGCTTCGCGTTCTTCCTCGTGCATACGGCGACGGTCGGCAAGAAATCGTTCTTCAAATATGAGTTACTGAAGGATCCGAACTTCGCCACCGGCACGTTCTTCATCTTCGTGATCGGCGCGGTGATGTATGCAACGCGCGCGTTGCTGCCGCCGATGCTGCAGAACCTGATGAACTATCCGGTCGCGACCACCGGTCTCGTCACGGCGCCGAGTGGCGCGGGGACCATGGTCGCGATGCTGATTGCCGGGCGGCTGTTGAAACGGATCGATGCGCGCTTGTTGCTGCTCGCCGGATTCCTGATCTCCGCGTTCGCGCTGTGGCAGATGATGCATTACACGATCGTGCTGTCGGCGTCGGACATTGTCTGGCCGGGTGTGATCCAGGGCTTCGGCCTGGGCCTCGTGTTCGTGCCGCTGAGCGCACTGACCTTCTCCACGCTCACGCCCGAACTGCGCGCGGATGGCACTGCAACGTACAGCCTGATGCGCAATATCGGCAGCAGTATCGGCATTTCGATCGTGCAGACGCTGATGACGCGCAACACCCAGGTGTCGCACGCGGACCTCGCCGCGAATATCACGGCGTTCAATCCGGCGATTCAGCCGATGCTCAATGGCGGCTCGAACTACGACCTGGCGGCGCTGAACGTGTCGATTACCCAGCAGGCGTCGATGATCGCCTATCTGAACGACTTCAAGCTGATGTTCGTGGCGACGCTGTTGGTGATTCCGCTGCTGCTGTTGATCCGCCCGTCGCGCCAGGCGCCGGATGCATCGGTGGCGCACGCCGCGATGGATTGAGCACAGCGGCAACGCAATCCGCTTTAGTCTGTACGGACGATGTGCATGCTGGCCGCGACTTCAGAATGAAGCCGTCGCCGCGCCTTGAGCCCCATCTCCATGAACGCCATCCCGAGTCCGCTCAGCCCTGTCAGCACGCCGGGTCCTTTCAGCCCCCTGCGCATTGGCCCGCTCACGCTGCGCAACCGCCTGATCAAATCGGCGACCAACGAAGGCATGACGCCAGGCGGCATGCCTTCGCAATTGCTCGTGAAGCTGCACGAAAGCATCGCGGCGGGCGGCGCAGCGATGACGACCATCGCTTACTGCGCGGTCAGCGCCGATGGCCGCACCTTCGTCGATCAGGCCCAGCTCGACGCGACCACGCTCGCACCGTTTCGCGCCTTGACCGATGCGGTCCACAGCCAGGGTGCCGCCGCCTGCGCACAGATCACGCACGGCGGCTGCTTCACCTTCCTGCCCGAGCTATCGACACGACGCCCCCTCAGCGCGTCGGGCGGCTTCAACAAAGTCGGCCTGATGAGCGGCCGCTTTTTCAAACAGGCGATGACCGAATCGGACATGGAGACGACCGTGCGCCAGTTCGTGCAAGCCGCGCGTGCCGCCCGCGAAGCCGGCTTCGATGCCGTTGAAATCCATATGGGCCACGGCTATCTCCTCAGCCAGTTCCTGTCGCCGCTCTACAACCATCGTCGTGACGTATACGGCGGCTCGCCTGAAAAGCGCGCCCGCTTTCCAGCCCGGGTGTTGCGCGCCGTGCTCGACGAAGTCGGCCGCGATATGGCGGTGCTCTGCAAGATCGGCGTGACCGAAGGCGTCAAAGGCGGCGGCACTGCTGAAGACGCCGCCAGGATTGCCCGCGTGCTCGAAGCTGAAGGCGCGCATATGCTGGTGCTGAGCGGCGGGATGAATGTCGAATCGGTGTGGCAGTTGTTCGGCAGTCCGATGCCCGCTGAAGCACGCGCCAATGTATCGAATCCCATCGTGCGATGTGCCATGTCCTTGCAGAAGTTCACCGAACCCAAATTCGACGGCTTCAAGGAGATGTACTTTCTGGAGCATTCCCGCAAGGTGCGTGAAGCGGTTCGAATGCCGCTCGCTTATCTTGGCGGCGTGCGTTCGCTCGCGAACATCGAACTGGCCATGCAGGAAGGATTCGACGCGGTGGCGATGGCGCGCGCGCTGGTGTTCGATCCGGGCTTTGTCGAGAGGCTGCGCGCGGTGCCGGCGAAACCCTCGGGTTGCACGTCGTGCAACCGCTGTGTGGTGATGATGTACACGCCGGGCGGGACGTCGTGTGTGCTGCAGGCGCCGAACGATGCCGCGCTGAATTTGATTCCCGCAGGCTGACTGGCTAAAAGCGCCGGCGCGGCGGCGCTCACCCTTCGATGCGCCCGCGCGTCACCCCCAGCAAACCCGCCATCGCCGCTTGCGCCGCCGCCGCGTCACGGTCCCGGATTGCCTCGAACACCGCCGTATGTTCGGCCAACGACGCGTTGAATACGTCCGCGCGTTTCGCATTCAGGCGCAGCTGCGCTTCCAGCGTGCGCTCGATCAGCGTGCCGAGCGGAATCAGCAATTCGTTGCTGCATGCCGTCAGCACGCTTAAATGAAACTGCAGATCGGCGCGTACCCATTCATCGACATTGCGCGCCCCCACCATTGACGCATGCGCCGCCGCCAGCGCATTGAAGGTGTCGTCCGTATGCGAGGCCGCCGCCAGACCCGCCGCGTACGGCTCGATCATCTCGCGCATTTCCTGCAACTTCAGCGCAAACGTCATCGGCTCGGCGACGCGCGAGTACCAGTCGAGCACATCGACATCGAGCAGATTCCACGCGTGCTTCGGCCGCACGCGTGTGCCCACCCGCGGACGCGATTCGATCAGCCCTTTCGACGTCAGCGTGCGCAGCGCCTCGCGCAACACCGTGCGGCTCACGCCAAAGGTGTCCATCAGCTCTGCCTCGCGCGGCAGGATCGAGTCGGGCGCGTAGTCGCCGCGCAAAATCGCGGTCGCCAGCAGATGGGCGACGCGCCCATGCAGATCGTGCTGAATAACTTTCTCCCAGCCGCCTCGCGGCGCTATTGATATCGGACCTGAGCCCGGAACGACCGCGATTATCCGGCATCCCGACCTGCCGACCTATGGCTTCGGCGCCGTTCCGGCGTGGCTCATGCTCGGCCACTATTTGGCCAATAGTACTATTAATAGTACTTAATCGCGCTTTTGTTGTAGCATGTGAATCCTCGAAATTGCCCACACCCGCAGGCACCCAGGCCGCAAGGAGACGCACACCATGAAAATCACCAAGCTCGAAACCTTCATCGTTCCACCGCGCTGGTGCTTCCTGAAGATCGAGACCGACGAAGGCATCGTCGGCTGGGGCGAGCCGGTGGTCGAAGGCCGCGCGCATACGGTGGCGGCCGCCGTCGAGGAACTGTCCGACTATCTGATCGGCAAAGACCCGCTGCTGATCGAAGACCACTGGCAGGTGATGTATCGCTCAGGCTTCTACCGCGGCGGCCCGATCACCATGAGCGCGATCGCAGGCGTCGACCAGGCACTGTGGGACATCAAGGGCAAGCATCACGGCGTGCCGATTCATGCGCTGCTCGGCGGCCAGGTGCGCGACAAGATCAAGGTGTATTCGTGGATCGGCGGCGACCGTCCGAGCGACGTCGCGAACAACGCACGCGCCGTCGTCGAGCGCGGCTTCAAGGCCGTGAAGATGAACGGCTCGGAAGAGTTGCAGATCATCGACACCTTCGACAAGGTGCAAGGCGTCATCAACAACGTCGCCGCCGTGCGTGAAGCGGTTGGGCCGAACATCGGCATCGGCGTGGACTTCCACGGCCGTGTGCATAAGCCGATGGCGAAGGTGCTGGCGAAAGAACTCGACCCGTACAAGCTGCTCTTCATCGAAGAGCCGGTGCTGTCGGAAAACGCGGAAGCCTTGCGCGACATCGTCAACCAGACCAACACGCCGATCGCTTTGGGCGAACGTCTGTATTCGCGCTGGGACTTCAAGCACATCCTGTCGGGCGGCTACGTCGACATCATCCAGCCGGACGCGTCGCACGCGGGCGGGATCACCGAGTGCCGCAAGATCGCGTCGATGGCCGAAGCGTACGACGTCGCGCTCGCGCTGCACTGCCCGCTCGGTCCGATTGCTTTGGCGACCTGCCTGCAGATCGACGCGGTGAGCTACAACGCGTTCATCCAGGAACAGAGCTTGGGCATTCACTACAACCAGGGCAACGACCTGCTCGACTACATCAAGAACCCCGAAGTCTTCAAATACGAAGACGGCTTCGTGTCGATTCCGCAAGGCCCGGGCCTCGGTATCGAAGTGAACGAGGAGAAGGTGCGCGAGATGGCGAAGGTCGGCCACCGCTGGCGCAATCCGGTATGGCGCCATGAGGATGGCAGCGTCGCGGAATGGTGATTGCGTGACTGCGTGACGGAGCGCCGCCTGCGGGCGGCGTTTTGTTTGCACGGCCCGCGGCAACGGCCGAAAAACCAACAAGAGGACTACCTCCGTGGAGACAACCCACCTTCAAACGCAAGCGACCGGCAAGCGCCACCGTCTGCTTGCGATGCTGTTCGTCACCGTCGTCATCACGTATCTCGATCGCAGCAATCTGTCGATCGCAGCCACCGCCATCGCTCAGGACCTGCAACTCGATCCGGCCCATATGGGGTTGGTGTTTTCCGCATTCGGCTGGTCGTACGCATTGCTGCAGATTCCCGGCGGCATGCTGGTCGACCGCACGCGGCCCCGGCTCCTGTTGGCGCTCGTTATCGGACTATGGTCGCTGGCGACGATTCTGCAGGGCTTCGCTAGCGCGTTTGCGATGCTGCTGTCACTGCGTGTGCTGCTCGGCGCTTTGGAGGCACCGGCTTATCCGACGTTGAATCGCGTCGTGACCACCTGGTTTCCCGATAGCGAACGGGCTCGCGCGATTGCCACGTACACGTGCGGCCAATATGTCGGGCTCGCGTTTCTGACGCCCGCGCTCGTTCTGACGCAACAGCATTTCGGCTGGCAGGGCGTGTTCTTTCTTACCGGCGCGATCGGTATTGCATGGGGCTTCGTCTGGTATGCGCTGTATCGCGAGCCGTCGGAAGCGTCGGATGTGAACGAAGCCGAACTCGAAACGATCCGCGCAGGCGGGGGCCTCATCGAACTGGGCGACACGCGCCGCGCCCGCGCGCGCTATACGGCCGCCGACTGGCGCGCGGTGCTCGGCAACCGCAAGCTATGGGGCGTGTATATCGGCCAGATCGCGGTCACCTCGACATTGTGGTTTTTCCTGACGTGGTTTCCCACCTACCTCGTCAAATACCGGCACATGGATTTTCTAAAGGCCGGCTTCATGGCGGCGGTGCCATTTCTCGCCGCGTTTGTCGGCATTCTGACTTCCGGTCTGCTGTCGGACTGGATGATCAAACGCGGCGTGTCGGCCACCGTCGCACGCAAGGTGCCGATCGTAACGGGCTTGCTGCTGTCCACGGCGATCGTCGGTGCAAACTATGTCGAGACGACTTCGATGGTGATCCTCTTCATGGCGATCGCATTCTTCGGCAGCGGTTTTTCGTCGATCACATGGGTGCTGGTGTCGTCGATGGCAAAGAAGGAGTTGCTCGGCCTCACCGGCGGCATGTTCAATCTGATGGGCAACCTGTCGTCGATCTGCGTGCCGATCGTGATCGGCCTCATCGTCAGGAACAACGACTTTAAACCCGCACTGGTCTTCATGAGCGGTGTCGGCCTGGTCGGCGCGTTGTGTTATCTGTTCCTGGTGGGGCGAATCGAACGGATCCGCTGAGGCGTCTTTCAAAGCGCTTTCCGGCACTCGGCGCGCGCGTTACGGTGACGTGACGCGTGCGCCGTCTCAGTTACGTAACATCGCGGACAGGAACGGCCTGAAGACGCGTTTTCCGGCCCTTTCAAGGCCCCGCCCCGCATTGCGCAAAGCCTTATCCAGACAGGCTTTCGGGCCGTTTGTTCGGCATCAGACATACGCATGGCCCGCTCCTTGCTCAAATGCATTCAAACGACAAATGCATCGGGGAACATCATGGGCGAATTTCTTCCAGACTATCTGATCCGCGAACAGGCCGCCGTCGGCGCGCTGGTGGCGTTCGGGGTGCTTCGAATCATCGGCGCAATGCTCGCCTATGAACGCGGCTGGCGCATCTCAGTGGTCGAAAAATGCTTTATTGCGGCCGCGGTGCTGTACTGCCTGCCGCAACTCTTTGATCTGCTGACGCAGATGTACGGCTCACATGCCGCGGGCGCGGAACTGGAAGGCAAAGCAGCAGGCTGCGCGATCGCGCTGTTTTGCGCGCCGATTCTCGGGCATCGGCTCGGCCTCGAATAATCAGGCTCATCGAACGAACGCTCGCCATGCGACTGGGAAAGAGACCTGCGACGCCTGCACACCCCGCCTACCGCGCCGGCGACGTCCTGAAGCTCAAATCCGGCGGACGTCCGATGACGGTCACCTGGACCGGGCCGGTGCTGTTCGCGCCGGGCAACTGGCTGATCTGCCAGTGGTTCGGCGACGACGGCGAACTGCAACAGGAAATGTTTCCGGAAGAGACGCTGGAACGGGCGCACAGCACGCTCACAGCCTAGAGGGCAGTAACGGATCAGCCGGCCACCGCCGGGCGACCGTGTGTATTGCGCCGCACGCTTTTGCTGTGCGGCGCTTTTTTATCTCAGCCCAACGCGGCGAATGCCGGCACGCTGTGCGACAACGCGGCCGCTGCGACGAACACGCCGACCATCGCCAGGGCTTCCAGATACAGCACGTTGACGAAGGTATGCGCGTCCATCGTCGAGGCCGTGCGGCGCAAGCGCGGCAGCGCCGAGAAGCGGTTGAGTCCGCCGAGCACCAGCGCGAGCGCGATCAGCGTCAGCTTCAGCGTCAGCACATGACCCCAGGTGCTCACCTCGATCGCTTCGAAGGAGCCGCCCGAACCGCGCACGGCATTGAAGATGCCCGTGAGCAGGACCAGTCCGACCGCCACCACCGACAGGTTCGATACCTGCGTCGCCGTGCGGATCAGCATCCCACGGGCGGTGGATGTGCCGAGCGCGGGCAATACCGAGAGTCCCGCCGCCATCGCCAACCCGCCCCAGACGCCGGTGACCAGCACATGCAGCGTCTGCATGGCGATCGCCGCCGAGAACGGGCCGGCATCGGCCGCATGCCCGAGCGACGCCTTGCCCGCCGCAATCGCGATCACCGCCAGCCACAGCAGCGCATTGCGCAGCATGCCGGTATGACTGGCCATGGCCGTGCCCAGCAGCACCAGCGCGCCGGCAAACGCCACGCTCCAGCCATAACCGACATGGGTTTGCGTCAGGACAGTCGGTATCACGCCCAGCGCCACCGGCAGCGCAACGCCGCTCATCGACGCCGCCTGATACCACAGCCAGCCGAGGTCCGCCAGCACCAGCACGACGGTAGCCGTCAGCATCGACCGTTGGGCGCGCAACCAGGCGGGCCGCGCAGGGTTGATCTTGGTCTGCGCGTCCTTGGCGAGCCACGCGCCGAGCAACGCCGAACCGATGGCAAACGCAAACGCGACATTCATGAGCGCGGCCATGGCGACCTGCCCGATCCACAATCCGTCCATGCTCATTTGACGATGAACGCAAAGTCGCCCTGCGTGCGGTGGCCGTCCGTAGCAACCGCCGTCCAGTGCACCCCGTAGCGGCCCGCCGTCAACTGCGGCAACGCCAGATGCAGCACTTTTGCATCAGTTTTGTCGACTTCCGCCGCAGCCGGTGCGGCCGGCTTGCCGCTTGCATCGCTCAGTTCGATCCTGCTGAACGCCGGTTCGAGCGGTTCGGTGAAATGAATCGTCACTTCAGTGGGGGCGGCCACTTCGGCGTTCGCCGCCGGTTCGCTCGACACCATATGCGCATGCGCAAAAGCCGTGGACGTCATGACCAGCGCCGCGGCGCCGAACGTCAACGCACGCAGCGCCGGACGGGAAAAATTGAATAGCTTCATGTAAGGCCGATAGCTTGTGGAAAGTAAAACGGTAGGCGTTGAGCCGAGAGGCGCAGACGTCAGACAAACGCCGCGCGCCCGGAAGTGTACGCTTCGATGGTCGGCGCGCGCGTCGGTTCAACCTGCTTTGTGATGCGAGCCGATGAGAACGAGGCGTGTAGCCGCGACGCCACAGACAAAATCTAGATGACCGCCCCGCCAGCCGGGCGGCGGGTGCGCGTCAAACTGTCGCATGGCTGTGACACCCGGAACCTTCTCTTCTGTGGCAAATAGTCACCATCACCCTTCAATGATAGAATTCCGCGTCGCCGCAGCGCCGGCTGCCCTTCACACCGAGCCGCTCGAAGTTCGGTCAGGTCCCCGATTTTGATGGAGTTACGCGTGTCTTCAAGACGCATTTTCCGCCCGCTGCTTGCCCTTCTGCTGATTGGCTCCGCGGGTGTCTATAGCGCTGCGAAAGCGCAGACTCAACCGAAGGCCCCCGATACGATGGAAGCGCGTGTGCAAGGCTGCACGGCCTGTCACGGCTCGCATGGCCAAGGTACCGACAACGACTACTTCCCGCGTCTGGCGGGCAAGCCGGCCGACTATCTGTACAACCAGCTACAGAATTTCCGTGAAGGGCGCCGCAAGTACCCGCCGATGAACTACCTCGTCACGTATCTCTCTGACGACTACCTCCATCAGATCGCCACGTACTTCTCGCAACAACGTCCGCCGTACCCCACGCCGGCCAAGCCGACCGTGTCGGCGAGCATCGTCGAGCGCGGCCAGCAGATCGTGCTGCACGGCGACGCATCCAAGCAGATTCCGGCCTGCGCGGCTTGCCACGGCAAGGCGCTGACCGGTATGGAACCCGCTATCCCGGGTCTGGTGGGCCTGCATGCTGACTACATCAGCGCGCAATTGGGCGCATGGCGTTCGGGCTCGCGTCATGCCATCGCACCGGATTGCATGCACACCATCGCCACCCGTCTGACTGACGAAGACGTGAACGCCGTCGCTGCCTGGCTTTCCACGCAAACGGCCCCACAAAACCCCGTGCCGGCTCCGGCCCGCTCGATGAAGACTCCGCTTGCCTGCGGCAGCGAACCGCAATAAGGCACCAGGAGAGACACTCAAATGAAACGCAAGTCTTTGTTCGCCCTCTCGGCAGTCGTCGTCGTTGCGGCTGCCGCACTCGTTCCCGTCCTGTGGTCGGGCGGCGACAACCTGCATAACGGCTCGGCGATGGCGGCAACGCCCGCCGACCAGGCCGCGCTGATCAAGAAGGGCGAGTACCTCGCCCGCGCTGGCGACTGTATCGCCTGCCACACGGTGCGCGGCGGCAAGCAGTTTGCCGGCGGCCTGCCGATGCTGACGCCGTTCGGCACGATGTTCACGCCGAACATCACGCCTGACGACCAGTACGGTATCGGCAAGTGGACGCAGGACGACTTCTACCGCGCCATGCACACGGGCCGTTCGAAAGACGGCAGCCTGCTGTACCCGGGCTTCCCGTTCACGAGCTACACGAAGGTCACGCGCGCCGACTCGGACGCGATCTACGCCTACCTGCGCTCGGTCACGCCGGTCAATGTGCCGAGCCGTCCGCACGAACTGAAATTCCCGTTCAACCAGCGCAACATGCTGATCGGCTGGCGCACGCTGTTCTTCCGCGAAGGCGAGTACAAGGCTGATCCGACCAAGTCGGTCGAATGGAACCGTGGCGCCTACCTGATCGAAGGCCTCGGCCATTGCGGCATGTGCCACACGTCGATCAACGCCATGGGTGGCCCGGTCAGCTCGGCTGCGTTCGCCGGCGGTTTGATCCCGCTGCAGAACTGGTACGCACCGTCGTTGACGTCGAACAAGGAAGCCGGCCTCGGCGACTGGGAAACCAAAGACATCGCCGACCTGCTGAAGACCGGTGTGTCGGCCCGTGGCGCGGTGTTCGGTCCGATGGCTGAAGTGGTTCACAACAGCCTGCAATACATGTCGGACGACGACATCAACGCGATGGCCACGTACCTGAAGACGATTCCGCAGAAGAGCGAAGCACCGGAACCGCTGCAGCTCGAAACCTCGGAAAAGTTCGGCGGCGAACTGTTGAAGCAAGGTCAGAAGATCTACGCTGACAACTGCGCGAAGTGTCACGCGGAAAATGGCCTCGGCATGCCGCCGTCGTTCCCGCCGCTGGCGAACAACCAGTCGATCCAGATGCCGTCGGCGGTCAATCCGATCCGTATGGTGCTGAACGGCGGTTACCCGCCGAGCACGGACGGCAACCCGCATCCGTACGGCATGCCGCCGTTCGCCCAGGCGCTGTCGAACACGGAAGTGGCAGCCGTCGTGACGTACATTCGTATGTCCTGGGGCAACCACGGTACGGCTGTGTCGCCGCAGCAAGTGTCGGATCTGCGTTCGGCGCCGCTCGACTAAGCAGCGTGTGAGGCACCTGGGGCGCGGCCCGCGAAATAACGCGGCCGCGCCCTTCGTTTTTGCAGGACCGGTATCATGTGGGTGGTACAAACCCTAATGAAACCGCGCAGGAGGAAAGAGCCGTGCATGTCGGTGAGCGTTTCAACAGCATTACCCATCTCGTCGGCGCCGTGCTGTCGGTGGCGGGGCTGGCTACGCTCGTGACCATGGGCGCGCTCGACGGCGACGCGTACAAGGTGGTCAGCTTCAGTGTCTACGGTGCGATGCTGTTCGTGCTGTATGCTATCTCGACGCTTTACCACAGCGTGCGCAACCCGCGCGTGAAAGCTGTGCTGCAGAAATGCGATCATTCGGCGATCTACCTGTTGATTGCCGGCAGTTACACCCCGTTCACACTTGTTACGTTGCGCGGACCGTGGGGCTGGTCGCTATTCGGCGTAAGCTGGGGGCTTGCCGCTCTCGGCATCGTGCAGGAACTGACGCTCGGGCGACGCACCCGCAGCGTTTCGATGGTGCTGTATGTATTGATGGGATGGCTCGCGCTCGTTGCCGTCCGCCCGCTGGTTCAAGCCTTACCGGCAGCGGGTACCGCCTGGCTCGTGGCCGGCGGGATCATCTACAGCGCCGGTATCTACTTCTTCATCAACGACGAGCGCATCCGGCACGGACATGGTATCTGGCACCTGTTCGTACTGGCGGGCAGTCTGTGTCAATTCGTCAGTGTTGCGCGCTACGTCGCGTGACATCCCACGGCGGCGAAATGCAACTTAAGGCCAGTCAACGTGTCTGCATAGCGCGTTGAAGCATTCGGCACGCGTATCGCGCGTGCCGCCGATTTCTCTGCGACCGGAACTGGGCTTTGGCCTCGAACGCGCCATGCGGGCGTGTTCATGCCGCGCTTGGGCCCATTTGGTGCCGTCTGGTGCCGTTCGCGAAACTGCATTGCAAAGAGCATTTATGTCTTTTGATTCCCTCGGCTTGTCCGAACCGCTGGTCCGCGCTGTACACGAACTCGGCTACACCACCCCGACTCCAATCCAGACGCAAGCAATCCCCGCCGTGCTCAACGGCGGCGACCTGCTGGCTGGCGCGCAGACCGGCACCGGCAAGACCGCCGGCTTTACGCTGCCGATCCTGCAGCGTCTGAACACCATGCCCGCTGTCACCTCGGCATCGGGCAAGCGCGTCGTCCGCGCGCTGATCCTCACGCCGACGCGTGAGCTGGCCGCCCAGGTCGAAGAAAGCGTGCGCGCCTACGGCAAGTACCTGAAGCTGAAGTCGACCGTGATGTTCGGCGGCGTCGGCATCAATCCGCAGATCGGCGCGTTGCGCAGCGGCGTGGACATCGTCGTCGCGACGCCGGGCCGTTTGCTCGACCACATGCAGCAGAAGACCATCGATCTGTCGCATCTCGAGATTCTCGTGCTCGACGAAGCGGACCGCATGCTGGACATGGGCTTCATCCATGACATCAAGCGCGTGCTCGCGAAGTTGCCGCCGAAGCGTCAGAACCTGTTGTTCTCGGCTACCTTCTCCGACGAAATCAAGACGCTCGCCGACAATCTGCTCGACTCGCCGGCGCTGATCGAAGTCGCCCGTCGCAATACGACGGCTGAACTCGTCGCACAGAAGATTCACCCGGTCGACCGCGACAAGAAGCGTGAGCTGCTCACGCACCTCATCAAGCAACACAACTGGTTCCAGGTACTGGTGTTCACGCGCACGAAGCACGGCGCGAACCGCCTTGCCGAACAGCTGACGAAAGACGGCATCAGCGCGCTGGCGATTCACGGCAACAAGAGCCAATCGGCCCGCACACGCGCGCTCGCCGAGTTCAAGGACGCCACGCTGCAAGTGCTGGTCGCGACCGACATCGCGGCACGCGGCATCGATATCGATCAGCTGCCGCACGTGGTCAACTACGATTTACCGAACGTGCCGGAAGATTATGTACACCGGATCGGCCGCACGGGTCGTGCAGGCGCATCGGGCGAAGCGATTTCGCTGGTGTGCGTCGACGAACTGCAACTGCTGAAGGACATCGAGAAGCTGATCAAGCGTCAGGTGCCGCAAGAGGTGATCGCCGGTTTTGAGCCGGATCCGACTGCCAAGCCGGAACCGATTCTGCGCCGTGGTCAGGGTGGCGGTGGCGGCGGTGGCCGTTCGCCGCGTCAGGGTCAAGGTGCGCCGAAACGTGATGGCGGCCGCCGCGACGGCGCAGCAGCAGCAAAACCCGCACAACGTTCGGGTCAACGCCCGGCGAATGGTCAGCAGCAGCCGAAGTCGCAAGGTGCGAAGCCGGCCGGTAACGGCAACGGCGGACAGCCGCGCCGCGACGGCCAGCGTCATGACGGTCAGCCGCGTGCAGCGGCGCACGAAGGCGGCGCCGCGCAACATGCGCCGCGCAAGCCGCAGGGCGCCAAGCCGCAAGGTGGCAATCCGGGTGCTTTGCTGGGTGGCGCAAAGCCGCGCAATGACGCACCGCGTGGCGGCCAGCCGACGCGCAGTGGCGCGCGGGGCCGTTAAGTTTTAAGCACTGCCTGCTCGCTAGCCGTCGTCCCAGACTAACGGCTAGCCGCAGCGGCAGCCTGCTTCAGGTGCTCGATCTGCCGTTCCCATCGATCGAGCACCGCCTCCCCTTCCCCCTCCAGTTCAAACGTAATGCCGCTTGTCAGGCGCGCATAACGCACGCTCTGCGCCTCCGCTGTGTCAATCGAGCCGATGAGGTACACGAGGCCGCTGTCATCGCCTGCCACGCCCGCTAGCGGCGTCAAGCGCAACTGCACCTGATAGAACGCCTCGTCGCAGACGAACGTCAGCGCGGCCCGGCCGTTTTGCGCGATCACGCGCGCCGCCCGAGCCTGCGGCCACACTGCGATGCACAGCGAGCGCGAATCAGGCGCGTACAACTCGCCGACACCGAGCAGCGACGTACGCACGTGGCCATTCGCATCGACGGTGAGCAGCGACGCGGTGAATCCCGTCTTGCTCGCTAGCGACGAACCATCGAACAAGGTGCGAACGGCGTCGGGCCATTCGTCGAACACGTTCTGTTCGAGTGGACGTTCGGGTAGAGAGGAGTCGCTCATCGTATCGCTCCAGTCAGAGACGGGTTACCAGCGAGGTTGCCAAGGGTGCGAGGTTCAATCATGCCTCGAAAAACGAATGGCCCGCACGAGCGGGCCATTTATCTTCACTTCTGTATGCCGTGAACTCAGCAGAAGAACATCAACGGAAAAACACGTGCTGCGTGATCTTGGCAAGCGGGTAATGCACGCCAGGCTGAATCTTGGCCGGCAGATCGAGCGGCTTAAGCAGCATCTTCACGCACATGTCCGCCGACAGATTGCGCCGCACCAGCGCATTGATACGGGCCGCGCGTTCGCGGTTATAGACCGAATCGTGCACCCGTTCCGGATAACGAATCGCAAAGACATGGCGCAACGCGATCTCCGAGTCTTCGTTCTTGATTTCCATCACGCGGCGCATCAACGCGCCAAGAACCGCAAGACGGCCATTGCCTTCGATCTTGTTGTACTTCTTGAAGAACTTGAAAAAGTGCTTGTAGTGACGGACTTCGTCAGTGCGGATGTTGTCGGTGATCTGCTTGAGCACCGGCTCGTCCGAACATTCGCCGATCGCGCGATACAGCGTTGCGGTGCCCGTTTCCACGACGCAGCGGGCGACCATCTCGAGCGCGCGAGTCTTTTCGAAGTCTTCGAACGAACAGGTCAGCGAATACTCCTCCATGAAATTGCGAAACGCAGTATCCCAATCGAACTCAGGCCAGACGTAAGCGACATACGTCTTGAGCGCGCGGCCGTGCTGCATTTCTTCCGGCTCCCATTCCTGGTTGAGCCAGGCGGAGACTTCCGGGTCGCCGTCGAAGAACGTGCTCAGATTGCTGGTGTAAAGATCAGTGCCGCTTTCGATAAATGAAGCGGCGCACAACAGAAGCAGCAGGTCTTCGTTAGCCACTGCCTTCTGGCGATCTATGCGGGTGAGGTCGATATCCTCAATCCGCCAGGGCATCACATGGTTCAGCTCAGTGTGCATTGTGTCCTTGCTCCGAAAGCTGTATCGACTCGTGGAGCGCGCTCGAAACCGCCCGCTATCGCAAGGGTGGTCCGCCGTGTCAGATACAGCGCCTTGAATTAGAGTTAACCCCTTGTATCTTGCATCTTAGCCGGTGTTTAACAACTCTGCAGATAACCCAGCACAGACCATGCCGGACCGCCGCAGTTCCAATTTCAAGGTAGTCGAATCCTTCAGTCGGTTACAAGCGGTGCACGCAAGGCACAAAAAAGCCAGCTCGACGAGCTGGCTTGGGCTTGAACAAACGGTGCACGTCAAACGCGGCAAGGCTCGCGGCGGGGCGCAGCGGCGGCCGGCAAGGCCGTCATGCGGGCTGCACGCGTTCGAGATGTTGGACGCGCCGCCTGCGCCACGCGACCACGACGAGCGACAACCCCGAGAGCACTGCGGCAATTAGCACGTAGTAACTTGGCGCCAGCTTGTCGCCGGTCAAGTGGATGAAGGTCTCCACGATCGTCGGTGCAAAGCCACCGAAAATCGTGACGCCGATGCTGTAACCGATTGAAAGACCTGTCGAGCGCACCTGCGTCGGGAAGATCTCAGACATCAGCGCGGGCATCGGACCGGAGTAAGCCGCCTTGAAGATGCCGGCGGTGCCTTGCAACAGCAACAGCCAACCGATCGTCGGATGCGTCTGCAGCATCGCGAACATTGGGTAGATCAGCGTGCCCATCAGAATCGATGTGGTCAGCATGATGCGAATCCGGCCGATACGGTCGGACAATGCGCCCATCACCGGCGACAGCAGGAACTGCATGCCGCCGTTGAGCACCACCACGCCGAACGACGCCGCAGCCGGCATGTGCAACTGCTTGACCGCGTACATCGGCATGTAGAGTTGCAACACGTACACGCCGACCGTGGATTGCGCGACGATGCCGACGGCCAGCAGCAGATTCACCCATTGGTTGCTGAATGACGCGCCCTTCTCCTCAGACGTCCCCGGACGCTTGCCCGCGGACTCACGCGCTTCACGCAAGGCGAGAAACTCCGGCGTCTCATCGAGATGTGAACGGATGTAGTAACCCACCGGCCCGACCAGCAGACCGAAGATGAACGGAAGGCGCCACCCCCAGCTATTGAGTTGCTCGGGCGGCATCCACGCGGTCAGCAGCGAACCAAAGGCTGCCGCGGTGATCGCGGCGAGGCCCTGGCTCGCGAACTGCCAACTCGCGTAGTAGCCACGCCGCGACGCGCTGTGTTCGACCATGAAGGCCGTCGCGCTGCCGAACTCACCGCCCACCGCGAAGCCTTGCACGAGCCGCGCCAAGAGGATCAACACAGGCGCTGCAATACCAATCGACGCGTACGGTGGCATCACCGCCATCGTGAAGGTACCGACCATCATCAGCGCGATGGCGAGCGTGAGTGCCGCCTTACGGCCCTTGCGGTCGCCGTAGACGCCCAGCACGACGGCGCCCAACGGCCGCATCAGGAACGAGATGCCGAACGTGGCAATGGCGAGGAGCGTCGAGAGCCACTCGTCCTGCATCGGGAAGAACTGCTTCGCGATGATGGTCGCGAAGTAACCGTAGACCAGAAAGTCGAACCACTCGAGCGCATTGCCGACCGACGACGAAAACACGATACGCCGCACCATCGCTTTGGAAAGCGGTGCGGACGTGGAATGGGGGGAAGCTGTCGCGGAATGCGACGCGGGGGTGTTCATGGTGTCTCCTACCCTGCCTGATGCGCGTTGCGCTGAATGCGCTTATGACGCTTGATGCCTGGCTGCCGTGCGCAACCCGTTTCGGGTTTGCGCACAACGCCTGGCTTTGTATTGCGATCCTTGGATCCTTGACGCCGCCTCATCACGATGCGCCATGCATCGCCAATCTGCGCAGCGAAGCACAGGCGCTCCCTGAGCCGCGCCTGCGCGTCGCTCGAATCGCTTAGAACCCGGCTGCCAGCCCGTCGCGACGGCTGTCGCTGGCCGCCACGTAGCCACGGTCCGGATCGTTACGGTCGAGCTTCCAGATGTACTGACCGGAGCCGAAGTCCATATACGGATCGTCGACCGACTTGATCGTGTGGCCCAGCTTCTGCAGGGCTGCGGCGGTCGTCGGATCGAGCGTCGATTCGATGTCGATCGTGAAGTCGCGATTGACCTTCCAGCGCGGCGCATCGCAGGCGGCCTGCGGTTGCTGACCGTAGTCGAGCATCCGCACGATCGACTGCAGGTGGCCTTGCGGCTGCATATCGCCGCCCATCACGCCGAAGCTCATCACCGCTTCCTGTTTGCCGTCCACCTGCTGGGTGAGGAACGACGGGATGATGGTGTGGAACGGCCGCTTGCCACCTTCCACCACGTTCGGCGACTTCGGGTCCATCGAGAAACCGCAGCCGCGGTTCTGCATGGCGATGCCGCTGTCGGGCACCACGATGCCCGAGCCGAAGCCCATGTAGTTCGACTGGATGAAGCTGACCATCATGCCGCGCTCGTCCGCCACCGACATGTAGATCGTGCCGCCGGCCTTCGGCATGCCGAAGTCGAATTGGGTGGCGCGCTTGGGGTCGATCAACTTCGCGCGCGACGTGAGGTAGTCGTCGTCGAGCATCTGTTCCGGCGTGACGTCCATCGAGCGCGGATCGGCGACGTAACGGTAGACGTCGGCGAACGCCAGCTTCATCGCTTCAATCTGCAAATGCTGCGACTCGACGTTGTCGACGGCCAGTTCTTTCACGTCGAACTTTTCGAGGATACCCAGCGCGATCAGTGCCGCGATACCCTGGCCGTTCGGCGGAATTTCATGCACGGTGTAGCCGCGATAATCCTTCCCGATCGGCTCGACCCAATCCGCTTTGTAGTTGCGCAGATCGTCGAGCGTCAACGCGCCGCCGCCTTCGCGCGCAAACGCGGCGATCTGTTCGGCAATCTCGCCTTCGTAGTACGCACGCGGGCCCTGCTCGGCGAGCTTGCGCAGCGTCTTCGCGTGACCGGGAAAGCGCACCAGTTCGCTGACTTCCGGCGCACGGCCGCGCGGCATGAAGGTTTGCGCGAAACCCGGCAAGTCCTTCAGTTCCGGCACGGCGGCCGCCCATTTGTACGCGACGATGCTCGCCACCGCGTGACCCCGCTCGGCGATTTCGATCGCCGGCTCCATCAGATCGGCGAACGGCAGCGAGCCGAATTTCTGATGCAGCGCTTCCCAGCCGGCGATCACGCCCGGCACGGTTACAGCGTCCCAACCACGTTTAGGCTGCTTCGCGAGGCCGTTTTCCTCACCGTACTTGCGCTTGAAGTAATCGACGTTCCAGGCCGCCGGCGACACGCCGGAAGCGTTCAGGCCATGCAGCTTCTTACCATCCCACACCAGCGCGAAGGCGTCGCCGCCAAGGCCGCACGACACCGGCTCGACCACCGTAATAGCGGCGGCCGCCGCGATCGCCGCGTCGACGGCATTGCCGCCTTTCCACAGCATCCTCAGCCCGGCTTGCGCGGCGAGCGGATGCGAAGTCGAAACGATGTTGCGCGCGAATACAGGCAGACGCGGCGTCGGGTAGGGGTTTTGCCAGTTGAAGCCAGTCATGTCGGACACTCTCGAAAGCGCGGCCCGGCGCGTTCTCGAACGCCGGAAGCCATGGGAAACGGGTAACACGCGGGTAAAACGTAGAACCTTGGATTGCAGCGCGATCTGGTACAAAAAACAAATTCATTTATCAAATGAATAAATGCGTAAATGACCTGAATGAGTCATTGCACGGTCGCCCTGGATCGAAACCATGACGCACGAGTTGGCAGACAAGACGTGCGATGGTCTTACAATACGCTCACCCTCGTTCACGCATCACCCGTTTCTGGCACAGCGTATCGCGCCGGTGGCGGGCAGCGCCGATAAAAACCCACGACCCGAGACACATGACCCGAGACCCCCGCCTGACTCTCAACGCCCGGCAACAGGAACTGCTGGAGTGGGTGCAACGCGACGGCTTCGTGACCGTGGACGATCTCGCGGCGCACTTCGACGTGACGCCGCAGACGATCCGCCGCGACGTCAACTGGCTCGCCGACATGAACCTGCTGCGCCGCTATCACGGCGGCGCCAGTCTGCCGACCAGCTCCGAGAACGTCTCGTACACGGCGCGTCAGCGGATGTTCCACGAAGAGAAGCGGCGCATCGCGACGCTAGTGGCCACTCACATTCCTGATCAGGCCTCCCTCTTCATCAACCTCGGCACGACCACCGAAGAAGTCGCACGGGCGCTCAACCGGCATCGCGGCCTGCGTGTGATCACCAACAATCTGAACGTCGCCAGCATGATGAGCGGCTATCCGGATTGCGAAGTGCTGGTGACGGGCGGCATCGTTCGCCCATGGGACAAGGGCATCGTCGGCGAACTGGCGATCGACTTCATCCGCCAGTTCAAGGTGGACTTCGCGATCATCGGGACGTCGAGCATTGAAACGGATGGCACGCTGCGCGATTTCGATACCCGCGAAGTGCGGGTGGCCGAGGCGATCATCCAGCATGCGCGCACGGTGTTTCTCGCGGCCGACAACTCCAAATTCGGTCGCCCGGCGCTCGTCCGCCAAGGTCATCTCGATCAGATCGACGCGCTTTTCACCGACGCCGCGCCGCCCGCCGAGATGAACGAAACGCTCGCTGCCGCCAACTGCCAGGTGTATATCGCCGAGTAATCCAGGCGTCTTCGGCCATGTTGCAGTGCACGCAAAACTTCGAGTGAAATCAAGGATCTGGCCGCAGCTCCAAACCGCCTCTGCGACGCCCAATTGTCAAAGGGAAAATTTACTGGGGCCGCATTGGTGTTTATCTGGCGGTTGACTACACTCCAGTTCCCCAGCGTCCGTTCCGCGCTACGCGGCGCGCTGGCGGTGTGAACCTGTGAGCATGAGCCGTACCTCCCGCCTGATCACTTAGCGGACTTCACTGGCATCGGGCCAGTCGCCGACAAGGCCGTCCGCGTTAGCTTGACATGGAGAGAACGATGCTGAGTCCGCATGAATTCGCCACGTTGTTGCTCGTCAAGGACGCCCCCAATCAAGTCGATATGGAGCGAGAAGAACTCGACGCCCTGCTGGAACGCCAGCTTGTGCAATTAGAACGGCTCGCGTCGGGCAACGAACAATGGCGCGTGACCGAAACGGGCGACAGCGCACTCAGGGCCATCAAGCGTTTCTCCTAGTACGTCGGGTTTTGAAGCCAACGTCCGGCAGCATAACGGCGGGCTGCGCCGCGGTGACATCGCGCGCCCTCGCCGCTTCAAGGCTGCCGCGCTTTCTTTGTCTGGAACGAGGTCGCCGCACCCACGGCGGCTTTGTTGTGTCCAATTCATTTACACAGTAAATTGACGCGACGGACCTCCTTCCATCGCGCATGCCAAAAACGCTCTCCTCCGACGATATCCAGCAATTCCGCGAAACCATGCGGCGCGTGGCCGAGAATGCGTTCGCCACGCGCGGCGCGCAGGGCGTGACGATGCGCGAACTGGCGAAGGAGCTGGGTTGCAGCGCGATGACGCCCTATCGCTACTTCCGCGATAAGGACGAAATCCTTGCGATGGTCCGCGCTGCGGCGTTCAACCGCTTCGCGGCACGGCTCGAAGCAGCGGCGAAGGAAGCGACTGGGACCGACCGCTCGGTCGTCAGCGACGCCTACGTGGCCTTCGCGCTTGACGAGCCGCACGCCTACCGCCTGATGTTCGATCTGACGCAGCAGGATGGCGCCTACCCGGAACTCAGCGCCGCATCGCACCGCGCCTGGCGCATGCTCGGTGCGCACTTCGAAAAGCTGGTTGCCGCGGGCATTCTGGAAGGCGATCCACAATTGATCGGCTACGCCTACTGGGCCAGTCTGCACGGTTTCACCATGCTGGCGCTCGCCAATCAGTTGCCTTTGCCACAGCCGCAACAGGCCCACGGGAGCAACGCGCCGACGCGCGAGGCCGTACTCGCGCAGATTCGCCGGATGTTGTGGCGCGGCGCCCAGCCGCAGCACGGCTTGCCCGAGTGAGCCCCAGTTAGCCCAATAACTCACCCAACGCGAATAATGCTGGTGGGAAGCGCCGGGCGAAGGAAGCGCAACGCGACGCTCAGCCCGCGCGCAAGGTCGGATCGGCCGCCGCGCGCCAGCTCAACGCCTTGGCCCGCTGATCGGTGAAGAAGGTCACCCACTGATTACGCACCTGCGGGTCGGTACTCACCCCGAGGCTCGCGTAATGCTGTGCCAACGACGCCTGGAACGCGCAGAAATCGTCCTTCGACAACTTGCCGCGCCGATTCGCCACGTAGGCATCGAACAGTGTCGCGTAGACGCCTTGCGCGTCATTGCCGTAGTCGACCGTCTGGGCACTGCACATCTGCTGCAACGATACGAACGAGGGCGCGCCCATCGTTCCGTTCAAGCTCGGCGAGCTGACGCATCCCGTCAGGAGTGCAACGGCGCCGATCATCCAAAGTCCACGCATGAATTCACCTCGAAATGGCTGCTATTGAGAGTATCGTCCGTGCCCGCGCGTTACGCCACCACCTTAGCCAAACCACTAGAGGAACCCCTAAGAAACCGAACTTTACTTTTTCGAATATGTTCATTAAAGTTCGCAAACGAACACTATCGGTTCGATAGTTTTTCCAAACAGCTTTCGGAATACGACGCAGGGGACACAGCAGGTGACGCAAGGCTCAAGGTACGATTTGCTCGTCGTAGGCGGCGGGATCAACGGCGCAGGCATCGCACGCGATGCGGCGGGCCGCGGCCTGTCGGTGTTGCTCTGCGAACAGGACGATCTGGCGGCCCATACGTCGTCGGCCAGTACCAAGCTGATTCACGGCGGCCTGCGCTACCTCGAGTACCGTGAGTTCGGGCTGGTGCGCAAAGCCCTGCAGGAGCGCGAAACGCTGCTGCGCGCCGCGCCGCACATCATGTGGCCGCTGCGCTTCGTGATGCCGCACATGCCCGATCTGCGTCCGGCCTGGCTGATCCGCGCCGGCCTGTTCCTTTACGATCACCTCGCCAAACGCGAGCTGCTGCCCGGCTCACGCGGCATCGTGATGCGCGACCACCCGGCGGGCGCACCGCTGGTCGATTCGATCAAGCGCGGTTTCGTGTATTCGGACGGCTGGGTCAATGACGCCCGTCTGGTCGTGCTGAACGCACTGGATGCGCAGGAACGCGGCGCAAAGATTCTCACGCGTACCAAACTGCTGAGCGCGGTGCGCGCCGGCGGCGAATGGCGCGCGCAACTCAAGCGCGCCGACGGCACGATCCTCGACGTGCGCGCAGGCTCGATTGCGAATGCGGCCGGCCCGTGGGTCGGCGAATTGCTGCATGGCGCACTCGGCCGGGAAGCGACGCACAGCGTGCGCCTCGTCAAAGGCAGCCATATCGTCACGCGCCGTCTGTTCGAACACGATCACGCGTACATCTTCCAGAATCCAGACAAGCGGATCATCTTCGCGATTCCGTACGAACACGATTACACGCTGATCGGCACGACTGACCTCGAATATCACGGCGACCCGTCGCAAGTGGCGATCAGCGCCGACGAAACACAGTACCTGTGCGACTCGATCAATCGCTACTTCAAGCAGAAGATCTCGCCGCAAGACGTGCGCTGGACCTACTCGGGCGTGCGTCCACTGCTCGAAGAAGAAGGCGCGGACAACCCGTCGGCCGTCACGCGCGATTACTCGCTCGAACTCGACGCGCCTTCAGGCGAAGCGCCGCTTCTGTCCGTGTTCGGCGGCAAAATCACGACGTTCCGCAAGCTGGCGGAAGAAGCCGTCGACAAACTCGCGCACGCGCTGCATAACGGCACGCCTTCGTGGACGGCCGGTGTGCCGTTGCCCGGCGGCGATATTCCGCAAGCCAACTTCGAGCGTTTCCTGGCCGGCTTCAAGCAGCAGAATGCCTGGCTGCCCGCCGATCTGGCTCACCGCCTCGCGCGTGCGTACGGCACGCGCGTGAAGCATGTCATTGGCAACGCGCGCTCGGTGGCCGACCTCGGCCGCGCTTTCGCGCCGGGCCTCCACGAAGCCGAACTCACTTACCTGCGCGATACCGAATGGGCACGCAGCGCGCAGGACGTGCTGTGGCGCCGCTCGAAACTCGGTCTGCACGTCGAACCGGGCACGCTCGATTCGATCACACGCGACATCGACACATGGTTCGCGCGCGAGCCGGCCCGACAGAGTGCTTAGCTAAACCCGCTAGTTAGATCGTTCAGTTAGGCCACTTAGTTTGGTCACTTAGTTTCGTCATTTAATTAGCTCACTCAGTTCAGCCACTTAGCTGAGCCACTTAGTCAGACCACCTGGTCAGGCTAAAGCAACACGGCCTGGCTACGTGAATGAACCTGGATGAACCGCATCGATTTTCACCCCTCGGCTACTGACAAAGCCGGGACGCACAACCACAAACTGTTGCAGCCCGCTTAAAACAACAAGCCGTTCCCGTCGCCGGTTAGCAGTCCGGCGATTCATAAAACGCATGGAGAAGAGACAATGCAGGATCAGTACATTCTCGCGCTCGACCAAGGCACCACCAGCTCGCGCGCGATGCTGTTCGACCGGCTCGGCAATATCGTGTCGACCGCACAGAAAGAATTCCAGCAGATCTATCCGCGTCCAGGTTGGGTCGAGCACGACCCGCAGGAAATCTGGTCGACCCAGGCCGGCGTCGCCGCCGAAGCGGTCACGCGCGCCGGTATGAACGGCACGTCGATCGCCGCGATCGGCATTACCAATCAGCGTGAGACCACCATCGTGTGGGATCGCGAAACCGGCCATCCGATCTACAACGCGATCGTCTGGCAGGACCGCCGTACGGCCGACTTCTGCGATCAGCTCAAAGAGCAAGGTCTCGAAGAGAAAGTCCGCGCGAAAACCGGTCTGCCGATCGATTCGTACTTCTCGGCGACCAAGATCCGCTGGATTCTCGACAACGTCGAAGGCGCACGCGAAAAAGCGAAGCAAGGGCGCCTCGCCTTCGGCACGGTGGATAGCTGGCTGGTGTGGAATTTCACCAAGGGCGGCCTGCACGTCACCGACGTGACCAACGCGTCGCGCACGATGCTGTTCAACATCCACACGCTGAAGTGGGACGACGAACTGCTCGAAGCGATGGATATTCCGCGCAACATGTTGCCGGAAGTGCGTGCGTCGTCGGAAGTGTACGGGCCGACCAAGACCACCGTGTTCGCCTCCAAGATTCCGCTCGCCGGCATTGCAGGCGACCAGCACGCGGCCCTGTTCGGTCAGATGTGCACGCAGTCGGGCATGGTGAAGAACACCTACGGTACGGGATGCTTCCTCGTGATGAACACCGGCGACAAGCCGATCGAATCAAAGAACAATCTCGTCACCACGATTGCGTGGCAGATCGGCGACCAGATCAACTACGCACTCGAAGGCAGCATCTTCATTGGCGGCGCGGTGGTGCAATGGCTGCGCGACGGCCTCGGCATCATCAAGAACGCCGCTGAAATCGAAACGCTGGCGCGCAGCGTGCCGCATAGCGACGGCGTCTATCTGGTGCCCGCGTTTGCAGGCCTCGGCGCGCCACACTGGAACGCCCGTGCTCGCGGCACACTGTTCGGCGTGACGCGCGGCACGGCCTCGGCGCACATCGCCCGCGCCGCGCTCGACTCGATCGCCTATCAATCGCTCGACGTGCTGAAAGCGATGGAAGCCGACTCCGGCATTCGCATCGGCGAATTGCGCGTGGACGGCGGTGCTTGCGCGAACAACCTGCTGATGCAATTCCAGGCGGACATTCTCGGCGTCGACGCAGTGCGCCCGAAAGTATCGGAGACGACCGCATTGGGCGCGGCGTATCTGGCCGGTCTCGCGGTGGGCTACTGGAAAGATGTGGACGAACTGCAAAGCCAGTGGGCGCTCGATCGCCGTTTCACCCCTGCGCTGCCGCACGCCGATGTCAAGGAATGCCTCGACGGCTGGAAGCGCGCGATCCGCGCCGCGAAGGCCTGGGCCGACACGCCCTGATAGCAGTCCCCCGGTTCCATAAGACACCTTTCGACATAACGAAGCCGCCTATCCAGCGGCTTCCCTAACAACTATATTTCGGATAACCAATTATGTCTCCTTACATTGCGGAATTCATCGGCACCGCGCTTTTGGTGCTGCTCGGCAACGGCGCGGTGGCCAACGTGCTGCTCGCGCGTACCAAAGGCAAAGGCGCGGACCTGATCGTGATCGTGATGGGTTGGGCGATGGCCGTGTTCATCGCCGTGTACGTCACGGCATCGTACAGCGGCGCGCACCTGAACCCTGTTGTGACGATCAGCCTCGCGTTGGCCGGCAAATTCGCGTGGGCCAAAGTGCCTGGCTACATCGCGGCGCAGATGCTTGGCGGGATGGCGGGCGCCCTGCTCGTGTGGGTCGCGTATCGTCAGCACTTCAACAAGGAAGCCGATGCCGACGTGAAGCTCGGCGTGTTCTGCACATCGCCCGCGATTCGCAGCGTGCCGCATAACCTGCTCACCGAAATGATCGCGACTTTCGTGCTGATTCTCGGCGTGCTGTATCTGGCTTCGCCGCAAGTTGGCCTGGGTGCGCTCGACGCACTGCCGGTCGGTCTGCTGGTGCTCGGCATCGGTATTTCACTCGGCGGCCCGACCGGTTACGCGATGAGCCCCGCGCGCGACCTGTCACCGCGTCTGATGCACGCGCTGCTGCCGATTCCGGGCAAACGCGACAGCGACTGGCGTTATTCGTGGATTCCGGTGTGCGGTCCGCTGATGGGCGGCGCGGCGGCAACTGGGCTGTATCTGTATCTGCACGCGCACTGATCGTGCTGCGCATATAGGGCACGCATTGGCGCTCTATATGCAAACTACGGGCAAACTGCGGACAGACCAAGGGCGCAAATAAACGCCGACGGAAAGCGATGGCGCCGCGCACGCGGCGCCAAAGCACGTATCATGATGCTTTCAATCTCCGCGTATGAGCTTGCAATTGTCTTGCCCGCACGCCTCTCGCTTTCCGTTTTAAAGCATGATCGACCACCTTATCTGTGACTGCGACGGCGTGCTCGTCGACAGCGAAATCATCGCTGACCGCGTGATGCTCGAAACGCTGTCCGCCACCTTCCCCGGCCTCGACTTCGAACCCGTCGTCAAGACGGCGTTCGGCCAGCAGACCTCGCGCTTTCTCGAAGGGATCGAGAAGTCGTTTGACATCACGTTGCCCGCCAATTTCTTCAATACGATCGAACACAATGTCGAGCTTGAGCTCGCGGCATCGCTCAGCCCGATTAACGGCGTGCGCGACGCATTGCAGCGCGTGACGCTGCCGGCCGCGGTCGTGTCGAACAGCCGGATGGCGCGCGTGAATGCGTCGGTGCGGCGCGCGGGCTTGCAGCAGATTTTCGGCGAGCGGATTTTCAGCGCCGAACAGGTGGCGCGGCCGAAGCCGTTTCCGGATGTGTATCTGTTTGCTGCGAAGACACTGGGTGTGGAGCCCTCGCGATGCATCGTCGTGGAAGATAGCGTGGCCGGTTTGAATGCGGCGCGTGCGGCGGGTATGAAGACGATTGCCTTCGTGGGTGCGAGCCATATCCCCGACGGTTATGCGGATGCGCTGCGCAAGATGGGTATGACGCGCATCATGAAACATATGGATGAACTGCCTGCGCTGGTCGAAGCCGGTGTGCGCGGCGAGTTTGGCGACGTGCAGTCTTAACGGGCGCGACAATAAAAAAGCCGGCTACACTAGCCGGCTTCAGATTGCTGACAAACCCCGCCTCTTTCCAAGCGTGGGGTTTGTTTTTTCAAATGCACGTGAGTGCGTCAAGTTCGTTCTGGTCGGCGCCGCCCTCCAGCGCGACAAAGCGTTCGCGCTCAACCGCCAACCATGTCACCGCACGCGGCACACGCTTCACGCATCAAGCCTCAGCGGCCACACATTCGCGTGCCGTCGCCAGGGCCTCGCGGAATTCCACCAGCTCGGCGATCGTCAAAATCGGCAGATTGTGTTGCGCAGCAAAGCGCTCCACATCCGCACCGCGCGTCATCGTCCCGTCTGCGTTCATCAATTCGCACAGCACACCGGCCGGCTTCAGACCCGCGAGAATCGCCAGATCGACCGTGCCTTCGGTATGGCCGCGACGCGCGAGCACACCGCCGGGCTGCGCGCGCAGCGGAAACACGTGGCCAGGGCGCACGATATCGGCAGGCTTCGCCGTATCGCTGATGGCAGCACGAATCGTCGTCACGCGATCGAGTGCGGACACGCCGGTGGTCACACCCTCGCGGGCTTCGATCGAGACCGTGAACGCAGTGCCATGACGGCTTTCGTTGTTGACGGCCATCGGTGGCAGCTCGAGGGCGCGAATCTTGTCGTCAGGCAGGCACAGGCACACAATGCCGCTGCATTCGCGGATCAGCAAGGCCATGGTTTCGACGGAAAGTCGCTCGGCGGAAACGATCAGATCGGCTTCGTTCTCGCGGTCGTGATCGTCTTGCAGAACGACAGCACGGCCATCGCGCATAGCTTGCAAAGCGGCGGCGATACGCGGCGGAACGGGCTCGGTGGCGAGCAGGGGGAGGTCAAGTGATGCGCTATCCGCAATCACCGACGGAGCAGGAAAAGTAGCAAAGGACATAGTTGAAACGCTCATCGCAAAAGTTGGGCGAAAAACGTTTCAGGGCATTGCAAACAGACAAAGACGCGCCGTTGAACGCCGCGCAAAGCGACGCTCACGCACCGCCCCAACCTCTGGCGGCATCACGGAAACGAACATGACTATCTGCACATCTTCTTCCATCCGGACTCTAACCGTCGGCTCTGGCTTCTCACCAGATCTGCTGACCCCGTGTCGGCCAGAGTTAGCGCTTTAGCTGTTGATCAGAGTTGGCGCTTTAGCGCTTACTCTGATCCCATGCAAAGCTCTTACTCTGGCCCCATGCAACGTAGTTGCACAGGTCCAAATACATTGACGACGCGGGCGCTCGCGGGCTCACCGGCTCACGCTTTCGCGCTGCCGGCATACCGCCGGTGGGGAATTTCGCCCCGCCCTGAAGACGCACTGATTGCCGGATTGACCGGCTGGCAAAGAATACAACAGTCGCGCGGAACCTGCAGCGCAACCCCTACTGATTAGACGGACATCTCGGCTTCACCGCACGTCCGCCTGAAAACCCTCATTCGTCAAACCGGCGCGGCCTGACGCGCCAAGTCGTGCGGCGCAGGCGCAGGCACATCCCAGCGCGGCGGCGTTTCCGCCTTCAGCGTCACGCGAAACGCACGCGCTTCGGTATCGCCGGGATTGCGCAGGCTGTGCGGCTGGTCGGCGTCGAACACGATCGCGTCGCCCGTTGCCAGCAATTGGCGCTGGTCGTGCACGCTGACTTCCAGCGTGCCTTCGCTGACCACCAGATTCACCGTGGTGCCCGGCGCGCGCTGCGTGCCGGCCTCGGTATGCAGCGGCGCGATACGCAACTCGTGAAACTCGGCGGCGGTCGGCTCGGCATCCGGATACAGCGGCCGGGCCGAGTAGCGCCCATTCGAACTGACGAGGCGCGACGACCGCTCCGCCGGCAAATGCTCGAAGCCGTTGGTCGCGTGACGCCGCAAAAACGCCGCCACCGATACCTTCAACGCCGATGCCACCTTGCACAGCACCTTGATCGACGGCACGCTGCGCGCCGACTCGATCTGTGCGAGCATCGCTCGCGAGACGCCCGAGGCGCGGGCCAGGGCGTCGAGCGACAGTTGGCGCTCGGCGCGCAAGCGGGCGAGATTCACGCCGACCAGATGTTCAAGCGCATCGAAAGGTTCAGCGGCACGCGACGACGCTACGGTGTCAGCCGTGGGATCGCGAACCAGCGCAAGCGGGGAATGCATGACTGCCTCCAGGAACGCCGCCGGACGGCGGGCAAGCGGTTAGTGGAAGCAAGATAGCATCGCGGCTTGCTACGCCCAACGAAGTTATCTTCACACTGTTATCAGCATTGCGGAGGACGATTCTCGCAAAGCTTGTGCGAATTTTTCATATGGGCGTGTTCGGGCCCGGACGCGCTCGAGCACGCCTACGCGCACACTCGCGCACCTCCTGGGATATCCGGCGTGCCCACGCACATTCAAGCCCGCTGCGCGACGGTCGATGCCGGCGGCGCATCCATCCGCGCCGCGAACCACGTCAGCAGCAACGCCGCCACGCTGACTGCCGCCGCGACCCACGGCAGCGTATCGAGCGAGTGGCCGTGATTGATCACCAGACCGCCGAGCCACGCGCCGCCCGCATTGCCGACATTGAACGCGCCGATGTTCAACGTCGAAGCCAGATTCGGCGCCGCAGCGGCCTTCTCGACCACGCGCATCTGCAACGGGGGCACCGTCGCGAACGCCGCAATGCCCCACACGAAAATGGTAATCGCCGCGGCTACCTGCGAATGACTGGTGCGCGCGAAGATCGCCATCACCACTGCGAGCGCAACCAGAATGCCCATCAGCGAAGGCATCAGCGCGCGGTCCGCCAGCTTGCCACCCACGGTATTGCCGATCGTGAGACCCATCCCGAACAACACCAGAATCAGCGTCACGCCACGCGGCGAGAAACCACTGACCTGTTCGAGAATCGGCGCGATATAGGTGAACACCACGAACACGCCGCCGAAGCCAAGCACGGTCATCGCAAGCGCGGTCCAGACTTGGGGGTCCTTCAGCACACGCACTTCATGGCCCAAGCCAACGGGGCCGGAGTCATGACGATTCGGCACCAGCAACGTCACGCCCGCCAGCGACAGGACCCCGAACGCGCTGACGATCCAGAACGCCGCGCGCCAGCCGAATTCCTGGCCGACGAAAGTGCCGAACGGCACGCCGAGCACATTCGCCAGCGTCAAGCCGGTGAACATCAGCGCAATCGCGCTCGCCCGCTTCTCAGCCGGCACGAGCGAAGCCGCCACCACCGCGCCGATGCCAAAGAACGAGCCATGCGCGAACGACGTCACCACGCGCGCCATCATCAGCACGGAATAGCTGGACGCGATCGCGCACAGCGTATTGCCGACGATGAACACGCCCATCAGCAACTGCAACGCGAGCTTGCGCGGCATCTTGCTGGTGACCACCGCGAGCAGGGGTGCACCGACCGCGACACCGAGCGCATAGCCGCTCACCAGCAAACCGGCCGACGGAATCGACACGGCCAGATCGCGCGCGACCTCGGGCAGCAAGCCCATGATCACGAATTCGGTCGTGCCGATCGCGAAAGCGCTGATTGCTAGCGCCAGTAACGGAATGGGCATTTTTTTACTCCAGGTTCTAAAGTTGAGCGAGTGAGCGGTGGTAAGCGTGGTGCAGCGCCGTCACGAATTCGATAACCACACCCGGCGCGAGCGCGACGAACAGTTGCAGTTCGGCTTGCTGCGGCCCCATCTGCGGCACTTCGGCGAGCTGATAAGGCACCTCCGCCGCATGCAGGCGCTGCACCAGCGCGCGCCATTCGTCGGCGCTCTCCAACCGGAACGCGATATGGTCGATGCGCGGCGCCGCCCTGCCCGCTACGGCGGGCACCGTCGCATCAATCAGATGAATCACCGGCCGGCCGTTTGCATACAGCCAGTAACCATCAATCGAAAACGGCGGACGCACGCCGTCCGTCAGCCCGGCGACGTCGACGAAGAAACGTCGCGTGGTATCGAGGTCGGCGGTGACGATCGTTGCGTGATCGAGTTGCATGGTGTGGGCTGCACAGAGCACAAAGGGTTTACGAGGAGTGCATTGTGAGCGGAACACGTCAATTTGATAATTGGCGTAGCATTTGAAGCATTTTCAAATTATTTTGAAAGGTAGCGATGGATAACCTCGGTGACATCCGTCTGTTCGTCGAAGCGGCGCAACAAGGCAGCCTGTCGGCGGCGGGCCGCAAGATGGGCCTGACGCCGGCCGCCGCCAGCGCGCGGCTGGCCAAACTCGAAGCCGGCCTGAAAGCGCGCCTGTTCGAGCGCACCACCCGTCAGTTAAGGCTCACGGACGAAGGCCGCCTCTACCTGAATTGCTGCCGCCAGGCGCTGCAATCGCTCGACGACGCGGAAGCCGCGCTGCAAGCCGGCCAGGGCGTAGTGCGCGGCAAGGTGCGAATCTCGGCAACGTCGGACTTCGGCCGCAATCTGCTGATGCACTGGCTCGACGAGTTCAACGCGCTCTACCCCGAGGTGACGTTCGCGCTGACGCTGTCGGACTCGCTATCGAATCTGGTGCAGGAAGACATCGATCTGGCGATCCGCTTCGGCGTGCCGCAAGACAGCTCGCTCGTGGCCCGCAAGCTGGCGCCGAACCGGCGCGTGCTGTGCGCATCGCCGGACTACATCGCACGCAAGGGCGAACCGAAGGATCCGCACGATCTGGTGAATTTCGACTGCATCGTGCTCGGCACCGCATCCGGTCCGGTCAACGAATGGCGGTTCACACGCGGCGACGAGGTGCAGCACTACACGGTGCCGTTCGAGACCTCCCGCGAAACCAACGACGGCGCCGTAGCCCGCGAATGGGCACGGCGCGGCTACGGGATCGTCATCAAGTCGATGTGGGACGTGGAAGCGGACTTGCGGGGCGACTGCCTGAAAATCCTGCTGCCCGAATGGCGCTATCCGGACGCGCCGCTCCACGCGCTCTACCACCGCAACCGTTTCATGGCGCCGCGCGTGCGCGTGCTGCTGGATTTCCTGACCGAACGCTTCGCGCAGGTATCGGACGAACTGGAAGGCCTGCTGGGCTTGCCGCCGGAGCGGTCGCGAGCAACGGACGGGGCGGAAACCGCATCCGATGAAGGGCTATAATATTGAGCTACGCTGCAAACGTGCATAGAACGTGGCCAGAAGCGCCGCCCGGCGGCCGATCCGCATACCACCCGCACGTTTGACCCCACTTCACCTATAAATGACGCCCCCAGGTTAACCACTGCGACCGGCGAAAATCGATGACCAAGAAAGTTTATGTAAAGACCTACGGCTGCCAGATGAACGAGTACGACTCCGACAAGATGGTCGACGTACTCGGCGCGGCTGAAGGCCTCGTCAAGACCGACACCCCGGAAGACGCGGACGTCATTCTCTTCAACACCTGCTCGGTACGCGAAAAAGCTCAGGAGAAAGTTTTCTCCGAACTCGGTCGTGTGCGCGAGTTGAAAGAAGCGAACCCGAATCTGATCATCGGCGTGGGCGGTTGCGTGGCGAGCCAGGAAGGCGCGTCGATCGTGGCGCGCGCACCGTATGTCGATCTGGTATTCGGTCCGCAAACGCTGCACCGTCTGCCGCAAATGATCGACAAGCGCCGCGAAAGCGGCCGCGCCCAGGTCGACATCTCTTTCCCGGAAATCGAAAAGTTCGATCACCTGCCGCCGGCGCGCGTCGATGGCGCGAGCGCGTTCGTGTCGATCATGGAAGGTTGCAGCAAGTACTGCAGCTACTGCGTCGTGCCGTACACGCGCGGTGAAGAAGTGTCGCGTCCGCTGGACGACGTGCTAACCGAAATCGCCGGTCTCGCCGACCAGGGCGTGCGTGAAGTCACGCTGCTCGGTCAGAACGTGAATGCCTACCGTGCCGGCATTACGCTGGGCTCGAGCGAAATCGCCGACTTCGCTCAGTTGATCGAATACGTCGCGGATATTCCGGGCATCGAACGGATTCGCTACACCACGTCGCATCCGAAGGAGTTCACGCAGCGCCTGATCGACACCTACGCCAAGGTGCCGAAGCTCGTCAGCCACCTGCATCTGCCGGTGCAGCACGGCTCCGACCGCATCCTGATGGCGATGAAGCGCGGCTACACGGTGCTCGAATACAAGTCCGTGATCCGCAAGCTGCGCGCGATCCGCCCGGACCTGTCTTTGTCGACCGACATGATCGTCGGCTTCCCTGGCGAGACGGAAGAAGACTTCGACAAGATGATGGCGTTGATCCACGAGATGAAGTACGACACCAGCTTCTCGTTCATCTACAGCCCGCGTCCCGGCACGCCGGCCGCGAATCTGCACGACGACACGCCGCACGAAGTGAAACTCAAGCGTCTATACCATCTGCAGGCTACGATCGAAGAAAACGTGCAGCGCATTAGCGATTCGATGGTCGGCAAGGTCGAGCGGATTCTGGTCGAGCGCCCGGCGCGCAAGGACCCGAATGAACTCGCGGGCCGCACCGAGAACAACCGCGTGGTGAATTTCCCGGCGCCGATCGCGTCGCACGCGCGGCTGATCGGCCAGATGGTGGACGTGAAAATCGTCCATGCGTACCCACATTCGTTGCGTGGCGAGCTCGTGCTGGTGCACGACGACGCGCCCGCGACCACCCACTGAGCGACGCCAGCCAGCGTCACGAACCCGACAGGATCGATCCTCCGCCTTGAAGACCACTCAGCAGCATCTGGAATTCACCGCACCGCGCGACGACAACGCGCGGCTCGCCAACCTCTGCGGACCGCTCGACGAAAATCTGCGGCAGATCGAGCAGGCGCTCGACGTGACGCTGCAACGCCGTGGCCACCGCATCACGATTCGCGGGCGCGGCGCGAAACTCGCGCTCACCGCGCTCGAAAGGTTCTACAACAACTCGCAGGAGCCGCTGTCGGTCGACGACATCCAGCTTGCGCTCGTTGAAGTGCGCCACCCGGCGCATCATCGAGCGAACGGCAACGGCCATGGCGCGGAAACGGTCGACTCGCGTTTCCCCGGCAACCCGGATCATCCGTTCGACCAACCGGCCGACAGCGGCGATGACGACCTCGAAGAACTCGGCCCGAAGCTGTACACGCGGCGCGCCGATCTGCGCGGCCGCACGCCGGCGCAACGCGAGTATCTGAAGCAGATCATCGCGCATGACGTGACGTTCGGGGTTGGACCGGCGGGTACGGGCAAGACGTATCTCGCGGTGGCCTGCGCGGTGGACGCGCTGGAGCGCGATCAGGTCAAACGCATCGTGCTGACGCGTCCGGCCGTCGAAGCGGGCGAGCGCCTCGGCTTTCTGCCGGGCGATCTGGCGCAGAAGGTCGATCCGTATCTGCGTCCGCTGTACGACGCGCTGTACGACCTGCTCGGCTTCGACAAGACCGCCAAGATGTTCGAGCGGCAGATGATCGAAATCGCGCCACTCGCCTACATGCGCGGCCGCACGCTGAATCACGCGTTCATCATCCTCGACGAGGCGCAGAACACCACGCCCGAACAGATGAAGATGTTCCTCACGCGGATCGGCTTCGGCTCGAAGGCGGTGGTCACCGGCGACACGACCCAGGTCGACTTGCCGCGTGGCGCGAAGAGCGGGCTGATCGAAGCGCAGCAGGTGTTGTCGGACGTGCGTGGCATTGCGCTCACGCGTTTCACGAGCGCCGACGTGGTGCGGCATCCGCTGGTCGCGCGAATTGTGGAGGCGTACGATGCGCATTCGCAGAAAACCGCCAATCCGGCGGATTCTCGTTAATTTGTGGCGCTAATTGGCGCCACTTATTGCGTCATTTATTGCACCAAATACCACTGGATCTGCCGCTGCAACCCCAGCAACACATCGATACCGCATGAGCCGCGCACCGAAACTGACGTTGAATCTGCAATTCCCCGCCGCCAAGACCTGGCCGGAACACAAGGCGCTGCTGCCGCGCGCCACCGTGGCCGGCTGGATCAAGGCGGCGCTCTTCGCGGACGGCGAGCTGACCGTGCGTTTCGTCGACGCCGAAGAAGGCCGCACGCTTAACCGCACCTATCGCGGCAAAGACTATTCGACCAACGTGCTGACGTTCGCGTACGCCGAATCGGAAGATGATCCGGTGACCGGCGACCTGATCCTGTGCTGCCCGGTAGTGGAAAAGGAAGCAGCCGAACAGGGTAAGCCGCTGATCGCGCACTACGCGCATCTGCTGGTGCACGGCACCCTCCATGCGCAAGGCTACGATCACGAGGTCGAGGAAGAGGCCGAGGAAATGGAAGCGATCGAGACTGAAATCCTCGGCAAGCTCGGTTTCCCGGACCCTTATCAATAGTCTTTGCCATCACCGTTAGAAAACCACCGTGAGCACGTCCTCCCCTGAAGCCGATACGCGAAACACGCCCTGCCCGGACTATCCGCCCGCACTCGGCGAATCGCGGCTGCTAACGGAGGAAGAGTTGCGCGCGTCGCTCGAATGCACGTTGCGCGACTGGGACCGCAAGAGCGATCTGTGGCTGTTCGGCTATGGTTCGCTGATCTGGAATCCCGGTCTGCCCACCGTCGAAGCGGCCCGTTCGAAAGTGCACGGCTATCACCGCGGTCTGTATCTGTGGTCGCGCGTGAATCGCGGCACGCCCGAACAGCCGGGCCTCGTGCTCGCGCTCGATCGCGGCGGCTCGTGCTCCGGCATTGCCTTCCGCCTCGCAGCCGAGGGTGCGATGCCGCATCTGGAAGCGCTGTGGCGCCGCGAAATGGCGATGGGTTCGTACCGGCCGGCGTGGCTGCCCTGTGTGCTCGCCGACGGCCGGCGCGTCGACGCGCTCGCGTTCGTGATGCGCCGCGACGTGCCGACTTACACCGGGAAGCTGCGCGACGAGGTCGTCAAAACCGTGTTCGGCTGCGCGAGCGGTCGCTACGGCACCACGCTCGACTATGTCAGCCGCACCGTCCATGCGCTGCGCGAAAGCGGTATGCCCGACCGCGCGCTTGAAGCGCTGCTCGAGCGTTGCCGCGAGGAAAGCCGCGAGGCCCGGCAGAAATAGGGCAACCACGAGGGCCACCCGACTTTTTTGCTCCAAAACGCTTTTCCTCGCGTAATCAGTTAGGATTGACCCACGTCCACCGCACGCGGCCGGGCGGATTTGTCACATCACTCACACCCAGCCCGGCAGGACACGGTCCTGCCATGTGCCTGGTGTATCCTTAATACTCTGCAACAGCGCGCCCAGCCTCGCCGGGCGCACTACCATGAACGACACGTATCCCAGTCGACGCCAAATCGACAAACCGCAAGAGAAACGCTCACTCCTCGAGCGTTTGACCGACTTCATCTCGCCCGAGCCCGACTCGCGCGCCGAACTTCTGGAAATCCTGCAGGACGCGCATGAACGCAACCTGATCGATGCCGACTCGCTGTCGATGATCGAGGGCGTATTCCAGGTGTCCGAACTCAGCGCCCGCGACATCATGGTGCCGCGCGCTCAAATGGACGCGATCAACATCGCGGACAATCCCGCCGAATTCATCCCCTACGTGCTGGAAAAGGCGCACTCGCGCTATCCGGTCTACGAAGGCAATCGCGACAACATCATCGGTGTGCTGCTCGCGAAAGACCTGCTGCGCTACTACGCTGAAGACGAATTCGACGTGCGCGGCATGCTGCGCCCCGCCGTCTTCATCCCGGAGTCGAAGCGCCTGAACGTGCTGCTGCACGACTTCCGCGTAAATCGCAATCACCTAGCGGTGGTGGTCGACGAATACGGCGGTGTGGCCGGCCTGATTACGATTGAAGACGTGCTGGAACAGATCGTCGGCGATATCGAAGACGAATACGATTTCGACGAGGAAAGCGGCAATATCATCGCCTCGCCGGACGGCCGCTTCCGCGTGCGCGCGCTCACCGAGATCGAGCAGTTCAACGAGGCCTTCGGCACGCATTACTCGGACGACGAAGTCGATACGATCGGCGGGCTCGTCACGCATCATTTCGGACGAGTGCCGCATCGGGGTGAAAAAGTCCGCCTCGACGATCTGATCTTCGAGATTCTGCGCGGCGACGCCCGCCAGATTCACATGCTGCTGGTGCGCCGCGACCCGCTCGCCGGCCAGCGCGAGCGCGAAGCGCAGCACGTACAGACCTGATCCGTTTCTTTATTTCGCTTCTTCCACTCCTCACGCCGACCGCGCAACAATGGCCGACCCGATTACTTCCCGTTCGCGCCGCGGCGTGAGTGCCCCTGCCGGCCAAGACGCACGGGGCCGTACCCTGCCCCGCTGGCATTACCTCGTCGCTTTGGCCGCCGGTGCGACTAATACGCTGTCGTTCGCACCGACGCCGCATGGCGGCTGGCTCGAACTCGTGATCTTCGTGTTCTTCTTCGCATGGCTCACGCGCACGACCGGCTGGAAAAGCGCCGCGCTGACGGGCGGCGCGTTCGGCTTCGGCAACTTCGCCACCGGTGTGTGGTGGCTGTACGTCAGCATGCACGACTACGGCGGCATGGCCGCGCCGCTCGCGGGCGCGGCGGTTGTCCTGTTCTCGCTGTATCTGGCGGTGTATCCGGCGCTCGCGGCGGGCATCTGGTCGTTCTGCGCGGGACACGCGCGCAACGGCGCGTCGGACACCAACCAACCGTTCTCGCCGACCTGGCACGGCGCGCTGGCTTTTGCGAGCGCGTGGGCGATCGGTGAATGGTTGCGCGGCACTGTATTCACCGGTTTTCCGTGGCTCGCGAGCGGTTATGCGCAGGTAGACGGCCCGTTCGCCGGGTTTGCACCGGTGGCGGGCGTGTACGGCGTCGGCTGGATGCTGGCGCTGGTCGCGGCGTTGATCGTGCAGGCGCTGGCACCGGTGCTGCCTTCGCGCGGGCGGCTTGATGCGGTCGCAGTCAGCAGTGCTGGAAATACCGGCAATAGGGCCCAACGCGGTATGGCGGGCGTCGTCGTGCCGGGGGGAATCGCGCTTGCGCTGATCGCGGCCGGCCTGCTGCTGCCGCTCGTGCAATGGACCCTGCCGGCCAACGCGCCGCTGACAGTGCGCCTCCTGCAAGGCAACGTCAAACAGGAAATGAAGTTCGAAGAAGCCGGCATGCGCGCCGCGATCGACCAGTATCAGCAGATGATCACGTCGAAGCCGGCCGACCTGGTCGTCACACCGGAAACCGCCATTCCGGTGCTCGCACAGCAATTGCCGCCGCAGTTCGCCTCGGCGGTGCGCAACTTCTCGGATACGACCGGTACCTCGATCCTGTTCGGTGCGATCGGCGGCACCATCACGCCGGAAGGCCAGGTGATCGACTATACGAACAGCCTGTTCGGCGTCACACCGGGCACGCGCGAGGTGTATCGCTACGACAAACACCATCTCGTGCCGTTCGGCGAATTCGTGCCGTGGGGCTTCCGCTGGTTCGTGAATCTGATGAATATTCCGCTCGGCGATTTCGCGCGTGGCGCGCCGGTGCAAAAGCCGTTCATGGTGCACAACCAGCCAGTGTCGGTCGACATCTGCTACGAGGATATTTTCGGCGAAGAGATCGCGCGGAACATCCGCGAGAGCGATACGCCGGCAGGCGTGCTGGTCAACTCGACCAATCTCGCCTGGTTCGGCGACACCATCGCCCTGGATCAGCATCTGCAGATCGCGCGCATGCGGTCACTGGAAACCGGCCGGCCGATGCTGCGCGCCACCAACACCGGCATGACCGCCGCGATCGACGCCAACGGCAAGGTGATCGGACGCCTGACGCCGTACACGATCGGCTCGCTCGATGTGACGGTGCAAGGCACTTCGGGCAGTACGCCCTATGTGACGAGCGGCAATAACACGGTGCTGGCGGTTTCGTTGCTGCTGCTGGCGTTCGGCTTTGCGTTCGGGCCGGGCATCATGCGGCGCCGGAACGGCAAACAGTAAGCCTCAGCCGGACTGCCTAAGCAGCAAGCAGTCCGGCCCGGTATCCCCACGCTCCGGTTGAATCCCAGCGGCAATCCCAGCCCATGTAAAAAACGCGCGCTCCGGTATACCCCGAGCGCGCGTTTTGCAAAAAAGTACCGCTTTACCGATTCGCGCTCAATCCGCCGGCACCGTATCAATGAACGACTGACGCAGGGACAGCTTCTGGAAATGCTTGTCCAGATTCGGATACCCTTCGCGCCAGTTCAACTCGGGCATGCGGAAATCGAGGTAGCCCAGCGCGCAGCCCAACGCGATGTCCGCGAGCGTGTAGTGATTGGCCGCGCACCACGGCTTGCTGCCCAAGCCCTGCGACATCGAGATCAGGCCTTCGTCGATCTTGCGTTGCTGCCGCGCCACCCACGCGTCCACGCGCTGCTCAGGCGTGCGCTGGGTGCCTTCAAGGCGAATCAGCACCGCGGCGTCAAGGATGCCGTCGGCGAGCGCCTCCCAGCAGCGCACTTCGACGCGCTCGCGCCCGGACGGCGGAATCAGCTTGCCGACCGGCGACAGCGTATCCACGTATTCGCAGATCACCCGCGAGTCGAATACCGCTTCGCCGTCTTCCATCACGAGGCACGGCACCTTGCCAAGCGGATTGAAGGTGTGAATCGTGGTCTCCGGCGCCCAAACGTTCTCGCGGACGAGTTCGTAGTCAATCTTCTTGTCGGCCAGAACGACCCGTGCCTTACGCACGAACGGGCTGCCGAGCGAACCGATGAGTTTCATCATTACCATCTGCCTTTTCTTGAATTCGGCGAAAGTATAAGTGGTCGGCGTCGTTCCCGAGCATAGCGCCGTATCTTCGCAAGCCGCATGAATGCTGGCTGTGGATGGATAGCAACATTGCCGCACCGTGCGCCAGGCGTCTACCAGGCTAATTGGCCGATTGACTGAAAGACAGGCGCCAGACACGGAGGGCGGCCGCCATCGCGCCTGACCCGCGTACGGCGCTAGTCTGCCGCGCCAGCCAGGCGCCACCACCTGGAACACCAGTATCCGTGCAAAATAAGTCTCCGCATTGGGCGCTACAATCGCACGATGAACCAGCCGACCGAACCCACCATCGCCATCGACGTCTACCGCACGCGCCGCGAGCGCGTACTCGCCGCGCTGCGCGCAGCGGGCGGGGGCGTCGCCATCGTCCCCACCGCGCCGGAAAAGCTGCGTAACCGGGACGCCGACTACCCCTACCGGCACGATAGCTACTTCTACTATCTGACGGGCTTCACCGAGCCTGAGGCTTTGCTGGTGCTCGACGCAAGCGCCGCGCCGGGCGAGCCGGCTTCGATCCTGTTCTGCCGCGAGAAGAATGTCGAGCGCGAGACGTGGGAAGGCTTCCGTTTCGGGCCAGACGGCGCGCGCGAGGCGTTTGGCTTCGACGCGGCCTTCGCGGTAAGCGAAGTCGATACGCAATTGCCGCGCATTCTCGCCGACAAGCCGTCGCTGCATTACGCGCTCGGCACCTCGGCGCAACTGGACGAGCAGGTGCGCGGCTGGCTCGACGCCGTGCGCGCCCAAGGCCGCGGCGGCGTCGCCGCGCCCGCTGTCGCGCATGACCTGATCCCCTTGCTCGACGACATGCGGCTCGTCAAAGATTCCCACGAACTCGCCATCATGCGCCGCGCCGGACAGATTTCCGCGCAAGCACATCGCCGTGCGATGGCCGCCTGCCACCCCGGCGTGCGCGAGTACGAACTCGAAGCCGAACTGCTCTACACATTCCGCAAATTCGGCGCGCAGGCGCCCGCCTACACGTCGATCGTCGCCGCGGGCGCGAACGCCTGCGTGCTGCACTACCCGGCCGGCAACGCGATTGCCCAGGACGGTGACCTGATCCTGATCGACGCCGCCTGCGAACTCGACGGCTATGCATCCGACATCACCCGCACCTTCCCGGCGAGCGGCCGCTTTACGCCGGCGCAGCGCGAGCTGTACGACATCGTGCTGGCCGCGCAGCAGGCTGCCGTCGACGCCACCCGCGTCGGCGCGACCTTCGACGATCCGCATCAGGCCGCCGTGCGGATGCTATCGCAGGGTCTGCTCGATACCGGCGTCATCGACCGCACGAAGTTCGCCTCGGTCGACGACGTAATCGCCGAGCGCGCCTATGCGCCGTTCTATATGCACCGTACCGGCCACTGGCTCGGCATGGATGTGCACGATGTCGGCGACTACCGCGAACGCGGCGCGCCGCGCGACGAAGCGGGCGCACTGCCGTGGCGCACCCTGCAGGCGGGGATGACGCTGACCGTCGAGCCCGGTCTGTATATCCGTCCGACCGAAGGTGTGCCCGAGCGCTACTGGAACATCGGTATCCGCATCGAAGACGACGCGATCGTCACGCCCACCGGCTGCGAGCTGATGACACGCGACGTCCCGGTGGCGGCCGACGAGATCGAGGCGCTGATGCAGGAAGCCCGCGCGACCCAGGAAGCCGGAAAGTAACCCAGAAGCAACCCAGGCAGTAACCCAAGGAAGTAACCCGCAATGAACGACGTTTCCCAGTCGACGGTGATTCTGAAACCCGCCGCGTCCGATCATTCCTTCGATTTCGACGTGACGATCGTCGGCGCCGGGCCGGTCGGGCTAGCGCTTGCCGGCTGGCTGGCGCGCCGCAGCGCGACGCGGGCGCTGAAGATCGCGCTGATCGACGCGCGCGAGCCGGAAGATTCGATTGCCGATCCGCGTGCGATCGCCGTGTCGCACGGCAGCCGGATGATTCTCGAACCGCTGCGCTGGCCCGCTGACGCCACCGCAATCCAGCGCATCCACGTGTCGCAGCGCGGCCACTTCGGCCGCACCCTCATCGACCACAGTGAACACGGCCTGCCGGCGCTCGGCTACGTGCTGCGTTATGGGTCGATCGTGCATGGTCTTGCCGAAGCGGTTCATGCGACGTCCGTGCACTGGTTCCGCTCCACCTCCGCCGCAGCGCCGACCCAAGACCTCGACGGCGTCACGCTGCCGATCGAAACCGCGGGTGTCACCCGCAATCTGCGCACGCGGATTCTGGTGAATGCCGAGGGCGGCCTGTTCGGCGACCAGAAAACCGCCGGGAGCGCGAGCAGCAATGCCAGCGGCGGCACGCGCGATTACGGGCAGACCGCGCTGGTCGGTACGGTCACCGTGTCGGCGCCGCAACCGCATGTGGCATGGGAGCGCTTCACGTCGCAAGGGCCGATCGCGCTGCTGCCGATGGGCGGCGTGCGCGGCGCGAATTACGCGCTGGTCTGGTGCTGCGCACCCGACGAAGCCGCGCGACGCACCCAGCTCCCGGACGACGAATTCCTGAGCGAACTCGGCGCCGCATTCGGCAACCGCATGGGCCGCTTTACGCAGATAAAGGGGCGCGCGTCGTTCCCGCTAGGACTGAATGCGGTCGATACGCTGGTGAATGGCCATGTCGTCGCAATCGGCAATGCGGCGCAAACGCTGCATCCGGTGGCGGGCCAAGGTCTGAATCTCGGTCTGCGCGACGCGCACGCACTCGCCGATGCCTTGTCCACGGAAGGCCCCACCCCGCTCGCGCTGGCGACGTTCGCGCAACGCCGCGCGCTCGACCGGCGCCTGACGATCGGCGCGACCGACACGCTCGCCCGCCTGTTCACCGTCGACTTCCCACCGCTGGCCACCTTGCGCGGCCTCGCCCTCACCGCGCTCGAATTCGTGCCGCCGGTGAAAACCGCGCTGGCGCGGCAAATGATGTTCGGTCAGCGCCGCTGAGCGCGCCGCCCGCTCGCGCCCCGTGGCCGCTGCAGCCTTTTTAGGCACCATAATCAGGCACCTGAGCAGAGCCGCGCGAGCGGTGCCGGTTCTATGAACCGGACCACTTTCATAGAAGATTTAATGAGTTACGACAGACGCAAGTCGGGTGTCGGCTATCTGTTAACGCTAAAATAGCGGTTTTCCCTCGCATTTCGCGAATGCTCCGATTGACAGAATTTGATCAATCGGCCGCAGGCGCGTCCAAGTCATGCCTACTCTCGGCTCCCACAATCTGCGTAATAACCTGTTCGTCGCCCCCATGGCCGGCGTGACCGACCGCCCGTTCCGGCAGTTGTGCAAACGGCTGGGCGCCGGCTACGCGGTGTCGGAAATGGTCGCCTCGAACGCGCAGTTGTGGAAAAGCGAAAAGACCATGCGCCGTGCCGACCACACGGGCGAGGTCGAGCCGATTGCCGTGCAGATCGCCGGCGCCGATCCGGCCATGATGGCCGAAGCCGCGCGCTACAACGTGGCGAACGGCGCGCAGATCATCGACATCAACATGGGCTGCCCAGCCAAGAAGGTGTGCAACGTGGCCGCGGGTTCCGCTTTGCTGCAGAACGAGCCGCTGGTGCAGCGCATCGTCGAGGCGGTGGTCGGCGCGGTGGGCATCGGCCCTGACGCGGTGCCCGTCACGCTGAAGATCCGCACCGGCTGGGATCGCGACAACAAAAACGCTTTGACGGTCGCGCGTCTAGCCGAGGCCGCCGGCATTTCGATGCTGACCGTCCACGGTCGCACGCGCGCCGACCTGTATCACGGCGACGCCGAATACGAGACCATTGCCGCCGTCAAAGCGGCGGTGCGCATTCCGGTGGTCGCCAACGGCGACATTACATCGCCGCAAAAAGCCCGTGAGGTGCTCGCCGCCACCGGCGCCGACGCCATCATGATCGGCCGCGCCGCGCAGGGGCGCCCGTGGCTGTTCCGCGAGATCGAGTATTTCCTGCAAACGGGTGAGTTGCTGCCGCCGCCGCGCATCGACGAAATCCAGCAGGTGATGAACGAGCATCTCGAAGATCACTACGCGTTCTACGGCGAATTTACGGGTGTGCGTACAGCACGTAAGCATATCGGCTGGTACACTCGCGGCCTTTCTGGCGCCAACGTGTTCCGGCATCGCATGAATACGCTGGACACCACGCGCGAACAACTCCTCGCCGTCAACGAATTCTTCGACGCCCAAAAGGCGATCTCCGACCGCCTCGTCTACGTCGACGAGACGCTCACCAAGAACGACGGCGAGCCGGACCATACCGACCGACTAGCAGCATGAGCAAGAACAATATCGAACAATCTGTCCGCGATAGCCTGGGGATGTATTTCCAGGATCTCGACGGCTCCAATCCGCACGACGTCTACGACATGGTGATTTCGTGCGTGGAAAAACCCTTGCTCGAAGTGGTGCTCGAGCAGGCCGGCGGCAATCAGTCGCTGGCCGCCGAGTATCTCGGCATCAACCGCAATACGCTGCGCAAGAAACTGCAACAGCACGGTTTGTTGTAGCTTGTTGTAGTTTCCGGCGCCCTGCCACGTTTCCCTTCGGCTTTTCGTCTTCATCATGATCAAGCAAGCGCTCATCTCTGTTTCCGACAAGTCCGGCATCGTCGACTTCGCCAAGTCGCTGTCGGACCTCGGCGTCAAGATCCTGTCGACCGGCGGCACCGCGAAACTGCTCGCGGACGCGGGCCTCTCCGTCACCGAAGTCGCCGACTACACGGGCTTCCCGGAAATGCTGGACGGGCGCGTGAAAACGCTGCATCCGAAGGTGCACGGCGGCATTCTCGCGCGCCGCGACCTGCCGGAACACATGGCAGCGCTTGAAAAGCACGACATCCCGACGATCGACCTGCTGGTCGTGAATCTGTACCCGTTCGTGCAGACCGTGTCGAAGGAAGAGTGTTCGCTGGAAGACGCGATCGAGAATATCGACATCGGCGGCCCGACCATGCTGCGCTCGGCCGCGAAGAATCATCGCGACGTGACGGTGGTGGTTGATCCGGCGGACTACGCGGTCGTGCTCGACGAAATGCGTGCGAATAGCAACGCGGTTTCGTACAAGACGAACTTCCGTCTGGCCACCAAGGTGTTCGCGCACACCGCCCAGTACGACGGCGCGATCACGAACTACCTGACGAGCCTGACCGACGAGCTGCAACATTCGTCGCGCAATGCTTACCCGGCTACGTTCAACCTGGCGTTCGACAAGGTGCAGGACCTGCGCTACGGCGAAAACCCGCATCAGAGCGCTGCGTTTTACCGCGACCTGGTGGTGCAACCGGGCGCGCTGGCAAACTACAGCCAGTTGCAGGGCAAGGAACTGTCGTACAACAACATCGCCGATTCCGATGCAGCGTGGGAATGCGTGAAGACGTTCGACGTGCCGGCTTGCGTGATCGTCAAGCACGCGAATCCGTGCGGCGTAGCAGTGGGCGCGGACGCGAACGAAGCGTATGCGAAGGCGTTCCAGACCGATCCGACCTCGGCGTTCGGCGGCATCATCGCGTTCAATCGTGAAGTCGACGAAACGGCTGCGCAAGCGGTGGCCAAGCAGTTTGTCGAAGTGCTGATCGCGCCGTCGTTCAGCGCGGCGGCTCGCCAAGTGTTCGCGGCCAAGCAGAACGTGCGTCTCTTGGAAATCGCTTTGGGTGAAGGCCATAACGCGTTCGATCTGAAGCGCGTCGGCGGCGGCCTGCTGGTGCAATCGCTCGATTCGAAGAACGTGCAGCCGCGCGAATTGCGCGTGGTCACGAAGCGTCACCCGACGCCGAAGGAAATGGACGACCTGCTGTTCGCATGGCGCGTCGCGAAGTACGTCAAGTCGAACGCGATCGTGTTCTGCGGCAACGGCATGACGCTCGGCGTCGGCGCGGGCCAGATGAGCCGCGTGGACTCGGCGCGCATCGCCAGCATCAAGGCGCAGAATGCCGGTTTGACGCTGACCGGTTCGGCCGTGGCGTCGGATGCGTTCTTCCCGTTCCGCGATGGTCTGGACGTGGTGGTCGCGGCAGGCGCGACCTGCGTGATTCAACCGGGCGGCTCGATGCGCGATGACGAAGTGGTCAGCGCAGCGGACGAGCACAACATCGCGATGGTGTTGACCGGGGTGCGTCACTTCCGGCATTGATTCCAGCTTCGCGAACACCGCCTGATTCTTTGTGAAGCGGTAGTCGCAAACCTGGCTTGAGCGAAACGGCCCGGCGGAGATTTCCGCCGGGCCGTTTTCTTTTGCGCGTGTGTGCGATCTCTTTTCAACGCATGCGCCGGTTTTTATTCCGCCGGCATCGCTGCATACCGACCGCCGCCTCGCGCGTTCGTTGTAGTATCGCAAGCACTTAGTTTTCACCGCACCTGCGGCACCTCATGAGAATTCTCGGCATCGACCCCGGCTTGCGCGTGACCGGTTTTGGCGTAATCGATCAAACCGGACACACGCTCAGCTACGTCGCAAGCGGCGTGATCAAGACCGCCGACGCCGATCTGCCCTCGCGTCTCGGCACCATTTTCGAAGGTATTTCGACGCTGGTCCGTCAGCATTCGCCGGATCAGTCGGCGATCGAAAAGGTGTTCGTCAACGTCAACCCGCAATCCACTCTGCTGCTCGGCCAGGCGCGCGGCGCCGCAATCTGTGGCCTGGTGGCGGGCGGCGTGCCGGTCGCCGAATATACGGCGCTGCAGTTGAAGCAGGCTGTGGTCGGCTACGGCCGCGCGACCAAGGAGCAGATGCAGCAGATGGTGGTGCGGCTGCTCAACCTCTCCGGCGTGCCCAGCACGGATGCCGCCGACGCCCTCGGCATGGCGATTTGCCACGCACACGGCGGCACGACCCTGAGCACGCTGGGCGGTATTGCGCCTTCGTTGGCGAAGAAAGGCTTGCGAGTGCGGCGCGGGCGGTTGGTCGGATAGGCGAATACCCCCCGCCGACGCTGGTGGCGCAAGCCCGTCACGATCGCTTACGCTCGCAGGCAACCGCCGCTCAAACGCGACGCGCGCGCGACTCGCCCGTAGCGCTCAGTTCTGGTCAGGCGGGCAACGGCTCTACGACGGCGGCCGCCCGCGGCGTTCAATTCCTGCTCGCCAATGCCAGCCGGCAAGCCAGCCCGGCGAATACCGTCCCCAACAAATATTGCGGCACGCGCGACGGCCGGCGCCCCGCCGACAACTTGCGGCTAAGCTTGCTCGCCATCAGAATTACCGCGCCGTTCACACAGAAGCCGATCAGATTCAGCACGGTCGCGAGCACCATGATCTGCAGCGCCACCGAGCCTGCTTCGGGCCGCACGAATTGCGGAAACAGCGCGAGCACGAAAAGCGCGACTTTGGGATTCAGCAGATTGGTGAAGAGACCCTGCCGGAAAATGCGGCCGACCGGATAACGGCTCATCGACGCATTCGGCGACAGCACCGTGCCTTGTGTGCGGAACGTCTTCCAGGCGAGATACAGCAGATAGGCGGCGCCAGCAAAGCGCACGACGTCATAAGCCATCGGCACGGCCAGAAAAAGCTGCGACAGACCGAATGCCGCGGCCAAGGCATGGCAGTACGTGCCGACCAGAATACCCGCCAACGATGCGAACCCAGCAGGACGTCCTTGGCTCACGCTGCGCGAAGCGATCAGCAGCATGTCGGGGCCGGGCGTGGCGGTCAACGCGAGACACGCGCCGGCAAACAGCGCGAGAGTGGTAAAGCTCAGCATGGAAGCTCCTTCTGGTTGTGCCGGGTGAGAACCCGCCAAAAGGGATCCCAGTCTAGGGGGCTGCAAGACGCTGGTCAACCGCGATTGCGCATAACGCACCACGCCCGCCACGCACTCGCTGCGCTACACTCGCCCTTTCTCTCAAGATTGAATCCGCCATGATCGGTCGCATTGCCGGCGTTCTGCTGGAAAAAAACCCGCCGCATCTACTCGTCGACTGCAACGGCGTCGGTTACGAAGTCGATGTGCCGATGAGCACGTTCTACAACCTGCCGTCGACCGGTGAACGCGTCGTGCTGCTCACGCAAATGATCGTGCGTGAAGACGCGCATCTGCTCTATGGCTTCGGCACCGCCGAAGAGCGCTCGACCTTCCGCGAGTTGCTGAAGATCACCGGCATCGGCGCACGCATGGCACTCGCCGTGCTCTCCGGGATGAGCGTGCATGAACTGGCGCAGACCGTCACGATGCAGGACGCAGCGCGCCTGACTCGCGTGCCCGGCATCGGCAAGAAGACGGCGGAGCGGCTGCTCCTCGAACTGAAGGGCAAGATCGGCGCCGACCTGGGCGCGATGGCCGGTGCGACGTCGGCATCCAACCACGCCTCCGATATCCTGAACGCACTGCTCGCATTGGGTTACTCCGAAAAAGAAGCGTTGGCGGCCGTCAAGAACGTGCCGGCCGGCACCGGTGTTTCCGAGGGCATCAAGCTCGCGTTGAAGGCGTTGTCCAAGGGCTAAAACAGGCCATGCCGGTGGCGCCGCATGCGATGGGTCAAGCTTCGCATACGGCGGCGCGCCGCACACCCTGGCCGTTCAGCCGGGTTTCGCACTGGGCGCCCCCCAAGCGGACTTCCTTCGGGGCGCGCGCGGTACAATAACCGCATGATCGAAACCGACAAACTCGCCGCCGAGCGCATCATCGCGGCCACGCCCGTCTCGCCGAACGAAGAAGCGTTCGAGCGCGCGTTGCGCCCGCGCCAGCTCGAAGAATATGTCGGGCAGGAAAAAGTGCGCGGTCAGCTGGAAATCTTCATCGAGGCTGCCAAGCGCCGGTCCGAATCGCTCGACCACGTGCTGCTGTTCGGGCCACCGGGTCTCGGCAAGACCACGCTCGCGCACATCATCGCGCGGGAAATGGGCGTCAATCTGCGGCAAACCTCCGGCCCGGTGCTCGAACGCGCCGGTGACCTCGCCGCGCTGCTCACCAATCTCGAAGCCAACGACGTCCTGTTCATCGACGAAATCCACCGGCTCTCGCCGGTCGTCGAAGAAATTCTGTATCCGGCGTTGGAGGACTATCAGATCGACATCATGATCGGCGAAGGACCGGCCGCGCGCAGCGTGAAGCTGGATCTGCAGCCGTTCACGCTGGTTGGCGCAACGACCCGTGCGGGCATGCTGACCAATCCGCTGCGCGATCGCTTCGGGATCGTGGCGCGGCTCGAGTTCTATAACGCCGAAGAACTGGCGCGCATCGTCACGCGTTCGGCGTCGTTGCTGCATGCGCAGATCCATCCGGACGGCGCATTCGAAATCGCCAAGCGCGCACGTGGCACGCCGCGGATCGCGAACCGGCTGCTGCGCCGTGTGCGCGATTTCGCCGAAGTGAAAGCGGACGGCAACATCACCGCACAAGTAGCCGACGCCGCACTCAAAATGCTCGACGTGGACGCGGTCGGCTTCGACCTGATGGACCGCAAACTGCTCGAAGCGATCCTGCACAAGTTCGACGGCGGCCCGGTCGGCGTCGACAATCTGGCGGCGGCAATCGGCGAAGAGCGCGACACAATCGAAGACGTGCTCGAACCGTATCTGATCCAGCAAGGCTTCCTGCAGCGCACACCGCGCGGCCGCGTCGCTACACTGCTCACGTACCGGCATTTCGGTCTTGCCGCGCCGGACGCTTCGAGTCCCATATCCGGCCTGTGGGATGCGGCCGCAACCTGAGCTGGATACAAGCCGCGTGAGACCGATTTAGGGATGTCCGATCAAGTCAAGCAGCCCACTACACGCGGCGGCCTCGCGCAATTACTCGCGGGCAGAATCCGCTCGAAACTGGCGGCCGGCGTCACGCATCTGACAACCGGCAGCGGCCCCACACTCGACTACTCATCACCGCCGGGCGACCCCGGGCTCTTCGGGCCCGACTCCGTGTGCTGGAAAGTCCATGCCGACTTCACGTCGATGATGACGGGCGGTATCAGCGCACTGCTGCTCCAGGCACTGCATCCGCTGGCACTCGCCGGCGTATGGGACCATTCGACGTTTCGCACCGATATTCTGGGGCGCTTGCGCCGAACCGCGACTTTCATCTCCGGCACGACGTACGGCAGCCGGCAGGACGCTTTAGCGCTGATTGAGCGCGTGAAGTGCATTCACCTCGGCGTCACCGGCGTTGGACCTGATGGCCGACCGTATCGCGCGAGCGACCCTGCCCTGCTGACGTGGGTGCATGTGGCCGAAGTGTCGAGTTTCATGGCTGCGCACCTGCAGTACGTGAACCCGTTGCTGCCCGTCGCCGCGCAGGATCAATACTTCGCGGAAACCGCGCGCATCGCCGAGATGCTCGGCGCGTCGAACATTCCGCGTTCACGTGCCGAGATTGACGCTTATCTGCGCGCCATGCAGCCTGAGTTGGTGGCCAGCGAGCGTACTCAAGAAGTCGTGAGAGTTCTGATGAATGCGCCCGCACCTAGCCCTGCAATGCGGCCCGCGGGAGCATTGATGTTGAATGCCGGTGTCGATCTGCTGCCCGATTGGGCGCAAACGATGCTGGGGTTCGAACGATTCGCCGGTATTCGCCGTGCGGTCATGAGGCCCGGCGTGAGGCTGGTCGCGCCGGTGATCCGCTGGGCGCTGGTGAATGGTGTCTCGAAGCGGGCACGCCGACGTGTGGCAGCTACGCGCGAGTCGGAGTAGTCCGCGTCTGCGAGAGAGATCGCTGCGAAATCGTCCTGCCGCAGGATAGCCCCAAGCGAAATAACGCCGCGCCGATCAACGCCCCGGTTCCGGCACCCGCTTCTTAAAGCTATCGTCATCGCTCGGCGCATCGAGATGCGACACGTCCGCCCACGAAACGATCGTCGCCTTGCTGGCGTCGTCGGCGTAATCCACCACGTTGACACTCGTGTTCAGCAACGCGTAATCACGCGGCGCATCGAGTGACAAGCCGCACGCGAACCGGCGCACACAGTCGAGCACGCCGCCGTGCGCGACACAGGCGATCCGTCCGCCTGGATGCGCGGCGACGATCGGCTCGATCGCATGCAGTACGCGATGGTAAAGCATACGTTGCGATTCACCTTCAGGCGGCGCGAAACCCGGGTCGCGGGTTTGCCAGTGCGCGTATTCATCGGGGAAACGAACGGCGATCTCATCGCTGTCATGCCCTTGGAACGCGCCGTATGAACGTTCGCGCAAACCTTCGCGCAATTGCAACGGCAGGCCGAGCGCGTCGGCGATCGGCTGCGCGGTTTGCTGCGCGCGTTGCAGATCGCTTGAATAGATCGCGTCGAGCCGCACGCCCTCCTTCGCCTCATTCGCGATGCGGCGTGCAAGGCGTTGCGCCTGCGCGAGGCCGGTCGTCGCGAGCGGAATGTCGATGTGACCTTGAATGCGCTTGATGCGGTTCCAGTCGGTCTCGCCGTGGCGGATGAACAGAATCTGCGTGGTCATAGGATCAGAGTGGGCACCAGTAGCCAGTTATGCCGAGCCGCTATTGTCGCAAAAAGCGGCTGGAGGCGTGGAGGCGTGGAGGCGTGGAGGCGTGGAGGCGTGGAGGCGTGGAGGCGTGGAGGCGTGGAGGCGTGGAGGCGTGGAGGCGTGCCGCAGCATATGCCATGCGGCGGCAGTTGAGACTCAAGCGTTGGTCTGCAACCAGAACGTGACCGGCCCGTCATTGACGAGCGACACCTGCATATCTGCGCCGAACTCGCCCGTCTCGACGATCGAGTGCTTGGCGCGCGCTGCCGAGACGAAGTAATCGAATAGCCGCTTACCTTCATCGGGCGGTGCGGCGGGCGTAAAGCTCGGGCGCAGGCCGCTGTTGGTGTCAGCCGCCAATGTGAACTGAGAAACGAGCAGCAAGCCGCCCGCGCGCCCGGCACCGTCGAGATTCTGCACGGAGAGATTCATCTTGCCGGCCGCATCGCTGAAGACGCGGTAGCCGAGCACCTTGGCGAGCAGTCGGTCAGCTGCGCCTTCCGTGTCGCCACGTTCGGCGCAGACGAGCGCGAGCAGGCCCGCCTCGATCGCGCCGGTCACGCGGTCGCCCACGTGCACTTCCGCGCGCCGCACGCGCTGGATCAGCGCGATCATCGGCTCGACTCCGAATGCAACGCTCGAATCATCATCGCGTTATCGCTGGGCCAACACGCCATCAAGCCGTCAGCGTGACGCGGGCAAAACGACGCTTGCCGACCTGCACGACGTACTCGCCGGCTTCGACCTTCAAACCCTTGTCTGACACGGTCGCGCCATCGATCTTCACGCCGCCCTGCTCGATGTTGCGCAGCGCCTCGCTGGTCGACGGCACGAGGTTGGCCTGCTTGAGCAGCTGGCCGATCGCGAGCGGTGCGCCCGCGAGCGTCACCGCCGGAATATCGTCCGGCACGCCACCCTTCGCGCGATGATTGAAGTCTTCGAGCGCGCGCTCGGCATCGGCTTGCGAGTGGAAACGTGCGACGATTTCCTGACCGAGCATCACCTTGAAATCGCGCGGATTGCGACCCGCTTCGATCTCTTTCTTGAAGCCGGCGATCTCGTCCATCGGACGGAACGAGAGCAATTCGAAATAACGCCACATCAGCACATCGGAAATGCTCATCAGCTTGCCGAACATGTCCGTCGGCTTTTCGCTGATGCCGATGTAGTTGTTCTTCGACTTCGACATCTTCTCGACGCCGTCCAGGCCTTCGAGCAGCGGCATGGTCAAGATGCACTGCTGCTCCTGACCATACTGCTTCTGCAATTCACGGCCCACCAGCAGGTTGAACTTCTGGTCCGTGCCGCCGAGCTCGAGGTCGGCATTCAGCGCGACCGAGTCGTAGCCTTGCATCAGCGGGTACAGGAATTCGTGGATCGAGATCGGCACGCCGCCCTGGAAACGCTTGGTGAAATCTTCGCGCTCGAGAATCCGCGCCACCGTGTAGCGCGATGCGAGCTTGATCATGCCGTCGGCGCCGAGCGGCATCGACCATTCGCTGTTGTAGCGGATTTCGGTCTTGTCGCGGTCGAGCACGAGGGCGGCCTGTTCGAAGTACGTTTTCGCGTTCGATTCGATCTGTTCGCGCGTGAGCGGCGGGCGCGTGGCGTTGCGGCCCGACGGATCGCCAATCAGCGACGTGAAGTCGCCGATCAGGAAAATCACCGTGTGACCGAGGTCCTGCAACTGGCGCATCTTGTTCAGCACGACCGTGTGGCCGATGTGGATGTCAGGCGCGGTCGGATCGAGGCCGAGCTTGATGCGCAGGGGCACGCCGGTGGCCGCGCTCTTCGCGAGCTTCTGTGCGAATTCTTCTTCGATCAGCAGTTCGTCGACGCCGCGTTTAGTGACGGCGAGTGCGTGACGGACTTCGTCAGTGATCGGGAAGGCGGGGCTGGGCTTAGTGGACTCGGTGCTCATGCTGGAAACGTGAAGTCGCGAAAAAAGGAGATTGTCCCATAGATGCGCGCCGCCGCGCCCACTGACTCGGCCACCCACGCCTTGCTTGTGCACGATTTCGGCGCGCCGGGCCGCGCCATTGGCTTCGTGGAGCTTTATATTCGGCCGCGCTTGCACCGATAATCTGCTAAAACAGATCGCAACGAATCATCGAGAGGAGCAGCAACGTGGCGCAAGACCCCGCAGACGGCGTCTACTTTGGATTGATGTCCGGCACGAGCATGGACGGCGTGGACGGTATCGCCGTCAGGTTTGCCCAAGGCAAGCCGCCAGTGGTGCTGGCCGAGGCGTTTGTCGGCTTTTCGGCGGGCTTGCGCGAGGCGCTGTTCGCGCTTCAACAGCCGGGGGACAACGAGATCGAACGCGAAGCGCTGGCCGCGAATGCGCTCGCCACGCGCTACACCGTGTGCTGCCACGAATTGCTGCAAGGCAGCCGCGTGCCCGCCTCGGAAGTCCGTGCAATCGGCGTCCACGGCCAGACGGTGCGGCATCGGCCGGAAAAGGGTTACACGCGGCAGATCAACAACCCCGCACTGCTCGCGGAAATGATGAGCATCGACGTCGTCGCCGATTTCCGCAGCCGCGACGTCGCGGCCGGCGGCCAGGGCGCGCCGCTCGTGCCGGCGTTTCACGCCACGGTGTTCGGCGCGAAAGACGAAACGCGGGTGGTCTGCAATCTAGGCGGCATCAGCAATATCACCATCCTGAACGCGACCGGCGGCGTGCGCGGCTTCGACTGCGGGCCGGCGAACGCGCTACTCGACGAATGGGCGCAACGCCATCTCGGCAAGCCTTTCGACGAAAACGGCCATTTCGCCGCGAGCGGACAGGTCGATCGCACGTTGCTGAACGCGCTGCTCGACGAACCCTTTTTCACGCAGCAACCGCCGAAAAGCACCGGCCGCGACTTGTTCAACGCGCAATGGCTGGATGCAAAGCTCCAACCGTTCGCCGCGCTCGCCCCCGCCGACGTGCAAGCCACACTGGTCGCGCTGACCGCGGTAACGGTTGCTCGCGAAATCGAACGGCATGCATCGGACGCCAAGGCGGTCTATGTATGTGGCGGCGGTGCGCGCAATCCAGAGCTTATGAAAGTTCTGCAACAGGCGCTGGAGGACAGCGGCGTAAGCGGCGTGCCCGTGATGACAACCGACGCGCTCGGCGTACCGCCGAGCCAGGTCGAGCCGCTAGCGTTCGCATGGCTGGCGATGCGCTGCGTGGCGCGCTTGCCGGGCAATTTGCCGGCGGTCACGGGCGCCGCTGCGGAGCGCGTGCTGGGGGCGATCTACCCGCGCTAATCTGAGAGCCAGGTGTTTGGCTCATGCAATGAAAAACGGGGCCGAAGCCCCGTTTTCTTTTACAACCTGTCGCCTGACCGGCCGGCCATCAGACCGAGAACGACGAGCCGCAACCACAGGTGGTCGTAGCATTCGGGTTCTTGATGACGAACTGCGCGCCGTTGATGTCGTCCTTATAGTCGATCTCAGCGCCGACCAGATACTGGTAGCTCATCGAATCGATCAGCAGCTGGACGCCGCTCTTGTTCATGACGGTGTCGTCTTCATTGACGGCTTCGTCGAACGTAAAACCGTACTGAAAGCCCGAGCAGCCGCCGCCCTGCACGAAAACGCGCAGTTTGAGGTCCGCATTGCCTTCTTCTTCGATCAGTTGCTTGACCTTGTCAGCCGCTGCGTCGGTAAAAACGAAGGGGGCGGGCATCTCGGTCACGGGTGTATCGGTGACTGCGTTCATTCGAACTCTCCAAAAAGCATCTAACCGCTATTGTAGGGCTGATCTCAATATCGTGCTGAAGCCCACAAAATCAATGGGTTCTTCCAGGAAACACTATCGATGGCCGCGCCAGCCGCCGTCAGCCTGCCTGAGCGGACCGAGCCAGTGCTGAAACGAGAAAACCGTTGTCGCCAACCCAACGCGAAAAACCATAAAAAAAGCCGCCTTCGCGAAAGCGTTGGCGGCTTTTGCAGCGCTCCAGCCCGAAAGCCGGATCGCACACGAAGCGATTAACGCTTCGAGAATTGCTTCCGGCGACGTGCCTTGTGGAAGCCAACCTTCTTACGTTCGACTTCACGAGCATCACGCGTCACGAAGCCAGCCTTCGACAGTTCCGGCTTCAGCGTTGCGTCGTAGTCCATCAGCGCGCGGGTGATGCCGTGGCGAACCGCACCGGCTTGACCCGTTTCACCGCCACCGTTCACGTTGACTTTGATGTCGAACGTGACGCCGTGGTTCGTGAGTTCCAGCGGCTGACGCACGATCATCAGCGACGTTTCGCGCGAGAAGTAATCGGCGATAGGCTTGCCGTTTACAATGATCTCGCCCTTGCCAGCCTTGATAAAGACGCGTGCGACGGCGCTCTTGCGGCGGCCCGTGCCGTAATTCCAGTTACCGATCATGTGGGCTCCCCTTAGATCTCGAGCGCTTTCGGCTGTTGTGCCGAATGCGGATGCGTTGCTTCAGCGTAGACCTTCAGCTTCTTGATCATCGCGTAGCCGAGCGGGCCCTTCGGCAGCATGCCCTTGACCGCTTTCTCGAGCGCACGGCCCGGGAAGCGTTCTTGCATCTTGCCGAACGTCGTTTCATAGATACCGCCCGGGTAACCCGAGTGACGGTAGTACTTCTTGTCCGTAGCCTTGTTGCCCGTGACACGGAGCTTGCCCGCGTTGATAACGATGATGAAATCACCGGTGTCGACGTGCGGAGTGAATTCAGGCTTGTGCTTGCCGCGAAGACGGTGTGCCACTTCGCTGGCGACACGCCCGAGAACCTTATCCGTCGCGTCAATCACGTACCATTCACGCGTAACCTCATGGGCTTTTGCGGAAAACGTCTTCATGATCGATCCAAAAAAATTGCTGCGCCCAATGGTTTTTTTCCTGCTTGTAGTGTGCGCATCGAGGCGCGTGCAGGCTCTCCCTGGTTCTTCCTCCGCGGGCGCGGATGCGGAAAAGCCCTGAATTATAAAGGAATTTGCTACACCGAGTCAAAACTTGTGGGATTTGGGGCAAGAAGTCGTGCGCGGCGATGGCCGGATAGCGCCCTGTGACCTTCCTCGTGGTCCGCCGAACGGCATCGGCGACAGCAATGCACGGGCGAAAAAAAACCCGAACTAGTGGTTCGGGTTTAATCCACCAAAGGAGGAGGTGGAGGAGACAGCGGAGGTTGCAGAACTGCTGCAACCGATGGACCGATTATATGAGGCGACCTTGTGCGACGCAAGAACATTTGCATTGCGAAATTCAATCTCATAATGTGAGATTGCCGATTGCAGGGCAAAAGACGGCGAATTTCCTTTTAAATCAATTACAAAGGCATTTTTAAGCAACTGCCTAAGCAGACATCGTCTAGAGTAAAACCCCTAAACCCGTCAGGGCATTCCCGAATCGGCGAAACATGCCGCACTGCAACACGCAAGCCGTCATTGCGCATAAGTTCCTGCGAAAGTCCCTTCGGGCGGACGCGCAAACACCGGGCTACAATGCGTTTTCGATATAAGCACAGCGCGGTGGAGCAGAGCATGGAATGCAAAGTTAGCTGGATGGGGCAAGACGGGATGGCATTTGCGGCCGAGACGGGCAGCGGCCATCTGGTCACGATGGACGGCGCGCCGGAAGGCGGCGGACGCAATCTCGCGCCGCGTCCGATGGAAATGGTTCTGCTCGGCACGGGCGGCTGCACGGCGTACGACGTCGTGATGATCCTGAAGAAAAGCCGCCAGGAAATCGCCGGCTGCTCAGTGACGCTGAAGGCCGAGCGCGCCAGCGAAGATCCGAAAGTGTTCACCAAGATCCACTTCCACTTCACCGTGACGGGCAAGAACCTGAACCCGGCCACGGTGGAACGCGCGATCAATCTGTCTCACGACAAATACTGCTCGGCGTCGATCATGATCGCGAAGACCGCTGAGCTCACACACTCGTTCGAGATCGTCGCGGGTTGAGCGCGATGCGTCGGCGCAAGTTGCCGCGCATTTGACCAATCCAGCGGGGCAAAATAAAAATGCCGGCGTCCACCAGGACGCCGGCATTTTTTTGTTGAGTGGCAAAGCAGGCCGATAAGCCGGATTCTGTGCACGCACCACGTCCGAAAACACGACGCGCGTAGCAGTCATTCCTCTAGGCGCGCCATTACTGACGCGCTCAAGCTTCCTACCCGCAGACGTGACGGGGGCCCCGTCCTGCATCTCGAAGATGCTAGCCTGCCTACTTGGAATTGCTCCGGGTGGAGGTTACCGTGCCGGTCTGCCTTGCAGCAGCCGCGGTGCGCTCTTACCGCACCGTTTCACCCTTACCTGATCCCGACTTGCGCCGGGCCATCGGCGGTTTGCTTTCTGTTGCCCTGTTCCGCGTGTCACCACGGATGGCCGTTAGCCATCACCCTGCCCTATGGAGTCCGGACTTTCCTCGCCCTCTTTGGCCGAAACCGCAGAGGCCGCGACTGCCTGGCCTGCTTTGCTGGGGCGCATTTTAACACTGTGCCGGATAGGGTGCGGCTTTAGCGCGAACGTCGCCCTGTACGAAAGACGGATGTGTCGTCGTAGAACGCGGGCGATTCGTTCTCGGCGCACCAGCCGGGGATCCCCAGCACGGGCAGCGGTGCGAACATGCGGCTCGTCAATGCGTCGGTGTTCAGGAGTGCCGTGCTGACAGACTCGTCGAGCCATGCGTCGCGTGCCGCGGCGCCCCAACCGAAGTACTCAGACGGCACATCAACGATCCACGCATGGCCCGTGCAGGCCTTGAACGGCGCGATCAGCTTTTCCAGCAGCGCGTGACCGAAGCAGCGCACTTCGCAGCGCGTCCCCCAGGCATCACGGCGAGCCACCAGCAGCGTCTGCCAGTCGAACCCGCGCAATGCCGCGCTCAGCGCCGGGTCGGCACAGGCGAACAGCAACGCGTTCTCGTCGAACAAGGTCAACGTGTCGCGCACGCCGCCGCGGGTCGGGCCGACACCCAACACGTCGATCGCCGCCGACTGCCGCGCGTTCAGCGCCGCCTTGATACGCGGAAACGCGAACCACATCGACCCGTTGAAGAAATCATGCAAGTTGTGCCGCGTCGGCACGCAGCCCGTCGACGCGATGTGCGCCTCGTAAGCCGCGCCCGGCGGCAGATCGTCCTGGGCAATGAACGCGAGGCGCTGACCGCGCCCCGTGACCTGCCGCATCTCGCCGGCGTCGGCGTTCATTTCCGCGAGCAAGGCCGCGTAGCTCGTCAGCGCGCCCTGCTGCCAGCGTTCGCCGCGCGCCGCGAACTGCGCGAACCACGGCCTGGACCAGTCGATATCGGCGAATCCGAAGCCCACGCGCGCCGCCTCTTGCACCTGCATCTAACGCAACCTCAGACGAGGCGCCAACCAATCGACTCACCGCCACGCAGTGGAACAACAGGCGTGTCGCCAACCGGCAATTCAGCCGGCAGCGTCCATTCTTCGCGACGCAGCGTGACCTTCTCTTCGCTGCGCGGCAGACCGTAGAAATCCGCACCGAAGAAGCTGGCGAAGCCTTCGAGCTTGTCTAGTGCGCCGGCCTTGTCGAACGCTTCCGTGTAGAGCTCGAGCGCATGCAGCGCCGTGTAGCAACCCGCGCAGCCGCAGGCGTGCTCCTTCAAGCCCTTCGGATGCGGCGCGCTATCGGTGCCGAGGAAGAAGCGCGGATTGCCCGAGGTCGCCGCCTCGACCAGCGCCACGCGATGCGTCTCGCGTTTCAACACCGGCAGGCAGTAGTAATGCGGGCGAATGCCGCCCTGGAAGATCGCGTTACGGTTGTACAGCAGATGGTGCGCGGTAATCGTGGCGCCCAAGAGCCCCGGCGCCACGCCGGCTTCACGGATGTAGTCGACTGCATCCTTCGTGGTGATGTGCTCGAACACCACCTTCAGCGCCGGAAACTCGCGGCGCAGCGGCGTCATCACGCGGTCGATGAACACTTTCTCGCGGTCGAACAGGTCGATCGACGAATCGGTCACTTCGCCGTGCACCAGCAGCGGCATGCCGGTTTCCTGCATCACTTCGAGCGTTTTGGCGCACTTCATGATGTCCGTGACGCCCGCGTCCGAGTTGGTCGTCGCGCCCGCCGGGTACAGCTTCACGCCATGCACGAAGCCGCTTTCGCGCGCGCGGCGGATTTCGTCGGGCGGCGTGTTGTCGGTCAGGTACAGCGTCATCAGCGGTTCGAACTTCGCCCCAGCCGGGATCGCGGCGACGATGCGCTCGCGGTACGCCTGCGCCATCGCGGTCGTGGTGACCGGCGGCTTCAGGTTAGGCATGATGATCGCGCGGCCGAACTGGCGCGCGGTGTCCGGCAACACGGCAGCGAGCATCTCGCCGTCGCGAACGTGCAGGTGCCAGTCGTCCGGGCGGGCGAGCGTAACGGAGTCGATGGAATCGAGGGAGTCGATGGAATCGAGGGAGGCGTTGGAAGCGGTCATGGCGAGAGGGGAACGAGATTCGGCGGCAAAAAAGCAAATCGGCATGCTCAAAGCGGTACAAATCACAGCAAATCGCAACGGTAAGGCCTAAACATACGTCAATTTTGCTATTTGGCGCTTCTGGCTCGGTGATATGCTTGGAAAATCATCATTGTAACGGCTCGCCCCGTTCACAGGCTTACCCGCAACATGTGCCAACTTCTCGGAATGAACTGCGCCGCGCCGACGGACGTCACGTTCTCGTTCACCGGCTTTGCGGCGCGCGGCGGCGTCACCGATCACCACGCAGACGGCTGGGGCATCGCCTTCTTCGAAGATAAAGCCTGCCGCCTGTTCATCGACCATCAATCGTCGGCCACCTCGCCGATCGCCGAGATGGTCAAGCGCTACCCGATCAAATCGAAGAACACGATCGCGCATATCCGCAAGGCGACGCAAGGGCACATCCTGCTCGAGAACTGCCATCCGTTCATGCGCGAATTGTGGGGGCGCCACTGGATCTTCGCGCACAACGGCGACCTGAAAGATTATTCGCCGGCGCTTAACGGTGTCTATCAGCCTGTCGGCACGACCGATAGCGAGCTCGCGTTCTGCGCGTTGCTGCAAGGTTTGCGCAAGGCGTTCCCGGGCTGCCAACCGCCGCTGGAAGAACTGTTCGAGGCGCTCGAAACCCTCACGCGCGAGATTACGCAATTCGGCGTGTTCAATTTCCTGATGTCGAACGGCCAGGCGCAGTTCGCGCATTGCTCGACGCATCTGCACTACATCGTGCGGCGCTGGCCGTTCTCGACCGCCCATCTGGTCGATGCGGACGTGTCGATCGATTTCGCCAAATACACGACGCCGGAAGACCGCGTCGCCGTGATCGCGACCAAGCCGCTCACCGATAACGAAGTGTGGACCGCCTTCCAGCCAGGCGATCTGATGATGTTCCAGCACGGCGATGTGATCGGCAGGGTCAACGTGCCGGTGCCGGCTTCGGTGCTGGAGAAGCTGCGCAATCCGGCGTTGGACGCATCGGCTTCGGCGACTACGATTGCGGCCACAGTTGAGGCGGTGGCCACGGCCGAGGTCGACCTCGAAGCGGCCGACGACGCCGCTGCTTTCGAATCCTGATACGAAAAAGCCGCTTCTTCCGAAGCGGCTTTTTTTCTGCATGAGCCAACCAGCCAGCGCGGCCAGGCGACACGCTTAGTGCAGGATCTTCGCCAGAAAATCCTTCGCACGATCCGACTTCGGATTCGCGAAAAAGTCTTCCTTGCGGTCGTCTTCGACGATCAGGCCCTTGTCCATGAAGATCACGCGGTGCGCGACCTTCTTGGCAAAGCCCATTTCGTGCGTGACGCACATCATCGTCATCCCTTCCTGCGCGAGTTCGACCATCACGTCAAGCACTTCGTTGATCATTTCCGGATCGAGCGCGGAAGTCGGTTCGTCGAACAGCATCGCGATGGGGTCCATCGACAGCGCGCGCGCAATCGCCACACGCTGCTGCTGACCGCCCGACAATTGCCCCGGAAACTTATCCGCATGCGCGCGCAGACCGACGCGATCGAGCAGCTTGTAGCCCTTGGTCGTGGCTTCGTCCTTCGAACGGCCGAGTACCTTGATCTGCGCAAGCGTCAGGTTCTGCACGATCGACAGATGCGGAAACAGCTCGAAGTGCTGGAACACCATGCCGACCTTGGCACGCAGTTTCGACAGATTGGTTTTCTTGTCGGTCAGCGATTGGCCATTGATGACGATCTCGCCCTTCTGGAACGGCTCGAGGCCGTTGACAGTTTTGATCAGCGTGGACTTGCCCGAGCCCGACGGCCCGCACACCACCACCACTTCACCTTTTTTGACTTCCGTCGTGCAGTCGGTCAGCACTTGAAACTGACCGTACCACTTCGAAACATTCTTGATAGAGATCATCTTGCGACCTTTTTCTGAAGACCTTTGACGAGGCTCGACGCGATCACACAGACCACGAAATAACACGCGCCCGCGAACAGTACCATTTCGACATTCGTACCGTCACGGTCGCCAATATTCGTGGCGGTGCGGAAGAAGTCGGCGAGGCTGATCACGTAGACGAGCGACGTATCCTGAAACAGCACGATACCTTGGGTAAGCAGCAGCGGCACCATCGCGCGGAACGCCTGCGGCAGCACGATGAGACGCATGGCCTGCGGGTAGCTCATGCCGAGCGCAAACGCGGCATTGACCTGCCCGCGCGGCACCGCCTGAATGCCGGCACGGATAATCTCCGAATAGTACGCAGCCTCGAACAGCGAGAAAGCGACCATCGCCGACGCGAGCCGAATGTCGATATCCGGCGACAAGCCCAGCACGTTTTGCAGCACCTGCGGCACGATCAGGAAGAACCACAGCAGCACCATCACCAGCGGGATCGAACGGAAGATCGTGACATAAGCCTTCGCGAACCATTCGAACGGCTTGAATGGCGAGAGCCGCATAATCGCGAGAATGGTGCCCCAGACAATGCCGATCACGATCGCGATCAGCGTGATCTTGATGGTGACGATCGCGCCGGTCCACAACGTAGGCAGTGCGCCCGGAATACCGCTCCAGTCGAAATGATGCATCACTTACCTCCGATATAGCCGGGCAACCGGGTTTTGTGTTCGACCCAGCGCATCAGTTGCATCACGACCAGATTGATCAGGACATACGCCAGCGTGACCGCGATGAACGACTCATACGTCTGCGACGTGTAGTCGACCAGTTGGCGCGCCTGGGCAGACAAATCCAGCAGACCGATTGTCGATGCCACGGCCGAATTCTTGAAGATATTCAGAAACTCGGACGTGAGCGGCGGCACGATGATCCGGTACGCCACCGGCAGCAGCACGTAGCGATACGTCTGCCATTGCGTGAAACCCATTGCCAGACCTGCGGCGCGTTGGCCGCGCGGCAACGCGTTGATGCCCGAGCGCACCTGCTCGCACACGCGCGCGGCAGTGAAGAGCCCGAGACAGATGATCGACGACGAGAAGAACTGCGCGCCCGGCGGCAGTTGCTTGTACCAGTTCCCCATCGACACCGGCAGCAACTCCGGTATCACCAGATACCAGATAAAGAACTGCACGATCAGCGGGATGTTGCGGAAAATCGCGACGTAGAGCGTGCCGATACCCGACGCCCATTTGTTCGGCACCGTGCGCAGCACACCGAAAAACGAACCGACGATCAGCGCGATCACCCATGCCGACAGCGACACGGTAATCGTCACCCAGAAGCCGGACATCAGCCAGCCCAGATAGGTGGTCGGCTCGCCGGTAGAGACCGGACTCAGCAGAATGCCCCAGTTCCAGTGATATGACATGACCAAGACTCCAGCAAAAAGAAACGGAAGAAGCGCGTGGCCCCTTCCGTCTCGTTCAGCGTTTCAAAAAAACGGCTAAGGTTTAATCGATTGCCTTGTCATTCGGGCTCTTGAAGAGCGCCTTCATGTCATCGCTTTCCGGGAAGTTCAGGTTCAGGCCCTTCGGCGGAATCGGCGATTCGAACCACTTCTTGTAGATCTGATCGGCTTCGCCCGAGGTCTCGACCTTCGCGATCGCGTCGTCGACCACCTTCTTGAATTCCGGATCGTTCTTGCGGATCATGCAGCCGTACGCTTCATGCGATTGCGGCGTGCCGACGATCACGAAGTCGCCCGGGTTGTTCGACTTGGCGCGTTCGCCTGCCAGCAGCGCGTCGTCCATCATGAACGCGGCAGCACGGCCGGTGGAGAGCGTCAGGAACGACTCGCCATGGTCCTTCGCGCTGATGATGTTCATGCCCATGCTCTTGTCCTGATTCATCTTGCGAAGCAGGCGCTCGGAGGTCGTGCCGGCGGTCGTGACGACCGTCTTGCCCTTCAGGTCCGCGAAGTCCTTGATGCCGGAGTCTTTCTTGGTCATCAGGCGCGTGCCGATCACGAAGATCGTGTTCGAGAACGCAGCTTGTTGCTGGCGCTCGGCGTTATTCGTGGTCGAGCCGCATTCCATGTCGACGGTGCCGTTCTGCACCAGCGGAATACGGTTTTGCGACGTGACCGGCGTGAGCTTGACCTTCAGGTTAGGCATGTTCAGCTTCTGCTTAACCGCCTCCACCACCTTCAGCGCGAATTCCTGCGAGTAGCCGATGACATTCTGCTTGTCGTCGTAATACGAAAACGGGATCGACGATTCGCGATGACCCAGCGAAATGACGCCCGTGTCCTTGATCTTTTTCAGCGTACCGGCGTCTTGCGCCTGCGCGCCAACTGTAAGCAGTCCGAGAGTCGCGAGCAGCAGCGCAGCTTTTTTAATCTTCATGTGTGATCTCCTTGGCAAGAACCGGCGCCAGTTTAGCAAAGTAATTATTCTGAAAGTATTGCTATAAACCATGTTTGTTGCGTGTCCGCCAATCCCCCAACGGGACGTCCTTCAGGGCGCGCGTTGTCGTTCTAAACGGCGCTTCCTGGACGGTTGGTCAATCTTTCCGGACATGCGAAGGCGGGCGGCATCGATACGATGCCGCCCGCCGGGTGATGCACGCCGTCTTGTGGACGGCGTTGAAGCAAGTTTTTGCAGCGACCCGCGAGGTAGCGGACCCGCCGTTTCACGCAATCAGATCAGGGATACAGACCGCGCAATTCACGCGCTTCCAGGATCCGCTTACACGCGACGATAAACGCTGCGGTCCGCACGGACACCTTCTGTTCGCTCGACACTTGCCACACTGCGGCAAAGGCTTCGCGCATCACGCGCTCGAGACGCTGATTGATCTCGTCTTCCGTCCAGAAGAAGCTCGAGAAGTCCTGCACCCATTCGAAGTACGACACCGTCACACCGCCGGCATTCGCCACCACGTCCGGAATCACGAGGATGCCGCGGTCGTGCAGAATGTCGTCCGCTGCTGTGGTGGTCGGGCCGTTGGCGCCTTCCACGACGATCTTCGTCTTGATCTTGCCGGCGTTCTTTTCGGTGATCTGGTTTTCCAGCGCAGCCGGAATCAGGATGTCGGATTCGACCGTCCAGAAATCTTCGTTCGCGATCGTGTCGGCTTCCGGGAAACCGCCGACGCCGCCCGTCTTCGCCACGTGAGCCAGCAGCGCGACAGCATCGATACCGGTCGACTTGTACAGCGTGCCGGTGTGATCCTGCACCGCGACCAGCTTCGAGCCCGCTTCCTGGAACAGGCGCGCAGCGATGCCGCCCACGTTACCGAAGCCCTGCACGGCGATACGCGCGCCTTCGATGTCGACACCAATGCGGCGTGCGGCTTCCGAGGCGACCACGAACACGCCACGGCCCGTCGCTTCACGGCGGCCCAGCGAACCACCCAGCGTGATCGGCTTGCCCGTTACGACGCCCGTTGCCGTTTGGCCCTGGTTCATCGAGTACGTGTCCATCATCCACGCCATGATCTGCTCGTTCGTGTTCACGTCCGGCGCGGGGATGTCGGTATTCGGTCCGATGATGATGCCGATTTCGCTCGTGTAGCGGCGCGTCATGCGCTCCAGCTCGCCACGCGACAAGGTGCGCGGGTCGACACGAATACCGCCCTTCGCGCCGCCGTACGGCACGTTCACCGCAGCGTTCTTCACCGACATCCACGCCGACAGCGCCATCACTTCCGACAGCGTCACGTCCTGGTGATAACGCACGCCGCCCTTACCCGGACCGCGCGACACGTTGTGCTGCACGCGATAGCCTTCGAAGTGCGCGACCGTGCCGTTATCGAGTTCGATAGGCACGTCGACGATCAGAATGCGCTTCGGGCGCTTCAGGGTTTCGAGCCAGCGGGACAGCGAGCCGAGGTACGGCGCGACGCGGTCGACCTGACGCAGGTAGTTGCCCCACGGGCCGAGGTCTTCGCTATTGAGGTAGGAGGGAACGGACTGCAACGATGATGCGGATTGTGCGACTTGCTGCTGGGATGACATGAACGCTCCGGCGTTGATCGAGTAGCAGCATTGTCGAAAAACGCCGATTTGAAATCCAATGCCGTTTCCTTATCCGATTATGTTTTTTTTGCATAACCGTTAAGAAGCTGCAAATTCGCGTCGTGGGGACGCAGGTTTTCAGGCAGAGCGCGCGCCTTGCGCCAACTCCTCCGACACCACGTCCCACAGTTGCCGCACGAGTATCTGCCGCGCATCGTCGCCTTTCGCGGCCAGCTTGTCGCGATAGAGGCGGATCTCCATGGTCAGCGTGAGCTGCCCCTCCGGCGTGCCACGCGTTGCGCGATCGAGGCGGATCAGTTTGCCGTCGGCGACCGCCTCTTCCACCGCGCTGTAGGGCAGGAAGGCGATGCCGTGGCCGGCCAGCGCCATCGCCTTGAGCCCCTCGGCCATGTCGGTTTCGTACAGGCGGTCGAGATACAGGCGCTCCGGCGCATTAGCGAGGATCACTTCGGTCATGCGGCCAAGGTAGGCGTTCGGTGTATAGGTCAGATAGGGCGTAGGCGCTTCGGCCGTGCCTGGCAGCGTGTGCCGGGGGCGCCCGGCGCGGCCCGGCGCCGAGAAAGGGCTGATCGGCTCGTTGCCGAGCGTGAGCATGTCATAGCGCGCCGGATCGAGCGCGATGGGATGGCTCGGATGGTGATAGGCCATCATCAGATCGCAGCCGCCTTCCACCAGCGCCAAAGCCGCGTCGTGCACGTTCAACGCCCGCAGCCGGGTATGGATCGGACCCATCTGCGCTTCGATGCGCTGAAGCCAGCGTGGGAAGTAGGTGAGCGACAGTGTGTGCGGCACCGCGAACTCGATGGTCGCCTGCGGCGTCGCCGTGTGCCCGCGCAGCAGGGCACGCGCTTCGTGGAACTGCGACAGCATGGCGAGCGCCTGCTCGTAGAACACCTGGCCTGCCGCCGTCAGCCGCGTCGGGTAAACCGAACGGTCGATCAGTTCCGTGCCCAGCCACGCTTCCAGTGCCTGAATCCGCCGCGAAAACGCCGGCTGCGTGACGTGACGCAATTCGGCCGAGCGGCTGAAACTACGCGTTTCCGCGAGTGAAACGAAGTCTTCGAGCCATTTCAGTTCCATGCGGAGCCTGCTGCCAGCGGGAGGGAGGAAGTCAGCATTCTAGCGGCGCGGCTGTGACCTAGGGTTCCAGATGAAGGCAGATGGATGCCGCCATGGCGTGCCGGCGCGGTTCGGCGCGAGATCGCTGCCAACTTCGGGCCGCCCGCCGCACAGTGGTAAAATTCGCGCTTCCCTCCGTTCCAGAACTGGTCATTGAGCGCCTTTCAAACGCTCAACGCCCCAACCCGCCCCCATCATGTCCGACACCCGCCCCGACACCCTGTTCGCGCTGAACGCGCTCTCCCCGCTCGACGGCCGCTACGCCTCGAAGACCGAAGCCCTTCGCGAGTGGCTCTCGGAAGCCGCTTTCATGCGCAATCGCGTGACGGTTGAAATCCACTGGCTGATAGCGCTCTCGCACGCCGGTTTCGCCGAAGTGCCGCGCTTTTCCGAAGCCGCCGAACAGTTCCTGCTGCAACTGGCCGAGCGCTTCACCGCGCACGACGCCGCGCGCATCAAGGACATCGAACGCGTGACGAATCACGACGTGAAAGCGGTCGAGTACTGGCTGAAGGAATCGGTGAAGGGTCAGGAAGAACTGGAACGCGCGAGCGAGTTCATCCACTTCGCGTGCACGTCGGAAGACATCAACAACACGTCGCACGGCCTGATGCTCGCCGGCGCACGTGAACACGTGATTCTGCCGGCGCTGCGCTCGGTGCATCAGCGCCTCGTCGCGCTGGCTCATGCGCAAGCCGAACAGCCGATGCTGTCGCGCACGCACGGCCAGCCGGCCAGCCCGACCACGCTCGGCAAGGAAATTGCCAACGTCGCCGCGCGTCTGGAACGCGCGATCGACCGTATCGCGAAGGTCGAACTGCTGGGCAAGATGAACGGCGCAGTCGGCAACTTCAACGCGCATCTGTCCGCGTATCCGGAATTCGACTGGGAAGCGTTCTCGCGTGAAGTGGTCGAACAGCGCCTGAAGCTCACGTTCAATCCGTACACGATCCAGATCGAACCGCACGACTACATGGCCGAACTGTTCGACGCCGTGTCGCGCGCCAACACGATCCTGCTGGATCTGGACCGCGACGTGTGGGGCTACATCTCGGTTGGTTACTTCAAGCAACGCACGAAGGCCGGTGAAATCGGTTCGTCGACGATGCCGCACAAGGTCAATCCGATCGATTTCGAAAATTCGGAAGGCAACCTGGGCCTGGCCAACGCCACGCTGCGTCACCTCGCTGACAAGCTGCCGATTTCGCGCTGGCAGCGTGACCTGACCGACTCGACGGTGCTGCGCAATATGGGTGTCGCGTTCGGCTACTCGCTGCTTGCGTACGACTCGCTGATCCGCGGTCTGGACAAGCTCGAAGTGAATGCGCAGCGTCTGAACGAAGACCTCGACAACTGCTGGGAAGTGCTGGCTGAGCCGGTGCAAACGGTGATGCGCCGCTACGGCATCGAGAACCCGTACGAGCAGTTGAAGGAACTCACGCGCGGCAAGGGCATCACGCGCGAAGCGCTGCAAACGTTCGTTACCGGTCTGGCGATTCCGCAGGACGCGAAGGATCGTTTGCTCGCCATGACGCCGGGTTCGTATATCGGCAAGGCGGTCGAACTGGCTAAGCGGATCGCTTAAGACCGAGTCATTGCCTCGCAGCTTCGGCCATAAAAAAGGCGCTCACAAAACGTGAGCGCCTTTTTTTCATCCTGCGACGTCAGTAAGCCTAAACCCTCACCGCGCCGTCATCTGCCTCAGTACCTCGTCGACGATCTCCTCCGGCGACAACTCGATGCTCACCGTGATCGCCTCGTCCGGGCCCGGCTCTTCGAGCGTATCGAGCTGACTTTGCAACAGCGACGGATCGAAGAAGTGACCGGTGCGCGTGGTCAACCGCCCGCGCAACACCTCGAACGAACCCTTTAGATAGACGAAGCACACGTCCTTATCACCGTTGCTGCCGCCGCGCAGCACATCGCGATACGAACGCTTCAGCGATGAACACGTGAACACCGCCTTCTCGCTCGCCCTCTGCTTCTCTTCGATCGCCACACGGATAGTTTGCAGCCACGGCCAACGGTCTTCGTCGGTGAGCGGAATGCCGTGGTGCATTTTCTCCTTGTTGGCGGCGCTGTGAAACGCGTCGCCGTCGGTAAATGCGCAGTGCAGGCGTTCCGCCAGCATTTCGCCAATCCTCGTTTTGCCGGCGCCCGACACGCCCATTGCGATCAGAATCATCAAAAACTCCTTACACGACCGTCGCGAGCGCGAAAGTCAAACCCAAGCCCATCAGTGAAATGATGGTTTCGAGGAGCGACCATGTCTTGAAGGTCTGCCCCACCGTCATACCGAAGTATTCCTTGATCAGCCAGAAACCGCCGTCGTTTACGTGCGAGAAAATCAGCGAGCCTGAACCGGTGGCGAGCACCAGCAATTCCGGCACAACCTGCACGCCGCTAGCCGAGGCGATCGGAGCAACGATGCCGCAAGCGGTGGTCATCGCGACCGTCGCCGAACCCGTGGCCAGGCGAATCAGCGCAGCCACCAGCCAGCCGAACAGCAGCGGCGACAGATGCATAGCCGTTGCCACATTGACGATTTCCTTCGAGATGCCGCTATCCATCAGCACGCGCCCGAAGCCGCCACCCGCGCCCACGATCAGCGTGATACCCGCGATCGGCGCCAGACATTCGCCGCAGAACTTCTGAATCTGCTCACGATTAAAACCGCGGCTCGCGCCGAAGGTCCAGAAACTGACCAGCACAGCAATTAACAGCGCGACGTCCGAATTGCCGACGAAACGCAGCAGGTTGTTCGCCAAGGTATTCGGCGTGAACACGAGGTCGGCCCAGCTGCCGATCAGCATCAGAATCACCGGCAGGAGGACCGTGAACAGAGTAACGCCGAAGCTGGGCAATTCGCGCTTCGGCGCTTCGCTCTTCGCGCTATTTTGTGCGTCATCACCGTGGCCGAGAAACTGCGCAGCGAGCGGATTGTTGTTCGGCAGCTTGATATAGCGGCTGATCAGCAGCGCGAACAGCGGACCGGCGACGATCGCCGTCGGCACGCCCACTATCAGACCGTACGCAATCGTCTTGCCGATGTCGGCGTGATACGCCTGCACCGCGAGCATCGCGGCCGGGTGCGGCGGAATCAAACCGTGCACGACGGACAGACCCGCGACCATCGGCAAGCCGACCAGCAGGAGCGACTTGTTGGTGCGTTTGGCGACGTTGAACGCGATCGGAATCAGCAGCACGAAGCCGACTTCAAAGAACACCGGCAAGCCGACGATGATCGCGACGACCATCATCGCCCAGTGAATATGTTTCTCGCCGAACTTGTCGATCAAGGTAGTCGCGATACGCTCCGCACCGCCCGATTCGGCCATCATTTTGCCGAGCATGGTGCCGAGGCCGACCACGATCGCAATGTGACCGAGCGTATTGCCATTGCCCGTTTCGAACGATTTGACGATCGTGCCGATCGGCATGCCGGATGCGAGACCCAGCAGCAGCGAAACGATGATCAGGACGAGGAACGGATAAACCTTGTAGCGGGTGATCAGCAGGATCAGAAGTGCGATGGCGATCACCGCGAAGACCAGCAGCGTGCTGCCGTGGACAGCTTCCATGAAGCTCCTCCTTTGCGTTATTGATGTTGGTGCGGAACACGGCTGGCACCTGTCTCACGGCGACCTGCTGCGGTGCCAGAAAACCCGGCAAGCCGCGCGGACGCTGAATTTTACTGTCTGTTGTCTCTAAACGCGCGCGAATCCGGCGCGCAATCGAAAAGGAGCCTCGCCGTGACAGCCTGGCAGGCTGTTTCGACAAGGCTCCTTTGCGTAGGACCTAGCTTAGCGGACTATCGTATCGTGCGCCGATGCGGCTTAGTGAGCCGACGGGACCAGTTCGCTGGCGGCACGCGCGAGGCGCGTGACTTCGTCCCAGTTTTGCGCCGCGAGCGCGGCTTTCGGCGTGAGCCACGAACCGCCGACGCACACGACGTTCGGTTGTGCGAGGAAATTGATGGCGCTCTCGGCCGTGATGCCGCCGGTCGGGCAGAATTTCAGCGTCGGGAACGGGCCGTAAAACGCCTGCAGCATCGGGATACCGCCGGCTTGCTGCGCCGGGAAGAACTTGACGATTTCGTAGCCGAGTTCCAGCGCGGTGATGATGTCAGTCGGCGTCATCACGCCGGGCAGCAACGGCAAGCCGGCGTCTTGCGCGGCCTTGTGCATGTCCCTCGTGAGACCCGGCGACACGCCGAACTGCGCACCCGCTTTTTTAGCCTGCGCACAGTGCTCCGGCTTCGTGATCGTGCCGACGCCGACCACGATGTCTTCGGCCAACTGGCTCGCGCGTTCGATCGCTGCGAGACCGGCTGCGGTGCGCAGCGTGATTTCCAGCACCTTAACGCCACCCGCGTGCAGTGCGCGCGACACGTTTTCACCTTGCTCGACCGAGTCGAACGCGAGCACCGGAATCACCGGGCCGAGGCGCACGATATCGCTTACTGTCTTCGCTGTCATAGTCAGACTCCTTGTTTCTGCAGCGTTTAGCTGGCTTGAGTGGTGCTTGTATGTTTTTCGGCGTGCGCTTTGGCCCGCTCACCGTGTTGCGTCGCGTGTTCGCCCACCATCGGACCGAACACCGAAGCGCCCTGCTCCGCCGGCGCAGCCGCCGCACGGAACACGCCGAACAGTTCGCGGCCGAAGCCGACTTCGTTCTCCGCCTGATGCTTCGGCGCTGCTTCCGGTCGCGCCGCCCATTCGGCTGCATCGATTTCGATGTCGAGCACGCCGGCGTCTGCATCGATCACCAACATGTCGCCCGTGCGAACCTTGCCGATCGGGCCTTGCAGCAATGCTTCCGGTGACAGGTGGATCACCGCCGGCACCTTGCCCGAGGCGCCCGACATGCGGCCGTCGGTGACTAGCGCAACGTGGAAACCTTGATCCTGCAACACACCGAGCAACGGCGTCAAACGATGCAGTTCAGGCATGCCGTTTGCGCGCGCGCCCTGGAACCGCACCACAGCAATGAAATCGCGCTTCAACTCGCCGTTGTCGAATGCTTCCTGCACCGCTTCCTGCGAATCGAACACGATCGCCGGCGCCTTCACCTTGCGATGCTGCGCTGCGACTGCCGAAATCTTGATCACACCGCGACCGAGTTTGCCTTGCATCAGACGCAGGCCGCCGTCCGGCTGGAACGGCTCTTTGATGCCGCGCAGCACCGCCGTGTCTTCGCTCTTTTCCGCGCCCGGCACCCATTGCAGCTTGCCGTCGAGCAGCTTCGGCTCTTCCGTGTAGTGATGCAGACCCTTGCCCGCGACGGTGTTCACGTCTTCATGCAACAAGCCGCCTTCCAGCAGATTGCGGACCAGGAACGCAACGCCGCCCGCAGCGTGGAAGTGGTTCACGTCGGCCTTGCCGTTCGGGTAAATCTTCGCGAGCAACGGTACGGCTTGCGACAGCGTGTCGAAGTCGTCCCAATCGATTACGATGCCGGCCGCCCGTGCAATCGCGACGAGGTGCAGCGTGTGATTGGTCGAGCCGCCCGTTGCCAGCAATGCGACGATGCCGTTGACGATTGCTTTCTCGTCGACCACATGGCCGATCGGCATGTAGTTGCCGCGATCCACCGTCAGATCGAGCACGCGGCGTGCGGCCTGCGCGGTCAGCGCGTCGCGTAGTGCCGTATGCGGATGCACGAACGCGGAACTCGGCAGATGCAGGCCCATGACTTCCATCAGCATCTGGTTGCTGTTCGCGGTGCCGTAGAAGGTGCAGGTGCCTTGGCTGTGGTACGCAGCGGCTTCCGCTTCGAGCAGCGCGTCGCGGCCGCACTGGCCGGTGGCGAAGAGCTGGCGGGTCTTGGCTTTGTCGTCGTTCGACAGGCCGCTACCCATCGGGCCGGCCGGCACGAAGATCGTCGGCAGATGGCCGAATTGCAGCGCGCCGATCAGCAGGCCCGGCACGATCTTGTCGCAGATGCCGAGGCATAGCGCGGCGTCGAACATGTTGTGCGTGAGGGCGACCGCCGTGCTCATCGCGATCACTTCGCGCGAGAACAGCGACAGTTCCATACCCGCGTTGCCTTGCGTGACGCCGTCGCACATGGCCGGCACGCCGCCCGCGAATTGCGCGACGCCGCCGTTTTCACGCGCGGCTTCCTTGATGATCTCGGGGTAGTTTTTGTACGGCGCATGCGCCGACAGCATCTCGTTGTACGAGGACACGATGCCGATGTTCGGCTGGCGGATCTGCTTGATGACGAGCTTGTCGTGGCCTTCGAGGCCAGCAAACCCATGGGCAAGGTTGGCGCACGAGAGCGCGCCGCGCGCCGGGAATTTGCCTTGAGCATGTTCAATGCGGGCCAGATACGACTCGCGAGTGGGTTTGCTGCGCTCGACCACGCGTTGCGTGACCTTCAACAATTGCGAATGCGGGGAAACCATCGGAGCTCCTTCGTCGCTGGCGTGAGGCGTAGGCGCACTATGCCAGGCAGGTATCGCGGGGATGTCGATTCAGTCGACGTCGCAATGTTAGTAGAAAAACTACATGATCGCAATGATGACTCTTGCTGCATCGCCGCATGTTTGAATAGCCGCATCGCCTTACTGGCTTTGACTTAGCGGCATTGACATCAAAACCTAGGGAATACACCTAGCGCTCGACATGTAGTTTTTGTACCTTCTTCTGCAATCAGATATAGTCCACGCATTCTTCAGCATAGTGCGAGATTTCTGATGATGCTGTCCCAGGTGATAGAGATGCGCGACCAGTTGCGTCCGTCCGAACGCAAGCTGGCCGATTACGTGATCGAAGCGCCGCGCGAGGTGCTCGATCTCTCGATGACCGAGGTGGCCGCGCGCGCGGGTGTCAGCCAGCCGACCATCGCGCGGTTCTGTCATGCGCTCGGGTTTTCAGGCTTTCGCGAGTTCAAGATCCGGCTGGCGCAAGGCATCGCCGCGGAAGTGCCAGCCGTCTATCGCGACGTGCGGCCGGATGAGCCCACGCCGGGCGTCGCCGCGAAAGTACTCGACCGGACTATCGGCGCGCTGATCCAGGTGCGCAACAATTTGTCGTCGGATAGCGTGGCGGCGGCGATCGCGCTGCTGGCGCAAGCGCGGCGCATTGAGTTTTACGGCGCGGGCGGGTCGGGCATTGCGGCGCTGGATGTGCAGCACAAGTTCTTTCGCCTCGGCATGCCGAGCGTGGCGTATTCGGACCCGCATACGTTTCTCATGTCGGCGGCGCTGCTCGGTGAAGGCGATGTGGTGGTGGCGATTTCGAACACCGGCCGTACACGCGATATCGTCGATGCGGTGAAGTCGGCGTTGGCAAGCGGCGCGAAGGTAATCGCGATTACGCACGGTAATTCGCCTTTGGCGCGACTCGCGACGGTCGGCCTGTTCGCCAACGTCGATGAGGATACGGATATTTTTTCGCCGATGACCTCGCGCGTCTCGCATCTGGCGATCGGCGATATTCTGGCAGTGGGGGTGGCGTTGAGCCGGGGACCGGAACTGGTCGAGAAGCTGGCGCAGGCGAAGGAAGTGATCAACCGCAGGAGGATCGATCCGAGGACGTAACACGAAACCCTGTTGACTCTGATCGCGCGGCAAGCGCGGTGCGATGCAATCGGGTCTGACGAGCGCCGTGTTACCGGCACCCAAAAAATAAGGCGGGCTCCCCGAAGAGAGCCCGCCTTTTTACTACCCACCTAAGACGGGTTCACGAAAAGCACCTAAGCCGCAGCGCTTTCCGCAACCATCACACGACACTTACCACTGGTACGCTGCACCCACGCCATAAGTCGTATCCGCCGAGCTCATCCCCGCACCTGCCTTGATCTTCAGGTTCTGAGTGATACGCGCCGACATGCCCAGCGATACAGCCTGATAGCCCTTGTAGTTGCCGGTACCAATGCCAACTGCGATCGTCTTGCCCGGATCGACGTCGGGAATCATCGTCAGCGCTGTAGCAGCGGCAACACCGCTATAAGCATTACGCGCGACCGAGCCGATACCCTGCTGGAACTGACGCATGTTCACGGCGTCGGTCGGGCCTTGGCCGTCGGCGACGTTCGTGATACGGCGCTCGTTGCCCGGTGAACCCACCGATACGGTGTTCGCCTGATCTGCCACCGAGCCTGCGCCGAGTGCCACCGAGTTGTCGCCACTTGCCTGAGCACCGCCGCCCATCGCCATCGAACCGCTGCCGGTCGCCGATGCGGCCGGACCACCTGTGTCTGTCGCGATGCTGCTGCTGCCGGTCGACTGCTGGTTCTGCACCGCCTGGTTCAGGTTAGCCACTTGCTGGTTGGTGTTCCACAGCTGCGAGCCAGTTACCGCATCTGAGCTCGTCGCCGACAGTTCACCGTCCTGCAAATTGGTCAGCTTCACCTTCGGCGCGCTGGCCGAACCGCCCAACGTCACCTGGTTGTGTGCCGCGCTGTCATACGACACCGCGTTCGCCACCGAGCCGCTCATCGTGCCGACAGTTGTTTGCAGGCTAGCGATGTCCGACGTGTTCTGCGTCACACGACCGTCGATGTTGGTGATTGCTGCGCCGACGCCGTTCACGGTCGTGCCACCCACGTTGTACGTGGGCATCGAGATCGTGCCGTCCTCATTGACGGTCGAACCGCCGCCCAAGGCGTCTGCCGTACTCTTGGCGTTTGTATGCAATTGCGCGCCGTTCACCGCGTCGCTGCTTGACGCATTGACCGCACCTGCCGCAACTCCCGTCACGACACGGTTACCCGCTGTGCCGGCCATATTGACCCGCAGACCGTCCGTCGCCGCACCGACAAGGATGTCGCGCGAGGTCTGATTTTGCGTGACCATGCCGATACTGCCGTTGTTGATCTGCGTCTGCAGCGTCGACAGACCGTTATCGAGCGAATTGAGTGCGCCGCCGACCGTGTTCTGCGTGCCGCCCTGCACGTGATACGTCGGGCCGGTGACCGAACCATCGGCATTGACCTGCGCATCGCCGCCGAGCGACGCAACAACCGGGCTCAACTGACCAACGTTGACTGCGGAGTTGCTCGTCGTGCCGGCTGCGACACCGATCAGTTCGCGCGAGCCTGCGGTGCCCGCGAAGTTGACGTGCGCGCCGTCCTTGTCGCTCGCAACCGTCAGGTCACGCGTGGTCTGATCCTGTTGCACCAGACCCAGTTCGCCGTTGTTGATCTGGTTCGTGATGCTGGTGATACTGCCGTTGATGCCGTCGATACCATCCTTCACCGATGCCATTTCGCCGTTCAGGCCATTGATGCCGTCCTTCACCGATGCCATGTCACCATTCAGGCCGTTGACGCCATCCTTCACCGACGCCATGTCGCCGTTCAGGCCGTTGATGCCGTCCTGCGCACGCGTATCCACATCCTTCATCTGCGCAACGTTCACTGCATCCGTATCGTCCGCGCCTGCCGACACACCCTTCAACTGACGCGTGCCCGCCGTGCCCGTGAAGTCCACCGTCCTGCCCGCTGTCGCACTCGCCACCGTGATGGCTTGGCTCGTCGCGTCCTGCTGCACCAGGCCCAGTTCACCACTGGTAATCTGGTTCGTGATGCTGGTGATACTGCCGTTGATGCCGTCGATACCATCCTTTACCGATGCCATTTCGCCATTCAGGCCGTTGACGCCGTCCTTTACCGAGGCCATGTCACCGTTCAGGCCGTTGATGCCATCCTTCACCGACGCCATGTCACCGTTCAGGCCGCTGATGCCGTCCTGAGCGCGCGTATCCACATCCTTCATCTGCGCAACGTTCACTGCATCCGTATCGTCCGCGCCTGCCGACACACCCTTCAACTGACGCGTGCCCGCCGTGCCCGTGAAGTCCACCGCCGCACCATCCGTGTTTGCCGCAACAGTGAGGTTGCGCGTCGTCGCGTCCTGCTGCACCAGACCGAGTTCACCGCTGGTAATCTGGTTCGTAATGCTGGTGATACTGCCGTTGATGCCGTCGATACCATCCTTTACCGATGCCATTTCGCCATTCAGGCCGTTAACGCCATCCTTCACCGATGCCATGTCACCGTTCAGGCCGCTAATGCCGTCCTGAGCGCGCGTATCCACATCCTTCATCTGCGCAACGTTCACTGCATCCGTATCGTCCGCGCCTGCCGACACACCCTTCAACTGACGCGTGCCCGCCGTGCCCGTGAAGTCCACCGTCGCACCATCCGTGTTTGCCGCAACAGTGAGGTTGCGCGTCGTCGCGTCCTGCTGCACCAGACCGAGTTCACCGCTGGTAATCTGGTTCGTGATGCTGGTGATACTGCCGTTGATGCCGTCGATACCATCCTTTACCGAGGCCATTTCGCCATTCAGGCCGTTGACGCCGTCCTTTACCGAGGCCATGTCACCGTTCAGGCCGTTGATGCCGTCCTTCACCGAAGCCATGTCACCGTTCAGGCCGGTGATGCCGTCCTTCACCGAAGTCATGTCGCCGTTCAGGCCACTGATGCCGTCCTGAGCGCGCGTGTCCACATCATTCAACTGCGCAACGTTCACTGCGTCCGTATCGGCCGTGCCTTTCGACACACCCTTCAGTTGACGCGCGCCCGCCGTGCCGGTGAAGTCCACCGTCGTGCCCGCTGTCGCGCTCGCCACAGTGATTGCGTGGCTCGTCGCATCCTGCTGCACAAGACCGATTGAGCCGCTGTCGATGTTCGTGATCGCCGTTTTCAGCGTCGAGATGTCCTTGGTGTTCTTGTCGACGCTCTCGTTTGTCGTGTACAGCTGCGAGCCGTTCACTGCGTCGGAGCTCGATACCGACACCTCGCCAGCCTTGACGTTCTTGAGCGTCGTACCCGATGTGCCACCCAGCGTCGCTGAGCCTTTGGTCATATCGTCGTATGCGACGAATGTGTTCGTGACGTAGCCGCTCGAATCGAGCTTGATACCGACATCCTTCAACTGCTTGACGTTCACCGCATCGGTTTCTTCTGAACCCGCCGCGACGTTCACGATCTGGCGTGTCGCGGTTGTGGAGCCCACGGAAACTGTGTTGGCGCGGTTTGCCACTGACCCAAAGCCCAGCGCGACGGAGTTCGTGCCAGATGCACTGGACCCAGCACCGATCGCAACGGCACCGGCGGCAGAAGCTGTCCCCTTGTAACCGAACGCGAGAGCATCGGTAGCACTGGCGTTGGCATACATGCCGAGAGCCACGGTGCGCGCTCCGACCGCTCGTGCACCGTAACCTACAGCGGTGGCTGCATGATCGGAGGCCCCCCCTGAGCTATCGGCGACAGTTTCCGAGCCAATAGCGACGTCACCCGTATTCTTTGCCACCGGACTGGTGCCGATCCCATAGATATTGATTACCGTACTGTCGGAGGCCCCTAACAGACTTGCACCCAGTAGCTTCCCGGTGGTGGAGGGCACCACGCACGCACCTGCCGCGTCAGTTGTACCAGCTTTCCCGTCCGCGGTGGTACAGTCTTCCGCTGCAGCCACAGTGCCTGGCAGCGCGCCCAGTGCTACAACTGTTGCGATTACCGTCAGCGCCGCGCGCCCCGTCCCCTTGCTTCGACCCTTGGCGATTTCTGCCACAGCGGTCCAAGTGCCTGTTACAGCGTTCCAAACGATCCGATGAGCCTTGTTCATGATTTCATCCTTCTGAATATCAGTTATGGGTTTTGATGTCGCGGGAGGTGTCTTACCGAAGTCCTGCGCGCGTCACTGAGTAGCAGAAGGATTAAAAACAGGGTCGTCGCAATTTGCATTTTTGGACCATCCCATTAATCCTTCTGGAATGGAACCACTATATGACCGGGCAATTCTCAAATTAATAGGACAGTTCTTAAATCCCGATGTGGCGATATGATTGCACCTACGACAAATTGACAAAAATAGGACTCACGAACAGGAAGCGGCCTACTGCGTAGGGCTGGCGGACAACGGACACACCGAGGGACTCAGCGCAAACGTACGAGCGATGTCACGCTCAGACTAAGAATAATCTGAACGAATCACCTACTACGGAAACACTTTGATGGGAAGAGATTGATGTAAAAATAGCCGGACTAAATCAATACTTCTTGACGAATGCCAACCACCCAACATTTGATTATTGAATCGCATCCCGCACGATGTTAAACACCGCGCGAGTGGATAAACATATCTGATCAACAGAAATAAATAGGAGAGTTCCTACTTATTAAAACGGCTTAATAACCACCAACGCAACTGCCGCCAGCATCCCCAGCACAGGCAGTTCATTAAACATCCGATACCACTTATCCGAGCGGCGATTTTCGCCACGCTCGAACGTCCGCAGCAGCACGCCGCAGTACGCGTGGTAAATGATCAGCAACACCACCACACCGACCTTCGCGTGAATCCAGCCCTGCCCGCGTCCGATACCGACCGCGAGCCACAGCCACAGCCCACATGCCAGCGCCGGCACCGCGATAAACGTCATGAAGCGGAACAGCTTGCGCGCCATCGTCAGAAGGCGCGCCGTGGCGGCGGGCTCCGTCTCCATCGCCAGATTGACGAAGATGCGCGGCAGATAGAACAGGCCGGCAAACCAGGAAGCAATCAGAACGATGTGAAACGTTTTTACCCAAAGCATCAGCGGTCCTCGTACTGCTTGTCAGCGTGGAAATGAACAGGGGCTACCAGCGCACTCAACGGAAAGCATGCGCCATCCCAAGGATGACGACAGCGCGTCGGCAGCGAACCGCGTTATTGCCGGCCTTCGCCGTGCCCCAGCACAATGTATTTCAGCGACGTCAGCCCTTCCAGCCCCACCGGCCCACGCGCATGCAGCTTGTCGTTCGAGATGCCGATCTCCGCGCCCAGTCCAAATTCGAAGCCGTCGGCAAAGCGTGTCGACGCATTGACCATCACGCTCGCCGAGTCGACTTCGCGCAGGAAGCGCATCGCGCGATCATGGTCCTCGGTGACGATCGCGTCGGTGTGCTGCGAGCTGTAGGTGTTGATGTGGTCAATGGCCGCATCGAGGCCGTCCACCACCTTGATCGCCAGCACCGGTGCGAGATATTCGGTGCGCCAGTCTTCTTCGGTGGCATCGACGAGCGGGCCCACGCCTGCATCCGACAACACCGCGCGCGCTGACGCGTCCACGCGTAGTTCGACTTCCTTGTCGCGATACAGCTTGCCCAAAGGCGGCAGCACTTCAGCCGCAATTCCACGCGCCACCAGCAGCGTTTCCATCGTGTTGCAGGTGCCGTAGCGGTGCGTCTTGGCGTTATCGCACACGGTCAAGGCCTTCGTGAGGTCCGCGCGATCGTCGACATAGACATGGCAGATGCCGTCGAGATGCTTGATCATCGGCACGCGTGCGTCTTCCATCAGACGCGCAATCAGGCTCTTGCCGCCGCGCGGCACGATTACATCGACGAATTCGGTCATTGTGATCAGCGCGCCAACCGCGGCGCGGTCCGACGTGGCCACCACTTGCACCGCGTCCTGCGGCAAGCCGGCGGCTTCCAGCCCTTCACCGATCAGCTTGGCCAGCGCCGTGTTGCACTCCAGCGCTTCCGACCCGCCGCGCAGGATCGTCGCATTGCCCGACTTCAGACACAGCGCGGCCGCGTCGATCGTCACGTTCGGACGCGATTCGTAGATGATGCCGATCACACCAAGCGGCACGCGCATCTGACCGACCTGAATGCCGCTCGGCCGGTACTTCAGATTGCTGATTTCACCAATCGGATCGGCCAGCGCGGCGACTTGCCGCAAGCCTTCGACCATTGTCTTGAGCGCCTTGTCCGACAGCGTCAAACGGTCGATGAACGCGGCGTCGAGCCCCTTCTCGCGTACACGCGCCACGTCCCGCGCGTTGGCATCCTTGAGCAACGCGGCATCGCGTTCGATTGCCTGAGCGACGGCCGCAAGCGCGGCGTTCTTCGCCGCCGTCGACGCCCGCGCCATCGCACGCGATGCGTGGCGGGCGCGGCGGCCGAGGTCGGTCATGTACTGGTCGATATCCATGGTGAGTCTCATAGCGCCGCGCACGTCAAGGTGCGGCGGACAGGCAGAATTAGCGAAAGATCAAACGATTGTAAGTCGGGTGGCAGAGCTTTGCTCGCAGCCACAAGCCGTGCCGGCGGGGCCTGATCAGACCGGCCTGCGTACCGGGACGGCACCCGCTGGGCGAGGTCGCGGCGGCGGCACGGGCGCCGTTTTTGCGGGCGAGGCCACCGTCATTGCCAGTTCGAACAAGCCGGCCCACGGATCGGGCGGCGGATCGTTGCGATGATTACCCGGCGTGCCGCCGGACAATCCCTTCACCTGCCGATCCAGCCGTGCCGCCAAAGCGAGCGCCTTTTCAAGCGCGCTTTCCGTAACGCGCGACAGCGCCGGCCCGATCAGCCGCTCACGTGGCCCCCAAACGCGGTTCTCACGCACCAGCATCGCGAGCGGCTTGCCCGCCGCCACGCCGCGCTTGATTCGCAATAGCGTGCGCACTTCTTCGACCACCGCCCACAGCACCAGCACCGCTGCCTCGCCTTCGCCGCGCAGGCCGTCGAGCATGCGTGACAAGCGGCCGACATCGCCCGCCAGCATCGCCTCATTCAGCTTGAAAACGTCATAACGGGCGACGTTCAGCACAGCGTCCTGTATCTGTTCGAAGCTCAACGATCCAGCCGGATACAGCAGGCCGAGTTTCTGGATTTCCTGATGCGCCGCCAGCAGGTTGCCTTCAACGCGTTCAGCGATGAACGCCAGCGCGCGGCGCCCTTCTTCACCAGCGGCAACCCGCTGGCCTTGAGCCGCGAGCCGTTGACCAACCCAATTCGGCAACTGCGCGCGTTCAACCGGATCGATCTTCAACGCGACGCCGGCATCGGCCAGCGCGGTGAACCACGCGGCTTTCTGCGTGGCTGCGTCCAATCGCGGCAACGTGATCATCGTCAGCACGTCGTCATTCACGGCGGCGGCGAGCGCCTTCAGTGCATCCGCGCCTTCCTTGCCGGGCTTGCCGGACGGAATACGCAATTCGACCAGTTGACGATCGCCGAACAGCGACATCGATTGACTCGCACCCAGCAGCGAGCTCCAGTCGAAACCACGCTCGACGGTGAACACCGAGCGGTCGGTAAAACCGGCCGCACGCGCTGTCGCACGAATCCGGTCGCACGCTTCCTGCGCGAGCAGATGCTCGTCGCCGTACACGACGTACAGTCCGGCGAGTCCCTTCGCGAGATGCGCTTCGAGCGCGTCAAGTCGCAGTTGCATGGCTACCGATCGGCGAGGTTAACGGAGTGCATGAGCACGTGCAGCAAGCTAAACAAGGACACAGCGCGACGCTCACAGCGGCGGCGGCGGTAACGGTGCGCGCGGCGCAACCGACGGCACCTGCTGACCCGGCCCCGGATGCAGCGAGCGCACCAGCGACAGACGACGCGTCAGCTGGTCGATCGCGTCGTTTTCCATATCCGCGAACAGAATGTCGGCTTCAGCAGCCTTGGCCTGCGAGTACTGGTCGCTATAGGTCATCGCGCGGTTTAACGCGATCACGCTCGGCGGAATCAGCACCGTGCCGTCCTTGCCGACCAGCGTGTAGGTCATCGAGAGATTCATCGCGTACTCTTCGACGACACCGAGCGAGTTCAGCGTAAGCGTATTGACGCCGCGGCCTTCGGAGATCTGCAACGTGGCGTCAGCGTTCGCGACAGAACTCACCACCACCGTGTCGCTGCCCCCCTGCACGAGGCGGGTCAGCCGCGCGCCGGCCGCTGCCGAACCGCCGGAGATAAAGAGTCGTTTGAATGCGTAGTCCTGCTGACCGCGCAACTGGAAGCCGCAGGCGGACAACATCAGCACGCTGCACACCAGCGTCAATAACGATCTGCGAGTCACATTGGCTCCTGGTTCGCAGTAAATTCCGCGGCGCGGACAAGCGCCGCCGCACGCGGCGGCGTCCTGCCTGCTGTCATGTTTCGGTGGGCGGTCAAACGACCACGTTCACGAGACGGCCCGGCACCACGACGATCTTCTTCGGTGCCCTGCCTTCGCTGAACTTCTCAACCGCCTCATGCGCAGCGGCGAGCTGTTCGATCGCTTCACGAGTCGCATCCTTCGCCACCGTGAGCGCGCCGCGCACCTTGCCGTTCACCTGCAGCACGAGTTCGATTTCGGCCTGTTCCAGCGCCTGTTCATCGACCTTCGGCCATGCTGCGTCGAGCAGCGAGCCGAATTCGTCGGCGTAACCGAGTTCCTGCCACAACTGGAACGTCTGATGCGGTACGACCGGGTACAGCACGCGCAGCATCACGCTGTACGTTTCGCGCAGCACCGCCGGTTGTGCACCCTTCGCGCTGTCGAGCGCGTTGAGCATCTTCATCGCCGCCGACACCACCGTGTTGTACTGCAAACGCTGGTAGTCGAAGTCGGCCTGCTTCAGCACGCTGTAGATCTCGCGGCGCAGCACTTTGTCGACTTCGCCGAGTTGCGCGGCGTCGAATTTGCCGCCTGCGCGCAGCGCTGCTTCGTTCGCATGACCGAAGCTCCACACGCGGCGCAGGAAGCGGCTCGCGCCTTCCACGCCCGAACCGGACCATTCGAGCTGCTGCTCGGGCGGTGCGGCGAACATCACGAACAGACGCGCGGTGTCCGCACCGTGTTGATCGATCAGCAATTGCGGATCGACGCCGTTGTTCTTCGACTTCGACATCTTCTCGACGCCGCCAAGCACCACCGGCTGGCCGTCCGAGTTCAGCACGGCGCCGACCGGGCGGCCCTTGTCGTCGAACGAGACGGTGACGTCAGCCGGGTTGTACCAGGTCTTCTTACCCGCGTCGCTTTCACGGTAATAGGTTTCGTTGAGCACCATGCCCTGCGTCAGCAGGTTCTTGGCCGGCTCGCCGAACTTGATCAAGCCCATGTCGCGCATCACCTTCGCCCAGAAGCGCGAGTACAAGAGGTGCAGAATCGCGTGCTCGATGCCGCCGATGTACTGGTCCATCGGCGCCCAGTAATCGGTGCGCTCGTCGACCATGGTCTTCGCGTCCGGCGCCGCGTAGCGGTAGAAGTACCAGGACGAATCGACGAAGGTGTCCATCGTGTCGGTTTCGCGCTTCGCCGCGCCACCGCAAGTCGGGCAGGTGCAGTTCACAAACGCTTCCGACTTCGCGAGCGGATTGCCCGTGCCGTCCGGCACGAGGTCTTCCGGCAGCACCACCGGCAGATCTTTTTCCGGCACCGGCACGTCGCCGCAGGTCGGGCAGTGGATGATCGGAATCGGCGTGCCCCAGTAACGCTGGCGCGACACGCCCCAGTCACGCAGACGCCACGTGATCTGCTTGTCGCCGAGGCCGAGCTCTTTCAGATCGGCGGCGATCGCATCGACCGCCTGCGTATAGTTCAGACCGTCGTACTTGCCGCTGTTGACGAGCGTGCCGTCCTTGTCGCCATACCATTCCTGCCAGGCTTCAGTTGAGTATTCCTTGCCTTCAAGGGCGACCACCTGCTTGATCGGCAGATCGTATTTCTTCGCGAACGCGAAGTCGCGCTCGTCGTGTGAAGGCACGCCCATCACCGCGCCTTCGCCGTAGCTCATCAGCACGTAGTTGCCAATCCACACTTCGACCTGTTCCTGCGTCAGCGGATGCGTGACGTAGAAGCCGGTGGGCATGCCCTTCTTTTCCATCGTCGCCATGTCGGCTTCAGCCACACCGCCGCGCTTGCATTCTTCGATGAAGGCCTGCAGTTCCGGCTTGTCTTGCGCGAGACGCGTGGCGAGCGGATGCTCGGCGGCGACCGCGCAGAAGGTCACGCCCATGATCGTGTCGGCGCGCGTGGTGAACACGCGCAACAGCTTCTGTTCACCGTCGATTTCATACGGGAAACCGAAGTTCACGCCGAAGCTCTTGCCGATCCAGTTCTGCTGCATGATCTTGACGCGCTCGGGCCAGCCGAGGCCTTCGAGGTCGTTCAGCAGTTCATCCGCGTACTGCGTGATACGCATGTAGTACATCGGGATTTCGCGCTTTTCGATCAGCGCGCCCGAACGCCAGCCGCGGCCGTCGATCACCTGCTCGTTGGCGAGCACGGTCTGATCGACCGGATCCCAGTTGACGGTGCCGGTTTTCTTGTACGCGATGCCCTTTTCGAGCATCTTCAGGAACAGCCACTGGTTCCACTTGTAGTAATCGGGGCTGCAGGTCGCGACTTCGCGCGACCAGTCGATCGCGAGACCCATCGACTGCATCTGCTTCTTCATATAAGCGATGTTGTCGTAGGTCCACTGCGCGGGCGGCACGTTGTTGGCCATCGCGGCGTTTTCCGCCGGCATGCCGAACGCATCCCAACCCATCGGCATCAGCACGTTGTAGCCATTCATCCGCAGATAGCGGTACATCACGTCGTTGATCGTGTAGTTCCGCACGTGCCCCATGTGCAGCTTGCCCGACGGGTACGGCAGCATCGAGACGCAATAGAACTTGGGCTTATCAGTCGTTTCCGGGGTCTTGTACGCGTCGATGGCGCGCCATTGCCCTTGCGCGGCGGCTTCGACGTCGGAGGGAACGTATTTTTCGTGCATGGTGTGATGGGATCGCTGGGTTCGGTGCTTTCGCACCGGACCTGGTGCTCTGCTGGATGAAATGGCGTCGTTTCCCCGTCTGCGGGGGAAAGGGCTGATTATACCGTTCGCGGACGGGTGCGCCGCGTGGCGTGGTGCGCGGGGGCGACGGGTTGCGTCGGAGGGGCCGGTATCGCTCGCGCCGCTATGGCTTCGCGCCCGGCGGCGGCGGTTCGGTCACGAAACCGATCCGCTCGAGCCCGGCCTGCTGCGCCGCGCCCATGACCTGCGCGATCACTTCGTAACGCGTGGAGCGCTCGGCGCTTAGCTGTATCTCCGGCTGGTCGGCCTGTTTGCCCGCTTCCACGAATTGCGCGCGCATCTGCTGCAGCGTGATGACCTTGCCGTTCCAGTACAGCTTGCCGGCGGCATCGATTGAAAGAGCAATGGTTTGGGGCGTTTGCCGCGCGGGCGCGGCCGCGACTTTGGGCAAATCGAGCCGGATCGCGTGCGTGAATAAAGGCGCGGTAATGATAAAAATCACCAGCAGCACGAGCATCACGTCGATCAACGGCGTCATGTTGATCTCGGCCATCGGCGCGGCCGCCTGCTTTTTCTCGAGTCCACCGAATGCCATGTCGCCTCCTTCTGTCTCCCAGACTCAGCGGTGCGCTTAGTGGGTCCGGATCTGGACTTGCTGAGGCTGGGGATGGGGCCGGGGCTGATCCGCCGGCGCGCACACGTAGGCGTGCAGATCGTGCGCAAAGCCGTCGAGTTCTTCCGACAACTGCCGCACCATTCGGCCGAGCACGTTATAGGCGAGCACCGCCGGGATCGCGACCACGAGGCCAAAGGCCGTCATGATCAGCGCCTCGCCGACCGGACCCGCAACGTTCTCGATCTGCGCCTGACCGCTCGCCGCGATGCTGCCGAGCGCGTGATAGATGCCCCAAACCGTGCCGAGCAGGCCGACGAACGGCGCCGTGCTGCCCACCGAGGCCAGCAGCACTTGGCCGAACTCGAGTCGCCGCTGCGAGGCGTTGAGCGCCTGACGCAGTGCCCGCAACACCCGCTCGCTGCGCTCGACGCGCGCGAGCAGTACGCCGGGAATGTCGACTTCGGCTGCATGCAGCGCGGCCTCGGCGAGCGGCGTGAAGACGCGCTCGCGGTCCACGCGCTTCAATGCCGCGACACCGTCCGACAGCGTCGATGCCTGCCAGAACTGCGCAATGGCCGGCGCGGCCTGACGTTTGGCGCGCGTGAGGATCCAGCTTTTGACGATCAGAAAGCACCAGCTCGCAATCGACATCGCCAGCAGCACATACGCGACGCCATGCGTGATTGCGTCGCTGGTTTCCAGGTAATGGATGATGCCGCTGCTGCCTGCCATCTGACCTCGCCGTTCGAAAATGACTACAGGGGCGCTACAGGGGAGCAAAGTGGGGCCGCAACCGGCCCCGTGACACACTCAGCGCAGGCCGAGCACGTCCTGCATGTCGAAGAAGCCGTTCTTGTGGCCTTCGAGGAAACGTACCGCACGAAGCGCGCCTTGCGCATACGACAGGCGGCTCGCCGATTTGTGCGTGATTTCGATACGTTCGCCGATGCCGGCAAACAGCACCGTATGGTCGCCGACGATGTCGCCACCACGAATCGCCGAGAAGCCGATCGTGGACGGATCGCGTTCGCCGGTCACGCCTTCGCGGCTGTAGACCGCGCAGTCGTCGAGATTGCGACCGAGCGCATTGGCGATCACTTCGCCCATGGTCAGCGCGGTGCCGGACGGCGCGTCGACCTTGTGACGGTGATGAGCCTCGATGATTTCGATGTCGTAGCCGGTCGCGAAATGCTTCGCGGCGTATTCGAGCAGCTTCAGCGTCACATTGACGCCCACGCTCATGTTCGACGAGAACATGATGGCGATCTTGTCCGCCGCGGCGCGCAGTTGCGCTTTCTGCTCGTTGTCGAAACCGGTCGTGCCGATCACCATTTTGACGTTGTGGCGCTGCGCGGCTTCCAGATGCATCAGCGTGCCTTCGGGGCGCGTGAAGTCGATCAGGTAGTCGGATTCGGCGAACACGCGCTCGACGTCGTCCGTCAGCAGCACGCCCGTCTGTTTGCCGAGAAACGCGCCGGCGTCCTGACCGAGTTGCGGGGAGCCCGCACGGTCGAGCGCGCCGGACAGCGTGGCGTCGGAATCATTGAGGACGGTTTCGATGAGCATCCGGCCCATACGGCCCGATGCGCCAGCAATGGCAATTTTCATGGCTACGAGGGTTCGAAAAGGGTAAAAAAGGCTGACGGGCGCGGCGCACGGTGCATTCCGTCGCAGCGCCCGTCTTCTTACCTGCCCTAAGACACGGACAGCGAGATTAGCCGCCCGTTCCCGAAGATGTGGGAGCAGCGGTCAGCGGCGCGTTGAGCGTCGGGCCGCCATTGTTGCTTTGCGGGCCCGTCGGTCCCACCGGATTTTCCTGCGTGCCCGGCACTTGCGGCGGCGGCGGACGGTGGAACTGGAACTGCGGCTGCCCGGCGGCCGTGGGGCCTGCCGACGGAATACCGCCGCCATTGGCGGTCGGCACGGCAGCGCGCACCGACGGCTGCGCGTTGGACGGCGTTTGCACCGCGTTGGTCAGACGATTCGCGGCCTGCGCGGCTTCGGCGTTGGCGTCTGTTGACGGCACGGCCGCTGCTGCTGCGTCGGCGGACGGCGAACGCGTGGTGTCCACGGTAGCCGGCGCCGGCACCGCAGCCACCGGCGCGCTGGCGCCCGTTGCTGCGCTTGCCACGTTCGGCACGGCGGCCTTCTTCTTGCCGAGCTTGTCACCGTCGATTTCTGCCAGCAACTCGAGGTTGGACGGCAGATCTTCGCCACCCGACCAGCTGGCGACGCGGTCGCCCGCGAACAGGATCACGAAGTCGCGCTGCTGCACGACGTTAGTCGAGCCGCGCTTGAAATAGAACACGTAGTCCCAACGGTCCGCGTGGAACATGTCGGTCAGAAGCGGCGTGCCGAGCAACTGCTTGACCTGCGCGCGCGACATGCCGACCTGCATCTGCGCAGCCGCTTCTTTCGAGACAAAATTGCCTTGCACCACCGTAATACGGTACGGCGTGATGCTTTGGGCAATACGCTGCGTTAGGCTGTCGTAAGTGGAACATCCGGCAAGAACCGCGACAGTCGCAACAGCGATCAAGGTACCCCGCATGCGGCTCCCCCGGTAGATCAATTGAGATTTTGAAATCATTTCACTCACCGTGCGGGCCCGCTGACGAGCCGCGCGAGATTCATTCCATCGAAGATGACCAGAACAGCAAAAACACATTACTATGAGAGCCCAGCATTGTACTCTAGGGATCCCTTGTCATGACCAATCCAACCGATCTCAAGAATATCGGGCTCAAGGCGACCCTTCCGCGCCTCAAAATCCTTGAGATTTTTCAGCACAGCCCTGTGCGCCACCTGACCGCTGAAGACGTCTACCGCAACCTGTTGCACGAAGAACTCGATATCGGCCTGGCAACCGTGTATCGCGTGCTGACGCAGTTCGAGCAGGCCGGCCTGCTGTCGCGCAGCAACTTCGAATCGGGCAAGGCGGTGTTCGAATTGAACGAAGGGTCGCATCACGACCACCTCGTGTGCCTCGATTGCGGGCTCGTCGAAGAGTTTTTCGACTCCGAAATCGAAAGCCGCCAGCAATCCATCGCGAAGGAACGTGGCTTCAAGCTGCAGGAACATGCGTTGGCGCTGTATGGCGCGTGTACCAAGGAGAATTGCCCGCATCGCAAGCACTAGTGTTGAGTTAGGGCGATGCCGGCCGCGTCGGGGTGCGCGGTTCGGTGGGCAACGGAAAAACCCGGCCGATGAAAATCGGCCGGGTTTTTTTGTGCCTGCGACGTTGTGGCCGCGCTGAAACGCTGGTGGCGCTTTGCATGGGTGGCGCTTCGCCCGCGCCGCGATGCTAGTGCTGCTTCGCGTGTGCGGCATTGCCGCCGCGTTGCGACGCCGGCCTAGTCCGCCAGCGCGACGCTCGTTTCGAACAGCAGCCGCCACGACTCGGCCAACGACAATTCGTCGCAATTGGGCTGCTCGCCGCCACGATCCACCACCACAAAATCGCTCACCTGCTCGAGCGCGAGCAGCGGATGGTGCCAGACGCCTTTCGCGTAGTTCACGCCCTGCCAGCCGTCGCTCCAGAAGGCCCGCATCTGCGCCGGATCGAACTCGCCCGCAGGCGCGACAACCACCAGATAGCGGCGCTCCGTTAAGGGAATGAAAGCCTGACTGCCCAGCGGATGCCGCTCCATCATCGTGATTTCGATCGGCAGCGCGCGCGGTTGCGCGCGAAACAGATTGATCAGCGGCCGGCCGCCGTCCTCCGTCACGTCGACCTTGGCGAGGTCGTGATAGCGCTCGGTCGTGCCGCCGTTGATCGGGAAATGGCGCGCGCCGTCCAGTTCGATGACGTCGCCGAACGGCGCGAAGGCCGCGCGCGTTAGACGTTCCACATGCAAGGTTTTCATCGACGCCACTCCTTTACACGATCTCGCCCCACAAACGCAGGCGCGACACGCCACCGTCCGGGATGATGTTGAAACGCACGTGCGTCACCGGCCCGAGCGACGCGATGTCGTCCGTGAACGTGTGCACGTGGTCCATCTGCAGCTTCTGTTCGCCTAGCAGCACCGGCCAGAACATCGCCTGCGTGACGAGCGAATCGTCCGTGCCGCCCGTCACCGAGGCCGCTTGCAGCGAACAGCGATCGGGGTAATTGCCCTTGAAGTGCGCCGTATCCACTTCGATCTTGCGAATCACGCCCGGCCGCGCGAGCGCGACGATCGCCCAGTCGTTGCCCGGCTCGCGGCGGCGGCGCGTCTCCCAGCCGTCGCCCATGTTGACTCCGCGCCCCGGCATCAGCATCTGCGAGGCCGGGCCGAAATGCTGGTTGTTCGCGGCGACGAGATAGGCGCCGTTTTCGATCGCGGCGAGATCCAGCAGCGTGCCGCGCTCGACGCGCTCCCAGTCGCGCTTCGGCTGACCGTACACGCGCAGACGCGCGAGACCGCCGTCCGGATACAGATTCACGCGCAGATGCGTGAAGGCGCGGGCGTCGTTCACTTCGATGTAGTGGTGCTGGTTGCCCTGCAGCGTGGTGGCCGGCACGAGCGATTGCCAGTCGGCGTCGTCGGGCGGAGTATCGCCATCTGCATAGCACGCGTCGATCGATGCGGCCGGCGGGAAGTTACCGGTGAAGTGGCTCGTATCCAGATCGACCCCGTACACAACGCCCGGCCGGGCGAGGCGGATCACGCAATAGTCGTGGCCGGTGGTGCGCTTGCGGCGCGTCTCCCAACCGTCCATCCACTTGCCATGGTCGTCGTACTTGCCGGGAATGAACACCGCCGGCTGCGGCTCGAGCATGCGTTCTTTCGGCGCGAAGAATTCGTCACTCGCGTAGAGCGCCTGCGCGCCCAGACGCGGGTCGGCGAGGTTCATGTAGCGACGGGTGAAAGCGGGAGCGTTGGGGTCGAGGATCGGATTAGCCATAGTCTCAGTCAGGCGACAAAAAGTGGGGGATAGTCGGCGGAGTCAGCGCATCCACCGGGACAGAACGCGCGCCGCGTTGGCGCGCTGATGAATAGCGATGAATCTGGCCACAGCGCGGCGTGGCCGTGCTTTTTTCAGACGGCCGGTACGTGTTCGCCGGCGGCGGGCTCGACGCCTGCGTCTTCGCCGGCCGGCACGTAGCGCAGCGCTTCGTCACGGTTCAACACGCGATGGGCGCGCGCCCGGTCGATATCGTTCTCCCACACGGCGACCACCACCGTCGCGACGCAATTGCCGATCAGGTTGGTCAGCGCGCGGGCAATGCCGACGAACCAGTCGACCGGCAGGATCAGCACGAGGCCAAGCACGGGGATCGCCGGAATCGCGGACAGCGTCGCGGCCAGAATCACGATCGCAGAGCCGGGAATGCCGTGCGCGCCCTTCGACGTCACGAGCGACACCAGCACCACCACGATCAGGTCATGGATAGACAACGGCGTGTTGGTGGCCTGCGCGATAAAAATCACCGCGAGGGTCAGATAGATGGAGAAGCCATCGAGATTGAAGGAGTAGCCGGTCGGAATGACCAGACCGACGGTCGAATCCTTGACGCCCATCCATTCGAGCTTGCGCATGATCTGCGGCAGCACGGCATCGGACGAAGCGGTACCCAGCACGATCGACAGTTCTTCGCGCAAATAGCGGATCAGCTTGAAGATGCTGAAACCGGCCAGGCGCATCACGATGCCCAGTACTACCGCCACGAACACGAAGCAGCTCGCGTAGAACACCAGCACGAGCATGCCGAGTTGCTTGAGCGACTCGACGCCATAGGTGCCGGTCGTGAACGCGATCGCGCCGAGCACGCCAAGCGGCGCGAGCTTGATGATGAAACTCATGATGCGGAAAAACACCTGCGAAAGCTCGTCGATCAGGACGTTGACGCGCTGCGCCTTATTGCCCAGCAGCGACAGCGCCGAGCCGAACAGCACCGAAAACACGAGAATTTGCAGAATGTCGCCGGTCGCGAATGCGTTGATCGCCGTGTCGGGGATGATCTTCAGCAGAAAGCCGGCCGTGTCCTTGAGGCTCTTCGCATGCTCGGTGTAGGTCGCCAGTGAAGCGGGGTCGAGCGAGTTCAGGTTGATGTTCATGCCGACACCAGGCCGCGTTGCGTAGGCGAGCACTGCGCCGATCACGAGCGCAATGGTCGTCATGGCCTCGAAGTACACCACCGCCTTCAAACCGACGCGGCCAACTTTGCGCAGGTCGCCGGCATTCGCCATGCCGCTCACCACCACGCAGAAGACGATCGGGCCGATCACCATCTTGATCAGCTTGAGAAAGCCGTCGCCGAGCGGGCGTAGCGACTGGGCGAAATGCGGAAAAAAGGCGCCAATTACGATACCTGCCACCAGCGCTATGACGACCCGGCCAAACAGCGAATTGAAGAATTTCAACACGGCTTCCTCCTAGGATTTACATCTGTTCAGACTGGTCCGACCAGTTCTGTTATCTCGAATAGTAGGAAACCGATATACTGGCGTCAAGGATTCTAAACACGGTGTTTACCCGTTACTTTCCCAGCGTTTCGGGGCCGGATTCTGCGCGTGTCACGATGCGCGTACGAGCGCTCCGAACGCGTACTACAATACTGGTCAGACCGCGCACCCAAGTGAGCCACAATGAAAAACGTTCCGCATACCGTCACTGATGCCGCCATCGCGACCATCCGCGAACGGATCGAAGCGGGCGTCTATCCCCTGGGTAGTTTGCTGCCGGCGCAACGTCAGCTCTCCGAAGAACTGGCGATCAGCCGCGCGTCGCTGCGCGAGGCGCTTTCGACGCTCGAAGCGCTCGGTCTGCTGATGATCCGTCCCGGTAAGGGCGTTTATGTGGAGAGTGCGCAGGCCACGGCTGCGCAGTCGTGGCGTTTCGCGGAGCAGTCGTCGCTGCCGGATACCTACCAGATGCGTTTCGCGCTGGAAGGCTTTGTCGCGCGCATGGCGGCGCTGGCGGTCAGCGATGCCGACCTCGTCTGGTTCGAAGACAACATCGCGGCCATGCAGACTGCGCTCGCCTGTGACGAACTCGACGAAGCCGCCCGCCTCGACTACGACTTCCATATGCGCATCGTGAGCATTGCCGGCAACGCGGCAATCGAATCGATTCTGAGCAGCGCTGCGGAGATCATGAAGGAAAGCCAGCGGATGCCGTTTTACCGGCGCGAGTTGGTGCTATCCACGTACACGGAACATCGGGCGATTCTCGACGCGCTCACGGCGCGCGATTCCGCTGCCGCCGGCAAGGCGATCGAAACCCATATCTCGAACGCCGCGCAGCGCGCCGGCGTGTATTTCCCGACGCCGCAGGCGTAAAAACGCAGGCGAAAAAAAACCGCTCCGAAGAGCGGCTTTTGCAGTTGCCCTGCTGGCCCAAACAAAGCCGCAGAGCAAGCGAAGCGAAACGGCTTACTTCGCGTTGGCCAGCGCCACAGCGGTGTCCAGCATACGGTTCGAGAAGCCCCACTCGTTGTCGTACCAGCTCGACACCTTCACCAGACGGCCCGACACCTTGGTCAGCGTGGAATCGAACGTCGACGAAGCCGGGTTGTGGTTGAAGTCGATCGACACCAGCGGTGCCGTGTTGTAGCCGAGGATGCCCTTGAGCGAGCCTTCCGATGCTTCCTTCATGATCGCGTTGACTTCCTCAACCGTCGTGTCGCGCGCGGCGATGAACGACAGGTCGACGATCGACACGTTGATCGTCGGGACGCGAATCGCGTAGCCGTCCAGCTTGCCGTTCAGTTCCGGCATCACCAGGCCGACCGCCGACGCAGCGCCGGTCTTGGCCGGGATCTGGCTGTGCGTGGCCGAGCGCGCGCGGCGCAGGTCTTCGTGATACACGTCCGTCAGCACCTGGTCGTTCGTGTACGCGTGAATCGTCGTCATCAGACCGTTCACGAGGCCGATTTTGTCGTTCAACGGCTTGACGAGCGGTGCCAGGCAGTTGGTCGTGCACGATGCGTTCGAGATCACCGTGTCCGATGCCTTCAGCACATGGTGGTTCACGCCGTAGACGATGGTTGCGTCGACGTCTTTACCGCCCGGCGCCGAGATGATCACCTTCTTTGCGCCGCCCTTGATGTGCGCGCTCGCCTTTTCCTTGGTCGTGAAAAAGCCCGTGCATTCCAGCACGATGTCGACGTTCAGCTCGCCCCACGGCAGTTCTGCCGGGTTGCGGTTAGCCAGCACGCGGATCTTGTCGCCATTGACGACCAGGTAGTCGCCGTCCACCGACACTTCGCCCGGGAACTTGCCGTGCGCGGTGTCGTATTGCGTCAGGTGAGCGTTGGTCTTGGCATCGCCAAGATCGTTGATGGCGACGATTTCGATATCGTGCTTCTTGCCGTTTTCATAGAAGGCGCGCAGCGTGTTGCGGCCAATTCGGCCGTAGCCGTTGATTGCGACGCGAATCGTCATGGTTTATCTCCTGATGGCTGAAAAAAAATCGTCCATGTGGGTCTGATCTGCCGGGATTGCCGCGCGTGGGGTCGCGCGGCAGCCTCGCCACGCAGATCAGCCGAGTGCGGCTTTGGCCGTCTCTACGACGTGCTCGACGGTGAAGCCGAAATGCTTGAACAGAACACCCGCCGGGGCCGATTCGCCGAACGTGTCGATACCGACCACGCCGCCTTCCAGACCCACGTACTTGCGCCAGAAATCCGTCACACCCGCCTCGATCGCGACGCGGCGCACGCCGTGCGGCAGCACGCGTTCACGGTATTCGGCGTCCTGCTTGTCGAACACGGTAGTCGACGGCATCGACACGACACGTGCCGCGATGCCTTCGCGAGCCAGCGGCTCGACCGCGTTCAACGCCAGTTCGATTTCCGAACCGGTGGCGATCAGGATGATCTTGCGCGCGACGATTTCGTCATTCCAGTCGCGCAGCACGTAACCGCCCTTCTCGATGTTGGCGATCTGTGCGTCCGTGCGCGCCGAGAACGGCAGGTTCTGACGGCTGAAGATCAGGCACGACGGACCGTGATGCTCGACCGCGTGGGTCCAGGCCACCGCCGTTTCAACTGTATCGGCCGGGCGCCACACTTGTAGGTTCGGAATCAGACGCAGGCTTGCGACATGTTCGATCGACTGGTGGGTCGGGCCATCTTCGCCCAGACCGATCGAGTCGTGCGTGAACACGAAGATCGACGGCGCTTTCATCAGCGCGGCGACGCGCAGCGCGTTGCGGCTGTAGTCCGAGAACGTCAGGAACGTGCCGCCGAAGGCCTTGAAGCCGCCATGCAGCGCGATGCCGTTGATCGCGGCGCTCATGCCGAATTCGCGCACGCCGTAGTTCACGTAGTTGCCGGCAGCCTTGCCTTCAGCGTTCACACGCACCGGCTTGGCGGCCTTCCAGTTGGTCAGGTTCGAACCCGTCAGGTCGGCGGAGCCGCCGAGCAATTCCGGCAATACAGCCGACAAACCTTCGATAGCCTGTTGCGATGCCTTGCGCGTCGCGACGGTTTCCGCGCGCTCGTTCGCACCGGCGATGATGGCCTTGGCCTTTTCTTTCCAGTCGGCGGGCAATTGCTTCGCGTCGCGGCGCTTGAATTCAGCGGCTTCCTGCGGGTATTTGGCTGCGTATGCGGCAAACGCCTTGTCCCAATCGGATTCGATGCGTGCGCCGGCTTCCTTCGCGTCCCATGCTGCGTAGACTTCCTGCGGAATCACGAACGGCTCCCACTTCCAGCCGATCGCTTCACGCGTGGCCGCGATTTCCTTGTCGCCGAGCGGCGAGCCGTGCGAATCGTGGCTGCCCGACTTGGTCGGCGCGCCTTCACCGATCACCGTCTTGCAGCAAATCAGCGTCGGCTTGTCCGACAGCTTGGCTTGCTTGATCGCCGCGTCCACTGCGTCGACGTCATGGCCGACCACGTTCGGGATCACGTTCCAGCCGTACGCTTCGAAGCGCTTCGGCGTGTCGTCGTGGAACCAGTGGACCACTTCGCCGTCGATCGAGATGCCGTTGTCGTCATAGAACGCGATCAGCTTGTTCAGCTTCAGCACGCCCGCGAGCGAGCAGGCTTCGTGCGAGATGCCTTCCATCAGGCAACCGTCGCCGACGAACACGTACGTGTGGTGGTCGACGATCTTCGCGTCAGGCTTGTTGAATTCGGTGGCGAGCAGCGATTCGGCGAGCGCCATGCCGACGGCATTGGCCAAACCCTGGCCGAGCGGGCCGGTGGTGGTCTCGACGCCCGGCGTGATGCCATATTCCGGGTGACCCGGCGTCTTCGAGTGCATCTGGCGGAAGTTCTTCAGCTCTTCCATCGGCAGGTCATAGCCGGTCAGATGCAGCAGCGAGTACAGCAGCATCGAGCCATGGCCATTCGACAGAACGAAACGGTCGCGATCGGCCCACTGCGGGTTCGTCGGATTGTGGCGCAGATGGCGCGACCACAAAGCCACGCCGATTTCGGCCATGCCCATCGGCATGCCGGGGTGGCCGGAATTCGCTTTTTGAACGGCGTCCATGGACAACGCGCGGATTGCGTTAGCCATCAGGGAGGTGGGTGCGGGAGACGGGGTCGTCATGTCGAGTCCGGAGAGACAGAGTCAGAAAGCGGTGCGCGCTTGCGGCCCGGATGCTCGAATGCCAGTCCACTTCGGCGCACGGTGCGGCGCCAGGAGACGCGAAACGGGCAGAGCAAACGGACAAGGCTAAAAGCGTGACATTCTAACAGAACGTTCACCGGCCTCCCGCGCGCAAGCCCGCCTCGCTGCCTGGTTCCGGGCTGGCTGCGCGATGATTCCCGGTTGGCAGTGTGCTGGATTTTGGCTGACCGCACGATGATTCCTGACTGACAGTGCGCCGGTTTCGAGCCAGCGCTGCACGCGGACCGGAGGCCACGCCGCGCTTGCGCCTGCGCCTGCGCCTGCGCCTGCGCCTTTACAATTGAGCCACACCAACCCACCGCGCTCCATACGGAGCCTGCCATCCGTGAGCGCTCCTCTGTTGTTCCAACCGACCGCCGACGCAGTCTACGGATTTCCGAACGCGCGGCGGCTTGCGCGCGTCGATTCGCCTTACCAGCGTATTGAGGTATGGGACACGCCTCAGCTCGGCCGGCTGTTTACGCTCGACGGCCGCCCGATGACCTCCACCGGCGACGAGTTCATCTACCACGAGTGCATGGTGCATCCGGCCGCGCTGGCGCATCCCTCGCCGAAGGCAGCGCTGGTGCTGGGCGGCGGCGACGGCGGCGCCGCGCGGCAACTGCTGAAACACCCAGGCATCGAGCGGATCGTGGTGGCGGAGCTCGACGCCGAAGTCGTGCGCCTGACCCGCCAACATTTGCCCGAAGTCCACGGCGGCGCTTTCGACGATCCACGCGTCGAGCTGGTGATCGGTGACGCCGCGGATTACGTCGTGGGGGCTGGCCAAGCGGTGACGGCGCAAGCAGCCGCGGAAACGACACGGGAGATCGCAACGGCTGGAGCTGGAGGTGTACCTTCGGCCGCGGCGCAGTTCGATCTGGTCGTCTTCGACCTGACGCCGCCTGACTCGCCCGCTGCGGGCCTATACACCCCGGACTTCTACATGCAACTCAAGCGCGTCATGAGCCCGACCGCCGCGCTCTCGCTGCATCTCGGCTCGCCGTACTTCCATGCGGAGCGCGTCGCCGGCCTCCTCGACGATCTGCGCGATACCTTCGCCATCGTGCGCACGATGAGCACCTTCATCCCGCTCTACGGCTCGCTCTGGATGATGGCGACCGCCAGCGACACGCTCGACCCCACCGCCCTCACGGCCGAAGCGCTCACCAAGCGCCTTGCCGAACGTCGAATCGGCGCGCTGAAGCACTACGACCCGGCCCTGCACGCCGGACTGTTCTCGGCATCCCGGTCCGTGCGCGATAAACTAAGTCAATTCTTAAAGCCATCAAGCTAACGCGTGGGCAGAATGCACGGTTCGGTCGGCACGCGCTATCGGTGTATCGATACGCGATCGCCCGCCTGGCCTCGCAGCATGCATCCCGCAAACCCAATAGATCCGGAGAACCCCATGACCGCCTCCCGCCCAGCCGGTGTGCCCTGGTTGACCCCCTATCTGACGGTGCGCGACGCGCGTGCCGCGACCGCATTCTTCGAAGCGGCATTCGGCTTCGAGGTACGGGATAGCGTCCAGGACGACGGTGTCGTCATGCATGTCGAGATGACCTATCAAGGCCAGCTGATCGTGATGTTCGCGCCGGAAGGCGCGTTCGGCTCGGCGGCGAAAACCCCCAAAAGCGCGGGCGCAATTGCGCCGCAATCGTTCTATGTCTATGTCGACGATGTCGACGCGGTTTACACGCGGGCGCTAGCCGCCGGCGCAAAATCGCTGAGCGAGCCACAGGATCAGTTCTGGGGCGACCGGTTTGCCCAGGTCGAAGATCTGGACGGCTACCGTTGGGCGCTCGCTCGCCACCTTTCGTGAACCAATGAGTATTTTTCTGATGCCTCGCTTCTTCGTCGGTACACCTCTCAAGCCCGGCGACATCATGCAGTTGCCCGATGACGTCATGCGCCACATCCTCGTGCTGCGTTTGCAGCCCGGCGATTCGATCGTGCTTTTCAACGGCGAGGGCGGCGAGTACAGCGCCGAGCTCGTCGAAGTCGAACGCCGCTCAGCCAAGGTGAGAATCCACGAATTCCGCAATATCGAAGTGGAAGCACCGTATCACCTCACCTTGGCGCAGGGCATTGCCGGCGGCGACAAGATGGACTGGCTCATCGAGAAGGCGGTCGAGCTTGGAGCATCGTGTTTCGTGCCGCTGACCACCACGCGCAGCGTCGTGCGCCTTTCCGGCGAGCGCGCGCAGCGGCGGCATGTGCACTGGCAGGGCATCGTGCGGGCGTCGTGTGAACAATGCGGGCGCAATCGCTTGCCGGAAGTGATGCCGGTGCGTGAGATCGCCACATGGCTCGGCGCGCTGCCGCGCACGCCTGAAGAAGGCGAAATGCGCATTCTGCTGTCACCGCGCGCCAGCATCAGCTTTTCGGCGTTGCCGGTCAATCCGCCGTTCGGGCGCGTGACCGTGCTGGTCGGCCCGGAAGGCGGTTTTTCGGCGGCGGAAGAAGCCGCTGCGACCGATCACGGATTTACCGCCGTGGGTCTCGGTCCGCGCGTGTTGCGCACGGAAACCGCCGGCATCGCCGTGCTCTCGGCGCTGGCAGCGCGCTGGGGCGCCTGGTAAGTCAACTTTCAGGCACCCAAAGCAAAGGCCCGCCAATTGGCGGGCCTTTCTCTTTGTTTTGCTACGGCTGGCGGTGTTCAGGCAAGCCGCTCGGGCAGACTTTCGGGCCTAGCTTAGGCAAACGAATAAAACACCCGGAACGCGACCTTGCGCTCGGCCCAGAACTCGGACGCTTCGCGGAACACGTCCAGCAGCGTCTCGCGCCCTTCCTTGTCGAACTTCTGCGCGACCGGTAACTGCTCGAGCACGATAACGAATCCGGGCTGCGCGCCGGCCTTATGGACCAGATCAGTCAGGCAATCGTAGAGCGCGTCATAATTCTTGCCGAAATGCTTTGGAAACAGGAACGACGTAGCAATGGTCTCCAGCACTTCCTGTTTGGACTGAGCGTTCGCGCAGTACGCGTACAGAAAATGCTGGCCGAGTTGATTGGCTTCGTCAGCGAGATCCTGCACGCGAAACGCGCGGATCGACTGTACGATGTTCGGTCGTACGGTCTTGAAAAGACTCATGGGCTCCTCGTTCGATGCAAGCACAGTGCTGCCTTCGCTCTGGGTATCCCGGCCCTGGTCGCCGGCGCGCATCCGCATGACGCGCTGGAACAAATTGCCGTCGCCGGCCGCGAAAAGATCAGTCGCGACTCCGGAGTCGTGCGCGTAGACGTTGTCGCTCATGCCGTTCATCCCGATGTCATTCAACAATACGATTAAAACTGGTGTAATGGTCGTCCGAGTAATAACAGTTGTCGATCCGCTGTAGCGGACCTCCGCAGACGATGCGACGCGCCCCGCGGTTTCGTGAGCGAGGCGTAGGAACGGTGTATTCGTGGTAATAGCCGCGCCGATGCGGCGGCAGCAACCGTTCGCGATTGCCGAATACGATGCCGTCCTTCTCATACGGGTAAGGCCCGCCCGCGGCAATCAAGTTCAAAGTATTGACCGCTTCGCGCGGCAACTGCGCCGCCGCGATAGTGCCCTGCACCTGTGCTGGTGTGTCGGCGGGTGCCGTGTAGTCGCGCGCAAACGCGCCAGGCACGGAGCCCGATAAAGCGCAGAGCGTCAAAGCACCGATCAGCACGCCTTTAATGCGTTGCCACTTGCGTGCCATGAATCAAGGTTCCCCGCTGTTAGATCACGAGTTTGACGACCATGAAAGTCGTAAGGGTATCGCTAAAACCCCACAGAATCAACGTTCACCGGACAGGCAAAAGCTTCCAATCGCTCGGAAAAGAGCCACGGAACAGGCTTTGACGACTTTTGACAGAATATTTAGCTTATGTAAGCTAAAATTAACCTAGTGAAGCAAATGGTACAGGCCCAAACCCACCGGCCGCCCATTGCGCAGCCCATTCCCCGTAGTGAAAGCCTTATGGCGACTGTCGTCTCTCGAAGGCGGAATGGTTTCATTCAGCCTTTTTTTGGGTGGCGATCCCCAGTTCACCCACAGGCGTGCCCGTTGCAGGCACGCCTTTTTTTTGCATGGCGCTCAATCAACCGGCGCCATGCCTCGCTCCCGGATCGGGAATTAACGGGACGCGATCACGTCCGCCACCAGCAGCGCCGTCATGTTGACGATGCGGCGAACCGTGGCCGAAGCCGTCAGCACGTGCACCGGCTTGGCCGCGCCCAGCAGCATCGGACCAATCGCGATGTTGTTGCCCGCAGCGGTCTTCAACAGGTTGTACGAGATGTTGGCCGAGTCGATGTTCGGCAGCACCAGCAGGTTCGCGTCGCCTTCGAGCGTCGAGTCGGGCAGCACTTCGCGGCGCAGATTCGCGTCGAGCGCGAGGTCGCCGTGCATTTCGCCGTCCACTTGCAGCTCCGGCGCACGCTCGCGCAGGATTGCCAGCGTGTCGCGCATTTTCTGCGCGGTCGGCGCATTGCTCGAGCCGAAGTTCGAATGCGACAGCAGGGCGACCTTCGGTTCGATACCGAAACGACGCACTTCCTCGGCTGCCATGATCGTGATCTCGGCCAGTTGCTCCGGCGTCGGATCGACGTTTACGTGCGTGTCGACCAGGAAAATCTGGCGATTCGGCAACACCAGCGCGTTCATCGCCGCGTAGACCTTCGCGCCTTCCTTCTTGCCGATCACCTGATCGATGAAGTGCAGGTGGCGATGCGTGGTGGACACCGTGCCGCAGATCATGCCGTCCGCTTCGCCCTTTTCCACCATCATTGCGCCGATCAGCGTGGTGCGACGGCGCATTTCGAGCTTCGCCATCTGCTCGGTGATGCCCTTGCGGGACATCATCTTGTGATAGTCCTGCCAGAAGGCGCGGTAACGCTCGTCGTGGTCGGTATTCACGACCGTGTAGTCCTGACCCGCGATCAGACGCAGGCCATAACGCGCGATGCGCTGTTCGATCACAGCCGGACGGCCGATCAGGATCGGCTTCGCGAGCTTTTCGTCGACGATGATCTGCATCGCACGCAGCACGCGCTCTTCTTCGCCTTCCGCGAACACGATGCGCTTCTTCTCCGGCTCGACGCCACGCGCCAGCTGGAAGATCGGCTTCATGGTCGTGCCGCTGTGATACACGAACTGCTGCAGATGCTGCTCGTACGCGTCCATGTCCTCGATCGGACGCTCGGCGACGCCTGAGTCCATCGCGGCCTTCGCGACTGCCGGCGCGACCTTGACGATCAGGCGCGGGTCGAACGGCTTCGGAATCAGATAGGCCGGACCAAACGACAGATCCTGAATGCCGTATGCCGTCGCGACGATATCGCTCTGCTCCTGGCGTGCCAGTTCGGCGATCGCATTGACCGCCGCGATTTCCATTTCACGCGTCACTGTCGTCGCGCCCGCATCCAGCGCGCCGCGGAACAGGAACGGGAACACCAGAACGTTGTTCACCTGGTTCGGATAGTCGGTACGGCCGGTGCACAGCACCGCGTCCGGACGCACTTCGAGCGCCAGTTCCGGCAGGATTTCCGGGGTCGGGTTGGCCAGTGCCAGGATCAGCGGCTTGTCAGCCATCTGTTTGACCATGTCCTGCTTCAGCACGCCACCGGCCGAGAGGCCGAGGAAAATATCCGCGCCGCCGATCGCCTCAGCGAGCGTGCGAGCGTCGGTTTCGCGTGCGAAACGTTCCTTGTCCGGGTCCATCAGTTCGACGCGGCCCTTGTACACCACGCCGGCCAGGTCGGTGACCGTGATGTTTTCGAGCGGCAGGCCGATATCGACCAGCAGGTCCAGACAGGCCAGCGCTGCCGCGCCCGCGCCGGACGACACCAGCTTGACCTGCTTGATGTCCTTGCCGACTACCTTCAGACCGTTGGTGATGGCCGCCGCGACGACGATGGCCGTGCCGTGCTGGTCATCATGGAAGACCGGAATCTTCATGCGCTTGCGGCATTCGCGTTCGACGATGAAGCAGTCGGGCGCCTTGATGTCTTCAAGATTGATACCGCCGAAGGTCGGTTCCAGCGCGCAGATCACCTCGACCAGCTTGTGCGGGTCGGATTCGTTCAGCTCGATATCGAACACGTCGATGCCGGCGAACTTCTTGAACAGGACGGCCTTGCCTTCCATGACCGGCTTCGAGGCGAGCGGCCCGATGTTGCCGAGACCCAGCACCGCGGTGCCGTTCGTGACGACGCCGACCAGGTTGCTTCGAGCGGTGAAACGGGCGGCGTTCAGCGGGTTTTCGACGATTTCCTCACACGCGAACGCGACGCCCGGCGAGTACGCCAGCGCGAGGTCGCGCTGGTTGATCATTTGCTTGGTCGGGGCGATCGCGATCTTCCCGGGAGTCGGGAACTCGTGATAATCGAGGGCGGCTTCGCGGAGTTTGGTATTGACGGGAGTCGACATAAGGCGGGCTTCTAAGGGCGGATTAGAATAGATGTTCGACGGCATTGTAGCCCCAATTGCCGGCTCAATTCCTTCAATACGGGTACAACTGCCGCGACTGAAACATAGCGAAAGGCAGATGTCGCGCGCTTTAGGCCAACTGCTCGTTGAATCGGAGTTGAGTGCGAATAGAGTGTTTACCCGCGAGCATCCCCGTACAATGCGCGCCGTTCGCAGCTTTTCGTTGCACTTACCCGTTCACCTACTGCCACCATGCTCTCCGAGTTCGCGCTGATCGATCGCTTCTTCGCCCGCCGCGCTGCCGCTGCGCCGTCCCGTGCTGCTGAAGGCGAACTCGGCATCGGCGACGACTGCGCCCTGCTCGCACCGCGCCCGGGAGAAATGCTGGCGATATCGACGGACATGCTGGTAGAAGGCCGCCACTTCTTTCCCGATATCGATCCCGAAGCGCTCGGTCACAAGGCGCTTGCGGTGAACCTGTCGGACCTGGCTGCGATGGGCGCAGAGCCGCAGGCGTTCACCCTCGCATTCTCCCTGCCAAAGGCCGACGAGGCATGGCTCGCCGCCTTTAGCGATGGCCTCTTCGCGCTAGCTGAGCGCTACGGCTGCGATCTGATCGGCGGCGACACGACCGGTGGGCCGTTGAATCTGTGCATCACTGTGTTCGGCAGCGTGCGGCCGCAGGTTGCGCTGCGCCGCGACGCCGCGCAACCGGGCGACGACATCTGGATCTCCGGCACGCTCGGTGACGCTCGCGCGGGTCTCGGCGTGCAGCGCGGTGAATGGTCCGCCGATGCCAGCGACACTGCGACGTTTCGTCGCGCCCTCGAGCGCCCGGAGCCGCGCATCTTCCTCGGCCTCGCGTTGCGGGGCGTCGCACATGCGGCGCTCGATGTATCGGATGGCCTTGCCGGCGACCTGCTGCACATCCTGGAACGCTCGAACGTGCAGGCCACCGTCGACGTCGACGCCGTGCCGCGTTCGGCCGCGCTGCGCCGCCTCCCACCGGAGATCCAGCGACGCTGCACGCTAGCCGGCGGCGACGATTACGAACTGTGCTTCACGGCGCCGGTCACGGCGCGCGCCGCAGTTGAAGCAGCCGGCCGCGAGGTGAATATTCCGGTCACCCGCATCGGTACAATAAGCGCACATCAAACGGCGGCCGACCGCCCGGCGATCGGCTGGCGCGATGCCGCCGGCGCGCCGCTCACTCTGACGTTGCAAGGCTTCGACCATTTCCATGCAGACTGATCCCCCGCTGGTCCCCGCTGACGATCTCGTCGGCAATCGGCAGCCCAACGCGTCCGGCCCGGGCGGCCCGCGTCCTCAGCCGCGCCGCGCCACCGCGCGTTTCATGTTGTCGCATCCGCTGCACATCCTGTCGCTGGGTTTTGGCAGCGGCTTGTCGCCGGTTGCGCCGGGCACGATCGGCACGCTGTTCGCGTGGGCATCGTTCGCCGTCTTGAGCCGTTACCTGACTGTGATCGAGTGGGGCGTGCTCATTGTCGCGGGCTTTTTCGGCGGCATTGCGATTTGTGGCTATACCGCGAAAAAATTGGGTACTGACGATCCGTCGCCGGTCGTCTGGGACGAAATCGTCGCATTCTGGCTCGTGCTGCTAATGGTCACGCCGGTCACGCTGATCGATCAATTCTGGGCGTTCATCGTGTTCCGCTTTTTCGACATGGTGAAACCGCCGCCAATCGGCTATTTCGACCGCCGACTGAAAGGTGGCTTTGGCATCATGTTCGACGACCTGGCCGCCGCGTTTTTCACCCTGCTCGTGATTGCGCTCTGGCGCATGTCGGTTTAACCGCTGCCCGTTGGCCGGTGCTGGTTGGCCTCCCGCCCACCCGCCATTGGCTGCCGGTACCCCGCAGCAGTTCCCTGTTTTCCGGATTGACGCCATGCCTACCGATTCCGTGGTTCACCAGCTCGCGATTCGCGTGAGCAACCGCCTGCGCGACGAGCGCCTGATGCTCGTTACCGCCGAGTCCTGTACAGGCGGCATGGTGGCGACCGCGATCACCGATATTTCCGGCAGCAGCGGCTGGTTCGAGCGCGGCTTCGTCACGTATTCGAATCAGGCGAAGTCCGAAATGATCGGCGTGCCGGCCGACCTGATCGACAAGCACGGCGCGGTCAGCGAACAGGTAGCGCGCGCCATGGCCGAGGGCGCGCTGCGCAACAGCCGCGCGCAGGTGTCGCTGTCGATTACCGGCGTCGCCGGCCCCGGCGGTGGCACTGAAACCAAGCCAGTCGGCATGGTGTCGTTCGGCTGGAGCAATCGGCTGCATACATCGGTTGAAACCAAGGTCTTCAAGGGCGACCGAGAGAAGATCCGCGTACAGGCCGCCGCGCACGCGTTGCGCGGCATGCTGGCGCTGCTCGACGAGCGCGAACATTAACTTCCGGTTCGAAACCTGAGGTGACGTCCACGATGCCCAACATGTCGACTTCGCACGCAGCCAAAGACGAGTTGATTCGACGCTTCGATCTGAAGCCGCATCCGGAAGGCGGATTTTTCAGCGAGACGTATCGGTCCGCGGAGTCCGTCCGCCGCAATGACGGTTCGACGCAGACGCGCTCCGCATCCACAGCGATTTACTACCTGCTCTGCGAAGGCGCGCATTCGGCGTGGCATCGGATCAAGTCCGACGAGGTATGGCATTTCTATGCCGGCGAGCCCTTGAACGTCCACGTACTCGACGAAGCGGGTTCGCTGATTACGCACAAGCTGGGCAATTCGCTGATGCATTCGGATGCCGTATTTCAGGCGGTGGTGCCTGCGGGTCTGTGGTTTGCCGCGGAATGCGCCGACCCCGCGACGTTTGCGCTGGTGGGCTGTACGGTGGCGCCGGGGTTTGAATTCAGCGAGTTCGAGCTGGCGGATGTTGACGCGCTGAAAGTGCAATTTCCGCAGCATGCGGCGGCTATTGAGCGACTAGGGCCGGCCGCTTAAGCAGCGTCGACAAAGGCAGAGCCCCAGATCAGCGGCCGAATCACCCTCACAACAAAGGTAGAGGCTAAAGCCGGCTTGCCTGACCGCCCCGAACAGACGCAAAGGCTGCGGCCAGCAGCAGCACAAGCGTCAACACAACGCAAAGGCTGGCGCCGTTTGCCTGACCGGCTTCGATAAAAGCGAAGGTTCGGCCAGGTTGGCCCGCCCGAACAAAATCACAGGCCGTCGCTCACGACGGCCGCCGACCCTCACCGGAACGCATTGATCCGGTCACGCGTTTCCATCGCGGCTTTCGCTGCGGCTTCAGCGAAATCGTCGTCCTTGCCGGCGTAGATAATCGCCCGCGACGAATTGATCAGCATGCCCGTGCCGTTCGCCGTACGGCCAGCGTTGACCGTTGCCTGAACATCGCCGCCTTGGGCGCCGATGCCCGGAATCAGCAGCGGCATATCGCCGACGATTCCCCGCACCACTTCGATTTCCTTCGGGAAGGTCGCGCCGACCACGAGACCCAGTTGGCCGCTCGCGTTCCACTTGTCCGCCGCCAGTTGTGCAACGACCTGGTACAGCGGACGCCCGCCCGTCTCCAGAAACTGCAGATCCGAACCGCCCGCGTTCGAGGTCCGGCACAAGACGATCACGCCCTTGCCTGCGTGCTCCAGATACGGCTCGATCGAATCGAAACCCATATACGGATTCACCGTCACCGCATCCGCCTGATAGCGCTCGAACGCCTCGCGCGCGTACTGCTCGGCCGTGCTGCCGATGTCGCCGCGCTTCGCGTCCAGAATCACCGGCAAGCCCGGATGGTTCGCGTGAATGTGCGCGATCAGTTGCTCGAGTTGGTCTTCCGCGCGATGGGCGGCGAAGTACGCGATCTGCGGCTTGAACGACGACGCATACGGTGCAGTCGCATCGACGATGGGGCGGCAGAAGTCGAAAATCGCCTCGGGACGGCCCGCGAGCGCGCCCGGGAATTTGCTGGGCTCGGGATCGAGGCCGACGCACAGCAGCGAGTTCGTGCGCTGCCAGGCGTCGTTGAGTGTCTGGATGAAGTTGGACATGGTGAGTCTCGCGGCGAGCCGATAACGGAAGAGGCGCGTATTTTACCCGTCCTGCGCGGCAAGCCGCGGCCACGCGTCATACCGGGTCGGGCCGTGGTGTGCCGGGTGCGCCGTGCCGCTCCGCCCTGCTCGCCGGCTACTGCCGCCGCCGCGACCCGCGCGCACCCGGCATCGAGCGCAAACCCGTGCGCTCGACGGTGAAGCGGAAAGTGCGCGTCAGGCGCTCGCCGCGTCCCAGCAGCGTCATCCCGTTCTCGCACGCGCCGCCGGCCAGATTCATCGCGTTGATGGGATGATCGACCGGTTCAAAGCAGAAGAAGTCTTCGCCCGGTGGCGTGTACAGCACGTAATAGTCGGTGTCGGCGGCGATATTCAGCGACAACCGCCGCTTCGGCCACACCACCGCCGCCTGCCCGCTCCAGCCCGTGAATGCGTGATTGACGATGATTTCCGGCAACGGATACGCCACGCCGAATTGCCATGCGGGCGGCGCCGGCACATGACGTACCGGCAGCCAGTCGTCGCCGGAGAGCCATAGGCCGCCGGCCGCTGCTGAGAGTTCGGTATCCGCGTCACGCACAAAAAATGGATGCACGCCCAGCCCGAAAGGCAGCGCCTCGCGGCCGGCATTCTCGATGTCCAGCGTGATGACGAGCGTGGGGCCGTCCAGCGTATAAGTTTGCGTCGCGCGGAATGCGTACGGCTTACCGTCATGGCGATCGAGCGTCAGACGGACCTTTTCTCGACCCGACTCCGCGACCTGCCAGGCGGAGAGCCAGCCATCGCCATGAATCGGCAGGGGTTCGTCGGCGCGATTTTGCGGCACCTCGACACGCCGCCCCGCCACATTGAATTGACCGCCGCCGATCCGGTTCGAATACGGCAGCAGCGGATAGCAGGCCAGCTCGTTCGGCTGGGTATCCGCTGCAACATGACGGCAGCGGCGGAAAATCGGCGTGAGCGCGCCGTCGTTGCGCCAGTCGAAACGGGTGATGCCGCCGCCAAGCGTCGGCGCGACATCGAGGCGCAAATGCGCGTTGGCGAGCGTGATGCACGCGAGCTCGCCGCCACTCGTCTCACCGACCGCAACCGCCGACGTACTGGGACCCGGAAGCACCGGATTGGCCGCCGCGTTGAGTCGCGCGCGTCGGCTCTGGGAAGAGGCTGAAACAGGATTTGCAACAGTCATATCTGGCTCCATCGAGAGGCGTGGGACGTTGCCGTCATTGCTGACGGATGCTGTTGGGCGATTTTTTTACAACGGTCGCCTCTGGGTCCGAACTGCATGCTGCCGATTTGCTGCCGATCTGCGGGCACTGGGTTTGCAACACCCAACTGCTGATTTACTGTCAAAGCCACTGCTCTACCATCCTCCGCTGCCGCCTCGACACTGAGGCTGCGTCATTTTGCGCTATACGGGCGAGCCTTGGAACACCGGTTCCGGCAAACCTTGTCGGCCAGGCGTTGCGATAAACACGCCGCCCGCATGCACATCGCTCGCGAGTGCCGCCGCGTCGAGATCGATGCGCGCACTCGTGATGTACAGCGTGTCCAGTTGCGCAGGCCCCGCAGGAAGTCCGCTTGGGGGTCCGCCGAACGCGACGCAGCTAGGCTGCGCGGTCGGCACATCGACGCGCTCGGTTTCCACGCCGTCGGGGCCATATCGCACCACGCGCCTGCCGCCCCACTGCGCGTTCCACAAACCGCCGTCGCGGTCGACGGTCGAGCCGTCGGGTTCGCCGGTCGCGTCGGTCAATGTCGTGAACACGCGGTCGTTGGCGATGCTGCCATCGGCGAGATAGTCGCAGACGCGGATTTCACGCGTCGGCGAATCGCAGTAGTACATCGTCGCGCCGTCAGGACTGAACGCGATGCTGTTCGAGATTGCCGGTGCGGGTAACGGCAAACGCCTCAGCGACAAATCATGATTCAACCGATAAAACCCACCGACCGCCTGCAGCGGCGAGCCTTCGTCTTTCGTGCCGAATACGAAGCGGCCTTGACGGTCACAGCGGCCGTCGTTCACGCGCGTATTCAAGCCCGGTTCGACGTCGACGATACGCCGCGTCACGCCAGTTGCCAAATCGAAGAAAGCCAGATGCGTCGCTAGTCCGAGCAGCAGGAAGCGCGGATCGGCGCACAACGCGAACGTGGCGAGACGCTCGGGCATGCGCCAGAACATGCTTTGGCCGTCGCTCGGGTCATAGCGCCACAGCTGCGCGCCTTCGATATCGGTCCAGTAGAAGCGGCCCGTTTTTTCGCACCAAGTCGCGCCTTCGCCGAGCGTGCATTGCGTGTCGAGCAGCAACGTCGCGCCAGGCACGGGCTGACCTGTACGCCCACCCGCACTCACGCCCAGCCTCCGTCGACGACGAGGTCCTGCGCGGTGATCATCCTGCTGTCATCCGCGGCGAGGAACAGCGCCATGCGGGCGAGGTCGGCCGGTTGCAGTTCTGCGTCGATGCACTGACCCTCCTTGATCGAGCGACGGCCTGCGTCGTCGAGCCACAAACGCTTCTGCTTCTCCGTCATCACCCAGCCCGGCACCAGCGTATTGACGCGGATGTTGAAGTGACCGAGGTCGCGCGCGAGGCCGCGCGTCAAACCCTGCACCGCCGATTTCGACATCACGTACACCGGATAGCCGCCGTTCTTCAGCATCCAGCTAATCGAGCCGAGATTGATGATCGAGCCCGCGTTGGCGGCTTTCATGTCCTCCATCACCGCTTGCGCAGCGAAGAACTGGTGACGGATATTCACCGCGATGCCCGCGTCGAAAAACTCGCGCGTCACTTCGCCGATCGTGTGGCGCTTGTCGTTCGCCGCGTTATTCACCAGCACCTGAATCGGGCCGAGTGCAGCCTTGACGTCGGCGATCGCTTTCTGCAGCGCGTCGATGTCGGTCAGATCACACGGCAGGAACAGCGGCTTGTGTTTCGAATCGCCAAGCTCATCGGCGAGCGCGTCACCCGCAGTCGCATCGATATCGAAGAACGCGACGCGCGCACCCTGCGCCGCGAAATGCTCGACGAACGATGCGCCGATACCGGTCGCGCCGCCCGTGATCAACACCGTTCGGTCGACGAGACTCGGATAGCGGGCAAACGTGCTGTCCGCGAGACGGTCGTTTGCATTGGCCGGAGACGACATCGTTCGATTCCTTTTAGAGCAAAGTAAGTGAGTCGCGGGATCAGTCGCGCGAGCCGCGGTTCTTCAACTGGTCGAGCAGCACAGCGGCAAGCAGAATCGCGCCGCGCACAAGGTACTGGTAGAACGCGTCGATGTTCATCAGGTTCATCACGTTCTCGACCGTACCCATGATCAGCACGCCGATCACGACGCCGGAGATCGTGGCGCGACCGCCGAGCAGCGACACGCCGCCCAACACGCACGCCGAAATCACGTTCAGCTCGAAGCCTTCCGCCGCATTCGGCTGACCCGACGTAATCCGCGAAGCCAGAATCACACCGGCCAGCGCAGTGACGGCGCCTTGAATCAGGAAGATATATACGCGCGTGCGTTCGACATTGATACCGGCAAGACGCGAGGCCTCCGGATTACCGCCGATCGCCAGCGTATTACGGCCATACACGGTCTGATTGAGCATCACGCCGAACACGATGAAGCACAGCAGCGTGACCCAGATCGGCAGCGACACGCCGAAGAAGCTCAAACCGCCCAGCGCAATAAACGTATCCGACGACACACCCACTGCCTGCCCGTGCGACACGATAAAACCAAGACCGCGGACGATTTCCATCGTCGCGAGCGTCGTGATCAGCGCGTTGATGCGCAGATACGCAATCACCGCGCCGTTGACGAAGCCGATCACCGCACCCGCTGCGACAGCGGCAATGATCGCGATGAACGTATTGCCCGTGGCGTTCAGCACCATCGCGCACAGCACCCCGGCGAACGCGACCGTCGACCCCACCGACAAGTCGAAATCGCGCGAGGCCAGACAGAACATCATCGTGCACGCGACCATGCCGATCTGCGAGATCGACAGCGCGAGACCGAGCATGTTCTCGATCGAGAAGAAGTGATCGACCGTCAGCGACATCGTGACGAACATCACGATGAAGATCAGAATCAGGCTGTACTCGGTGAGCTGCTGCCACCATTTCGCCTTGTCGTTCGACTGCGGAATCAGCGCTTCGGCCGCGCCTTTGGCGGCTTGTTGCGCGAGGTTTTCTCTGGCTTGCATGTTGAAGACTCCTCCCGTTCCCCACGGGTTGCCGGACTTTCGTCCAAATAATGTTCAGGCCGCTTGCTCGGTGGCCGAGCTTCCGGTTTCGGGCAGCGCGGTCGAGCTTTGCGGCAACGCGAGGCTCAACACCGTTTGTTCCGTGGCTTCCTTGCGCGACAGTTCACCGGAAATCCGGCCCTGACGCATCACGACGATTCGGTCGGACACGCCGAGCACTTCCGGCAATTCCGACGAAATCATGACGATCGCGCAGCCGCGCTCGGCAAGCTGATAAATGACGTTATAGATCTCATGCTTCGCGCCGACGTCGATACCGCGCGTTGGTTCGTCGAGAATCACCACCTTCAGATCGGGCTCGGCCAGCCAGCGCGACAGAATCGCCTTCTGCTGGTTGCCACCCGACAGGAAGCGAATCTTCTGGCGGCGGCTCGGCGTCTTGATCTTCAGCAGTTTGATAAAACGGTCGGCGGTTTCCGCTTCTTTCTTGCGGTCGAGGAACATCCCCAAACGCAAGTAATGGCGGCGGCAACTGATGTTGATGTTCTCCGACACGGTCGCCATCGCGACAATGCCCTCTTCCTTGCGGTCTTCCGGGCACAACACGATGCCGTGCCGGATCGCTTCGCCGGCGCTTCGCACCTTGATCGGCTTGCCGTCGAGTACGATTTCGCCGGCTTTCTTGTGATCGGCGCCGTACACCAGATGCATCAGTTCGCTGCGGCCCGCACCCACCAGGCCGAAGAAGCCGACGATCTCGCCGCGCCGCACTTCGAAGCTGGCCGGTTGCGCGAGCGCATGACCTTCGATCGCTTTCACCGCGAAGCGTACGTCGCCGAGCGGCCGCGCTGAATAGCTATAGATGTCGGCGATTTCACGTCCGACCATTTCGCTGACGATGGTGTCGCGCGACACGCCTTTCAGCGTCGGATGCGAGGCGATCTTGCGGCCATCGCGGAAAATCGTGCAGGCGTCGCACAACTCGTAAATCTCGTCCATGCGGTGCGAGATGTAGATCATCGCGCGGTTGTCAGCGCGCAGATCGCGCACCAGCTTGAACAGCACTTCGGTCTCGCGATGCGACAGCGAGCTGGTCGGTTCATCCAGTGCGATCACGCGCGCGTTACGCAGCAGCGCCTTGCAGATTTCGACCATCTGCCGTTGCGCGATCGAGAGCTTCCTCAGTTTCGCGTTCGGATCCAGCGCCACACCCATCGCTTCGAGGCGTTCACGCACGAAGCGCTTGGCTTCGCGTTTGTTGACCCAGCCGAGCGAGTTCGGCAGTTGGCCCAGCAACAGGTTTTCCGCGACCGTCAGATCGGGCACATATTGCAGTTCCTGGTGAATCACCGCGATCCCCGCCGCGATCGACGAAGCCGCGCTCGTGAAGCGCACCTCGTTGCCGTCGATCATGACGCGGCCCGAATCGGGCTGGTATTCGCCGCCGAGAATCTTCAGCAGGGTCGATTTCCCTGCGCCGTTTTCGCCCATCAGGCCGTGCACCTGGCCGACGTTGACGTCGAAGGACACACCGTCGAGCGCGCGCACGCCTGGAAAAACTTTGCCGATATTGTCAAAACGTAGCGTCGCTGACACTTCGCCTCCTCTGTCGACGGGAGTTAGCGCTTTAGCGCCTGCTGCCGTCCCATTGCTTCGTGTGAACCGTGCTTCTTCAGGTGCCTCATGGGCACCAAGCCTGGCCTGTCTCAACTGCTGATCTTGTATTGCTGCTGCCGGCGCGCCCATCCTTGGAGAAACGACGCACCGGCAATTCACTTCATTAATTACGCTACAGCCGCTTAATTTGCCGCGAGGCCCATCTTCTGGCGCACATCGGCAACGTTGTCACGCGTGGCCAGCATGCCGGTCGTCAGCGTGAGCATCGGCGGTTCCTTGCCTTGCGTGATCCAGTCGTACATCAGCGTCGAGGTTTCTTCGCCGTGACGCTTCGGGCTGATGATGACCGTGCCGTAGAAGCCGGTCGGCGACGGCTTCTTGAACTCGTTCAATGCCGAGTCCGAACCGCCGATGCCGATACCGATCATGTTGTCCGCCTTGAAGCCACGGCCTTCCGCTGCGCGCACCGCGCCGAGCACGGCTTCGTCGTTCAGACCGTAAGCCACCCAGTGCTTGAAGTTCGGGTTCTTGGTGAACGCGATGTTGGCTGCGTTGAAGGCGTTTTCCGTGTCGGTCTTCGCTTGCGGCGCTTCGATCACGTTGGCCTTCGGGAAACCGGCGGCGACGAGCGCGTCGGTTGCACCGGTGGTGCGGTCAACTGCGGTGGGCAACTGGTTGTAGGTCACGTCGATCGCGCCGACATCTTTCATGTCCCAGCCGCGCTTCTTGATTTCCGCAGCGAGGCCATCACCCACCTGCTTGCCGATGTTGTACGCCGAGATGCCCATATGCGGCACCGATGCGATCGGCTTGCCCGAGCCGTCGACGAGACGGTCGTCCACCGTCATCATCTTCAGGCCGTCGGCCTTCGCCTTGGCGACGATGCCCGGTCCGAGCTTGACGTCAGGCGTGCAGATCACAAAGCCTTGTGCTTTCTGCGCCGACAAGTTGTCGATTGCGCTCATCACCTTCTCGCCCGACGGCGCGCCGATTTTCACCAGCGTGAAGCCCTTTTCCTTGGCGGCGATTTCGGCGAACTTCCATTCGTCCTGGAACCACGGTTCTTCCGGCTGCTTCACGAGGAAGCCGATCTTGACCGGATCGGCAGCTTGCACGACCGGTGCGTTGAAGAGCACACCCGCCGCCGCTGCTGCCAGCGTGAGGAAAATTCTTCGTTTCATGATGCGTGTCTCCTGACTAATTAATTGGTAACGAGAAGGTATCGGCCGCGTTTTCTTGTACCGGTGATGACACACGCGGCCAGCGCGTCGTCCGGTGAAACCTGAGTGCCTGTTATTGCTTGTTCCTGCTGCTCGTTCTTGCTGCCGGTCCTGCTTCTGGTTGCCTGCCGGTCCGCTACGTTCAGTCGTGATACAGCGCCGAGCGACCGCCATCCACGGTGATGCACGTGGCGTTGATGAACGGCGCTTCATCCGAGGCCAGAAACACCGCCGTCATCGCCACTTCTTCCGGACGGCCGATGCGCTTCATCGGTTGCAGATCGAGCGTCGCCTGTTGCGCGGCGGCCGGATCGGCTTGTTCGTTCCACCAGTCATGCGTCAATTGCGTTTCGATGTACCCTGGCGCGATCGCGTTGACCCGCACATTGCGCGGTGCGTATTCGATGCCGAGCGCACGCGTCAAACCGAGCACGCCATGCTTCGCGACCGGGTACGGAAAACATCCCGGAATGATCTTGAACGCATGCGTCGACGCGATATTCACGATGCTGCCCGCGCCGCGTTCGACCATGCCCGGCAACACTGCGCGGCACCCGTTCCAGACGCCGTCGAGATCGACCGCGAAGCAACGGCGCCAGTCGTCGTCGGTCATCGTCAGCGGGTCGCAGAACACATTGATGCCGGCGTTATTGACCAACACGTCGAGCGCGCCGAACGCATGTTCCGCTGCACTTACCGCGTGCTGGACCGATGCCGATTGCGTCACATCCGTCTGCACCGCCAGCACTTTTGCTTCGCTGGCACCGTCCGCTCCATGCGTATCACCGGCACAGAGCGCCGCCCGGATTTCGCGCGCTGTCCGCTCGGCCGTTTCGATATCCAACTCAGCCAGTACAACCGCCGCACCCTCGCGCGCAAACGCGAACGCAATCGCCGCACCGATGCCGCGCCCGGCGCCGGTGATCAACGCGACTTTGTCGGCGAGCCGCTTCATTTCTTCGCGCCTGCGCGGGCGATGCGCAACCCGTTGATGAACGCCTTCGCATGCGAGGCCGTCACCGCCGCGCTCTGCCCCGGCTTGTAAAGCGCCGAGCCGAGGCCGAAGCCGTTCGCGCCGGCACTCAGGAACGGACCCATGTTGTCCGGCGTAATCCCACCGACCGGCACCAGCGGCACTTCCGCCGCGATCACCGCGCGCCATGCCTTCACGACCTGGCAGCCGAGTTGTTCCGCCGGGAACATCTTCAGCACGTCGGCGCCGTTTTTCAGCGCGATGAAGGCTTCGTTCGGCGTCGCCACGCCCGGCGCGCAGGCCATGCCTTGCGCTTTAGCGGCGGCGACGACCTCCGGGTCGCTATGCGGCATGACGATCAGTTCGCCGCCCGCCGACTTCACGTCGTTGACGAAACTCGGATGCAGCACCGTGCCCGCACCGACGATCGCATCGGGCGGCAACGCCTTGCGGATCGCCGCGATGCTGTCGAACGGTTGCGGCGAATTCAATGGCACTTCGACGATGCGAAAGCCGGCTTCGTACAGCGCCTGACCGTGCTCGGCAGCATCCGCGGGGGTCACGCCACGCATGATTGCGATCAGCGGACAGAGCTCGAACGCCGCGATCAGACCCGCGTGCGGCATGTACGGGGCGGGTAGATTGATGTGAGGTTGCATGTCGGTTCCTTGTTTCGTGGGCGGCGGCGCTGCCGGTCAGCCGGCGTGCGCCGCTTGCGGCGTGGGCTTGACCAGCCCCGCCTGGGTGGCGACGCGCCACAAGCCGCGCTCGGTGGCATGCTTCACCAGCTCCGCGTGAGTGCAACCGAATTGCACCAGTGCCACGCGATAGCGCTCGCACAGCGCTTCATTGCCGATCAGACGCAGATGCTGTCCGGCGAGCGAGTTTTGCTGTTGCGTCAGCACGGCTTCGAGACCGGCCAGTTCGTGCCCGATCAGCAAACCCGACAGATAGTCCGGCTGCTGTTCGCGTGAAAGTTGTCCGGTGAGCCCGAGCGTGCGGGAGCTGAATACGGTGGCCAGCATGCCCGCCTGACCTTTATCGCGCGCGATGTTCACGCCATGCAGAAACGAAGCGGTATCCGGACGATCCGGCGTGATCATCGTGCGGCCGAGGATGGTGTGTTCGCGCAATGCCGCGAACACTTCACCGGTCATGAAGGTATGAAAACGTTCGATGCGGCCCGCCTGCACGACGGCCCATTTCGCGTGGGTGCCGGGTAGGCCGATCAGTGCGCGCTTGCGGTTGTCCACGGCGCCCGTGTCCTGACCGAGTGCGCCGAAGATCTGGGTTTCTTCACCGCGCATCACGTTGGGCAGTTCACCACGCTGCAGGACGCCCGGCACGATGTGCAGCGTCGCGCCGCACGCGGCTTTTACACGCACGATGCCGGCCACCAGCGCATCGGCATTCGCTGGCGCGTCGACATACGGTGCTTCGAGCCAGCCTTGCGCGCTGCCGACCATACCGGCTGCGATCACCGGCACGGCAGGCGCCTGTTCGAGCCAGGCACCGCATGCGTCTTCGAAGGCGGCGTCGAAGCCGCCTTGCTCGGCGCTCCGCGGCAAATTCATGATGCCGTCCGTCGATGCCCGCGTCGCCAGCACCTCGCCGGCCGCGTCGTACAGATACGCGCGCAGCGACGTCGTGCCCCAGTCGAGCGCAATGAGCGCGGCGTGCTGGAGATTGGCGTCGGCGGCCGAGGTGTTGTTCACCGGATTGACCGCTTGCGTGTGAGAACCCGCCTGCTTCATCGCTTGATCCTGCGGGTTGCCGGTTGCGGGGCACGCCAACCGAGTTCTTCCGAGATCGCACGCGCTTCGCGCTGCACGACCGGAATCAGTTCATCCATGCGTTCGAGCGACATATACGGAATCGTGCTCGCCACCGACAGCGCCGCCACCACCGCGCCCGAGGCATCACGCACCGGCGCCGCGACACAACGGATCGACGCTTCGTTTTCTTCGAGGTCGAAGGTGTAGCCGCCGGCCGCGTAGTTGGTCATGCGCTGCATGAAGGTCTGCGCGTCGGGGCGGTTATCCGGCTTGAAACTGACGCTGGCGAGCGCGCGCCGCGAGGCTTCGAAGAGCGACTGCCAGACGTCCGGTGTGAGGTCGAGCATCATGGCTTTGCCGATGCCCGTCGACGCCAGCGGCATCCGGTGGCCGACGCGCGAGCGCATTTCGAGGCCACGGGTGCCGGGGATCTTGTCGATGTACAGGACATCATCGCCGTCGCGCACGCCGAGGTGGATCGTGTCGAGCGTCTGTTCAGCGAGCGATTCGAGGTGCTGCCGCGCGACTGCGGTGAGCGGCATCTGTTCCAGCGCGATGGTGCCGAGTTCGATCAGCTTCGGGCCGAGCAGATAGCCGCCTTGCACTTGGCGTAGATAGCGCGCTTGCACGAGGCTGCTCACCAGGCGGTGCGTGGTGCTGCGGGTTGTGCCGAGGGCGGCGCCGAAAGTGCGTAGGTCGCGTACGCCGGCGGCGGCGGCTTCCAGAATCGCGAGGCCGCGCAGCAGGGTTTGCGTGCCGGCTTGCTGGGGGGTGATGTCGAGCAGCGTGCTGGGCAAGGCGATTTCGTCGGCCACCGGCGGTGGCGGGGCCTTGGCGGCGTTCGCGGTTTTGACGGCGTTCGCGGCTGGTTGCGGCGCTGCGCGGGTCGCGTGACCGGCTGACGGCGCCAGATCGGTTTCGGACGCGTCGGCGGCGTGAGTAGGCATCGCTTTGTTCATGGCGATTGGCTTTTCGATGGTTTTTTGCGCTTACAGCGCGGGGCCGGAGAGGAGGCCTGTTTTGCTCGCGGCACAGGGCGTGTTGCCGGTGGCACGGGCATACGGGTGCTGCCTTTGAGGCTTGGGCATGGTTTGGCTTGTCTCCGGTTTTTTTCTTGCTGTCGCTGGTCGTGGCTGGTTTTTTCCCGCTCACGGTGCGTGTTGGGTTGGATTGTAGGGCGGTTTTTTTGGAAACTCCAATATGTGAGTGTTGAATTCATATAATGGGATTTTTGCCTTGCCGGGGGCTGGGTTTGGCTGGGTGCCTGTGGCGGTGGCCTTTCCTGGTTTGTCTTCGCGACGCTTTTTGTCTGGTTGCCTGCGGGGTTGGTCCTTTCCTGATTTGTCTGCCTGCGCGGCGCTTTGTCTGTTTGCCTACGGCGTTGGCCTTTCCTTGCGTTCTTAGTGGTCTATTAGCGTTGCCCCTGTGCGGGGCAATGCTCTCAACTTAAGCCCGAAAGGGCTTGTATACGGGGCGTTTGCCCTGTAAACTTCATCGCATAACTGATTGATAAATAAACGATATGAACTCAAATACCAGCGTCTTCCCAACTCCTGGCTGAGTTCTCCGATTTCCTGTTCGATCCGGCGCTCGCTGAGCGTGTTCGCCGTTCTCCCACTGCCTTTACCCGCAATCGCATCCTGACGCTGCCACGCATAGCAGCGTTGATGATGTCGGGCATGCGCTCGAGCGTGCAGGCCGAGCTCGATGGGCTGTTTGGCGCGTTGCACGGGCAAACGGTGCGCACCCGGGCGGTAAGTGCACAGGCCTTCAGCAAGGCGCGCCGCGGCCTGTCGGCCGAGCTGTTCGAACTGGCCCGCGCGCGCCTGATCGAGCTGGCCCAACCCTACATTGATTCGATGCGCTGGAATGGCCTGAGGCTGGTCGCAGCCGACGGTAGCCGTCTGCGGGTAGGCACGCGCGAAGGCCATGATCTGCGCGCCGACCACTACGCATTTGCGCTGTTCCTGCCGGGGCCCGAACTGACCCTGCACGCCGCGCTTCATCCGGCCGACGGCTCCGAGCGGCAGATGCTGTTCGAAGCGCTGGACGTACTGCAACCGCACACCGATCTGCTGCTGCTCGATCGCGGCTATCTCGGCAACATGATGGTGGCCGCGCTGGCGCAGCGCGAGATCCCGTTCTGTCTGCGCGTGGATGCACGCGCCTGGACGTGCGTCACCGCCTTTGCGCGCAGTGGCGAGGCTGAGCGAATCGTGACACTGGCCGCGCCCAATGAACAGGACGCCCTTGACTATGAACTGGTGCGCACGCCCACCACGGTGCGCCTGATCCGCGATGTCACTCCTGGCGGACGTGTTCGCGTGCTGATGACCTCGCTGCTCGATCGCCAGCGCTATCCGGCTGCCACCTTCGGGGCGCTCTATCATCAGCGCTGGCGCATCGAGGAAGCGTTCAAACGGCTCAAGCACCGGCTGCGGCTGGAGGCCGTCACGGGGCTGGACTACCTGGCGCTGCAGCAGGACTTCGGCGCAAAAACCGTCGCCGACAACCTGTGCACACTGCTCAGCGATCTCGACGATGCGTCTCACGATGACGCACCTGCCAGCCGTCCTGACCGTGTTTATGCGCTGGGTGCCCTCAAGCCGATCCTCGGCGCGTGCCTGCTACGGATTGAACACTGCCTGAACCTGCTGCCCAAAGTCATGCCGGCCATCCACCAGGCCCGATGTCGTATCCAGCCCTCGCGCTCTTACCCACGACCGCCCAGAAAAGCCAAGCCCCATCACCATCTCGCGTACAAGCTTGCTTGATGAAATGGGGCTTAAGTTGAGAGCATTGCTGTGCGGGGCGGCACTTACTTTCTTTGCCGCCGCAAAGAAAGATAAGCAAAGAAAGCGGCTAGAAGCCCCTGCTAAGCGGGTCCCCCGCGCAGCCACGGTAGTGGTGCATCTGGAATCCCTGCCCTCGCACCTTCCGCGGTAGTGACAAAGCGCTCATCAGCTCCCACTCCGCACTGCGTGCGTCGCGGATGGGTCTGCCAGGGAAACCAGGGGCTTCGGTTGGGGCGGTGGGAGCCATCGGCTTCGCCTCGGCGAAGGCGGAGTTGGCTGGGAAACCAAGGGCTTCGTTTTGAGGCAGTCGGGTGCTCGCCCTCGACTCAGCGAAGACGAGTCTGCGCGAGAACCACGGGGCTTCGCTTCGAGTCTGTACGGGAAATCAGAGGGTTTCGGCTGAGTTCGGTGGGAGACACCGGCTTCGGCTTGGTGAGGGGCCGAGAAATAAATTTGTGTTGGGAAATGCCGCGCGGTACTTCGACTGGAAGACAAGGCGCGCCAGTGCTTGCAGGTATGAATTCGCACTTCGAATGAAGTGTCGGAGCAATGCAGAAACGTTGGGGATGCAACGGCGAGTCGCGGGGTCAAGTGAAACTCACGCGCGAAAACCAGCGGATGGCGCTATGGACTAAGCTCGACGAGACGCCGGCAAAACGATGGTTTGATGAAATACCCTTCGGCGCGCGCAGCGCCGCCGGAAGTATGACTGCCTTGTCACGAACGCGGAATGTGCGAGGGCACAGATTCCAGATGCACCACTACCGTAACTGTGCGAGAGACCCGCTTAGCAGGGGCTTCGAGCCGCTTTCTTTTGCCTACTTTTCTTTGCGGCCGGCAAAGAAAAGTAGGTGCCGCCCCGCACAGGGGCAACGCTAATAAACCAATAAGAAATCAAGGAGAGGCCAACGCCGCAGGCGTACAGACAAAAGCGCCGCGCAGGCAAACAAACAAGACCCGCCGAGCAGGCCCAAACCCTAGTCGGGCAACTCCGCCGCCCCCATCCGCCGAGCAATCACGCGCGAACGCTGAGCCAGATATGCCGAGCCCCTGTGCTCATCAAAATACTTAGGCTGCGGCAGCATCACCGCCAGCCGTGCCGACTGCCCAGCAGTCAATTTAGCCGCAGAAGTCTTGTAGTAATAATGCGCGGCCGCCTCAGCGCCATAAACCCCATTCCCCCACTCAACGGAGTTGAGATAAATCTCAAAGATCCGCTGCTTATCCATCAGGGTCTCAAGCATCCAGGTAATGATCAACTCCTGACCCTTACGGATATAACTCTTCTCCCGGGATAAAAACAGATTCCGCGCCAGCTGCTGGGTAATCGTCGACCCGCCGCGAACAATCTTGCCCTTGGCCTTATTCCGCTCCCATGCCTGCAAAATGGCGTCCGTCTCGTAGCCGTTGTTAGTCACAAAATTCGCGTCTTCGGAAGCAATAATCGCCCGCTTCAGATTGTGCGAAATCTGCTCATACGGCACCCACGTATGCTGCACCGAAAGATCCGGCCGATCCTCCGACAACCGCCATGCATCCGACCGCATGAACGCGGTCGACTGGGGATTCACGTAATTCCACACCGCGATCTGCGCGAAGTAAAACGCCTGCGTCGCAAGCCATGCAATCGCCACCACGGCGCCCAGATAAAACATCCATCGCACCGGACCTGGCCGGCTCGCGCGCCGCGTTGCTGTCATCGTGCCTGGAGTCCTCGAGTCGGTGGGTGGTTGGGTACGCGTGTCCCGGAAGATCAAGCAGCGGCCTAGCCGTGCGACGGCGCCGCCAACAACGCACGCAATTCAGCCAGCACCGGCGCGCCATCGGGCCGCACACCACGCCACACGTAAAACGATTCGGCCGCCTGCTCGACCAGCATGCCAAGGCCATCGGCGCCACGCGCACCCAGCTTCTGCGCGTGCTCCATGAACACCGTCGGATGCGCGCCGTACATCATGTCGTAAGCGAGCGTGCCGCTGCCGAACGCGTGGTCGTCACACTCGGGCAACGAAGCATCCAGGCTGCCGGCCGTCGCGTTGACGATCACGTCGTACTCGCCGGCTTCGATCGCTCGCGCGCTGCCGCCCGTCAGACGGCAAGCGGCGTCGCGCGCGGCCTGCGCGAACTGGTCGACGAGCGTTTCAGCCTTCGCCGCCGTACGGTTGACGATCGTCAGCGTATGCGGCGCACGGTCCAGCATCGGCAGCACGACGCCGCGCGCGGCGCCGCCTGCACCGAGCAGCAAAATCCGCGCACCCTTCAACGAAACGCCGAGATTCACTTCGATGTCACGCACGAGACCGAAGCCGTCCGTGTTGTCGCCGTAGATACCATTCGCGTCGAACCGCAGGGTGTTCACCGCACCCGCTGCCGCCGCACGCGGCGACAGGGTGTTAGCAAACGCATGCGCGTCGAGCTTGAACGGCACCGTCACGTTCAGGCCGCGGCCGCCCGCTTCGATAAAAGCGCGCACATGCGGCACGAAAGCATCCACCGGCGCGAGCAAGTGACCGTACTCGATCGGCTCGCCGGTCTGCGCGGCAAAGCGGCCATGAATGAACGGTGATTTGCTGTGGCTGACCGGGTTGCCGATAACCGCGTAGCGGTCACGTGAATCGCTAGCGCTCATCGTCCTGGCTCCGCGACATGCTGCTGATCGGCTGCGGCATCACCGGAGCCGGTGTCAGCGCCAGTGCCGTCTTCGGCATTACCCGGTTCAGCCGCGCCGCCATCGAGGTCGGCTTCCGCTTGGGCCTCAGCTTCGCCTTCAGCACTTTCCTCCGCCACGTCGATGATTTCCTCGTCGCCCTCGTCGGCTTCTTCAGCTTCGCTGCCGCTCGTCACGGTGGGCGCGTCGAGCACGTGCAGCAGGCGCACGGACGCTTCAACGGTCAGTTCGTCGATCGACATCACTTCCATCTGCAAACGCGTACCACGTGCGTGCACGCCGAGACCCGGCACATGCAGCAGCAGCGGAATCTCTTCGAGGCGCACGAGATCGCCCTTCACCACCGACGCCACCACCTGCTTCCGGTTCTCCTGCTTCAGCCAGCGCAGGCACCAGAAGTACTCCATGCGGCGCTGGTGATCGGCGTACGCAGTGTAGGTGTCGTCGAAACCTTGCACGACAGCGAACAGATCGGCGTCCTTCGGTTTGAACGGCGCGGCCAGTTTCGCGGTCACGCCATGCTGCACGCAGGCAAGCAACTGCCACTGGTTCACGAGGTCGACGTAACGGCGCAGCGGCGACGTGCTCCACGCGTATTGCGTGACGCCCAAGCCTTCGTGCGGCGCCGCATTGGTCTGCATGCGGGTACGTTTCGGGCCGGTCGGCGCGCCGAACGCACGCTGCGAACGATAGATGCCCGGCACGCCGTGGTCGTGCAGGAACGCGCCCCACGAGGAGTTGGCAAGAATCGCAAGCTCCGCGACGATCGTGTCGAGCGGCGACCCGCGCCGGCGCGGCGTGATCGTGATGTGCTCGCCTTCCACGTAGAAATTGAAATCGGTGTTGCGCTGCACTTCGCGGCGCAGGCCGTAACCGGCGCGCGCGGTCTGGCGCTTTTCGAACAGCGCCTGTGCGAACGGCCACAGCACGGCGATGTCTTCCTTGTGCGGATAATCGCCGGTGCCGGCGGCGAGCGCCTCTTCGGTGACCAGCTCATCCAGCGTGTTGTGGCGCAGATTGTTCTTCACGAACACGCGCTCGGCGCGCGTTTCGCTCGCCACGATTTCCTGCGTCTCGCGATTGATGATCACATACAGCGACAGCGCCGGCCGCAAGCCACCCTCAGCCAGCGTAAACGCTTCGACGACGCTATCGGGCAGCATCGTGATCTTGTCGCCCGGCATATAGACGGTCGACAAACGCGTGCGGGCGATCGCATCGACATCGTCGCCACGCGCGATGCCGAGCGCCGGCGCGGCAATGTGCACGCCGATCCGCACGCGGCCGTCGGCCAGATGCTCGACGGAGAACGCATCGTCGATTTCCGTGGTGGTGATGTCGTCGATCGAGAAGGCCTGCACGTCGGCTTCCGGCAAATCTTCCGGCAACGCGCCGACCGTGACCGGCGGGAAACCGGTACCGTGCGGGAAAAACTCGGAGAGGAATTTCGCCTCGTGCAATGCGCGGGCCGATGGAATCCCGCCGCATTCGAGCATCAGCCGCGCCTGCGAGATCCCGCGCGCCGCGGCCGCGCCTTCGAGCGCCTTGTATTCGATCGTGTTCTTGTCGGGCTTGGTGAGCAAAGCCAGCGCCTTGTTGCCGCTGAAGCCTTCCGGCAGGCGGCCTGCCTTCAGCTCATCTTCGTAGCCGGCCTGCACCAGCGCCTGCTGACGCTTGCGCTCCAGCCCGGCAAGCGCCATCTTGAGTTGCTCCTGCGGCGCGCGCTGATACATGCCGCGGCCCTTGCGGCGGAAGTACACCGGTGCGCCGTGCATGCGCAACACCAACGCCGCGCGCTCAATCGAACCAAACGATTCGCCGAAGTACTCGGCGCCCAGCGCGGCAAACGGAAACTCGTCATCCGGCGCGCATTCCCACAGGAAGTCCAGATCGATGTCCTGCGCAGCCGCGTCCGCCTGCTGCATCAGCTCGCCGGCGGTCGGTTTTTCGAATTCGATCAGTACATCTTTCGCGCGCACCTTGGCGCGCCGGCCGCCCGGCAACTCGACCTGAAAAGCATCGCCTTGGCGCGACAGCACGCTGCCCGCCTTGAAACTGCCCGATTCCTCGAAGAAAACGTTCACTCAATACTCTCGTTCTGACTTGCATCTGCCGGCGCGCCCGATTGAGTTCAGCTATCGGTCACTGCGTGCGCGGCACGGCAACGTGTTCGTGGTAGTGGATCCGCAGCGCGATACGCGCGCGCCGGCGGCATGAATCTGGTGATCCGCAACGACCTCGCTGCAGGATCGTCGGCGCTTGTCAGGCCACTTCGCGCGGCGCCGGCGGCTCGACGTCTTCGGCGTCGCAAAAGGCCAGCACCTCGTCGACGTACTGTGCGAATTCGCTGATCGCGTGGTCACTCCCTTCGATCAGCGTAGTGCGCGCGCCCGGATAGTGCGCAAGCATTTCGCGGTAATCGAGCACTTCGTCGCCGGTGGCCGCCACCAAATAATAGCGTTCGGGCCGCGTGATCGACGCGACGCCGAGCGCGCGCAGCTCGTCCAGATGATGCGGCTCGACCGTGATGCTACCGCCGCCGTGCCACAACGGTTGCTCGCCGAGATAGGCGCTCAGGTCGCGTTGCGGCACCACCGCCGGGTTCAGCAGCACCGCCGGCCAGCCATGTTTCTCGGCGAGATGCGTGGCGAAGTAGCCGCCGAGCGAACTGCCGATCACCGTGACGTTTTTCGGTTTCGCCGCCGCGACCAGCGATTCGGCGAGCGCCACGGTCTCGAGCGGTGAGACCGGCAGCATCGGGCAGCACCATTCGCTGCTCCGGCCGAGTTCGACGAGGCGAGCCGCCAGCACGCGCGCCTTGAACGAATTGGGTGACGAACGGAAACCGTGCAGATAGAGGATCACGACATGCCTCGCGCGGAAAGGGCGTCGAGCAGCTTCTGATGGACACCGCCGAAGCCGCCATTGCTCATGACCAGAATCTGGTCGCCAGGGCGTGCGGCGTGAACCACCGCTTTGACCAGCGCGTCGAGGTTGTCGAAAGCCTGCGCTTTGCCGTCGAGCGGCGCGAGCGCTTCGCCGAGATCCCAGCCGAGTGCGTCGCGGCCGGCCGGCGCGCCATAGCCGAACACCAGGTCGGCGCCGGCCAGACTCGCCGGCAGTTGCGCCTTCATCACGCCGAGCTTCATGGTGTTCGAGCGTGGCTCCAGCACGGCAAGGATTCGCGTGTTGTCGTGGCCGACGCGTGCGCGCAGCCCGGCCACCGTGGTTTCGATTGCCGTAGGGTGATGGGCGAAATCGTCGTAGACGGTCACGCCGTCGACGCTGCCGCGCACTTCCATACGGCGTTTCACATTCCGGAAGCTCGCCAGCGACTTCGCGGCTTGCGCCGGCGGTACGCCGACATGGCGCGCGGCGGCGATCGCGGCCAGCGCGTTCATACGGTTGTGCTCGCCCTGCACCTGCCACTCGACCACGCCGACGCGCTCGCTGTTGTGATACACGGCGAAACGCTCATCGACCGGCACACCGTCTTCCGCCGGCAAGGTTTCCCAGCCGCCTTGCACGCCGAACCGCTCGACTTCGCTCCAGCAACCGCGCGTCAGCACACGCTCCAGCGTGTCTTCGCGACCATTTGTCACGATCCGGCCGATGCCCGGCACCGTGCGGATCAAGTTGTGGAATTGCGTTTCGATCGCCGCCAGATCCGGGAAAATGTCGGCGTGATCGAACTCGAGGTTGTTCAGGATCGCGGTTTTCGGCCGGTAGTGGACGAACTTGGAACGCTTGTCGAAGAAGGCGGTGTCGTATTCGTCGGCTTCGATCACGAAGAAGCTCGAATCGGTCAACCGCGCCGACACCCCGAAATTCAGCGGTACGCCGCCGATCAGGAAGCCCGGATTGAGACCCGCGTCTTCGAGCAGCCAGGTCAGCATCGAACTGGTCGTGGTCTTGCCGTGCGTGCCGGCCACCGCCAGCACCCACTTGCCGTTCAGCACATGCTCGCCGAGCCACTGCGGACCGGAGGTGTAAGGCAGGCCACGATCGAGGATCGCTTCCATCAGCGGGTTGCCGCGCGAGACCACATTGCCGATCACGAACAGATCGGCGTTGAGGCCATTCAACTGCTCAGCGTCATAACCTTCGATCAGACGAATGCCTTGCGCCTCGAGTTGCGTGCTCATCGGCGGATAGACGCCGGCGTCGCAGCCCGTCACGGTGTGGCCCGCGCCGCGCGCGAGGACCGCGAGTCCGCCCATGAACGTGCCGCAGATGCCGAGGATGTGGATGTGCATAAGCCTGTCGTGCCGCGCGGGCGTATTTTGCAAGGGATGGGAGCGCAGAGGAGCGGCCGAAACGACCGTCTGCAAAGGACGCTATTGTAACCGACGCCTTTCCATCACCCCATGCGCGGCGGCCGCGAAAGTGGCCGCCCGCCTCGCCCGGGCAAAGCACCCGGCGCGAACCGCCCAGAAAGGGCCGTCATCAATCTCTAGTATGATTGAGAGATGGTTCGCAAATCACATTTCGATCCGCAGCGCGTGCGCGAGGAAATCGCCATCGCGGCTGCCAGGATGATCGCTGAAGACGGTCTGGACTACGCAACGGCCAAGCGTAAAGCGGCACGCCAGGTAGTCGGCGAGAGCCGTGTTGCCGGCGAATGGCTGCCGGATAATGATCAGATCGAAGAAGAAATCCGTGAATATCAGTCGCTCTTCCAGGGCGACAGCCAGCCGGCGCTGTTGCGCCGGCTACGCCGCATTGCGATCGACTGGATGGAGCGGCTTGCGCCGTTCAATCCGTATCTGACCGGCGCGGTACTTGGCGGCACCGCCGGCGAACACTCGGATATTCATCTTCAGGTGTTCTGCGACAATCCGAAAGAAGTCGCGATCTACTTTCTGAACGCCAACATTCAGTACGACGTCTCGGAGACGCGGCATTTTGCCGGTCGAGGCTACGTCGAGACGCTGAGCTTCCTCTGGCGCCCCACGAACGAAGGGCGCGATGCGGAGCCGGCCGGCGTTCACGTAGCCCTGTACGAAACCGACGACTTGCGCGGCGCGGTACGAGCCGACGCGCGCGGCCGCACTGCGCGGGCAAATCAGCAGGCGGTCCAGGCGCTCCTCGACAATAGCAACGTCACCCCTTCAACTAATTAGACAGACCTGGAATGAACACGAGACGGATTCTGGCAGGCATGCTTGTCGCGATCGCCGCTGCGGGCGGCGGAGTGCTGGCCAATCATTGGCTGAACGGCAGTCCGGAAGTCGCCCACGCGGCGCAGCCCGGTTCCACGCAAAGCGCCGTCGAGCAACTTTGGGCCGCGCCCGTCACGAATGTCGACGGCAAGCCGCAATCGCTAAGTTTGCTTAAAGGTCACCCAATCGTCGTCAACTTCTGGGCGTCGTGGTGTGGACCGTGCGTCGAAGAGATGCCCGCTCTTTCGCAACTTCAGCGCGATTATGCGAAGAAAGGAATCCAGTTCGTAGGACTTGGCGTCGATTCGGATAAAAACGTGCAGGCGTTCCTGCAAAAGGTGAAAGTCGCCTACCCCGTCTATGTGACCGGGTTCGGCGGCGCCGACCTCGCGCGCGCGTTCGGCAATAATGCCGGTGGCCTGCCCTTCACCGTCGTAATCGACGCGAAAGGCAACATCCGCTCGACAAAATTAGGACAAATCGACCCGCACGCGCTGAAGCAGACGCTCGACGCGCTCTAAATTTCACATTCTTTTGACGATCAGATAGGGGCAAAAGGCGCGAAATTACGCGCAAATCGCTCGAATTTGAGAGAAGATGGGCGCCCGGAGAAGCGGCGAAAGGTCGCTGACGCCGTTCCGAACGTGCAGGAAACTAGACAAGTTTCTCTAATCAGCGCTAAAGTGCGCCCAATTCCACGGAAAAAGAAGCGACCATGACGCGACTGCTGGTACTGCACGGACCCAACCTCAACCTTCTCGGCACCCGGGAACCCGAGGTCTACGGCCGTGTGACGTTGCCGCAGATCGATCAGGCACTGGCGGACCGCGCAGCGGACGCAGGCGTCGAACTGGCGTCGTTCCAGAGCAATCATGAAGGCGCGCTCGTCGATCGCATCCAATCCGCCCGGACTGAGACAACCGATTTCATACTGATCAATCCCGCCGCGTACACGCACACCAGCGTGGCCATTCGGGACGCACTGGCGGGGGTCGGCATCCCGTTCGTCGAGATTCATCTGTCGAACGTACATCGCCGCGAACCGTTCCGGCATCACTCGTATTTCTCCGACCAGGCTGAGGGCGTCATTTGCGGCCTCGGCTGGAAGGGATACCTGTACGCACTCGAATTCGCGCTCGACCGGCTGTCCGCCGGCTCGTCGCGCGGCTGATTCCAAACACGTCTAATTTGCGCCGGCTGCGTACGCGCCGGCACTTTACGCATTGAAAGGGGCTTCCTGATGGATCTACGTAAACTGAAAACTCTGATCGACCTCGTCTCGGAGTCCGGTATTTCCGAACTCGAAGTGACCGAAGGCGAAGGCAAGGTCCGCATCGTCAAGAATGCGCCGCCGGTTTACGTGCAACCGTCCGCTTCGTATGCGCCGCAATATGCCCAGCCGCTACCGTTCCAAGGCGGTGAAGCGCCGGCCGCGGCAGCGGGCGTCCCGGCTGCGCCGGTCGCCGCCGCGCCGCAAGGCCACGTGGTGACCTCGCCGATGGTCGGCACCTTCTATCGCGCACCGTCGCCGGGCGCCGATCCGTTCGTCCAGGTGGGCGACACGGTCAAGGAAGGTCAGACGATCTGCATCATCGAAGCGATGAAGCTGCTCAACGAAATCGAGTCGGACAAGTCCGGCGTGGTGAAGGAAATCCTCGTCGAAAACGGCCAGGCAGTCGAGTACGGCCAACCGTTGTTTGTGGTCGGCTAACGCGGCACGCTTTGCGCTTTTTTTTGCGCTTGCCGCCCGCGCGCCTGCCCTCCCGGGGCGCGCGACCGATCCTCTGAGGCAGCCTGGGTTGTGAGCAACCCGGCGCCCATTGATGAGTCGAAAACCCGCTATGTTTGAAAAAATCCTTATTGCCAATCGTGGTGAGATCGCGCTTCGTATCCAGCGCGCCTGCCGCGAACTCGGCGTCAAGACGGTCGTCGTCTATTCGGAAGCCGACAAGGAAGCCAAGTACGTGAAGCTCGCCGACGAGGCGGTCTGTATCGGCCCGGCGCCTTCGAATCTGAGCTACCTGAACATGCCGGCGCTGATCAGCGCGGCAGAAGTGACCGACGCCGAAGCGATCCACCCCGGCTACGGCTTCCTGTCGGAAAACGCCGACTTCGCCGAACGCGTCGAGCAGTCCGGCTTCACCTTCATCGGCCCGCGCCCGGAAACCATCCGGATGATGGGCGACAAGGTGACGGCCAAGCAAACCATGATCAAGACCGGCGTGCCTTGCGTGCCGGGTTCTGAAGGCGCATTGCCGGAAGATCCGAAAGAGATCGTGAAGATTGCGCGCCAGGTCGGCTATCCGGTGATCATCAAGGCCGCCGGCGGCGGCGGTGGTCGCGGCATGCGCGTGGTCCACACCGAAGCAGCGCTGGTCAACGCGGTCAACATGACGCGCGAAGAAGCCGGCCGTGCCTTCGGCAACCCGCAGGTCTACATGGAGAAATTCCTGGAGAACCCGCGGCACATCGAAATCCAGATCCTGGCCGACTCGTTCAAGAACGCGGTCTGGCTGGGCGAGCGCGATTGCTCGATGCAGCGCCGTCACCAGAAAGTGATCGAAGAAGCGCCGGCGCCGGGCATCGCGCGCCGCCTGATCGACCGCATCGGCGATCGCTGCGCGGACGCTTGCAAGAAGATGGGCTACCTCGGCGCGGGCACCTTCGAATTCCTGTACGAAAACGGCGAGTTCTACTTCATTGAAATGAACACGCGCGTGCAGGTCGAGCATCCGGTGACCGAGCTGATCACCGGCGTCGACATCGTGCAGGAACAGATTCGCATCGCAGCGGGCGAGAAGCTCGCGTTCCGTCAGCGCGATATCGTCTTCAAGGGCCATGCGATCGAATGCCGGATCAACGCGGAAGATCCGTTCAAGTTCACGCCGTCGCCGGGACGTTTGACGTCGTGGCATATGCCGGGCGGCCCCGGCATCCGCGTCGATTCGCACGCCTACAATGGCTATTTCGTGCCGCCGAACTATGATTCGATGATCGGCAAGCTGATCGCTTACGGCGCGACGCGCGAGCAGGCGATCAAGCGGATGCGCATCGCGCTGTCGGAAATGGTGGTCGAAGGCATTCAGACCAACATCCCGCTGCACCGCGAGCTGATGCTGGACGCGAAGTTCGTTGAAGGCGGCACCAGCATTCACTATCTCGAAAACCGGTTGGCCGCGAAGCAGCAGGCCGCGCCGGAAGAAGCGTAAGTCATGAGCTACCGGGAACTGATCGCCGAGCTGGCACGCGAGCACGCGGAAGAGTTCTCCGACGCGCTGCTCGAGTTGGGTGCGCTGTCCGTATCGGTCGAAGATGCGGACGCCGACACGCCCGACGAACAGCCGCTGTTCGGCGAGCCCGGTCTCACGCCGGATCGCACCGCGTGGCAGCGCTCGCGCGTGATCGCGCTGCTCGCGCCGGAACACGAGCCGGCGGTGCTACTCACCGCGGCAGCCAATGAGCTCGGCCTCGACCCCGCACCGTCGTTCACCGTACGCGAAGTCGAAGAGCAGGATTGGGTACGTCTCACGCAATCTCAATTCGACCCGATTCCAATCGGCGAGCGCATCTGGGTCGTGCCCTCGTGGCACGATGCACCGGACCCTGACGCACTCGTGCTGGAACTCGATCCTGGCCTCGCATTCGGCACCGGCAGCCATCCCACGACACGTCTGTGTATGGAATGGCTGGAGCAATCGGTGAAGCCGGAGCAATCCGTGCTCGACTACGGCTGCGGCTCGGGCATCCTCGCGATCCTCGCGAAGAAGTGCGGCGCCAATCCGGTGTACGGCATCGATATCGACCCGCAAGCGGTCGAATCGGCGCGTCACAACAGCGAGCGCAACCGGGCCGAGGTCACGTACGGTTTGCCCGACGAATGCCCCACTGGCGAGTTCGATATCGTGGTCGCCAATATCCTGTCCAATCCGCTGAAACTGATGGCGTCGATGCTGTCATCGAAGGTCAAGCCGGGCGGCCGGATCGCGCTGTCAGGCATCCTGGCGCGCCAGGCGGACGAAGTGGCAGAGGTCTATGCACGATGGATCGATATCGGCATATGGCGCGAACACGAAGGTTGGGTATGTCTAACGGGAACACGCCGCGAAAGCCATTAGAATAAGGCGTATTGTCCAACCAACAGCCTTTCGGCTTACCGGCTCAATATGCTCCTGGCAACGCGTTGCCCCTTCTGCGAAACCGTCTTCCGCCTGCAACCGGCGCAGCTCGCGCTGCGCCGTGGCCTCGTGCGTTGCGGGCATTGCCATGAAGTATTCGACGCGTCGAGCAGCCTGTTCGAACTGAACGAAGGCGGCGACTTCTCCACCGCCAAGCCGGTTGCCGCGGCTGCGGCGATCGAGGCGTTGTCCGGCGTACGCCCGAAGGGCCCCGATTTCAGCGCCGAAGCGTGGAATCCGTGGGCACCGGCGCCCGACGCCGCGATCGACAACCGCCTGCTTCACAACGCCAGCAATTTGCCGCTTACGGCGGTCTCCACCGGTGTCGGCGTCGCGGTCACGCCGCGTCATGCCACCGAGCCGGAACTGCCGGCGAGCGCCTTCACCATGCCGGTTCCTCCGGACAACGAACCCGTTCTCGCAGACGCGCCGCGCGAACCCTTCGCCTACGGGGCCGACGCGCCTACGGACGTCCCGTATGAGCCTTTCGCTCACCAGGACAATCCGCCAGCGGAGGCAGCGCCGCGGGTCTGGCACAAGACCGAGCGTCCTTCTGAACATCTCACCGATGCTGAAGAACCGGTTCTGAACGAGCCGGCCAGCTTGCATGGCATTCCTGATAATGAACCGCATTTCGGTGGGGCCGCCTTAGGTGCGGCCGGCTTAGGTGGGGCCGCCTCAGGCGCAACCGGCTTAGGCGGGGCGGCCTCGAGCTCGGCCGGCTTAGGTGCAGGCAGTGGCTCAGACCCAGGCGGCCCCGGTGGCCCTGGCCCAGCCACATTCGGATCGAGCGGCGAACCCTTCGCGGTCCAGCCGGTGCATGACGGTGTCGATCCCTTCCCGGTAGTGCGTGAAACGCGCCCGGCCGAACCGCGGCGCCTCGGCTGGATCATCGCCGGCTCGGTGGCCGCTGCGTTGCTGGTTATCGCCCTGCTCGCGCAACTCGCCTGGTGGCAGCGTGAAACCGTGCAGGTCTACTTCCCAAGTTCGCAAACGCTCTATACAAAGGCCTGCGCGCAGCTCGGCTGCCAGATCACGCCGCCGCACGATATCGACGGTTTGCTGGTCGAGCCGTCCGATCTGCGGCAGATCGACGGCCCGCACAAGCTCGAACTGAGAATGCCGCTGCGCAACCGCTTCAATGTTGCGCTGGCCTACCCGGCCATCGAACTCACGCTGCTCGACGACCAGAACAATGTCGCCGTGCGCCGCGTGCTGTGGCCGCAAGACTACGTCGCACCCGGCACGCCGATCGCAGCCGGCCTGCCGGCGCACACGACCCAGACCATGATCGTCCATCTCGACACGGGCAACGCGGTCGCGTCCAATTTCCGCGTACAGATTTTTTATCCGTAACGCATCCTCGCGCGCCCGGCACTGACCGGGCGTGTTCACCGTCATTACTGACGAATTTTCGGAGCACGACAACATGAGTCAAGTTACGCTGGGTGGCAACCCGATCGAAGTAGCCGGCACGTTCCCGACCGTGGGCCAGAACGCCCCCGCCTTCTCGCTGGTGGGCAAGGATCTGAAGCCGGTGTCGCTGGCAGACTTCGCCGGCAAGCGCAAAGTGCTGAACATCGTCCCGAGCCTCGACACGCCGACCTGCGCCACGTCGACCCGCAAGTTCAACGAAGCGGCAGCCAAGCTGAGCAACACGGCTGTGATCGTCGTGTCGGGCGACCTGCCGTTCGCGGCATCGCGCTTCTGCACGACCGAAGGCATCGAGAACGTCGTCACGGCGTCCACGTTCCGCGGCCATGAGTTCGCGCAAGCCTATGGCGTCGACGTGACGAGCGGCCCGCTGACGGGTCTGACGGCACGCGCCGTGGTGGTCGTCGACGAAAACGACAAGGTCGTGCACGCTGAGCTGGTCGGCGAAATCAAGAACGAACCGAACTACGACGCAGCACTCGCCGCGCTGAAGTAAAACCTTCGCGCACGAACCCCGGCGCCGCGCTTCATGCGCGGCGCTGTCACATCGTCGCGCCCATTTTCTTTATCGATTTTTACAGGAAGGCTCACCTTGGCTACGCTGATTTGCGGTTCGCTCGCCTACGACAACATCATGACCTTCGAAGGGCGCTTTCGGGAGCACATCCTGCCGGAGCAGGTCCATATCCTGAATGTGAGCTTCCTCGTGCCGACGATGCGCCGCGAATTCGGCGGCTGCGCGGGCAACATTGCCTACTCGCTGCATCTGCTGGGTGGCAACGCGCGCATCATGGGCGCGCTCGGCGCGATCGACGCGCAGCGCTACATGGACCGCTTCGCGCAACTCGGCCTGTCGACGGAGAACGTGCTGATGGTGCCGGACACCTATTCGGCCCAGGCGATGATCACCACCGACCTGGAAAACAATCAGATCACCGCGTTCCATCCGGGCGCGATGATGCAGGCGCATCTGAACCGCGCGGACGAAGCGAAGGGCATCACGCTCGGCATCGTCGGGCCGGATGGTTACGACGCCATGGTCCAGCATTCCGAGCGCCTGGCAGCGGCCGGCGTGCCGTTTATCTTCGATCCGGGCCAAGGTTTGCCGCTCTTCGACGGTGAGTCGCTGCGCCGTATGATTGAACTTGCTACTTACGTAGCTGTCAACGATTACGAAGCCAAACTGGTGAGCAACAAAACGGGTTGGTCGATCGAAGAGATCGCCGGCAAGGTCGAAGCGCTGATTATCACGCTCGGCGAGCAAGGCGCGCAGATCCATCATGCCGGCGGCATCGAAGAGATTCCGGCGGTCAAGGCACAGCAGGTGCTCGATCCTACCGGCTGCGGCGACGCGTTCCGCGGGGGCTTGTTGTACGGCATCGAGAACAAGCTTGGCTGGGCGACCACCGGGCGTCTGGCGAGCCTGATGGGCGCGCTGAAGATCGAACACCAGGGCCCGCAAAACTACGCGCCCAGCCGGGCGGAGATCAACGAACGGTTCAAGCAGGCGTTCGAATACGACCTGCCGTAATACCGCAAGCTATTGGAGTTAGGGAATGAGAACAACGAGTCGCCTGGTCGTGGCCGCTTTAATTGCCGGTTCGCTGGCCATGTCGGGGTGTGCGTACAACAGCAGCTCTGCGGACGTCTACACGGCGTCGCAGGCACAGCGCGAAGAGACGGTTCGCATGGGCACGGTCGACAGCGTTCGGGCCGTGAAGATCAGTTCGAACAACGGTCAGCCGAGCGGGCTGGGCGCGATCGGCGGCGGCGCGTTGGGTGCGGTGGCCGGCAGCGCGATCGGCGGCGGCCGCGGCTCGATCGTGACGGGCATCATCGGCGGCCTGGCCGGCGCGGTGGCAGGCAATGCGGTCGAGAACGGCGTCGCGGTACACGACGGTCTCGAGATCACCGTGCGACTCGATAACGGCGATATGCGCGCGATCACGCAAAGCGCCACCGGCGAGATCTTCCGCGCCGGCGACCGCGTGCGACTGCTCTCCAGCGGCGGCGTCACGCGCGTCACGCACTAAGTTTCCCCTCTCGCGCGGTCGCGCTTCACGCGCTGCCGCGACGACCTCAAACGCATGCCCTCAGCGGTGCATGCGTTTTTTTTCGCCTGCCGGTTTTGCAGTCGTTCGTTGCAGCAGTCGCTTTCGCGAGACAAAAAAAATCCCGTCGCCAGAAACCCGGCAACGGGACCCTGACCGAGTAGCGCTCGGTCATGCTACTTAAGCGCTACTCGATCATCGACACTGAGTACGACGTGTCGAAGTACTTCTACCGCTTGTCGTCCAAATTACGGACGGCTGCCCGTCGGGAACGGCCATGCCGCTGCCGGGTTCAGCGCGGTCTTCACCGTCGCCGCCGGTGCTGCGCTCGAGACAGAAGTCGCAGCGGGTGCAGGCGCCGCCTTCTTGGCGACAGCCTTCTTCGCAGGCGCAGCCTTCTTGGCAGGAGCAGCGGCCTTCTTCGCGGCAGCCTTCTTGGCAGGCGCAGCCTTTTTAGCAGCAGCCTTTTTCGCAGGCGCAGCTTTCTTGGCAGCAGCCTTCTTAGCAGGCGCAGCCTTCTTGGCAGCAGCCTTCTTAGCCGGCGCGGCCTTCTTTGCTGCGGCCTTCTTAGCCGGCGCTGCCTTCTTTGCTGCAACCTTCTTCACTGCGGCTTTCTTAGCCGGCGCTGCCTTCTTTGCCGGTGCTGCCTTCTTTGCTGCAACCTTCTTCACAGCGACTTTCTTGGCTGCAACCTTCTTGGCCGGAGCAGCTTTCTTCGCTGCAACCTTCTTAGCCGGTGCTGCCTTCTTCGCTGCAACCTTCTTCACTGCGACTTTCTTTGCAGCGACTTTCTTTGCCGGTGCAGCCTTCTTAGCCGGCGCAGCCTTCTTTGCTGCGGGTTTCTTAGCTGCGATTTTCTTAATAGTTGCCATCATTTTCTCCTTCAGGTTTTCAGATGAGAGTCAGTTCAAACATCACCCTTCGTCAAAACCCGTTTCCCGCGGACGCTTCTCAGGGCGCGCGCTACGAAGCGGGCTATTCATCGGCGTACGCAGGTGCTGCGCGCTTACGCTAATGAATGCGGTAAGGCGCGCGGTGCCAATGGGCACCGCGCGCCAGATCTGGTCGATGCTGGATACCAGCACCGGCAATTGCTTGATCGGGCCGCCGGCGCTAACGCCAGCGGCTTTTTCCGGGGGGAAGTTTGCCCATCCCACTGAAGGGTTCGCAAAGTGCCAGCCATGTTTGTGGGCCGCGAAGGCACGCGGCGCACCGGGCACGATTTGCATCAGGCGGTTCTGCTCCTAACTAAATTGCCGCGGCCGAAGCCCGCCGGCATCCCCATCAAAGAATGCATCTGCGACACGAACCCGGATCACTCCCAGGTCAGCGCGCCGCCAGTCTGATATTCGATCACTCGCGTCTCGAAGAAGTTGCGTTCCTTCTTCAGGTCGATCATCTCGCTCATCCACGGGAACGGGTTTTCCTCGTTCGGGTACAGCGGATCGAGACCGATCTGCTGGCAACGGCGGTTGCAGATGAAGCGCAGATAGCTCTTGAACATCGACGCGTTGAGGCCGAGCACCCCGCGCGGCATCGTATCTTCTGCGTAACGATATTCAAGTTCGACCGCTTGCTGGAAGATCTCGCGGATTTCCGCGCGGAACTCAGCCGTCCAGAGTTGCGGGTTTTCGAGTTTGATCTGGTTGATCAGGTCGATGCCGAAATTGCAGTGCATCGACTCGTCGCGCAGGATGTATTGGTACTGTTCCGCCGCGCCGGTCATCTTGTTCTGACGGCCAAGCGCCAGGATTTGCGTAAAGCCGACGTAGAAGAACAGGCCTTCCATCACACAGGCGAACACGATCAGCGAGCGCAGCAGCGTCTGGTCGGTCTCGAGCGTGCCGGTCTTGAAGCCCGGATCGGTCAGCACGTTGATGTACGGAATCAGGAATTCGTCTTTCGCGCGGATCGAGGCGACCTCGTGATACGCGTTGAAGATTTCGCCTTCGTCGAGGCCCAGCGATTCGACGATGTACTGGTAAGCGTGCGTGTGGATCGCCTCTTCGAACGCCTGGCGCAGCAGGAACTGGCGGCATTCGGGCGCCGTGATGTGGCGGTAGGTGCCCAGCACGATGTTGTTGGCGGCCAGCGAGTCAGCCGTCACGAAGAAGCCCAGGTTGCGCTTGACGATGCGGCGCTCGTCTTCGGTCAGCCCGTTCGGGTCTTTCCAGAGGGCGATGTCGCGCGACATGTTCACTTCTTGCGGCATCCAGTGGTTGGCGCAACCCGCCAGATACTTTTCCCAGGCCCACTTGTATTTGAACGGCACCAACTGATTGACGTCGGTCTGGCCGTTGATGATGCGTTTGTCGGCGACATTGACCCGCGCTTCGGAAACCGCAGCCGTTCCGGCAGCGTGAGCAGCGGCAATGCCTTTTTCGAAAACGTCTTGAGACGCGAAGACGTTTCGGTCCGAGGGAGCGTGAGGAGCGGAACGCGTTCCGACTTGCGAACCGACAGCCGATCCCGCAGCGTTGCGCAACACATTCTGTTGCGTAGCGCTCGAGGGAGTTACGGCAGTGATCTCGTCATCCCAGTTGAGCATAAATGTCACCATCAATTTAGAACGGTTTGTACCATCTTTTCACGAGCGTTAAAAGAGTTCGCTGATGAAAAATCCTGTTTTCGATTCGCGTTGCTACGTTCATACAACACTTTGTTCAACAGACTGTGTGCGACGCCTCATGTGAAGCGTGTTGAACGTGTGTCATCGAGGTGCTTCGCGAGCTCGAAGAGCAACGTGTCAAAGCGACGTTTCGCTGCTCTATCTATCTGTATTGCGGAGCGTGCTTGAGGCGTTTTGCGATTGCTTCCTGCTGCCTCGCTGACGTGGCGTTTGCCTCGTGTGGGTGCCTCGCGGTTCCCTGTCCGTCAGCGCAAGCGAGGTGAAGTTCAATGCAATGTCGAGCGATGCATCGGGCCGGCTGTGTCGATCGACCATCGACCGGAGCGTTTGCTGAGCGCTTCATGTTGAGCGCTTCGTCTGTGCTGCCGACTGCTGACTGCGTCATCTATCACGTGCTTACCGCTTGTCTACCGCTTCACGACTTCAGTTGCTTGCCATGCTTGGCTGCTTGTCGACGAGCAGCGCGACTTCAATTTCGTTTCGCCGCGCCGCTCATCTATGTCATGTCTGCATCACTTCTACCAGGCTTGCCGATCGCTGCATGCGGGTCTTTACCTACACCCCTCAGCACGCAGCGATCCTGCTGCCTGCTTCGCGCTCGCCAGGTTTTACTGGCAAGCCTCGCACTCGTCGAAACCCGCATCGCCCGGACGCATCATGCACACCGGACCATCCGCTTCCGGCGCTGCTTCAACCGCGACTGCTGGCGTGGCCGCTGCAGCCTGAAAGCCGCCCGCGGCACCACCAGCCGCGCCGTCGTTCGCACCGAAACCGCCTGCCGCGCCACCTGCAGCACCGCCCGAACCTTCGCCGCCACCCGAGCTCACCGCGTTCAGCGCGCCGTGCGCCACCGTCGACTTCTCGACGTGCGTCGCCGCCATCGTGCGGAGGTAGTAGGTCGTCTTCAGACCGCGCACCCATGCGAGCTTGTAGATCTCGTCGAGCTTCTTACCCGACGCCCCGCCCATGTAAATGTTCAGCGACTGCGCCTGGTCGATCCACTTCTGACGACGCGAAGCCGCCTCGACCAGCCACACCGGATCGAGTTCGAACGCGGTCGCGTAGATCGCGCGCAGGTCGGCCGGGATGCGGTCGATGCGCGAGAGCGTGCCGTCGAAGTACTTCAGGTCGGCGACCATCACTTCGTCCCACAGACCGCGTTCCTTCAGGTCGCGTACCAGGTAGTCGTTGACCACCGTGAATTCGCCCGACAGATTCGACTTCACATACAGGTTCTGGAACGTCGGTTCGATGCAAGCCGACACGCCGATGATGTTCGAGATCGTCGCCGTCGGCGCGATCGCGACGCAGTTCGAGTTGCGCATGCCGTAGGTGGCGATGCGCGAACGCAGTTCGGTCCAGTCCATCGATTCGCTCGAATCGACTTCGACGTAACCGCCGCGTGCTTCGGCCAGCAGCTTCACCGAGTCTTGCGGGAGGATGCCGCGATCCCACAGCGAGCCGCGGTAGCTGGAGTAACGGCCGCGCTCCTGCGCCAGTTCCGTCGACGCGTAGTAAGCGTAGTAGCAGACCGCTTCCATCGACGTATCGGCGAACGCAACCGCCTCTTGCGACGCGTACGGCGTGCGCAGCAGGTGCAGGCAGTCCTGGAAGCCCATGATGCCCATGCCGACCGGACGGTGCTTCAGGTTCGAGTTACGTGCCTTGGCGACCGCGTAGTAGTTGATGTCGATCACGTTGTCGAGCATGCGCATCGCGACGCTGACGGTGCGCTTCAGCTTGTCGTGGTCGAGCACCAAGGTGCCGTCGGCCTGTTCCTTCAGGTGAGCGACGAGGTTCACGGAACCCAGGTTGCAGACGGCGATTTCGGCGTCGCTGGTGTTCAGGGTGATTTCCGTGCACAGGTTCGACGAGTGGACGACGCCGACGTGCTGTTGCGGCGAACGCACATTGCACGGATCCTTGAACGTGATCCACGGGTGGCCGGTTTCGAACAGCATGCCCAGCATCTTGCGCCACAGTTGCGCCGCCGGAAGCTTCTTGAACAGCTTGATCTCGCCGCGCGCGACCTTGTCTTCGTAAGCCGTGTAAGCCGTTTCGAATTCCGCGCCGAACTTGTCGTGCAGGTCCGGGCAGGTGGACGGCGAGAACAGCGTCCAGTCTCCGCCTTCGTGCACGCGCTTCATGAACAGGTCGGGAATCCAGTTCGCCGTGTTCATGTCGTGCGTGCGGCGACGGTCGTCGCCGGTGTTCTTACGCAGCTCGAGGAATTCTTCGATGTCCAAGTGCCACGTTTCCAGGTACGCGCAGACCGCGCCCTTGCGCTTGCCACCCTGGTTGACCGCCACGGCCGTATCGTTGACGACCTTCAGGAACGGCACCACGCCTTGCGACTTGCCATTGGTGCCCTTGATGTGCGAGCCCAGAGCACGCACACGCGTCCAGTCGTTGCCCAGACCGCCGGCGAACTTCGACAGCAGCGCGTTTTCCTTCAGCGCTTCGTAGATGCCGTCGAGGTCGTCGTCCACCGTCGTCAGGTAGCACGACGACAGTTGCGAGCGATGCGTGCCCGAGTTGAACAGCGTCGGCGTGGACGACATGAAGTCGAAGCTCGACAGGATGTTGTAGAACTCGATGGCGCGCGCTTCGCGGTCGATCTCGTTCAGCGACAGGCCCATTGCGACACGCATAAAGAATGCCTGCGGCATTTCGATGCGCACGCCGTCGTGATGCAAGAAGTAGCGGTCATACAGCGTTTGCAGACCGAGGTAGCCGAACTGCAGGTCGCGGCTGTTGTCGAGCGCGGCGCCCAAGCGCTTCAGGTCGAACTGCTGGAGCTTGTCGTCGAGCAGGCCGGCGCCGATGCCGCGCTTGATGAACTGCGGGAAGTACTCGGCATAGCGGTCGGCCATTTCCGTTTGCGTGACTTCCTCTTCGAGGATCTCGCGGCGGATCGTGTGCAGCAGGATGCGTGCGGTGACCTGGCTGTATGCCGGGTCCTTTTCGATCATCGTGCGGGCAGCCAGAATCGCCGAGTCGTAGACCTGGCCCATCGGCACGCCGTCGTACAGATTCTTCACCGTTTCCGCGATGATCGGATCGGCATTCACGGCGTCGCCCAGGTTCGAGCAAGCCAGTTCGATGATGCCGCGCAGCGCAGCCATGTCGAGCGGACGCGTCACGCCGTTGTCCGTGACATTCAGACCCGGGGTGCTGGCGACAATCTGGTCGTCATGACCGCGCGCCTGGGTGCGCTTCTCGCGATACAGCACGTACGCACGCGCGACGTTGTGCTCGCCACCGCGCATCAGCGCGAGTTCGACCTGATCCTGGATGTCTTCGATATGGAACGTGCCGCCGTTCGGACGGCTGCGCACGAGTGCGCGCACCACGTTCTGCGTGAGTTGCTCGACCAGTTCGCGCACGCGAGCCGACGCCGCGCCTTGACCACCGTTGACGGCCAGGAATGCCTTCGTCACGGCGATGGCGATTTTCGACGGTTCGAACGACACCACGCTGCCGTTACGACGGATCACCTTGTAGTCGGCGTAGGTCACTTGCGGCGCGAGCGCTTGTGCGCCTTGTGCCTGGCCGAAGGCCTGGCCAGCCGGTGAACCCTCGTACCGGGTCGTCGCGTTGTCGGTGGTTTGCATGTGCAAAGCTCCTGGTCTTGGAAATGTTGCGGAGAAAGCCGCGGATTAAAACGAACGCTGCGCCGCCGCGTGCGCAAGCGATGGGGTGCAGGAAAAAGGCCGGCTGAGCCGGGTGGCGGGATGCGACAGCGATGAAGCCTGGTTCGAATTGATAACGGTCTTCACGCTATGTGTCGCGATCACTTGCTGTGCCCTTTCCCTGAGTGTTTCTGGACGCTGCCGACTCTCTACCAGCCGCGCCGCAGGAATTGTTTTTCGCTGCCTGGAATGCTTGCGGCGCCATGCTCGGGAGCGGGGCGCCGCATAACTTATGCACTCAGTTATGCACAGAGTTATACACACCGGACACAAGATATAGTGCAAAACCTAATTTCTGGCACCAAGTATAGTGTAGTTTCAAGACAGGTCAAATCGATTTATTTGCTTTCGAAGTCTTGACTTTTGCATAGCGCGGCGCGAAGCCGACTCCCCGGAGAACAAGGCAGCGCCTTGCTCTCCTCGCATCACGCGAAGTCGCGCGAAGGGTCGTTACGGCGTTTTGGAAAACTTGAGATAGGGGAAGTACTGATCCGCCAACGCGGTGTCGCGCCGCAGACGCTGCCACTCGAAATGGGGTCCTGGATCGGTCTTGCGGCCGGGGGCGATGTCCGAGTGACCAGCCAGCCCCTCGACCGGATAGCGAGCCTTGAGCGCTGTCACAAGGGCACTGAGCGTGCGGTATTGCGCCGCTTCGAAAGCAGTGGTGTCACTGCCCTCCAGCTCGATACCGATCGAGAAATCGTTGCAGCGCTCGCGGCCGAAAAAATTCGATGGGCCGGCGTGCCATGCCCGCTCGTTGCAGGACACAAATTGCTCGAGCGCGCCGTCGCGATGGATCACGAAGTGCGCCGACACCCGCACGCCGCGCAAATGCGTGTCGTAGTACGGGTGGACGTCGCAGTCGAGCGTGTTCAGGAACAGTTCGGCGATCGCCGTGCCGCCGAACTCGTTCGGCGGCAGGCTGATGTTGTGGACGACAATCAGCGTCGGCACAGCCCCTTCGGGCCGCGCTTCGAAATTCGGCGATGGCAGTTTGCGTGCGGCGCTGACCCAACCGTCTGCATCGACGGTGAACGCGACGCTCATCGAGCGTCGCGACCCGTCGGACGCGCGCCGTGACGCTGCGCGTGCGCGGCGCTGCAGAACGGCTGCCCTGCCACCACCACGGAGTCGCTCTTCGGCGCGTGCACGCCGCACTCGGTACAACGGATCATCGGCTCGGCGAGCTGCGGCGGCGCATGGGGCTCACGCGCCCCGCCGTTTGCGCCTTGTGCCCCCCCGGCACCCGCGGCGCCATTCGCACCGTGGCCCGTGCGTTGCGACGCTTGCGCGTCATGACGACGCAGCGCCTTGACCAGCCACTGGCCGACGATGAACAACATGATCAGCAGAAAAATTTGTCGCATAGCAGGACACTCACACTACAGCACGGTGCAACAGCACCTCGAATACAAAACGGCTGCCGACGTACGCCAGCAACAGCGCGACGAACGACGCCAGCACCCAGCGCAATGCCGCACGGCCGCGCCAGCCGGAAACCTTGCGCGCGGTCAGCAGCGCGCCGAACATCACCCAGGAAAGAATCGCGAAGACAGTCTTGTGATCGAGCCGCAATGCGCGGTCGACCAGTTGCTCGCTGAACAGGATGCCCGACACCAGCGTCAGTGTGAGCAGCACGAAGCCGGCGCCGATTAGACGGAACAACAGCTTTTCCAGCGTCAGCAGCGGCGGCAAGGTATCGAGCCAGCTCGACAACCAGCCGTTGGCCGCCGCAGCCGCATTCCGTTGCGATACGCCGCCGCGCATGGCGTGCAAACGCCGCTCGACCAACAGCATCAGAATCGCGTGCAGCGCCGCGATCGCGAACAAACCATACGCGATATTGGCGATCAGGAAGTGCAGCTTGAACATCGGCGCGGCCGAATACGGCAGCACGCGCACGCCGCCGAACCCCAGCGGCAATAAGGAAGCGACGCAGGCGAGCGGCAACACGAGCAGGCGAAGGCCGTCGAGTGGAAAGAAAAAACTCTCGATCCAGTAGATGCCGGCGCCGAGCCAGAACATCGCCGACAACGCGAACGCGAAACCGAACACCATCGCGTTCTGCGGGAAGATGGTGGTATGCAGCAGCACGCCGTGCGCGAGCAGCGCGACGAACAGCAGCGCGCGTCCCGACGTGCTCATGCCCGAGGCAGCCGATGACGCCGGCATGCCCGTAGCGACGGGCACCGGCGGCACGCTTTCGAGCATGGGGCGCACGGCGGCGTGCCGGTGCGAGCGCCAGCCGGCCACGGCGAGACCGCCGTAGAGGAGCGCAGTGAGGGCATACAGTACAATATCCATATTCGAAGTTTACACTAGGCCCCTGCTCCGCGACGTCTCCCGCATCGCGCCCTGCTCCGGCCGCACTGTTCATCGCTCCCCATGCTCGACAATCTGACTCAACGGATGGCGCGCGTCGTCAAGACGCTGCGCGGCGAAGCCCGGCTCACCGAGGCGAACACTCAGGAAATGCTGCGCGAAGTGCGCCTCGCGCTCCTCGAGGCGGACGTGGCGCTGCCCGTCGTGCGCGAGTTCATCGCCAAGGTGAAGGAAAAAGCGCTCGGCGAGGAGGTCATCAGCAGCCTGTCGCCGGGCCAGGCACTGGTTGGCGTGGTGCAGCGCGAGCTGACCGCGATCATCGGCGGCGACTATGAAGGCAAGGCGGTCGAGCTCAATCTCGCCGTCACGCCGCCGGCCGTCATCCTGATGGCGGGTCTGCAAGGCGCCGGTAAGACGACCACGGTCGGCAAGCTCGCCAAGCTCCTGCGCGAGAAATACAAGAAGAAGGTCCTGACCGTTTCGTGCGACGTTTACCGCCCGGCTGCTATTGCGCAGTTGAAGATGGTGACCGAGCAGGTCGGCGCGGACTTCTTCCCGTCGGAACCGGATCAGAAGCCGGTCGATATCGCAATCGCCGCAGTGGATTGGGCCAAGCGCCACTACCACGACGTGCTGCTGGTCGACACGGCCGGCCGTCTGGGTATCGACGAAGCGATGATGGCCGAAATCACCGCGCTGCACAGCACGCTGAAACCGGCGGAAACGCTGTTCGTGGTCGACGCGATGCTCGGTCAGGATGCCGTCAACACCGCGAAGGCCTTTAGCGACGCATTGCCGCTCACCGGCGTAGTCCTCACCAAGCTCGACGGCGACTCGCGCGGTGGCGCGGCGCTCTCCGTGCGTCACGTGACGGGCAAGCCGATCAAGTTCGTCGGTGTCGCCGAAAAGCTCGACGGTCTCGAAGTCTTCTACCCGGATCGCATGGCGAACCGGATTCTCGGCATGGGCGACATTCTTGCCCTCGTCGAAGAAGCGCAACGCGGCGTGGACGTTCAAGCCGCGCAGAAGCTCGCCGACAAGGTCAAGAAAGGCGGCGACTTCGATCTCAACGATTTCCGCGCGCAACTGACCCAGATGAAGGGCATGGGCGGCCTGTCGTCGCTGATGGACAAGCTGCCGGCCCAGTTCCAGCAAGCCGCCGCCGGCGCCGACATGGGCCAGGCCGAAAAACAGATGCGCCGCATGGAAGGCATCATCAATTCGATGACGCCGCTGGAGCGTGCCAAGCCCGACCTGATCAAGGCCACCCGCAAGCGTCGCATTGCCGCGGGCGCGGGCGTGCAGGTGCAGGAAGTCAACCGCATGCTGAATCAGTACGACCAGATGCGCACGATGATGAAGAAGCTGAAGGGCGGCAATCTGCAGAAGATGATGCGCGGCATGAAGGGCATGATGCCCGGCATGCGCTAAGCTTTAGCAAGACGGCGGCGCGCGTGGTTCCGTGCATGAACAACGGCACGCGCGGCTGACTCCGGATTGATGCGGGTTTATTCTGTACCGCACGCCGCCGTCCCCAAGAGGACTTCCTTCGGGGTGTTCTCACCCACACTATGTATACAGTTACCGCCCGTCAGACGTCATGAACCGCGAAGAAGCTCTCCACATCTATAGCCACTCCGAAGAAATCGTTTCGGCCAACGACGTCAACGCGTCGATCAGCGGCATGGCGGCCGCCATCCGCGACGAGATGAGCGAGGACTTCCCGCTCGTGCTGTCGGTGATGGGCGGCGCGGCGGTGTTCACCGGCATGCTGCTGCCGCACCTCGATTTCCCGCTCGAGTTCGACTACATCCACCTGACCCGCTATCGCAATACCACCAAGGGTGGCAATGAGATGCAGTGGCGCGTGGCGCCGGCCGAGTCGGTGAAGGATCGCGTCGTGCTGGTGCTCGACGACATCCTCGACGAAGGCGAGACGATGGCCGCGATCCGCGACCGCATTCTCGCGATGGGCGCGAAGCGCTTCCTGAGCGCGGTGCTGTGCGAGAAGATCATTCCGAAGGCCAAGCCGCTGCGTCCGGATTACTGTGGTTTCGAAGTGCCGGACCGCTACGTGTTCGGTTGCGGGATGGACGCCAAGGGCTACTGGCGCAACCTGCCGACCATCCGGGCGTTGACCGAGGGGGCTTAAAGCCTGGTTGTTCTGGCGGCGCCATTTAGGGCGCGCACCGACGTAAAAAAAGCGGCCCACGGGCCGCTTTTTGTTTGTCAGGCTGATGATAGCACTGACGCACTACCGTGCTGAACCTCGCACCAGACCTCACTCAAAGTTGATGCACAAAAGAGCGGATACCGCCGAGCATCATTTCGACTGAGATCGCCACCAGCACCAATCCCATCAGCCGCTCGAAGGCCATCATCGCACGCTCGCCGAGCCACGCCTGAATGCGCTCCGCCAGCATCAGCACGATCGCGCAGACGATCATCGTGACGGTCAGCGCACCGATCCACTCGAACATCTTGCCGGGCGCCTGTGACGTCAGCAGCATCACCGTCGCCAGCGCCGACGGGCCCGCCAGCGCTGGGATAGCGAGCGGCACGATGAGCGGCTCGCCGCCGCGCGTGTCGCCGCCGAACGGACCGTCAGGATGCGGAAACACCATCCTGAGCGCAATCAGAAACAGCACGATCCCGCCACCGATGCGCAACGACTGGTCGGTCAGACTCATCATGCGCAGAAAGCCGTCGCCGACCACCATGAAGACCAGCAGGATCGCGAAAGCGATCGCCACCTCACGGAGAATGACGACCGTACGCCGCTTCGGCGACACACCCCGCAGACAACTGATGAAGAGCGGAATGTTGCCGAGCGGGTCGGTGATCAAAATCAGCAGGATGGTCGCGGACAGGAAGGTGTACTCCACCGTCCGCTCCGCTTACCGCGCCAACGCGGCGCGAACTTTACCAATCACCGTTTGCGCGGCGTCTTCGACCGGCAGCAGTGTCGCTTCAGCGTCGCGGCGGCCTTGATACTCCAGCTTGCCGTCCTTGAGACCACGATCGCCGATCACCAGACGATGCGGCACGCCGATCAGCTCCCAGTCGGCAAACATCACGCCCGGGCGTTCGCCGCGGTCGTCGAGGATCACGTCGATGCCCGCTTCGACCAACTCCGCGTATAGCTTGTCGGCCTGCTCGCGCACCGCTTCGCTGCGGTCGTAACCCATCGGGCACAGCACGACCTCGAACGGCGCAATCGATTCCGGCCAGATGATGCCCTTGTCGTCGAAATTCTGTTCGATCGCCGCGCCCAGAATACGCGTGACGCCGATGCCGTAGCAGCCCATTTCCATCGGCTGCGGCTTGCCGGTCTCGTCGAGGCAGGTCGCGTTCATTGCTTCCGAATACTTCTTGCCGAGCTGGAACACGTGGCCGACTTCGATGCCGCGGCAGATCTCGATCACGCCCTTGCCGTCCGGCGACGGATCGCCCTTCTTCACATTGCGGATATCGGCGACGACCGGCTCCGGCAGATCGCGGCCCCAGTTCACGCCGGTGGTGTGGTAATCCACCTCGTTCGTACCCACCACGAAGTCGCTCATGTTCGCGACCGTGCGATCCGCGACGACCTTGATCGGCTTCTTCGTGTTGATCGGGCCGAGGTAGCCCGGCGGCGTGCCGAAGGTCTCGATGATCTCGGCTTCGGTCGCCATGCGGAAGTCCGCCAGACCCGGCAGCTTGCTTGCCTTGATCTCGTTCAGCTCGTGATCGCCGCGCAGCATCAGCAACCAGATGGTCGGTTCAGCGCCTTCGTTTTCCGTGGCGAGGATGATCGACTTGATCGTGCGCTCGAGCGGAATGTTCAGCAGCTCAGCCACGGCCTCGCACTTTGCTTTGCCCGGCGTTGCGGTCTTCTTCATTTCCTCGGTCGGCGCCGCGCGTTCCGCGTACAGCGGCAACGCTTCGGCCGCTTCAACGTTCGCTGCGAAATCCGAGGTCGGGCAATAGGCGATCGCGTCTTCACCGGTGTCGGCGATTACGTGGAATTCATGCGAGCCGCTACCGCCGATCGAACCGTTGTCCGCGGCCACGGCGCGGAAATCCAGACCAAGGCGCGTGAAGATCCGCACGTACGCGTCGTACATCTTGCGATACGACTCGCGCAGGCCTTCCGCGTCTTTGTCGAACGAGTACGCGTCTTTCATGATGAACTCGCGTCCGCGCATCACGCCGAAACGCGGACGGATTTCGTCGCGGAACTTCGTCTGGATCTGATAGAAGTTCACCGGCAACTGGCGATAGCTCTTGATCTGGCCGCGCGCGATGTCCGTGACCACTTCTTCGTGGGTCGGTCCGATCACGAAATCGGATTGCTTGCGATCCTTGAAGCGCAGCAGTTCGGGGCCGTATTTTTCCCAACGGCCCGATTCCTGCCACAGCTCGGCCGGCTGCACTGCCGGCATCAACAATTCGATCGCACCTGCCCGGTTCATTTCTTCGCGCACGATGGCTTCCACCTTGCGGATCGAACGCAGGCCGACCGGCAGGTAGTTATAGATGCCACCGGCGACGCGGCGGATCATGCCGGCGCGCACCATGAGCTTGTGGCTGACGATCTCGGCGTCGGCAGGCGCTTCTTTCAGCGTGCCGATAAAGAAACGGGAAGCTTTCATTCAGATTTTCCAAAAGCGGCGGCTCCGGAGGGACCGCCCGAAAGGTGAAAACGGTGAGGAAATCGACACAGACCCGGCTTGGAGCCGGCACGGACTCGCCAAACACTCGGCCAAAGTCTGGTCAGAACCCGGTTCAGACCCGGCAAACACCCTGCGTGTACCAGGACCCCGCCAGGTAAAACCCCGGCAAAAACGGCCCGATCGCGGCGCTGACGCTGCCGCGCAAAGCCTTTGCAGCAAGGGATAAGGCCCGGAAAGACTAACAGGCTACCGCAAACGCGGGCGTTTTGCGGCGAATCGTTCCAATCTGGTGCGAATCGGTGCGTCGGGTCCGTTATCTGTTTATAATCAAAGCAATTTTAAAGGATTCGAAGGTGGTTGTATGCTGGATCGTGAAGGCTTTCGCCCGAACGTCGGCATCATCCTCTTGAACGCGCACAACGAGGTGTTTTGGGGCAAACGGCTCCGTGAACATTCCTGGCAGTTTCCGCAAGGGGGCATCAAGTACGGAGAGACCCCCGTGCAAGCGATGTATCGGGAGTTACACGAAGAAACCGGGCTGCTTCCTGAGCACGTCAAGGTGATCGGTCGCACGCGCGACTGGTTGCGTTACGAGGTGCCTGACAAGTTCATCAAGCGCGAAGTACGCGGTCATTACCGCGGCCAGAAACAAATCTGGTTTTTGCTCCGGATGGTTGGACGCGATTGCGACATATGCTTGCGCGCCACCGACCACCCTGAGTTCGATGCGTGGCGCTGGAACGAGTACTGGGTGCCCCTCGACTGTGTGATCGAGTTCAAGCGGGATGTGTATCAGTTGGCGCTGACGGAGCTATCCCGTTTCATGCGCCGGGCTGCGCCGCGTGCGGAAAAACCTGGCGGGCACCATGGGCCGCGTTATCCCCGGATAGCGTCGTCAATGGAAAGTCCGCCGGATTCGACGATGATGACGGTCACCGCCTCGGTGACCACACTCAGCATCGAAACGTCGATTCACACGACGATCGTGTCTGATTGCGGTCCGGGCTCCGGGTCGGTCGCCGAAGTTGGCTCCGAGCCGGAACACGAAGACGAATCGGAGCGCGAAACCGCCGGTTCGCTGTTCCGCCCTGGCGTACGCAATTAACAACTCTGTGCGGCTTGTCCACGCCGCCTCTGCGGGTGCGGCTCAATGAGCCGCACCCGTGTTTCGAGGAAACCATATTGAAAGCACTTGCTCTCGTCGTGGCGTGCGTCGCCACAGGCGCCCTGCTGGCTGGCTGCGCCAGCAAACCCACAAATAAAGACGACAGCGCGTTTGCCTACCTGCTGGACCGGCCGAGCAACTGGGTGGAGAACAAGGTGGACACGTTGCCGCCGCTGCCGCAGGACTCGAACCTTCTTCCTTTCGATGTCTCGGGCAACACGCCGCTGCAGTTCGCGGTCGACAGAAACTCGCTGAGCGTCGGAACCGACGGCGTGGTGCGCTACACCGTGGTGGTGACGAGTCCAAGCGGCGCCCGCAACGTGAACTACGAAGGGATTCGCTGCGACACGTATGAATGGCGCCAGTACGCTGGGCTCAACGCCGATCACGACGGCTGGGACCAAACCGTCGCCAACGACTTCAGGCGCATCGAGAATGGCGCGCTGAACGCCTATCAGGCAGCGCTGTATCAGGATTATTTCTGCGCGAACAAGATGCCCATCGGCAACGCGAAGCAGATTGTCGAGAACATCCGCTACAAGCGCACGCAGACCTCGCTGGTCCACTAAGGCAGTCTTCGCGAGCGCACTTCGAATCTGGAAGCCGCCGCGGACGTGAAAAAGCCGTTTCAGCGTGAGCTGGAACGGCTTTTTTGTCTTTGACGCGTACCTTGCCCGGAGATCAGACCAGCACGAGGTTGTCGCGGTGGATCAGCTCTGGCTCCAACATGTAGCCGAGCACCGATTCAATCTCGCCGCTCGGACGCCGCTGGATCAGCTTGGTCTCCGCACTGCTGTAGTTTGTCAGGCCGCGTGCGACTTCACGCCCTGCCGCGCTTAGGCAAGCGATCACTTCGCCGCGCGCAAACGCGCCCTGCACACCGACGATACCGATCGGCAGCAAGCTCTTGCCGCCGTCGGTCAGCTTTTCGACTGCGCCATCGTCGATCACGACATGACCACGCACCTGCAGGTGATCGGCCATCCATTGCTTGCGCGCCGCCATGCGTGCAGTGCGAGCGATCAACTGCGTGCCGATCGCCTCGCCCGAGGCCAGCCGTGACAGCACGTCCGCTTCACGACCGCTCGCGATAACCGTATTGGCGCCGCTGTGCGCCGCGCGTTTGGCTGCGAGAATCTTGGTCAGCATGCCGCCACGGCCGAGGCTCGAACCGGCACCACCCGCCATTGCCTCAAGCTCCGGCGCACCGGCATCGGCCTGCTGAACGAGCGTGGCGTTCGGATCCTTGCGGGGGTCGGCGGTAAAAAGCCCTTGTTGATCGGTCAGGATCACGAGCGCATCGCCTTCGATCAGATTCGCGACCAATGCGCCCAGCGTGTCGTTATCGCCGAACTTGATTTCGTCGGTGACGACCGTGTCGTTCTCGTTGATGATCGGCACGACGCCAAGACGCAGTAGCGTCAGCAACGTGGAGCGCGCGTTCAGATAGCGTTCGCGGTCGGCCAGATCGGCGTGGGTCAGCAGAATCTGCGCGGTCTGGATCGAATGTTCGGCAAAGCGGCTCTCGTAGACCTGCGCGAGGCCCATTTGACCGACCGCCGCGGCCGCCTGCAGCTCGTCGATCTCGCGTGGCCGCTTGGTCCAGCCGAGCCGCTGCATCCCTTCGGCAATGGCGCCCGAACTGACCAGCACCACTTCCTTGCCTTGCGCGCGCAGTGCGGCAATCTGAGCGGCCCAGCGGCCGATCGCAGCATGATCGAGGCCGCGCCCGTCATTCGTGACGAGGCTCGAGCCGACTTTCACTACCAATCGCCGTGAATCTGCGATGACGGAACGCATTGTGCGCGGTCTCCCAAGATGACGCGTGATGCATGCCGGCAGCCCTTACAGGCGCCGGCGCTCAGGCTTGTTATTACTGCGGGTCGACGCTGGAGTCGTCCGGAGCAGCGGCCGGCGCTTCTGGCTTCTCGCGGAAGCGCACATCGGCGGCGAGATCTTCGGCTTCGGCCGCGCGCTGCGCGTCCGAATGCGCGGCGATGTGGTCATATATCGCGTAGCAGAGACTTTCGCAGCCCTGGCCGGTCAGCGCCGAGATTTCGAACACCGGGCCATCCCAACCAAAGCCTTCGAGGAATGCCGACACGCGCGCTTCACGCTCGTCTTCCGGCACCATGTCGAGCTTGTTCAGCACGAGCCAGCGGGGTTTCTCATACAGCAACTCGTCGTACTTGCGCAGCTCGTTGACGATCGCCTTGGCTTCCGAGACCGGATCGACGGCTTCGTCGAATGGTGCGAGGTCGACGATATGCAGCAGCAGACCGGTACGCTGCAGGTGACGCAGGAACTGGTGACCCAGGCCGGCCCCTTCCGCCGCGCCTTCGATCAAGCCAGGAATATCGGCGATCACGAAGCTGCGGCTCGGCCCGACACGCACCACGCCGAGATTCGGTGCGAGCGTGGTGAACGGGTAATCCGCGATCTTCGGCCGCGCGTTCGACACCGACGCGATGAAGGTCGACTTGCCGGCGTTCGGCATGCCGAGCAGACCGACGTCGGCCAGCACCTTCAATTCGAGGCGCACCATGCGGCGCTCGCCGGGCTTGCCGTCGGTTTTCTGACGGGGCGCGCGGTTCGTACTGGATTTGAAATGCAGGTTACCGAGACCGCCCGCGCCGCCTTGCGCGATTTGCACGCTCTGGTTGTGCTCGGTCAAGTCGGCGATCAGCTCGCCGGTTTCCATATCGGTAATGGTCGTGCCGACCGGCATGCGCAGCGTGATGTCGTCGCCGCCCTTGCCGTAGCAGTCCGCGCCGCGGCCGTTTTCGCCGTTGCGCGCCAAATGTTTTTTCGCGTAGCGGTAGTCGATCAGCGTGTTGATGTTGCGGTCCGCGACCGCGATCACGCTGCCGCCCCGCCCGCCGTCGCCGCCATCCGGGCCGCCGAACGGAACGAATTTCTCGCGGCGCATCGACGCGCTGCCATCCCCTCCGTCGCCGGCGATGACTTCAATCCTCGCTTCGTCAATGAACTTCATGCGTAACTCCGTCCCGTGGTGTGCTGCTAGATGGTGCTGCTGGGTTGATGCTTTCAGATGATGCTATTTTGCCGCGCCCGCCGTACGGTGAGCAATCAGCCGATCGGCTAACGACGCCGATATGGCCATGCAATCCGCCAATTCTTCGGACAAAAAGCGCTGCAATAAAAAAGGCCCCGCGAACTTCGCGGGGCCTTTTTCCGGTCCTGAAGCCCGTGCCTGAGTAAACTCAGACTGCTGCCGGGACGACGTTGACCATGTGCTTCTTCGCTGCGCCCTTCGTCGAGAAATTGACGTGGCCGTCCGTCAGCGCGAACAAGGTGTGATCCTTGCCGATACCGACGTTTTCGCCCGGGTGCATACGCGTGCCACGTTGACGCACGATGATGCCGCCAGCGTTGATGGCCTGACCGCCGTAAACCTTGACGCCGAGACGCTTCGATTCAGAGTCGCGGCCGTTGCGGGATGATCCGCCTGCCTTTTTGTGTGCCATTTGATTTGCTCCTTAACCGTTGCGCTTACGCGTTGATCGCGTCGATGCGCAGTTCGGTATAGTTCTGGCGGTGGCCGCCATGCTTCTGGTAGTGCTTCCGGCGACGCATCTTGAAGATGGTCACTTTTGCGTGACGACCTTGCGACACGACGGTAGCCTTGACGGAAGCCCCACTGACCAGCGGCGTACCGAACTTAATCGATTCGCCTTCGCCCACTGCGAGAACCTGGTCGAGCGTGATTTCAGCGTCAATGTCTGCCGGTATCTGTTCTACTTTAAGTTTTTCGCCGACGGCAACCTTATACTGCTTGCCACCGGTTTTTATGACCGCGTACATTGAGAACCTCACTCTGTGTTCATTTTTCCCACGCACCGCGCGCGGAAACCCGTGATTATACATAGAGTTAGCTGCTCGGTCAAAACTCATTGAGCGTCGCCGTGCGCAGCGCCCGGCGCCTTGCCGTCCAGCCCCGGCACGCGGGCCTGCCGCGGCCTGTGTCGCGCCGTGCCGCAGCCTGCGACCCGGAACTGTCGCGATTCGCCTTATAATTCGCGGCACTACCCAACTCAGCCATCATGTCGTCGACTGCCACCCCCTCCTCCAACGCCGCCAGCCTGCTCGCTCCGATCGCCGAAGACATGCAGCAGGTCAATCGCGTCATACGGCACCGTCTGGCGTCCGACGTGATGCTGATCAATCAGATCTCCGAGTACATCATCAGCGCAGGCGGCAAGCGGCTACGCCCCGCGCTGCTATTGCTGATGGCGGGCGCACTGGGCGAAACCACCGGGCATCGCCACGAACTGGCCGCAGTGGTGGAATTCATCCACACGGCCACGCTGCTGCACGACGACGTGGTCGACGAATCCGACCTGCGGCGCGGCCGCCAGACCGCCAACGCGCTGTTCGGCAACGCCGCGAGCGTGCTGGTCGGCGACTTCCTGTATTCACGCTCGTTCCAGATGATGGTCGGCGTGGGCAAGATGCGCGTGATGGAAATCCTGTCGGAGGCGACCAACATCATCTCCGAGGGCGAAGTGCTGCAGTTGCTGAACATGCACGACGCCGACGTGGACGAAACCCGCTACATGCAGGTGATCCGCTACAAGACAGCCAAGCTGTTCGAAGCCGCCGCCCAACTCGGCGCAGTGCTGGCCGGGTCGGATGCAAAGACGGAGGCCGCTGCGGCGGAATTCGGCCGCCGCATCGGCACCGCGTTCCAGATCATGGACGACTGGCTCGACTACACGGGCACGGCTGAATCGATGGGCAAGAACGCCGGCGACGATCTGCGCGAAGGCAAACCCACGCTCCCGCTCATTTATTTGATCGAGCGCGGCACGCCGGAGCAGTCGGCGCTCGCACGGGAAGCCATTGAGCAAGGCGGCACGGATCGTTTCGACACCATTTTCGAAGCCATCACGCGTTCCGGCGCACTGGATCACACGCTCGAGTGCGCGAAGCAGGAAGCGCTGGCAGCAGCTGCAGCAATTTCTTCATTTCCCGATTCCATTTTCAAAGATAGCCTGCTAGAATTATGTTCTTACTCGACGGCAAGACAGTCTTGAACGAGACTGAAACACCGTAAGAGTCCAGCAGTACAGATCGGGGTGTAGCTTAGCCTGGTAGAGCGCTACGTTCGGGACGTAGAGGCCGGAGGTTCGAATCCTCTCACCCCGACCAGATTTGCCTTGTTAGTTCAAGGCTCGAAAAACCGCCCAGCTTGCTTGGCGGTTTTTTGTTTTGGGCCGCGATTTTTGCGCCCCTTCCCTCCGCCAATGGGATGCTGTCATGCTCGCGAGGATCGGTTGCCTCGCAGCAAAAACGAGTCACGCAGCGTGAGTCCCGCCGCCTTGCGAAATTTGCTCAAGCAAAGCACCAGCCATCCTGCGAAATAGCCGGCCATACCTCTGTCGGCTTGAGTCGCCTACGGCCGAACCGCTCCGGTCGAACCGGACAGACTGCCGCACCGAATCCCTGTTGCCCCACATTTATCGCAGCCTCAAATAGGCCTCAATACCGGGCGAAAATCACGTGCTTAATATCCGCACCAAGCTATCTTTTTCCTATCCCAATAAATTCATAAAATCCGCGTTATCAAATAATCAAAATCAGCTTGCCATATTGGCGAAGCCGCAATAACATCAACCCCAACACAGTCAATCGCACAGACAATTTCGGCATCCTTATGAAATGGGACGTTTGCATCGCTATCCCTATGCGCCGCCAGCCGAGCGGGCCCGCGCCGCTTAGCGGGACAACGTTCCCAAGCGGCCCAGCAGATTTTCAGAAGTCTCCGACTTATTCTTAAGAAAGACGCAGGGAATTACTCCGAGTTAAGAATTCATCCTGGTAATTCCTAATACATCCTAATAACGAACTTAGAAATCTGATTAAGTGCGAACACGCGTCCACTCCGAATAAGTCAGGATCCAAACCTGGGCCAACAGAGATGAATACCGTACTGAGCAATCCAATCGGACCTATCAGTCCTGAACAGCCGTGTGGTGCCAACCTGGAATATGACGCCGCCTTCACCGCGTTGCAGCAGGCCGCAACCGGCAGTCGCGAGCAGCAATTTGGCGAAGCCCTGATCCCGGCTGTCGCGCCGGACTGGCCGCATGTCGAGACATTAGCCGTTGCCTTGCTCAGCCGCACCGTGGATTTGCGCGTCATCGCGTTGTTGACGCTTGCCTGGACAAAGATGACCGGCCTTGCCGGATATGCGCGAGGCCTATCGCTGGCTGCCTATGCCCTCGATCAATATTGGGAACATGTCCATCCCCAACTTGAACCGGCGGGTGAATTCGATCCGTTGCCGCGGCTCAACGCCATTGCGGCGCTAACTGACCAGCAGGCACTGGGCCGCAGTGCACGCGGCGCCCCGCTGCTGCTCTGGCGGTTCGGTCAACTCTCCCTGCGCGACGCCGCTGCGATTCTCGAACGGCAACCATCGGCAATCGTGTGTGGATTGCCTGCGTCGGACGCCAACCTGCAAACGGAGTTGCGGGCCACGCTAAAAGGCGCGCGCGAGGAATCCATGGTGATTCAACAACTGCTGTACGCGATCGAACGCATCCAGCGGCAGATCTCCGCACACCTCGATTCCTCCTGGGTACCTGACCCAATCGCCATAGAAGGCCCACTACGGGTGGTCTATCAGGCGATCCGCGAACCTTCCGGGATTGCCCCGTCCGCGCGATGTGCCGAAGCCGAATCGTCGCCACCCGTGCCGGCGCTGACTATGCCAACAGAGCACTCACATGCTGGCAACGTTCGCGCAGCGTCTGCCGGGCCAATGTCGATACGGTCGCGCGCCGATGTCATCTCCGCACTGGAACACGCGTGCGTGTATCTGGAACGAGCGGAACCCGGCCATCCAGCCCCCCTTCTGTTGCGGCGCGCTCAGCGCCTGATGCAGATGACTTTTTATGAAATCGTGCGCGACATGGCGCCAGCCGCGTTGCCGCAACTTGATGTTCTGGCAGGCCAGCCAGAGCGGCTATCAGGTGTTGCGGTCAGTTGAGCGGCGCCCATGCAGCGCAAAACACAGTCAGTAAAAACAGCGGAGCTTGAAATGGCCATGTCGAACAGATCGAAAGCAACCCTGGCAAACGCAACTGGACAGAAGTTCATTGCCCGAAATCGCGCACCTCGCGTCCAGATCGAATATGACGTCGAGCTCTACGGCAGCGAGCGCAAAGTCGAAATCCCATTCGTGATGGGCGTCCTCGCCGATCTGGCAGGTCAATCCACCACGCTTCTGCCAGACCTGGAAGCGCGCAAATTCATGGAAATCGATATCGATAACTTCGACGACCGGCTGAAGTCAATCCAGCCGCGCGTCGCGCTTCGCGTGCCAAACAACATCTCCGGAGAAGGCATGCTCGCAGTCGATCTGACCTTCCGGAGCATGGAGGACTTCTCGCCCGCCACAATCGCGAAGCAAGTACCGGCGCTCGATCAACTGTTGCAAGCGCGCTCGCAATTGTCGAACCTGCTGTCCTATATGGATGGCAAGAGCGGCGCGGAAGAACTAATCACGCAGGCGCTCAGAAATCCGGCCCTGCTCAAGACACTTGCCGCTCCGTCCGGTCCCGTCGAGCCGAAAGCCGCCGGCAACGAAGCGGCTGACACGCAGTAGTCGCGCTGGCACGAACGCCACTCATCCAGGTACGGTCCGGGAATCCTTATGAATTACGCAGAATCCATCGAGCAGCAATCGCCCATCACGGCCTTTACGTCAGATACTTTTTCAGCTGTACTGATGAAGCAGTTCAATCCGCGCACCGAACAAACGCAGACCGCGATCGACGGCGCCGTCAGAACGCTTGCCCTGCAGGCCTTGGAAAACGCGGTGGTCATCTCGAACGACGCTTACCAGACAATCCAGGCCATCATTGCCGAGATTGATCGCAAGCTGTCCCAGCAGATCAACACCATCATTCACGACGAGGCTTTCCAGCAACTCGAATCGTCATGGCGCGGCCTGCACTATCTGGTGAACAACACCGAGACCGACGAACTGCTGAAGATCCGCTGCATGCCGGTCACGAAGACGGAACTGCGCCGTGTGCTTAAGCGCTACAAAGGCGTTGCGTGGGATCAAAGTCCAATCTTCAAGAAAGTCTATGAAGAAGAATACGGCCAGTTCGGCGGCGAGCCGCTAGGCTGCCTGGTGGGCGACTACTATTTCGACCATAGCCCACCGGACGTCGAAACGCTCGGCGAAATAGCGAAGATCGCCGCTGCCGCACACTGCCCGTTTATCACTGGGGCGTCGCCGGCGGTCATGCAAATGGAGTCGTGGCAGGAACTGTCGAACCCGCGCGACCTGACCAAAATCTTCCAGAACAGCGAGTACGCCGCATGGCGCCATCTCCGCGAGTCGGACGATTCCCGCTATCTCGGGCTGACCATGCCGCGCTTTCTTGCGCGTCTGCCGTATAGCGCTCGCGCCAATCCCGTCGATGCCTTCAATTTCGAGGAAGACACGGACGGCGCCAACCACCGGCGCTACGCGTGGATCAACTCGGCCTATGCCATGGCGACGAATATCAACCGGTCGTTCAAGTACTACGGCTGGTGCACCTCGATTCGCGGCGTGGAGTCAGGCGGCGCCGTGCAGGATCTGCCCACTCACGCGTTTCCGACCGACGACGGCGGCCTCGACATGAAGTGCCCAACCGAAATTGCCATCAGTGACCGACGCGAAGCCGAATTGGCAAAGAACGGCTTCATGCCGTTCGTGCACCGCAAGAACTCCGACTTCGCCGCCTTTATCGGCGCGCAATCGCTGCAGCGTCCGGCGCAATACCACGACTCAACGGCTACCGACAACGCGAAACTCGCCGCTCGCCTGCCTTATCTGTTTGCATGCTGCCGCTTCGCGCATTACCTCAAGTGCATCGTGCGCGACAAAGTCGGTTCGTTCAAGGAGCGCGCCGAAATGGAATCGTGGCTGAACAACTGGATCATGACTTATGTCGACGGTGATCCGGCCAATTCGTCTCAGGACACCAAGGCGAGAAAACCGCTGGCGGCCGCGCACGTCGTCGTGGAAGACATTGAAGACAATCCTGGCTATTACGGTGCGAAATTCTTCTTGCGTCCGCATTATCAATTAGAGGGACTAACCGTCTCACTAAGACTGGTTTCAAAACTGCCGGCGCTGAAAGATGGCGACACGCCTGCGCACCGGTCTTAACCATCGAGTTCGATTCATTCACGAGGAGGTTGGAAAATGTCAGTGGATATGTACATGCGGGTAGACGGGGTGACGGGCGAATCCAAAGACGCCAATCACAAGGGATGGACCGACATCCAGTCTTATTCATGGGGGGCCGCGCAGCCCGGCAGTATGGCAACGGGCAGTGGCGGCGGTATCGGCAAAGTCAGCTTCAACGATCTGCTGGTCGAGACCTTCATCGACAAGGCGGCGCCCGCAGTCCTCAAATTCTGCGCCAATGGCAAGCACTTGCCGAAGGTCGAGATTTCCGTGTGCAAGGCAGGCGGCTCGCAAATCGAATATCTGCGCATCACGCTGTCCGAGGTCCTTGTGACGTCGGTCCAGCAGGGCGCGGCAAAAGGATCCGAAGCGGTCAATGTGACCTACGCTTTCCAGGCCGCCAAGGTGAGGAAGCAATACTGGGAGCAGACCGACCAGGGCACCCGCGGAGGCGAAAGTGTGCTTGCCTGGGACATCAAGGAAAACCGGGAAGTTTAAGCAAGCTTTCATCCTTGAGTGGGCGGAGCGGTCAAGTGACCGACATCGCCCACACCACCTGAAGCAGACGAGAACCCTGTGAATAAGCCACATTCCTTGCGCCTACAACGAGACCCGGCGGCAGCAACGCGCGACTCCCGATTGGAAGCCCTGCCGTGCTTGCTCGACCGCCTGACCGGCGATTGTTCGCCAACAGCGGCCGGGGCCGACAACGGGGTCGCGCCGCCGCCGCGCGCGCGCTTGCGTGAATCGCTATTGCGCGATCTGAACTGGCTCCTGAACACGACCAACCTCGAAGCCACGGACGATCTTGCCGCCTATCCGCACGTGAGGCGCTCGGTCGTCAACTTCGGTTTGGGCGCGTTGGCCGGTGCGCGAGTGTCGGCGCTGGACTGGGTCAGCGTGGAAAGCGCGATTCGCGAGGCGATTGTGCAATTCGAACCACGTCTTCTTGCGGAAAGCGTTGAAGTACGCTGCATCGCCGGGCCTTCCGCACAGCCCCAGCGGAGCACGCTGTCGCTCGAGATCCACGGTCAACTGTGCTCGAGTCTGGCGCCGCAGACCCTTCTTCTGCATTCCGAGATCGACCTCGAAGCCGGCCATATCGCGCTGCGCGCGAAGGGGAATGGCTGATGGACCCGCGTCTGCTCGACTACTACAACCGCGAGCTCATCTATCTACGCGAGCTTGGCGCCGAGTTCGCCAAGACGTTCCCGAAGACGGCTGGCCACCTCGGCATGCACGGCACCGAGGTGAACGATCCGTATGTCGAGCGGCTTCTCGAGGGCTTTAGCTTTCTGACTGCCCGCATTCAGTTGAAGATGGACGCCGAGTTCCCACGCTTCTCACAGCGGCTGCTGGACGTCGTCTATCCGAATTACCTGGCGCCTCTGCCGTCCATGACGATCACCGCCGTACAACCGAACCTGCGCGAAGGCAGCTTGCATGAAGGTTATACGCTGGCGGCAGGCACACCGCTGCGCGCCCACCTTGCGCGGGGCGAGCAGACGGCGTGCGAATTCCGCACCGCGCACGCGGTCACGCTCTGGCCACTGCGCCTCGCCGACGTCAAGTTGGGCGGGGAACCCGGCGATCTGCCGCTGTCGCGTCTCAGTCCAGGCATCAAGGTGCGCGGCGCATTGCGTGTGCGGATAGAAGTCTGCGGGGCCGCCAGCCTGAAGAACCTGCCGCTCGACAAGCTCACGTTTTTCCTGAGCGGCGCCGAGAGCCAGGCGCTGCAACTTCTTGAACTGGTGCTCGCACGTAGCGTCGGCGTGGTGTGCCATTCCGTGTCGAATGCCGAACACAACTGCTCGTTGCTCGATCACGACGCCATCCGCCATGAGGGATTCGACGCCGCCCAGGCACTTCTGCCCCACAGCCCGCGTTCGTTCCATGGTCACCGGCTGCTGCACGAGTATTTCGCCTTTCCGGCGCGTTTTCTGTTTTTTAGTATCGGCAATTTGCGGCGCGCGCTGCAAACAATCGAGGGCAATGCGTTCTCGCTGACCATCCTGCTCGACCAGACGGTGCCCGATCTCGAACGTTCGGTCGATAGCCGTAGTCTTGCGCTCTTCTGCACGCCGGCTATCAATCTGTTTCCCAAACAGGCGGACCGCGTCGCAATCTCCACGCAGCACTACGAGCATCACGTGGTAGTGGACCGCACGCGGCCGCTCGACTACGAGGTCCATAGCATCGAGAAGGTCACGGGCCACTTGCAGCCTGACGGCAAGGGTTGCCGGTTTCGGCCGTTCTACGGCATGGTCGCGGACGCCCCCGAGAGCCACGGCCGCTACTTCTCGGTGCGCCGCGAGCCGCGCCTCACCAGTGCCGCAAACCGGCGCAACGGCGTGCCGAATGGCTATAGCGGTAGCGAGGTGTTCCTGTCGCTGGTCGACCAGCAGGAAGCCCCGTTTTCCGACGATCTGCGCCATCTCGCGGTGGAGGCGCTTTGCACCAACCGCGATCTCGCGGCATTGATACCGCTCGAAGGCAGCAGCGATTTCAGCTTGCGCATTTCCGCGCCGGTAACGGCCATCAAGGTGCTGCGCGGACCCACACCGCCGCGCCCGGCGCTTGCCGATAACGCGCTGACCTGGCGACTGATCAGCCACCTGAGCCTCAACTATCTGACCCTCACCGATCTGGACGGTGTCCAAGGTGCAGAAGCGCTACGTGATCTGCTCGAACTCTATGCCGGTGCGGCACAGGCCGATATTGCGCCGCAGATCCAGGGCATTCGCAGCGTGCAGGTCGATGCCGTTTACAACCAGTTGCCGCAGCCGGGTCCGCTCATGTTCGGTCGCGGCGTCCGCGTGTCACTACTGCTCGACGAATTGGCGTTCGCGGGCGCCAGCACCTATCTGCTCGGCGCAGTGCTGGAACAGTTCTTCGCTCGACATGTGTCATTGAACAGCTTCAGCGAGCTCGCAATCGCGACGCTGCAGCGCGGACACATCAACCGATGGCACCCGCGGATCGGATGCCGCCCGACAGCATGAACACCTCTGCCATCCCATCGCTGCAACGCTTCTGGCAGCAGGTCGCCGCTGCGCCGCACGCCTACGACTTCTACATGCTGTTACGTTGGCTCGACGCCCGCGCCGGCATGCCCGTGCGCATGGGGCGTGCCATCCATCCGGGCGACGAGCCGCTGCGGATCGGTCAGGAACCCTCGCTGGCCTTTGCGCCAGCGACCTTGGCCTCGGCCACTCCGGCCTCCGAAGGATCTGAAGGCGGGCCGCCGCGCGTGTCGATTTATAGCTTCGGCCTGTTCGGTCCAAACGGTCCGTTGCCGCTGCATCTAACCGAATATGCCCGCGACCGCGCGCGCAATCACGACGATCCCGCGCTAACGGCGTTCGCCGACCTGTTCCATCATCGGTTGATTCTGCTGTTCTACCGCGCGTGGGCTGACGCTCAACCGACTGTCAGTCTCGACCGCGGGCACGGGGCGCGGTTCGACGCCTATATCGCAAGCCTGATTCATTGTGGCCAGCCGTCGCAGCTTCAGCGCGACGAGGTTGCCGCGCATGCCCGTTACTTCATGGCCGGACATCTGGTCCGGCAGACGCGCAATCCGGAAGGCCTTCAACAGATTCTGCGCATGCAGCTCGGCGTGCCGGTAGAGATCGTCGAGCTTGTTCCGCACTGGATGACGATCGAACCTGGGCAGCGCCTCAGGCTGGGCGCACGACGCACCACGCGCACGCTCGGCGACGGCGCGACGCTTGGCATGGCCGTGCGCGGCGTGCAGTCGAAATTCGAGTTGAGGCTCGGGCCCCTCTCGCGCGAGCAGTACCTGAACCTGTTGCCCGGCACGCGCCGCGCATGGCAATTGGTGCAGTGGGTGCGCCACTACCTTGGCTTCGAATGGAAGTGGGATGTGCGGCTGGTCATGGGCGCCGGCCAGGTCACCGGCAACACGCTGGGCCACGGCCAGCAACTGGGCTGGGGCAGCTGGCTCGGTGCGCGCGCGAGTGTGCGCGACGCCGACGACTTCGTCTATCCGCCCGAGGCCTATCCGCCGCGGCAAACCGTCCCATGCTGAGCGCTGCCCGTTGCGCGCCTTCGCTCCGCGCGCCCATCGCTAACAAGGCCCGTCATGAATCACATCATTACCGCCCGTACGCCGCTCGATCCGCAGTCGCTCAGGTTCCGTTCGCTGGACGGCCAGGAAACGCTGTCGTCGTTGTACGAATTCAACGTGGAACTGGTCAGCCAATCGGCCTCGCTCGACATGAACAGTCTGCTCGGCAAGCCGCTGACGCTTGAAATCGTCACGCCCGACGGCGGCATGCGCCATCTCGGCGGACACATCGCGCGATGCGCGTTCCGCGGCCGCGAGACTGACACGCCGCGCACCTACGTCTATACGGTCACGCTGCGGCCATGGTTGTGGTACCTGACAAGGACGACCGACTGCCGCATCTTCCAGAATCTGTCGGTTGTGGACATTCTTCGGCAAGTGCTGGCCAGGTATGGCTTCCCGATCGACGAGCGTTTGCTCGCGAGCTACCGCGAATGGGACTACTGCGTGCAATACCAGGAGAGCGACTTTGCGTTCATCAGCAGGCTGATGGAGCAGGAAGGCATCTATTACTATTTTCGCCACGAAGCGGACCAGCAGGTCCTGGTGCTCGCCGACGACATGAGCGCCCACGATACGCTGCCTGGCTACGCGACGCTGCCCTACCTGCCGCCCGACCGGTTGGCCTTGCCGGCTGAAGAAGGTATCGACCAGTGGTATCCGGAGACGGAACTCCGCTCAGGCGCCTACACCGTCGATGACTACGACTTCAGAAAACCGCAAGCCCAGCTGTCCCAGGTGCGCATCAATCCGTTGAACGCGGAGCACGGCGGCTATGGCAAATACCAATGGCAAGGCCGCTATATCGAAGCCGATCAGGGCGAGCACTATGCTCGCGTGCGGCTCGAAGAAGAGCAGGCCTCCCACGCCCGCATCCGCGCGCACGCCCGTCTGCGCGCGATCGCGCCAGGCTATCTGTTCACGTTGAACAACTGCCCGCGAGTTGTGGAGAACCGTGCGTTTCTGATCGTCGGCGTCGGCTATCGTTTGCAGGAAGGCGGTTATGCCACCGGCAGCAGCGAAGCGCGCTATGACTTCGATTTCATTGCGCAGCCGGCGGCACTGCCTTATCGCGCGCCGAGCATCACGCCAGTACCGAAAGCGAGCGGTCCACAAACCGCCGTTGTGGTGGGGCCGGCCGGCCAGGAAATCTGGACCGATCGGTATGGCCGGGTGAAACTGCAATTCCGTTGGGACCGCTACGGAACGCGCGACGAAAACAGCTCCTGCTGGGTACGCGTATCCGAGGCCTGGGCGGGCGCCAACTTCGGCAGCATCCATGTCCCACGGATAGGCCAGGAAGTGGTGGTCGATTTCCTCAACGGCGAACTGGATCGCCCGCTCATCACCGGGCGCATCTACAACGCCGACCAAATGCCGCCGTTCGGTTTGCCGGAAGCCGCGACGCAAAGCGGCCTCGTGACGCGTACGCCCGGGGGTACCGGCGCCAACGCCAACATGTTGCGTTTCGAGGACAGGCAAGGCGCCGAACAGGTGAGCCTGCACGCCGAGCGCGACTACGAGGTTTCGGTCGAAAACGACGCGACCCGTGACATCGGCCGCAATGAGGCGATCACGATCGCCAACGACGCCAAGCGCAGCGTCGGACGCAACTACGATGCGTCGGTCGCGAACAATGAGACACGCAACGTCGGTAACGACTATCAGGCAAAGATAGCCAACGACGAAAGGCGCAGTGTCGGCAGAGACTACACCATGAAGATCGCCAACGACGCGACCCAGAGCGTCGGCGGCAATTCGGATGCTTCGGTCGCCAACGATACGAGTACCACCGTCGGCGGCAATACGAGCAGCACGGTCAGCGGCAATACGAGCTCCACCGTCGGCGGCAGTACGACCTCCACGGTCGGCGGCAATACGAGCTCCATGGTCGGCGGCAGTACGGTCAGCGTGGTCAACGGTAGTACGAACTCCGTGGTCCTGGGAACGAGCGAATCGTTGACTTTGAACCAGGTCAGCGCCGTTGGCACGGGATTCAGCATCGTGGGATCGACGATGGACGCGATCGGATCCGTGGCGCTGGCGATCGGTTCGAACGTCGCTGCAACCGGCTCGAATGTCGCCACCACGGGCAGCACCGTCACCTCGACCGGCTCCTCGGTCACCAGCACCGGTTCAAGCGTCGCGGCGACAGGTGTGTCGTACACCACAGTCGGCCTGTCGGTCACGTTTTGAGGGCGACCACGCGCGCGTATCCAATATGAAAATCATCAAACCCATGCCACTCGGCATCCTGACACGCGCTTACCGGTCGGACGGCCGCGAATATCTCGGCATCGCCATTCCGACGATGGCGACGCTCGGCGAGACACCGCGACTGGTGGGCGAAACCGAACTGTGGGACACGGTCGGTGACGCGCTGTCAGGCTACACGCTGGATGCGGCATTGCCGAAGCCGCATGCCGAATTCCTCGTCTCGGCGCACGCCTACGGCAAGTACTGCCAACGCTCCCAGGCGTGCCACGTCGGCATCCGCTTCGCGGGCATCGACAAGCAGTTGCGGGTCTCAGGCGACCGCTACTGGACCAGCGGCACTAGCCGGGCTAGCGACGAGGCCACGGCCGCTGAACCGTTCGAGTCCCTGCCGATCGACTGGCCGCTCGCTTACGGCGGCGCAGACTACGCAGACAATCCGCGCGGACGGGGATTCGCGGGCGCATCCGGCGATCGCGCGACGCCGCGGCAACTGCCCAATATCGAATATGCGGCAGATCTGATTCACCGCCGCGAACAGCGCATCGAGCCCGCCAGCTTCACACCGATCGCGCCGGACTGGCCACAACGCGGCGTGCTCCTTGGCCAATTCGATCAGTCATGGCGCGAAACGGATTGCCCCGGTTTCCCCCGCGCGATGGACCATCGCTATTTCAACGTCGCACCGCTGGATCAGCAGTTATCGGCGCATCCGGCCCTGCCCGACGGCGCCGCCTATGAAATCACGCACATGCACCCCGAACGCGACGTAATCGCCGGCAGGTTGCCAGCGCTGCGCGCCCGCTGTTTCGTGCAACGTCACCGCGAAGAAGCACTCGCCGAGGTCCCGATGCGTCTGACCACGGCATGGTTCATCCCTCATCGGGAGCGGGTTGTGATGATTTTCCACGGCGCGGCCGAAGTCGAGGAATTCGACGCGCAAGACATCGCCTGTTTGATGATCGGCGCGGAACTGAGTACGCAGCCTCGGCCCGCCATGGATTACCGGCGTGTCTTCGACCTGCGCATGGATAGCAAACGCGGGGCGTTACACGCATTGCGCGATCGCGACCTCGTACCCGCGTCGATGCTCGTGCAAAACGGCGCGCAAGACGAAAGCATGCACGCGCCATCGCAAAGCGCCGTGCAGCGCAATCTTCTGCGCGGCGCCCAACTGCGCGCCGAACAGGCCGCGGTGTCGGCGCACGGTCCAGCCGCCAAACTCGCGCTCGATGCCATCGCCGCGGCGGCCGAACCAAAGCGCCCACCCCGGCTCGACGAATTGGCGGAGTTCGTTCAGCACCAGGAACAGCAGGCGGACGAACAGCGCGCCGCCCTCGAAACAATGCGTCAGCGAATCGAAACGAAACATGCCGCGTCGCTCTCACAGGTACCGGCTCGACGCGGACCGCCGCCCCCCTCCAACACGAGCGCATGCCTCGCACGTACCGAGCAGCCGGCGCTGCGCGAATTGGCGCGCGCGGCCGACCACAAACTGCGCGAGGCGTACCTGCACGCCGCTCACTATCAGGACGCTGCGCCGCGCCTCGATCCGGCCACGGCGGATGCCACACGCCGGCGCGTCGCGGCCATGTATGCCAATGGCGAGTCGCTGGCCGGCCTCGACCTGACCGGCGCGGATCTGAGCGGGATGAATCTGCGCGGCGCGCAACTGTCGGGCGTGTTGCTGGAAAGCGCAGACCTGACCGGCGCCGATTTCAGCGAAGCCACGCTGACGGGCGCCGTGCTCGTACGCGCGACGCTGCTTCGTGCACGCTTCGCGCGCGCGCAGTTGACTGAGGCCAATCTGTCGCTCGCACAGTGTGAGGACACCGACTTCAGCGACGCCAAGCTCGATCGCAGTCTGTTCGAGCACACGCTTTTTCTGCACTGCCGCTTGCCGCGCGCGTCGATACACCGCGCTCAATTCAGACATTGCCGTTTCGACGCGGTCGATTTCAGCGAAGCCACGCTGGCCGACCTGGTGTTCATGGAGCAGACTTTCCACGACGTCAGTTTCAACCAGGCGCATATCCGCAAACTGGCCTTCATACAGTGCCGTCTCGAACGAGCCAGCTTTTCGGCGGCTGACATCGTCGGGTTGGGATTCGTCGAAACCGACGCCAGGGGTGTCCATTTCGATCGCGCCAGTTTGCGTAAAGCCTGCTTCGTGAAAGACAGCGTGCTGACCGATGCGAACTTTACGCAAGCGCGGCTTACCGAAGTCAATCTACGTCAGGTGAGCGCGCAGCGCGCCAATTTCAGCGGCGCCCGAATCAGCCAGTGCGATTTTTCCGATGCGTACCTGGAAGCCGCCAATCTGCAAGGCGTGAAGCTCGACAACGGCTACATGGTGCGCACCGATTTAAGCGCCGCCAATCTGGCGCGCGCCGATCTGATCGGCGGCTATTTGAGGCGTGCGAATCTTCGCGGCGCGAACTTGCGTGAAGCCAATCTGTTCCGCGCCCACCTCGCGGAAACGTCGATGGATCGCGGCACCCAACTCGACGGCGCGTATCTCGAGCAAGCCGTCCTTTCCCCGCTGTCGAGGCCGGCATGAGTCTCACGCGCGAACAACTTCAGCAAATGATCCGCCGTGGCGAAGTCATCGAGAAGCAGTCGCTCGGGCCGCTCGCGTTGGAGCAATGCGACCTTTCCGGCGCAATCTTTGCAAACGTCACTTTCAGCGGCACACGGCTCGCGCAGGCAACGCTTGGCGAATGCGTGTTCAACGCGTGCACGTTCATCGACGTCGATCTGGCGGGTGCCGACCTGTCGAAAAGCACCTTCCTGACGTGCGAACTGCATCATGCAAACTTCCTCGACAGCACGCTCGACGATTGCCGGATGCTCCAGACGCACGCAGGCGGTACGCGCTTTTCAGCCATCCGGGCGGCCCGGCTCGCCTTTCTGAAATGCGATCTGAGCGGCTGCCGGTTCGACGCCGCGCATATCGAGTTCGGGGTCTTCGACGAGACGCCCATGCGCGGCGCCGACTTCTCGGCGGCGGACATCCGCAAAAGCCTTTTCTATCGCCTGGATCTGCGCGAGGTGTGTTTCGCGCGGGCACGCTTTGACAGCACGGTATTCACCGAATCGAATCTGGCGCGGCAAGCGCTTCGCGGGCACACACTGAACCGCTGCCAGTTCATCGACACCGATCTGCGTCACGTCGACTTCACGTCCGCGAGGCTGGCGCAGTGCAACTTCCAGGGCGCCACGCTCGAAGCCGCTGTGCTTGACGATGTCGACGCGCCGCTCGCCAATTTTTTCGGCGCGAACGTCAGCGGCGCGCAGTGCCGTGGCGCCCGCTTCCCTGGCAGCATCTGGGTCGAAGCGCGGGTCCGGGAGACGGATTTCACCGCTGCGAATCTGTCTGGCGCCATGTTCCAGCGCGCCGACGTTCGCCAATCACGTTTCATTCGGGCGCGCCTCGAAGGCGCCGATCTGTCGTATGCCGAGCTCGCCGGCGCGGACTTCCACGAGGCGCGGTTTGAGCGAACCCGGGTTTGCCATACCGACGCCGACGCTCACCGCGGCGCCGGTGACGCGGCCTGGCAAGGGTGCGCCGGCGTGATCGGCAACGACGCCGCGCTACGGGCGGCTGAAGCCTGGTCCGCACGACGGGATGCCAACTCACTGCACACATGAACCACGGAGCCCACATGAACTCGACCGTAGCCAAATTGAGAAGACCGTCGCCCACAGCAGCCGGCGAAGCCCTCGGAACCGTGCTTGCGATCCTTGAGGAGGACAGCTTGCTGGTGGAGTGCGGCGGCGCCAGGCGGCCATGCCGCCGCGCCTTCAGTTGTCTGGTCGCGCCGGAACCGGGCGATCGTGTGCTGGTCAGCCATGCCGATCCCGAACACGCGTACGTGCTGGCGATCCTCGAACGATTTGGCACAGGCGACGCACGCATTCGCATCGACGGCGACCTGCTGCTCGAATCGACCAGCAGCGTCCGGCTTCAGGCCGCACAGCACATTCATCTGCATGGCGAACGCGAGCTGAAATTGCACGGCGATCGGCTTGAACTGGCGGCCAACGAAGCGGAACTCTCCGCCGACACAGCGTCGTTCCACTGCGGCGAACTGCAAGGACAGTTCGCCGCGCTGCGCGCGATCGGCAAGACCCTCGAATCCGTATTCGACCGGGTCGTGCAGATCAGCAAGACGAGTTTTCGCACGATCGAGACCGTCGACCACCTGCGCGCGGCGCATATCGACTACGCCGCCGACGAGAGCGTCCGGCTGCATGGCAAGCATGCGTTGCTGACGGCCGAACGTCTGTCGAAGATCGACGCCCAGCAAATTCATCTCGGCTAGGAGAACTTCATGGTCATGGTCAACTCGAGCGCCGCCGGCGCCAACGCCGCCATCAGCGTCAACCTGACACCCCCACTGGGCGTGCCGGTTGCGTACGGCAACACGGCGCAACGTCCGCAAGCGATTCCGAACGTCAGCAACATCCTGATCGCTGCAGCCCCCGCCCACAATCTGGCGACCGTCATTCCCTGCACCAGTGGCGACGCGCCCGGCTCAATGGGAGGTGTCATGTCAGGCACTGTCTGCTCGACGTCACGCAACATTAACGGCGCCAACACCGTGCTGCTGCACGGCATGCCGACCACCCGCATGACCGATCCGACCCAGCAGAACGCAACGAACGCGCAGGGCACGGGCAGCTCGCCGAGCCAGACGCATATTCTGAATCTGGCAGGGTGACGCACGGATGAGCCACGCATGATCCCTACACGACGGCGCGTGTTGCTTGCGCTGACTCCGGCGATCCTGGCGGCCGGCTGCGCGTCAACGCCAAAAACCGCGGAAACGTCTTGCGAGGTTTACCTCTACGCCAGTTCGCGAGTCAATCCGGACAGCCGCGGACTGCCTTCGCCGATTCTCGTCGGCATCTACGGTCTGAAGTCGACGGCAGCGTTCGAGGCGAGCAGCTTCTCCTCCTTGCAGGACCACGCGAGAACAGCCCTGAGCGACGACCTCGTGTCGCTTGAGCAGGTGATTCTCTTACCCGGCGAACGCAAGTTGATCTCGAAGCCGAACGATCCGGCAGTGCGGCAATTCGGCGTGGTCGCCGGCTATCGGGAATTGAACCGATACGTCTGGAAAGCCACCTTCGCGCCGCCAGCCGACGCGGACCGCGGCTTCTTTTCGTTCTGGCCGTTCACACCCCAGCGGGACGCCATACGCGTCGAACTGAGCGAAGGCGGCCTGGTGGTCAGAACCATGAATCGGACACATTGATGAAGTTCTCATATTTGCCGCAGAAAGCGGCGGGCGCATCCCGCAGCAAAGTCGTCTGGTCGGAAGGCATGTACCTGCGACCGCAGCATTTCCAGCAGTTCGAGCGTTATATCGAAGACTATGTCCAACAGCGCAGCGTGGGTCTGCAGGGAGCATTCTGGGGGTTTCTGAGTCTCGAGATCGATCCCGCTGCGCTCACGTTGGGCAAGGTGGCGTTGTCGACGGCGCAGGGCGTATTCCCCGACGGTACGCCCTTCTTGCTGACCGGTCCCGACAACCTGCCCGCGCCGCTCGACATCCCCGCTGACGCAAAAGACGAACTTGTCGTGCTCGCGTGGCCAATCCGTCGCGCGGACGGCGAAGACACAATCTTTGAAGAACAGGTCGAATCGCTCGCCCGGTACGGCGTATGCACGCGCGAAATTGCCGACAGCAATGCGGTCGCGCTGGGACCGGCCACCGTGCAGATCGCCCGGGCGCGCCTGAAACTGGTACGCGCGTCCGAGCTGCGCAGCGAATGGCAGGCGCTCGGCCTGCTGCGGGTGGTGGAGCGGCGCAGCGATAACCAGTTGGTGCTCGACAAGCACTACATCCCGCCGATGCTGATAGCCGGACAGCATCCGGTGCTCGGCAGTTACCTCGGCGAACTGCATGGCCTGCTTGAACAGCGCGGCGATGCGCTGGCACAGCGTCTGTCACGCCCAGGGCGCGGCGGCGTCGCCGAGGTCGGCGACTTTCTGCTGCTGGCACTGATCAACCGCGCTCAAGCCGATACTTCGCATGCGCAGGCGTTCGGCCACGTGCATCCCGAACAGCTGTTTCGTCAATGGCTGCGGCTCGCGTTCGATCTCTGCACTTACACGAGCAACCAGCGCCGGCCACAGGTCCGTCCTGACTACCGGCACGACGACCTGCAAGGCAGCTTCTCGCCGTTGATGGCTGAATTGCGGCGCGCGTTGTCGACGGTGCTCGAGCAGAACGCCGTCGCGATCGAATTGGAGGCGCGCGCGCATCGCGTGTGGGTCGCACGGATTCCGAGTCCCGAACTGATTCGCAGTGCCGGCTTCGTGCTCTCGGTGCACGCCGATCTCCCCGCCGAGACCATGCGCACGCGCTATCCCGCGCAGGTCAAAATCGGGCCCGCCGAGCGGCTGGCCGATCTGGTCAATCTGCATCTTCCCGGCATTGCGCTGCGCCTGCTGCCGGTCGCGCCGAGGCAGATTCCGTATCACGCCGGCTGCCACTACTTCGAACTGGATACGAGCGGCGAACTCTGGAAGCAGTTGGAGAAATCCAGCGGCCTCGCCTTGCACGTCGCAGGCGATCTGCCCGGTCTGACGATGGAGTTCTGGGCCATTCGCGGCTAAGCCTATGCGGACCAACCAACAAGTTTCAAGCGCCAGCAATCCGCTCGTCGCCGCAGCGAATCCGCTGCTCAACACGCTCACGCAGATTCGCACCAGCACGACGTTGACGCCGGAGCGGCTGCGCGAATATCTGGTCGACGAAATCAGGCGTTTCCAGACGCGCGCGCAGCAGGCAGCCATCGCCATCGAAACCATCGTCGGCGCGCGCTATTGCCTGTGCACGGCCCTCGACGAAGCCGCGGCACTCGCGCCGTGGGGCAGTGGCAGCACATGGACGACGCACAGCCTGCTGGTCGCATTTCATAACGAAACCTGGGGCGGAGAGAAGTTCTTCCAGTTACTCGCGCGCTTGTCGGGCAGTCCTCGCGAACATCGCGACATCATTGAGCTTCAGTATCTCTGTCTGATGCTGGGCTTCCAGGGGCGCTATCGCGTGGTTCAGAACGGCGCGGCACAGCTTGAAACGCTCACGCGCCGGCTGCATAAGTTGCTCCACGAAACAGGCGGCGGTTATGCACAACCCCTGTCGCCCGATTGGCGCGCCGCCGACCACACACAGGGGTTCAGCGCGCGCCGCTGGTTGCCGCCGTGGACGTGGTTGCCGTTCGCCGGCCTGATCGGCTGCGCGAGTTTCATCGGCTTCCTGCTGGCATCCAACGCACAAGCCGATCGAACCTATGCGGCGATCAACGCGATTCACCTTCCGGAAAGCGAATTTCGCGCGGCCGCCGCGCCGCCGGTCAACCTTACCCGCCTGCTCGACGCAGACATACGCGGCGACTCGCTTAGCGTGCGCGAAGACGCGGATCGCAGTGTGATCGCGCTGCGCGGCGACGGCCTGTTCGATTCCGGCTCAGCCGTCGCCAACAACGCATACCTGCCCGTGCTCGCGCGTGTCGCCGGCGTCCTGAACCGGCTTCCCGGAGACGTGGTGATTACCGGCTATACGGATAACCAGCCGATCCGCGACCAGCGATTCGCATCGAACCTCGCGCTCTCGCAAGCCCGCGCCGCCGCGGTCAGCCAGGCGCTGCTCGCAGCCGGCTTCGTCAGAACCCGCGCGCTCACGGTGGCGGGGCGCGGCGACGAACAGCCGGTCGATACCAACCGGACGGCCGCAGGCCGCGCCCACAATCGGCGGGTGGAAATCGTGCTGTTTCCTGGCGCTGGAAGCAGACAGGACTTTTCGCAAGCGACAAACCGATGAATTCTCTAAAGCGTTTGTGGGGACTCCTGTGGTCCAGGACGTTGTGGCTCTTGGTGGGCGTGATCGTCATCGCCGCACTGATCTGGATGATCGGGCCATTGCTGTCGATCGGCGATCTGCGGCCGCTGGAAAGCGGCGTCTCACGTCTCGTGCTAATCGCGTTCCTGTTATTCGTCTGGTGTGCAAGGTTTGCCTCGCGGTGGCGGCAGCATGCAAACAGCGGGGAGCTGCGCAGGCTTTTGCGCCGAAGCAAGGCTAGCCAGCCCGACAATCCTGCTTCCGCCGACGGCACCGAACCGCTTGCTGAACTGCGTGCCCGCTTTCGCGAGGCGCTGCACCTGTTGCGTCGCGCGGGCACCCCCACAGGCCGGTTTGCCGCGTGGCTGGACAGACTCACCGGTCAGTATGTCTACCGGCTGCCTTGGTATCTCGTGGTTGGCAGCGCCGGTTCGGGCAAAACCACGGCGCTCGCCAATAGCGGACTTGAACTGTCGATCGCAGAGCAAGCCGCGCGCGCCGCCAGCGGGCGCATTGAACCGACGGCCCACTGCGAGTGGTGGTTCAGCAATCATGCCGTGCTCGTCGATACGCCCGGTCACTATCTGGAAGCGGCCGACGCCGACGCAAGGCGCGGCGCCGAATGGGGCGAATTGCTGGGGCTGTTGCGCAAATACCGGCCGCGCCAGCCCGTCACCGGTGCGTTGTTGATGGTCAGCATCGACGAACTGCTGGCGATGAGCGAGTCCGAGCGGGCTGCTTATGCGACGCGACTGCGCAAGCCCTTGCAATTGATGCAGGCCAAGTTCGACGTCCGTGTGCCGGTCTATCTATGCTTCACCCGGATGGACTGCATCAGCGGCTTTACGGAGTACTTTTCCGCCCTTAACCGGGACGGTCGCGCGCAGGTATGGGGTACGACGATCGCGGCGGGTGATCCGGCATGGAACGACGACGCCGGTTTTGCCCCCAGCGGCGCGTTCGACCGTTTGGCGCAGCGGCTGAACGCCGCCTTGCACGATGTGCTGAACGCGGACCCCGATCTCGACAGCCGCGCACTCGCCTATCTGTTTCCGCAGCAGTTCGCGAGCCTCAAGGAGACGCTGGACGACTTCCTCATGGCGTTATTTCGCCCGTCGCGCCTGGAAACCAACCTGGTGGCGCGCGGCATCTATTTCAGCAGTGCGCTGCAGAAGAGCGGCCCAGCAATCGACCGTGTGCTGACGCCGATCCGACAGCAATTGCAGATGGCGGCTACGCAGCCGGCACGCGTCGCGCCGAAACACAGCCAGAGCTACTTTCTGAAACAACTGCTGCAAGACGCTGTGTTCGCGGACGCTGGATTTGCCGGCGTGAGCCGCGCGTTGCGACGCCGCCGCCTGATGGCGCATGCCGCAGTGGCTGCCTTGACCGGTGGCGTTCTGCTGGCGCTCCTCACCGGCTGGACGATCAGCTATCTGAACAACCGCGCCTATCTCGACGAAGTGAATGCGCATGTGGCCGCCTTCAATCTGTACGCCAACCGTCCCGTCGTCTCCCACCCCGACGCCGTGGCCCCGCTTTCGCCGATGCTCGATGCGTTGCGCAGCCTGCCGCGCAGCGAGCACTTCAATGTCGACGCGCCACCGGTGTGGCGGTACGGCCTGGGCTTGTATCAAGGCAAACGAATCAGCGAGGCGGGCGAGGCGGTCTATCGTCGTGCGCTCGACGAAAAGCTGTTGCCGCAGGCAGCCGCCCGCATCGAATCAATGCTCGCCGATGCGCCGGTCAACGACCTCGAGTATTCGTACGATGCGTTGAAAGCCTATCTCATGCTCCACGACGCCACGCGATACGACGCCGGCTTCCTGGCGGCATGGTTGATCCTCGATACCGATCAGGCGCTGCCGTCGAACACGACGCAGGACGAACGCGCACGACTCGAAGCACACATCGCCAATCTGTTCGAGTCGCGCAGGGTCGCTTCGCCGTTTGCACGCAATGCGCCGCTCGTGGAAAGCGTGCGCGAACGTCTCGCACACGAGTCACCCACGCTGCGTGCTTATCACCAGCTCCGCCGCGAACTCTTGACGACGATGCAAGGCGCGCCGGTCAGCGTCGCGAGTGCGGGCGGTCCGCAGGCCGCGCTCGTCTTCAGGCGCCGCAGCGGCAGGCCGCTCACCGACGGCGTCAGCAGCCTGTACACCTATCGTGGCTACTGGAACACCTTTGACAAGCGCGTGGACGGCGCCGCCGCGAAACTCAAGGACGAAGATCCATGGGTGCTACGCATCCCCGCAAACGCCACGAGCGACAGCGTGCGCCTCGCACGGGAAATCAAACGCGCCTACTTCAATGACTACATCGATGTCTGGGACAGCTACCTCAACGATCTGGCATTGATGGACAGCGCGTCCATTGCACAGAGCATGCAGATGGCACGCATTCTGTCGGCGCCCGATTCGCCGCTCAGACAATTTCTGCTGGTCGCCGCGAATGAGACGAATCTGCTGCGCGCGGGAGCGGCGCAGCAGCCTACGGCAGACAAACTGCAAAAGCGCATCGGCGAAGCAAGGCAATCGCTCACTGCGTTGTTCGGCAGCGTTGCACGCGGCGCGCCGCCGCCCGCCGGCGACGACAAACCCGAAGCCATCGTCGACGAACATTTCGAACCGCTGAGACGTCTGGCGGCCTCCACCGCAGGCGGCCCGCTCGACAGCAATCTGCGGGTGATCGACGAGCTTTACAGCTATCTGAGCTCCGCGAGCGCTGCGTTGAGCAGCGGCAACGCGCCGCCGCAAACGGATGTATTCAACCGACTCCAGGCGGACGCGGGGCGCCTGCCCATGCCGTTGCGCCAGATGTTCAGCGATCTGTCGCAGACGGGTTCGGCGCAGGTCAACGGCGCCGCACGGGTGAACATCGCACAGGACGCGCAAGGCGGCATCGGCCGTGTATGCCGGCAGATGCTCGCCGGACGCTACCCATTCGAGCGCGGCTCGCCTCGCGACGTCGCGCTCGACGATTTTGCGAAGCTGTTCGCCACCGGCGGATTGATGGACAGCTTCTTTCAGAAGAACCTGGCCTCGCAGATCGACGTCAGCCATAGCCGCTGGACCTTCAGGGGTGACGCGGGCGGCGGCTCGCCGGTCGATACGCGCCTCGCCGGCTCGTTTCAGAACGCCGATACGATCCGCACTGTGTTCTTCCCCGGCAACGCGACGGCGCCGTCGCTGCAAATCGAATTGACGCCGCTCGAGATGGACCCCGGCATCACGCAGTACGTGCTGGACATCGATGGCCAGACGATCCGCTATGCACACGGCCCGCAGATTCCGGCGACCGTGAAGTGGCCCAACGCAGGCGGGGCCAATCTGGTCAGCTTGCTGGTCAATACGCAAAGTGGCAGCAACAGCCTGCAAACCCACGGCCCGTGGGCTTTGCACCGCCTGTTTGACAAGGCGCGCATCACGCCGGGCGCGGCGCCCGAGAGCTTTGTCGCGAGTTTCAACGTCAACGGGAGAACGCTGGCGCTGCGCGTCACCGCCAGCAACAGCTATAACCCATTCCAGCTGGCGCAAATGAACGCATTCTCGTGTCCGTCATGAGCGCCGCTTGCCATCAGGAGCCTCTCTTCGTGCCCGCCTTCAACCTCAAACTGACCATCATTGCCTGTCATGGCAAAGCGCTCGCAAGCGGCGCGAGCGCAGTTTTCGACGCATCCGGCGGGACGATCGGTCTCGACGCCGGGAACACCTTGGTCCTGCCGGACGACGACGGCGTGGTGGCGCGGCGCCACGCGACCGTACGGGCGCTCGCGGACGGCTGGCAACTGCTGAACACCAGCGAACATGCCGCAATTGCGCTGAACGGCAAGCTGCTCGCGCCGGGCGCGCAGGCCGGCCTGAGCGCCGGCGATATCGTCAATATCGGCGCATACGTCCTGCAGACCGCGACGAATGCCTGGGTGCCAGGGTGGAGTCCACCGATCGACGCGGGGGCCACCGAAGCGGCTTGCACATTGGGTTCGTCGTTTGGATCATCTACAGCGGCCGCGGGTCCTGATTCTCTGCAAAATTCGCTGCAAACGAACGGGCTGGCCGCCGGCCATCCCACCGATCCGCTGAGCGGCGCGGCCCTGTCCACCAGCCTCCACGACCTTCTTGATACCCCGCTCGACCCACTCGCGCTATTCGGCATGCCCTCTGCAACAGCAACCGGCTCGGGCTGGAATGACCCGGACTGGAACAAATCGGCCGACGGAGGGTTGTTCGCCGACCTGGCAGGCGCGCCTTCCGGCAGCAGCTTCACGGCCCTGCAACCCGATAGCTCGCCAGGCCATGCGATCCGCGACGACGTACCGGAATTCGGCGGTCACCTGCGTTTGAAGATTGCGTCGGCCCCGGATAATGGCCAGACGCCGGAGCCGATAGCGCGGAGAGCCGCGGCCTCGCCTCTCGCGGAATCACCCTTGCCGCCTGCGTCCCAAAACCAGCCCGCCGAGAATGGGGACGCCTATGGCGAGATGCACGAGGCACCCGCCTGCGTCGTGCGAACGGCTGTACCGGACTACAGCGGGAGGTTTCATGCAAAAAATGCACTGCGCAACGACGGGCCGGTCAAGTTGCGGGAGCCCTTCGCGCCGCCAGTCCATTCCGTGCCGCCCATTGCGCCGGCGGAAGCATCGTCGGTATCGCCCGCCGCACTCGTCAGGGCCTTTCTCGAAGGTGCCGGCGTGACGCCCGACGCGATAACCGACACGGCGTTGTCGCCTGAATTGATGCACACGCTCGGCACGCTGGTGCGCGTTCTCAAACGGCAAGTGATGTAAATCGGGGCTTTTTAATCCTCAGACCGCCTACCCGGCGGCTCGCCCAGCCTGCTCTGCTATATTCTCTCCATCCCGTCCCCTACTTTCACAACGCGTGGAACAACTTCCCTTATGGGCGCAGATCGGCGCCGTCTTTCTGCTGCTTGTCTGCTCCAGCTTCTTTTCGATTTCCGAAACGGCGATGATGGCGATCAACCGCCATCGCCTGAAACACCTTGCCAGTAAGAATGCGCTCGGCGCGAAGACCACTCAGGGTCTTCTGGCGCACACCGACCAGCTGCTGAGCGTGGTCCTGATCGGCAACAATCTGTTCAATACGATCATTCCGGTGCTCACCACCTCGATCGCGCTACATACGTTCGGCCGCAATAACGTCGTGCTGTCGATTGCGACCGGCATCGTCGCGTTCCTGATCATCGTATTCGCGGAAATCACGCCGAAGATCGTCGGCGCGACGTTCCCGGAGAAGATCGCCCTGCCGGCCAGCCTGCTGATCGCACCGATGATGCGAGTCGGCAAACCGCTCGTCTGGTTCGTCAATCTGTTCGCGAACACGATCTTGCGCGTGCTGCATATCAATACCAAAGGCGCGCACGATCAGCGGCTTTCCACCGAAGAGCTGCGCACCATCGTGCTCGAATCAGGCAGCTTCATGCCGACCAAGCACCGCAGCATTCTGTTGAACCTGTTCGATCTCGAGAACATTTCCGTCGACGACGTGATGATCCCGCGCCGCCGGATCGAAGCGCTCGACTTCGACGCGCCCTTCGAACAGATCCTGCATCAGCTGGAAACCTGTTATCACAACAAGCTGATCGTCTATCAAGGCGACATCGACCGGGTGCTCGGCGTGCTGCACGTGCGCAAGACACTGGCGGCCCTGCACAACCAGGAGCTGGAGCGCGAGACGCTGCGCGAGTTGCTGGCCGAGCCGTATTTCGTGCCGACCGGCACGCCGGTATTCCAGCAACTGCAGTACTTCCAGGAGAGCCGTCACCGTACAGCGCTAGTCGTGAACGAATACGGCGAGCTGCAAGGACTGGTCACGCCGGAAGACATCATCGAAGAGCTGATCGGCGAATTCACCACGTCGATTCCGCGTAGCGCCAATTCGCGCGGCGGCTGGAACGAGAGCGGCGAATGTATCGTTGCGGGCAGCATGCCGCTGCGCGAACTGAACCGCTGGCTGCATCTCACGCTGCCGACCGACGGACCGAAGACGCTCAACGGGTTGATTCTAGAAATACTCGAAGAGATTCCCGATGGCGACGTGTGCGTGCAGATCGGCGAGGTGAAACTCGAAGTGATGCGCAGCGACGATCAGGCGATTCGCACCGTCAAGCTGTTCAGACCGCCCGCTCGCGCCGCCGCAAAAGCCGTCAAGGCCGCGCGCGGCTAAGCCCTGCAACGCCGCAGCATCGCACAGGGGCGCAACGTGCGCCATTAGCCGATTGGCTGAATGGTGGTGTTGGCGGCCTTACCGGATGATGAAGTCGTTGTGTTCTACAGGCGGCTCATCACCGGTCTCTCATGCAAGATTCTTTTCAACGCGCGGTACCTTTGCGGCCCGTCGCCTTCGATAGCGAAAGCCCCGCCAAACCCAGGCACAACAGCTTTGCGGCCGACGCCAGTGTCCGTGCCAACCTCAATGCGAGTCTCGCCGATTCCGACAACGCGCCTGCCGTGCGCCTCTTGACCGACACGCTGCAGGAGGCAACCCGCCGCAATGCGTCGGACCTGCATATCGAGCCGGCGGAGCATGGCTGGCGCGTGCGTTTGCGCATCGACGGCGTACTGCATGAAATCCCTCAGCCTCCTGCGCATTTGCGCGACGCGTTCATCACGCGCGTGAAGGTGCTGGCGCGCATGGATATCGCCGAGCGGCGCGTGCCGCAGGACGGCCGGCTGCGGATTGCCACGTCACCCGGCCGCGTCGAAGACTATCGCGTCAACTCGCTGCCGACCCTGTTCGGCGAAAAGCTGGTGCTGCGCAGGCTCGACGCGCTACCCACCGATCTTTCGCTCGACTCGCTCGGCCTCGACCCACAACAACGCGAAGCCGTCGATGCCGCGATTCGCGCGCCGCACGGCCTCGTGCTCGTCACCGGGCCCACCGGAAGCGGCAAGACGCTGTCGCTGTACTGCTTCCTGCACATGCTCAACGATGAGGCGCGCAATCTGTGCTCGGTGGAGGATCCGGCGGAAATCCAGTTGGCGGGGATCAATCAGGTCAGTGTGCGCGAAAAGGCCGGCCTGACGTTTGCGGTGGCGCTGCGTGCGTTTCTCCGTCAGGACCCCGATGTGATCATGGTGGGAGAAATCCGTGACGACGAAACCGCCGATGTTGCCGTGAAGGCCGCGCAGACCGGCCACCTCGTCCTGTCGACCTTGCACACGAATGACGCGCCTGCTGCCGTCGCGCGCCTGATCGACATCGGCGTCGAGCCGTACAACCTGGCCGCCGCGCTCAGGATGGTGACGGCGCAACGGCTGGTGCGGCGGCTTTGCGCCGCGTGCCGCGCACCCGCCCGGCAATCGGTGGCGGCGCTGCGGGCAGCGGGTTTCACCGACGATCAGCTCGACGGCTGGCAGCCATTCGCCGCCACCGGATGCGCAGCCTGCCACGATATCGGCTATCGGGGCCGTGTCGGGGTTCACCAGGTGATGCCTGTCTCCGATGCGATGCGTGAGTTGATCGTGGCACGCGCAGGCACCCACGAGCTGGCCCGGCTCGCGCACACTGAACAGGTCGCCACCTTGCGCGCCGCAGCCTTGGCGCGTGTGCGCGACGGCACGACGAGTCTCGCCGAAGCGCTGGCCGCGACCGAGGTCGCATGAACACCGCGACGACTCACCCGCCGCCGGCGGCCGAGATGCGCTTCAGATGGCGCGGCGTCGATGCCGAAGGCGTACAGAAAACCGGTGCGCTCATTGCGCCGGACGTCAGCACTGCGCGGGCCATACTCAAGCGCGAGAAACTGTTCATCGTCGAACTCGCGGCGCGCGGGCCGGCGCCGCGTCCCCAAACCCGCTCCACCGACGTCACGGTGTTCACCCGCCAGCTCGCCAGTCTGCTACGCGCCGGTTTGCCACTCGCGCCTTCGCTGGAACTGCTGGCGCAAGCGCAGCATTCACGCCGGCAAGGCATGCCGCGGATCGTTGGTACGCTGGCGCGCGACATCACCAGTGGCCTGCGCTTCTCCGCGGCATTGCAGCGGCATCCTGCGCAGTTCAATGCGCTGTACTGTCAGCTCGTCGAAGTCGGCGAAGCCGCCGGCGCGCTGCCGGCCGTCCTCGCCCGAATCGCCGACGACCGCGAACGCGCGGCCGCGCAGCGTGCCAAGGTGCGCGCGGCACTCACCTATCCGGTCGCGATCCTGTTGCTGGCGATTGCCATTACCGCAGCGCTGCTGGTTTGGGTCGTGCCGACCTTCAAGCAGATCTTCGACGGCTTCGGCGCGCAACTGCCCGCCCCCACGCAGTTCGTGCTGGCTTTGTCGGCGGGTGCCGCGCAATGGAGCATTCCTCTAGCCGTCGGGATCGTCGCAGCGGGCTCGCTTGTGACGTTTCTGTTACGACGTTCCGAAGCAGCGCGCATCCGCTTCGCGCGCTTATCGCTGACAATGCCCGTCGCGGGTCCGTTGCTGCGCACCTTGTGCGCGGCGCGTTGGAGCCGTGCGCTCGGCACCTTGCTGTCGGCCGGCACACCGCTCGCGGACGCGTTCGATTCACTGACTCACGCCACCGGCAACGCTTTCTTCGATCGCGCCACGGTGGAAATTGCCGCCCGGCTGCGGCGCGGCGAACGGCTCGCCGCGGCCATGCGCGCGGCGCACTGCTTTCCACCGGAGGTCGTGCAGCCGGTTGCGGTTGCCGAGGAGTCCGGTGCGCTCGACACGATGCTGATCGACGTCGCGTCGCTCGCCGATCGTCAGGTAGACGAAAAGATCGGCACGCTCTCGAGCCTGTGCGAGCCGCTTGTCATCATCGTCTTGGGTACGCTGGTCGGCGGCCTGGTGATCGCGATGTATCTTCCCATTATTCAACTCGGCAACGTGGTGTAGCATCGCAGCCGAATCCCACCCTTTTTATATGCAGGCCACTATTCCGCCCGTGTCAGATACTTCTTCCAGCCTGCTTTCGGGCCTGCTGTCCGGCCACTTCGCAACCGGTCTCGGCCTCGCGTTCGGCAGCTTGCCCAGCGGCCTGCAGATCGCATTCGTGATCGTGTTCGGCCTGGTGATCGGCAGCTTCCTGAACGTCGTCGTGCATCGGGTGCCGATCATGCTGGAACGTGCATGGCGCGAGGAGGTCAGCGAGGCCACCGAACAACCGCTTGAAAGCGACGGCTTGCCCGCGCGCTACAACCTGTGGGTGCCGCGCAGCGCGTGCCCTCACTGCGGCCATGTGCTCAGCGCGTGGGAGAACCTGCCGGTGCTGAGCTATCTGCTGTTGCGCGGGCGCTGCTCCGCATGCAAGACACGTATCAGCCTGCGCTACCCGTTGCTCGAAATCGCCAGCGCCGCTTTCGCGGCAGGGGCGCTCGCGCTGTATGGGCCGACTGGCATGGCACTCGCCGCCTTCGGACTGTGCGCCGCACTGCTCGCGATGAGTGCGATCGACATCGATACCCATCTGCTGCCTGACTCCATGACGCTGCCGCTCCTGTGGGCCGGCCTGATCGTGAACTTCAACGGCATGTTCGCAAGCCTCCACGATGCCGTGCTGGGCGCGATCTTCGGCTACCTGGTGCTGTGGGCCGTGCATTGGCTGTTCCGGCTGGTGCGTGGTGTCGAAGGGATGGGTTATGGCGATTTCAAGCTGCTGGCCGCGCTCGGCGCATGGCTCGGCTGGGCGGCACTACCGCAGATCGTGCTGATCGCAGCAGTCGCCGGTGCGGTGGTCGGTCTCGCGGCAACGTGGCGCGGCCGCATGCGCTTCTCAGAGCCACTGCCGTTCGGGCCATTTCTCGCAGCGGGCGGTGCTGTTACGCTATTTCTCGGCACACCGCTTTACCTGGCATTGGGAGGCTGAAGGATGTTTGCTGTGGGATTGACCGGCGGCATCGGCAGCGGCAAATCGACCGTGGCCGACCTGTTCGCCGCGCACGGCGTACCGCTCGTCGACACGGACCTGATCGCGCACCGCATCACGGCGCCGCACGGCATTGCGATGCCGCTGATCGCCGCGGAGTTCGGCGATTCGTTCGTTGCGGCAGACGGCTCGCTCGACCGCGCCCGCATGCGTACGCTGGTGTTCAGCGACGACGGCGCGCGCAAACGCCTGGAAGGCATCACGCATCCGTTGATTCGGGCGGAGACCGAGCGCGAGCAGCGTGAGGCGCAAGGACCGTACGTGATCGTGGTGGTGCCGCTGCTGGTGGAGTCGGGTAGCTGGAAGACGCGCGTGAACCGTGTGCTAACGGTCGATTGCAGCGTCGAGACGCAAATCGCGCGCGTGATGAGTCGCAACGGGTTCAGCCGTGAACAGGTGCTGGCGATCATCGCCCGTCAGGCGACGCGCGAAGCCCGCCTCGCCGCAGCCGACGACGTCATCGAGAACGACAACGCGCCGCTCGACGCGCTCAAGGCGCACGTCGATGCGCAGCATCGGGTCTATCTGTCGCTAGCGGGCGCGTGACAACACACGGCCGAGCGCCGCGTCCCACATCGGTTTGTTGAACTTCGCGGTGGCACACGAACCAAAGCACGCCGAAAACCGCCCGAAACACGTGAAAAAAGTTGCGAATTCTTGCTGAAAAAGTGCGTGATTGCTAGGGTAGTCTCACGGCATTAGAATGTTCTGCATTCCCGTCACCGACCACGCCCGAGGCGAGCCCGCTTGATCCTTTACGAGTATCCCTTCAACGAGCGAATCCGGACGCTATTGCGCCTCGAAGATCTGTTCGAGCGCTTCACGTTCTTTCTGACTCAGGAAGACGCCAGGGAACATCACGTCGCACTGACAACGTTGTTCGAAATCTCAGAGGTTGCGGGCCGCGCGGATCTGAAGTCCGATCTGATGAAGGAACTCGAGCGCCAACGGCAAACGCTGGTGCCGTTCCGGGGCAATCCGGGCATCGAGCAGAACGCGTTGGAGGCGGTGCTGGGAGAAATCGAGCAGACCTTGGCGGGGCTTTCGCAGATGCAAGGCAAGACCGGCCAGCATCTGGCAGACAACGAGTGGCTCGCCAGCATCCGCAGCCGCGCGATCATCCCGGGCGGCACCTGCAAGTTCGATCTGCCTTCGTACTACGCATGGCAGCAAATCCATCCCGATCAGCGTCGGCAGGACATCGCCAAATGGGTCACGCCGCTGCTGCCGTTGCGCGATGCGGCAACCATCGTGCTGCGCCTCGCGCGCGAATCGGGTCAGGCGTCCAAGGTCATGGCCATGCAGGGCAGCTATCAGCAGATGCTGTCAGGCCGTTCATACCAGTTGATGCAGGTCCGGGTGGCACCTGAATTGCGGGTGATCCCAGAGGCCAGTGCTAACAAGTACATGCTCTGGGTGCGATTCACCGTGCAGGACGGCGATCTCCGTCCGCGCGCGGTCGATGTCGACGTGCCGTTCCAGCTCACGCTTTGCAGCCTGTAAGCCAAGCTGTCACGCCCACTTTGTAGAAGTGAATCGCGGGGCCGCGCCTTTGAAGCGGCGAAAAATGCCCCTATATTCGTTACTTGTTCCGTTTCCGATTGACTGCCTGACCGTATGCCTACTGTCGTCAAATGCCCCACTTGCGGGAAGGATGTCCGCTGGACCCCTGAAAACCGCTTCCGCCCGTTCTGCTCCGACCGCTGCAAGCAGATCGACCTCGGCGCCTGGGCCGCTGAGAAGTACAAGATCGGCGGCACGGATGAAGAAACACCGTCGGATGAATCGCCTACTGGGGATTACAACCCCCACTGAGAGGGCGGCGGGCGGCGGACCCACGCAGCGATGCGATGCGGTCGCGCGCGTCGGCGCTGCTCGCGCAGCGCCGCCTGCAACCGCGCATCAGTTTTCTAGTTTTTCTCAGCCGCGAGCCATTCCAGCACCGGAATCGTCGCCGGCAACAACGGTGAGACATCCGCCGGCAGCGTCTGCCAGACAAACGCCTGACCTTCCCGGCCGTGTGGTTCGCCAGTCCATTCCGTCACTTTGCAGAAGAACAGCCGCACATAGGCGTGCGGGTAATCGTGTTCGAGCGTGTGCCAAAGATGGCTCGCCTTGACGTCGATACCCAGTTCCTCGTGCAGCTCACGGGCTAGTGCGGCCTCGACCGACTCGCCCGCTTCCAGCTTGCCGCCAGGAAATTCCCAATACCCTTCGTACGGCTTGCCGGCCGGGCGCTGCGCAAGCAGATAGTGTCCGTCCGGCTGAATCAGCACGCCGACGGCGACTTCCGTCACCGGGCGGCCAGCGGCATTCTTCTGCGCGTCGCTCATGCCGGGGCCTTCCGGCCGGACCAGTCGCGCGCGAACTGCCACGCGACACGCCCAGAGCGCGAACCGCGCTCCAGCGCCCACACCAGTGCATCGCCGCGCGCCGCTTCGACTTCTGCGTCGTCGCAGCCGAAATGCCGCAGCCAGTGGCCGATAATCGACAGGTAGTCGTCCTGCTTGAACGGATAGAAGCTGACCCACAGCCCGAAGCGCTCGGACAGCGAGATCTTTTCTTCGACCAGTTCGCCCGGATGAATCTCGCCGTCGGACGTGTGCTTGTACGTCTCGTTGTCGCTCATGTACTCGGGCAACAGATGGCGGCGATTCGACGTTGCGTAAATCAGCACGTTGTCTGACTGCGCAGCGATCGAGCCATCCAGCGCGACCTTCAGCGCCTTGTAGCCCGACTCGCCGTCTTCGAACGACAGGTCGTCGCAAAACACCACGAAGCGCTCCGGTCGCTGCGCGATCAGATCGACGATGTCGCCAAGATCGTGCAAATCGTCCTTATCCACTTCGATCAGGCGCAGGCCGTCTTTCGCATAGGCGTTCAGGCAAGCCTTGATCAGCGACGATTTGCCGGTGCCGCGCGCGCCCGTCAGCAGCACATTGTTGGCCGGCTGCTTATGCACGAACTGACGCGTGTTCTGCTCGATCAACCCTTTCTGGCGATCGATGTTTTGCAGGTCGTCGAGCGTGATCGACGAGATGGCGGGAACCGGCTGCAAATAGCCGCGCCCCTGGCGCTTGCGCCAGCGAAAGGCGACCGCCGCCGACCAGTCGATCTGCGGTTCGGCGGGCGGAAGCATCGCTTCGAGACGGACGAGCACGGCTTCGGCTCGGGTCAGAAACTGTTCGAGTTTGTCCATGGCTGGGAAGTAAGCGGCAAAAAAACCGCGTAATGAACCTGGTTACGAACGATAGTCGGCGTTTATGCTCACGTAATCGTGCGACAGATCGCAAGTCCAGATCGTGGCTTGCGCATCGCCGCGGCCGAGTACGACACGAATGCCGATCTCGCTCTTCTTCATGACGCGCTGGCCATCTTCCTCACGGTAGGCCGGATTGCGGCCGCCGGCAGTAGCGACCAGCACGTCGTCCAGATACAGATCGATCTTGCCGACGTCGAGATCGTCCACGCCGGCATAGCCGATAGCCGCGAGAATGCGGCCGAGATTCGGGTCCGATGCATAGAAGGCCGTCTTCACGAGCGGCGAGTGGCCGATCGCGTAAGCGATCTGACGGCATTCGCCGACGCTCGAGCCGCCTTCGACTTGCACGGTCATGAATTTCGTCGCGCCTTCGCCGTCGCGCACGATCAGTTGCGCGAGGGTCTGGGCGACTTCGGTCACCGCGTCGCACAGCGCTGCATAAGCGGGCGAGTCGGTAGACGTGATCGCGGGCAGGCTCGATTTGCCCGACGCGATCAGGATGAAGGAATCGTTGGTGGACGTATCGCCGTCGATCGTGATGCAGTTAAACGAACGGTCGGCCACGTGCTTGACCAGTGTGTCGAGCACCGGCTGTGCGACGGCGGCGTCGAACGCGAGAAAGCCGAGCATGGTCGCCATGTTCGGCTTGATCATGCCGGCGCCCTTGCTGATGCCGGTCAGCGTGACCGTGTGGCCGTCGATCGCGACCTGACGCGAAGCCGCTTTCGGCAAGGTGTCCGTCGTCATGATCGCCTGGGCGGCGTCGTACCAGTTGGCTTCCTTGCGGTTCGCCAGCGCAGCCGGCAGCGCGGCCGTCAGACGATCGACCGGTAGCGGTTCAAGAATCACGCCGGTCGAGAACGGCAGCACCTGTTCCGGCGCGATGTCGGCGAGACGCGCGAGTTCGGCACAGGTTTCGCGCGCAGCCGCGAGGCCCGGTTCGCCGGTGCCGGCGTTTGCGTTGCCGGTGTTGATCACGAGCGCTCGAATCGGCTTACCGCCCGCGCGCACGTGCGCCAGATTTTCACGGCACACCGTAACGGGTGCGGCGCAAAAGCGGTTCTGCGTAAACGCGCCGCCAACCGTCGCACCTTCGCCGACGGAAATGACCAGCACGTCCTTGCGGTTCGGTTTGCGGATATTCGCCTCCGCCCAGCCTAGCGTGACGCCGGCGATGGGATGGAGTTGAGCGGGATCGATCGAAGGGAAATTGACAGCCATGGTCGCGACCTGTCGAAGAAAATGCCGGCAGATGCCGGCATCGATGGAAACGGAAACTGATGGCTCGGGCGCGTTGCCGAACCACCGCGAAATCACCAGCAAAGCACGGTGTAAAACGAAGCGGCGCGCTTAAAGCGCGCCGCTTTCGCCATTATGCAATCCTACCGTGACACTGCTTGTACTTCTTGCCGCTACCGCACGGACACGGGTCATTGCGGCCGACCTTCGGCACGTTGTCCCCGCTCAGGTCCGGCGCGACGGCGTGCGACGAGCCGTGGCTCATCGCGTCGCCAATCATGGCGGCGGTAGCCGCTTCCGCAGCGGCGGGAGCTGCCGCCTCGGCGAATTCGGCGTGGCGGAACTCGACGTTTTCAAGGTGGCTAGCTTGCTCTTCGTACTGCTCGGCAGCCTGTTCCAACTGTTCCGGCGACTGGATCTGCACGTTCATCACCACGCGGGTGACTTCGAGCTTCACGGCGTCGAGCATGGCGGCGAACAGTTCGAACGCCTCGCGCTTGTATTCCTGCTTCGGATTCTTCTGCGCGTAACCGCGCAGATGGATACCCTGGCGCAGGTGATCGAGCGCGGCCAGATGTTCGCGCCAGCTACGGTCCAGCGTTTGCAGCATGATCGAGCGTTCGAACGCGCTGAACGATTCGCGGCCGACCTGTTCGACCTTCGATTCGTACGCTTCGTCCGCAGCGGCTTCAACCGCTTCGAGAATCTCGTCCACGCTGATCGAGTTCGACTCGTTGATCATTTCCTGAATCGCGAGGTCGAGCTGCCATTCGTTACGCAGCACTTCTTCCAGCTCAGGCACGTCCCACTGCTCTTCGATGCTGCCGGCCGGCACGAACTGGTGAACGATATCGGCAATCACGCCATGACGCATGGCGCCGATGGTTTCGGTAATGTCGTTCGCTTCGAGCAATTCATTGCGCTGCTGATAGATCACCTTGCGCTGATCGTTCGACACATCGTCGTATTCGAGCAATTGCTTGCGAACGTCGAAGTTGCGCGCTTCAACCTTGCGCTGCGCCGATTCGATCGAACGCGACACGATGCCCGCCTCGATCGCCTCGCCTTCCGGCATCTTCAGGCGGTCCATGATCGCGCGAACGCGGTCGCCCGCGAAAATGCGCAGCAGCGGATCTTCCAGCGACAGATAGAAGCGCGACGAACCCGGGTCACCCTGACGGCCGGCACGGCCGCGCAACTGGTTGTCGATCCGGCGCGATTCGTGACGTTCAGTGCCAATGATGTGCAGACCGCCTGCGGCCTTCACCTGATCGTGCAGTGCTTGCCATTCGTCGTGCAGCTTCTGAATACGGCGTTGCTTCTCGTCGTCAGAAAGCGTTTCATCCTTTTCGATGAAGGACGCCTGTTTTTCGGCGTTGCCGCCGAGCACGATGTCGGTACCGCGACCAGCCATGTTGGTCGCGATCGTGACGCGCTTCGGACGGCCTGCTTCGGCGACGATCTCGGCTTCACGCGCGTGCTGCTTGGCGTTCAACACTTCGTGCGGCAACCCGGCCTGCTTCAGCAGATGCGACAGCAGTTCCGAGTTTTCGATCGACGTCGTGCCGACCAGCACCGGCTGACCCCGCTCGTGACAATCGCGGATGTCGCGGATCACCGCGTCATAACGCTCTTTGGCGGTCTTGTAGATCTGATCCTGCTTGTCGATCCGCTTCGGCGGACGGTTGGTCGGGATCACGACCGTTTCGAGACCGTAGATCTCGTTGAATTCGTACGCTTCCGTATCGGCCGTACCGGTCATGCCGGACAGCTTCGCGTACATACGGAAGTAGTTCTGGAACGTGATCGACGCGAGCGTCTGGTTCTCGCTCTGGATCTTGACGTGTTCCTTCGCCTCAACCGCCTGGTGCAAGCCATCCGACCAGCGGCGGCCCGACATCAGACGGCCGGTGAATTCGTCGACGATCACGACTTCGCCGTTCTGGACGACGTAGTGCTGATCCTTGAAGAACAGCGTGTGCGCGCGCAACGCGGCGTACACGTGGTGCATCAGCGTGATGTTCTGCGGCGCGTACAGGCTTTCGCCCTCGCCGATCAGGCCCCATTCGGAGAGCAAACGCTCGGCCTTTTCGTGGCCCGATTCCGTCAGGAAGACCTGGCGGCCTTTCTCGTCCAACGTGTAGTCGCCCGGTTTTTCGACGCCCGTGCCGTCCGCCTTCTCTTCGCCGATCTGACGTTCGAGCAGCGGCGGCAGCGCATTCATGCGCACGTAGAGTTCGGTGTGGTCTTCGGCCTGGCCGGAGATGATCAGCGGCGTGCGGGCTTCGTCGATCAGGATCGAGTCGACCTCGTCGACCACCGCGAAATTCAGGGCCCGCTGCACGCGCGCATCGGTCTCGTAGACCATGTTGTCGCGCAGGTAGTCGAAGCCGAATTCGTTGTTGGTGCCGTAGGTGATGTCAGCGGCGTACGCTTCCTGCTTCGCGCCATGATCCATCTGCGACAGATTGATGCCGACCGACAGACCGAGGAAGTTGTACAGACGCGCCATCCATTCGGCGTCGCGCTGGGCAAGGTAGTCGTTGACCGTGACGACGTGCACGCCACGGCCCGACAGCGCATTCAGGTACACCGGCAGCGTGGCGACGAGCGTCTTGCCTTCGCCGGTGCGCATTTCGCCGATCTTGCCGTAGTGCAGGACCATGCCGCCGATCAGCTGCACGTCGAAGTGGCGCATTTTCAGCGTCCGCTTGCTGGCCTCGCGGCACACCGCGAAGGCCTCCGGCAGCAGCTTGTCGAGCGACTCGCCACTCGCGACGCGCTGGCGGAATTCACCCGTTTTGGCGCGCAGTTGGTCGTCCGTCAATTGCTCGATCTGCGGCTCGAGCGCATTGATCGCCGTGACGGTCTTTTGATATTGCTTGACTAGCCGCTGGTTGCGGCTGCCAAAAATCTTCTGTAGAAAACCGGTGGTCATCGGATCGGTGTCTGCGTCGCGGCTTCGGCTGGTTCGCGGCGTGCGGTTTGCACGTGCGCTCCGGGGTCGGAAGGGCCTCGGCGGCTTAGTCCAAGAGTGAATTCGAATCGGGCATTTTAGCACGCGCCCCCGCCCACGCCTGTGTCAGCGCTGCGACGGCGGCAAGGCACAGGAAGCCCGCTGCGGCAACGTCCGACGGTACGCATTGAGGCGGGTCCGCATGCATCCCGCACGGTACAATCGCGGCGTAAGCGCACATCGGGTGCGAATACGCCGTCACTGTCAAACATGAGCCGTTTTCCGTCCTTTTCAAGGCCGCCGCCCAAGCAGTTCAAAGCGCGCCGGCCGCAACCCGTCGCCGAAGTGCTCAATCGCACCGACGCGTTCGTGGCCCTGCGCGCGGGCGTCGAGCAGATTGCGGCGCTGGAAAAGGATCTGCGCGAACTGCTGCCGGATTATCTGGCCACGAGCGTGGAGCCAAGCTTCATCAAGGAAGGCGTGCTGGCCCTGTTTGCCGGGCACAACGCGCTGGCCGCCCGCTTGCGCCAGATTGAACCGCGCTTGCTGTCGGATCTGCAGCAGCGCGGCTGGCCGGTCAATGCCTTGAGGATTCGCGTGCGTCCGCAGCCTTTGAAGGAGCCGCCGCCGGTCAAGCAGGCGCGCATGACGCCGGTCGGCGCGGACGCGCTGCACGCGCTCTCCGAATCGCTCGCGCCCTCGCCGCTGCAGGAGGCTTTGGCGAAAATGGCAGCGCGGCATCGGAGAAATCGCTGAACAAAAAATAAGCGGCCCAGATGGGCCGCTTATTTTTCATCCATTTGCTTCGGAAATTTCATCCGAAGGCGCTACGCAAACTACGCGAACGCCGTCTGCGTTTCATACGCGAAGCCGCGCGGCGCCTTCTGCGTGTCGTCGAACGTGACGATTTCGTACGAATCTTCATGCGCCAGCAACTCGCGCAGCAGCGCGTTGTTCAGGCCGTGGCCCGACTTGTACGCCGTGTACGAAGCCAGCAACGGATGGCCGATCACGTACAGATCGCCGATCGCGTCGAGCATCTTGTGCTTCACGAACTCGTCGTCGTAACGCAGGCCGTCGTTGTTCAGAATGCGGTATTCGTCCAGCACGATGGCGTTATCCATGCTGCCGCCGCGTGCCAAACCGAGTTCGCGCATCATTTCCACTTCATGCGCAAAGCCGAACGTACGCGCACGAGCGATTTCCCGCACATACGACGTATTGGCGAAATCGACTTCCAGCGCCTGGCCGGTCTTGTCCACAGCCGGGTGACGGAAATCGATCGTGAACTTGAGCTTGAAGCCGAAATACGGGTCGAGACGCGCGAACTTATCGCCATCGCGAATTTCGACCGGCTTGGTGACCTTAATGAATTTCTTCGGTGCGTTCTGTTCTTCAATACCGGCCGACTGAATCAGAAACACGAACGAACCCGCACTGCCGTCCATGATCGGAATTTCTTCCGCGGTGACGTCGATATACAGGTTATCGATGCCGAGGCCTGCGCATGCGGACATCAAATGCTCGATGGTCGACACGCGCGCGCCGTCTTTCTGCAACACGGAAGCCAGGCGCGTATCGCCAATTGCCATCGCCGACGCGGGAATATCCACCGGCGTGGGCAAATCCACGCGCGAAAACACGATGCCGGTGTTGGCCGCCGCCGGGCGGAGCGTCAGTTCGACTTTGCGGCCCGAGTGCAGGCCGATGCCGACTGTCTTGACAATTGATTTGATAGTGCGCTGCTTCAGCATGGTGATCTTCTATTCGATTGAAAATCCCAATCGGGATTTTTTATTCCATAGCCCGAAGTATACTCCAATACCCTAAGGAGCGTCGTTGCACGGAACGTATCAATCTGTTTCGCTGCATTACTCAATGGGCACTTGTCAGGGAAAGCGTGACGGGCCGATGTCCGGAACGGAGGCGTTTCCGGTCATCGGCCCGCGTAACGGCCTGTCACAAAAGCGTCTTATGCGCCGTTGCCCTGATACAACGCGGTAGCCGCGCAGGCTCGAGCAAAGGGGCCGGACGCAAGCGTAACTAGCTCAACGTAGCGAGGATACTCCCTGCATCGCTGACTTCGAATTTGCCGGCAGCCTCGACGTTCAACGTCTTGACCACGCCGTCGTCGACAACCATCGCGTAGCGCTGGGAACGGATTCCCATGCCGCGCGCCGACAAATCCTGCTCAAGACCGAGCGCCCGCGTGAAAGCCGCGCTACCGTCCGCCATCATGCGCACCTTGCCCGAGGCGTGCTGATCGCGTCCCCACGCGCCCATTACGAACGCGTCGTTGACGGACACGCACCAGATTTCATCAATGCCGAGAGCGCGCAACTGCTCGGCGTGCTCGACATAACCCGGTACATGTTTGGCCGAACAGGTCGGCGTGAACGCGCCGGGCAACCCGAAGATCACCACGCGCTTACCCGCCGTCTGCTCGCGCACGTCGAAGCTGTTAGGCCCCAGCGTGCAGCCCGCCCGCGCGTCTTCGACGAACTCGAAGAGCGTCGCGTCGGGCAGCTTTTCACCTGTCTGAATCATGCTCAGTCCTTTGCATCGATGCGAAGCACGCTCGCACGTCGTCGTGTCGCAGTGAATTCAGCGTCTGCCTAACGACAGGCTCCGCCACCCGGCGACAGTTGCCCCATCCGCTTCGGGAATCCGAAGAGGGCACTTGTCCTTGCCGCGAATCAAACGATACGCGACTTGTTTGCCGTTCACCCGCCACGCTCGTGCATTCGTCTGCCAGCGCTGCTAAACCAGCGCGGCAACGAAAGCCTGCTCGTGCGCTCAGTCCGCCTGCTTGCGCAGGAACGCCGGAATGTCGTACGTATCGACGCCCTTTTCCTGCAGCGCCTGCACGTGCGAAGCCGCCGTATCGCGCGACGTGCGCCACACAGCCGGCGTATCCAGCGCGCCGTAATCGGCCGTGCTTGCATGCGACGACGACGGGGCGTAAGCAGCGTGCTGCATTGCGCCGATCGGCTGGTTGTCCGTGCCGGTGCGCAGCAGCGTCATCGGTGCCGATTGCTGCTTCTTCGCCGCACGGCCCAGACCCGTTGCCACGACCGTCACGCGCAGCGCGTCGCCCATGGCATCGTCGTACACCGCGCCGAAGATCACGGTTGCGTCTTCTGCCGCATAGCTCTTGATGGTGTTCATCACTTCGCGCGTTTCCGACAGACGCAGCGAACGGCTCGACGTGATGTTGACCAGCACGCCACGCGCGCCCGACAGATCCACCCCTTCCAGCAGCGGGCTGGCCACAGCCTGCTCAGCAGCCAGACGTGCGCGATCGACACCGGCCACCGTCGCCGTGCCCATCATCGCCTTGCCCTGCTCGCCCATCACCGTCTTCACGTCTTCGAAGTCGACGTTCACCAGACCGTCGACGTTGATGATTTCCGCGATACCGGCGACTGCGTTGTTCAGAACGTCGTCTGCGCACTGGAAGCACTTGTCCATCTCGGCGTCATCGCCCATCACCTCGAACAGCTTGTCGTTCAGAACGACGATCAGCGAGTCGACGTGATCCTCCAGTTGCTGCGAACCCGCTTCTGCCACGCGCATGCGCTTGCCGCCTTCGAATTCGAACGGCTTGCTGACCACGCCAACAGTCAAGATCCCCATTTCCTTGGCGATCTGCGCGACCACCGGCGCTGCGCCCGTGCCCGTGCCACCACCCATACCGGCGGTGATGAACACCATGTGCGCGCCGCGCAGTGCGTCGGCGATGCGCTCACGTGCTTCTTCTGCTGCGGCGCGGCCCATTTCCGGCTTGGCGCCAGCGCCCAGACCCGTGTTGCCGAGCTGGATCACCGCGGATGCGCGCGAACGCGACAGAGCCTGCGCGTCCGTGTTCATCACGATGAAGTCGACGCCTTGCACGCCTTTGTTGATCATGTGCTGAACGGCATTGCCGCCAGCGCCACCGACTCCGATCACCTTGATGATGGTGCCGTTCGTTTCGGTTTCCAGCATCTGGAATTCCATGTTGCCTCCGTCAAGATAAAAAATTACAGCCACTCGGCCGTTATTCGGCAGGAGATCGGGCAACCCCCTGTCGCGCGCCAGCCGCCGGCACCAGCGCGAGTTTTCGAAACCTGTACTGAAAAGCGAATTCGTTAGAAGTTGCCGAGGAACCAGTCTTTCATTCGCGTGAAGACCTGACCCATCGACCCCGACTGCACAGCGACCTTGCGGCCGCGCATCCGTTGCGAGCGTCCTTCGAAGAGCAGACCCATCGCCGTCGAATAACGCGGGTTACGCACGACGTCCGCAAGACCGCCCGCGTATTCCGGCACGCCGATGCGTACCGGCTTCAGGAAAATGTCCTCGCCGAGTTCGACCATGCCGAGCATCATCGACGCGCCGCCGGTCAGCACCACGCCGGAGCTCAGTAGTTCTTCGTAACCCGACTCACGCACCACCTGCTGCACGAGCGAAAACAGTTCTTCGACACGCGGCTCGACCACAGCCGCCAATGCCTGGCGCGACAGCGTGCGCGGACCGCGCTCGCCGAGACCCGGCACTTCGATCATCTCGTCCGGATCGGCGAGGGCTTGCTTCGCAATGCCGTAGTCGACCTTGATGTCTTCCGCGTCCGGCGTTGGCGTGCGCAGCGCCATCGCGATGTCGCTGGTGATCTGGTCGCCGGCGATCGGAATCACCGCGGTGTGACGAATCGCGCCTTCGCTGAAAATCGCGATGTCCGTTGTGCCGCCGCCGATATCGACCAGCACCACGCCGAGTTCTTTTTCGTCTTCCGTCAGCACCGCCAGCGACGACGCCAGCGGCTGCAAGATCAGATCGTTCACTTCGAGTCCGCAGCGGCGCACGCACTTCACAATGTTCTGCGCCGCGCTCACCGCGCCGGTGACGATATGCACCTTCACTTCCAGCCGGATGCCGCTCATGCCGATCGGCTCGCGCACATCTTCCTGGCCGTCGATGATGAATTCCTGCGTCAGGATGTGCAGCACCTGCTGATCGGTCGGGATGTTGATCGCCTTCGCCGTCTCGATTACGCGTGCGACGTCCGTCTGCGTGACTTCCTTTTCCTTGATCGCCACCATGCCGCTCGAATTGAAGCTGCGGATATGGCTGCCGGCGATCCCGGTAAACACGTTCGTAATCTTGCAGTCGGCCATCAGCTCGGCTTCTTCAAGCGCGCGCTGAATAGACTGCACGGTGGCCTCGATGTTCACCACCACGCCTTTCTTGAGCCCCTTTGATTCGCTCTGGCCGAGTCCGATCACCTCGTAGTGACCTTCGCCTTTCAGTTCGGCGACGATGGCCACGACCTTCGACGTCCCAATGTCGAGGGCGACCAGCAGATCTTTATAGTCTTTACTCATAGCGTGCTCATTGCGTGTGATGTCCGTTTACTTCTTGCCCTTGTCGGGTTCGCTGATAAAGCGCATGCCAGCGGCACGAATCGCGAAACCGTTCGGATAGCGCAAGTCCGCATACTCGATATCCTTTCCCCAACGTTGCGTCACCGCGTTCCACGCCGCGGTCAGGCGGCGGCTCCGATCGAGCAACGTGTCCTGATTGCGCTCGCGCCCAAGTTCCACCTGCGTTCCGTTCGACAACTTCACCGTCCACGCGTAACGCGGCGACAGCGTCACTTCTTCGGGCGTTGCGCCCAACGGCGCAAACCACTTCTTGAAGTCGCTATAACGCGCGACGACTTCCTTGGCCGTTCCGTCCGGGCCGTCGAACGCGGGCAGCTCCTCTTCGAGCTCGCCCTGGTTCGCGGTGAACAGCTCGCCGTCCACGCTGACCAGCTGATCGCTGCCCCACGTTCCTAGCGGTTTGTACTCTTCAAGCGTGACAGCCAGCGCATTCGGCCAGACCCGCCGCACGCTCGCGTGACGCACCCACGGCATCTGCTCGAACGCCTGACGGGCGACGTCGAGATCCACTGTGAAAAAGTTGCCCTTCAACCGCCCTACTACACCGGCGCGCACCGTCGGTGAATTGATGTGCTCGGTGTCGCCGTCGATCTGGATTTCGCGCAACGCGAAATTCGGACGCTGGATCAACCAGTAACCGCCTGCCGCCAGCAGCACGAGCACCAGCACCGCATGCAATGCGTTGGCGGCGAAATTGAGCTGGCGAACGTTGTTCCACATGGTGTTGCTTTTGGGTTACCCCGGTTAGTCCTTCAGCGTCAGCGCCAACACGCCGACAACCAGTTCCTGATAGCTGATGCCCACCGCGCGCGCCGCTTTCGGCGGCAGCGAGTGATCGGTCATCCCAGGCGCCGTGTTCACTTCGAGGAAGTACGGGTTGCCGTCGGCGTCGAGCATAAAGTCGGCACGACCCCAATCGGTGCAACCGAGCACGTCGAACGCGCGGCGCGCCAGCACTTTCAGGCGCGATTCTTCGTCCGCCGCCAGACCGCACGGAATCAGGTACTGCGTGTCGTTGGCGATGTACTTCGCGTGGTAGTCATAGAACTCGCCAGCCGGCACGATACGAATCACCGGCAGATCGAGATCGCCGGCGATGCACGCGGTGTACTCGCCGCCGCCTTCAATGCTCTTTTCGACCACGACGATCTTGTCGTACTTGACCGCTTCGAGCAGCGCTGCCGGCAATGCGTCGGCGCTTTTCACCTTGATCACCGCGACGCTCGACCCTTCGCTGGCCGGCTTCACGAACAGCGGCAAGCCCAGCTTCGCGACGATGTCTTTCGCTCGCGCTTGATAGTCGTCGCCGCGCAGCACGGCTTCGAACGGCGGCGTCGGAATACCGAGTTGCTGCCACACGAGCTTGGTGCGGAATTTGTCCAGACCGAGCGCCGAACCAAGCACGCCGCTACCCGTGTAGCGAATGCCGTAGAAGTCGAGCGCGCCCTGAATCTGGCCGTTCTCGCCATAACCGCCATGCAGGGCATTGAAGGCGCGCACGAAGCCTTCGTCCTTCAACGCGGCGAGCGGACGCTCGGCCGGATCGAACGGATGCGCGTCGATACCGGCGTCGCGCAGACCTTGCAGTACGAGGCGGCCGGAATTGAGCGACACCTCGCGCTCGGCGGAATCTCCACCGAGCAGCACTGCCACTTTGCCGAATTGTTTAGGGTCGATGCTGCTCATCTCACTCATACCTTCGTTTCTTGCGCGAGGCGTCCCGGCACACTGCCGATCGAGCCCGCGCCCATCGTGATCACCACATCGCCGTCGCGCACCACTGCAGAGAGCGCGTCCGGCACTTCATCCACCGTATCGACAAACACCGGTTCGACCTTACCCACGACGCGCAGCGCGCGCGCCAAGGCGCGGCCGTCCGCGGCAACGATCGGCGCTTCACCGGCTGAATAGACTTCTGTCAGCACGAGTGCGTCGACGGTCGACAACACCTTCACAAAATCTTCGAAGCAATCGCGCGTGCGCGTGAAGCGGTGAGGCTGGAATGCCAGCACCAGACGCCGCCCCGGAAATGCGCCACGCGCCGCCGCCACCGTTGCCGCCATTTCAACCGGGTGATGACCGTAGTCGTCGACCAGCGTGTAGGTGCCGGCAGGATTGTCTTCCGACACGACCGGTACTTCGCCGTAGCGCTGGAAGCGTCGGCCCACGCCGTTGAAATCCGCCAGCGCTCGCTGGATATCGGCATCTTTCACTTCAAGTTCAGTCGCGATTGCGATTGCGGCCAAAGCGTTCTGCACGTTGTGCTCGCCCGGCAGGTTCAAAACGATGTCGATCGGCGCTGCGTCTTCGCGCATTGCCGTGAAATGCATCTTGCCGTTGCGCGCTTCTACGTTGACCGCGCGCACTTGCGCGTCCGGCGCAAAGCCGTAGCGGATGATCGGCTTCGACACGAACGGCAGGATCTCTTTGACGTTCGGATCGTCGACGCACAGCACCGCGATCCCATAGAACGGCAGACGGTGCGTGAATTCGATGAACGCCTGCTTGAGCCGCGCGAAATCGTGGCCGTAGGTGTCCATGTGATCGGCGTCGATGTTCGTAATGACTTCGATCACCGGGAACAGATTCAGGAACGACGCATCCGACTCGTCCGCTTCGGCGACGATGAAATCGCCCGTGCCCAGACGCGCATTCGCGCCCGCGCTGATCAGCCGGCCGCCGATCACGAAGGTCGGATCGAGGCCGCCCGCGGCCAGCACGCTCGCCACCAGCGAGGTGGTCGTGGTCTTGCCGTGCGTGCCGGCAATCGCGATGCCCTGCTTCAGGCGCATCAGTTCGGCGAGCATCACCGCGCGCGGCACGATCGGAATACGGCGATGACGCGCCGCCAGCACTTCCGGATTGTCGCTGCGCACCGCGGTGGAGACGACCACCGCATTCGCGCCTTCGATGTTCTCCGCCGCGTGACCGATCGCGATCCGCGCGCCGAGCGCGGCGAGGCGATCGGTGATCGCGTTGCTCGATAGATCCGAGCCGCTCACCTGATAGCCGAGGTTGACCAGCACCTCCGCGATGCCGCTCATGCCGACACCGCCGATGCCGACAAAGTGAATATGTTTGACGATGTGTTTCATTGCTTTCCTTCTGGGCTCGCGCCCGAAATCGAACCCGCCACAGTCGCGCAAATCTGCGCGACCTGTTCCGTGGCGTCGGGTTTCGCGAGCGAGCGCGAACGCTCCGCCATCTCCGCGAGGGTCTCTCGCGTCTGGCTGCGCAACCAGTCGGCGAGCATTTCCGCCGACAGGTCGCGTTGCTGCACGAGCAGCGCCGCGCCGTTATCGGCGAGGAACGCTGCATTAGTGGTTTGGTGATCGTCTACTGCAAATGGGAACGGCACGAAGAACGCCGCCACCCCTACCGCTGAAATCTCCGACACCGTCATCGCGCCCGAACGGCAGATCACCAGATCCGCGTTCGAGTACGCGCTCGTCATGTCGTCGATGAAGGGCACGAGTTCGACATCGGCACCGGCTTGCAGGCCCGCCGCCGCATAGTTCTCGCGCAGCGCTTCAATATGCTTCGCGCCCGCCTGATGCACGATGCGCGGACGCTCATTCGGCGCCAGCAGCGCAACGGCGCGCGGCACCACTTCATTCAATGCCGCCGCGCCCAGACTGCCGCCCACCACCAGCACATTCAGCGGACCGCTGCGCGCTGCGTAGCGTGCTTTGGGTGCAATTGCGCGCGCAAGTTCCGCACGAATTGGATTGCCGGTCCATTCGCCATGCGGCAGCGCATTCGGGAAGGCAACCAGCACGCGTTTGGCGACTTTCGCGAGCACCTTGTTGGCGAGACCCGCAATCGAATTCTGTTCATGCAGCACCAGCGGACGGCCGCTCATCGCGGTCATCAAACCCGCCGGAAACGTGATGTAGCCGCCCATGCCGAGCACGACGTCCGGCTTCACACGGCGCAGCACACTCAAACTTTGCGAGCAGGCGCGCAGCAGGTTCAGCGGCAGCATCAGCTTGGTTTTCAGGCCCTTGCCGCGCAGGCCGCCGAAGCGCACGTATTCCATCGGGATGCCGTGCTTCGGCACCAGCGTCGCTTCCATGCCTGCGGGGTTACCCAGCCATACGACCTTCCAGCCCCACGCCTGCATCAGGTGCGCAACCGCGAGCCCCGGGAACACATGTCCCCCGGTGCCACCGGCCATCACCATCAGCGTGCGTTGCGGCACAGCGGTCATACTTTGCCCCCGCGCATCAACACCCTGTTCTCGTAGTCCACGCGCATCAAAACGGCGACAGCGACGCAGTTCAGCAAGATGCCCGAACCGCCGTAGCTCACGAGCGGCAACGTCAAACCTTTGGTCGGCAGCAAGCCAAGATTGACGCCCATGTTGATAAAGGTCTGTGCACCGAACCAGATGCCAATGCCCTTCGCCACCAGACCCGCGAACGTGCGGTCGAGTGCGAGTGCCTGACGGCCGATTTCGAACGAGCGGCGCACGATCCAGTAGAACATCAGGATCACGACCAGCACGCCGACAAAACCGAGTTCCTCGCCGATCACCGCGAGGATGAAGTCGGTATGCGCTTCCGGCAGATAGTTGAGCTTCTCGACGCTGCCACCCAAGCCCACGCCAAACCATTCGCCGCGCCCGAACGCGATCAGCGAGTGCGTCAATTGATAAGCCTTGCCCTGCGCGTAACGGTCGTCCCACGGATCGAGGTAAGCGAAGATCCGCTCACGACGCCACGGCGACGCCCACACCAGCAAACTGAATGTGCCGACCGCGGTGGCCACCAGCCCGCCAAACAGCTTGCCGTTCACGCCACCGAGGAACAGCACGCCCATCGCGATCGCAGCGATCACCATAAATGCGCCCATGTCCGGTTCGAGCAGCAGCAACGCGCCGACGAGACCCACCGCCACGGCCATCGGTAGAAAGCCCTTGGCGAAGCTGTGCATGTATTCCTGCTTGCGCACCGTGTAGTTCGCCGCGTAGATCGTCACGGCCAGCTTCATGATTTCCGACGGCTGCATGTTCGTGATGCCGAGCGGGATCCAGCGGCGTGCGCCGTTCACGCCCTTACCGATGTGCGGAATCAGCACGATCACCAGCGCGGCCAGCGAAATCAGGAAGAGCTTTGGCGCGTACTTGTCCCACGTCGAGATCGGGATGCGGAACGACACGACGCCGATCACCGAGCCCATCACCACAAAAATGATCTGGCGCACGAGGAATGCGTAGTCGTGGTACGACGCGTACTTCGGCGAATCGGGCATCGCGATCGACGCCGAATACACCATCACAACGCCGAGGCCGAGCAAGGCGACGACGACCCATAGCAACGAGTGATCGTAGTCGAGCATCCGCGAGCGCAGCGGACGCACGCCGTTCACGGCGCTCGCGAGACCGCTGCCGCCGGTGCGGCCGGAGGTGCGGCCCGCGCTACCCGCGCTGCTCGACTCACCATCGCCTGCACGAGAGCCGGCAAGGCGCGAACCGAAGCGTTCCGACCAGCTCATATCATCGTCCCCCGTTCGGCCGCGATGTCTTCCACCGTGCTGCGGAACACCGCCGCGCGATGGGCGTAACCCTTGAACATGTCGAAGCTCGCGCAAGCCGGCGACAGCAGCACGGCGTCTCCCGGCTGCGCTAGCGCGGTGGCTGCACGCGTCGCTTCTTCGAGCGTCGCGTGGTCGGTCATCGCGATACCGGTGTCTTCCAGCGCGGCGCGAATCTGCGGCGCATCGCGGCCGATCAGCATCACGGCGCGGCACCAACGCATCACCGGCTCGGCGAGCGGCTCGAAATCCTGGCCTTTGCCGTCGCCGCCGGCGATCAGCACCGCGCGCTGCGCGAGGCCGTCGAGCGCGGCAACCGTCGCGCCGACATTGGTGCCCTTGCTGTCGTCGACGTAATCGACGCCTTCAATCGACGCGATCAATTCCACGCGATGCGGCTCGCCACGGTATTCGCGCAGGCCATGCAGCAGCGGCGCGCCCGGCAGACCGATCGCGCGTGCCAAGGCATACGCGGCCAACGCGTTCGCGGCGTTATGCAAGCCGCGGATACGCAATGCGTCCGCCGGCATCAGGCGTTTGAGCGTGATGTTCTTCGGCGCCGCCACTTCGTTCTTGCGTCGGCGCGTCGGCGCCGGTTCGTCGCTTGCATCGCGATCGTGCGCTTCGACGAGCCAGATCATGCCGTTGTCGCGCAGCAGACCATAGTCGCCGTCGTTCTTCGGCTCGGTGACGCCGAACGTGACCATCGCTGCTTCGCTGTCAGCAGACGGCGCAAGCGCCATGACGCGCGCGTCGTCGCGATTCAGCACGCGCACGGTGTGTGTACCAAAGATGCGGCCCTTCGCTGCGGCGTACGCATCAAGGCCGCCGTGCCAATCCAGGTGATCTTGCGTGATGTTCAACACGACCGCTGCATCCGGCGTAAACGTATGGGCGGTTTCCAACTGGAAGCTCGACAGTTCCAGCACCCACACGTCGGGCAACGCGGTGTTGTCGATCGCTTCGCTGAGCTTGTCCAGCGCGGCCGGGCTGATGTTGCCCGCCACGGCGACCTTCTTGCCGGCGCGTTCACACAAGAGACCGGTCAGGCTCGTCGTGGTGGTCTTGCCATTGGTGCCAGTGATCGCAATCACCTTCGGCGCATAGCCGCTTTCGCCGAGCGTCTTCAACGCTTGCGCGAAGAATTCGAGTTCACCCCACACGGGGATGTCCTGCTCACGCGCCGCCGTGATCAGCGGCAACAAGTCGGCGGCGAGCGGCGACAAACCCGGGCTGATCGCCACGAGTTCCACGCCTTCGAGCAACGAGAGCGAGAACGGGCCGCCGACGAAGTCGGCATCAATGCTGTGCGCTTCCAGCGCGGACAGGTTCGGCGGCACCTCGCGCGTATCGGCGACACGCAGCCGACAGCCGTGCCGCGCGCACCAGCGCGCCATCGCGAGACCGGATTCACCCAGTCCCAGCACGAGCACCATCGGCTTTTGCCGATCCCGAAACTTCTCGCCAAACATCGCCTGCTTCCCCTAAATACGACTTAACGCAACTTGAGCGTGGACAAACCGAACAGACACAACATCAGCGTGATGATCCAGAAACGCACGACCACCTGCGTTTCTTTCCAACCCGACAATTCGAAATGGTGATGCAGCGGCGCCATCTTGAAGAGACGGCGCCCTTCGCCGAAGCGGCGCTTGGTAAACTTGAACCACGTGACCTGCAACATCACGGAGAGCGTCTCCGCAACGAAAATGCCACCCATGATGAAGAGCACGATTTCCTGACGCACGATCACCGCGACCGTACCGAGCGCGCCGCCCAGCGCCAATGCGCCGACGTCGCCCATGAACATCTGCGCCGGGTGCGTGTTGAACCAGAGGAACGCGAGCCCTGCCCCGCCCATCGCCGAACAGAAGATCAGCAACTCGCCCGCACCGGCGATATGCGGAAACAGCAGGTACTTCGAATAGACCGAGCTACCCATCACGTAGGCAAACACACCGAGCGATGCGCCGACCAGCACGACCGGCATGATCACGAGGCCGTCGAGACCGTCGGTGAGATTGACCGCATTGCTCGCGCCGACAATCACCAGATACGTCAACACGATGAAGCCCCACACGCCGAGCGGATAGCTGATCGACTTGACGAACGGCAGCAACAGATCGGCGCGCGCCGGCAAGCCCATCGACAAACCGCTGCGCACCCACGCCATGAACAGGTCGAACACGCGCACGTTGCTCGCTTCCGATACGCTGAACGCCAGATACACCGCGGCGAACAAACCGATGACCGACTGCCAGAAATACTTTTCGCGCGACGACATCCCGCGCGGGTCTTTGTGGACCACCTTGCGGTAATCGTCGACCCAGCCGATCACGCCGAAGCCGAACGTGACGAGCATCACGATCCAGATGAAACGGTTGGTCAAATCGGCCCACAACAGCGTCGCCACGGCAATGCCGAGCAAAATCAGCACGCCGCCCATAGTCGGCGTACCGGATTTGACGAGGTGCGTTTGCGGACCGTCTTTACGAACGGCCTGGCCGACCTTCATCGCGGTCAGCTTGCGGATCACCGCCGGGCCACAGACGAGCCCGATCAGCAGCGCGGTGATGGTGGCCATCACCGCACGGAAAGTCAGATAACTGAACACGCGCAAGAAGCTTGCGTCATTCTGCAGCCATTGCGCCAGCGCCAGTAGCATGCTTCGGTCCTTCTATTTCAATGTGCAGCGGGCGTATTGCCCGCTGCGTTGGGTTGTGGACTCGTTACGGCGTCCACCACGCGTTCCATTTGCATGAAGCGCGAGCCTTTCACGAGAAGCGTTGCAGCAGCGCCGAAATCCGCCTGCTGCAATTGCGCGACCAACGTGCCGATATCGGCCACGTGATGCGCGTTTGCGCCGTACGCGGTGCAGGCGTCGCGCGAGGCGTCGCCCATGGCATACAGCGCGTCGATACCGCGTTCCTTTGCGTAGGCACCGATTTCGAGGTGAAACGCCGGGCCGTTGTCGCCGACTTCGCCCATGTCGCCCATCACCAGCACACGCGGCGATTCGCACGACGCGAGCACGTCGATCGCTGCGCGCATCGAGTCGGGATTCGCGTTGTAGGTGTCGTCGATCACGGTTGCGCCGGCGAGCGTGCCGAGCGCTGCGCGCTTCACCTGCAAACGGCCCTTCACGGCGCCGAACGATTCGAGGCCGCGCTTGATCGCGTCGAGCGACACGCCTGCGGCAAGCGCGGCCGACGTCGCGGCCAGCGCGTTGTGCGCGTTGTGGTCGCCCAGGACTTGCAGCGCCACATCGACGTGGCCTTCGGGCGTGTCGATGCTCAGAACATTGCCCGTGAACGTGCCGGTTACCGCAGCTTCGGTCACGCGCTCAGCGGTGTTCAAAGCGAAGTCGATGATGCGGTTGCCGGTTGCCGCGACGCGCCAGATGCTCGCGTAGGCATCGTTAGCCGGAAATACCGCGACACCTTCCGGCGACAGCGCGTGAATCACGCTTGCATGTTCGAGCGCGACGGCTTCGACCGTCGCCATGAATTCCTGATGCTCGCGCTGTGCGTTGTTCACCACCGCGACCGTCGGCTCGGCGATCTTCGCGAGCAGCGAGGTTTCGTCCGGATGGTTCATGCCAAGTTCAACCACCGCCAGCTGATGCGCGGCTTGCAGACGGAACAGCGTGAGCGGCAAGCCAATATCGTTGTTGAAGTTGCCAGCAGTCGCGAGGCGTGCATCCGCGCCGACCGCAGCAGCGAAGATCGACGCGATCATTTCCTTGACCGTCGTCTTGCCATTGCTCCCCGTCACGGCGACGAGCGGCATGCTGAATTTGCGCCGCCAGCCGCGCGCCAGTGCGCCGAGCGCGACACGCGTGTCGGCCACGCGCAAAGCGGGCACGTGCCAGTCGTCGGGCGTGCGCGTCACCAGCGCTGCCGTGACGTTGCGTGACGCTACGTCCGGCAGGAAGTCGTGCGCGTCAAAACGGTCACCCTTGATCGCGACGAACAGATCGCCCGGACCGGCGCTACGGCTATCGGTCGACACGCGTTCGAACGTGACGCTATCGTCACCCAGCACGGTTGCGCCGGGGATCAGCGCGGCGGCTTCACGCAGCGAGAACATGGTCATTCGCCACCTCCGCGTGCGTGCGTCGCCCGTGCGGCAAGCGCAAGACGAGCGTGATCCTGATCGGAGAAAGCGCGTTTCTTACCCATGATTTCCTGTGTTGCTTCGTGCCCCTTGCCGGCCAGCACGATGACGTCTTCGCGCGCCGCGCTGCGGATCGCTTGCAGGATCGCGCTCGCGCGGTCCTCGATGCGGCGCGCCTTCGACGCGTCTTTCATGCCTGCGGCGATCTGCTCGATGATCGACTGCGGATCTTCACTGCGCGGGTTGTCGCTCGTCACGACGACGCCGTCGGCGAGCTTCTCGGCGATCGCCCCCATCAGCGGACGCTTGGTAGCGTCACGGTCGCCGCCGCAACCGAACATGCAGATCAGCTCACCACCCCGTGCGGCCGCCATCGGGCGCAGTGCTTCGAGGGTCTTTTCCAGCGCGTCGGGCGTGTGTGCATAGTCGATCACGACGAGCGGCTCGTCGTTCTGCAAGCGGCCGCCGAGGCGTTGCATGCGGCCGTTCACCGGTTCGAGCTTCGCGAGTTCGGCGAGCGCCGCGTCGAAGGGCACGTCAGCGGCGAGCAAAGCGCCGAGTACGCCGAGCAGATTGCTGACGTTGAATGCGCCGAGCGTTTGCACTTCGACTTCGGCGTTGCCCCAGTCGGATGTGACCAGGTGAAACGCGGTACCTGTCGCCGTAGCGCGCACGTTCGACGCGAGCAACAACGCGTCGGCTTGCGGCGCACCGGCGCCTGACACGTCCTTCAGCGTCCCGTCGAGGCCATACGCGATCGTGCGGGCGTGGCCTTGGGTGCTGGCGAGCAAACGACGGCCGGCTGCATCGTCGCGATTGATCACCGCAGCGCGCAATTCCGGCCAGGCAAACAGACGCGCCTTGGCGGCTTCGTACGCTTCGAACGTGCCGTGATAGTCGAGATGGTCTTGCGTGAGATTCGTGAACACGGCAATGTCGAACGCCGTGCCGTTCACGCGGCCCTGATGCAGCGCGTGCGACGACACTTCCATCGCCACCGCTTGCGCGCCGGCGTCGCGCAATTGCGCGAGACTGCGCTGCAGTTGAGGCGCGTCGGGCGTCGTGAAGCCAGTGTGTACGAGTTGACCCGGCAGACCGGTGCCGAGCGTACCGATGATCGCGCAGCGCTTGCCGAGCGCGGTCAACGCCGCCGAGATCCATTGGCTGCAGGAGGTCTTGCCGTTCGTGCCGGTGACGCCGATCGCCAGCATGCCGTCGCTCGGATCGTTATACCAGGCGCTCGCAATCGAACCGGCGAGTTCGTTCAACGCCGGCACGGGCAGCGTCGTGGACGGATCGATCGCACCGCTAAAGCCTTCGGGCTGGACAAGGACGGCTGCCGCGCCACGCTCGATCGCACCGTCGATGAACGGGCGGTTGTCCGCACCGTCGACCGCATAGGCGAAAAACGCGTCGCCGACCGCAAGCAAGCGCGTGTCGGCGTGCAGATGCGCGCCTGGTTGCACGCGAGCGCGCAGCCAGCTGAGTGCGTCGGCAATTTGCCGGTGCGCTGGATGCTTCTTACGCAGCGCGCTCATCGCACCACTCCGGGATGGCTGTTCGCGTTGGCGGAGATCGTCATCTTCTTCGCGCCACTACTGGTGGAGAGTTTCTTGACCGTTGCGGGCGTGGGCGGTGCGCTCGGCGCAGCCGGCGCCGAATCGTCCGACACGACCATCTGTTTGACGGGCATATCCGGTGGCACATTCAGCGAACGCAGCGTATCGCCGACGATCGCCGAGAACACCGGACCGGACACCTGGCCGCCGAAGTGGCTACCCGCCGTCGGTTCGTCGACCGACACCGCGACGACAATGCGCGGATTCGGCATCGGCGCCATGCCGACGAACGAAGCGCGGTACTTGGAGTGGTCGTAGCCGTGAGCGCCGTGCTTGTAGGCGGTACCGCTCTTGCCGCCGACGCGATAGCCCGGTACAGCCGCGTCAGGCGACGTGCCGCCGGGTGCCGTGACGGTTTCGAGCATCGCGCGCACTTCGCGAGCGGTGGTGGGCGCGAAAATTTGCGGCCCCGTGGGCGGCTGATCGCCAGTCGTGCGGAAAATTGACACCGGCATGATCTCGCCGTCATGCGCGATCGCGGTGTACGCACGGCCCAACTGGAACAGCGACACCGACAGGCCGTAGCCGTACGACATGGTCGCCTGCTCGATGCGGCGCCAGCTCTTCCACGGACGCAAACGGCCCGCCGCCGCACCCGGGAAACCGACCTTCGGCGCCTGGCCGAGACCGATGCTGGTATACATATTCCACATCTCTTCGGGCTTGAGCTGCATGGCGATCTTCGTCGCGCCGATGTTGCTCGACTTCTGGATCACGCCGCCCACCGTCAGCACGCCGAACGCGCTGTCGTCGGTAATCGGCGCGCCGTCGAGCACGAAACGGCCGCCGCCTGTATCAACCAGTGTAGTCGGCGTGACGCGGTGCAGGTCGAGTGCCAGCGAGATCGTGAACGGTTTCATGATCGAGCCCGGCTCGAAGGTGTCCGTCAGGATGCGGTTGCGCAGTTGATCGCCCGTCAGGTGCGAGCGGTCGTTCGGGTTGTACGTCGGGTAGTTGACGAGCGCCAGCACTTCGCCCGTGCGCACGTCGATCACCATCGCCGCGCCCGCTTTCGCCTTGAATTTCTCGACGGCCGCTTTCAGGTTCGTATAAGCGATGTACTGGATCTTGCTGTCGATCGAGAGATCGACGTCCTGGCCGTTGTGCGGCACGACCTGCTCGTCCACATCTTCGATGATGTGGCCCATGCGGTCTTTAATCACGCGGCGGCTGCCCGACATGCCGGCCAGCAACTTCTGGTCGCCGAGTTCGACGCCTTCCTGGCCTTCGTCTTCTACATTAGTGAAGCCGATCAGGTGCGCCGTGATCTCGCCTTCCGGATAGAAGCGCTTGTATTCGTCGCGCGCATAAATGCCCGGGATGTCCAGCGCAGTAACTTTCGCGGCGACGTCGACCGGCACCTGGCGCTTCACATAGACGAAGTTCTTGTCTTCCGACAGCTTGGCGCGCAACTCCTTGTTCGTCATGTCGAGCAGCTTGCCGAGCTGGTTCAGCTTGTCGGCGCCGAGATCGTCCGGCACCGAATCGGGAATCGCCCAGATCGCGCGCACCGGCAGACTCGTGGCGAGCACGAGGCCGTTGCGGTCGAGAATCTTGCCACGCGTGGCCGGCAGTTCGAGCCGGCGCTGATAGCGGATCTCGCCCTGCTTCTGATAGAAAGCGTTGCCCGGCCCCTGAATCCAGAAGGCGCGCCCGGCCAGCGCGACGAACGCCATGAACAGCATGAACACGACGAGTTTCGAGCGCCACATGGGCAAGCGCACCGACAGAATCGGGTTCGCCGAAAAGGCGACGCTTTTGCGAGTCGACGATTTTTTCATCGCACGCCTCCGCGACGAGTCGCAACCGGCGCCGAGGCCGGGCCGGAAGTCGGAATCGGCGCGTCCTCAGCCTTGGCGGCGCCCGGGTCGAGCGTCAGGTACTGGGTGCGCCCGGTCGTAACCGATTGCATCTTCAGAGAATCAGTGGCGATCTGCTCGATGCGCGACGTCTTCGACAACGCGCTCTGCTGATATTGAAGCTGTGAATAATCCTGCTGCAGCTGGTGCTCCTGCGATTGCGCGCGCTGCAACTGGATAAAGATCTGACGCTGCTGATTGGTTGCGTTGACGACAGACAAAGCGCAGCCCATCACGATCATCAGCAGGAAGATATTGAGGCGATTCATGGTGCAATCCGCTCCGCCACACGCATCACGGCAGAACGGGCGCGCGGGTTCGCGGCGACTTCAGCGTCGCTGGCGAACACGCGGCCGATGATTTTGAGCGGAGGGCTCGGCAGATCGACTGCACGGATCGGCAGACGGCGATCGACCGCAGGCGTACTGGCGTGCGCCTGCATGAATCGCTTGACGATCCGATCCTCGAGCGAATGAAAGCTGATGACCACCAGCCGCCCCCCTTGCTCCAACAGCGACAACGCTGCTTCTAAAACGACTTGCAGCTCCGCAAGCTCTTGATTGATGTGAATCCGTATAGCTTGAAAGGTGCGGGTTGCCGGATCCTTGCCCTTCTCACGGGTTTTGACGACGTTAGCCACGATTTGGGCAAGCTCGCCCGTGCTGACGAGAGGCCCAAGACGGTCGGACTCTGCCCGGCGAGCAGCAAGCGCCTTTGCAATCTGAAAAGCAAACCGTTCTTCCCCATAATCTCGTATCACCTCCGTCAGTTCCTGCACCGTGGCCCGCGCCAACCAGTCAGCAGCAGACTCGCCGCGCGTCGGGTCCATCCGCATGTCGAGTGGGCCGTCGGCGCGAAAGCTGAAGCCCCGCTCCGGATCGTCGACTTGCGGCGACGACACGCCCAGATCCAGCAACACGCCCGACACCCGCCCTACCCCGCGCTCCGCAATCGCGTCACGCAGTGAAGCAAAACTCTCATGCACGATGCCAAAGCGCGGATCGGTAATCTGCTGAGCCGTGGCAATGGCGAGCGGATCCTTGTCGAACGCAATCAGACGCCCCGCTTCACCCAGCTTCTCCAGCACCAGACGGCTATGACCGCCGCGCCCAAACGTACCGTCCACATAAACGCCGTCCGCGCGTGTAACCAGCGCGTTGACCGCCTCTTCCAGCAGCACCGTGCGATGCTGCAATTCATTTCCCATCGCAGGTGCCATATATGTAGTCCGCGATCAGAACGTGAAATTCTTTAACGCTTCGGGCATGCCCTCGGCGATCGCTGCCTGTTCCTTTGCTGCGTAAATTTGTGCGTCCCACAACTCAAAATGACGACCCATGCCGAGCAGGTTCACTTCTTTCTCCAGCGAACCGGCCGCGCGCAATTCCGGCGACACGAGCACGCGGCCCGCGCCGTCCATATCGACGTCCATGGCATTGCCGAGAAAAATGCGTTTCCACCAGGCCGCGTTCATAGGCAGCTTGTCGACCTTGTCGCGGAAGATCTCCCACTCCGGGCGCGGAAAGAGCAACAGGCAGCCGTCCGGGTGCTTGGTGATCGTCACCCGGCCCTCTGCCTGTGTTTGCAGCGCATCCCGATAGCGAGAGGGAATCGACATCCGCCCTTTCGCATCGAGCGTCAGCGCCGACGCCCCTTGGAACACTTCGCTCTCCCTTGTCGACCGGAGTTAGCGCTTTAGCGCTTTACTCCGGTCCCATGCAGTTCGCTGCGGTCGACCGGAGTTAGCGCTTTGGCGCTGTAGTCCGGTCCCATGCAACCTAGTCGCTCGCGGCGTTTTTGCGCCGGCTGCCCGATTCGTGAAAATCTACCCGAAACCACCCGCGAGATCACACAAAAATACACTTTCTCACACTGTCTCCCACTTTAGAGGAACGCTAAACAGGGGTCAAGGGAGATACGCGCTTTTCGAGCGAATTTTGTTTGTTAGAACAAGGACTTAGCGCGACTCCTTCACGTCAGACATAAAACGGAAAACCGTTATAAATGAATGAGCTAGTGAAACTTGTGAAGGTGATACGTGAAAAGTGCGAGGGAAAGGCGCGGAATGTAAGAGATCGTGAAGCGGGATCGGGAGGTGTTGGCTGGCGTTCCGGGTATGTCGGACGGACGGCGCGCGAGGCGCCGTCCCACTCTCAAGCGTGCGTGAGCAGAAGTCTCGAACTTATAGGTAATAGGCCGTGCGTGTCATCACTTTCGATACCGCACGCATCAGCGCACGCGCTGGGAACGGCAATTCGACGCCGCCTGCGTCCATCGCGGATTTACCGTGCTCCGCTTCGTCCACGCGCATCTGTTCGACGATCGCACGCGACTCACGGTCTGCCGCGGGTAACTGGTCCAGATGGCTATCCAGATGCTGTTCGACCTGGCGCTCGGTTTCGGCCATGAAGCCGAGACTCACCCGATCACCCAGGCGGCCCGCCGCGAGGCCGATTGCCAGCGCACCTGTATACCAGAGCGGGTTCAACAGGCTTGGACGCGAATCGAGCGCCTCGAGGCGTTTGGCGGTCCACGCCAGATGATCCTCTTCTTCGATGGCAGCATGATTAAACACAGCCCGCAAAGACGGCGACCGGGTAGCGAGTTTCTGAGCCTGGTAAAGCGCTTGGGCGCACACCTCACCGACGTGATTCACACGCATCAAGCCAGCCGCATGCGCACGTTCCGCCGGGGAGAGCTCGACAGGCTCCGCCGCCGATTCTTGCGGAACTGGCAATGGACGACTCATCCGCGACACGCCGGTCATTGAGCGTAAACCCCGATCAAACTCGCTAATCAACTCGTCCAGAAACATTCAGCACTCCCTGATTCGACAACCGCCGCGCCGCACTGGCAGGTCCGTGTGACAAGGCTTTGCGGGGCAAAACCAAGGTCACGGAGACCTTGAATTCCAACAATTCTGGCGGCCAATTTTTGATTTTAGACCATGTTGCGTAAACGAAACAGGAACCGTCCTGGTCCTCTCCTTTTGCTTTGTGCCATGTATGCCTTTTGTTACATTACGTGCAACTTCTCGCGAAGTTGGACAAGCAAGGCCTCAACGCTAGACAAATATTCGCCTTGTACAAAAGATTCGTAATCCTTGGAGATCATTCGATGAAAAAGTCGCTTCTCGCTCTCGCAGCACTGGGCGCATTCGCAGGCGTCGCACATGCTCAGAGCAGCGTGACCCTGTACGGTATCATTGACGAAGGCTTCAACATCAACACCAATTCGGGTGGCAAGCACCTGTACAACCTGTCCAGCGGCGTTCTGCAAGGCTCGCGTTTCGGCCTGCGCGGCACGGAAGATCTGGGCGGCGGTCTGAAGGCAATCTTCGTGTTGGAAAACGGCTTTGACGTGAACACCGGCAAGCTGGGTCAAGGCGGCCTGATGTTCGGTCGTCAAGCTTACGTTGGCCTGTCGAGCCAGTTCGGTACGGTCACGCTGGGTCGTCAGTACGACTCCGTCGTCGACTACGTTGGTCCGCTGGAAGCCGGCGACCAGTGGGGCGGCTACATCGCTGCTCACCCGGGCGACATCGACAACTTCAACAACGCGTACCGCACCAACAACACGGTCAAGTACACGAGCGTTAACTACAACGGCCTGACGTTCGGCGGCACGTACAGCTTCGGCGGCCAGGCAGGCAACGTCACCGGCAACCAGATCTGGTCGTTGGGCGCTGGCTACAACAACGGTCCGTTGGTCTTGGGCGTCGGCTACTTGAACGCACGCACCCCGGCAGCATCGGGTGGCCTGTTCAACAACGGTGGCACGGCTACAGCAGCGGACGCAGCAGTGACGTCGCCGGTCTATGGCGCCTACACGTCGGCTAACACGTACCAGGTGATCGGTGCGGGTGGTGCATACACGTTCGGCGCGGCAACGATTGGCCTGACGTACTCGAACATCCGTTTCGCAAACCTGGGCATGGCGTTTGCACAGCCGACGGTCAAGGGTCAATCGGCTACGTTTAACAACGCCGAACTGAACTTCAAGTATCAGTTGACCCCGGCATTGCTGGTCGGCGCAGCGTATGACTACACGCGCGGCGCGACCATCGAAGGCGCATCGCGTGCCCAGTACCACCAAGGCGCGGTTGGCGTGGACTACTTCCTGTCCAAGCGTACCGACGTGTACGTGATTGGTGTGTACCAACACGCTCTGGGCGAAGTGCTGAACGAAGCAGGCACGGGTGTGACTGCCGCAACGGCTGGCATCAACGGCCTGACGGGTTCGTCGAACCAGAACCAGTTCACGGCTCGCATCGGCATCCGCCACAAGTTCTAATAAGTCGTAATAAAGCAGTTTGCCTCAAAGGCGCCTTCGGGCGCCTTTTTTTATGGCCGCGCCGTGCACTGTCGGCTGATTTGCGAGGAGACGACGGCTCAAAGAGAAAGGCCCGGCAGACTTTCGTCTGCCGGGCCTTTCTCTTTCTTCCCGCAATGCATTACTTCATGTCGGCGCTGTTCAAGCCGTTGGGGTTGATGCGCTTGATACGCTTATGCCCGGCCGTCACGCAACTCGCGACGCAGAATCTTGCCGACATTACTCTTGGGCAGTTCAGTCCGGAATTCGACGATCTTCGGCCGCTTGTAGCCGGTCAACTGCGTTTTGCAGTACGCGAAGATGTCCGCATCGGTAAGTGCCTGGTCTTTCTTCACGACGAAGAGCTTCACCGCTTCGCCCGAATGCTGATCCGGCACGCCGACCGCAGCGACTTCGAACACGCCCGGCAGCTTGGCGACCACGTCCTCGATTTCGTTCGGATAGACGTTGAAGCCGGAGACCAGAATCATGTCCTTCTTCCGGTCGACGATCTTGACGAAGCCGTCTTCGTTCATCAAACCGACGTCGCCCGACTTGAAGAAGCCGTCCGGGGTCATGACCTTGGCCGTCTCTTCCGGTCGGTTCCAGTAGCCAGCCATCACCTGCGGGCCGCGGATGCAGATTTCGCCGGGCTGGCCAAGCGGCACCTCGTTGCCTTCATCATCGCGAATCGAGATTTCGGTCGACGGCAACGGCAAGCCGATCGTGCCGCTATATTCCGTGACGGTGACCGGATTGCAGGTGACGCATGGCGACGTTTCCGATAGACCGTAGCCCTCGATGATCGGTGTATGCGTATGCTCGAACCAGCGCTTGGCGACCGCCTCCTGCACCGCCATCCCGCCGCCATTTGCTGCGATCAGCTTCGAAAAATCGAGTTTGTGGAAGTCCGGGCTGTTCAGCATCGCGTTGTACAGCGTGTTGACGGCCGGAAACGTCGTGATCGGATAGCCTTCCAGCGCCTTGATCATGCCGGGGATGTCGCGCGGATTGGGGATCAGCACGCCGAGGCCGCCGGTACGGATCGTCAGCAGTCCGCAGACCGTCAGCGCAAAGACGTGATACAGCGGCAATGCGACAACCGTGATGAACTGATCGATGTCCGTACGGTTAGCGCGAACCGGATCGAGCCAGATTTCCGACTGCAGCACGTTGGCGATCAGGTTCCGATGCAACAGCGTCGCGCCCTTGGCCACGCCAGTCGTGCCGCCCGTGTACTGTAGAAACGCGACATCGTCCGGGCCTTGCTGGACGGGCTTGAAACTCTGGCGGCCACCCTCGGCGATCGCCGTGTTGAATTTGACGTGATCCGGCAAGCTCCACGCCGGCACCATCTTCTTCACGCGCCGCACGACGAAGTTCACCAGCGCGCCCTTCACGCCCATCAAATCGCCCATTGCGGCGACAACGACGTGCTTGATCGACGTGTTGCGCACGATCGCCTGCAGCGTGACAGCGAAGTTTTCGAGCAGGATGATCGCTTCCGCGCCACTGTCCTTGAGCTGGTGCTCGAGCTCCCGCGGGGTATAGAGCGGATTCACATTCACCACCACGTAGCCCGCGCGCAAGATCGCCGCAATCGCGACCGGATATTGCAGCACGTTCGGCATCATGATCGCGATGCGCGCGCCGCGGGCAAGGCCCTTCGACTGAAACCACGCGGCAAGCTTGCGCGAGAGCGTGTTGAGCTCGCCGTAGCTGATCGCCTTACCCATGCAGACGAACGCCGGTTTGGCGCGGTGTTCGCGGAAGGCTTCTTCGAGCAGTTCGGCGACGGACGAATAGCGGGTCGGGTCGATCTCTGCGGGAACGCCGGGCGGATAAGATTTCAGCCAGATTTTGTCCATGCAGCGTCTCCTCCTTTATTTTCGAATGGTCGTGCTAAAAACGCATCGTAGCATGGGCACCCGGTGGCTATTCGCCAAAAGCGGCTGGGTTAGACTGCAGCCTCGAACCTATTGAAGGCCGTAGCTGCAAGATTATTGAGTGTGTTTCAGGTGTGCTCAACTTCGACGAGACAGTCGTAGAACGTGGCCGATCCGCCCAGATCGGTAAGCGCCTGACTGGTGACCTGGTTGGCGTTGCGGCCGTCGGGCGCGAGCTTCTTCCACCAGATCGACAGGCCGACCACGAGCCCTTCACGCGCCTTGTCGGTGACTCGGGCACGCGCCTGCATCGAGCCGCGATCGTTGAATATGCGCACCTGATCACCGTCGGCGATGTTTCGCTGCTGCGCGTCGGACGGATGGATGTCCAGGTGCGGCTCGCCTTCCGTCGAGCGCAGGCTCTCGATGTTCACGAAGGTGCTATTCAGGAAGTTGCGGGCAGGCGGCGAGATCATCGCAAGCGGATAACGCGCGGCGAGGCCGGGCGCGCCGTCGGCGGATTCGTAAGGCGGTAGATAGTCCGGCAACGGATCGAGCCCTTGCTGCGCGAGGCGTTCGCTGAAGAACTCGCATTTACCGGACGGCGTGCGAAAGCCGCCCTCGGCGAATGGCGCGTCAGGCAGGTTCAGCTTTGCCCAGCCGGTTTTCTTTAGCGAGTCCCAACTGACACCTTCGAGCGTTTTGTCGCTCCAGCGGAATGCCGACTGCGCGATAGCGTCGTCGCTCTCGTAAAGCGCCGCCTCCTGCAGGCCCATGTGGCGCGCCAGGCCGCGAAAGATTTCCGTATTCGGGCGCGCATCGCCGACTGGCGCGATCGCCGGCAGGTTAACCATGACGTGCGTGTGCCCGTACGACTTGTGCACATCCAAGTGCTCGAGTTGCGTCGTAGCTGGCAGAAGCAGATCGGCGTAGTCCGCGGTGTCGGTCTGAAAGTGCTCGAGCACGATCGTGAACAGGTCTTCGCGTGCAAACCCTGCGGCGACCCGCTCAGAGTCTGGCGCGACCGCCACTGGATTCGAGTTATAAACAATGATCGCTTCGACCTTCGGGCCGAACGTAGCGTCGCCCGGGTGCAGCAGTGCGTCGCCGATCGCGTTCATATTGATGACACGCGATGCCTTGCCCGGCCAGCCCGGCATCAGGTCTGGGCGCTGCAATGCGTGCGAATCCACCGGCGCCCATCCGCCCGAGGACAGCAATACGCCGCCCGCCCGCTCGCGCCATGCGCCTGTCAGCGATGGCAGGCAAGCGATTGCGCGCACGGCGTTACCGCCGCCGCGCACCCGCTGGAGACCATAGTTCATGCGGATCGCGGCCTTTTTCGTGCTGCCGTAAAGGCGCGCAAGATCGACGATCACCTGCTCGTCGACACCACAAATCTGAGCGGCACGCGACGGCGGATAGCTGAGCGCACGCGCCTTGAGTTCATCGAAGCCCAGCGTATGGGCCGCAATGTAGGCGTGATCAAGCAGATTTTCCGTGATCAACACGTTGATCATGCCGAGCGCTAAAGCACCGTCGGTTCCGGGTTTCAGTGCAATGTGCTGGTGGCATTTTTCCGCCGTCAGCGACCGGTACGGGTCGATCGCGATCAGCCGTGCACCGCGACGCTTGGCTTCCTGGGCACGTGTCCAGAAGTGCAGGTTCGACGCGATGGGATTCGAGCCCCAGATCATGATGAGCTCGCTCTCGGCGAAGAACTCGGTGAGCATGCCGAGGCTGGCGCCGTAGGTATATTTCAGCCCCGCTGCACCCGCGGCTGCACAAATCGTGCGGTCTAACTGCGATGCGCCGAGTGTGTGAAAGAATCGCTGCGCAATGCTGTCGCCCTGAACCAGGCCCATCGTACCGGCGTAGCTGTACGGCATGATGGCTTCGGGCGCTCGATGCGCGACCTCCGATAGGCGTGCTGCGGCCAACTCGAACGCCTCGTCCCAGCTAATCGGTTCAAAACGACCTTCGCCCTTGCGGCCGACGCGTTTCATCGGTGTCGTCAATCGACGCGGATGATGCACCCGCTCGGCATAGCGGCTGACTTTGGTACATAGCGCGCCTTGAGTCGGCGGATGATCGGGATCGCCGACGACCTTGATCGCCCGCCCATCTTCGACGGTCACGCGCATCGCGCAGGTATCAGGGCAATCGTGCGGGCACACCGCGCGGGCGAATTCAGTCGGAGCATTCATCGGCGATCCGTCCAGGAGAGCGGTAAGCGCTGGGGCAATTCCGAATTTTATTACGTCCGCTGCCTGCTCGCCTGCATGGTCCCGCCAAAAATGCCTTCGGCGTAGAATCGGTTATCAACGTGCCCGGGCGATATGGCCCTGAGCGATTCCACGCAAAGCTAAGCACAAGCGCACCACTACTCCATCATGAAACTGATCCCAGAAATCCAGGCCGCCCACGGCGAGATTCAAACCCTCCGGCGAACGATTCATGCACACCCCGAACTGCGTTACGAAGAAACAGCAACTGCGGATCTGGTTGCCAGGACACTTGAGTCCTGGGGCATCGAAACTCATCGCGGACTGGGCAAAACGGGCGTAGTCGGTGTATTGAAGCGCGGCAACGGAACGCGCTCGATTGGACTACGTGCCGACATGGATGCGTTGCCGATTCAGGAGCTAAACAGCTTCAGCCATCGCTCGCAAAACGACGGCAAAATGCACGCGTGCGGCCATGACGGACATACCGCGATGCTGCTCGGCGCGGCGCGACATCTGGTCAAGCACGGTGAGTTTGACGGCACGATCGTGTTCATCTTTCAACCGGCGGAAGAAGGCGGTGCCGGCGCACAGGCAATGATCGACGATGGCCTGTTTACGAAGTTTCCAGTCGATGCGGTTTTCGGCATTCACAACTGGCCAGGCATGCCGGCCGGCCACTTCGGTGTGACGGAAGGCCCGATCATGGCGTCCAGCAACGAATTTCGCATTGAAATCAAAGGCGTGGGTTCGCACGCGGCATTGCCGCACAACGGCCGCGACCCCGTGTTCACCGCGGTTCAGATCGCGACCGGGCTGCAGAGCATCATCACGCGAAACAAGAAGCCGCTCGATACCGCAGTACTGTCGATCACCCAGATTCACACCGGCGACGCCCTCAATGTCGTCCCGGACGATGCGTGGATCGCAGGCACCGTGCGGACTTTTACCACCGAAACGCTCGACCTGATCGAAGCACGCATGCGCAAGATCGCCGAGAGCACCGCCGAAGCCTACGATTGCTCGGTAAATATCCACTTCCATCGCAACTATCCGCCGACTATCAACAGTAGCAATGAAGCCCGCTTCGCTGCGGCGGTCATGAAGGAAATTGTCGGCGCGGAAAATGTCGACGACGCAGTCGAACCGACAATGGGCGCCGAGGATTTCTCGTTCATGTTGCTGGCGAAGCCGGGCTGCTACGCATTTCTCGGCAATGGCGAAGGTGGGCACCGGGACTCGGGACATGGTGCCGGGCCTTGCATGCTGCATAACGCGAGCTATGACTTCAACGACGAGCTATTGCCGATCGGCTCAACGTACTGGGTACGGTTGGCACAGCGATTCCTGGCGCAAGAGGCATAGAGGCAGTTAGCTGTACGTGAAGCGGCGATTTCTGCGTCGCCGCTTCGTAAGCGCTGCGCGTATGGAGGCGCAGCTTTGCCGATGGACGGCGCCGACCCGGCGGGCGCTTATGGGTCGTTGATTCCGCTGGCCGTAAACGCAAAAACCCCGCCTTTTCGGCGGGGTTTCTGGACATGCTGGGGAGCCTGACGATTACCTACTTTCACACGGGAATCCGCACTATCATCGGCGTGGAGTCGTTTCACGGTCCTGTTCGGGATGGGAAGGGGTGGGACCGACTCGCTATGGTCATCAGGCATGACTTGTTGTCGTACTGCTCGTGGAGCAATACAACCAATCTGGAAGAAGTAGCTGAGAGGATGCCTCTCGGTATTACTTTGGGTTGCGCTTGTACTGCACAACACTGATCTCAACCTGAGTGCTACCCCCTTCGGGGGTGGGATCACTGTAAGCGCTGAAGCGCTAACACTGATCGCAAAACACACTTGTTATAGGATCAAGCCTTACGGGCAATTAGTATCAATTAGCTTAACGCATTACTGCGCTTCCACACCTGACCTATCAACGTCCTGGTCTTGAACGACCCTTCAAGGGGCTCGAAGCCCCGGGGATATCTCATCTTAAGGCGAGTTTCCCGCTTAGATGCTTTCAGCGGTTATCTCTTCCGAACATAGCTACCCGGCGATGCCACTGGCGTGACAACCGGTACACCAGAGGTTCGTCCACTCCGGTCCTCTCGTACTAGGAGCAGCCCCCTTCAAATATCCAGCGCCCACGGCAGATAGGGACCAAACTGTCTCACGACGTTTTAAACCCAGCTCACGTACCTCTTTAAATGGCGAACAGCCATACCCTTGGGACCGGCTACAGCCCCAGGATGAGATGAGCCGACATCGAGGTGCCAAACACCGCCGTCGATATGAACTCTTGGGCGGTATCAGCCTGTTATCCCCAGAGTACCTTTTATCCGTTGAGCGATGGCCCTTCCATACAGAACCACCGGATCACTATGACCTGCTTTCGCACCTGCTCGACTTGTCGGTCTCGCAGTTAAGCACGCTTATGCCATTGCACTATCAGCACGATTTCCGACCGTACCTAGCGTACCTTCGTACTCCTCCGTTACACTTTGGGAGGAGACCGCCCCAGTCAAACTGCCTACCATGCACTGTCCCCAGTCCGGATAACGGACCAAGGTTAGAACCTCAAACAAACCAGGGTGGTATTTCAAGGACGGCTCCACGCAGACTGGCGTCCACGCTTCATAGCCTCCCACCTATCCTACACAGATCGGTTCAAAGTCCAATGCAAAGCTACAGTAAAGGTTCATGGGGTCTTTCCGTCTAGCCGCGGGGAGATTGCATCATCACAAACACTTCAACTTCGCTGAGTCTCGGGAGGAGACAGTGTGGCCATCGTTACGCCATTCGTGCAGGTCGGAACTTACCCGACAAGGAATTTCGCTACCTTAGGACCGTTATAGTTACGGCCGCCGTTTACCGGGACTTCAATCAAGAGCTTGCACCCCATCATTTAATCTTCCGGCACCGGGCAGGCGTCACACCCTATACGTCCACTTTCGTGTTTGCAGAGTGCTGTGTTTTTATTAAACAGTCGCAGCCACCAGTTTATTGCAACCCCTTCACCCTTCTGGCGCAGGCCAGTCAAGCTACAGGGGCGTACCTTATCCCGAAGTTACGGTACCAATTTGCCGAGTTCCTTCTCCCGAGTTCTCTCAAGCGCCTTAGAATACTCATCTCGCCCACCTGTGTCGGTTTGCGGTACGGTCTTGTTAAACTGAAGCTTAGAGGCTTTTCTTGGAACCACTTCCAGTTGCTTCTTCACCGAAGTGAATGGCCTCGCACCCTTGAATTCCGCGCCCGGATTTGCCTAAGCGCCTTCTCCAATGCAAGGACCGGGACTTCCAACACCCGGACAACCTTCCGCGATCCGTCCCCCCATCGCATTTAACAATGGTGCAGGAATATTAACCTGCTTCCCATCAGCTACGCATTTCTGCCTCGCCTTAGGGGCCGACTCACCCTACGCCGATGAACGTTGCGTAGGAAACCTTGGGCTTACGGCGAGGGGGCCTTTCACCCCCTTTATCGCTACTCATGTCAGCATTCGCACTTCCGATACCTCCAGCGCACTTTTCAATGCACCTTCGCAGGCTTACGGAACGCTCTCCTACCATGCGAGATAAATCTCGCATCCGCAGCTTCGGTATATTGCTTAGCCCCGTTACATCTTCCGCGCAGGACGACTCGATCAGTGAGCTATTACGCTTTCTTTAAAGGATGGCTGCTTCTAAGCCAACCTCCTGACTGTTTTAGCCTTCCCACTTCGTTTCCCACTTAGCAATATTTGGGGACCTTAGCTGGCGGTCTGGGTTGTTTCCCTCTTGACACCGGACGTTAGCACCCGATGTCTGTCTCCCGTGATTGCACTCTTCGGTATTCGGAGTTTGCTATGGCGTAGTAATCCGCAATGGACCCCACAACCATGACAGTGCTCTACCCCCGAAGGTGATACACGAGGCACTACCTAAATAGTTTTCGGAGAGAACCAGCTATTTCCAGGTTTGTTTAGCCTTTCACCCCTATCCACAGCTCATCCCCTAACTTTTCAACGTTAGTGGGTTCGGACCTCCAGTACGTGTTACCGCACCTTCATCCTGGCCATGGATAGATCACCTGGTTTCGGGTCTACACCCAGCGACTGAACGCCCTGTTCGGACTCGCTTTCGCTACGCCTGCCCTAATCGGTTAAGCTTGCCACTGAATGTAAGTCGCTGACCCATTATACAAAAGGTACGCAGTCACCCCTTGCGAGGCTCCTACTGTTTGTATGCATGCGGTTTCAGGATCTATTTCACTCCCCTCCCGGGGTTCTTTTCGCCTTTCCCTCACGGTACTGGTTCACTATCGGTCGATCACGAGTATTTAGCCTTGGAGGATGGTCCCCCCATCTTCAGACAGGATTTCACGTGTCCCGCCCTACTTGTCGTACACCTAGTTCTTCCTCGCTGTTTTCGTCTACAGGGCTATCACCTGCTATGGCGGCACTTTCCAGAGCCTTCGACTAACAATGAAGATAAAGAGTACAGGCTGGTCCCATTTCGCTCGCCACTACTCTGGGAATCTCGGTTGATTTCTTTTCCTGCGGTTACTTAGATGTTTCAGTTCACCGCGTTCGCTTCTCATGACCTATGTATTCAGTCATGGATACCTCAAAAGAGGTGGGTTTCCCCATTCGGACATCTACGGATCAAAGCTCGTTTGCCAGCTCCCCGTAGCTTTTCGCAGGCTACCGCGTCCTTCATCGCCTGTGATCGCCAAGGCATCCACCACATGCACTTGTTCGCTTGACCCTATAACGAGTGTGTCTCTCACACCATCCACTGGGGATGACGTGTTTCTCACATCGCTACAGGTTGAGTATTCGTGTTGCGCCGTATTCCAAGAGCAATCTTTCGATTCCCCTTTTCATACATTGATACAATCACAACCCTGATTCACCTACTCAATCACCCATCTCTAAGTGATCTTTCGTGAATCTCTTTACTACTTCTTCCTGATTGTTAAAGAACGACAGCCGATATCGCGGTTGCTATAACCGCGTATCACTCTGACTGGCTCAATCGCCAATGCCTGTTTCACTACACCGCAAACCTCTTTCAAGGTTCACCGCAGTAAAACCGGCATTGAAGATTGGTGGAGGATGACGGGATCGAACCGACGACCCCCTGCTTGCAAAGCAGGTGCTCTCCCAGCTGAGCTAATCCCCCAGTCACACAAGTACTTCAGGGTGTCTTCGGTTGGTTAGTTCAGCCACCGCAGAAACAGTGGTGGGTCTGGATGGATTCGAACCATCGACCCCCGCCTTATCAAGACGGTGCTCTAACCAACTGAGCTACAGACCCCTGAGTCTGTCCTGTTCACAGCCGATAAGCGTGAGCGCTCAACGTTCGACACGTTAGCTCGAGAAAGGAGGTGATCCAGCCGCACCTTCCGATACGGCTACCTTGTTACGACTTCACCCCAGTCATGAATCCTACCGTGGTGACCGTCCTCCTTGCGGTTAGACTAGCCACTTCTGGTAAAACCCACTCCCATGGTGTGACGGGCGGTGTGTACAAGACCCGGGAACGTATTCACCGCGGCATGCTGATCCGCGATTACTAGCGATTCCAGCTTCACGCACTCGAGTTGCAGAGTGCGATCCGGACTACGATCGGTTTTCTGGGATTGGCTCCCCCTCGCGGGTTGGCGACCCTCTGTTCCGACCATTGTATGACGTGTGAAGCCCTACCCATAAGGGCCATGAGGACTTGACGTCATCCCCACCTTCCTCCGGTTTGTCACCGGCAGTCTCCCTAGAGTGCTCTTGCGTAGCAACTAGGGACAAGGGTTGCGCTCGTTGCGGGACTTAACCCAACATCTCACGACACGAGCTGACGACAGCCATGCAGCACCTGTGTTATGGCTCCCTTTCGGGCACCCCCACCTTTCAGCAGGGTTCCATACATGTCAAGGGTAGGTAAGGTTTTTCGCGTTGCATCGAATTAATCCACATCATCCACCGCTTGTGCGGGTCCCCGTCAATTCCTTTGAGTTTTAATCTTGCGACCGTACTCCCCAGGCGGTCAACTTCACGCGTTAGCTACGTTACTAAGGAAATGAATCCCCAACAACTAGTTGACATCGTTTAGGGCGTGGACTACCAGGGTATCTAATCCTGTTTGCTCCCCACGCTTTCGTGCATGAGCGTCAGTATTGGCCCAGGGGGCTGCCTTCGCCATCGGTATTCCTCCACATCTCTACGCATTTCACTGCTACACGTGGAATTCTACCCCCCTCTGCCATACTCTAGCCTGCCAGTCACAAATGCAGTTCCCAGGTTAAGCCCGGGGATTTCACATCTGTCTTAGCAAACCGCCTGCGCACGCTTTACGCCCAGTAATTCCGATTAACGCTTGCACCCTACGTATTACCGCGGCTGCTGGCACGTAGTTAGCCGGTGCTTATTCTTCCGGTACCGTCATCCCCCCGGGGTATTAACCCAGAGGTTTTCTTTCCGGACAAAAGTGCTTTACAACCCGAAGGCCTTCTTCACACACGCGGCATTGCTGGATCAGGCTTGCGCCCATTGTCCAAAATTCCCCACTGCTGCCTCCCGTAGGAGTCTGGGCCGTGTCTCAGTCCCAGTGTGGCTGGTCGTCCTCTCAGACCAGCTACAGATCGTCGCCTTGGTAGGCCTTTACCCCACCAACTAGCTAATCTGCCATCGGCCGCCCCTGTAGCGAGAGGTCCTAAGATCCCCCCCTTTCCTCCGTAGAGCGTATGCGGTATTAATCCGGCTTTCGCCGGGCTATCCCCCACTACAGGACACGTTCCGATGTATTACTCACCCGTTCGCCACTCGCCACCAGGGTTGCCCCCGTGCTGCCGTTCGACTTGCATGTGTAAGGCATGCCGCCAGCGTTCAATCTGAGCCAGGATCAAACTCTTCAGTTCAAACCTGTTACTGTTTTTCGGTCTCTTTCGAAACCGGTCGCTCACTCAACGTACTGACGAATGATCATCCTGTCGACGTGAATCCACCCCAACAGGAAAACCTTCCTTTAATACTAGTGTGAGACTTGATACTTTCGCTTCCAGCAAACCCCGAAGGATCCACTGCGCGTCTCGCATCAAGCGCCCACACTTATCGGCTGTTAATTTTTAAAGATCGATTACGCATTCACTACCGAACCTGCACCGTCGTCGCCAACCTCACAACTACCCGGCACCGCTTCGTTCTGCGTCGCTGCATCAGCAGCAGAGAAACGAGATTATGAAGAACTTTCGCTACGTCGTCAACAGGTTTTTCTAACTTTCTCAACCCGCTCACTTCGCTGAAAGCCTTGCCACTACTGGCTCTCCCGCTTCCCGTGCCCCGGTGTCCGAAGCACGAAAGAGCGAGATTCTAGCGAGCCAGACCCGGCCTTGCAAGCGTTATTTTGACAAGCGTATTACCGATGCTTGAAAACCGGTTTGCGCTTCTCAACGAACGCAGCCATCCCCTCCTTCTGATCTTCCGTAGCGAAGAGCGAATGGAACAGGCGGCGCTCGAAATTCACACCTTCCGCAAGCGTCGTTTCGTACGCACGATTGACCGATTCCTTGATCATCATCACCGCCGGCAGCGGGAATTCAGCGATGGTCGCGGCCGCGGCCACCGCCTCGTCAAGCAGGGAAGCGGCGGGAATCACCCGCGAGACCAATCCGGCGCGCTCTGCCTCAGCAGCGTCCATGAAGCGCGCGGTCAGGCAAAGGTCCATCGCTTTTGCCTTTGAGACGGCGCGCGGCAGTCGCTGCGTGCCGCCTGCTCCCGGCATGATGCCGAGCTTGATTTCCGGCTGGCCGAACTTCGCCGTGTCGGCGGCGAAAATAATGTCGCACATCATCGCCAACTCGCAACCGCCGCCAAGCGCGAAGCCCGCCACTGCGGCAATGATCGGCTTACGGATGGAGCGCACCGTTTCCCAGTTGCGGGTGATGTAGTCACCTTTGTAGACATCCATATAGGTATAGGTCGCCATCATGCCGATGTCGGCCCCGGCGGCGAACGCTTTCTCACTCCCCGTCACCACGATCGCACCAATCGCTTCGTCGGCATCGAACTCGCGCAGCGCAGCGCCCAGTTCGTCCATCAACGCGTCGTTCAGCGCGTTCAACGCCTTCGGGCGATTCAACGTGACCAAACCGACCCGTCCCCGCGTCTCAACCAGAATGTTCTCGTAAGCCATGCCGCCTCCTAATGGTTAATGGCGCGCAAAAAACGCTTCGCGCGGCCGTCTCAGTAATGCTACCATTCACCAACCAACCGGTCGGTCAATTATTCGACAGGCTTTTCCCAACGCACAGCCAAGCCCCTCTGCCATGACACACCCGCTATTCACCAAGCACGAAGACACGCTGCAAAAGGCACTCACCGCGATTGAAACGCGCGGCTACTGGAGTCCGTTCGTCGAGATGCCCAGTCCGAAAGTGTACGGGGAAACCGCTAGCGCAGACGGCGAAGCCGCATTCAAAGCGCACCTGAACAAGACGTTCGAACTGGACCAGCCGTCGACCGGAGAAACCGTCGGCGCTGAAGTCTCGCCGTTCGGGTTCCCGCTCGGCGTGCGCTATCCGAAAGCCGATCCCGACGCGTTGATCGCCGCAGCCGCCGTCGCCCAGCGCGATTGGCGCGCGGCCGGCCCCCACGCATGGATCGGCGTATGCCTTGAAATCCTCGCGCGCGTTAATCGCGCCAGCTTCGAAATCGGCTACAGCGTGATGCACACGACCGGTCAGGCATTCATGATGGCCTTCCAAGCCGGTGGCCCGCATGCACAAGACCGTGCGCTTGAAGCGGTCGTGTACGCGTGGGACCAATTGCGCCGCATCCCTGCTGATGCCCACTGGGAAAAGCCGCAAGGCAAAAATCCGCCGCTCGCCATGCACAAGCGCTACACCGTCGTGCCGCGCGGCACCGGTCTCGTGCTTGGCTGCTGCACCTTCCCGACGTGGAATGGCTATCCGGGCCTCTTCGCCGATCTGGCCACGGGCAACACGGTCATCGTCAAGCCGCATCCGGGCGCAATTCTTCCGCTCGCGCTGACCGTACGCATCGCACGTGATGTGTTGCGCGAGGCCGGTTTCGATCCGAACGTCGTTACGTTGCTGGCCACGGAACCGAACGACGGCGCGCTCGTCCAGGACCTGGCACTGCGCCCTGAAATCAAGCTCATCGACTTCACGGGCAGCACGCAAAACGGCACGTGGCTCGAGCGCAATGCCCATCAGGCTCAGGTCTACACCGAAAAAGCCGGCGTCAACCAGATCGTGATCGACTCGGTGGACGACATCAAAGCCGCCGCTCGCAATATCGCTTTCTCGCTTGCGCTGTACTCGGGCCAGATGTGCACCGCCCCGCAAAACATCTACGTACCGCGCGGCGGCATCCGCACCGCTGAAGGCGAACTCGGTTTCGACGAAGTCGCCCAAGCTATCGCCGGCGCAGTGCAAAAACTGGTTGCGGACCCAGCGCGCGCCGTCGAACTGCTCGGCGCGATCCAGAACGAAGGCGTCACCCAACGTATCGACGACGCTGCCAAACTTGGCCGCGTTCTAGTAGAAAGCCAATCGCTCGAACATCCGGCTTTTGCCGGCGCTCGCGTGCGCACACCGCTCGTGCTCCAACTGGATGCCGCCACCGACCACGCGCAGTTCACCAAAGAATGGTTCGGCCCGATCTCGTTCGTGATCGCAACGGATTCGACTGCGCAGTCGCTCGACCTTGCCGGCGCCATCGCTGCCGAGCACGGTGCGCTGACGCTGTCGGTCTACAGCACGGACGAAGCCGTGCTCGAAGAGGCGCATGAAGCATCGATCCGCGGCGGTGTAGCACTCTCGATCAATTTGACGGGCGGCGTTTTCGTCAATCAGTCGGCGGCTTTCTCCGACTTCCACGGCACGGGCGCAAACCCGGCGGCAAATGCCGCGCTGGCCGACGCAGCCTTTGTCGCGAACCGCTTCCGCGTCGTTCAAAGCCGCGCTCATGTTGAACCGAAAGCGGCACCGGCGGTAGCTGGCTGAATGGCATAAGACAAGAGCACGGCTTTCGTCCTATGCCGTTTGGCCGAATGGACCGGGCCGTGCGCCCCAACTAACATGAGACATCGGATCGGCATGTCCCGCCGATTCGTCCCAGCAGGAACCCACATGAACGACGCCTTCATTTGCGACGCGATTCGCACCCCAATCGGCCGTTACGGCGGCGCCCTGAAAGATGTCCGCGCGGATGACCTCGGTGCGGTGCCGATCAAAGCGCTGATCGAGCGCAATCCCGGTGTCGACTGGCGGACAATTGACGACGTGATCTACGGCTGCGCCAATCAGGCCGGTGAAGACAACCGCAACGTCGCTCGTATGTCCGCATTGCTGGCCGGCTTGCCCACGGAGGCGCCCGGCGCAACCATCAACCGCCTGTGCGGTTCGGGCATGGACGCCGTCGGCACGGCTGCTCGCGCCATCAAGGCTGGTGAAGCGCGGCTGATGATTGCAGGCGGCGTCGAAAGCATGACGCGTGCGCCGTTCGTGATGGGCAAGGCCAGTAGTGCGTTCTCGCGGCAGGCCGATATTTACGACACGACTATCGGCTGGCGCTTTATCAATCCGCTGATGAAGCGTCAATATGGCGTCGACTCGATGCCGGAGACTGCGGAGAACGTCGCCGTCGAGTTCGGCATAAGCCGTGCGGATCAGGACGCGTTTGCGCTGTCGAGCCAGCAAAAGGCAGCCCGTGCGCAGCGCGATGGCACTTTGGCTCAGGAAATCGTCGGCGTTGAAATTGCGCAGAAGAAAGGCGACCCCGTACGCGTAACGCTCGACGAGCATCCGCGCGAAACGTCGCTCGAAAGCCTGGGCAAGCTCAAGGGCGTGGTCCGCCCCGACGGCAGCGTGACCGCCGGCAACGCATCGGGCGTGAACGACGGTGCCTGCGCGTTGTTGCTCGCGAATCAGGAAGCTGCCGATCAATACGGATTGCGTCGCCGCGCACGTGTGGTGGGCATGGCAACGGCGGGCGTGGAGCCGCGCATCATGGGCATCGGCCCGGCGCCGGCCACGCAAAAGCTGTTGAAGCAACTGAACATGACACTCGAGCAATTCGACGTGATCGAGTTGAACGAAGCCTTCGCATCGCAGGGGCTGGCCGTCTTGCGCACGCTCGGTTTGCGCGACGACGATCCACGCGTCAATCCGAACGGCGGAGCGATTGCGCTCGGTCACCCGCTAGGCGCGTCCGGCGCGCGTTTGATCACCACTGCGCTTTATCAGCTGGAACGAATCAACGGCCGCTTTGCGCTTTGCACGATGTGTATCGGCGTGGGTCAAGGCATCGCATTGGTGATCGAGCGGGTCTGATTACAACGCCGCCACACCCACCGGTCAAAGAGACTTTGAGGAGACACCCAATGTCATATGAAGCGATTCGCGTCGACCTGGACGCATCGAGCCACGTAGCGACCATCACGCTGAACCGCCCGGACAAGCTCAACAGCTTTACGCGCGCGATGCACCAGGAATTGAGCGTCGCACTCGGCGAGGTCGAAGCTTCCGGCGCCCGTGCGCTCGTTCTGACCGGCGCGGGCCGCGGCTTCTGCGCGGGACAGGATCTCGCGGATCTCGACTTCACGCCGGGCGCGATGACCGATCTGGGCGAACTGATCGACGCGCATTTCAATCCGCTGATTCGCCGCCTGCAAGCACTGCCATTGCCCGTGATTGCTGCGGTGAACGGCACGGCCGCCGGCGCCGGCGCCAATCTGGCACTCGCTTGCGATCTCGTGCTTGCCGCGCGTTCGGCCAGCTTCATCCAGGCATTCGTCAAGATCGGCCTCGTGCCGGACTCGGGCGGCACCTGGTTCCTGCCGCAACGCGTCGGTATGGCACGCGCCTTGGGTCTTGCCATCACCGGCGACAAACTGAGCGCGGAGAAAGCCGAAAGCTGGGGACTGATCTGGCAAACGGTTGATGACACTGAGCTAGCCACCACGGCAAGCAAACTCGCGGCACACCTGGCGCAGCAGCCCACGCGCGCCATCGCCGCGATCAAGCAGGCCATGCGCGCGGGTGCGACGCAAACCCTGGATCAGCAACTCGATCTCGAACGCGATTTGCAACGCGAACTCGGTGCTTCCCACGATTACGCGGAAGGCGTGCAGGCGTTCGTGGAAAAACGCGCGCCGCTCTTCGAGGGCCGCTGATATGTCCGCACAACCGAACCACCCGGCCCAAATGACACCCGACGAACTCGCTCGCGCAACCGCGGCCGCCATGTACGAAAACGACGCGTGCAGCCGGGCGCTTGGACTCGAAATCGTAGAAGTGCGCCCAGGGTACGCACGCCTGCGCATGGCCGTGCGCGACGACTTCCTGAACGGCCATCAGATTTGCCACGGCGGCCTGATTTTCACGCTCGCTGATTCGACGTTCGCTTTCGCCTGCAACACGTACAACATCAACACCGTCGCAGCAGGCTGCTCGATCGAGTTCCTGCGGCCAGTAAAAGGCGGCGACGTGTTGACGGCTGAAGCAGTCGAGCAAACGCTGAGCGGCCGCACCGGTATTTACGATATTCGCGTCACGAATCGCGCAGAGGAGACCGTGGCAATGTTTCGCGGCAAATCTGCGCAGATCAAAGGCAACCTGATTCCTGCAGGCAATTGAACAGCGCTTGAACAGCAGAGTCGCGACGCGTTCGCGACACATTGGCAGCACTCACATAGATAGCAGCAAGTCCCCGGTTTTTGCGCGCAAGCGCATCGCACACCAGACCCAAGTATTGAGGCAGCAAGGAGACATTCGATGACCACCGCACTCCCGCTCGATCCTATCGAGACAGCCAGCCGCGACGAACTCGCCGCGCTCCAACTCGAACGGCTTAAATGGTCGCTGAACCACGCTTATGAGAATTCGCCGGTCTATCGGCGCAAATTCGATGAAGCCGGCGTCCACCCGAGCGAAGTGAAGACGCTCGCGGACCTGGCGCGCTTTCCCTTCACCACCAAGAAGGATCTGCGCGACAGCTACCCGTTTGGCATGTTCGCGGTGCCGCAGGAACAGATCTCGCGGATCCACGCGTCGTCCGGTACGACGGGCAAACCGACGGTTGTCGGCTACACGGCGCGCGATATCGATACGTGGGCGAATCTCGTCGCACGTTCGATCCGTGCCGCAGGCGCGAAGCGAGGCGACAAGGTCCACGTGAGCTACGGCTATGGTTTGTTCACAGGCGGCCTGGGCGCACACTACGGCGCCGAGCGTGCAGGGCTGACCGTGATTCCGTTCGGTGGTGGTCAGACTGAAAAGCAGGTGCAACTGATTCAGGACTTCCGTCCCGACATCATCATGGTGACGCCGAGCTATATGCTGTCGATCGCCGACGAACTCGAACGGCAGGGCATCGATCCGGCTACTTGCTCGCTGCGCCTTGGTATCTTCGGCGCCGAACCCTGGACCAATGATATGCGTCAGGCAATCGAAAAGCGCATGGGCATCGACGCGGTCGATATTTACGGCCTGTCTGAAGTGATGGGACCTGGCGTCGCCTCGGAATGCGTCGAGACCAAAGACGGCCCGACCATCTGGGAAGATCATTTCTATCCCGAGGTCATCGATCCCGAAACCGGCGAAGTGCTGCCGGACGGCGAGCTCGGCGAACTGGTGTTCACGTCGTTGACCAAGGAAGCGCTGCCGATCGTCCGTTACCGCACGCGCGATCTGACGCGCCTCTTGCCGGGCAGCGCACGCACCATGCGCCGGATGGAAAAGATCACGGGCCGTTCAGACGACATGATGATCGTGCGCGGCGTCAACGTGTTCCCGACGCAGATCGAAGAATTGCTACTGAAGCAGCACGCCCTCGCGCCTCACTATCAGATCGTACTAACCAAGGAAGGCCCGCTCGATGTACTGACGTTGAATGTCGAGCCCTGCCCGGAATCAGCGCCGGATGCTGCCGCGCTGACCACGGCAAAACAGGCGCTAACCTACGACATCAAGGCGCTGATCGGCGTGAGCGCGATCGTGAACGTGCTGGGTGTGAACGGCATCGAGCGTTCGGTAGGCAAAGCACGGCGGGTGGTGGACAAGCGGAAGTCAGGGCTTTAAGCGAAACGCTGAAAAGCGAAACGCCGAAGGTTACTGCCTGATAACGGCGCTGATCGGCATCAGCGCCGTTATCGATACCCTCACGAATTCGGCAGCAACAACCACATCCGGCCGCCCTGCTTCATCTTGCCGGCCAGATCGCCGGCATCGTCGCCGAGGCCCCAGAAGTAATCCGCGCGCACGCCGCCTTTGATCGCGGAACCCGTGTCCTGAGCAAAGACGAGGCGATTCATCGGCGAGTTCGTCAACGGACGCGTGGTCTGCAAGAACACCGGCGTCCCGAGCGGAATCGAAGTGGGATCCACCGCGATCGACCGCTCCGGTGTCAACGGCACACCCAGCGCACCGATCGGACCATCCGCCCCGCCGCTCGGCGCACTCTCGCCCGACTGCATCTCGCGGAAGAACACGAAACGCGGATTCGTATCGAGCAACGCGTCGACCCGCGTGGGATTCGCACGCGCCCATGCCTTGATGCCTTGCATGGTCGCCTGCGCCGGTGTCAATTCGCCGCGATCGAGCAGCCACCGCCCAATCGACTTGTACGGCTGATTGTTCGTGCCGCCAAAACCGACCCGCATCACGCTGCCGTCTTCCATCACGACGCGCCCGGAGCCCTGCACTTGCAGGAAGAAGGCCTCGATCGGATCATCGACCCACACGAGTTCATTGCCGTTGAGCACGCCCGCACGCTCGAGTTGCGCACGCGGCGGCAGCGGAGCACCCGCGCGATATCCGGATGGCCAGCGGTACAGCGCCGTTTGATACACGCCGTGCCGCGTGCGCGAACCTCGCAGCAACGGCTCGTAGTAGCCGGTGACGAGACCGTCGAGCGTGCCGTCGTTATTGGCTAACTGGAACGGCGTGAAATACGCCTCGAAAAACGCCCGCGCACTGGTGACGTCCAGATCGTCGATCTGCGAGGCCGCCGCGCATGCGCGGGCCCAGTTCGGTTGACGCGCAAGCCGCAGGCAGTTTTGCCGCAACGCAGCCGTTGCGCCGATCAACGAATCGTCCTGCCACCCTGGCACCTGCTGCCAGGCTACCGCGGTGAGCCGCGTCGCGGCGATCTGCCCGGGTATGATCGCGGCACCCGTGGGCGGCGAAACCGAGGGCCGGACCGCGCCGCCACCACCGCAAGAAGCCAGCATCACCGCAACCGAAAGCGCGCCAAGCCATGCTCCGGCTGTGCGGACAAAACGCATACAATGTTCGTTCTTGATGGAAACCGCCATGTCTGATTTGTTCGACGAATACCCGATGCTCATCTTCGCGCTGGAATCGCTCCTCGCGCTCTTCCTGCTCGTCTTTATCGTTGTATGGACGTCGTCCGGCAAGAAAAAGGCCGCGCGCGCCGCCACCCATGAACAGCAAAAGCAGCAAAAATCCCAGTAAAGCTATGCCGTAAAGCTTCTTAAAGACCGCGAGCCACGGCCTCGGTTCAATGCAAAGTGCGCGGCATACGCAGAATGAACTCTGGCACCGGTGCGTCGAAGCGCTCGCCGTCCTCCGCCACGCAGAAATACTCGCCGCGCATGGTGCCGACGGGCGTGGCGATCACGGCCCAACTCGTATATTCGAAGTGCTCGCCCGGTTTGAGCAGCGGCTGGTGCCCGACCACGCCCAAGCCTTTGACTTCCTGCACATTGTCGTCGCTGTCGGTGATGACCCAGTGACGCGCAATCAACTGCGCGGGCACCTGGCCGCTGTTACGGATAGTCAGCGTGTATGCAAACGCATACTGGCGGCGCTCCGGGTCCGACTCTTCGGGCAGATACTGCACCTGCGCCGAGACGCTGAATTCGTACTGGCTCATCCTGATTCCGATCTGGTGAAACGGGGGTGAAAAATCGCGGGAAGCCCCGAACGCCAATGGTTTGCGGGCGCAATGGCGAAGCGGCACTTATGGTTTGGCATTCTGCTTGATGCGGGGCACGCCCGCAACCGGACAAATCCCTCTGGCCAAGGGCGGCTAAGGCGTTTTGTCACCTTTGCCGCACCTTTCCGGTGCCGGACTCAAAGCGCCTGCGAGACGGTTCCGAGGCGCACAAAACGGTAAAATAGCGTTTTCCCGCTTGCCTCCGCCCCCGCCATGACGCAATTTCGCATCGCCCCCAGCATTCTGTCCGCCGATTTCGCCCGCCTGGGCGAAGAAGTCCGCAACGTTGTCGCCGCCGGCGCTGACTGGATTCACTTCGACGTAATGGACAACCATTACGTGCCGAACCTGACGATCGGCCCGCTCGTCTGCGAAGCGATCCGCCCGCACGTGGACGTGCCGATCGACGTGCACCTGATGGTGCGCCCGGTCGACCGCATCGTGCCGGACTTCGCCAAGGCCGGTGCCAACCTGATCAGCTTTCATCCGGAAGGATCGGACCATATCGACCGCACGCTGTCGCTGATCCGCGACCACGGCTGCAAGGCCGGCCTCGTGTTCAACCCGGCCACGTCGCTCAACCATCTGGACTACGTGATGGACAAGGTCGATCTGGTGCTGATCATGTCGGTGAATCCGGGCTTTGGCGGTCAATCGTTCATTCCTGAGGCGCTCGTCAAGCTGCGCGAAGCGCGCAAGCGGATCGACGCCTACAAGGAAAAGACCGGCCGCGAGATTCATCTCGAAGTGGACGGCGGCGTGAAGGTCGACAACATCGCCGAAATCGCGGCGGCTGGCGCGGACACGTTCGTGGCAGGCTCGGCGATCTTCGGCGCGCCGGATCACAAGGCGGTGATCGACAAGATGCGCGCCGCGCTGGCCAACATCGAGCACTGATCGAACGCCGATCGCCCCCCCCCGGGATCCCGCACGCACTAAAAACATGACGACTCCGTTCCCTGCTCCGACCTTCACCGGCCCGCGCCTGCAAGCCGCGATCATCGACCTGGACGGCACGATGATCGATACCGCAGACGATTTCACCGCCGGCCTGAACGGCATGCTGGCGCAACTCGACGCGACGGAAACCTCGCGCGAGGAAGTGGTCGGCTATATCGGCAAGGGCTCGGAGAATCTGATTCGTAGCGTGCTGGCGCAGCGCTTCGAAACGGACCACGCACAGGACCGTTTCGACGAAGCGCTCGCGATCTATCAAGAGGAGTACGCCAAGATCAACGGCGTGCACACGCGGCTGTACCCCGAGGTCGAAGCCGGCCTTAGCGCCATGCGCGATGCCGGCCTCAAACTCGCGTGCGTCACCAACAAACCGCACCGTTTTGCGGTCGAATTGCTGGAGCAATACGGGCTCAGCCCGTATTTCAGCGTCGTGCTCGGCGGCGACAGCCTGCCGAAAAAGAAGCCGGATCCGCTGCCGATGCTCACTGCCGCGGCGCAGCTAGGCGTCACACCGGAAGCCACCGTTGCCATTGGCGATTCGGAAAACGATGCGATGGCGGGCCGCGCAGCGGGCATGGCAACGCTGACGCTGCCGTATGGCTACAACCACGGCCGAGCTATACAAGAAATAAAATCCGATGGTATAGTTGCCTCGCTGCTCGATGCCGCCAAGGCTATCGCAGCGCACCATTCCACGACTTGAAAAGTCCCTCATCCTCATGTTTCTGAATAAAAAACGGAGTCTGATTAGCATCGACCGGGGAGCCTGGCCCTGGCGTCGCTGGTCGCGCTAACCTCGCCTGAGGTACGCTGAAGCTCGTCTTCGGCAACCGTTTTTTACTTCGCTGCGCTCACGCGTTTTTTCCATCACCTTGTTTCGCTGCATCGGTTGATTCGGCCTTCGTGTACCCGCAAAGTACATCTTGTGCGCTGAAATCCCTTGCATGCGTCGATGGGAAACTCGCGCCGGTCGGTATCATCGTGTCGACACGTCGAACGAACGCCTGACCGGGCGCCGCGCCCCGCTTTGTCCGACGCATAGTGCCGTCTGACGTACGTACAGGATCGGAACATGACCGAACTCGAATTCCAGTCCCTCGCCAACGAGGGTTTCAACCGCATTCCGCTGATCGCCGAAGCGCTCGCCGACCTCGAAACGCCGCTCTCGCTGTACCTGAAGCTCGCGCAGACCGAACGCAACGGCGCCAACTCGTTCCTGCTGGAATCGGTGGTGGGCGGCGAACGCTTCGGCCGCTACTCGTTCATCGGCCTGCCGGCGCGCACGCTGCTGCGCACTCGCAACGGCGTGTCGGAAGTCGTACGGGACGGCAAAGTCGTCGAAACGCACGAGGGTGATCCGCTCGAGTTCATCCAGCAATTCCAGGGCCGCTTCAAAGTGGCGCAGCGCCCCGGTCTGCCGCGTTTCGCGGGCGGCCTGGCCGGCTACTTCGGCTATGACGCGGTGCGCTACATCGAGAAAAAGCTCGCGCACACCGCACCGAAAGACGATCTGAACCTGCCGGACATCCAGTTGCTGCTCACCGAAGAAGTCGCGGTGATCGACAACCTGGCGGGCAAGCTCTACCTGGTGGTGTACGCGGATCCGACGCAACCCGAGGCGTACACAAAAGCCAAACAGCGTCTGCGTGAATTGCGTCAGCGTTTGCGCACGACCGTGCAGCCGCCGGTTACATCGGCCAGCGTACGCACCGAGACCTATCGCGAGTTCGCCAAAGAGGATTATCTGGCCGCCGTGCGCAAGGCGAAGGAATACATCGCCGCCGGCGAGTTGATGCAGGTGCAGGTTGGCCAGCGTCTGACGAAGCCATATCGCGACAATCCGCTGTCGCTGTATCGCGCGCTGCGCTCGTTGAATCCGTCGCCGTATATGTATTACTACAACTTCGGCGACCACCACGTGGTCGGTGCATCGCCGGAAATCCTGGTGCGTCAGGAAAAGCGTGGCGAGGACCGCATCGTGACGATCCGGCCGCTCGCCGGCACGCGTCCGCGCGGCAACACGCCGGAACGCGACGCCGAGCTCGCGACCGAACTGCTGAACGACCCGAAGGAAATCGCCGAGCACGTCATGCTGATCGACCTCGCGCGTAACGACGTAGGCCGGATTTCGCAGATCGGCTCGGTGGTCGTCACCGATCAGATGGTGATCGAAAAGTACTCGCACGTGCAGCACATCGTGAGCTCGGTCGAAGGCAAGCTGAAGCCCGGCACCACCAATTTCGACGTGCTGCGCGCCACCTTCCCGGCCGGCACGCTGTCCGGCGCGCCGAAGGTCCGCGCGATGGAACTGATCGACGAACTGGAACCGGTGAAGCGCGGCCTGTACGGCGGTGCGGTCGGCTATCTGTCGTTCACCGGCGAAATGGATATGGCGATCACGATCCGCACCGGCGTGATCGCAAACGGCAATCTGTATGTGCAGGCGGCAGCGGGGGTAGTCGCGGATTCGGTGCCGGAATCCGAATGGCAAGAGACCGAGAACAAGGCGCGTGCTGTGCTGCGCGCCGCCGAGCAGGTTCAAGACGGCCTCGATAGCGACTTCTGACCGGAGACACACCATGCTGCTAATGATCGACAACTACGACTCGTTCACCTACAACCTGGTGCAGTACTTCGGCGAACTCGGCGAAGACGTGCGCACCTATCGGAACGACGAAATCACGCTGGACGAGATTGCCAAGCTCAACCCGGAGCGCATTTGCCTGTCGCCCGGCCCGAGCAATCCGCAACACGCCGGCATCACCCTCGACGTGCTGCGCGAATTCGCCGGCAAGATGCCGATTCTCGGCGTCTGCCTCGGCCATCAGGCAATCGGTGAAGCATTCGGCGGCCGTGTGGTGCGCGCGCAAACCATCATGCACGGCAAGGTGAGCACGATCGAAACCGACTGCAAAGGCGTGTTCGCCGACCTGCCGAAGCATTTCGTCGTAACGCGCTACCACTCGCTCGCGATCGAACGCGAATCGCTGCCTGACTGTCTCGAAGTGTCCGCATGGACCGAAGACGGCGAAATCATGGGCGTGCGTCACAAGGAACTGGCCGTTGAAGGCGTGCAGTTCCATCCGGAATCGATCCTGTCCGAACATGGCCACGCGCTGCTTGAGAATTTCGTCAAGCAATCGAAGCTCGCTACCGCTCACCGCTCCGCTTGACGAAGAGAGACGACATCATGTCGATTACGCCCCAGGAAGCGCTGCAACGGACCATCGAGCACCGCGAAATTTTCCACGACGAAATGCTGCACCTGATGCGGCTCATCATGCGCGGCGAACTGTCGCCCGTGATGTCCGCGGCGATCATCACCGGCCTGCGCGTCAAAAAAGAGACCATCGGCGAAATCACCGCTGCTGCCACGGTGATGCGTGAATTTGCCCGGCACGTCGAGGTGCAGGACAACTCGAACTTCGTCGATATCGTCGGCACCGGCGGCGACGGCTCGCAAACCTTCAACATTTCCACCGCAACCATGTTCGTTTCGGCTGCGGCGGGCGCCAAGGTCGCGAAGCATGGTGGCCGCGGCGTATCGAGCAAGTCGGGCAGCGCGGACGTGCTCGAAGCGCTCGGCGTCAATATCGATCTGCAGCCGGAACAGGTAGCGGCTTCGATTGCGGAAACCGGCATGGGCTTCATGTTCGCGCCGAACCATCATCCGGCGATGAAGAACATCGCGCCGGTACGCCGCGAACTCGGTGTGCGGACCATCTTCAACATTCTCGGACCACTGACCAATCCGGCCGGCGCGCCGAATCAGTTGATGGGCGTATTCCACGCCGACCTCGTCGGGATTCAGGTGCGCGTGATGCAGCGCCTCGGCGCCAAGCACGTGCTGGTGGTGTACGGCATGGATGGCATGGACGAAGTCTCGCTCGGCGCCGCCACGCAAGTCGGCGAACTGCGCGACGGCGAGGTGCATGAGTACGAAATCCATCCGGAAGACTTCGGCATGCAGATGGTGTCGAACCGCACGCTGAAAGTGGCCGACGCCGCCGAATCCAAACTGATGCTGCTCGAAGCGCTCGACAACAAGCCGGGAGTCGCGCGCGAAATCGTCACGCTGAACGCGGGCACAGCCCTCTATTCGGCGAACGTGGCGGCGTCGATTGCGGACGGTATTCAGTTGGCGCGAGAAGCGATCGCGAGCGGCAAGGCACGGTCAAAGGTCGAAGACCTGGTCCGCTTCACCCAGCAATTCAAGCAGTAACTACGTAGCGAGACACTCATGAGCGACATCCTCGACCGCATCATCGCGGTCAAACGCGAAGAAGTCCGCGCGGCTGAACAGAGCGCGCCGCTCGAAGCACTGCGCCTCGAAGCGTCGTCGCGCGACATCCGCGATTTCGTCGGCGCATTGCGCGCGAAACACGCGGCCGGTCTGGCCGCCGTCATTTCCGAAGTGAAGAAAGCGAGCCCGTCGAAAGGCGTGCTGCGCGAAAACTTCGTGCCGGCCGAGATTGCCCGTTCGTATGAAAAGCACGGTGCGGCCTGCTTGTCCGTGCTCACCGACGTGCAGTTCTTCCAAGGCAGCGTGGCTTACCTCGAAGAAGCGCGCGCCGCCTGCAATCTGCCGGTGCTGCGCAAAGACTTCATCGTCGATCCGTACCAGATCGTCGAAGCCCGCGCGATGGGGGCGGACGCGATCCTGCTGATCGCTGCCGCCTTGGAAACCTCACAGATGCAGGACCTGGAAGCACTCGCGCATTCGCTGGGCCTCGCGGTGCTGGTCGAAGTGCACGACAGCAATGAACTGATGGAAGCGCTCACGCTGAAGACGCCGCTGATCGGTATCAACAACCGCAATCTGCGCACCTTCGAAACGTCGATCGAGACGACCATCGGCATGCTCGAATCGATTCCGGACGACCGTATCGTCGTCACGGAGTCGGGGATTCTGTCGCGCGTCGATGTCGAACGTCTGCGGGCAATGGACGTGCATACGTTCCTCGTCGGCGAGGCGTTCATGCGCGCGGAAGAGCCGGGTGTGGAACTTGCGCGGATGTTTTTCTGAGCGCGGTTTCAACATTCGGCGGACGTAGCGGAGCACACGATGGGCATGGAACGTGAAATCAAGCTGGCACTGCCGGTGAGCCAGGTGAACGCAGCGACGCAGTGGTTCGTCGCGCGCACCGGCGACAAGGGTCGGCCGATCGAGTTGGCGAATATCTACTTCGACACGCCGAACCTGGTGCTGGCGAATTCGAAAAGCGCGCTGCGACTTCGGCACACGCCGGACGGCTGGCTGCAAACGTTCAAGACGGTGGGTAACGCCAAGGACGGCCTGCACAGCCGGCACGAATGGGAAATGCCCGTGGCGGGCGAAAAGCTGGAGATCGACGCCTTGCTGCGCCAGTGTGACGAGCCCACCGCCGCGGAGGCCCTGCGTCAGGCCGCGCCGGAATTGATCGAATTGTTTCGCACGAATTTCACCCGCACGCTGTGGAATGTCGAACTGGACGGCTCGGAAGTCGAAGCCGCGATCGACCAGGGCGACGTTATCGCCGAGGTAAACGGCGAGACCCGCCGCGCGCCGATTTCCGAAGTCGAACTGGAACTGAAAGCCGGCGACGAAGCGGCGCTCCATGCGCTGGCGAAAGAACTCAGCAAACAGGTAGAGGGGCTGGCTCCGGACAACATCAGCAAAGCCCAGCGCGGCTATCAATTGCGAGCGGGCTAAGCCCTCGGCGTGTTTGACCCAGGCGGGACGCGTCTTCGTCCCGCTGTGTTCGTTCCGCTGAGATTGCCTCTTCTTGTTCGCCTCGCTGCATTCGTCCCACCGGCTATGTCGCGCGCCAAGCGCCGCGACCCTGCCGCTCACCCGCACCAGCAAAGGTACACAGAGCCCGAGCAGCACCCACACCTTGAGCTAGCCCGCGTTTGCTGCGACACTTCCCCGCCATGACCTCAGCCTCCCGCACCCGCTCCAAATCTTCGCAAGCTTCGTTATTCGACGACGCCTCGGCCACACCGGTCGACGCAACCGCACAACCGCAGCCGCAGCCACCAAACGCCGCTGACTCGCCGCCGACGCTCGAAGCCCAATTCGCCGCTCTGCCCCCCGCCTGGCGCACCCACCTCAACCCGTTCATCGAAAGCGATGCCTACGCGCCGTTGTGCCGTTTCGTCGACGGTGAGCGCGCGGCCGGGAAAACCGTCTATCCCGCCGACGTCTTCCGGGCCCTTCGCCTCACCAGTCCCGACGAAGTCAAAGTCGTGATCCTCGGCCAGGACCCGTATCACGGCGAAGACCGCGGCACGCCGCAAGCACACGGACTGGCGTTTTCAGTCGCGCCGAACGTGCGCACACCGCCGTCGCTGCGCAACATCTTCAAGGAAATCGCCGCCAGCCTCGGCCACGAGCCGCCGCGTCATGGCTGCCTCGACACGTGGGCCAAGCAAGGCGTGCTGCTGTTGAACACGGTACTGACCGTTGAGCGCGACTCAGCCGCGAGTCACGCGAAACGAGGTTGGGAGAAATGCACCGACACGCTGATCCACGAGCTGGCCATGCGCCATGACGGCCTCGTGTTCATGCTGTGGGGCGCGCACGCGCAAGCCAAACGCGCGCTGCTCGGCGGCAAGTCGCATTACGTGCTGGAGGCGCCGCATCCGTCGCCGCTGTCGGCGCATCGCGGCTTTCTCGGCTGCGGGCACTTTGTGTCGGCGAACGAGTATCTCGTGAAGCGCGGTCGCGAACCGATCGACTGGCGCTTGCCTGACGAAGCGCAGATGCTGGCGTAACGCCCATCGCGCGAAACGCGCCGGCACCCGCCAAAGGCCGGAGGCTGGACCCCGGGAACCGAGCACAGGGCACAGGGCACAGGGCACAGGGCACAGGGCACCAACGATATCAGCCGCAAAAAACGAAAACGCCACGGAATCACACCCCGTGGCGTTTTTTCATTCCACCGCGCCACAATCATGCAGCGCGAGACAACCCTCACACCTTACGCAGCAGCGATAGCTTCACGCGCGCCAGCCAAGGCGGCGGTAGCCGCGTCCGGGCCCATGTTCAGGCCTTCGGCGTAGATGAAGTTCACATCGGTCATACCGAGGAAGCCAAGGAAGGCCTTCAGGTACGGCGTTTGGCTGTCGTTCGGCGTGCCCAGATACTTGCCGCCGCGTGCCGACACCACGTGAACCTTCTTACCCTTCACGAGACCGTCCGGACCGTTCGCCGTGTACTGGAACGTGATGCCAGCGCGTGCGATGAAGTCGAAGTACGTCTTCAGTTGCGACGAGATGCCGAAGTTGTACATCGGTGCGCCGATCACGACGATGTCGGCGGCTTGCAGTTCGGCGATCAGCGCTTCGCTGCGTGCAGCGATCGCGACTTGTTCCGGCGTGCGCTGGTCAGCCGGCGTAAAGAACGCGCCGAGGACGGCGTCGTCCAGATGCGGCAGCGGTTCTGCTTGCAGGTTACGGACGACGACTTGCGCGCCCGGATTCGATTGTTGCAGCTTTGCGGTCAGCTCGTTGACGAGCAGGGTCGAGTTCGCGCCTTGCGAGCGGGCTGCCGAGTTGATTTGCAGGATCGTGGTCATGGTTGACTCCAGTAGGGGCGCGCAGTTTTGCGCGAGTGGAGCCATTGTGTTTTTTTACCGCCCCGGGAAAAAGCCATCCGGCAGCGAAGGATTGTTGCACTGGTAGAACAATCCCCCGCCTTGAACCATCGATTAATGACGCTCAGGATTACGATCAGCTTGCCAACCAACGCTCCCGCGCCTTGCGCGCCGCCGGCCTGTTGTCGCTCGCGGTGAGCTTGTAGCGCGACACCTCAGGCCCGTCCAGCTTGACTTGCGCGGTACGCAGCTCGTCGCGGCGGAAGGCGTGGACTTCGACTTTTGCGCCCGGCAGATAGCGCGACAGCAGCGAATCAAGATTCGAGCCGGTCACGCGCAGACCGTCGAGCGCGATCAGCACGTCACCCGCCGAGAGACCGGCTTTTTGCGCCGCGCTGCCTTCGTGAACCGCCGCCAGTGTGCAATCCGCGCCGTTGCGCACGCGCGCGCCGAGCGACGGCTTGCTGTTCTTGTCCAATTCCGGCGCGAGCGTGACGCCAAACGGCGCAAGCAGCGTCTCGAGGGGCAGATCGCGTGTGCCGTGCACGGCTTCGGCGAACAATTCGCCCAGTTGCACGCCGGTCGCTTCGGCAAAAATCGCCTCGACCTCGCTTTCTTCGACGCCGACGGGCTTGCCGCGATAGAAGTCACGCCCAAACCGCTGCCACAGCAAGCGCATCACGTCGTCGAGCGATTTGCGGTTGTTGGTCTGCGCGCGAATCGTCAGATCGAATGCGAGCGCGACAAGCGAGCCCTTGGTGTAATAGCTGACGATCGCGTTCGGAGAGTTTTCATCCTGCCGATAGTATTTGACCCACGCATCGAACGAGCTTTCGGCCACCGTCTGCTTCAAACGGCCACTGCCGCGCAGCACGCCACCGATCACCTTGCCGAGCAAGCCGAAATAATCCTCTTGCGAGATCAGGCCGCTACGCACGAGGATCAGATCGTCGTAGTAAGAGGTGAAGCCTTCGAACAGCCACAGCAGCGGCGTGTAGTTTTCAACGCTCAGGTTGTACGGCGCAAACACGGCCGGCTTGATCCGCTTCACATTCCAGGTGTGGAAGTATTCATGGCTGCACAGACCGAGATAGGTTCGGTAGCCCTCGGTGGACGCGTCGCGGCCTTCCACCGGCAGATCGCCGCGATTGCAGATCAGCGCCGTCGAAGCGCGATGTTCCAGTCCGCCATAACCATCGGTCACGGCCTGCGTCATGAACACGTAGCGATCTACCGGCGCCTTCTTCGACTTCGGCTCGAACAACGCAATCTGCGCCTCGCAGATTCGCTTCAGATCGGCGGACAGACGCGCCATATCGAGCCCGATCACGCGCCCCGCGACCACGATGTCGTGCGGTACGCCGTGCGCCTTGAACGTCGCCAGCGCGAACTCACCCAAGGTGACCGGGTGATCGATCAGCTCGTCGTAGTTCTGCGCGCGATACTCGCCGAAGCCGTAGCGTTTCGTGCCGCGCGCCTCCGGCAGCGCAGTCGCGACGCGCCAGTTGCGATACGCCGCGCCTTCCGGCTTCTGGATATCGACCAGACACTGCGCTTCCTCGTGGCCGAGCGGCGCCAGGAATACGCTGGTGCCATTGAAAAAGCCCGTCGTATCGTCAAGATGCGCGGCGCGCACCGACAGATCCCATGCATACACCTCGTAGCGCAGCGTCAGCGCGCCTTTGACCGGCGCGGCTTGCCACGTGTGCTTGTCGGTCTTTTCGACGCGCACCTTGCGGCCCGCTTCGTTGACAGCTCGCAGCGTGACGATGTTGCGGGCGAATTCGCGCACCATGTAGCTGCCCGGAATCCACGCCGGCAGCGTGAAACGCTGGCCGGCCGGATCGGGATCGGCGACGGTCACGGTAACTTCGAACAGATGGGCGGCGGGTTGCTTGGGAACGATGGTGTAGCGGATCGGCTTCATCGGCGGCGATTAGGAGGTGTCTGGCGGGGGGAGGTTCAGGGCTTGATGTGGAAGGAGGCGCACTTCGCGCCTCCTTTCTTCGACTTGTGCTGCGTGCTCAGTGCACGGCGGACATTTCCTTGTCCAGCCGGTCTGCCGGCACGGCGCCTGGCAGGCGGCGGCCGTCGGCGAGGAACACGGTCGGCGTGCCGTCGACGTTCATCGCGTGGCCGAGCGCCAGGTTCTTGTCGATTGCGGCCGTATCACAAGTTCCGGCGGCGGTAGGCGCCTGATGATCCTGCATCCACGATTCCCACGCCTTGGCGCGATCGGTCGAGCACCAGATCGACTTCGACTTGACGGTCGAATCCGGCGACAGCACCGGGTACAGGAAGGTGTAGACCGTGACGTTATCGAGCGACTTGAGCGAGGTCTCGAGCTGCTTGCAGTACGGGCAGTTCGGATCGGAGAACACGGCGATCTTGCGCGCGCCGTTGCCCTTCACGACCTTCACCGCGTTCGCGAACGGCAGGCTCGCGAAGTCGATGCGGTTGGTCTCCGCCAGACGCGCTTCGGTCAGATTCTTGCGGGTCTTCGCGTCGATCAGGTCGCCCGTCATGAGGTAGTCGCCGTTCGCATCGCTATAGATGATCTGCGTGCCGAGGTTCACTTCATAGAGGCCGGCGATCGGCGACTTCGTCACGCTCTTGATGGTCACGTCGGCCAGACGCGTTTGCAGCGTGGCTTTGAGCTTGTCGGTGGCTTGATCGGCCTGCGCGGAGCAGCCCATTGCCACGGCAGCGATCGCGAGCGCGACGGCCGCGATGCGGAAGGATTTTTTCATGCTGAATTCCTGGAGTTCAATCGCGCGCGTTGCGCGTTTTTGGGACGTTTCGGGTCTGACCAGAATGGCGTCCATCCGTTCATGATACCCGTCTCGCCGGCCGGGTATGCCGGCTAGGGCGCTTTACCCCAGCGCGGCTGACACCAGCCAGCGCTTGATGAATGGCTGCGCACCGACAAATGCCATACCGGTGTTGCGCAATACCTTGGCAAACGGACCGGGTGCCGAGAAGAGCTTTTGCAAGCCGTCGGTGGCGATCATCAGCGCGCGGATGTCTTCGCGGCGGGCCCGTTCGTAACGGCGCAACAGCACCATGTCGCCGAGATCGCGAAATGCTTCCTTGCCGGCGACCGTCTCGGCGAGCGCCGCGACATCGCGCAAACCGAGGTTCATGCCCTGACCCGCCAACGGGTGAATCAGATGCGCGGCATCGCCGACCAGCGCGACGCGCGGCGCCACGAGCTTATCGACGGTTTGCAGCGCGAGCGGGAAGCCTTGCGCGGGCGTCACGCATTCCAAAGCGCCGAACTGCTCGCCCGTCACGCGTTCCACTTCGGCGGCAAGTTGCGCCGGATCGAGCGCGAGCAGGTGCTCGGCGTGCTCGGTGCGTGCCGACCAGACCAGCGATATGTGGCCGTCCGGCATCGGCAGCAGCGCGATGATTTCGCCGTCCTTGAACCATTGATAAGCAGTTTCGCTGTGCGGCTTTTGCGCCTTGAAATTCGCGACCACACCGATCTGCTTGTAATCGCGCCGGATCACTTTCGAGCCGATCTGCGCGCGCACCCACGAATGCGCACCGTCCGCGCCGACCACCAGATCGGCCTCGAGCACATTGCCGTTGGCAAGACCGACGCTCGCACCGTCGGCGGTAAAGTCCAGCGCCTGAGCGCGCGTATCGATCCACGTCAGATTCGGCTGGAAACGCAGCGCGGCATCCAGCGCGCGCTCGATCACCGACGACTCGACGATCCACGCCAGTTGTGGCACGGACGCCTGAAACGCGGAAAAATGGAGTTCGGCGTGCGCATCGCCGTAGACGCGCATGTCATAGACAGGCCCGAGCTTCGACAGATCGAGCGCCTGCCAGACCCGCAAGCGCTCCAGCAGAGCCTGCGAACTCGACGACAGCGCGTAGACCCGCGAGTCGAAGGTAGCGTCGGCGGGCAGCGCCGCGCAGGGTTGCGCGAGTAGCGCCACGCGCAGTCCGCCTTGCGTCAGCGCCAGCGCCGCGGTCTTGCCGACGAGCCCGCCGCCGATCACGGCGGCATCAAAGGTCTGGTGGTGTGCGTTCATCCGCGCATTATAGCCGCGGGGGTTGCGGGGGACGGATCGTGCGGTGCGGCATTTCGGCCTGAAACCTAGTGCCCAAGCGCGGCGTGCGCCGCATCGGCTTCGCGCAAATGCATGAATTCACGGTCCGTCGAAAGGACTCTCCACGCGCTCGTCACCAGTTCGCTCTTACGGTCCCGCTGATCCCCCCGTACGGTGCAATCTGCGAAAACCCGGTCGTACGCGTGCCACAGCGAGTTGAAATCGTTGGTATCGGCAAACTGCGCAATGCTGCGTTTATCGTCCTGCGTGAGCTGCTTCACCATACAGTCCACCGTCTGGCGATCGGTTGCCGCCTGGGCCTCTTCGTAGTTCGGCGATAGCCAGGCAACCACACCGGCACCAACTAACGCCGCGCCCAATACCCACCGAACCCATCTTTTTATTGTCATCGTGCATCCTCGGAAAGGGCTCTAGCGGCCCCGAACCGGAATATTACAATGTTCCGACAGATTATTTTCAAGTAAGCACGCTTTCCCGCGCCCTTTCCAGGAAGCCCATCCGAACGGGTTACAATTGCGCTTTCCGTGACAAAACTCGCCCAGAATCGTCGAGGCTACGCCCCGATCTGGTGTCTTGTCCCGCTCCGCTGCACTTGCTCCGCCACGCCAAGCGCGAAGGCTTTTCGAATCCTGCACACAGCGTCGAGCGCATCACGCAACTTACTGATTCACTGAAGGATTTCCATGAGCCTCAAATGCGGCATCGTCGGCCTGCCTAACGTCGGCAAGTCCACCCTGTTCAACGCGCTGACCAAGGCGGGCATTGCCGCCGAAAATTATCCGTTCTGCACGATCGAGCCGAACGTCGGCATTGTCGAAGTGCCGGACGCGCGTCTGAAGGCCCTCGCTGAAATCGTCAAGCCGGAGCGCATCCTGCCGGCCGTGGTGGAATTCGTCGACATCGCCGGCCTCGTGGCCGGTGCGAGCAAGGGCGAAGGCTTGGGCAACCAGTTCCTCGCGAACATCCGCGAAACCGACGCGATCACGCACGTGGTGCGCTGCTTCGAAGACGACAACGTGATTCACGTCGCGAACAAGATCGATCCGCTGTCGGATATCGAAGTGATCAACACCGAACTGGCGCTCGCCGACCTCGCGACCGTCGAAAAGGCGCTGTCGCGCTATTCGAAGGCCGCCAAGTCGGGTAACGACAAGGAAGCCATCAAGAACGCCGCGGTGCTGGAAAAAGTGCGCGCGCAGCTCGACCAGGCCAAGCCGGTCCGCGCGCTCGACCTGTCGGATGAGGAAAAGGCCACGCTCAAGCCGTTCTGCCTGATCACCGCCAAGCCGACCATGTACGTCGCCAACGTGAAGGACGACGGTTTCGAGAACAACCCGCACCTCGACGCAGTCACGAAGTTCGCGGCCGCCGAAGGCGCACCGGTCGTCGCTGTGTGTGCGGCGATCGAAGCAGAAATCGCCGACCTCGAACAAGCGGACATGGAAGTGTTCCTCGCCGACATGGGCATGGAAGAGCCGGGCCTGAACCGCGTGGCTCGTGCGGCTTTCAAGTTGCTGGGCCTGCAAACCTACTTCACGGCCGGCGTGAAGGAAGTGCGCGCGTGGACGATCCATATCGGCGATACCGCACCGCAGGCAGCCGGCGCGATCCACACCGACTTCGAGCGTGGCTTCATTCGCGCGCAGACGATCGCCTTCAACGACTTCATCACCTACAAGGGTGAGCAAGGTGCGAAGGAAGCCGGCAAGATGCGCGCGGAAGGTAAGGAATACGTCGTGCACGACGGCGACGTGATGAACTTCCTGTTCAACGTTTGAGCGGAAGCGCTGTCAGGCCTAACCCTCGCCCAAGAAACCAAAAAAAGGCCCACCTCTCCAGCCAAGCCGGTCGCTTAAGCTGTTGAAACCCACCCCTTAGTGCGGCGGAATAGCCCCTGTTAGTCAAAGACTACAGGGGCTTCTTCTTGTCCAGTTTTCCGCCGAGGGTGAAATGTCAAGGCCAGGTGCGAGAGCCAAGGTACTCCGGGCGGCAACGCAGCCTTGCCAGACGAGCGTTCCCGCACTCGTTAGGCGCAACAGGAAACTAGCGCCGAATAGCTAACTATCGAATATCGCGTTGCAGCGGCCGACAAGAACGTCCCGCTACTTTAAGCGCCTCAGGCACGAATCGGAGTTCATGCGCCATCACAGGTCGTCGAGGTTAACCTTGACCGCGCGCCTCACCGACTTGACGCGAGACTGCACAAGCGTCGCCAGCTGACGCTCGTCGTATAACTCGGCCATCTGGGCCATCAGCTGCGGTGACACCGTGTAGAAGACCGGACGATTGTGATTGAGCACGGCCACAGGCTGACCATGCGCCTCTTCAACCACCTTCTCGGGGTTTTGTTTAAGTTCCGAGATACTGACGGTTAGCACGCTGTGTATGTGTTCCATGGCAACAGCAAATAGATCAAAATTTAGACTTACTTTGCATCGTGTTTGTCCAGTGTGCTCGGGCAACGCAAGCCAATCCAATCCGAACGGATCGATCGACATCCAACAAGTAGCCGGGTGCGAAAAAGGCATCTTCGTTCGACAGACGAGACAAAAACCCGGGTACAGAAGAACCCGACACTCGGGGCCAGCCCGTGCTGCGTAATCGCCTGGCGCGACGGTCGAGACGTATGCGCTAACCCTGAGGACAAGCCGACAATTTCGAAGATAATGCGGGGCATCTTTCTGAGCAACGCATCCAATTTCGCCCATGAATACGCTAAACGAAATGCTCTTCCGGCTCACCAAGAACCGGTTGAAATCGATGATGCGCTGGTTTCCTGATGCTGCCCACACGGGCACGAAAGAGCAACTGGTCGGGAAAATTATGCAAAGTCTTACGGGCGACGGGCTGCGCGCCCTCTGGGATCGCCTCGACGAGACCCAGCGTACGGCGGTGGCGGAGACCGCATACGCGCCAGACGGTTTGTTTGATGAAAACCGGTTCCGTGCGAAACATGGCTGCTTGCCTGAATTCACTGTCAAGGAGAATGGCCGCTATTCGTACTATGGACCGCCGACGGCGCTGGGCCTCTTTTTGTACGACCAGGATGGGTATTACAGTCTGCCGGTTGATATGCGCGAGCGACTAAAAGCCTTCGTGCCCGAACCCGAGTCCGTCCAGCTGAGCACTAGCGAAACACTTCCGGAGTCGATCGACGAAAATCGGCTGACGGTGCGACATACCGAGCGCGATGCCATGGTGGATCTGTCGGTTCTGCTACGTCTGACGGATCAGGGCAAAATCCAGGTCAGCGAAAAGACATCTTTACCCGGCGCAGCAACGCTGCGCCTGTTGACAGAGAGCCTCGCCGGTGGCGACTTCTACGCCCACAAGCCCCCGCAAGATAGCGGACGGCATTGCGTTCGCCGCGGAGGTTGGTTTTACTGCGGGACCGCGGTTATGTTTTGCGTTGGGCACCGCAACGGCATGACCGTCCCGAACTTGATCGCGGCCATCTGCGACGGTGAATCCGCCAGCACCGCGTCGATCCCCATACACGCCGCCGCCTGATAATCGGCCGCGTTATTCACCCCGATCGCAAGAATCCGCACGTCTGGGTTCCGTCTGAAGCAGGCTACCGTTGCGGGCGTCCACAGGGTCGCGATCACTTCCGAACGGCCCTCGCCCAACGTGAACTGCTCAACCACCGTCAGGGCACGGTGCATCTCGAACGCTGTCGACGTGTGTTGCGCGGGGGCATCCACACATCCCTGGTTGAGCAGCACGCTCAACAAACGTTGGCGGGTTGCGTCGCGCGATTCATAAAGCTGTGCCTGCGTATAAATGCCGAAGCTCTGCTGGTACTGCGCATCGGTTGAATAGATCGTGACGCGCGACCACGCATTCTCCTCGCTTAGCACTTGGGCCACTGCCTGAGTTTGCGGCTGCGCCGGCATTGCCTTCATATCCAGCACAACTGGCATGCTCGGAGGGATCGCACGCAGTGCTTCACGCAGGGTTGGAATGCCCACCGGCTGGGTGCGATACGGGTACGTGTCGCCACGACGGAAAGTCCAGCCTGCGTTCACGCGCGCAAGTTCCGCCGCGGTGTACCCGGAAACCGGGCCCGTCGCGTCAGTCAGCGCCGACAGGTCGGCTGGACGGTACAGCACAGGCACCCCGTCCTTGCTCAACTGGACGGAGAGCCACATGGCGTCGGCATGATGCGCGATCGACTGGCGAATCGCTTCGAGCGTGTTCTCGGGCGCATCGCCCGTGCCGCCGCGATGGGCGACGATCTTCGGCAACGTGGTAACCGGCAGCGCGCCGCTGTCCGCCGCCACGCGCGTCAAGGGGCAACCGGCCAGCACAAGGCCCATCACCGCACCACACAGCGCAAATCGTATTGATCGAAGCATATGGGATCCTGATTAACGAACGTCATGTTAGTGCCTGCCCAATTCAAACATCGCGTCGGCACCCGTCTTCCCCTCTCGATGTCCATCTTGACCACGCGCTCGCAGCGATGTTCGCCGGTCGACGTTTTGCCTTGACCTCGCGCAAACCAGCGCATTCAGACGCGCATTGTTTCCGTTCCGTGACAGCCAGTGTTAAATTGCGGCAGTCGGCGCCGGTCAAAAGCGGGCTGCCGCCCGGCAACCGACGCCAGACTGTCATCGAACACAAATAGAATCGCGCGATTCGCGTTCGCGCCCGTTCCGATCAGGAGACACATCGATGAGTTGCAAGCCGCTGTTCCGTTCGCTTTCCGTTGCCGCCGTGTTGAGCTTCGGCATCAGCCAAGCAGCGCACGCCGCCACCGAAATCCAGTTCTGGCACGGCATGGAAGCCGCCCTCGGTGAGCGTCTGAACGACATCGCCAACGCGTTCAACGCGTCGCAAAGCGACTACAAGATCGTCCCGGTGTTCAAAGGCACCTACGACCAGACCCTCGCGGCCGGCATCGCCGCTTATCGCAGCGGTAACGCGCCGGCCATTCTGCAGGTCTACGAAGTCGGCACCGCCACGATGATGCAGGCGAAGAAGGCCGTGATCCCGGTCTCGGAAGTGTTCAAGCAAGCCGGCGTGCCGCTCGACGAAAAGGCCTTCGTGCCGACCATCGCGAGCTACTACAGCGACGCCAAAACCGGCGAGCTGATCTCGATGCCGTTCAACAGCTCGACGCCGGTGTTGTACTACAACAAGGACGCGTTCAAGAAAGCCGGGCTCGATCCGAATCAGCCGCCGAAAACCTGGGCCGAATTGCAGGTGGATGCGCAGAAGCTGAAGGCGTCGGGCATGGCATGCGGCTATTCGTCCGGCTGGCAGAGCTGGATTCAACTCGAAAACTATAGCGCCTGGCATGGTGTGCCGTTCGCGTCGAAGAACAACGGTTTCGACGGCGCCGATGCACAGCTCGAATTCAACAAGCCGCTGCAAGTCGCGCACATCCAGTTCCTGCAGAACATGCAGAAGGAAGGCACCTTCACGTATGTCGGCCGCAAAGACGAACCGGTGTCGAAGTTCTATAGCGGCGACTGCGGGATCATCACGAATTCGTCCGGCTCGCTCGCCACGATCAAGAAGTACGCGAAGTTCAACTTCGGTACCGGCATGATGCCGTACGACGCGAATGTGAAGGGCGCGCCGCAGAACGCGATCATCGGCGGGGCAAGTCTGTGGGTGCTGTCAGGTAAAGATCCGGCCGTCTACAAGGGCGTGGCGAAATTCCTCGCGTATCTGTCGTCGGCGCCGGTTGCGGCGAAGTGGCACCAGGACACCGGCTATCTGCCGGTCACGACCGCCGCGTATCAACTGACGCAGCAGCAAGGCTTCTACGAGAAGAATCCGGGCAGCGACACGGCGATCAAGCAGATGCTCAACAAGCCGCCTTTGCCGTATACGAAGGGCTTGCGTCTGGGCAACATGCCGCAGATCCGCACCGTCATCGACGAAGAACTCGAACAGGTCTGGGCAGAGAAGAAGACGCCGCAACAGGCGCTCGATTCGTCCGTGGCGCGTGGCGACGAGTTGCTGCGCCGCTTCGAGAAAGCTGGTAACTAAGTACTAGCCGGCAGGGTTTCGGTGCGCTCGCACCGAAACCGCTGGTTGCAGCAGAACCTAGGAATCTTCGATGGAAAAGCGCTCCAGCTTCGGCACCAGTGTGCTGCCCTACCTGCTCGTCGCGCCGCAGCTCCTGATCACGCTGCTGTTCTTCCTGTGGCCGGCAGGCGAGGCGCTGTGGCAGTCCACGCAGAGCCAGGACGCGTTCGGCACGTCGAGCGAATTTGTCGGCCTCGCCAATTTCAAGCAGTTATTCGCCGATCCGCTTTATCTGTCGTCGTTCAATACGACGCTGATTTTCTGCGCGCTCGTCACGGTGTCGGGGCTGGTGATATCGCTTTTGTTAGCCGTCTGCGCGGATCGCGTGACACGCGGCGCGAAAACCTATCAAACGCTGCTGATCTGGCCGTATGCGGTCGCGCCCGCAATCGCCGCTGTGTTGTGGTCGTTCCTGTTCAACCCGAGCATCGGCCTCGTCACCTATGCGCTCGGCAAGTACGGCATCGTATGGAATCACGCGTTGAATGCGGGCCAGGCGATGTTTCTGGTCGTGCTGGCTTCCGTATGGAAACAGGTCAGCTATAACTTTCTGTTCTTCTATGCCGGCTTGCAGGCGATTCCGCGTTCGCTGATCGAAGCGGCGGCCATCGACGGCGCCGGTCCGGTGCGGCGTTTCTTCGGCATCGCCCTGCCGCTGCTCTCGCCGACCAGCTTCTTCCTGCTGGTGATCAACATCACCTACGCGTTCTTCGACACCTTCCCGGTGATTGACGCCGCCACCGGCGGCGGCCCGGCGCAAGCCACCCGCACGCTGATCTACAAGATCTTCGCAGAAGGCTTTCAGGGGCTGGACATCGGCAGCTCGGGCGCGCAGTCCGTCATCCTGATGGTGATCGTTGTCGCGTTGACGGTCGTGCAATTCCGCTTCATCGAACGCAGGGTTCAATACTCATGATCGAGAACCGCCGCGGTTTCGACCTCTTCTGCCATGCAGTGCTGATTCTCGGCGTCGTGCTGGTGGTGTTTCCGGTGTACGTCGCGTTTTGCGCGGCAACGATGAGCGAGCATGAAGTGTTCAGCGTGCCGCTCTCGCTCGTGCCGAGCACGCATCTGTTCGAGAACATCGCGACGGTCTGGTCGCATGGCAGCGGCAATGCGGCCGCGCCGTTCGGCCGCATGCTGTTCAACAGCCTCGTGATGGCGCTGGTGATTTCGATCGGCAAGATCGCCATCTCGATGATCTCCGCGTATGCGATCGTGTTTTTCCGCTTTCCGTTTCGCAATCTGTCGTTCTGGCTGATTTTCATCACGCTGATGCTGCCGGTCGAAGTGCGTATCTTCCCGACCGTGCAGGTCGTGTCATCGATGCATCTGAGCAATACGTACAGTGGCTTAACCTTGCCGCTGATCGCATCGGCCACCGCCACCTTCCTGTTCCGCCAGTTCTTCATGACGCTGCCCGACGAACTGATGGAAGCGGCACGCATCGACGGCGCCGGCGCGATGCGTTTCTTCTGGGACGTGGTGCTGCCGCTGTCGAAAACGAACATGGCGGCCCTGTTCGTCATCACGTTCATTTACGGCTGGAATCAGTATCTGTGGCCGATCCTGATTACGAGCCAGCAATCGCTGACCACGGCCGTGGTCGGCATCAAAAGCATGATCGCTTCCGGCGACACCGCAACCGAATGGCATCTCGTGATGACCGCGACGCTGCTCGCGATGCTGCCGCCGCTTGCCGTCGTGTTGACGATGCAGCGCTGGTTCGTGCGTGGCCTGGTGGATTCGGAGAAGTAACGCGCGCAGCTTGGGCGAGTTTCGGCGTTAGGTATGAGATCAAGCACGGAATCAAGAACACCGCGCTTTACGCGGCAAGCAACGAAAAGGCTAAAACAGCATGGCTGCACTGACTCTGCAAGGCGTTAAGAAAACCTACGACAGCAAACAGTTCGTGCTGCACGGTATCGACGTGGACGTCGCGGACGGCGAGTTCGTCGTGATGGTCGGCCCGTCGGGTTGCGGCAAATCGACCTTGCTGCGGATGGTGGCCGGGCTCGAAGGCATTTCCGAAGGCACCATCTCGATCGCCGGCAAGGTGGTCAATCGACTGGAGCCGAAGGATCGCAACATCGCGATGGTGTTCCAGAACTACGCGCTCTATCCGCATATGAGCGTCGCCGAGAACATGGGCTATGCGCTGAAGATCGCGGGCGTCGAGCGCGCGCAGATCGCGAAGCGCGTGGAAGCTGCGGCGCAGATTCTCGAGCTTGGACCGCTGCTCGCACGCAAGCCGCGCGAGTTGTCGGGTGGGCAACGACAACGCGTCGCCATGGGCCGCGCAATCGTGCGCGAGCCGGCGGTGTTTCTGTTCGATGAGCCGCTGTCCAATCTCGATGCACGGCTGCGTGTGCAGATGCGCCTCGAAATCCAGCGCCTGCATGCACGGCTCGCTACGACCAGCCTCTACGTCACGCACGATCAAATCGAAGCAATGACGTTGGCGCAGCGCGTGATCGTGATGAACAAAGGCCACGCCGAGCAGATCGGCGCGCCGACCGAGGTCTACGAGCGGCCGGCGACGGTGTTCGTCGCGAGCTTCATCGGCTCGCCGGGGATGAATCTGCTGGAAGGCCGCGTGTCCGACGACGGCTCGACCTTTGAAGTAGCTGGCAATGGGCCGAAGCTGCCGCTGCAGGGCGTGGCAGCAATCGGCCGCGAAGTCGCCAAGGGCCGCGAATGGACGCTCGGCATTCGCCCCGAGCACATGACACCGGGTCAAGCGGACGCGTCTCACGCCACGCTGACCGTCGATTCCTGCGAACTGCTGGGTGCGGACAACCTCGCGCACGGCCGCTGGGGCAAGCATGACGTGACCGTGCGCCTGCCGCACACGCATCGCCCCGCAGCCGCCGAAGCGCTGCAGGTCGCGCTGCCCGCACAGCATCTGCATTTCTTCGATGCGTCGACGGGACGGCGCGTGAACTGACGTCACCGCGGACGCACTCTGCCGCCCGACCCCCGCCCCGAAGTACAATGCCACCTGAACCATCCGCCCGCGCGCGGGGCGTCGCGAAGTTCGACGCCGAGCTCGACGCCGCGCCGGCCGGCGCCAGGCGCACCGCCTGGCCCCAACACCGATTACCCATCCACCCACGACCGCCCGCCCCTACGCGGCCGGCATCGTCAACGTCTATTGCAAGCAAATGGCCCAATACGTCTTCACTATGAACCGGGTCGGCAAAATCGTGCCGCCCAAGCGTCAAATCCTGAAAGACATCTCGCTGTCGTTTTTCCCCGGCGCGAAGATCGGCCTGCTCGGCCTGAACGGCTCGGGCAAGTCGACGCTGATCCGCATCATGGCCGGTGTGGACAAGGACATCGAAGGCGAAGCCACGCCGATGCCGAACCTGAACATCGGCTATCTGCCGCAGGAGCCGCAGCTCGATCCGACCAAGACGGTGCGTGAAGCGGTCGAAGAAGGTCTCGGCGACGTGTTCGGCGCGCAAAAGAAACTCGACGAAATCTACGCCGCGTACGCTGAGCCGGACGCCGACTTCGACGCGCTCGCCGCCGAGCAGGCGAAGTACGAAGCGATTCTGGCCACCACCGACGGCAGCGCCGAACAGCAGATCGAAATCGCCGCCGACGCACTGCGTCTGCCGGCATGGGACGCGAAGATCGAACACCTGTCGGGTGGCGAAAAGCGCCGCGTCGCACTCTGCAAGCTGCTGCTCGAAAAGCCGGACATGCTGCTGCTCGACGAACCGACCAATCACCTGGACGCGGAATCGGTCGACTGGCTCGAACAGTTCCTGACACGCTTCCCGGGCACGGTCGTCGCCGTCACCCACGATCGCTACTTCCTCGATAACGCCGCCGAGTGGATTCTCGAACTCGACCGCGGCCACGGTATTCCCTGGAAGGGCAACTACAGCAGCTGGCTCGACCAGAAGGAAGAGCGTCTGAAGCAGGAAGAGTCGTCGGAATCGGCACGTCAGAAGGCGATCAAGAAGGAACTGGAGTGGGTGCGCCAGAACCCGAAGGGCCGTCAGGCGAAGTCGAAGGCGCGGATTGCCCGCTTCGAGGAACTGAACAGCCAGGACTACCAGAAGCGCAACGAGACCTCGGAAATCTTCATCCCGGTCGGCGACCGCCTGGGTAACGAAGTGATCGAATTCAAGAACGTCAGCAAGTCGTATGGCGACCGTTTGCTGCTCGACGACGTCAGCTTCAAGATTCCGGCGGGCGCGATTGTCGGCATCATCGGCCCGAACGGCGCCGGTAAGTCGACGCTGTTCCGCATGCTCACCGGCCGCGAACAGCCGGATTCGGGCGAGATCGTGCAAGGCCCGACGGTCAAGCTCGCGTACGTGGATCAAAGCCGCGATGCACTCGACGGTTCAAAGACCGTGTTCGAAGAAATCTCCGGCGGTGCGGACGTGCTGACGGTCGGCAAGTACGAAACGCCTTCGCGTGCGTACATCGGCCGCTTCAACTTCAAGGGCGGCGATCAGCAGAAGACCGTCGGCAATCTGTCGGGCGGTGAGCGCGGCCGGCTGCATCTCGCGAAGACGCTGATCGCGGGCGGCAACGTGCTGCTGCTGGACGAACCGTCGAACGACCTGGACGTCGAAACGCTGCGCGCGCTGGAAGACGCGTTGCTCGAGTTCGCCGGCTCCGTCATGGTGATCTCGCACGATCGCTGGTTCCTCGACCGGATCGCGACGCACATCCTGGCGTTCGAAGGCGATTCGCAAATCACGTTCTTCGACGGCAACTACCAGGAATACGAAGCGGACAAGCGCGCACGCCTCGGTGAAGAGGCTGCACGTCCGAAGCGTCTGCGTTACAAGCCGATCGCGCGATAAATCTCGAGCCTGGCGGCCCGCTCGTTGACTGACGAGCGGGCTGTCTTGCTGGTCGTTTTTTTGCTGACGGTTTTTGTGGACCGTTTCGCTGACCGCCTGGTCGGCGCGTTTTGCCGGCCGATTGGTCGATCATTTTGCTCGCCATGTTATGCCGGAAACGCCTTGCGTTTGCCGGATGGGCGGTAGGGCACACGCATTGCTTGCCACGGAGTGATACACGTCGTCCCGGCGGGATGCAGTCACTCCGCCGTATCAAACAGATGTGTGCCCAAGCGGCACACGCACAGGCCAATCGCACCCACACCGCACGCAGCGCGGCGACGAGGAGGCAAGCATGGCAATGTCGAAGGGCAAACGCTGGGCGATTGCCGTAGGTGGCGTGCTGCTGGTGCTGATTGTCGTCGCGGTCGGCGCACTGCAATTCGCGCAGCGCGAAGTCAAACAGCGCGTGATCGCTGCACTCGGGCCATTAGGTAGTGCCGAAACCATCGACGTCGGCCTCACGTCCGTCCATCTCACCAACGTTCTACTCAAAGCGCCGCCTGGCTGGCCCGCCGGCGATCCTTTGCGGGCCGACGAAATCACAATCACGCCCGATATTCGCGATCTGCTCGCGCGACGCATGCATATCCGCAGTGTGGTGGTGCGCGGCTTCGACATCGCGGTATTACGCACCAAAGACGGCACGATCAGCCTGATGCCAAATCTGCGGGAATCGATAAACAACGCCGACAACGAAGCTAGCGGCGGCGCAGCAACCGCCCCGCGCGAAAAGCTGATCGACCACATCAGCTTCGAAGAAGGCAACTTCCATTTCTACGACATGACGATCGGCCCGCCAGCATTCAAAGTGACGGTCAGCAACGCCAACGCGACGGTCGACCACCTGCATCTGCCCGCGCTTACCGAACCGACCAACGTCAGCGTCACCGGCTCGATCAAGGGCCCGACGCACACGGGCACCGTTTCGTTCGACGGGTGGATCAAGATCGCCAGCAAGGATTCGCAGACCACCAGCAAACTGCGCGGCGTCGATGTCGCGATGCTCGATCCGTACCTGCTGAAAAAAACTGGCGCTAAGGCGCAAGTGACGGGCGGCACGGTCGACCTGACGGTCGACTCAACGGTGCGCAACTATCAGTTGCACGCGCCCGGCACGGTGACGATCCACCATTTGCAACTCGCCGACAGCGGCAACCCGCTCGACACCTTCATGTCGATTCCGACCAAAGCCGCCATCGCCGCGCTCAAGACACACAACGGCGACATCACGCTGCATTTCGTGCTGGATGGGAATTTGCGCGATCCGAAGTTTTCGGTGCAGGAGAGTCTGATGACGCGCGTTGGCGCCGGCTTTGCGAAAGCGATGGGCGTGAGCGTCGAGGGCGTGGCGAAGGGCGCAGGAGAAACAGTGAAAGGCTTGGGTAACGCGTTGAAGAATCTACTCGGCCAGTAGGCCGACCAAGGCTGGCGGCGGCGTTAAACCGAAGTCGCGCCGCGTCGCCGCTTTAGTCGACGTCCCCCATCAACCAGCATTCCACACTTAAACCGGCAAACCCAGCTCGCGCAATCTCGCTTCAGTTTGCGCGGCGCTCGTGTGATGCACACCATGCCAGCCGAGTGCCGTCGCGGCCTCGGCGTTGTTCAGATTGTCGTCGATGAAGACCAGCTCGCCCGCCAGGATGCCTGGCAGTTGCGCCGCGATCCGCTGACGCATTTCCTCGAAGATCGCCGGATCCGGCTTCACCAGCTTCACCCTGCCCGACACGACGATGTCGCGGAACCGCCGCAGCGCAGGGTAATGCTCCCACGCATACGGAAACGTCTCCGCCGACCAGTTCGTCAGCCCGAACAGCGGCACATCGGCCGCTTCGAGCTTTTCCATGATCGCCACGCCCTCTTCCAGCACGCCGGCCACCATCTCGTGCCAGCGCTCATAGAACGCTCGGATCAGCGGTGCGTGATCGGGAAACTTCGCGACCAGTTCGTCTGTTGCCTCGACAATCGGCTGGCCGCCGTCCTGACGGATCACCCAGTCCATTGAACAGACGTGGGTCAGAAACCAGCGGCGCTCCGTTTCGTCAGGAATCAACTGACGATAGAGATACTCGGGGCTCCAGTCGATCAGCACACCGCCGAAATCGAACACCACTGCCTTGATGGCCATGCACGCGCTCTCCGTAAGGTCGTGGCGACGCGATCAGATAGGTTGGGTACGCAATTCGAGCCACGCTTTCGCCTCGCCCGACACATGCGGCGACAGACGCGTGCGCACCATCTCGTGATAGCCGTTGAGCCATGCGCGCTCGTCGTCACGCAACAGCGAGAGGTCGAGGCAGCGCGTATCGATCGGGCACAGCGTCAGTGTTTCGAACTTGAGGAAATCGCCGAATTCGGTTTTCTCCGCCGGCACGTTCAGCACCAGATTCTCGATCCGCACGCCCCACTTGCCTGGGCGGTAAATGCCAGGCTCGACCGAAGTGATCATGCCTTCTTCCATCGCCGTCCATGGTTCGGCCGACGCGTAGTGCGAAATCACCTGTGGGCCTTCGTGCACGTTCAGGAAATAGCCCACCCCGTGACCGGTGCCATGACCGTAGTCGGCGCCAGCTTCCCAGATCGGCGCGCGGGCGATCGCATCGAGCATCGGCGAACGAATGCCGCGCGGGAATTTCGCACGCGACAGCGCCATGGTGCCTTTCAGCACGATCGTGAAATCGCGCCGCTGTGCCTCGCTGAGGGTGCCGACCGGCACGACGCGGGTGATGTCGGTCGTGCCACTCAGATACTGCGCGCCCGAATCGATCAGCAACAGGCCATTGCCCTCGATCACCGAATGCGCTTCAGCGGTCGCGCGATAGTGCGGCATCGCGCCATTCGCGTTGAAGCCAGCGATCGTCGCAAAGCTCAGCGACACGAAGCCCGGACGGCGCGCGCGGGCTGCCGTCAGGCGCTCGTCGATCGTCAGTTCAGTAATCGTCTCGCGGCCCAACGCGCCTTCAAACCACGCGAAGAATTCGGCGAGTGCCGCGCCGTCCTGTGCCATCGTCTCGCGCACATGCTCCGCTTCTGCCTCGGTCTTGCGCGACTTGAAGAACGTGGACGGATTGACCGCCTCGGCGACCGTCACCGTCGACGGCACCGATTGCAACGAGCCATACGTAATGCGGCGCGGGTCGATCAGCAGCGTGCTGCCCGCCGGCAGCGCGGCCAGCGCATCGGCCGCCTTCGCATACGGCTCGACGCTGATACCGTCACGCGCGAGCGCATCGGCCAATGCGTGCGGCACCTTGCCGTCGGCGACGAAGAGCGACGCGCTCTCCAGTCCGATCAGCGCGTGCGCCACGAACACCGGGTTGTAGCTGACGTCAGCGCCGCGCAGGTTCAAAAGCCATGCAAGGTCGTCGAGCGTGGAAATGAAGTGCCACTGCGCGCCCTTCTCCGCCATCGCGCGGCGAATCTGCGCAAGCTTTTCCGAACGGGCGACGCTCGCGTGTGGCGCGGCATGTTCAAAGACGGCGGCGGCGGGCAGCGACGGGCGCTGCGGCCAGATCGCGTCGAACAGATCGACGTCAGTGCGCAGCTTCACGCCACGCGCGGTAAGCGCCTGGCTCAAAGCACGCGCCGCCGACACACCCAGCACGGCACCGTCCACACCGACCGTGCCGGCGGCCGCGACGTTCTGCGCAAGCCAATCGAAATACGGCACGGTCTGCTGGCCGCCGGTCATCTTCATCAATTGAACGCCGGTGCCGGCCAGTTGCGCGTTGGCTTGTTCCCAATAGCGGCTATCGGTCCACACGCCGGCGAAATCGGCGGTCACGACCAGCGTGCCGGCCGAGCCGGTGAAACCCGACAGCCACTGCCGGCCTTGCCAGCGCCCGGGTAGATATTCGGAAAGATGCGGATCGGCGGACGGCACCAGATACGCGGCTACGCCTTCGCGCGCCATCGCATTGCGCAATGTCGCGAGCCGTTCGGGGATGGAGGAGGTTTCGGGGAGTCGGGCATTCATCGGAGTCACCTGCAAGTATTCATCGACGGGAAAGCAAGCCGACCGTCACGGCAACGGCGACCAGCGCGATGGCGGTACATACCGGCCATTCGAGCGTATCGCCATCATGAAAAAGACCCACCACGTTGCCGGCCATGCGCGCGACACCCGCGCCCAACACACCGGCCAGTAGCGCCACCCACCATGGGGCGCGGCTCGAACGGCGCAGCGGGTGCAGCCACCAGCCCGCTAGGCCAATCACCGCGCCCAGCACCAGGATTCCGGGCCACCCCATCAGCGGCAGTTCTCGCGCAGTTTCGGATTCGTCTCATGGGCGCAGAGGGCCTGGGCAGATAGCATTTTTATCTCGTTAACTATAGAGGTTCAGCACGGCGCTTTCCGCATAGCGGTTGAGTTTAGGGGTCGGGGTGTTGTTAGGCAAGTTGTAAGCCTTACGAAAAAGCCCATTCCTCGGTCATTGCCGAGCTGAAAGCGTGCCATGCGAATCGCCCTTATCGAGCCGGACCTTCGGCACGCCACATTGGTCGGCCGGCTAATCTTTGCCGGCGGCCATGCGTGTCAACACTTCATTGCGAGCGCACCATTCCTGCATCGCGCCGCGGACGAATTCTTCGATCTTCTCATCACGGAAAGCTGGGCCGGCGACCATTGCGCCGAAGACGTGATCGCGCGCGCCCGCGCCATCCTGCCGAGCTTGCCGGTGATCGTGCTGCTGTCGGATCCACGCGAAAGTCAGATCGTCGCCGCGCTGCACGCGGGTGCGGATGATTGCCTGACTAAACCAGTTCGCGGCCCGGAAATGCTGGCCCGGGTCGATGCGTTGCTGCGGCGCGCGAGCCTGCGGCGGCCGCCCAACCGGCGGCGCGACACGATCGCTGGCTATGCGTTCGACGCGGCGCAGTTCGCCGTCACATTCCGTAATCAAACCGTCTCCCTGACGCCGAAGGAATTCCGCTTTGCGCTGCTTCTGTTTACCAATGTGTCCCGGCCCGTGTCGCGCGCGCATATTCTCGAAACCGTCTGGACGCGCCGCCGCGACGTAAGGTCGCGTACCGTCGACACCCATGCGTCCCGCGTGCGCACCAAATTGCAGTTGCGCCCGGAGCATGGTTATTGCCTGACACCGCTTTACGGCTATGGCTATCAACTCGACGCGATCCCGCCGGAAGCCGTTGTAGAAGCCGGGTGACGCGCCCACAATGTAAGAATCGTGGAAACGCTATAATATTGAGCTAAACCATAGCGCCCCATATGCAGCTTCTAACGATCGGAATCAATCACCACACTGCGCCTGTCGCCTTGCGCGAACGCGTGGCGTTTCCGCTCGAACAGATCAAGCCTGCATTGGACACCTTCAAGAGCGTCTGGCTCGGCCGCACTGCGCGCACGGCGCCGGAAGCGGCGATTCTGTCCACCTGCAACCGCACTGAGCTCTACTGCGCGACCGACGACCAGGCCGCGCGTGAGGCCGCGATCCAGTGGTTCTCGAAGTACCACAACTTGCCCATCGACGAACTCGCGCCGCATGTCTACGCGCTGCCGCAGTCGGAAGCCGTGCGCCACGCGTTCCGCGTCGCCTCGGGGCTCGATTCGATGGTGCTGGGCGAGACGCAAATCGTCGGACAAATGAAGGATGCGGTACGCACCGCGTCCGAGGCCGGCGCACTCGGTACCTATCTGAACCAGTTGTTCCAGCGCACCTTCGCCGTGGCGAAGGAAGTGCGCAGCACGACCGAAATCGGCGCGCAGTCGGTTTCCATGGCGGCAGCCGCCGTGCGGCTCGCGCAGCGGATTTTCGACAAGGTCTCGAACCAGCGCGTGCTGTTCATCGGCGCGGGTGAAATGATCGAGTTGTGCGCCACGCACTTCGCCGCGCAGCAGCCGCGCGAACTCGTCGTCGCCAATCGCACCGCCGAACGCGGCACCCGCCTCGCCGAACGTTTCAACGGCCGGGCCATTCCGCTCTCCGAACTGCCCGCGCGCATGCATGAATTCGACATCATCGTGTCGTGCACCGCGTCCACCCTGCCGATCATCGGCTTGGGCGCAGTCGAGCGAGCCGTGAAAGCGCGCCGTCACCGGCCGATTTTCATGGTCGATCTGGCCGTGCCGCGTGACATCGAACCCGAAGTCGGGCAGCTCGAAGACGTGTTCCTGTACACCGTCGACGACCTCGGCGCGATCGTGCGCGAAGGCAATGCGTCGCGGCAAGCCGCGGTCGCCCAGGCTGAAGCGATCATCGAAACGCGGGTGCAGAATTTCATGCAATGGCTCGATGCGCGCAGCATCGTGCCGGTGATCCGCCACATGCATACGCAGGCCGACGTGCTGCGTCGCGCCGAAGTCGAACGCGCGCAGAAAATGCTCGCACGCGGCGACGACCCGGCAGCGGTACTCGAAGCGCTGTCGCAATCGCTCACCAACAAACTGATCCACGGCCCGACGCATGCGCTCAATCGCGCGAGCAGCGAGAACCGTGACACGCTCATCGAGTTGATGGGCGGTTTCTACAAACACTCCGGTTCTACGGAGCGTTAGCGGCACAGCCACTGCCGCACCGTCCGCGCCATCCTGAGTGGCCCGCGACATGCTTCTGACCAGGGCATCTGCCCACTCCCCTAGTCGCCGTCCTTGCCGGAGTCCGCTCCGAAACCCGTCCGATGAAAACGAGCATGCAACGCAAGCTCGACCAGCTCACTACCCGGCTGGCCGAACTGAACGACCTGTTGAGCCGCGAGGACATCACCTCGAATCTCGACCAATACCGCAAGCTCACGCGTGAGCACGCCGAGCTCGGGCCGGTCGTCGAACATTACGCGCTGTGGCGCCTGGCGATGAACGACGCGGCGACCGCGCAGGAACTGCTGGCGGACGCCTCGATGCGCGACTTCGCGGAAGAAGAAATTCGCGCGGCGCGCGAGCGGATGGAAAAACTCGGCGCCGAATTGCAAAAAATGCTGCTGCCGAAAGACCCGAACGACGACCGCAATATCTTCCTCGAAATCCGGGCCGGCACAGGGGGCGACGAATCGGCGCTGTTCGCGGGCGATTTGCTGCGCATGTATCTGCGCTATGCCGAGCGCAATCGCTGGCAGGTGGAAATGATGTCGGCGAGCGAATCGGACCTCGGCGGCTACAAGGAAGTGATCGTGCGGATCGCCGGCGAAGCGGCGTATTCCAAGCTCAAGTTCGAATCGGGCGGCCACCGCGTGCAACGCGTGCCGGCCACCGAAACGCAGGGCCGCATTCACACGTCGGCGTGCACGGTCGCGGTCATGCCGGAAGCGGACGAAATCGGCGAAGTCGAAATCAATCCGGCCGATCTGCGCATCGACACGTTCCGCGCGTCTGGAGCAGGCGGTCAGCACATCAACAAGACCGATTCGGCCGTGCGGGTGACGCACTTGCCGACCGGCATCGTCGTCGAATGTCAGGATGACCGGTCGCAGCACAAGAACAAGGATCGGGCGCTGAAGGTGTTGGCCGCGCGCATCAAGGACAAGCAGTCGCACGAGCAGCAGCAGAAGGAAGCCGCGACGCGCAAGAGCCTGATCGGCTCGGGAGATCGCTCAGAGCGCATTCGCACCTACAACTTCCCGCAAGGGCGTCTGACGGATCACCGGATCAATCTGACGCTGTATCGCCTCGACGCAATCATGGACGGCGATCTCGACGAATTGATCGCGGCGCTCGTCAGCGAGCATCAGGCCGAGTTGCTGGCATCGCTGGGCGACGCGGACTAAGCACGGATGGATCCGGTCACACCCGCCGCGCTGTTGCGCGCCTCGCCGCTGCCGCCCCTCGAAGCGCGGATTCTGCTTACGCACGTGCTCGGCTGGCGACATACGCAATTGATTACGCGCAGCGATGAAGCGCTCGACAGCGCGGTCGTTGAGCGATACCGGGCCTTGGAAGCTCGGCGTGTCGCCGGTGAGCCGGTGGCGCAACTGGTCGGCGCGCGCGAATTTTTCGGACTTGATCTCGAAGTGACGCCAGACGTGCTGATTCCACGTCCCGAAACCGAATTGCTGGTCGAAACGGCGTTGGCGGCGATGGACAACATCTCGCGGCCACGCGTAGTCGATCTGGGCACCGGCACCGGTGCGATTGCCGTAGCCATTGCATCGATGCGGCCCGACGCACAGGTCTGGGCGCTGGATCGTTCCGCCGAAGCGCTCGCGGTGGCCAGGCGCAACGCCGCACGCTTGCTGGACGCGAAACGTCCCGGCGGCGCCGTGGTCCTGCAGCAAAGCGACTGGTACGGCTCGCTCGACGCAGCATTGCGCTTTAACGTGATCGTCAGCAATCCGCCCTATATCGCGAGTGGCGATCCGCATCTGTCGGAAGGCGATCTGCGCTTCGAGCCGCGCGGCGCGCTTACCGACGAAGCCGACGGCCTCAGTGCGATCCGTAAGATCGTCGCGGGCGCACCCACACGGTTGGCCGCCAACGGCGTATTGTGGATCGAACACGGCTACGATCAGGCTGCCGCCGTCCGCGCGCTGCTTGCGGCACAAGGTTTCGCGGAAGTCCGCTCGGAGCAGGATCTCGCCGGCATCGAGCGAATCAGCGGCGGGCGGTTGCCCGGCTGACCTCGATGGATGGCCTTAATCGCCGGGGTGGCAAAGCGGCCCTCGGCCGGTCGCACCGAAATCCGCTATCATTTCAGCCTATTCCCTACACATAACGGAACCGCAAGGTCAGTCATGGATACGCAACAACGCATCAAGCAAATCGTCGACGACAACAACGTCGTGCTCTTCATGAAGGGCACCGCTCAGTTCCCGATGTGCGGCTTTTCCGGCCGCGCCATCCAGATCCTGAAGGCGTGCGGCGTCAATGAAATCAAAACCGTCAACGTGCTCGAAGACGACGAAGTCCGCCAGGGCATCAAGCAGTTCTCGAACTGGCCGACCATTCCGCAGCTCTACGTGAACGGCGAATTCGTCGGCGGCTCGGACATCATGATGGAAATGTACGAATCGGGCGAACTGCAGCAACTGTTCGCCGCGGCTTAAACGGCCGCCGTCCGAACGTTTGCCGTCCTCCGATAAGGCGCCGCGAGCCATGGAAACACGCGCTGCGGCGCCACGCCGGCTGATCGTCGCGATCACCGGCGCGACCGGCGCCATCTACGGCATCAGGTTGCTTGAGACGTTGCGCCGGCTGGGCGGCGTCGAGAGCCATCTGCTGATTTCGAGCGCTGGCTGGCTCAATATCCAGCACGAACTCCAGTTAAGCAAAGAAGACGTGCATCCGCTCGCGGATGTCGTCCACTCGGTGCGCGACGTCGGCGCGAGTATCGCGTCCGGCTCGTTTGCCACCGACGGCATGATCGTCGCCCCCTGCTCAATGAAGACGCTGGCGAGCGTCGCGCATGGTCTGTCCGACAATCTGATCACCCGCGCCGCCGATGTCACGCTCAAAGAGCGCCGCCGGCTCGTGTTACTCGTGCGCGAAACGCCATTCAATCTCGCGCATCTGCGCAATATGACAGCCGTCACCGAAATGGGCGGCGTGATCTTTCCGCCTTTACCCGCGTTCTACAACCAGCCAGCCTCGATCGATGAGATGGTCGATCACACGGTGGCGCGCGTGCTGGATCTGTTCGCGCTTGGGCCGGCATTGTCACCGGCGTGGCAAGGATTGCGCGGCGCGCAGGAATAGTTCGCGGTACGGCATGCGAAGGCAGGTGCTACGTTGCCACGACCTGGCGACCGCGACGAGCGGCGCCCGACAATCGCTCCATCGCCATTAACAACACCTGCAACACAATCAATTCCGTTTTCACCCGTTTATCAAACGCGGGTACAGATCTATATTGATAGCAACCCCACTTCCGCGCCGCGTCTTAGCGGCGGCGTTGCTGCCATGAATCGCTTACCGTCGCTTTTCCTCTCCCACGGCGCGCCTACGCTGCCGATCGACCCTTCGCTGCCCTCGGCCGAATTCGGCACGCTGGCGGCGCAATTGCCGCGTCCTGAAGCCGTGCTGATGCTGTCGGCGCACTGGGGCACGGCGCAGCCGGTGGCGAGCACGTCCACGGCGCCGGAAACCATCCACGATTTCTACGGCTTCCCGCGTCAGTTGTATGAGATTCAATATCCGGCCCTCGGCGCGCCCGATGTGGCGCGCCGGGCCGCCGTGCTGCTCGGCGAACACGGCATCCTCACCGACGCCCAGCCGCATGGGCTTGACCACGGCGCATGGGTGCCGATGTTGCTGATGTTCCCGGAAGCCGACGTGCCGGTCGCGCAGTTGTCGATCCAGCCGCACATGGACGCGGCCCACCACTTCCGTGTGGGTCGCGCGCTGCGCTCGCTGAAAGACGACGGCGTGATGGTGATCGGCTCGGGCCAGATCACGCACAACCTGCGCGCCGCGGATTTTTCCGCGCGCCCGGAAGACGCCGATCCGCGCGTAACCGAATTCACCGACTGGTTCGAGGCAAAGCTCGCCGCGCACGACATCGACGCGTTGCTCGACTACCGCCGTCAGGCGCCGCACGCGGTGCTGATGCATCCGACCGACGAGCACCTGCTGCCCGTATTCGCGGCACTGGGTGCGGCGGACGACGATTATTCGCTGGCGATCCAGTCACTCGGGACCTATCAGCGGTCGCTCGCCATGACGAATTACGTGTTCGGCACCGCCTGACTCGACGCCGACGCAACGCCAGCGCCAACGCCAGCGCCAGCGCCAACGCCAACGCCAACGCCGGCGCAGCGTCATCGAAGCATCAGAACACGGTCAAAAGCGCCGGCAACAAAAAAGCCCGCCTGAGCACCTCAGGCGGGCTTTTTTTCGTACCAGACCGGATCATGACGATCCGGCGATCCGGCGATCCGGCGATCCGGCGGTCCGGCGGTCCGGCGGTCCGGCGAAAGACTCAGCGCAAACTTAGTGTGCGCCCATGCCTTCGAGCACTTCGTCGTGCGTCTGACGCTCTTCGAGGTATTCCGAACGGTAGCCGCTATGCACGCCCCAGTAGTAGAACACCAGCGAGAACGCGGCCACCACCAGCATGTCCCAGCCGTACGGCAGAACGCCGCGGCCGCCGAATTCCTTGCTGCCGATCAGCGACAGTATCCCCATCACCGGCAGGTAGGCCACGAGCCACCATGCCGCCTTCAGGTCACGCCCCCAGCCGCCGAAACCCGACTTCGCCTGGAAGTAGAAGTACACCGGCAGCGCGACGACCATCAGCAGAATGATTTCGCCGGTCAGCGGCCACTTCGCCCAGTACAGAATCAGCGACGCGCACACGAAAGCGAACGGAGCAATGAACTTCATGCCCGGAATGTGCAGCGGGCGCTCCAGATCCGTCGCCGCGCGGCGCAATGCCATCAGGCTGATCGGGCCAGTCAGGTACGAGATCACGGTCGCGACCGAGATCACCGCCGCCAGCGAACTCCAGCCGCGGAAGAAGAACAGGAAAATAAACGACACCAGCAGGTTGAACCACATCGCCTGACGCGGCACGCCGTAGAACGGGTGCACGTTGCCGAACATCTTCGGCATCGTGTTGTTGCGCTCCATAGCGTAGATCATGCGGGTAGTGGTCGCCATGTAGGTCGTGCCGGTGCCGCTCGGGCTGACGAACGCGTCGACGTACAGCAGAATCGCCAGCCAGTTCAGGTTCAGCGCGATGGCCAGTTCGGCAAACGGTGACGCGAAGTTGAAGTGGCTCCAGCCCTTCATCACGTCGCCCGGGCTCACCGCGCCGATATACGCGATTTGCAGCAGCACGTAGATCACCAGTGCCAGCAGGATCGAGCCGATCACCGCGAACGGCACGCTCTTGGCCGGATTGCGTGCTTCACCCGCGAGGTTGATCGGGCTCTGGAAACCGTTGAAGGCGAACACGATACCGCTCGTCGACACGGCCGTCAGCACAGCCGACCAGCCGTACGGCGCAAAGGTGCTCGCTGCGCCGAAGTTTTCCTTGTGGAAGCCCGTCAGCATCAAGCCGGCGATCGTCGCACCCGGAATCAGGAACTTGAAGACCGTGATCGCCGAATTGGCGCGTGCGAACAGCTTCACGCCCCAGTAATTCAGCAGGAAGTAAACGATCACCAGGGCCGCGGACAGCAGCAGGCCATTGGTCGTTAATGACCCATCCACGAATAGCGCATGCGCCCATGGATACGGCCAGGTACTCATATATTGAATGGAGGCTTCAGCCTCGATGGGAATCACCGAGACAATGGCGATCCAGTTGGCCCACGCACTGATGAAACCCACCAGGGCGCCGTGCGAGTAGCGTGCGTAACGCACCATGCCGCCGGACTCGGGGAACATCGCGCCGAGTTCCGCGTAGGTCAATGCGATCGCCAGAATCACGATCGCGCCGATAACCCATGCACAAATGGCAGCCGGTCCGGCAATTTTTGCAGCCTTCCACGCGCCGAACAGCCAGCCCGATCCGATGATCGACCCCAAGCCGGTCAGCAGCAGCGCGACCGGTCCGATGTTCCGTTGTATAGAACTTTTCACATCCTCTCCTGTGTCGACCAGAGTTAGCGCTTTAGCTGTCGGCCAGAGTTGGCGCTTTAGCGCTTACTCTGGTCCCATGCAAAGCACTTACTCTGGTCCCATACACCGTATGTCGGCCGGAGTTAGTGCTGTAGCACTGACTCCGGCCCCATGCAAGTTGCAGCAGAACCATGTCGGCACCGCGTGACATCGCTTGTGGCGTGAAGACGGGGTGACGCATGCGTGCGCGACAGTGCAAAATCAGGTGCAACCGACGCGCGGCGCGTAGTTTAACGGTTGCACCCTCACGTTGCAGCGAAACCAAGGGTTCTCCCTAGCAAAATTCTCAGACGAACAGCAAGCTTTGTAAGCAATTTTTACGCCAATCCATCAAAACATTGTAAAAATGGGAAGAGAGTGTTGACCTTGGCCCGAAATGGCCGTATAACGTTCGGGCAGGATTTCAAGCGGCGAGTGAATTGGTCTTTCGTAGTTCGCCCATCAACGGTACTCCGGTTGGTCCCATTACCCCCTTCCTTGATTTTCATGCGCACCCATTGGGCTTCGGCCTTATTTACCATCTTTAGGAACAAGTAATATGGAAACCGGTACCGTCAAGTGGTTCAATGACGCAAAGGGCTTTGGCTTCATCACGCCGGACGGCGGTGGCGAAGATCTGTTCGCGCATTTCTCGGAAATCCGCACGGAAGGCTTCAAGACGCTGCAAGAAAACCAAAAGGTTACGTTTGAAGTGAAGACGGGCCCGAAGGGCAAGCAAGCTGCTAACATCAAGCCGGTGTAAGCAAGCACGCTTCCTTCTGGACGCAAAAAACCCCGCCTCGGCGGGGTTTTTTTATATCCGTCGCAACGGTATGCGGCGATTATCTTCGCAGTATGCGATTGGTAAGTCGGGTTATCCGAACAGACGTCGCGCGTGAATACCGAGACCTGTCGCGACGCTCGCAAGACGATCGCCGAATACCGCTTTGGCATCGGGAAATGCCGCCGCCAATGCGCCCGATAGAAACGCTAATCCGGTCGAACCACCCGTGAAGTAAATCGCGCCGACGTCGCGCGGGGCCACACCGGCCGCTTGCACCGTATCGCGCGCCGCCTGCACGATGCGCTGCGTCTCGTCCTGCCCGGCCTTGATGAGTTGCGCTTCGTCGAATGCAAGACGCAGGTCGTCTTCCACCTCGTCGAGGTCGATCACGGTCTCGCCACCCGCCGCCACGCCGATCTTCGCCTCTTCCGCATGAGCCGCCAGTGCATGGCCCAAGCGGCGCTCTACGACGCGCATCAGGCGGTCGTGATGTTTGACCTGGGTGAACAGATGCCGCATGAGCGCGAGTTCGCTGACGCGCTTCGGTGCGTAGACGGTGTTGATCAAATGCCAGGTGGCCAGATCGAAATAGATGCGGTTCGGAATCTCCCGGCCTTCGGGATCGAGCGTCTGGTAACCGAGTTCGCGCAGGATCGTCACCAGTTCGACGCGACGGTCGAAATCGGTGCCTGCAACGTGCACACCGTGGTGAGCCAGTACGTCTTCCTTGCGCTCAACACACTTCATCCGCTCCGGCCCCACTCGCACCAGCGAAAAGTCCGACGTACCGCCACCGATGTCGGCCACCAGCACGAGTCCCTCTTCCGTCAGATGCGATTCGTAGTCGAACGCGGCCGCAATCGGCTCATACTGAAAGTGAATCTCCCGCAAACCGGCTGAACGCGCCGCCGCTTCGAGCTGCTGCTGCGCCATCTGATCGGCGCGCGGATCGTCGTCGACGAAGAACACCGGGCGGCCCAGCACGGCGCGGCTGATCGGGCCGCCGATGCTTTTCTCGGCCGAGCGCTTCAGGTGGTCGACGAAAATCGCAATGATGTCCGTGTACTTGATCGCCGAACCGTCGCCGAGATCGGTCGAATTTTCGGCGAGCGGCGAACCGAGAATACTTTTCATCGATCGCATCAAACGGCCGTCGAAACCGTCGATATACGCCGCCAACGCCGAGCGCCCGAACTCGCGGGTGTTCTCGTCGGTGTTGAAAAAGACGGCGGTCGGCAGCGTCGTATAGGCACCCTCGACCGGCGCAAGCCTAAGCGCAGCGCCGTCAGGGACGGCCACGGCCGAATTGGAAGTACCGAAGTCAATCGCGCAATAGTTCATGGCAGGAATCGCCGCTCACGGCTGGCGCGGACAGAAAGGGGAGCGGCTTTGTATCACGAAAGCGCAACCAGCATCAACTGACGCTTTCCGCGACACCCGCAACACGATCCAAAACCCGCTCGACGGAACAAAATTTGCTGAATTCGACAGGATACGCCGCCAATTTTCGGTAATCAGGAGACTTATAGCAATGAGCGCGCCGCCCACCGCCGCTGTCCACGAGAAAAACGCCGCCATCATTGAAACCGACCTGCCCTCGCGGCTCGACCGTTTGCCATGGGGACGCTTTCACTCGCAGATCGTCGTCGCGCTGGGCGTGACGTGGCTGCTGGACGGTCTTGAAGTAACGCTGGCGGGCGCGGTGGCAAGTGCGCTGAAGTCTAGTCCATCGCTGCGCTTTACCAACGCCGATGTGGGCCTCGCCGGCAGCGCTTATATTGCCGGCGCCGTGCTCGGCGCGCTCGGCTTCGGCTGGCTGACCGACCGGCTGGGCCGCCGCAAGCTGTTCTTTATCACGCTCGCGTTGTATCTGGCCGCCACCGCAGCGACCGCTTTCTCGTGGAATCTCGCCAGTTTTTTGCTGTTTCGCTTTCTCACCGGTGCAGGCATCGGCGGCGAATATACGGCGATCAATTCGACGATCCAGGAATTCACGCCCCCGCGGGTGCGCGGCTGGACTGATCTCGGCATCAACGGCACCTTCTGGGTTGGCGCGGGACTCGGCGCGGCGGGCTCGCTTATCCTGCTCGATCCGAATCTGCTGCCGGGCGACTTGGGCTGGCGCGCCTGTTTCTTCATCGGCGCGGTGCTGGCGCTGGCGATTCTGCCGATGCGCATCTGGGTACCCGAAAGTCCACGCTGGCTGCTTACGCACGGCGGCGAACGTGATGCGCGCTCGATCGTCGCCGGTATCGAAACACGCTTTCGCAACGAAGGCCATGCACTCTCCGACGATGACCTCACGCGGCTAAAACTGCGGACACGCGGACATACGCCGTTGCGCGAGGTGTTTCACACGCTGTTCAATGTGCACCGACGGCGCGCGCTAGTCGGCCTGTCGTTGATGACCGCTCAGGCATTCTTCTACAACGCGATCTTTTTCACCTACGCGCTGGTGCTGACCGATTTCTATCACGTGCCGGGCGACCACATCGGCTGGTATCTGTTGCCATTCGCGCTCGGTAACTTCCTTGGACCGCTGCTGCTCGGCCGACTCTTCGACGTCATCGGGCGACGCAAGATGATAGCTACGACTTACGCACTATCCGGCCTCCTGCTGACGCTGAGCGGCTATCTGTTCGAGCAGCAGATGCTCACCGTGGTGACGCAGACGATCGCATGGATGGTGGTCTTCTTCTTCGCCTCGGCGGCGGCAAGTTCGGCGTACCTGACGGTTAGCGAATCGTTTCCGCTGGAAATCCGCGCGCTGGCGATCGCGGTCTTTTACGCGTTCGGCACCGCGCTGGGCGGCATCATTGGCCCGGCGTTCTTCGGCCGGCTGATCGACACGCATCAGCGCAGCGAAGTCTTTTTCGGCTATCTGGTCGGCTCGGGTCTGATGCTCGCAGCCGCGGTGATCGCCGCGATCTGGGGCGTGGATGCGGAGCGCAAGTCGCTTGAGCATGTCGCCGCCCCGCTTTCGAGCGTCGGGGACGGCGCGGAATGAACCCCGCGCCTTAACACGTCGCGAAGCCTGCAGAGTGGATCACGCCCCTCATCGCATAGCAGCCAACACGGAATAAAAAACGCGCGGTCAGCGCCGCGCGTTTTTGTCACCACCACAACTGGAAGGCAGTTCAGAACGTCTTCTTCCAGCCGCCGCCATACGCGATGTCGGCAAGCGGCAGACGCTGGCGCACCGACTTCTCGCGCTCGCGCAGCACCGGATCGAGTTTGTCGACGTCGCCATAATGGCCGAGCGAAATGATGGCGATCACGTCGACATCGGTCGGCAGCTTGAACGCCGTACGGAACGCATTCGGATCGAAGCCGCTCATCTGATGCGCGGCGAGACCGAGTGCATGCGCCTGCAGCACCAGCGCCATCGCCGCGGCACCCGCGTCATACGGCGCGCAGCGGTTCACTTCGCCCTTGTTGGTGAGCGTGTGCGTGGTCACCGCGATTAGCACCGGCGCCGGCGCATTCCAGCCCTGGTTGAACGGCACCAGTGTGGCGAAAGCCTGCTTGAACGAGACTTCATCGACGCTGCGATCGAATACGAGGAAACGCCACGGCTGCGCGTTATACGAAGACGGCGCCCAGCGTGCCGCTTCGAGCACCGAATGCAGATGCTCGCGGCTCACCGGCTCGCTCGAATACGCGCGCGGGCTCCAGCGACCTGCAATCAGCTCGTGAATGGCAACTGCGGTAGGGGCGGGTTTGTTGGTCATGCGCTTCTCTCGGTCGAAATTCATGATCGGCGGGCGGCTGCCCGGGGTCTCATAGCATAACCGGGCTGAGGCGCTCGCGCGCCAACAAGTGCGCTTTAGTTTTCACACTGGCTGCAATGGCAAACGGCCCCGAACGGGGGCCGTTTGCGTGGGTTTGCTTTGATCACCGTGCGCAGGGGCGCAGTTTCACACCGCTTGCGGCTCCGGCACCTTGGCCGGGCGGTTGATCCGCAGCACGATCACGGCGGCAACCAGGCACAGGCCGCCGGAAATCATCGACGCCACCGTGTACGTGCCGAGGCTCGCGCGCAACATACCCGCGCCGAGTGCCGCGAACGCTGCGCCGAGCTGGTGACCGGCGACTACCCAGCCGAACACGACCGGCGCCGCTTCCTTACCGTAGACATCGGTCGCCAGACGCACGGTGGGCGGTACGGTGGCGATCCAGTCGAGACCGTAGAACACCGCGAACAACGGCAGACCGAAGAAATCGATGCCGAAAGCGTGCGGCAGATACATCAACGACAAACCGCGCAGACCGTAGTACCAGAACAGCAGCACGCGGCTATTGAAGCGGTCCGACAGCCAGCCCGACAGCGTCGTGCCGAACAGATCGAAGATGCCCATGGCAGCCAGCAACGAAGCGCCCTGCACTTCGGTCATGCCGTAGTCGCCGCACATCGCGATCAGGTGCGTGCCGACGTAACCGTTGGTGCTCGCGCCGCAAATAAAGAAGCTGAAGAACAGCAGCCAGAAATCGCGCGTCTTGCTCGCCATGGCGAGCGTGCCAAAGGCGATGGCCAGTGGATTCTGTTTGGTCACGGAAGTGGAGACCGGTGCGTCGGCCGGTTCGCCGAACGGGCGCAACTTCATATCCGCGGGGCGCTCCGGCAACAGAAACGCAACCAGTGGCAATACGATCGCCGCGGCGCCCGCGACAACCCACACCACCTGACGCCAGCCGTAATGCTCGGCGATGGCCGCGAGCATCGGCAGGAACACCAGTTGGCCGGTTGCCGAACTGGCCGTGAGAATCCCCATCACGAGGCCACGGTGCGTGGTGAACCAGCGCGTGACGACGGTCGCGGACAACGACAGCGCCGCCACCCCCGTCGAGCCGCCGACCATCACGCCCCAGATCAGCACCATCTGCCACGGATGCATCATCAGCGACGACAGCGCCACGCCTGCCGCCATCGTGCCGAGCGCGATCAGCAAGGTCGGACGCACACCGAAGCGTTGCATTGCCGCGGCCGCGAACGGCCCCATCAAGCCGTAGAGCGCGATGTTCACGGAGATCGCCAGCGAAATCGTCGCGCGGCTCCAGCCGAATTGATGCTCCAGCGGCACCATCATCACGCTCGGCGTGGCGCGTGTGCCGGCGGCTGCCAGCAGCACCAGAAACACCACCGCGACGGTCAACCAGCCGTAGTGGAAACGTCCGCCAATCAGTCTCGCTGCCCAGTTCATCGGTTCTCCAATCGACGCCTGCCCCGCAGGCCGCGTCGCTCGTATTGTTACGACTTCGGTAAAGGACTTGTGACAGATCAGTCACAATAGGTGTTGCGATACTAGTTACTGCTCGGTAACATGTCAAGGCGTCAATTCATTTCAGGTGGTATTCCATGTCCAACAGCGACACCCTCAAGCCAGCCGGTGCACGGCGAGCGCGCGGCGCGCAGACGACCGGCCTGGAGGCGCAGCAGCATCTGTTGCGGGCCGCGGACGAACTGTTCTACCGCGAGGGTGTGCGGGCGGTCGGCGTCGACGCGGTGGTGGAGCGCGCGGGCGTCAACAAGATGAGCTTGTACCGCCAGTTTTCGTCGAAGGACGAATTGGTGATGGCGTACCTGGAGCAAAAGGACGAGCAGTTTTTCGGCTACGTGGAGAAGAGCTTTGCGAAACATCCCGGCGAACCGGCAAAGCAGCTTCAGCAATATTTCGACGACCTGGCGGTGCGTGCCTCGGTCGACGACTACCGCGGCTGTCCTTTCGTGAATGTGTCGGTGGAGTTTCCCGACGCGACGCATCCGGCGCGGCAATTCGTGTTTCGCAACAAGGAACGGCTGATGGCGCGGCTTCTGGAACTGACGACCGCGGCAGGCGCCGATGATCCGGTGGCGTTGGCCAACGGGCTGGGTCTGATGATCGAGGGCGTGTACGCAGCCAGCCAGACCTACGGCCCAGGCTGCGGGCCGATTCTTGCGGCACCTAAGGTAGCGGCGCAGTTGATCGCCGCGGCGTGCAGCGGGGCGCAAGCGGGTTGAGATTTTTGCCGCCCTGTTGCGGCAGAGCGCGGATCGGTGTCGTTCCGCGCCGTTAGAATGGCACTTTCCCCTTTCGCTGCTTGCCATGTCGTTGCCCGCCGAATCTCATGATGCCGTTATCGCCGCCACTCGTCATTGGCTGACAGAGGCCGTGATCGGGCTCAATTTGTGCCCTTTTGCCAAGGCCGTGCATGTGAAGGAGCAGATTCGCTATGCCGTTAGCGACGCTGTGGATACGGAAGGCGTTTTAACCGATCTCGAAACCGAGATTCAGGCACTTGTCGCAGCCAATCCTGAAGTGGTGGATACCACGCTTCTAGTTATACCGCACGCGCTCGGCGATTTTCTCGACTATAACGATTGCCTGTTTTTCGCCGAGAGAATGATCAAGCAGCTTCGGCTTGAGGGTGTGATTCAGATTGCCAGCTTTCACCCTCAATATCAGTTTGAAGGCAGTGAACCCGACGATATCGAGAATTATACGAATCGGGCGCCTTATCCCATTTTTCATCTGCTTCGCGAAGACAGTATTGAACGGGCGGTTCAGGCTTTTCCCAATGCGGACGATATTTATGAGCGGAATCAGGAGACCCTTCGGCGAATCGGTCTTAAAGGCTGGAACAATCTGATGAAAATGTAGTTGGCGCGGTGGCTATGAAAAAGCCACCGCCGCAGGACAGATCAGGCAGGGACAAAAAACCTGTCTTTCAGCTCCTCAATGCCGAGCGTCTCCATCACTTCGTTGAGCCGCTCAGCCGGCCGCCGTCTCGGCAGATCCTTGAACTGCGCAATAATCAGTTCATTCTTCATCGAATGCTCCCACCCGACCAGCTCGGTCACACTCACCTGATAGCCGTGTGCTTCCAGCTGCAAGCAGCGCAGCACGTTAGTAATCTGGCTACCGAATTCCCGTGTATGCAGCGGATGCCGCCAGATTTCGGTCAACGCATTGCCGAGCGATTTGCCCTTGTTCTGCCGTAACACCCCCGCCACCTCAGCCTGGCAACACGGCACGACCACGATGTACTTCGCGCGCTTTTCCAGCGCAAACCGCAGCGCGTCGTCAGTCGCGGTATTGCACGCATGCAGCGCCGTCACGATATCGATCTGCGCCGGCAAACGCGCTGACGTAATCGACTCCGCCACCGACAAATTTAAGAACGACATCCCCTTGAAGCCCAGCCGCTCGGCCAGCTCTTCGGATTTCGTCACGAGATCCTCGCGCGTCTCGATGCCGTAAATGTGCGATGCACCACCCGCAGCGTCCTGAAACTCCTTGAAGAAAAGGTCATAGAGGATAAAACCTAGATATGACTTGCCCGCGCCGTGGTCGACGAGCGTCACCGCGCCCTGCTGCTCCTTGAGGTCTTTCAGCAGCGGCTCGATGAACTGGAACAGGTGGTAGACCTGCTTCAGCTTGCGGCGGCTGTCCTGGTTCATCTTGCCGTCGCGCGTCAGGATATGAAGCTCCTTCAACAGCTCGACGGACTGGTTCGGACGGATTTCGTGAGTTTTGCTGGACATCGTGGGGACCGCCATCGATTGCAACGCGAACGTGCGACAGATGACGGAAAAAAGGAAAAGTTGCTGCCAGTTTACCCAAAGCGCAGCCCGCTCACCTAAGGAGCCGCATCGACCCGGCGAGAAATGCCACAAACCTGGAACACTTCCTGCTCAAAAGGCAGTGCGGGGAACGTTTTTGACGTGGCTTGAAAGCATCTTGCGGGCCGGTTCACCCGATGGGGTAAGCCGCGTTGCGCATAACAACAGGCTGCCGGCCGTGACGTCGATCACGCGAACCGAATGCATGTGGGGAGGACGGTCCCGGAACACGGACCGAACGTTACGTAACCAGCAGCGCGCCACGATCTCAAACGGGCGCGCGCCGGGATAATAGAAGAGGCGGCAATGGACACGGTACCCAACGGAAACGTCGAACAGAAATTTCAGGAAATGCTGGCGAAGCTCACCGCCGCCCCTGCGTGGTCGGAAAAGCAGCAGCTCGAACTGGAGATGGCACGCGATATTTCCACCGAAATGCTGCGGCTCGCCGAGGTGATGCGCGATGGCAGCGTCGACATGGAGACGTGCCTGACGATGCTCAAGTACGCGAAAGTGCTCGACTTCGTCATGACGACGCTCGCGTCGCGGCGCGACATCAAACCGCAAACGCTGCGCGTCATTTTCAAGCTGGCCGGCCTGAAGGTGGATGAGGCTTATCCTGGCTAGGACACCCAGGCAACGCCGCGACCCGTTCGAGCGGCTCACCGCCGCTCGAACTGATCAACCGGCCTCCGTCCTCAGAGGAAAGGACGACGAATCACGCGCGCGGCGCCTCGACTGGCGGCGTGCCGTCATGAAATAGCGTCTTGAGTTGCGAGCGCAGTTCCGGCGAGTCCGCGTGTTTGTGCACCGTGACGGCATGCTGCACGGCCGCGTCGAGCAATTCGCCCTCACTGTCGGCGGATAGGGCTACGGTGCAATTCATTTCGCTCGGAAACTCGCGACAGTCGATGTATTTGCGAGTCATGGCAATCTCCTTGATCAAACGTCGACACATCCGGACAAACAGCAGGCGCGCAGACCCCGTCGCCAGCCGCGACGCGGCAGCATGAGCCACGTCGGGCGGAATGAGCGCGGTCGGTTGGTTTGACGCGGGAGAGACGCGCACTGCGTCCGATGGAAGGCGTTTGAAAAGTATAGATCGCGCGTGGGGATTGCAAAGCAGCGAACGCAAACTCAGCGGAGTCGAAAGCGCCCGAACCCAGCGTTTTTCAGCCGCCTGGTCCGGCACGCCGTCGCCCGTTTGCCCTGCGCTGCCCACGGTGTGAAAATAGCGCCCTTCGCGCCACCCGATTGTCAGATCGGGCCAACGCGCCGCCCCTCCGCTCATCCGCAGGACCGCATGTCATCCTCCTTCGATTCCGCCCGCGTCGCCGTCATCGGTGGCGGCCCCGCCGGCTTGATGGCCGCCGAGGCGCTCGCCCAGCACGGTGTACAGGTCGACGTCTACGACGCGATGCCGTCCGTTGGCCGCAAATTTCTGATGGCGGGCAAAGGCGGCATGAACATCACGCATTCGGAACCGCTCGAGCCGTTTCTTGGCCGCTACGGCGCACGCCGCGAACAGATCGCGCCGCTCCTCGACCTGTTCGGTCCCGACGCCTTGCGGGCCTGGTTGCATGCGCTCGGCGTCGAAACCTTCGTCGGCAGTTCGGGGCGGGTTTTTCCGGCCGATATGAAAGCGGCGCCGATGCTCCGTGCGTGGTTGCATCGTTTGAGAGAAACCGGCGTGCGCTTTCACATGCGCCACAAGTGGACGGGTTGGGACAGCGATGGCGGCAACACCGCCGCGCACACGTTGCGCTTCGACACACCAGACGGCGAGCAACACGTGGCCTGCGACGCCGTGGTGTTCGCACTCGGCGGCGCCAGTTGGCCGCGGCTCGGATCCGACGCCGCCTGGGTGCCGCTGCTGAGCGCGCGCGAGGTGCCGGTGACGCCGTTGCAGCCCGCGAACTGCGGCTTCGATGCGGACTGGAGCCCCTATCTGCGCGAGCGTTTCGCCGGCCAACCGGTGAAATCGGTGGCCATCACGCTCACCGACGTAGACAATAAAGTCCACAATCGACAAGGTGAAATACTTCTGACCGAAACGGGCCTCGAAGGGAGCCTGATTTACGCGTTGTCAGCCGCGATCCGGGAGCGGATTCTGGCCGACGGCGACGTCACGATCGCGCTGGACCTGGCACCAGGCTTGACGTTGGAGCGTGTCGTGGCCGAGGTCACGCGACCGCGCGGGTCGCGCTCGATGTCGACTCACTTGCACGGCAGAATCGGTATAAGCGGGGTAAAACTGGCCCTGCTGCACGAGATTCTGTCGAAGGACGCCTTCGCCGATGCGAATGGTCTTGCGCACGCTATCAAGGCGCTGCCGGTGCGGCTCACGCGTGCCCGGCCTATCGCGGAAGCGATCAGCACCGCGGGCGGCATCCCCTTCGAAGCGCTCGATCAGCATTTGATGATCGAGCGTCTGCCCGGCGCGTTCTGCGCGGGTGAAATGCTCGATTGGGAAGCGCCGACAGGCGGTTATCTGCTCACCGCCTGCTTCGCCAGCGGGCTGGCGGCCGGCCGCGGCGCATTAGCGTATCTCGCGGCGCGCGGCGTGCCGGTCTGACACGCCGTTCGCCAGCGGCGCCTTATTGCGCGTCATCGCGCGCCATTATTTAGCGCGACTTCAGACGCCAGAGCGACGTCAGTTCAGCCATGCGCGCCGTGTGGAGCGCATCGGTTTCATCGGTCGACTTCGGGTGCCGAGGACGAATATCCTCGCGGCCAACCACCGTCAGCCCCGCCGTTTCAATTGCGGCTAGCAACCATTCGCGCGTACGCAAACCGAGATGCTCGGCGAAGTCCGACATAATCAGCCAGCCTTCTCCGCCCGGCGACAGATGTTCCGCCAGGCCGTTCAGAAAACCGAGCAGCATGCGGCTTTCCGGATCATAGATCGCGTATTCAATCGGCGATGCGGGCCGTGCCGGCAGCCACGGCGGATTGCAGACCACTAGCGGCGCACGGCCTTCCGGAAACAGGTCGGCCTGCACGATCTCGACTTGCTGATCGTAGCCAAGACGCGTGAGGTTTTCTCGCGCACAGGCAAGCGCTCGCGGGTCCTGGTCGGTCGCGACGATTTTCTTCACGCCGCGTTTGGCGAGCAGCGCGGCCAGCACGCCCGTGCCGGTGCCGATATCGAACGCCTTGTTCAACGACGGCAAAGGCGTGCGCGCGACCAGATCCACATACTCGCCGCGCACCGGCGAAAACACGCCGTAGTGCGGATGGATGCGCTCAGCCAGCGTGGGAATTTCCACACCCTTCTTGCGCCATTCGTGCGCACCGATCAGACCGAGCAATTCGCGCAGCGAGACAACCGAGGGTTCGTCGGTCGATGGCCCGTAGGTTTCGATGCAGGCCTGCTGCACTTCAGGCGCGCGGCGAAGCGGGATGCCGTAGGCGGCGTCGAGCGGAATCAGAATCATGCCGAGCGTGCGAGCCCGTTGCGACTGTGCCTGACGATGCAGGTTGAACGCGTCGATCGGCGTTTCGCCCTGCTTGCGCGGCTTGCGCTCCAACCGGCGCGTGACCGCCTGCAGCAGTTGGCGGGCGTTCTGGAAATCGCCGTTCCACAGTAGCGCCGTCCCTTCGCAGGCGAGGCGATAGGCCGAGTCGGCGGTCGTGCGGTCGTCCGCGACGACGACGCGCTTGGGCGGCGGCACCGCGGCTTCGGAGCGCCAACGCGCGGAGCGGGGGCCGTCGGCTTCGGGCCAGGTGATGGTTGCGGGGCTGGTCATGATGAAGGTGGGGTCTGTGTTGCGGAAGTGACGCGGTGAAACGTCGCGTCGTCGGGGGGCGTTGCCCGCCGGAGTGATTCTTTCGATGCCGACTGACGCCCGAATAGTACCTCTCCCAGTCGGGTTCGCGGGCGCAATTCACGCTCGCCGCATGATCCACGGGACTCGCTCCCGGCACGCGCTGCGGCGATCAGGCCCAATTGACAGGGATGGCGGCCAAAACTACGGTTTGATCGATATCAAACACCGGAGTGTTCATGATCAACCTGACCCCTGACGATTTGCGCTACCGCACCCTGACGAAGGGATTCAATCTGCGCTGGCCTGCCACCGATGCGCAGGCAGCCGCGCGCATCGAACTGTGCGAGAGCATGGAAGACGTTGCCACTGCGCTGCAACACTGTGTCAACGCCGGATCCAGGCCAACGATTCGCAGCGGCGGTCATTGCTACGAAGACTTCGTTTCGAACAATCCCGGCGGCACCGTGCTCGATCTGAGCCTCATGAGCGGTGCGAGAGTTGACCGGGACGGGTGTTTTCGCATCGCCGCCGGCACGCAAAACTGGAATGGTTACCAGGATCTGTATAAGCGCCACGGTGTCACGCTGCCCGGCGGCTCATGCTATTCGGTCGGCGCCGGCGGACATATCGCCGGCGGCGGCTACGGCTTGCTGTCGCGGCTGCACGGACTGACGGTCGACTGGTTGACGGGCGTGGAGATCGTCACCGTCGACGCGCAGGGCAAAGTCCTGCCGCGCAGCGTCGACGCAAAGCGTGATCCGGATCTGTTCCGGGCATGCAGGGGCGCCGGCGGCGGCAACTTCGGTGTGGTGACCGAATACGCGTTTGCACAATTGCCGCGTGCGCCTTCCGAGGTTGCCATCGCCCGTGTTGCGTTCGATTGGGCGGATATGAACGAGGCGCGCTTCACGGCCTTGTTGCGTGCATACGGCGAATATTGGGAAACGCGCGGCACCGAACCGGACACGTGGGGCCTGTTCTCATTGCTCTCGCTCAACCATCGCTCGGCCGGTCAGATCGTGCTGCTCAGCCAGTTTTGCAACCCGGACGGCACGTGCCGCGACCTCACGGTACTGAGCGACTTCCTCGAGCGATTTCAGGCGTGCGCTCCGGTGCCGATCGCAGCCGCGCCGCCTGGCGACGGGACGGCGCACCAGTCGGGCGAACAACTGTTGTGCTCGCAATCGCACAGCGTGACACGCTATGACTGGCTGACCGCGACGCAGCTTCTGAACGGCTCGGGGCCTAACCAGCGCGGCAAGTACAAGTCGGCTTATATGAAGCACGCCTTCACGACGCATGAGATCGCGCGCCTGTACATGTCCCTCACGCACAATGTGCCGGGGCTCGATTTGAGCCAATCGCTGGTTCAGGTGAATTCGTACGGCGGCGCCATCAACCGCGCCGAACTTGCCGGCACGACTGCCGTCGCACAGCGCGCCTCGATCATGAAGCTGCAATATCAGACCTACTGGCGCTCGCCGCAAGACGACGCTGCGCATGTGCGCTGGCTTGGCGATCTGTATCGCGCCGTCTATTCGGCGCAGGACGGGATGGATCGGCGTTATGACGGCACGCCTTTTCCGGGCGAGCGCTACGAGGGCTGCTACATCAACTACCCCGACGCCGATATGCTCGCGTACCCGTTCTGGCCGCACTTGTATTACGGGGACGGAGGGCTCTATGCGTTTCTGCAAGATGTGAAGCGCCAGTACGATCCGAACAACATTTTTCATCACGCGATGTCGATACGGCCGGGCTCCCCCCGGAGCGGATCTTGACTTCGCGCGCGGGACGCCGCCGCTTCATATGGGCCGGCGCGGCGCTACCGGCCCTCGGTGTGTCCATGCCATGGCGCAGTCCAGAAGCCCACGCCGTGAACGCGCAAGGCGGAGGTAGCGCGCTGCGATCAATGCACACGGTGAAGCAGGCGCGCTTTGCCTACGTGGGTACAGTGGACGATGCTTCGAACGGGCCAGGTGATCATTCCAGCGCGGCGACGGGCACGCCACGGGGCATTCATGTATTCGCCATCACGCGCAACAACTGGCGGCGAATTCAAGTCGTGGAAAGCGAACAGCCTGGGTTTCTCGCGCTTCATCCGTCCGGGCGCTTCCTCTATGCCGTCAATCGAATCGACCTTCACCAGGGCTTGTGCACGGGAAGCGTCGAAGCCTACGCAATCGATCCGCGCAACGGGCGCTTGTCGTTGCTGAACCGGCAGCCGCTGTCGCTATCGGGCACCTTGCCTTCACATGCGGCCATCTCACCTGACGGCCGCTCACTGGTGGTCGCCCTGTCTGGCGGCGGCGCCTACGACGTCATGCCCGTCGGCGCCGATGGACGGCTCGGCACTGTATGCGGAATTCTGAAGGAAACCGGCTGCGGGCCAGACCGCACACGCCAAAGCGCCGCACACCCGCAGATGGTGTTGTTCGATTCGACAGGCGAACGTGTTCTGAGTGCGGATCTCGGTTGCGATCGGCTCAGCGTGTTGAGCCTCGCCGATGGCCGGCTGAGCGCATCCGGACGCACCGCGACGCTGCACGGCAGCGGCCCGCGCGCGCTTGCAATACATCCCAGCGGTCGGTGGCTGTACGCGCTCAACGAGCTTTCCGCGACAGTGGCGTGCTATGGCTACGATGCGAAGCTTGGCGTTATCGGGCAAAAGCTGGACACGATTTCCGCCGCCCCCACGCATGACGAAGGGGGCCACCTTGGGACAGCCACGGCACTCGCGCTGCATCCCTCAGGGCGCTTTCTCTTCGCCGCCTACCGCCGCGCGGAACAGGATGTTTCGCGCACAGACACCCTGCTGGTGTTTCACATCGATAGCGGCAGCGGGAAACTGACCCAGGTCCAGTCATGGAACGAGGGCCTGCGGGCGCCGTTTGGGTTGGTATTTGCACCGGATGGCGGCAGCCTGTACGTCATCAATCATCAGGCGGACAACATCTTGCATCTGAACATCGACGCTGCGAACGGCATGCTGACTCTACCTCATCGGATTGCCAGTGCACCTTCACCAGCGTGCCTGGTGATCGCGGCGTGACGAATTCGTAGACAAAAATGTCCACTATCGACAAGGTGAAAGAGATCCGGGAAAACGGCGCGCCTTTCACTTCGCATGTGCACGCCGCCGACATGCCGGCAGGCGTTATGTGGAAGCCGCCTCAAATAAAAAAACGGGTTTCTGAAATTCTTCAGAAACCCGTTTTCGTACAACTGGTGCCGGCTGCAGGACTCGAACCCGCCACCTCATGATTACAAGTCAAGCGCTCTACCTGATGAGCTAAGCCGGCATGAGGCCGTGATTCTACTTCATTTTACGATCTTGAGGCGAGCCCTTCCGCCGCCTTTTGATCCATCATCGTCAGGCTGCGGGCCATCCGTCGCGCTGTCCGCTTTGGCGTCGGCGGCATCGGCCGCCGACGACGCTTCGACCGCGCGCGGCGCAGCCGGCGCCACGGTTTCGTCCGCGACTTCCGCATCGGCGCCGGAATCCTGCGCTTCGCCGCCCGCCGACTCGACCGGGAACGCCATGCCCTGCCCGTTTTCGCGCGCGTAGATCGCGAGAATGTTGGCGATCGGCACTTCGATCTTGTGCGACTTGCCGGAGAAGCGCGCGCTGAACTCGATCCATTCATTGCCCATCTGCAACTGGCTGGTCGCCTCGAAGCTGATGTTCAACACGATCTCGTTATCGCGCACGAACTGCCGCGGCACGCGCGTCTGATTGTCGACCCGGACCGCAATGTGCGGCGTGTAGCCGTTATCCGTGCACCATTCGTACAGCGCGCGCAGCAGATACGGCTTGGTTGAAATCTCTTGCATCAACAGTCCTCTTACCGGGTTTGGGCGCACACGGAAAACAATCGAGACGCGGCGCCCTCACCCCAAAGCCAAACTCAACGACGCATCACCTTTTCCGAAGGCGTCAGCGCTTCGATATAAGCCGGGCGGCTGAAAATGCGCTCGGCGTACTTCATCAGCGGTGCAGCGTTCTTCGACAGCTCGATGCCGTAGTGGTCCAGACGCCACAGCAACGGCGCGATCGCGACGTCGAGCATCGAGAACTCTTCGCCGAGCATGTACTTGTTCTTCAGGAAGATCGGTGCGAGCTGGGTCAGGCGATCGCGGATCGCGAGACGTGCCTTCTCGTGATTCTTCTCAGCGGCTTTGCCCTTTTCGTTTTCGAGCGTGCCGACGTGGACGAACAGTTCCTTTTCGAAGTTGAGCAGGAACAGGCGGGCGCGGGCGCGCTGAACCGGATCGGCCGGCATCAGTTGCGGGTGCGGGAAGCGCTCGTCGATGTACTCGTTGATGATGTTCGATTCGTACAGAATCAGGTCCCGTTCGACGAGAATCGGCACCTGACCATACGGATTCATCACGGCGATGTCTTCCGGCTTGTTAAACAGGTCGACGTCGCGGATCTCGAAGTCCATGCCCTTTTCGAACAACACCAGCCGGCAGCGCTGGGAGAACGGGCAAGTTGTGCCGGAATACAGAACCATCATATTTACGTTTCCTCAAAAAGCTGAAAGGCCAGCGCGCGGAAAAACCGTTCAACAGGTTTTTCCTGGCGCCGGCCCCACGCCGGATGACGGCGTGATTATTTGATATCTTTCCAGTACGCGGCGTTCAGTCGCCAAGCGAAAAAGCTCAGGACCCCGAGGAACAGCAGCACCCACACGCCAAGCTGTTTGCGGGTTTTCTGCGTCGGTTCGGACATCCATGACAGGTACGACACGAGGTCGGCCACAGCAGAATCATAATCTACCGGCGACATCGTCCCCGGCGTGACCTGTTCGTAGCCAACAAATTTGTGTACCGTTTCACCTGTTTTTTCATCGACTTCGTCACCGAACTTCGCGGTACGTTGCCCCTGAAGCTGCCACAGCACGTGAGGCATGCTCACGTTTTCATACACCAGATTGTTCCAGCCGGTCGGCCGCGTATTGTCGCGATAGAAGCTGCGCAGATACGTGTACAGCCAGTCCTTGCCACGCGCCCGCGCTTCTACCGACAAATCCGGCGGACTCGCGCCGAACCACGCTTTCGCGTCATCCGGGCGCATTGCCACGGTCATGGTGTTGCCGATTTTATCTGTGGTGAACAGCAGGTTCGACTGAATTTCGCTCGGCGCAATGCCGAGGTCGGTCAGTCGGCTGTAGCGCATCAGATTCGCGCTGTGGCAATTCAGGCAATAGTTTACAAACAATTGCGCGCCGTGCTGCAACGAAGCGAAATTCTCTGCGTTATCGGGCGCGCGGTCGAGAGGGAAATTCTCGTCCGCGTGCGCCGGGCCGGCCAGCACCGCGAGCAGTGTCGCGCCGATCAGCGCGCACGTCGAAAGCAGTTTTTTCATTATCGTGTTCTCCTGGCTCGCGATTAGTGGGGCTTGAACCGCACCCGCTCGGGCGGCTGCTTGAACGTGCCAAGCCGCGTCCAGACGGGCATGCCGAGGAAAAACGCGAAGTAGATCAGCGCACAGATCTGGGCAATCAACGTCGAGGCGGGCGACGGCGGTTTGGTGCCGAGGAAGCCCAACGTCAGGAATGCAAGTACGAAGATCCCGTAGAACACTTTGTGAAAAAACGGCCGGTAACGGATCGACTTCACCGGCGAGCGGTCGAGCCATGGCAGGAAGAACAGCGAGATCACCGCGCCGCCCATCACCACCACACCCCAGAACTTCGATTCGGTGAACGCCATGGCCAGCACCACCAGCACCGCGAGCACCGGCAAGCCAAGCTTCCACTTGCCGCGCGCGCGCACCAGCGAATAGAGGCCAAGCAGCGCGACGATAATCATCAGGACGATCTTGAACGGGTCGGTAGTGGCCCGCAACATCGCATAGAAGGCGGTGAAATACCACACCGGCGCAATTTCCTGCGGCGTTTGCAGCGGATTGGCGGGAATGAAGTTATTCGCTTCGAGGAAATACCCGCCCATCTCCGGTGCGAAGAAGATGATCGCCGCGAAGATGAACAGGAACACCGTCACGCCCATGAAATCGTGCACGGAGTAGTACGGGTGGAACGGAATACCGTCGAGCGGGATACCGTCCGGGCCCTTCTTCGCCTTGATCTCGATGCCGTCGGGGTTGTTCGAGCCCACTTCATGCAGCGCCACCAGGTGAGCGACCACGAGGCCGATCAGCACCAGCGGAATCGCGATCACGTGGAACGCGAAGAAGCGGTTCAGCGTGACGTCCGAGACGACATAGTCGCCGCGAATCCACAGCGACAAGTCCGGCCCAATGAACGGAATCGCCGAGAACAGGTTCACGATCACCTGCGCGCCCCAGAACGACATCTGGCCCCACGGCAGCAGGTAGCCGAAGAACGCCTCGGCCATCAGGCACAGAAAGATCGCGCAGCCGAACACCCACACCAGTTCGCGCGGCTTGCGGTACGAGCCGTACAGCAGCCCACGGAACATATGCAGATACACGACGACAAAGAACATCGACGCGCCCGTGGAGTGCATATAGCGGATCAGCCAGCCCCACGGCACCTCGCGCATGATGTACTCGACCGACGCGAACGCGAGCGTCGAGTCGGGCTTGTAGTTCATCGTGAGGAAAATGCCGGTGACGATCTGATTGACCAGCACCAGCAGCGCGAGCGAACCGAAGAAGTACCAGAAGTTGAAGTTCTTCGGCGCGTAGTACTCGGAAACGTGCTTCTTCCACGTGGACGTCATGGGGAAGCGCCGGTCGATCCAGCCAACCAGCCCGGTTGTCTCTACTTCGTGGTCGATCGCCATTACGCTTCTCCTTTCTCGTCCTTGCCGATCACGAGGCTGGTGGCCGACGTGAACATATAAGGCGGGATGTCGAGGTTCTGCGGCGCAGGTTTGTTCTTGAAGACGCGGCCGGCCATATCATAGGTCGAGCCGTGGCAAGGGCACAGGAAGCCGCCTGGCCAGTCGTCTGGAAGATTGGGCTGCGGCCCCTCCTGGAAGCGCGGCGTCGGCGTACAGCCCAGATGGGTGCATACGGCGACGGCGACGAAAAGGTTCTTGTGGTCGGTGCGTGAACGGAATTCGTTGTTGCAGTACTCCGGCAACGGCATCGAAAAAGGATTCTTGGTGTGGGGGTCCGCTACTTCGTTATCGGCTTTCTGGACATCGGCGAGCATTCTGTCGGTGCGATTGATGATCCACACCGGCTTACCGCGCCAGGCGACGGTCTTCATGTCACCGGGCTTGAGATCACTAATATCGACTTCGACCGGGGCACCTGCTGCCTTGGCCTTTTCAGATGGTGCAAACGAACTAACAAAGGGTACGACAGTGGCAACGCCTCCTATGCCACCTGCTACGGTCGTCGCTATCAGCCAGGTACGGCGGCTGCCGTCGACGCGTTCATCTTCCTTGTCTCGCATCACACGCCCCACTTCTGAGTTGGATTTTTCCTTCACGTCGCTTCTACCGCCGCTAGTTTGCGCGAATGGAGTCGGCATTTACAAGGCCCCATTGCCAAAAACCGTGCGAAGCCTTTGATAAATCAGGGTTTCTCCGTACGGATCGCAAACTTTTTTGCACCTCCTTTTAAGCGCCCTCTGCGTTATTCGCACCTTTTTCTTATCTAATGCCGATTTTCAATTCAAACGGGATTGGGGATATCGATAAACAGGTGTTCGATATCGAACTGCTCGGACAGATGCTTGCCCACCGCCTGCACGCCGAAGCGCTCGGTAGCATGATGGCCGGCGGCAAGGAAGGCGACACCGCTTTCCGCCGAGGTGTGCATCACCGACTCCGACACTTCGCCGGTCAGGTAGACGTCAGCGCCGGCATTGATCGCGGCCTCGAACATACCTTGCGCCGCGCCCGTGCACCAGCCCACGCGGCGCAGTTCGCGATCCGGGTCGCCGAACACGAGCGGTGTGCGGCCGAGCGTCTGCTCGACTTGCGCCGTGAAGTGCGCGAGCGTGATCGGCATCGGAAACGTGGCGAGCCAGCCGAGATCGTTCTCGCCGAAGCGCGCGTCGCTGATCCAGCCCATCTTCTCGCCGATCTGCGCGTTGTTGCCGAACTCGGGATGGTCGTCGAGCGGCAGGTGATAGGCGAACAGGTTCAGGTCGTTGGCGATCAGCAGCTTCAGCCGCGCATGTTTGCGCCCGGTGATCTGCGGCGCTTCGTTGCGCCAGAAGTAGCCGTGATGGACCAGCACCGCGTCCGCGCCCCAGTCGAGCGCGGCCTCGAGGAAGGCCACCGAAGCGGTCACGCCGGTCGCGAGCTTATTGACGCGGCGGCGCCCTTCCACCTGCAATCCATTGGGGCAATAGTCCTTGAAGCGCGCGGTTTCAAGAAGATTGTTCAAGTACAATTCAAGTTCGATCCGATCCATATAAACCTCTAGTCTTCAGATGCTTAGACGCTTTTGGCTGTTCTTTGCCCAAGCGGTGACCGTGCTGTTGGCGCTGATGTTCATCATTGCGACCCTCAAACCGCAGTGGCTCCAGCGTCAAGGGCAATTCGGCAAGCAACTCGCCGAACCGATCGTCGCCCTTCGGGAAGTGGCGCCAGGCATCGGCACAGGCCCTGCACAGGCGTCCTATGCAGACGCCGCGCAAAAAGCCATGCCCGCGGTCGTCAATGTGTTCTCCAGCAAGGATGGCTCACTGCCGCCCGATCCGCGCGCGAAAGATCCGTTGTTCCGCTACTTCTTCGGCGACAAGAACAAAGGCAAGCAGCAGGAGCAGCAACCCGCGTCGAACCTCGGCTCAGGGGTGATAGTGAGTTCGGAAGGTTACATTCTAACGAACCAGCACGTCGTGGACGGCGCCGATCAGATCGAAATCGCGCTGGCCGATGGTCGCACCACCAATGCGAAGGTGATCGGCGTCGATCCTGAGACCGATCTGGCCGTGCTGAAGGTCAACATGACCAACCTGCCCACCATCACGCTCGGCCGCATGGACCAGACGCGCGTGGGCGACGTGGTGCTGGCAATCGGCAATCCGTTCGGCGTCGGCCAGACGGTGACCATGGGCATTGTCAGCGCGCTCGGGCGCAATCACCTCGGCATCAACACCTTCGAAAACTTCATTCAGACCGACGCGGCCATTAACCCGGGTAACTCGGGCGGCGCATTGGTCGACGTGAACGGCAACCTGCTCGGCATCAATACCGCCATCTATTCGCGCTCGGGCGGCTCGCTCGGCATCGGCTTTGCCATTCCTGTCTCGACCGCGCGCAGCGTGCTGGAGAGCATCATCACGACCGGCTCGGTTACGCGGGGCTGGATCGGTGTGGAGCCGCAGGACGTGACGCCGGAAATCGCCGAATCGTTTGGCCTCGAACAGAAGTCGGGCGCGATCGTCGCGGGTGTGCTGAAGAACGGGCCGGCCGACCGGGCGGGCATCAAGCCAGGCGACATCCTGGTGAGCGTGAACGGCCAGGAGATCACCGACACCACGCGGCTGTTGAATGTCATCGCACAGATCAAGCCGGGCACGGATGCGAAGGTTCACCTGGTGCGCAAGAGCCGCGAGATGGATCTGGACGTGACCATCGGTAAGCGTCCGCCTCCGCCGAAGCAACCGGCTGAGGACAATGGCGGCGGCGACCAGGACGATGACGGCGGTTGAAAAAGGCGATCGTTGAAAAAAGGTGATCGTTGAAAGGGCGATAGCAACCACAGGCGGCATCGCGACGGCAGTTGAGACAGGGCACAAGCCGCAAGCAGCACAACGAGGGCACCGACCTCAGCCGAGCACGCGGCGGTGCCGTTGACCAAGGCGGCCGGCGGACACTGCGAGCCAAACAGCAGCGCCACAGCACAACAAAAAGGGCAGTCCCTCATGGACTGCCCTTTTTGTTTGTCTGGCCCTTGTGGCTCACCAAGCCAGCACTGATCTAGCGCTTGAAGTGCGTTACGTTCAATTCGGCGGCCTGTCGTCGGCAACCACGGGTTTCTGCTTGCCGACAATCAACCGCGCCGCAATGATCCCCGCCTCGTACAGCACGATCAGTGGAATCGCCAGAATCAGCTGCGAAAACACGTCCGGCGGCGTCACCACCGCCGAAATCACGAACGCGCCCACGATCACATACGGACGGATTTCCTTGAGTTTCTTGATGGTCAGCACGTTCATGCGGACCAGCAACACCACGACAATCGGCACTTCGAACGTCACCCCGAACGCGAGGAACATGGTCAGCACGAAGCTCAGATAGTTGTCGATATCGGTGTTCATCTCCGCGCCGAGCGGCGCGTTGTAGTGCGCCATCACGCGGAAGATGGTCGGAAACACCACGAAGTACGCGAACGCCATGCCGCACAGGAACAGCGTGTAGCTGCTACCCACCAGCGGCCCGACCAGCTTCTTCTCATGCTGGTACAGACCCGGCGCGACGAACGCCCAGATCTGGTACAGCACGACCGGCAGCGCAATCACGAAGGCGACCATCATGGTCACCTTCATCGGCACGAAGAACGAGCCGGTGACGTCGGTGACGATCATCTTGCCGTCCTTCGGCAGATTCTGCATCAAGGGCCGCGCCAGCAGCCGGAAGATGTCCGGGGCCCAATACACGAGCCCGATAAACACCACGATGACGGCAAGGCCGGCGCGGATGATACGGTCGCGCAATTCAACGAGGTGGGAAATGAAGGTCTCTTCAGTGCCTTCGTCCTGGGTTTGCTGGGGGTCGCTCACACCGGCCCTCGGTTAGAGATTGTCGTTCTGATCATCAGAAGAACCGCGTCTGACGACGCATGCTGGCCGGCGTATGCCGTGCCACGCGTGCCGCACCCGACTGCACGCGCGTGCGGCGCGTGGTGGCCCGCTTGTACCAGGTGGGCATGGCCGTCTGCTTGACGCGCCAGTTCTTGCGTTTGGGGCCTGCCGGTGGCGTGCTGGTCTGCCACGGCGAATTGCTGACATCTTCGAGCGCGCCGCCGGCAATGCTCGGCGACACCGACGTGCCGCTATTCCACGCGTCGTTCAGTTCGGTTTCATGCTTGCGCAGATTGTCCTGAACGGAGGTTTCGACGTTGCTCGCCGCCGCTTCGAACTCGGTTTTCATGCGACGCAATTCGTCGAGTTCGATTTCGCGGGTGACTTCGGCCTTCACGTCATTGATATACCGCTGCGCGCGGCCGAACAGCGCGCCGGCCGTGCGGGCGACGCGAGGCAGGCGCTCAGGCCCGAGTACGACTAGCGCGACGACGCCGATCAGCGCCATCTTGGTTAGACCGAGGTCCAGCATGAAGTGGAGTGTCCGTCAGTAACGCGGTTGGGCCGCGGCTTAGCGGTAATCGCCGGAACGCGGCGTCTTTTCCTTCGCATCCACATCCACGGTGCCGTTACGCGGCAGTTCGCGCTGCTGCTGCGCGTCACCTGCGGGCGTTTCGGCTTCCTTCATGCCTTCCTTGAAACCCTTCACCGCGCCACCCAGATCGGTGCCGATATTGCGCAGCTTCTTCGTGCCGAACACGAGCGCTACGATCAGCAACACGATCAGCCAATGCCAAATGCTCAACGAACCCATGACTACTCTCCTTAACCCCGACACCGCACCGTGATGCGGCAAAATTCGTGCGCCTTACGGCGTGACTCGAAGCGCGTACGCTTCATCTATACATTACTGCAGACTGTTCCGATTCAACCCGCGATCGGTGTGTCATTGTGACCTGACGATCACGTCGGCGTCGTTACAGTGCAGCAAAAACACTGGCCGTACTAGGGTCGACGGCCAAAACTCGTCGCGCGCCTCGGGGCCCGCCACTATTTGTCAGCCCATTCGGTGCCACGGACGTGGCCCTGCAAGGATGTGCGCGTGCAGGTGATACACCTCTTGCCCGCCGCCCGGCCCAGTATTGATGACCGTGCGAAAACCGGTTTCGCCACCGCTGTACGCCACGCCCAGCTGGTCGGCCAGACGCGCCACCAGAACAAGCATTCTACCAAGCAGCGGTGCATCGCTTTCGGTGCAATTCGACAGCGTGGCGACGTGCTTGCGGGGAATCACCAGCACATGCGTTTCAGCTGCCGGACGGATGTCGCGGAAGGCAACAAACTCTTCGTCTTCATGGACTTTGGTCGACGGAATCTCGCCGGCGGCGATCTTGCAGAAAAGACAGTTTGGGTCGTGACTCATCGTATTCCTGACTCAGTATGGCTAGCGCGCGCAGCGTGATGCGGCACCGGTTACGTTCCGCCCGGCCGCAACCGGGCCCAACTCAAAACCAGGCACGCGGATTCGCAAACGGCTTGTTATCGTACAGATACAGCCAGCCTTTGATAATACGGTACAACATCCAGATACTGACGGCCCACAGAACCGGAATACCGATCACCACGAACAGCAGGACGCCGCCAATCGCATAGCCTGCCAAGGCCATCCAGAACGAGCGGATCTGCCACTCGAAATGCGCTTCGTAAGGCGTGCCCACGACATCGGGCCGTTTCACGTAGTTGATGATGATCGCGATCAGAATCGTCAGGCCGCCCGTCAGCCAATGAACCGCATACAGCGCGTACAGCACATGCGTGAGCGTGCGCAGACTGCGTTCGCGCTCCGGCTCGATCGCGTTGCGGTAAACCGGCGGCGGATAATTTCCTTGCGACTGTTCCATGCTTGCGTCCTCCCGAGGATACGATCCTATGCGTTCAGTGCAATGTGGGTACCGGCGTTCGCCACTTCAAGAGCGGGGACATATCCGGACCATCAGCCGGACAATCAGTCGCCGTTCTGCTCCCGCTCGCGGCTCTTGCGCAGCGCCTTTTCCTCAATGCCCGACAGGCCTTCCCGGCGCTCGAGTTCGGCAAGCACGTCCGCCGGATTCAGGTCGAAGTGCGACAGCATGACCAGGCAGTGAAACCACAGGTCCGCCACTTCGCCGACCAGCGCCTTCGGCGCGCCGCCGTGACGCGCATCTTTGGCGGCCAACACGACTTCGGTGGCTTCTTCGCCGATCTTCTTGAGAATCGCGTCATCGCCTTTGTGGAACAGGCGTGACACGTACGAGACGTCCGGGTCGCCGCCCTTGCGGCCGTCGATGATGGCCGCGAGGCGCAGCAGCGTGTCCTTGGTGGACGAAGCGGGTTCCGTGGAGTGCGTGGATTGCGTCATTTGTAGATGTGTTCGGGATCTTTCAGCACGGGATCGACGGCGACCCAGCCGCCATCGTCAACCGTGCCTTCGAATTTCTGGAAAAAGCACGAGTGGCGGCCGGTGTGACACGCGATGCCCGACACCTGCTCGACCTTCAGCAGCACGACGTCTTCGTCGCAATCGAGCCGCACTTCATGCACATGCTGCACGTGGCCGGACTCTTCGCCCTTGAACCACAAGCGCTGGCGCGAGCGTGAGAAATACACCGCGCGGCCGGTTTCAATGGTTTTCGCCAATGCGTCGCGGTTCATCCACGCGAACATCAGCACGTCGTTGGTCGACGCTTCCTGCGCGATCACCGGCACGAGGCCGTTCGCGTCCCACCTGACCTTGTCGAGCCACTCTGCTGCCGAGGGATTCACCACGTCACAACCTCACCGAAATGCCTTGATCGGCCATGAAGCGCTTGGCCTCGCCCACGGTATGTTCGCCGTAGTGGAAGATGCTGGCGGCCAGCACCGCGTCCGCGTGGCCGCTCTTGATGCCGTCGGCCAGATGCTGCAGCGAGCCGACACCGCCCGAGGCGATCACTGGAATTGATACCGCATCGGACACTGCCCGCGTGAGCGCGAGATCGAAGCCGCTCTTGGTGCCGTCACGGTCCATGCTGGTCAGCAGGATTTCACCCGCACCCAGTTCGGCCATCTTGCGCGCCCATTCGACGGCTTCCAGGCCGGTGGCCTTGCGGCCGCCATGCGTGAAGACTTCCCAGCGCGGCGGTTCGCCGTCGGCGGAGACGCGCTTCGCGTCGATGGCGACGACGATGCATTGCGAGCCGTACTTGTCCGTCGCGTCGCGCACGAGTTGCGGATTCGCGACCGCCGACGAGTTCATGCTGATCTTGTCCGCGCCCGCGTTCAGCAGGCGCCGCACGTCTTCGACCGCGCGCACGCCGCCGCCGACCGTCAACGGAATGAACACCTGGGAGGCGACCGCTTCGATGATCGGCAGGATCAGATCGCGCTGATCGGAGGTGGCCGTGATGTCGAGGAAGGTCAGTTCGTCGGCGCCCTGATCGTCGTAGCGGCGCGCGATTTCTACCGGGTCGCCGGCGTCGCGCAGTTCGACGAAGTTGACGCCCTTGACCACGCGTCCAGCCGTGACGTCGAGACAGGGGATGATGCGTTTAGCTAGAGCCATGATCTTGCAATTCTGCCAATACCGCTGATGAGGCCGCTCGCATAAACCTTCAACGAGCGGCACAGTGCCGGCGCGGCCAGCCGCGTCAGGCCGCAAGGGTGTCGAACAGAAACACCTGCGGCTTGACGCGCTTCAGGGACGCGCCGTTGCGTCCGCTTTTAAGTCCACTACTACGTCGATTCCAGGTCGATCGCGACGCTTCACGCGGTGAACCTTACGCGTCGTCCGATTCGCGCAGCCGGTCCGCGAGGGTCTGGGCCGCCGTGAAGTCCAGATCGCCCGAGTAGATTGCCCGGCCGCAGATCACGCCTTCGATGCCTTCGTCCTCGACTTCGCACAGCGACTCGATATCCGCAAGGTTCGACAGACCGCCGCTCGCGATCACCGGAATCTTCACCGCGCGCGCGAGACGCACCGTCGCTTCGATGTTGATGCCCTGCAGCATGCCGTCGCGGCCGATGTCCGTGTAGATGATCGACTCGCAGCCGTAGTCCTCGAACTTGCGCGCGAGATCCGCCACTTCATGGCCGGTCAACTTGCTCCAGCCGTCGGTGGCAACCTTGCCGTCTTTCGCATCCAGACCGACGATGATATGGCCGCCGAAGGCCGTGCACGCATCCTGCAGAAAGCCCGGATTCTTCACCGCAGCCGTGCCGATGATGACGTACGACAAACCGTCGTCCAGATAGCGCTCGATGGTGTTCAGGTCACGGATGCCGCCGCCCAGCTGGACGGGAATCTCGCCCCCTACTTCCTCGATGATCGCGCGAATCGCGTCTTCATTTTTCGGCTTGCCGGCGAACGCGCCATTCAGGTCGACGAGGTGCAGACGGCGGGCGCCGCGATCGACCCAATGCCGGGCCATCGCCGCCGGTTCCTCGGAAAATATCGTCGCCTGGTCCATATCGCCCTGTTTGAGGCGTACACAGTGACCATCTTTCAGGTCGATGGCGGGAATCAGCAGCATAGCAATCGGGTGTTGTCTGGGAGGGGGTTGAAGGTCGGCGGCAGCGGCTGACAAGCCAGCCCGCCACAACGCCGTTTCGCTAGTTTAGTACAACTCTTTCGACGCCCTTGCGGAGCGCCGGTTTGGAGCGAAATCGTCTTGCTGCGGTTGTGGCGCACGGCCGACGCTCCGCTTGTGGCGGAACGGCGCAGGGCAACAGGATGAAGAAAGGCGCTCACGGGTTCCAGTGCACGAAGTTGCGATACACGCGCAGCCCCGCTTCGGCGCTCTTTTCCGGATGGAATTGGGTCGCGAAGATATTATCCCGCGCCACCGCCGAGGTAAAGGGCACACCGTACACCGTTTCGCCCGACGTATGGGCGGCGTTGTCCGGCACGACGTAATAGCTGTGCACGAAGTAGAAGAACGCGTTATCCGCGACGCCGTCCCACAACGGATGGGGCTGAGCCTGACGTACGCGGTTCCAGCCCATCTGTGGCACCTTGAAGCGCGAGCCGTCGTCCTGCACCTGACCTTCCAGGTCGAAGCGCAGCACCTTGCCGGGCAACAGGCCGAGGCCAGGTGTATCGCCCTCGGCGCTCCAGTCGAACAGCATCTGCTCGCCGACGCACACGCCCATCAGCGGCTTGTTGCGCGAGGCTTCAATGACCGCTTCCTGCAGGCCGGATTCGGCCAGACTGCGCATGCAGTCGGGCATGGCGCCCTGGCCGGGCAGCACCACGCGATCAGCCGAGCGGATCGCTTCGGGCTGGTCGACGATCACCACCTCCGCTTCCGGCGCGGCTTTGCGTAGCGCCTGGGCAACCGAGCGCAGGTTGCCCATTCCGTAATCCACAATCGCTATCGAAGTTTTCATTTCAAGTTAGGCAGCAATGCCTTCAATCCATCGACGATGAATTCCACCGCCAGCGCCGACAACATCAAACCCATGAGCCGCGTACCGATGTTGATACCGGTGCGACCCACCCAGCGGGCAATCGGTTCAGCGAGGCGCAGCGAAAAAAAACAGATCGCCGCCAGCACGGCGCCGATCGCGATCAGGCTGAGCCGGTCGTACCAGTGCGCCGAGCCGGCCGCATAAATAATCGTGGTACTGATCGCACCCGGGCCGGTCAGCAGCGGGATCGCCAGCGGCACGACCGCGATGTTGTCCTTCTGCTCGGCCTCATGACGCTCTTCCGGCGTCGAACGGCTGTTACCGATCTGCGCGTTCAGCATGTTGATCGCCATCAACAGCATGATGATCCCGCCGCCCACTTCAAGCGACCCGACCGAAATGCCAAAGAAGCTGATGATCTGCTGGCCGAGCAGCGTGGTCACCGCGATCACGCAAAACACCGAAATCGCCGCAATGCGGATGGTTTTGCGCCGCTCGACGTCGCTCTGATGCGCCGTCAGGCTCATGAAGAACGGGATGGCGCCGACCGGGTTGATCAGCGCCAGCAGCGAAATAAACGACTTCAGAATGTCCATCGCACACCGGGCGCGGGCAAGCGCAGCCGGTCCTGGTCTCGAGGCTCGTAAATGGGCGCTTAAAGGCTGCCCTTGGTCGACGGAATCTGCCCCGCCGCGCGTTCGTCCATCTCGACGGCCATACGCAATGCACGCCCGAAGGCCTTGAACACCGTTTCCATCTGATGATGAGCGTTCAGGCCGCGCAGGTTATCGATATGCAGCGTGACGCCGGCGTGGTTCACGAAGCCGCGGAAAAATTCGATGGAGAGATCGACGTCGAACGTGCCGATGCGCGCACGCGTGAACGGCACATGGAATTCGAGGCCCGGACGGCCGGAAAAGTCGATCACGACGCGCGACAGCGCTTCGTCGAGCGGCACGTAGGAATGACCGTAGCGGCGAATGCCCTTGCGATCGCCGATGGCCTTCGCGACGGCCTGGCCGAGCGTGATGCCGACGTCTTCGACCGTGTGATGGTCGTCGATATGCAAGTCGCCATGCGCTTCGATGTCGAGATCGAACAATCCATGCCGTGCGATCTGGTCGAGCATGTGATCAAGAAACGGCACGCCGGTGGCCAGCTTCTGCTGACCGGTGCCGTCCAGATTGATCTTCACACGGATCTGCGTTTCGCTGGTGTTGCGAACGACTTCCGCAAGGCGCATGGTAATTCCTCGAATCTAGCTAGAAAGCGATAGGTATGTGGGTTGGGAAAACGGCGGGCCGCGCGCGCTTCCCGCCGTAGGGAAAAGCGCTCACGCGGCCATTCGGCACGCCGTTCAATGCAGCACGAGTTTCAGTCCGGCGATCAACTGGGCGTTTTCTTCGGGCGAACCGACGGTCAAACGCACGCAATTGACCAGCAATGGATGCATTTTACTCACGTTTTTGATCAGAACTCGTGCAGCCAGCAGCGTTTCGAACATAACGGATGCGTCAGGCACCCGCACCAGCAGGAAGTTGCCGGCGCTCGGGAACACTTCGGCGCCCGGCAATTGGGCCACGGCTTGCGCGAGTTTCGTGCGTTCTTCGCGCAATTGCGCGGCCTGAGTGTCGAGCACGTCGACGTGGTCGAGCAGGAAATCGGCGGCGGCTTGCGTCAGCACGTTGGTGTTGTAGGGCGGGCGCACCTTGTCGAATTCGGTAAGCCAGGCGGGCTTGCCGACCAGATACCCCAGGCGGATGCCGGCCAGACCGAGCTTGGACACGGTACGCATCACGACGACGTTATCGAACGCATCGGCGCGTGGCAGCCAGCTTTGCTGCGCAAACGGCTGGTACGCCTCGTCGATCACCACCAGGCTTTTGCTCGCCGCGGCGATGATGCGCTCCATGTCCGCGTCGTCGTACAGCGTGCCCGTCGGGTTGTTCGGATAGGCCAGATAGACGATCGCCGGTTCATGCTCGGCGATCGCCGCGAGCATCGCTTCGGTGTCGAGCGTGAAATCCGCCTTCAGCGGCACGCCGATGAATTCCAGATTCGCCAGCTTCGCCGACATCTGATACATCACGAAACCCGGCACCGGCGCGAGCACCTTGGCGCCCGGCTTCGCGCACGCCACCGACACCATGCTGATGATTTCATCCGAGCCGTTGCCAAGCAGCACGTCGCAACCGGCGGGCACGCCCATCACGCGCTTGATCTTCTCGATCAGCGCTTCCGGGCGCGGCGCCGGGTAGCGGTTCAACGCGACGCCGGCCAGATGCTCGCCCAGATGGGCAGCGAGTACCGGTGGCAGCGGAAACGGATTTTCCATCGCATCGAGCTTAATGTAGCCCGTGGCGTCCGGAACCGGATAGCTCGTCATCGCGAGCACGTCGCGGCGGATGATGTCTTGAGGTGTCGTCATATGTCAGTGGACCGGGCCGCACAGGAGACGCCGGCCGGGTATCGGCGGCTTGCGGACTGCCCCAGGTTGGTCTCTATTGTCGTTATTTAAACGGGAAACCGCGCGAAATCCGTCGTCGGAGTTCGCGGACATCGGTTCGATGCCCGCCTGCTCCGTGCTCCGGCTCCCCGCGTTCAGCCGCGCTTAGCCGTTCTGCCGCATACGGTATTCGGCACTCCGAGCGTGCGCCTGCAAGCCTTCGCCATAGGCGAGTTCAGCAGCGATCTCGCCGAGCGTCTGCGCGCCTTCCGCACTGACCTCGATCACGCTCGAACGCTTGAAGAAATCGTAGACGCCCAAGGGTGACGAGAACCGTGCGGTACGGGACGTAGGCAGCACATGATTCGGCCCGGCGCAGTAGTCGCCGAGGCTTTCGCTGGTGTAGCGGCCGAGGAAGATCGCACCGGCATGGCGGATCAGTTGGCCCCACTGATGCGGCTCCAGCGCGGAGATTTCGAGGTGTTCCGGGGCGATGTCGTTGGCGATCGAGCAGGCTTCAGCCATATCGCGCACCTTGATCAACGCACCGCGGCCTTCGAGCGACGCGCGGATCACGTCCTGGCGCGGCATGGTGGGCAGCAGTTCGTTGATCGCGTCGCGCACGCGGGCGATGAAGGCACCGTCCGGGCACAGCAGGATGGATTGCGCGAGCTCGTCGTGCTCGGCTTGCGAGAACAGGTCCATCGCGATCCAGCGCGGGTCCGTCGTACCGTCGCACAACACGAGAATTTCCGACGGCCCGGCGATCATATCGATCCCGACCGTGCCGAACACGCGGCGCTTGGCCGACGCGACATAGGCATTGCCCGGGCCGCAGATCTTGTCGACTGCAGGCACCGTTTGCGTGCCGTACGCCAAGGCGGCCACCGCCTGCGCACCGCCGATCGTGAACACCCGATCCACGCCGCCCAGCAAGGCAGCCGCCAGCACCAGCGGATTCTTCACGCCATCCGGCGTCGGCACAACCATGACAATTTCGCGCACCCCGGCCACGCGTGCCGGAATCGCGTTCATCAGCACCGACGACGGATACGCCGCCTTGCCACCCGGCACGTAGATACCCGCGCGATCCAGCGGCGTGACCTTCTGGCCGAGCACGGTGCCGTCCGCTTCCGTGTACTGCCAGCTATGGCTGCCGCACTCGATCTTCTGCTTCTCGTGGTAGCCGCGTACGCGCGCCGCCGCCGCTTCGAGCGCCGCGCGGCGCTTGGGCTCGAGGCCTTCGAGCGCCGCTTCGAGTTCGGACATCGGCAACTCGAGCGCCGCAACGCTTTTCGCCTCGACACGGTCGAAGCGGTTCGTGTACTCGAGCACCGCAGCGTCGCCGCGTGCCTTCACGTCGTTCAGAATTTGCGCGACCGAGCGCTCGATTGCTTCGTCTTCGCTCGCCTCGAACGCGAGCACCGCGTGCAGCGACTTCTGGAAGTCGGGCGCGCTGGAATCGAGTTTGCGAATCTTGATAGACATACGGGGTTCCGTTTCGGTAAGGCGCGCGTTCATAGTCTGGTCACGCGAGTTTGACCACGCGCGTGGTCAAACTATTCAGGCCGCGGTAGCACCGGCCTTCGATGCGCGTTCGAACGCATCGAGGATCGGCCGCAGCGCGGCGCGCTTGAGTTTCAGCGCCGCCTGGTTCACAACGAGGCGCGACGAAATCTGCATGATCTCCTCCACCTCGACAAGATTGTTGGCGCGCAAGGTATTGCCCGAACTCACCAGGTCGACGATCGCGTCGGCGAGGCCGACCAGCGGCGCCAGTTCCATCGAACCGTACAGCTTGATCAGGTCGACGTGCACACCCTTGGCGGCAAAATGCTCACGTGCCGTTTCCACATACTTGGTCGCCACGCGCAGGCGTGCGCCTTGACGCACCGCATTCGCATAGTCGAAGCCGGCGGCCACCGCGACCGACATGCGGCAGCGCGCAATATCCAGATCGACCGGCTGATACAGCCCGCTGCCACCGTGTTCGAGCAACACGTCCTTGCCGGCCACACCGAAGTCGGCTGCGCCGTATTCGACGTAGGTCGGCACGTCAGTGGCGCGCACGATGATCACTCGCACGTTCGCGTCGGTCGTGGGCAGAATCAGCTTGCGCGAGGTCTCCGGATCTTCGGCGACTTCAATACCCGCTGCGGCGAGCAGCGGCAGCGTCTCTTCGAAGATACGCCCTTTCGACAAAGCCAGCGTAAGCGGCGCGCCCACGGCCGGTGAAGACGACGTTTGCGGCATCGAACTCATGCCTGACTCCCGGCGATGCGGCGCACCTTGGCGCCGATGGCGTTGAGCTTGGTCTCCATCCGGTCGTAACCCCGATCCAGGTGATAGATACGGTCGATCAGCGTTTCGCCTTCGGCGCGCAGCGCGGCGATCACGAGGCTCGCCGAAGCGCGCAGGTCGGTTGCCATCACCTTCGCGCCGGACAGCTTCTCGACGCCGGCCACAAGCGCGGCGTTGCCGTCGATCGTGATGCTCGCGCCGAGGCGGTTCAATTCCTGCACGTGCATGAAGCGGTTCTCGAAGATCGTCTCGACGACTTGCGAGGTGCCGTCCGCGATCGTGTTGAGCGCCATGAACTGCGCCTGCATGTCGGTCGGGAACGCCGGGTATTCGGACGTGCGGAAGCTCACCGCGCTCGGCCGCTTGTCCATGCGCACGCGCATCCAGTCGTCGCCTTCTTCGATCGAGACGCCGGCTTCACGCAGCTTTTCGGTGACGGCTTCAAGGATCAGCGGACGCACTTTACGCAATGTGACATCGCCGCCGGCAGCCGCGACCGCGCACAGGAACGTACCGGCTTCGATACGATCCGGAATCACCGTGTGCTTTGCGCCATGCAGCGAGTCGACGCCCTGGATCACCAGGCGATCCGTGCCGATACCTTCGATCTTTGCGCCCATCGAGACCAGCAGATGCGCGAGGTCGCCGACTTCCGGCTCACGCGCGGCATTCTCGATGACCGTCTCGCCCTCAGCCAGCACCGCCGCCATCAGCAGGTTTTCCGTGCCGGTCACGGTGATCATGTCGGTCACGATGCGCGCGCCCTTCAGACGCTTCGCACGCGCTTCGATGAAGCCGTGCTCGATCGTGATCTCGGCGCCCATGGCCTGCAGACCCTTGATGTGCTGATCCACCGGACGCGCGCCGATGGCGCAGCCACCCGGCAGCGATACCTTGGCGTGACCAAAGCGCGCGACCAGCGGCCCGAGCACGAGGATCGACGCACGCATGGTCTTCACCATTTCGTACGGTGCGACGAGGTTATCGACTTTCGACGCATCCAGCGACACGCGCCCCTCACCGCTCTCGATGCGCACACCCATCTGCCCGAGCAGCTTCAGCATCGTACGCACGTCCTGCAGGTCGGGCACGTTGTCCAGATGCACCGGCTCCGCGCTGAGCAGACCCGCGCACAGGATCGGCAACGCCGCGTTCTTCGCACCTGAGACGACGACTTCACCCGACAGCGGGTAGCCACCTTCAATGACGAGTTTGTCCATGCCTGTCACTTCCTGATTGACCCGGACTTCAGCCGGGCCCGCTTTAACTGTGTTCGACGCGCCGCTACCCGCGTCGCGCCCTTCTTGAGTAATTCGCACTAAAGTTCCAGATTACGCGTTCTGCCATTCGGCGGGCGTCAGCGTCTTCATGCTGAGCGCGTGGATTTCTTCGCGCATGCGGTCGCCGAGCGCCGCGTACACGAGTTGATGGCGCGCGATCAAACGCTTGCCTTCGAAGCTCGGCGAAACGATGGTCGCGAAGAAATGCTGACCGTCGCCCTCGACTTCGAGATGCTGGCAAGCGAGTCCAGCCGCGATGTATTGCTTGACCTGTTCGGGAGTCGGCAACATGAGAGAAGCTCCTGATCAGTGGCGCAGTTTGTAGCCGGAGGCGAGCATGCGCATCGCCACCACGGCCAGCACCACAAAGAAACCGGCGACGATCGCCAGGCTCTCGAGCGGATTGATATCCGACATCCCGAAGAAACCGTAGCGAAAGCCGTCGATCATGTAGAAAAAGGGATTGAGCCGCGACACTTCGCGCCACACCGGTGGCAGCGTATGCGTCGAGTAGAACACGCCCGAGAGGAACGTGAGCGGCATAATCAGAAAGTTTTGAAATGCAGCAAGCTGATCGAACTTTTCGGCCCAGATGCCGGCGATCAAACCGAGCGTGCCGAGGATCGCCGCGCCGAAAATCGCGAACGCGATGATGTAAAACGGCGCGCTGAAGCTGACCGGCACGAACCAGATCGTCACGATGAACACGCCGAAGCCGACCGCCAGGCCCCGGGCCACGGCAGCGAGCACATATGCGCCGAACATCTCGTAGTGCGAGAGTGGCGGCAGCAGCACGAACACCAGGTTACCGGTGATCTTCGACTGGATCAGCGAGGACGAGCTATTCGCAAATGAGTTCTGCAACACGCTCATCATCACGAGGCCGGGAATCAGGAAGCTCGTGTACTCGACGCCCGGATAGACCTGAACGTGACCGCGCAACGCGTGCCCGAAAATCGTCAGATACAGCAGCGCGGTGATGACCGGCGCCAGCACGGTCTGGAACGCCACCTTCCAGAAACGCAGGATTTCCTTGTAAAACAGCGTGCGAAAACCGCTCATGCAAGCCCCTCGATCACTTCCGGACCGTTCATCACCTGAACGAACACATCTTCGAGGTCGGCCTTGCGGACCTCGATTTCTTCGAATGTACAGCCCGCTGCGCGGCACTGCGCGAGAATCCGCTCGACGTCGTCATAGCTCGCCAGACGCAGCAGATGCTGACGGCCATTGCCGTTGCCCGTACCGCTGTCCACTTCGAGGGGACGCAACTCGGCCGGCAACACGCCTGCGGTAAAGCGCAGGAACAACTGCATGCCGGCAAAGCGCTGCAACAGCGTGCTGGTGCGCTCGAGCGCGACAACCTCGCCGCGCCGCAACATCGCGATGCGGTCGCACAGCGATTCGGCTTCTTCCAGATAGTGCGTGGTCAGCACGATCGTGTGACCCTCGCGATTCAGGCGCGAGATGAATTTCCACAAGGTTTGACGCAACTCGACGTCGACGCCCGCGGTCGGCTCATCCAGCACGATCACCGGCGGCCGGTGCACCAGCGCCTGCGCCACGAGCACGCGGCGCTTCATGCCGCCCGACAGCGCACGCATGTTGGCGTCGGCTTTATCGGTGAGGTCGAGATTGGCCATGATCTCGTCGATCCACGCGTCGTTGTTGCGCAGCCCGTAGTAGCCGGACTGGATCCGCAACGTTTCACGCACCGTGAAGAACGGATCGAACACGAGCTCCTGCGGCACCACACCGAGCGCGCGGCGCGCGTCGCGGAAATCGCTGACTACGTCATGCCCGCGCACCGCGATGCTGCCTTCATCGGCGCGCGCGAGACCGGCGAGTATGCTGATGAGCGTCGTCTTGCCCGCGCCGTTCGGACCGAGCAGTCCGAAGAACTCGCCTTCTTCCACCGTGAGGTTGACGCCCTTGAGCGCCTGCAAGTCCTTGTAGCGCTTCTTGACGTTACGAATTTCTATGGCTGACATGACTATGGGCCGCGTGCGTCGCGGCGCCTAAAGGAGCCCTGAGGGGGCGCAAAAGTGCTGGAAGGGACGAAATTGGGGCCGGTTATGTGCCCCGAAAAACGTTTGATTATAGGGCAAAAATCGGCAGCCCCGGCTCGGCCGGGGCGATTGGAAGTGACGCTATGAGAGCGTCAATGTCGCGTCGACAACAGGGTGTCGACGCCGTAGGCTTGTGCGAGGCTGGCGAGACCAGCCGGCAGGTTGACGATCTCGAACACGACGCCGCGTGCCTGGGCGGCACGCTCCCATGCGAGCAGGACGGCAAGCGCGGTCGAATCGAAATGCACGAGCGGCGCGCAATCCACGCCGGTCGCGCCTGCAGCGATGCGCTGCAAACCCGCCTCGAACGCGGCTTTCGCGCTTTCGTGGGTCAGCGTCGCGCCGCTTTCAAAGCGGCTTGCGACGGCGTTCAGCACTTCGCTCACGACTGCTTGCCCGCAGCCAGTTGCTGATTGCGCTGCGTGAGGAACTGGATCAGTCCGTCCACGCCCTTCTGCTGGATCTGCTCGTTGAACTGTTGCTGATACGCCTGGATCAGCCACGCGCCGAGCACGTTGATGTCATACACGCGCCAGCCGTTCGGCGTCTTGTACAGACGGTAGTCGAGTTCGATCGGCGAGCCGTTGTTCATCACCACCGAGCGGACCACCGTGTCGGTGTCGTCCGGGCTCATGCGGAACGGCTTGTACTGGATCTGTTGATCGCGGACCTGGGCGAGCGCGCCCGAGTACGTGCGGATCAGCAGCATCTTGAACTGCTCGACCACGGCGTTTTGCTGCTCAGGCGTAGCGGTGCGCCAGTTGCGGCCCATCGCCAGTTGCGTGGTACGGCGGAAATCGGTGTACGGCAGGATCTTTTCGTTGACGAGCTGGGTGATGTGCGTAATGTCGCCTTGCTGGATCGACTTGTCAGCGCGGACCGCATCGACCACCTGTTGGGTGACGGTCTTGATCAATGTGTCCGGCGAACTGGAGTCGACGGTTTGTGCCGATGCACCGGCACTCGCGAAAGAGAACAACGCAGCAAACAACGGAATCAGGAAGAATTTTTTCATATCGAGCCATGCCTTAAAAATAGTGCAACCGTTTGAGCCGACATTAACACGCGAGTTCAGCAGCAATCCATGCGCAAACTGCGAGAGTCGTATCGATCTGTTACGGCTGCACGCTCAACGCAATTTGAATGACGGGAAGTTGAAACGCTGCGGCGGGACCAGTTGGCCAGCCGGAATCTGCGTGGTTTCCGGACCGCCGTTCAGGTCGAGCGGCGGCGACACGGAGCTGCCGGAGGCGGCTTCAGGGGCCGCCGCCGTGCCGGTTGCACCCGCGGTGGCGCCTGCGGCCGAAGCCGCTTGAGGCGGCGTTGCGCCGGCCGTACCGGACGCGGCCTTGGCGGGAGCACCCTGCGTGCCTGCCGCGCCGCCTTCAACGTCCTCGTACTTCGGCAGCGGTGCTTCTTCGCCGTAGTTCGGCAGTGACTGCGTCTGCTTGCCGTCCGACAGCAAATACTGGCGGCGTTGCAGATACGCGTTCCGCACGAACGAGTACTTATCCAGCGCGGCGCCTTCCAGCACGTCGCTCGCGCTCAACAGATTCGCGCGCGTGTTGACGACGTTCAGGCCATACAGCGCCCAGCTCAGGCCATCCGGATGAATGTAGCTGAGCGGATTCACATAGTAGTTGCCAATCGAGCCGACCGCGTCACGCACCGTGCTCGGCCCGAACAGCGGCAACACGAGGTACGGGCCCGCCGGCACGCCATAGTGGCCGAGCGTCAGGCCGAGGTCGTTGTCGTGCTTGGGCAGCTTGGCGAGCGTCGCCACGTCGAACAGACCGCCGACACCGAACGTCGTGTTGATCACGATCCGCATGATGTCTTCGACGCCATCGGTGATCTTCAACTGCAGCAGGTTGTTCGCCGCGATGTAGACGTCGCCGATGTTCGAGAAGAAGTTAGTGACGCTGTCGCGCACCGGTTGCGGCGTCGCCCAGACATAGCCTTTCGCGACCGGCTTCAGCGCGTACTGGTCGAGCTTGTCGTTGACGGTGAAGATCGTGCGGTTCAAGCCCTCGAGCGGATCGCCCTTGGTCGGCGTCTGCACGGTCGTGCAGCCGGCGAGCGTAGCGGCCGCGAGCGCAAACGTCGCTATCTGGACGGTGCGAACGCCTCGTGTGCGTAGGGTCTGCATTTTTATTCTCCTTATTGACCGGCCGCGCCAGAAGCGGGCAGAGTCGGCGCCGCCGGCGCGGGCGCCGCGGCGGGGGCGGCCGCAGCCGAACCCGCGCCCGGCTTGGATGCGCCCGAATCCGCGGCCTTGCTATACAGGAATTGTCCGATCAGGTTTTCCAGCACGATCGCCGATTGTGTCATCGAAATCGTGTCACCCGCTTTAAGCATCTCGCTGTCGCCACCGGGTTCGAGCCCGATGTATTGCTCGCCGAGCAGACCCGAGGTCAGGATCTTCGCCGAGGTGTCTTTCGGAAACGGGTATTGCTTGTCGAGGTCGATCGTGACGACAGCCTGATACGCATTGCTGTCAAAGCCGATCGAGGCAACCCGGCCGACCGTCACACCCGCGCTCTTCACCGGTGCGCGCACCTTTAGTCCGCCGATATTGTCGAACTTGAGCTTGACCGGGTATGTTGCCTGAAACGACAACGAGCTCATGTTGCCGGCCTTCAGCGCGAGAAACAGCAACGCCACGAAACCCAACACCACAAACAGGCCGACCCAGAAGTCGAGAGCAGTCTTTTTCATCGTCATCCCAAAGTGAATCCGCCACGCTGCTCCCGCTCCCGTCACGCGCAACCCGAGGCGCGCCCGCTGAGCGGAAACGTGCAGCGCAGTTTTAGCTGAACATCAGTGCGGTCAGCAGAAAATCGAGGCCGAGCACCGCAAGCGACGCGTACACCACCGTCTTGGTCGTGGCGCGCGACACGCCCTCCGGCGTCGGCTTGGCTTCGTAGCCCTGAAACAGCGCCACGAAGGTCACCGCGAGGCCGAACACCACGCTCTTGATGACCCCGGCGCCAATATCACGCCAGACGTCGACGCCACCTTGCATCTGCGACCAGAACGCGCCGGAATCGACGCCGATCAGCAGCACACCCACCACATAACCGCCGAACACGCCGACCGCGCTGAAGATCGCGGCCAGAATCGGCATGGAAACGATGCCCGCCCACAGGCGCGGCGCCACCACCACCTTGACCGGATCCACGGCCATCATTTCCATCGCGGTCAACTGCTCGCCCGCCTTCATCAAGCCGATTTCGGCCGTGAGCGACGTGCCGGCGCGGCCCGCGAACAGCAGCGCCGTGACCACCGGCCCGAGTTCGCGCACCAGCGAAAGCGCGACCAGCAGCCCCAACGCCTGTTCGGAACCGTAACGGTTGAGCGTGTAATAGCCCTGCAAGCCGAGCACGAAGCCGACGAACAGCCCCGACACGGCGATGATCACCAGCGAATAATTACCTACGAAGTGGATCTGCTTCGTGACAAGGCGCGGCCGGCGCAGCAGCGGGAAAAATTCGAGCAGCAGCCGGAAAAAGAACCGTGTGGCGTAGCCGGCCGTGCCCAGCCCGTCGATCACCGAGCGACCAAGCGCACTGATCATGACTGACCTCCGCCGATGCCGAAGTCCGCCGCGAGCGGCTTCTGGCTGGGATAGTGGAATTTGAACGGACCGTCCGGCGCACCGTCGATGAACTGCCGCACGGTCGCATCGGTCGACGCGCGCAGCTCGGCCGGCGTACCTTCGGCATGCACCCCGCCGTTGGCGAGGAAATAGACGTAATCGGCAATCGCGAACGATTCCGGCACGTCGTGCGTGACGAGGATCGACGTCGCGCCAAGTGCCTGATTCAGCGCGCGAATCAGGTTTGCTGTAATGCCGAGCGAGATCGGATCGAGGCCGGCGAACGGCTCGTCGTACATCATCAGCTCGGGGTCGAGCGCAATCGCCCGGGCCAGCGCCACACGCCGCGCCATACCGCCCGAAATCTCCGACGGCGCCAGGTCGCGCGCGCCGCGCAACCCGACCGCGTTGAGCTTCATCAACACGAGGTCGCGAATCAATTCTTCGGGGAGGTCGGTGTGCTCGCGCAGCGCAAAGGCGACGTTTTCGAACACCGACATATCGGTGAACAGCGCGCCGAACTGGAACAGCATGCCCATCTTGCGGCGCAGCGCGTACAGGCCGTCGCGCGTTTGCGCGCCGACATCCTGGCCATGAAACAGGATCTGGCCGCGCTGCGCGCGCACCAGGCCGCCGATCAGACGCAGCACTGTGGTTTTGCCGCAACCCGAGCCGCCCATGACCGCGACGACCTGGCCGCGCTTGAAGCGCAGATTCAGGTTCGACAGGACGAGCCGGTCGCCATAACCGAAGTCGACGTCACGCAGCTCGAGTAAGGTCTCGGGGGAGGAAGACACGAAACTGACAGTCCTTTTACACGGAAGGCCGAATTATAGGGCCATCATGGAAATGCTGCCGTGAGGTGCCCTGTCCCTTTACTGAACTTGACGATTATTGCGTAAACGCATGTTGCAGCGCAGAAACCGCGGCAGCCGGGTCGGCAGCTTCGGTCACGGCGCGCACCACGGCCGCGCAGCCCACGCCGGTCGCCAGCACGTCCGGGAGCACCTGCAGATCGATTCCGCCGATCGCCACCAGCGGCACCACGCCGTCGAGCAGGCGCACATAGCGCGCCAGACGCTTGAGGCCCTGCGGCGCGGTCGGCATGATCTTGGTGGTGGTTGGGAACACCGCGCCCAACGCAATGTAGCTTGGCCGGAAGTGCAGTGCCTTCAGAATCTCGTAGAAACCGTGCGTCGACAAACCGAGCCGGATGCCGGCTGTCGCAAGCGCCGACAGATCGGCGGTATGCACGTCTTCCTGGCCGAGGTGGACGCCGTAAGCGCCCGCTTCCAGCGCGGCTTGCCAGTGATCGTTGATGAAAACCTGGGCATCGTGCGCACGGCCCGCGGCGACACAGCGGGCGATTTCGCGCTTCAGTTCGTCGGCGGGTTCGGCCGATTTGCGGCGCAACTGGACCGTTTTTACGCCAAAGCCCACCACCCGTTCGACCCACTCCGCGGTCGGCAGCACCGGATACAGGCCGAGCCGGTCGGGACAACGCGCGAACGCTTGCGCCGGCGCGACCGGCAAGCCGGCAAGGCGCGGGAAGTGCGCGATATCGGCCGGAAAGGCGTCGTCCGCACGGGTTTCGTCGCCGTCGCGCCAGGCCAGCGCCAGCACCAGCGCGTCATGCGGATCGAAGCCGCAGTCGAGAAACGCCGCCAGCGCGGGAATCCAGTCGTCCGCCAGGTGGCCTTCCAGAGCGTATTTCTCGCCGCCCAGATGGAGCGTCGCCGTGTTCTCGGCGGCGACGATCACACCCGCGCCTTGTACCTGCCAGCGCGCCACCTGCTCGCCATGCGGCTGCGCGTCGGCGACGACGATCAGGTCCCCGCCGTTCGGTTCATCCGGCGCGGTCAGGCAGATGCGCCACGGCGCATGAGTCGGCGGCCACTCGCCCAAGCGGGCGCGGATCCGCTCGGCGGCTTCAGTCAGTTCATCGGCGGGCGGCCAGAAGAGGTCGCGGCCCGTCAAAGGCAAAGTTTTCGTCATGCGGCGCTCCCGTCTTGATGCCAGAACGGCATGCCGACCACCGGCGTGCTCGCGTGCGCGCTTTCGCGCTCGGCCATCGGCCCCGCCAGAAAAGCCTGGCGGCCCGCTTCGACGCCCAGCGCGAAGGCGCGCGCCATCGCGTCGGGGTGCGTCGCCTGCGAAACAGCGGTGTTCAGCAGCACGCCGTCGAAGCCCCACTCCATCACTTGCGCCGCATGCGACGGCACGCCGAGGCCGGCATCGACGATCAGCGGCACATCGGGCAAACGCTCCCGCAGGACCCGCAGGCCGTACGGATTGATCACGCCCTTGCCGGTGCCGATCGGCGCACCCCACGGCATCAGCGCCTCGCAGCCCGCATCGAGCAGACGGCGGCCAATCACCAGATCTTCGGTGCAGTACGGCAAGACCTTGAAGCCGTCTTTGATCAGTTGTGCAGCCGCTTCGATCAGCCCGATCGGATCGGGCTGCAACGTGTAGTCGTCGCCAATCAGTTCGAGCTTGATCCAATCGGTTTCGAAAATCTCACGCGCCATATGCGCGGTTGTCACCGCCTCGCCGACGGTCAGGCAGCCGGCGGTATTGGGCAACAGCGGCACGCCGTGGCGCTTGAGCAGATCGAAGAAACCGGCTTCGGCGCCGCCTTCGTTCATCTGCCGGCGCAGCGCGACGGTCACCATGCCGGGCCGCGCCGCGTCGATCGAATCGGACAGCGATTGCAGCGACGGATAGCGCGAGGTGCCGAGCAGCACGCGGCTCGCGAAGGTTTCGCCGTAGAGCGTGAGCGCGTCGGCGGTTTGGGGGGCAGTCATTTGCATAGTCCTGGTCTCCGGCAATGCGTGGCGCGGGCTTAGCCGCCGGCCACGGGTTGCACGACATCGAGCTTGTCGCCCGGCTGCAGCGCGCGCGCCGCATGCTGGGTACGTGCGACGAAATCGCCGTTCAACGCGACCGCGAATGGCGGACGCGCGCCGAACGCGGCGAGCGCATCGGCGACAGTCGCACCTTCCGGCAGCGACAACGGCTTCTGATTGATATGAATGTCCATGGTGTTCGAATACGGTTCAATCGATGGCGGGAGTGGTTTGACGCGCGCTTGTTTGCCCGCGGTCAATTCACCGGCAGGCGCACAACGCTCATGCCGGCTCCCGCGTGGAATCCAGTTGAAACAGCTCGCTCCAGCGCGCGGCACTTTGCCAGTCGGCGAAGGCATCGGCGTCGCCGATGCGGCCATCCAGCAGCGCCGCGGCGAAGCGCACGGCTTCGTCGGCGACTTCGGGCACGATCATGTAGCCGTGCCGGTACAGGCCGTTCACGCGCAGCGTTTGCGCGCCATCCCACAGCAAGGCCGGACGGTGGTCCGGCAAAGTCGGGCGGCACTGCGAATTCAGTTCGAGGATGCGTGCCTCGCCGAAGCCGGGATGCACGGAAAACGCCGCGCTCAGCAGCTCGAGCGCCGAGCGCACGCTGACCGGCGACATGTCCTCGCCTTCCACCTCGGTCGCGCCGATCACGTAGAGATCGTCCGGCTTCGGCGCGATATAGAGCGGGTAGCGCGGATGCAGCAGGCGTACCGGCCGCGTCAGCTTGATCCCCGGCGCATGCACGCGGGCGACTTCGCCGCGGATGCCGCGCAGCGTGGGCAGCACCGGCTTCGCGCCCAGACCCCGGCAGTCGATCGTGATGCGCGCGGGCGGCAGCGCATGATCGTCGACCGGCGTGTTCCAGTGTGTTTCGACACCGCGCTGGACGAGGCCCGCGGCGAGCGCGGCCAGCACCTGGCGGTTATCCAGTTGGCCTTCGCGCGGCAACAGCCAGCCCTGGTTGAAGCGACCCGCCAATGCGGGCTCGGCGGCGCCGAGCTGGGCGCCGGCCAGCGTCACGAAGCCGCCGTCGAGCAATTCAGCAGGGGCGTTCGAGCGCACGCGGCGTTCGAACAACGGTGCTTCGGTACGATCGGCGTGATGCCAGACGACCAGCGTGCCATTACGCTGGAAGAACACCGGTTCGGGCAATTCGGCTAGCACTCGCGGCCAGGTGTCGAGCGAACTCGCGCCCAGACGTGTAATCAGTAGTTCAGCACTGGCGGCTTCGGCCAGCGGCGCCAGCATGGCGGCGGCGACCCAGGCCGCGGCTTGCGTGCCCGCGGCGTCGCCGCGCTCGTAAAGCGCCACGCGATGCCCTTCACCGGCGAGACGCCACGCGACGAGGCGCCCGCACAGCCCGCCGCCGAGCACTGCAAAATCGGGTTGAGCAGAACGATTCATCGCGCCCACTCCGTGTCACAACGGCAAGCAAGGCTAAAGCAGCACGGCGCGCCGGCATAACCGGCGAAAGCGTGGCGAAGAGCAAAACACATGTCTGAAGAATAGGCGGTCATCGAGTCCTTTCCGTACGGCCAAAAAACGCACGTACCCAGGACGAAACCGGCGGGTGAGGCCGGCCGGGCAAAATGCGCGTCCAATGACGGACGCCGCCCGGCGGGGAATGGAAGACTGGCTGCTTCCGGAAACTTCCCGCGCCGGTATTACCCGGATCGGGTGCAAAGGGTCTCTCTCAGCCTTGCCGCCGCTGCATGAAAATCACGCAGCCTGTGGGCAAAGCACCCCTGTTTCGTCGAAGGTCATTAGACCATAAAAGGCGCGGCGCCCGCAAACCAGCGGCCCATGCAATCGCGCGCAATTGATCCGGCACCATCATTCGATTCATCAATATGGCCGAATGCGGCGCTCTGGCACAATGCCAAGAGCGGATGCTGCGGTCGTGCGGGCGGTATGCTTGGCCGCCCGCACGACCGCAGCATCGAGACGAAGCCTCTGAGCGGAAATTAATTTTCACTTAAGGGCTTCGCGCCAGAATCGGTCGCTCACCCGGGCGTGCGTTCGTCGAGCACGGCGCCCGGGGCACGCACCGTAAACCTATCGTGGGGCCAGCCCGACATGGGTCAGCCCGGATGGGCCAGCACTTCATCAGGATGCTCATGACAACGAATACCGCTTCCCGCCCCGCGCTGCCGCCGGACGAAAAAGTCTCCGCTTGGAGTCTGATCAAACCTTACTGGGTTTCCGAAGAACGAAAAACGGCGTGGGGGCTGCTCATCGCGATCATCGTGATGAATCTGCTCGTCGTGTGGATCAACGTGCGCCTGAATCGCTGGAGCGCCGACTTCTACAACGCGCTGCAATCCAAGAACGTCCATGATTTCCCGCAGCTGCTGATGGTGTTCTCGGCGCTCGCGTTCGGCTTCATCATCCTCGCGGTGTACGGCCGTTATCTGCGCCAGATGCTCGGCTTCCGCTGGCGCCAATGGCTGACCACCCGTTACCTCAACGAATGGCTGGACGACAGCGCCTTCTACCGGATCGAACGCGACCGGCTCGCCGACAACCCCGACCAGCGGATCAGCGACGACCTGCAATCCTTCGCCACCAACACGCTCTCGCTCACGCTCGACCTGTTGTCCACCGTCGTCACGCTGGTGTCGTTCATCACGATCCTGTGGTCGCTGGCCGGCGCGTTGACCATCTCGCTCGGCGGCATGCCGTTGCAGATTCCGGGCTACATGGTGTGGGCCGCGGCGCTCTACGCGGTGGTCGGCTCGCTGATCATCCAGAAGGTCGGCCATCCGCTCGTGCCGATCAACTACCAAGCACAGAAAGTCGAGGCGGATTTCCGTTTTGGCCTGATCCGTCTGCGTGAAAACGCCGAGCAGATTGCCTTCTACAACGGCATGGAAACGGAGAAGACGAACGCACACTCGCTGTTCGGCCGCATTCGCGACAACTGGTGGCAGGTGATGAAGTACACCAAGCGGCTCACCTTTGTGCTGAGCTTCTATGGTCAGATCGCGATCATCTTTCCGATCGTGGTCGCCGCGCCCCGATACTTCGCGGGTGCTTTCACGTTCGGCGTGCTGATGCAGATCTCAAGCGCCTTCGGCACCGTCAGCGATTCGTTTTCGTGGTTCATCAATAGTTACGGCAGCCTCGTTGAATGGCGTGCAACCGTCAACCGGTTGCGTGAATTCAAACGCGTCGTGCACGCCCCGCGGCTGAAGGAATCGGTCTCGCCCGCTACCGCGCATGGCGGCATCAATCTGCATCTCGTCGACGAAGACAAGCTCACCACCGAAGGCCTTCAGCTTTCGCTGCCGAACGGCAACCCGCTGTCGCGCATCCGCGATATCGCGATCACGCCGGGCTCACGCTGGCTGGTGCGTGGCCCGTCCGGCTCGGGCAAGAGCACGCTGATGCGCGCGCTCGCCGGCTTGTGGCCGTTCGGCGACGGCTCGATCGACGCACCGGTCAACGCACGCATGATGTTCATCCCGCAGGTCAGCTACATGCCGATCGGCACGCTGAAAGCCGCGCTCACCTATCCGTCGTCCGCGGACACCTACACCGACGACGAATGCCGCGAAGCGCTCATCACCTGCCACTTGTCGGAATACGCAGACCGCCTGAAGGAATCGGGGCACTGGACGCGTATTCTTTCGCCGGGCGAACAACAGCGTCTCGCCGGCGCCCGCGTGCTGCTGCACAAGCCGGACTATTTGTTCCTCGACGAAGCGACCAGCGCGCTCGATGCGGAAAACGAAGCACGTCTCTATCACCTGTTCACCGAGCGTCTGCCGAAGGCGGCGATCGTCAGTGTCGCGCATCGCGAATCGCTGGCGGCGTTCCATGGCGACACGCTTGATGTTGAGCGCTCGGCCGAACCGGTTGCCGCATGAGCAGCGTGAGCGCTATGAGTGGCACGCGTGACGCGAGCACCACGGCCGATATGAGCGGCGCCGAGCTCGATCGCGTGGTCCTGATCACCGGCGCGGGCTCCGGCATCGGCGCAGCACTGGCCCGGCGCATCGCCGCGCCGCGCACCGCGTTGATGCTGTACGCGCGCGGCGCCGATGACAAAGCGCGCCAACGTCTTGCGCAAGTCGCCGCCGATTGCACCGCAAACGGCGCGCGCTGTGCGACGGTGTTCGGCGATCTGGCCGAACGCGGCGCCGCCGAACACGTGATTCATCAAACGCTCGCGAGCTTCGGCGCGCTCGATCAACTCGTCGCGAACGCCGGCCACGCGCAACGGCAAACGCTCAACGCGCTCGACGCGGATGCATTCAGCGCCGCCTTCGCCGCCATGCCGGCCGCGTTCGCCGCCCTCGTCAAGCGTGCGACGCCCGCCTTGGAAACCTCGAAGCGGGGCCGTGTGGTCGCGCTCAGTTCGTTCGTCGCGCATCGCTATCGCGCGGATGCACCGTTCGCCGCTACAGCAGCGGCAAAAGCGGCACTCGAATCGCTGGCTAAAACCGCAGCCGCCGAACTTGCTCCGCATGGCGTGACGGTCAATTGTGTGGCGCCCGGCTACACCCGTAAAGATCGCGGCCCAAGTGCCGATAATGCATCGGTGTGGACCCGCGCCGCTGAAGCGACGCCGCTCGGTCATGTCGCCGAGCCCGCGGATATCGCCGCGCTGATCGCGTTCCTGCTCTCCGATGAAGCGCGTCACATCACCGGGCAAGTGATCCATATCGACGGCGGCCTCACGCTCGGCTAGGCAACACGCCGCTCTTCAGCGCCACTCTTCAGCGCCACTCGCCGCGCCCCGCCAGCCGACACGCCGCACATTCTGACAAGCCACCCTGCCGCCAGGCAACTCACCGCAACATCCAGAAACACGCGAGAAGAGTTCGAAAGCATTGACGAAGCGGGCAAGCTGTTCCCCGCTTTGAAAAACCCTCGCAGCAGCGACGATAGTCGTGCGGGCCGTACCAGTTGCGGCCCGCCACGCCACTCACTGCTACGGGACTCTCCGCACATGTCATTCGATCGCCGCCCCTATCCTTTGACCCAGCGCATCGCGCTTGCTCTTGGCGCAGCCCTGCTGCTCACGAGCGCCGCGTACGCTGCGCAACCCACCCAGCCCAATGAGCCCGCGGACGTTTGCCCCGCGCTCAAACACATCGTCGACGCACCCGACTTCAAGCAGTTGCACACGCAACCCGCCGCGCAACTGCCGGGTATGTCGCCCGCGGACGACTGCCGCGCCAACACGCATGCCTATGACTGCCACTGGCGCGCGCACTGGCAAGCCGACGGCGTCGTCAATGATCCGCTCGAAGAATTCGGCGCCGATATCGCCGCGTGCTTCCCGAACGTCGTGCATGACGTCAACACGCCAACGCGTCAGCATTTCATCGTCACCACCGATGACCGGCGCGTGAACGTGACAGCAAGCGTGCAAGGGCAAAACGAATTGCGCCTGCGCGTCACGCGCTGAGCGTGGGCCGTTTTTGCCACTCTGCGCCGCCGCTATCCGCTAGCGCCCCGCCTTCTATTCGCCACTACCCTTCACTGCCACCAGGCACCGCATCATGACCTCTACGCCGAGCTTCTGCGCTTACGCTTTCACGCGGGCCCCTTGGGCCGCGTGTGTCATGCTGCGGCGGCCTTGTGCGTGGCTCGCCGCCTCGGCCATCCTCGCATTCGGTCTGAACGGCTGCGCGTGGACGCTGATCTCGGCCGCCGACGCCACCGGCTCCGTGATTCAGGCAGGCTACGCGATCGCGGCGAACTACTCATCGCCGACCTTCGTCAACGGCCGGCCGGCGAACGTACGTAACGTCTGCATCGAAGTGAATCAGGCGGTATCGGTCGGCGACTTCGTGCCGGCGCTGCAAATGGCGCTCGACCGGCGCGGCATTCGTTCGGATGTCTACAATCCCGGCACCTCCCCCGCCGGCTGCGAAGCACGCCTCGTCTACAACGCAGCGATCGATTACGGCCGCCGCTCGTTCAGCGACGAAGCGATCCAGTATCTGTCGATCATCGATCTGACGCTGATCCAGCACGGGCGCATTCTCGTCACTGCGCGTTATCAGACCGGCGGCCTCAACACCGACCGCTTCTCTACCGCATCGACCAAGCTGAACGGTCTGATCGACAAGATGGTCGTCGATCAGACCGACCTGGCCCGGCAGCCGATGCAGACCATCCAGACGTCGTTGGCAAACTAGGCGCACGGCTTCCTTGCTGCCTCTTACACGAGAAAGGATTCGAAAGCGTTACGCGCTTTGCGCCGCTCGCGCGGATCACTAAGATGACCTGGATGAACCCATCCATTCTGGTCGTCGACGACGACCCCGTCGTACGCGAGCTCGTCAGCGAATATCTGCTGGGACGCGGCTTCAAGGTGTCCACACTCGAACACGGCATGGCGCTGCAGCGCGCAATGCAGAACGAGCGCCCCGCGCTGATCGTGCTCGACATCATGATGCCGGAGCTCGACGGCATCAGCGCGCTGCGCGCATTGCGCGTCGCCGGCGACGATATTCCGGTGATCCTGCTGACTGCGCGCGCCGATCCGATCGACCGCGTGATCGGCCTCGAACTCGGCGCCGACGACTATCTCGGCAAACCATTCGAACCGAGCGAGCTGGTCGCGCGGATTCGCACGGTCCTGCGCCGCCGCGGCACGATTGCGCCGAGCGCGCCGGAGCAACGCGCACCCTACCGCTTCGGTCGTTTCGAGGTAAATTTTCCGGCGCGCGAATTGCGCCGCGAGGGCGAGCGCATCCCGCTGCGTTCGAGCGAATTCGCGATGCTCAAGGTGTTCGTCACGCACGCGATGACCGTACTCACGCGCGCGCAGTTGCTGGAGAAACTGCACGGTAATAGCGAGGCGCATCGCAATCGCAGCCTCGACGTATCGATCTGGCGCTTGCGGCGGCTGATCGAAGTGGATCCGTCCGAGCCTCGCTATGTGCAAACCGTCTGGGGACGCGGCTATGTGTTCGTGCCGGACGGCGAAATCGGCGCAGCGGAACGCAACGCGCCGACGCTCGCGTAGCGCTTAAACGAACGTACGCTCCGGGTCGCACACCTCATTGCGTACCCCGCGTGCACCCCGCGTCCGTCCCGCAGCAGCTTTAAAACGTCAGCACGCTCAGAAACATTCTCTGCAGCCAGCCCATCGTGGTGGCATCGGACACCATGCCCACGCCCGCCTGCTCGATGCGCGCATTCGCGACCTTGCTCGACGCCACATAGTTGCCTGCTTCGATATCCTTCGGATTGACGATGCCCGACAGGCGCAAGCGGTCGCGGTTGCCGCTCATCGCGATCACCTTCTCGCCCGACACCACCAGATTGCCGGTCGACATCGTGCCGATCACGGTCACAGCCAGCGTGCCGGTCATGCCGCTGATATCGGTGAGACTGCCCTGTCCTTTGTAGTCGGTACTGGCCGAGCCAATGTTGAACAGTCTCGCGAGCCGTGCGGCGGCGTTGGTCGACTGATCGGCGGCGGTCGCAGTGATGCTGCTCGACCGGTTCGCAGCGGCGGTCGAGCTATTGTTGCCGCTGTACGACTCCGACAAGCGGATCGTCAGCACGTCGCCGATATGCTGCGCACGCGGCGTTTCGTAGAGCAGCAACGGCGCGCCGGCCTGATAGATCGCACCCTGCGTATTGACGTTCAGCGGCGCCGACGCGAGCGGCGGCGACATCGGCGTTTCGACGATCGAGGGCTGCTGGCTGCCCGCGCAAGCCGCGAGACAGGCCACCGCGCCTAGCGCGACCGTGAGACGTAGCGCAGTCATGCATGCTCCCTGGCCGGATCGGCCGGATTGAAAATGGACTTTGCGGTCGCGCTGCCGACGCTTGGTTCAACGATGCAATCGGCGCCCTGCATGAGCCCGCAAACCGCGCAATGGATGAGGCGGCACATCAACCCGCCTCGGCACCGCTTGCCTGCCATTGCCGCACGACCGATTTCACCCACGCGTCCGAGCCCTTCAGCAGATAGGTGAGCGTGCCGTTGCGGGTGCCCGGCAGAAAGCACAACGTGATCGAACTCACCGCGTTTTCCCACACGTAGACCGGCATCGCGCCCGACGACGACGCGCTGTGCGTCACCAGACGCGGCGGGCCATAACGGTCCGCGAGCGCGTCGCGCAAGTCTTCGGCGGTGATCTCGTCGATCACGAAAGAAATTTCGTACAGACGCAGTGCGCTCTGGCCGTCGACACGCGCAAAACGCAGCACATGCTCCTGTGCCAGCGCGCCGTCGACGACGGCTTGCGACACCGCCCAGCCGTCGTCCGCTCGATGCGCCCAGCGGCAGGCCACGGTCAGACTCTCGGGCGATTTCAGCCGCATGCCGAGCGCGCCCGCCTGCACGTCCGTCTCGCAGACGGGCACACTGCCGAGCGGTGTGGCCCGCACGGTCGAACCCGCGCGGAATTCGTCGAGCGTGATGCCGAGCGCTATGCCGCGAAACGCGAACGGTGCGTCCTGCAAACGCCGGCGTGCCTCCGTGGAAGCGCCCTTCGAAGCGGCGTTGGGCGCATTCGCTCCGCGCTCGACCGACTGCGCCTGAGCGGCCATCGGGACCATGCCGGCCAGCAGTGCCAGCGCGCAGGCAATCCGTTTGAATGTCATGGTTCAGTCGATGGCGGATGAGCACATGTCGAACGGCGTGGCCGCGGCATGGCCGACGACCGGGATGATTTTCAGCGTGGCCGACGTCAGCCTGCACGGCAGCGCGGCAACGGCGCAGCCGCCGAGTGGCAGCAGCGCCGCGCCGAGCGTCAACCACGCAGCGACACGGATAAAGCGGTCAGGAATGCTCGGGGTCGACACACGGGCCTCGGTGCGTCAGGCAGTGGTGTTGACGAGATTGCCGACCAGCCCCGACGGCAGCGACGACGGCGACGGCGGCGTCTCGCTAGCGGACTCCGGTTCCTGCGGCGTAGCCGGCGAGTTGTTTGGCGTGGCGGGCTTTTCCGCCGCCCGCATCGGCGCGAGCGAAGAAAAGCGGGTTGAAGTGAGATGGCTGTGAATGGTCATGATGAGCCTCGCGTGGCGCTAGGTTTCGATTTCACGCCGCCTGTCGTGGGCCCAAGGCGTTAGGCTGTTTTCGACATGCGACGCAACGTACTGCACGACGAATCATCTCGCCGCGCACGCGATGGCGATGCACGAAGGAACGCGCGCTTTTCAGCGGTTCTTACGACCCGTTGCGACCCATTGCCATCAGTAGCAATTGCGCACAGCGTCTTTCATCGGAGGAATTTAAGCGGTGCAAAATGACTTCCACGCCGCGCGGCACGGTGGCGACGTATGGCTAGCGCGTTGCCGACGCATCGCCAACGCGTTGCCAAATATGGCAACCGTGAAATATGCCGTGAGCCTTTGGTGACGGGCCTGACGCCCGAACCGGCAAGGACGCCGCAGCTTTGCGTAAGCATTGGTAAGAAAACTGTCGGTCGCGCGCCGCGCGCGCCAGTCTAGAATTTCGCCATGAATCCACAGGTCCTTATCGTCGACGACGACCCGGTCGTACGCGATCTGCTTTGCAAGTTTCTGCAATCGAACGGCTTCGACGCGTCGGTGCTGCACGACGGCACCCATCTGCAACGCCGGCTCGAACGTGAACGGCCGTCGGTCGTCGTGCTCGACATCATGATGCCGAACACCGACGGCCTGCGCGCGCTCACCGCCTTGCGCGCCGCCGGCGACGACATTCCGGTGATCTTCGTCACGGCGCGCGGTACGGTGGCCGACCGCATCGTCGGGCTTTCGCTCGGTGCGGACGACTATCTGACCAAACCGTTCGACCCGCGCGAGCTGCTCGCGCGCATCCATACGGTGCTGCGCCGCCGCGGGCCGTCCACTACGAGTGCGCCGGAAGCCCGCAAGCCGTATCGCTTCGGCCCGTTCGAACTCGACTTCGCCACGCGCTCGCTGTCGCGCGATGACGCGAAGCTGCCCCTGCGCGACAGTGAGTTCGCGCTGCTAAAGATTTTTGTCAACAATCCGTACAAGGTGCTGTCGCGCGTGCTGATTCACGATCTCGTGCATCGCGACAATCTCGCCTTCCGCGACCGCAGCCTCGACGTGCCGATCTGGCGCCTGCGCCGCGTGATCGAAGACGACCCGTCCAATCCCTGCTACGTGCAGACGGTGCGCGGCAAAGGCTATGTATTCGTGCCCGACGCCGACGGCACGCCGTTCGCCGACGAGGCTGCCTCAAGCGCATGAAAAACCCGCTGAACACGCTATTCGGCAGAATGGCGTTGCTGTCGACGGCGGTGTTGTTCGCGATTCAGGCCGGCTGGTTCGTGCTGGTGGTGATGCAGCCGCCGCGCCACGAAATCGACGGCTTCGCGCGCGGCATTCTGCTGGTGCTGCAGGCGATCAACGGCGAGCAGATGAAGGGCGCCGCGCTCGCACCCGCCATGCGTGTGCACCTCGTCCCTACCTGGAACATGCCGTCGAGCGTCCATCTGCACGCACCGACCATTCATCCGCTGGTCGAACTGAGCCGGCAATTGCGCGAGAACCTGCCACCCGGCACGCAGATCGCCGTCGACGACCTGCGCCCGCCGCAGTTATGGGTGCTGTTCCCCGGCAAATCGAACTGGGTCGTCGTGCCGGTGGACGTTCCACCGCGCCCGCGCTTTCTGGTCGAATCCATCTCGATGCTGCTGGCCGCGCTGATCCTGTCGTTGTTCGCGGTCTGGCAGATGCAGCGGCCTCTATCCCGCGTGGCCGATGCAGCCCGCGCGTTCGGTTCAGGCGGGCGGCCGGAACCCGTGACCGTGCAAGGTCCGCGTGAGCTGCGCGATCTGATCGGGTCCTTCAACGACATGATGCGGCGCCTGAACGAAGCCGGTGACGACCAGGCGGTGATGCTCGCCGGCGTCGCGCATGACCTGAAAGCGCCGCTCACGCGGCTCAAGTTGCGCGCGAGCGTGCTGGTCGCGGAAAACGAGCGGGCCGGGCTGATCCGCGACGTTGACTCGTTGACCAACATCGTCCAGCAGTTTCTGGAGTTTGCCGGTCAGTCCGCTGACGCGGGGCCGCCGGTCGAAGTCGACGAATTCCTGCAGGAACAGTTTTCCACCGGCGACAGCACCGAGACGCCGCTGTTCACGCTCGATCTGCACGCCGGTGCGTCGTTCACGCTGCCACGCACCTTGCTCGACCGGCTGGTGACGAATCTCGTCGACAACGCGCTGGAGCACGGCTCACCACCGGTGAATATCGCCACGGCGCGCAATGAGGGGCATTGGGTCATCAGCGTGCGCGACCACGGCCCGGGTATTCCTGACGACCGCATCGCCGCGGCGATGAAACCGTTCGTACGGCTCGACGCCGCACGTGGCGGCGAAGGTCATTGCGGGCTGGGTCTCGCGATCGTCGCGCGGCTCGCGCACGATCGCGGCGGACGCTGCCATGTGCGCAATCATGCGCAAGGCGGGCTGGAAGTACGGATCGAGTTGCCGGTTGGGCCGGCACAAGCATGAGGATGAGCGGGAAGGGTGGAAGGGCGTTGAGCGCGGGCACTTACGTGCCCTTACTGGATGGGCTTTCGTGAGCGCTGTGGCCTTATAGTCGCCCCCGGCAACCTCGATGCCGCCCTTCTCTGTCCGCCTGGTTATTTGGGGCGGACTTTTTTTGTCTGTACCTGCCGGGTGGTCCGCGCAGCTCCTGGCGCGGCGAGCGCGAGTCAGACCACCAGACGGTCGCGCAACGCGTCGATCGTCGCCTGAGACAGGCCAAGGCCTTGTGTCAGATAGCTCGCCATCGTGCCGTAGCTCGCCTGCACCTGATCAAACCCCGCCTGCAGATAACTTTCCTGGACGTTGAACACGGGTAACTCGACCGTTGCGACCGCATCGCCGTCCTGCGCGCGCAGCGTCCCGGTCTGCGCCGCAATCGACTGGGCCAGATAGACGTTGCTGAGCAGATAGTCCTGCATGATGACGTCGAGCGGCACGTTGGCGATGCTGAGCAGGAGTGCCGCGACCCAGCCGGCGCGATCCTTACCCGCGTTGGAATGAAACAGTTGCACGCCGGCGCCATTGGCAAGTCGCGTGAGTAGCTCGCCGTACCCGACACGCTGGGCAGCGCCAGTGACATAGCCGCCCATCTGGGCTTCCATGAACGCCACGGCGGCGCCTGCCGCATCGAACGTTGGCGTGACGAAGTCACTGGTACCCAGGACATCGAGTGCTTGTGATGTCGCGCCCATCGGCAGGATATCGGCGACGCGCGCGATTTCGCCTGGCGTGCGCAGGTCGTAGACCGAAGCGATGCCGAGTTTGTCGATGGTGGCGGCGTCGGCCGCGCTGAGGCTCAGCGCATTCGCGCGATAAAAGGCGCCACGGCGCATTTGCTTGCCGTCGACCGTCGGATAGCCGGCAGCCGCGCCCGCCACGTCGCGGAAGTTACTCACCGACGCGAGGCGCGGCGTGGCCGGCGGATCAGTGTCAAGATTTCCGCCTCCGCAAGCCGACAGCAGCGAACTGCTCATGCCGGAGAGCAGCAGCACGCTTGCCGAGGATTTCAGGAACGCGCGGCGCGATTGATGTGCCCGCCAAGACGTGCTCGCGAAGCGGCGGGACAGCGAGCAGTTTTTTGCGGTTGCGGGCATGAAGAGTGGCGAGCGCGAGCGTGAAGAGGATTTTCGCAGCTAGAGCACTGCCGGCGCAGTTTAACGGCGCTCAATAATTTTTGGGTTACATGGTAGGAGTTAGTAAGGAACCGGAATGGAATGTCTTACCCGCCGCCATTTTTGACCGCCGCTGGCCGCACCACACCCCGTCCCCTTAGAATACAAAAAACCACGATCAAGCCGCCGTAAGGCAAAAACCGCCTGGAGACCACAAAAAAACATGCCCTCTCTCCAATGGTTCACCGAACTGACCCAGCGCGAACGCCGCACCCTCTACGCTGGCTTCGGCGGCTACGCAGTCGACGCCTTCGATTTCATGATCTACTCATTCCTCATTCCGACGCTGATCGCGACATGGGGCATGACCAAAAGCGAAGCCGGCATGATCGCGACCAGTTCGCTGATTTCGTCGGCGATCGGCGGCTGGCTCGCCGGTATCCTCGCCGACCGCTACGGACGCGTGCGTGTCCTCCAGTGGACCATCGCCACCTTCGCGATCTTCACCTGCCTGTCGGGCTTCACGCATTCGTTCTGGCAACTGCTCACCACCCGCACGCTGCAAGGCATCGGCTTCGGCGGTGAATGGTCGGTCGTGACGATCATGATGGCCGAAACCATCCGTTCACCTCAGCATCGCGCGAAAGCCGTCGGCACCGTGCAAAGCAGCTGGTCATTCGGCTGGGCCGCGGCGGCCATCATTTATTGGGCGTTCTTCGCGCTGCTGCCGGAACAGGTCGCATGGCGCGCCTGCTTCTGGATCGGCCTGCTGCCCGCGCTGTGGATCTTCTATATCCGCCGCAATGTCAGCGATCCGGAGATCTTTCTCGAAACGCGCCGCGCTCGCGAAAGCGGCTTCGACACCTCGCACTTCCTGCAGATCTTCTCCTTCCCTCACCTCAAAACGACCCTGCTAGGCAGCGTGCTGTGCACCGGCATGCTTGGCGGCTACTACGCGATTACCACCTGGCTGCCGACCTATCTGAAAACCGTGCGCCATCTGTCGGTCTTCAACACCAGCGGCTATCTGATCGTGCTGATCGTCGGCTCATTCACCGGCTATATCGTCGGGGCGATTCTGTGCGACAAGATCGGCCGGCGCGCGTCGTTCGTGCTGTTCGCGATCGGCTCGTTCGTGCTCGGCATGGTCTACACGATGCTGCCGATCACCGACGGCATGATGCTCGCGCTCGGCTTCCCGCTCGGCATCGTCGTGCAAGGGATTTTCGCGGGGGTTGGCGCCTATCTGTCGGAGTTGTATCCGAATTCGATCCGCGGCTCGGGGCAAGGCTTCTGCTACAACCTGGGCCGCGGTCTCGGCTCGTTCTTTCCGATCCTCGTGGGTACACTGTCGCAAACCATGACGCTAGTTAAGGCGATGGGTCTCGTCGCCGGTTCGGGCTATCTGCTGGTGATCGTCGCTGCCGTGCTGCTGCCGGAAACCAAGGGCAAAGTGCTCGGCGCGCCCCACCCTACCGCCTGAAATCGCTAGTCACACACATGAAAACGATCGTTCTGGGCGGCGGTGTGATCGGCGTCGCTACCGCGTTTTATCTGAGCCAGCAAGGCTGCGAGGTCACCCTCATCGAGCGCGAGCCGGACGTCGCGCTCTCCACCAGCTTCGGCAACGCCGGCGTGATCGCGCCGGGTTATGTGACGCCGTGGGCCGCGCCCGGCATGCCGGCGAAGATTCTCAAGTACCTGTTCAAGCCGGCCTCACCGCTGATCTTCCGCCCGACTTTCGATCCGGCTCAATGGCGCTGGATCGCGCGCTGGCTGCGTGAATGCGACCTCGAACGCTTTCGCGTCAACAAGCAGCGCATGCAACGCATCGCTTACTACAGCCGCGAGTGCCTGCACGAATTCCGCCGCTGTTATCCGTTCGACTATGGCCGCAGCCAGGGCTATCTGCAGTTGTTCCGCAGCGAGTACGACGTCGAACTCGCGCAACCCGCGCTGGCGGTCCTGCGCGACGCGGGCATCGCGCATCGGGAAGTCAGCGCGGCGCAGTGCGTCGAGATCGAACCGGGTTTGCGCTGGGCGCGTCAGACGCCGGTCTCAGGTCTCTATCTCCCCGACGACGAAGCCGGCGATTGCGCCCGCTTCACCCGCGAATTGCGCGCGATCTGCGAGCGCAATGGCGTGCAGTTTCGCTTCGACACGCGTGTGAGCGCCGTCGACGTGCAAGGCGGGTCGGTTCGCGCGGTGCGTATCGAGAGCGAACGCGGCAGCGAGACGTTGCAAGCGGAGGCGGTGGTGGTGGCGCTGGGCGTCGATAGTGCGGCGTTGCTTGCGCCGCTCGGCGTGAGGGTGCCGCTCTACCCGGTCAAAGGCTACTCGGCGACGCTGCCCATCACCGACGAAGAAAAAGCCCCGCACGCGGCACTGATGGATGAGTCGCTGAAAACGGCGATCACGCGCTTCGGCAACAACCTGCGCGTGGCCGGCACCGCGGAACTCGGCAATCGCCAGACGACCTTGCGCGAGCAGGCCTTGCAGACGCTGATGAAGGTGCTCAGCGACTGGTTTCCGCGCGCGGCCAATCCGACTTCCGCGCACTTCTGGGTCGGTCGCCGGCCGATGACGCCCGATGGCGCACCGTTGCTCGGTCCGTCCGGCGTGGACAATCTGTGGCTGAACCTCGGGCACGGCTCGACGGGGTGGGCAATGTCGATGGGCTCGGGCCGGGTGGTCGCGGATCTCATCACACAACGCAAGCCGGAGATCGATCTCGACGGGCTGACGTTGAACCGCTATCGGAAATGACGCAATGACTGTGCGGCCTGGCGCGGGGCGTCACTCGCGACCCAACGCATAGACAGGACGTTCTGTGCGTCGCAAAAACGGAAAAGCCGGGTCACCCTCTCAGGTGCCCGGCTTTGTTTTTTACCGCTTTGGGGTACTGCTTATGTACCGCTTTGTCGTCTCCACCTCGTCCTGCAAGCATTAGCCGGTTTCTACGCCATCAGGCGGAAACCAACCGGAGACATTAACGCGGCAGTTCCGAATGCCCCATCAGGAATGCATCGACCGAACGTGCACACTGGCGGCCTTCGCGAATTGCCCACACCACCAGCGACTGGCCACGACGCATATCGCCCGCGGTGAAGACCTTGTCCACCGACGTGTAATACGCCTTGTCGCCTTCAGTCGCAGCACGCACGTTGCCACGGTTGTCCTTATCGACACCGAACGCTTCGAGCACCGGCGACACCGGTTGCGTGAAGCCCATGGCCAGCAGCACCAGATCGGCCTTCATTTCGAATTCCGAGTTCGGCACTTCCTGCATCTTGCCGTCTTTCCATTCGACGCGCGCGGCGATCAGCTTCTCGACCTTGCCGTTCTTGCCTTCGAGGCGCTTGGTCGCGACGGCCCAGTCACGCGAGCAGCCTTCGTCATGCGACGACGACGTGCGCAGCTTGATCGGCCAGTACGGCCACACGAGCGGCTTGTTTTCTTCTTCCGGCGGTTGCGGCAGCAGTTCGAATTGCGTGACGCTCTTCGCGCCATGACGGTTCGACGTACCGACGCAGTCCGAACCCGTATCGCCGCCACCGATCACGACCACATGCTTGCCCTTGGCGAGCAGTTGGTTCACGACCTTGTCACCGGCGTTGACCTTGTTCTGCTGCGGCAGGAACTCCATCGCGTAGTGGATACCTTCCAGCTCGCGGCCCGGCACCGGCAGATCGCGCGGCGTTTCGGAACCGCCAGCGATCACGACCGCGTCGAACTGTTCTTTCAGTTCGGCCGGCGTGATGGTTTCCTTCGCGGTATTGCCGATATGTTCCGGCAGCGTATCCGCCTTGCCAACGAACACGTTGGCGCGGAACGTCACGCCTTCAGCTTCCATCTGGCGCATGCGGCGATCGATCAGCCACTTTTCCAGCTTGAAGTCGGGAATGCCATAACGCAGCAAGCCGCCGATGCGGTCGTTCTTTTCGAACACGGTGACATCGTGCCCCACGCGCGCGAGTTGCTGCGCGACGGCCATACCGGCAGGGCCGGATCCGACCACGGCAACCTTCTTACCCGTCTTGTGCTTCGGCGGCAGCGGCGCGACCCAGCCTTCGGCCCACGCTTTGTCGATGATCGCGTGTTCGATCGACTTGATGCCCACCGGGTCGTCGTTGATGCCGAGCGTGCACGCCGCTTCGCACGGCGCCGGGCAGATGCGGCCCGTGAACTCGGGGAAGTTGTTCGTCGAGTGCAGCACTTCGATCGCGTTCTTCCAGTCCTGATGGAACACCAGGTCGTTGAAGTCCGGGATGATGTTGTTCACCGGGCAGCCGTTGTTGCAGAACGGAATGCCGCAGTCCATGCAACGCGCGCCTTGAATCTTTGCTTCGTCGTCGGTCAGTGCCGCGACGAATTCCTTGTAGTGCTTCACACGCGTGAGCGGAGCTTCATACGCCTCGTGGCGGCGCTCATACTCGAGAAAACCGGTTGCCTTGCCCATGTGGTTCTCTTCTCTATCTGTATCAAGTGAGGTGATCTACACCCGCCGCGTCGAACCATCAAATAGTCGAGCGGCGGGTACGGCTAAGTGTGACGTCTGCGGGTCGAGCCGCGGGCGGGTCAGTTAAGCGGCGAGCACTTCCTTGTTCGCCTTCTTCGCTGCCATTTCGCCCAGTGCGCGCTTGTATTCGGTCGGGAACACCTTCACGAATTGACGGCGCGACGCATCCCAGTTTTCGAGCAGCGCCTTTGCACGCGGCGAACCCGTGAACTGGAAGTGACGTTCGATGAGACCCTTGAGCAGGGCTTCGTCGGTCGTGCCGGCGTGCCAAAGGCCCTTGTCGACCGTGCGTTCCTGTTCGGCCTGTTGCAAGACCGGATCGAGCGCGACCATCGACTTGTTGCACTTGCCCGCGAACGTGCTGTCCGGATCGAACACGTAGGCGATACCGCCCGACATACCGGCCGCGAAGTTACGGCCCGTTTCGCCGAGCACGATCACCGTGCCACCCGTCATGTATTCGCAACCGTGGTCGCCCGTGCCTTCGACAATCGCCGTCGCGCCCGAGTTACGCACACAGAAACGCTCGCCGGCGACGCCGCGGAAGAACGCTTCACCTTCGATCGCGCCGTACATCACCGTGTTGCCGCAGATGATGTTCTCTTCCGACTTGCCGCGGAAATCGTTGGTCGGACGGATGATGATTCGGCCGCCCGAAAGGCCCTTGCCGACGTAGTCGTTACCGTCGCCGACCAGGTCCAGCGTCACGCCCTTCGCGAGGAACGCGCCGAAGCTCTGACCCGCGGTGCCCTTCAACTGGATGTGAATCGTGTCGTCGGCCAGGCCGTCGTGGCCGTACTTCTTCGCGATCGTGCCGGACAGCATGGCGCCGACCGTACGGTTCACGTTGCGCACCGGCTGGATGAACGAGACGTGCTCGCCCTTCTCGATCGCGGCCTTGGCCTTCTCGATCAGCACGTGATCCAGCGCTTTCTCGAGACCGTGGTCCTGCACATCGACGTGCTTGCGTGCGACGTCAGCCGATACCTGCGGCTGATAGAACACACGCGAAAAGTCGAGGCCCTTCGCCTTCCAGTGCTCAACGCCCTTCTTCATATCGAGCAGTTCGGCGTGGCCGATCAGGTCGTCGAACTTGCGGATGCCCAGTTGCGCCATGATTTCGCGCGCTTCTTCCGCAACGAAGAAGAAGAAGTTCACGACGTGTTCCGGCTGGCCCTGGAACTTCGCACGCAGCACCGGATCTTGCGTCGCGACGCCGACCGGGCAGGTGTTCAGGTGGCACTTGCGCATCATGATGCAGCCTTCGACGACGAGCGGCGCCGTCGCGAAGCCGAATTCGTCCGCGCCGAGCAGCGCGCCGATCACGACGTCGCGGCCGGTCTTCATCTGACCGTCGGCCTGCACGCGGATACGGCCGCGCAGTTGGTTCAGCACGAGCGTTTGCTGCGTTTCAGCCAGACCCAGTTCCCACGGCGTGCCGGCATGCTTCACCGACGACAGCGGCGATGCGCCCGTGCCGCCGTCATGGCCGGCGATCACGACGTGATCGGCCTTCGCCTTGGCGACACCCGCGGCCACCGTACCGACGCCCGACTCCGACACCAGCTTCACCGACACGCTGGCCGCCGAGTTGGCGTTCTTCAGGTCGTGAATCAGCTGCGCCAGATCTTCGATCGAGTAGATGTCATGGTGCGGCGGCGGCGAAATCAGGCCGACGCCCGGCACCGAGTAACGCAGCTTGCCGATGTATTCCGACACCTTGTGACCCGGCAACTGACCGCCTTCGCCCGGCTTCGCGCCTTGCGCCATCTTGATCTGGATCTGATCAGCCGACGCGAGGTATTCCGCCGTCACGCCGAAACGGCCCGACGCCACCTGCTTGATCTTCGAGCGCAGCGAATCGCCGTCCTTCAGCGGAATGTCGACGATCACTTCGTCGCCGATCACGGACTTCATCGTGTCGCCGTTCTTGATCGGAATGCCGCGCAGTTCGTTGCGATAACGGTTCACGTCTTCGCCGCCTTCGCCGGTGTTCGACTTGCCGCCGATGCGGTTCATCGCGACAGCCAGCGTGGCGTGGGCCTCGGTCGAAATCGAGCCCAGCGACATGGCGCCGGTCGCGAAACGCTTGACGATGTCTTTCGCCGATTCCACTTCGTCGAGCGGGATCGCCTTGGTCGGATCGAACTTGAATTCGAACAGGCCGCGGAACGTCATGTGGCGCTTGGTCTGATCGTTGATCAGATGCGCGTATTCCTTGTACGTCTGGTACGAGTTGCTGCGCGCCGAGTGCTGCAGCTTGGCGATCGCATCCGGCGTCCACATGTGTTCTTCGCCGCGCACGCGGTAGGCGTATTCGCCACCGGCGTCGAGCATGTTCGCGAGCACCGGGTTGTCGCCGAACGCATCGCGATGCAGACGGATGGCTTCTTCCGCGACGTCGAACAGGCCGATGCCGCCGACCTTCGACGAGGTGCCGTTGAAGTACTTCGACACCAGGCCTTCAGCCAAACCAACCGCTTCGAAAATCTGCGCGCCGGTGTAGGACATGTAGGTCGAAATGCCCATCTTCGACATGACCTTCATCAGACCCTTGCCGACTGCCTTGGTGAAGTTGTAGACCGCCTTCTCCGCCGACAGGTCGCCCTTCAGGCCCACTGCCATCTGGCTGAGCGTTTCCATCGCGAGGTACGGGTGCACGGCTTCCGCGCCGTAGCCCGCAAGCAGCGCGAAGTGGTGCGTTTCACGCGCCGAGCCAGTTTCAACGACGAGACCCGCGCTCGTGCGCAGACCGTGCTGTACCAGGTGCGTATGGATCGCGGCGGTAGCCAGTAGCGCCGGAATCGCAACGTTGTCGCGATCGGTCTTGCGGTCCGACACGATCAGCATGTTGTAGCCGGACTTGACCGCGTCCACGGCTTCCGCGCACAGCGATGCTAGACGCGCTTCGATACCTTCCTTGCCCCAGGCCACCGGATAGCAGATGTTCAGTTCGTAGGAGCTGAACTTGCCGCCCGTGTACTGATCGATCGCGCGGATCTTGGCGATGTCCTTGAAGTCGAGCACCGGCTGCGACACTTCGAGGCGCATCGGCGGGTTGATGTTGTTGGTGTCCAGCAGGTTCGGCTTCGGACCGACGAACGAAACCAGCGACATCACCATGTTTTCACGGATCGGGTCGATCGGCGGGTTCGTGACTTGCGCGAACAACTGCTTGAAGTAGTGATAGAGCGTCTTGTTCTTGTTGGACATGACCGCCAGCGGCGAATCGTTGCCCATCGAACCGACAGCTTCTTCACCGGCTTGCGCCATCGGCGCCATCAGGAACTTGAGGTCTTCCTGGGTGTAGCCGAACGCCTGCTGGCGATCCAGCAAAGCAGCGGCTTCGCGGCGTTCCGTCGCGACGTCTTCGGCCTTCGGCTCGATTTCGTCGAGCTTGATGCGCACGGCGTCGATCCAGCTCTTGTACGGCTTGGCGTTGGCGAGGTTGTCCTTCAGTTCCTTGTCGTCGATGATGCGGCCGTGTTCCATGTCGATCAGGAACATCTTGCCCGGCTGCAGACGCCACTTCTTGACGATCTTCGACTCGGGGATCGGCAACGTGCCCGCTTCCGACGCCATGATTACGAGGTCGTCGTCGGTGACGATGTAGCGCGCCGGACGCAGACCGTTACGGTCGAGCGTGGCGCCGATCTGACGGCCGTCGGTGAAGGCAATCGCGGCGGGGCCGTCCCACGGCTCCATCATCGCGGCGTGGTATTCGTAGAACGCGCGGCGGTTGTCATCCATCAGCGTGTGCTGTTCCCAGGCTTCCGGGATCATCATCATTACCGCGTGGACGAGCGGGTAGCCGGCCATCACCAGCAGTTCGAGACAGTTGTCGAACGATGCCGTGTCGGATTGGCCCGGGTAGATCAACGGCCACAGCTTCGGCAAATCGTCGCCGAGCACGTGCGATGCGATCGCGCCGGTACGGGCGTTCAGCCAGTTGACGTTGCCCTTCACCGTGTTGATTTCGCCGTTGTGGGCGATCATGCGGTACGGGTGAGCCAGTTCCCACGCCGGGAACGTGTTGGTCGAGAAGCGCTGGTGCACCAGCGCCAGCGCCGAAATGGTGCGCTCGTCCTGCAGGTCGCGGTAGTACACGCCGACCTGGCCGGCCAGCAGCAGCCCCTTGTAGACCACCGTGCGTGCCGAGCACGACGGCACAAAGTATTCCTTGCCGTGCTTGAGCTTGAGCGCCTGGATACGGTGGCTCGCGGTCTTGCGGATCACGTACAGCTTCCGCTCGAGCGCGTCGGTCACCATGATGTCCTTGCCGCGGCCGATGAAGATCTGGCGGATCAGCGGCTCGCTCGCCTTGACGGTGGGCGAAATCGGCATGGTGTGGTCGACCGGCACGTCGCGCCAGCCCAGCACGACTTGGCCTTCGGCCTTCACCGTGCGTTCCAGTTCCTGTTCGCAAGCGAGACGCGATGCGTGTTCCTTCGGCAGGAAGACCATGCCGACGCCGTACTCGCCGTTCGGCGGCAGCACGACGCCCTGCTTGGCCATTTCCTCGCGATAGAAACCGTCTGGAATCTGGATCAGGATGCCCGCGCCGTCGCCCATCAGCGGATCGGCGCCGACGGCGCCCCGGTGGTCGAGGTTCTCGAGAATCTTCAGGCCTTGCTCGATGATCTCGTGGCTTTTCTTGCCCTTGATGTGAGCAACGAAGCCGACGCCGCAGGCGTCATGTTCGTTTTGCGGGTCGTACAGACCTTGCGCGGCGGGAACCGGGTGAGTCGGTTGCTGGTGATCGTTCATGGGGACACCGTCTGTGAGGGGCCGGACAGGCCGTTAAACCGTTTTTCTATTGCCGCAGTGCGCACCGCAACCGCGTCGGCGTCTCAGTACGCTTGAATGCTACGCGTATCAAAAAGTACCGGAATTCGGAATATACGCGACGAATCAATGGAATAGCAAATAAAACGTGATGATTGAACCCCAATTATCAAATTGGTGCATTGCGGTTGTTTTTTATTAGTGCCACATCAAAAAGGTGCAAAAGAAAACGGCATGCAAAGATGCCGTTTCGGGTGCAGCGCTTTGATGCGAAACGCTTTATTGCGTCTGCGGCGTTTCGCGGACCTTGCGCGGCCGCCCACGCGGCAGCGGCGAAACGCGCCGGTTGGCGGCCCGTGCCGCCCACTCCCGATAGGTGTCGCTGCCCAAAACCCAGCCTTTCAAGGTGGCCTGCTGAAGCTGACTGGCTTCGCGTTCGTCGAGTGGCTGCTCGCACAGTTCACGGTACGCGCGCTGTCGCTCGAAAGGCGTATTGCCGAGCGACCAGTACAACGGGTGGTCGGTAATCAGGCTGTCGAGCGTCAGGCCGATGTGGTGGCGGTAGCTCGACCAGCGATAGTCCTCGGGCGCGCTGACGAGCCCGGCACGCACCGGTGACATCTCGACAACGCGGCTCGCCAGCAGAAAATAGCGCTCACCTTCGATTACCGTAGCGCGGTAGCGGCCCTCCCACAGCGTGCCGCGGCGCGCATAACGCCGGTTGAAGTGCGCAACGTAGCGGCGCCCCACCGCCTGCATTGCCTTCGGCAAGCTCGACTCCTCAGTGGGCGTGACGAGCAGTTGGACAGAACCCGGCATCAACGCATACGCGTGGATGGACAAGTGATGGTCGCGTGAAGCCGCTTTCAAGCAGTCGATGAAAAGCTCGTAGTCCTGGTCATCGACGAACGCGGGCTGCTGATCCAGTCCGCGGAGGATGACGTGCTGCGGCTGGTCAGGGACATAGAGACGTGCAAGCCGTGCCATGCTGAAGTATCCAATAGTCGCGTTGGTACATACCCGAAGGTCCGAAGAGCCGCATGCGCCCGAGGTTCGGCGCGGCGCGGCTGAGCCAGAAACCGCGCGGGGCCTAGGGAGAAAGCTCTAACCGCCGCGTATGGTTTGTTTCAAACGTTGTAGTCATAATGAGCGGGCCTTTTTGGAGGAGCACATATGAAATTAAAACAGGCCGTAACGGGGATCGCCGCACTAGCCTGCATGACAACGGCAGCACATGCGCAATCGGCCGGAAGTTTTTACGTCACGACAGGTTGGTTCCATCTTGCGCCTCAGTCGAACAGCGACCCGCTGACCGTGACGAGCATAGGTGGCAGCCCGACCAATCTCACACAACCTAACACCGGGGCAAAGCTGGATTCGGCCGACACGATCGGCTTCACCGCCGGTTACTTCGTCACAGATCACATTGCGACCGAGTTCGTGATCGGCGTCCCGCCTTCGTTCGACCTCGAAGGCTCGGGCAACCTCGCCCAATTCGGCAAGCTCGGCCAGGCAAAACAGTGGAGCCCGACTCTGCTGTTCAAGTACTACTTCAACGCGCCGACCGCCACGTTCCGCCCGTATCTCGGCATTGGCGTGAGCCGCGTCTGGTTCACTGATGCAGAGATCACCAATAGCGTGTTCCAGGCGAACGTACTGCATGGTCCGACCAGCGTCTCTACGGATAGTTCGTGGGCACCGGTGTTTAATGCAGGTTTCACCTATGCGTTCAACCAGCACTGGTTCGCGGGTGTGTCGATCTCGTACCTGCCGCTCAGCACGACCGCCAAGCTGAACTCGGCCGCTGCCACCCCGGTCGGCACGCTGAATGTGCAATCGCAAACCAAGATCAGACTCAACCCGATCGTTTCCTACGTCAACATCGGTTACCGTTTCTAACGCCTCACAAAATTAGGGGCTGTTGACTTAGGGTAGTCGAATTTTCGTGACTTGGACAACGCCGTCATACATCCCATGACGGCGTTTTTTATGTTGCGCGCTAGCCGGGAGGCTGATCGCGGCGTGGGAAGCTCACCCAGCGGGCAGGTGTGAGCGTTTGTAAATTTAACCCGCCATTGAATTGGCTCGTGCAATATCTGCTGAGGAATGTGGGTCCGCGCCAAGGTGGGCAGGCGCTGCGGGTGTGGCACCGAAGTTGCGTTCCTAGGGCATTTCCCGCGCGGCAACGTGTGTCTGCGTGACAGCGTGGGACCTTTTCACTCCCATCGAAGGAGCGACCATGACAGCACTTCCCAATACGCGAGACGCCCTCGGCGAATCCTGGACCACCACAAGCCGCCGTGCGCGGCGCATCGCTCGCCATAGCCGCCATGCAGCCGAAGATATCGCAGGCGAACTACGCACGCTGATGTCGGAACTCGAATCCACCCTGGCAGACGGCACCGGCGCGGATGCAGCGGCGCTGCGCAGCAAACTGCGAACGCAACTCGACGCCGCGCGCGCGCGCCTGAACGACACCCGCGAAGCCATGCGGGAACGCGCCGAGGTGGCGATCGCCGACGCTGAAGACTACGTGCGTGAAAACCCCTGGCAGACGATTGCGATCGTCGGCGGCGCTGCGCTAATCGCGGGCGCGCTGCTCGCATCGCGGCTGCGCTAGACGGGTTGTGCCAAATGAGGATGAAGAGCCGGCTTGCTGTATCGGAGCCGGCTCCGACGCCGGTCAAGCGCCGATACCTGCCGGCGCCAGTTCGTTCAGTTGTCGTCGATCACGAACAGCCGCTGATACTCCTTCACCGCATATCGATCCGTCATGCCCGCGATGTAGTGGGCGATCAGGCGCGGCTGCTGCGACACGTCCGTCGATTGATAGCTGGGTGGCAAGAGCCGCGGATCGTCCGTGAATGCGTCGAACAGCCCGGCCACGACGCGGCGCGCCTTGTTGGCCATGCGCATGACGCGATAGTGGCGATACAGGTTCTTGAATAGAAAACGCTTGAGTGCCGCCGCCTGCGCCGCGATCGCTTCGCTATGCGCGACCAGCGGCGGTGCGGCGCGCACGGCGTCCAGCGAGGCCGGCGCGTGCTTTGCAAGATTGAGCGAGGTCGTGTCGATCAGGTCGACGATCAACGTGTTGATAATGCGGCGCACGGTCTCGTGAATCAGCCGGCGCCCTTCAATCTGCGGGAAGTCGCCACGCGCCGCCGCGTAGTGCGTCTGCCATAACTCCACTTCGGCCAGCTGCTCCACTGTGAGCAGGCCCGAGCGCAAGCCGTCGTCGACATCGTGATTGTTGTACGCGATCTCATCGGCGACATTGGCGATCTGCGCTTCGATGGAAGGCTGCCGCCCCTCCAGAAAACGCTCACCGAGCGCGCCGAGGCGCCGCGCATTCTCGCGCGAGCAATGCTTGAGAATGCCTTCCCGCGTTTCGAAGCAGAGATTCAGGCCGTTGAACGCGCCATAGTGCTCTTCCAGATCGTCGACCACCGCAAGGCTTTGCAGGTTGTGCTCGAAGCCGCCATGTTCGCGCATGCATTCGTTCAGCGCATCCTGGCCTGCATGGCCGAACGGCGTATGGCCGAGATCGTGCGCAAGCGAAATGGCTTCGACGAGATCCTCGTTGACACGCAGATTGCGGGCAACCGAACGGGCGATCTGCGCTACCTCCAGGCTATGGGTGAGTCGCGTGCGAAACAGATCGCCCTCGTGATTCACGAATACCTGCGTTTTGTACTCGAGCCGGCGGAACGCCGTCGAGTGGACGATGCGGTCGCGATCGCGCTGGAATTCGGTGCGCGCGCTGGGCGCGGTTTCGGGATAACGGCGGCCGCGCGATTGGGCGGAATGTGCCGCATACGGCGCGAGATGCGCTTCGAGTGCTTCCGGCGAAGGCACGCCACTCACGGGCGTGCCTGCCGGGTCATGCTTTACATCGTCGCTGCGCCTGTCAGTCACCGGATTCTCCGAAACATGGGCGGCGCCTCGTGACGCGGGTGCGCATTGCCTTGCTGCCAAGCCCTCGCCGAGTCGGTCTAGACGGCAGCGGCCAGCGTGGCGTGCACCTCGGCGTCGGGCGCCTGGGTGATCAGCGTCTCACCGAAACGCTTCAGCAGAATGAATTTGATCGCACCGGCTTCCGCCTTCTTGTCGACCCGCATGAGGTCGACATAACGCGACTCGCCGAGCGCAGGCGCCCGGGTGGGCAGATGCGCGGCAACGATCACGTCGACCAGACGCTTACGCGCCGCTTCGTCGAGATAGCCCATGCGCACGGACAGGTCCGCCGCCATCACCATTCCGCAGCCGACCGCCTCGCCGTGCAACCATTCGCCGTAGCCGAGGCCGGCTTCGATCGCATGGCCGAAGGTGTGGCCGAAGTTGAGGATCGCGCGCAGTCCGCCTTCGCGCTCGTCCTGCGCCACGACCGACGCCTTGATCTCGCACGAGCGCTTGACCGCCTCGGCCAGCGCTTGCGGCTCGCAGCGATTGAGCGCCTCAATGTTCGCTTCGATCCAGTTGAAGAAACCGGCGTCGGCAATCGCGCCGGTCTTGATCACTTCAGCGACGCCCGCGGCCAGTTCGCGCGCCGGCAGCGTACGCAGCGCGCCGATGTCGGCGATCACAGCCTGCGGCTGGTAGAACGCGCCGATCATGTTCTTGCCGAGCGGATGGTTGATGCCGGTCTTGCCGCCCACCGACGAATCGACTTGCGACAGCAAGGTGGTCGGCACCTGGATGAACGGCACGCCGCGCATGTAGCAGGCCGCGGCAAACCCCGTCATGTCGCCGATCACACCGCCGCCGAGAGCGATCAGCGTGGTCTTGCGATCAGCGCGCGAGCCCAGCAGCGCGTCGAAAATCAGATTCAAGGTTTCGAGGTTCTTGTACGCTTCGCCGTCCGGCAAAACGACCGTGGACACCTGTTTGCCGAGCGGCGCAAGCGCCGCGCGCAGCGTGTCGCCGTAGAGCGGGTCGACCGTGGTATTCGTGACGATGGTGACCGAGCTGCCGGCGATATGCGGCGCGAACAACGCGGTCTGGCTGATCAGATCAGCACCGATATGGATGGGGTAGGCGCGCTCGCCCAGTTCGACATTAACGGTAATCATACGGTCCATTATGACGCAGGATGTTTGGCGACGCCGGCCATCTCGAGCTGCATCAGAACCATGTTGACGAGTCCGTTGACCGAAGGCCGGCCGGTTTCGATGACAAAGTGCGCGCATTCCCGGTATAGCGGATCGCGTACTTCGTAGAGCGCCTCGAGGCGTGCTTTGGGGTCTTCGGTCTGCAAAAGCGGACGACTCTTGTCGCGCCGGGTACGCAGCCACAGATCGTGCGGATTGGCGCGCAAATAGATCACCAGACCTCGATTTCGCAGCGCTTCGCGGTTTTCCGGCCGCAGCACCGCCCCGCCGCCCGTGGCCAGCACGATATTTTCGCGCCCGGTCAGCTCGGAAATCACGTGCGCTTCGCGCTCGCGAAAGCCCGCTTCGCCTTCCAGCTCGAAGATCACCGGGATGCGCGCGCCCGTGCGCGCCTCGATTTCATGGTCGGAATCGAAGAACGGGCGATCGAGACGGCGCGCAATGGCCCGGCCCACGGTGGTTTTGCCTGCCCCCATGAGCCCTACAAAAAATACATTGGCGTATGCGTCCCGCGCTTGCAACGGTGTCCTCTGGCTAATCCGGTATGGTTCGTGCCGCAGCTTACTGGCAAAGCGGCTGCCTTGTCGAGCCTGCGCACCGTCGCGAGTGAGCGGCGGCAGCATGCCCCTAATTTGTCTGAACGACGCGCGGCGTGATGAAAACGGCCAGTTCACTGCGCTGGTCCCGATGGGCCCGATGGCGAAAAAGCGCACCTAAAACAGGTATTTTGCCCAGGACCGGCACCCGCGTCACATCGTCCCGGTTGTCGGTCGCGTAAATTCCGCCGATCGACACCGTACCACCATCTTCGACTTCGACGCGCGTTTGCACGTGTTTGGTGTTGATCGCGGGCCCGGCGTCAGTCTGCTCGCCGACGCTGTCTTTGGCGACGTCGAGGTCCAGCACCACCCTGCCGTCCGGCATGATTTGCGGCTCGACCTCCAGTTTGAGCGTGGCGCGGCGAAACTGCACGCCCGAGACGCCCTGCCCCACTTTCGCCTGATAGGGCAGCTCGGTGCCCTGCTCGACGACCGCTTTCATCCGGTCCGCCGTCACGACCCGGGGGCTCGAGACGATTTCGCCGCGCCCTTCGGCCTCCAGCGCGCTCAGCTCGATGTTCAGGAGCCGCGTCGCCCCGGCGGCGAACAAGGTCAGCCCGGCGGTGGCGGCGTCGAAACCGGAAATCGGCCGCGCCGACAGATCGTACAGGGAACCGTCCTTGCCTCCCGTCAACCCTCGGATGGAGTTGTCGGCTTCGGCGTTGGCCGCCGCCATGGAAAGCCGCACACCGAGATTGCGTGAAAAACCCTGCTCGCCTTCGACGATACGCGCCTCGATCAATACCTGACGGGTCGGCCGGTCGACGGAGGCAAGCAAGGCGGTGATTTGCGCGAGGCGTCCTTCGAGATCGGTGACGAACAGCAGATTGGTACGCGGATCGGCCGTCGCGGCGCCGCGTTTGGACAGCACGCGCTGGTTGCCGGCGCCGCTCAGCAGGCGTCGCACGTCCTCGGCGCGGGCGTACTGCAACTGGAACGTGCGGCTTGCGAGCGGCTCAAGATCGGCAGCTCTCGCGTGCGCTTCGAAACGTTGCCGCTCACGCGCGGCCAGATCCGCGATCGGTGCGACCCAGATCACGTTGCCGTGACGCTCCATGGCCAGCCCGTTGACGTCGAGCAAAGTATCGAACGCGGTGCGCCACGGCACTTTGTCGAGCCGTAGTGAAACGGTGCCGCGCACTCTCTCGCTCGCGACGATGTTCAGTCCAGTGAACTGGGCGAAGGCGTTGAGTACCGCGCCGAGTTCGGCACGCTGGAAATTAAGCGAGATCGGTTTGTCGTCGGCGGCTAGTTTGGCGTCTGCGGGCGTTTTCGGTGCGTCGCTCAGGCGCGCGAGCGGAGGCAGCGGGACCGGTGGGCCTTCGAGCGCCGAGATTCCGGTGAGGTCGTCGGGCGCAGAGGCTGCGGATTGTCTCCGTAGCGGAACTGATCCGTCTGCGTCGCCGGCCAGGTCGTCGGCGCGACCGACGTCGGCGGTTGCCGCCGCTCGCGATGCGCGGGGCTCGTCGGTGAAATCGTCGCGGAACGGGTTGGGCACTTCGGCAGCGATACCGCGCGGCACCGGCGGTGCGTCGTATCGAGCATCGGGTAGCGCGATGGCGTCGTCGAGCGACATGTACGCGGGGAGTGGAGGAAGCAGCGGGGTCGACGCGTGCGCGATGCCGATGCTTAACGCCATACCGGCGACCAGAGAGCCAAGAAGGCTGCAAAACGGATCGCGAACCGGATTGCAAAGCGATCTGCAAAACGCGCCTCCACGCATCCTCGCAGTCAGGCCACGACACACGCCATGGCAAAAACACACGCGAACGCCGAAGCGCAACACGGCCGCGCCGACTGGCTTCATCAGCCTCATCAGGACGCCTCCGTCAGCGCCAGCGTGCGTGTCGCGCCGCCACTGACCAGCGTGATGCTGAGCGCGTCGAGCCGCGTGACACGCTCAGTACCCAATTGCTGCCCGGATACGACCGTGGTCGCGCCATCTGGCGTATCGAGCAAGGCGAGACCTCGCGTGCGATCGTGCAGCAAGCCGACCAGGCGCAGTGGTGAAACATCAGGCAGCGGCTCGCCGGAAGCGAGCATTTGCGGAAGCGAGAACGGGTCGAAGAATACAATGTCTTCTTCGTCGTCTGAATCGAGGCTCTCGGCGGCAAACGCGTCCGCGGTAGCCGTTGAAGGCACCGGCCTCAGCGCGCTGTACACGTGCAGCGTCGCCCTCACAGCCAGCGAATCCGCATCGCGCTTGACCGTCACATCGACGGGAACGATCAGCACCGGCAGATCCGACAGGCCGCGCAGCAATGCCATCAAGTGGACGAAATCGGTGTGCGCGGTGAGCTGGATAGGACGCATGCTTTCGGCACCCGAGCCGCTGGCGGCGCCTGGCTCTACCGAGAGCAACAACACGCTATTCTGCGCCGCGAGTTCGGACACGATGCGTACATCGTCCGCGGAGGTCCATGACGCAGGCAACTGTGCGCCCGGCGTGGCGGCAGCGTCCCGCCGCAGCGCCGGCAGTTGCGCCAGCGCGCGGCGCGCATCCCCGAGATGCCGCTCGGCCGCCTCCGATGCTGCCCTGCTCGCCTCGACCCCGCCGAGATCGGCCACCACCCAGCCATGTGCGCCAAGGACGAACACCACGGCAGCGATCAGGAACGCGGCCGCCCAACGGCGTCGACGGCTCCAGGCAGCGAGCGGCAAACGCACACGCTTCATCCACTGGGAAAAAGAGAACCGCGCGCTCGCCGCGCCGCCAAACTCGACAAAAGCCGTACTCATTTCGCACCTCCTGATTGTTCAGACTTCATGGGACGTTGCGCCGCCAAGCCGGCTGTATGAGCCGTTTTGTTTGGCGGGTCGTCCCAGCGCAGATGCGCGCCGAATTCGATTGGGCCGGTCACGCGGCCCGCCGCAACCGCACTGCTGCGGGGCGCCGAGCGATGCAGATCGCTGACCTCCGCGCCCTGCACGCCGCGGATCGCGCTCAAGCGTTTGAGCCACCCGGCCGACGCGATATGTCCGCGCGAGGTCGCGAATAACTCCGTCTCGTGCTCGCGGTGGCGCAACTGCTGCAGCACCACGCCGTCACCGGGTTCGAAACTCAATGCATCCAGCAGATCGCGCAAATGCACGAGCGGCTCGGACAAATTCATCGCACGCGCCGCGCCTTTGCGTTGCTCGTCCTGCGCCCGCAGCAACCTGGCGTGCTCCGCGAGCGGCACAGCCAGGTGCGTGAGCGATTGTTCGAGCGACGCGCGACGCGCGTCGAGCCGCGACCGTTCGAATGCCTGCCACCCGATGAACGCGAGCACGGCCGCGAAACCGACGAGCGCTGCGGCAAGCCATTCGAGCAGACGCTGCCGGCGCAAGAGCCGTGCATTGCGTTGCCTGTACGGCAGCAGATTGAAGCCACCGAGCCACAGCCGTGCGAAGCGCGCGCCACGCGTAGAAGGCGGCATGTTCGGGCCCGCCAGATCCAAACCTGCGTTCGATCCGCGCCTCATTCGAGCACCCCGCGCAACGCAAGTCCGAATGCGACTGCTGCGGTAGGCTCGTGCAACAACGGATCGTGCAGTTGAGGGGCGAGCCCGCCCAGCGCCGCACATTCGAACGGCAGCACCGTGCAGCCCAACACATCGGCGATATCCGCCATCGAGAAACCCACGCCGTCGAGCAAATCGACCTCGCCGCTCAACACCGCGCAATCGAGTACGGGGCCGTGGACGAGATCACGCAATGCGTCGGCGAGATCGGCGTGCTCGGGCGCCGGGTAGCGCATTTCGCCGACCAGGCAGTCGTCGACGATGCGCCAGCCGTACACGCCGTCCATGCCGATCCAGAGCGCGACATAGGGCTCGTGCGGATCGAGTTCGTGGCTCGCCGCGTAGCGCATGGCGCGCAAAGCCGCATGCGGCTCGCCATCGATCGCGGTGAGCGAGATACCCGCGGACGCCGCGCATTCGATACGCGCTTCGAGGTGCTGGCGCGCGGTGGCGGCGATCGTCACCGAGCGAATCGGCGAGCGCGTTTCGTCGACGAACCAGTCGACCGCCAACGCATGCCGCTCGAGGCCTGCGATGCGCTCGACTTCGCTCATCACTGCCGGCTCGAGTTCGGCGAGTTCATGCCCGCCGTCTTCCGCGCAACCGGCGAGCGCGGCGAGCCGTGTGAGCGGCACGGTGGTTGTCAACGTGGCCGAGGCGGGCAGCGCCATCGCGCATCGCAATGCATGCGTCGCACACGCGCGCGGCAAACCGGCGAATGCGTCGCGCAACGCACGCGCCACCGCATGCCGGTCAGCGATCTCCGTGCCGGCCATCGCGCCGGCGCCAAGCGGTACCGTGCTCGCGTACTCGATGCGCAGCGCGGCACGTGCGCGTGAATGCTGACTCACCACGACCAGACGCACCGCCTGCGAACCCACATCGATTCCCGCAGCAAAACGCTGCGCACCAAGTTGCACACCTTGAAGCCACGAACTTTTGAACGTCATCACGCCCTCCCTCAGACTCACGCGACGAACTATTCGAACGCGGGTAACGAGGGAGAATTGTGCGTAGCCGCGCCGCCGCGCGACACTCAGCCAAATGGCTAACGTTGCGCGACGCGCGCCCTGCACGTCATTAAAGCGTCTACAGTGAAGTCATTCCTGCGCGGCGCGCCGACTTGTCAAGAACTGTCAGTAAGCATGCCGAAAGCTGAAAAGCGAGGCAGCTATAATCGCGGGACTGTTTTTTGGTGCCCATATGCAATCCACGTCTCCTACGTCCCCGCCGCCCGCGCCGCAGAAGCGCAAACGCCCCTTGTGGCTCAAGCTCATCATGGGCTTTGTGGGTCTGATCGTCGCCGGCATCCTGTGCGTGCTGCTGGTGCTCGGTTATGCGCTGGTGGTCGCAACGCCGAACCTGCCGTCGCTCGATGCGCTGACCGACTACCGGCCGAAGGTGCCATTGCGCATCTATACGGCCGACCACGTGCTGATCGGCGAATTCGGTGAAGAGCGGCGCGACATCGTCCATATCCAGGACGTACCCGACAGCCTGAAGAAAGCCGTGCTGGCCATCGAAGACGCGCGCTTCTACGATCACGGCGGCGTCGACCTCACAGGCATCGCGCGAGCCGGCTTCGTCGCACTGACCAATGGTCACGCCACGCAAGGCGCCAGCACGATCACCATGCAGGTGGCGCGCAACTTCTTCCTGTCGAGTGAGAAGACCTACACGCGCAAGATCTACGAGATGCTGCTCGCGTACAAGATTGAGTCGAAGCTGACGAAAGACCAGATTCTCGAGGTGTACATGAATCAGATCTATCTCGGCCAGCGCGCGTATGGCTTCGCGAGCGCGGCGCGCGTGTACTTCGGTAAAGACCTGAAGGATCTGACACTGGCGGAATCGGCCATGCTGGCAGGCCTGCCGAAGGCGCCGTCCGCGTATAACCCGGTGGTCAATCCGAAGCGCGCGAAGATCCGTCAGGAGTACATCCTGCAGCGCATGTACGAATTGCACTACATCAGTCAGGAACAATACGAGGAGGCAAGCAAGCAACCGCTGGTTGTCAAGGGTGCGGGCAAGGAGTTCAGCGTGCACGCGGAGTACGTCGCGGAAATGGTGCGGCAGATGATGTACGCGCAGTATCGCGAAGAGGCCTACACGCTCGGCCTGAACGTGGTGACCACCATCGACTCGGCCGATCAGGACGTCGCTTACCGGGCGCTGCGCAAAGGTCTGATGGACTACGAGCGGCGCCACGGTTATCGCGGCCCGGAAGCGTTCATTGATTTGCCGTCCGATGCGGACGACCGCGAACAGGCGATCGACGACGCGCTGCTCGAGCATCCCGACAACGGCGAAATCATCGCCGCGGTGGTGACGGCGGCGAACCCAAAGCAGGTGCAGGCCACTTTCATTGATGGCAACATCGCGACCATTCAGGGCGACGGCCTGCGCTTCGCGCAATTCGCGCTCGGCACGCGTGCGCAGCCGAATCAGCGCGTGCGGCCCGGCGCGATCATCCGCCTTGTGAAGGATGACGACGGCAACTGGTCGATCACGCAGTTACCACAAGTGGAAGGTGCGTTCGTTTCGGTGGTGCCGCAAGATGGCGCGATTCGCGCGCTGGTCGGCGGTTTCGACTTCAACAAGAACAAGTTCAACCACGTGACCCAAGCGTGGCGTCAACCGGGTTCGAGCTTCAAGCCGTTCATCTATTCGGCGTCGCTCGAAAAGGGGCTCGGACCGGCCACGGTGATCAATGACGCACCGCTCTTTTTCAGCGCTGCAGAGACAGGCGGTCAGGCGTGGGAACCGAAGAACTACGGCGGCGGTTTCGACGGTCCGATGACCATGCGCACTGCGCTGCAAAAGTCGAAGAATCTTGTATCGATCCGCATCCTGAACCAGATCGGCACCAAGTACGCGCAGCAATACATCACGCGTTTCGGTTTCGATGCGGAGCGTCACCCGGCTTATCTGCCAATGGCGCTCGGTGCGGGTCAGGTCACGCCCTTGCAGATGGCCGGCGCGTTCTCGGTGTTTGCTAACGGCGGCTATCGCGTCAACCCGTATCTGATCGCTGAAGTCACCGATCAGCGCGGTATCGTCGTGGCGCACGCGCAACCACTGGTCGCCGCACAAAGTGCGCCGCACGCGATCGAACCGCGCAATGCATATGTGATGAATAGCCTGCTGCAAAGCGTCGCGCAACGTGGCACGGGCGCGAAGACCAACGTGCTGAAGCGTACCGATCTCGGCGGCAAGACCGGCACGACCAACGATTCGCGGGATGCATGGTTTGCCGGTTATCAGCACACGCTCACCGCCATCGCGTGGATCGGCTACGACAACCCGCACAGTCTCGGCGATAAGGAAACCGGCGGCGGCCTCGCGTTGCCGGTGTGGATTGAATACATGGCGAGCGCGCTCAAAGGTGTGCCGGAATACAAGATGCCGATGCCTGACGGCGTAACCGAGATCGGTTCAGAACTGTATTTTGACGACTTCACGCCGGGGAACGGTTTCGTCGCGACCGTCGGTATCAGTCAGGCTGCGCTGGATGCCGAGGCGAGCGGTTCAGCATCGGAAGCCGCGCCGGAACAGGTCGGCGAGCAGGAAAAGCAGGACATCATGAATCTGTTCCGCGGGCACTAAAGCAAGACCAGGATCAGTCGAAAAAACCGCCGCGCTCGAAAGCGCGGCGGTTTTTTTCTTTCAGGCGGTCGCTTTATGCCTCGAAGTGAACCGGCTCGCCAGCCTGCTGCGTCGCGTACTCCGACAGCGCGGCGAAAAACTCCGTGCCGCTACGCGTATCGCGCCACTCACCGTCGATGAAACGGAAGTGGAACCCGCCCGCTTTCGCGGCAATCCAGATCTCGCTCATCGGCGGCTGCAGGTTGACGATGATCTTCGTGCGGTTCTCGAATTCGAGGGTCAGGACATTGCCGCTGCGCTCGAGTTCGATGTCGGCTTCCGTGTCGTCGAGCGCGCGTTCGATGGCGGCTAGCGCGGCTTCCGCGCGGGTCAGGTATTCACTATCGGACATGCTAAACTCCATCGATTATTTATTCAGGGACAGTCATGCGAGTCGTATCTCGGATGCGCGCGGCGGCGCCCGGCCGCGCGATTGTAGCGGGTTTAGCCATTCTCGCAGGTTGTGCACTTGCCGGCTGCGGGCAACGCGGTTCGCTCTATTTGCCCACCGTGCCGCCCATGCCGGCCAAGCCGGTCGATCGCACGCAAACGCCGTCGTCAGATGAAGTGAAACCTGCCGCAGAAACCGCTGCCCCGATGGGTGAGGTACCGGATACGTCCGGCGCGCCGCTCTCGTTGTCGCCGGAAACCGAACTCGCCACGCCGCCCGCTTCTGCCGCATCCGCCGCTATGCCTGCGCAACCTGCCTCCGCCGTCACTCCCGCTCAATAAGACTTTCGCATGACTCGATCCGCATTTGACTACGTCGACGGCGTGTTGCACGCCGAAGGCGTGTCCGCCGTCTCACTCGCCGAGCAATTCGGTACGCCGCTATACGTCTATTCGCGCGCCGCGCTCACCGAAGCGTGGAATGCGTACGCAGGCGCTTGCGCCGGCCGCCACGCGACCGTGCACGTCGCCGTCAAGGCGAATAGCAATCTCGCGGTGCTGAATGTATTCGCACGCCTCGGCGCCGGCTTCGACATCGTGTCGGGCGGCGAACTGGCGCGCGTACTGGCTGCGGGCGGCAAAGCGGAAAACACCGTGTTTTCCGGCGTCGGCAAGCATGCGGACGAGATGCGTCAGGCACTCGCGGCTGGCGTCAAATGCTTCAACGTCGAATCGATTCCCGAACTCGACCGCCTGAATGCGGTTGCGGCGGAAATGGGCAAAAAAGCGCCCGTCTCGTTGCGCGTGAATCCGGACGTCGACGCAAAAACGCATCCGTATATTTCCACCGGTCTGAAGTCGAACAAGTTCGGCGTCGCGTTCGAAGATGCACGCGCCACGTATCAAGCCGCCGCGGCGATGACGCATCTCGACGTGGTCGGCATCGACTGCCATATCGGCTCGCAGATCACTGAAGTCGCACCGTATCTGGACGCGGTCGACAAGGTTCTCGAACTGGTCGAACAGATCGAGCAGGACGGCGTGAAGATTCGCCACATCGACGTGGGTGGCGGTCTCGGCATCACGTACGACGACGAAACCCCGCCGGAAATCGGCGAGTTCGTACGCACCGTGCTGGATCGTATCGAAGCGCGCGGTCACGGACATCGCGAGGTGTATTTCGAGCCGGGCCGTTCGCTGGTCGGCAATGCCGGTGTGCTGCTGACGCGCGTCGAGTTTCTGAAGCCAGGCGCGGAAAAGAATTTCGCCATCGTCGATGCGGCGATGACCGATCTCGCGCGCCCTGCCATGTACGAGGCCTATCACGCGATCGACGCTGTCGTGAAGCGCGACGTGCCCGCTCACGTGTACGACGTCGTCGGCCCGGTTTGCGAAAGCGGCGACTGGCTGGGTCGTGAGCGTCTGCTGGCGGTCGAACCGGGCGATCTGCTGGCGATTCGCTCCGCTGGCGCGTATGGGTTTGTGATGAGCTCGAACTACAACACCCGTCCGCGTGCGGCCGAGGTGATGGTTGATGGTACACAAGTGCATGTTGTTCGCGCTCGTGAAGAGGTCAAGCAGCTGTTTGCGGGCGAAACCATCTTGCCGGCGTAAACGTCAGCGCTTAAGCAGCATAAAAAAAAGGCGATGCCACTGCGGCATCGCCTTTTTCTATTTGCGTGCGGCACCTCTTGGTCAGCGCGTCCTTAATCTCCGCTCGCGCAGCCATACGAGCAAACGCCACCCCAACAACGCGACCATGATCGCGCCGTAGATCTTCGGCAAAATCAGGTCGTGTTTGCCCGCCCTCATCCACCAAAAATGCAGAATCGCGAGCCCGCCGACTGCATAAATCGCGCGATGCAGCGTCTGCCAGCGGCGTCCCAGTTTGCGCACCATCGCGCGCGGCGACGTCGCGGCCAACGCGATCAGTAGCACGAACGCGGCGAAGCCCACGGTAATGAAGGGCCGCTTGCCGATATCCTTGAGAATCGCGGCAACATCGAACCACTTGTCGAACCACAGGTAAGTGATGAAATGCAGCGTCGCGTAAAAGAATGCGTAAAGGCCTAGCATCCGGCGAAACCGGGCCAATGCAGTGATGCCCGTCAGCCGGCGCAACGGCGTCACGGCCAACGTGATGCAAAGAAAGACGAGCGTCCACAGGCCCGTCGAGCGCGTGATGAACTCGATCGGATTCGCGCCTAGGCGATCGTTCATGCCGAACAGCACGATGCGCGCGAGCGGATACCACGCCGCGATAAACACCGCGATCTTCGCCGGCACGATCCAGCGCGCGCCGCTTACGGGACGTTTCGCCGCAGCCGACGCCTGCGCTGCTCGCGGCGCTCTGGTTTCGGTTTGAGCAACAGGTTGAGTATCGGAAGCCATGATCGCGTCGTCGCTTAGAAGTTTTTCTTCAGGTCCATGCCCTGATACAGCGATGCGACCTGGTCGCCGTAGCCGTTGAACATCAACGTCTTGCGTTTGGGGGTGAAGAAACCGTCTTCGCCGATGCGCCGTTCGGTTGCCTGGCTCCAGCGCGGGTGATCGACGTTCGGATTCACATTCGAATAAAAGCCGTATTCGTTTGACGCGTACGTGTTCCAGCTGGTCGGCGGCTGCTTGTCGAGGAAGCGGATCTTCACCAGCGACTTCGCGCTCTTGAAGCCGTACTTCCAGGGCACCACCACACGGATCGGCGCGCCATTCTGATTCGGGAGCAGCTGGCCGTAGAGGCCCATCGTCAGTAGTGTCAGCGGATTCATCGCTTCGTCCATCCGCAAACCTTCGGTGTACGGCCAGTCAAGTACCGGCGTCGAGAGGCCGGGCATTTGCGACGGATCGGCGAGCGTGATGAACTGCACGTACTTCGCATTGCCGGTTGGCTGCACGCGCTTGATCAACTCCGAGAGCGGCACGCCGATCCACGGAATCACCATCGACCAGCCTTCGACACAACGCAACCTGTACACACGTTCCTCAAGCGGCGCGAGCTTCAGCAATTCGTCGATGTCGTACACCTTCGGATTCTTGATTTCGCCCTCGACGCTCACCTTCCACGGGTGTGGACGCAACGTACCGGCGTTCTGCGCGGGATCCGCTTTGTCGGTGCCGAACTCGTAGTAGTTGTTGTACGTGGTGATGTCCTTGTACGGCGTGATCTTGTCGAGCGCGACGAACTTCGCGTTAGTCTTCGCTGCGAGCTTCTGCGCCTTCGGATCCGGCGATGAATACGCCGCCAGCGCTTCGCCATTCACACCGATCAGACTGCCGAGTGCTAACGCGCCGGCCGCCTGCAACACGCGCCGCCGGTTCTCGAAGACGCGCTGCGGCGTGATTTCGCTGCGTGCGATGTCGTCGCCGATAAGTTGAATTCTGTCGCTTCGCTTGATCCACATCGTGCTGCTCCTTGCCGGCCCACCGGGTTGTCTATCTTACGGGGCCATATTGATGATCGGCTCGTCTAGCCACTCGCCCAGCCATCCTTACGTACTGCTCTAACGAACACACTGGATGCAGTGAATATTCCACCAGACGTAAAAAAACCGCCGGTGCGAAGCACGCGGCGGTTCTTAGTCGGCTCAGAACGGCAGATCTTACAGCTTGCCGTAGCTATGCAGCCCTGACAGGAACATATTGACGCCGAGGAACGCGAAGGTCGTCACCAGCAGGCCGGTCAGCGCCCACCATGCCGCCACCGCACCGCGCAGCCCCTTCATCAAGCGCATGTGAAGCCAGGCCGCGTAGTTCAGCCAGACGATCAGCGCCCACGTTTCCTTCGGGTCCCAGCTCCAGTAACCACCCCATGCTTCAGCGGCCCACAGCGCGCCGAGAATCGTTGCGATCGTGAAGAACGCGAAGCCGACGGCGATCGACTTGTACATCAAGTCGTCGAGCACATCGAGCGGCGGCAGGCGGTCCGCCAGCACGCCGCGTTCTTTCGCCAGATAGGCGACGCCGACCATCGCCGACAGCGCGAAGCTGCCGTAACCGATGAAGTTAGCCGGCACGTGGATCTTCATCCACCAGCTTTGCAGCGCGGGAACCAGCGGCTGGATCTGCTGCGCGTCGCGAGCGACCGAGTACCACATCAGGAAGCCTACCGCCGCGCCGATCACGAGGAGCACGAAGGCGCCGAGTGCGCGCGTGTTGTAGTGCTGCTCGTAGTACAAATAGAACAGCGCAGTGATCAGGCTGAACAGCACGAACACTTCGTACAGGTTCGAGATTGGAATATGGCCGACGTCCGCGCCGATCAGGTACGACTCGTACCAGCGCACCATCAACCCGACGAAGCCCATCAGCACGGCGGCCCACGTCATTTTCGAACCGATCGCGGCGCCCGTCGGCGAACGCGACAGCAGGCCGATCCAGTAGAAAACGGTGGCAAACACGAAGAGCGCGCTCATCCACAGGATCGCGGACTGGCTCGAGAGGAAATACTTGAGGAAGAACGCGGAATCCGCGCGGCTGAGATCGCCGTGATAGATCTGAATCGCCAGCAGCGACAGCGCCGCAATACCGGCCATCAGCGGACGCACGGGCTTCCAGCGCCAGCCGAGCACCACGAACACCGGCACTGCCAGGCACAGCACCAGTTTGTCGTAGTAATTCATGAACGGGTGATAGCGCGACAGCGCGAACCCCGCACCCGCGACCATCACGACGGCGAACAGCCAGTCGACGACACCGAGCCGTTTCAGGAACGGCCGCTCGTCATACTGCGCGACGTTGAGTGTCTCGCTCGCGAACGCCCTGGTGGGCCGCGAGGGTGACGAAGAGGAGGATGAGGAAACCTGAGTCAAGTCCATGATCTTACCGGGTCGAATCTTGTGAGCGTGCGGACGGCGCGCCGGCAGTGCCGGAGGCGTCGGATGCTTCAGTGAGTTTGGCGCCCAGCGCGGCGCCGACAGCGTCGCGCGTTTGGACGAACTCCTTCTCGAAATCGAGCGTTTTACGCGCGCTCGACATCGCCATCACGACATTCGTGCCGTGATCGGTATCTTTCAGCCAGAACCAGAGGCGCCGTTCGCGGACGTAGAACATCGAGAAGATGCCCAACACGAGGAGCAGGCTGCCAAGATACACGACTTTTTTGCCCGGCGCGCGCGTCAACTGAAATACCGAAGCTTGCACCTGCTTGAATGAGTCAAGCTGTAAATAGACCGGCGAACCATACAAAAAGCTGTCGGATATCGCATTGATCGAGCTTTGGATGAAGCGGCTCGCGTCCGCATTGGGCTGCGCGTCCGGCTCGCCCAACTGCTCACGCGACAGTTGCCACAGGTCCCACGTCGCACCTTCCAGCATGCGCAGCAGCAGGCCCGCGGCCTTTTCCTGCTCGCCCTTCGGCACCGATTGGTCGATGAAACCGGCAATGGCCTGGAAGCCGCCGACCGTCTGCCCGTTCGGCATCTTGATACTGTTGTCCGCGCCGGCAAACAGGGTCAGGACACGCAGCGCGCTTTCTTCCAGATGCTGCTGCAGTTCGGCATTACCCGGCACCGAGCGCAGCGCGAAACGGTGGGCGGCCGCGGCGCGCATGGCCGGATTTTCAAGCGTGGCGCGCAGGTTCATCCATTCCTTGACGGTCCCACCGGTGTCGGCGGGAATACGCAGGTAGCGGAATGGGTCGTCCGGATTCAGGCGCATGCCGGCGAGGAACATCTTTTCGCCGCCTACGTCCACCGGCAACATGTAGTTGTTGTACTCGCGCGCCTGGCCGTCCTTGTCGCGCACCTTGTACTGCACCGACGGGCCGACGTTATGCAGATCGAGCGGCTTGGAGGTTTTGGCACCGGAGCCGAGGCGCTCGTCGAACGCTTCTTTCAGCGTGCGATGCGCGGCGACGCCACGCGCATCGTTCTGGCCGCTGCCGTTGGAGATGTTTTCGACGTTGATCGCGCGGAAATCGGTGAATTCGACCGTTTGGCCGTCGGCCAGCGGTGTGGCCGTGCTCAACGGCGCGTTGCTGCCGATCGTGCCGCCGAACGGCGCGGTCTTCGCGCTCGCACCGGACATCGGGTACGCGGTCATCTGCATCTGCGAGCCGCCGTCCTGGAAGCTCGACTGGTAGATCGACACGCCGTCGTAGGTGAACGGCTTGTTCACTTCGACGCGCGCCGGCACGCGCGCACCCGTCTTATGGTCGACCACGACGATGTCGCTCGCGAACAGCTTCGGCATGCCGGTCGAATAGTAGTCGACGATGAACTTGTTCAGCTCGATCGAGAACGGCAGGTCCTGGATCAGCGAGCCGTCCGGCTGATTCAGGATCGCCGTCGACACATGTTGCCCTTCCGGCACCCATGCGTAACCGCGGAAAGTCGGGTTCGATTGCGACAGGCGATGTTCCGGCGGAATGTCGTTGATCACCGTGTTGGCGCGGATCGGCGACTTGTCGAACAGCCACATTTGCAGCTTGATCGGCAGATTGCTGTCGAGCAGACCGCCCAGACAGATCACCACGATCGCAATATGCGCGGAGATGTAGCCGAACTTGGTCAGCGCGCCGCGCTTGGCGGCGATCAGGGTCGCCCCCTCCGACTCACGTGTGACGAACTTGTAGCCGAGCTTGGCCGACAGCTTGGCGAGCACCGCCGTGGTCTGCGCGCGGGTACCGTGCACCGCAAATTCGCCCTTGTGATGAAACGCGCGCAAGCTGCCTTCGCGGACCTTGTCCTTCCAGCTCTTGACGTCCGCGACCACTTTCGGGGCATTGCGGATCACGCACAGCGACACCGACACCATCAGGAAGCCGAGAATCAGCATGAACCACCACGAGCTGTACACCGTGTACAGGCTCAGCGAGCGGAAGATGTCCGCCCAGAACGGGCCGAACTGATTGACGTAGTTGGGATAGGGGTCGTCCTGCGTGAGGACGGTGCCGATGATGCTGGCGATCGACAGAATCACGAGCAGCGCAATGGCGAAACGCATCGAACTCAATACTTCGATGATGCTGCGCGCGATGCGATTGCCCGACTTCGACTGCAAACCCGACGTGGTGACGCTCATTCATACTCCGACTGAACAGCAAAAAAGGGTGAAGGGCTGTCGTAGGCACGACGCCCTCACCCTTTTCTTGTTTTGTACCGGCCTCGCCGGGCCGGTTGCACTTGCGTGCGGACTTCTTAGTGCAAGCCCGCGATGTAATCGGCTACAGCCTTGATCTCGCTGTCCGACAGACGCGATGCAATGGCGTGCATCGCCTCATTGTTGTTACGTGCGCCCGGGCCTTGCGTGAACGCGGTCAACTGCGCCACCGTGTATTCGGCCCACTGCCCCGACAGACGCGGATACTGCGACGGAATCCCCTGACCGGTCGGCCCGTGGCAGCTTGCGCAGGCCGGCACGCCCTTGTCCGCAATGCCACCCCGATAAATCTTCTGACCGAGCGGGACGGTGTCTTTGTTATGCGCGTAGCCTGGCTTCGGGGTCTGCGTCGAAAAATAGGCAGCGACGTTGACCATGTCCTGATCGGACAGCGCGGCAGCCATGCCCGCCATGATCGCATTGTTGCGCGCAGGCTGCTTGGCGCCCGGTTGCGTCTTGAAATCCATGAGTTGCTTGACGAGATACTCAGGATGCTGCCCCGCCAGTTTCGGATACGCACCGCCAGCACTGTTGCCGTCTGCACCGTGGCATGACGCGCAAACCTGCACCGCGATTGCCTGCCCCCGATTGACGTCCGGCTTTGCCGGATCTGCTGCTCGTGCCTGAATTGCCAAACCTGAAAGACCTGCCGCTACTTGAAGCACCATCAGAGTCTTGCACAGTCGATTCATTCGCACACCCTGTCTCGTCTTGTGGGATTTTAGAGGTTTTGCAAGATACGACAGCGACTGAGTTGACCGCTAAGAGCCGCCAAGGCACGCGGGCTGGCCCCCTCAGGTTTTCAGTAAACCATCGTATTGTACAATAACTCGCTAATCGCTAAGACGCCAGTCGGGCTTGACCCGTCCCCACTCCGGGTTCCCCGGCGTCTCGAATCCTGGCCTGATCATGTCTTCCTTCCTGCTCCACCAATCCCGCTTTTTCACGACCGTCAATCACCTGCGTGATCTGCCGGCCACTGCGCAACCCGAGATCTGCTTTGCCGGACGCTCGAATGCGGGCAAGTCGACGGCCATCAATATTCTGTGCAATCAGAAGCGCCTCGCCTTCGCCAGTAAGACGCCGGGCCGCACGCAGCACATCAATTATTTCTCGGTGGGCAAGGCGGATGAGCCGACTGCGCACCTGGTCGACCTGCCGGGCTACGGTTATGCGGAAGTGCCGGGTGCAGCCAAGGCTCACTGGGAAGCGCTGCTCTCCACCTACCTGCAGTCGCGCTCGCAACTGCGCGGCATGATCCTGATGATGGACTCGCGCCGCCCGTTGACGGATCTGGACCGGCGGATGATCGAGTGGTTCGCGCCGACCGGCAAGCCGATCCACACGCTGCTGACGAAGTGCGACAAATTGACGCGTCAGGAAAGTGTGAATGCGCTGCGCGCAACGCAGAAGGGTCTGGCTGAATATCGCGCCAACGGCTACCAGGGCGAACTGACCGCGCAGCTGTTTTCGGCGCTCAAGCGCGTTGGTATCGACGAGGCGCACGAGCTGATCGAAAGCTGGCTGATCCCCGAGGCGAAGGGCGAAACGGACGCACCGCAGTAAGCGCTACGGCGCCCCTCAGCTAGGGTACAAGCCCTATTTCGGCCGCCCATAAAAAAACCCGCCGCTTTAACGGCGGGTCAAACAGCCTAATCGAAAAAACGACAGGCACCCGCTCAGGGAGGAGAAGCGGGGAGGTCAGCGCAGGGCGCCTTGCTCGATCGGTATGATATACCATTGTCTCGAAAAGTTTCCGGGAGCGGAGGCAGGCGTTACGTGTCCACTCCACACATCCACGATCTTCGATTCGTTTATGAGCTTCTTTCCGCACTTCCGTCCGCGCCGCATGCGCCGTGACGACTTCTCGCGCCGCCTGATGCGAGAAAACATCCTCACCACCAACGATCTGATTTACCCGGTGTTCATCGTCGAAGGTACCAACGTGCGGCAAGCCGTACCGTCGATGCCGGGCGTCGAGCGCGTGTCTGTGGATCTGCTGATGGGCGTGGCCGAGCAATGCGTCGAGTTGGGCGTGCCGGTGCTGTCGCTCTTTCCGGCGATCGAGCCTTCCTTGAAAACGCCCGATGGCCGCGAAGCGACCAACCCGGCTGGCTTGATCCCCCGCGCGGTTCGCGAACTGAAAAAGAACTTCCCCGATCTGGGCGTGCTCACCGACGTCGCGCTGGATCCGTACACGAGCCACGGTCAGGACGGCGTACTCGACGAGGCCGGCTATGTGATCAACGACGAGACCGTCGAGATCCTGGTTGAACAGGCGCGCGCACAGGCTGAAGCGGGCGTCGATATCGTCGCGCCCTCGGACATGATGGACGGCCGTATCGGCGCGATCCGCGAAATGCTCGAGAGCGAGGGCTATATCCACACGCGGATCATGGCTTACTCCGCCAAATTCGCGTCGGCGTTTTACGGCCCGTTCCGCGATGCCGTCGGTTCCGCGACGAATCTCGGCAAGGGCAACAAGATGACCTACCAGATGGACCCGGCCAATTCGAATGAAGCGCTGCGCGAAGTGCAAGCGGACATCGACGAAGGCGCGGATATGGTGATGGTCAAGCCTGGCATGCCGTATCTGGACATCGTGCGTCGTGTGAAGGACGAGTTCAAATTCCCGACTTATGTGTACCAGGTAAGCGGCGAATACGCCATGCTGAAAGCGGCGGCGCAGAACGGCTGGCTGGATCACGACAAGGCGATGATGGAATCGCTGCTGGCGTTCAAGCGGGCTGGCGCGGATGGCGTGCTGACCTACTTCGCGCTGGATGCCGCGCGGATTTTGCGCTCGCAGAAGTGATTTAAGGTGTCGCTTTGCCGGCGACGCCAGTCTTCTGAAGGCTAAAAAATAAACGGAGGCCGACTTTCGTCGAGCCTCCGTTTTTTTATGCGTGTTCTGGCGTGCGCCTGTTACCGGCGCGTCGGCGCGCGTTCCTTGGCACGGTCAGGCAGGCGATTCGCTTTGCGTTACGCCCCGGGCGCACTCGCGCGATCGAGGGTGTGCAAGAACTTGTCGGCAGACTCGTATCCGACGACGCGCAACACTTCCTTGCCGCCTTGATCGAAGAAGATGATCCCAGGCGGCCCAAACAGGCTGAAACGCTTGAGCAGCATTTGATCGTCGGCGTTATTCGCGGTGACATCGGCGCGCAGCAGGTTCATTTGCTTCAATTTCGCCTGAACGCGCGGATCGCTAAACGTGAACTTCTCCATTTCTTTGCAACTCACGCACCAGTCTGCGTAAAAATCGAGCATAGCGGGCTGCGCAGCCGTTTTGACGGCCTCGTCGAGTTGGGCCGAGGAGCGAACCGCAGCGAACGTCAGATCGCTCTGTGACGCCGTATTTGGCTTATTGGCGGCATTTGCCACGCTAGCATCCTCACCGCCACGCGCGGCTAGGACAGCTAGCGGACGCAATGGATCGGAGGAACCCGCAGCCAGGCCCACCAGCAGTACTGCCGCCCAGATTGCCAGCGCCGCGCCGATACCACGGCCGAGCCGCCGCCACACTGACGCGCCCGCGGCTGGGGCCGAGAAAAGACCGAGTCCTGCGGCGGCGATCAGCAGCCACAACGCACTCAACAGCATCGTCGCTGTCGCACTGAGCACCGGCCAGACGATCCACAGGGCCGCGGCAAGCAGCACCACGCCGAAAAACACCTTGACGCCGTCCATCCACGCGCCGGCGCGCGGCAGCAAAGTACCGGCACCAAGACCGATGATAAGCAGCGGTACGCCGAGACCGAGTCCCATCGAGAACAGCGCCGCGCCACCGAGTAACGCGTTGCCTGTGTGCGCGATGAACGCCAGCACGGCAAAGAGCGGCGCGGTCATGCAAGCGCCGACCACTAACGCGGACAGCGCGCCCATGACGGCCACTGCGGCAAACTTGCCGCCGGAACGCCCCGTCGACGCGCGCGACACGCCATCCTGCCAGCGCTGCGGCAACGCGATGTCGAAGCCCGCGATCAGGGTCAGCGCGAAAACGGTCAGCAGGACGCCGAACGTACCGAGCACCCACGGGTTCTGCAGCCACGCGCCAAGGCTTTGCCCAACCAGCGCCGCCGCAATGCCAAGCGCCGTGTACACGAGGGCCATACCGATCACGTACGCCAGCGACAACGCAAAGCCGCGGGCACGCGTCACCCGCGTGCCCTCGCCAATGATGATCGCCGACAGGATCGGAATCATCGGGTATGAGCATGGCAGCAGACTGAGCACGGCGCCGGCCACGAAATAGAGCCCGATGATCGCGAAGAAGCCGCCACCTTGCAGCAGCGATTGGGCGTAATCGGCGCTGGTGGCACGCTCATACCACGGGGCGCCAGCCCCTGCGGATTGCTGCGTAGAGGCAGTCGCTGCACTGTCGGCCGGCTGCAAAGCCTCGCCGCTCACGTGATACACGCGGTCCATCGGTGGATAGCAGATGCCAGCATCGGCGCAGCCTTGCGACGTGACAACCAAGTCGAACGGCCCCTGAGCCTGTTTCACCGGGATGCGGATCGTCAGCTCATCGCGATACGTTTCGACGTTCTTGTTGAAAGTCTGATCGAACTTGACGTGGCCGGCCGGCAATTGTGGCTCGCCGATCGTCGTCGTGCCGTTGCGGGTCGCGAACGCGAAGCGCTCCCGGTACATGTAGTAGCCGTCCGCAATCTTGTAGGTAACGTCGACTTCGCCGGGTTTCTCAGCCGCGCTGAATTTGAAGGCGACGGCGGGATCGAGGAAGTCGTCCGCGGCGTGCGCAAGCGTGCCGAACTGAGCGAAGATCAGGCAACCGAACAGGAAAAAGACTGTGCGCAACGCATGGCGTGCACGCCGATTAAGACCGTTAAACATGGAGAGGACGTTGGGTTTCAGCAGTGATCCACTGGCCGTACGCGGCCGATGCCGTAGCTTGCCACGAGAGGATTTCCGGCGTGTCGTAGGGATGGTGCGCCTGGATGTACTGCTCGAGTTCGAGCGCGCGTGCCGCGCTCGTCTTGAACAGCAATTGAATTTCCTGCGCCGTTTCGATCGCGCCCTGCCAGTGATAGCTGGACTGCACGGCGCCTAACTGCGTGACGCAAGCGCACAGCCGCGCGGCCAGTGCGTCCGCCGCGAGCTTCTGAGCAACGGCAGCATCCGGTACCGTGGTCAGAATCAAGGTTACATTCACGCTCACAAAAGCTCCGGACAGGCACGATTCAAGTGCCGATATCGTATCACCTAGCCTTGTGGCGCCGCTGTGGTGCCGTTAAAGCGCCCGCGGCGAGCATGCGGCATTTGGCCGCCATGATTGGATTACGGTGATGAATTCCGTCGCCAGAAACAAAAAAGCCAGGCTTAGCGCCTGGCTTTTTCTTCGATGCTAAAAAGCTTACTCAGCTTCTTGCACTTCAACTTCTTCAACTTCCGGACGGTCCAGCAATTCGACCAGTGCCATCGGTGCGTTGTCGCCGACGCGGAAGCCGAACTTCAGGACGCGCAGGTAGCCGCCCGGACGGGTAGCGTAACGCGGGCCGAGGACTTCGAACAGCTTCGTGACCGAGTCACGATCGCGCAGGCGGTTGAACGCCAGACGACGATTTGCCAGCGACGGCTTCTTGCCGAGCGTGATCAGCGGCTCGACGACTTTACGGAGTTCTTTCGCCTTCGGCAGCGTCGTCTTGATGACTTCGTGCTCGATCAACGAGTTGGACATGTTACGGAGCATTGCCAGACGGTGGCTGCTCGTGCGGTTCAGTTTCCGCAGACCATGACGGTGACGCATGTTAATTCCTTCGATTCAAAGTTTTGGTCCAGCTCTTCTATCGCGCTCGGTCTACCCTCGGTTTCCCAACGGTGACGAGTGCACGGGCCGGTAGTGAAAAAAGACAAGACGCGGATTTTAAAGGAAAATCCGCGTCTTTGCCAGTGCAGCGACGGGTTCTGCCCCGGGATGACTTCTCGACTTACTTGTCCAAACCTGCCGGCGGCCAGTTTTCGAGTTTCATGCCCAGCGTCAAACCACGCGACGCCAATACTTCCTTGATTTCGTTCAACGACTTGCGACCCAGATTCGGCGTCTTGAGCAACTCGTTTTCCGTGCGCTGGATCAGGTCGCCGATGTAGTAAATGTTCTCGGCCTTCAGGCAGTTCGCGGAACGAACCGTCAGTTCGAGATCATCAACCGGACGCAGCAGGATCGGATCGATCTGCGGCGCACGCGACGGCGCTTCCGCCGTTGCTTCGGTGCCTTCCAGTGCAGCGAACACCGACAGTTGATCAACCAGAATACGCGCCGATTGACGGATCGCTTCTTCCGGCGAAATCACACCGTTGGTCTCGATGTTCATGACGAGCTTGTCGAGGTCGGTACGCTGTTCGACGCGCGCGCTTTCAACGGCGTAGCTCACGCGGCGAACCGGCGAGAACGACGCGTCCAGCACGATACGGCCGATGATCTTGGCCGACTCTTCGCCGTAACGACGCACATTACCCGGCACATAACCACGGCCCTTTTCGACCTTGATCTGCACGTCGAGCTTGCCGCCCTTCGACAGGTGCGCAATGACGTGATCCGGGTTGATCACTTCGCAATCGTGCGCGAGTTCGATGTCGCCTGCGGTGACAACGCCTTCGCCTTCCTTGCGCAGCGTAACCGTCACTTCGTCACGGTTATGCAGCTTGAACACCACGCCCTTCAGGTTCAACAACAGGTTGACTACGTCCTCTTGCACACCGTCGAGCGTCGAATACTCGTGCACCACGCCTGCGATCGTCACTTCGGTCGGCGCGTAGCCGATCATCGACGACAGCAGCACGCGCCGAAGCGCGTTACCCAAGGTGTGGCCGTAACCGCGTTCAAACGGTTCCATGACCACTTTCGCATGGCTCTCACCAAGCGATTCAACAGCGATGATCTTGGGCTTCAACAAACTGGTTTGCATAGGTTTTCCTTTTCAATACCCTCGGCTCGTTACACCGATAAGGCTGACCGGTAACAACCTGAAAATAAACAGCCGAGACGCCCCCTTGCGCAACGCAATCGGGGTGCCCCGGCCGTTAATCCGATTACCGCGAATACAATTCGACGATCAGGCTTTCGTTGATATCGCCAGCGATGTCGCTGCGTTCCGGCTTGCTCTTGAACGTGCCTTCGAACTTCTTCGAATCGACAGCAACCCAGCTCGGCAGACCGCCTTGCTCAGCCAACGACAGCGCTTCGAGAATACGCGCCTGCTTCTTCTTTTGTTCGCGCACTGCGACGACATCGCCTGCCTTCACTTGCATCGACGGGATGTTCGACACCACGCCGTTCACCGTGATCGCCTTGTGGCTCACCAGCTGACGCGCTTCAGCGCGCGTCGAACCGAAGCCCATGCGATACACGACGTTGTCGAGACGCGATTCGAGCAATTGCAGCAGGTTTTCACCCGTGTTGCCCTTCAGGCGGTCGGCTTCAGCGAAGTAACGGCGGAATTGACGCTCGAGGACACCGTAGATGCGCTTCACTTTTTGCTTTTCGCGCAGCTGCGTGCCGTAGTCGGACGTACGTGCACCCGACGTGCGGCCGTGTTGGCCAGGCTTGCTGTCAAGCTTGCACTTGTCAGCGAGCGAACGACGGGCGCTCTTCAGGAAGAGGTCAGTGCCTTCACGGCGGGACAGCTTGGCCTTAGGGCCGATATAACGTGCCACGTTGATTCCTTCTATGATTGATCACACGAATGCATGCACTCGCGCTAGTCCGAACCCTTTGGGTCGAACGGTGGGCTTAGTCAATTCAATAGCGCAAGCAGCCTGTGGTCGCCGGCTTGAACACCGGCGGCAACAGGCGCTAGCGAAAACAGCGTCTTAGATACGACGACGCTTCGGCGGACGGCAGCCGTTGTGCGGGACCGGCGTCACGTCGGAGATCGCGGTGATCTTGATACCAAGACCATGCAACGCGCGCACCGCCGATTCGCGGCCAGGACCGGGGCCCTTGATACGCACTTCGAGGTTCTTCACGCCGTATTCCATCGCCACGCGGCCAGCCGATTCGGCTGCCACCTGGGCTGCAAACGGGGTCGATTTACGCGAACCCTTGAAGCCCTGACCACCCGACGTTGCCCAAGCAAGTGCATTGCCTTGACGATCGGTGATCGTGATGATGGTGTTGTTGAACGACGCGTGAACGTGAACCACGCCCTCGGCGACGTTCTTCTTGACCTTCTTGCGAACGCGTTGCGCCGCGGAGTTGTTCGAAGCCTTAGCCATTACGTTTTCCTGTAACTGTCAGTTCCGCTTACTTCTTCAGCGATTGCGCTGCACGACGCGGACCCTTGCGCGTACGGGCATTCGTACGCGTGCGTTGGCCACGCAGGGGCAAGCCCTTGCGATGACGCACGCCACGGTAGCAGCCGAGATCCATCAGGCGCTTAATGTTCATCGTCGTTTCACGGCGCAGATCGCCTTCAACGATGAACTTGCCGACTTCTTCACGCAGCTTTTCGAGGTCTGCGTCGTTCAGGTCCTTGACCTTCTTCGAAAATGCCACACCAGCAGCGACGCAAATGTCGCGCGAGCGCGTGCGGCCGACACCGTAAATAGCCGTCAGGCCGATTTCGGTATGCTGGTGATTCGGGATGTTAACCCCTGCGATACGAGCCATTGTTTTTCCTCAAACAAAAAGCGCAGCAAAAAGCGCGGCGTTCAGCCTTGACGCTGTTTGTGGCGCGGATCAGAGCTGCAAATCACGCGCACAACGCCTTTGCGCTTGATGATCTTGCAATTGCGGCAAATGCGCTTAACCGATGCCATCACTTTCATGATATTACCCTTTTTTCAAATCACTTCGCCCGGAACACGATCCGCGCACGCGACAGATCGTAAGGCGTCAATTCAACCGTTACCTTGTCGCCCGGCAAGATTCGGATGTAGTGCATCCGCATCTTGCCGGATATGTGTCCCAATACGACATGGCCGTTTTCCAGCTTCACCCTAAAGGTAGCGTTAGGCAGGTTTTCGATGACTTCACCCTGCATCTGGATAACATCGTCTTTGGCCATAAGTCCTTTCAACGCATCGGGACGCCGCCGCCTTTGAAATTAGCTTTCTTCAGCAGCGATTCATACTGTTGCGACATAACGTACGACTGCACCTGCGCCATGAAATCCATTGTGACGACGACAATGATCAGCAGCGACGTTCCACCAAAATAAAACGGCACGTTCCAGCGCAGTACCAAAAATTCAGGCAGCAGACAAACAAACACGATGTAGATCGCACCAGCCAGCGTCAGACGCGTCAGGATGCGGTCGATGTATCGCGCCGTTTGATCGCCCGGGCGGATGCCTGGGACGAAAGCGCCACTCTTTTTCAGGTTGTCGGCCGTTTCCCTGCTGTTGAACACCAGTGCGGTGTAGAAGAAGCAGAAGAAGACGATCGCCAACGCGTACAGCAACACGTACACGGGTTGACCGGGCTTAAGGGCTTCGGCCACGTTGTGCAACGTGTCTGCGAACCAGCTGGTACGCGACCCCGAACTAAACCAGTTCAGGATGGTTGCCGGGAAGAGAATGATCGACGATGCAAAGATCGGCGGAATCACGCCCGACATATTCAACTTCAGCGGCAGATGCGAAGACTGTCCGCCGTAAATCTTGTTACCGACTTGCCGCTTGGCGTAATTCACAAGAATCTTGCGCTGGCCGCGTTCGATGAACACCACCAGATACGTCACACCAGCAATCAGCCCAACCACGATAATCGCCGAGATGATGCTCATCGAGCCGGTTCGCACCAGTTCGAAAAGACCACCGATTGCGTTCGGGAAACCCGCCGCAATACCGCCGAAAATGATGATCGAGATACCGTTACCCAGCCCACGTTCCGTGATCTGCTCACCCAGCCACATCAGGAACATCGTGCCGGTCACCAGCGTCACGACCGTCGTCAACCGAAATACCATTCCCGGATCGATCACCAGGCCCGGCTGATTTTCCAGTGCGACGGCGATGCCGAACGCCTGGAACGTCGCCAGCAGGACCGTAAAGATACGCGTGTACTGCGTAATCTTCCGTTGACCCGCCTGCCCTTCCTTTTTCAGCGCTTCCAGCTGCGGCGAGACAATCGCCAGCAACTGCATGATGATCGACGCCGAAATGTACGGCATGATCCCCAGCGCAAAAATCGTGAACCGCGAAAGTGCACCACCCGAGAACATGTTGAACATGCCCAGGATGCCGCCCGACTGGCTTTGGAACAGCTTTGCCAGCTGGTCCGGGTCAATACCCGGCACCGGAATGTGCGCGCCGATACGGTAGACGATCAACGCCAGCAGCAGGAACACTGCACGCCGACGCAGATCGCCAAACTTCGCCGCGCTGCGACCGGGTTTTGCGAGACTCGGACTGTTAGCCAAGTACCTTCTCCGATGCAAATGCTAGTGACGGCAAATAACTTGCGCGTTACTCGGCAAAAGAGCCGCCGGCTGCTTCAATCGCAGCGCGCGCACCCTTCGTCGCACCCAGACCCTTCACAACGACCTTGCGCTTGAGCTCGCCCGTCGCGATGATCTTGGCGCTCTTGATCAACTCGCCGAGCAGGCCGGCTTGCTTCAGAGCCAACAGATCGATTTCGTCGACCGGCAGCTTTTCCAGATCAGAGAGACGCACTTCACCGACGAATTCCTTCGTCAGCGAGGTGAAGCCACGCTTCGGCAGGCGACGTTGCAGCGGCATTTGACCGCCTTCGAAGCCAACCTTGTGAAAGCCGCCCGAACGCGACTTCTGACCCTTGTGACCACGGCCAGCAGTCTTGCCCAGACCGGAGCCGATACCACGGCCGACGCGACGCTTAGCGTGCTTCGAACCTTCAGCCGGCTTCAGGTTATTCAATTCCATTATCAACTCCTTGAGTCCTGGTCAGCCGCTTAGCTGATGACCTTAACGAGGTACGAAACCTTGTTGATCATGCCGCGCACAGCCGGCGTGTCCTGCAACTCGCTAACCGAGTTGAGTCGGCGCAGACCCAGGCCACGCACCGTTGCACGGTGCGTTTCACGGGTGCCGATCAGGCTCTTGACGAGCTGGACCTTGACAGTTTTATCAGACATGGTGTCCACCTTAGCCCAGAATATCTTCGACGGACTTGCCGCGCTTCGCCGCGATATCACCCGGCGTCGACTGCTTGCGCAGACCGTCGAGCGTTGCACGAACGAGGTTGTACGGGTTCGTCGAACCGTGGCTCTTGGCCACAACGTTCTGCACGCCCATCACGTCGAACACTGCGCGCATCGGGCCGCCAGCGATCACACCGGTACCGTCCTTGGCCGGAGCCAGGAGGACCATCGATGCGCCGTGCTTACCGTGCACTTCGTGTTGCAGGGTACCGTTCTTAAGCGGCACCTTGAACATGTTGCGGCGAGCCTGTTCCATCGCCTTCTGAACAGCGACCGGCACTTCCTTCGCCTTGCCCTTGCCCATACCGACGCGGCCATCACCGTCGCCAACCACGGTCAGTGCGGCAAAACCGAGAATCCGGCCGCCCTTCACAACCTTGGTCACGCGGTTGACCGAAATCATCTTTTCGCGCAGGCCGTCGTCGCGTTCGTCAGCCTGAACTTTCGCTTGCATCTTTGCCATGACGAATTCTTCCCTTAGAACTTGAGTCCGGCTTCGCGCGCCGCATCAGCCAGCGCTTTCACGCGGCCGTGGTAACGGAAACCCGAACGGTCGAAGGCGACGGATTCGATGCCGGCAGCCTTAGCCTTTTCTGCAATGCGCTTACCGATCAGGGTCGCAGCAGCGACGTTGCCGCCCTTGCCCGTCTGATCAGCCAGTTGCGCACGCACTTCGGCTTCGAGCGTCGACGCGCTGGCGAGCACCTTGGTGCCGCACGGCGAGAACACTTGCGCATAGATGTGCGTGTTCGTGCGATGCACGGCGAGACGCGCGACCTGCAGCTCAGCGATCTTGATACGCGTCTGACGAGCGCGGCGCAGGCGAGATTGAGTCTTATCCATGATTGCGCACCCTTACTTCTTCTTCGTTTCTTTGAGGATCACAACCTCATTGGCGTAACGCACACCCTTGCCCTTATAGGGCTCTGGTGGGCGATAGCCGCGCACTTCTGCAGCGACTTGGCCAACTTGTTGCTTGTTGATCCCCTTGATCACGATTTCGGTTTGCGTCGGGGTTTCAGCCTTGACGCCTTCCGGCATCTGGTGCACCACGGGGTGCGAGAAACCCAGCGACAGATTCAGCTTGTCGCCTTGCGCCTGTGCGCGGTAACCGACGCCAACCAGCGTCAGCTTGCGCTCGAAACCCTTCGTCACGCCGTTCACCATGTTCGCAACCAGTGCGCGCATCGTGCCCGACATCGCATTCGCTTCGCGGCTCTCGTCAGCCGGCTCGAACTTCAGCGTGCCGTTGTCGTTCACCACCTTCACGAGGCTGTTAGCAGCCTGCGAAATCGTACCCAGCGGGCCCTTGACGGTAATGCGTTCGTCGCTAAGGGCCACTTCTGCGCCTTGCAGCGCGATCGGGCTTTTACCTACTCGAGACATGTTTCTCTCCTTTCGGCCTTAAGCGACGTAGCAGATGACTTCGCCGCCAACGCCCGTTGCACGTGCTTTACGGTCCGTCATCACGCCCTTCGGCGTCGACACGATTGCCACGCCGAGGCCATTCATGACCACGGGGATGTCGTTACGGCCGCGGTACACACGCAGACCAGGCTTCGAAACGCGTTCAATGCGCTCGATCACCGGACGGCCAGCGTAGTACTTCAACACGATGTTCAATTCAGACTTCGCACCTTCGGACTTCACTGCGAAATCATCGATATAGCCTTCGTCCTTCAGGACCTGCGCAATCGCAACCTTGACTTTCGACGAGGGCATTGTCACCGAAACTTTCTCAACCATCTGCGCGTTGCGGATGCGAGTCAGCATATCGGCGATAGGATCACTCATGCTCATTTACGTTTCTCCTATTACCAGCTCGCCTTGGTCAGGCCAGGGATCTCGCCGCGGAACGCGATTTCGCGAATCTTGTTACGCGCCAGCCCGAATTTACGGAACGTGCCACGTGGGCGACCGGTAATTGCACAACGATTGCGCTTACGGGTCGGATTAGAGTTGCGCGGCAGTTGTTGCAGTTCCAGACGTGCTGCGTAATGCTCTTCGTCCGACTTGCTCATATCGCCAATGATCGCCTTCAGCTCAGCACGCTTGGGAGCGTACTTAGCGGCCAGGCGAGCACGCTTCTTTTCACGTTCGATCAGTGCCAGTTTAGCCACGGTAACCTCAGTTTCTGAACGGGAACTTGAAGCTGGCGAGCAGAGCCTTTGCTTCGTCGTCGGTCTTCGCAGTTGTCGTGATGCTGATGTTCAGCCCACGCAGTGCGTCGATCTTGTCGTAGTCGATTTCGGGGAAAATGATCTGCTCTTTCACACCGATGTTGTAGTTGCCGCGACCGTCGAACGCACGACCCGACACGCCACGGAAGTCACGCACACGGGGGAGCGCGACCGTCACGAAACGGTCCAGAAATTCGTACATTGCTTGACCACGCAACGTGACCATTGCACCGATCGGATAGCCCTGACGGATCTTGAAGCCAGCGATTGCCTTGCGTGCCTTCGTGATCACCGGCTTCTGGCCTGCGATCTTCGTCAGGTCGCCAACGGCGTTTTCGATGATCTTCTTATCAGCAACCGCTTCGCCAAGGCCCATGTTCAGGGTGATCTTGGTGATGCGCGGCACTTCCATCACGGACTTGTAACCGAACTTCTCGATGAGGCCGGGTACAACCTTTTCTTTGTAAAACTCTTGCAAACGAGCCATTTTTTTACTCCGCAGCGTCAGGCGCTCAGCACGGCACCGGTCGTCTTAAGGAAACGGACTTTCTTGTCTCCCTCGACCTTGATGCCTACACGCGACGCCTTGCCATTCGCGTCGACCAATGCGACGTTCGAAATTTGCAGCGGCATCGTCTTGGCTTCCACGCCACCCGTCGTACCCTTCATCGGGTTCGGCTTGACGTGCTTCTTGACGAGGTTGATACCCTCGACAATTACTTTGTCTTCGCCAACGGACAGCACGACGCCGCGCTTGCCTTTATCTTTGCCGGTGATGACGATAACTTCGTCACCTTTGCGAATCTTGTTCATCGCGACTCCTTACAGCACTTCAGGTGCCAACGAAACGATCTTCATGAATCGTTCGCTGCGCAACTCGCGCGTAACAGGCCCGAAAATACGGGTGCCAATAGGTTCGAGCTTGGCATTCAATAGCACTGCAGCATTGCCATCGAACTTGATCAGCGAGCCGTCCTGACGGCGCACGCCCTTGGCGGTGCGAACCACCACGGCGTTGTAAATTTCGCCTTTCTTCACGCGCCCGCGCGGCGTTGCTTCTTTGACGGTCACCTTGATGATGTCGCCAATGCTGGCATAACGACGCTTCGAGCCGCCGAGAACCTTGATGCACATGACTTCACGCGCACCGGTGTTGTCGGCCACTTCAAGCCGAGTTTCGGTCTGGATCATGGTTTATCTATCCCAACTTAATCCGGCCACACCACCATGGCGTACCCGGTCAGTCTTGGTCCCGTCAGCCAATCGGCTGCTTGGGTATGAACAGCAGCGACGGCAAACGAAACCCGCCATCGCAATCCGGTGAATCCTTCGGAACAGACTGGCGCCTGAACCGCTTCCCCCACCAACTTCGCCCGCGACGGGGCTCCCATAAAAGAGGGAAGACCGAGATCATATCACATAATCCCGGTCTTGCAAGCGAAACCTACTGCGATTTCAACTACTTCTACAACTTTGCGGCGTCAGATGACGCGAGCAGCCTCGACCAGGCGAGCCACAACCCAAGCTTTCGTCTTCGAAATCGGACGCGTTTCCTGGATTTCAACGAGGTCGCCCTCGTTGTACGTGTTCGCATCGTCGTGCGCGTGGTACTTCTTCGAACGCACAACGTACTTGCCGTAGATCGGGTGCTTCACGCGGTGCTCAACCAGCACGGTGACCGTCTTGTCCATCTTGTTGCTGACGACCTTGCCGACCAGCGTCCGCTTGAGCGAGGTTTTTACGCTATCGTTCATTTCTGGTTCGCCTTCTCAGTCAGGACGGTCCGCACACGTGCGATGTCGCGACGAACCTTCTTCAGCTGGCTCGTGTTCGTGAGCTGCTGGGTCGCGAGTTGCATGCGCAGGCCGAATTGCGCCTTCAACAGGTCCGACAGCTCCTTGTTGAGCGCGGCCTGATCTTTCTGGTGAAGTTCGGAAGCCTTCATCATTTACTCCTTAGGCGCCGAGCTGACGCACGATAAACGTCGTCTTAAGCGGCAGCTTAGCTGCAGCCAGACGGAACGCTTCGCGTGCCAGCTCTTCGGTTACGCCGTCCATTTCGTACAGCATCTTGCCCGGTTGAATCTCCGCGACGTAGTACTCAGGGTTACCTTTACCGTTACCCATACGTACTTCAGCCGGCTTGTGCGAGATCGGCTTGTCCGGGAAGATGCGGATCCAGATGCGGCCACCACGCTTGATGTGACGCGTCATTGCACGACGTGCCGCTTCAATCTGGCGCGCGGTCAAGCGACCACGACCGATAGCCTTCAGGCCGAACTCACCGAACGACACCGCGTTGCCGCGGGTGGCGATACCGGTGTTACGACCCTTCTGCTCTTTGCGATACTTTCTGCGTTTCGGTTGCAGCATCGTTATTCTCCAGTCTTCCCGCCGTCGCCGGCACCGCCAGCACGACGGGGAGCGCCACGGCGTGCACCTGCCGGGCCACCACCTTCACCATCGCGACGCGGACGGCGATCGCCACCCGGACGTGCGTTGCGGCGCGGACGCTTTTCTTCGGCGACTTCTTCAACCACCGGTGCGTCGTTGCGGCCGAGCGTGTCGCCCTTGTAGACCCACACCTTCACGCCGATGATGCCGTACGTCGTCTTCGCTTCCGACGTTGCGTAGTCGATATCAGCACGCAGCGTATGAAGGGGCACGCGACCTTCGCGATACCATTCCGTACGAGCGATTTCGATACCGTTCAGGCGGCCAGCGCTCATGATCTTGATGCCTTGAGCACCCAGACGCATGGCGTTTTGCATCGCACGCTTCATCGCGCGGCGGAACATAATCCGGCGCTCGAGCTGTTGCGTGATCGAATCCGCGATCAGTTGCGCATCGGTTTCCGGCTTACGGATTTCTTCGATGTTGACGTGGACCGGAACGCCCATGCGGCGTTGCAGTTCCGACTTCAGCAACTCGATATCCTCGCCCTTCTTACCGATGACGACACCCGGACGCGAGCTATAAATCGTGATGCGCGCGTTCTTCGCCGGACGCTCGATAACGACGCGGCCAACCGAAGCGTTCTTCAGCTTCTTCTTCAGGTATTCACGAACACCGATGTCTTCCTGCAACATCGCCGCGAAATTGTTGTTGTTCGCGTACCAACGCGACGCCCAATTGCGGCTGACGGCCAAACGGAAGCCAGTCGGATGAATTTTCTGTCCCATCGTATGACCCCTTAATTCCCGACCGTCACAGTGATGTGACAGGATTGCTTCTCGATGCGGTTACCACGGCCTTTAGCGCGCGCGGTAAAACGCTTCAGCGATGCAGCCTTGTCGACCATGATGCTCGTTACTTTGAGCTCGTCGATATCGGCGCCTTCGTTATGCTCCGCATTCGCGATCGCCGACAGCACAACCTTTTTCACGATTCCCGCAGCCTTCTTCGGCGAGAACGTCAGAACGTTCAGCGCCTTGTCGACCGGCAAACCGCGGATCTGGTCAGCCACAAGGCGCGTTTTCTGCGCCGAGATGCGGGCACCGCGATGAATTGCTTTCACTTCCATCATGATCCCCTTATTTCTTAGCCTTCTTGTCGGCTGCATGACCCTTGAACGTCCGGGTCAATGCGAACTCGCCAAGCTTGTGGCCGACCATGTTTTCCGAGATGTACACCGGAACGTGTTGACGGCCGTTATGCACAGCAATCGTCAAACCGATGAAATCCGGCAGAATCGTCGAACGACGCGACCAGGTTTTGATCGGCTTCTTGTCACGCGCAGCGGCTGCCGACTCAACTTTCTTCAGCAAATGGGCGTCGCAGAACGGACCTTTTTTTACAGAACGTGCCATTGCCTACTCCTTAACGCTTGTGACGGCGCTGGACGATCATGCTCGTCGTGCGCTTGTTGCTGCGGGTGCGATAACCCTTAGCAGGCGTGCCCCACGGGCTCACCGGATCGCGACCTGCAGCCGTCTTGCCTTCACCACCGCCGTGCGGGTGATCGACCGGGTTCATTGCAACGCCACGCACCGTCGGGCGGATACCGCGCCAGCGATTCGCGCCAGCCTTACCGATTTGACGGAGGCTATGCTCTTCGTTGCCAACTTCACCAATCGTCGCGCGGCATTCAACGTGAACGCGGCGGATTTCACCCGAGCGCAGGCGGACCTGTGCGTAGATGCCTTCACGAGCCAGCAGCATCGCCGACGTGCCAGCCGAACGCGCCATTTGCGCGCCCTTGCCCGGCAGCATTTCGATGCAGTGAATCGTCGTACCGACCGGGATATTGCGGATCGGCAGCGTGTTACCCGAGCGGATCGGAGCTTCCGAACCCGACATCAGTTGCTGGCCAACCGTCAAACCCTTCGGAGCGATGATGTACTTGCGCTCGCCGTCTGCGTACAGAACCAGCGCGATGTTCGCGCTACGGTTCGGATCGTACTCAAGACGTTCGACCTTTGCCGGAATGCCGTCCTTGTTGCGACGGAAATCGACGACACGGTAATGATGCTTATGACCACCACCCTTATGGCGCGTGGTGATGTGGCCGTTGTTGTTACGGCCGGCGGTCGTGGATTGCGAATCGAGCAGCGGTGCGAACGGCTTGCCCTTATGCAGATCCTTGTTGACCACCTTGACCATCGCACGGCGACCCGGCGAAGTCGGCTTAACTTTAACGATTGCCATGATTACTTGGCCTCCGCTTCAAAGTTGATTTCCTGGCCGGGCTTCAGGCAGACGTACGCCTTCTTCACGTCCTTGCGCTTGCCCATGAAGCGGCCAAAGCGCTTGGCTTTGCCCTTCGAGACCAGCACGTTGACGGAATTGACTTCCACCTTGAACAGCAGCTCGACTGCAGCTTTCACTTCCTGCTTCGTGGCATCGGGCGCGACTTCGAACACAACTTGCTCGTTCTTGTCGGCCACCAGCGTCGCCTTTTCGGAGATCACCGGCGCGAGCAGGACCTGCATCAAACGATGATCGTTCTTGCGAATCTCGCTCATGACAGCAACTCCTCGATCTGGGCGACCGCAGCCTTCGTGATCAGGATCTTCTTGAAGTAGATCAGCGACAGCGGGTCGGCGTAACGCGGCTCGACAACTGCCACATGGGCGAGGTTGCGCGACGCGAGGTACAGGTTTTCGTCAACCGTGTCGGTAATCACCAGCACGGAGTCGAGACCCATCGCCTTGAATTTTTCGGCCAGCAGCTTCGTCTTCGGCGCCTCGAGCGTCAGCTCGTCAACCACCGAGATGCGGCCTTCGCGAGCCAGCTGCGAGAAGATCGAGCAGAGGCCTGCGCGATGCATCTTCTTGTTAACCTTGTGCGAAAAGTTTTCTTCCGGCGAATTCGGGAAGATCCGGCCACCGCCGCGCCACAACGGGCTCGACGACATACCGGCACGGGCACGGCCCGTACCCTTCTGGCGCCACGGCTTCTTGGTCGTGTGCTTGACTTGCTCACGGTCCTTCTGCGCGCGGTTACCGCTACGGGCATTCGCTTGATACGCCACCACTACCTGGTGAATCAGGGCTTCGTTGTAATCGCGGCCGAACACGACGTCCGACGCGCTAACGCCTGCACCTTCCTGACCATTGGCATTCAGGAGCTTAAGTTCCATTATTTCGCTCCTTTCACGGCACGCGTCTTCACGGCCGGCGTAACGAATACCTTGCCACCCTTCGCACCCGGAACGGCGCCCTTGACCAGCAATAGCTTGCGGTCAGCGTCGATACGAGCGATTTCGAGGTTTTGCACGGTTACCGTATCGTCACCCATGTGACCGGTCATGCGCTTACCCGGGAAAACACGACCCGGATCCTGCGCCATACCGATCGAACCCGGCACGTTGTGCGAGCGCGAGTTACCGTGCGATGCACGGCCGGATGCGAAGTTGTAACGCTTGATGGTACCGGCGTAGCCCTTACCGATCGACACGCCTTGCACGTCGACCTTCTGACCTACTTCGAACAGGTCGGGACCGACCACGGCGCCGTTCGACAACTCGGCAGCCTTGGCAGCATCGATCTGGAATTCTTTGAGGATTTCACCGGCTTGAACACCGGCTTTGGCGAGATGACCGGCCAACGGCTTCGTCACACGCGATGCACGGCGCGTACCGAATGCAACCTGCACGGCGGTGTAGCCGTCGGTTTCAACAGTCTTGATCTGCGTCACGCGGTTGTCGGACACGTCCAGCACGGTAACGGGAATCGAATCCCCTTCTGCCGTGAAGATACGGGTCATGCCAACCTTGCGACCTACGAGTCCAAGGCTCATCGTTTTCTCCATTCCCGACTGCGATTGGTCGGGGCTAATTTACAAAATGCCGGTGCCGTTTCGGGCGTGAAATCACGCTGCAGCACACCGACTTTTTTGCGCAAATGCGCGAAAAGCCCACTATTATAGCGAGGCTTTTCGTTTTTCGCAAGCAATCAATGACTTAGCGCTGTCCAGCGTACTGGGCAACGCTCTGAAGCCTTATTGCAGCTTGATTTCGACGTCCACACCAGCCGGCAGGTCCAGCTTCATCAGTGCGTCAACGGTCTTGTCCGTCGGGTCGACGATGTCCATCAGGCGTTGGTGCGTACGGATTTCGAGCTGATCGCGCGACGTCTTGTTGACGTGCGGCGAACGCAGGATGTCGAAACGTTGAATGCGGGTCGGCAGGGGCACCGGACCGCGAACGATTGCGCCAGTCCGCTTTGCCGTGTCGACGATTTCAGCTGCCGATTGATCGATCAGGCGATAGTCGAAAGCCTTCAGGCGAATGCGGATTTTCTGGTTCTGCATGACAATTCCTTGGAAAGAGCGAGGCGGTATTGCGCCGCCAGATAGTAAAAGAACGTAGAGCCGGGCACCCGCGGTGGGCTGGCGCCCGGCTCCGGGCACCACTTACTGCAACTTCAACCCTCGATTTTACTCGAGAATCTTAGCAACCACACCTGCGCCGACCGTACGGCCGCCTTCGCGGATTGCGAAGCGCAGACCTTCTTCCATCGCGATCGGGTTGATCAGCTTCACCGTGATCGACACGTTGTCGCCCGGCATGACCATTTCCTTGTCCTTCGGCAACTCGATCGAGCCCGTCACGTCCGTCGTACGGAAGTAGAACTGCGGACGATAGTTGTTGAAGAACGGCGTGTGGCGGCCGCCTTCGTCCTTGCTCAGCACGTACACTTCAGCCGTGAAGTGCGTGTGCGGGTTGATCGAACCCGGCTTCGCCAGAACCTGGCCACGCTCCACGTCTTCACGCTTCGTGCCGCGCAGCAGGATACCCACGTTGTCGCCTGCCTGGCCCTGGTCGAGCAGCTTGCGGAACATTTCCACGCCCGTGCACGTCGTCTTCACCGTCGGCTTGATACCGACGATTTCGATTTCTTCGCCGACCTTGACAACACCGCGCTCAACCCGACCCGTCACCACCGTACCGCGACCCGAGATCGAGAACACGTCTTCCACCGGCATCAGGAACGCACCGTCAACGGCGCGCTCCGGCGTCGGGATGTACGTGTCCAGCGCGTCGGCCAGGTTCATGATCGCCACTTCGCCCAGCTCGCCCGTGTCGCCTTCCAGCGCCAGCTTGGCCGAACCCTTGATGATCGGCGTGTCGTCGCCCGGGAAATCGTACTTCGACAGAAGTTCGCGAACTTCCATTTCGACGAGTTCCAGCAGCTCAGCGTCGTCCACCATGTCGCACTTGTTCAGGAACACGATGATGTACGGAACGCCAACCTGACGCGCCAGCAGGATGTGCTCACGCGTTTGCGGCATCGGGCCGTCTGCAGCCGAACACACCAGGATCGCGCCGTCCATCTGCGCTGCGCCCGTGATCATGTTCTTCACATAGTCAGCGTGGCCCGGGCAGTCGACGTGTGCGTAGTGGCGGTTAGCCGTTTCGTACTCGACGTGTGCCGTGTTGATCGTGATACCACGTGCCTTTTCTTCCGGCGCCGCATCGATCTGGTCGTATGCCTTTGCTTCGCCGCCAAACTTCTTGGTCAGCACCGTCGTGATCGCTGCCGTCAGCGTGGTCTTGCCGTGGTCAACGTGACCGATCGTGCCGACGTTCACGTGCGGCTTGGTCCGTTCGAATTTACCTTTAGCCATGTTTCTCTTCTTTCAAAAAGTTAATCGTTGAATGACTTGCCGCGCGCTTACTTCGACTTCGCGTTGATGATCGCTTCAGACACGTTGCGCGGTGCTTCGGAGTAGTGCTTGAACTCCATCGTGTACGTTGCACGACCTTGGGTCAGCGAACGCAGCGACGTCGAGTAGCCGAACATTTCCGACAGCGGCACTTCGGCGCGAACGATCTTGCCGCCGCCAACCATGTCGTCCATGCCCTGAACAATACCGCGACGGCCCGACAGGTCGCCCATCACGTTGCCCATGTAATCTTCAGGCGTTTCGACTTCCACAGCCATCATCGGTTCGAGGATGACCGGCTGCGCCTTGCGCATTGCTTCCTTGAACGCCATCGAACCAGCCATGCGGAACGCATTTTCGTTCGAGTCAACGTCGTGGTACGAACCGAACGTCAGGTGAACCTTCACGTCAACGACCGGGAAGCCTGCCAGCACGCCAGCCTTCAGCGTTTCCTGGATACCCTTGTCGACTGCCGGGATGTATTCACGCGGAATCACACCGCCCTTGATCTCGTCCAGGAACTCGTAGCCCTTGCCCTGCTCATTCGGCTCGAGCGTGATGACCGCGTGACCGTACTGGCCGCGACCACCCGACTGCTTGACGAACTTGCCGTCGACGTCTTCCGCCTTGCCGCGGATCGTTTCACGGTATGCCACTTGCGGCTTGCCAACCGTTGCTTCGACGCCGAATTCACGCTTCATCCGGTCAACCAGAATTTCCAGGTGGAGCTCGCCCATGCCCGAAATAATGGTTTGACCCGATTCTTCGTCCGTTTGAACGCGGAACGACGGATCTTCCTGAGCCAGACGGTTCAGGGCCAGACCCATCTTTTCCTGGTCCGGCTTCGTCTTCGGCTCAACAGCCTGCGAAATCACCGGCTCCGGGAAAATCATGCGTTCGAGCACGATCGGGTGCAGCGGATCGCACAGCGTGTCGCCCGTGGTTGCGTCTTTCAGGCCAACAGCAGCAGCGATGTCGCCTGCGTGCACTTCCTTGATTTCTTCACGCTGGTTTGCGTGCATCAGCAGAATACGACCGAGACGTTCCTTCTTGTCCTTGGTCGCGTTCAGCAGCGTGTCGCCCGACTTCGTCGTGCCGGAGTACACACGGAAGAAGATCAGCTGGCCGACAAACGGGTCGGTCATGATCTTGAATGCGAGCGACGAGAACTTCTCGTCGTCAGCTGCGCGACGCTCAGCCTTTTCACCGTTTTCGAGTTCGCCCGTAACCGGCGGAATGTCGATCGGCGACGGCAGGAAGTCGAGCACGGCGTCCAGCATGCGTTGCACGCCCTTGTTCTTGAACGCGGTACCGCACAGCATCGGCTGGATTTCGCAAGCGATCGTACGGTCGCGCAGACCCTTGACGATTTCTGCTTCCGTCAACTCGCCTTCTTCGAGGTACTTGTTCATCAAGTCTTCGCTCGATTCAGCCGCAGCTTCGACCATCTTCTCGCGCCATTCATTGCACGTGTCGACGAGTTCTGCCGGGATTTCTTCGTACGAGAACTTGGTGCCTTGGGACGCTTCGTCCCAAATGATCGCCTTCATCTTCAGCAGATCGACCACGCCCGTGAACGATTCTTCAGCGCCGATAGGCACCACGACCGGAACCGGGTTTGCCTTCAGACGCAGCTTGAGCTGGTCGTAGACCTTGAAGAAGTTCGCGCCGGTACGGTCCATCTTGTTGATGAACGCGAGACGGGGAACCTTGTACTTGTTAGCCTGACGCCACACGGTTTCCGACTGGGGCTGCACGCCGCCCACTGCGCAGTACACCATGCATGCGCCGTCGAGCACGCGCATCGAGCGCTCAACTTCAATCGTGAAGTCAACGTGGCCCGGGGTGTCGATGATGTTGATGCGGTGCTCAGCGCGGTCTCCGGCCATGCCTTTCCAGAATGCCGTGGTAGCAGCGGACGTGATCGTGATGCCGCGTTCCTGCTCCTGCTCCATCCAGTCCATGGTGGCAGCGCCGTCGTGAACTTCACCAATCTTGTGGTTCACGCCGGTGTAGAACAAGATGCGCTCGGTCGTCGTCGTTTTGCCGGCGTCGATGTGAGCGCTAATACCGATGTTACGGTAGCGCTCGATAGGTGTCTTGCGAGCCACTTTGATCCTCTATTGGGATGACGCGATGCGAGAAAATACCCATCGCGCTGTAACACAAACGGGCGAGGCGCTTGGTAAGCGCACCCGCCCGGAATTTCTTTCCGCTTTTTCTGCTAAACCCGGGTTCGGGAAGCTTAGAAACGGAAGTGCGAGAACGCCTTGTTGGCTTCTGCCATCCGGTGAACTTCGTCGCGCTTCTTCATCGCGCCGCCACGGCCTTCGGCCGCTTCGGAGAGTTCACCTGCTAGACGCAGGGCCATCGACTTCTCGCTGCGCTTCTTCGCGGCTTCACGCAACCAACGCATCGCCAATGCCATACGACGCGACGGACGCACTTCGACCGGAACCTGATAGTTCGCACCACCAACGCGGCGGCTCTTAACTTCGACCACCGGCTTGACGTTGTTGAGCGCTACCGTGAACACTTCCAGCGGGTCCTTGCCACCCTTGGTCTGGATCTGTTCGAAAGCGCCGTACACGATGCGCTCAGCAACCGACTTCTTGCCGGAGAGCATCAGCACGTTCATGAACTTAGCTACATCTACGTTACCGAACTTCGGATCCGGCAACACTTCCCGCTTGGGGACTTCGCGACGACGCGGCATGTTTCTTCCTTTACCTTTTCAGTTGGAGCTATTTTTAGCCCCGCGGCCACCAACTAACCCGATTCATCTCTAACGACTTACCAGCCTGGTCGGGTGACCACTTACTCGACAGCACCGGCGATTCCGGCACCACCGCTATTACCGCCTTTGCAGGCGACCTGAAACTACACTGACCGGCTAATTACTTGCCAGCCTTGGCACGCTTCGCACCGTACTTCGAGCGAGCCTGCTTACGATCCTTGACGCCCTGGGTATCCAGCGAGCCGCGAACCATGTGGTAACGCACACCCGGCAAGTCCTTAACACGGCCGCCGCGAATCAGCACGACCGAGTGTTCCTGCAGGTTGTGGCCTTCACCACCGATGTACGAAATAACTTCGAAGCCGTTCGTCAGACGAACCTTGGCAACCTTACGCAGTGCCGAGTTAGGCTTCTTAGGCGTCGTGGTGTACACACGGGTGCACACGCCGCGACGCTGGGGGCAGTCCTGCAAAGCCGGGCTCTTGCTCTTCGTCGTTTCCGACGCGCGGCCTTTGCGAACCAGTTGATTGATGGTTGGCATTGTTTATTCCTGAAATTGAACAAAATCGACGCATCTGTTTCCGGGCAAAGCAGAAACGATTGCGCATCGAACTTCCGAACCTAGGTGCCGGCGCATGAATTGACTTCACGCACAGGCATTCCAAGAACCGGAACCTAGCATAATATTCCGAAAATGCTAAGCGAGTCAACAGCTTGCATTGTTTCGCACGCCTGCCGACCTTAAACTGAGCTCGCCGGCACTCAGTCGGCGGCGACGACTTCCAGCAACTCGTCACCAAAGCGGTCGAGTTTGCGGGCGCCCATGCCCGGAATGCCGCGCAAATCCTCGATGGAATCAGGGCCGTTACGGGCAATTTCGGCCAGCGTGGCGTCGTGGAAGATGACGTAGGCCGGCACGCCGTCGCTTTTTGCCGCCTCCGTGCGCCAAGCGCGCAGGCGCTCCCAGCGAGCACGCTCGCGCGGGCCCATGCCGATCGTCGGATCGGCCCGCTCGCTCGTACGGCCGGACGACTGGCGAGTACGCGTCGGCTTCACATAGCGGCGCATCGTGACGTTCTGCTCGCTCTTCAATACCGCTTTGGCGGCCTCGGTCAGCACCAGGGAGCCGAAACCTTCGTGGTCGACGGTGAGGTAGCCAAATGCGACGAGTTGGCGAAAGATGGCACGCCACTCCGGCTCGCCGAGCGCCGCCCCGATCCCGAAGGTGGTCAGCTTCTCGTGGCCGCGTTGCATGACCTTCTCGCTGCGGTTGCCACGCAGAATGTCGATCAGATGCCCGGCTCCAAAGTGAAATCCGCTCGCCCGCTGCGCGCGGAACACGCATGACAGTGCCATTTGTGCTTCACGCGTCGCGTCCCATGTATCTGGCGGCTCGATGCAGTTGTCGCAGTTGCCGCACGGCTTGCTCGATTCGCCGAAATACGCGAGCAGCCGCACCCGGCGGCAGGTCGCCGCTTCGCACAGACCGAGTAGCGCATCGAGCTTGCCGGTCTGCACGCGCTTGTGCGCATCGTCAGCGTCGGACTCATCGATCATCTTGCGCTGCTGCACGACGTCGCCCAGACCGTACGCCATCCAGGCGTTCGCCGGCATGCCATCGCGGCCTGCTCGCCCGGTTTCCTGGTAGTACCCTTCGACACTCTTCGGCAAATCAAGGTGAGCCACGAAGCGCACATCCGGCTTGTCGATGCCCATGCCGAACGCGATCGTCGCGCACATCACGATGCCCTCCTCGCGCTGAAACATCTCCTGATGCTTCTGGCGGATTTCGAACTCCATGCCGGCGTGGTAAGGCAACGCACGCATCCCTTTCTCTTTCAGCCACTCCGCCGTTTCTTCGACCTTGCGACGCGACAGGCAGTAGACAACGCCGGCGTCGGTCGTGCCGTCTGGCTTCGAGTGTTCGGCGCGAATGAAGTCGAGCAATTGCGTGCGCGCATTGTCCTTTTCGACGATGCGATAGCGAATGTTCGGGCGATCGAAACTGGAGACAAAGATGCGCGCGTCATCGAGCGCGAGACGGTGGATGATTTCGTCGCGCGTGATCGCATCGGCGGTCGCGGTGAGTGCAATGCGCGGCACGTTCGGAAAGCGCTCGTGCAGCACCGACAGCTGAATATATTCGGGACGGAAATCGTGCCCCCATTGCGACACGCAATGCGCTTCGTCGATAGCGAACAGGCCGATGCGCGTACGCTCGAGCAACTCCTGGAAGCGGGGCGTCATCAGGCGTTCCGGCGCCACATACAGCAGATCGATTTCGCCTTCGCGCAACGCGCGTTCGGTGGCCATCGCTTCCGCGCTCGACAGCGTCGAGTTCAGATACGCGGCGCGCACGCCCACTTCCTTCAAGGCGGCGACCTGATCGTGCATCAACGCGATCAGCGGCGACACGACGATCCCCGCTCCGCAACCTGCCTCGCCGCGCACCAGCGACGGAATCTGATAACACAACGACTTGCCGCCGCCCGTCGGCATCAGCACGAGGCAATCACCACCACCGGCGACGTGCTCGACAATTTCGCCCTGCTGTCCTCTGAACGCGGGGTAACCAAAGACTTCGTTGAGGATTTCGAGCGGACGGGACATGAATTTGAGAGAAGCAGCGTAATGCCGGTGACACGAATTTTACCAACGCATTCGTGCTGCGCCCGCGCTTTGCGACAACGTTAGCCGTTCGGCCGACGAATCCACAAAAACGCACAAAAGTGAGGCGCCCGCGGTGCGTGGGACAGGAGTAAGTGCTAAAGCGCTAACTCCTGTCGACAAAAAAAAGCCGCTCAGTCGAAACTGAGCGGCTTCGCTGGCCGGTGAGCCCAAGCGGCTTGCGCCGCCGGGACTTACTCGCCTGAGTGCTGCTGTTCGGCGGCCGGGGTTTCCGGCGTACCGAATTCGAACGACTCTTCCGCTGCGATCTGATCGAAACGCTCGCGGTCGGACAGTTCCTTGCTCTTGCGTGCCTTGTGGAACGCGAGACCCGTACCCGCCGGAATCAGACGACCAACGATCACGTTTTCCTTCAGCCCGCGCAAATCGTCGCGCTTGCCCATGATCGCCGCTTCGGTCAACACGCGAGTCGTTTCCTGGAACGAAGCCGCGGAGATGAACGAATCGGTCGACAGCGATGCCTTCGTGATACCGAGCAGCACGTTGTCGTAGGTTGCCGGGATCTTGTCCTCCGCAGCCATCCGGTCGTTCTCGTCGAGCATATCCGAACGCTCGACTTGTTCGCCCATGATGAAGCGCGTGTCACCGTTATCGACGATCTGCACACGGCGCAGCATCTGACGGACGATCACTTCAATGTGCTTGTCATTGATCTTCACGCCCTGCAGACGATACACGTCCTGCACTTCGTCCACGATGTAGCGCGCCAGCGCTTCGACGCCCTGCAAACGCAGAATGTCGTGCGGATCAGCCGGCCCGTCGACAATCATTTCGCCCTTGTTGACGACCTGACCATCGTGCACCAGAACCTGCTTTTCCTTCGCGATCAGGAACTCGTGCTGATTGCCTTCGAGGTCAGTGATAACGAGACGCTGCTTGCCCTTCGTGTCCTTACCGAACGACGTCGTGCCCGTGACTTCCGCCAGAATGCCGGCGTCCTTCGGCGAGCGCGCTTCGAACAGTTCGGCCACACGCGGCAGACCACCGGTAATGTCACGCGTTTTCTGCGACTCAACCGGGATACGTGCCAGCACTTCACCGACCTGCACTTGCTGACCGTCCTTCACGGTGATCAGAGCGCCGACCTGGAAGCCGATCTGCACCGAGTGTTCGGTGTTCGGGATCTTGACTTCTTCGCCGTTCGCGTCGAGCAGCTTGACCTGCGGACGCACCGTCTTCGACGCTTGCGAACCGCGGCGCTTCACGTCGATCACGACCAGCGTCGAGAGACCCGTCACATCGTCGATCTGCTTGGCAACCGTCACGCCTTCTTCGACGTTTTCGAACTTCACCGTACCACCGTACTCGGTGATGATCGGACGCGTCATCGGATCCCACGTCGCCAGTTGCGTGCCGGCCTTGATCTGCGCGCCGTCCAGTTGCAACAGCGTCGCGCCGTACGGCACCTTGTGACGTTCACGCTCGCGGCCGTGGTCGTCGGTGATCATCGCTTCGCCCGAACGCGAGATGACGATCTGCTCGCCCTTCGCGTTGGTGACGTAACGCATGGTCGCCGTGAAACGCACCGTACCGTTCGACTTGGCTTCAACCGACGAAGCGACTGCTGCACGCGATGCCGCACCACCGATGTGGAACGTACGCATCGTGAGCTGCGTGCCCGGTTCACCGATCGACTGAGCAGCGATCACGCCAACTGCTTCACCAACGTTGACCGACGAGCCACGACCCAGGTCGCGGCCATAGCAGGCTGCGCACAGACCGTAACGCGTTTCGCAAGTCAGCGGCGTACGCACGCGCACTTCGTCGATGCCGAGGCGTTCGATTTCTTCGACCGCGTCTTCGTCGAGCAACGTGCCCGTTTCGTACAGCGTTTCCTGCGATTCCGGATTGACGACGTCAGCCACCGTCACGCGACCCAGGATACGGTCACGCAGGGCTTCGACGACTTCACCGCCTTCGACCAACGCCTTCATGGCAACGCCGTTGGACGTACCGCAATCGTCCTCGACCACCACCAGATCCTGCGTCACGTCGACGAGACGACGCGTCAGGTAACCCGAGTTTGCCGTCTTCAGTGCCGTATCAGCCAGACCCTTACGTGCACCGTGGGTCGAGATGAAGTACTGCAACACGTTCAGGCCTTCACGGAAGTTCGCCGTAATCGGCGTCTCAATGATCGAGCCGTCCGGCTTCGCCATCAGGCCACGCATACCGGCCAGCTGACGAATCTGAACTGCGGAACCACGAGCACCCGAGTCCGCCATCATGTAGATGGAGTTGAACGATTCCTGACGCGTTTCGTTGCCGTCGCGATCGACCACCGGTTCCGTCGACAGCTGTTCCATCATCGCCTTGCCGACCGCTTCCGACGTTGCCGACCAGATGTCGACCACGTTGTTGTAGCGCTCTTGCGACGTGACGAGACCCGACATGTACTGACGGTCGTATTCCTTCACCTTCTTGGCCGCATCGCCGACGATCTGTTCTTTCTGCGGCGGCACGAGCATGTCGTCGACGCAGATCGAAATACCGGCGCGCGTTGCCAGACGGAAACCCGACTGCATCAACTGGTCGGCGAAAATCACCGTTTCACGCAGACCGCACTTGCGGAATGCGGTGTTGATCAGACGCGAAATTTCCTTCTTCTTCAGCGGCTTGTTCAGCACCGAGAACGGCAGGCCCGGCGGCAGAATTTCCGACAGGATCGAACGCCCGACGGTCGTCGCGTACAGCGTGATCTTCGGCACGAATGCCGGCGCACCTTCCGACTTGTCTTCGTTGTGGACCATTTCCGTGATCCGCACGTTGACGCGCGAGGCCAGCTCGACTTCCTTGTTCTCGTAAGCACGCAGTGCTTCCGACACGCCGGTGAACGTCAGGCCTTCGCCCTTGGCGTTCACTGCTTCACGCGTCGCGTAGTACAGGCCGAGCACGATATCCTGCGACGGCACGATCGACGGATCGCCGTTGGCCGGGAACAGGATGTTGTTCGACGCCAGCATCAGCGTACGCGCTTCCATCTGCGCTTCGAGCGACAGCGGCACGTGCACAGCCATCTGGTCACCGTCGAAGTCGGCGTTGAACGCCGCGCAAACGAGCGGGTGCAGCTGGATAGCCTTACCTTCGATCAGCACCGGCTCGAAAGCCTGAATGCCAAGACGGTGCAGCGTCGGCGCACGGTTCAGCATGACCGGATGTTCGCGGATCACCTCTTCCAAGATGTCCCACACCACCGGCGTCTGGTTCTCGACTTCCTTCTTCGCAGCCTTGATGGTGGTAGCGACACCCATCACTTCGAGCTTGTTGAAGATGAACGGCTTGAACAGTTCGAGCGCCATCAGCTTCGGCAGACCGCACTGATGCAGCTTGAGCGTCGGGCCGACCACGATCACCGAACGGCCCGAGTAGTCCACGCGCTTACCGAGCAAGTTCTGACGGAAACGACCGCCCTTACCCTTGATCATGTCAGCGAGCGACTTCAGCGGACGCTTGTTCGCGCCAGTCATTGCCTTACCGCGACGACCGTTGTCGAGCAGCGAATCGACGGCTTCCTGCAGCATCCGCTTTTCGTTGCGGACGATGATTTCAGGCGCCTTCAGTTCGAGCAGACGCTTCAACCGGTTGTTACGGTTGATCACGCGGCGATACAGGTCGTTCAGGTCCGACGTCGCGAAGCGGCCACCGTCCAGCGGCACCAGCGGACGCAGTTCCGGCGGCAGCACCGGCAGCACTTCGAGCACCATCCAGTCAGGCTTGATGCCCGAACGTTGGAAAGCCTCGAGCACCTTCAGGCGCTTCGCGTACTTCTTGATCTTCGCTTCCGAACCCGTGTTCTTGAGTTCAGTGCGCAGCATCTCGACCTGTTCGTCGATGTTGATCGCGCGCAGCAGTTCGCGAACGCCTTCCGCGCCCATCTCGGCACGGAATTCGTCACCGTACTCTTCGACCTTGTTGTAGTAATCCTCTTCCGTCATGATCTGCCGCGCTTTCAGCGGCGTCATGCCCGGATCGATCACCACGTAGGCTTCGAAGTACAACACGCGTTCGATGTCGCGCAGCGTCATGTCGAGCACCATGCCCAGACGCGACGGCAGCGACTTCAGGAACCAGATGTGAGCGACCGGCGAGGCCAACTCAATGTGGCCCATCCGTTCGCGACGCACCTTGGCGAGCGTCACTTCGACGCCGCACTTTTCACAGATCACGCCACGATGCTTCAGGCGCTTGTACTTGCCGCACAGGCATTCGTAGTCTTTGATCGGCCCGAAGATCTTCGCGCAGAACAAACCATCGCGTTCCGGCTTGAACGTCCGGTAGTTGATGGTTTCCGGCTTCTTGACTTCACCGAACGACCACGAACGGATCTTGTCTGGCGAGGCCAGACCGATCTTGATCGCGTCAAAAACTTCAGGCTGTTGGACTTGCTTGAATAGATCGAGCAGAGCTTTCATTGCTTTCTCTCCGTAGTCCGATTAGTTGCGGTCGAGGTCGATATCGATACCGAGCGAGCGGATTTCCTTCACCAACACGTTGAAGGATTCCGGCATGCCGGCGTCGATCACGTGATCACCCTTGACCAGGTTCTCATACACCTTGGTCCGGCCCGCCACGTCATCCGACTTCACCGTCAGCATTTCTTGCAACACGTACGATGCGCCGTACGCTTCGAGCGCCCACACTTCCATTTCACCGAAACGCTGGCCACCAAACTGCGCCTTACCGCCCAACGGCTGCTGCGTGACGAGCGAGTACGGGCCCGTGGAACGCGCGTGCATCTTGTCGTCGACCAAGTGGTGCAGCTTCAGGTAGTGCATGTAACCGACAGTCACCGTACGCTCGAACATCTCACCCGTGCGGCCGTCATACAGACGCACCTGGTTCTTCGACGGCGTCATGCCGAGGTTCTTCGCGATGTCGTCCGGGAATGCCAGATCCAGCGCGCGCGACATTTCTTCTTCCGTCGCACCGTCGAACACCGGCGTGGCAAACGGAACGCCTTCGCGCAGGTTCTTCGCCAGTTCGACGATTTCCTCGTCCGTGAAGCTGTCCAGCTCTTCAGCGCGGCCCGACTCGTTGTAGATCTTGGTCAGGAATTCGCGCAGTTCAGCGATCTTCGCCTGACGTTGCAGCATTTCTGCAATACGCCAGCCGAGACCCTTCGCGGCCCAACCCAGATGCACTTCGAGAACCTGACCCACGTTCATCCGCGACGGCACGCCGAGCGGGTTCAGAACGACGTCAGCCGGACGGCCATCGGCCATGTACGGCATGTCTTCGATCGGAACGATCTTCGACACCACACCCTTGTTACCGTGACGGCCGGCCATCTTGTCGCCAGGCTGCAGGCGACGCTTCACAGCCAGATACACCTTGACCATCTTCAGCACGCCCGGCGGCAGTTCGTCGCCTTGCGTGAGCTTCTTGCGCTTTTCTTCGAATGCCAGATCGAACTGGTGACGCTTCTGTTCGATCGAGTCCTTGATCGCTTCGAGCTGTGCCGCTGCTTCTTCGTCCGCGAGGCGGATGTCGAACCAGTGGTAGTGGTCGAGATCTTCCAGGTAAGCCTGTTCGATCTTCGTACCCTTCGCGAGCTTCTTCGGACCGCCGTTCGCGACCTTGCCGGTCAGCATACGGGCGAGACGCTGGAATGCATCGCCTTCCACGATACGCAGCTGGTCGTTCAGGTCGAGGCGATAACGCTTCAGTTCATCGTCGATGATCTGTTGCGCACGCTTGTCGCGCTGAATGCCTTCACGCGTGAACACTTGAACGTCGATGACCGTACCGCTCATGCCCGAAGGCACGCGCAGCGACGTGTCCTTCACGTCCGAAGCCTTTTCACCGAAGATCGCGCGCAACAGCTTTTCTTCCGGCGTCAGCTGGGTTTCGCCCTTCGGCGTGACCTTACCGACCAGCACGTCGCCTGCTTCGACTTCAGCGCCGATGTAGACGATGCCCGACTCGTCGAGACGGCCGAGTTGCACTTCAGCCAGGTTCGAGATGTCGCGCGTGATTTCTTCCGGTCCGAGCTTCGTATCGCGAGCTACGACGTTCAGTTCTTCGATGTGGATCGACGTGTAACGATCGTCAGCAACCACCTTCTCCGAGATCAAGATCGAATCTTCGAAGTTGTAGCCGTTCCACGGCATGAACGCGACCAGCATGTTCTGGCCGAGAGCCAGTTCGCCGAGGTCGGTCGATGCACCGTCAGCCAGCACGTCGCCACGCGACACGATATCGCCGACCTTCACGATCGGGCGCTGGTTGATGTTCGTGTTCTGGTTCGAACGCGTGTACTTGATCAGGTTGTAGATGTCCACGCCGACGTCGCCAGCAACGGCTTCATCATCGTTCACGCGAATCACCATACGGCCTGCGTCGACGTAATCGACCACACCACCGCGGAATGCCTGAACCGTCGTACCCGAGTCGACTGCCACCGTGCGCTCGATACCCGTACCGACCACGGCCTTTTCAGGACGCAGACACGGCACAGCCTGACGCTGCATGTTCGAACCCATCAATGCGCGGTTCGCGTCATCGTGCTCGAGGAACGGAATCAGCGATGCTGCCACCGAGACGATCTGCGACGGCGCCACGTCCATGTACTGGATGCGGTCCGGCGTCACCATCAGCGTTTCGCCTGCTTCACGCGACGACACCAGTTCGTCGGTCAGCGAGCCGTCAGCAGCCACCGCCGCGTTCGCCTGAGCGATCACGTAACGGCCTTCTTCGATCGCCGACAGATAGTCGATCTGATCGGTCACCTTGCTGTCCACCACCTTGCGATACGGCGTTTCGAGGAAGCCGTATTCGTTCAAGTGCGCGTACAGTGCGAGCGAGTTGATCAGGCCGATGTTCGGACCTTCCGGCGTTTCAATCGGGCACACACGGCCGTAGTGGGTCGGGTGCACGTCGCGGACTTCAAAGCCAGCGCGCTCACGCGTCAAACCGCCCGGGCCAAGTGCCGAAACACGGCGCTTGTGGGTGATTTCCGACAGCGGGTTGGTCTGGTCCATAAACTGCGACAGCTGCGACGAACCGAAGAACTCGCGAATCGCCGACGAAATCGGCTTCGAGTTGATCAGGTCGTGCGGCATCAGGTTTTCGCTTTCGGCCTGGCCGAGGCGTTCCTTCACAGCACGTTCGACACGCACGAGACCTGCGCGGAACTGGTTTTCCGCCAGTTCGCCGACGCAACGCACACGACGATTGCCCAAGTGGTCGATGTCGTCCACTTCGCCCTTGCCGTTACGCAGTTCGACCAGGATCTTGATCGTTGCGAGGATGTCGTCGTCTTGCAGCGTCATCGGACCGACGATTTCATCGCGACCGACACGGCGGTTGAACTTCATACGACCCACCTTGGACAGGTCGTATGCGTCTTCGCTGTAGAACAGACGGTTGAACAGCGCCTCGACCGCTTCTTCGGTCGGCGGTTCGCCCGGACGCATCATGCGGTAGATCGCGATGCGAGCGGCCATCTTGTCCGCGGTTTCGTCGATACGCAGCGTCGACGAGATGTACGGACCTTGATCCAGATCGTTCGTGTAGAGCGTCTGGATGTCTTTGATCTTCGATTCGCGGAGCTTTTCGAGGACGGTTTCGGTGATTTCGTCGTTCGCGTTAGCGATGACTTCACCGGTGTCGCCGTCGACGACGTTCTTCGCCAGCACGCGGCCGAGCAGATAGTCTTCCGGCACCGAGATGAACTTCGTCTTCGCGTTGTCGAGATCGCGAATGTGCTTGGCGTTGATCCGCTTGTCCTTCTGGACGATCACATTGCCATCACGATCCGTAATGTCGAAACGTGCGACTTCACCACGCAGACGCTCCGGCACGAATTCCATCTGCGCGCCTTCCGGCATCAGCGTGAAATTGTCGAACACGAAGAAGTTTGCGAGGATCTGTTCCGGCGTCAGGCCGATCGCCTTCAGCAGGATCGTGACCGGCATCTTGCGGCGGCGGTCGACGCGGAAGTACAGCACGTCCTTCGGATCGAATTCGAAGTCGAGCCACGAGCCGCGGTAAGGAATGATACGTGCCGAGAACAGGAGCTTGCCCGAGCTGTGCGTCTTGCCCTTGTCGTGCTCGAAGAACACGCCAGGCGAACGGTGCAGCTGCGAAACGATCACACGTTCCGTGCCGTTGATGACGAACGAACCGGTCGGCGTCATGAGCGGAATTTCGCCCATGTACACTTCCTGTTCCTTCACTTCCTTGACGACCGGCTTGCTCGGCGATTCTTTGTCGAGCAGCACCAGACGCACTTTCGCGCGCAGTGCCGAGCAGTACGTCAAACCGCGCTGCTGACATTCCTTGATGTTGAATGCCGGCGGCGACAGCATGTAGCTGACGAACTCTAGACGTGCGAACCCGTTATGCGAAACAATCGGGAAAACGGATGTAAACGCAGCTTGCAGGCCTTCCGGCTTGCGTTGCGTAGACGACGTGTCTGCTTGCAGAAACGTGCTGAATGATTCAAGCTGGGTAGCCAGCAGGAAAGGTACTTGGTGAACGATGGGGCGCTTCGCAAAACTCTTGCGAATGCGCTTCTTCTCGGTGAAGGAATATTGCATACGATCTCCGAATCACGGCGGGCATTGTTGTCGAGGCAGGATACCTTGATGAGACAACCCGAGTGTTCACCGACTGAGACCCGATGGCCGTCCGATGGCTTGAACGAGCCTAGAAGCTTGGTGGTTGGCCGCTACCAACCGCTGGCTGACGGCAGCGGATGCCTATGTTGCCCGCTACCCGACCAAACTTGCCTTCTGCAGTCGCTTCAGAAGACAAAGAGAAACGCCGGCCAATATTGCCGATAGGCGATTTTCTTTGGCTTCTGGGGCCCTTGTCCTTGCCGAAACTGGCTGGCAAAAACGTGGTCCCCAACAAGCACAAAAAGGCCGGCGGTGGAAAACCGCCAGCCTTCGCACAACGCGCTGAAACTTACTTGATTTCAGCCTTCGCGCCGGCTTCTTCCAGCTTCTTCTTGGCTTCTTCAGCAGCAGCCTTCGGTACCGCTTCCTTAACAGGCTTCGGTGCACCGTCGACCAGGTCCTTCGCTTCCTTCAGGCCGAGACCCGTCAGTTCACGAACAGCCTTAATGACCGAAACCTTGTTCGCGCCGACTTCCGTCAGGTTGACCGTGAATTCGGTTTGCTCTTCAGCGACAGCTGCAGCTGCACCTGCCGGGCCTGCCACTGCAACAGCAGCTGCCGACACGCCAAACTTTTCTTCGAACGCCTTGACCAGCTCGTTCAGTTCCAGAACCGACATCGAGCTTACTGCCTCGAGGATGTCATCTTTTGCGATTGCCATTTGAAATACTCCTAAATTGAATTCGGATACAGCCAGCGATCAATCACGCTCGACTGAAGTGCGTTACGCAGCGGTTTCTTCGCCTTGTTTCTTTTCTGCCAGCGCGGCCAGAGCGCGCGCAAAGCCGGAAACAGGTGCTTGCATAACGTACAACAGCTTGGAGAGCAGTTCTTCGCGGCTCGGGATGTTTGCCAGCGCTTGCACGCCAGCCTTGTCCATCACCTTGCCTTCGTAGGAACCAGCCTTGATGATCAACTTGTCATTGGTTTTGCCGAAGTCGTTGACGACCTTAGCAGCAGCAATGGCATCTTCCGAGATGCCGTAGATCAGGGGACCAGTCATCTGCTCTGCCAGCGAAGCAAACGGGGTACCTTCGACAGCGCGACGCGCCAACGTGTTTTTCAACACGCGAAGGTAAACCTGTTGCTCACGCGCTTTCGCGCGCAGCTTGGTCAGATCGCCAACCGCGATTCCACGATACTCAGCCAGAACCACGGTCTGGGCTTTCGCGACTTGCGCGGCAACCTCAGCGACGACGGCCTGCTTGCTTTCTTTGTTAAGTGGCACGGTTAACCTCCAGATTCGATACACGCAGCGTGCGCCTTGTGTACCGCGTTCAATAACGGCGTCCGACCAGTCAGGAGTATTTCGACCGCCTGAAACCCGCATTGCTGCGAACTTCAACCGGCTTCATCACTACAAAACCATTCCGGGTTCGCCATCTGCGTTGGCTTTACATTAAGGGCCCGCCTACCTGCTGCGTTCCCACCAACGGTCTTTGACAACCGGTCGCTCGATGCAGACTGCCATCTTGCGACCGCCCAAAGCCCATAAAACCGCCTCGACTCACATCGAGGCGATGAAATTTATTACTGTGCTGCGATCGATGCCTGGTCGACGCGAACGCCAACACCCATCGTGCTCGACAGCGCAACCTTACGCAGGTACACACCCTTGCTCGTTGCCGGCTTCGCCTTTTGCAGCGCGTCGACCAGAGCGTTCAGGTTGCTACGCAGAGCGGTCGGCTCGAACGAAGCACGGCCAATCGTGGCGTGGATGATACCGGCCTTGTCGACGCGGAATTGCACCTGACCAGCCTTGGCGTTCTTGACCGCAGTCGCGACGTCCGGCGTAACCGTGCCAACCTTCGGGTTCGGCATCAGGCCGCGCGGGCCGAGGATCTGACCGAGCGTACCGACAACGCGCATCGTGTCCGGCGAAGCGATCACGATGTCGAAGTCCAGCTTGCCGGCCTTGACTTGTTCAGCCAAGTCTTCCATACCGACGATTTCCGCGCCGGCTGCACGAGCTTGCTCAGCCTTTTCGCCTTGTGCAAACACGGCCACGCGAACCGACTTACCGGTACCAGCCGGCAGGACGACCGAACCGCGAACCACTTGGTCCGACTTCTTCGCGTCGATGCCGAGTTGCACTGCAACGTCGATCGATTCGTCGAACTTCGCGCTTGCGCATTCCTTCACGAGCGACAGCGCTTCGTCGATCGCGTACAGCTTTTGACGATCAACCTTGGCTGCAAATGCTTGCAGACGCTTTGAAAGCTTAGCCATTTACACGCCCTCCACGGTGATGCCCATCGAGCGGGCGCTACCAGCGATCGTACGAACCGCTGCGTCCAGATCAGCTGCCGTCAGATCGGGCATCTTGGTCTTGGCGATGTCTTCAGCTTGAGCGCGGGTGATCTTGCCGACCTTGTCGGTATGCGGCTTGGCCGAACCCTTGTCGATCTTCGCTGCCTTCTTGATCAGAACCGTAGCCGGCGGCGTCTTCAGAACGAACGTGAAGCTCTTGTCCGCGAACGCGGTGATCACGACCGGAATCGGCAGACCCGGTTCCATAGCTTGAGTCTGCGCGTTGAACGCCTTGCAGAACTCCATGATGTTCAGGCCGCGTTGGCCCAGTGCCGGACCGACCGGCGGCGACGGGTTGGCTTTACCTGCAGGAATCTGCAGCTTGATAAAGCCGATGATTTTCTTTGCCATTTTGAAAACCTCTTAGGAACGCCGCCGTGGTGCAAGCGGACATTCAGTGAGTAGTAGCGCGCGTTCGCCGAAAACAGACTACTTACGCTCCTCAACGGCCATTACGCGGACCGTAAGCGCGAAATACGGAACGCACCGATCGGTGCGCCCCGTAGAATTCTGGATTACAACTTTTCGACCTGGCCGAATTCCAGCTCGACCGGCGTTGCGCGGCCGAAGATTGTAACGGAAACACGGACGCGCGACTTTTCGTAGTTCACTTCTTCGACGCTGCCGTTGAAATCCGTGAACGGACCGTCCTTCACCCGAACCATCTCGCCTACTTCGAACAGGGTCTTCGGACGCGGTTTTTCCACGCCTTCCTGCATCTGCGACATGATCTTCTCGACTTCCCGCGGGGAAATCGGGCTCGGACGATTACGCGCACCGCCGACGAAACCCGTCACCTTTGCCGTGTTCTTCACGAGGTGCCACGTTTCGTCTGTCATTTCCATTTCCACAAGGACATAGCCCGGGAAGAAACGACGTTCGGTCACCGATTTGTGACCGCCTTTCACCTCGACCACTTCTTCAGTCGGAACGAGGATTTGACCAAATTGGTCTTGCATGCCAGCACGTTCGATGCGCTCCTGAAGCGCACGTTGCACGCTCTTCTCCATGCCGGAGTAGGCGTGCACCACGTACCAACGTTTGCCGCTCGGGGATGCCGGAGTATCGCTCATATCATTTCCAACCCAGAATCACCGAGAAAATCGCCCATTCGATGGATTTGTCGCTAATCCAAAGAAAGACCGCCATGACGAACACGAAGCCGAACACTACGAGCGTTGTCTGGGTGGCCTCTTTACGAGTCGGCCAGACAACCTTACGAACTTCTTTGTACGAGTCTTTGGCGAAAGCGATGAAACCCTTGCCAGGCGCGGAGAGAAGACCGACTGCAACACCAGCGATAGCGCCAACAGCCAAGGCGGCTCCGCGGACGTACCATTCCTGGCCGCTGAGCCAGAAGAACCCCACGAACCCGGCCAAGACCAAGAATACGCCCGCGACGAGCATCAGCTTGTCGCCGGATGTATTTACAGTTTCGACGGAAGGATTCGCCATAACACCTTAACGAAGCGCCATATACGGCGCGAGAGTTGGCAGGGGCAGAGGGAATCGAACCCCCAACCTTCGGTTTTGGAGACCGACGCTCTGCCAGTTGAGCTATACCCCTAAACCATTTTGGGGTTGACGACACCGCCAACCCCGAAACTACCGATCAACGAGAACTTTCTGGCGTTACTCGAGGATCTTAGCAACCACACCTGCGCCGACCGTACGGCCGCCTTCGCGAATTGCGAAGCGCAGACCTTCTTCCATCGCGATCGGGTTGATCAGCTTCACCGTGATCGACACGTTGTCGCCCGGCATGACCATTTCCTTGTCCTTCGGCAACTCGATCGAGCCCGTCACGTCCGTCGTACGGAAGTAGAACTGCGGACGATAGTTGTTGAAGAACGGCGTGTGGCGGCCGCCTTCGTCCTTGCTCAACACGTACACTTCAGCCGTGAAGTGCGTGTGCGGGTTGATCGAACCCGGCTTCGCCAGAACCTGGCCACGCTCCACGTCTTCACGCTTCGTGCCGCGCAGCAGGATACCCACGTTGTCGCCTGCCTGACCCTGGTCGAGCAGCTTGCGGAACATTTCCACGCCCGTGCACGTCGTCTTCACCGTCGGCTTGATACCGACGATTTCGATTTCTTCGCCGACCTTGACAACACCGCGCTCAACGCGACCCGTCACCACCGTGCCGCGACCCGAGATCGAGAACACGTCTTCCACCGGCATCAGGAACGCACCGTCAACTGCGCGCTCCGGCGTCGGGATGTACGTGTCCAGCGCATCGGCCAGGTTCATGATCGCCACTTCGCCCAGCTCGCCCGTGTCGCCTTCCAGCGCCAGCTTGGCCGAACCCTTGATGATCGGCGTGTCGTCGCCCGGGAAATCGTACTTCGACAGAAGTTCGCGAACTTCCATTTCGACGAGTTCCAGCAGTTCAGCGTCGTCCACCATGTCGCACTTGTTCAGGAACACGATGATGTACGGAACGCCAACCTGACGCGCCAGCAGGATGTGCTCACGCGTTTGCGGCATCGGGCCGTCTGCAGCCGAACACACCAGGATCGCGCCGTCCATCTGCGCTGCACCCGTGATCATGTTCTTCACATAGTCAGCGTGGCCCGGGCAGTCGACGTGTGCGTAGTGGCGGTTAGCCGTTTCGTACTCGACGTGTGCCGTGTTGATCGTGATACCACGTGCCTTTTCTTCCGGCGCCGCATCGATCTGGTCGTATGCCTTTGCTTCGCCGCCAAACTTCTTGGTCAGCACCGTCGTGATCGCTGCCGTCAGCGTGGTCTTGCCGTGGTCAACGTGACCGATCGTGCCGACGTTCACGTGCGGCTTGGTCCGCTCAAACTTACCCTTGGCCATTTTCGACTCCTAAGAGGATTTATCCGTACGTTGCGCCGCGCGCAAACAATCACCGAGTACTTCTGGTGCCCATGGGCAGGATCGAACTGCCGACCTCTCCCTTACCAAGGGAGTGCTCTACCACTGAGCCACATGGGCGCTACTTCTTTGTTACTGGAGCGGGTGAAGGGAATCGAACCCTCGTCGTAAGCTTGGAAGGCTTCTGCTCTACCATTGAGCTACACCCGCAAGGATCCATGGATTCCCGACTACTGCTACAGCTTGCATTCTGGTGGAGGAGGTTGGATTCGAACCAACGTAGGCGTAAGCCAACAGATTTACAGTCTGCCCCCTTTAGCCACTCGGGCACCCCTCCGCAGAGAACTGATGATTATGAGGGAACAACCGCTTGTTGTCAAGTCTTGCTTGACCGTCCCAACCTCATAGCTCTCACTTATATAGTGATTTCAGCTCCGCCGTAAACGCAAAAACCCCGCCTTGATGGGCGGGGTTTCTGGACATGCTGGGGAGCCTGACGATTACCTACTTTCACACGGGAATCCGCACTATCATCGGCGTGGAGTCGTTTCACGGTCCTGTTCGGGATGGGAAGGGGTGGGACCGACTCGCTATGGTCATCAGGCATGACTTGTTGTCGTGTCGCCTTTGTGGGCGGCACAACCAATCTGGAAGAAGTAGCTGAGAGGATGCCTCTCGTTTGATGCGGGTTGTGTTGTTTCTGGCACAACACTGATCTCAACCCTGTGTGTAAGACACACTTGTTATAGGATCAAGCCTTACGGGCAATTAGTATCAGTTAGCTTAACGCATTACTGCGCTTCCACACCTGACCTATCAACGTCCTGGTCTTGAACGACCCTTCAAGGGGCTCGAAGCCCCGGGGATATCTCATCTTAAGGCGAGTTTCCCGCTTAGATGCTTTCAGCGGTTATCTCTTCCGAACATAGCTACCCGGCGATGCCACTGGCGTGACAACCGGTACACCAGAGGTTCGTCCACTCCGGTCCTCTCGTACTAGGAGCAGCCCCCTTCAAATATCCAGCGCCCACGGCAGATAGGGACCAAACTGTCTCACGACGTTTTAAACCCAGCTCACGTACCTCTTTAAATGGCGAACAGCCATACCCTTGGGACCGGCTACAGCCCCAGGATGAGATGAGCCGACATCGAGGTGCCAAACACCGCCGTCGATATGAACTCTTGGGCGGTATCAGCCTGTTATCCCCAGAGTACCTTTTATCCGTTGAGCGATGGCCCTTCCATACAGAACCACCGGATCACTATGACCTGCTTTCGCACCTGCTCGACTTGTCGGTCTCGCAGTTAAGCACGCTTATGCCATTGCACTATCAGCACGATTTCCGACCGTACCTAGCGTACCTTCGTACTCCTCCGTTACACTTTGGGAGGAGACCGCCCCAGTCAAACTGCCTACCATGCACTGTCCCCAGTCCGGATAACGGACCAAGGTTAGAACCTCAAACAAACCAGGGTGGTATTTCAAGGACGGCTCCACGCAGACTGGCGTCCACGCTTCATAGCCTCCCACCTATCCTACACAGATCGGTTCAAAGTCCAATGCAAAGCTACAGTAAAGGTTCATGGGGTCTTTCCGTCTAGCCGCGGGGAGATTGCATCATCACAAACACTTCAACTTCGCTGAGTCTCGGGAGGAGACAGTGTGGCCATCGTTACGCCATTCGTGCAGGTCGGAACTTACCCGACAAGGAATTTCGCTACCTTAGGACCGTTATAGTTACGGCCGCCGTTTACCGGGACTTCAATCAAGAGCTTGCACCCCATCATTTAATCTTCCGGCACCGGGCAGGCGTCACACCCTATACGTCCACTTTCGTGTTTGCAGAGTGCTGTGTTTTTATTAAACAGTCGCAGCCACCAGTTTATTGCAACCCCTTCACCCTCCTGGCGCAGGCCAGTCAAGCTACAGGGGCGTACCTTATCCCGAAGTTACGGTACCAATTTGCCGAGTTCCTTCTCCCGAGTTCTCTCAAGCGCCTTAGAATACTCATCTCGCCCACCTGTGTCGGTTTGCGGTACGGTCTTGTTAAACTGAAGCTTAGAGGCTTTTCTTGGAACCACTTCCAGTTGCTTCTTCACCGAAGTGAATGGCCTCGCACCCTTGAATTCCGCGCCCGGATTTGCCTAAGCGCCTTCTCCAATGCAAGGACCGGGACTTCCAACACCCGGACAACCTTCCGCGATCCGTCCCCCCATCGCATTTAACAATGGTGCAGGAATATTAACCTGCTTCCCATCAGCTACGCATTTCTGCCTCGCCTTAGGGGCCGACTCACCCTACGCCGATGAACGTTGCGTAGGAAACCTTGGGCTTACGGCGAGGGGGCCTTTCACCCCCTTTATCGCTACTCATGTCAGCATTCGCACTTCCGATACCTCCAGCGCACTTTTCAATGCACCTTCGCAGGCTTACGGAACGCTCTCCTACCATGCGAGATAAATCTCGCATCCGCAGCTTCGGTATATTGCTTAGCCCCGTTACATCTTCCGCGCAGGACGACTCGATCAGTGAGCTATTACGCTTTCTTTAAAGGATGGCTGCTTCTAAGCCAACCTCCTGACTGTTTTAGCCTTCCCACTTCGTTTCCCACTTAGCAATATTTGGGGACCTTAGCTGGCGGTCTGGGTTGTTTCCCTCTTGACACCGGACGTTAGCACCCGATGTCTGTCTCCCGTGATTGCACTCTTCGGTATTCGGAGTTTGCTATGGCGTAGTAATCCGCAATGGACCCCACAACCATGACAGTGCTCTACCCCCGAAGGTGATACACGAGGCACTACCTAAATAGTTTTCGGAGAGAACCAGCTATTTCCAGGTTTGTTTAGCCTTTCACCCCTATCCACAGCTCATCCCCTAACTTTTCAACGTTAGTGGGTTCGGACCTCCAGTACGTGTTACCGCACCTTCATCCTGGCCATGGATAGATCACCTGGTTTCGGGTCTACACCCAGCGACTGAACGCCCTGTTCGGACTCGCTTTCGCTACGCCTGCCCTAATCGGTTAAGCTTGCCACTGAATGTAAGTCGCTGACCCATTATACAAAAGGTACGCAGTCACCCCTTGCGAGGCTCCTACTGTTTGTATGCATGCGGTTTCAGGATCTATTTCACTCCCCTCCCGGGGTTCTTTTCGCCTTTCCCTCACGGTACTGGTTCACTATCGGTCGATCACGAGTATTTAGCCTTGGAGGATGGTCCCCCCATCTTCAGACAGGATTTCACGTGTCCCGCCCTACTTGTCGTACACCTAGTTCTTCCTCGCTGTTTTCGTCTACAGGGCTATCACCTGCTATGGCGGCACTTTCCAGAGCCTTCGACTAACAATGAAGATAAAGAGTACAGGCTGGTCCCATTTCGCTCGCCACTACTCTGGGAATCTCGGTTGATTTCTTTTCCTGCGGTTACTTAGATGTTTCAGTTCACCGCGTTCGCTTCTCATGACCTATGTATTCAGTCATGGATACTCCAAAAGGAGTGGGTTTCCCCATTCGGACATCTACGGATCAAAGCTCGTTTGCCAGCTCCCCGTAGCTTTTCGCAGGCTACCGCGTCCTTCATCGCCTGTGATCGCCAAGGCATCCACCACATGCACTTGTTCGCTTGACCCTATAACGAGTGTGTCTCTCACACCATCCACTGGGGATGGCGTGTTTCTCACATCGCTACAGGTTGAGTATTCGTGTTGCGCCGTATTCCAAGGCAATCTTTCGATTACCTTTTCATACATTGATACAATCACAACCCTGATTCACCTACTCAATCACCCATCTCTAAGTGATCTTTCGTGAATCTCTTTACTACTTCTTCCTGATTGTTAAAGAACGACAGCCGATATAAAGCTCTGCTTCATATCACTCTGACTGGCTCAATCGCCAATGCTTGTTTCACTACACCGCAAACGTCTTTCAACGTGCGCTGCAGATAAACCAGCATTGAAGATTGGTGGAGGATGACGGGATCGAACCGACGACCCCCTGCTTGCAAAGCAGGTGCTCTCCCAGCTGAGCTAATCCCCCAGTCACACAAGTACTTCAGAGTGTCTTCGGTTGGTTAGTTCAGCCACCGCAGAAACAGTGGTGGGTCTGGATGGATTCGAACCATCGACCCCCGCCTTATCAAGACGGTGCTCTAACCAACTGAGCTACAGACCCCTGAGTCTGTCCTGTTCACAGCCGATAAGCGTGAGCGCTCAACGTTCGACACGTTAGCTCGAGAAAGGAGGTGATCCAGCCGCACCTTCCGATACGGCTACCTTGTTACGACTTCACCCCAGTCATGAATCCTACCGTGGTGACCGTCCTCCTTGCGGTTAGACTAGCCACTTCTGGTAAAACCCACTCCCATGGTGTGACGGGCGGTGTGTACAAGACCCGGGAACGTATTCACCGCGGCATGCTGATCCGCGATTACTAGCGATTCCAGCTTCACGCACTCGAGTTGCAGAGTGCGATCCGGACTACGATCGGTTTTCTGGGATTGGCTCCCCCTCGCGGGTTGGCGACCCTCTGTTCCGACCATTGTATGACGTGTGAAGCCCTACCCATAAGGGCCATGAGGACTTGACGTCATCCCCACCTTCCTCCGGTTTGTCACCGGCAGTCTCCCTAGAGTGCTCTTGCGTAGCAACTAGGGACAAGGGTTGCGCTCGTTGCGGGACTTAACCCAACATCTCACGACACGAGCTGACGACAGCCATGCAGCACCTGTGTTATGGCTCCCTTTCGGGCACCCCCACCTTTCAGCAGGGTTCCATACATGTCAAGGGTAGGTAAGGTTTTTCGCGTTGCATCGAATTAATCCACATCATCCACCGCTTGTGCGGGTCCCCGTCAATTCCTTTGAGTTTTAATCTTGCGACCGTACTCCCCAGGCGGTCAACTTCACGCGTTAGCTACGTTACTAAGGAAATGAATCCCCAACAACTAGTTGACATCGTTTAGGGCGTGGACTACCAGGGTATCTAATCCTGTTTGCTCCCCACGCTTTCGTGCATGAGCGTCAGTATTGGCCCAGGGGGCTGCCTTCGCCATCGGTATTCCTCCACATCTCTACGCATTTCACTGCTACACGTGGAATTCTACCCCCCTCTGCCATACTCTAGCCTGCCAGTCACAAATGCAGTTCCCAGGTTAAGCCCGGGGATTTCACATCTGTCTTAGCAAACCGCCTGCGCACGCTTTACGCCCAGTAATTCCGATTAACGCTTGCACCCTACGTATTACCGCGGCTGCTGGCACGTAGTTAGCCGGTGCTTATTCTTCCGGTACCGTCATCCCCCCGGGGTATTAACCCAGAGGTTTTCTTTCCGGACAAAAGTGCTTTACAACCCGAAGGCCTTCTTCACACACGCGGCATTGCTGGATCAGGCTTGCGCCCATTGTCCAAAATTCCCCACTGCTGCCTCCCGTAGGAGTCTGGGCCGTGTCTCAGTCCCAGTGTGGCTGGTCGTCCTCTCAGACCAGCTACAGATCGTCGCCTTGGTAGGCCTTTACCCCACCAACTAGCTAATCTGCCATCGGCCGCCCCTGTAGCGAGAGGTCCTAAGATCCCCCCCTTTCCTCCGTAGAGCGTATGCGGTATTAATCCGGCTTTCGCCGGGCTATCCCCCACTACAGGACACGTTCCGATGTATTACTCACCCGTTCGCCACTCGCCACCAGGGTTGCCCCCGTGCTGCCGTTCGACTTGCATGTGTAAGGCATGCCGCCAGCGTTCAATCTGAGCCAGGATCAAACTCTTCAGTTCAAACCTGTTACTGTTTTTCGGTCTCTTTCGAAACCGGTCGCTCACTCAACGTACTGACGAATGATCATCCTGTCCGAAAACAGGAAAACCTTCCTTTAATACTAGTGTGAGACTTGATACTTTCGCTTCCAGCAAACCCCGAAGGATCCACCGCGCGTCTCGCATCAAGCGCCCACACTTATCGGCTGTTAATTTTTAAAGATCGATTACGCATTCACTACCGAACCTGCACCGTCGTCGCCAACCTCACAACTACCCGGCACCGCTTCGTTCTGCGTCGCTGCATCAGCAGCAGAGAAACGAGATTATGAAGAATCTTTTTCGTTTCGTCAACAACATTTTTTCGCTTTCGCTTAAAACCTTGTTGACGCTACGACCGCCTGTTTCTGCAGCGGCCCCGTTCGCAAACGAGGAGGCGAATCTTAGGCGAACATCAGCCATGTGACAAGGGTTTGACGAAAATCTTTTTTTGGCGGCTTACTTCCGGGTTGAATTCACTACAGCAGCCACCGGAACCGCTTCGGCCATTGCGGCGTATCCCGCGTCGCTGGGATGGATATGGTCACCACTGTCAAAGGCACGCTGCAGGCGGTTCGGTTGCGCCGGGTCGCGTAGTGCAGCGTCGAAATCCACAACGCCGTCGAAAGCACGGCTGCTTCGAATCCACTGGTTGACCGCAAGCCGGATCGCCTCCCTCGGCGCCGGCAGCGACGCCGGCGTCAACGTTGCGCCGAACACTTTCACGCCGCGGTGCCGTGCATCCGCAATCACCCGCTGATAGCCGGCAATCAGATCGGCAGCCGTTACCGAGGTATGCGGGGAATCACAGTCGAGCCCGCTACGACGCGGCATCTCCGCAAAATTGATGTCGTTGATCCCGATCAGCAGAATCGCCGTCTTGACGCCCGGGCGTTCGAGCACGTCCCGGTCGAAACGCCGGGCGAGCGCGTCACCGTAGCAAGGTGAGTCGCTCAGTAAACGATTGCCGCTGATGCCAAGATTAACGATCGCTGTGGCGTGGTCGCCGGTGCCGGCGAACCGGCGAGCCAGCGCATCCGGCCAGCGCCGGTTCTGATTCAGGCTGGAGCGCATCCCGTCGGTGATCGAGTCCCCGATCGCGGCGACGGCAGCCGATGAAGGCGCGTCCACCGACAAACCCGTCACCCACACATATTGCGTGAACCGGCCGCGAAACGAATCAGCGGAGGTATCGGCTGTGTGATTACCCGGCGCAGAAACGTAATTCACCTGATTCGAGACCCGGTGCCACGCCACGATCCGCTGTTCCGGCCCCGTGAATGCGCTGATCGCATAAGGCGAACCTTCGGCGATGTCGATAGCGATCGGGTCGCTGTCCAACTCTGCGCCCGCCGGTACGCTCACCGAGCTCTTGCCGCCGAACGTGACGCGCGCCTCGCCATTGCCCAGCGCGGCGGCACCGCCGGCCGACCGCGCGATACGCAGATCCTCGATGACGAGCGCCGTCTTGCCGTACTCGTTGCTGAGATGGAGTCGTGCGGATTTACCGGACAGGGTCGGATAAACGATCTGACGAACCGTGCGCCCTGCTACCTCCGGGGCGCGATATAACGGCGGCAAGTCCGACCGTTGCGGGATGGGTTGCAACGCAGTCGCCCACGCGGTGACCCAGTGCGTCGGGGCGTCGGCGGCAAAAACAGTCAAGGAAACGGCAAATTGGCAAAGCAGCGCCACGCCACATGCGGCAGCCAAGGTACGAATGGTCATTCGGGTGGTCAGTTCGAGGCGAAACGTGCATTGTGCCCGATCGCCACAACCATCGCGGCGGACCGCGCGATCAGCCGCACCCGGTATTAGGGCTGCGGCGTCGAATGCGCCGCAACCAATCGGTGCAAGCGCAGACGCATGGCCAATCAGCCCGCCGTCTGCGCCCGCGTCATGTTCAACGCAAGTGCTTCGGCCACTTCGATCCCGTCGATGGCCGCGGAGTAGATCCCGCCCGCATACCCAGCGCCCTCACCCGCCGGATACAAGCCCTCGACATTCATGCTCTGAAAGTCATCCCGGCGCCGCACGCGAATCGGCGACGACGTTCGCGTCTCGACGCCGGTCAACACCGCGTCATGCATCGCGAAGCCGGCAATCTTCTTGTCCATCTGCGGCAACGCTTCGCGGATCGCTTCGATCACGTAGTCTGGCAGCGCCGTGCTGAGATCGGTAGGATGCACGCCCGGTTTGTACGACGGCACCACCGAACCCAGTGAAGTAGACGGCCGCCCGGCGATAAAGTCGCCAACCAGCTGGCCCGGCGCCATATAGTTGCCACCGCCCAGTTCGAACGCCCGCTCTTCCCATTTGCGCTGGAAGGCGATGCCGGCGAGCGGACCGCCCGGATAATCGTCCGGCGTGATGCCGACCACAATCCCAGCATTGGCATTGCGCTCGGCCCGTGAGTACTGGCTCATGCCGTTGGTCACCACGCGGCCCGGCTCGGAAGTCGCCGCAACCACCGTGCCGCCCGGACACATACAGAAGCTATAAACGGCGCGCCCGTTGCTGCAGTGGTGCACGACCTTATAGTCGGCAGCGCCCAGCTGCTTGTGACCGGCAAACTTGCCGAAACGGCTGCGATCGATCAACCCTTGCGGATGTTCGATCCGGAAACCGAGCGAAAACGGCTTCGCTTCGATATAGACGCCGCGGTCGCTCAGCATCTGGAAGGTATCGCGCGCACTATGGCCGACCGCCAACACCACGTGATCGCAGCGCAAGTGCTCGCCCGTCGACAGCTTGAGACCGCGCACCTTGCCCTGATCGATTTCGATATCGTCGACCCGCGTCTCGAAACGCACCTCGCCGCCCAACGCGTGGATGGTCGCGCGCATCTTCTCGACCATGCTGACGAGGCGGAACGTGCCGATATGGGGCCGGCTTAGAAAAAGAATGTCCTCCGGCGCACCCGCGCGGACGAATTCATCGAGCACCTTACGGCCGTAATGCTTTGGATCCTTGATCTGACTGTAAAGCTTGCCGTCCGAAAAAGTACCCGCGCCGCCTTCGCCAAACTGCACGTTCGATTCAGGATTGAGCACCGACTTGCGCCACAGCCCGAAAGTATCCTTGGTGCGCTCGCGCACGGCCTTGCCGCGCTCGAGAATGATCGGACGGAAACCCATTTGCGCGAGGATCAGCCCGGCAAACAGGCCGCACGGCCCCATGCCGATCACGACCGGGCGCGGGGCAGTCATCTCTGCCGGCGCCTTGGCGACAAAACGGTACGTCATATCCGGGGTGACACCGCAGTGCGGCACGTCGGCGAGTCGCTTGAGCGCGGCCGCTTCATCCTTTACCTCGACGTCGACGATATACGTGAGCTTGATGTCGGCGCGCTTGCGCGCGTCATGCGCGCGACGAAACACGGTGTATCGGATGAGCCCGTCCTCGCCCAAGCCGAGTTCAGCGAGGCGCGCGCGGACGGCGGCTTCGAGAACGCTCTCGGGATGGTCGAGCGGGAGTTTGATTTCGCTTAGACGTAACATGAGTACCGGGGGATGCATGAAGGCCGCAAATCGCGGCCAATTCGCAATTTTATAGGTTAAGTGTCGGCGCGGGGCAGTGGCGCTCGCGAAACGCCTCGGCGACGAGCTCAAGGCCTCCCTATCGGCAACGGCCGTTCGTCTCAAAAAATTTATTAACCGACCGGTCGGTTGGTTTATACTGCGCAGACACAGACAACTTCCGCTGAGAGCGTCCCCATCCCCATGTACACGCAATCCCTGGATATCCCCGGCAACGTCGCCCCGCTCGACGCAGCAGCGAGTTCGCCCGAGCAGGCGCAATTCGACGCGGTCATGGCCGCCGACGGCAAGATCGAAGCGCAGGACTGGATGCCTGACGCCTACCGCAAGACTCTGGTGCGGCAAATCTCGCAGCACGCACATTCTGAAATCGTCGGCATGCTGCCCGAGGGCAACTGGATCTCGCGCGCACCCAGCCTGAAGCGCAAGGCGATCCTGCTGGCCAAAGTGCAGGACGAAGCCGGCCACGGCCTCTATCTATATAGCTCGGCGGAAACGCTCGGCGTGTCGCGCGATCAGTTGATCGCCGCATTGCACTCGGGCAAAGCCAAATATTCGAGCATCTTCAACTACCCGACGCCCACATGGGCGGACGTCGGCGTGATCGGCTGGCTGGTGGACGGCGCGGCGATCATGAACCAGATTCCGCTGTGCCGCTGCACTTACGGCCCTTACGCCCGCGCGATGATCCGTATCTGCAAGGAAGAGTCGTTCCATCAGCGTCAAGGCTTCGACGCGCTGATGTCGATGATGAGCGGCACGGAAGCGCAGCGCGAGTTGGTCCAGCAGGCCGTGAACCGCTGGTGGTGGCCGGTGCTGATGATGTTCGGCCCGAGCGACAAAGACTCGATCCACAGCAACCAGTCGTCGAAATGGGGCATCAAGCGCATCTCGAACGACGATCTGCGCCAGAAATTCGTCGACGCCACCGTCGACCAGGCCAAGGTGCTCGGCGTCACGCTGCCGGACCCGGACCTGAAGTGGAACGAAGCGCGCGGCCACCACGACTATGGCGACATCGACTGGGAAGAATTCTGGCGCGTCGTGAATGGCGACGGCCCGTGCAACCGCGAGCGTCTGGCGACCCGTGTGAAAGCACACGACGACGGCGCCTGGGTGCGCGAAGCCGCCCTCGCTCACGCCGAAAAGCAGCGCCAGCGCGCGCAACAGCAAGCTGCCTAACGGCGGCGACAAGCCAGACAAAGTATCAGGAGATCAGCAATGAACAAGGAATGGCCGATTTGGGAAGTCTTCGTGCGCAGCAAACAGGGACTCGACCATAAACACTGCGGCAGCCTGCATGCCGCCGACGCGCCGATGGCGCTGCGCATGGCGCGCGACGTCTACACCCGCCGCCAGGAAGGCGTGAGCATCTGGGTGGTGCCGTCGTCGGCGATCACGGCGTCCGCGCCGGAAGATAAGGCGGAGCTGTTCGAACCGGCTGGCGACAAGATTTACCGCCACCCGACGTTCTACACGCTCCCCGACGAAGTCAACCACATGTAAGCGCGGCCATGACCATCACGCCCCAACATCTGCAGTACGTGCTGCGCCTCGCGGACACCGCGCTGATCCTCGGTCAGCGCAATGCCGAGTGGTGCGGTCACGGCCCGATCCTCGAAGAGGACATCGCGCTGTCGAACATGAGTCTGGATCTGATCGGTCAGGCGCGCCTGCTGTACACGCACACCGCCTCACTGGAACAGCAGCTCACCGGCAAAAGCCGCACGGAAGACGACTACGCCTACTTCCGCGCCGAACGCGAGTTCGCCAATTACACGCTGGCCGAGCTGCCGCATTACGGCCCGCTCGCCGGCACCGCGCAAGCCGAGAAGGACTACGCGGTCACGATCGTGCGCAATTTCCTCTACTCGACGCTGATGGCGCACCTTTGGACTGCCCTCACGGCGTCGAAGGATGAACAGCTGGCTGCGATCGCCGCGAAGTCGATCAAGGAAACTAGCTATCACGTGCACCATGCGAGCGAATGGCTGATCCGTTTCGGCGACGGCACGGACGAATCGCATCGGCGCGCACAAGCCGCGCTCGACTATTTGATGCCGTACACGCGTGAGTTTTTCAGCGCGGACGCAGTGGAGGAGGCCATCGCCGCGACTGGTATCGGGCCGCTGACGTCGGACCTCGAGGCAGCATGGCTCGAAGACGTACAGGCCACGCTCGACAAAGCCACGCTCAAACTCCCCGAAGCGGTCAAGCACATCACGACCGGCAAACATGGCGAGCACTCAGAGCATATGGGCTTTGTGCTGGCCGAAATGCAAAGCCTCGCGCGCCAGCATCCCGGCGCCACCTGGTAAGCACACAACTAAGCGCTCAACCGGAATCCGACGGAACTTCACGATGACGACCTCGACTGCCATGTCCACCGCCGACGCCGCGCTCGAGCGCGCCTGGGCCGTGCTCGAAACGGTGCCTGATCCGGAGATCCCGGTGGTATCGATTCGTGAACTCGGCATTCTGCGCGATGTACGACGCGCCGCCGACGGCGCGCTCGAAGTCGTGATCACGCCAACCTATTCCGGTTGCCCGGCGATGTCGCAGATTGCTGAAGATGTCGCCCACGCGCTCGATGTGGCTGAGCTGAAGCCGTATCGGATCGCCACGGTTCTCGCACCGGCCTGGACCACCGACTGGATGACCGCCGACGCGCGCGAGAAGCTGCGCGCCTACGGAATCGCGCCGCCCACGGGTAATTGCGGTTCCACCGTACAGTCGCAGGAAAAAGTGCTGCGTTTCATGCCGCGCGCGCTGCCGGCGCCGTCTTGCCCGCGTTGCGGCTCGGCGCATACCGAGCGCGTCGCGCAATTTGGCTCGACGGCCTGCAAAGCGCTATACCGCTGCCTCGACTGCCGCGAACCTTTCGACTACTTCAAACCATACTGATATGGCTACCCCGCAATTTCACCCGCTGCGTATCCGCGAAGTGCGTCCCGAAACCGCCGACTCGGTCTCGGTCGCCTTCGAAGTCCCTGTCGAACTGCGCGACCACTATCGCTTCACCCAGGGCCAGTTCGTCACGCTGAAAACGCACATCGACGGTGAGGAGACGCGCCGTTCGTATTCGATCTGTGTCGGCGTCACCGATTACGATCGCGACGGCGAACTGCGCATTGGCATCAAGCGCGTGCGCGGCGGGCGTTTCTCGAACTTCGCGTTCGACACGCTGCAACCCGGCCACACCATCGACGTGATGACACCGGACGGTCGCTTCTTCACCCATCTGAACGCCGATCAAGGCCAGCAGTACATCGCGTTTTCCGGCGGCTCGGGCATCACGCCGGTGCTCGCGATCATCAAGACCACGCTCGAAGTCGAGCCGCGCAGCACTTTCACACTGGTGTACGGTAACCGCAGCGTCGATCAGATCATGTTCGCGGAAGAACTCGAAGACCTGAAGAACCGCTTCATGAACCGCTTCGTGCTCTATCACGTGCTGTCGGACGACTTGCAGGACGTCGAGCTGTTCAACGGCGTGCTCGACCAGCAGAAGTGCGCAGCCTTCATCGAGAACCTCCTGCCCGCCGACGCCATCGACGAAGCCTTCATCTGCGGCCCGGCCCCGATGATGGATGCCGCGGAGGCGGCGCTGAAAGCCGCCGGCGTGCCTTCGGCAAAAGTGCATGTGGAGCGCTTCGGTTCGCCGCTGCCTCAAGCGGGCGTGCCGCCGGTCGAAATCACCGACGACACGCCGGCCGCCGACCTCGAAATCGTCCTCGACGGCAAAAGGCGCAAGCTGCGCCTGCCGTATCAGGGCGTGAGCGTGCTCGACGTCGGCTTGCGTGCCGGCCTCGCGCTGCCGTATGCGTGCAAGGGCGGCGTCTGCTGCACCTGCCGCGCGAAGGTGCTCGAAGGTGAGGTGAAGATGGAGAAGAACTACACCCTGGAAGAACACGAAATCCGCGACGGTTTCGTCCTGACCTGCCAATGCCATCCGATCAGCGATCGCGTGGTGGTGAGTTACGACGAGCGCTGAGTCGAACGCGGCGGGTGGTCATGCGACACCCGCAACGCTTTCAGCAGGTCCGCGATCCGCTTACACTAGGGGCCGCTCGCGATCGGACACCTGTCCCGGTCGATGAGCGGTCCCTTTTGTCATTTGCGTTTTTTGCCAGCCCAGGCCACTGCCGATGAGCATCATCCACCTCACCAACGGCGATGTCGCCGCCGAGTCACTGCGCGCCGCCCTAGCCGAGGCGGGCCTCGACGATCGCGTGCATGCAATGCGCGACGATCTGGCGGTCGGTCCGCTGCGCGGCATCGATGACGGACCCGACGTGCGAGCCGAGTTCTGGGACCGTGTCAGCACGGACACCCGGCGCGATTTTCTTCGGGAATTCCGCGAGCAGGCGGCAGCGTTGGAGAACATCGCGCGCGGTGATGCGAATCTCGTGGTCTGGCACGGCGAAAGCGCAGCCGATCAATTGATGCTGCGCCGGGTCTGCTACCACCTGCGCAACAGCCCGCAGCGACTGAATGAAGTGCGTCTGTCGATTCGCGATCTCACCGATCCGGGCGCATGGGCGCACAGCCGCAAAGATCGCGCGACATCCGTCGGCATGTTCGCGCCGGCTGTACTGCAAGGGCGTCTGCCGGACGCGGCACCGATTTCGATTCTACGCATCAGCCGGCTCGCGCTCGAATGGCAGGAAGCCAAACACGCGAACGGCGAGACGCGGCGCTGGCGCGACAACACGTTCACGAGCGGCAGCTTCGCCGATCTGGACGCGCTGATTCTCGAGCATCTCACCAGCGACTGGCAGCCTGCCGCGCATGTTGCCGCCGCATTGATAACGGCCGAACTCGGGTATCTGGTGAGCGACAGCATCGTGCTGTGGCGCTTCCGCGAACTGGCCGCGACCCGCCGCATCAAGCTGCGTGGCGACACGAGCGCATGGCGCACACTGGAACTGTGTGCGGCGCTTGCCCCCTGTCCACACTAATAAAATAGACGACTATGGCCCGCACCCGAGCCCCCGACCACGAAACCCAGCGCGATCAGATTCTCGAACTAGCCGCGGCGAAATTCGCCCAGACCAGCTACCCGAGCACCTCGATGGCCGACCTCGCCGCCGCGAGCGGCACCTCGAAAGCGCGCCTGTACCACTACTATGCGAGCAAGGAAGCGATCCTGTTCGATCTGCTGGATCGCTACACCAAGCGGCTGATGCTGATCATTGCCGAGGTGGAAGGTGCGAGCCAACGCCGCGGACTGACGGAGCGGGAAACCTTCGCGGAGCTGATCCGTGCGTTTTTGTCCGAATACGAGACGTCGCACAGCCGCCACGTCGCGCTCCTCAACGACGTGAAGTATCTGGTCGACGCCCAGCGCGAGGTCATCTTGAACCGCCAGCGCGATGTGGTCGCGGCGTTTGCGCGGCAGCTGGCGCGGGCCTATCCGGAACGCGCTTCGCGCGAAAACCAGACCGCCCTCACGATGATGGTCTTCGGCATGATCAACTGGACGTTCACCTGGCTTAAGCCGGACGGCCGGATGGGCTACCGGGAATTTGCAGAGCAAGTTGTCAATATGGTGGACCACGGGTTGAGCTCCGCCGAGGGCTGATTGCGCACAGCAGCATTGTTCAGAGGAAATAGTTGCCGCGAGTTGCCTCGACGCGACAACTTATCACGAACGCTCGTTCAGTTTATTTTTCCTTAACAATCAATACCCTAAAAATAGGGCGCTAACTTTTTAGGCATTCCCTTCAATTTTTAATACGGGTTTTCCCTAGTGATCAGCTAGGGTTTCCGCTAAAATCGTTTTTGCGGTGCACCATGCCGCTCGATTAAAAGGAGAACCTGACCATGAACTTGATTACACCCCGCGCCGCTGAGCCGATCGTCACACACGATCGTCTGTTGCAGCCAGCCGGTCGTGCACCTGCTATGGTCCGCGAACTCACCGCGATCGATCGCGAACGGCTGCTGACCCACTTCCTCTCGCTCGACGAAGACGACCGCCTTCTGCGCTTCGGCCAGATCGTGCCGAACCACGTCATTGAAAACTACGTCCGCGCGATCGATTTCACGCGCGATACGGTCTTCGGCGTGTTCAATAGTCAGTTGCAACTCACCGGCGTCGGCCACTTGGCGTATCTGCCGGCCGACGGCGACAAACGCACCGCTGAGTTCGGCGTGTCGGTGCTGGAAAGCGTCCGCGGGCAAGGGATTGGCTCGAAGCTTTTCGAGCGCGCCGCCATCCGCAGCCGCAATACGCATGTCACCACGCTTTACATGCACTGCCTGTCGCGCAATTCGACCATGATGCACATCGCGAAAAAGGCCGGCATGAAGATCGAATACGCATACGGCGAAGCAGACGCCTATCTGACGCTGTCGCCGGCGGATCAATCGAGCATCATCACGGAGATGCTGCAGGAGCAAGCCGCGGTGTTCGACTACGCACTCAAGCGCCAGGCGCGTCAGGCGTCGAAGATGTTCGAGTCGTTTATGCCGACTGAGGCGGCGGCCTAAAAAGCCTGCGCTTCGGCGAAAGAAAGGGCGGCCTTGTGGCTGCCCTTTTTGTTTGTCTGTCGCCTGACCGCGGCCCAGCGCTCACAAAATCGGCAACGCCGTCGTCTCCTTGAACTTCTCGAGCGAAAAACTCGTCTTCACGTCGATGACAGAGGGATGGTGCAGCAACTGGTCCTGCACGAAACGGGAAAAGTGCGCCATATCCTCGACCTGCACACGCAGCAGGTAATCCATGTCGCCCGTCATCGCGTGACATGCAACAACTTCCGGCCACGTCTGCACCGCTGCGCGAAACAGATCGGCATGCGTGGCGTCGCCGCGCGCACTAAGCGCCGGGCCGCTGCGTTTCTCCAGCCTCACGTTGACGTAGGCCAGCAGATCGAGCCCAAGCTTTTGCGCATCGAGTAACGCGACGTAGCCGCGAATCACTCCACTCTCTTCCAGCCGACGGATACGCCGTAGACACGGGCTCGGCGACAGGTTGATGCGCTCGGCGATCTCCTGGTTCGACAGCCTGCCATTCTCCTGAAGGATGGCCAGAATGCGTCTGTCGATGGCGTCTATCTCGATACTGGCCATTTTCTGCCGTCCTTACGAAAAATTGCGCTAGAAAATAGCGTAAGCGTATCGGCACGTGATTAAGTTCGCAAGTTTTCGTCGTGAGACCGCCTTTACACTTGCGTCATTCAGTCGCGCCACCTTGCAACCTCGCGCCGGCGCTTAATGGAGACAGACAATGCAGGTTTCAACTTGGGAAAACCCGGTCGGCACCGACGGCTTCGAATTCATCGAATACACCGCACCGGATCCGAAGGCGCTCGGCAAGCTGTTCGAACAGATGGGCTTCACGGCCGTCGCCCGGCACCGTCACAAAGACGTGACGCTGTATCGCCAAGGGGACATCAACTTCATCGTCAACGGGGAACAGCATTCGTTCGCGCAACGTTTCACGCGCCTGCATGGCCCGTCGATCTGCGCGATCGCGTTCCGTGTGCAAGACGCAGCGAAGGCTTACCAGCAGGCTCTGGAAAAGGGAGCCTGGGGCTTCGACAACAAAACCGGCCCGATGGAACTGAACATCCCGGCGATCAAGGGTATCGGCGACTCGCTGATCTATTTTGTCGACCGCTGGCGCGGCAAAAACGGCGCTGAGCCGGGCACCATCGGTAACATCGATATTTACGACGTCGACTTCGAGCCGATTCCTGGCGCGAATCCGAACCCGGTCGGCCACGGTCTGACCTACATCGATCACCTGACGCATAACGTCCATCGCGGCCGCATGCAGGAATGGGCGGAGTTCTACGAGCGCCTGTTCAATTTCCGGGAAGTGCGCTACTTCGACATCGAAGGCAAGGTGACCGGCGTGAAGTCGAAGGCAATGACCTCGCCGTGCGGCAAGATCCGCATTCCGATCAATGAGGAAGGCTCGGACGTTGCCGGTCAGATCCAGGAATATCTGGATCAGTATCACGGCGAAGGCATCCAGCACATCGCGCTGGGCAGCAACGACATCTACCGCACGGTGGACGGTTTGCGCGCGGCGAACATCTCGCTGCTCGATACGATCGACACGTACTATGAACTGGTCGATCGCCGCGTGCCAAACCACGGCGAGCCGCTCGAGGAATTGCGCAAGCGCAAGATCCTGATCGACGGCGCGCCCGACGACTTGCTGCTGCAGATCTTCACCGAAAACCAGATCGGACCGATCTTCTTCGAGATCATCCAGCGCAAGGGCAATCAGGGCTTTGGCGAGGGTAACTTCAAGGCTTTGTTCGAATCGATCGAACTGGATCAGATTCGCCGCGGCGTGGTTCAGGACAAGGCCTAACGAATCGAGGCGGGCGAAGAATCTGAGAGATAGAAAAAAGGGCGAGGATCTTGCGATCCTCGCCCTTCGTCGTTTGTGCCGTTGTCTGAAGCCCGGACAACGGCTGATTTTCAACCGATGCGCCGCATTAGCGACGCATCACGAATTCTGGTCTTCCTCGTCGGCTTTCGTGGATCGTGCAATGCGCTCCACCGCAATGCGTGCAGGCGCGACTTGCGCCGTACTGGTGATCGCGTTCGACAGCGCCCCTGCGCTGCTCGAGCTTGAACTCGAGCGCACTGGCGCGCTCATGGCGAAGAATGCGGCTGAAACCATCAGGAACGTCTGGATGTTTCTAGTGTTCATGCGTACTCCTTTTTCTAACTGCCCTGCTGTCCTGAAGCTCCACCGAATGCAGAGCGTTGCGCAGACATTGCTCGCAGGTGGGGTATTAGACAGACATTTCAACTGCGGTTCCGCAGATTTGTAGTTTTTACAGCTTGTTACAGCACCGCTCCATCACTTGAAGTCATCCCACGCGTTCTGTGGAAGTCACGCTGCATCGCCGCATTTCCGAGGCGGTGCGGCGGGTTTTCACCAGTGCTACCATCACTTAAAACACGTCAATATGGCGACCCCGCCCCAAGCATTCACAAGATGCCGCGGCCCAAAAAAAGTTTTGGTGATCCCAAACTGGTTGGAGGAGTACACATAATGAATGCCCCGCTAGACGCAGGTCAGCGAGCCTCGCTCGAAGCCGCGCTCTCTTCCGTCACGCTCGACGACAAATACACCCTCGAACGCGGCCGCGCGTACATGAGCGGCATCCAGGCGCTGGTTCGTCTGCCGATGCTGCAGCAGGAACGCGACCGGGCCGCCGGGCTCAATACCGCCGGCTTCATCTCCGGTTACCGCGGATCGCCACTCGGCGGACTCGACCAATCTCTGTGGAAGGCGAAGCAGCATCTCGCAGCGCACCAGGTCGTGTTCCAGCCCGGCGTCAACGAAGACCTCGCGGCCACCTCCGTGTGGGGGTCACAGCAGGTCAATCTGTACCCGAGCGCCAAGTACGATGGCGTGTTCTCGATGTGGTACGGCAAGGGTCCGGGCGTCGACCGTTCCAGTGACGTCTTCAAGCACGCCAATTCGGCCGGCTCGTCGCAACACGGCGGCGTTCTCGTGCTCGCCGGCGACGACCACGCCGCCAAATCGTCGACACTCGCACACCAGTCGGAACACATCTTCAAGGCGTGTGGCCTGCCGGTGCTGTTTCCCTCGAACGTGCAGGAATATCTGGATTTCGGCCTGCACGGCTGGGCGATGAGCCGCTATTCCGGCCTCTGGGTGGCGATGAAGTGCGTGACCGACGTGGTCGAATCGTCGGCTTCGGTCGACATCGATCCGCACCGCACGAAAATCGTTTTGCCAGACGACTTCGCGATGCCCGAAGGCGGCCTGAACATCCGCTGGCCGGATCCGCCGCTGGTGCAGGAAGCGCGTCTGCTCGACTACAAGTGGTACGCGGCGCTCGCCTATGTGCGCGCGAACAAACTCGACCGCGTCGAGATCGATTCGCCGCACGCGCGTTTCGGCATCATGACCGGCGGCAAGGCGTACCTCGATGTGCGTCAGGCGCTGACCGATCTCGGCCTCGACGACGAAACCTGCTCGCGCATCGGCATCCGTCTGTACAAGGTCGGCTGTGTCTGGCCGCTCGAGGCGCAAGGTGCGCAAGCCTTCGCGCGCGGTCTCGAGGAAATTCTGGTGGTTGAAGAAAAGCGCCAGATTCTCGAATACGCAATCAAGGAAGAACTGTACAACTGGCCCGATGCACAGCGTCCGCGCGTGTTCGGCAAGTTCGATGAAAAGGACGGCGCGGGTGGCGAATGGTCGGTGCCGATGGGCAACTGGCTGCTGCCGGCGCACTACGAACTCTCGCCGGCGATCATCGCCAAGGCGATTGCCACTCGGCTCGACAAGTTTGATCTGCCGTCCGACGTGCGTGCACGCATTGCCTCGCGCATCGCCGTGATTGAAGCAAAGGAAAAGGCCTTGGCGCGCCCGCGCGTCGAAGCTGAGCGCAAACCGTGGTTCTGCTCAGGCTGCCCGCACAATACGTCGACGAACGTGCCGGAAGGCTCGCGCGCGATGGCCGGCATCGGCTGCCACTACATGACCGTGTGGATGGACCGCAGCACCAGCACCTTCAGCCAGATGGGCGGCGAAGGCGTCGCGTGGATCGGCCAGGCGCCGTTCACCAACGACAAGCACGTGTTCGCCAACCTCGGCGACGGCACCTACTTCCACTCGGGCCTGCTCGCGATTCGCGCGGCGATCGCGTCGAAGGCGAACATCACCTACAAGATTCTCTATAACGACGCGGTTGCCATGACCGGCGGCCAACCGGTCGACGGCGTGCTGACCGTGCCGCAGATCACACACCAACTCGCCGCCGAAGGCGCGACGAAGATCGTGATCGTCACCGATGAACCGGAAAAGTACGCCGCGAACGTCGGCCTCGCGCCCGGCATCGATATCCACCATCGCGACAAGCTCGACGAAGTTCAGCGTCAGCTGCGTGAGATTGCCGGCACAACGATCCTGATCTATGACCAGACCTGCGCCACCGAGAAGCGCCGCCGCAGGAAACGCGGTACGTATCCGGATCCGGCGCGCCGCGTCGTGATCAACGAAGCGGTGTGCGAAGGCTGTGGCGATTGCTCGGTGAAGTCGAATTGCCTGTCCGTTGAGCCACTCGATACCGAGTACGGCACCAAACGCCAGATCAACCAGTCCACCTGCAACAAGGACTTCTCGTGCGTGAACGGGTTCTGCCCCAGCTTCGTATCCGTCGAAGGGGGCCAGTTGCGCAAGCCAAAGGCAGCGTCGGGCGTCGTCGGTGAGACGATGCCGCCGGTGCCGGAACCCGAGCTGCCGTCGATCGCGCGCCCTTATGGGGTGCTGGTGACGGGCGTCGGCGGCACGGGCGTCGTGACGATCGGCGCATTGCTTGGGATGGCCGCGCATCTGGAAGGCAAGGGCGTCACGGTACTCGACGTCACCGGCCTCGCGCAAAAGGGCGGCGCCGTGATGAGCCACGTGCAGATCGCCCAGCACCCGGCTGACATCCACGCAACCCGCATCGCAATGGGCGAAGCCAGTCTCGTGATCGGCTGCGACGCGATCGTCACCGCCAGCGACGAATGCGTCTCGCGCATGCAGGTGGGGCGCACACGCGTTGTGCTCAATAGCGCGCATACGCCGACTGCCGAACTCATCAAGAACCCGAACTGGCGCTTCCCCGGTAGCAGCACCGAAGCGGACGTGCGTGCCGGGGCGGGCGACGACGGCGTCGATATGGTCGATGCGAATCACTTCGCCGTCGCGCTGCTTGGTGACGCGATCTACACGAATCCGTTCGTGCTCGGCTATGCATGGCAACGCGGCTGGGTGCCGCTGACCTATCAGTCGCTGATGCGCGCGATCGAACTGAACAACGTGCAGATCGAGAAGAACCGTGCCGCATTCGAATGGGGCCGTCGCGCTGCGCATGATCTGGCTGCGGTGCGCAAGCTCGCGCAGTCGCAAGGACGCGGCGCCGCAGCGGAAACGACCAGCAGCAAGATTATCTCGTTGCACACGCCGAAAGCGCTCGACACGCTGATCGACAAGCGCGCCGACTACCTGGCAGCATGGCAAAACGCCGCTTACGCGGACCGTTATCGTGCGTTGGTGTCGCAAGTGCGTGTGGCGGAATCGACGCTGGATTCGATCGACGGCCAATTGCCGTTGACCGAAGCGGTCGCGAAGAATCTGCACAAGCTGATGGCCTACAAGGACGAGTACGAAGTCGCACGGCTCTACAGCGACCCCGCGTTCATCGAAAAACTGAAGGCGAATTTCGAAGGCGACTGGAAGCTGCACATCCACCTCGCGCCGCCAACGTTCTCGAAGAAAGATGCTCAAGGACATCTGGTGAAGAAGAAGTACGGGCCTTGGGTATTCAGCGCCATGCACGTGCTCGCAAAACTCAAGTTCCTGCGCGGGACCGCGCTCGACGTGTTCGGCAAGACGGAGGAGCGTCGCACGGAGCGTGCGCTGATTGGTGAGTACGAAGCACTGGTGCGCGAGCTGATCGGCGGGCTGACTGCGCAGAAGCGTGAACTGGCGGTCGAACTGGCGAATCTGCCGGACGGCATCCGCGGCTATGGGCACGTGAAGGAAAACAACCTGAAGGGCGTGCGGGTCAAGTGGAACGACTTGCTGACACGCTGGCGCTCGCCGCAAACGGGAAAGACGCAGCACGCGGCGTGATCTTGCCGGCTTGACCGGCTGGCATTGGCCTGAAATGGAAAAGGCGGCTGTCCTCGCGGACAGTCGCCTTTTTTTGCCTGTTTCGCCACGTGATGCATGTGTACAAGAACAAGCGGTACAGCTCCTTCCAACAACACAACAACAACCAACCAAAAACAAACAACTGCCAGACAACAACTACGAACTTCAACTTCAACTTCAACTTCAACTTCAACTTCAACTTCAACTTCAACTTCAACTTCAACTTCAACTTCAACTTCAACTTCAACTTCAACTTCAACTGCGAACTGCGAACTGCTACTTCAACTGCGAACTTCTACTTCGATTGCAAACTTCAACCTCAACTACCAACTACCAACTACCAACTACCAACTACCAACTACCAACTACCAACTACCAACTACCAACTACCAACTACCAACTACCAACTTCACAACACACATTTACTGCAAGTACTGCAACCCATTGGTACTGCTTGTCTTCACCACCAGAACTTCAACTTCGACTTCTACTGCGATTACAACTACAACAACTGCTACTGCTACTGCTACTGCTACTGCTACTGCTACTGCTACTGCTACCATCACCATCACCATCCAACACCAGAAGAAGCGCGACGCCTGATGCGATGCAAGGATTGACCAGCCGACTGTTCCGTTGCCATCGCGTTGTGCCGCGCTTCAGAAGTAACTTTACAAAAGCGTCACAGAAAACCGAATAGGAGCATTCTTAAAGCTCACCTAGCCTCATAAGAATCCTTCAGACCAACGGCCACCACAGTAAGAATGCGCAAATAAAAAAACGCCACGGAAGCACCTTCCGTGGCGTTCTCATAGGCTTGCCGCAAACGCCGCAACGCAGCGCCGCTGGCATCAACCATCAATACAGCATGACTGCGCTGCTCAACCCTTGCGTGCGTTTGCCGAAGCCACCGCCGTCATGTTGATGATCCGGCGCACGGTCGCAGCCGGCGTCAGGATGTGCACCGGCTTTTCCGCGCCCAACAGGAACGGTCCCACCGTCACGCCTTCTCCGCCGATCATCTTCAGCAGGTTGTACGTGATGTTCGCCGCTTCCACGTTCGGCATGATCAGCAGATTCGCTTCGCCGGTCAGCGTCGTGCCCGGGAACGCAGCCTTGCGGACGGCTTCCGACAATGCCGCGTCGCCGTGCATCTCACCGTCGATCTCGAGCGAAGGCGCACGTTCAGCAATCAGCTTGCGCGCTGCGGCCATACGTTGCGACGACGAAGACGGCGCGCTGCCGAAGTTCGAATTCGAAAGCAACGCCACCTTCGGCGTGATACCGAACTTCTCGATTTCGCGCGAAGCCAGCATCGTCATGTCGGCGAGCTGTTCGGCGGTCGGCGTTTCGTTCACGTACGTATCGCAGATGAACAGATTGCGGCCCGGCAGCATCAGCAGGTTCATGGCAGCAAAGTTCTGCACGTTATCCGCCTTGCCCAGCACCTGCTCGATGAACTTCAGATGCGTATGGTACTGGCCGATCATCCCGCAGATCATGCCGTCCGCTTCGCCGAGGCGCACGAGGATCGCACCGATCAGCGTGTTGAACTTGCGCATCGCAGCCTTCGCGACATCCGGCGTCACGCCTTCGCGCGCGCCGAGTTCGTGGTACGCCTGCCAGCATTGCTGATAGCGCGGATCGTCTTCCGGATCGACGACTTCGAAGTCTTCGCCACACTTCAGCTTCGAGCCCATCTTCTTCAGACGCATCGCGATCACCGACGGACGGCCGACCAGAATCGGCTTGGCGATCTTTTCCAGCAACACGAATTGCGCGGCGCGCAGCACGCGCTCGTCTTCACCTTCGGCGAACACGATACGCGCCACTTCCGACTTCGCCGCGGCGAACACCGGACGCATCACCATGCCGGTGCGGTACACGGTCGTGCCGAGTTCTTCGCGATACGCGTCCATATCCTTGATCGGACGGGTCGCGACACCCGAGTCCATCGCGGCTTGCGCGACAGCCGGCGCGATCTTGATGATCAGGCGCGGATCGAACGGCTTCGGAATCAGGTAGTCAGGACCGAATTCGAGCGAGTGACCTTCATACGCCTTGGCGACTTCATCGCCCTGATCGGTTTCTTCGGCCAGTTCGGCAATTGCGCGCACACACGCGAGCTTCATTTCTTCCGTGATCGTGGTCGCACCGACATCCAGCGCGCCGCGGAAGATGAACGGGAAGCACAGCACGTTGTTGACCTGGTTCGGGTAATCCGAACGGCCCGTCGCGATAATGCAGTCCGGACGCACCTTCTTCGCTTCTTCCGGGCGGATTTCCGGTTCCGGATTCGCCAGCGCCAGAATCAGCGGCTGCGTGCCCATGTCGACGACCATTTCCGGCTTCAGCACGCCCGCGCTCGAGCAACCGAGGAACACGTCGGCGCCGCGGATCGCGTCAGCCAGCGTACGTGCTTCGGTGTTCGCCGCGTAACGTTCCTTCGACGGATCGAGATTGCCGCGGCCTTCGTAGATCACGCCCTTCGAATCCGTGACCAGCACGTTCTTTTTCGACAGGCCCAGGTTCACCAGCAGATCCAGACACGCGATGGCCGCAGCGCCCGCGCCCGAACACACTAGCTTCACTTCGTCGAGCTTCTTGCCGACCACTTTCAGGCCGTTCAGGATCGCCGCCGAAGCGATGATCGCGGTACCGTGCTGATCGTCGTGGAAGACCGGAATCTTCATGCGCTCGCGCAGCTTCTTCTCGATGTAGAAGCACTCCGGCGCCTTGATGTCTTCAAGGTTGATGCCGCCGAGCGTGGGTTCGAGCATCGCGATCGCTTCAACCAGCTTGTCCGGATCGGACTCGGAGAGTTCGATGTCGAACACGTCAATGCCGGCGAACTTCTTGAACAGGCAACCCTTACCTTCCATCACCGGCTTCGCGGCGAGCGGGCCGATATTGCCGAGACCGAGCACGGCCGTACCGTTCGTGATCACGCCGACAAGGTTGCCGCGCGAGGTGTATTTCTGCGCGTCGAGCGGGTCCTCGTAGATCGCCATGCAGGCCGCAGCGACGCCCGGCGAGTACGCCAGCGACAAGTCGAGCTGGTTCGACAGCGGCTTGGTGGGCGTGACCGAAATCTTGCCGGGTTTCGGAAACTGGTGGTATGCGAGAGCGCTTTGCTTAAGTTGTTCGTCCATTTTTTAGCCTGCGAGACGTAAGTAATTGGGCCCGGCACACCGCACCGTTGGCGTCGCTTCGCGTCTATCGAATGGATAATCGACTGCAGCGGTTTTCGCATGCGCCGGTTGGGCGCGGCGTCGAACCTCGGCGGAGCGCAAGACGGTGCGGAGTGCTACGCGGGTCGGTTAGTGTACACCCCGAATGCGTCGTTGCACTGAGTGGTTAACATGGCTCGCCATCGGCGAAACACCGGCCGGCAAATGCTGCAGCGCCGCATCCAGCGGCCATTTGGCTGACGGTGGTACCGTGCGTCAGGTGCGCGTCAATCGAGCTCGGCGCCGCGTCGCTCGGGGATCAGAAAGAGCGTCGCGAAGATGTCGAGCAGATAGATCGACGCGAGCAAAGCGAGCGCGGCGCCGAACGAATAGCGCGCGGCCAATGCGCCCACGACCACCGGCCCGAAACCGCCGACCGCCCGGCCGACGTTGAACAGCACGTTCTGCGCGGTGGCGCGGGCATCGGTGGGATAAAGCTCGGAGATCAGCGCACCATAGCCGCCGATCATCCCGTTGACGAACACGCCCATGGCCGCGCCGCCGATCAGCAAGGCCATCGGCGTCGTTAGATGGGCGTAGACGAATACCATGACCACCGCGCCCGCCTGGTAGAACAGGAACGTCGGCTTGCGGCCGAAACGGTCGGCGGCCATGCCGAACAGCCAGATGCCGCATGCCATGCCGAGAACCGTCACGGCGGTCCACACGCCGGACTTGGTCAGTGAGTAACCGAACGTCTTCGACAAATAGCTCGGAAGCCAGATCATCAGACCGTAATAGCCGAAGTTTTGTACTGAACACAGAATCGCGACGCCGATGCTGGCGCGCGTGGTACGTCCATCGGCTACCAGCAATTTGAGCGGCAGCTTGCGCATACCGCGTGCAACGCGTTCGGTGAAGAGCGCCGGCTCCTCCACGCGGCGCCGCACGAAAAACGACACCACGGCCGGCAGCAATCCCAGCGCGAACATGCCGCGCCAGCCGATCACCGGCAGCAGGAGCGGCGTCAGCAGCGCGGCCGCCAGCACCCCGAGTTGCCATCCCAGCCCGACATACGATGACACGCGCGCCCGCTGCGACGCCGGCCACGCCTCGGCCACCAGCGTCATGCCAATGCCGAACTCCCCGCCGAGGCCAATGCCTGCAATGGTCCGATAGGCCAGCAGGTCGGTATAACCCTGCGCCAGCGCGCACAGTCCGGTGAAGACGGCGAAGATCAGAATCGTCCACGTCAGCATCCGCACGCGGCCGAAATAGTCGCTCAACACGCCGAAAATCAGCCCGCCCGCTACCGCGCCAATCAGTGTCCACGTGACGAGCGAACCGGCCTGCGCGGAGCTCAGATGCAGGTCCACGGCAATCACCGGCAGCATGAACCCGAGGATCAGCAGATCGAAGCCGTCCATCGCGTACCCGAGCACTGAAGCGATCAGCGCCCGGCCGGCATAGCCGCTTTTGGCGGGGGCGCCTTCGGCAGGTTCGCGGGTCTCGGTGGTAGAAGAAGCGGCAGTCATTGAAAGCATTCCGTAGGGCATGAAGGCGACCAACGTGCAAAGCCGCCCAAGAAAGTCGCGTGAGTGTAAAGGCGCCCAAAGCCGCTCACAAGCGGACCAAAAAGCAGACCCAAAAACAGCCCGGAAAGCAGCGGCAAACCATCCCCGAACGAACCTCGCAAGCCCCGTTCAGTGCGGCCGTTATGACCGTCATTCGCGGCAGGCACGCACGACGGCCTCCTCGGGAGGGCCCATTTCGGGTAAAATGTCGGCCTACGCGCGTAGCAAAAACCGGCCTGCACTCCACTGACCGGCTGCGTATTCCGCCCATCATGGCGCGGCATACCCCGCTTGCTGCGCCACCGGGCCCCGCGCCCGCTTCTCCCCGCTCACACCCAAGGATTCGCCCATGACAGGCTTCGATCGCCAGACGATCTCCGACACCACCGCCAAGATGCTGCTGGAAGTGCAAGCAGTGCACTTCAACGCGGAGAAACCGTACATTTTCACGTCCGGCTGGGCGAGCCCGGTTTATATCGACTGCCGCAAGCTGATCTCGTATCCGCGCGTGCGCCGTGGCCTGATGGAAATGGCTGAAGCCACCATCCTGCGCGACGTCGGCTATGAGCAGATCGACGCGGTGGCCGGTGGCGAAACCGCCGGCATCCCGTTCGCGGCATGGCTGTCCGACCGCCTGATGGTGCCGATGCAATACGTGCGCAAGAAGCCGAAGGGTTTCGGCCGTAACGCGCAGATCGAAGGTCTGCTGACCGAAGGCCAACGCGTGCTGCTGGTCGAAGATCTGACCACGGACAGCCGTAGCAAGATCAACTTCATCAACGCGCTGCGCACCGCCGGCGCGACGGTGAACCATTGCTTCGTGCTGTTCCACTACAACATCTTCAAGGAAAGCGTGTCGGTGCTGAAAGACATCGACGTCGATCTGCACGCGCTGGCCACGTGGTGGGATGTGTTGCGCGTCGCCAAGGCAAACAACTACTTCGACACCAAGACGCTCGACGAAGTGGAAAAATTCCTGCACGCGCCGGCCGAATGGTCTGCGGCACACGGCGGCGCCAACGCGACGCCGCAGTAAGCGCAGCCGCTCAACGCGGATGAAATAAAAAAGGCCGCCTGTCGATGTGAGACAGGTGGCCTTTTTTCATTGAGTTCGTCCAGCCGGACGAAAGTACGACCGCGGCTAGGACGCGCCGCCAGTACCCTCGACCGAATGCGACGACAGGTTCAGCAAGCCATTGCTCTGCGCGTACTGGAACAACTCGGAATCGCGATCGATGCCAAGCTTGCGCATCGCCGTATTCTTCTGCGTGCTGATCGTCTTGATGCTGCGATTGAGTTGCTCCGCGATCTCCTTGATCGTCATGCCCGAGACGAACAGGCGCACCACCTCGAGCTCGCGCCGCGACAGCATCACTTCTTCGTCCTTGCCGCCGGCATTCATACGCAGCGTATCAAGCGACGCCTTGACCGACGGGCTCATGTATTCCAGGTGGCGACTGACGTGCTGCACCGCGAGCCCGATATGGCTCAGATCGTCCGATTTGTTGACGACCGAGGTCACGCCGAGTTCGCTCAGCCGCTTGAGCAACGCGGCGTTTTCCAACATCGTCAGCACGACGATGGGAAGGTCGGGAAAATTCCGGCGCAGATAGCCGATCAGCGGCAAACCGTCGCCGTATTGGCCGCCTGGCATGGCCAGATCCGTGACGAGCACATCGCACGGCACGGTCTGCAGCACCTTGACCAGTTCGGTTGACTGTCGCGCGCGCGCGACGACCTGCAAACCTGGAAACTTGAGCAAAGCCTGTTCGGCGCCGAACAGAATCACCGGATGGTCGTCAGCGACTACAACCCTGACTGGATCTTGCATTGCCCTCCCCTCGACAGATAAACCACTCTCCAAAACTTCTGACATGCCTTGCTATTCTTGGTACTTGAACTGATCGGGTACGCGGTCTGTATTCGCGCGGACAATTCCTCCGACTATAGCCGATTTCGCGCCCGCCCAGCCCGCCGGCGGCAACAATGATCCGTCGCAAAGCGAATGTTAGACTTGATTCGACCTTGGGGCACAAAATAGGGACAATAATCCTCACGAGGACAACCGCCTCGCGCCCTGACAGGAGAACCGGCACATGCGCTCGCGTTGCCTGGTTGTTTCGCTTGCTTCGCCGTTCCGCCGTATGCCGTTCCTCACCTGCGCGATGCTGGGTCTCGCGCTATTGGCGGCCCATGGCACGCCCGCACTGGCTGAAGGTGTGTTCACGCTGACCAGCGCCAGTTTCCATGCGGGCGGTACCGTGGATGCCGCTCAGGTTTTCGATCAGGACGACTGCAAAGGCGGCAATCGCTCGCCGCAATTGACGTGGCACGATGCGCCGGCCGGCACGCGCAGCTTCGCAGTCACGGTGTTCGATCCGGATGCGCCCGGCCGCGGCTGGTGGCACTGGGCGGTGGCGGCCATTCCGGCCACCGTCGACAGCTTGCCGGAAAACGCCAGCGCGTCGGGCTTCCTGAAAAAACTCGGCGCGGTCGAAGCGCGCAACGATTTCGATATCGACGGCTACGGCGGCCCCTGCCCGCCGCCCGGCAAACCCCATCGCTACGTCATCACCGTTTATGCACTGAGCTCCGCCGACCTGCGCCTCGCGCAGGGACGCCCGGCGCTCATGTTCGATCACGAGATCGGTACCGCCACCCTCGGCAGTGCGCGGATGGTGGTCAACTACGGACGGTAACGGCGCCCGCCGACATTCCGCCAATGGCCGCATGGCTTGCATCGCGTTGCCGTCGGAGCTGAATTTCTGTCATCCGCGCACGCTAAGGTGCAACGGAGCGGCGTAAGCGATGCGTGTCGAGGCCGCATCGCTGAATGCGCGCACCGTTGCCGTGCTTGCCCACTGCTATTTCATCTTGCCGGAGAGTGCCATGTCGAAGATCGTCATCGTTTATCACAGCGGCTACGGCCACACGAAGAAAGTCGCCGAGGCGGTGCTGGCGGGCACCCTCGAGGCGGGCGCGGATGCGAAACTCATGCCGGTCGGCGAAATAGACGACGCGGCCTGGGCAGAACTGGCGGCTGCCGACGCCATCATCTTCGGCGCGCCAACCTACATGGGCGGGCCCTCCGCCGACTTCAAGAAATTCGCCGACGCGAGTTCGAAACCGTGGTTCAGCCAGGCGTGGAAGGACAAGATCGCTGCCGGCTTCACCAATTCGGCAGCCATGAACGGTGACAAGTTCTCGACGATTCAATACCTCGTCACGCTGGCGATGCAACACAGCATGATCTGGGCGGGCACCGGCATGATGCCGTCCAACACCAAGGCGGCGACCCGCAACGACCTGAACTACGTGGGCGGCTTTACGGGTCTGCTGACGCAGTCCCCAGCGGATGCATCGCCGGAAGAAGCGCCGCCCGCGGGCGATCTGGAAACGGCCCGGATGTTCGGCATGCGCATCGCCGGCGTGACAGCGCGGTGGATCGCGGGGGCGCAGTAACGCACTGTCCAAAGGCGTTCGTCAGGAAGCCTGAGGCTCTGCTGCGCACGGTCGAGGCTGGCGCAGCGCGCTTCAGAATGCGCGGCGCGGCGCGGTGCGAGGCAAGCTCCACCAATCTGAGCGGAACCCCCTTGCATCGGCTGGCATCTGTCACGTAACCGGTCACGCCGATGTCACTTTCAGCGCGCATCGTCGTTTTTTCACCCCGTTTTGCACGTCCGCCGCTATCAAGTCTTAAAATAGCGTTCCGGCGCGGTGTCGCGCCCCGTTTCCAGCAAGCCAGTGAGATCGAGATGAGCACGAAAGTTTTTGTCGACGGACAGGAAGGTACGACCGGCCTGAAGATTTTCGAATACCTGTCGCAGCGCGCCGACGTGGAGATCCTGCGTATCGAAGAAGCGAAGCGCAAGGACCTCGAAGAGCGCCGTCGTCTCATCAACGCATCGGACGTCACGTTCCTGTGCCTGCCGGACGTCGCCTCGCGCGAGTCGGCCTCGCTGGTCGAGAACGACCGCACCGTCCTGCTCGATGCCAGCACCGCCTTCCGCACGTCGGCGGACTGGGCCTACGGCCTGCCCGAACTGGCCCATTCGCAACGCGAGCGTCTGCGCACCGCGAAGCGCATCGCCGTGCCGGGCTGCCATGCATCGGCTTTCGTGCTGGCCATGCGTCCGCTCGTCGAAGCCGGCGTGGTGGCACCGGAGTTCGCCGCGCACGCCTACTCGATCACCGGCTACAGCGGCGGCGGCAAGAAAATGATTGCCGACTACGAAGCGGGCGGCAATGACAGGCTCAAGAGCCCGCGCCCGTACGCACTCGGCCTCACGCACAAGCATCTGCCGGAAATGGCGGCGCATACGGGCCTGAAGTCGGCGCCGGTGTTCACGCCGATCGTCGGCGACTTCTACAAGGGTCTCGCGGTCACCACGTTCTTCTCGCCGAATCAGCTGGCCAAGAAGGCTACGCCGCAAGATGTGCAGGCGCTGTTCGCCGAGTACTACGCGAGTGAGCCTTTCGTGCACGTCGCGCCGTTCGATGCGGAAGCGAACCTCGACAGCGGCTTCTTCGACGTACAGGCGAACAACGACACCAACCGTGTCGACCTGTTCGTGTTCGGCAACGAAGAGCGCTTCGTGACCGTCGCGCGCCTCGATAACCTGGGCAAGGGCGCATCGGGCGCAGCGATCCAGTGCATGAACCTCGCGATCGGCGCCGACGAAGAGGCCGGCTTGAAACGCTGAGCAAGTGAGCGAGACAGGCGGTAATTCACCGTCAATCTACCGAAAAGCCGGTCTGCAAAGACCGGCTTTTTTGTTTAAAAAAACCCGCTATCAAAATACCTCTTTCGCCATTAATCAGTAGTAGCCCGCATTACTTAAAAAATAAAAATCGGACTGCTCATCACCCACCGGTAATTCATGCCTGGATTGACCCGCGCAGCATAGTTTCCCGCATAGGGAAACTCCGGATTTTTTCTCGAACGGTCGTTCGAAGATGATAGAGCCATTTTGCTGGAACGCTTGCCTGGTAAGGGCGTGCGGGGAAGCAACGATGTTGCTGTCGAAGCCAAAATTCCTTTTTTGTTTAAAAGGGCCGCCAAGCCCCGCACAGTGTGCGTCCCGCAAAAATTTCGCTGTTTGAATCGGTCTTTTTAGACGGCTCATTCAATTGACAGGCATTAAACGCGCAGCGAAATTAGTTCGCACAATTACAGGAAGGGAGACAGCAGCATGTCGTACGCCATTACTCGAGGCCTGGCGATGGCCATTGCCATGGCCCCGTTCCTCATCGCTTGCGGTGGCGGCAAGGCCAGTGATCCTGGCGCGATCAATGCACCGCAATGCTCGGGATCGAGCTGCGGCGTGCAAGGTCCGCCGACGTCGAACGCGAGCGCGGCCCCGCTATGTCCGGCTACCGCCGACATCGCTCAAACGACGTATCTCGGCGGTGCGGGTAGTGGCGAAATCGTTCAGTTGAACATCAACGCGACTGCGATGACGTACACGCTGAAGTGGCTCGAGTCGCCGATTCCGTTGCGCACGGGTGAGGTCCTGCCGACGCGCGCGGGTACGCAGATCACGGGCGCCGTGATCCATCCGCCGACCGGCGCACTGCCTACCGCCGAACAAATACGCTGCGCCTTCATTCTCGGTGCAGGAACCGGCACGGGCGTCGGCGACGGCCAGCCTTATACGACACCCGACTTCGTCAACAATCCGAATCCCCCGATGATCCTCGTCGGCCAAGGCGTGGCGGGTGGCGGCATTCCAGGCGCGACGGTCGAATATGACGGGCTGACTATCGCCCCGGTGCCGGGTCTGGAGAACATCGGCGCCGTTCCCAACCGGCACTTCGATTTCTATCCGTTCCTCGGTTTTGCCAGCACGACGACCGATATCACCAAGTTGCCGGGCACCTACAACGGGCTGCTCTACCACCTCGTGCCGTCGGGATCCTATGCGGCAACGGCAACCAACACGGTTGAGACCTTCGACGCAAGCGGGAATTGCACGGGCTCCAATCCGGCCAACGCCGCGTTTCATCCAAGTGCAAGTGGATGCCGGACGACCGGCACCGCCTGGACGCTCAACAGCAGCGGCTACTTCGACAGTCAAAACGCGCCGCAGATCGGTACTCAGCTAACGCTGCCTACCGGGCAAAGCGGCCAGGTGGCTCAGGCTCACATGATTCTCGGGCAGATCAATGGCGCGACGGTGCCGCTCGTCATCCGCACGGGTTACGTGAATCTCGGCACGGCAATCCTGTTGCACGCCGACGCCAAGGTCGACGACGAATCCGGCATTGCCATGCTTGCCGCAGCCACACCGCTTGCATCCGGCGGCTTCGACGGCGGTTACGTCGGTGCGGACTCCAACTTCAAGTACACCGCCGCGTTGATTCAGGGCGGCGTCGGCAGCTTCATCAACCCGTCGACCTCCGCCGCGGAGGATGGCTTCGGCTTGGGCTACGGTCTGCCGAGCCCCGGACTGGTGGGTGTCCAGCAAGCCAACGGTCAAACGGGGTTCGCAATTGCCTCCGGCGGACTGTATGCGGTTGAAATTCAAGGCACGGTCAACGGAGGCGTTGCGCCGACATCGCAACTCAGCAGCACAGCCTCCAGCGCCCCCTACTTCGGCATCGGAGCACAGATCAGCAAATAAGGACCGAAGCATCAGCAGTTCGCAGTACGAGACATAAATAGAGCAAGAGGTGGCAGGGCAGGGAGCCGGCCACCCACAACGAGAAAATTCTGGAGGCGGTATGAATTGGAGAATCCTTTCGGTGCTCGCTCTTGCAGCACCGTTGCTGGGGGCGTGCGGTGGTAGCGGCAGTGGTAGCAGCAACGGCGATGGGCCGTTAACGGCAGTTAGCCTGTGTCCTTCATCGCTCGACTACAGCACCGTGTTTACGGGCGGCGGTGGTGACGGCGAACTGGTCAAGCTGCAACTGGACACGACCAAGATGACGTGGCAAGTCAGCTACATCGAATCGCCGATCCCGGCGACCACCGGCACCGTCATGCCTACACGCGCCGGCCAGACAGCAAGCGGCACGCTAACCCAGGAAACCCTGCTGCCGACCAGCAAGCTCAATCAGTGCGCCTTCCGCCTGAACGGCGCGAGCCTCGACCCGAATCGTCCAGCGCGGATTTTCGTCGGCGAAGGCGTCGCGGGCGGCACGATTCCGGGGGCGGAAATCTCCTTCGCTGGGATTCTCGGCGTGGGCGCGGTGCCCGATACCACGTTCCCGTACTACCCGTTCATCGGCTTCTCGTCGATTGAAACGAACATCGCGAACGTGGCCGGTACCTACAACCAGGTCGGCTATCACCAGATTCCGTCGCAGAACTTCGCGCCGGCCGTGGTCGACTCGAAGATCACGATCAACGCGGACGGCACCTGGACCGAGTGCGACAACTCCGGTGTCAACGCGGGCACGTGCCAGCAACCGGGTACGAACTTGGTCCAGTCGTCTGACGGTAGCGGCGCGTTCGAAACCGACAACTTCCTGGGCCAGGCCAAACCGACGCTCGCCACGACGCCCAAGGCGCGCGGCTACATGATCGTCGGCAAGCTGCGCAACCAACTGGTGCCGATTCTGGTACGCGCCGGCGCAGCGGACTCGTCGGTGACGACGCCGGTGAACGGCTCGGTCGGACCGTATGCGGACGATGAATCGGGCATCTCGATTCTGGCGCCGCAAAGCTCGATCGCGGTGAACTCGCAGAACGGTGAGTACATCGGTGTGGATAGCCAATTCGACTATCGCACCACGGCGCTCGAAGGCACAGAGGCCACGCTGCTGGATCCGTTCAATGCCTCGCAGGCATCGCTTGCGACGGCGCTGAATCTGGACTTCACGCAGACCGTGCCGGGTGTCGTCACGACGACGCAAGTGGGCGCCTCGACGGGCACCACGCCGACCGGAAAGATGATCTTCACGGGTGGCGTGTTCGGCTACCTCGATCTGACCAACGCGGCCTCGCCGTACTTCACGATTGGCGCCTTCGTCCAGTAATGGACGCAGCCCGCGTCGCCAACACGCAGCGAGGCGTTCGCGTCCCGGCTGCTGCGCACCGTAACCGCGCAGCAGCCGGCGTCCAGCGCGTATCCAGCGCACCGGCCGGACAGCTAACCCGCCGCCGCTCGCCGTGCGCGATGGACGCAACGCGCGCCTCAGGAGGAACAACATGAGAAAAGTCTTATTCGCGATACTGGCCGCCTGCCTGTCAGTCAGTGCGCACGCCCAACATGCGGGCGACAACGTCGCCGTGCTCGGCTGGTTTCACGTGATGCCGCAGGATTCGAGCACGCCGCTCACCACCACGGTCGCGCCGACGCCGATCAATACGCCGCTGCGTCTGCCGAGTTCGTTCACTTCGTCCGGCACGGGCCTGTCGACCAGTAAAGCCGACACCGTCGGCCTCGTTTTCAGTCACTACATCACCGATCACATCGCAGTGTCGACGGTGGCAGGCGTGCCGCCAGTCTTCAAGATCTACGGCCACGGCACCATCCAGCCACCGGGACCGGCAGGCGCGCTCGGTCAGCAGAATCTCGGAGATCCGCAGACCAATCCGATCGTGAAGAGCGTACGCCAGTGGAGCCCCGCGCTGCTATTCCAGTACTACTTCAACGCGCCGACCGCGAAGTTCAGGCCGTTCCTAGGTGTCGGGGTGTCGTACAACTGGTTCTCCGATCTCCAACTGAGCCAGAACTTCGTGCAGTCGACGCAGGAAAACCTCGGTGCGGTGCTGGCAGCGGGCGCGGGCAAGCCGGGGCAGACTCAGGTTTCGGCGAAGGCTTCGTCGTCGTGGGCGCCGGTATTCAATGCGGGTCTCACGTACAACATCACGGACCACTGGGGCCTCGTGGCGTCGGTCACGTATATTCCGCTGAAGACCACCTCGTCGGTCATCATCAAGGCGGCGGACGGGACGGAACTGGGCGTCTCGAAGTCCCAGCTGACGGCGGATCCGATCATTTCGTTCCTAGCCGTTTCGTATAAGTTCTGACCGCGTACTGAGTTCGACGGCAGACGCAAAAAAGCCGGCTGGCCCCGCGAATGGGGCCAGCCGGCTTTATCTTTTCTGGAGGACACTGGAAATTCAGGGCAAAAAAAAGCCCGCCTAATTGGGCGGGCTGAATCCATATCAGAGGAGACATGGAGGAGACAAGACGAACTATAGCAAATGGTTTGGTGCGGCGCAACATTCAAATTAGGGTTGACCCTCGGTTTTGCATCAGCACCACAATTCTCGCAGCGTTCAGCGAACGACGTTGATTGCCACGCGCGTTCGCCGTCCGCCTACCGCCTAATGGCGCACCAGCGCCATCATCGCGCCGAAGCCGACGAACACCCCGCCCGTCAGGCGATTGAACATCCTGGCGACGCTGCGGCTCTTCAACCTGGCCCCGATTCGCGTGCCGAAACCCGCGTACACCAGATACCAGCTCACCTCGATGACGGCGAAGGTCGCGACGAGCACACCGAACTGAGGCAGCTTGGGCTGCGCGGCATCGATGAATTGGGGCAGCAACGCTGCGGCGAACAGGATGGCTTTCGGGTTGCTGCCTGCCACGAGGAAGCCGTTGCGGAACAGAGCGAAGCGCGAGCGCATGGGCTTGGCTGACAGTTCGTCGACCGCGCCGGCAACGCCTTCATCAGCCGGCGCCCGCCAAGCCTTGATACCCAGATAGACGAGGTAAGCCGCGCCAATCATCCGCAGTGCGTTGAACATCGCCGGCCACGCCTCGAGAAACACACCGAGGCCGGCCGCCGACACCGCCAGCATCAGCACCAGCGCCGACAGGCAGCCGGCCATGGTCGCGCTGGAACGGCGCAGCCCGTGCTGGGCACCGTGCGTCATCACCAGCAGCATGTTCGGACCGGGAATCGCGGAAACAACGAAAACAGTAGCGGCGAACAGCCACCAGGTATGCAGACTCATTGGGATCGACGCAGAAAAGGATCGGGCAGCTATTATGGCCGCCCGCATCTTAAAGCGATGCGAGCGCCCGCAAGCACCCGCACCCGCTCCCGTTTAGCGCCCTGCCCGCCGTGCCGCCACCTGCCCCAGCACCGCGAAGTCTTTCTCGCCGTCGCCATGCGCCACGGCTTCGATCAGACTGTCGCGCACCACGCTTGCGATCGGCAGCGGCGTATTGACCGCCTCAGCAGCCGCCAGCGCAAGACGCAAGTCCTTCAGTCCGAGGCGCGCCTTAAACAGCGCCGGCTCGTAGCGCTGCTCCGCGATCAGCTTGCCGTAGCCCGAATAGACCGGGCCCGGGAACAGGCCGCTCGTGATGACGTCGAGGAAATCCTGCATCGCGAGGCCATGGCCGGTCACCAGTGTCGCCGCCTCGCCGAGCGTCTCGACGGCCGCGCCCAACATGAAGTTAGCCGCGAGTTTCATCACGTTCGCCTGCTGCGGCAGCGAACCGATGCGCCAGGTTTTCTGGCCGATTGCGTCGAAAATGGGCTGCACACGGTCGATCGACTCAGCCGGGCCGCCCGCCACGATCGTCAGCTTGCCTGCTGCCGCAACGTCCGGCCGCCCCAGCACCGGTGCGGCGACGTAATGGACGCCGCGCGACGCGTGCGCCGTCGCCAGTTCCTCGGCCAGCGCCACCGAGATCGTCGCCATGTTCACGTGGATCAAGCCGCGCGGGGCGTGTTCCAGCAGCGACGCCGTGATGACTTCGCGCAACGCGGTGTCGTCGGCGAGCATCGAGAACACGGCATCGCCCGCAAACGCTTCAGCCGGCGTCGCGACGATTCGCGCACCTGCGTCGGCGAGCGACCGCACGCGTTCCGGCGAGCGGTTCCACACGCGCACCTGATGCCCGGCTTTCAAAATGTTTGCAACCATCGCGGCGCCCATCTCGCCGAGACCGATAAAACCGATGTCCATCTCTCGCTCCATCTTCTAAGGAACTGGAAGTAAAGCACACCCATGCGACACCTGCAGGGCAGCGCGCAATTAAGCACGGTGCGATACTGCTGCGATGGTCACCGCGACATTCCGCTTCTATGAGGAGCTGAACGATTTTCTCGCCCGGCCGCTGCGCCGGCGCGCGTTCAGCTACGCCTGCGCGCACGGCGCCACCGCGAAACATATGATCGAAGTGCTCGGCGTGCCGCATACGGAAGTCGAATTGATCCTGGTGAACGGTGAGTCGGTTGGTTTCAATCATCCGCTGACCGACGGCGATCGCGTCGCCGTTTATCCGAAGTTTGAAGCGCTCGACATCCAGCCGCTATTGCGGGTGCGCGCCCATCCGCTGCGCGTGGTGCGTTTCATTGCCGATGCGCATCTGGGCGGTCTCGCCCCGCTGCTGCGGCTGGCCGGCTTCGACACGCTCTATGACAACCACTATCCCGACGCCGATATCGAAGCGCTCGCCGCCGCACAACAGCGCATCGTCTTGACGCGCGACCGTGAGCTATTGAAACGCCGCACCATCACGCATGGCTGCTACGTGCGCACGCTACGGCCGCGCGAGCAATTGCGCGAAGTGTTTGAACGGCTCGATCTGGCCGGTAGCGCGCAGCCGTTCCGCTTGTGTCTGATGTGCAACGCGCCGCTGCGGCGTATCGCCAAAGATGAAGTCGGTAATCGGGCGCCCGATGGCGTGCTGGAACGACATAACCAGTTCGTCACTTGCGACGTGTGCCGGCGCGTGTTCTGGGAAGGCACGCACTGGCAACGCATGCGGGCGTTGATGGACAGCGTGGCAGGCGCGCCGGAACGGCCCGCCTGAACACCGTTTGGCGACTCAGACTCCGCGGGGTCTGAGCACTGTTCCACCGCCGCTTGAGTGCGGAATCGCCGCCGTTCGCTCGACCCGCGGCGCGATGCGTACAATGCGGGATTACTTATCTGGCAGAGGCCTTCCGTATGGCGATGAAAAAAACCGACCTTGAGAAGAACAAGGCGCTCAAGCTGAACAGTGCAATGAAACTTTCGACCGCCGACCGCTTTGGCAAACCTGCTGCCGCCGATCCGAAGCTCGATCGCCGCGAACAGCGCAAGCTCGACCAGGCGCAGGGCCTCGTCGCCTTTGCCTGCAAGCTGAACGGCGATCTGGTCACGGAACTGAAAGAACGGGCCGCCACGCATCCGGAAGGCATGACCGGACTGCTGAACGAGGTCATCAAGCGCGGCCTCGCAGGCTAAACCCCCGCCCAAAGCCGTCGCGCAATACAAAAAGGCCAGAGCAAAAGCTCTGGCCTTTTCGCTGGCGATTTAAACCTGAACTACGCTGCACTCGCCGACTAGCGGCGCGCACAAGAGAACCGGCAGGGTTCGCCCGACGCAACCAAGCGCAAGCTTAGTTTGCCGTGCCCTTGTCGTTCGTGCCGGCTGCCGAAGCTGCTGCCGAAACCGGAGCGCGCTTACCGTGCGTCTTCAGCTTCTTGATGTGGTGCTTCTTCGGCGTGCTAGCTGCAGCGGCCGGCGCTGCTGCGTCCGATGCCTGTGCGAAAGCTTGAACGGAGACCAGCGCGATCGATGCGGCTGCGAGCGAGACGATGAATTTTTTCATGTGTTGTTCCCCAAACCTGGACGACTGAGTCAATGTGAATGAAATAGCTGAACGGTGAAGCAGACAAGGCTTGAAGGCGCCTTACCGCTCCCCGCGGGAGAGTATTACGCAGCGTAGGCGGTTTGTCATGCGCAAAACTCGATATGTATTTTCCGCGAGACAGCTTGCTTTCGATATGCTTTCACTCATTAAGCATGCCGTATCAGGGAGATTACCTAGACGCGCTTCTAGACCAGATTTCGCAGCAAACTGGCGGTTTCCTGAAGGGTCGGCAGCACCCGGTGCAGCGCGGCATTCGCCGACTCCTGGCCGATCGGCATGCTCACGCTGATCGCCGCCACGACCGAGCCATGCCGGTCGCGCAACGGCACCGCGACACCGCGCATGCCCAGTTCCAGTTGTTGATCGGTGACGACATAACCATCGCGGCGGATTTCGCTCAGCACTTCACGCAAGCGCGCGGTGGTCGAATAAGTGTGCGGCGTGAACACCTTGATCGGATAGGACGCGAGCCACTGTTCGATGCTTTCCGGCGCCTGAAAGGCCAGCAGGATCAAACCCGCCGACGACAACGGCGCGCTCGCTCGCGAACCGAGCACGAACCCAACCGCCATCGCCCGGTTCACGCCGTTGCGCGCGACGTAGACCACGTCGTGTTCGTCGAGAATCGCGACCAGCGCGGTTTCCTGCACGGTTGCGGTGATGCGCTGAAGAAATGGCTGCACGGTGCGCGGCAAGCGCGCTGAATCCAGATACGACTGACCAAGCCGCAAGACGCGCGGCGCGAGCCAGAACAGCTTGCCGTCGGTATCCACGTAGCCGAGTTCGCGCAGGGTCAGCAGATAGCGCCGCGCCGCCGTGCGCGAGAGCCCGGCGCGGGCCGCCACCATGGTCGGCGTCATGCGCGCGTGCTCTTCGTCGAATGCCTCGATGATCGCCAGCGCCTTCGCGGCGCCGGCGATCCAGTCTTTCTCGTCCATTGCGTCTGCCTGAAAATCAGTCGGCCCGGTCGGTCAGTCGTATCGTCATCCGGGTGGCTGTTGCGCGATTATCGCGCGAGTCGCTCGCCATGTAACCGGCTGGAGGCCTATTTGAAGTCCCAGCGCATCTGCTCGACGATGCCCACCCCGCGCGAGGTCCGCACGCATTCGCTCACGTAGTCCGTGAAGGGCAGCGGCTCGAAGCCGATCTCGTCACGCAGACGGCGGTTGTCGAACGTATAGTCCAGCTCGGCGAAGCCGGCGTACAAACGCAACGCGTGTTCGATCAGGCGGCCACTGCCGCAACGGTCGCGGCCCACCACCTCGCGCGCGATTTTGGCGAAGTCGCGCACGCGGCACATCGAATAGCGGCGGCCCGAGGTGCCGGTGGCTTCGTCCATCGCGCTGATGATCTGACCGATGGTCGGCGCTTCGGCACCCGCCGATACGTGATACGTATCGAAAGCCAGTGACGGCTTCACTGCCAGCAGCGCGATCGCACGCGCGCAGTCGTCGGCGGACACCACGTCGAGGCGGTTCATCGCCCGCGCCGTGAAGCGCCGCGCGCCGTGCACCACGCGAAATACCCAGAAGATGCTTGCCGAAGGCAGCGTGCCGAGCACCGTATGGCCGACCACGATCGACGGCCGCACCACGACCAGCGGCAAGTGCGGATACGTGCTGCGCAACAGACGTTCAACTTCGCGTTTGCTTTGCGTATAGGGCACGAGGTGGCGCGTCTCGCCATAGCCGAACGGAGATTCCTGCACGTTCGCGCCGCATTGCGTGCCGCACGCCATCGCCGTGCTCACGTGCAGAAAACGCCGCAACGCTTTGCTGCCGACAAAGCGCGATGCGAAGCGCAAGGTGTCGCCCACGTTCGTGTCGAGTACCTGGGGATGCGTCGAAAACGACGCCAGCGCGGCGCAGTTGATCACATGCGATGCCTTGGCGAGCCGCGCCAGATCGATCTCCGAAAACGCGCTGCCGAGTTCGCCGACCATGACGTTGGCTTCAGTGATTCGCTGGGCGCGAAAATGCGGCAGCCCGCAGCGCACCGCCGACGCGCGCAGCCGCGCGAGCGCATCGGCCACGCTGGCGCCGCGCACCAGGCACACCATCCGCTCGATGAGGCCTGCGTTGATCAGGGTCACAAACAGATTGCCGCCGATAAAACCGGTTGCACCGGTTAGCAGCAAACTGTCGACGCCAATCGCCTGCGCGCGCGCGGACGATACGAGGCTGTCCTGCCAGGCATTGGACAGAGGGGTGTGCCATGCAAACATCGCGAGCTCCTTGAAGGGACGTCAAATCGTCGAAGCGTCGATTCGGATAACCGATGAATCGGCGCATCGACCCGCGCATCAATAGCGATATGTCAGCGCCGTGACCGCGAAGTAGTTGTTCTTCGACTGCACGATCGGACTGTTCGCCGACGCGCCGAGCAGGCGCGTCATGCCGCCTTCGGTATGCACCGACCAACGCGGCGAAAAACTGTAGGTCCAGGCGGCCGACACCTTGGCGCTATCGATACCGCCTTTCAACGCATACGGCTGAAAGCGGCTCGCGGCTGCCTGCGCATCGGTGACGCCGAAGAAGGTCTGCGTATAGCGGCCGCTACCGGCATGCACGCTGCCCGTGATGCTGATGTCGTTGTCAACGGTTTGCAGCACCGGCACGGTCAGATCGACATGCCCGCTCGTGCCGCGGCTCGTGTGCGTCAACGGTTGATCCAGCGTAATGCTGATGGTCGACGGGCCGAACAGATGCGCGCCGACCTGCACGGACGCCATCACCGAGCCGGGAATTCGGCCCATGCCCTTCAGGTAGTCGGAGCCCGGCAAATCGGCGCGATTGCTATCTGTGCGGCCGAAGTCGTAGCTCAGCGCCGCCGATGCGAAAAGCCCATTGGCGAAGGTGTGCTTGTAGCCGAGGCCGTCTGTCGGGCTCAGAAAGATGCCGTTGCTGAACTCCGCGGCGATCAGCGGAGCGACAAACGGGCGGTAGTCGCGGCTACCCTGATAGCGCGGCGCTACGCCACCGGCCAGCGAAAACATATAGAAATTCTCGGCGTAGGCCATCGACGAACAGGTCAGGCTAAACAGCGGAACACACAGATAAAAGAGGCGTTTGCGCACGATCAGGACTTTTTATTTGAGGTGGAAGCCGCAGTCTAGGGACGCCGCCTCGCCACGTCTGTCCTGAAGTTGGGGGAATGTGTGCGCAATTGTGTTCAAGTGTTCGCGAGTGTTCACGGCGCACCCGGCACGCGTGCGCGCGGATAGAATCGGCGCCTGATAGTGGAGACCGACATGAACGAAGCCCCCCTCAAAACCAGCGTGCTGCTGATCGAGGACGACGATCGCCTCGCGCAGTTGATCGGGGAATATCTGAACAGCTATGAATTCAGCGTGACGATCGTGCGGCGCGGCGACACGGCCGTGGCCGCCGTGCGCGAACATAAACCGGCACTGGTGATTCTCGATCTGATGCTGCCGAACATGGACGGCATGGAGGTCTGCCGCCGCATTCGCAGTTTTTCGCGCGTACCCGTGCTGATCCTGACGGCGCGCGTTGACGTGTTCGACCAGATCGCCGGACTGGAAACGGGTGCCGACGACTACGTCATCAAGCCGATCGAGCCGCGCGTGCTGGTCGCGCGCGCTCGTGCCTTGCTGCGGCGCGCGCAGCCGGCGGAAAGCGTGGAACCATCCACACAGGACGATACGCTGACCTTCGGCGAACTGGTGATTGCACCGCCAGATCGCGCGGTGAGTTGGCGCGGCCAGCCAGTCGAGCTGAAAACCGCCGAATACAACCTGCTGCTGATCCTCGCGCGCGCCGCCGGCACCGTGCTGAGCCGCGACGACATTCTCAAGCAGTTGCGCGGCATCGAATTCGACGGTCTCGACCGTACCGTCGACGCCGGGATCTCAAGGCTGCGACGGCGTTTCGAAGATGCCTCGCTTGAGCCGCACAAGATCAAGACAATCTGGGGCCGCGGCTATCTGTTCAGCCCGTCGGCATGGGACGAATAAATGCTCCGCTCGCTATTCCGGCTGTACCTGATCGTTGTCATCGGTGGCGGCCTCGCCATTACATTCGTCAACACCTCATTCTCGCAACTGTTCCATGAGCGCGTCACACAAACCGAGCGCGGCGCGGACCGTACGTATGCATTCGTACTCGAGGATTACCTGCAACGACACGCGGGCCCGGAACGCGCCGCGGCGCTCGCGGATTTGAACAAGCACGGCAGCGACGGCTTCAGGTTGATGACGACCGACGAGGTCGAGCCACTGGTCGGCAAGCGCCAATGGCACGAGTTGCGCGATGGCAAGCTGGTGTTGGATGTGGACACCACGAATTACTACCTGCCTCTGCCGGATGGCATCGTTGTCAGTGCGCGTCGCAGCGAGTCGACCACCGTCGAGATTCAGACACTCGCGTATGTGTTGCTCGGGCTTGCCACGCTGCTTTCGGTGGTCGTGTGGGTGCACTATCACTGGCGCGAGTTGCGCAAGCTCGAAGCCGCGGCGCGTGCGTTCGGCTCCGGCAATCTGTCGACCCGCGCGCAGTTGTCGAAGAAGTCGAACATCTACGAGTTATCGCAGCAATTCAACGAAATGGCGCGGCAGATCGAAGCGTCGATCCTGCATCAGCGCGAGATGATGCACGGCATCTCCCACGAACTGAAGACGCCGCTCGCGCGGCTCGAATTCGGACTTGCGCTGTTGCAGTCGCAGGAGTCACCCGAGCGGCAGCGCGAACGGCACATGGCGCTGCGCAAAGACGTGCGCGAACTCGACGAGCTCGTCACCGAACTGCTGACCTTGAGCCGCCTGGAACAAGGCGACGGGCATCTGGTGCCGATGCAGGTGTCGGTGGATGAGTTGGTCGATAGCGTGGCCGCGAGCATGTCCAATGATGTCGCCGATCGCTCGCTGACCCTTTCGGTCAGCACGGCGGGCATGTCCGCTGCGGTTGGCGCTGCGGGCACGGCCGCCGCCCGCGCTCCGGTTTCTCGTATGCCGATTGTCCAACCTCCCACGTATCATGTCTGCGATCCCAAACTGGTCGCGCGTGCGCTGCTGAATCTGCTGCGCAACAGTACCCGCTACGCACAGCAGGCGATTTCGCTGAGCGCGGCCGTCGGCGCGGCAGGCGCGCTCGTGCTGATTGTCGAGGACGACGGCCCCGGTATTCCGCTTGCCGAACGCGGTCGCGTATTCGAACCGTTTTACCGGCTCGATGCCAGCCGTGACCGGCACACGGGCGGCTTCGGCCTTGGCCTCGCGATCGTGTGGCGCGTCGCGCTGGTTCATGGCGGCGACGTGCGGTTGGAAGAAGCGGCATCGGGTGGCGCGCGTTTTGTAATGACCTTGCCCGCGTTACCATTGCCGGTGCCGGCAAAGGAGTCCGTGCCGCGAGACGCCGTACATCGCGGTTAAGCCGCGAGCGTCTTGTTACAACAACCGAATTCGAAAAACAGCCTTTGAAACCCGACACACGCCAACACCTGCGCGCCAACCTGCTCATGCTGATCGCGGCAATGATCTGGGGCTCCGCGTTCGTCGCGCAACGCCTCAGTCTCGACACGATCGGACCGTTTCTGTTTACCGGACTGCGTTTCCTGCTCGGCGCGTTGGTCGTGCTGACGATGATCGTCTGCGTGCGGCGCGCCGCGCTGGCGGAATTGTCGAAGCGCGAACCCGGCGGCGCACGCGAGCTGCTCGGTGCCGGTGTGCTGCTCGGCATCGTGCTGTCCGCGTCGATTTCGTTGCAGCAGATCGGCCTGCAATACACCAAGGTCGCCAACGCCGGCTTCATCAGTTCGTTGTATGTGGTGATCGTGCCGCTGCTGGGCGTGCTGTTTCGTCATCCAACGGGATTCGGCACGTGGCTCGGCGCGACGCTCGCTGCGCTCGGCATGTACTTTCTGAGCGTCAACGAGCACTTCTCGATCCTGTACGGCGACTGGTATCAGCTTGCCGGCGCGTTGGTGATTTCCGTGCAGATGATGCTGGTGGGCCGCTTCGCGCAGCGACACGACACACTCATGTTGGCACTCGTGCAGTTCATGACTTGCGGGCTCGTCTGTCTGGTCATCGGCCTCGTGATCGAGCCGTTCAGTCTGGCGGTGATCGAACGCGCCGCGCCGACGATTCTGTACGGCGGTGCGCTGTCGGTGGGTATCGCCTATACGATTCAGGTCGTGGCGCAAAGGCATGCGGCACCGTCGCATGCCGCAGTGATCTTCAGTATGGAAGGCGTTTTCGCCGCGCTTGCCGGATGGCTGGTGCTCGGCGAAACGCTGTCGGGTCGCGCGCTATTTGGATGCGCGCTGATGCTCACCGGCTTGATCGTGTGCCAGGTGATGCCCGCCCGGCGACGCGAAAGCGAACGTGACAGCCTGCCTCACGAAGCGTGAGAACTCCAACCAGTCTCCCGCGTGGCCGCCTCTGCTAGGCAGCGCGCGGCTGCGGGAACATTTTGGGTGTATCAGCGGTGGGTGGAAACACACACCAGCAGCCATCGTCGTGACGAAAGAAAAAGAGACCGCGCGATCCGGCTTCTGGAGACGTCTCCACGCGCACATAACGCCTGCCGCCAAGGCGGGTGCGGCTGAACTCGGTCACGTGAATCGGGACCGAAGGCCCTGGCGCCAGCCATTTCTCGACCAGAAAACGCAGCGATTGTTCGCTTGCCGATCTCATGATCCGCTCCGGGCAGGCTTGTCGTGATTCGACTCGCGTGCGGCCTCGTTGCTTTCGTCGCTCGCGGTGCGATCGTCATCATGCTCCGAGGAGGCAAGGGATATGGCCCGGTTAGTGGCCGCCGCCCGCAGCGTCGTGCAGTGGCTGGCATGTCTGATATCCGAGAGAAGACGGACTAGCTGTCGTGCTGTTCTGCGTTTCATCGCACACCCCCGCACTGCACCAATAACCTCAGAAAACACTTTAACTCTATGCCTGGATAGGCCGTTGCTGAAATGGTTTTGACTAAATAGCAACAGTTGCGCTTGCAAAAACATAGACGCAATCTTCGTACCTTCCACCTTCAATGTGCGCGCCGGGACGGTCGCGGTCTGTACGGTGGCGAGCGGATGGCATCGACGAAAAAGACGGAGCCGCCGCCAGGCGTCATACGGCTGGATCCGCAAGTTATCCACAATTGCCTATGAATAACTTCGGGATAGCGCATCGGACAGCCTGTGTGCGGAATCTTGATAAGACGGGGCGCGAGGCTTGCCCTGTCAAAGTTATCCCAGCTTTGTAGTTTTTCTACAGATGTGTTCCGCAGGGTTATGGATTTCGCATGACATTGATGTGACAGGACAATTAGGAGTTATCCACAGAAGGGGTTAACCCTTGTTAACTATTACTACATATGTATACGAATGAAGTAAAAGACATAGGATAAGTGCCGCACCGTGATGAGATCGAAGGCTGATCAGGCCTTGATCAGCCCTAACCCGACAAACATCGGTCGATGCATCAAGGCACCACGCTGCTGGCTCCGCTTGCCGGTTGCGCCGAAGCCGCCTTGTCGATTGCATCGGGCATCTCGGGAAGCAGCACGGGAATGGTTGCTTCGACAGGCACCGGCAACATGCGCGTCTCGACACGGCTGTTTGCAACCGGCTGTGTGCGCACCACTGTTTGCAGATAGTGATCGACGAGGCCGAAGAAGCGATCGTAGAACTTGCCCGACGGAATGGTCTCACTCGAAATCTTGACCATCGCATCGCTGTTCGAGCGTATCGGCAGCGACAGCGAACCCAGCACGCTCAGCCCGACGCTCGCCGAAGTATCGCTTTTCTTCAGCGCAAAGCCGTTCTGTACGGCATTGACATAAACGATGCTCGTATCGCTCGCCTCCTCCCCCGGCGTACACACCACATGAAACTCGACGACGATGTGCGTATCGCCGGTCGGCTGGAAATTTTTCGTTCCATCGACGGTATCGGTGCGCGTCATCGTCGTCAGATAACCCTGACTCAGCAGGGCGCGGCGCGCCGCCTCGCAGGTATCCGTGGTGCTCGAGTTGAAATTTCGGGCGTAAGGGCTCGCGCCCGTTTCAAACAATTCCTGCTGGAATTTCGGCTGCGGGGTGCTGCTGCAAGCGGCGAGTGTTAGCAGGCCGAGAAGCGAGACGGCAGTGGCTTTGGAAAACGAGGTAAACATGGTCGATCGGAAGAGGCGCGGCGTGAGCTCGAATGGGAATGCATTGTAGAGCGGTTGCCAGGTGTGCGTAAAAAGCGCGCAGCGCGCCCCCCGCCCCGCCTTACACGACGTGACGGCTCATGTCCGCGGCTTCAGCGCGGGAGCACGACAAAGGGGAAAATAAGAGGGTGTTGCCGCTCAGTGCGGCGTTGCGGGCGACGTGCTTTGCAGCGCCGCCGCGCCGCTCACGCCGGCGGCGTTGCCGGCCGGTATCGCGAAAGCGTCGGCCCAGTTGTCCGGCGCCGCGCAACGGTCGGCCTCGCACATTTTGGTTTGTGCGTCTGGACGGGACGAGACGTCTTGCGGTCCGGCGACGTCGGTGAAATCTTCGACGCGCAAGCTCACCTTCTTCGCGTAGGATTGCGATCCGCCGTAACTCTTGAGCGCCGCGTTCATGTCGCCGTTCGCCGAGCGCATGTAGCCGTACAGGATTGCCGAGCCCACGTCGATGTTGGTGGTCGGCTCAGTGAGGTCCTTGACGTTCCTCAGCAGCCCGCGATGGGCGCCCGGCACCACCTGCATCAGCCCGGTCGCGCCGTTGGCGCCCTTGGCCTTTTCCTTAAAGCGGGATTCGATCGAGATGATCGCCAGCAGCAGTGCCGGCGGCAGTGAATATTTCGAAGCGGCGGACTGCACCGCGTCGGAAATCTTTTGAGCTTTTTCCTTTGCCAAACCGAATTTCTGCGTCAGATACGCGGACATGCGGTCATTGGTTTCGTCGGCCGTTGCGGTTTGCATCAGGCCGAGCGAAAGCACGATCAGGCAAAGTAACCGGCTCATAACGGTGGACGGGAAAGAAAGAGGATCCGACCATTATAGCTCTGCCCCCAAAAGAGGCACCAAACGGCCAAATTTCGTCTTAGGAAAGGCGGCTGGCTGGTGCATCTGCGCCCGCTACTTCGACTGCTTCGGCTTCAGCACGTAATCGTCGTTCAGCGTGGCGAGGAAAGCGGCGACGTCGTCGATATCCCGCTCTGACCACACGGGGCGCTCGCCGGCTTTGCGCGTGAGCGGCTCGTCGGTGGTATCGACGTTCACGCGCAGCGCGACCGGCAAGTCGTTGAACTTGTCGACCTTGCCGTGGGCGTCTTTCGGATACCACTTGCCCGGATTCGTATCGCGTTGGACGTAGAAGCGCAGCGCGTCCTTCAGCGTATGGAAGCGGCCATTGTGGAAAAACACCTGCCGCGTTGCCGTGTTACGCAGCGACACCGACTTGAAGAGTCCGCAGTTGCTTTTGTCGCTTGACTGATCGGTGCGCAGCGGACCGCACAAGCCCATATCGAAGTACTTCGGGTCCGCGTTCGCACGCAGCTCAGGATTGCGCGGCACACCGAGTGCCTGGAAGTTGAAGTCGGTGAAAAGCGGATGAGAGCCGTCGACACCCGATTGATCGATGTGGCAGGAGGCGCAATTGCCGCCCGCCGGATCGTCGAACAGCTTTTTGCCTCTCAACTCCTGTGCCGTTAGTTGCAATTTTCCATCGAGGTAGTAATCGAACTTGCTGGTGTACGGATGAAAGCTCGGGTCTTCGAGTTCGAAGCGCTCGATGGCGTACATCGCCTGCGCGAACGCCTTGGTGGGGTCGGCGAAGATGTTTTGACCGAACACTTCCTTGAAGCGCGCGGCATACGGTGCCTGCTGCAGTTTCGCGAGCACGGTCGCCGGGTCCTTGTTGGCCATCTCGTCCGGATTGAACAGCGGGAAACTCGCCTGATCGTGCAGACGGTTGAAGCGCCCGTCCCAGCCGAAGCCGCCGACCGGCGCGTTGTCGCTATCCTCGATTCGTTCCGAGAGACTCGCAGCCTGAGCGTGAGTCCAGACCGGCGTGCGGTTCAACACGTAGCGCAGGCTTGGCACGGCGCGCGTGCCTTGCGAGCGCATGTCCGGACCACCCAACTGCGCAGCCAGACCATTGGGCGGCCCGTACGCGTGCGACGGGCTATGACAGCTCGCGCACGACATCTTGCCTGAGGCCGACAACGACGCATCGAAGAACATCAGTTTGCCGAGTGCTGCGGCATCGCTGTAGACGGGTTTCGCGTCGGCCGGCGCCGCCGCTGCACCTACCGGGAATGGCAGCCATACGGCGCTGGCCAGCGCGGCGAGCGCCGCCAATCGGGTGGCGGTGCTCACGGTGAATCGGGTTGCAGAAAACAGCATCGAGTCGCTTACAGGTTCGTGAAAATGTCGTTGCCGAACCCGACCAGACCGGCCTGCCCTGCATAGCCCAGATGACCCAGCTGGAAGATGTCTTCAATGCTCTTGAGCATCGAGTAGTGGTTGTACTGCACCGTCGACACCGTGCCCGGCTTGATGAACTTCGAGATCATGACGGCACCCGTCTGGTCGCCACCGAAGCTCTGCTTGGTCAGGTTGATCGTCAAACCCTTGTACGCCAGCGAAGAAGTCTGCGGGAACGCCGCCAGATTCGGACCCGGCTGCTGGCTGCAGCAGGTCGCGCCGGCGAATATCAGATTCTCGCCTGACGCGGACTGCGTCACGGTGGCGTAACTGCTTTCGTCGAAGTTGATGATCAACAGACCGTCCTGCTGGAACGCCGGCGAGGCGGTGATAATCGGCACCCACTTCTGCAGGAACGTATTCGCGCTGACCAGTCCGCCCGGTTGGCCATTCACACACGGCGAATCGTGACCGTCGTCGCACAGGTTCGGCGTAATGAGGTTGAAGTTGGCGGTGGTTGAGATCGACTGCAGATCGGTCGTGAGTTTGTTCAGGTTCACGACGTTCTGGCCACAGTTCGGCGAATCGATGATCGAGTGAAAGTACATGAACGGGTTGTGACGCGTCGCGTACTGATCGCCCAGCGGTACCGCTGCGCTCGGCGCTTCGGCCGATTGGGTCAGATCGGTCGTGTTGAGCGTCGGGTGGCCGCACGTGGCGGCTTCGCGCGTCGGGTCGTTGCCCATGTCGCCTTCATAGCCCTTCCATGTCAAGCCCGCCGCCGTCAGCTGGTCCGGTAGCGTCTTGATGCTGGCGGGATACACGCAACCCGAGCCGATCGCCTGACCGTCCGGCGTCGTGCCCGTGAGGTTGTAGTCCTGATAGGTAATGCAGTCGTTGTCCGTTTCCGGCGTCGGCGCCTGACCGCTGAGCATCGAGATGTAGTTGTCGAGGCTCACGTGCCCCGTGCCGTAGTACTGCTGCACCATCGCGCCTTGTGAAGCCAGCGTCTGCGACAGGTACGGCGCCTTGCTGTTCGCGCCGAAAGTGGTCGCGTAGTTTTCGTTTTCGAGCGTGATGACGAAGACGTGCTTGATCTGCTGCTGCCCGGTCTGAGTGAGCGACGAGGACGACGATGAGCCGCACGCGGCGACGATAAGACCAACTAAGGCCGCGCAAACGACCATGAAGAAAGCACGCAACCCGCTGCGCTGTGACATTGTTTTTGCCCTTGGGGATTAGAGTTTTATTCGCGGGCAAACTGTATGCAGCGTGTATGACGGTGCCATGAAAAGCGTCACTGTTACGTCACATGTCGATCATCTCAAGCGACATATATATCGTTCACTGAAACGGCGAAGCGATGCCTTCATTGCGTGTACCGTCGATGCAGCGCCACCGCAACCTCCGCCATGCACGCACGCAATTCGGGCGGCGCCAGCACCTCGGCCTCGGTGCCAAAGCGCAGCAGCTCCGCGCACGCCTGCCTCATCGAGCCGACCGGCAGGGTGACCGTGCGCCAGCCGTCGACCGGATCCGGCTCACCGATTTTCGCGGCTGAGCGTGCGAACGGTGAGGTAAAGACTTCGAGCATCTGCATGCCCCACGGCGACAGCCGCAGGGTCGCTTCGTTCGCATGCATCTCTTCGGACAGACGTTGCGTGCTGTCTTGCCAGTAAGCCGCCAGATCGAAGGCGAGTGGCCGCTCGAACGTCTCATCCAGCAGGCTCAACTCAAGAATGCGCGAAATGCGATAGATGCGAATGTCCGTGCCGACCCGCCCGATCACATACCAGGCCCCGCTTTTCAGCACGATGCCGAGTGGTTCGATGCGGCGAAACTTTTCGGCTTTCCAACTCTGATAGCGAATCTGCAGCGGATGCTGTTCCCACACCGCGCTGGCGATCAACGGCAGATTCGCGGGCTGATCCGCGTCGGAAAACCAGGCCGGGGCGTCGAGGTGAAAACGCGAGCGCATGCGCTCCGCGGTCGAGCGCAATTCGGCCGGCAACGCGGCGAGCAACTTGGTTTGCGCGCCGGCCATCACGGCGCCGAGACCGAGTGCCTGCACCGGTCCCGGCAAACCGGCGAGGAACAACGCCTCCGCTTCCTGCGACGAGAGGCCGTTCAGACGCGTACGGTATCCGTCGAGCAGGCGATAGCCGCCTTCCGAGCCACGCTCGCTGTGCACCGGGACCCCTGCGGCGCACAAGGCGTCGACGTCGCGATAGATGGTGCGTAGCGAGACCGCGCATTCATCGGCGAGCGACTGCGCGGTCACGCGTCCACGCGCCTGCAAGGTCATCAGGATGGAAAGGAGGCGGCTGGCTCTCATCCGGATAAGTGTAGTCATACCTGACACAAACTGACAGGTATGGGCGCTTAGGATAGGGACATCCGGCGCCTGATGGACGCTGGTTCTTCCCACGAGACATTCACTTAGAAGGCCCTCGCCATGACTACCGACCGCACGATCACGCTGTTCCACTCGCCGCAATGCCGCTCTGTCAGCGCAGTCACGCTGCTCGAGGAACTCGGCGTCCCGTATCAGCTGAAGGTGTTGAACATGAAGGCCGGCGAGCAGCGCAAGGCGCCGTACCTCGCGATCAATCCGCTCGGCAAGGTGCCGGCGATTCTTCACGGCGATGCGCTGATCACCGAACAGGTCGCCATCGTTATCTATCTAGCCGACCTGTTTCCTGAAGCGGGCCTCGCGCCGGCGCTCGACGATCCGACGCGCGGGCCGTATCTGCGATGGCTGGCGTACTACGCGGCCTGTTACGAACCGGCACTGGTCGACAAGGCGATGAAGCGCGAACCGGCGCCGCCCTCTACCTCGCCGTACGGCGATTTCGATTCGATGCTGGGAACAGTGACGAGCCAGCTACAGGCGTCGCCCTATTTGCTTGGAGACAAGATGTCGGCTGCGGATATCTTGTGGGGCATCGCGTTGCATTGGGGAATGATGTTCAAGCTGGTCCCTGAGACGCCGGTCGTGCTCGAGTACGCCCAGCGCATCTGCTCGCGGCCGAGCTTCGTGAAGGTGACCGAGCGGGATGTCACGCTAGCGGCCGAGCATGCGGCGGCGGTCAACGGCGCCTGATCTGGCGGGCGTGCTGCCGGGAACGCTGTGGTGATCCGCCAGGACGCGGGATGCGGACGCAGCGGGTCAGCGGATCAGGCATCCGGTTGAATGCGCCGGGATTTGAGACAATGAGGCCGCCGGTGACTGTCTTCCCGGGACAACCGGGCGTAGCCTTGGCCTATTGAGCAGGGGCCGGCCCATTGAACAAGAGAAGTTTTCAGGTATGAGCAAGATCGCATTTATTCCCAGCGTCCCCGCGACGTCGGAAGAAGATTTTGAAGTGTCGGCGACCTCGAAGCTGGCGGGCTACCGGCGTTTTTTCGGCGTGTTGAAAGTGGTTCGAACCACCGATGGCCGCGTGCTGTTCCCGTTCGACGGCGCGCCGGAGCTCGGGCCTTACGCGACCAAACTGGAAGCCGTCGCGGCGGCGCAGGTGTATGGCGAGCACATCGTGGCCAGCGACCTGGCGCGGCCGGAGTTGTAAGCGTAGCTTCGGGGTTTTGGGTTGCTTAGGTTAGTCACTCGGGATCGTCATTTGAGATGGTCACTTTGGGAGCAGGATGACTCGTCTACGCAAAGTAGGCTCATCGGCCGCGGCGATGTGGAGTGCGGCGGTGCTGATGGCCGCTTTCTGTCCATCCGGCTTCGCTCAGGACGCTAACGCCGATGCCGGGCAGACGGCACTCGGAAAAGCCGAGGTCATTCACGCCCAGGTCCAGGTTGTAGCGATCTACCCCGCCACCAACAGCGTCACGCTTCGCGGTCCGCACGGCCATCTGGCGGATGTCGACGTCAATCCCCAGTTGGCCGATGTCAGGACACTGCGGGTCGGCGACACGCTGAACGTCGCGTATCAGCAAGCGCTGCTGCTTCAAATCGACAAGGTGACGACCAAAGGTGTACGTGAACGCATCGAGACGACGGCGGCGATACCCGCTTCAGGGGGATACGCGTCGTCGGCGCATAGAGTGCAGATTGTCGCGACGGTGCTGAAAATCGACCGCAAGAGTCGAATGGTGACGCTACGCGGGCCGAAGCATCAGCAGGTGCTGAGAGCTGCGGCTGGCATTCCGCTCAATGAGCTGAAAGTCGGCGACAGTGTGCGGGCGGAGTTTGTTTCAGCGGCTGCGGTGGAGGTGGTGAGGAAGTGAGGGGGCGCTGCGCCAACCTTACAATCCTCTTAATCCGCGTGCTAGACTCCCACCCCATGTCATATTGGCGCAAATTCTTCGTCATCATGCTGCTGGTGCTGAGCCTTCCGGTTCAGTCGTTCGCGGCTCTCTCCATGAAATGCGAGACGTCGCATTTCATGGGCGAAATGACGTCGGCGCAAGATGAACATGTGTCCGGGTCGGCCCACCGTCACGACATGCACGTTGCTACAACGGCTGACGCTCGCCATCTCGCCCATCATCCTGGCGATGCGCATCATGCGCACGCCTGCAGCACCTGCGCATCCTGCTGTCTCGGTGCCGGCTTCCCTGTCGGCCCGACAACGGCGACGCACGCCGACATCGCTCACAGTGCGGTGGCGCTTCCTCCCACGGTCAACGTCGCGTCGTTCCTGACGAGCGGCATCGAACGACCTCCCAGAACCTTCCTCGTCTAGTCCTTTGCCGCAGCTTAAGGCTGCGATGCGCAATTTCGCCCAGATGTCCGCATGCCGGCCATCCAGGTGACTGACGACGAGAAGAATCCATGCGAATGTTTATCGCGGCGCTGCTCAGCGCGGCGGCCTTGTTGCCGTCGCTCGCGCACGCCACAACGACTCCTTCTGACCCGGCCGACGCCTCTGCTTCGGTTCCAGCGGTCAGCATACCGTCCGCCTTCGCGGACTACCGGCCATACCAGGACCAGAAAGCGTCCACGTGGCAAGCGCTCAATCGGGCGGTGACGAGCGCACCGGCGATGAAGGGCATGAGCCACGCCAACCTGCCGGCCGGCAGTCCCGACGCCAACGACGACAAGCACAGCGCGAAACACGGGGGGCCGGCGAAATGACCTCGAACGCCTTTTCCGGCCGCCGCATCGTCACTGTCGCCGCTGCGCTGGTGTTTCTCGCCGGCTGCACGACGTTTTCGAAGGACGGCGGGTTCAACACCGTTTCGACCACCGCTTCTGAACGTCTTGGGAAAGACGCGGTACGCGTGAGGACCGACGAAGACCGGGGCGCAGTCGCCAAGCGAACGCAGGAGCTGCTTTCCAGACCATTGAGCCTGGACGATGCAGTCCAGATCGCGCTGCTGAACAACCGCAGTCTTCAGGCTTCATACGACGAACTCGGTATTGCCGAGGCGGACCTGGTTCAGGCCGGTCGGCTTCCGAATCCAGGTTTCTCGTTCAGCCGGACGCATGGGGGCAACGACCTGAGCATCAGCCGCACCTTCACGCTCGGCCTGTTGAATGTCCTGACGCTGCCCTTGGCGAAGCGTATTGAGCGTCGCCGCTTCGAGCAGACCAGGCTGCTCGCTGCGGACGCTATGCTCAAGGTCGCCGCCGATGCCCGGCGTGCCTATGTCAGCGCAGTCGCCGCGCAGCAGTCTGCCGCTTACGCGGAGCAGGTGAAGGACTCGGCCGAGGCCGGTGCCGAACTCGCCTTGCGGATGCAGCAGGCCGGCAACTTCAGCAAGCTCGACTACGCGCGCGAGCAGGCTTTCTATGCAGACGCGGTGGCGCAACTGGCCAGGACCCGGCAGCAATCGGTATCCGTACGGGAAAAACTCACTCGCACGATGGGGCTGTGGGGGGCGGCCGCGCAGTACACCCTTCCCGAGCGCTTGCCGGACCTGCCCAAGGACCGCCCCGAGCTGAGCGACCTCGAGCGCTTCGCGATGGAGAACCGGCTGGATATCCAGGCGGCGAAGCTGCAAACGCAGAGCGTTGCGTCCTCATTGGGTCTTAGCAAAGCGACGCGTTTCATCAACGCGCTCGACGTCGGGTATCAGAACAATTTCACGACCGCCGACGGCCGCGAACAAGGCTACGAAATCAGTGTCGAGCTTCCCCTCTTCAACTGGGGCGGCTCGAAGATCGCGCGCGCCGAAGCGATCTATATGCAGTCGGTCAACCGGGTCGCGGAGACCGCCATTAACGCCCGGTCCGAAGTGCGTGAATCGTATTCGGCCTACGTGACGGACTACGACATCGCGAAGCATTACCGCGACGAGGTCGTGCCCATCAGGAAGACCATCTCGGACGAACTCCTGCTTCGCTACAACGGCATGCTCGCGAGCGTGTTCGAACTGCTCGCCGATTCACGCGACCAGGTCGGCGCGGTGAACAGCTACATCGACGCGTTGAAGGACTACTGGCTCGCCGAGACAGACCTGCAGCAGGCACTCGGTGGCCGTCTGCCACCCCTTGCGATGGCCTCCGTGCCATCCGCCACCACGACGCAACCGGCGTCGCCCACCGATTCCGGAGATCAATGACATGGTGTCACGTAGAAATTTTATCGGTGGCTCAGGCGCCGCGCTGCTGGGCGCGGCCCTGGTCAGCAAGGCCGGTGCGGCCTCGCTTCCTGAGGCCTCCACGATGGCCAAGGCGGCAATGCAGCCGCCGCTCGCGCCGCCGAACGGCCGTCCCTACACGCCCGTTGCCACGTTGAACGGCTGGTCCTTACCGTGGCGCATGAAAAATGGCTGGAAGGAATTCCACCTGATTGCCGAGCCGGTCGTACGCGAAATGGCGCCGGGTATGAATGCCAACCTGTGGGGCTATAACGGCCAGGCGCCGGGGCCGACCATCGAGGCGGTCGAAGGCGACAAGGTGCGCATCTTCGTGACCAACAAGTTGCCGGAGCACACCACGGTTCACTGGCACGGCATGCTCCTGCCGTGCGGCATGGATGGCGTCGGCGGTCTCACGCAGCCGCACATTCCGCCGGGCAAGACTTTTGTCTATGAGATTCAGTTGGAGAAACACGGCACGTTCATGTACCACCCGCACGCCGACGAGATGGTGCAGATGGCGATGGGGATGATGGGCACGTTCATCGTGCATCCCAAGGACCCTGGCGTCATGAAAGTCGACCGGGACTTCGTGTTCATCATGTCCGCGTATGACATTGACCCGGGCAGCTTCACGCCACGCGTCAGCGAAATGACCGACTTCAACATGTGGAGCTGGAATTCGCGGGTTTTTCCGGGCATCGACCCATTGCCGGTACGCGCAGGGGACCGTGTGCGTATCCGGTGCGGCAATCTGACGATGACCAATCACCCCATTCACCTGCACGGCTACCACTTCGAGGTCACAGGGACAGACGGCGGGTGGATTCCGCCGTCTGCGCGCTGGCCCGAGGTAACCGCCGATGTTGCGGTCGGCCAGATGCGCGCCATCGAATTTACCGCGAACCGACCCGGCGACTGGGCATTTCATTGCCACAAGTCGCACCACACGATGAACGCAATGGGACACCAGGTACCGAACCTGATTGGTGTTCCGCAAAAGGACCTGGCGAAGCGTATCAACAAGCTTGTGCCGGACTACATGGCGATGGGCAGCACGGGTGGCGCGATGGGCGAAATGGAGATGCCGCTACCCGACAACACGCTGCCGATGATGACCGGGACGGGCCCATTCGGCCCGCTGGAAATGGGCGGCATGTTCACTGTCGTGAAGGTTCGTGAGGGACTTGGCCGCAACGATTATCGCGACCCAGGCTGGTTCAGGCATCCAAAGGGGTCGGTCGCTTACGAGTACACCGGTGAACTACCGGAGAGCTGAATTCGTTTCGCCGGACACGGAGGTCAGAGACCCGGCAACACGCCCGGGTCCTTGTTTTACTTCATCTGCGCCCTGCCACCCTCACTCCACCGTCACCGACTTCGCCAAGTTCCGCGGCTTGTCCACATCCGTCCCACGCGCGCAAGCCGTGTGATACGCCAGCAACTGCAGCGGCACCACGTGCAGAATCGGCGACAGCAAGCCGTAGTGCTCCGGCATCCGGATCACGTGCAGGCCTTCGTCATTCACGATCTTCGTATCCGCGTCCGCAAACACATAAAGCTGACCGCCCCGCGCGCGCACTTCCTGAATATTCGACTTCAGCTTCTCCAGCAGCGCGTCATTCGGCGCCACCGTCACCACCGGCATCGCTTCCGTCACGAGCGCCAGCGGCCCATGCTTCAACTCGCCAGCCGGATACGCCTCTGCGTGAATATAGGAAATCTCCTTGAGCTTCAGCGCGCCCTCAAGCGCGATCGGGTAATGCAAGCCGCGCCCGAGGAACAACGCATGCTCCTTGCGCGAAAACTCTTCCGACCACGCGATGATCTGCGGCTCCAGCGCCAGCACGCTATTCAGCGCTGCCGGCAAGTGGCGCAACTGTTTCAGATATTCGGCTTCCTGCTCCGCGCTCACCTGCCCACGCAGCTTTCCAAGGGTCGCGGCCAGCACAAACAGCGCAACCAGTTGCGTCGTGAAGGCCTTCGTCGACGCCACGCCGATCTCGCGACCCGCATGGGTCAGGAACGACAATTCCGTCTGACGCACCATGGCGCTCGTGCCGACATTGCACACCGACAACGTATGTTTATGTCCCAGCGCCTGCGCATGCTTGAGCGCCGCCAGCGTATCGGCCGTTTCGCCCGATTGCGAGATCACCACCACCAGCGACTTCGGATTCGGCACCGACTCGCGATAGCGATACTCGCTGGCAATTTCCACCTGGGTCGGAATCTTCGCGACCGATTCGAGCCAGTACTTCGCGGTCAGTCCCGAGTAGTAGCTCGTGCCGCACGCCAGAATCAGCAGGTTGTCGATATCCGCGAACACCTTGTCGGCGCCCTCGCCGAATATCGATGCGTCGAACGAATCGGCTTGCGGGATCGTGTCGGTAATCGCGCGCGGCTGCTCGAAAATTTCCTTCTGCATGAAGTGGCGATACGGGCCGAGTTCGACCGCGCCACCATACGCCGCGACCTGGCGCACTTCGCGCTGCGCTTCGATGCCGTCACGATCGGCGATACGCACGCCTTCGAGCGACAGTTCGCAGACGTCGCCTTCTTCGAGGAAGATGAAGCGTTCGGTACTGCCGGCAAGCGCCAACGCGTCCGAAGCGAGAAAGTTCTCACCGTTGCCGAGCCCCACCACCAGCGGCGAACCTTGCCGCGCGCCGACCACCGTATGCGGCTGATCCTTATGCAGCACCGCGATCGCGTACGCGCCGTGCAATTGCGCGACGGCTTCACGCACCGCGGCAAACAGATCGCCGCGATACAGGCTTTGAATCAGGTGCGCAATAACCTCTGTATCGGTCTGCGAGACAAACGTGTAACCGTTGCCCCGTAGCATTTCGCGCAGCGACTCGTAGTTCTCGATGATACCGTTGTGTACCAACGCGAGCGTATCTTTCGAGAAGATCGGGTGCGCGTTGTCGGTCACCGGCGCGCCGTGCGTCGCCCAGCGCGTATGCGCGATACCGGTGATGCCTTCGAGGTGGCTCTCATGCACTTGCTCGTCCAGATCGGCAACGCGCGCGACGCTGCGAGCACGACGCGGCCCACTGTCGCCGAGCACGGCCACGCCGCACGAATCGTAGCCGCGGTATTCGAGGCGACGCAGTCCTTCGATCAGGACGGGGACGATATTACGTAGCGCAACCGCGCCGACAATGCCACACATGGCTTATTCCTTTTCAGTGCTGGGTTTCAAGGAGCGCGCTTCGTGCGCGCGTCACGCCCATCAACTTTTCTTCTTCACCGGGCGTACATAGCCCGGCTTGCTTGTTTGAGTTTTACCGTTCAGGACCAGCATGTCTTCTTCGACATCCTTCCAGACCGTGGTGCCCGCCGCGATCGTCACACCGCGCTTCACGCGCACGGGCGCCACGAGTTGCGTGTCCGAACCGACGAACACGTCGTCTTCGATGATCGTGCGGAATTTGTTCGCGCCGTCGTAGTTACAGGTGATCGTACCCGCGCCGATATTCACGCGCGCCCCGATATCCGCATCACCGATATACGTCAGATGGTTCGCCTTCGAGCCATGGCCGAGTACCGCGTTCTTCACCTCGACGAAGTTGCCGACGTGCGACTCGTCCTGCAACGACGCGCCCGGGCGTAGCCGCGCGTAGGGGCCGAGCACGACGTTCGCCCCGACTTCGGCGCCTTCGATATGCGTGAACGCGTCGACGCGCGTACCGGCGCCGATCGTCGCGTTGCGGATCACGCAGTTCGGCCCGACAGTCACGTTGTCGGCCAGCGTGACGCGGCCTTCGAATACGCAGTTCACGTCGATCGAGACGTCGCGGCCACATTCGAGTGTGCCGCGCACGTCGAGGCGAGCCGGATCGGCAAGCGTCACACCGGCCACCAGCAGCGCTTCGGCGACATTGTGCTGATGAATCCGTTCGAGTTCGGCAAGCTGCTGCTTACTATTCACGCCGAGCGTTTCCCACGCTTCGTCAGGCTGGGTGGTGACGACTTCGAGCCCGGCTTCGATCGCCATCTCGACCGCGTCGGTCAGGTAGAACTCGCCTTGTGCATTGTCGTTTTTCAACGCGGCGAGCCAGCCGCCGAGGCGCCCGGTCGGCGCGACGATGATGCCCGTGTTGATCTCGGCAATCTTGAGCTGCTCGGGCATTGCGTCTTTCTGTTCGACGATGCGCGACACCTTGCCGTGCTGATCGCGCACGATGCGGCCATAGCCGCTGGGGTCGTCGAGTGTGACGGTGAGAACGCCGTAGCCGTCCCGGCCCGCGCGATCGGTCAGCGCCTGCAGCGTGCTGGCGCGCGTGAGCGGTACATCGCCGTACAGCACCAGCGTGGGTTCGGACGGATCGAGCAGCGGCAACGCCTGCTGCACCGCGTGGCCGGTGCCGAGTTGCTGCTCCTGCGCGGCGAACTGGACGTCCGGTGCCGCTACCGCTTGACGCACGGCTTCGGCGCCATGACCGACCACCACGACCAGACGCTTGGGTTTAAGCGCGCGAGCCGTGTCGATGACATGAGCGAGGAGCGGCCGGCCGGCTAGGGGATGGAGCACCTTGGGAAGCGCGGACCGCATGCGCTTACCGGTGCCTGCCGCCAAAATCACGATGTTCATGGCGTCGGCAATTAGACAAGTTTGGAGCCGACGATTCTATCATGCAGCCCATGACGACAAAGGCCGCTCACGCGGCCTCACAGCGGCCAGAAATGCGCGGAATCACACGTTTCCCGCACGTTTTCCGCGTGTTTCCATGACGCTCACATATCGTCGAACTGGACGATCGAGATCGGTTTCGCGCCATTGAGCGGCGTGCCGTCGCCGGCATCGGTCGAACACGGCTCTTCATCGAAGGCGATATCGCCTTGCGGATCGGCCTCGCCGCTTGCACGCAGGCCGGCGAACGGGAACAGCTTGTGATCCATCAGATGCGACGGCACGATGTTCGACAACGCATTGAACATGTTCTCGATGCGGCCCGGGAAGCGCTTCTCCCAATCGCGGATCAGCGCCTTCATTTCCGCGCGTTTCAGGTTCGGCTGGCTGCCGCACAGGTTGCACGGAATGATCGGGAATTCGCGCAGCTCCGCGTACTTTTCCAGATCGGTTTCCTTCACGTAGGCGAGCGGACGGATCACGATATTCTTGCCGTCGTCCGATTGCAGCTTGGGCGGCATGCCCTTCAGCTTGCCGCCGTAGAACATGTTCAACAGCAGCGTTTGCAGGATGTCGTCGCGATGATGGCCGAGCGCGATCTTGGTCGCGCCGAGTTCGCCCGCCACGCGATACAGAATGCCGCGCCGCAAGCGCGAGCACAGCGAGCAGGTGGTTTTGCCCTCCGGCACCAGCCGCTTGACGATGCTGTACGTATCCTGGTTCTCGATATGAAACGGAATGTCGAGCTGCTTCAGGTATTCAGGCAGCACATGCTCCGGAAAGCCCGGCTGCTTCTGGTCGAGATTCACCGCGACGATGTCGAAATTGATCGGCGCGCGTTCGCGCAACCGCATCAGGATTTCGAGCATGGCGTAGCTGTCCTTGCCGCCCGACAGGCACACCATCACCTTGTCGCCTTCCTCGATCATGTTGAAGTCGCCGATCGCCTCACCGACCTGGCGCGCGAGCCGCTTGAACAGCTTGTTGTTCTCGTAGGCTTCTTTCTGCTCGCGGCGCGTGAGCGGCGCTTTGACCGCTGAGGCGTGCGCAGCCTGCACAGCCTCAGGTGCCGCGGTGTCGTTCAGGATTTCCTGAGCATTCATGGCTCAATCCTCTTTGATACGGAAAACTTCGACGCCCACGGCGTCGCAGTCGGGATAAACGTCCGGCTTTTCGGTCGACACACACACGGCGCGCACCTGCGGATGAGCGAGCAGTGCCTTGACGAGGTCGTCGCAGAGGGTTTCCTGCAGGTGAATATGACCTTGTTCGACGCGGCGCGCGATGGTCGAGCGCATGAAGTCGTAATCGACGACTTCGTTCAATTTGTCCTGAACCGGCGTGGACAGCGCGAGCGGCACGAACAGTTCGACGTTGATCACGACGCGCTGTTCGCCGCGCTTTTCGAAGTCGTGCACGCCGATGTTGATGTGCACTTCGTAATTGCGCAGAAAGAGCCGGCGGCAATCGGCGAGCCGGGGATGCGAAAGAGCGGCAAACATGTTCGTTCCAGTCGAAAAAAGAGCGCGGAGCACTCAAGTGGGCACTTCAACGCGCGCGCACGCCGCCGGTTGGCCCGGCAACAGACACGCACGCGCTTCAGGCGCCCGTCAAAAACATTACGTCGCGCGGCAGCGGCACGAGGTGCTGCCCGCCGTCGACCACCAGCGTCGTTCCGGTGACGCCCGCTGCATCGGCGAGATACAGCGCGGCGGCGACAATATCCTCCGGCCGCGACGCGCGGCCCAAAGGCGTAGTACGGTGAGCTTCTGCAAAACTGGCCGGCGTTTGATCGCCGGATTGCATCGTCAGACCGGGGGCGAGCCCGACCACGCGCACTTTCGGCGCCAACGCCTGCGCCAGCGCAACGGTCGCTGTCTGCAACGCTGCTTTCGACAGCGTATAGGACAGATAGTCCGGGTTCATGTTGTACAGCTTCTGGTCCAGCACATTGATGACCACGCCGCGCTGGCTTTCGTCGGTGCGCGCGGCCTCCGGCGTGGCCTCGAACAGCATACGCGCCAACACCAGCGGCGCGCCGAGATTCATTGCGGTCAGCTTCAGCAGCAGGTCGTAACCGACATTAAGCGCCGTGTCTTCTTCGAAGCGCGATGCATTGTTGACGATACACGCCGGGCGGCCCAGCGCGGCCATACAGGCCGGCAAAAGCTGCTCGACCTGAGCCTCGTCGCCCAATTCCGCGTGCAAAGCCACCGCCCGGCGGCCCAGAGCGACGATTTCCGCGACCACGCCGTCAGCCTCCTCCCGCGACGCGCCGTAATGGACCGCTACGTCCCAGCCACGCGCGGCGAAGCCGAGCGCGAGCGCCCGCCCGATGCGGCGGGCGGCGCCGGTAATCAGCACGATACGCGGCGTTTCAGCCGCGCGGGCGGCGGCGGTGTCCAGAGAGGCGGTCATTTACAATGCGGGGATGAATCCGAAAGCTCACCAACCCGATAGTTTACCTGCTCCCGGCCCGAGCGCGCTTGCGCAGTCCGAAGCGCTGGTCGCGCAGGTCCGCGCGGAGCTCGAAGCCGCCGGCGGCTGGCTGCCATTTGACCGCTACATGGAGCGCGCGCTTTACGCGCCGGGACTCGGTTATTACAGCGGCGGCGCCCGCAAATTCGGCCTGCGCGGCGACGACGGCAGCGACTTTGTGACGGCGCCGGAAATGTCACCGCTGTTCGCCACGACGCTGGCTCGCCCGGTGGCCGAGGCCTTGCAGGCGAGTAGCACACGCGACCTGATGGAATTTGGCGCCGGTACGGGCAAACTCGCCGCCGGCTTGCTGAACGCGCTCGACGCGCTGGGCATCGAATTCGACAGTTACTCGATCGTGGATTTGTCGGGTGAATTGCGCGAGCGCCAACGCGAAACGATCGAAGCCGCCGCACCGGCGCTGGCGGCGAAGGTGCGCTGGCTGGACGCGTTGCCGGAAAAATTCGAAGGCGTGGTGATCGGCAACGAGGTGCTGGACGCCATGCCTGTGCGCCTCTTCGCTTTTACCAGCGGCGCCTGGCACGAGCGCGGCGTGGTGTGGCGGGACGAGGCTTTTGCGTTCGATGACCGTTTGGTGTCGGAGGCTGCGGACATTGCATTTCTGGCTGAGATCGAGACGACCGGCGACGACTACGTGACCGAGACGCACGACGCCGCCCGGGCGTTCACGCGGACCATTTGCACGATGCTCACGCGTGGCGCGGCGTTCTTTATCGACTATGGTTTTCCGCGCCACGAGTACTACCATGAGCAGCGTGCGCAGGGCACGTTGATGTGTCACTACCGGCACCGGGCGCATGGCGATCCGTTTGTTTATCCGGGCTTGCAGGACATTACGGCGCACGTGGAGTTTACCGGCATCGCCGAAGCCGGCGTCGAGGCTGGTGCGGATTTACTGGGGTTCACTTCGCAAGCGCGGTTCTTGTTGAATGCGGGGATTACCGAGGCGTTGTCGGCACTCGATCCTGCGGATACGGCGAGGTTTTTGCCTGCGGCTAATGCGGTGCAGAAGTTATTGTCCGAGGCGGAGATGGGTGAACTGTTCAAGGTGATCGCGTTTTCGCGCGGGCTGGATGACACGCTGCAGGCGTTTTCCAGTGGCGACCGGTCACATACGTTGTGATTTTTTGCCTTAGGGGTTGGCGATGATCCGCTGGCTGTTGACTACGTTCATTGCGGTGGCGGTGTTGTCGGCCTGCTGGCCGTGGCTTAGGAAGATTGGGATTGGGCGGATGCCTGGTGATGTTACTTTGCGGCTCTTTGGGCGGGAGTATCCGTTTCCGTTTATGTCGACGTTGGTGTTGTCTATGGTTTTGTCGATTCTTGCCAGGGTTTTGTGAGTGGGTTTTTTTTGCCTAGGCGGCGCTCGTTTCTGTGCGCCTGTGGCGTTAGCCTTTGCTTGGTTTGTTTGCCTGCGCGGCGCTTTTGTCTGTGCGCCTGCGGCGTTGGCCTTTCCTTGATTTGTTATTGGTCTATTAGCGTCGCCCCTGTGCGGGGCGGCACCTACTTTTCTTTGCCTGCGGTGTGTGTCAAGGTAGTTGTCGCGTGAACCGTTACGCTGCGTGCTTATACATGTCGACCGACGCGTGAGTTCGCTCCGGGTTCAGATAGACCACGTCTGCCAGGTGCCAGTTGCGAATGGCGCCTGACCAGCGCGCGGGGTTCCGCATGCGTGCGTCTTCGTACAACGCACGCCGGCGGGCCAGAAGGTCGCCGGCTTCGCCGCGGTGCCGTTGTCCCGGACTGACATGCTTCAGGCCGCTGTGACAGTGCTCCTCGTTGTACCACTGCACAAAGCGCTGTACCCATGCGCGGGCCTCCTCCAGCGTGTCGAACGGCTGCTCGGGCCATAACGGACAGTACTTCGCCGTACGGAACAGCGCCTCGGCGAAGGCGTTGTCGTTGCTCACGCGCGGCCGGCTGAACGAAGGCTCTACGCCCAGATCGATCATGGCCGCGCGCATCGTGGCGCCTTTCATCGCACTGCCGTTATCCGAGTGCAGCACCAGCGGACGCCCGGCGATGCCTTCGCGCAAACATCCCTTGTGCAGCAGCTCGCTCGCGTGCTCAGCCGACTCCTGCTCCCACACCTCGTTCATCACCAGCTTGCGGCTGTAGATGTCCTTCATCATGTACCAGTAAAAGTACCGGCCCCGGACCGTGCTCGGCATCCACGTAATATCCCAGCACCACACCTGGTTCGGACCAGTGGCGCGATGCGTCGTGAGTGGGCGTCGTTGCGGCGCCTTCGCACGACCGCGGCGCTGGCCCTGTCCCGCCGCTTTCAGGATCCGGTAGAACGTCGATTCGCTGGCCAGATAAACCCCTTCGTCGGCCAGTTTCGGCACGATCTGGTGCGGCGTCAGGCTCGCGAATGCGGGCCGGTTGGCCGCTTCAAGCACGGCCTGACGCTCCGCCTCACTCAGTTTGTTGGGGGGCGCTTCACGGAGGGTTTGCGTGCGCCCGTCATGGGGTGACTGGCGCCAGCGCTGCACCGTGCGCACGTTCACCCCAAGTTGCTCGCACGCACGCGCACGGCATGCCCCCTGCTGCACCGCTTCATTGATCAACTGCATGGCTTCATCGCGATCCGGGCTGCTGATCAGTCTTCCTCTTCCTTGCCCCAGATCGCGTCGGCTTTTTTTCGCAGATTCAGCAACGCCGCCGCCTCCGCACGTGCAGCATCCGCGCGCTTGAGCTGGCGCTCCAGCTCCCGGATGCGTTTTTGGGCAGCCTTCGCTTCATTGCGCTGCGCCGCCGTCAGCTTCGGCTCAGGCGCGCCGTTGGCCTGCTCGCATGCCTCGCGCCACTGCCGGATCTGCTCAGGATAAATGCCCTTGCTACGGCAGTACTGTGAAGTCTCAATCTCGCTGAGCGGCGCCGTCTCCAGCACCGCCCTGAACTTGTCGGCGCTTGACCATCGATCGCCCGTTTTGCCATTGCCCGGCATGAATTCCCCTGCCTGTCTTGCGCTTTGCCGCCAGCTGCGTAGCGTCACTGTCGTGATGCCCGTCGCGCCTGACAACTCAATTACCGCACGATTGAACGGCGGCATCATCTGTTTGATTGCCCATTCCCGGGTTTCCGCTGAATAGCGTTTCATCTTCCATTCGCTGTCCGCCCCCCATCTTTACATCATTCGGTTCGGGTGAGGCGACAACTAGCCTGACATGGAGGGCCGCAAAGAAAGATAAGCAAAGAAAGCGGCTAGCCCCCCTGCTAAGCGGGTCCCCCGCACAGCCACGGTAGTGGTGCATCTGGAATCCGTGCCCCCGCACATTCCGCATTAGTGACAAAGGGCTCATCAGCTCCCACTCCGCACTGCGTGCGTCGCGGATGGGTCTGCATGGGAAACCTGGGGCTTCGTTTAGTGCGGTGGGGGCCATCGGCTTCGCCTCGGCGAGGCGCTCAAACATCTAGAAGGCGAGTTCCGCAAGCGGTCGGGGTGCCAGTCAAAAGTGCGAGAGCGAAAGCGCAGTGGCCGGTTTTATGAAATGGGCTTCGGCGCGCGCAGCGCCGCCGGAAGTATGACGGCTTTGTCACCAGGGCCGAATGTGCGAGGGCACAGATTCCAGATGCACCACTACCGTGGCTGTGCGGGGGACCCGCTTAGCAGGGGCTTCGAGCTGCTTTCTTTTGCCTACTTTTCTTTGCAGCAGGCCCTCCATGTCAGGCTAGTTGTCGCCTCACCCGAACCGAATGATGTAAAGATGGGGGGCGGACAGCGAATGGAAGATGAAACGCTATTCAGCGGAAACCCGGGAATGGGCAATCAAACAGATGATGCCGCCGTTCAATCGTGCGGTAATTGAGTTGTCAGGCGCGACGGGCATCACGACAGTGACGCTACGCAGCTGGCGGCAAAGCGCAAGACAGGCAGGGGAATTCATGCCGGGCAATGGCAAAACGGGCGATCGATGGTCAAGCGCCGACAAGTTCAGGGCGGTGCTGGAGACGGCGCCGCTCAGCGAGATTGAGACTTCACAGTACTGCCGTAGCAAGGGCATTTATCCTGAGCAGATCCGGCAGTGGCGCGAGGCATGCGAGCAGGCCAACGGCGCGCCTGAGCCGAAGCTGACGGCGGCGCAGCGCAATGAAGCGAAGGCTGCCCAAAAACGCATCCGGGAGCTGGAGCGCCAGCTCAAGCGCGCGGATGCTGCACGTGCGGAGGCGGCGGCGTTGCTGAATCTGCGAAAAAAAGCCGACGCGATCTGGGGCAAGGAAGAGGAAGACTGATCAGCAGCCCGGATCGCGATGAAGCCATGCAGTTGATCAATGAAGCGGTGCAGCAGGGGGCATGCCGTGCGCGTGCGTGCGAGCAACTTGGGGTGAACGTGCGCACGGTGCAGCGCTGGCGCCAGTCACCCCATGACGGGCGCACGCAAACCCTCCGTGAAGCGCCCCCCAACAAACTGAGTGAGGCGGAGCGTCAGGCCGTGCTTGAAGCGGCCAACCGGCCCGCATTCGCGAGCCTGACGCCGCACCAGATCGTGCCGAAACTGGCCGACGAAGGGGTTTATCTGGCCAGCGAATCGACGTTCTACCGGATCCTGAAAGCGGCGGGACAGGGCCAGCGCCGCGGTCGTGCGAAGGCGCCGCAACGACGCCCACTCACGACGCATCGCGCCACTGGTCCGAACCAGGTGTGGTGCTGGGATATTACGTGGATGCCGAGCACGGTCCGGGGCCGGTACTTTTACTGGTACATGATGAAGGACATCTACAGCCGCAAGCTGGTGATGAACGAGGTGTGGGAGCAGGAGTCGGCTGAGCACGCGAGCGAGCTGCTGCACAAGGGATGTTTGCGCGAAGGCATCGCCGGGCGTCCGCTGGTGCTGCACTCGGATAACGGCAGTGCGATGAAAGGCGCCACGATGCGCGCGGCCATGATCGATCTGGGCGTAGAGCCTTCGTTCAGCCGGCCGCGCGTGAGCAACGACAACGCCTTCGCCGAGGCGCTGTTCCGTACGGCGAAGTACTGTCCGTTATGGCCCGAGCAGCCGTTCGACACGCTGGAGGAGGCCCGCGCATGGGTACAGCGCTTTGTGCAGTGGTACAACGAGGAGCACTGTCACAGCGGCCTGAAGCATGTCAGTCCGGGACAACGGCACCGCGGCGAAGCCGGCGACCTTCTGGCCCGCCGGCGTGCGTTGTACGAAGACGCACGCATGCGGAACCCCGCGCGCTGGTCAGGCGCCATTCGCAACTGGCACCTGGCAGACGTGGTCTATCTGAACCCGGAGCGAACTCACGCGTCGGTCGACATGTATAAGCACGCAGCGTAACGGTTCACGCGACAACTACCTTGACACACACCGGCGGCGGCAAAGAAAGTAAGTGCCGCCCCGCACAGGGGCAACGCTAATAGACCAATAGCAATTCAAGGAAAGGCCAACGCCGTAAGCGCACCAGCCAAGCGCTGCGCAGGCAAAAACCCAAACCCTTACCCAAGAACCCCTTCAACAGCGCGAACGCGCTCCAAATGCACTGCATCCTTAATCCCCGCAGGCGAGTCAACGAGCCGCTTAGCCACTGCCCCAGCATCCACGCCCCGCGCAGCAACAAGCGCTACCCGCAGCCGCTCAGCCTGCGGATACTCCCGCATCTCAAACCCAAGCCGCCCACGCGCATCCGCCTCGCAAGCCTGCAAGGCTTCAGCAAACCGCGCAGGTTTCCGAATCGCATCGCTGCGCTCGAGCAACCTCACCAACGCGGCAGCGCCCATCTCCATCACGCGATGAATATTCCCATGCTCCCGCGCAACCAGCAGCGCCAGATCGCGGCATTCATTCGGCACCCGCAGCCGCTCGCATAAAGGCTTCAGCAAATCCACACTGCGCCCCTCATGCCCGATATGCCGCGGCAACACGTCGTCCGGTGTCGTCGCTTTGCCCAGGTCGTGCGTGAGCGCCGCGAACCGAACCGGCAACGCGTAACCCTGTTGCGCGGCATGGTCGATCACCATCATCACATGCACGCCCGTATCCACTTCCGGGTGATAGTCAGCCCGCTGCGGCACGCCGAACAACGCATCGATCTCCGGCAGAATCCGCGCCAACGCGCCGCACTCCCGCAACACCTCGAACATCCGGGACGGCTTCTTCTCCATCAACCCGCGCGACACCTCCTGCCACACGCGCTCAGCCACCAGCGCATCCACCTCGCCGTCGGCCACCATTTTGCGCATCAGCGCCATGGTCTCCGGTGCAACGGTGAAATCGACGAAGCGCGCCGCGAACCGCGCAATCCGCAAAATCCGCACAGGGTCTTCAAGAAACGCATCGCTAACGTGGCGAAAGAGCCGCGCCTGCAAATCGCCCCGGCCGTTGAACGGGTCGATCACCGGGCCGGTCAGTTCGCCGTCCGGGCGCATCTCGCGCGCCATCGCGTTGATCGTCAGGTCGCGGCGAGCAAGATCCTCTTCGAGTGTGACATCCGGTGCGTAAAAGAACTGGAAGCCGTGGTAACCCGCGGCCGTCTTGCGTTCGGTGCGCGCAAGCGCGTATTCCTCGTGCGTTTGCGGATGCAAAAACACCGGAAAATCCTTGCCCACCGGACGATAGCCCTGCACCACCATCTGCTCGGGCGTCGCGCCAACCACCACGTAATCGCGGTCCTGCACGGGCACGCCCAATAGCTCGTCGCGAATCGCGCCGCCGACCGCGTAGATATTCATGGGCATACGTCTTGGTAAGGAATTGCGTGCGTTTCGCGCAGTGCGTCGTCGACCCATGCCTTCACTGCCGGCAATGCCGTGACACGACGAACGTAGGCCGCAGCGGCTTCAGAGAACACCGGTTGCCACGTGTTGAAGCGCATCACAACCGGCGCGTACATCGCGTCAGCAATGCTGAACTCGCCAAACAGGAAAGGGCCGCCGTAAGTATCGAGACACGTGCTCCAGATCGAGTCGATGCGCGCAATGTCGGCCAGCGCGCCCGGCGTGGCGTTCTTGCCTGGAAACGACGCACGAATGTTCATCCACATGTTCGAGCGCAAGTCGCCGAAACCCGAATGCATCTCGGCGCTCACGCTGCGCGCGTGGCGACGCGCCGCCGGGTCGCGCGGCCACAGCGCATGCTGCGGGAAGCGCTCAGCCAGCGTCTCGGCGATCGCCAGCGTGTCCCAGGTCGCCGATCCGTCTGCGTCGATCAAACACGGCACCTTGCCCGGACCCGTCGGCGCATAAGCCAGAATCGCGGGCTTCGTACCGGATTCGTTCAGATGAATCAGCACCTCTTCAAACGGAATGCCGAAATGTTTGAGCAGCAGCCACGGACGCATCGACCATGACGAATAGTTTTTGTCACCGATAAGCAGCTTCATCGTTCTTTTATAAGAGGGAAGATAAAAAGGTTCAGCGCCCCGCGCTGGCGCGAAACGTGTCGAAGCGCGAACGCGTCGACGCGCCGGTCAGATACACGGGGGCGATCGTTTCGATGCTGACGGGTTCGATGCCGAGTTCAGGCGCAAGCGGTCCGCTCAACACGTTGTCGATTTTCATCGAATCGAGATTGTCGCGCGAGATCACCGGTTCGCCCGGTGCCATTTCAAACGTCAACGCCTGCAAACGCGCCAACGTTTCCGGCAGGCGAATGATTCGCGCATGCCGGCCAATCACATCGCCGCAATACTTGACGAGGTCTTCGAGGGTATAGACGGTCGGGCCGCCCAGTTCGTAGGTATGGCCGCTGGCCGCGTCGAGATCGAGCACGTTGCAGATCGCTTTCGCCACGTCGTCAACGTACACCGGCTGGAATTTCGCATCCGGCATGGCAAGTGGAATCACCGGGAAGACGCGTTGCAGGAACGCGAACTTGTTGAGGAACTGGTCTTCGGGACCGAACACCACGGACGGCCGGAAAATCGTCCACGCCAGATTCGCCGCGTGCACGGCCTTCTCGCCGTCACCCTTCGAGCGCGAATACATGCTGGGTCCGTTCGAGTCGGCGCCCAACGCGCTGATATGAATCAGCCGATGCACGCCCTTGCCTTCGCAAGCCGCAACGATTTTGGTCGGTAACTCGACGTGCGTGCGAGCGAATTCCGGGCCATAAGGCGTGCCGCGTTTGCCATGCAGCGTGGCAACGAGGTTGATGACGCAATCGGTGCCTTCGACGAAACGCGCGAGTTGCACCGGATCGAACACGTCGGCTTCGATCACGTCGATGGGGAGCAGGGTGAGATGGCGGGCGTTGTAGCGCCGCCGGGTGGCGATGCGCACGTCTTTGCCCATTTCAACGAGGGCGTTGACGAGATGGCTGCCGATAAAACCGGAACCGCCGATGATCGCAATGGCTTGATGTCGCATTTCTCGACTCCCTGGTGGAAGCCGTGGCAACGGCTGGCGTGGCGCACCGCCGCATCAAATCGACGCGGCGGCGGCACGGCGCTTACGGTGCGATATAACCCAGGCGCGCCTTCAGCGATTGCGGACGGCCTTCGAACAATGCCGCGTAGTAGACCGTGTTGGACAAGACATTCTTCACGTAGTCGCGCGTTTCGTTGAACGGAATCGTCTCTGCGAAGATCGCGCCTTCAACCGGGCGCTGCAGCGATTGCCGCCAGTTGCGCGGACGGCCGGGGCCCGCGTTGTAGCCTGCGGTGGCCAGCACGGCGGAACCGTCGAACTGATTGTAGATCATCGACAGGTAGTTCGTGCCGAGCAGGATGTTGGTGTTGATGTCGTTCATCTGCTCGCGCGAAATCGGACCGAGGCCGATCTTCTTCGCCACCAGTTGCGCGGTGCCCGGCATCAGCTGCATCAAACCGCTCGCGCCGACGTCCGAGCGCGCGTTCATGATGAAGCGCGACTCCTGGCGAATCAGCCCGTACGCCCATTCCACATCCAGCCCATTCGACTGCGCATCGCGCTCAACGATATCCTTGAACGGCGACAGATAACGCAGCGAGAAGTCGTGCTCACTCTTCGTGCGGTCCGCCGTATTGACGGTGCGGTCATACAGTTCGATACGGCGCGCGTATTCGGCAACGGCGATCAGTTGCCGGTCGCTCATGTTGCGCAGCGGCCAGTTCCATTCGCGATTGCCCTCGAGCCGCAGATTCAGCGCATAGAAACGCTGCGCCAGATCGAAGCCCGGCGTATTGCCGGCCTGCTGGATTTCGGCGTCGGTCACCGTCGTTTTCGGCGGCACGGTGATCTTCTGGCCGAGCTCTTCCGAAGCCAGTTGGCCGTAAAAGTTGAAGCCCTGCGAGATCGACGCGAATTCCTGGTTGGCCGTGGCCGTGTCGCCGGCCTGCTTGAGCGCACGGGCATGCCAGTACACCCACGACGGCTGATTGCGCAGCGCCGCCGGCATCTGTTCGATCGACCAGCGCACCATCGTCCAATCGCCCGCGAGCAGCGCGGTGCGGGTGCGCCATTCGTACGCCGGGTTCGACAGCGGCGCATTCACCGAGAGCCGGTACCAGTCGACCGCGCTCGGCATCTGCTTGGTGGCGGCCTGATAGGCGATCGTGCCCCAGCCGATAGCACGCTCGGGCGAGCTCAGCGACGGCGCCACCGACGCGAACGTGGCCGCGGCCATGGCCGGGTCGTTGCGCGCCATGCGCGTGATCGCGAGCAACGCGAGTTGGTGCGACTGCGTATCCGGACCGACGCCGCGCGCCAGCAGCAACGGCGGCGTACTCGTGGCCTGGCCGAACAGTACCGGATCGGGCGGCTGGTTGCTGAGCGCGTCGACCAGCTTGCTACCGGTGCTGGTGTAGTTCTGCTCGTAGGCGAGACGGATCTGTTGCCACACGTCGTCGGAACTGAATTGCTGGTTGACGGCCAACGCGGTAACCAGATCGACGCAGCCGTCGCCGTACCATTTCGGATCGACCAGCAGCGCACGCGCCGCGTCGGCGACGTTTTCACCTCGCGCGGCGCGCGATTCGAGCGCGTAGCACTTCACCTGCGTATCGTCGTTCAGCACGAAACGCGCGTATTGCTGATCGAAGTTGGGCCAGTCGTGACGCGCGCCGAGCACCGTGAGGTAGTCGTTGCGCAGACGGTCGGCGATGGCCTGGCCGTCGTACTTCTGCAGGAACGCCAACACCGGCGCATCCGGCGCGTCAATGCGCGCATGGCCGCTGGAATCGAACAACTGCGGCTTGAGCTGGAAGTACTCCAGATACGAAGGCGCCGGATAGTTCGGGATCATGCTCGCCAGTTGCGCTGCGCGCGCCGCATCATTCGTGCGGGCGGCTTCGCGAAGCTGGACGAAGATCTGGTCGTCGTTCGTGAGTTGCGAAAGGGGAACGGGCTTGACGGCGGAGGCCGTGCTGCACGCGACGAGTGCCGCAGCGGCCAGCGCCAGACCGGCCGCGCGATATACTCGATAGAGGCGTATTGACATCGTTGTTTCTGGAGCGCGAATTGGACCCAAGCATAGCATGCAACCCCGGCGCAGAATCGAAAAAGGCGCTGCGTCGAATGCTATTGGAAGCAAGGCTACACGCGGCTTCCGAGCCGGCGCATAACGCTGCGCTCAACCGTCGCATTCTCGACACATTGAAGCACTATGGCGTGCAGAGTGTCGGGTTCTATTGGCCGCTGTCGGGCGAGTTCGACGCGCGCACCGCGATGGCGATCTGGCTCGCGGCAGATGCGCAACGCGAGGCGAGCTTGCCGGTCGTCAAGGAACGTGGCCTGCCGCTCGAATTTCATGCATGGGCGCCCGATACGCCGATGAAGATCGGCCACCACAAGATCGCCGAGCCCACGTCGGGGCGCGTGGTGGTTCCCGATCTGCTGTTTGTGCCGTGCGTGGGTTTCGACGCCGACGGCTTCCGGCTCGGCTACGGCGGCGGCTACTACGACCGCACGCTGGCCGGTTGGCCGGGGTCGCAGAAGCCGGTCACGGTCGGCATCGCCTATGAAGCGTGCCGCACTGACGCGTTGCAGCGCGAAACCCATGACATCCCGCTCGATCTGATCGTGACGGAAGCCGGCCTCTATCCGCATCCGGCGGATTAAGCGTTTGAAGCGCGCCGTGCGAGGCGCCTCCTTCATCAGCCGCCGAGGCCGAACCTTGTTATAAAGACGCCGCCGCCCGCGCGGCCGTGTCGTACAGTCCGGACGCGTTGCGCATCAGTTGCGCCGCCTCGCCGATCTGCTCATTGGTCATGCCACTTTCCTTCAGCGTGGAAATCAGGCAGCTCTCGCGCACCTCGCGGTATTTCAGACAGAGCTCGCGGCCTGCATCGGTCGCCGAGAAGAACACTTCCTTGCCGGTCTTTTCGCTTTTTACATACCCTCTAGCTACGAGCTTCTTCAACGCGTAAGTGGCGACGTGGGTGTCTTCGATGTTCAGCACGAAGCAGATGTCCGCCAGCTTCTTGCGCCGCTCGCGATGGCTGACGTGGTGCAGCAACGAGACTTCGATCGCGGTCATGTCCTTTTCGCCGGCGGCTGACATGCAGCGCACCATCCACCGGTTGAACGCATTGCCCGCCATGATGAGTGCGTACTCCAGCTCGGACAGCTCCGCACTTGTGTCAGACACGAGATGTTCCGAAGAAACAATCTTGGTGGGGTGGCGCGACATGGTGAAGTTTCTCGGCAAACAGGTTGGAAAGGTGTCGGGAGTGTACGACGAGCAGCCCATTCCCGGGAGCCTGGCGAAAACGCTTATAGATAAATTGTTGATATTTTATTGATAATGTACGCTTCAATCATCGTGCACCTTATGCCGGTAAAACGCCATAGGGTCCGATATGCTCGACATCTCCGACTCGACCTGGGCCATTAAGCGATGAGCCAACCAAGAATCTTTCCGCTCGGCGATGCCGCGCTAGTCTGCGAAGCCCCGCCGCCAGCCACGCTGGACTGCCAGCGGCGCGTGTGGGCTGCCGCCGAGGCTGCGCGCGAATGGCCGTATGTGCTGGAGGTTGTGCCGGGCATGAACAATCTGACACTCGTATTCGATCCGCTCGAAGCCGACCGCGAAGCACTCGTGCGCCAATTGCAGGCAGCCTGGAACGCGGTAAGCGACGTATCCGCACCCGGTCGCGAAGTCGACATCCCGGTGCAGTACGGCGGCGAGTTCGGCCCCGATCTGCAAGCGGTCGCCAGTCACACCGGCCTGAGCGTGCGTGAGGTCGTGCAACGTCATGCGGACGGCGAGTACGTGGTGTTTTTCCTCGGTTTCCAGCCGGGCTTCGCCTACATGGGCGGGCTAGAAGAAGCACTGCACACGCCGCGCCGTGCGTCGCCGCGGCTGGAAGTGCCGGCCGGTTCGGTCGGCATCGGCGGTGAGCAGACGGGCATTTATCCGGCGACCTCCCCCGGCGGCTGGCAGTTGATCGGCCGGACCGAACTGCCGCTGTTCGATCCGGCCCGCCGGCCACCCACGCTCTTGCAACCGGGCGACCGGGTGCGCTTTACCGTTGCGGGGATACACGCATGATCGATGTGATTCGCGCGGGTCTCCTGACCACGATTCAGGATCTCGGCCGTCACGGGTACCGGCACCTCGGCGTCGCGATGGGGGGCGCGCTCGACCGTCTGTCGCTCGAGGTCGGCAACCGGCTGGTCGGCAACCGGCCCGATGCGGCCGGCCTGGAAATTACCTTCGGCCCGACCGTGCTGCGCTTTCTGCGCGCCACACGCGTGGCCATCACCGGCACCGAATTCGGCGCGACGCTCGACGGCAAGCCGGTCTATTCATGGTGGAGCCTGCCGGTGCAAGCCGGCCAGGAGTTGGTGCTGCAAGCGGCCAGGCGCGGTATGCGCGGCTATGTCTGCATCGCCGGCGGCGTCGACGTTTTACCGATGCTCGGCTCGCGCAGCACCGATCTCGCCGGCCATTTCGGCGGACTGGGCGGCCGGGCGCTGCGCGACGGCGATCGTCTGCCGGTCGGCGCGCCGCTGCAACGCGGCCACCTCGGCTTTGCCCCTGAAGCGCCGGAGTTCGGCGTGAAGGCGCCCGCCTGGTGCAAGTTCGTGCTGGTTCACGAGCCGCTGCGGCGCGGCCGGCATCCGTCGGGCGTGCCGTGGGCTGTGCCGATCCGCGTGCTGCAAGGCCCCGAATACGACAGCTTCACCGAAGACGCGCGGGTATCGTTCTGGTCCGATGAATGGCTGGTCACACCGAACAGCAACCGCATGGGCTACCGCCTCGCCGGCGCGGAACTGAAACGCACCCAGAAAAGCGATCTGCTCTCGCACGCGGTGTTGCCTGGCACGATTCAGGTTCCACCGAACGGCCAGCCGATCGTGCTGATGAGCGATGCGCAGACCACCGGCGGCTATCCGAAGATCGGCGCCGTGATCCAGGCCGATCTATGGAAACTCGCGCAGGTTCGCCTGAACGCCGCCATCCGCTTCGTCCCGACAACGCCTTTTGAGGCGCGTCAGGCTTTACTGGAAGAACGCACGTATTTGCGGCAGATCGACGCCGCAATTGCCATGCACGAAGAACGCTGCGCGCGCCAGCCGGCGGTCGCAGCGCTGTAACACTAAGTAGATGAGTAGAGGAACACTATGGAAATCGATTTGAACGCCGACCTCGGCGAAGGTTGCGGCTCCGACGAGGCGCTGCTCGACCTCGTCAGCTCGGCCAATATCGCGTGCGGCTGGCACGCAGGCGGCGCCAACGCCATGCGCGACTGCGTGCGCTGGGCGGTGCAAAAAGGCGTGTCGATCGGCGCGCATCCGAGCTTTAACGATCCCGAGAATTTCGGCCGCAAGGAAATGGACCTGCCGGCCAACGATATTTACGCGGGGGTGCTGTACCAACTCGGCGCACTGTCGGCGATTGCTCAGGCGGAGGGCGGCCGCATCGCGCACGTCAAGCCGCACGGCGCGCTGTACAACCAGGCCGCGCGCGACGCGAAGATCGCCGACGCGATCGTGTCGGCGGTGCACGATTTCGACCCGTCGGTGGCGGTGTTCGCGCTCGCCAACAGCGGACTCGTGACGGCTGCACGGCAAGCCGGCCTGACTGCCGTCGAAGAAGTCTTCGCCGACCGCGGCTATCGCGCCGACGGATCGCTCGTCCCTCGCAAGGAGCCCGGCGCGCTGCTCGACGACGAAGACGTAGTGCTGGCGCGCACGCTCGCGATGGTGCGCGAGCGCCGCGTGCAAGCTGTCGACGGACAGTGGGTGCCGCTCAACGCCCAGACCATCTGCCTGCACGGCGACGGCCCGCATGCGTTGGCATTCGCACGGCGCATCCGCAGCGCGCTGCAGGACGCCGGTATCGAAGTTCACGCGGCCGGCGCCGCGAGCGTCTGATCCGCACGCCGACTCACGCGAACCGGACAGCGCGATTCAACCCCTTGCCAAGCCCTGAACGCCCCGCCCTGCGGGGCGTTTGCCAGGTGCAGGACGCATTGCAGTGCCGCAGTTGATCAGCGGATAAGCAGCAGCTAAGCAGCAGATGCAGGTGTAGTCGAAGCAATGCGGCCATCAAGAGCCGTAGCAGCAAGACGGCGCGGGGTCCCCTCCCGCCGGCCCACGTTAGCCGCCACAAGCGGTGAGGTTGAAACCCTGTTTGGAGATCCAGATGCAGACAACAGTCAGTCTATGGCCGCTCATTGGCGTGGCCGTCATCATCGTCGGCTTTTTATTACGGTTCAATCCGATGCTGATCGTGGCGGTTGCCGCGATTATCACGGGACTGGCCGCGCACTTCCCGCCTGAAAAGATTCTCGCTGAGATCGGCACCGGTTTCATCAAGACCCGCAATATCCCGCTGATCATTCTGCTGCCGCTTGCGGTGATCGGTCTGCTGGAACGGCATGGCTTGCGCGAGCGCGCGCAAGCGTGGATCGGCGGCATCAAGGCCGCGACCGCCGGACGTCTCCTGATCGTCTATCTGCTGGTGCGCGAACTGACCGCCGCGGTCGGCCTGACCGGTCTCGGCGGCCATCCGCAGATGGTGCGTCCGTTGATCGCGCCGATGGCCGAAGGCGCCACTGAAACCCGCTTCGGCAAAATCAGCGACGCGGTGCGTTTCAAATTGCGCGCGTTCTCCGCGGCGACCGATAACGTCGGCCTGTTCTTCGGCGAAGACATCTTCGTCGCCTTTGGCGCAATCGTGCTGATGACGACCTTCCTGAAGGAAGCCGGCATCACCGTCGAGCCGATTCACGTTGCTGTCTGGGGTATCCCGACTGCGATCTGCGCGTTCATTATCCACGGCTTCCGCCTGTATCTGCTCGACCGCTCGCTGGAGCGCGAATTGCGCGGCAATGCGGCCGCGGGTTCGCCGACGCAGCCGGCCGCGGGAGACAAAGCATGACGTTCACGATTACCTATCTCTTCTGGCTGCTGGGTGTGGTGCTGCTTGTCATCGGCGGCATGATCGTCACGGACAAGGAACATCCCCGCCGTTTCACCGCCGGTGGTTTCTGGATTCTCTATGCGCTGATCTTCCTGATCGGCGACAAGCTGCCGCCCTCCGTGGTCGGCGTGCTGGTGATCGTGATGGCGCTGATTGCGGGCTTTGGCGGTGTGACCGCGGCCAAGCCGAAGGTGCTTTCGCTGGAGGCGCGCAAGGCTAGCGCCGCACGTCTGGGCAACAAGCTGTTCGTGCCCGCGCTGACGATTCCGGTCGTCACCGTGATCATCACCTTGTCGGCCAGCCATCTGATCTTTGGCGGCACGCCGCTGATCGAAAAGGCCAACGTCACGTTGATTGGTTTCGGGATCGGCTGCGTGATTGCACTAGCAATTGCCTGTGTGCTGACGCGTGACACCGTCGGTCAATCGATGAAGGAAGCGCGCCGCCTGGTCGACGCGTTGTCGTGGGCCGCGGTGCTGCCGCAGATGCTCGGCATGCTCGGCCTCGTATTCTCGGACGCCGGCGTCGGCAAGGCCGTCGCTCACGTGACTACGGCCTATATCAGCCTCGACTACCGCTTCATCGCGGTGGCCGTGTACTGCATCGGCATGGCGCTGTTCACGATGGTGATGGGCAACGGCTTCGCCGCGTTTCCGGTGATGACGGGTGGCGTCGGCGTGCCGATCCTGGTCGGCGTGTTTCACGGCAATCCGGCTGTGATGGTCGCGATCGGCATGTTCAGTGGCTACTGCGGCACGCTCATGACGCCGATGGCCGCGAACTTCAACATGGTGCCGGCAGCATTGCTGGAATTGCCGGATAAGAACGCCGTGATCAAGGTGCAGGTGCCCACCGCGCTCACCTTGCTCGTCGTGAATATTCTCCTGCTGAATTTCTTGATGTTCTTGTAGGAATCTTGACTCACCGCTTCGGCAAACATAGACGAACAACGCGTTCGACTAGGTGGGCTGAAGCGGCAGTGTGCGCCTGTGTAAAACGATGGGCCGGATTAAGACGCGTGTTTCACCAGGTAATCGCGCATCGCTCATGAACCGGTCAGGCGCATCTGCCCGCAGCGAAACAGACGCCACTGATTTAGGACGCGTCCGATCGTCAGGAAAAGTTAAGGAACATAAGCTCGTGGGTGGTCTCCTATCCACATGCGCCGGCGCGCGCAACGCGTGCCACCGGCGCTCTCCAGCAGGTTCTCATGGAACACTCATCCCAGCCCGACAGCGCGCGCGCCGAGGCGCCCCCCTCCGCCTATCTCGCCTCGCTCATCAACGCCGCGCTCGAAGCGCACCAGGCTGGCCGGTTCGACGACGCCGAGCCCTTCTACCGCGAAGCCCTCGCGCTCAATCCCGCGCATGCCGAAGCGCTGCACTATTTCGGCGTGCTGCAACATCAGCGCGGCGACCACGTTTTCGCCGCCGAGTTGATGAGCGAAGCGCTCAAACTCGATCGCACCGACGCCGTCTGCTGGAGCAACCGCGGCCTCGTGGCGGCCGCACTGGGCCATCCCCAGGAAGCCATGATCTGCTATGACCAGGCGTTGCAGTTGCAGCCTGATTTCGCCGACGCACGCAACAACTTCGGGGTCGCACTGCAAGCGCAAGGTGCGTTTGACGAAGCGATCGGGCAGTATCGGCTGGCGTTGGCGGTGAATCCGACGCTGGTCGACGCGCATCTGAACCTTGGTACGGCATTGAACAAACTCGCTCGCTACGATGAAGCACTGGTCTGCTATCAACACGCGTTGGCGCTCGACCCACATTCGGCGGAAGCGCATTTCAATGCGGGCAACGCGTACAACGCGCAAGGCGAGCACGTCGCGGCAATCGCCAGCTTCGAACAGGCACTGGCATTGCGCGGCGACTATGCCGAGGCGCATATCAACCTGGGCAGCCTGATCGGCAAGCTCGGCGACTACGCCGGCGCAGAATCGCGGTACCGGCATGCGGTCGCACTCAAGCCGAACCCCACGAATCTGGTTTGCCTCGGGGGATCGCTCGGCGCGCAAGGCCGCCTGGACGAAGAGGAAGGTTTCTATCGCCAGGCGCTGGCACTCGATCCCAACTACGCGGACGCGCACCAGGGCCTCGCGTGGTTGCTGCTCAAACGCGGCGATTACAAGCAAGGCTGGGCCGAATATGCAATGCGCTGGCGCAAGGCCGACTACGAGGCGATCGCTGTTCCGGGTGTTGCCGAGTGGCATGGCGAACCGCTCGACGGGCGTCGTCTGCTGCTGGTCGGCGAACAGGGTTTCGGCGACCATTTCCAGTTCCTGCGCTATGCACGCGTGCTCGAACAACTCGGCGCCACGGTCGATATCTGCGTGCGCGAGCCGCTGCTGCCGCTGGCTGAGCGAATCCCGGGCGTGCATCGCGCGTTCAGTGGTAAGCCCGACGGCGAGTACGATTTCTGGGTGCCGATGATGAGCGTGCCGTCGTGCGTCGGCACCGACCTCTCGACCATTCCAGTTGAAGTGCCCTACCTGTTCGCCGACAAAGCGAACATCAAGGCGTGGCGAAAACGGATCGGCGCTGGCGCAAAATCAAAACGCAAAGTGGGTCTGGTTTGGGCCGGCAGCCCGACGTTCGGCAACGACCGCTACCGGTCGATGGCGCTGGCGGACCTCAGCGCGCTAGGCAAGGTGGAGAACGTTGCCTGGCACGCACTGCAAAAAGGCCCGGCGCATGCGCAGTTGGCCAATGCACCGGAAGCTTTCCGCGCCCACGATTTCACCGCCGATCTGAATAGCTTCGACGACACCGCCGCGCTCATCATGAATCTCGATCTGGTGATCGCCGTGGACACTGGCGTGGCGCACCTGGCGGCCGCACTGGGCAAGCCGGTGTGGGTGCTGCTGCCAGCCAACTCGGACTGGCGCTGGCTCGAAGAGCGTAGCGATTCGCCGTGGTATCCGACCATGAAACTATTCCGGCAGACGGTGTTGGGCGACTGGGCGCCCGTGGTCAAACAGGTCTCTGAAGAACTACGCGAGGGCCGTCTATAAAAATGGTGCTGGGCAAATTTCAGGCGCTTTTGTGCAGCGCCTTTTCAGCCCGTTCATGCGCAGACAGCGTGCCGCGACGCCGCGCCTTAAGGACGACGACGCTGCTGCGCCAGCATGTACGCGCGCAACAACTTGTTGATGCGCGTCTGATAGCCCGCCCCCTGCTCTTTGAACCAGTTCAGCACATCCGCATCCAGGCGCATTGTCACAGCCTGTTTCGGCGGAACGTGCAGCTCAGCGCGGGCAAAAAAATCGTCGCCCAATTCGGGCACGTCGCTTGTATCGATTTGCGCGTCGCTTGCCTTTGCAAGTCGCTTCCAGTCGGTTCCTGATGTTTTACCCATAATTTTGCCTCTGCTCGTTTTCAGCCGTTGCCACCGTGCGGGTCAATTCCAGACGGTGTACTTGTAGCGTTTGACCTCGTGCTTCGTCGCCTTGCGAGCCGAAATGATGCGGATCACATCCGCGCTGCGTTCGACATACACCACCACACCTACGATGGCGGCTATCCAACCTAGCGCGATCCAGCGATCCTCACCGTAGTCTTCCCGCTGGTCCATCGCCGTCAGCACCGGATGATCGAATACGTCGACGGCATCTCTGAAATCGATGCCATGCTTACGGATGTTGATTTGATTCTTGACTTCGTCCCACTCAAAACGCACGCGCCACCCGTATTGACGTTTGTACATACATCATAGCACGTATAGATAGCTATGTCCGCGTGAGCCGTGAGCAGTTTGCGGCGCACGTCAGCATCGGACTGGTTGCGGAAATACCGGTTCCTATTTTGGCCAGACGGCCTACCCCGGTTGGGACTGTGCTCAGCCGCATCGCACGTCGCGCGTCAGGCTGGGATCTGACTCACCCCGCATCCACCGCAAACCCATGCTGTCGCAAAAGCTGCAGCACGCCTTTGCGGCCGCCCAGGTGCAACGCGCCGATCGCCACGAACACCGGTTTGTTCGGTGCGGCGATCAGCAGCATCCGCGACACGAAGCGCCGGTTGCGTTCGTACACGATCCTGTTGTCGATCTGATCGGAGATGCGTTTGTCGCGCGCCAACGTTTCGGACTTCGCGGCCTGCCAGGCCGCAATCGCATCGGCATCCCCGACTCGCCACAGCCGATGCAAGGTCTTCACATCGTCGACGTTTTGCTCGGGCGTCTGCACCAGGTCCTGTGCGAGCATTTCACGCTGCTGCGCGAGCGTGAGTCCGGTGAACGCGCGCATCTGCTGTGGCAAGGTCTCGAGACCGACGATCTTGCCGCGCGTCCTGATATAGACGTTCTGCAGTTGGGCTTCCGTGCCGTACTCGGTTTGCAATCCGGCACTTAACGAGTCGTAGGTTTCCACCACCAGCGAAGCGAGCCACGGCCGCATCTTCTTGATTTCATCCAGCGCCGCAGGATTGCCGCGCAGGCGGAAGGCCAGCTTGCGCCACAACGGATCGGGCAACAGTCCCGGTAGACAGTCGCGCCGGCAGATACCGTACTTGGACACGTCGTCTTGCGAGACCAGCAACTCGTCGGGTGAGAGTTCGAGTGCCAGCGTCGGCGAGGCGACCAGGGCGCCGAGAATCGGCGCGCGGAACGGTTGCGTGGGCGGATAGTCGGCAGGATCGCCGACGTGCAACGTGCCGAGCACGTAGATGGTCGTGGTGCCGCGTGTCGCGACATAGAACGGCATACGCGCCGGTTGCGCGCGCACCGGGCCGCTCGCCGTGGTGCCCGGCGTAGCGGGCGGCGGATTGAAACCCGGCAAGGTGGCGCGCGGCGGCGCCGGCAGAGTGGGCACCGGCATCGCCGGCCGCCCCGCCTGAGCGGGCGTATTGGCGGCCGCCCCAGCGGCATGCGCGACGCCGATCGGCCCCGCGCTCAGATGAAAAACAGAACAAACGCCGAGGAGCGCGGCACCGGTCAGTGCACGCGCGCCCCAGCGCCACGCAAAAGCAGCGTGGCGGCCGCCATCACGCAAGCGGCGCGTAAGACGACGCGCCGCCATTGCATCAGGCATCCATATCCCCCACCTCCTCGGCGCGGTGACACGACACCTGACGGCCATCCACTTCACGCAACTTCGGTTCTTCGCTGCGGCACCGGTCGATCACGTATGGGCAACGCTGATGGAACGTGCAGCCCGACGGCGGATGCAGCGGCGACGGCATTTCGCCTTGCAGCTTGATCTTGATGGTGCGATCCGCTTCGAAGATCGAAGGCGTGGCCGACATCAGCGCACGCGTGTACGGATGACGCGGGTTCGAAAAAATCCGTTTCTTGTCACCCAACTCCGCCACGCCGCCGAAGTACATCACCATCACGTTGTCGGCGATGTGCTCCACCACCGACAGATTGTGCGAGATGAACACGTAGCTGGTCTTGAACTGCTCCTGCAGGTCCATGAACAGATTGAGAATCTGCGCCTGGATCGACACGTCGAGCGCGGACACCGGTTCATCGGCGACCACGATCTGCGGATCGAGGATCATCGCCCGCGCAATGGCCACGCGCTGCCGTTGACCTCCCGAGAACATATGCGGATAGCGTTTTGCATGCTCCGGACGCAGACCGACCGTGCGCATCATCTGCGCGATCCGTTCGGCGCGTTCGGTCGCGCTCAGTTGCGTATTGATCGCGAGCGGTTCGCCGAGCGTCTGCTCCACGGTCTTGCGCGGATTCAGCGAGGCAAACGGATTCTGAAACACCATCTGCACGCGCCGCCGCAGCGCGGCGATCTTCGCGTGATCGGCGCCGGCCACGTCTTCACCGTCGATCAACAGGCGGCCCGCGCTGGGTGCTTCGATCATGGTGAGTTGACGTGCGAGCGTCGATTTGCCGCAGCCCGATTCGCCGACCACCGCCAGGGTCTTACCGCGCTCGAGCGCGAACGAGACACCGTTGAGCGCCTTCACCGTGCCGGATGCGAACATCCCGCGCTTCACCGTGTAGTAACGCGCAAGCTTGTCGGCAACCAGCACGTGATCGCCCGCATGGCCAGACTGGCGCCGCGGTTCGAGTACTGCGTTCATCGTGCGCCTCCATGGGTGTGAACGTTAGCGTCGCCGCTCAGGTTCAGGGGTTTGATGCAGCGCACGCGCGCCACTTCAGTGTGACCTTGCATCGGCGCCAATGCCGGCCGCGCCTTCATGCAATCGTCGACCACGTACTTGCAGCGCGGCGCGAACAGACACCCTTTCGGGCGATCGTCACGCCCCGGCACCATGCCCGGCAGGGCAGCGAGCCGCACCGCGCCGACATTGTGCTCGGGAATCGCCGCCAGCAACGCTTCCGTATACGGATGATGGGGTGCTGCGAAGATATCCGGCACGCGGTTGGTTTCGATCACTTCACCAGCGTACATGACCGCGACGCGCTGCGCGACCTCGGACACCACCGCCAGATCGTGCGAAATCAGCACGAGCGCCATGCCGCGTTCCTTCTGCAGCCTGATCAGCAACTCCATGATCTGCGCCTGGATCGTCACGTCGAGTGCGGTGGTCGGTTCGTCGGCGATCAGCAGCTTCGGGTTGCAGGCAATCGCCATCGCGATCATCACGCGCTGGTTCATGCCGCCAGACATCTGATGCGGGAACGAACCAATGCGGCCTTTCGGATCGGGAATGCCGACCTGATCGAGCAGTTCCAGTGCGCGCTTGTCCAGCGCACCGCCGCGCAGGCCTTCGTGCAGCTTCAGCACTTCCTTAATCTGATAGCCGACCGTGTAGCTCGGATTCAGACTGGTGAGCGCGTCCTGGAACACCATCGCGATATCTTTACCGATGATCTTGCGGCGTTCTCTCGCCGAGGCCTTCAGCAAATTCTTGCCGTTGAAGGTGACCTCATCCGCCGTGACTTTGCCCGGCGCGTCGATCAGGCCCATCAGCGCCATCATCGTCACGCTCTTGCCCGAGCCCGATTCGCCGACCACGCCGACCACTTCGCCCTGCGCGACATCGAGGTTGATCCGATCGACAGCAGGCAGGCCGTTGAAATCCACCGCGAGATTGCGGATGGTCAATAGCTTGGTGTCAGCATGCGCACGGCCGCCCGAAGCGTGCTGACCCGCCCCCTCGGGGGGCAGTGAATGAAGTGAACGTGGGGGTTGTGCCATCATGCCATCCGTTTCAGTTTGGGATCGAGTGCGTCGCGCAGCCCGTCGCCGAGCAGATTGATCGCGAGCACCGAGATCAGGATGGAAAGACCTGGCATCGTGACGATCCACCAGGCGCTGTCGATATAGTCGCGCGCCGAGGCCAGCATCGCGCCCCACTCCGCCGACGGCGGTTGCACGCCGAGACCGAGAAAGCCGAGCGCCGCGGCATCGAGAATCGCCGACGAAAAGCCCAGCGTAGCCTGCACGATCAGCGGTGCGGTGCAATTCGGCAGCACTTGCGAGAACATCAAGCGCAGCGTGCTCGCGCCAGCAACGCGCGAAGCCGTCACATACTCTTTCTGCAATTCGCCCTGCGCCGAAGCACGCGTCAAACGCACATAACCCGGCAACGCGACGATCGCGATCGCCAGCATTGTGTTGACGAGACCCGGGCCGATGATCGCGACCACCGCAACGGCCAGCAGCAGCGACGGCAACGCGAGCAGCACGTCCATGATGCGCATGATCGGCGTATCGGCCCACTTCTCGAAGAAGGCCGCGATCAGGCCGAGCACGATGCCCGGAATCAGCGCGAGCACCACCGAGACGAAGCCGATCCAGAACGACAGCCGCGCGCCATACATCAGACGCGAGAGGATGTCGCGGCCTGCTTCGTCGGTACCGAGGATGAACTTCCAGTTGCCGCCGTCGAGCCAGGCGGGCGGGATTTTCACGAAGTCGCGATACTGCTCGATCGGGCTATGCGGGGCGATCAACGGCGCGAAGATCGCGATGAAAATCAGCGCCAGCACGATGATGCCGGCACCGACCGCGCCACGGTTACGTGAGAAATTCGCCCAGAATTCACGGGCGGCTATTGCGCGGCCACTGGGTGGCGTGACCGCTGTGGGGACTGTATTTTGAATATCTGCCATGATCAGTTACCTCGTATGGCGAATGCGCGGATTCAGCACGCCGTACAACAGATCGACGACGAGGTTCACGACGATCACCAGCGTGGCGATCATCAGGATACCGCCCTGCACCACCGGATAGTCGCGCCGGCCGATCGCGTCGATCAGCCACTTGCCGATACCCGGCCACGAAAACAGCGTCTCCGTCAGCACCGCGCCGGCCAGCAGCGTGCCGACCTGCAAGCCGATCACGGTCACGACCGGAATCAGCGCGTTACGCAAGGCATGCACGATGATCACGCGCGCAGGCGACAAGCCCTTCGCACGCGCCGTGCGGATGTAGTCTTCGCGCAGCACTTCGAGCATCGACGAACGCGTCATCCGCGCGACGACCGCCAGCGGAATCGTGCCGAGCACAATGGCCGGCAAAATCAGATGGCTGAGCGCGGATTTGAACGCGCCTTCGTCGGTGGACATGAACGCGTCGATCAGCATGAAGCCGGTCACGTGCGGAATGTCATATTCGACCGCAATGCGGCCCGACACCGGCGTCCAGCCGAGATCAACGGAAAAGAACATGATGAGGATCAAGCCCCACCAGAAGATCGGCATCGAGTAGCCGGTCAGCGCCGTGCCCATCACGCCGTGATCGACCACCGTGCCGCGCCTGAGGGCCGCGAACACGCCCGCCGGCAAGCCGACGATCAGCGCGAACAGCATCGCGCAGAACCCCAGTTCAACGGTGGCGGGAAAACGTGCGAGGAATTCGCCCATCACGCTGGTATTGGTGATGATCGAGGTGCCGAGGTCGCCGTGCATGGCGCGGCCAACATAGTGGATGTACTGCATCGGCAAGGACTCGTCGAGCCCGAGACGGTGCAGCGCGGCGGCATGCATGGCGGGATCGACGCCGCGCTCGCCCATCATCACTTCGATGGGGTCGCCCGGTATCAGGTGAATCAGCGCAAACGCGAGGATCGTGATGCCGATGAACGTCGGTATCACCATGCCGATGCGGCGCAAAACAAAGCGGAACATGGTTCGTCCCTATGGTCTTGATGAAGAAAAAACGCAACCGGCGACGAGGGCTTGTGACCCCGGTCGCCGGACCATTTCGACCAGTTTTCTAACCGTGCGAAAAGCTACTGCGTAAGCTTGACTGTATTACTTTTACTTGACGCTGACGCCGTCAAAGCGCGCATAACCGAGCGGCTCGATACGCATGTCGACCACCTTCTTGCTGACAGGCTGGTACACGGTCGAGTGAGCGATCGGCGAGAACGGCAGTTGCTGCGCGAAGATCTGCTGCGCCTGCATGTACGCCGTCGTACGCACGCCTTGATCGGACGACTCGCGGCCCTTCTGGATCAGTTCGTCGAACGGCTTGTAGCACCACTTCGAGAAGTTGTTGCCGTTGATCGCTTCGCAGCCGAGCAGCGTGCCGAGCCAGTTGTCCGGATCGCCGTTGTCGCCGGTCCAGCCAATCAGCATCGTGTCGTCTTCACCTGCGTGAGCGCGTTTGATGTACTCGCCCCATTCATAGGTGACGATCTTCGCTTTCACGCCGATCTTGGCCCAGTCAGCCTGGATCATTTCCGCCATCAAGCGGGCGTTCGGGTTATACGCGCGTTGCACCGGCATCGCCCACAGCGTGATGTCGAAGCCGTTCGGATAACCGGCCTTCGCCAGCAGCGCCTTGGCCTTGTCCGTATCGTACGAGGCGCTCTTCAGGTTCTTGTCGTACGACCATTGGGTCGGCGGCATCGGGTTCGTCGCGGCCTGGCCTGCGCCCTGGTACACCGACTCGATGATCGCCTTCTTGTTGATCGCCATGTCGAGCGCCTGACGCACTTCGAGCTTGTCGACCGGCTTGTGCGTCACGTTGTACGCGAGGTAGCCGAGGTTGAAGCCCGGCTGCGACGGCATGTCGATGTTCGCTTCAGCCTTCAGCGGCGCGATGTCGGCCGGACGCGGATAGCTCATCACCTGGCATTCGTCGCGCTTGATCTTCTGCACGCGCACGCCGGCGTCCGGCGTGATCGAGAAGATCAGCTTCGAGATCTTCACTGCGTTCGGCTTCCAGTAATCCGGATTGCCGTCGAAGCGGATCGTCGCGTCCTTCGTGTAGCTGCGGAAGATGAACGGGCCCGTGCCGACCGGGTACTGGTTGATGTCGGCAGCCTTGCCGGCCTTCAGGAGTTGGTCTGCGTATTCACCCGAGAGGATCGACGCGTATTCCATCGCCAGATTCTGGATGAACGGCGCGTTGACTTCCTTCAGCGTGAACTTGACCGTGTACGGATCGACCTTTTCGACGCTGGTGATCAGCTTGTCGAGGCCCATGTCCGTGAAGTACGGGAATTGGACCGGGTACGCCTTACGGAACGGCTGGTTCGTGTCGAGCATGCGCTGGAACGTGAACACGACGTCGTCCGCGTTGAATTCGCGGGTCGGCTTGAAGAACGAGGTGGTCTGGAACTTCACGCCGTGGCGCAGATGGAACGTGTAGGTCTTGCCGTCCGGCGAGACTTCCCATTTTTCTGCCAGGCCCGGCTCGACTTTCGTGCCGCCGCGTTCGAACTCGACGAGGCGGTTATAAACGGTGAACGTGTTGGCCGTGAAGTCGACGCCAGTCGTGTACTGGGCCGGATCGAAACCCGCAGGGCTGCCTTCTGAGCAGTAAACCAGGGTTTTGTTCGGAATCTCGGCGCGCGCGACACTTGCGCCCACCATCGATGCCGCTGCAGCTGCGACGAGCGTCGTAACACGCGCGGCGCGCAACAGGTTGCTTTGCTTCATGTTTCCTCCAGGTTCGGGGCTGGCTTCCGCCAGCGTAGCGCGATATTACTTGAGCTTGGCTCGCGCCAACAAGCGGAGGAAAATACCCCCGTTGACGATCGGAAACAGATGAGGCATAAGGGCGGCCGCACGCCGGCGCGGGCCGGAACGTGCGGCACTAGAGGCGGGCTCGGCAAAACGCGGCCCACGGGGCGTTGCCGGCGGCTATTTCAGGCCGACGCCCATGAATTGCGTCGGACCAAACGGGTCGATCTTGAAGCCCGTGACGTCTTTGCTGATCGGCTGGTAGACCGTGGAATGGGCAATCGGCGTAAACGGAACCTGCTGCTTGAAGATCTCCTGCGCTTCCACATAGTCCTTGGTGCGCTCGGCGAGATCGGTGGTGCCACGCGCTTTCCTGATCAGGTCGTCGAAAGGTTTGTAGCACCATTTGGAAAAATTGCTGCCCTTCACCGCCTCGCAGCCGAGCAACACGCCAAGCCAGTTGTCAGGATCGCCGTAGTCCCCCGTCCAGCCGATCAGGATCGCCTCGTGCTCGCCAGCATGGGCGCGGCGGATGTACTCACCCCATTCGTACGTGGCAATCGTCGTCCTGACGCCGATCTTCGCCCAGTCGGCCTGCAGCATTTCGGCCATCAGGCGGGCGTTCGGGTTGTAGGGCCGCTGCACCGGCATGGCCCACAGGGTCAGGTCAAAGCCGTCCGGGTAGCCGGCCTCCTTGAGTAACGCCTTGGCCTTGTCAATGTCGTAAGGTGCATCCTTCAGGTTCTTGTCGTAGCCCCATTGGGTCGGCGGCATGGGATTCGTCGCGATTTGCCCCGCGCCCTGATACACCGACTCGATAATCGCTTTCTTATTGACCGACATATCCAGCGCGCGTCGCACCAGCACGTTGTCGAGCGGTTTTTTCGTCGTGTTGTAGCCGAGGATGCCCAGATTGAAGCCGACTTCGCTCGGCATGGCCAGCGACGGGTCGGCCTTGATCTGCGGAATATCCGCGGGACGCGGATAGCTCATCACCTGACATTCTCCGCGTTTCAGTTTCTGCAACCGCACCGCGGGATCCACAGTGATCGCGAAGATGAGCTTGCCGAGCTTCACGACGCCCGGTTTCCAGTAGTCGGGATTGCCGTCGAAGCGGATCGTGTCGTCCTTGGTATAGCTGCGGAAAATGAACGGCCCGGTGCCGACCGGGTATTGGTTGATGTCGGCGGCCTTACCGGCTTTCAGCAGTTGATCCGTGTACTCCGCCGACAGAATCGATGCGAACGGCATCGCGATCTGCTGCAAGAACGGTGCATCGACCTCCTTTAGCGTGAAACGCACCGTATACGGGTCTAACTTCTCGATCTTGGCGATATTCTTGGCCAGTCCGAGATCGGCGAAGTAGGGAAACGGAACCGGGTACGCCTTATGAAACGGCTGATCCGGGTCGAGCATCCGCTCGTAAGTGAAGACGACGTCGTCGGCATTGAATTCGCGGGTCGGCTTGAAGAACGAGGTGGTCTGAAACTTCACCCCGTGCCGCAGGTAGAACGTGTACTGCAGGCCGTCCTGCGACACGTCCCATTTCTCGGCGAGGCCCGGTTCGATATCGGTACTGCCGCGTGCGAACTCGACCAGGCGGTTATAGACCGTGTACGAAGCGGCGGTGAATTCGACGCTGGTGGTGTACTGCGCGGAATCGAAACCCGCCGGACTGCCTTCGGAGCAGAACACGAGGGTTTTGTCGGGCAAGGTGGCCGCGTCGGTTGTGGCGGCGGGCAAGAGGCCAGCGGCCAGGACCACGCAGGCGCTCAAGACTGGCAGGCAGGTATGGCGAACTGCAAACAGCAATCGATGTACTGTCATCACGTTCTCCGCACAGCAGCCAAGTCAGCTGCGCTCCGATCATAGACAGCGCAAAAATCGGGTTCAATGCGGGCTTACACGACGGTGGAAAGACTTGATGAGGAAAGTTGCTGCATCGCAGCAGTGGTTGAAGCGTGGCATTCCCCGGCTGGATTGCCCGTGCGTAATGCCGGGTACGAGGCGTCGCGATTCCACAAGCCTTGGCGCGCGATTCAAGCCCAGCCGGGCCGGCACAAGATGCCTAGACTGCCCAAATATGAGATTTCCGGCGTAAAAAAAACCGCGCGGCTGGATAAGCCACGCGGTTTTGTACAGAGGCTACTCGGACCTTAGCTTAAGCGCCCAGCCGTTCGCAGATCGCCTTGGTCGCCGCAGCGCCATTGAGCGTGTAGAAGTGCAGCCCCGGCACCTTCGCGTCGATGAGACGCCGGCACAGGTCAGTCACCACATCCAGCCCGAACGCGCGAATCGACTCGCGGTCGTCGCCAAAGCTTTCCAGACGGCGCGCGACCCAGCGCGGCACTTCCGCGCCGCACATCTCCGAGAAGCGCATCAGCTGCGAGTAGTTCGTGATCGGCATGATGCCCGGCACGATCGGCACGTCGACGCCGAGCTTCCTCGCGTCGTCGACGAAACGGAAATACGCGTCAGCGTTGAAGAAATACTGCGTGATCGCTGAATTGGCGCCGGCCTTCACCTTGTGGGCGAAGTTTTCCAGATCGTGACGCGGCGAGCGCGACTGCGGGTGGTACTCCGGGTAGCCGGCCACCTCGATCCAGAACCAGTCGCCGAACTCGGCGCGGATAAAGCTCACCAGTTCCGACGCATAGCGCAGCTCGCCGACTTCGCCCATGCCTGACGGCAGGTCGCCGCGCAGCGCGACGATATGGCGGATGCCATGCGCACGGTACTCGTTGAGGATCGCGCGCAGGCTCTCTTTCGACGAGCCGATGCACGATACGTGCGGCGCCGCTTCGAGCCCTTCCTTCGCCATATCGACAACGGTATCGAGCGTGCCCTGCTGCGTCGAGCCGCCGGCGCCGAACGTCACGGACACGAACTTGGGCTTGAGCGACGCGAGTTGCGCGCGGGTGGCGCGCAGCTTGTCGACGCCTTCCTGCGTTTTCGGCGGAAAGAATTCGAATGAAAGTTCGATTGGGTTCATGATTCAGTAGCTCAACCGATACTGCGGTTGCCGAAAATCAACGCGGACAGCAGCCACGAAACGATGCTGTACAGAATCGAGCCGAAGAACGCCGACCAGAAACCCGATACTTCGAATCCCTTCAGCAGCGACGCGCACAGCCAGAAGCACAGCGCATTGACCACCAGAATGAAAAGTCCGAGCGTGACGATCGTGACGGGCAGCGTCAACAGGATCAGCACCGGTCGTAGGATCGTATTGATCAACCCGAGCACCACGGCGACGATCAAGGCGGTGCCGAAGCTGCGGATATGAATCGACGGTACGAGATAGGTGATGATCAGAAGCGCAAGCGCGTTGATCAGCCAGGTCAGCAGCACGGTCATGTAGAGCTCCTTTCAGGCAGGATGTCCGTTTGAACGGAAAGAGGCGGGCATGGCGAACAAAGCGGCGCCTTGCGCGCCGCCCTGTCGTCAAACTGTCATGCGTTAAACCCGCCCGCGTGCTTAATCTTACTGAGCAGTGTGACTTACCAGCGTGACTTAGTAGCGGTAGTGGTTCGGCTTGAACGGACCGTTCTTGTCGACGCTGATGTAGTTTGCCTGATAGTCCGACAGCACCGTCAGTTCTGCACCGATACGGCCCAGATGCAGGCGCGCAACCTTTTCATCAAGGTGCTTCGGCAACACGTAGACCTTGTTTTCGTACTTGTCGCCGTGAACGAACAGCTCGATCTGCGCGATCGTCTGGTTCGTAAACGATGCCGACATCACGAACGACGGGTGACCCGTCGCGCAACCCAGATTCACCAGACGCCCTTCAGCCAGCAGGATGACGCGCTTGCCGTCCGGGAAAATGATGTGGTCGACTTGCGGCTTGATGTTTTCCCACTGGTACTGGCGCGTCGAGGCAACGTCGATTTCCGAATCGAAGTGACCGATATTGCAGACAATCGCGTTGTTGCGCATGGCAGCCATATGATCGTGGCCGATCACGTGGAAATTGCCCGTTGCCGTCACGAAGATGTCGGCCTTGTCCGCCGCGTATTCCATCGTCACGACGCGATAGCCTTCCATCGCCGCTTGCAGTGCGCAGATCGGATCGATTTCCGTGACCCACACCGTCGCGCCCAGACCGCGCAGCGATTGCGCGCAACCCTTGCCCACATCGCCGTAACCGGCCACGACCGCGATCTTGCCCGCGATCATCACGTCGGTTGCGCGCTTGATGCCGTCGACCAGCGATTCGCGGCAGCCATACAGGTTGTCGAATTTCGACTTCGTAACCGAATCGTTCACGTTGATGGCCGGGAACGGCAGGCGCCCTTCCTTTTCCATCTGATACAGACGATGCACGCCGGTCGTGGTTTCTTCGGTCACGCCCTTGATGTGCGCGAGACGCGTGGAGTACCACACCGGATCGGCGTCGAGATGCTTGGCGATCGACTTGTACAGCGCCACTTCTTCTTCGTTTTCCGGCTTCGAGATCACCGAACGGTCTTTCTCAGCCTTCGAGCCGAGGATCAGCAGCAACGTGGCGTCACCGCCGTCGTCGAGGATCATGTTGGCGAATTCGCCATTCGGCCATTCGAAAATGCGGTGCGAGAATTCCCAGTATTCGTCGAGCGATTCGCCCTTGAACGCGAATACCGGCACGCCGCCTTGTGCAATCGCGGCGGCTGCATGATCTTGTGTCGAGAAAATATTGCACGATGCCCAGCGAACGTCCGCGCCGAGTGCCGTCAAGGTTTCGATCAGCACGCCGGTTTGAATCGTCATGTGCAGCGAACCCGCGATGCGCGCGCCCTTCAGCGGCTGCGAGCTCTTGTATTCCTCGCGCGTCTGCATGAGGCCGGGCATTTCGGTTTCAGCGATATTCAGTTCCTTGCGGCCCCAGGCGGCAAGCGACATATCGGCGACGAGGAAATCTTGCTTTGAATCGAGAACTGCGGCGTTCATCACGCCCTCCTTTCTAAAAAATTGACTAGAAATTTGACGTGAGCGCGGTTCGATGCGGTGGATAGGAAAGCGCTATGCGCATATCCCGGCCCTCCGATTGAAGCCTCCGAGCCTGGCGGGCGGCCGGCGAATAGCTGGATTCGCGGTACCCGTCGCAACGCTCCTCGAAGACGAACGGCGATTGTAGCAAATCGAGATGGCTTCGGGGTGGGGTTGGATTACGCGGTGTGATTCGGGAGAGCAGAGGCGGTTGGCTCGGCAGCGGCCCTTGCCGCGCGCAGTTGCTCGACCCCCGCGCGGGCGGTTTCGAGGAACTGCCTCGAAAACCGGAATGCATCGGCCACGTCGGCGGGGTCCGGTGTCTGCAAGCCAAGGGAGATGCGGAAATAACGTTCGGCATGAATGCCCGGGTGGTAATGCATGCGCACGCGCTTCACATCATCCAGACGCCGGTTGCCGAAAATCTCGCGCAGAGCCCACGAAAACGCGCCGTCTTCGCCACCGATGCGGCGGAACGCATCATCCATTGGAAAGCCACCGAGCGCGGCATACGCTGCGCGGCGGATGATCAAACTGCTCGGTACCGTGTTGCTGAGCGTCGCGGCGTGCTGTGCGAAGTCACCATGACGGGTGAGTTCGGCCGGAAAATCCGTGTAGTCGACGTCCAGCCGCACGGACACTTCGTTCGGGTTCTGCGTGAGAAACGCGCTCGCGGCGGCTAACGCTCCGGGCAGGTATTCGTCGTCGGCATCGAGGAAGGCAAGCAGACTGTGAGCCGCATGCATCGCACCCCAGTTGCGCGCCCGAGCCGGGCCGCCATTGCACGGCATCTGGAGCAGGCCCACGCGAGGGTCGAGACGTCCGTAGTGTGCGACCACGTCGATGGAGCCGTCAGTCGAGCCGTCGTCCACCACGATGATCTGCGCGGCTTCCGGCTGAATCAGGCAGCTCTGGAGCGCGCGGGCGAGCGTCGCCGCGCCGTTGTAGCAGGGAATGATGATCGAGATGGGCGTCATAAATTGAAACGGGCGCTGCGGGCCGAACGGTAGAAAGCCGTCGATGTTATCCCGCTTCCTGCGGCGTCCATCCTGGAAAAGCGATGTGCGCGACCGCGCCGAACACGCGCTGCGCGCGAACGGCGCCGATACGAAGCGCGTCATCAGGTTGCACCGGAACATAAATACGATGACTTACAATCGCTCAAATCATTCCAAATTGGAATTCTGGAGCCTGAGATCGTGGAACTACGTGCGCTGCGGTATTTCGTCGAAGTGGTCCGGCAACAGAGCTTCACTGTCGCCGCCGAGCAGATGTTCGTCACGCAGCCGACCATCAGCAAGATGGTCAAGTCGCTGGAAGACGAAATCGGCTCGCCGCTGCTACTGCGCGACGGGCGCCAGATGGTGCTGACCGATGCGGGCCGGATCGTCTACCAGCGCGGTCAGGACGTGCTGGCCGCGCACGCGCAGTTGCAGGCCGAGCTGAACGATCTCGACACGCTCGGTCGCGGCGAACTGACCATCGGCATTCCGCCAATGGGCGGCTCGCTATTCACGCCCGCCATCGCCGCCTTCCGCCAGCGCTACCCGAAAATCGAGCTGAAGCTGTTCGAGCAGGGTTCGCGCGCGATCGAAGCCGCGCTGATCCATGGCGAGCTGGAGTTAGGTGGCGTACTGCAACCGGTCGACCCGGACAATATCGAGGTGCTGCCGATGACGCGGCAATTGCTGTGGCTGGTCGCGCGCACCGGCTCGCGCTGGGACGATCTGCACGAAGTGCCGCTCGCCGAGCTCGCCAACGAGCCGTTCGTGTTCTACGGCGAGAGCCTCGCGCTCAACGATGTCGTGCTGAATGCGTGCCGCACCGCCGGTTTTGCGCCAACTATCGTCGGACGCAGTGGGCACTGGGATTTTATGGCGGCGCTGGTGCTGGCCGGTGTCGGCATCGCGCTGCTGCCCGCGCCGTACTGCCGGCGCCTCGACCCGGCGCAGTTCACCTGCCGCCCCGTGGTGCAACCGGAGATTCCGTGGGAAATGGCGATTGGCTGGCGCCGCAACGGCTATCTGTCGCACGCGGCGCGCGCATGGCTGGAGGTGGCTCGCGAGACGCTGCCGGGCCAGGCCGGCGACGATTTCATGCTGGGGCCGGGCATCGGCATGACCGGCATCACGGCGCCGGTTCAGGCACCGTCGCCGTAAATGCGGCCACCGCCAATGCGACCGCCACGAATGCGGCCATCGCAAACGCGGCCACGGCAACGGCGGCCGGCGGCCGGCGGCCGGCGGCATGTTGTCATGGCAAGGCCGACCTCGAAGGCTTATCTCAAAGGCTCATCTCGAAGGCGCACCTCGAAGGGCCACCTCGAAAGCGCACCTCAGAGACTTATCTCCAAGGCTAACCAAGCCCCGTTATTCCTGCTGCGCGACAAACTCGATGCGGCGGTTGGCAAAGCGGCCGCTCGCCGTGTCGTTGCTCGCGACCGGACGCGCGTCGCCGTAACCTTGCGCGACCAGCGAATCCGCCGACACACCCGTCTTCACGAGATATGCGCGGACCGCGTCTGCGCGCTTCTTCGACAGTTGCAGATTGGCTTGTGCGCCGCCGACATTGTCCGAATAGCCGGCCACTTCGAGCTTGGCCGTCTTGCCGTTGCGCGCGCAGGCATTCAACACCTGCGCCGACTGGTTCAGATCTTCCAGCGCCGAGGCCGGCACGCGCGCCCCGGCGCTTGCGAAGTTGATCACCTGCAGGTTCAACACCTTGACCACATCCGCTACCGCACATGAACTGTCCGGCGTAAGCAGGCCCTTGATCGCGCCGCGGAAGTTCTCGGTTGCATTGGCGACCGCCTGTTCGACGTTGAACGAACCGATCTGATACGACGTGCCGAACAGCGACTTGAGTTTGTCGAGCCAGCCGAGCTTCGCATTCGCCGCGCTGCCGCTCAGTTCGATCTGCGCGCCGCCCACCTTCACTTCCGCGCCCGGCAATGCCATCAGCGGCAGCAGGCCGTCCAGATGAACGAGCCAGTCGGCCGGCTTGGTGTCCTGATCGACCGTGACGTTCGCGACGAAATGGTCAGCGCCGAAGCGCTTTGTCAGCTGATCGATCAGTTGGGTCTTTTCGGCTTCGCTGCCGACCGTCGCGGTGAGCGTCGGTTTGCCGGCGGCGTCGACCGTGAAGCTGAGCTGGCTGTCTTTGGTCGGCGCGGGCGCGGCGGCAGGTTGCTGCGCTTCGCTGGCAGCACTGGCTGCTGCAACGGCGGGCGTCGAAGCCGCGACGTCGCTGGCCGCGGGCGTTGAAACCGCGGCGACCGTGGCCTCAGCCGGTGCGGACGCGGGCTGAGCAGTGGCCCCGACTTCCGCGCTACTGCGCTCACTGCTCGGTTCACCGCGTTGCTCGCTATGACAACCGCGCAGGAACAGGAAGGCCAGCACCGCGGCAATCGCCGCAAGCAGCCACCACAACCACTTGCGCGGACGGGGCTCGCCGCGCACGACCGCGTCGACAGGCACGCGGATGCTCGACAGAGCCTCGGCCACCGGTTTGGCGGCAGGCGTCGGATGGTCGATGTGCGCCGAGACCGCTTTCAACTGCGACAGAATGTTGCCGTTGAAAGCGCCAAGCCCGCTCAAGCCCAGCCCGGTCATCAGACGGTCGTTCAGATACGGTGCAATCGCAGGTAGTTGATGGCCCAGCAGCGTCGGCAGTTGGCCGACGTTGCCCTGACCTTCGAGAAAATGCCGCTTGAGCACACCCAGCAGCGCCGCACCGACGATACCCGTCATGGCGTGCGTGGCATGGGCCGGCACGCCGGTTTGGGTGGCGACTTCGTCGCTCAGCGCATCGACGCGGCGATCGAACACGCGTTCCAGCAGGTGGCGCCCCGCGCCTTCCAACTGGCTCACGCCGGTGGTGGTGCCGAGCAATTGCGGCAACTGCTCGGCGATGTGCCCGTTCACCTCAGGCGAGAGGATCGTTGTGAACAGCGAACGCGCGCCGTCGAGCGTCGCGCCTTTTTGCATGAGGCCGGCGACAAGCACCGGGCCGGTCGTTGCAAGCACCTTCTGGGTCGCTTCCGGCGGCAGCCCGAAGCGGCCCGCCATCTGTCGCACGACACCGTCCGACAACGCGGACTGAATCAGCTGAATCACATTGATACTCATCGCTTCGCTTCCTTGATTTCTCGAACGCGTCACCTGACACGCTCCTTTTCGCGGCGCGATTATAGGGGCGTAGGAATCTCAAAAACGAACCAACAATATTAATTACAAAAAGCCAAACCCTGTTTGGAAATTCGCATTTTAATTTGGCATTTTTCCAGTCGCGCGCGGTTAATGCACTACACCGATGTAGTAGTTTGCCTGACAGGCCACACAACAAGTCTGGAAGCGGGCTGTAGGGATTTTACGAAAATGCAAATCCCAATAAAAAACAATAGATCACCCGGTCCTTTTATCGTACCGTTAGCAACAGCAGTTTATTTAACCTGGCTTAATCAAAATATTTTAATTATAAAAATTCACGCTCACCATAATGTAAATTTATCCTTCCTAATGGGCCATCCATATTGGTGAACGCAACTGGGACATTCACGATGAGCAATTATCTTAAATACGCCGATTCCGTCGATGTCATGCAAGCGGATGAGGAGGCCCTGAGCGATCAGATTGCCGAATCGATGGCGCGAGTAGGCCATGCAGTGTTCTCCCGGCACTGCCACGCCACGCGCAATGCCCATGCAAGAAGTCATGGAGTATTGAAGGGCGAACTGGTGATAGAGAGCCCTTTGCCCGCTCACCTGGCGCAAGGGCTCTTTGCTCTACCGGGCCGTTATCCAGTTGTCATCCGCCTCTCCAGCTCCCCCGGTGAAATTGGGCCGGATAGTCAACCGGCCGCGCGTGGATTTGCGATCAAGGTTCTGGGCGTTGCAGGCAACAAGGTTCTGCCCGACGACTCCGGTCATACACAAGATTTTTTGCTGGTGAACAGTCCGTCGATCGCCTTCGGCGATGTCCGCTCGTATCAACGCATGCAGGATTTTCTGGAACGGGCGGAACACGATCCGGACGGAATGGCCGGCGCAGCGGCAAAGCTGAAGCGCACACCCGATCCCAAGCTTGAAACCATGCTGCGCGAGGTGCTGCGCGCAAATAGCAACCACATTCTGGGTGAAACCTTTTATTCGATGGCCGCCGTGCGGTTCGGCGAATACGTCGCAAAAATAAGCGCTGCACCCGCATCGGACGAGGTTCGAGCGCTGACCGGCACGCCGGTCGGCACGCATCAACGTCCGTCCGCATTTCGCGATCTCGTCGTCGATTTCTTTCGCCAGCACGGGGCGGAATATCACCTTCGCGCGCAACTGTGTACCGATCTCACCCGCATGCCCATCGAAGACGCTGCTGTTGTCTGGGACGAGAGGGTCTCGGCCCATCAAACCATTGCGCGAATCGTGATCCCCAGACAGGAAGCCTATAGCACGGCCCGGCAAGCATACGGTGACGAGGTGCTCTCGTTTAATCCATGGCACGCGATCGAGGCTCATCGGCCTTTGGGCTCGATCATGCGGATTCGCAGAAAGGTGTACGAGCAATCCAGCCGGTTCCGCCACACGATGAATGGCGAGCCACGCAGGGAGCCTGAAGACATATCAGAGCTGCCTGACTAGCAACTCGACCAGCGGAACCCCAGCCAACGTAAAGCTTAACGGTTGCCGACCGGTCTTCGGCTAACTTCTACTGCGAGGCAGAGTATGAACACCGCATCCATCGCTGCAATTCGAATCCAGGCCAAACGCCGAACCCGGGAAGAAATTATTCAGGCTGTCGAAGAGGCGGTATCTGATGCTTCTGCGCAATCGAAGAAAGCGCTGATCGATGACCTGGTCGCGCAGGAAGCCGACGGCACAATCGCTGAAAATGGTTCGGCCGGCCGAGTCGGCCTGAAAAACGGCAACGTTTCCGAACTCACCTCCATCGTCGCGCTGAAACCCGGTGGCGCCGAGCGGTTGCGTCGCCTGTTCGCCATGGTGCGCGGAAATTTTTCCGGCGCGAACCGCGTCGCCACGTTGCACGATATGCGCTTCGTTTTCCTGGAAAACGACACGAAATTGTTGTTTGCAACGACGTACGACGGCGACTGGGACACTTACATCGGAGACTTCGCAACGAAGATCCCCGACTTGATGGACCTGCTTTTCAGTTCGGTGGAAGGCTGGCCCGGCATCAGGAGCCCTGACGTCAAGGATTTCATTGTCTCGAAGCAGATCACCGCAGCAGGGTGGTACGTCGCCAATCCCAAACAGTCGGTCGTTGACGTAAAGCGCAACGCGAAGATTGCGGAAACGCTCGATACGTTCCTGGACGAATTTGGAAAGATCGCCTGAGCAAGTGGTGCTGGCGGCCGACCTACGAACCGGCCTCGCGAGACCGGGCTTCGGCCCACGTTGGCGCGACGCCCTGTTCCACGACATTGGCGCGGCGCGAACGGCGCGCCGCCCCGGTTCCCCGGGCGCCCGACATTCTCTCAACCGGAGGAAATCATTCTCGAACTCAATGCGATTCAAGCGTCCATCTTGCGCCATCGTCCGCAACCTTATGTAGGGACCCACCTTGCGCTGCGGATCGACAACCCGGAGCACGGGCGATTGCTCATCAAGCGGCTAGCGCCCCACATCGCTTCCGCCGCCAACTGCCGGGATCTGCAGTCATGGATTTCCGTCGGCATCAGCTACGCTGGGCTCCGTATGCTCGGCCTGCCCGAGACGTCCCTGGCAAGCTTTCCCGAGGCGTTCCGGACCGGCATGGAGGCACGCGCAACCCAACTGATGGACACCGGTCCAAACGCGCCGGGCAAGTGGGATCCGGCATTTCAGGGCAACCAGTTGCACGTCTGCCTCAGCGTCTTCAGCAGTGGTGGGGAAGCGTGGCAAAAAACGCTGGCCCTTGCCCATGAACAATTCGTCGACCTGCATGGCGTCACGCTGCTCGGCTCCCATCGTTTCGGCTCCCATCCGGACAATCTCAATCCCTTTGGCTACAGGGACGGGATTTCCGAGCCCGCGATCGAAGGTAGCGAGGTCGAGCCGCTGCCGGGTCAAGGCGCACCGATCAAGGCCGGTGAATTTATCCTCGGCTATCCCGGTGAAAGTGGCGAACCGCTCAAGATGCCGCAGCCGGATATTCTCGGGCGCAACGGCACTTTTGTCGCATTCCGGAAGTATCGCGCGCGGCTCGGCGCGTTCAATGACTACCTGAGATCACAGGCATCAACCCCTGCGGAACGCGAACTGATCGCGGCAAAACTGGTGGGACGGTGGCGTTCCGGTGCGCCGCTCACGCTTGCGCCTGAGACCGACGACCCGGAACTCGGCGCTGACTATCGTCGTAATAACGATTTCACATACGCAGACGACCCGAACGGCCACCGCGTCCCGCTCGGCTGTCACATGCGAAGAATGAATCCCCGTGACAGCAAGGTTTCGGTGATGACAGACGTCAACGTTCATCGTTTGATCCGGTGTGGCACGTCGTACGGCAAACCCTACGATGAAAGTGTGACCTCGAGTCAGGATCAAGATGACGAGCGGGGCGTTTATTTCATGCTGATCAGCGCGAAGGCCCACGAAACGCTCGAGTTCTTGCAGCGCGAGTGGGTCAACAACGGAAATTTTCAAAGCCTTGGGGACGAGCGTGACCCGTTGATCGGCTCGCACGAAGAGAACGATATGTTCACCATTCCGGCGAAACCGGTTCGCAGGCGGTTGGTGGGCATTCAGACCTTCAACGTTCTAAAAGGCGGGGAGTACCTGTTTATGCCGAGTCTGCCGGCGCTGCAATGGATCGCCGATAGCGGCCAGTAGAAGCGCGCCACGTCAGCGACAGGCACCTCCCCAATGCGGGTCCGACAGCGTCCACGCCGTGCCGGCCGGAAAGCAGGCGCCCTCACCTGCTGCTCCCGTTTTTCGATCAGACAGCGAGGGTCGCGCGGCGCGGCACCGTTTGCCCCTCGCGCCGGCTCGCCGCGATCAGTTCCGCCGCACGCTCACCGATCATCACCGTCGGCGAATTCGTGTTGCCGCCGATCAGCGTCGGCATCACCGATGCATCGACGATCCGCAGCCCCGTCACGCCGCGTACCCGCAACTGCGGATCGACCACCGAGCGCGCGTCGCCGCCCATCCGGCACGTCGCCACCGGGTGATAGATCGTGTCGGCATGCTCGGCGATGGTCCGCCGTAGTTCCGCCTCGGTCTGGCCGGAATGCGTGTACAGCTCCTTGCCGCCGTGCAGCGCCAGCGAAGGCGCGTCGAGAATGCGCCGCGCCATCTGCGCCCCTTCCACCAGCAAGTCGAGATCACGCGAGTCGCTAAAAAAGCGTGGATCGATCACGGGCGCGGTGCGCGCGTCGGCGCTGGCGAGCGTCACCGTGCCGCGGCTATGCGGCCGCAGCACGCACACGTGCAGCGAATAACCGTGGCCCCAGTGCATATGGCGATTGTGATCGTCGACGATCGCCGCGCAGAAATGCAGTTGCAGGTCCGGGCGCTCGAGCGTCGGCCGGCTCTTCAGAAAGCCGCCCGCTTCGGCGACATTGCTCGACAGCATGCCCTGCCCGTGACGCATGAAGGTCACAAACTGCGGTAGCATCCGCGCGATGCCGCGAATCGAAAAGCCGGTCGGCTCGATCGACGACACCCGTTTGTTGATCGTGAAGTCGACGTGGTCGATCAGGTTCTGGCCGACCTCGGGCGCATCGTGCAGCACGGCAATGCCGAGCGACTGCAGATGCGCGGCCGGCCCGATGCCCGAGCACATCAGCAGTTGCGGCGAATTGAACGCGCCCGCGGCCAGCACCATCTCGGCGCGCGCTTCCAGCGTTTCAGTCCGGCCGCCACGCACGATTTCGACGCCGCTCGCGCGCTTGCCGTCGAAGGTCACGCGCAGCACCGTCGCGTCGGCGATCGTATGGAGATTGGGCCGTTCGCGGTCGTAGATATAGGCGCGCGCGACGCTGCAGCGCCGTCCGTCGCGTTGGGTCACCTGATAGAAACCGACGCCTTCCTGATCCTCGCCGTTGAAGTCGCTGTTCGGTTTGTAACCGGCTTCGGTCGCGGCCTGCACGAAACGCTTCGAAAACGGATTGCGATAGCGCAGATCGGATACCGTCAGCGGACCATCCGCGCCGTGCCATGCATCAGCGCCCCGTTCGTTGCCTTCGGCGCGGCGAAAATACGGCAGCACCTCAGCCCACGACCATCCTTCGCAGCCGAGTTGCGCCCATTCGTCGTAATCGAGCGGATGGCCGCGCGTGTAGATCATCGCGTTGATCGCACTCGACCCGCCGAAGCCCCGCCCGCGCGGCTGATAGCCCTGGCGGCCGCCGAGCCCCGGCTGGGGCGTCGTCAGATAGCCGTAGTTGGTCTTGAGTTTGTGCGGCACGACGGCCGCCACGCCGACCGGCATGTTCACAAAGAGATTGCGGTCCGTATGCGGACCGGCTTCGATCAGGGCGATCGTCGCGTCAGGGCAGCTATCCGCCAGACGGCTCGCAAGCGAGCAGCCACCTGAGCCCGCGCCGACGATGATGTAGTCGTATTGCATCCGCTCCTCCTGGTGAGGCCACATTGCTTGCGGCCCCTGTCTCGTACACACTTGTCTACTCGTGTTTTATCGGCATTGTAGGGAGCGTTCACGCGCCACGGCGGGTTCACGTCAGAGCGATCCCTCTAAACGAAAGTGGTCTCACGACCCTATGATGAAAGACGCGCATCCGCCCGCCAGGCGGCTGTGCACGGCATTCAAACACGGCGCCCGGTGCGCCGCCCTCCGAGCGTGCGGCACGACACGCCGCAATAAAACAGCACACCGTCGACCCGCGACGGCGCGCATCCGGTAAACGGAGACAGCAGATGGAACCGCACAGTTTCGGCCACACCCACGACGTGATCAATCAGGCGCCTCCGCTTGCGGACTACAACCTGTTTTCGACCGACGTGGCGTTGTCCGCCGCCCTCGAACGCGAAGGGGCCGCGTGGCATCGCGAGGCGTTGGAGCGGCACGGCGCGGCGCTCACCACGCCGGAGACACTCGCGCTCGCCGAACTGGCGAACCGCCACACCCCCGAACTTTTCACGCACAACCCGCGCGGCGAACGCGTCGACGCGCTGGAGTTTCACCCTTCGTGGCATACGCTGCTGTCGCTGTTACGCCGCGAAGGCCTGCACGCGCTACCGTTTTCGGATCCGCAACGCGGCGCGATGGTCGCGCGTTGCGCCGGCTACTTCCTGCACGCGCAACTCGAATCCGGCTCCCTCTGCCCGCTGACGATGACCTTCGCGAGCATTCCGGTGCTACAGCGCGAACCCACGTTGTTCGCCACACTGCGCGACAAGCTCTACGCCCGCGAACACGATCCACGCGACGTGCCGCTCTCGCAAAAAAGCTCGGCGATGATCGGCATGGGGATGACCGAGAAACAAGGCGGCTCGGACGTGCGCAGCAATCAGACCCGCGCGTATGCCACGCGCGGCAGCGGCCGCGGCGCCGAATACCGCCTCGTCGGCCACAAATGGTTTTTCTCCGCGCCGCAATGCGACGCGCATCTGGTGCTCGCCCGCACCGACGATCACGAGGGCCTGTCGTGCTTTTTCGTGCCGCGCTTCGCGCCAGACGGCAGCAAGAACGCCGTGCAGATCCAGCGTCTGAAAGACAAACTCGGCAATCGCTCGAATGCCAGCAGCGAGGTCGAATTCTTCGACGCGTTCGGCATCATGATTGGCGACGAAGGCCGCGGCGTGCCGACCATCATCGAAATGGCGAACTACACGCGGCTCGATTGCGTGATCGGCAGCGCAGCCTTGATGCGTGCGGCGCTGGTGCAGGCAATCCATCACGCCCGGCACCGCAGCGCCTTCGGCCGCCATCTGGCCGATCAGCCGCTGATGCGTAATGTGCTCGCCGACCTGGCGTTGGAATCGGAAGCCGCGACGGTGCTGTTCATGCGGCTCGCGCGTGCTTTCGAAGCGTCGGCCGATGCGTCGTCGGCCGCGCCCGCCGAACGTGCATGGCGCCGGATCGTCACCCCGGCGGCGAAGTACTGGGTCTGCAAGCGCGCGTTGGAATTCACCGGCGAAGCGATGGAAGTCTGGGGCGGCAACGGTTATGTCGAAACCGGTCCGATGGCGCGCTTCTATCGTGAAGCGCCCGTGAATTCGATCTGGGAAGGCTCGGGCAACGTGATGTGCCTCGACGTGCTGCGCGCCATGGAGCGCGAGCCCGAAGCGGCGCAGGCCTTGTTTGCCGCGTGGCAAGCGGACGCGCAAGGGCACCCGGCTTTGAGCGCCGCGCTCGGCAAGCTCGCCGCTACGCTCAACGGTCCCGCCGAACATCGCGAAGCCTCCGCGCGACGGATCGCGCAGCAGATCGTGCTGATCGCGCAAGCCACCTTGCTCGTGAAGCACGCGCCGCCGGAAGTCGCCGAGACCTTCATCGCCACGCGTCTCGCCGACGGCTGCGGCGAGAGCGGCCGCGTGTACGGCACGCTGCCGGCGACGTTCGACCACGCGGCGATTATCGAAAGGGCATTTCCCGCCTGAAGCCAGGTGGACGGATCGACCAGGATTCGGCGTTTCAGGTTTGAAGCGGGCGAAGCCGCCCGCGTTGTTGCAAAGCCTTTCACAAGACCGTTGCAACGCGCGACAACACACCAATAAGCGCGATTCAACGCGCACCGTTATTCACCAGGGAGTGGACATACATGAAGAACGATCTGCCAGAGGTCGCCGCGCTCGAAGCACTGCTGCGCGAGCAACGCCATGCTTATTTGCGCGCGCCGTATCCGTCGTGGGAAGTCCGGGCCGGGCATCTGAAAGCACTGCGCAAAGTCATGCTCGACAACCGCGACGCACTCGCCGACGCGATGAGCGCCGACTTCGGCAATCGCGCGAAACAGGAAGTGCTGCTCGCCGAATTCCTGCTCATCAAAGGTGAGATCGACGCCGCGCTCAGACACGGCAAACGCTGGATGAAAGCACAACGCCGCAGCACCAACAAATGGCTGATGCCGGCACGCGCGAAAGTGGTGCCGCAGCCGCTCGGCGTGGTCGGCATCATCGTGCCGTGGAACTATCCGGTGCTGCTCGCCGTCGGTCCGCTGATCAGCGCGCTCACGGCCGGCAATCGCGCCATCATCAAGATGTCCGAACTGACGCCGCGCACCTCGGCGCTATTCGAGCAACTGATCGGCCAGACCTTCGCACGCGATCACGTCGCCGTGGTCAACGGTGATGCCGCACTCGCCGCCGCGTTCAGCGCGCAACCGTTCGACCATCTGCTGTTCACCGGCTCGACCAAGGTCGGCCATGAAGTGATGCGCGCCGCCGCCGAACATCTGACGCCGGTCACGCTCGAACTGGGCGGCAAGTCGCCGGCCATCATCGGTCAGCATGCGCGCTTCGACAACGCGGTGGATAACCTCATCGCCGGCAAGACGCTCAACGCGGGCCAGACCTGCGTCGCGCCGGACTACGTGCTGGTGCCGCGCGGCAAGGAGCAGGCGTTCATCGAACGGGCGCGCGCGCGGATGGCGAAGATGTACCCCGGCTTTGCGAATAACCTCGATTACACGTCGATCATCTCGGAGCGGCACTTCGCACGGCTGCGACGTCTCGCCGACGAAGCGCAGGCCGCCGGCGCGCAACTGCACACGCTGACCGACAGTGCGCCGGACGAGGCAAGCCGCCGCTTCCCGCTGATCGCCGTCACGAATGCGCCGCTTGAAAGCGCGCTGATGCAGGAGGAAATCTTCGGCCCGCTACTGCCGATCGTTCCCTACGACACGCTCGACGACGCGATCGCATGGGTCAATACGCGGCCTCGCCCGCTCGCGCTGTATCTCTACGCCGACGACAGCGCGACCATCGAGCGCGTCACGCGCGACACCATCGCGGGTGGCATGGCGATCAACGAAACGTTGATGCATCTGGCGTGCGAAAGCCTGCCGTTCGGCGGCGTCGGCGCAAGCGGGATGGGCGCGTATCACGGTTACGAAGGCTTCGTAACCTTCTCGAAGATGAAGCCGGTGCTGACCCAGGCGCGCCTGAACGCGCGCGGATGGATCTCGCCGCCGTATGGCAAGCGGGTGAATGCACTGCTGAAGCTGATGCTGCGGTTTTGAGGGGGCCGGGCTACCGGGAACCACACTCAACGCCCGGGTGCCCCACCAGCTATGTCCGTCGCGACCACGTCGGTCACGTCCTGCACGTCGGCAACACCGCCTTCTGGCACATTCTCCGCACCGCTTTCCAGCCGATGCAGCCACGCGAGCAACTCCGCCACCGCTTGATAAAGCTGCGGCGGAATCCGCGTGTCGAGGTCGACCTGCATCAGCAACGAGACCATTTCCGGCGCCTCATGCACGTAGAGGCCGGCTTCCTTGGCGCGCTGCACGATCATCTCGGCCAGCATGCCGTAGCCTTTGGCGATCACGCGCGGTGCGGGATCGCCGCCTTGTGCGTCGTAGACGAGCGCGGCCGCGCTGCGGCGATGTTTGCGGCTCATCACATATCCCAATCGAAATCGTCGAGCGGCGTGACGCCCGGCCGGGCAACGCGCGTCGCACGGCGCCCCGCCGACGCCTTATCAGCCGCCGAGGCCGCCGAAGCCGAGCGCGCATACGCCGACGCTGCCGCCTGCCCAGCCGCCGCGGCACCGGCAGCACCGGCCGCCGTAACCGGTGCGCCACCGCCGATCTCGCGAATCGTCAGTCCACTTAGTTCAATGCCCGCTGCCGCAAGCCGCTGTCGAAAGCTCTCACCCTGCGCCGCGAGCCGTGCCGCGCCGCCCGGACTCGCCTGCACGCGCGCGACCAGCCGCGTGCCGGTCAGCGTCAGGTCCGCATCGACCGTGCCGAGCGTCGGCAGCGAAAGCGTCAGTCGCGTACGCCAGGGCTGATCGTCCTCGCTCGCCGTGCCGCCGCCGCTGCGGTCCCATTCATCGCCTTCCTGCTCGATGGTCCAGTCGAGCTTGGCGCCCGGCCATGCTTCGCCGGTCCAGCGAAACTGCCCGGTGGCGAGCAGATCGAGTTGCTGACGAACTAAAGGAACGGTCGCGGGATGAACCGCGGCTGCCATCGATGGCGCGTTCTGCGACGCCCCGTCGTCGGCCAGTTGCGCCGCAGCGCCGCGCAAGCTCGAGTGCGCCGGCTGCCCGTTCAGATCGGAAAGAGAACTCGCCAGCACCTCGCCGGCCACGAAGCGCGCGGCCTGCGCGGTCTGGATGGACGGCATCGCGCGGGCCGCCGCGTTGCCGTCCGGCGCGCCGTTGGCCTGACCGTTGGGCGCCGCACCCATGCCTGGCCGGCCTGTCGAATTGGAGGAAGCGGCTTGATCGGCGTCGCTCGCCCAGTCGAGCGGCAATTGCGCGGCGGCCACCAGCTTGTTTTGCGCCTCGCCGGCCAGTGCGGCGGGTGACTGCTGCCCCGCCAGCCATTGCGCGAGGTGGGATTCGTAGAACAGGCCGCTTTCGGCCACTGTCTGTTCGAGCGCGGCCGCGAGCGCCGCGACCGGCACCTGAGCCGCCGCTACATTGGCGGTGGCCGAAGTACCGGTGGTATTGGGATTCGCAGATGAAGCGGCGGGCGTGGCAGCCGTATCGAAGAGCGGCAAGCCGCCGGCCTCGACGTCAAGCGCCGGCGCAGCCGGCCAGATCGGCGCCTGGCCGAGCACCGCCGGGGTCGCCTCGCCGCCTGAGTTCACGATCGCATTGAGCGTCAGCGCGACGGCGGACAGCGCCGTTTGTGCGGAGGCCGGCGGAGCCGCGGGGGGCGCAACAGGGGTGGTATTGAGAACCTCGGTATCGACGCCCGCCGCGCCAGTCTGCGAGGCCGTCGCACTGCCCGGCGCGAGATTGACCAGACTGTCGACCCGGTTCGCAAGCAGCGACGTGACGACCGCGTCGATTCCGTTCATACCGATTCCTTGGTCACATTGGCAGCGACGCGCTCAAAACCCGTCAGGCGGACTCATACAGCGTGTTGCCCGCGGGCAAACTCAGCGCGCCCCGTACAGTTCCTTGAGCACGCGAGTCGGCCGTCCGGCGAACAGCGCCGACAGATTGGCCATACGCGGATTCGCCAGATCGCGGATCGCAGCGTCGTCGGCGAGTATCTGACGGATCAGCGCGTACTTGCGCAGGCGCTCCGCATCGTCCAGTCTGACGCCGGTTTCCGCGTCTTTCAACGCGTCCACCAGCTTCCGATAGTCCTCCTGCAAGTGGACCAGATCGTTCCACAGGGCGCGCCGGGCAGCCGTCAACATGCGGCGGGAAATCGCTGCAATCGCCTCGTAGCGGGCGAAGTATTCTGCGTTCGATGTCATCTCATGCTTTCCGCGGCCGGCTGGGCTGCCATCCGCGCGATCTCCGGGGCGATCCCGATCCATGCCTCTTCGAGTGTCGCCAGCAGGCCATCGACCTCGACCAGCATCGCCTCGCTCTGTTTTATGTTGGCTTCGAGCAGCCGGCGCGACATATAGCTATATAGCGCGTCCAACCGCTCTGCAATCTCGCCGCCCACCTCAAGGTTCAGCGACAGTTGCAGCCCGCTTTCGACGATCTGAATCGCCTTGCCGATCGCCTCACCACGAGCCGGCACATTGCCTTGCTGCACATGCATGCGCGCTTGCGCAATCGCTTGCCGGGCGCCCTGATACAACATCACGATCAGACGATGCGGACTCGCGCCCATCACCCCTGTCTCGACGCCGACGCGTGCATATGCGTTGGCTCCAGAGTGTCCTGGGGAAAACATCGGCGCTCCTCCTCTCTTGCACTGCAGTTGGTCGTGGCTCCCTATCCAAGCGCGTTGCCGCACCCGGATTTCTGCCTGTACCTGGTTATCGGATAGGCAGCGGAAAAGCTTTAGGCCGATGTAAGGAGGATTAAGGGGCCGATGGGGCCAATATCACGCTGAGCGCGGCAAGGCCGCCTGCCACGAAGCGCCTCGAGGGCGCGCCGGGCGGACTGTCCTGCCGTGCAATCGCACAACGTTGCATCCGGGCGCATGCGACTCGGGCGGGCGGAACTGCTCTGCCGCCCGCGTCGCACTCACACCGACATCTGCATGATGTCGTTATAGGCCGACACCAGTTTGTTGCGCACCTGCAGGCCGAACTGGAAGCCGACGTTGGCCTTCTGCATATCGACCATCACGTCGTTCAGCGAGACGTTGGACGCACCGATCTCGAACGCCTGCGATTCGCCGATCGCCTTGGTCTGATCGCCGCTGATCTTGTCCAGCGACGCCTTGAGCGCCGAGGCGAAACCGCCGGCCGTCGCCGCGCCGGACTGGTCGGCGACCGGGCTGTTGCTGCCGGCCGCTTGCGCTGCCATCGACTGCATCTGTTGCAGCGCCGACGAGAGCGCGTTCACGGGCAAAGTCATGTTCTCTCCAGGGAATGACGACCGGCATGCCAGAAACCGTACCGATCTGGACGAAAGCATAGCAGTGGGTTATCCGGGAAAGCCCCGAAACTAGGGGGGAAACCCCGCTCTATTCAAGCAATCGGGTTGGGCGGCGCTGCGGATAATTTCAATGGTGAAAGTCTCTGTCCGCACGCCCGCCGACCCTCGGTGCGCTCAAGCGGCAGAACGCAAAGGCATCCCGGAGATACCCGACGCATGGATTCGTCAGCCAACTCTTTGATCAACCCCGACGCCCGCATGGGCCTCGCCGGCGCGCAGCCGGGCGCCGGTGCTGCCGGCGCCGGTCAGGCCGGCGGCGCAGCGGACCTCGGCGGCCTGGGGAGCAACCTGGGCGGCAACTTCGGCCAGCGTCTGTCGGGTCTCGCGCAAATGCGCGGCAACCCGCGCGCCCCGCTGATTTTCGCGGTCGCGCTGCTGGTCGCCATCGTCGCGGGTCTGTTCCTGTGGTCGCGCGCACCGGACTACAAGGTCCTCTACAGCAACCTGTCGGACCGCGACGGCGGCGCCATCATCACCGCGCTGCAGGCAGCCAACATCCCCTACAAGTTCTCCGACGCCGGTGGCGCGATCCTCGTGCCGGCCGAGCAGGTGCATGAAATGCGTCTGCGTCTGGCTTCGCAAGGTCTGCCCAAGAGCGGCTCGGTCGGCTTCGAACTAATGGACAACCAGAAGTTCGGCATCAGCCAGTTCGCCGAGCAGATCAATTATCAGCGCGCGCTGGAAGGTGAATTAGAGCGCACGATCGAATCGATTTCATCGGTGAAGTCGGCGCGCGTGCATCTGGCCATTCCGAAGCCGTCCGTGTTCGTGCGCGACAAGGAAGCGCCGTCTGCTTCCGTGCTGGTCAACCTGTACCCGGGCCGCGCGCTCGACGAAGGCCAGGTGCTGGCGATCACCCATATGGTGTCGTCGGCGGTGCCGGATATGCCGGTGAAGGGTGTGACCATCCTCGATCAGGACGGCAATCTGCTGACGCAGCCGTCCACCGGCAGCGGGCTGGACGCCTCGCAACTGAAGTACCGCCAGCAGATCGAGCGCAGCACCCAGCAACGCATCGACGCGATCCTGTCGCCCCTGTTCGGCTCCGGCAACGCGCATTCGCAGGTCAGCGCGGACATCGACTTCTCGCACAGCGAACAGACCTCGGAAAACTACGGCCCGAACGGCACCCCGCAGCAGGCCGCGATCCGCAGCCAGCAATCGAGCACCGCCACCGAAATGTCGCAAGCCGCGGCCTCGGGCGTGCCGGGCGCGCTGTCGAACCAGCCGCCGCAGCCGGCTTCCGCGCCGATCACGGCGGGCAACGGCACGCCTGGCGTCACCACGACGCCGGTCAGCGACCGCAAGGACTCGACAACCAATTACGAACTCGACAAGACCGTACGTCATCTGGAACAGCCGATGGGCGGCATCAAGCGCCTGTCGGTGGCGGTGGTGGTCAACTATCAGCGGGTGGTCGACGCCAAGGGTCACGCGACGATGCAACCGGTCTCCGCCGACAAGCTCGCGCAAGTCAATCAGCTGGTGAAAGACGCGATGGGTTTCGACCAGACGCGCGGCGACTCGGTCAACGTGGTCAACAGCCCCTTCACGGTCGACGTCGACCCGGACGCCAACCTGCCATGGTGGCGCACGCCGGACATGATCGCGCTCGCCAAGCAGATCGCGACCTACCTCGGCATCGGCGCAGTCGCCCTGTTCCTCTACTTCGTGATGGTGAAGCCGGCGCTGCGCCGCGCCTTCCCGCCGCCCGAGACGGCCGCTACCGCCGCGCTGCCGTCGCCGGACGACGAGCCGATCCTGCTCGACGGCATCCCGGCCTCCGAGCGCGAGGGCGCAGTCGTCCAACTGGAAACGGACAGCGAAATGCTCGCGCTCGAAAGCGCCAAACACAAATACGAGCGGAACCTGGAGTTCGCGCGCAACATCGCGCGCCAGGATCCGAAGATCGTCGCAACCGTCGTGAAAAATTGGGTGACCGATGAGCGCTGAAGGCGTAATGAAGAGCGCGCTCCTGCTGATGTCGATCGGCGAGGAAGAAGCCGCGCAGGTGTTCAAGTTCCTTGGGCCGCGTGAGGTTCAGAAGATCGGCGTCGCCATGGCCGCGCTGAAAAGCGTAACGCGTGAGCAGGTTGACGAGGTCTTGCAGGAGTTCGTCCGCGAGGCGGAAACGCACACCGGCATGTCGCTCGATTCGAACGAGTACATCCGTTCGGTGCTGACCAAGGCGCTCGGCGACGACAAGGCCGGCGCGATCATCGACCGGATTCTGCAGGGCAGCGATACCAGCGGTATCGAAGGCCTCAAGTGGATGGACTCCGCGGCGGTGGCCGAGCTCATCAAGAACGAGCACCCGCAGATCATTGCGACCATCCTCGTTCACCTGGACCGCGATCAGGCATCGGAAATCGTCGCCTGCTTCACCGAGCGTCTGCGCAACGACGTGCTGCTGCGGATCGCGACGCTCGACGGCATCCAGCCGGCCGCGCTGCGCGAACTCGACGACGTGCTGACGGGTCTGCTGTCCGGCAGCGACAACCTCAAGCGCAGCCCGATGGGCGGCATCCGCACGGCGGCCGAAATTCTCAACTTCATGTCGAGCAACCATGAAGAAGGCGTCATCGAGAACGTTCGCCAATACGACGCGGAACTTGCGCAGAAGATCATTGATCAGATGTTTGTGTTCGAGAACCTGCTCGATCTGGAAGACCGCGCGATCCAGCTGTTGTTGAAGGAAGTCGAGTCCGAGGCGTTGATCATCTCGCTGAAGGGCGCGCCGCCCGCGCTGCGCCAGAAGTTTCTGTCGAACATGTCGCAGCGTGCTGCCGAACTGCTCGCCGAAGACCTCGATGCGCGCGGCCCGGTACGCGTCTCCGAAGTCGAGACGCAGCAGCGCCGCATCCTGCAGATCGTGCGCAATCTGGCGGAAGGCGGCCAGATCGCGCTAGGCGGCAAGGCGGAAGATGCTTATGTCTGATCAGAACTCCTCGGCGAAGGAAAGCCTCTCGGCCTACCAGCGCTGGGAGATGGCCTCGTTCGATCCGGTGCCGCCCGCGCCGCCCGAACCCGAAGTCGACGACGGCGCGTTCGAAGCCGAACTCGAACGTCTGCGCGACGCCGCGCATGCGCAAGGCGTCGCAACGGGTCACGTGGCCGGGCAGGCACTCGGTTATCAGGCCGGTTACGAGCAAGGTCATGCACAGGGTTTCGAGCAGGGCCAGAGCGAAGCGCGTGAAGAAGCGGCGCGTCTTGCGGCGCTGGCCGAGACCTTCAAGGTGGCACTCGACGGTGCGCAAGGCGCGATCTCCGAGACGTTGGTCGCGCTGGCGCTGGATATCGCGCAACAAGTGGTGCGTCAGCATGTGCAGCACGATCCGACGGCGCTGATTGCCGCCGCCCGTGAGGTGCTGGCCACCGAACCGGCGCTGGTCGGTGCGCCGGCGCTGATCGTCAGCCCGGCCGACCTGCCGGTCGTCGAAGCCTATCTGATGGAAGAACTGCAAACGCGCGGCTGGACCGTGCGTACCGATCCGGCGGTCGAACGCGGCGGCTGCCGCGCGCAAGCCGGCACCGGTGAGGTCGACGCCGGCATCGACACACGCTGGGAGCGCGTCGCTGCCGCACTCGGCAAGGTGAGCACATGGTGAAGCCGACGCTCGAAGAGATCCGCGCCAGCGATCTGACGCCGCTCGAGCGCGAACTGGCGCTGGCGTCGTTCGGCGCCGAAGCGCTGGTGGATATGCCGGTTGCGCCCACCTCCGCCGCGGCGGCTGTTGCGGCCATCGAATCTGCGCTGCGCGATCCTGGCGCCGGGCTGCCGGCTCATGGCCACTCAGCGACGCGCGCGGCGGCGAGCCGCGAAGCCGCCGCTTCACATGCCGCTTCGAGCCCCGCTTCAACCCCTCCCGCCCCCGCCCCATACGATCCCGCACTCGACAGCAACCCGCACATGCAAGCCTGGCGCGGCCGGCTCGACGCGCTGCGCGCGCGCAATGCGATCGCCAAGCCGATGCGTGCTTGCGGACGCTTGACGCGCGCCGCCGGTCTGGTGCTCGAAGCGGTCGGCCTGCGCCTGTCGGTGGGCGCCGAAGTGATGATCGAACTGCCCTTCGGTAGTTCGCTGGCGATGGCCGAAGCCGAAGTGGTCGGTTTCTCCGGCGACAAACTGTTTCTGATGCCGACGACCGAAGTGATCGGCCTGCTGCCTGGCGCGCGCGTTTATCCGCTTGAAAGCGCGCCTATCGCCGATCCCATGGCGGGTGCGAAACGCCTGCCGGTCGGCTGGGAATTGCTCGGCCGCGTGCTGGACGCGTCCGGCCGCCCGCTCGACGGACTTGGCCCGCTCGGTGCGCATGCCGATGCGCCGCTCTCCTCGCCGGTCATCAACCCGCTGAACCGCGAGCCGATTCACAAGGTGCTCGACGTCGGCGTGCGCGCGATCAACGCGCTCCTGACCGTGGGCCGTGGCCAGCGCATGGGCCTGTTCGCCGGTTCGGGCGTCGGTAAATCGGTACTGCTCGGGACGATGGCGCGTTACACCAGCGCCGAGGTGATCGTGATCGGCCTGATCGGCGAACGCGGCCGCGAAGTGAAGGAATTCATCGAACAGATTCTTGGCGAGGAAGGCCTCGCCCGCTCCGTCGTCATCGCCGCGCCGGCCGACGTCTCCCCGCTCTTGCGGATGCAGGCCGCGTCGTACTCGACCTCGCTCGCCGAATATTTCCGCGATCAGGGCAAGCACGTGCTGCTGCTAATGGATTCGCTGACCCGTTACGCGATGGCGCAGCGCGAAATCGCGCTGGCGGTGGGCGAGCCGCCCGCCACCAAGGGCTATCCGCCTTCGGTGTTCGCCAAACTGCCGGCACTCGTCGAGCGGACCGGCAACGGCCCGGCGGGCGGCGGTTCGATCACCGCGTTCTACACCGTGCTGACCGAAGGCGATGACCAGCAGGACCCAATTGCCGACTCCGCGCGGGCGATCCTCGACGGCCATATCGTGCTGTCGCGCTCACTCGCCGAGGCCGGCCACTATCCGGCGATCGACATCGAAGCCTCGATTAGCCGGGCAATGACCGCGCTGATCGACGATAACCATCTCGAGAAGACGCGTATGTTCAAGCAGATGCTGTCGCGCTATCAGCGCAACCGCGATCTGATCAACGTCGGCGCGTATTCGAGCGGGCGCGACCAGTTGCTCGACCGTGCGATTGCGCTGTATCCGCGAATGGAAGCGTTTTTGCAGCAAGGTTTTCGCGAGTGCGCGAAGTTTGAACCGAGTCTCGACATGCTGGACGCTCTGTTCGCCCAAGGAGGCTGACGATGGCGAATCACTTTCCGATCAAGACCCTCATCGGCCTGGCCCAGGACGACGTCGACGCCGCCGCACAACGTCTGGGCCGCGCGCAGCGCGAGCGCAACGACGTGCAGTCGCAGCTCGACTCGCTGATTCAGTACCGAGACGAATATCACGCACGCTTCACCGCGACCGCCCAGACGGGCATGCCCGCCGGCAACATGCGCAATTTCCAGGCATTCATCGACACGCTCGATGCCGCCATCGAACAGCAGCGCAACCTGCTGGTGACCGCCAATACACGCGTCGAGGCGGCCAAACCCGACTGGCAGCGCCAGAAGCAGAAGCTCGGTTCATATGAAGTGCTGCAGGCGCGTGGCGAAGCGGCCGAGGCCAAAACCATGGCGCGGCGCGACCAGCGCGACTCTGACGAACACGCCGCGCGCATTCTGAGAATGCGCGCCGAGGGCGTCTGACCCGCCCGAGCACTGCCTCGGTTGACCGAACACCCCGTTTGACGGATTGACAGGATTCCCTATGTCGCTTCTTTCACAGGTCGGCTCGCTGCTCGGCTCTGCCAGCAGCACCTCCACCAGCGCGGCCATGGCCGCTGCGGCAAACACCAAACCGTTCTCGCAAACGCTGCAGCAGAGCATCGACCTGCAAAACAATGCGGCCGCGCAGAGTGCGAACAAACCGCCGGCTTCGTCGTCCTCTTCGTCTTCGTCGTCCTCTTCGTCTTCGTCGTCCTCCGCTTCGTCGGCTTCATCGTCGAGCGTGCACGACGCACCGCCGCCGCCTGATCCTTCGACGAAGAGTCAGAATACCGCGAGCGGCAACACGAACAACAGCAACTCGACGAGCGCGTCCTCATCCGGCTCGTCGTCCGCTTCGTCGTCGGCCTCATCGGCCAATTCGCAGCAGGCCTCGACCGGCAACACCAACGCGACGCCGCCGAAGTCCGGCAACACGACCACGCAGACCGGTGCGGGCACGGCAGCAGCCGCGGCCGCTGCTCAGGCGCAAGCGCAGGCTCTAGCTCAAGCCAACGCGAACAGCGCCACCGACGCGGCGACCGCTGATCCTGCCGCGGCGCTGACCGACGCCGCTACTACTCTGTCCGGCACGGGAACAGGCACGGACACCACGACGGGGGGCACCTCGGGTAAAAAAACTGGCGCGACCGATTCGAAGTCGGAGCAGGACGCCTTGCAGGCGGCGCTGGCCGCGTTGGCGAACGGCCAAGGCGTGGTTCCGGCGCAGGCCCTGGCGAGCGCGGCGGCGAACGCTGCGACGGCGGCGGGTGGTCTGGGTGCTGGCACGTGCAACGGACTCCAGGGATCGGCGGACGGCAAGACGCTTGCGGCCGGCTTGTTTGGCGACGGCAAGGGATCGGGCGCGAGTAAGGCCGCGTTGACGGCGGCGGCCACGACGGTGGCGGATTCATCGGCGGCAGCGACGGCTGCGGCTGACGCGCTGACCGCGGCGGCTGCGGGTGGTGCGCAGGCTGACGATCTGGCGTCGTTCAAGAGCGCGGCCGATGCCGCGACGGCGGCGCTGGCAGCGGGGCAGGCCGCGGCGAGTGCCGCGAGTACGACGGCGGCTGTGCAGACGACGGGTAACGCGGGTGCGGCGGAAGCGGCGAATGCGTTGTCGCCGCCGGTGGGCACGACGGATTGGGAAGATGCGTTGAGTCAGAAGGTGGTGTTTTTGTCGAATGCGCATACGCAGAGCGCTGAGCTGACTTTGAATCCGAAGGATTTGGGGCCCCTACAGGTTGTGTTGCAGGTTGCCGATAACCATGCACATGCGTTGTTTGTTTCGCAGCACCAGCAGGTGCGGGAGGCTGTCGAGGCAGCGTTGCCGAAGCTTCGCGAGGCGATGGAGTCCAATGGCATTGGGCTTGGGAGCGCTAGTGTTAGCGATGGGTTTGCCCGGCAGGGCGGGCAGCCTAGTTCTGGGCAATCCGGTGGGAATGGCAGCGGGGCTGCGGGGGCTTTTGCCGGTGGCACTGGGGGGGATTCGGATTCTGACTCTGTCGGGGCTAATGTTGCCGTGCGGCGTAGTGTGGGGTTGGTCGATACGTTTGCTTAATGGTTTTTTGCCTGCGCGGCGCCTTTGGGTTGTGCGCTTACGGCGTTGGCCTTTCCTTGATTTGTTATTGGTCTATTAGCGTTGCCCCTGTGCGGGGCGGCACTTACTTTCTTTGCCGCCGCAAAGAAAGATAAGCAAAGAAAGCGGCTAGAAGCCCCTGCTAAGCGGGTCCCCCGCACAGCAGCGGTAGTGGTGCATCTGAAATCCGTGCCCTCGCACCTTCGGCGGTAGTGACAAAGCGCTCATCAGCTCCCACTCCGCACTGCGTGCGTCGCGGACGGGTCTGCATGGGAAACCTGAGGCTTCGTTTAGCGCGGTGGAGGCCGTCGGCTTCGCCTCGGCGAGGCACCCAAACATGTAGAAGACGAGGTCCACACGCGGTCGCGGTGCCAGTCAAAAGTGCGAGAGCGAAAGCGCAGTGGCCGGTTTTATGAAATGGGCTTCGGCGCGCGCAGCGCCGCCGGAAGTATGACTGCCTTGTCACCAGGGCCGAATGTGCGAGGGCACCGATTCCAGATGCACCACTACCGCTGCTGTGCGGGGGACCCGCTTAGCAGGGGGTTCGAGCCGCTTTCTTTTGCCTACTTTTCTTTGCGGCAGGCAAAGAAAAGTAGGTGCCGCCCCGCACAGCAATGCTCTCAACTTAAGCCCGAAAGGGCTTGTATACGGGGCGTTTGCCCTGTAAACTTCATCGCATAACTGATTGATAAATAAACGATATGAACTCAAATACCAGCGTCTTCCCAACTCCTGGCTGAGTTCTCCGATTTCCTGTTCGATCCGGCGCTCGCTGAGCGTGTTCGCCGTTCTCCCACTGCCTTTACCCGCAATCGCATCCTGACGCTGCCACGCATGGCAGCGTTGATGATGTCGGGCATGCGCTCGAGCGTGCAGGCCGAGCTCGATGGGCTGTTTGGCGCGTTGCACGGGCAAACGGTGCGCACCCGGGCGGTAAGTGCACAGGCCTTCAGCAAGGCGCGCCGCGGCCTGTCGGCCGAGCTGTTCGAACTGGCCCGCGCGCGCCTGATCGAGCTGGCCCAACCCTACATTGATTCGATGCGCTGGAATGGCCTGAGGCTGGTCGCAGCCGACGGTAGCCGTCTGCGGGTAGGCACGCGCGAAGGCCATGATCTGCGCGCCGACCACTACGCATTTGCGCTGTTCCTGCCGGGGCCCGAACTGACCCTGCACGCCGCGCTTCATCCGGCCGACGGCTCCGAGCGGCAGATGCTGTTCGAAGCGCTGGACGTACTGCAACCGCACACCGATCTGCTGCTGCTCGATCGCGGCTATCTCGGCAACATGATGGTAGCCGCCCTGGCACAGCGCGAGATCCCGTTCTGTCTACGCGTGGATGCACGCGCCTGGACGTGCGTCACCGCCTTTGCGCGCAGTGGCGAGGCTGAGCGCTTCGTGACACTGGCCGCGCCCGATGAACAGGACGCCCTTGACTATGAACTGGTGCGCACGCCCACCACGGTGCGCCTGATCCGCGATGTCACTCCTGGCGGACGTGTTCGCGTGCTGATGACCTCGCTGCTCGATCGCCAGCGCTATCCGGCTGCCACCTTCGGGGCGCTCTACCATCAGCGCTGGCGCATCGAGGAAGCGTTCAAACGGCTCAAGCACCGGCTGCGGCTGGAGGCCGTCACGGGGCTGGACTACCTGGCGCTGCAGCAGGACTTCGGCGCAAAAACCGTCGCCGACAACCTGTGCACACTGCTCAGCGATCTCGACGATGCGTCTCACGATGACGCACCTGCCAGCCGTCCTGACCGTGTTTATGCGCTGGGTGCCCTCAAGCCGATCCTCGGCGCGTGCCTGCTACGGATTGAACACTGCCTGAACCTGCTGCCCAAAGTCATGCCGGCCATCCACCAGGCCCGATGTCGTATCCAGCCCTCGCGCTCTTACCCACGACCGCCCAGAAAAGCCAAGCCCCATCACCATCTCGCGTACAAGCTTGCTTGATGAAATGGGGCTTAAGTTGAGAGCATTGCCCCGCACAGGGGCAACGCTAATAGACCGACAAGAAATCAAGGAAAGGCCAACGCCAGAGGCAAACAGGCACAGGGGCAACGCTAATAGACCACCAAGAAATCAAGGAAAGGCCAACGCCATAGGCAAACAGGCACAGGAGCAACGCTAATAAACCAATAACAAATCAAGGAAAGCCCAAAGCCGCAGGCAAACAGACATAAAGCGCCGCGCAGACAAAAAACCCAAAACCCGCGCCATCAGGCAATCCCCCGCCCGAACGGGCAAAAACCAGAGATAGCCCTCAATAACCCTTCTTTTCGACCCATCGCGCCGCAGGCAAATCAACAACAATCACCCTCACCAGCACTAAAGGCAAGCAAAGCAAACCTCATGGCAACCACGACCGCAAACCAGCAAGCCGCGCCCGCCTCGCCGGGCCCCTTGAAGCGCATCCTCCTGATCGTCGTCATCGCGCTCCTCGCCGCAGGCGCTGCCGGCGCGGGTGTGTGGTTCTACATGTCCCAGCGCAGCCCGGCCCCCGCCTCAGCGGCAACGGCCAGCGCGCCGGCGCCATTGGCCGTGCCGCTGTTCTTCCCGCTCGAATCGATGACGGTCAACCTGCAATCGGACGACGGTCAACAACACTTCCTGCGTATCGGCCTGACCCTCAAGCTCAACGACCCGAAAACCCAGCAGGAACTCTCCGACCATATGCCGGAAGTGCGCAGCCGCATCCTCCTCGCCCTGTCGAACAAACACCCGGAAGACCTCGCGCCGCTCGAAGGCAAACGCGCGCTCGCCACCGAACTCCAGACACTGATCGAACAGCCGACCGATAAAGGCGCGGCGCCGATCCACGTCCAGGACGTGCTGTTCACCGAATTCGTCGTGCAGTGACGTTCTCAGTGACGTTACTCACCGCCGCCATCATTAACCGCCGGACGCACGAGGAATAAGGAATGGGCCACGAAGAGTTCATGTCCCAGGAGGAGGTCGATGCCCTCCTCAAGGGCGTCACCGGCGAGTCCGACTCGGAAGCCGAGCAGACCGACCGCTCAGGCGTACGCCCGTACAACATCGCGACGCAGGAACGCATCGTCCGCGGCCGGATGCCCGGCCTCGAAATCATCAACGACCGTTTCGCGCGCCTGTTGCGCGTGGGTATCTTCAACTTCATGCGACGCTCGGCGGAAATCTCCGTCGGCCCGGTGAAGGTGGTGAAATACAGCGAATTCACCCGCAACCTGCCGATCCCGACCAACCTGAACCTGGTCCATGTGAAGCCGTTGCGCGGCACGTCGCTGTTCGTGTTCGACCCGAATCTGGTGTTCTTCGTGGTCGATAACCTGTTCGGCGGCGACGGGCGTTTCCATACCCGCGTCGAAGGCCGCGATTTCACGGCAACCGAGCAGCGCATCATCATGAAGCTGCTCAATCTCACGTTCGAACACTACGCGGCGTCGTGGAAAAGCGTGCGCCCGCTGCAGTTCGAATTCGTACGCTCGGAAATGCATACGCAGTTCGCCAACGTGGCGACGCCGAACGAAATCGTCATCGTCACGCAGTTCTCGATCGAGTTCGGCACGACGGGCGGCACGCTGCACATCTGCATGCCGTATTCGATGATCGAACCTATCCGCGACATTCTCTCGTCGCCGATCCAGGGCGAGGCGCTCGAAGTCGACCGCCGCTGGGTCCGGGTGTTGTCGCAACAGGTGCAGGCAGCAGAAGTGGAACTGAGCGCCGACCTCGCCGAGGTGCCGGTCACGTTCGAACAGATCCTGAACATGCGCAAAGGCGATGTTCTGCCGATCAACATCCCCGAACACATCACGGCGAAAGTCGACGGTGTGCCGGTGATGGAGTGCGGCTACGGAATTTTCAATGGTCAGTACGCGTTGCGGGTCCAGAAAATGATCAGCGCAGCCGACACGATGAAGGATGGTGGATATGAGTGACCTGAACGCAAAGACTGAGGCCGAACTGGCCGCTGGCGAGCCGCAACTGGCCGCTGACGCAGCCAGCGCCGAAGACGACGCGGCGATGGCCGACTGGGCCAGCGCGCTGGCCGAGCAGAACGACAACACGGAAGTCAGCGCAACCACGGCAGGCGTGTTCCAGCCGCTCTCGAAGGTCGAGCCGACTTCGACGCGCAATGACATCGACATGATTCTGGACATTCCCGTCCAGATGACCGTCGAACTCGGCCGCACCAAGATCGCGATCCGCAACCTGCTGCAACTCGCGCAAGGTTCGGTCGTGGAACTGGACGGCATGGCCGGTGAACCGATGGACGTGCTGGTCAACGGCTGCCTGATCGCCCAGGGCGAAGTGGTGGTCGTCAACGACAAGTTCGGTATCCGTCTGACCGACATCATCACGCCGTCCGAACGCATCCGGAAGCTGAATCGATGAAACGTGTTGCCGGTCGCACTGCGTTGCGTATGCCGCAAGGTTCGCCTAAGTCACATGCGTCACATGCGTCACATGCGTCACATGCGTCGCGCAATGCGCTCCATCGTACTGGCCGTGCGGCGACCGGGGCAACGACAGCCGTTACGTCGGCGCTGATGGCCGCGCTGACCTCCGTGGCGACATTCGCACCATCGGCCGCGCACGCAGCCGACATGAACGCGGTCAACAACGCCGCAAAAATCGCGTCGGGTGTCGGTGCGGGCACGGCGGTTCCGGCGCTTGGCGTCGGCGCTGTGCTGCAAACCATTGTCGGCCTGCTGGTCGTAATCGGTCTGGTGTTCGCCTGTGCATGGCTCGCGCGCCGCTTCGGTTTGCAGCCCGCCCATCGCGGCGGCCTCGTGAAGACGATCGGCGGCGCCTCGCTCGGCGGCAAGGAGCGGGTCGCGGTAGTAGAGATCGGCGATACGTGGCTCGTGCTCGGCACGGCGCCGGGCAATGTGCGTCTGCTGCACACGATGCCCGCCGGTTCGGCCGCAGTCGATCCGGCCGCAGGCACGCAACCGGCCGCACCAGGTGCATCCGGTACCGGCGCAGCATTGCCCGGCACCTTCGGCCAACGCTTTCGCGACGCTTTGAAAGGCGAAGTGGGCAAACGTTTCAATGGGCAAGGCAGCGGGGATCGGTAATGCAGTTCAGTCTTCAATCAGCGCAATCTGTGCGTCACGTGCACGCCACTCGCATGTCTTCTGCCGCCTCGAAAGTCATTCCCGTGCTGCGCCGAGTCGCGCCAGTCGTAGTGCCTGCGCTGATGCTCGCGCTGCCGACGCTGTCGTTCGCGCAAACCGCCGGCTTGCCGGCCTTCAACACGAGCCCGGGCCCGAACGGTGGCACGACCTACTCGTTGAGCGTGCAGACGATGCTGCTGCTCACGATGCTGTCGTTCCTGCCGGCGATGGTGCTGATGATGACGAGCTTCACGCGCATCATCATCGTGTTGTCGTTGCTGCGCCAGGCGCTCGGCACGACCACCACGCCGCCTAACCAGGTGCTGGTCGGTCTCGCGCTGTTCCTCACGCTATTCGTGATGTCGCCGGTGCTGGACAAGGCCTATAACGACGGCTACAAACCGTTCTCCGAAGGCTCGATGCCGATGGAGACGGCCGTCAGCCGCGGCCTCGCGCCGTTCAAGACCTTCATGCTGCGCCAGACCCGCGAAAGCGATCTCGCGTTGTTCGCCCGCATCTCGCACGCCGCGCCGATGCAAGGTCCGGAAGATGTGCCGCTGTCGCTGCTGGTGCCGTCGTTTGTGACGAGCGAACTGAAAACGGGCTTCCAGATCGGCTTCACGATTTTCATCCCGTTCCTGATCATCGACATGGTGGTGGCGAGCGTGCTGATGTCGATGGGGATGATGATGGTGTCGCCCGCCACCATCTCGCTACCGTTCAAGCTGATGCTGTTCGTGCTGGTCGATGGTTGGCAATTGCTGCTCGGCTCGCTCGCACAGAGCTTTGTTTAACCGGGTCACTTAGTTACGTCACTGAGCTGCGCCACCCAACCCCTCACACATCCGGTCGACTCGCCATGAATCAAGAATCCGTCATGACGCTCGCGCACCAGGCCATGTACGTCGGCCTGCTGCTTGCCGCGCCCTTGCTGCTGGTCGCGCTGGTGGTCGGTCTGGTGGTGAGCCTGTTCCAGGCCGCTACGCAGATCAACGAAACCACGCTGTCGTTCATTCCGAAGCTGCTCGCCATCGCCATCACGATGGTGATCGCCGGTCCGTGGATGTTGACCACCATGCTCGACTATCTGCGCCAGACGCTCACCAACATCCCGTCGCTCGTCAACTGAGCACGGCGCCGGCTTCCGCCCTTCCCCACCGTCATGTTTTCCGTCACCTACGCCCAACTGAACGCCTGGCTCACGGCGTTCCTGTGGCCGTTCGTACGAATTCTCGCGCTGGTGGCGACCGCGCCGGTGCTCGGCAACCGCTCGCTGCCGATGCGGGTGAAGATCGGCCTCGCGGCCTTCATCACGATCATCGTCGCGCCCACGCTCGGTGCGCTGCCGCAAGTCACAGTGTTTTCCGCCGAAGGTGTGTGGATCATCGTCAACCAGTTCCTGATCGGCATCGCGCTCGGCATGACAATGCAGATCGTGTTTCAGGCGATCGGCGCTACCGGTGATTTCGTCGGTCTGGGCATGGGCCTCGGTTTCGCGACGTTCTTCGACGCGCAGGCGAGCAGTTCGAGCCAGGTGCTGTCAACCTACATGACCACGATCGCGATGCTGGTGTTTCTGGTGATCGACGGCCATCTGCAGATGATCAGCGCGCTGCTGACCACGTTCCAGTCGGTGCCGGTGTCGGCGAACATCCTCGGCGCGCCCGGCTGGCGCACCCTGGCGAATTTCGGCAGCACGGTGTTTTCGGCGGGGCTGCTGCTGTCGCTGCCGGTCGTCGTCGCACTCCTGATCGCCAACATCTCGCTCGGCATCCTGAACCGCGCCGCGCCACAAATCGGCGTATTCCAGATCGGCTTTCCGCTGACGATGCTGGTCGGCATGCTGCTCCTGCAGCTGATGATTCCGAACATGATTCCATTCTTCATGCGCCTGTTCGACGTCGGCATCGATCAGATGGGACGCGTGGCGGCCGGGTTGAAATAGCGCGGCGGCACTGCGTCGCTTCGCCCCACTCCCTTGATGTTTTTAAGCATCGTCTGATTCGCGTCAATCAATGACGCCGGTAGCGTAACTCATCCGCCACCTGCTCTGGACCGCCGCGTCCAATGAACCCTGAACCCGGAGATTTCCGGAAACCCGGCAGGCCTGCGCGGACCGCCGGTTCCCATCAGCGGAACCGTCCGATCCTGTCGCTTTCAGGGAGCGCTCATGTTAAATCGGTCTATCCCCGCGCGTGCGTCCGCGCCCCCTTCCTCGCCCGTCGGCAAAGCTGCGTTGAACCGTGTTCTGGGTATTGCCTTGATGACGGTCACGCTGGTCGCCTGTTCAAGGCACAACGAACCCGTAGCCGTTGTACCGCTCCAGCCTGGCGGTATGCCGCCAGTCCTGACGGTGAACATCGGCGCGCATCGGTATCAGTTCCTCTTCGACACCGGAGCGACCACGAATGTGATCGATCCGCAGATCGCCGCGCGGCGTCTTGGACGCATGAGCGAGGAACAGATGCGCCAGTGGGAACGCTATCAGGAGCCTTTGCCCCGCAGCACCAGTCTGCTGGGCGGCGCCGCCGCCGCGATCCAGTATTACCGGGCGTCGTCAGTGCGCTATGGACGCTGGACGATATCGTCCTCCGGCCTGATTCCCTCTGTCGATGCCCCCGAACTGGCGCGTCTTTCGCAGATCGCCGGTACACCTTTGGACGGCGTACTCGGCATGCGTTCGATTGCTGCCTTGAACTGGATATGGGATCGCAACGCTGGCCGGCTCGACGGCTATCGCTTCGGCTCGAAAATCTTCGCGCCCCTGCTCCGCAACATGGCCTGCACCCCCATCAGTATTCAACCCGACGGCCTACCCGCGATCGCACTGGATCTGCAGTCGTGGGGCGCCACATGGTTCGTTATCGACACGGGCTTCGTCACCCATTACAGCGGTTCGTTGTCAATCGCCGACGTCGCCGTGCTGCGTCATATGAAAGCGCTAAGCGACGAGGTGACAGCCAGCAACGGGCAAAGCGTCGATCCGGCAACACGTGAATCCGACACGTTTGTGCAGGTGAGGGCAGCGCGCTTCGAACACCTCACGTTCGACAACCTTGTCTTCGAGCAAATTGCACTCTCGTCGGCGCGCCTCGGCATGGGTTTCATCAACCGGTTCGAGCGCGTTGCGTTCGATTTCGAGGCGAACCGCTTCTGCGTCGCTCCGCCGATACGGACCATGCCGGACAAGCTCCCTACTCGGGCCGAACTGGCCGCGCCGGCCGTCCGCGAATGAAACGGCAGGCATCTTCGAGACGCACGATTTTCCGCTGCGCCGTGTGCCTGTCATCGCAGGCGCATCCCCAGGTGCAGACGAAACCACCCACATTCGACTTCCCGGTCGTCATCGAATATGAGGAAAGCTATGTTGCCTGAGCGTAAAGTCCATTGGTGTTGCCGCGCTAATACCGCCGCGAATCGCCTCACGATTGCTGTTTTCATTATTGCCGCGAGCGCTTGCACGCCGAGGAACGACGCGCTCACGGTCATTCCAATCGATCCGGCACCGAACAGCCTGTTGTTCGCGAAGCTCGTGTCGGGGCCGCATACTTATCGCTTTGTGTTTTCTACCAATGCGCTGACCATGGTTGTCGATACCACCATGGCGAAGCGCGATCTGAAGCAACTTACACAGTCCGAATGCGAGGCACAGGAATGCGTGAACGATTCGGTCACGCAGGCCGGCGAATCACCCGATTATTACTGGCTGCCCCCACTGAAAAACGATCAGTGGACACTTCCCGACGGTTCCACCGCAGCCGCCTTCGACTACCGGCAGATTGCCGCGCAATACGGCCAGATCGACGGCTTGCTTGGACTACCGGCGATCACTACGCTGAACTGGTTATGGAACCGTGGTGCGGGCACGATGAGCGGCTACCGCTACGATTCCCGATTCTTCTCGCGAACGCGCGACGCCCTTGTCTGTACCGCAATGGAAATGATCGAGGGAGGCAAACCCGCCATCCAACTCGACGTCGGCGGCCAGCCGGAATGGTTTATCCTTGATACGAGCGCCGACGGCAGGCTAAGCGGGAATCTGAACCGCACGCTGGTGTCGGCCCTCCGCTCCGGCCATGGTGTCGCGGCGGAAGTCATATTTTCGCCCTCCGCACCAGCCGGACAGTCATGGCGCCACGCGTTGCTAAAGCCGAAATCGATATCGTTGGCGGGTATTCGTGTCGACGGTCTGGCATTTGACGAAGCCGACAGCCGCTCGGCCCTCGGTATCAGTTTTCTGTACAAACTTGACAGGGCGGCATTCGATTTCGCCAACCATCGTTTTTGCATTCCAGCGTCAACGCGCGTGAAACCCGACTCGTTGCCCACTCAGGCCGAGCTCGATCGCCGCGCCGCGTCGACGCGGCCGGACTGAGTGCTGATCGCCGCCTCTTCGCCAACGCCACGCAAAATGCAAAAGGGCGGAACCGGCTCACGCCGGCTTCCGCCCTTCCCTGTTTCAGACGACTTGCCCGCTTAGTTCAGGTACTGGAACAGCGACACGCTCTGAATCTTCACAAACGCCTGCTGCGCCGCCTGCAGCGCATTTTGCGCCATCGTGTACTGGCCGATCGTCTTGACCATGTCGGTCTGGGTCAGATCCGCCAGGTTGCTCGCCGTCTGCAATGTGTTGGTCTGCGTGACCGTCTGCAACGCCTGCACTTGCTGCTCGCGACCACCCACCGCGGCCTGCGCGGTCACGACGTTGTTCATCGTGTTTTCGAGCTGGGTCATGCTGGTGGTCAGCCCGCTCTGGTAACTGGCCGTCGAGGCGCCGCTGGACACCGGCGTTTGCAACGTGGTGATCAACTGGCTCAGATTGGCGAACACATCCGTGCTGCCTTGCGTGGCCGGCGTCACCGTGAAGCTATCGCCCGCGTTCGGCGCGCCGGTGATGTTCACCGTCTGGCCGCCGAGCGTGATCGCGTTGCCAGCTGTAAACGGTTGCGGCAGACTCGTGGTCGGCGCCCCGGTCGGCGGGGTCTGGGTCACCGTGTAGGTGGTCGCCGACGTGAAGTTGATCTGGTACGTATCCGCATTGGCCGGGTTGGTTGGGTTCGTCAGGCTGACGGTGCTGATCACGCCCGTGCCCCCGTTGCCAGTCGTGGCGGCCGGGACCGAGCTCGTGCCGATGGCCGCAACGCTGCCGAAGATCGCGATACCGTTGTCACCAGTCTGAACGGTGTGCCCGGCAGTGACCTGCATGGAAGGCGTGCCGCTGTCGCCTGAATAGGTCACAGCACCGGCCGAGTTGGTGGTGTACGGCTGCGTGGTGCTTTGATAACCGCCGAACAAGGCGTTGCCCTGCGGATCGGTCGAATTGGCGAGCGTGACCAACTGGCTGCGCAAGCTCTGCAATTGCGTCGCGATCGAGCCGCGGTCGCCGTTGGTCAGCGAACCGTCGCCGGCCCGCAACACCAGCGTGTGAATGGTCTGCAGCACCGTGTTGACGCTGCCGAGCGTCGAGTCTTCCTGTTGCAGCGAAGCGAGCGCGGTGCCCTGGTTGGTCGTGTACTGCGACAGGCTCTGCGCCGTCGAACTCAACAGCACCGCCTGCGCCGCGCCGAGCGGATTGTCCGACGGCGTGGAGAGGCTCACGCCGCTCGAGATCTGTGCGTACAGTTGCGACAACTGAGCTTGCTGATCGCTCATCGTCGCCACGTTCATGTTGAAGTACTGCATGCTGGAGATACGCATGTTCAACGCCTCACTGGAAGATGCCGAGCAGCGTCTGGAACAGGGTCTGCGCGGTCTGAATGACCTTGCTGTTGGCCTGATACAGCTGCTGATACTGAAGCAGGTTGGCTGCTTCTTCGTTGATGTTCACGCCCGAGACCGACTGCTGCGCGGTGGTGATCTGCGTCACCAGCGAAGTCTGCGCCGTGCTCGAGGTCTGAATCTGGTTGGTCTGGTTGCCGATCTGGTTGACGTAGTTCGCATACGCACCCGTCAGCGTGACCGTGCCGCCCGCCAAGGTCTGCGCCGTGGACAGGTTCGACAGTGCCAGCGCGTTGCGGCCGTCGTTGCTCGCGCCGGTGTTCGGGCCGATGGTGAACGTGTCGCCGGTCGCCGGTGCGCCGCTGATCGTCACCGAGACCTTGTTCATCTGCCCGGCGGTGGCGTTGTTGATCGTCAGCGTCGCGCCCGTGGCTGCCGAATACGGCACGACGGGTGTGGTGGCGGTGTTGTAGGTCGTGGTGGTCGGCGGCGTGCCAGCCGTCACCGTCACCGTCGATCCCGCGGGGAAGCCGGTCAGGCCGGTGCCGTTGTATGACAGCGTGGTGGTCGCATTCGGCATCGTGTAGCCGGCCGTCACCGTGCCTTGCGTGATCGTGGCGTTGCCCGTATTGCTCGCCGTTGCGGCGCCGAGCAACGGTGCGGCGGCGGCGATCGCCGCCGGATTCGTCGTCGCGGTGTTGAAGCTGTTCAGCGCGCCGCGAGTCGGCTCGACCGTGAACGAATCGCCGGGGTTCATCGTGCCGGTGGTCGAGAAATTCAGGCCGTTGATCGGCTGGCTGAGATTGGTCGCCGAGCCCACCACGTTGCCGGTCGAATTGTCGGTCAGCGTGTAGGCGGTACCGTTATAGGCCAGCGTGTAGTCGCCGGTGGTCGGCTGCGCGGGATTCGCGAACGAGACGTTCAGCGACGCGTTGCCGGTGTTCTGCGTATTCGCATAGACGGTCGGGCTGCCTACCGAGAACAGCGCGCCGCCCTGGGTGCCGGAAAGCGTGATGCCGAGGCTGTTCTGCGCGTTGACCTGCGCGGAGAAGCTCACCGCAATTGCGCCGAGTTGCGCTTCGGCCGGATCGAGCGTCTGGCTGCGGAACGCGAGGAGACCGCCGAGCGTGCCGCCGGTGACCGAGCTGTCCGGCAGGTTTTGCGGCGCGGCGGCCGGGTTCGCACCCGCCTGGCCGAGATACTGAACCGACAGTTCGCTGGTGTCGCCCGTCGAAGGCGCCGTGCCCAGGTTGTAGCTATTGGTGGACGTCACGAGCGGCTGGCCGTTACCCATGAACACGCTGTAGCTGCCGTTGGTGTTCACGACGCTCACGCCGACCAGTTGCGACAGGTTCGACACAGCGAGATCGCGCTGATCCAGCAACTGGTTCGGCGGCTGACCTTGCGAGCTGGCCGCGGAGATCTGCCCGTTCAACTGGGCGATCTGCTGCGTGTAGCTGTTGATCTGCGAAACGGTGTTGCTGAGCTGCGTGTTGACGCTCTGACGCAGCGAGTCGTATTGCTGGCCCGCCGCGTTGATCTGGTTCACGAGGGTCTGCGCGCCGCTCATCGCGGTCTGGCGCGTGGACAGCGTGGAGGCGCTGGCCGAGACGTTCTGCATGCCGGTGAAATAGCTGGTGATCGCGCTTGCAATGCCGGCGGTCGGGCTGCCGACCAGATTGTTCAGCTGGGAGATCATCGTGTTGTACGCCGACAGCGAGCTGCCTGTCGATTGCGCGTTGTTCAGCGCAGTGGTCAGGTACTGGCTGTACTGGCGCTGCACGGTGACCGTCGAGACGCCCTGCGGCAGATAGCCGGAGCCCGTGTACGAACCGGCGCTTTCCGCGTAGACCGGCGTTTCGATCGAGTAGCCCGGCGTGGACGCGTTGCTGATGTTCTGGCCGGTCGTCGTGAGTCCCCACTGCGCAGCGTTCAGTCCGCTGAGGCCGATACTGATGAGATCTGACATGCGTCATCCTGAAGGGCGACACCGACCGCTTGCCGCCACGTTACTTGAACATCCTGTTTAACGGCCCCCACGAGGAAAAATTGAGGGCCATTCCGATGCTTGTTCGACGTTTGTTTCAACGTTTGCGAGGCGCGTGCCGCAAGACTTCTTCACCGCTCAGCGCACCAGCGAACGGCGCTTCATTTCGAGTTGCGTAATCAGGCGTTGCAGCGTGTTTTCGGCGCTGCCCGGCAGCGTCAGAAAACGGAAACCGAGTTGGTAGCGCTGCGTGCCGTTCGGCAACGCGGTGGAGCGGTGCGACACCAGTTGCAGATCGAGCGAAAGCCGGCCGAGCGTGCCGAGCGACAGTTCGCAATCCTGCAGCCGCGTGCCCATCGGCAATTCGGCCACGCGTTCATCCGTGGTGCGCATGCCGACGCCGCCGAGCGACAGATCGTGCACTTCGAAGCGGAACGTGTCGCCCTCGGGCAAACGGCCGCTGCACATATACGGATCGAGAATCGGCGCATCGACGCGGAAATACTCGCGGCGCTGCACATAGAACAGCACTTCAGGGAAGTCGGACTCGAATGCGGGCAGTCCTTCGTAGCGGGTCTCGCGCGGCGTGCCGGTGGCGAACTCGACGCGCACGCCGTCAGGCGACGCGTGGAACTGGCAGCGCGGCGCGCCCAACAAGCCTTTGTTCTGCTCGGAGAGCGCGCCCCAATCGAAAGTGAAGGTGCGCCCGCGCACGTCGACATCGAGCAGGCGCGTCACGAGCTGACCGCCCGCGTATTCAACGGTGAGGAAATCGCCTCGATTGACGAGGTTGCGTAACTGAACGCCGATCTCCAGCGGATTGCGACGGCCGAAATCGGGTGCGCTTTCGTCTAGGGTGGCGTGCGGCTGGCCGGGTGCGTCGGTCTGGCCGTGCGACTGGGTAGTATCCATGGGCTTGCCGGTATGCTCGTTCTTGCGGGCGCGTGCCAAGGCTCCTGCCGGGGCTTTCGCGCGGTCTTCATCGAAGCCGCAGCACGCGCATTCAACCGGACATTACAACGCTTTCCGGTATCGGGTCTAACTGATTAGCGGCAGCGCCCAGCCAAAATTTAGGGGGCGGTTATGAAATATTTGCCGCAAACGTTAAAACCGATAGTCCGCGGGTGAAATCCGTGGGCTTCGAATACTGGGCGGCGATCAGCCGGTCACGCGGTTCGACCGGCCGCCCGTAGGCGGCCGGCCTCATCCGTCTTGTTATGCACCTGGCCCCGTCGCGTGCATGGCTTTATTCGAGAAAATCAACCTGCATGAACTGATCAACCGCACGGTCGGCTACGACCGCATACCTGCATTAACGGCAGTTCAGCCCATTTTCTGCATGATGGACATCAGTTTCTTCGCGTAATGCGGATCGGTTGCGTAACCCGCGCGCTGCATGCCGTTGGCAAAGCCATTCACGTCATGCGCGGAATTGATCACCTGCGCATAACGCGGGTTGCCCTTGAGCAGGCTTGCGTAGTCGGTCATCGCTTCCTGGTACGAGTCGTACGCACGGAATTTCTCGACGGTGCGCTGCGGCTTGCCGTTCACATATTCGGTCGTGACCGTCGAGACGGTCTTGCCGGTCCAGTCCTTGGTCGCCTTGATGCCGAACACGTTGTGGCTGGTCGAACCGTCCGACTTCTTGATCTCGCTCTTGCCCCAGCCCGATTCGAGCGCGGCCTGGCCGATGATGAAGCGCGCCGGTATGCCGGTTGCCGCGCTGGCGGCTTGCGCCGGCTCGGCCAATTTGTCGACGAAGGCATCGACCTTCGGCGAGCTGCCGTCGCCTTTTAGCGGCGGAGTCAGCGCGCTGTTGGCCGAATAGCCCTTGCCCATCGCCAGCTGGCCGTTGGCCTGCGCATTGCCGTAGGCCCGCGCAAGCGCGTTCAGCGCCGCGCTCTGGCCTTCGTCGCCGCCGCTGCCGCCACCCAACGCACCGGCGAGGCCGCCGCCTGCACCATTCGCGCCGCCCACCTGCATGCCCTGATTGCGCATCATCTGCTTGAGCATCGCGTCAGCCACGCCAATGCCCTTCTGCGACAGCTGTTGCGACAACTGCTGATCCATCATCGACGTGAAGGTCGCGCTGTCGTGCGAATCGAACGGACCATCCTGTGGCGTCGCATCGCGCATGCTCTTCAACATCATCTGCGTGAACACCGCGTCGAACTGCTGAGCGGCCATCTTCATACCCGCTTGCGGCGAAGCCTTGGCTTGCGCGCTCAGCTTGGCGAAACCCTGGACGTCGAGCGCGAAGCGCTGGGTCAGGTCGTTTGCCGCGTTGGCGGAATTGGTCGTATCCGAATTCATCCTGTGTCTTCCTTAGATGATTTCCAGGTCGGCGCGCAGAGCGCCCGCCGCTTTCATGGCCTGCAGGATCGACATCAGATCCGCGGGCGTCGCACCGAGTGCGTTGAGCGCCTTCACCACTTCGGCAAGATTGGCGCCGGCGGTCACCATCTTCAGTGCGCCGTTGTCCTGCTTCATCTGAATCTGCGACTGTTTCTCCACCACCGTCTGGCCATTCGAGAACGCACCCGGCTGACTCACAACCGGCTGCGTATTGATCACCACCGACAGATTGCCATGCGCCACCGCGCAGCTTTGCAGCGTGACCATCTGGTTCATCACGATCGAGCCGGTGCGCGCATTCAGGATCACCTTCGCGGCGGCTTGCGCCGGCTTGACGTCAAGGTTCTGCAATTGCGCCATGAAGGCGACCTGCTGCTCCGGATCGGTCGGCGCGCGCAGTTGAATCGTGCGGCCGTCGAGCGCCATGGCCGTACCGCTGCCGAACGCGTTGTTCACTGCTGACACCACGCGCTGCGTGGTGTCGTAATCCATGTCGTTCAGGTCGAGCTGCATCGTGCCCGCTTGCGACACCGAGGTCGGCACCGCGCGTTCGACGATCGCGCCGCCGGCGACACGGCCGGCATTGAGCGTGTTCACCTGCACCTTGCTGCCGTTCGCGCTTGCGCCAGCGCCGCCGACCGCCACGTTGCCCTGGCCAAGCGCATACACCTGGCCGTCCGCGCCCTTCAGCGGCGTGAGCAGCAGTGTGCCGCCGCGCAGGCTCTTCGAATTGCCGAGCGACGACACCGTCACGTCGATCGCTTCGCCGGGACGCGCGAACGGTGGCAACACCGCCGTCACCATCACCGCGGCGACGTTCTTCAACTGGATATTCGACAGCGACGACTGCGAGTTGCTCGAGCCCGCCGCCTGGTTGTTGATCGAAATGCCGAGGTTCGCCAGCATGTTGGCGAGCGTCTGCGTGGTGAACGGCGTTTGCGTGGTCTGGTCGCCCGTGCCGTCGAGACCGACGACGAGGCCGTAGCCGATCAGCGGGTTGTCGCGCACGCCCTGGATCTGCACGAGATCCTTCAGACGCTCGGCATGGGCGGGTGTAACCGCCGGCAGCGCCGCGCAAGCCAGCACGACGATGGCGAGGACGCGGCCGAGGCGGACGAGTCGCGTGAAGCGGCCGGGACGGGAGAAGACGGTACGCATGATCACCACGGCGACACGTTGAGGAAGAAGCGCTGCAGCCAGCCCATGTTCTCAGCCTCGTCGAGATAGCCCTTCGCGGAATATTCGATCTTCGCGTCGGCCACCTGGGTCGAGTACACGGCATTCAGACTGGAAATCGTGTTCGGATTCACGACGCCGGAGAAACGCACGAATTCGTTACCCTGGTTGATCAGCATCTGCTTTTCGCCGCTCACCGTCAGGTTGCCGTTCGGCAGCACGCCCGTCACCGTCACGGTGATCGTGCCGTTGAAGGTGTTCGACGCGTTCGCACCGCCCGTGCCGTTGAACACGTTCGCGCCGTTCGCGCTCAGGTTGGTTTTGCCGAACAGTCCGCCCAGGAAGCCCGCCGTCGGCACGCTGAAATTGGTGGAGCCTGTGCGGTTCGCGTTAGCGCCCGACGATTTCGTCGCGTTGACGTTTTCCTGAATCACGATGGTCAGAATGTCGCCGACATTGCGCGGCCGCTGGTCTTCGAACAGCGGCCGACCCGCGTAACCCGGGTTGTAAATCGAGCCCGGCGTTTGCACCTGCGGCGGCATCGGCGGCACGGCCGTCATCGGTTGCTGGGTGATCGGCTGCTTCGGCACGAGGCCGCACCCGCCCATCGCCGCGAGCAGCGTGAGCTGCACGAGCGCCTGAGCGGTGCGCGAATGAACCGGATTACGAGTGAAGTGCGACATCTTGATTACTGCCTTTCGAGAAAACACCGGGCCGCCCCAAGTTGCCAGGCCCCCCCTCGGGGGGCCTGGCGCAAAGCGACAGGCGCGGGGGCGTTCTTAATTCCCAGTCCCTTAAGCCTTAAACCTGCATCTGACTGAGGGTCTGCAGCATCTGGTCGGAGGTCGTCACGGCCTTGCTGTTGATTTCGTAAGCGCGCTGCGTCTGGATCATGTTCACCAGTTCCTGCACCACGTTCACGTTCGATGCTTCCACGTAACCCTGATTCAGCGTGCCGGCGCCGTTCAGGCCCGGTTGCGCGATGTTCGGCGCGCCCGACGAAGCGGTTTCCGCGAACAGGTTTTCACCCTTCGCATCCAGACCGGCCGGGTTGATGAAGGTCGCGAGCTGCATCGAGCCGAGTTGCTGGCTGTTGGTCGAGCCGGCGACGGTGATCGACACCACGCCGTCGCTGCCAATCGTGATCGAGGTTGCGTTGTTCGGAACCGTGATGGCCGGGATGACCTGATAGCCGCTCGAGGTGACGAGCTGCCCTTGCGCGTTGGTCTGGAACGAGCCGTCGCGGGTGTAGGCAGTCGTGCCGTCGGGCATCTGCACCTGGAAAAAGCCCTGGCCGTTGATGGCGAGGTCTTTCGAGTTGCCGGTCTGCTGCAGGTTGCCCTGCGTGTACAGACGCTCGGTGGCGACCTGTTGTACGCCGGTGCCGAGCTGGATGCCGGACGGCAGTTCGGTTTGCTGCGTCGAGTTCGCACCCGGCTGGCGGATGGTCTGGTACAGCAGGTCCTCGAACACCGCGCGCGAGCCCTTGAAACCATTGGTGCTGACGTTCGCGAGGTTGTTCGAAATCACGTCCATCTGCGCCTGTTGCGCATTCATGCCGGTAGCGGCGATGTAGAGTGAGCGATTCATTCTTCTTCTCCTATGTCGACCGAAGTTAGCGCTACAGCGCTTAGTCCGGTCGCAACCCGTTAACTAAAGCTGAGCAGCTGGTTGGCGGACTGGTCGTTCTTATCCGCGTTTTGCAGCAACTGGGTCTGCATCTGGAACTGGCGCGCGTTGGTGATCATCGAGACCATCGCGCTCACCGGATTCACGTTGCTGCCTTCGAGCGAAGCCGGCGCCAGCGTGACAGCCGGATCGGCATCGGCGGGGTTGCCGTCGGCGGTGCGAAAGAGGCCGTCGTCGCCACGCGTCATGGTCTGCGGATCCGGATTGACCAGCTTCAGCTGATCGACGGTCACCACTGCGGTCGGCGGATCGCCCGGCGTCAGCGCGGACACCGTGCCGTCCTTGCCGATGGTGATTTCCGCACCCGGCGGCACCGATACCGGGCCGCCGTTGCCGAGCACCGTCTGGTTCATGGCGTTCACCAGTTGACCGTTCTCGTCGATATGCAGATTGCCGGCACGCGTATAAGCCTCGTTGCCGTCGGCGGTTTGCACCGCCAGCCAGCCCGGCCCCTGAATCGCCACGTCGAGCGGATTGCCCGTCTGCTGGATCGGCCCCGGCGTATAGTCGGCGCCCGGCGTCGACGACAGCACGAAGGTACGCGTGGTGTTGTCGTTGATCGAACTGCCGTCGCCGAACGCCATCGGCACGGCGCGGAACGTCGCAAGCTGCGCGCGAAAGCCGGTGGTCGAGGCGTTCGCCAGGTTGTTGGCAACGATAGCCTGCTGCTCGAGCGCTTGTGTGCTGCCCGACATCGCGGTGTAGATCAGCCGATCCATGATGGGAAGTCCCGGTCGCTTACAGGTTGATCAGGGTCTGGTCGACGGTCTGCTGGGTCTTGATCGTCTGCGCGTTCGCTTGATAGTTGCGTTGCGCGGTGATCAGGTTCACCAGTTCGCTCGTCAGGTCGACGTTCGAGTTTTCCAGTGCGCCGCCTTGCAGCACGCCGTGGTTGGTCGAACCGGGCGACGAAATCTGCGCGACGCCCGATTGGGAGGTCTGCTGATACTCGTTGTTGCCGAGGTCCACCAGACCGTTCTGGTTCGAGAAGTTCGCGAGCACGATCTGGCCGAGCGCCGCGGTTTGCTGGTTCGAGTAGTTGCCGGTCAGCGTGCCGTCGGCGCCGATCGTGAAGCTCGTCAGCGTGCCGGCTGCGTAGCCGTCAGGTTGCAGCGAGTTCACGCCGTCCTTGCCGCCGTACTGCGTCGTGCCGGCGATGTTCAGCGTGAGGTTCTGCGGCGTCGACGACCCGTCGGTGGTCGGGATCGAGAAGTTGTACGCGAATGGCGTGGTGGTGGCGGTGAACGTCGGCGGACTCTGCACCGGCGTCACGACCTGAGTCGTGCCGAGCAGCGTGCCCGACGAATTGAAGTTCGCCTGGCCGACCAGGTTCGCCGTGCCGGTGGACGTACCTGCGTACACGTTCCACGTACCGGCCGAGGTCTTGGCAAAGTACATGTTGACCGTCTGCGAGCCGCCGAGCGAATCGTAGACCGTCGTGCTGGTCGAGTAGTTGTACGTCGAATTGCTGGTCTGGTTGAACGCGATTGGGGTCGGCGCGATCGCGACCGTGTCGCCGTTAGCCGGCGTGCCGTTGAACGTGATGGTCTGACCGTTGCCGAGCTGGATCGCCGTACCGGCCGTGTAGGTCGCGGCAGCGGTGGTCGTGTTGAGCGTGGAGTCCGTCACCGTGTAAGTGGGCGGGGTGGTCGTGGTGTTGAACGCGACCGAGTAGCTGTCGTTGTTCGTGCCCGACGCCGTGTTCGTGATCGTGGCGCCTGTGGTGGTGAGCGAGCTGCCCGCGCCGAGGGTCGGCGTCACGGCCGGCGTGCCGAGCATCAGCGGGTCCTGCGCGTTCAGGTTCAGGCCGGCGACGATCTTGGTGGTGGCTTGCGGCGCGATGTTCGCGGTCGGCACGCTGAGCGGCACGGTTTGCGCGGTGTTGATGACACCCGAGCTGTTCGCCGCGTAGCCCATCAGTTGCAGGCCTTGCGCGTTGGTGATGTTGCCGTTCTTGTCGAGCTGGAACACACCGTTGCGCGAGTACACCAGCGAGCCGTTGTTCGACAGCTGGAAGAAGCCGTTGCCGTTGATCGCGACGTCGAGCGCCTGGTTGGTGCTGGTGATCGTGCCCTGCGAGAACTGCTGCTGCACTTCGGAGAGCTGCGTGCCGATGCCGATCTGGTTGTTCACCGCGGTCGCCACGGAATTGGCGTACATGTCCGCGAACTGCGCGGCGCCGCTCTTGAAGCCGGTCGTATTCGCGTTGGCGATGTTGTTGCCGATCACGTCGAGATCCTGCGACGCTGCGGACAAACCACTCAAACCTTGTTGGTAACCCATGACGGTCTCCGTATCTGGAAAGTCGTAACTAACTGAATCTGAATCAGAGGATGGCGGCGACGCTGCTCAGGCCCACGGTCGTGCCGTTCGACAGCACGAGGCCCGGCGTACCGGTGCTCTGCATGACGACGCTCTGCACCGTCGCGCCCGCGAGTGTCGTGGCGGTTGCCTGCTGGCCGTTGATCGTGCCGACCGCGCTGATCGTGTAGGTGCCGTCGGGCAGCGTGTTGCCGGCCGTGTCGGTCGGCGTCCAGCCCACCGGAATCGTGCCGGCCGACTGCTTGCCGAGGTCGATCGTGTTGACGATCGTGCCCGCCGAGTTCTTCACGACCACCTGCAGATCGCCCACCGAGTTGGCGAGCTGCACGCCGAACGAGCTGGCCTTGCCGCTCGCGACCGTCACCGAGCTGCCCGGCGCGAGCACGGTCGAGCCGATCAACAGCGCGGCTTGCGACTGCTGGCCCGCCGACATTTGGGTGGCGAGCGAGGTGAGCGTCGTGTTCAGTTGGCTGATGCCCGACACCGTGTTGATCTGCGCCAGCTGCGAAGTCATCTGCGAGCTGTCCATCGGATTGGTCGGATCCTGGTTCTTCAACTGCGCGACGAGCAGTTGCAAGAAGGTGTTCTGCAGATCGGTCGCCGAGGTGCCCGTGGTGCTGCCGGTCGAGCTGGTGGCGCTGCTCGCGCTCTTGGTGCTGCTGCTCGCACTGTTCGTGCCGTTCATCGTATCGAGCAGCGTTTGCGACACGGTCGGGCCGTTGTTGCCAATAGTAGTGGTCAAGGAGGTCTCCTCAGGTTCCGATCGTGAGCGTTTTCAGCATCAGTGTCTTGGCCGTGTTCAGGGTCTCGACGTTGGCCTGGTACGAGCGCGAGGCCGAGATCATGTTGACCATCTCCTGTACCGGGTCGACGTTGGGCAGCGTGACGTAACCGTCAGAATTGGCGGCCGGATTGCCGGGGTCGTACGCGGTCTTCATCGGCGTCGGGTCGTCGACCACGCCGGTGACCTGCACGCCGCCGATCTGCTGGCCGGAGGCCGTGCGCGAGCCGCCGATCGGGCTGACCGCGAACACGACCTGCTTGGCCTTGTACGGCTGGCCGTCCGGACCGGTCGTGCTGTCCGCGTTGGCGAGATTCGACGCCGTCACGTTGAGCCGCTGCGACTGCGCTGACATCGCGGAGCCTGCAACACCGAAAATGTTCATTAAAGATGGCATGTTTCCTTCCCTCTCCGGTCCCATGCAACAAAGTTGCACGGTTCGACCCGGCCTCAAGTTAATTCCCGTAGCGATTGTTCCTGCGTACTGCGGTATCTCTTTGCGGTGCCTGTTATTTACGAGCCCGACGTGATCGCCGAGAGCATCGTTTTGATCTGGCTAGACAGCACCGTCATGCCCGATTCGAAGTGCAACGTGTTGTCCGCGAACTGCACCCGTTCCGTATCGATGTCGACCGTGTTGCCGTCGAGCGCGGGTTGCGTCGGAATGCGGTATTGCAAATTGCCGTAGTCGTCAGGCGTGCCGCCGGTCGGCGTCAGCGTCGCGCGGCCGGCCATGTGGCCCGGCGCGGTCGACACCATCGACATGCCGCTCGTCACCCCCGCGGGCTGCGTCATGGCGAGCGTCGAGTTGTTCGAGGCGGCCGTGCCCGTGCCACCATCGGCCTTCTTCAGCGCGCCGGCCAGCGACGAAGCGAAGTCGACGTCGCGCGCCTTGTACCCCGGGGTATCGGCGTTGGCGATATTCGACGACAGCAGTTCCTGCCGGTAAGCACGCACATCGAGCGCCTGGCGGCCAAAGGCGAATTCGGCATCGAGTTTGTCCAGCATGGAAATCTCCGGAGAAGGTTCTCGAGGCTTCCCGCTTGTGCGTCGCTGTGCCTCGCGTGAGGACTGCGTCGGCCGGGAAGACCTTTTTGCATGAAGTGCATCTTATGGGCCGAACGCAAGTGGCAATCGGACGAATAACCGGGTAAGGGGGCTTCTATTCAACGTTTGCGCAATGGGGGCGCTCACTAGAATGCAAGGCGTACCAATGCATTCGATGGAGAATCACGATGGACCAGCCCACCTTCGATCTGACGCACCGCGCGAGCCGCGCGGCGGCGCATCGCGTGGGCGCGGGCGCGGGCCGCGTGGTGCGTCTGACTGCTGCGCGTGCTGCGAGCCTGGCGAAACGGCTGGCGCTGGTTTCAGCGCTGTGCGTCACGGCCGGCGCCGTGCTACTGCCATGCGCCGCGCAGGCTCAGGACGCCGGCGGGCCGATCGTGATTCCGGGTCCGGGAGAAAAGAATCCGGCCGCCCTCAACGACCTGGCCGCGCAGATGCAGGCAGCGCCGGCGAGGCGCGTGGGATCCGCGGCGACGTTGGCCGCCGCCACCGCGCAGTCGCTGACGCCGGGGCCGGTCGCGCGCGACGCCGATCAGTTCACGCGCGCCGCCAATGCAAGCGGCTCGATCGTCATTCCGGGCGCGGGCGAACCGCCGGCCGCACCGCAAATGATCCGCACCAACTTCAAGCCCGACGCGAACGGCGTCGTGACCATTCCCGCGCCGCAGCTGAACGCCGAACGGTCAGCCATTAGCGTGCAGCCGGTCGCGGCCAATGCACCCAGCAAGGGCATCGAAAGCGTACTCAACCGCGCACCGACGAGCGCATCGGCCGCCACCTTCGACAGTCTTGCGTCGCGCGGTGAGCCGCCTCAGTTGGGCGCGAACGGCAAGCCTGTCGTGACCACGGTGGCCGCGGCCCCGACACCCGCGCCGATGCCGACCCCACCCGCCACCATTGCCCGCACGCCCGCCACGCGCCAGGTGGCGCCGGCCGTCGCGCAACAGAATCTGCAACCCGCGGCGGTGGCGCAGCCCGTGCCGCTGCCCGGCCAGCAGGACGCCGAGTCGATTCGCAGTGCCGCGCTCGCCTTCTTGCAACAGCAATCGGCCGGCTTGCCCGGCAAGATCGATATCACCGTGGCGCCCGCCTTCCCGCGCGGCCTTGCGGCCTGCACGACGCTCGAACCCTTCATGCCGAGCGGTGCGCGGCTGTGGGGCCGCCTGACCGTCGGCGTGCGCTGCGCCGGCGAACGGCCGTGGACCATCTATCTGCAAGCGCGCATTTCGCTGCGCGCCACCTACTACCTGGCCGCCCGCGCCATGGCGCCTGGCGAAGTGTTCACCGCCGCCGACCTGGTTGCGCGCGACGGCGACCTGACCGGTTTGCCGCAGGCGATCGTCACGGACCCGTCGCAGGCCGTCGGCTCGGTGTCGCTCGTGCGCATCGCCGGCGGCATGCCGCTGCGTCGCGACATGCTGAAAAGCGCGTCGTCGGTGTCGATCGGGCAAACGGTGCGGGTTGTCGCGGCCGGTCAGGGTTTCGCGATTTCGGCTGAAGGCAGCGCGATGAACAACGCCTCGCCGGGCCAGCAGGTCCGGGTGAAGACGGCTAACGGCCAGATCATCTCCGGCATCGTCAAGGATGGTTCGACGGTGGAGATTCAGCTGTGAAGCGGCTCGGCGCCCTGCCCGGCAGCCTGCGCGCCGACGCAGCGTCAGCCTCGACGGCCGGTGCGGCGGGCAGAGCGGGTGTCGAACCGGTCGTGGGGCCGGATCTTCTTGAAAGACAAGGCAAAACCTGGAGCGATTGCGCTAAAGTTTTGATCACCGATTGCCGTTATCAGGATCAAATCGTTCAGGAAGCCAATCGTGAAAGTCGATTCCACAACCAATTCGAATCTGCCGACGTTGAAAGACGCCCTGTCCCGCTCGCAGCAAAGCGACGCGACGACCGCGAACAGCAACGCGCAGAGTGCGAGCACCCCCTCGCAGACCACCAGCAGCAGCGGTTCGGGCGACGCCAGCGTCAGCCTGTCGGGTCTGTCGCAGCATCTGCGCAGCCTCGCGGCGTCCGGTTCGGCCGATATCGACACGGCGCATGTCGAGTCGATCAAAGCGGCCATCAAGGACGGCTCGCTGACGATCGATTCGAGCAAGATCGCCGACGGCGTGCTGAATACCGCGCGCGAACTGTTGCAAAGCAAAACCTCGTCGACCGGCACCTAATCGACGCATCGAAGTACGGTGAATTGCCGGGCGGCATTCGACAAACCCGGTTCGCGAATCCTACGCGGGCCGTCGTGTTCAGCGAGTTGTTGAGATGAAAGACGCCCTGCTTGCCACCCTCATCGAAGAATATTCGGCCGTCGAGGCTTTTGCCTCAATCCTGACGCTCGAGACCAAGGCACTGACCGCCTTGTCGCCGCTGGAACTGCTGCCGATCGTCGAGAAGAAAACCGAACTGATCGGCGTGCTCGCCAGACTCGAGGCCACTCGCGACACGCTGCTTGGCGACATGGGTTTGCCGGCCGGCCGGCCTGGCATGGAGCTCGCGGCCGGCGCGGATGCGCGGATTGCCGAGCAATGGTCGCTGCTGCAAAAGGCCGCCGAGCGGGCACGGCGCTTCAATACGAGTAACGGTGAACTGATCCGCGTGCGGATGGACTACAACCAGCGGGCCCTGACCGCGCTGCAAGTGGCCGTCCCGCAGAAAGCCGGCTTCTACGGACCGGATGGCCGAATTCCCGCGCATCCGACGGCTTGAAGATTTGGCCGGAACGGCGCGTTGCACGCGCGGCGCCAACTGAGTAGATTGCATTCGACAAAAGGGCTCGTCTTTGACGAGCCCTTTTGCTTTTCCCCTTCCGCACCGGGCGCCTAAGCCCTCCTCCCTCTCGCGTTGGCCATCCGGCCAGGTAGCGCGGAATCCTCCGCCACGTTGAAATCACGGGTTCCCCCACTGAGGTTATCCGCCGTCACGCGCAGCTTTTCGAGGCTGCCTCAGACGAGCCGCGCGGAGCGTTACCCACTAGCGAGGTTGTGTAATCGTGTGTATGATTCGAGGAGTGAAATATGAACAGTGCCGAAGTCGTCAAAGTGATTCAAGCGGATGGTTGGCGGCTGATCCGCATATCGGGCAGCCACCATCATTTCCGGCACGCGGTAAAAGCCGGTCTCGTGACCATCCCGCATCCGAAGAAAGATCTTCCGCCCGGCACACTGAACAGCATCTTGAAACAGGCAGGCCTGAAATGAAGAACCTGATTTTCCCGATCGCGATCGAGCCCGGTGACACGCACCATGCGTTCGGCGTGGTCGTCCCCGACATTCCGGGTTGTCATTCAGCGGGTGATTCGCTGGAAGAAGCCTATGCGAACGCGAAGGAAGCGATCGAGGCGCATCTGGACACGCTGCTCGACGAAGGCATGCCGATTCCCGAACGGCTGACGCTCGACGCGCATCGGCGCAATCCGGACTACGCGGGTTTCACGTGGGGTTTTGTGACAACGCGGAATATTCCGGCGTTGAAGAAGGCGGTGCGCATCAATATCTCGCTGCCAGAGGCACTGGTTCAAGATATCGACGCTTACGCCCAAGCGCACGGCATGTCGCGTTCGGCGTTTCTCGCGCTGGCCGCGGAGCATGAAATGGCGGATGCGTGAGGGAAGGCGGACCTTCCGTGCACCGCCGGTCAAACATCAATCCATCCAGCCTCAGGTCGCTTCGGCGTTCGCCCAGGCCATCTCGCGCAAGCGAGTGCGCAAGCGCGCCACGGCCTGGCTGTGCAACTGGCACACCCGCGATTCACTGACTTCCATCACCGCGCCGATTTCGCGCAGGTTCATGCCGCGTTCGTAGTACAGCGACATCAGCAGCTTCTCACGCTCCGGCAGGCGGTCGATCGCTTCGACCAGCGCCGAGCGCAGGCTGTCGTCCAGCAGCGCCGACAGCGGATCCGAGTGATCGACGCAGTAACGGTCGAGAAACGGCTCGTCGTCCGCGGAACGGTCGAAGTCTTCGTAATAGATCAGCTGGCTGCCGTGCAGGTCCTGGAGCATCGACTGGTACTCGTCGAGCGGCATTTGCAGATGCTCGGCGATTTCCGTTTCGCTTGCGGAGCGGCCCAGACTCTGTTCAACCTTATGCACGGCGGTTTCGACTTCGCGCGAGGTGCGCCGCAAGCTGCGCGGCAGCCAGTCGTTGCTGCGCAACTCGTCAAGCATCGCGCCGCGAATCCGCTGGCTGGCATAAGTCTCGAACTGCGCGCCCTGGTCTTCCTTGTAGCGACTCGCCGCGTCCAGCAGCCCGATCATGCCGGCCTGGATCAGGTCGTCGAGATCGACACTCGCCGGCATCTTGGCAACGAGCTGCAAGCCGAGGCGACGCACCAGCGGCGCGTACTTCGTCAAAACATCGGCTTGGGAAATCTTTCCCTGAGCGTTATACATCGTGCTCCCCTTGTCCTTGTGCCGCCTCTCAGGCGTGCTGCACGGACGGTTGGTCGGCGTGTTGCGCCGCTGTAACTGTCGCAGGCGCCATCCAGGGCGTTTGCGACGACATCGCTGGCCGCATCGGCCAGTACTGCAATTCGGCGGCGAGGTGGCGGAAATCGCGTGCAGCCGGTGTCGACGGGAAGGCATCGACGACACACCGCGACAACGCCAAGGCTCGCGCCATCCGCGCGTCGGCGGCAATGCAACCGGCGTCTTCCAGCGCCACCGTCAGGTAGCGTCCGGCCACGCCGGCCAGGTTGGCAAAAGCGGTATGCGCGTCGTCCACGCTCTGCACGTGGTTCACCAGCACGCGAAACTGCGCGGTAGCGTGTGCGTAGTGCAGACGCTTCATGCAGGCGTACGCCTCGGTGATCGCTTGCGCGGCAACCCTTGTCACGATCATCACGTCGTGCGCCTGCATCGCGAGCGGCGAAAGGTGGCCGTGCGGGTCGAGTTGCGCATCGATCAGCACAATGTCGGCGGAGCCGCGCAACACCACGCTGAACTGCGCGGCCGTGTGGCCTTCGCGGTTGTGGCGCGAGGCGGCCAGCACGGAGAAGCCGAGCGCGTGGCGCGCGGCGGCATCGTCGATCGTCATCTCGCCGCGCATGACCGCCGCAAAATTGCCGGCGCCGCGCACGCCGCCGAGCATCGCGCTCACCGATTTCTCGCCGAGACACTCGTCGATCACCAGCACGTCCTTGCCCTGCTGCGCAAGCGCCGCGGCGAGGTTCACCACCGTCGTCGTACAGCCGACGCCGGCCGATCCGCCCATCACCGCAAGCACGCGCGAGCCGCTTCTCGCCAACAGGCGCCGCAGTCCTTCTGCCTGGTCGGAGATGAGCTTATCCAAAGCGGACCTCGTGCAATTCGGCCGTCGAACGCGCGGACAGCGCGGACAACAATCCGGGAATATCGTCGTCGTGCGGCACGAACGGGGAGTTGTCGCGCGGAATGCAGAACGCGCTCTTGATCAGGAATTTCTTCGTCGCGACGTACAGGTTTTCCGGCACCTTCTGACCGGTCGACACGTAGTGCACCGGCAGCTTGTAGCGGATCACCGTATCGAGCACGCCGCCCAGATTGGTGGCCTCATCGAGCTTGGTCAGAATGCAGCCGGCGAGCGGCTGTTGATCCGGCGCGCGCTGATAGGCCTGCACGACTTCGTTCAAGGTGTCGCCGTGGCTCGTCGCGTTGAGCAGCAGCAGACGCTGCACCGGCAGGCCGGCGCGGCACAGCATCGCGATCTGGTCGGACACCAGGCGGTCGCGCTGGCTCATGCCGATCGTGTCGATCAGCACGATGTGTTTGTTGCGCAGCTCGGAGAGCGCGAGCTGCAGATCGGCGCCGTCTTTCACCGCGTGAACCGACACGCCGAGAATCTTGCCGAAGATGCGCAGTTGTTCGTGGCCGCCGATCCGGTAGCTGTCGGTCGTGAGGAGCGCCACCTTGCTGGCGCCGAAACGCATCACGCAGCGCGCGGCGAGCTTGGCGGTGGTCGTGGTCTTGCCCACGCCCGTCGGGCCCATCAGCGCGAACACACCGCCGCGCTCCATCAGCGCGTCTTCGTCTTCCATCACCGGCAGGTTCGATTCGAGCACCGAACGCACCCACGCCATGCCGCCTTCCATGTTGTCGACGTCGTCGGGCAGGTTGTCGACCATCATCTGCACGAGCTGCGCGGAGAAACCGGCGGCGAACAGGTGCTTGGTGAGCGCGGCGCGCGTCGGGCTGCGGCGCTGGCGATCGCCCCACAGGAGGCCCGCGAAGTGCTCTTCCATCATCCCGCGCATCGACGACAGTTCGCTCATCACGGTGTCGTTGACGACCTGCTCCATACGCACCTTGATCGCTTCGGCGACCGAGGCGGGCGTGCGGGCGTCGTCGCCGGTCGGCAGCGACGGGGCTATTTTCTGAGCGGCGCGGCGTGCGGCGACCTGCGCGGCTTCGCGGGCCCACTCGGGCGTATCGGTGTGCGGCGCGGCCGATTGGGCCGCGGCCCGTTGCGAGGCCTGTGAGGGCGCTTGTGCGACGGGTTCGACTGCGGCGCCGAGGCCCTTGGCCGTCGCGGCAGCCGGTGTCATCGCGGCGGGGCGCGCGCTGTACGCGCCTTCCTGCTGCTGTTCGGCGGCGATGCGGCGAGCGTGGTCGATCAGCCAGGGATTCGATTCGGCCATCGTGCGCGGCGCATCAGCGGCGGGCGCTGCGGGCACGCCGGCGGCTTTGAGCAGATCGGCACGGATGTCTTCAGTGAGACGCGTCGCCGCAGCGCGGGCGCTAGGTTGCTCAACACTGGTCGGTTGCGACAACGACGCCGCAGCGGGTGCGGCCAGTGCCGCCTTGGGGGCATCCGGCAGCGCGGCCTTCGGCGCGGCGGGGATGGCGGACTTCGCTGCAGGGCTCGACGCCGCGCTAGCGGCGTTCGACGTCATGTTCTCGGCGCCCGCTTCCGGGCTCGCGCCGAACACCGACGAGAACACATCGGGCATGCCGCTCGCATACGGATTCGCTTGCATCATCGGATTGGCGCGCGGTGCGGCGAGCGCGGGCTGTTGTCCGGCCAGTGCATTCATCGGCGCGCCTGCTCGACCGCGCGGCGCCTTCGGCGTGATGGCGACGAGGTCGCTGTCGGCCAGTGCGACGATCTCGACGCTGCCGTCGTCCATCGTGTGATTGGACAAAACGACGGCATCCGGGCCCAAGGCTTCGCGCACGAGACGCAGAGCATCGCGACTGGTAGCGCCGACAAATTTACGAATGTTCAAGCTGGACCCCCGATGAGCTAAACGGACTTACGGACTAACGGACCGGCAACATACCGCTTCCCATTGAGACCATTATTGCGAAACCCGTCGAGTGACGATCGATGGATAAAGACCGTTAAAGGTGGGCAATTCGGGCGATGGAAACGCGCCGCAAGTCCCGCGCATGGCGGTTTTAAACGGGCTCTTCGCGCTCGTCCGGCGGCACTTCCGCGGGCAAAGCATGACTTTCACCAGCTGCTTGCGGCTTGAAAAGTTAGGCGCCGAAATGAAAACCGGCGCTCGAGGAGCGCCGGCGGAAACCATCGATCGGGAACTGCTGCGGCTAACTATCGTGCTTAACCGCGTGGGGCTTAACCGCATGGGGCTTAGCCATGTGCCCCGATCAGATTCACCACCTTGATATTGCGCGTATCCGGCACTTCCGCATAAGACAGCACCTTCAACTGCGGCAGGCTGCGGCGCAGGAAGCGCGCGAGCATCGGCCTCAATGCATGCTGCACCAGCAGCACCGGTGCGAGCCCCAGGTTCTGCTGACGCGTCATCGCCTTCTGCGTTTCGTTCAGCAGCGTATGCGCGAGGCCCGGTTCAAGGCCCGGATTGGTGCCGGTGGAAAGCGCCTGCGACAACACCCGCTCCAGATTCGAATCGAGGCCCATCACCTGCATGTCGCCCACGCCCGGGAACCACTGCTGCGTAATCGCGCGGCCCAGTGCGAGGCGCACGGCGGCGGTGAGATCGTGCGCGTCGGTGACCTTCGGCGTGTGTTCGGACAGGGCCTCGAGAATCGTGCGCATGTCGCGGATCGGCACGCCTTCTTCCAGCAGGTTTTGCAGCACCTTTTGCAGGGTCGTGAGCGGCAGCGACTTCGGCACCAGATCGTCGACCAGCGACGGCGTGTCCTTCTGCATCCGCTCCAGCAGCGCCTGCACTTCGCGGCGGCCGAGCAGTTCGGACGCATGCGTGACCACCAGGTGATTCAGGTGCGTGGCCACCACCGTGCTCGAATCGACCACCGTGTAGCCGTACACCTGCGCCTGTTCGCGCAGATTCGTATCGATCCAGATCGCCGGCAAACCGAACGCGGGATCTTGCGTCGGCGTGCCCGGCAGCGCGGCGGACACCTGCCCCGGATTGATCGCCAGCCACTGCCCCGGATACGCTTCGCCGACCCCCACTTCGACGCCCTTGAGCGCAATCCGGTAGCCGTTCGGCCGCAATTCGAGGTTGTCGCGGATATGAATCACCGGCGGCAGGAAGCCAATTTCCTGCGCGAACTTCTTGCGGATGCTCTTGATCCGTTTGAGCAGCTCACCGTCCGAGTTCTTGTCGACGAGCGGAATCAGCCGGTAGCCCACTTCGAGACCGAGCGTGTCGATCATCGTCACGTCGTCCCAGCTGGCTTCGGTGTTTTCCACCGGGGCCATCGCGGCCGGTGCGACGTCGACGAGCGTCGCACTGTTCTTGCGATCCTCGCTGCGTTTTTTCATCGTGCGGCCGAGCTGAATCAACCCGCCGCCGAGAAGCAGAAACGCGAAGTGCGGCATGTTCGGAATCAGGCCCATCAGCACCAGAATGCAGCCCGTGATCACCAGCACGCGCGGGTTCGTGAAGAGCTGCCCGGTCAGCTGCGTGCCGATGTCTTCATTGGTCGCCACGCGCGAGACGATCACGCCGGCCGCCGTCGAAATCACCAGCGACGGAATCTGTGCAACGAGGCCGTCACCGATCGTCAGCAGCGTGTAGGTCTTGCCGGCTGATGCGAAGTCCATGCCGTGCTGCACCATCCCGACGATCAGGCCGCCGAAGATGTTGATCACCATGATCAGCAAGCCGGCGATCGCATCGCCGCGCACGAACTTGCTGGCACCGTCCATCGAACCGTAGAACTCGGCTTCCTGCGAGACTTCCAGACGGCGCTTACGCGCTTGATCTTCGTTGATGAGGCCGGCGTTCAGGTCGGCGTCGATCGCCATCTGCTTGCCGGGCATCGCATCGAGCGTAAAGCGCGCGGACACTTCCGCGATCCGCCCCGCGCCCTTGGTGATCACCATGAAGTTGATGACCATCAAAATGACAAAGACGACGATACCGACCGCGAAGTTGCCGCCCACGAGGAAGTGGCCGAACGACTCGATCACCTGGCCCGCTGCGTCCGGGCCGGTATGGCCTTCGAGCAGCACGATACGCGTGGACGCGACGTTCAGCGACAGGCGCAGCAAGGTCGAGAACAGCAGCACGCTCGGGAAAGCGGCAAAGTCGAGCGGCTTCATCGTGTACATGCTGACGAGCAGCACCATCACGGACAGCGCGATGTTGAAGGTGAACAGCAGATCCAGCAGAAACGGCGGCAACGGCAGAATCATCATGCCGAGGATCATGCAGATCAGCACCGGCCCGGCGAGGGCGCGCAAATTGGTGCCGCTCAAGGCATCCGGCCGTCGGGACAGGAATCCGACGCGAGCGTTCATGCGGAGGCTCCTGAAGTGTCGTCGTTAGCGGGGTTAAGCGTGTCGGCGGCTTCCTGCTCGGCTTCATCGTCCGATACGCCGCCCTTGTCGAGCTCCGCGGGCACGTCGAAGTCGGTCGGTGCGACCGGCGCGACGCCGCCTTCGGTGTTGAAACGCCGCAACTGATACACCCATGCGAGCACCTCGGCGACCGCGCCATAGAGCGGGCCGGGAATTTCACGGTTCAGTTCGACGTTGTGATACAGCGCACGCGCAAGCGGCGGCGCTTCCAGCAGCGGCACGTTGTTTTCGGCGGCGATTTCGCGAATCCGCGCGGCCACCAGGTTCACGCCCTTGGCGACCACCTTCGGCGCGCGCATCTCGCCGTCGGCGTACTGCAGCGCGACCGCGAAGTGCGTTGGGTTGGTCACCACCACATCGGCCTTCGGCACTTCGGTCATCATGCGGCGCCGGGCAATGGCGCGCTGTTGCTGGCGAATCCGGCCTTTGACGTGCGGATCGCCTTCGCTTTCGCGGTGTTCGCGCTTCACTTCTTCCTTCGTCATGCGCAGTTTCTTGTGGAACTGCCAGAGTTGATACGGCACATCGAGCGCGGCCACGACGAACATGCCCGCCACCGTCATGCCGCAGCACACCGCGATCAGATGCGCGGTGTTGGCGAGCGCCAGTTGCAACGGCTGGGTGGCCAGCGCGAGAATCTCCTCGCGGCGATTCCAGAGCGCCGAGCCGCCGATGCAGCCCACCACGAGCGTCTTCGCGAGCGACAGGCCGAGCTGAACCGGTCCGTTGATCGAGAATATCTTGCCAAGCCCTTCGATCGGATTGAGCCGGTTGAACTTGGGCTCGAGGCCCTTGGAAGACAGCTGCCAGCCGCCCAGCGCCATCGGCGCAAGCAGCGCGGCGGCGCCGGTGAAGGCCAGAACCGGCAGCAGCGCATACAGGCCTTCGAGGCTCGCGGCGCCCGCGCCAATCATCATGCGGCGGGTTTCGAACACGCTGGCGTGGTCGAACGTGAAGGCCGCGCGCAGCATCCCCTGCAGATGCTCGCCGATGCTGCCGGACATGCCCCATACGCCGAAGAATCCCGCTGCCAGCAGCGCAAACGTCGACAGCTCCCGCGAACGCACGATCTGCCCTTCCTCGCGCGCCTTTTGCAGGCGCCGGGGGGTGGCTGATTCGGTTTTTTCGAGGTCGCTATCCTCTGCCACAAAGACTCTCCAGTCGGCCGAGGCACGACGCCTCTTTCCAGTGAGAGCGATTATTCCCGCTCGACGCAAGCGCTGATCGGCGGATAAGGGCGGAGAAAGGGGGGTATTTCGAGGGATGGGGCGGCGGGTTAGCCGCCCGGTGGGGCTTGCTGGTCGGGCCGGCTACGATCAACGGACACCCGCGCGATTTCGCGCGGATGTCCAACCGGCTCTTACGCCTTCGTCGTCCGGCTCAGAAGCCGACGTAAGGCGCCTGACCGGTGGTCGACGTCCGATCGAAGCCGTAGTACACGTGACGGCCATAGAAGAACGGCAAGCCGAGATCGAAGCTGCTGTTGCCGCCGATTTGCCCAGCCAGATCGTTGAACGCATAGTTGCTGGTGCTGCCGAACAGCGTCGCCGCACTGAGGATGCCGATGCTGACGCTCGCTGTCGTGCTGTTCTGGCCAGCCAGCGTGATCGACCGGGTTTGCGCGGATGACGGGCAATAGAACCCGGGGTAATTACTGCCGCACAGCGCGAGCGAGCTATCGGCGAAGAAGTAGGCATTCGAACCCGAATCGAAGAACGCCTGCACCGTCGTGCCGTTGTACACGCTGTTGTTCATGTCGCCGTAGCCGTCGGTGGCGAAGGTCTGCGAGGCCGCCAGCGCATTGTTCGACTGCGTGCCGATGCCGAACACCAGCGTGCCGGTGGCCGAAGACTGTCCGGTATTCGACACCGGCGGCAACTGCACGATCACGCCATTGTTGTCGACCGGAAAGTTAGCCACGGGATTGGCCACCTGCTGGTTGAGCGGCACCGCGGTACGGGCGCAGGAGGTGCCGCCCGGACAGGCGAAATAATTGCTGTAGGTCGCGGCGGTTGACGCGTTGGCGCAGGTTGCGCCGCAATCAGTGGGTGCCGTACCGATGCCGAGAATACCGTTGGCGCCGAGATCGCTGACGGTATTTTCCGCCGAACCGCTGCCGCAGCCCTTCGCCGGCACCGTGCCCGCGGCCATGTCGCCGATGATCTGCATCGGGACGGCCCCGCTCGTCGTCTCGCCGCCGATCTGCACAGTCGCGGTACGCACCGTGCCCCACGTATAGCCGTCGGCGAAGGTCGCGCATTCCGCGAGTTGCGTGCTGTTCGTGCCGATCGGGCTGATCGGCAACGCTTGCAGCAACGAACTATTCAACACCGAGCTAACCACACGCAGCCCGAACGAACCCGTATCGACCTGGATGTTGTTGATGGTCTGACAATTCGATGTCGTACCCGGCGGGCAAATGGTCACGCTAACCGTCGGAATATTGATGACGCCGTTCACCCCCTGCCCGACCGTGATCGCCACGGTATTCGCCGCGGTCGCGGCGATCGGCTGCTGGGTCGGACTGGCCGGCAGCGAGCCGCCGTTCAGCGTGGTCGACGAATTGTTATTGTTACTGGAACTGGAGCTGCCGCCGCCACCGCCGCATGCAGCCACCAGCGACACCAACGCCACGGCCACGACGGCCTGCATCCAGCCCCTGAGCTTCACAGCACTTTGCATGGTTCGCATCGTTCGTCCCCGCCCTTACTGGATGTCGGAACCGCTGACGCCGGCGGGCAACGCCGGCGGCAACCAGGCCTGACCGCTGAACGCGCCCATGTGGCCGCCGGAACGGACCACGAGGCTGTTCTGGTCGACCGCAACCGGGCCGCGCCCGCCTCCGCGCGCCGCGCGCACGGCTTTCACGCCGGCGACGTACTGCGGGAAATAGCTGCCGAGCAGATCGTTGAGGTCCGGCATTTGCGGACCGCGCCACGCGATGCCGAAGACCGAACCGTCCGTGGCGAGATATTCGCGCACCACCGTGCCGTTGCCGAACGTCGTTTCACGCACGGTGTAGGACGCGGGAGCTGAGGCGGCCGAGGTGGAAGAGGCCGCGCTGGATGCGGAATGCATCACGCTTTGCGCCGCCGTTGCCGAACTGGCGCCGGGCTGCACGATGCGGGAAGAAACCGACGCATCCGCAGGGGGCGTGATTGGCGTGCCGCCCAGTGCCGCATAGGCGGACTGCACGGCTGACAGCGAACAGGGTAATGCTAGCGCCATAACGAACCCGGCGCGACGTACACGACTCCACATGACAAGGCTCCTCCCGAGCTGCTGCTGCTCGGTTCGCACTTCGCGCGAACCGGCCGCATGTATGCAGATCATACGGCACCGCTGCGGTCGCACTCAGAAGGGATGCCTCACCGTGCCACCGACCGGTGAGTGTTTCTCACCGGAACGCCGTGCCGCTGCTTGAGTGCGTAGTATGCCTGTGGTTTGTGTCGGCAGACAGCAAGCGCACGCGGGAGCGTGGCTTGCCGCCCATACCGATCCGGCGGTCCGGCGATCCGGCGGCCCGGCGTTCCGGCTCGCGCCCTTCTCGGGCGGCCCACCGGTCAGAAACCGAGGCTCGCCAGCAGATCGTCGACCTGCGACTGGTCCTGCACCACGTCCGTCTTGCCTTCCGGATTGATCTGCGGACCGTTCAGCAGATGTTCGGGGCTGCCGGTGGACGACGGCTCAGCCGCCAGTGCCGCCGCATTCGCCGCGAACTGCTCGCGCCGCTCGAGCGCGATGTTCTCGACCAGCACGCCGAGCAGCTGCTGCTCGATCAGGTACACGACGTCCGTGATCTTCTTGATGACCTGGCCGGTCAGATCCTGGAAGTCCTGCGCCAGCATGATCTCCATCAGCTGCGCATTGGTCGCGCCCGTCGCTTCGGGCACGCCGCGCAGAAAGGTCCGCGTGTCGTTCATCAACGCGCGCACTTCTTCGCGCTCGATCGGCGCCGCGTACCACTGCTCCCAGCGCGCATCGAGCTCGCCGGCATCTTTCTGCAGTTGTTCCTGGATCGGCTTGGCGACGTCGATCGATGACAGCACGCGCTCGGCGGCCTGCTCGGTCATGTTCGCGATGTACTTCAGACGGTCGCGAGCATCGGGCACGGCTTCCGCCGCACGCTCGACATGCTTGTCGATCCCAAGCTCACGCATCGAGTCACGCAGCGTGCGCGTCAGTTGTCCGATACGGGCGAGGATGCGGTCAGACGCGAGGTCGCCGCTCTCGCTCACCGCTTCGGCGCCTTGCGCGTTGGTCGGCAGAGTCACATCAGCTCCCGGCTTTCGCCATCTTCTCGAGAATCTTGTTGAGCTTCTCGTCGAGCGTCGCGGCCGTGAACGGCTTGACGACATAACCGCTCGCGCCGGCCTGGGCCGCCGCGATGATGTTTTCCTTCTTCGACTCGGCCGTCACCATCAGCACCGGCAGATGCGTCAGGTGGGCGTCGGCGCGGATTTCCTTGAGCATGGCCAGACCGTCGAGGTTCGGCATGTTCCAGTCGGAGATCACGAAGTCATACGTGCCGCCGCGCAAACGCGCGAGGCCGGCCTGACCGTCTTCCGCCTCGTCGACGTTGGAGTAGCCTAGCTCTTTGAGCAGGTTGCGAACGATCCGGCGCATCGTCGGAAAGTCGTCCACTACCAGAATCTTCATTCCCTTATCCATTTCATTCCCTTTGCTTGATCCATGATGCGGCGCATGACCGCCAGTTCATTCCATCAGGCGCGCATCATACCCGCTGTACGCGTTCACCCATCGACGACAGACGCGCCATCACCCGACGGCTCATTTCCGGCAGCGAGGCAATTTCGTCCGCGGCGCCAAGCGCAATGGCTTCGCGCGGCATGCCGAACACGATACAGCTCGCTTCGTCCTGCGCGAGGGTGTACGCCCCCGCTTTTTTCATCTCCAGCAGCCCGGCGGCGCCGTCGCGCCCCATCCCGGTCAGGATCACGCCGACCGCGTTCTTGCCCGCGTGTTGCGCGGCCGAACGGAACAGCACGTCCACCGACGGACGGTGGCGGTTGACCGGCGGTTCGTCCGACAGATGCGCAATATAGTTCGCGCCGCTGCGAGCCAGCAACAGGTGAGCGTGGCCAGGCGCGATATACGCATGTCCCGGCAACACGCGTTCGCCGTGCTCTGCCTCTTTAACGGTAATCCTGCACAAACCATTAAGGCGTTGCGCAAAAGATTTTGTAAAACCCGGCGGCATATGCTGCGCGATCAGCACGGCAGGTGCATCCGGCGGCAGCGGCACCAGCACTTCGCGGATCGCTTCGGTGCCGCCCGTCGACGCGCCGACAATGATCAGCTTCTCGGTACTGAGCAGCGGATTGTTGAAGTTCGGTGCCGCGGCGGCCGGCGCATGCGCGGCATGAGTGGCCGCGTGCTGCACCGGCGCGGCCTGGCGCACCCTTGCGCGGGCCGCGGCGCGAATCTTGTCGGCGAGCTTTTCCGAGTAGTCGAGCATGCCGTCGCGAATCCCGACCTTCGGCTTGGTGACGAAGTCGACCGCGCCCAGTTCCAGCGCGCGCAGGGTGATTTCATTGCCACGCTCGGTCAGCGACGACACCATCACAACCGGCATCGGCCGCAGGCGCATCAGCTTCTCGAGGAAGTCGAGGCCGTCCATGCGCGGCATTTCGACGTCGAGCGTCAGCACGTCCGGATTGTGCTGCTTGATGAGATCGCGCGCGACCAGCGGGTCGGGTGCGGTCGCCACGACGGTCATGTCCGGTTGGCCGTTGATGATTTCCGTCATCAGGCTGCGGATCAGCGCCGAATCGTCGACGCACAGTACTTTGATCTTTTGCACAGCGCTCACGCCTCCTCTGTAGTTCTGGCGTTGTTTGAATTAATCGGGCGCGGGCTTGCGCCGAACAGTTCGATGCGCGGCTTCGCTGCGCCTGCACCCGCGCTGCCGCCTGCCGCACCAAACAGTTCGACCTTGGGCCGCGTGGCAGCCGGTGTCGAGAACAACTCGACCCGTTTGCGCGCCGCCGCGAGCCGCTCGGCGCGCGCTTCGGCGCTTTGCCGCATGAGCGCCTGTTCGCGCTCGGCCACGCCGGCTTCCTGCTGCAGGCGCAACTTCTTCACCATCACCTGGCCGGTGTGCGGCATGAAAGCGACCTTGCGCGGATGATTTCCCTGCAGATCCTCAGCGACAATGCGGATCTTTTCGAGCGCCAGATAACGGCGCACGAACTCCGAATTGCGATCGCCGATGTTCATCGTCGTCATGCCGGCCAGCACCGCGCCGCCGCCGAACACCTTGGCTTCGAAACGTTCGCGCCGGCCGCCGGCCTTGATCAGTTCATTGATCAGCACTTCCATCGCATACGCGCCGTAGCGCATCGAATCCGACGCGGGCTGGCCGGCGTCCGCGCCGTCGTCGGGCAACATGAAGTGATTCATGCCGCCGATGCCGGCAGTGCGGTCCTGAATGCAGGCCGCGACACACGAACCGAGCACGGTGACGAGCACCATGTCTTCGCGGGTCGTGTAAAACTCGTTCGGCAACAGCTTCACGCCGGGGCGCTGGAAGTGGTTGTCGAAGTACAGATTGGTGGCGATCGGCAGGCTGCTGCTCATGCGGTCACCCCGTTGGTCGTTGCGTTGCCGGCATGGCTCGCAGGGTTCGACGACCGTGCCGGCGTGCGTGCGGCGGCACCCGCATCGCGCGTCAGCTCATAGACGGTCTGGCCGCGCAGCTTGAACGCCTGCGTCACATAGGTGAAATTTTCCGAGTGGCCGGCAAACAGCAAACCACCCGATTTCATCAGCGGCTCGAAGCGGGCGAGCACCTGCGCCTGCGTCGGCTTGTCGAAATAGATCATCACGTTACGGCAGAAGATCGCGTCGAACTGTGAGCGCAGCGCGTAATCGCGGTCGGTCAGATTCAGTTGTTCGAAGCGCACCATCGCGCGCACTTCCGGACGCACCTTGACCATGCCGGCGTGCGCACCGGTGCCTTTCAGGAAGAAGCGCTTGAGCCGCTCGGGCGACAGATGCTTCACCTGGTCGAACTGATACATGCCGGCTTCGGCTTTCGCCAGCACTTGGGTATCGATGTCGGTGGCGAGCACGCTGGCCTGACGCGCGCCGCTGTCGCCGAGCGCTTCGATCAGCGTCATCGCGATCGAATACGGTTCCTCACCGGTCGAAGCTGCCGAGCACCACACCGAAACCGGCTGCGCGCGGCGCGGCACGAATTCGGCGAGGATCGGAAAGTGGTGGGCTTCGCGGAAGAACGCGGTCAGGTTGGTGGTCAGCGCATTGGTAAAGGCTTCCCACTCGGCCGGATCGTTTTCCGCTTCGAGCAGATCGAGGTACTGTTTGAAGGTCTCGAGACCACGGGCGCGCAGCCGGCGCGCCAGACGGCTGTACGCCATGTCGCGCTTGTGATCTGACAGCGAAATGCCCGCACTGCGATGAATCAGATCGCGAATGCGAGCGAAATCCGCCGACGTGAATTCGAAATCCCGTCCTTGCTCGCCGGATCTAGCCGGTTCCGCCCGCTCGGAACGTGCCGATTGCGGAGGTGCCGCTTGCGGACGTGCCGGCTGCGGAGTGTGCTGTGCGCGCGTTGCCATTATGAGAGTTCCTGCCTGCAATACGAGCCATCCCGCTTTTCACCGGAAGGATTGCTTCTGGTGAAAGGGATTGTGTTCGCGGGGTCGCGCCCGCCCGCGAGTTCTGCCAACACGCAGTCGGCCCGCGACACGCCTTGTAAGCGTGCTTCGATGATTCGCTCCTCATGGAGCGAGATGCCGAATGACCGCATGTCTTTGTGCCACTTCCTAGAACGTTTCCCAGTCCGCGTCCGATCCAGACGTCGGCGCGCTTGCTGCGGCCGGACGTGCTGCGGATTCGGATGCGGCGCGGACCGTCTTCGGTTTGAGAGCCGGTTCGATACGTGCGGGGTCGGCGCCATGGGTGGCCGAAGCCGGTGCTGCATGGCTTACCGTGTTGGCTGCCGCGTTTGTTGCCGCTTGCGGCGCCGCCTTGACGTGCTGCACGTGCTGGCTGCCGCCCTTGCTGTCACGCTTGCCGTCACGCTCGCTGCCGTTCGGGCGTGCCCCAGCTTGCGGACGGGCCGCAGCCACGGTGCTGCGCGTCTGGCCCCCGGCTACCTTCCAGCCGTTCACCACCGCTTGCAATTGGCGCGTCTGCTCTTCGAGCGACGCCGCCGCAGCCGCAGCCTGCTCGACCAGCGCGGCGTTCTGCTGCGTCACCTCGTCCATCTGCACAACCGCACGGCTCACCTGTTCGATCCCGCCCGACTGCTCTTCGGAGGCCGCGCTGATTTCGCCCATGATGTCGGTCACGCGGCGCACCGCCTGCACGATCTCGTCCATCGTGGTGCCTGCCCGGCCGACCAGCACCGAGCCGCTTTGCACCTTGTCGACCGAGTCGCCGATCAGTTCCTTGATTTCCTTCGCGGCGCTGGCGCTGCGCTGCGCGAGGCTGCGCACTTCGCCTGCGACCACCGCGAAACCGCGCCCCTGTTCGCCGGCCCGCGCGGCTTCGACCGCCGCGTTCAGCGCAAGAATATTGGTCTGGAACGCAATGCCTTCGATCACGCCGATGATGTCGACGACCTTGTTCGAGCTGGTCGCGATGTCCTGCATCGTCGTGACGACCTGGTTCACCACGTCGCCGCCGCGCGTCGCGATATCCGACGCGCTGACGGCCAACTGGCTCGCCTGGCGCGCGTTCTCGGCGTTCTGCTTCACGGTGCCCGTCAGTTGCTCCATGCTCGACGCGGTTTCCTGCAGCGAAGCGGCCTGCTGTTCGGTGCGTTGCGAAAGATCGGTGTTGCCCATGGCGATTTCGCGCGCGCCGGTGTCGATCGATTCGGTGCTGCTGTGAACCGCCCTGACCATCGTCGCCATGCTGTCCTGCATCCGCTTGATGCCGGCGAAGAGGCGGCCGATTTCATTACGGCTGAACACCTCGATCTGCTCGGACAGATCGCCGGAGGCGATCCGCTCGAAGCATGCCGTCGCGTCGCTCAGCGGCTGCACGATCAGGCCGCGCAGTGCGAAGCGGATGCCCACCACCATCAGCAGCGCGAGTAGGGTGACGCCGATGATCAAGGTAGTCATCAGCGAGATGTTCGATTGGGCGCCAGCCTGCTGATCCACTGCGCTTTGCTGCAATGCCTTGATGACCGCCGATGCCGCGCCGTCGTAGGCAATGAACATCGGGCTGATCTTCGTATCGGCGATCGCATGATAGGCGCCCATGTCGTTCGCGTTCAGGGCCGCGAACTCTGGATCGACGCCTTCATGCATCACCGTCGCGCGCTTGGCGACCACGTCGTCGAGCAGCGCCTGATCGATGCCGTTCTTCGGCGCATCGAGATAGATCTGCCAGCTCTGATTGCCTTTGGTCAGCAGTTCCTGCGCGCGATCGATCGCTTTCTTCGCTTCGTCCGCGTTGCCCGCAGCCGACAGCGTGTTGAAGCGGTCTACCGCGAGACGCGAACGCAACAGGTACGCCGAAGCATCGTCGAGCGCGTGAATGGCGACCAGATCGCCGCGCGCGATACGGTCGAGCGACTGGCTCGCGCCGTTCAGCGCGGTTAGACCAAGCGCGCCGACCACAACGGTCAGCGCAACCAGAATGATCCCCACCATCGTCAGCGATGTGCGAATCGACCACCTGCTCAGCATCTTGGCGCTCCCTGTTCCATCTATCTCTAGTACTGACGCGTGTTGATGCGTATCGACGCGTGTCGTCGTTTAGGCGCTGAGGTTTTCGATCAGCGCCATTTCACGGCTGGTCATCAACTTCTCGATGTCCATCAGGATCAGCATGCGGCCGTCGACGGTGCCCAGCCCCGTCAGGTATTCGGTCGTCAGCGTCGCGCCGAATTCCGGCGCCGGCATGATCTGGTCGGTGGCGAGCGTCAGCACGTCCGACACGCCGTCCACCACCATCCCGACCACGCGGTGCGCGACGTTCAGGATGATCACGACCGTCTGGTGATCGTATTCGACACGGCCCAGATGGAACTTGATGCGCATGTCGACGATCGGCACGATGATGCCGCGCAGATTGATCACGCCTTTGATGAATTCAGGCGCATTGGCGATACGCGTCACGTTGTCGTAGCCGCGGATTTCCTGCACCTTGAGAATGTCGATGCCGTACTCTTCGGCGCCGAGCGTGAAGACGAGGAATTCCTGACCGCCGGCGTCTGCCTGCTGCGCGTCGCGGCGACCATTCGTCGCGTTCGCGACGCTCGAATTGATGGATTGGACTTCTGCCACGTTAGCCCCCAAACGGTTGGGATGAAATTGATTGAGTGAGTGTTGCGAAAACTGCGCACCTGACGGATACCATTACCGGTGTCATGCGAGGCTCATCGCGCCGTGCGCATGCCGCGTGTCGCGATTCAGCGCCGCCACGTCCACGATCAGCGCGACACTGCCGTCGCCGAGAATGGTTGCGGCGGAAATGCCGTGCACCTTGCGATAATTCGTTTCCAGATTCTTCACGACCACCTGCTGCTGTCCCACCAGCTCGTCGATCAGCATCGCAAAGCGGCGCCCCTCGGTTTGCATGATGGTGACGATGCCTTGCGTCGGCTCCTGCTTGGCGTCTTCGACCGTAAAGACTTCGTGCAGCGCGACGAGCGGCAGATATTCGCCGCGCACGCGCACTACCCGCTCGCCGTTGGCGACCGTATAAATGTCCTCGGCTTGCGGCTGCAGCGACTCCATCACGAAGTTCAGCGGCAGAATGAAAATCTCGTTGCCGACCTTGACCGACATGCCGTCGAGAATTGCCAGCGTGAGCGGCAAAACGATGCGCGTGGTGCTGCCCTTGCCCGCATGCGAGGTGATTTCCACGTGACCACCCATCGACTGGATGTTCCGCTTCACCACGTCCATGCCGACGCCGCGGCCCGAGACGTCCGTCACCTGCTCTGCCGTCGAGAAGCCCGGCAGGAAAATCAGATTCCAGACTTCTTCGTCGGACATCGTTTCGCTGACCTGCATGCCCTGCTTGGCCGCCTTCGCGAGAATCTTGTCGCGGCGCAAACCGGCGCCGTCGTCGCTCACTTCGATGACGATGTTGCCGCCGTGATGCGCGGCTGAAAGCACCAGTTGGCCGGTCGCATCCTTGCCCGCCGCACGCCGCGCTTCCACGGTTTCGATGCCGTGGTCGAGACTGTTGCGCACGAGGTGAGTCAGCGGATCGATGATCCGTTCAATGAGGCTCTTGTCGAGTTCGGTCGCCTGACCGAAGGTGACGAGTTCCACTTCCTTGCCGAGTTTCGCCGCCAGATCGCGCACGAGACGCGGGAAGCGGCTGAACACGTAATCCATCGGCATCATGCGGATCGACATCACCGCTTCCTGCAGGTCGCGGGCGTTGCGCTCGAGCTGCGCCATGCCGTTGAAGAGCCGGTCGTGCAAGGCCGGATCGAACGTGCTGGTGGTCTCGGCCAACATCGCCTGGGTGATCACCAGCTCGCCGACCAGGTTGATCAGCTGATCGACCTTCTCGACGCCAACACGAATCGAGCTGCCCTCCGCGCCGCCTGCTGCCGCGGCCGGACGCGCCGCCTTGCGGTCCTGTTCGGCGGCGCCCGCCGTGCTTGCCGCCGGTGCGCTGCTCGCGGCTGCGGGTGCAACCGCGGCGGGCGCCGGGGTATTCGCCGCGGTGGAGACCGAAGCCGCCGAGGCGTCGAACAGTCCGTGCGTGGCGGCCGCTTGGGCGGGTGCAGCGGTGTGGGCCACCGGGGCCGACGATGCTGCCTGCTCCGCCTTTACTGCGGGTGCCGTCTGTGCTGCTTGCACCGGGGGCGAATCGGCAGCGTCGGGCGTTCCAGGTTCGCCTTGCTGCGTCTCGTCCACCGGTGCGGTGCCGCGGCCGATCGAGATCTGACTTTCGTCGATCACGAAACAGCACACGGCAATGATGTCGTCGGCGGTCACATCGGTCTGGAGCCACAGCGTCAGATCGCCGCCGCTCTTGACCTGCCCGACGATGTTGCCCAGGTTGCCGAGCTCTTCGGCCAGCAGTTCCTGGTCCTTCTCACCTACGCCCCGTAGCGTAATTTTCAGATGGGGGCCGGCGGCGCCACCTGCGTCGCCCGCGCCCGCGGCTTGCCCGGTCTGTGCCGGTTCGCCGTCAGTCCATTCACCCGCCGCTTGCACCGCCTGTTCGACGACGTGCTCGGGCGGGGTACCGCCTTGACCTGCTGCCTCTGCTACTTGTACGGCTTGTGCTGCTGCTACTGGTGCCGGCGCTGCGGCCGCGGGTTGCCCCTGCGCGGCGCCGAGGCTGCTTTCCGCATGCAACTGTTCGAGCTTCGCGCAGATCGCGCGGGCGACCGCCGCATCCGGCTCGGCGCTAGCGCGATAGTCGGCGAGCTGCCCCGACAACACGTCCTTGGTTTCGAGGAACGTGTCGATCATGTCCTTGCGCAGCACGAGTTCGTTATTGCGTGCGCGGTCAAGCAGCGATTCGAGAATGTGAGTCGTTTCCGTCAGCGCGGTAAAACCGAACGTCGCCGCGCCACCCTTGATCGAATGGGCCGCGCGGAAAATCGCCGCGAGGTCTTCGGGGTCCGGATGCGCGATATCCAGATTGAGCAGCAACTGCTCCATCTGCGCGAGCAGTTCGTCCGCTTCGTCGAAGAAGGTCTGATAGAACTGAGTGATGTCGAGTGTCATGCCTGGGTCACCGCGAGAGTTCCTGTCTACGCTTGGGCTGTCGTGCCGCCGCGTCGAGAGCTTCTATAACTTGTGTAAAGGTGGCGCTTATAGGGCGCTCATGCGTTGTCCGATTCAGCTAATGCCGCGACCAGTTCGGTCAGCATGTCGGGGTCGAGCGGCTTTTCGATCCAGCCGGTCGCCCCCGCGGCCCGCGCCGCCGCCTTGAACGGCTCGCCCGATTCCGTCGTGAGGACGAGGATGGGCGTGGCCTGGTAGGCGGGGTTGCCGCGCAGTTCCGCGATCAGATCAAGGCCGGTCTTGCCCGGCATGTGCTGGTCCGTCAGCACGAGGTCGAACGACATGGCGAGCGCATTTTCGAGCCCTTCATTGCCGTCCGCCGCGAGCGTCACTTCGTAGCCGGCCGTCGTCAGCGTTGCGGCGAGGATTTGCCGCATCGATGCCGAATCGTCGATTGCCAGGATGTGCCTGATCATGAAAACCTCGCTGCACTTACGCGTTGGACCGGCTAGCCGTCCGCGCCACCCGGGCGCATGGAACGGTCAGCTGGTCGCTATCTGTTACTGGGCTGCCGGCGCTACCGCCGGCACCTTCGGTGCAACCGTCACGGGTTGCGCAATTTTTTGCAGCAGCGGCTTGGAGCCGGCTGCGTCGTCCGACAAGGTGGTCGTCGTGGAGTCGTCATGGTCAAGCGCCTCCTCCGACTTCTTGTTCAACACGATGATGCTGATGCGGCGGTTTTCCGGGTCCATCGGGTCCGCCTTGTTCAGGTTCTGCGTCGACGCGAGGCCGAGCACGCGCATCACCTTCGCTTCGTCCATACCGCCGGCGACCAGCTCACGGCGCGACGCATTGGCGCGGTCCGCGGACAGTTCCCAGTTGCTGTAGCCCTTCTCGCCGCCTGCGTACTGCGCGGCGTCGGTGTGTCCTTGCACGATGATGCGGTTCGGCACGTCGTTCAGCGTATGGCCGATTTCGCGCAGGATGTCGCGCATGTACGGTTCAACCACGTCTCTTGCGGTCGCGAACATCGGCCGCTTCTGCGAGTCGACGATTTCGATCCGCAGGCCGGTCAGCGTCGAGTCGATGCGGATCTGCTGCTTGAACTGGCGCAGCACCGGGTTCGCTTCGATCGCGGCCATCAGCTTGACCTGCAGATCGTGCAGACGGACCTGTTCGCGGCGCTCCAGGTCGCCCTGCGACTGCTTGATCGAGTCGTCGTCGTTGTGTGAAGCGGTGCGCTCGGCGCGCGCGCTCGAGCCGTCGGTGGTGCGCGTCACGCCCTGTGCGTCGGTCGAAATATCGCGGCCGCCGCCCTTCAGAATGCTCGAGTCCTCAGCGCTGCGATCGCCGCCCCACAGCGTGATCTTCAACGGCTGGTTGAAGTAGTCGGCAATGCCCTTCAACTGCACGGTGGAGGCCGAACTCAGCAGCCACATCAGCAGGAAGAACGCCATCATCGCGGTCATGAAGTCCGCGTACGCGAGCTTCCACGCACCGCCGTGATGGCCTTTCTTGGCCGGCGCGGAGCGCTTGACGATAATGGCGCGGTCTTTGTCCTTGCTCATCGAATCGGTTCCCGGCGCCGGTTACTTGGCTTTGACGCGGCGCACGTGCTCTTCCAGCTCGGCGAACGACGGGCGCTCGGTCGAGAAGAGCACCTTGCGGCCGAATTCGACGGCAATAGCCGGTGCATAACCATTCAGACTGGCGAGAATCGTCACCTTGATGCACTGGAACATCTTGGTCGACTCGGTCACGCGCTGTTCGGCGACGCTCGCGAGCGGCCCGATCAGCCCATAAGAAAGCAGAATCCCGAGGAAGGTCCCGACCAGCGCCTGGGCGATCATCTCGCCGAGCACCGCGGGCGGCTTGTCGGCCGAGGCCATGGTGTGCACCACGCCCATCACTGCGGCCACGATCCCGAACGCCGGCATGGCGTCCCCGACCTTGTTCAGGGCGTGCGCGGGCGCCTCGCCTTCCTGGTGATGCGTCTCGATCTCCTCGTCCATCAGGCTTTCGATCTCGAACGCGTTCATGTTGCCGCCGACCATCAGACGCAGGTAGTCGGTCAGGAACTCGATGATGTGCTTGTCGGCGAGGATCTTCGGATACTGGGTGAAGATCGGGCTCTTCGAGGGATCGTCGATGTCGGCTTCCAGCGTCAGCGTGCCTTCCTTGCGCGCCTTGGCCAGCAGAACGTAGAGGAGCGCCATCAGCTCCATATAGACGTCCTTGTTGTACTTCGCACCCTTGAACAGGGTCGGAATGACACGCAGTGTCGCCTTGATCGTCTTCATCCCGTTACCGAGAATGAAGGCGCCGACGCCGGCGCCGACGATCATCAGCACTTCGACAGGCTGCAGCAGCGCGCCGAGATGGCCGCCTTCCAGCGCGTAACCGCCGAAGACGGACAATAGCGTCACGAGTGTTCCCACGAAAATCAGCACTGCCGAGCCCTCACAAAGAAGCGACGGTGACCGTCGTTAATCTGGTTTACGGCAACAGAACAGAAAACTTTGACGGAAAAGCGGCTCGTCGCTCCGGTGTAAACCAGAGGCGGGTTAAACCGGCCCGGCTAGGTCCGGCACCGGCCGGTGGGCCGCAGAGCCTGCCGTGTGGGGATGGGGACGTGTGCAACGAGGCGTGTAACGGCGTGTGCAGCGGCATGCGCACCCGGTTGCGCACTGTGGGCAGGTGCCCGCCCTGCGGCTCAAACCGCGAGCGCAGCGAGATTTTCCCGGGCCTGGGCGTCGGCAAATTTCTTTGTCTTACCGGCGCGTGAAGGCGGCTGGCACAGCCCGCAAACGAAGGCGTGCTGCGGATCGTGGGCATGCGCGACAAAATGTCCGCGGCACCGGCAGCAGGCGGTCGCCTGCAGCATTCCGGAGTCGAAGAAGCGCACCAGCGTCCAGGCGCGTGTGAGACTGAGCACGGGCTCGTCGTCGTGCAGCTGGACATGCTCCAGATAGAGCCGGTAGCTCTTCACGATCGACTGGATGGTCTGACAGCCACCATGGCCGGCCATGAAACGGTAGATGTTGTAGAACAGCGATGAGTGAAAGTTCGGCTGCCAGGTCATGAACCAGTCGGTCGAAAACGGCAACATGCCCTTGGGCGGCGACACCCCTTTCAGCTCCTTGTACAGCTTGATGAGCCGATCGCGCGACAGACTGGTTTCCGCTTCCAGCAATTGCAAACGCGCGCCAAGCTCGATCAGTTCGATGGCCAGGGTAATTTCCCTGACTTCCTGCACAACACTTTTAGATGCCATCCGCTTGCATTTCCCCCGTCCTGATCGCTTTATTTGAACTACATGCTGCCATCAGCCGAGTTGCTCGACGGGCTGGCTTGCCATCAGGATCGCGGAATGCGCCTGAGCCACGGCGCTGGATTTGCCTTTGTCCGCAAGAGTGGACAGCACGGCATGGTCATCGAAACGAAAACGGCACAACACCTGACTGGACGCCGCCAGCTTCACGGTCTGCGCCAAGGACAGACTGGCGAGCACGTCGGCTAACTGGTCCGAAATCCCCATGCGAAACATGCCCATCGGCTTGTCTTCGCGCAGCAGACGCTGAGCGAGCAGGAGATAAGACAGGTTGACTTCTCTGATCTCATTGAGCATTTCGCTTGTCGCGCTCATGATTCCCCCGGGGTGTATCTGGCTGGTCAGGCCGTTACGGAAACGTTTGCTCGAACGCGCGCACTTAAACCGCACGAATCGGCTCGTTTCTGGTCTTGCGTGCATTGTGGCGAAAGGGGGAGCGGACGAAAATCGGACAGACACCCAGCCTGCCTGACGGATTAATCCGTCATTCGTGTAGGAATTTTTCCTACACGAAGGGAGTCAGAAACAGGGCAGTGCAGGCGAAGCGGCGCGCTGCTTGGGATGCGCGATGCGCTTTGGATAATTCTTCTGCAGAAATGTGAACCAAATGGTGAGTTCTGAGTGACTCACGGTCCGCACCTTGCAGCGGTGAGAAAGAATTATAAGACGTTTTCACTTCTGCGCAACGCGTGGGGTTTAGGGCCCGCCCTCCAGTCCCCGGGACCGTCCCTTGCTGGTAATGCCTTAGCGTCTGGCGACCCACCCAGTCGTGCGTCCCGATTATGGGGACAGCTCGCCTGCCGACCTGTAACGCATCATGTTTCGCGCTGTAACAACATTAAGTGTTTGAAAAATAACTCGAATTAGCGCGGCCGATCCCGATAATGACGATAAGGGATTACCCGATGCAAGTTCGGAGCACCCCCGGGCGGCGGCCTACCGCGCCCATCCGTCCGTCAGGCATTCGCTCCTCGCTCTACTCGAGCGCCGTTGTGCGAAGCCGTTTTGAACAGGAGAAAACGCATGCGAATCGCACAAATTGCGCCGCTGTATGAAGCTGTCCCGCCGAAACTTTACGGCGGCACCGAACGTGTCGTCTCGTATCTGACCGAAGCGCTGGTCGACCTCGGTCACGACGTCACGCTGTTCGCGAGCGGCGACTCGGTCACCTCCGCCAACCTCGACGCCTGCTGGCCTCGTGCGTTGCGCCTCGACCCGACGATCCGCGATGCGCTGGCTCCGCATGTCCTGATGATGGAAAAGGTGCGCAAGGTCGCGCATGAGTTCGACGTGCTGCACTTTCACCTCGACTACATGCCGTTCCCGCTCTTCACCACCATGGACACGCCGTTTGTAACCACGCTTCACGGCCGTCTGGACTTGCCGGAACTGCAACCGGTGTTCGACGCGTTCTCGAATGTGCCGGTGGTGTCGATTTCGGATTCGCAGCGTGCGCCGCTGCCGCAGGCCAACTGGCTGAACACGATTTACCACGGGCTGCCGGAACAACTGCTCACGCCGCAGACGCACAAGAAGCCGGAATACCTGGCGTTCCTCGGTCGCATCTGTCCGGAGAAGCGCGTCGATACAGCTATCAAGATCGCTGCACAAAGCGGTTTGCCGCTGAAGATCGCCGCCAAGGTGGACAAGGTCGACCAGGAATACTTCAAGAAGGAAATCGAACCGCTGCTCTCCATGGCGCACGTGGAGTTCGTCGGCGAGATCAACGAGGCGCAGAAGCCTGAGTTCCTGTCAGGCGCCAAGGCGTTGCTGTTCCCGATCGACTGGTCGGAGCCGTTCGGGCTTGTGATGATCGAATCGATGGCGTGCGGCACGCCGGTGATCGCGTACAACCGCGGCTCGGTCCCGGAAGTCATCGACCACGGTGTGACCGGCTACATTGTCGAGGACGTTCAAGGTGCGGTGGCCGCGCTGCAGCGCCTGGACGAACTGTCGCGCACCGAGATTCGCGCGCAATTCGAACGCCGCTTCAGCTCGAAAACGATGGCTCAGAATTATGTTGACGGCTATTCGGCACTGATCGAAGCGACGCGCCGCCCGGTGTTGCGCCAGGTCGCGGTGGGGTGAGTGACTCGCTTAAAACGGCTGACGCTTTTTATGCAGTCAGCCGCTTAAGTCGTGCCTCTGCCGCTTACGCCGCTTTCCGATTCACGCGCCAATCACGAGTAAATTTGCCTGGTGAATCGTTTGCGCGAGCGGTTACCCAGAGTTAACCCGCTTCTACTACGGAAAAGCCGCCTCTCAAAGGCGGCTTTTTTAATACAGGCGTGGATGCGCTTCCATCCCGGATTAGCGCGGCGCGGATAAACAACCCGCCACCGGCCAACCTTCAGTTGGCTTTCGCCCAGACCAGCACGGCATTCAAACCGCGCCAATCAGAAAACGTTCGCGATTCTTGCCGACAATCCACTTTGGCGGTTTGCCGCGCCCGCTCCAGGTATTGCCCGATTTCGGATCCTGGTACTTGGCCGGCAGCGGTGCCTTCTTCGGCGGGCGTCCGCGCTTGGCGGCAACCGCAAAGCCAAGGTCTTGCGCGGTGAGACCGTATTCAGCGATCTTTTGTCGGATGTCGGCGACGACGTTGTCGACTTCAGTACGACGGGCTTCGTCTGCTTGTGCCTGCAATTTGGCGATCTGCGCCTTGAGGTCTGCATATTGAGACATTTCGGTTCTCCCCTTTTCTAGAACTCATTCGCTCGCAGACTAGCTGCAATTATAAAAATTCGCAATGGACAATAATACCGATTTAGGAAGATTTCATCTGATAATTATTAAGCGTCGATGAATTGTAAAACGCGATTTTTATCAGGCAATAATAGGTAAAGGCGACTCCACTTTGACAATTCTTGACACCTGATTGGGTAGTCTTTCCCTAGAATTGCACGCTCAAAGACATGCACTCGCGCTTAGCACGCATGCCATCTCAAGCGTCAAACATTTTAGGATTACCAATCATGCAGTTGTCAAAGCGCCTTGCGGCCGAGCTGTTCGGCACCTTCTGGCTCGTGCTCGGAGGCTGCGGCAGCGCCGTCCTCGCCGCTAGCTTCGCCGGCCCGGTCCACGGTCTGGGTATCGGCTTCGTGGGCGTTGCGCTCGCGTTCGGCCTCACTGTCCTGACCATGGCTTATGCGATCGGTCATATCTCCGGCTGCCACCTGAATCCGGCGGTGAGCGTCGGCCTGACCGTCGCCGGCCGCTTTCCCGCTCGCGACCTGCTGCCGTACATCGTCGCTCAAGTGATCGGCGCGGTGCTGGGTGCACTGGTGCTGTCGTTGATCGCCTCGGGCAAGCCGGGTTTCGACCTCGTCGCCAGCGGTTTCGCCAGCAACGGCTACGGTGAGCGCTCGCCGGGCCATTACTCGCTTGCGGCCGCGTTCATTTGTGAAGTGGTGATGACCGGCTTCTTCCTGTTCGTCATCCTCGGCGCAACCGACAAGCGTGCGCCGGCCGGCTTCGCGCCGATCGCCATTGGCCTGTGCCTGACGCTGATTCACCTGATCTCGATTCCGGTCACCAACACGTCGGTCAACCCGGCGCGCTCGACCGGCCCGGCGCTGTTCGTCGGCGGCGCAGCGGTGGATCAGTTGTGGATGTTCTGGGTCGCACCGATCATCGGCGCAGTGATCGCAGGCGTGCTGTACCCGCTCATCGCCGAAAGCCGCCGCGGTAATTCGCAGGAACTGGCGCTCGACTGATCGGCGAGTGCGCTATTCGGGCAGTCGAAGCGGGCGCTACAGCGCCCGCTTTGTTTTTGTGCGCACAATGCGGGCTACCCAGTGGCTTGCCAATGGCCCACTGCTAGAATCGTGCGACTTCCCAAGCTCACACAGGTACGATCGATGACCCGTTTCCGCAGATTCCTGCATGGCGTCGCACTCCTCATCGGCGGTCTGTGCGCGGGCGTACTGGCGTTACCCGCTGCCCATGCCGCGGACAGCCATACTGAAACGCTCGTATTCGTGCGCCACGGTGAGAAACCCGCCAAGGGTTACGGCCAGCTCAGCTGCCAAGGGCTCAACCGTGCGCTGGCCTTGCCGGCCGTGATCGCCGCCAAGTTTGGCAAACCGGATGCGATCTATGCACCCGATCCCGGCCAGCAAAAGGACGACAGCGGCCACCCCTATTACTATATTCGGCCGCTTGCGACCATCGAGCCGACCGCCATCCAGTTCCAGATGCCGGTGCAAACGCCGTACGGCTTCGCCCAGATCGACCAGCTTGGCACGGCGCTCGTCAATCCGGCCAATCGCAACAAGCTGATTGTGGTTGCGTGGGAGCATAAGCAGATCGTGAAGTTGCTGCGCCAGATGATGAGCACGCATGGCGGCAATGCCGCGGATGTCCCCAGCTGGCACAGCGACGACTTCGACAGTATCTATATTGTTCGTCTCGACTGGCAGAACGGCACGGCCCACGCCAGTTTCAAGCTTGACCGCCAGGGACTGAACGGCCGCGCTGTGGATTGCCCATGCGCGGCACTGCCGGGTGCCTCTTCTGCGGCTGCGGCGGGCGCTTCCGCGGGCTCCGCGGATTAGCCGGATAGCACGGATGTAAGCCGCCATCACCTGCGCGGCTGTCCGATCTCAGGACATCAGTTCGTCGTCGAGCGCGAAAAGTTTGCGCAGATGATGCGCGACGCCCGCTTCGAAGTTGTTGCCGATGCGCGGCACGTTCGGCAGGCGCGTGATGAGATCGGGATTGGCGTTGTTCATCATGAACGGATGGCCGGCTGTCTCCAGCAGGTCGATATCGTTCATGTTGTCGCCGAACGCCACGCATTGCGAGGCGTCGACGCCGAGACGCTCGAGCACGATCTGCAACGCACGTCCCTTCGATACGCTCGACGTCATCACCTCCAGACAATCCGGCAGCGAATAGGTGACGTACAGCGCGTCGCCGAATTCGCGCGCCAGGTTGGCCGAGACCTGTGCGAGATCGGCGGGCTCACCGATATAAAGGACCTTGGCGATGTCGACGCCGTCGTGCTTCGGCAAATCGGTCACTTGATAGGTGAAGCCGGAATCCTGGTGGAATTTCAGCAGGTCCGGCGCATCACGGTCGATCAGCCACGCCTGGTCGGCGAACAGGTTGACGATCACGCGGCCATGCGCGCCGACAATTTCCGGTTGCACCAGCCGCTGCACAATGGCCGGAGGCAGGTCATCGGCGTGGATCACCGTGTTGTCCGGCGCGTGAATGCGCGCGCCGTTCGACGTGATCAGATAGGGGCTGATGCCTAGCAGGTCGCGAATGGCCGCAACGTCGCAGTAGTGGCGCCCCGTTGCGATAACGAAGTGCTGGCCATCGCTTTCCAGCTTACGCACCGTGGCGATCGTGAACGGGTCCACCTGGTGATCGGCGTTGAGGAGCGTGCCGTCGAGATCAGTAGCAATGACTTTGTACATAGGGTGAGCAGCCGGGCAGCGTCAAAGATCGCATTTTACCGTTGTGCGACGCATCCGCGAGATCGCGCCCGGCGCGGCAGCCGATTCTCAACCGGCGATGCGAACTGCTTCGCGCTGCGCCAACTGCAAACCACCGTGTGCCGAGTCCGCCAACGGCTCGCGCAGGCGAGCCTGATAGATCTGTGGCACATACTCGCGCAAGGGTGCGCCGAGACCGCCGCACAGCGCGACTGGCAGGGTCGCCGAAGGGTCGAGCGCGGCAATCATTTTGCCCACTTCGACGCCGGCCTCGCCGAGCAGACGCGCCGCAAACGGATGCGTGCGATGCGCGATGACAGTCGGTGCAAGCCGTGCATAAGCGGTCTGATTGGCTTCGCACAGCCAGACCACGAGGCTGTCGCGGTCATGTGCACCGGTGTGGGCAAGTAGCGCCTGCGCCAGATCGTCGTTGGGCGCACGCCCGTCGAGCGCCTGCTGGGCATACACGATGGCTCGTAGCCCAAGCCAGGCGCCGCTCGCTTCGTCGCCCGACGGGTAACCGAAGCCGCTGGCGATTCGGCATTCGCCTTCGCCGTCGAGCGCAGCTGCCACGCTGCCGGTGCCGAGCGCGACGACCACGCCATGCGCGCCGCCGTGCGCACCGAGCAAGGTGGTGTAGGCATCGCTTTCCACCGCGAGCCCGGCCACCGCGGGTGCCTGCGCGCGAAACGCGGCCAGCCAGTCGCGATTATTGACTCCAGCCAACCCGCAGCCGAATACGCAGCGCGACCAGTCCAGCGGTACACCGGCGCCTGCAAATGCGTCGACGCAACCGGCTTCTATAGCCTGCCACGCGCGTTCCACACCGAGGCCCAGTCCCGACGGCCCGCTCGCCGCCTGCGCCAGTTCGCGGCCCTGCGCGTCGCCGAGTACGACCCGCGTACCGCTGCCGCCGCCGTCAATGCCGATCAGAAAGAGGTCTTTATTCATCGAATTGGGTGAGTTCAGGTGGTGAATAACGCATAGCGTGGCAGGTCAGTCTCAATCCGGCAATCGGCCGAATAGCCAGCTTGCAGCACGCCCGGCTTCCGCTATGCTGACGGGCGACATGACGACGCGGGAGCGCGAACGTGACACAGCGATGCAACTGGGTATCGAGCGAAGCGCTCGCACACTACCACGACACCGAATGGGGCGTGCCCTCACGCGACGATCAGCATTTGTTCGAAATGCTGGTGCTGGAGGGCGCACAAGCGGGTTTGTCATGGTCGACGATTCTGAACAAACGGGCCGGCTATCGCCGCGCATTCGCCGACTTCGACATCGACAAGGTAGCGCGCTTTACCCCTAAAAAGGTCGATGCGCTGGTGCTGGACGAAAGTATCGTGCGCCATCGCGGCAAGATCGAGTCGGCGATTACCAACGCGCGCGCCGTGCAGCAGATTCAGGCCGAGAACGGCTCACTCGCCAACTTCGTGTGGTCGTTCGTCGATCAGACGCCGATCCAGAACGACTGGGCGTCGTACAAACAGGCGCCTGCGTCGACCGAAATTTCGGACACGCTCAGCAAAGGGCTGAAGCGCTATGGCTGCAAGTTCGTCGGCTCGACGATCTGCTATGCGTTCATGCAGGCGGTCGGCATGGTGAACGACCACGAGGCGAGCTGCATGTGCCGCGCGCGATGCGCGGCGCTCGGCAAAAAAGGACGCAATCGCAAAGCGGGCTGAGGCGGCGGCGCCGGACCGGCGCCCCAAAAGCAAAACGGCGATGTGGCTTCTTTCGAAGCTCACACCGCCGTTCGGCATACAGTGCGCGAAATGCAGCGCGAAAAAACGTGCTTAGTGCAGCTTTTTCGGCAGCATCTGGCTGCGCAGGCGCTTGTGCAGGCGCTTCACAGCAGCAGCCTTCTTGCGCTTACGTGCCGTGGTCGGCTTTTCGTACGATTGGCGCTCACGCAGTTCAGCGATCAGGCCATTCTTTTCGATTGCGCGACGAAAGCGGCGAATCGCCACTTCGAACGGCTCGTTTTCTTTCAGAAGAATCGTCGTCATGTAATTCCTAACTCAATCACTTGATAGGGGTAAATTGCGTAGCGGATACCGCTCACGCGCCGGCCCTCCGGTCGTTCCGATTCATGGCCAGTAACAGGCAAACGCGGGATAAATCCCGGCCAAACCACGAATGAAACGAGAGGCATAACGGCCACGGAGGCCGGAAAAGAGAGGTGGGGAGTTCACCGCGGAACGCGGACAGACGTAATGCCGAAGCCCCGTCTGCTGCCGTTTCGCCAACCTTTCATCAATGAAAAACATTGACGAAACAGGCAAAGATCTCAATTCACTCCCGATGATATCAGGAAACTCTCCATCCTACCAGGGGTTTAGCGATCGCGCCAGGTCCCCTGCGTGATCAGGCGCTCGCCTCGTCCAGTTCGCGGATATCGGCGCCGGTCAGCATCAAATGGACGGCGGCGGCGAGGCTTTTGAGCTGATCGACCGAGGTCGCACTGGCAATTGGGGCAGTAACACTTGGGCGGGCGATCAGCCATGCCAGTGCGACGGTGGCCGGCGTGCTGCCGTGCCGCCCGGCGACCCGGTCGAGCGCGTCCAGAATCCGCAAACCACGCTCGTTCAGATACTTCTCGACCCGGCTGCCGCGCACCTTGTTGGCCAGATCGGCTTGCGAGCGGTATTTGCCGGATAGAAAGCCACTCGCCAGACTGTAATACACCACCACGCCGAGCTGATTGGCGAGCGCCACCGGCACGATGTCACGCTCATACTCCCCGCGATCGTACAGGTTGTATTCCGGCTGCAGCAATTGATACTCGGGCAGCCCGTGCTGGCGGGACACGGCGAGCGCCTCCTCAACGCGCGCGCCGCTGTAGTTCGACGCACCGATCACCCGCACCTTGCCCGCCTCGATCAGCTTCTGATAGGCGCCAAGGGTTTCGGCCAAAGGCGTTTCGGTGTCATCGTCGTGAGAAAAGTAGACATCGATGTAATCCGTTTGCAAGCGCCGCAGCGAATCGTCGACCGCGGCCTGAATGTTCGCCGCCGACAAGCCCTTGCGCAGCGGGTGCTTCGAAACCTTGGTGGCAAGCACGATCTTGTCGCGTTTGCCGCTCTGCCTGAACCACTTGCCAATGATGGTTTCCGATTCGCCGCCCTGGTTGCCCGGCACCCACGCGGAATAGACGTCGGCGGTATCGATAAAGTTGAGCCCGGCATCGACAAACGCATCGAGGATCGAAAACGAAGTCGCTTCGTCAGCGGTCCAGCCAAATACATTGCCGCCGAACATAAGCGGCGCGACCTCCAATTCAGAACGTCCAATCCGGCGCTTTTGCATGATTTCTCCAGGGTTTGCCACAAGAGGAAAAGAGAATACGCCGTCTTTTCAATACCTGCAGTGGATCGCCCGAACAAGGCTGCAAGCGGCTTACAGACGAGCGACGGCGCAACCCACCGTAAAAACAATTGGGTCGCTATAGCACAAAGTTCCTCAAGTTTTTTTTATACGCGCCGTCAACCTTCACTGAGGCGGCCAGCAATGAACGAGTGCTTCCGCCGATGCCAACGTGGCGTTTTGGGCTCAAGGCTTATTTAGGAGATTTTCATGCTCGGAATCAATAGCAACATCAACTCGCTGGTTGCACAGCAAAACCTCAATGGCTCGCAAAGCGCCCTCTCGCAAGCCATCACGCGCCTGTCGTCGGGTAAGCGCATCAACAGCGCAGCTGACGATGCAGCAGGTCTGGCAATCTCGACGCGTATGCAATCGCAGATCGACGGCCTGAACCAGGGCGTGTCGAACGCCAACGACGGCGTGTCGATGATTCAAACCGCATCGAGCGCACTGTCGTCGCTGACGTCCAGCCTGCAACGTATCCGCCAGTTGGCCGTGCAAGCATCGACCGGCACGCTGTCGTCGAGCGACCAGGCCGCTCTGCAACAGGAAGTTGCGCAACAAATCGCTGAAGTGAACCGTATCTCGTCGCAAACGACGTACAACGGCACGAACATTCTGAACGGCACGGCAGGTACGGTGACGTTCCAGGTCGGCGCGAACGTCGGCCAGACGATCAGCCTGAACCTGAGCCAGTCGATGTCGGCTGCACAGATCGGTGGCGGCCTGGTCCAAACGGGTCAAACCGTCGGCACGATTGCGGTGAGCCTGAATGCTTCGGGCGCTTACACGAGCTCCGGCGCGACGATCACGTCGATCAACGTGCTGTCGGACGGCCAGGGCGGTTACACGTTCACCGACCAGAACAACACGGCTATCACGTCGGGCGTCGCAACCGCAATCTTCAGTGCGGGCACGGCTTCGGGCACAGGCACAGCCATCACCACGCTGGCGCTTGCCGCCGCAGCGCTGCCGACGACGGGCGCCGCCTCCACGACGGCAATCGCCAGCGTCAACCAGATCAACGCGATCAATGCGCCGCCGACCGTTTCGGGCCTGAACATCAGCACGATCACGGGCGCAAACCAGGCCATGGTCTCGATCGACAATGCACTGCAGACGGTGAACAACCTGCAAGCAACGCTGGGTGCGGCGCAAAACCGCTTCACCGCGATCGCCACGTCGCAGCAAGCAGAATCGACCGACCTGTCGTCGGCACAATCGCAAATCACGGACGCCAACTTCGCACAAGAAACGGCTAACCTGAGCAAGGCGCAAGTGCTGCAACAAGCGGGTATCTCGGTGTTGGCGCAAGCTAACTCGAACCCGCAGCAAGTTCTGAAGCTCCTGCAATAAGAGCTGACTGAGTAACGGTGATGCACGCGCGAAAGTGCGGCGCATCACCGGTTTCAAACAACGGGAGGCACGCCTCCCGCTGTGCATTTTCGTCAAGAAGTGATGTAGCATCGCGCACCACCCAATACAGATTCCTAGACGCCTGGAGCCTCTGCAATGTCCTCGATCTCAACCACGTCTTCTGCAGCGTCAACGGCCGCCGCCAATGCCGCGATGCAATCGGCCGCGCAGTCGATCATCAGCGGCTCGACCGGCAATACGTCGATGGACGTGGGGACGCTCGTCACGGCACTCGTGAACGCGAAGACCGCAGGACAAGCTGCGGCGCTGACGGCGCAACAGACCTCGGACAATACTCAGGTGTCCGCATACGGCGCCCTGAGTGCCGCGCTGGACGCGCTGCAGTCAGGCATCGCCGGCCTTGCCACCGGCGCCACGCTGTCGACTTTCACCGCAACCGCAAGCGGCACCGGACTGTCGGCCACCGCCGGCACGGGCGCCGTAGCCGGCAGCTACTCGGTGGGGGTCACTCAGATCGCCAGCTCGCAGGCCTTGTCCTCGGCAGCCTTCGGCGCCACGACACAACTAGGCACCGGCACGCTGACGATCTCACTCGATGGCCAGTCGATGAATGTCAACGTCGACAGCACCAACAACACGCTCTCCGGCATTGCCGCGTCGATCAACTCCGGTAACGGCAACCCGGGCGTCACGGCGACAGTCGTGACCGGCACGGACGGCGCCCACCTTGTACTGCGCTCGGCAAACACGGGTGCCGCCAACGTCATCAACGTTTCAGCCAACGTCACCAGCGACAACGGCCTGTCAAGTCTCGGCGTCACCTCGACCGCGAGCACCACCGGCGGCGAATCGTCGATCACCTCGGCGAATTCGAGCAACGCCTGGACGCAGAGCTCGTATGCGGAAGACGCGGAATTCACGGTCGGCGGGATCGCCGCCAGCAGCTCGACCAACTCGGTGACCAGCGCTATTTCCGGCGTCACACTGAATCTGGCGGCCGCTTCCGCGGGCACCACGCAAACGCTGAACATTACCGCCGACACCTCGGCGCAAAGCACCGCGATCAACAATTTCGTGAGCCTCTACAACACCGTCGTCACGACGATGGGGACGCTCACGTCGTACAACTCCTCGTCCTCGTCGCAAGGCCCCCTGCTGGGCGATTCGACGCTGATGACGATCCAGAACACACTGGCCACGATCGTCGGCGGCGCGGTCGGCTCGGGCAGCACAGGCAGCACGCTGGCGGCGATCGGTATTACGCTGAAGGACGACCCGGCAGACGGCACAATGGTGATCAATAACACCACGTTGAGCACTGCGCTGACGAGCAGTCCGGCGACCGTCGCCGCGCTCTTCAACTCGACCAATGGCATTGCCGAGCAGTTGAATAGCAGTATCACCAACTTCACGCAGACCGGCGGCATCATCGATACGCGCACCTCTGCGCTGAGTACCGATCTGGCGAGCATCACCACACAGCAAAGCGCGCTCTCCGACTACACGGCTCAATTGACGAGCCAGTATCAGGCGCAGTTCACCGCGCTCGACACGCTGATGGCGACGATGAACAACAATTCGCAATACCTGACCGCGCTGTTCGGCGGCGCCAACAGCGCCGGCGCGCTGGCGTCCGCCAACAACACCTAAGTCCATGGACCCGATCGAAATGAACCAGACCGAACTGATCGAACGGCTGCTGTCGATGACCCGGGAAATCGAACAGGCTGCCTCGCTCGCCGACTGGCCGGAAGCTGCCCGCCTGACCGAAGCGCGTTCGCCGCTGCTGATGTCGCTGTCGGCGGATCAGGAACCGGCCGCTCTCGAGATGATCCGCCGGATCCAGGCCATCGACGACGCGCTGCTCGCGGATGCGGAAACCACTCAGAACGAACTGAACATCGAGTTCGAAGCCGCGATGGGGCGTGCCAAAGCCGCTGGCGAATATCAGCGGATGGCCCGCATGTAGGCGCCTCCAGGCCTGAGGGCCGCTGTCCGGCCAGGAACGGCCGCACAACCCGCTTGACCCAACAATAAGAACTACGCGCTGAAGTCAGGGCGCGCTCGTTCCCTCAGCCCGCCTCGTGCGGGCTTTTTTCTTGTCTTTCGAGCTCCCGCGGCCCGCTCCATACGCCAAACAGGCGGCTTTTTCACCGTCATCTCCTCGCATCGGAAAGCCTCGCCTCGTCGCACAATTTCCTTCATAGACCATTCTGCGCTGACACCATGACTCTCCTGTACGAGCAGCCGACCGCTGAACCCTTGACGCCCGAACAACAGCTCGAGCAAGACATCGCTCTGGTTTTGCAGACCGCGTTACAGCATCATCATCAAGCGGAGTTCAACGACGCGGAAACGCTGTATCGGACGATACTCGAAGCGAAACCCCATCACGCGGACGTGCTCTACAACCTCGGCGTGCTGCTTGGTCAAACCAGCCGCACGGCAGACGCCGTGCCGCTTTTCGAGCGGATCCTGGGCCTCCAGCCACACAACGGACAATACTGGGCAGCCTACATTAGCGCGCTCATCGATTCTGGCGAAATCGCTGCCGCCTGGCTCGCGCTGGAAATGGGTCAGCAGCAAGGGCTAAAGGGCCCCGCAGTGGACGGACTGATCGTTCGGATGGCCAATATGGGCCGCGTCATCCCGACGTTCCCGGCGCAAAGCAGCCAGCCGGGCGCAGAGGGTACGGCGCTCGCTCAAACCAACGACCCGGCCGCGACGGTGGCCGCCACCGAGACAGGCAATTCGACCGTCTTCGCCGGGCGCCGCGTCAGCCAGCAGGAAACAAACCGCTTCACGACGCTTTATAACAAAGGCCAGATTGCCGAAGCAATCAAGCTCGCACGCTCGCTGACTCAGCGCTTCCCAGCCGACGGCCAATCGTGGCGGTGGCTCGGTATCGCGCTGCATCGTCAGGGCCAGTTGGACGACGCGCTCGTCCCGCTGCGCAAAGCGGCCGAACTACTGCCGCAAGATGTTGAAAGCCGTATCGTTCTCGCCGATACGCTGCGAGTCAAAGGGCTGTTTGCCGAAGCCGAAAATTATTGCCGCGCCATCATTTCGATCAACCCTGAGTACGCCGAGGCGCATCGGGTCTTAGGCATGGCGTTGGTTTACCAAGGCCGCGTTGCGGACGGCCTCGCTGTCGCGCGGCGCGCGATCCAGTTGGCTCCGAACGATTCGACCGTGCACAGCACGCTCGGCGTGCTGCAACTCGACCTCGGGTTTATCGCTGAAGCCGAGCAGAATTTCCGCATCGCGCTGGAGAAGAACCCGCAAGATGCACTCGCGGGTGACAACTTTCTGTTTGCGCTCATGCACAATCCCGAGATCGATCACGACACGCTGTTGGCCGAGCACATCAACTTCGCTCAACGGCACGAAGCACCAGTACGCGCGCAGTGGCCGACTCATCCTAACAAGCGCACGCCGACGCGCAAACTCAAGATCGGTTTCGTCTCCGGCGACCTGTTCCGTCACGCGGTGGCGTCTTACCTGCTGCCCGTCATGGAGCACCTGGCCCAGGATCCGGGCCTATCCCTGCACGTGTATAACAACCACGTTGCGGAAGACGATTACACGCACTTGCTGCGCGATTATGCTGATCAATGGCATCAGGTCGTCGGTATGCCGGACGCACAACTCGCCAACATGATCCGCGGCGAGCGGATCGACATCCTCTTCGATCTCTCCGGACACAGCGGTCGAAACCGTCTTTTGACCTTCGCGCGCAAGCCCGCGCCAATCCAGGTGAGCTGGATCGGCTATCCGGCCACCACCGGCCTTACCGCGATGGATTACTACTTTGCGGACAAATTCGCTGTGCCCTTTGGGCCCGCCGAGCGCCAGTTCACGGAAAAGATCGTCCATCTGCCGGCTACTGCTACCTTCAAGCCGGAGGTAAATTCGCCGCCGGTCAATATTTTGCCGGCAACGCACAACAACTATGTGACGTTCGGCAGCTTCAACCGACTCAACAAACTGCGTCGCGACGTGATCGCCTTGTGGGCAGAGTTGCTCCGTGCTGTTCCGTCTTCACGGATGGCACTAGGCGCCATTGCGAACGACGACGACGAACGGCTGCTGACCTCCTGGTTTGCCGACGAAGGTATCGCGATCGAGCGCCTCAGTTTCCGCCGGCGCTCCTCCATTCCGGTCTATCTGCAACAGCATTTTCAAATCGACATCTGCCTTGACACGTTTCCCTACACTGGCTCGACTACGGTGTTGAACTCGCTCTGGATGGGTGTCCCGACGCTCACGATCGCGGGCGACACGATACCCGGCCGAGCAGCCGCCACGTGGCTGTCGCATGCCGGACTGGAAGCGTTTGTCGCCGCCGACAAACAGGAATTCCTCGCGAAAGGCATTGCATTCGCCAGCGACATCCCCGCGCTCGCCGACTTACGCAACAGATTGCGCGAACGCTGCGCGGCATCGGCGGCATTCCGGCCTGAGGTGGTCGCGGCAGGCGTGTCGCGAGCGCTGCGGATCATGTGGCAACGCTGGTGCGACGGCCAGCCTGCGGCCGCTTTCGAAGTGCCGAGTGAGGCAGTCGCGGCGTACGAGGCATCAATCCTGACCGACGCAGGGGAAAATAAATGAACGCTGCCGTACCGCTTCGCGCCATCCAGCCGCAGACCGAAGAGCGCATCTACGTCACTCAACCGCACCTCGCGCCGCTTGAAGAATTCATTCCCTATCTCAAGCAGATCTGGGACAGCAAGATCCTGACTAACTGCGGCCCGTTTCATCAGCAACTCGAAGCCGCACTGTGCAAATATCTGGGCGTGCGCCATCTCGCACTGTTCTCAAACGGGACGCTGGCGCTGGTCACGGCGCTGCAGGCATTGCGCATCACCGGGGAAGTCATCACGACGCCCTATTCGTTCGTTGCGACTGCGCACTCGCTGGTGTGGAATGGCATCAAGCCCGTATTCGTGGACGTCGATCCCCACACGTTGAATCTCGATCCGGCAAAGATCGAAGCGGCGATCACGCCGCAAACCACCGCCATCATGCCGGTTCATTGCTACGGGAAGCCATGCGACGTGGAGGCGATTCAGAAGATCGCCGACAACTACAACCTGAAGGTGATCTACGACGCCGCGCATGCGTTTGGCGTACAAACGGATGAAGGCAGCGTGCTGGAGCACGGTGACCTGGCCGTGCTCAGCTTTCACGCCACTAAAGTCTTCAACACGTTTGAAGGCGGCGCGATCATCTGCCGCGATGCCAAGACCAAGCAGCGCATCGATCACTTGAAAAACTTCGGTTTCGTCGATGAGGTGACGGTCGTCGCGCCTGGGATCAACGGGAAGATGAGCGAGATTAATGCCGCGTTCGGATTGCTGCAACTTCAGCATATCGACGAGGCCCTCGCACGCCGCAAGGAGATCGACGCGACATATCGTGAAATGCTCAGCGGCATACGCGGCATACGCTGCCTGCCGCACGCCAGCGAAAAGGCGGCGAACTATGCCTATTTCCCGATCCTCGTGGAAGCGGACTATCCGCTGAGCCGTGACGGGCTCTACCAGAAATTTCGCGACAACGAGATCTGGGCTCGCCGCTATTTCTACCCACTGATATCCGAGTTTCCGATGTATCGAGGACTGCCGTCCGCGAATCAGAGCAATCTGCCTGTCGCAGCCGACGCCGCGCTCAAGGTATTGTGCCTGCCGATCTATCCGGCGTTGTCGAACAGCGATATCCACAGAATCGTGAGCATCATTGAAGGTCGTTGACTGTGAAGCTCGCCATCATGCAGCCGTACCTGTTTCCCTATCTGGGTTACTTCCAATTGGTGGCTGCCGTCGACAAATTCGTCTTCTATGACGACGTGAACTACATCAAAAACGGATGGATCAACCGTAACCGTCTTTTGCTCGGCAACACTGTACGCTACATCACCGTGCCGCTTGCCGGTGCTAGCCCGTCGCGGAAGATCAATGAAGTTGACGTGCAGCCGCGCGATCGATGGCTGCGAAAACTGCTCGAAGCAATCCGGCATGGCTATTCGAAAGCGCCGCACTACGCTCGCGTCAGCGAACTCATTGGCGATACGCTCAGCTCGGGAACCATGGACATTTCCACGCTGGCTTCGCGCAGCGTGATCGAAACGTCCAGATATCTGCAGATCGACACTGACTTTGTTCCGTCGTCGACGCTGTACGGCAACGCCGGCTTGAAGGGCGTGGATCGCGTGCTCGACATCTGCATGAAGGAGCGAGCCGATGCGTACGTGAACCTGCCCGGCGGTCAGACGATGTACGAACGTAAAGACTTCGACTCGCTCGGCATCAACCTGGGATTCATTCAACCGAATCTTCGCCCATATCGGCAGTTTGACGACACATTTCATCCCGGCCTTTCCATCGTCGATGCGCTCATGTTCAACAGCGCCGATCACGTTAAGGCCATGTTGACAGAACAAGTACCCGCATGAACACGGAAGCCATCGGCGGCTATCTCGAACTCGAACTGCCTCGCGAGGGGACAGAGTTTCACCGCGGCGCATTGCGCTTTCAGTCGTCGCGTGCGGCGTTTCTCGCCCTTCTGCGCACCTGCCGGCCCACTGCGGTCTGGATGCCTTGGTACATCTGCGAGAGCATGGTCGAACCCGTCATGATGGCCGGCATTCCGATCAAACGCTACGAAATCGACGAACGGCTGCGCATCAAGTCCGCGGAGCCGGCAGACGGCGAATGGCTGCTGTATGTGAACTACTTCGGCATCTCCGGCAACAACGTCGAAGAGGTGCTGGACCGTTTTCCGCGCACGCGTGTCGTCATCGACAACGCGCAGGCATTCTTTGCCGAGCCACGCGAATGCGCGGCAAACCTTTATTCCCCGCGCAAATTTGTCGGCGTGCCGGATGGCGGTTACCTGGTTACGGATCACCCAGTCCCCGCGCCCGCGGAGACCGATCGCACCTCGCAGCAACGCGTTTCGCATTTGCTGCAACGAATCGATGCAGATGCGGAAACCGGCTATGCCGCCTACACCGCAGCCGAAGAGAGCTTGAAATGCCAGGAACCGAAGGGTATGTCGAAGCTCACTCAGCGCATCCTGGCGGGAATCAACTACGACGAGGTCCGCGCGAAGCGCGTCGCCAATTTTGCCTATCTGCACGAGAAGCTGAGGCCGTCCAACCGCTTCCCACTTGAACTGGACAGCAACAACGTGCCGCTTTGCTATCCATATCTGGGCGGCCCTGCCGATCTGCAGGCGAAACTGATCGCCAACCGGATCTATACGCCTAGATACTGGCCAGAGATCGCCGCCGATGAATCGGTCCCGCCGTTCGAAGCAGAATTGGCGCGCACAGCGCGCTTTCTTCCGTGCGACCAACGGCTCTCGTTTGCGCAATTGGACAACGTCGTACGGCACGTACTGAATCAGCGGAATCTCTCATGAGCACGTTTTCTACTCACCACGAAACCGAACTGACATCGCAGGGTTGGACTGTTGTGCCAAACCTGGTCCAGTCCGACCTGATCGACACGCTGAACAACGCGCTTGTCCCCTCACTTGCACGCCGTGATGCAATCCGACTAAGCAACGGCGTGATGCAAGATTGCGGCGGCACCGCACATCATGTTTTGGCGGACGATCCCTGCTATGTCCAGCTCTTATCCTGTTTCGAAAAGGTCGACCCACTTTTCAAGCAGTTTTTTGACGGCAGCTACATTCTCAATTCTTACGGCGGCTTCATCAACGAATTCGACGCGAAGACCTATGCCCATCATGTGCACCGGGATATCCGCTTCCATTCGAACGCGAAGCGCTTCATGTTGAACACCCTCGTCATGCTTGACGACTTCACGGTAGAGAACGGGGCGACTTACATTCTGTCCGGTTCGCATCACCAGAGCGACAAGCCTGATGACGAAGCGTTTTTTCAGCAGGCCGCGCGTATCACAGGCCAGCGCGGTTCGCTTTTGCTGTTCGACTCGCGGATCTGGCATGCGGCGGGAACAAATCGAACCAACCTACCAAGAAGGGCATTGACACTCACGTTCACCTGCCCTTTCTTCAAACAGCAGCTCGACTATCCCCGGCTTTTTGGTTACGCGAACGCGAGAGAGTGCAGCGCGTACCTTCGGCAGGTGATCGGGTTCAACGCCAGAGTTCCAAGCTCGCTCGAGGAATTCTATGTACCGGTCGAGCAGCGCTTTTACCAACGTGGACAGGATTGACATCGTGAGCAGAGACTACAACGCCGAAGCCAAGGATCACGCGGACCATCGCTACGCCTACGGCTTCGACTACCTGATGCATGATTACATGCTGAAGACATTCGCACCGTTCTTCGTAAATGGCAATGCGCTCGAGCTCGGTTGCTTCGAAGGCAACTTTACGAAGAAGCTGCTAGAACGATTCCCTATCGTAGAAGCAGTGGAAGCGTCGTCGGACTGCATTGCGATAGCGTCAAACAATGTCGGCGGCGCCGTGAAGTTCCACCACTCGACGTTCGAGACGTTCGAGTCTGACCAGCGCTACGACAATATCTTTTTGATCCATACCCTGGAGCATCTGGATCACTCAGTCGCCGTGCTAAGTCGCATCCGCCAGTGGCTGTCAGACCGCGGCCGCCTGTTCGTTGCCACGCCGAACGCGCGGGCCGCCTCGCGGCAAATTGCCGTCAACATGGGCTTGATCAAGCATGCTGCCGCCGTCACCGACGCCGAAGCCGCGCACGGCCATCGCACGACCTATTCACTGGACACCCTGACAGCAGATGTGCGCGCGGCGAACTTGCAACCTGTCACGCACGGCGGTGTGATCTTCAAAGGGCTGGCCAACTTCCAGATAGATGCAGCCCTCAAGGCGGGCATCATCTCGAAGGAATACATCGATGGCTGCTTTGAACTCGGGCGCGTCTATCCCGATCTTTGTTCAAGTATCTATGTGATCTGCGAACGCGGCACCGATCTTTAAGACAGAGTCTGGATACCTGCAGATATGAACAAGAAGGTCAGGGTACTCGTTTTTCCCTGCGGCTCGGAAAACGCGGCCGAAATTCATCAGGCACTTCGATACTCGCTGCACGTCGAGTTGTTCGGCGCATCCAGCGTCGATGACCACGGCCGCTTTCGCTTCGAGCGCTACACCGGTGACCTGCCGAAAATCAGCGACCCGCAGTTCGATGACGTGTTCACCCGCCTTCTTGTCGAACTCGATATCGACGTGGTATTTGCCACACACGATACCGTACTTGACTATCTTGCAACCCGTGCGAATCAAATGGGCGTCACGCTGGTCAATGGTGATCCGGAAAGCACAGCCATCGCACGCCGGAAAAGCGCAACATACCGCCTCTTTGCGGACTCGAGCTGGGTACCGCGCGTCTTCTCTTCGGTCAACGATGTTTCCGAGTGGCCCATTATTGTCAAACCCGATCTCGGCCAGGGCGGCCAGGGCGTGACGCTCGTCCACGCTGCCCAACAGGCGCACGATGTCATACGAAACATGGAGAACCCCATCCTGGTGGAGTACCTGCCAGGCGATGAAATCACCGTTGATTGCTTTACCGACAAGCAACGGCGATTGGTTTGGGCGGGGCCGCGCAGCCGCGAGCGGGTGCGGGCAGGGATCACGATGCGTTCGCGCTTATTGGAACTGACGCCGGAAATCGACGCTATCGCTCGTGAAATCAATAGCCGGGTGCGGCTGCGAGGACCATGGTTCTTTCAACTTAAGGCCGATAAGAACGGGCATTGGAAATTGCTGGAAATTTCTTGCCGCGTGGCGGGCACCATGGTGGCGCAGCGCGCATGTGGCATTAATCTACCGCTAATGGCCGTTCAGGATTACCTGGAACGCGATCTTGTCGCATTGCGCAATCCGCACGTCAACCTTGTCGAGCGCAATATTGCCACGCGTACGTCGCTTGATTTCGACTATGACACGGTGTTCGTCGATCTCGACGACACGTTGATCCTCGGCGGATATGCCGTCCCTCAAACGATGGCGTTCCTTTACCAGTCGTTGGCGTCTGGGAAAAAGATCAATCTGATTACACGGCACCGATTCGACGTCGCGACAACGTTGACAAACGCGCGCATCGACATCGGCATGTTCGATCGCATCATCGTCGTTAGCGAGGGTGAGTCGAAGGCCGATCACATCACACCCACTTCCATTTTTATCGACAACCACTTCCCTGAGCGGATGGATGTCGCAAGAAGACTCTCGATCCCCGTGCTTGACGTGGACATGATCGAATTTCTCATCAGATAAAGAGCCGTCACCCATGGATAAGACATCACCCGACTTTCTGCGTGTATTGCGCGCGGAGCGACGAGACCTGCTCAACCGAATGAGGCAAACCCGTTTCGAATCGCTCCGGGAAGGTTGTAGCCATTCGCAGGTCATTCCGTTTGCAACCTATTCCCCGTGGTTGGATGACGATGCCTTCTCTGCCATCTTCGAAACCGTTAAGGCATTTACGATGGTGGATATTTACCGATGCTATGAACTCCATCGTCTTGCCAGGCAATGCCGGCACGTTGCGGGAGACATCGTGGAGATCGGTGTTTGGCGTGGCGGCACAGCGGCCTTGATGGCTCACGCATTGCCCGACAAGGCGGTGCATCTGTTCGATACTTTCTGTGGCGTCGCAAAGTATGACGCCGAATTCGACACGCTCTATTCCGGTGGCGAGCATGCCGATACCGATGAACGTATCGTCAAGGATCTGTTCGCGACAATGGGTGCCAGTTGCCAGATCCATCGTGGCATTTTCCCGGACGACACGCTACAGGGCCTGCCCGGCAAAATTTGCCTCGCCCACATTGACGTCGACACGTACCACTCCGTGAAACAGTCCTTCGCATCCATCTGGCCGAACGTGCAAGCAAACGGCGTCGTCGTATTCGACGACTACGGGATCTTCGGATGCGAAGGTGCAAATCAAGCAGTGAATGAGATCGTCGCCGGTCATCACGACGGACTGTTCATCCACAACCTGAACGGACATGCATTGCTGATTAAGCAATCCGCCGCCGTCTGACTTCCGACGACATAGGTGGCCTCCGCCGCGAAGTCCGGAGATTCGAAACATGAAAAAAGTTGCTCACTACCAGTCGCTGGAATATACCCGCATCATGTCGTTGATGCAGAAATTCAAGGGCAAAAGCGATGCCCCGTTGCGCGTGCTGGACTATGGCTGTGGGTTGGGAAAATTTCTCGACGGCTTCGCAAGCCTCGGTTTGGAGGTGACTGGCGTTGACACCAATCCGGACTATGTCGGCCGCGCACAGACGAAAGGCTACGCGGCGTACACGCCGGAGGATTTCTTCTCCACCCAGCGCAAGCCTTACGACATTGTGTTTCTAAGCCATCTCATCGAGCACGTCTCCCCGGAAGCGCTGGTTGAGCTGATACCGCGTCTTTGCGCGCAAATGGATAAAGACAGCCATCTGATCGTAGTGAGCCCGACGTTGGGCGAGCGCTTCTATCACGACTTCTCGCATGTGCGACCGTATCTCCCGCAGAGCATTCGCCATGCATTCGGCGCCACCGGCATGCCGATCTCGTTCGGCGAAGCAGGCCTGATTGAAATGGTCGATATCTATTTCTTCAAGGACCCGTACCGCACGCGTCAGTGGCGTTCGTTCTATATCAACCGCGGTTTCAAAGGTTCGTTCACGCGCTTGTACAACCGCGCGTTGGATCTCTTGTGGCGCGTATCCGGCGGCCGGATCGGCGTAACGGCGTCCTGGCTCGGTGTCTACGAACTACGCGTACGCTGACGGCGACACACCATACTGCCAGGCGTCGCGTGATTCAAACGTAAGCTCGCGCCAGGATACGGCGCGAGCTTACAACCATGCGCCAGGAAGCTGTGCCGGCATCAAGGCCGCCTCACCGCCTGAACCGCCCGCCCCCGCCGCCAAAATGCCGCTGCGGCTGAAACTGTCCACTCGCCCGCGCATTCCCGAGATCGTGCCCCTGCCTCAGCGAGTCGAGCTTCTGGGTCTGGCTGGCGTTCGGCTGAACCGGCTGCCAGCCGTCGGCGCTGTGCTGCTCCCAGCCGCCGCCCTGATCATGCCGGTAGACATTGCCATCGCTGCCCGCATACACGTTGCCGTTATTCCACGCAACGGCCTTGCCGGTGTCCCTATTGCCCACGATGCCTTTCGTGCCCGCCTGGTGATCGCCTGAATAGGCGTTGCCGGTCACGCCGGCTTCAGCCGCGCCATAGCGCCCGGTCTGCGCGTTGTAGCCGGCACGCTGCCGACCCGCCGCATAATCGCCGGTGCCTTCGTTACCCGCCACGCCGCCGCGCGCCGCCCCGCTGCGTCCCGTCGACGGATTGCTGAACGAGCCTTGCCGCCCGGCCGCGAAGTTGCCGTTGTAGGCGTTCTCGACCGCACCACGGCTCGCCTGAAAGTGACCGCCGGTGTACGGATTGAAACCGGATGCCGCCGTTCCCGCCCAGCTATTGCCGGTCCAGCCGTTCCAGCCGCTCGCGTGGGTCACGGTGCCCTGCCCCCAGCGGCCGTAGATGTTGGCCTGGTTCACGTTCGCGTATTGCCAGCTCCACGGGCCACCGCCCCAATACGGCCCCCAGTACGGTGACGGTGCACCCCACGTGGCGCCGATGGCAAAGCCGAAGGCGAAGCCCACCGTCGTACCGAGCGCGAAGCCCGCGCCGTAGCCATAGGTGGCCGGGTAGCCGTAGTAGACGTCGCCGACATACGGCGCGTACACATAGCCCGTGCCGTACACGACGGTGCCGTCCGGATTGACGACCACGCCCATGTAGCCCGGTGTATAGCCGACCACCACCGTATCCGGCGTCGCCGAATAAACGTGGACGTAGGTCACGTAATGCACCGGCGAAGCCGCCGGAATCGTATAGATCGCGGCCGGCACGGTATCCGCGACATGCCACGGACCACTCGCCGCGCTCGCGGTGAACCAGATCCCGTTAGCGACGGCGAAGAATTGCGACGGCGCGGTCTGGATCACCGGCGTCGCGGTGTTCACCGCATAAGACAGCGACGTGCCCGCGATCCCGACAAACTTCGGCGCACCGTCGTAGACCACTTTCAGCGTGGTGCTCTTGCGCGACACGGTCGCCGTCTGCGGGATGGTGGCGGCAATCGCGGCCTCTTTGGCCTGCGGCGTGCCGGGCACGGAGACGAGCGCATTCGCGTGCGGGTCGTCGGCAGCGATCTTTGCGAAGTCTGCGGGGAGGCTCTTGCCGTCGACGAAGGTCCACGGCCCGTTCAGCGTTGCCGCGCTGAACCAGCGGCCCGACAGCAGCAGGTAGTAATGGTTGTCGCGCGGCTCGACGAAGAGCGCGTGGTCTGCGTTGGAGACGGACAGCAGATTCACGCCCTTCACCGGTTGCAGCGAAGGCTTGCCGTTCGTCACGACCAGCTCGGCCGGCTGCGCGGCGACCACCACGTCCGGTGCCTGCGCCGGCTTCTTGCCGTCGGCGGGCAGCATCGGGTCGGACTTCAGATTCGTTTGCGCTTTGTTTGCGGCGGCGACCAACTCATGCGGCGGCGCTGCATTCAGATGCCACGGACCGTCGAGCGATGTCGCCTCGTACCAGTAGCCCGCGGCATTCAGATGCAGCGTGCCGCTCGCGTCCTTGAGCAGCATCGCTCGCGTGTTGATGAGGCGTTGATAGGGCGTGTCGCCCAGCGCACGCCAGTTCGCGTCACCATCGATCAGCACCAGCAGCGTGGGGCGTTCGGCGAAGATAATGTTGGGTACGTTATTTTGCACCGCGAGGCCGGGTTCGCCGCCTTCGTGGGTGCTGGCATAACTGGCCTGCAATTGTTCGAGCGAGGTGGTCAAGCCGTCTTTCGGAATCCGCGCCTGCAAGGCCGTTTTCACCCCGGCTGCGGCACCCGGCGTAGCCGGCATATCGACCTGGTCGAAAACGATATCGAGCAGTTGCACCGTCGAGCTGGTCTTGTCGATTTCAGCGCGCGCCGTGAAATGCGCGACGCCATAGTTCGGCGTAGCGCTCTTCGCGCCGACCGCGAAAGCCGCGCGGCCCTCAATGCGGTTGCCTTGCCACACTTCGACCTGCGGCTGATACAGCTCGATGCGCTGCTGGGCGCTATCGAAGTCGCGCGGCCAGACGGTCGGAAGGGGCTGCAATGCGGGCTGCACCGCGGCGGCGGCGAGCGCTTGAGCCGGCGTGGCGAGCGTCACCGCCAGCGACGTGCAAACGCCGGCGAGCAGCAGCAAGGATCGCTTCATCGTGGTTTTCATGGCGCTTGATTCCTTCAATATGAAAATCGGTATGCGGAAACACGTAGACGGCGGACGGCGCTCGCGCCGCGCATTTAACCTGTCGCCGCGCCCCCTTCTGCGAACTCAACTGAACTGATTGATTCTCGTCACCGCCAGGCGCTGCCCACCTGCACATAAAACGCGTTCTGCCCCGGCCCGTGCGCGACGTCGATCCCCATCGTCACACCGAGCTTGCGAGCAATCAGATAGCGAAATCCGGTGCCGAAGCCAAACGCAGTCGGCGCATCCGAAAACGAATGCAGATGGCCATAGGCCTTGCCGGCCCCGCCAAAGCCGAGCACCGACCAGCGCGGCGTGACGTTCCAGCGGATCTCGGCTTCCGCGGTAAGCTGATTGCTGTCCTGGAACTTCGCGTCGGACACGCCGCGCAGCGAGACATACGGCTGCGCGAAAAACGGAATGTTCCCTTGCGAGAAACCGGTGTCGGCACGCAGCCCAAGCACCCAGCTCTTCGATAGCGGAATCCACTGGTAGCCGCGTGCCGTCTGTTCCTGAAAGTTGGTGGAACTGCCGAGGCCGCCGCGCGCGAGGTCCGCTTCGAGCTCCGCATAGGTGCCGCTCGACGGATAGAACATGTTGTCGCGCGTGTCGTAGTCCACCACCACCCCGCCCTTGGCGACGCGCTGATCTTTCTCGAACTGACGAATCCCCGCCGGAATGCTCGCATCGAAGCGCGTGTCCGCGTCGAAGAAGGTGTAGCGCGGGCCGACGTACCAGTGGCTGTTGCCGATCCGGAACAGCACCTGCTGCACTACCGCGATACCGTCGAGCTGGTAGGCGCGCGGCTGGTTCTGGATGCCGTAGTAGTTCAGATGCAGCCCGACCTTGCCGACCACGCCGAGATAGCGGATGTGGTCGGCATCCCACGTGTGGAAATGCATCAGTCCCGCGCCCCAGCTATGCGTGCCAGTCGCAAAGCCGCCCAGGCCGGTGATGTTCGGCGGCGCTTTGGAATCGTCGGGTGCATCGGCGCTTTTCTTCGGCAGCGAGAAGTAGAGCAGACCGAGCCCCAGGCCATAGCCGACCGCCGGTTCAGTGATGAGCGTCGGAACCGGCAGCACGCCGCTATGCGTCAGCAACAGGCTGCTCAGGTCGAATGCGCCGTCTTCGGGATCGGTGAATGTCGACTCGGCGTGGCCATGGCTCGCCGCCAGAAGCAGCGCCACGGCCAGCGCCGAGGCACGCAGCGCGCTGGGGTACAGCGCGCCGGTGCTGACTGACTTGATGGAGGGCGACGGCGCGCACAAGGAATAGCGGCTCACCAAACGCAGGCTCCGTTACTTGAAGGTGGCACTCAGCGAAAGCTCCACCGCGTTGCCCTTCGGCCGGTCGCTGACGTTGAACTCGTTGACCCACCGCAGCGATGCCGATATCGGCGTGTTCTGGACCTTGCCCGACCACGTGACCATCGGCCCGATACCTACCGAATGCCCCTGATTGCCGCCGGTGATATCGGCCACTCCGCCGCTGTCATGTCCGAGCTGCTGGATATAGCCGCCCACCACGCCTACGCCCCAGCCACCGCTGAAGCGCTTGAGCGCCAGCAGGTCGAGCACGCTGACCGGTGCGTTGTGATATTGGGTGTCACCGTTCGGCGTGTAGAAGCCGACGCCGTAGTTCAGCGACAGCTCAATATTTTCTTTCGGGAACAGCTTCGTGTAGGCGACCGTCGGCGTGAAGGTCCATGTGTTCTGTCCGGCATTGGCCAGACGGCTCGAGCTGTAAGCCCCGGTCGGCGCGTAAATCTGCACGCTGAACGCGATGTGATCGGTCTGGGTCAGGTGATAGCCGGCCACCACCGGCGTGAAGAAGAGATCGGCGAACTGCGTGTTGTGGTCATTCGGCAAACGGCCATGAAACGACGAGATATCGGTGTACTGGAACGGCACCCCGAACGAGGACGCAAAGTTCCAGCCGCCCAAGGTAATGCCCCACGTCTTGACCGCGTTGACGATGGTGTACACAGCCGTGACGTCGACACCGGCCGTGATCTGCCCGGCGATCGGAATCGTCTTGCTCGCGCCGAGTGAGCCTTCGTAGTAAATCGTGGTGGCCGAAACGATCCAGTCGTCCGTCGGCGGCACGACGCCCGCGTACGGCGTCACCTGCATGCCGGTGATCGGCCTGCCGATGCCCCCTTCAGTCGCCCAGCCTTGCTGGGAGACAGCGAGGCCAGCGGTAGTCAGAAGCGCACCCGTGCACAACCTGGCGAGTGACCGGCTTGCGGACAAACGGTTGGGGCGATTCATAGTCATCCTCATAAAAATAAAGTTCCGCATTTTCACTCCGCGGACGAAGGTGTGGACGACGTGCGGCGCCAGGCCGCACGAGCGGGCGACGGCGCGGCTCTCACGGCTCGCGCTTCACCGGCGGGGGCGTCCAGCTGCCGTCAAGCGCCGGCTGTTGCGGCCAATAGGCGCGTACGTATAGCGAGAACGCTTCATTGGCCGGCGCCGGCAGCCAGTTGGAGACCTTGTCGTCACCGGGGCTTGTGTTCTGCACGTAAAGCGTCAGCGAGCCGTCGGAATTGAACTTCAGATCCTTGTTCTTGGTGCCGAGTGAGTAGCGGTTCTGCGCATTCGGCGAGAAGAAGTGATGCGAGTTGTACAAGGTCAGCGACCAGAACCCTTTGACGGGCGGCAACTGATCCTTGGCAAACGTCACCGTGTAGTGCGCATTCCCGTCAAGACGCTGACCAGATGCGTCGGCGTCGGCGTAGAAATACTTGGTCTCGTTAGGCTTGTTGACGAAGATGTTCGACTTCGCCACCGCCGTGCGCGTGAAGTAGTCCGTGCCGAACGCGGCGCCATTGCTGATGGTGTTCCAGTTCGCCGGCAGCCGCTTGCCAAAGGTGTTGAAGTTGAACAGTGGCGTAACCAGATCCGTCTCGGCCCTCGCCCCTTCGGCGACAATCGCGGCCTTGATCGCCGGATCTTTCTGCGCCGCCGCGATCAGCGCGCGCGCCTGCGCGTAAATGGCCTCTTCGCCGCGTTGCGGCGGCGTCTCATCGAGCACCGTGGGCAGCAGGTCCCAGAAACGGTTCGGATCGACCCATTTGATCTCTTCCGCGCTCGCGCCAACTGAACTGTCGCCGGACTTACCGAAGCTCGGCAACTTCGACCAGTCGGTTTCCTTGACCTTGCCGTCGTAATCGGCGAGGGGATACAGGCCGACCTTCGCAATCACCGACTGCACGGCAGCGCGATCTTCAGCTGTGTCGTCCATGAAAACGCGCGGGATGAAGCTGCCGACGCCGGTCGGCGAGCGGAACACCTGGCGGATCCCCTTCGGCACCTGGCCGTGCCAGTCAGGACCCGCTAACAGATAGAAGCCCGGGCGCGTGCCGTACATCTTGCCGAGACTCGCGAACCCATCGGTGCGCAAATCGACGGCCTGATAGACCCAGAAGCGTTTGCCGAAATCGGGCACCTGCACGACCACCGGCGTCTGGTTCAGATCGAGAATCGCGGAGCCGTAGACCACGTCCTGATTCGGGCAGGCGACAAAACGCTCCTGCGGCTCGATATAGTCGCGCAGCATCGACAGGTGATTGGGCGGCGCGACCGGCACGATGCCGCCGTTCAGACCCGGCTGCGGGACCTGCTTCATCGCCAGCAGGCGGCCGTAGACGTTCACCATCGGCCACGCCCAGAAGTAAGTCTGGCGCGCCACCAGCCGTGCGTACTCTTCGGAGATCGCGTAGCCAGCCACTGGGCCCTGCACGGATGCCGTGGTGGCGGTCGCATGGACCGGCTGGTCCTGCTGTGTCTTCGCCAGAATGGGTGCGGCGACCGACGCCAACACGGCAGCGGTGACCCACGTCGCAGTTTTTTTATTCATATTTTTATCTTCTTCGTCCATTCGCCGCTTAGCGCTTTTCGGGTTCCGGGAATTTCCAGCTGCCGTCGAGTACGGTCTGATCCGGGCCATAGATCCGCATCACGAGGTCGTACGCGCCGGTGGGCGCCGGCAGCCAGTTCGAAGCCTTGTCCGCACCCGGCGACGTGTTCTGCACGTAGATATCCAGCGAACCGTCGGTGCCGTACTTCAACCCTTTCGTGCGATCGCCGATCGAGTAACGGTTGATCGGATTGGCGACCAGATGGCGTGCAGGCAGGTCGTACAGCGTCATCGACCAGAAGAACTTCGCGGGCGGCAGGTCCTTTTTGTCGAAGTGCAGCACGTACGGCTGCGAGCCGACCAGTTGCGCGTGCTCGCCGTTCACTCGCGTACCGACGTACACCGCTTCTTCCTTGGTGTTGCCGTAAATGCCCATCGCCGCCGCGACGGCGCGCGTGGTGTAGTCGTCTTTCAGGTCAGCACGGCTGCCGAACAGGTTGAACGAACCGGTGGTGTGTTTCTCGGCGTCGGCCAATGCGGCTTTGCCGTCCGCGACGCCTGCTTCGAGCGCGGCGCGCGTCTCCGGCGGCAACGCAGCCGGATCGAACGGCGCACCCGGCGCAATGCCGATCTTCGCGAAGCGTTCCATCAACTCCTTCTCGGACGGCGCGGGCGGTTGCGTGAACTGCAGCATGAAGTTCAGATAGGCGATGAAGTCGACCGAGGTCGCCTTGGCTTCATCCCACTTCGGGAAATCGAGCTTCGCGACGGGCGGCGGCGCAGCCGTGTGCTCGAAGGCAGACAGCGGCGTGAGCTTGTATTGCTTCTGGACCGCCTGGACGTTCTTGACGTCGCTTGCACCGTTGAGCGCCGTGCGGCCGAGCGTCAGGATCAGGTCCGTCTCGGAGCGAAACACCTTGTCGATGCCCTTGGGCGTGTCGCCATGCCAGTTCGGTCCGGCGAACAGATAGTGACCGGCGCCGTTGCCCGTGGCGCGCGAACCGACGTACGCGAAGTTGTAGGTGTACAGGTCGATCCACTGGAACACGTAATAGCGCTCCTTCGGCACCGCGGGCACCGTCAGCACCCACGGTTCGCGACGCAGATCGAGCCACGCCCATGTGTACGGCGTGTCGTTGTTTGGCGTGACGATGTCCTTGTTCTCAGGACCGTACGGATGCGAGTAATTGCGGAACTTGCCGAAGCCGCCCACATAAGACTTCGAGCTGGAATCGATCGCCTGCTCATAAAGCGTCTTGTAGTTGAACAGCATCGGATACGCGTACAGATACGCATCCTTGGCGATGGCGCGCGCTTCTTCAGGCGAGGCCGTGACGGGCGCTGTCGCCACAGTGGGGGCGCTCGCTTGAGCGACGGCGTGCGTGTGCGGCAACATCGCCAGCGACAGGGCCGCGATGACTGCGCAGATAGGCAGACGTTTGAATTGGGTCATGGTTAAGCCTTCGGTTTCTGTGCTCAGTTTTTGTGCTTACTTGCCGAACGTCATGTTCAGCCCGGCGAAGATGGTGAACTTCGGCACGCCGGCGCCGGAATGCGCTACCGAGTACTGCGGTTCGATGAACGCGTTGTAGATGGTCGAGCCCCCCTTCCACGCCTTGCCGGCGCCGAGGCCGACTGGAATGTAATAGGTGCCGTGCTGCAGGTCGAAAGTCCAGATACCGGTCGAGCGGATATACCAGCCGCCCGGCAGGTTGAAAATGCCGAACGGCTGCGCGGTGAGCGATTGCGTAGTGGGTCGGCCGCTTTGCCCGGCGAACGAGTGCTGCCACTGCACCAGCGCGCCGAGGAGCCGCGCTTTCGTCGCGCTGACGGCGACAGCGGCAAGACCGGCCTGCCACTTGCCGGTGCCGAGGCTTGGATCGGTGGCCGTCGGCATGGTCACGAGTGGACCGACACCGACCTGCACGTCGCCTTGGGAGAGCAGGAAAATGTCGAATAGATTCAGGTCGCCGAGACCGGTGTTATAGCCGCCGCTCGGATCGGGGCGCGTGCTGACCGGCACCGTGGCGCGGAAGATTTCCGGCACGCCGATCAGGCTATTCGGGCCAATCGGCACGGTGGGGCGCAAGAGCAGATCGTTGGTGTGCGCGCTCGCGCCGAACACGCTTGGTGTGTAGTAATTCTGCAGGTTGAATGAGGCGGCCAGATTGAGCGGGTTATTACTCTTATTGGCGTCGTCGGCCGATGCCTGAGCGAACGCCGGCGACAACAACACCGAGGCGGCGTACAGCACTGCCGACCCAAGCACGCATTTATAACCCATTCCCCTACCTCGTCTATGGGCATTTCTTATAGGCGAACGCATTCCTTTGCTCAACGTCAATAAAGCAAAAGAAATAGCATTCGTATTTTCGAGATAAATCGAACTAATCGCGGGCGTGCGCTCACTGCCCCCCCGGCAGCGCGCGGCTCAGCCGGAGAAATATGCAAAGCAGATATGGCGCGCTATTAAATCGCGCTAAGTCTCTCTAACAAGCTGGAAAGACGGTACGACCGGATACAGGGCTTGCATGGACGCTCCTTTCAGACCAAAGGGACGCTGCACCAAACGAAGCATGCGAGAAGTAAAAAGTTCACAACAGGGGACGTCGTGGCGGAATGGTAGCAAACGTTTCAGAAGGTTACAGAGATAAATTTGTAACACGCGCGCGAGTTCGGAGATTTCCGCACGAATTAGATTTTTCCCGCCATTCTCATCGCATATTTTTGCCATAGCCTTGGGCATTTGTTCGCTGGACTCATAATAGGCCGCATAGCGTCATATGCCATCTCAAATTAACCGCATTGGCGCCGCCGCTCAAAAAATCAACAGAATGGGCTGCAACAATCACCGCATCCCATTAGACTGGCGCTCGCTTTAGATTCGACCCACCGTATTTGATGAGGCCTTCATGATTCGCACGATGCACCGGTACTGCATTGCTTTGACCGTTGTGGTTCTTTCTGCTTGCACCGTTACGCCGCGCCACGACGCGAGCGAATCGCCGGCCGGCGCGTCGAGCGCCGCAGCCCTCGCGTCATGGAACGACACCGCGACCAAACGCTCGATTGTCGATTTCGTCACGCTGGTCACGACGCCCGAATCGAAGGATTTCATCGCGCGCGCTGACCGGATCGCCGTGTTCGACAACGACGGCACGTTGTGGCCGGAGCAACCCGCCTCGGTACAGTTGGTGTTCGCGCTGCAACGGGTGAAGACGGTGGCCGGGCGGCATCCGGAATGGAAACGGCAGGAGCCGTTCCGCTCGATTCTGAGAGGCAATCTGAAGAGCATCGCAGCGAGCGGCGACACCGGCTCGATGAGGTTGCTGGCGGCAGCGCATGCCGGCATGACCAGCGATCAATTCGCCGCGCTCGTGCACGAATGGTTCGACTCCGCGAGCGACCCGCACTTTAACCGGCCGTACACCGACCTCGCGTATCAGCCGATGCTCGAGTTACTCGCCTACCTGCGTGCCAACGGCTTCAAAACCTATCTGGTGACGGGCAACGATGTCGAGTTCGTCCGCGACATCGCGCAGCGCATGTATGGCATTCCGCCCGAGCAGGTGATCGGCAGCACCGTCAAATACAAGTACAGTCAGACGAACGGCGCGGTGTCATTGACCCGGCTTGCGCAGGTCGACACGCTCGTCGACGGTGCGGCCAAACCGCTCGCGATCGATCGCGTGATCGGCAGGCGTCCGGTGATCGCGTTCGGCAACGCCGACGGCGACGTGCCGATGCTCGAATGGACCTCGGCCGGCGACGGCCCACGCTTCGCGGCGCTGCTGCATCACACGGATGCGGAACGGGAGTATGCGTACGACCGCACGGCGAAAAGCGGCAAGCTCGACAAGGGTCTGGACGAAGCGGGCGCGAAGGGTTGGCTCGTCGTCGATATGAAGGATGACTGGAAGACGGTGTTCAAGGCGGATAGCGCGGCAACGGCTGCGGCGCCTTCCAATTAAGGGCGGCTGGTGGGAAGGCCGCGCTTTCGCGGCGTTTGATGCGGCCTTCCTTACTGCCTTAGCTGCCTTGGCTGCTTCTGCTGCTTCTGCTGCTTCTGCTGCTTCTGCTGCTTCTGCTGCTTCTGCTGCTTCTGCTGCTTCTGCTGCGCCTTAGCTGAAGCCTTTACTGCGGCTCCCACTGCGGCCCTCCCCGCCTTTCATTACCCGCTTAGCGACTCAGCGTGATCGTCAGATACGTGACGTATAGCACGCCGCACACCAGCAACGCCCACACCGGCACACCGCGCTCGCGCACGTTGATCCGCAGCCACGCGGCGGCGGCCAGCGTGATCACGATACCGGTCACCACTTCGACGCGTGGCGTCCACGGCGTCAGCAGAATCCCGATTGCGGGCAGCAAGGTGCCCTGAAACACCATCGCGCCCGTGATGTTGCCGAACGCCAGCGTGTCCTTGCCACGGCGAATCCACAGGATGCTGTTGACCTTCTCCGGCAACTCGGTGGCGATCGGAATGATCAGCAGCGACAACAGCAGCGGCGAGACGCCGAGCGCCTGCGACACGCCCCGCACACCGTGGATGAAGCCTTCCGCGCCCCACACCAGCAGCGCAACCGCCAGCGCCAGTTGCACCGCGATGGTCACGAGATTCGTCGGCAAGCCCAGACGCGACAGCAGCATCTTGCCCGGCGCTTCGGTGCCGTGACCGGCATCGACCAGTTTGTTCGAGGCGCGGAACGTCATCACCACATAGGTGATGTACACGCCGACCAGCGCCGCACTGAACAGCGCCCTTATGGCCATCTGTTCGTGCGGCACGTACATCGCCGCGGCCGCCAGCACGAAGGCGCACAGGAAGTAGTTCAGATCGCGCGTGAAACCCGTGCGCTCCGGCATGACCCAGCCACCAACGCCGCGCGAGCCAAGAATCGCGAGCGTCATCAGGAAGGTCGACAAGGTGGAGAGCATCAGCGGCGCGCCGAGAATCGCACCGACGCCGATCTCCTGATTGACCGCACTATCGGCCGTGCCGCCGGCAATCGCGAGCAGCGGGACGAGGGTTTCGGGCAATGCGGTACCGACTGCCGCGAATAGCGAACCCGTCACGCCCTCGGAGATCTTCAGGCGCTCGCCGAGATGTTCGAGCGCATTGGTGAAGAGCTCGGCCGCCACCAGAATGATGATCAGCATGATGGCGAGTTCGAACAGGAGACTGGTCATGCTCGGCTCCCTGCAAGTGCAAAGGGGAAGCGGCACAACGGACGGGTACGTCGGAAGACCGGCAGGGCACAACGATGTTTCACAGGGCAACTCCGCGGTCGGACGTAGGTGACGAACCAATGACGCACCGCGACCCGTCCGACCAGAACGAAGCAGTGCGCCAATGGTCTCGCCAAACCGACCCGGTCGAACGCGCCATGACCCGCAGGCCAAGTATGTTGACGCGCTCTCCTTCAATGGATGAAGGAAGGCTACTCCCCAGTGACCGGTGGATTCTAACGGGATGCGCAGCTTTCAACAAGCTTGGAATAGGGCGTGTACTTCGGCGTTGCCGGGCGATAGCCGCGCCGGTATATCCCATTGACATATCCATGCATCCACTTACAACTGGATGTAGATTTGACATATCCCAAGGAGCCCATCATGGAACAAGGTGCCATCTTTAAAAGCAACCGCAGCCAAGCGGTACGACTTCCAAAATCCGTGGCGTTCCCGGACGATGTAAAGCAGGTCGATGTGGTGGCCATTGGTCGCATCCGCATACTCACTCCCGCCGGAGAGTCCTGGGATAGCTGGTTTGATGGCGAAGGGGTCAGCCCGGACTTCATGTCCACGCGCAACCAGTCCACCAATCCGGAGCGTGAGGCGTTTTGATGCTCAAGTACATGCTCGATACGAACATCTGCACCTTCACAATCAAGAACAAACCCCATGAGGTTCGCGAGGCGTTCAACCGATACCACGGCCAAATCTGCATCAGCACAGTGACCTTGGTGGAATTGATCTATGGCGCTGAGACGTCCGCATCACCGGAGAAAAATTTGGCCGTCGTCGAGGGTTTTGCGGCCCGCCCGGACGTCTTGGGTTACAACCACGACGCTGCCGCGCATAGCGGCCAGCTCAGGGCTGAGCTGGCAAAAAATGGCAAGCCGATTGGCCCCTACGACCAGATGATTGCCGGGCATGCCCGATCCCAAGGCCTGATCTTGATAACGAATAACCTTCGCGAGTTCGACCGGGTCCCCGGTCTACGGGTTGAAGACTGGGTACAAACGGGTCGGTAGATAGAGCCCGGCTTTGCGAGTCGGGCGGACAGCCCGTTGCCATCGGCCAGGAAGGTCCGGTGATGTGACATCAGCCTCGCAAGCGTGTGATAGCCCCACTGGTAAGATCGCTCACCGTCTACGACAGCAGTGAGCCCTCCCATGAATTATCAAAATCGCCAGTGGTTTTACGTCAAGCGTCCAGAAGGACGCGTTGGCGACGAGCATTACGCGTTACGCGAAAGCGAACTCGACGACAATTTGTCGTCGAATGAGGTGCTTATTCGGGCGCGCATTATTAGCGTCGATCCGTACATTCGAATCCAGCAGCACGAACGCAATACCTACGACGTGCCGCATCCGCTCGGGATCGTGCAGCGGGCCGGCGTGGTGGGTGAAGTGGTGGCGTCGGCGAGCCCGCTGTTCAAGCAGGGTGACTGGGTGTCGGCCTATAGCGGCTGGCAGTTGTACGCCAAGTGCCATCACAGCGAGCTGACCAAACTGAATCCCGACGCCGCGCCGGTTTCGACCGCGCTAGGCGTACTCGGCATGCCCGGACGCACCGCGTGGTTCGGTTTGATGGAAGCGGGTAAGCCGCGTCCGGGTGACACGCTGGTCGTGTCCGGTGCGGCGGGCGCGGTCGGCTCGCTGGTTGCGCAGTTCGGCAAGCGCACCGGGTGCCGCGTCATCGGGATCGCGGGCGGTCCGGACAAGTGCGCGTTTCTGACGGATACGCTCAAGCTTGACGGCGCGGTCGACTATCGGGCCCATCCCACGCTCGAGGGTTTGCGCTCAGCGCTGCAGGCGGCGACCGGCGGCGTCGATGTCTATTTCGACAACGTGGGCGGCATGGTCACCGACGCGGTGATTCCGCTGATCAAGCGCCGCGCGCGGATCGTGATCTGCGGCGCGATCGCTCAATACGACGGGGGGCTGGACACGCCGGACCTCGCGCCGCGCTTCCTCCAACACATGCTGTTCCAGCGCGCGACGATCCAGGGGATTCTGGCGCGCGACTTCACGCACCGGATGGACGAGATGCTGCAGACCGTCGCGCCGTGGGTGAAGAACGGTGAAATCGTTTACCAAGAGACGTACGTCGATGGGTTTGACGCGTTGCCTCAGGCGTTGAACAGCCTGTTCGAGGGGAAGAATCTCGGGAAGCTGCTGGTGAGGGTGTGACGGCGAGCTAAAACCGGCGTGCGGCAGGCGGTCATGATGACGGCTGTCGTTCGCGGCAAAACTGCGCGGATGAACTGGGATGCAAAAAACAGGGGGAAATCGCGTTGAAACTCGACCAGAAATGGTGCGCCCGGCTGGGATCGAACCAGCAACCCCTGCCTTCGGAGGGCAGTACTCTATCCATTGAGCTACGGGCGCTTCAACACGAAAGCGCGGCAACCTGAACAGGAGCGACGCCAAAGCGAGACCGAAAGGATACCCGGTTTCGGCCGAACCGTCCACCGGACGGCCTATATGACGGGATCAGGCGCCCATTGCCCGCCATCCGGCCAATGCCGGCCGCGCCCCGCGATGCGGGTAAACGCCTGCTGAACACCGCTCCACGCCCCTCGCCGCCGCTGAAATGTTGCGTCTATAATCGTCCGTGCCTGATTAAAGAATAAGAAGTTGCCGTCACGCTGTACCGCTCACATACCCACGGAGACGAGACAAGCATGAGCGAAGCACCACACGGAGCCCCAATTAAAACCCCCGGGCAGCTCATTGCCGCGATCATTGCCAGCTTTGCGGTACCGATCGTCATCATCGTTCTGCTAGTGATCTACGTCGATAACTCGACACGCACAGGCGCTGGCACAGACAGTCTTTCCGAAGCCGAGGTCAGCGCGCGTATCAAGCCGCTCGCCCAAGTCGACATTCGCGATGCCAATGCGCCGCGCGTCTACAAGACCGGCGAAGAAGTCTACAAGGCCGTTTGCTCCGCCTGTCACGCGGCGGGTACGGCAGGCGCGCCGAAATTCACCAATACCGCCGACTGGGCGCCGCGCATTGCGCAGGGCTTCGACACGTTGTGGCACACGGCGCTCACCGGCAAGGGCGCGATGCCCCCGCGCGGCGGCACCAGCCCGGACGACTACAGCGACTTTGAAATCGCCCGCGCGGTGGTTTACATGGCGAACAATTCCGGCGCGAGCTTCCCTGAGCCGGCGCAACCGGCAGCGGGTGCGGCAGCCGCCGCCTCGGGCGCTGCTGCCGCCGCGCCGGCGGGTGCTTCGGACGCAGGCGCCGCACAAGCCGCCGCTGCGATGGCAGCCATGGCAAGCGTGCCGCAAGCGGCTGCACCGGCAGCAGGCGGGGCGCAAAGCGCGGACGCCTCGCAAGCCGGCAAGGCGCTGTATCAGCAGGTTTGTCAGGCGTGTCACGCGGCCGGCGTGCTGAACGCACCGAAGTTCGGCGATAAGGACGCGTGGGCACCGCGCCTGAAAGACCCGATGGACACGATCTACAACTACGCACTGCACGGCAAGGGCGCGATGCCGCCCAAAGGCGGCTCGACTGCCTCGGATGCGGACGTGAAGGCCGCCGTCGACTACATGGTCAGCGCGGCGAAGTAAGGCGCTTTCTGCGGTTGTCGCAGATCAAAAAAATCCCTGCACCGCGGCGACACGGGCAGGGATTTTTCTTGTGTGGAGGCGCTTGCGGTCAAGCGAACGGAACGCAACGCACTCACGTTCGCCCCCACGCTCAAGGCTTCTGCAACAGCGCCTTCAAGCTCGCGAGCCGGTCTTTCGGCGACATCGGCGCTTCTTCGGGGGTCGGCGGCGGCGCATCGTCGAGCAGCATCTCGGGGATAAAGCGTGACGGCTCGCACACTACGGTTTCGCGTGCGCGCTTGCGCTTCTTGCACCAGTTCAGATGCAGGCTGCGCTGCGCCCGCGTGATCGCGACGTACATCAGACGACGCTCTTCCTCGATCCGCGCGTCGTCGATCGGCTCGTCGTCCGGGCCGCCGCGGTGCGGCATGATGCCTTCTTCGACGCCCACCAGAAACACGTGCGGATACTCCAGCCCCTTCGACGCGTGGACCGTCGAGAGCCGCACGGCATCCGGATCTTCTTCGCGGCCTTCGAGCATCGACATCAGCGCGACGGTCTGGATCAGGCCAAGCAGACTCTTACCGGTGTCGCCGAGGCCATCGGCAGTGTCGTAGCCGGTTGCCTCGCTCTTCTCCGAACCCGCGGGTTCAGCCTTGGTGCCTTTGCGCTTCAACCATTCCATGAACTCGAGCACGTTCTGCCACTTGGACTGCGCCTGACGTTCGTCGAACGCATCGTACAGATAGGCTTCGTAGTGGATCGCGTCCATCAGTTCGTCGAGCAACGTACCGGCGGCATCCTTCTCGGCGCGATCGGTGAGACGCTGCATGAAGTCGCAGAACACGCGCATCGGTTCGATCTGACGCGGTGACAGGCGCGCTTCGATGCCGCCCATGTACACCGCTTCGAACAGCGACACCTTCGCCTGGCCGGCGAACGAGCCGAGCGCTTCGAGCGTCGTATTGCCGACGCCGCGGCGCGGCGTGGTGATCGCGCGGATGAACGCCGGATCGTCGTTCGCGTTGGCAATCAGGCGCAGATACGCGCAGATATCCTTGATCTCGGCTTTGTCGAAGAACGACTGGCCGCCGGACAGCACGTACGGGATCCGTTCACGACGCAGCACCTGTTCGAAGATGCGCGCCTGAAAGTTGCCGCGATACAAAATCGCGTAGTCGCGGAAATTCGCGCGCCGCTCGAACTTGTGCGCGGACAGGCGGAACACGACGGACTCGGCCTCGTGCTCTTCGTCGTTGCAAGGGGTGACGGTGATCGTGTCGCCCATGCCGTGTTCGGACCACAGCTTCTTTTCGAACAGCTTCGGGTTGTTCGCGATCACGTTGTTAGCGGCGGTCAGAATGCGCACCGTCGAACGGTAGTTCTGTTCGAGCTTGATCAGATGCAGCTTCGGAAAATCCTTGCTGAGCTGCCCGAGATTTTCGAGGGTCGCGCCCCGCCAGCCGTAGATCGCCTGATCGTCGTCGCCAACCGCCGTGAACGCCGCGCGCTTACCGGCCAGCAGTTTCACCAGCTCATACTGGCACGCGTTGGTGTCCTGATACTCGTCGATCAGCAGATAGCGCAGCTTGTTCTGCCAGCGGTCGCGCACCTGCTCGTTCTTCTCGAAGAGTTCGGCAGGCAGACGGATCAGGTCGTCGAAATCGACCGCCTGATACGCATGCAGCGTCGCCACGTAATTGCGGTAGACGATCGCGGCCTGATGTTCGTCCTCGTTCGCGGCGATCGCGATCGCCTGCTCGGGCATGACCATGCCGTTCTTCCACAGCGAGATGATCGACTGGATCTTGCGGATAAAGCCCTTGTCCGTCGAGCCGACCTGCTCCTGGATCATGCCGAAGCAGTCGTCCGAATCCATGATCGAGAACTGCGGCTTCAGGCCGACGTGTTCCGCTTCCTGCCGCAGAATCTGCACGCCAAGCGAGTGGAAGGTGCAGACCGTCAACTGGTTGACGGGCACTTTGCGGCCTTCCTTGCCGGGCGTGGTGAGCGTCTTGCCTTCGAGCAGCTTGCCGACGCGCTCGCGCATTTCCAACGCGGCCTTGTTCGTGAACGTGACGGCGGCGATGTGGCGCGGCTCGAAGCCTTTGGCTTCGATCAGGTGGGCGATTTTCTGCGTGATCACGCGCGTCTTGCCGCTGCCTGCGCCGGCGAGCACGAGACACGGACCGTCAAGATAACGGACCGCTTCATTTTGAGCGGGGTTCAGGCCTGCGGACATCGTCTGTGGATGGGTAATGCGGTTGAGGGCGCTTGGGTGCGAAATCGCGAGACCGAAGGCCCGGGGCATGCTGCGCGGGGCGGGCGACTGGAACAGGCAACTCGCGTAGCAGCGAGGGCGTTCCGGCTCGCTGCGTTCCCGCACGAGAGGAGCGATGTTAACACGGATGGCTGCGACGGATGCCAGCGACGGATGCCCAGGCTGATGGCGCCGCTCGCCGCCGCGCGACAGGGCCGGCGCGGGTCGTCTCAACAAACGGCTGCGTCCGACACCCTGACAGACTGCCACTGACAACCTCCGCACCAATGCTGACAGTCCGCCTTCGGGACATGCCACAATTACAGTGTTGCGCGCCGTCGCCGCGGTGGCAAAGCGGCGCGCCGTTTTTGCAGGAAGACACGCATGTCCGCATCGCTGAAGATTGGATTGATGGGTTACGGTTTTGCTGGCGCGACCTTTCATGCGCCGGTGATCGAGCACTGCGGGCGAGCGAGCATCGCGGCCATCGCGACGAGTCAGCCCGAGCACGCGCTGGCCGATTACCCGCACGCGAAGGTGGTGGCCGATCTCGACGCGCTGCTGGCGCTCGAAGAAGTCGAGTGCGTCGTGATCGCGACGCCCAATGACACGCACTTCGACCTGGCGCGCCGCACCCTGGAAGCGGGCAAGCACGTGGTGGTCGACAAGCCCGTCACACTGACCGCCGCTGACGCTCACACGCTCGCCAACATTGCACTCGCCCGGGGCAAGCGGTTCGTGCCCTTTCATAACCGCCGCTGGGACGGTGACTTTCTGACCGTGCGGGATCTGCTGGCCAGCAGAGAGCTGGGGCGCATCACGCAATACGAATCGCATTTCGACCGTTTCCGCCCGGAAGTTCGGCAGCGCTGGCGCGAGGAGGCTTCGCGCGGTGGTGGTCTGCTGCTCGACCTTGGACCGCACCTGATCGATCAGGCGTTGGCGTTGTTCGGCGCACCGCAGACGGTATCCGCGACCGTTCGGACACATCGCGACCAGGCCAGCGCGCCGGACTACGTGCATATTCAACTGGGATACGGCGAGTTCGAGGTGGTGCTGCATGCCAGCGCGTTGACTGCGCTGGTCGCGCCGAGGTTTGCGATCCACGGCACCCAGGGGAGCTACGTGAAATACGGGCTCGATACGCAGGAAGATCAGTTGAAAGCGGGCTTGCGGCCTGGCGACGAGGGGTTCGGCGCCGGCAATACGGCGGGGGTACTGCGCGTGATCGAAGGCGATCAAGAAGTCGAGCGGGCGGTACCTACGCGTAACGGGGACTATGTTGGCTTTTATATTGCCTTGGCGGACACCATTCAGAATGGCGTGAAATTCCCGGTTAGCGCTCAGGATGCGGTCGACGTGATGACGATTATCGAGCTTGCTGCCCGGAGCTCCGAGGAAGGCGTCCGGCTGCCGTTCGAGCGTATTCGCTGACTTTCCCCTCCGCTACGGAGCACTTTCGGCGCCCTTTGGCGGCGGCACACCGACCACGCCGCCGCCAAATGCAAAATTCCTGACAAGCCCGAAAGGAACATAACGTTACAAATAACTCCGTCTCCTTGGTCAGCGCGAATCCCCGATAATCCGTTGCTTCCCCAGTAGCACACAAAATGACAACGACTTCCGGAGAGTCCATGCCCCGTATCGCCCGCGCAGTAGCAGCATGCGCATTGCTCAGCTCCCTGGCCGCCTGCGTGGTGGCCCCCCAGCAACCCGCGCCGGCGCCGCGCCCCAACCCGCAGCAAATCGCGGATGAGCGCCTCCATCAGGTGAACGGCCGTATCGACAACCTGAGCCGCCGCATCGACGCGCACGTCAACCAAGGCTACTACCCGCCCCCGCAAGGCGGCGCGTTGCATCACCGCCTCGACGTGATCCGTCAGGAAGCGCACGACATGGCAGCGCAACACGGCGGCGGCCTGTCCGGCGACGAACAGCGCGTGCTGAACCAGGAACTGGACAACGCGGCACACGCTATCGGCGAATAATCGCGCCGGTTCAGGCACTGAAGCAAAAAAGCGCGGGCATCACGTCCCGCGCTTTTTTTTGGACTTTCGCGCACCCGTAGCGCCAACCCCCACGCCCCTTGCGGGCCTTTAATTGACAAGCCCCCGGCCCTCGCGTACATTCGCCGCACGCGTCGGGAGAGCGTGCTGGCCGCAGAAAATCGCAGGCCGCACCGCCGAAGGGGCACACCCGCAAACTCTCAGGCAAAAGGACCGACTGCGTCGAAGAACCCGCGCCCAGGCAACATCAAGGCATCGGTTTTTCGCACTCTGGAGAGCGGCAGTAGCCGTCTGCATTGAGCAGACTTTGGCAGGCTGCCCACCGAAGGGGCGCGCGTTTCACCGTGGCGATCAGGGCTTGAACATCGCACGGCAGCGCAATCTCTCAGGTATCGAGGACAGAGGGGTCATGCAACGCAATCGCTCGCAGCCAGCCGGCCGCGAGGCGTCGTGCCGCATGGCCTTTTTTGTTTCGCGAGACGCCTGAGGCCCCATGACCGAACTCAAACACACCCCGCTCAACGCCACCCATCGTGCGCTTAACGCCCGCATGGTCGATTTCGGCGGCTGGGACATGCCCGTCAACTACGGCTCGCAGATCGACGAACACCGCGCCGTGCGCACCGACGCCGGCATGTTCGACGTCTCGCACATGTGCGTCGTCGATTTCACCGGCGAACGCGTGCGCGCCTTCTTCGAACATGCGCTTGCCAACAATGTCGGCAAGCTGCAAACGCCGGGCCGCGCGCTCTATTCCTGTCTGCTGAACCCGAATGGCGGCGTGATCGACGATCTGATCGTTTATTACTTCAGCGAGACGCACTTCCGCCTGGTCGTCAACGCCGGCACCGCCGAGAAAGACGTCGCCTGGTTCAGCAAGCTCAACGCCGAAGGCAGCTACGGCGTGACCATCACGCCGCGCCGCGATCTGGCGATCGTCGCCGTGCAGGGCCCGAACGCCCGCAATAAGGTCTGGCAAGTCGCGCCGTCCAGCCGCACCTCGACCGAACTCCTTAAGCCGTTTAACGCCGCGATCGTCGACAACACGCCGTTTGGCGAATTGATGATTGCCCGCACCGGCTACACCGGCGAAGACGGCTTCGAAATCGTCCTGCCCGCCACGTCCGTCTGCGAGTTCTGGGACGCCTTGGTGCGTCAAGGCGTACGCCCTGCCGGTCTCGGCGCGCGCGACACGCTGCGTCTCGAAGCCGGCATGAACCTGTACGGCCAGGATATGGACGACAACGTCTCGCCGCTCGACGCCGGCCTCGCCTGGACCGTCGATCTGACCTCGCCGCGCGACTTCGTCGGCAAAAGCAGGCTCGAAGCCGATGGCTCACAGGCCGCGTTCGTCGGTCTGATCCTGCTGAAGGAAAACGGCAAGGCGGCAGGCGTGCTGCGTGCTCACCAGAAAGTCGTCACGCCGCAGGGCGAAGGCGAAATCACCAGCGGCACTTTTTCCCCCACGATGCAGGAATCGATCGCCTTCGCGCGCGTGCCGAAAGGCGTGCAGCCGGGCGACACCGTTCACGTCCAGATTCGTGACAAAAACGTACCCGCAAGCGTGGTAAAACTGCCGTTCGTGCGCAACGGCAAGGTGCTCGCGGTTTAAGCAGCCGGCGCGTGCGTCACCACTTTGAATCACTACCCAATTACACCGCATAGGAGCATCCGATGAGCATCCCGGCCGATCTGAAATACACCGAATCGCACGAGTGGGTCCGCACCGAAGCGGACGGCACGCTGACGGTCGGCATCACCGACCACGCGCAGGAAGCGCTCGGCGACATCGTCTTCTTCGAAGTCCAGGAACTGGGCAAGACCGTCGACGCTGGCGACACCGTCGCCGTGATCGAATCGGTGAAAGCCGCTTCCGATATCTACGCACCGGTTGCGGGCGAAATCATCGAAGCGAACCCGGCCGTCGCCGACACGCCGGATGGCGTCAACAGCGCACCGTACGAGAACTGGCTCTTCAAGATCAAGCCGGCTGCGGGCGCATCGCTCGACCGCCTGATCGACGCGGACGCGTACTCGAAGGCGATCGGCGCCTGATTCACCGCACGTTGCACCATTACGTTTAAACCCGACAGGCGCGGCGCGTCCGATTCAATCGTCGAACGGACGCCCGCACCGGCAGGAACACCTCATGAAGCTCGAACACCCGGATCGTCTGATGAACCGCACTCCTCTCTCGCTCGCCGCGCTCGAAGTGCATGATGCCTTCGCTGAACGGCACATCGGCCCGGATTCGGCCGACCAGCATGCGATGCTCGAAGCCCTCGGCTTTGCGTCGCGCGCCGCGCTGATCGACGCCGTCATTCCGAAGACGATCCGCCGCACCGAAACGCTGCCGCTCGGCCCCTTCGCCCAGCCGAAGAGCGAAGCCGAAGCGCTCGCCGCGCTGCGTGAACTGGCGGACAAGAATCAGGTGTTCCGCTCATACATCGGGCAGGGTTATTACAACGCGCACACCCCGACGGTGATCCTGCGTAACGTGCTGGAAAATCCGGCGTGGTACACCGCGTACACGCCGTATCAGCCGGAAATCTCGCAAGGCCGTCTCGAAGCGCTGCTGAACTTCCAGCAGATGATCGTCGACCTCACCGGTCTGGCGATCTCGAACGCCTCGCTGCTCGACGAAGCGACCGCTGCCGCCGAAGCAATGACGCTGCTGCAACGCGTCGGCAAGCCGAAGTCGAACGTGTTCTACGTCGCCGACGACGTGCTGCCGCAAACCATCGAAGTAGTGAAGACGCGGGCCACGCCGGTCGGCATCGAAGTGAAAGTCGGCCCGGCAGCGGAGGCGGCGAACGCGAATGCGTTCGGCGTGCTGCTGCAATACCCGGGCGTGAACGGCGATGTGCGCGACTACCGCGCACTGGCCGACGCGATCCACGCAGCGGGCGGCCACGTGGTGGTCGCCGCCGATCTGCTCGCGCTGACCGTGCTCACGCCGCCGGGCGAATGGGGCGCGGACGTGGCCGTCGGCAACACGCAGCGTTTCGGCGTGCCGGTTGGTTTCGGCGGCCCGCACGCGGCTTACCTCGCTGTGCGCGACGAATTCAAGCGTCAGATGCCGGGCCGTCTGGTCGGCGTGACGGTCGATGCACAAGGCAATCCGGCGTTGCGTCTGGCTCTGCAAACGCGCGAACAACATATCCGCCGCGAAAAGGCGACCTCGAACGTGTGTACCGCGCAAGCGCTGCTCGCGATCATGGCCAGCATGTACGCCGTCTATCACGGTCCGCACGGTCTGAAGACGATCGCACTGCGCGTGAACCGTATCGCGGCGCTGCTCGCAGCCGGCGCGAAGAAACTCGGTTACACGCTCGTCAACGACACCTTCTTCGACACGCTCACGTTCGAAACCGGCGCACGCACCCAGGCGCTGCACGATGCGGCGACGGCCAAACGCATCAATCTGCGCCGCGTGAGCGACACGCGCGTCGGCATCTCGATCGACGAAACCACCAAGCGCAGCGACCTGGCCGATCTGCTCGCGGCATTTGCGCAAGCGGCATTTGTCGACGAAGTCCCGCAAATCGACGCTCTCGACGCAGAACTCCCCGCCGAAAACAGCGTGCCCGCCGCGCTCGAACGCACCAGCGCGTACCTCACGCACCACGTGTTCAACCGCCACCATTCGGAAACGGAAATGCTGCGCTACCTGCGCAGCCTCTCCGACAAGGATCTGGCGCTCGACCGCTCGATGATCCCGCTCGGCTCCTGCACGATGAAGCTGAACGCGACCTCGGAAATGCTGCCGGTCACGTGGCCCGAATTCGGTCAGATTCACCCGTTTGCTCCGGCTGAGCAAACGGTCGGCTACCGCGAAATGATCGATCAGCTCGAACAGATGCTGGTCGCGGCCACCGGCTACGCAGCCGTGTCGCTGCAGCCGAATGCCGGCTCGCAAGGTGAGTACGCGGGTCTCTTGATCATTCACGCGTACCACGCATCGCGCGGCGAAGGCCACCGCAATGTCTGCCTGATTCCCGCTTCGGCGCACGGCACGAACCCGGCGTCGGCGCAAATGGCCGGCATGCAGGTCGTTGTCGTCGCTTGCGACGCGCAAGGCAACGTCGATATCGCCGACTTGCAGAAGAAGGCCGATCAGTACGCCGACAAGCTCGCGGCGATCATGATCACGTACCCGTCCACACACGGCGTGTTCGAATCGAACGTCCGCGAAATCTGCGAGATCGTGCACGCGCACGGCGGCCAGGTTTATGTGGACGGCGCGAACATGAACGCGATGGTCGGTCTGTGTGCGCCGGGCCAGTTCGGCGGCGACGTCTCGCACCTGAATCTGCACAAGACCTTCTGCATTCCGCACGGCGGCGGCGGACCGGGCGTCGGTCCGGTCGCGGTCGGCGCGCATCTCGCGCAATTCCTGCCGAATCAGATTTCGTCGGGCTATGAGCGCACGCCGAACGGTATCGGCGCCGTGTCGGGCGCACCGTACGGTTCCGCGTCGATCCTGCCGATTTCGTGGATGTACATCGCGATGATGGGCGCGAAGAACCTTACGGCCGCCACTGAAACCGCGATTCTCAACGCGAACTACGTCGCGAACAAACTCGCGCCGCATTACCCGGTGCTCTATTCGGGCCCGGGCGGACTGGTCGCGCACGAGTGCATTCTCGATCTGCGTCCGATCAAGGAAACCAGCGGCATCAGCGTCGACGACGTCGCCAAGCGTCTCGCCGACTACGGTTTCCACGCACCGACCATGAGCTTCCCGGTGCCGGGCACGCTGATGGTCGAGCCGACCGAATCGGAGTCGAAGGAAGAACTCGACCGTTTCATCGAGGCGATGATCGCGATCCGCGAGGAAATTCGCGCGGTGGAAGAAGGCCGCTCGGATCGCGAAGACAATCCGCTGAAGCACGCGCCGCATACGGCGGCGGTGGTCATCGCCAACGACTGGAAACATGCGTATGCGCGCGAAACCGCCGCGTATCCGCTGCCCACGCTGATCGCGAAAAAGTACTGGCCGCCGGTCGGCCGTGCGGACAACGTGTACGGCGACCGCAATCTGTTCTGTTCCTGCGTGCCGATCGCCGACTACGAGTAAGCGTGGCCGCCAACCGCGCATCGCCTGTAGGTTGTAAGCAGGCGTTGCGCGGTTCTGTCGCTTGTCACGGCAAACGGCTAACATCACACACCGAATCAGCCTAACGAGGAGTTTCGCATGGCGCGAAAGGTGCGATTGATGCAAGGCCGGACCGAAGCAAGGCGAGCCCAGACGTGGCAGCAGGCTTGCACACTGTTGTTGGCAGGCGCAGCGGTGCTGCTGCCGCTGCGGCAGGCGCAAGCCGCGATGAATTTTTGTGCAGCGCCCGCGCTGCAAACCAGCGAGCGCACGAACGCCGATCCGGGCGTCAAGGCGCTGGTGAGCAATGTGCAGGCCCATCTGAACGACCCGCCGCGTGCGCTGGCGAAACTGCATACCGAAGGCACGCTGCCGCACGAGGGCATCTACGATCAAAGCGTCGAGGCGGAGAAGGATCTCGATCTGCTGCGCGACGCCGCGCTCGCCTGGCGCGCGACCAGCGACGACCGGTATCTGAAGCTGGTCGACCGCTTGCTGTATGCGTGGGTCACGACTTATCAACCCAGTTTCAATCCGATCGACGAAACCCATTTCGAAGGCCTGATCCTCGCCTACGACATGACCGCGAGCGCGCTGCCGGTGAAAACGCGCAACGCATCAATGGCGTTCCTGACGAAGCTCGCGAGCGGCTACATCGCGCAGATCGACGCGCAGCCGCGGCCGCTCAAGGGCACGTTCAAGAACAATTGGCAGAGCCACCGGATCAAGCTGATCGCCATGGCCGCGTTCACGCTCGATAACCGCAAGATGATCAACGCGGCGCAGCGTTTGTTCGACGAGCATATCGGCGACAACATCGCGCCGGACGGCTCGACGGTGGACTTCGCCGAGCGCGATGCATTGCATTACGTCACCTACGACCTGCAGCCGCTCGTGACCGCCGCGCTCGCCGCGCGCCGCCACAACCGAAACTGGTTGCCGGAGAAGGGGGCAAACGGCGCGTCGCTGCAAGCCGCGCTGAACTGGCTCACGCCGTATGCGGACGGCAGCAGGACGCATGAAGAATTTGTGCATTCGACCGTTCCGTTCGATGCCAAACGTCGCGAGGCCGGTTTGCCCGGCTATTCGGGTCAATGGGATCCGAAAAACGCGACAGAACTGTTTCACCTGGCGGCGCGTCTCGATGGACGCTATACGCCGATCGCGCTGCAGCTCGCACCGACGCCGCCCGCGTGGCTCGCCGTGTGTTTACCGCTGCCGGCGCGCTAAACTTACTTTTATCAGCAGGGAGCAGTAAATGGCAGTTAGCGTGTTTGACCTCTTCAAAATCGGCATTGGTCCGTCCAGTTCGCATACGGTCGGGCCGATGCGCGCGGCGCTGATGTTCGCGCAAGGGCTCGAACGCGACGGGCTCCTTGAGGCGACGGCATCGGTGAAAGTGGATTTGTACGGCTCGCTCGGCGCGACCGGCAAAGGGCACGGCACCGATCGTGGCGTGATGCTCGGCTTGATGGGCGATGCGCCTGACACGGTCGATCCGGATACGATCGCGCAGCGTCTGGAAGCGGTGAAGGCATCGCGCAAGCTCGCTTTGCTCGGCACGCACGACGTGCCGTTCGTCCAGAAAGATCACATTTCGTTTTATCGCCAGGCACTGGCCGAGCATCCGAACGGTCTGAAGCTGCGTGCGTTCGATGCGCAGGGCGAGACGCTGCGCGAGTCGACGTATCTGTCGGTGGGCGGTGGCTTTGTGGTGACGGCGGGCGCGCCGAACACGAAGGTGCTGAGCGCCGTCGAACAATTGCCGCATTCGTTCCGCAGCGGTAATGAATTGCTCGCGCTCTGTGAGTCGACCGGTAAGAGCATTGCGCAATTGATGTGGGAAAACGAGCGCGTCTGGCACACGGAAGAAGAGACGCGTGCGGGCTTGTTGAAGATCTGGAACGTGATGCAATCGTGCGTGGCGCGCGGTTGCGGCATCAACAATCCGGATGCCGAAGGGACCTTGCCCGGTCCGTTCCAGGTGAAGCGCCGCGCACCGCAGTTGTATCGCGCGTTGTCGGGTAATCCTGAGCTGGCGCTGCGCGACCCGTTGTCGATGGTCGACTGGATCAATCTCTACGCCATCGCCGTGAATGAAGAAAACGCGGCGGGCGGGCGCGTCGTCACGGCCCCGACCAATGGCGCGGCCGGCATCATTCCCGCCGTGCTGCATTACTACACGCGCTTCATGCCGGGCTCGAACGAGCAAGGCGTGATCGACTTCCTGCTGACGGCCGCGGCCATCGGCATTCTGTACAAGCTGAACGCGTCGATTTCGGGCGCGGAAGTGGGATGCCAGGGTGAAGTCGGCGTGGCCTGTTCGATGGCTGCGGGTGCGCTCGCGGCGGTGATGGGCGGCACGCCTGCGCAAGTCGAGAACGCAGCCGAGATCGGCATGGAGCACAACCTCGGGCTGACCTGCGATCCGGTCGGCGGGATGGTGCAGATTCCGTGTATCGAGCGCAATGCGATGGGCTCGGTGAAGGCCGTCAATGCCGCGCGCATGGCGCTAAGGGGTGACGGCACCCATTACGTGTCGCTGGACTCGGTGATCAAGACGATGATGCAGACCGGCGCGGATATGAAGACCAAGTACAAGGAAACCTCGCGCGGCGGATTGGCGGTGAATATTGTGGAGTGTTGAGGGCGCAGAATTTGTGCGGCGGGTTGTGCGAATAGCGACGCGGGCTTCGGCCCGCGTTTTCGTTTCCGCGACGCCCGTGCTTCACGAATGCGGTTGCGCTGCGCCATGACATCGGATGCGCGGTCGGCGTAAGCTGTCGAGGCGCCCATCGGCGTTATGCTTTATGGAGACCCGATGCGGCAACGACCCAACAGCACCGATCTCACCCATCGCAACGCCTGGAGGCTTCATCGCAATGCCGCTCGCTTCTGAATCTTCTTCCGCCGCCCAAACCACTGGCGCGCGTCTCGTCGTCGATGCCTTGCTGACGCACGGCGTCGAACGTGTTTTCTGTGTACCTGGTGAGAGTTTTCTCGCCGTACTCGATTCGTTGCACGACGAGACCGAACGCATTCAGACCATCGTCTGCCGTCATGAAGCGGCGGCCGCGAACATGGCGGAGGCGGTTGGCAAATTGACCGGTCGTCCGGGTGTCGCGATTGTCACGCGTGGTCCGGGTGCGACCCATGCGTCGATCGGCGTGCACACCGCGTTTCAGGATTCAACGCCGATGATCCTGTTGATCGGCCAATGCGCGCGCGAGCATCTCGACCGCGAGGCCTTCCAGGAAATCGACTATCGGCGCATGTTCGGGCAGATGGCGAAATGGGTTGCGCAGATCGACGATCCCAAGCGCATCCCTGAATATCTGAGCCATGCGTTTCACACGGCGACGTCGGGACGTCCGGGGCCGGTCGTGTTGTCGTTGCCGGAAGATGTGTTGAGCGATGCCTGCGAAGCCGTACCTGGCGCGCCCAAATACAAGCGTGTGGCGGCGTCGCCGTCCGCGGCTCAGATGGACGAGTTGCGTCGATTGCTGGAAGGCGCACAGCGGCCGATGGTGATTGCCGGCGGCAGCGGTTGGACGCCTGCGGCCTGTGCCGACCTGCAATGCTTCGTCGAAAACTGGCAATTGCCGATCGGCCTCGCGTTCCGCTTCCAGGACACGCTCGACAACGAGCATCCGAACTATGCGGGTGATATCGGCCTCGGTATCAATCCGGCGCTTGCTCAGCGTATCCGTGACGCGGACCTACTGCTGACACTTGGACCGCGTTTGGGCGAAGCGACTACCAACGGTTATACGCTGCTCGACATTCCGAAAACGAAGCAGACGCTGGTGCATGTGCATCAAGGCGCGGAAGAACTCGGACGCGTTTATGCGGCGGATCTGCCGATTGTCTCCGGCATGCCGGAACTGGCAGCGCTGCTTGCGGAGTTAAAGCCGTCTTCCGGCAAGCTCGCATGGACCGGCGCGGCAGAGCAAGCACATCAAGCGTATCTCGACTGGCGCAAACCGCGTCAGATTCCGGGCGACGTGCAAATGGGCGAAGTCATCCAACAGTTGCGCGCGCATCTACCGGACGACGCGATCCTCACAAACGGTGCGGGCAACTACGCAACGTGGCTGCATCGGCATTTCTCGTATCGGCATTTCCGCTCGCAACTCGCGCCGACCAGCGGCGCAATGGGTTACGGCGTACCGGCGGCGATTGCGGCGAAGTCGATGTATCCGCAACGCGCAGTGGTCGCGCTCGCCGGTGACGGATGTTTCATGATGTCCGCGCAAGAACTCGCGACGGCGATGCAGTACGACCTGCATGTGATTTTTATCGTCGTGAATAACAACCACTTCGGGACGATCCGGATGCATCAGGAACGGCACTATCCGAATCGCGTACACGGCACCGGTCTCACGAATCCGGACTTCGCGGCGTTCGCGAGGTCGTTCGGCGCACATGGTGAGACGGTAGAGCGCACGGAAGATTTTCTGCCGGCGTTGCAGCGTTCGATGGAAGCCAAGCGTGCAGCGGTGATCGAGATTCGCATGCCGCAGGAGGCAAGCACGCCCGGCGCGACGTTGGAGCAAATTCGCGAGCAGGGAAGGAAGCTGCGAGGGGAATAATGAAGTTGCGTCGCGACCGGCACGCATAGCGAAGCACCAAAGAAAAAGCCCTGCGGCTCAAAAGAACTGTAGGGCTTTTTTTGTGCGCGGCGAGCCCGTGACTCAAGCGTATATGACCGACAACGCGCCAAGCTCTTTCATCAAAGCAGGCTTGTGAGATTCAATCACGTCGGATTGGATTTGATAGATCACGGACTTGATGACTTCTGTCTGACTCATGGTCGTCTCGTGCATCAACGTCTTGATATCTTCGGCGATGCGCGGCGTCACCTTCATCGAAAGTCGCCGCCGTGCGGCGCCACGGCGCTCCTTGAAGCGCTCAGTCGCTGACTTATGCGCCTTAATCAGCCTGGCCCGCGGATATTCGCCGGATGCAAACCGGTGCAGATAGAGCGTCATGAGCACCTTCCGGAATTCGGTCGAGCTCGCGTTGTCGACCATATAAGCGGCCAAGTCGAGAACATCCAGATAAATGGCGGGCAGTTGTGCCTCGATCGGCCTCACTTCCTTCTGCCGCGCTTCGCGAATGGCAGGCGTGGATTGCGCTGGAACAGCGACCACGCGGCCACAGACGTCGCACACCGCCGCGAGAATATTTTTCACCTCGCCTTTGCCGTCACTGAATGGCACGTTACGCCGCGCAAAGGTCGTGCTCACAAGCTGCTTGCAATGGTGACAGATTGCCTTGCTCTTCTCGCCTTCTTCGTAAAGTTTCATCTTCATGGCTTCACTCACTGGTGCACGCTGATAAACACGGTTTCCGGATTACCCACGAAGTAGAACTTCACGTACCAACCACCAGATTCAATGATATGGACGTCAATTGACGGAACGCTGTGGTGAGGTGACGAACTGTATTGCGTGCCATCGCTCCGTGTGATGAGAACCTCAACGAATTGAGCAGTGACCTGCCCGGTCGACAGAAGGTTTTTCACGTTAATGGCAGAACGGGCCTCATGCTCGAACTGCCCGGATCTAAGCGCCGTGATAACCGCGCGCTTCACTTGCCTGTACTTGCTTGGTATCGACAACCACACCTCTCATTATACGACATGTCTCGTATAAAAAGCGCTTTGCTGATTTCGCGCCGCCCGTGGCGATTGTCGATGAATTTTTTTTCGGGAGAAGGCTAACTACGCAGGCGCCAGGACGCGCCCTCGGTACGACAGCCATAAAAAAACCCCGCCGAAGCGGGGTTCGTGACGTCAAAGCAAGCAGCAAAAAGCTTACTTCCCGCCCACGCTTTGCAGCGTCGTCCACTTGCCGTCGACAACCTTGTACAGCGTGATGCCGCCGTTCTTCAGGTCGCCCTTGCTGTCGTACGCGAGGTTGGCGGCCGTCACTGCCGGCATCGAGGTCTTCGCGAGCAACGGCAGGTACTTCGCCGGATCGGTCGAGTTAGCCTTCTTCATCGCGTCGAACATCGCCATTGCGCCGTCGTAAGCGTACGGCGAGTACGTTTGCACGTCTTCGTTGAAGCGCTTCTTGTACTTCGCGACGTAGTCCTTGCCGCCCGGCATTTCTTCCAGCGGCAGGCCGGCCAGCGACGCCACCGTGCCGTTCGCTGCATCACCCGCGAGCTGGATGAACGTCGGCGTGTGGACCATTTCGCCGCCCATCAGCGGTGCCTTGATGCCCAGCTGCTTCATCTGCTTGACCATCGGTGCCGCTTGCGAATCCGCGCCGCCGTAGTACACCAGATCCGGGTTGACAGACTTCAGCTTGGTCAGGATCGACTTGAAGTCGACAGCCTTGTCGTTCGTGTATTCACGATCGACGATCTGGCCGCCCGCAGCCTTCGCCGCCTTTTCGAACTGATCTGCCAGACCCTGGCCGTAAGCCGTGCGGTCGTCGACGATCACGATCTTCTTCATGCCCAAGGTCTTCACCGCGAACGTGCCGGCGACCGAACCTTGCTGCGTGTCGGACGTCATCATGCGGAACGTGGTCTTGAAGCCTTGTTGCGTGTACTCAGGCGCCGTCGCCATAGCGATTTCGGGGATGCCTGCGTTCGCATAGATGCGCGAAGCCGGAATCGTGGTGCCCGAGTTGAAGTGGCCGAGCATGCCCTTGATGCCGTCATCCACCAGCTTTTGTGCAACGGTCGTGCCGGTGCGCGGGTCAGCCTGGTCGTCGGCCGAATCCAGCACGAAGCGAACCTGCTTGCCGCCGATCACCGGCTTGGTCGCGTTCATGTCTTCGACAGCCAGCGTGATGCCGTTCTGGAAGTCCTTACCGTAGTGCGCCTGTGCGCCCGTCATCGGACCGGCAAAGCCGATCTTCACGTCTTCCGTCGATTGAGCGTTGGCCGTCCCCGCCAGCGACATTGCCGCAACCAGTGCTGCGCCTGCCAGCTGTTTCATCTTGTGTTGCATCGCTTCTCCTTGGTACCAGGTGTGGATGGAGCAGTTTCGGGGTCGCCGTACCGCTTCCGTTCTATTGAAAGATCAATGAGGTTCGCTCAACCGATCGTCATCAAATTTGCATTACCGCCTGCTGCTGCCGTATTCACGCTGACCGAGCGTTCCGTCAACAGACGCTCGAGCGCATAGTCCTCATCGCCGCTTTCCAGCGCGCGAGCCGCGACGCCCTGCACCGAGACGATCGGCCCCGGACGTTTCGCGACTTCCTTCACCAGCGCCAGCAGTTCGTCGCTATCGCCTTCGAACAGCACGGCATCGAAAGGCGTATCGGCGCTCTTCTTCACGCTTGCGTAAGACTTCAACGCGGCAGGCAACTGTGACACCAATTGTTCACCAGCCGCGCCCTCGAACAACGCGCGATTTCCCGTAGCCAGCGCCGCGGCAAACTGCACGCGCGCACCGCTCGCCGTCGAGGCAATACACAGCACCGTGCCGCGCGCGCCCAACGTGTACGTGTTGCGCTCGCCGGTGGGCCCCGACAATACCGCAGTTGCGCCCGCCGGCACATGCGACAGATAACCGTCGCAGCGTGCGGCCAGCACCGGCTGCTGTTCGCTGATCAGCCAGTCGCGCAACGCCGTCAAGGCAGCGGACGGATTGTCGCCGTTTTCACCAGCTTGTGGCGCATCCACGATCAACGATTGCGCCAGCGACTTCGGCAACCCTGCCGGACGCGTCGCCAACAGACGTTGCAGATACAGCGCGCCACCCGCTTTCGGCCCCGTGCCCGACAGCCCTTCGCCACCAAACGGCTGCACACCCACCACCGCGCCGATCACATTGCGGTTCACGTAGATGTTGCCGACGTGCGCGCGGCTGATCACGTGAGCGATCGTTTCATCGATCCGCGTGTGAATGCCGAGCGTCAGGCCGTAACCGGTCGAGCGGATTTGCTCGAGCAGCTTGTCCAGTTGGCTGCGGCGGTAGCGCACCACATGCAGCACCGGGCCGAACACTTCGCGCTTCAACTCGTCGATGCTGTCGAGTTCGATCAGCGTCGGCGGCACAAACGTGCCTTGCGCGCCGCCTTCCGGCATCGGCAATTGCTCGACCTTGCGGCCTTTCTCGCGCATCGCCGCGACGTGCGCGTCGATGCCGCGTTTCGCGTCGAGGTCGATCACCGGGCCGACGTCGATCGACAAGCGGTCCGGATTGCCCACCGACAGTTCGCGCATCGCGCCCGTCAGCATTTCCAGCGTGCGGTCCGCAACATCTTCTTGTAGACAAAGAACGCGCAACGCGGAACACCGTTGACCGGCGGAATCGAACGACGACTGCAGCACGTCCGCGACCACCTGTTCAGCCAACGCCGACGAATCGACGATCATCGCATTCTGGCCGCCGGTTTCGGCGATCAGCGGAATCGGTTTGCCTTCCGGATCGAGGCGGTTCGAGAGTGTCTTGTTGATCAGACGCGCGACTTCGGTCGAACCGGTGAACATCACCGCACGGGTGCGCGGATCGGCCACCAAAGCGGCGCCGACCGTTTCGCCATTGCCCGGCAGCAGTTGCACCGCGCCCGCCGGCACGCCGGCTTCGCGCAGGAGTCGCACAGCTTGCGCGGCGATCAGCGGCGTTTGTTCAGCCGGCTTTGCGAGCACGGTGTTACCCGCTGCAAGCGCCGCGGCGACCTGGCCCATGAAAATCGCCAGCGGGAAATTCCACGGGCTGATACACACCACCGGACCGAGCGGGCGGTGCGTGTCGTTGGAGAATTCGTTGCGGATCTGCGTCGAGTAGTAGCGCAGGAAGTCGATCGCTTCGCGGATTTCCGCGACCGCGTTCGCCAGCGACTTGCCGGCCTCTCGCACCACGAGCCCCATCAGCGTGTGCATCTGCGCTTCGAGCAGATCGGCGGCACGCGCGAGGCAATCGGCACGAGCCTCGACCGGCGTCGCTTGCCAGATCGGTGCGGCGGCGACCGCGTGTGCCAAGGCGGCGCTCACGTGTTCCGAGGTCGCTTCGACGACCGTACCGACGAGGTCGCGATGATCGGCCGGATTACGCACATCACGTGCGACGCCGACGGCGATCTCGTTGTCTTCGAGCATCGGCGCGGCGCGCCACGGATGATGCGCGCTCGCCAGCAACGCCGACGACAGCGACGCCAGACGATGTTCGTTCGACAGATCGAGACCCATCGAATTGAGACGCTCAGCGCCAAACAGATTGCGCGGCAGCGGAATCTTCGCGTGCGGCGCGCCGAGCGGGACGATCTTCGAAGCTTCGTCGGCCGGGTCGGCGATCAGATCCTTGATCGCGACGTTTTCGTCGGCGATGCGATTCACGAACGACGTGTTCGCGCCGTTTTCCAGCAGTCGGCGCACGAGGTACGCGAGCAGCGTTTCATGGGTGCCGACCGGCGCATACACGCGGCACGGACGGTTCAGCTTGTCGCGGCCGGTGACTTCCTCATACAGCGGTTCACCCATGCCGTGCAGGCATTGGAACTCGTACTGGCCGGGGTAGTAGTTATTGCCCGCGAGGTGATAGATCGCCGACAGCGTATGCGCGTTGTGCGTGGCGAACTGCGGATAGACCGCGTCCGGCGCGCCGAGCAACTTCTTCGCGCAAGCAACGTACGAGACATCGGTGTAGATCTTGCGCGTGTAGACCGGATAGCCTTCGAGGCCGTCCACTTGCGCACGCTTGATTTCAGTATCCCAGTACGCGCCCTTCACGAGGCGGACCATGATGCGGTGACGGCTGCGGCGCGCCAGGTCGATGATGTACTCGATCACGAACGGGCAGCGTTTCTGATACGCCTGCACCACAAAACCGATGCCGTTCCAGCCGGCCAGTTCCGGATCGAAGCACAGCGCTTCGAGCAGATCGAGCGAGATTTCGAGGCGATCGGCTTCTTCAGCGTCGATGTTCAGACCGATGTCGTAGCGGCGCGCGAGGATCGCCAAAGCGCGCACACGCGGCAGCAACTCGCTCATCGTGCGTTCCTGCTGCGAACGCGAATAGCGTGCGTGCAACGCCGACAGCTTGATCGAAATGCCCGGGCCTTCGTAAATGCCGCGGCCGCCGGCAGCCTTGCCGATCGCGTGAATCGCCTGTTCGTACGAGGCGTAGTAGCGTTGTGCGTCAGCTTCGGTGGTGGCGGCTTCGCCGAGCATGTCGTACGAGTAGCGGAAGCCGCGTGCTTCGTACTTGCGGCTATTCGCCAGCGCTTCGGAGATGTTCTCGCCGGTGACGAACTGCTCGCCCATCAGGCGCATCGCCATGTCGACGCCCTTCCTGATCAGCGGCTCGCCGCCCTTGCCGATCAGACGCGTAAGCGCTGACGAGAGGCTTGCCTCGCTGTTGGTCCCCACCAGTTTGCCGGTGATCATCAAGCCCCACGTCGCGGCGTTGACGAACAGCGACGGCGCCTGGCCGACGTGCGATTTCCAGTCGCCCTTGCTGATCTTGTCGCGGATCAGCGCGTCACGCGTGGCGCGATCCGGAATGCGCAGCAGCGCTTCGGCGAGGCACATCAGCGCGACGCCTTCCTGGCTCGACAACGAGAACTCGTGGATCAGCCCTTCGACGCCACCGCCCTTGCTCTTGGTGCGCAGCGTTTCGACCAGCTTGCCGGCCATGGCTTGCACGTCGCCCGCGAGATTGGCCGGCAAACGCGCCTGGCCAAGCAGGAACGGCACGCATTCCGGCTCGGGACGACGGTACGCAGCGGTGATCGCGGCGCGCAGCACCGATTGCGGTTGCACGTTCTGCGCGAATTCGAGGAACGGATGCGACGCACCGTCTTCCTCCTGCTCCACCGAAGCGCCGTCAGCCAGACCGGCCGAGCCGGTGTGGCCCGACAATTCAGGCGGCAATTGGCCGTGTTCGATCTTTTCGAGGTATGCGAAGATCGCCTGCTTGATCAGCCAGTGCGGAGTGCGCTCGAGGCGGGTGGCGGCATCTTTCAGCCGGGAACGCAGGAGGTCGTCGACCTTGACGCCAAGGGTGGTGCTAGCCATGTTTCCTTCTTCGGATACCAGACGAATTCGCTGGAGAAAGACTAAAAGTTGGGCGAATCGTACGCCTCCCAATAAAAAGGTGCAACCATGCGCTGCGCATGGTTGCACCTTCGTGAGAGCCCTGTACGGCGGGGGTTTGCGCCGGATGGCGCTGCGCGTGGCGACGGCGGTTGCGATCAGTATTTTCCCTGGCGTGATTCTTTTCGCTTTTACCCTTATCAGATTGCTCGGCGCGCCGTTATACAGAACATGGATGGTCGCGGCCGCAAGGCACGCACATAAAAACGGTACGGGGTTTTAGAGGACTGGCGAAATGGAAAAGTGGTTAGTGGTATTGGGCATCTGGGCGATGTGTGCGACCTGCGCTGTGCTGTTCATCCGCGGCGCGACGGGTGGCGCTTCGTCCCGCCGCACGCCCGCGGAGGACCGCGCGCGCCCCGCATCGCGGGCATCGGCCGGCGATACGCGAGCAGCGTTGAACGATTGAGTGGTTAATTCCGGCGACTCGCGATGGCCATAGCGACGCCGGTCCCGACTGACACCACGAGCAGTGGACGTGCGCCGCCAGGTTCGACCGGCGGCGGCGCCGGCGCGCGCGTCAGAGAGGGGGGATCGACTCGAACTGAGCGCAGGTGTCGTCGGGCGAAACGAGTTGGTCGTGCAGACGGCAAAGCCGGCTGTCCGCCACGCTCGCGCCAAACCCGGAACTGAACACGGCGAGACCCGGAATGCTCTGCTCCAGTGAATGCCGATCCTCGGCGCGATACCGGCAGCTTGCACAGCGCGGCGCACACGCTTCTCCGCGTGCGTGGGCCGTGCCGGCGATGCGAACCGCCGCGCTCATCGCGCGCCCTGCCCCAAGCTATTCCAGTACGGTGCGAACACGTGCGCGGACAGCGCGTAGCCGATGGCGATATTGACCGCGACGCCCACCGTGAAGGCCAGGAACGGCTTCAGGCCGACGGATGTCAGCGAGCGCAGGCGTGTGGTCAACCCGATGCTCAGAAAACAGAACGTGAAGGCCCACGTACGCAGCGCGGTAATCGGCGCGACGAACTCGGGCGTGACGATCTTGCGGTAGTCAGCCAACGAGTAGTGGCTGGCGATCCACGTCACCAGCGCCGACGCGATCACGAAGCCGATCACGAATTTCGGAAAGCGCGCCCAGATTTCACCCGCATGGGCCTTGGTTTTGACGCCGTTGTCCTGCGATTCCCAGCGTGTCGTTGCGACGATCGCCAGCACGAACGCCCAGATACCGATCCAGATATCGCGGCCGACCACCTTCATCAAGGTGAACGCCTGCAGCGACGCCTCGGGCGCGCCGGCAATCACCCCGCCCGCGTGCTTCGCGAAGTCGCCGTAGGCTTGCGCGGCGGCGATGCCGGCAGCGTCAGCGAATTCGGACGTGCCGATCCATGCGCCCGCGACCGCCGTCGATAGTCCCAGTGAACGCGATGCGAACGGCAGCACGAAGATCATCACGATGGCCCATAGCACGACCAGCGTGATCGCCACCGACACCTGTTCCCGCTTGGCCCGCACCGCGCCGGCAATCGCAATCGCCGCCGACACGCCGCACACCGCGCCGCCCACACCGAGCACGGCCGCAAAACGCCGGTCGAGGCCGAGCGCCTTGGCGGCAAAGAAAATGACGAAGAAGGTGACGAGCGAGACGATGGTCGCCTGCCCGACCGCGACCGGCCCCGCCCACACCAGCAAGGTGAACGGCAGGGTCGCGCCGAGCAGCACGATGCCGACCTTGATGTAAAACTCCACGCGCAAGCCCGCCGAAAACCACTCGGGCAGCGTGAACACGTTCGAGATCAATAGGCCGAGTGCCAACGCCACCAGCGGCGGCTCGAGGTTGTACTTCGACGCATTGACCCATGCGCCCAACATGAAGATCAGCGCCGATGCGATGAACAGGATCAGGAACGACGCCAGGAACGAGCCGACCCGCTGTTTCAGCGCAGCAAGGCTCACGCCGAATAGCAACGCGAACGCGATGAACAACGCGGCATAGTTCGGCAGATGCTTGCCGACGTCCTGCGCGGCTTGTGCCACAGTCGACCATTTGGCCGGCGCGACCGCCAGCCACTTGATGCTACCGCCCGAGGCGAACAGCCCCCAGGCGATCACGATGACGAGCAGGCCGATCCAGACGGCCCACCAGTCTTCAGTCGAAAAGAGACCGCCGCCGTGTGCGCTATGGCCGCTGCGGTGCTTGCCGGGCGCAGCGCCGGTCGGCAGCGTTTGATTGGTGTCGCTCATCGCAATGCCCCCGAGGTAGTTGAGGTGCATCGACGCGGGAATTGTTGAGTTTTGCTGAAGCATGCGCCGATTCGGCGAAATATAGGCGAGCGGCGTCGCAAAGCGAAACGACCATTCGCTCTATGAATATGACTCAAAGGAGTAACGCCCCGAGTGGCGCGGCTTCAGGCGCAACGGCCGAGGCGTCAGATATCGAGCGGGTCGACTTCGAGGTTCCAGCGCAGCACGCCTTTCAGGCCGCGCAGCATCGGTTGCCATGCGCGCAAGGTGGCCTGCAGCGCGCCCCGCGACGCGCTCTCGATCAGCAATTGCGCGCGATGCACGTGCATCACTTTGACGATGGTGAGCGGCACGGCGTCATAGACCGTCACGCGCTCAGCGGCCGGAATCTCCGTCAGCGCGGCGGCAGCCTGCTGCAGGAAGGCGATCGCGGCTTCGAGCGTGCGGCCCTCGGCGCGCAGCAAAGCCTGGTAGACGAACGGCGGCAGATGGGCGTCGCGCCGCTCGGCCAGCGTCGTATTGGCAAAGCCGACGTAGTCATGCCGCGCCAGCGCGTGATACAGCGCATGGCGCGGATAGCGCGTCTGCACCAGCACTTCGCCCGGCAACCCGGAGCGGCCCGCGCGACCGCTCACTTGCATCAATTGCGCAAAAAGGCGTTCGCTCGCGCGGAAGTCGTGGGAAAACAAGGCGGTGTCGGCGTTCAACACGCCGACCAGCGACACCCGCTGGAAGTCGTGGCCCTTCGCGATCATCTGCGTGCCGACAAGGATATCGACCTCGCCGGCGTGGACATCGGAGAACAGCGCCTGCGCGCTGCCTTTGCGGCGCGTGCTGTCGGCGTCGATGCGCAGCACGCGGGCGCCGGGTACCGCGCTCGCCAGCGTTTCTTCAACGCGTTGCGTGCCGCGTCCCATCGGTGCGATGTCGACGTTGCCGCACTCCGGGCACGAGCGTGGAATGCGCGATTCCCAGCCGCAGTGGTGACAGCGCAGCGCGCGCTCGGGTTTGTGCAATACGACGTAGGCGCTGCAGCGCGGACAGCCGGCCACCCAGCCACAGGCATCGCAGGCGAGTTGTGGCGCGTACCCGCGTCGGTTCAGGAACACGAGACTTTGCTCACCGCGCTCGAGCCGCGCCTTCAGCGCCGCGATCAACGGCCCGGACAACCCCTCCACCGAGGCCCGGCCGCGCCGCCGCTCTTCCTCCAGATCGATCAGTCTGACAGTCGGCAGGACAGCCTCGGCGACAGCGCGGCGCGACAGGGTGAGACGCTGATAGCGTCCCTGATCCGCCTGCCACCAGCTCTCCAGCGACGGCGTGGCCGAGCCGAGCACGACCGGCAAGCCGAGTTGCTTGGCGCGATAGATCGCCAGATCGCGCGCCGAATAGCGCAGACCTTCCTGCTGCTTATAAGCCGGATCGTGTTCCTCGTCGACGACGATGACCGCCAGTTTCGCCAGCGAGGCGAGCACCGCCAGCCGCGTGCCGAGCACAATGCGGGCGCGCCCGGTGTGCGCCGCGAACCAGTTGCGGGCGCGTTCGCCTTCCGCGAGGCCGCTGTGCAGCGTGACGATCGACGTGCCTTCGAGCGCTGCAAAACGCGCGCGGAAGGCCGACTCGAACTGCGGCGTCAGATTGATTTCAGGGACGAGGACGAGTGCCTGCGCGTCGGGCTTCGCCGCCAGAATCTCGGCGAGCGCGCGCAGATACACCTCGGTCTTGCCGCTGCCCGTCACGCCGTGCAGCAGGAACGGCGCGAAGCCGTTCGCGTCGCGGATCGCTTCGACTGCGCCCGCCTGTTCGTCGGTGAGGGTGGGTAAGGTGGGTGCGGGCGTATCCGGTGATGCGGGGGCGGCGAGCACCTCTGCGGCTTCGATCACCTCCAGCGCAACCCAGCCTTCGGCTTGCCACGCCTCCAAGGTTGCGATGGCTTTGGGGTGGAGCGCGCGAGCGTCTCCAGCGATCAGAAATTCGGCCTCGGCCAAGGCCTGGGCAAGCTTGCGCAACGCGCTCGCGCGCGCAGGCAATGTTTCCGGCAACGCGGCGCGACCCGCCGCCGTCAGGCTGTAACGCTCTTCCGGTGCGAATAGACGCGACCAGCGCGAGGCATCACGCAGGGCTTGCGGCAAAGCGGGCAGCGCCACTTCACCGAGGCCGCGTTGATAGTAGTCGGCGGCGAAGGCCGTGAGCCCCAGCCATTCGGCCGACACGGGCGGGCAGGCCATGCAAACATGGCTGACCGTCCGTAGACGGTCAGCGGGCACGTCGCTGTGAGTGGTCACTTCGCAGACGAGGCCCACCACGTGACGCTTGCCGAACGGCACGCTCACCAGCATGCCCGGCGCGACACGCTCGGGCGTGTCGCAGCGGTAGTCGAACAGAGTCGGCAGCGGATGATCCAGCGCGACGCGGACGAACACGTCACTCACGCGGCGGTGTGGATCAGGTACAGGGCTGCGGTGCGACGCAGCGTCGCGGTGCACATCGCGCAAACGGCGAACCCATCGAAGTTAAAGTAAAACTTCAATTTCCGCGCTAAGTTTTGGATTCGGCTGAACAATTGCAATCGGTCCGCGTGCCTGTGGATAACTTTGTTGAAAACTTCGTTTGGAAGGCCCGAGAACCGCGCCGCAGCGGCCTTCTGTGGGATTCCGCTCATTTTGTCGTGAACCCGTGAAACCCTTGCCAGACAAGGCTTAGATCAAATGCGCCCGCAAAGTGCAAGGGCCAGGGCACGACGAAAGCTTCTACCGCGCCGCAGCGTGATCAATGTGCATAAGTCAAGTCTTGACTTTCGCGGGACCGCCATCTGACGGCCCGTTGACTACAAATATCCCCTTAGAGCGAGAGCCCAGTTCGCTGCGCCGCAGCAAAAATGACAACGTTTACGGCGTCAGCTTGGTGCATGCGCACCGCTGCGAATCGCGCGGCTATGACGATGGACTTCGTCCACGAGTTCGGCAACATTCTCCGGCGGCGTGAACTGCGAAATGCCGTGGCCGAGATTGAAAACATGACCTGGATGATTGCCGAAGCTGTCGAGCACGGCGCGCGCTTCCATGCGGATCGCAGCCGGCGGTGCAAACAGCACCGAAGGATCGATATTGCCTTGCAGCGCCACCTTGCTACCCACGCGCTCGCGCGCCTTGCTCAAGTTCACGGTCCAGTCGAGACCGACCGCATCCACGCCGATATCGGCGATCTCGTCGAGCCACAACCCACCGCCCTTCGTGAAGGTGATCACCGGCACCTTTTCGCCGTTGTGATCGCGTTTCAACTGGCTCACAACCTGCTGGATGTACTGCAACGAGAAACGTTGATAGACGCCGTCCGCGAGCGCCCCTCCCCACGTGTCGAAAATCATCACGGCTTGCGCGCCGGCTTCGATCTGCGCATTCAGGTACGCCGCAACCGACTTCGCGTTGACGTCGAGAATGCGGTGCATCAGGTCCGGGCGCGCGTACAACATCGATTTGACTGTGCGGAAGTCCGCCGAACCGGCCCCTTCCACCATGTAACACGCCAGCGTCCACGGGCTGCCCGAAAACCCGATCAGCGGCACGCGCTGGCGACCTTGCGCGTCGGTGAGTGCGGTGCGGATTTCGCGCACCGCGTCGGTCACGTAGCGCAGCGTGGCGTCGATATCCGGCACTGCGAGGCGTGCCACATCATCTTCCGTGCGTACCGGCCGGGCAAACTTCGGACCCTCGCCGGCAACGAATTCGAGACCCAAGCCCATTGCGTCCGGCACCGTCAGAATGTCGGAGAACAGGATCGCGGCGTCGAGCGGATAGCGCTCGAGCGGCTGCAGCGTGACTTCCGTTGCGTACGCCGGGTTCTTCGCCAGACCGAGGAAACTGCCCGCGCGAGTCCGCGTGGCGTTGTATTCCGGCAGGTAGCGGCCAGCCTGCCGCATCAGCCAGATCGGCGTGTAGTCGGTCGGCTGGCGCAGCAGCGCGCGCAGGAAAGTGTCGTTCAGGAGTTTATGGGCCACGTTGCGTACGACTGAAGGCAAAGGGGCATTTTACCGGACCCGGGTCGCCGCATCGCCCTTGATGCAGGCAATAACTGTCGCGCACCTTACTTGCAACCGGCTTCCTTGCCGCCCCATGCGGCGCCATGACTCAGCTGAACGGCCAATGTTCAAGCATGAATTGCCGGGCTATCATCCGACGGCCTTACCAAACAATTACGCACCACCAAGGAGACTCGATGAATAAGGCAGCACTCGCACTGCTCGGCGTTTTGACCGGTGTTTTGATGCACGCAGGCGTGGCCCAGGCGCAGGCCAGCGCTACCGCTGCGGCGCCCTCGCGGCTCGATGAAATCCTCGCACGCGGCACGCTGCGTGCCTGTACGACCGGCGACTACAAGCCGTACTCGTATTACAAGGCAGACGGCCAGTTCGAAGGCATCGATATCGACATGACCGAGTCGCTCGCCAAATCGCTTGGCGTGAAGGCGGAATTCGTCAAGACGTCGTGGCCGAACCTGATGAACGACTTCGTCGCGAAGTGCGACATCGGCGTGGGCGGTGTTTCGCCGACGCTCGAGCGCCAGAAGCGCGCGTTTTTCACGCAGGCGTACATGATCGACGGCAAGACGCCGATCGTCCGGTGTGACGACGTCAACAAGTATCAGACGGTGGCGCAAATCGATCAGCCGGCGACCCGCGTGATCGTCAATCCGGGCGGCACCAATGAGCGTTTCGCCAAACAGTACTTCCCGCATGCGAACCTGACCGTCTATCCGGACAACGTGACGATCTTCAAACAGATCCTCGCCGGCAAGGCCGACGTGATGGTGACAGATGCGTCGGAGACCTTGTTGCAGCAAAAGCTGAATCCGGGTCTTTGCTCGGTGCATCCGGACAAGCCGTTCCAGTACGGAGAGAAGGCCTGGCTGCTGCCGCGCGGCGATGTGACGTTCCAGCAATACGTCGACCAGTGGTTGCACCTTGCGCGAGCAACCGGCGAGTATCAGGCGATCTCGGACAAGTGGCTGAAATAGAAGGATTGTTGATTCGCGGCCGAGCGCTTTCAGTATGCGCAAAATGTTGCAACGCAGCACGGTTGCTCGGCCGCGAACCATGCTGCCTACTGACGGTGGGAAGCGCCTGTAATACGGGCCATTCTTTCCAAAAAGGATGAATGAGCAACCATTTCATGCGGAATCGACTGAACGGATTACGCTGCACGATGCGTCACGAATAGCATCAATCAGGCGTATGAAATTGCCTGCCAGTCATCGGTAAAAATTACGTTTAAAACGTTTAAAATTGGAAATAAGTCCCGTCGCGCCTTATCTGACGGGCGTTACAACCTGAAACACTTTGTTACCGCGCTCGTAGGTTAATTCGCCCACAATGCCCTCAACGGTTTCAACACGGATGTGGCTGGGTGCGTGGTGTGAGCGGATACGATGCACTTGCCGGTCGGCGTATGCCGAAGCCCTGTGAAGGGGCATCCCTGCTGGGGCCGTAGTCGACGCAGGGTCGTCGTCTCAGTTGGTTCCATCTTTGGTCTCCTCGCGCTAACCCCGTAGCGTGTGGTTTTTAGCGGGCTCCAGGCCCGCTTTTTTTTCGTCTGGTCAAACGTTTGCGAGCTTCCTGACGGGCTGATTTTGTGGCTGATCCAGCCGCCAGATTCGCCGTGCCGTCTGCAGGGCTCATTCCAACGCAAACGGGTTTCCCCACCATGCCGGCCGGCGTCGCGCGAATTCACGTGCGGCGCCAAACCCGCATTGCCGTCAGGCCGTCTTGTCTTCCTTCACCTTCAACTCGCTGATCATCCGTTCGCGCATGATGAATTTCTGCACTTTGCCGGTCACCGTCATCGGCAGTTCGTCGACGAAGCGGATGTACTTCGGCACCTTGTAATGCGCGATCTGGCCCTGGCAGAACTGCTGGATGTCCTCGGCTGTGGCCTGCTCGCCTGAGCGCAATACGATCCACGCACACACCTCCTCGCCGTACTTCGCGTCGGGCACGCCAAACACCTGCACGCTCTGGATCTTCGGATGGCGGAACAGAAACTCCTCGATCTCCCGCGGGTAGATGTTTTCGCCGCCGCGAATCAGCATGTCCTTCAGGCGGCCGACGATATTGCAGTAGCCGTCGGCGTCGAGCGTCGCCAGATCGCCGGTATGCATCCAGCCGTCGACGATGCTTTCCCGCGTCTTCGCTTCGTCGCCCCAGTAGCCTTGCATTACCGAATAGCCCTTGGTGCACAGTTCACCCGTCTCGCCCACCGGCACGATCGCGCCGAGTGGATCGACGATCTTCACTTCCAGATGCGGCTGGATACGGCCGACCGTCGTGGTGCGCTTGTCGAGTGGGTCGGTGGTGGAGCTCTGGAAGGACACCGGGCTCGTTTCCGTCATGCCGTAAGCGATGGTGATCTCGTCCAGATGCATCTTCGAGACGACCTTCTTCATCGTCTCGATCGGGCACGGCGAGCCGGCCATGATGCCGGTGCGCAGGCGCGAGAAGTCATAGGTCGCGAAGGTCGGATGATCGAGTTCGGCGATGAACATGGTCGGCACCCCGTGCAGCGCGGTGCACTGCTCCTCGGCAACGGCCGCGAGCGTCGCTGCCGGGTCAAAGCCCTCGCCCGGAAAGACCATATTCGCGCCGACCGATACGCACGCCAGCACCGCCAGCACCATGCCGAAGCAGTGATAGAGCGGGACAGGAATGCACAAGCCGTCCTGCTCCGTTAGACGCATCGCCATTGCGATGTAGCGCGCGTTGTTGACGACGTTGCTGTGGGTCAGCGTGGCGCCCTTTGGATTGCCCGTCGTGCCGCTGGTGAACTGAATGTTGATCGGTTCGTGGCAAGACAGCGTCGCACCGATGGCATCGAGCTTCGCGACATCGAGTGTTGCACGGCCCTGCTCGATCACGTCGGAGAAGGTCAGCATGCCGGGTGTTTCCGTGTCGCACATGCGGATCACGTAGCGCAGATCCGGCAGGCGAGCGGCGTGCAATTCGCCGGGCGCTTGCGTCGCCAGTTCCGGCGCGAGCTCCTGCAGCATCTCGAGGTACATCGATGACTTGAACCGCTCGGCCGCGATGATCGCCTTGCAGCCGACCTTGTTCAGCGCGTACTCGAGTTCCGCGAGCCGATAGGCCGGATTGATGTTGACGAGCACGGCACCTATGCGCGCGGTCGCGAACTGCGTGAGCAACCATTCCACCCGGTTCGGCGACCAGATGCCGACGCGGTCGCCCTTTTCGATGCCGAGTGCAAGGAGCCCGGACGCCAACACGTCGACTTCTTCGGCGAACTCCTTCCATGTCCAGCGGATGCGTTGCTCACGAAACACCACGGCCGGGCGGTCGGGGAAGCGCGCCGCGGTGTCGTGCAGAAATTGCCCGAGTGGCGCTTCGCTCAACGGAATCTCGGTCGATCCGCGAACATACGACAGGTTGTCTTTAGGTTCGATGAGTGCGCCTTCGCCTGACATGTGCGTTGCCATGGTGTTGTCTCCGTGAGCGGAAGCTCGCCCAGCCTATTGAAATGAATTTGAAATCAATTGTGCCACCAGCAGATGTCAGGATGGCATCAAGTCTTACCCGCAGCGCATTGACAGAGCGTCGCAGCGGCAGCGACAGCGACACGCCGCATGGCACCCGCCGGTCGTCGTGGCTGCATCTACTCCTGCCACCTCCAACCTCGCCTGCAACCTGCGATCTCCGTACAGCTCACGACAACCCGCTACGAGCAAAAACCGAATTTCGCTTACCTTTCCGTAAACGTCAAGTAGAGGTCAAAAAAAAGCAGCCACGAAGGCTGCTTTCTTTCTGATACGTGTTGCTTATTTCTGACCGCGCAGCTTGCGCAGACGCTGGATCGCAGCGAGCTGAGCCGTCGCATACGCGAGTTCCGCTTGCGCGGTTGCATATTCGAGGTTCGAACCCGTGTTTTGCAGCGCTTCTTCCGCGCGCTTGCGTGCATCTTCGGCCTTGGCTTCGTCGAGATCCTTGCCGCGGATCGCGGTGTCGGCGAGAACCGTCACTGCACCCGGTTGGACTTCGAGAATGCCGCCGGCGACAAACACAAACTCTTCTTCGCCGTTTTCAGCTTCGATGCGCACCGCACCCGGACGAATCCGCGTGATGAGCGGCGTGTGGCCCGGCAGAATACCGAGTTCACCCGCTTCGCCCGGCAGCGCGACGAACTTCGCCTGGCCCGAGAAGATCTGCTCTTCCGCGCTGACGACGTCTACTTTAATGGTTGCCATATCGACTCCTGTGTCGACCAGAGTTAGCGCTTTAGCGCTTACTCTGGTCCCATGCAAAGCGCGACGAGAGTTGGCGCTTTAGCGCTTACTCCCGTCCCATGCAAGGCTGGGTTGAGCGTAGTAAGAGGCGCCGGCTTTGTGTTCGGATGCTGTAAAAGCATCCGAACGCGCGAGGCCGGCGCCCGCTTCGTTACACCCGACCTTTACTGGATCTTCTTGGCCTTTTCGAAGGCTTCGTCGATCGTGCCGACCATGTAGAACGCTTGTTCCGGCAGGTGGTCGCACTCGCCTTCAACGATCATCTTGAAGCCACGGATCGTTTCCTTCAGCGGCACGTACTTGCCCGGCGAGCCCGTGAACACTTCAGCGACGTGGAACGGCTGCGACAGGAAACGCTGGATCTTACGAGCGCGCGCCACGGCGAGCTTGTCTTCCGGCGCCAGTTCGTCCATACCCAGAATCGCGATAATGTCGCGCAGTTCCTTGTAGCGCTGCAGCGTTTGCTGCACGCCGCGCGTGATGGCGTAGTGCTCTTCGCCGATCACGTTCGGGTCGATCTGACGCGAGGTCGAATCGAGCGGGTCCACTGCCGGGTAGATACCCAGCGAAGCGATGTCACGCGACAACACGACGGTTGCGTCCAGGTGACCGAACGTCGTAGCCGGCGACGGGTCGGTCAAGTCATCCGCAGGGACGTACACGGCCTGAACCGACGTGATCGAGCCGGTCTTGGTCGACGTAATACGCTCTTGCAGCTTACCCATTTCTTCAGCCAGCGTCGGCTGATAGCCCACTGCCGACGGCATACGGCCGAGCAGTGCCGACACTTCCGTGCCTGCCAGCGTGAAACGGTAGATGTTGTCGACGAAGAACAGCACGTCGAGACCTTCGTCGCGGAAGTGCTCAGCCATCGTCAGACCGGTCAACGCAACGCGCAGACGGTTGCCCGGCGGCTCGTTCATCTGGCCGTACACCAGCGCGACCTTGTCGAGAACGTTCGAGTCCTTCATTTCGTGATAGAAGTCGTTCCCTTCGCGGGTACGCTCGCCAACACCGGCGAACACGGAGTAACCACCGTGTTCCTTAGCGATGTTGTTGATCAGTTCCATCATGTTCACGGTCTTGCCCACACCGGCGCCACCGAACAGGCCAACCTTACCGCCCTTGGCGAACGGGCAGATCAGGTCGATAACCTTGATGCCGGTTTCGAGCAGTTCCGTCGACGGCGACAGTTCGTCGAACGCCGGAGCCTTCTGGTGAATACCGCGAACCACGTCCGAGTTGATCGGGCCGGCTTCGTCGATCGGGCGACCCAGCACGTCCATGATCCGGCCGAGGGTCGGCTTGCCAACCGGCACGCTGATCGGCTTGCCGGTGTTCTTCACCGTCGTACCGCGGCGCAGACCGTCCGAGGCACCCAGACAGATGGTACGGACAACGCCGTCGCCCAGTTGCTGCTGGACTTCGAGGGTCAGTTCCGAACCTTCGAGAATGAGCGCGTCGTAAATCTTCGGCATGTCCGAACGCGGGAATTCCACGTCGATCACCGCGCCGATGCACTGTACGATCTTGCCTTCTACCAAAGCAGTAGTACTCATCGCTTTTCCTTTAGATACTCAATTCTTCACTCGCGCAAAGGCGCAGTTTCGGTGGGTGCGCCACGAAGGCGCACACGAAGCGGCGTGCCTGACCGTTAGGGTCAGACTGCTGCTGCGCCACCGACGATTTCCGACAGTTCTTTCGTGATCGCGGCCTGACGGCTCTTGTTGTACACGAGCTGCAGTTCGTTGATGACCGTCTTCGCGTTGTCCGAAGCGGCCTTCATTGCGACCATTCGTGCCGACTGCTCCGATGCCATGTTTTCCGCGACGGCCTGATAGACCAGCGCTTCGACATAACGCACCAGCAGTTCGTCCACCACTGCCTGTGCATCCGGCTCGTAGATGTAGTCCCACTGCGTGCTCGGCGTCGTGCCTTCTTCGTCCTTGCGCTCGAACTGGTCTGCCGACAGCGGCAGCAGTTGCTCGATCACCGGCTCCTGCTTCATCGTATTGACGAAGCGCGTGTACGCGAGGTACACCGCCGAAACCTTGCCTTCCGAGTACAGGTCGAGCTGCACCTTCACCGCGCCGATCAGCTTTTCCAGATGCGGCGTGTCGCCCAGATGTACGACGTTCGACACCACCTTGGCGCGCAGACGGTTCAGGAAACCCAGACCCTTGGTGCCGATCGCAGTTGCTTCGATCGTCTTGCCCTGAGCTTCCAGTTCCTTGAACTTCTGGACCGACGCACGCAACACGTTGGTGTTCATACCACCGCACAAACCTTTATCGGTCGTGACGAGGATGATGCCGGCCGTTTTCGCGCCTTCGTTCGACACCATGAACGGGTGACGATACTCCGGGTTCGCACGGCTCATGTGCGCAGCGATATCGCGGACCTTGTCGGCATACGGGCGAGCAGCGCGCATGCGCTCCTGAGCGCGGCGCATCTTCGATGCGGCCACCATCTCCATCGCTTTCGTGATCTTGCGCGTGTTTTGCACGCTCTTGATCTTGCCGCGAATTTCCTTCATTCCAGCCATTGCTTGCTCCTTTGTCGGCCCAAGTTAGCGCTTTAGCGGTTACTCGGGGCCCATGCAAAGCTATCGAAGCAGCGCGGGTTCAGTTGCCTGCGGCCCGCGCCGCTTCAAGGTCCGTTTATGCCTTGCGGATCACTCGCGGATCAATAAGCGCCGGACTTCTTGAAGTCTTTGAGAGCCGTATGCAGCAGGGCTTCGTCGTCCTTCGAGAGTTCCTTGGTATCTTCGATGCGCTTGACCAGGTCAGCGTGCTTCGACTTCAGGTAATCACGCAGGCCCTTTTCGAACGGCAGCACTTGCGCAACTTCCAGATCGTCGAGGTAGCCATTGTTCGCAGCGAACAGCGCAACCGCCAGTTCCCACACTTGCAGCGGCTGATATTGCGGCTGCTTCAGCAGTTCCGTCACGCGGCGGCCGCGTTCCAGCTGCTTGCGGGTGGCTTCGTCGAGGTCCGATGCGAACTGCGCGAACGCAGCCAATTCACGGTACTGAGCCAGGTCGGTACGGATACCGCCCGACAGCTTCTTCACAACCTTGGTTTGAGCCGCACCACCGACGCGCGACACCGACACGCCAGCGTTAATTGCCGGGCGGATACCTGCGTTGAAGAGGTCGGTTTCCAGGAAGATCTGGCCGTCGGTAATCGAGATCACGTTCGTCGGAACGAATGCGGTCACGTCGCCTGCTTGCGTTTCAATGACCGGCAGTGCCGTCAGCGAACCGCTCTTGCCCTTCACTTCGCCGTTCGTGAACTTCTCGACGTACTCTTCCGAGACGCGCGCAGCACGTTCCAGCAAACGCGAGTGCAGATAGAACACGTCACCCGGGTATGCTTCGCGGCCCGGCGGGCGGCGAAGCAGCAGCGAGATCTGACGGTATGCCCAAGCTTGCTTGGTCAAATCGTCATACACGATCAGCGCGTCTTGACCGCGGTCGCGGAAGTATTCGCCCATCGTGCAGCCGGCGTACGGTGCGAGGTATTGCATCGCAGCCGATTCCGAAGCCGAAGCGGCCACGACGATCGTGTATTCCAGCGCGCCCGTTTCTTCCAGCTTGCGCACCACGTTCATGATCGACGAAGCCTTCTGGCCGATCGCGACGTAGATACAGAAGAGATTCTTGCCCTTCTGGTTGATGATCGTGTCGACTGCGACTGCGGTCTTGCCGCACTGACGGTCGCCAATGATCAGCTCGCGCTGGCCACGGCCAACCGGCACCATCGCGTCGATCGACTTCAGACCGGTTTGGACCGGCTCCGAAACCGACTTACGCCAGATCACGCCCGGCGCAATCTTTTCGATTGCGTCGGTTTTCTTCGCGTTGACCGGGCCCTTGCCGTCGATCGGGTTGCCGAGTGCATCGACCACGCGGCCGAGCAGTTCCGGACCCACCGGCACTTCGAGAATGCGGCCCGTCGTCTTGACGATGTCGCCTTCCGAAATGTGTTCGTACTCACCCAGAATCACGGCGCCGACCGAGTCGCGCTCGAGGTTCAGTGCGAGACCGAAGGTGTTGCCCGGGAATTCGAGCATTTCGCCCTGCATCACTTCCGACAGGCCGTGGATACGCACGATACCGTCGGTCACGGAGATCACGGTGCCCTGGTTGCGAACGTCTGCGCTCGCTTCAAGGCCCTGGATCCGGCTCTTGATCAGCTCGCTGATCTCAGAGGGATTGAGTTGCATTATTCGCTCCTGATAGTCAATTCTGTTGCGTGCCAGCCGCTTCAGCGCTTTCGGCGCTTCAGGCCGTCAGAGCCGTCTGCATGCTGGCAAGCCGCGCGCGGACCGAGGTATCGAGCACTTCGTCACCGACCGTCACGCGCACGCCGCCGATCAGCGACGAGTCGACTTCGACCGTCGGCTTCAGCTTGCGCTTGAATTTGCGTTCGAGACTTGCGACGAGGTCGTTCAACTGCGCGCCTTCGAGCGGGAATGCGCTGACGATCAGCACATCTGCCGCCCCTTCGCGGGCGTTCTTCAACTCTTCGAACTGCACAGCGATTTCCGGCAGCAATTGCAGGCGATGATTCTCGACCAGCATTTGCACCAGATTCTTCGCTTGCGCGTCGTCCTTGAGCGGCGACTTGACCGCGGCCAGCAGCAGTTCGCTGACTTGGGCGCGGCTTACTTTCGGGCTCGAGGCGATCGACAGCACTTCGGGCAGACGCGCAACCTGTGCCAGCTCCTGCACGAGCGTGGACCAGGCGGCGATGTCACCAGCTTCGGCCACGCCAAACAGCGCTTCTGCGTACGGACGGGCGATGGTTGCAAGTTCGGCCATGATCAGAGCTCGGCTTTCAGTTGATTCAGCAGGTCAGCATGCGCTGCCTGGTCGACTTCGCGCTTCAGGATCTGTTCAGCGCCCTTCACGGCGAGTGCAGCAACTTCGCCGCGCAGCGTTTCGCGCGCCTTCACGACTTGCTGGTCCGCGTCGGCCTTCGCTTGCGCGATGATGCGAGCGGCTTCAGCTTGTGCTTGAGCCTTGATTTCGTCAGCGACTGTCACAGCGCGCTTTTCTGCGTCAGCAATACGTTGCTGACCGTCATTGCGTGCCTGAGCGAGTTCCTGGTCGACGCGCTTGTGGGCGGCTTCGAGTTCCGCCTTGCCCTTTTCAGCAGCCGACAAACCGTCAGCGATCTTCTTCGAGCGCTCGTCGAGGGCGTTGATCAACGGCGGCCACACGAACTTCATCGTGAACCACGCGAGGATCAGGAACACGACCATTTGCGCAAACAGGGTTGCGTTGAGATTCACGGTGTTTCCTTAAACGTTGCTAGTTCGGAAAGTGAAACGGCAAGGCGCTCATCGATTCTGTATTCGATCAGCGCCCAAGTGCCCGTTCCGCCCTGCGCCTTCACCAGTTATAGCTCAGGCGCAAACTTCCGAGGAACCTCAGCCTGCCAGCTTCGACAGCAGCGGGTTCGCGAACGCGAACAGCATTGCCACACCAACACCAATCAGGAACGCCGCATCGATCAGACCAGCCAGCAGGAACATCTTGGTTTGCAGCGGGTTCATCAGTTCCGGCTGACGCGCACATGCTTCGATGTACTTGCCACCCATCAGGCCGATACCGATACAGGCGCCGATTGCACCCAGGCCGATGATGATGCCGATACCGATGGCGGTCAGACCCTGGATGTTGGCGATGAAAGCTTGCATGATCACTCCTTTGTGAAAAGTCTTTTAGAACTGGTTGGAACTGGGATTTAAATAAAACAAAACTAAAAACAATTCGTCGTTCGACACGCCGTGATTAGTGGCTGTCGTGTGCCTGTCCGATGTACACCAGCGTCAGCATCATGAAAATGAATGCCTGCAGGAAAACGATCAGGATGTGGAAGATCGCCCAAACCGTGCCTGCGATGACGTGGCCGATAAAGCCGAGCACTGACGCGTCCGCGCCGAAACCCCACATGCTGCCGAGCAGGGCAATCAGCAGGAACAACAGCTCGCCCGCGTACATGTTGCCGAACAGCCGCATGCCGAGCGAAACCGTCTTTGCGACGAACTCGATGATGTTCAATGCAAGGTTCGGGATCCACAGCAGCGGATGCGCGCCGAACGGGGCCGACAGCAGTTCATGCACGAAGCCGCCTACGCCCTTGATCTTGAGGTTGTAGTAAATCATCAACGCGAATACGCCGAGCGCGATGCCGAGCGTACCGTTCAGGTCGGCGGTCGGCACGATGCGGTGATGGGGGATAGCTTGCGACAGACCGAGCCAGCCAATCACGCGGCCCGGCAGATCGACGGGGATGAAGTCGAGCGAATTCATCAGCGCGACCCAGACGAAGATGGTCAGTGCCAACGGAGCGATGAAGGTGCGCGAGCCGTGGATCATCGACTTCGATTGATCTTCGACCATCTCGACCAGCATTTCGATCGCGCACTGGAAACGACCCGGCACGCCAGACGTTGCCTTGCGGGCGGCCAGATGCAAGATGCCGATGGTGGCCAGACCGCAAACGATCGACCAGAAGAGGGTGTCCAGATTCCACACATGAATGTCGAAAATCGACGTCTGGTGCGCGGTGGAAAAGTTCTGCAAGTGGTGCGCGATGTACTCGGACGGATCCAGAGCGCGCGTGCCTTCGCTAGCTGCCATATCGTTAATGCCACCCAAATTGTCGAAAATCGTCTCGGGCCGTTCCCGCCGCAATACTGTATTGCGGGAACACGCCGGGTGCGGATCATGTCAAATCCGCACTCCTGATGCCGGCGCTACGCGCCGGCCTGAATTTTGTGCTGCTACTCTTGTGCCACCACTTTCCGCTACAACCTTAGCGCCACGCCAAGGCGATCCAGTACGTCTTGAGCGCGATGAGGTAGGTCACGAGCAGCGGCACCCAGCATACGTCGTGATACCAGAAGGCGATGGCTACAAACATCGCGATCGTTGTCCCCATCTTGAGCGCTTCGCCAATCATCCAGCTCATCGCTGTTTTGGCGCCGCTCAGCGTTCTAAGACGTGCCGCGAACAGCGCGCTCGGCACCCAGCAGATCGCTCCCCCCAGGAACGCGGACAGCGCAGCAGCGCCCGGCGGCTTGTAGAACAGCCACCACACCAGCGTTGCACCCAGGGACAAAACCATTTGCGCCGCCACGACCTTGAAAGGCGTAACGCGCGATGGACGACTCACATTCGGGCCAAACAGCTTTTCAGCCTCGACCCGCGTGAGCGGAACGATATTGTTATCTTGTTGCTCGACATCCCACGCATCGTCAGTTGTAACGTGCTGACCGGTGGACGCATCGGAAACGGTGCGTTCAGCGCGGTGGTCGTCACGCCCATTCTTCGGCGCTTGATTCGACGTTTTAACCGCCATCGCAGTGTTCCGAAAGTCTTATTCCAGCCCGCGAGCTTACGCTGCGCTTACGGGGTTGCCATGCAATTAAATCCGGGCGATTGTAAGCGATAGTTGCAGGCAATTCAAGACTTTAGGCCGTTCAATAACCAGCGTGAAAACGGTCTTCACCATGCGGGAATGCGATCCCGGCCGACCTGTACACGGCAAATGTAAGGCGGTCGGGGGATGGCAAAACATGCGCGATGAATCGCGGAGGTTGAAGAGCGCGGATACGTCGTTTCGACGTTGGGACGGACGTGTCAAAAATGCAACAGACGACATTTATTGCCAGCTTTGGTGGACATGCAGGGCGGCACCGGGTAGTCGCGAGGCGGCGACGATCGGACGCCCCTCCCATGGCGGCCCAACAACATAGGAGGCGGCCTGCTGCATTGGATAATCGACGCCGCGAGCAGTCAGACGCCTGCTACTTCATGTCGATGGCCGCCCTGCCCCACACCCGGCCCATCCACGCGTCGGCACACAACACTCGTTGCCAGATCTAAACACGCGAAAGGACGGAGTATGAGGCACGCCGAGCAGCGGCAAGGCCAAACCGCAAGCGACCTCGCCTGCGCGGCCAACTCAAATCGCCGAACACCCCGACTATGTCCGCGTCACCGCGAAAATATCAGCGGCGTCCGATACATCGCAATCCTGATTATTAAACGTGGCCAATAGTTAGGAATCCAACTGACATCCGCGTTGGCTATCGATCAATCAGGGAGATTGTCAAACGAGGCCGGCTTGCAGCAGATACAACCGCTACGTCACCTCCGCCGCCGAAACCAACCGAACAAACACGCCAAACAGCTTGCGAGCGGGACCGAGACCCCGCCAAGCCACAAGCATGTTCAACCCGCCATGATCAGACGGTGGCGTTACCACGCAACCGGACAAGAATGCCTTCCAGCGCATCCAGATCGCCGAAGTCCACCAGCACCTGGCCGCGACCGCGCCGGCCGAGCTTGATCTTTACGGTTGCGGAGAGCAGATCGGACAACTCTTCTTCGAGTCGTCGCGTGTCGCGGCCGCCGTCCTGATTCGCTCGCGCCTTGACTGTGGGCGCAGCCTTGGTGGTCGCCGTCACCAGCTTTTCGGTCTCGCGTACCGACATGCGCTTGTTGACGACCTGGTTGGCCAGCGTGATCTGCGTCGCTGCGTCGACCGCCAGTAGCGCGCGGGCATGCCCCATGTCGAGATCGCCGGCCAGCAACATCGTCTGCACCGGTGCAGCCAGGTTGAGCAAACGCAGCAGATTCGATACAGCACTGCGCGAACGCCCCACCGATTCGGCCGCCTGCTCGTGCGTGAAATTGAATTCGTCGAGCAAGCGCTGAATGCCCTGCGCTTCTTCCAGCGGATTCAGATCTTCGCGCTGGATATTCTCGATCAGCGCCATCGCCGCGGCGGCCTGGTCGGGCACGTCCCTCACCAGCACCGGGACCTCGTCGAGACCGGCAATGCGTGCCGCTCGGAAGCGCCGCTCGCCGGCAATGATCTCGTACTTATCCGCCGAAACCGGCCGCACGAGGATCGGCTGCATCAGCCCCTGGGCACGGATGCTGGCCGCCAATTCCTGCAACGCGCCTTCGTCCATGCGCGTACGCGGCTGGTACTTGCCGGCCTGCAGCTTACTGAGCGGCAGCACGTTCGGCGCGCCCTCGATCGCTACCGCCTCGGTAATATCCGCACTGCCACCTAGCAATGCTTCCAGGCCGCGGCCCAAGCCCTTTTTTCTTGCTACTGCGTTCATCGTGCTTCCTCGATCCGCTTAGGACGCCTGGGGCGCGTCATTCAACGCACGCACCCGCTCAATCATCTCTGCACCGAACTGCACATACGCCTGCGCGCCGCGCGACGCCTTGTCGAACACAACGCCCGGCAACCCATAGCTAGGCGCCTCGGCAAGACGCACGTTGCGCGGAATCACCACGTCGAACACCTTGTCTCCAAAGTGCTCTTTGAGCTGATCCGAAACTTGCTGTTGCAAGGTGATGCGCGGATCGAACATCACGCGCAATAGGCCGATCACCTTCAGGTCGCGATTCAGGTTCGCGTGCACCTGCTTGATCGTGTTGACCAGGTCGGACAGCCCCTCGAGCGCGAAGTACTCGCACTGCATCGGAATCACCACGCCATGGGCGGCGCACAAGCCGTTGAGCGTCAGCAGCGACAAAGCCGGCGGGCAGTCGATCAGTACGAATTCGTATTCGCTTTCGACCGCCGCCAACGCGATCTTCATTTGGCGCTCACGGTTCTGCACGCTGACCAGTTCGACCTCGGCACCCGCGAGTTCGCGGTTCGCGGGCAGCACGTCATAGCCGACGGCTTCAGGACGCACTCGCGCATCCGCCACCGACACGCCATCGACGAGCACTTCGTAGACGGTGTTCGTGCAGGCGGCCTTGTCGACACCGCTGCCCATCGTGGCGTTGCCCTGCGGGTCCAGATCGATGAGAAGGACTCGCTGTCCCTGCGCTGCCAAGCTTGCGGCCAGATTGACCGCTGTCGTCGTCTTGCCGACGCCGCCCTTCTGGTTCGCAACGCAGAAGATTTTTGCCATCGTTGGTGTGTCCCTTTTGCTGCTTGAAACTGCTTGAATAAAGTAGAAAGCGCTTCTGGTATGCGGTGCTTGCCTAGGACCTGCCGGTGGTAGCCGTCAGTTTTCGCCGTCCACCAGAACCTTGATCAAATGCCGCTCCGCATCGAGCGACGGCACGTTCAGCCGAATGATCTGTTCCACGTGGGCGCCTGCTGGCAGGCGCTCGATCTCACCATCCGGACGCACACCCTTCATTGCCCAGATCGCACCTTGCTCCGCAACCAGATGACGGGCCAGTGTAACGAAATCCGCGAGCTCTGCGAATGCGCGCGACACGATTACGTCGAACTTTGCCGGTACTTCGGCGCCCGGCCGCAAAGTCTCGACACGACCCGTGACGACTGACAGATTAGCAAGGCCGAGTTCGGCTTTGGCCTGAGCCTGAAAAGCCGTTTTCTTGTGAACGATGTCGTTCACGGTGACGGTCCAGTCGGGCAGCACGATAGCCAGCACGATACCGGGCAAACCGCCCCCGGAACCCACGTCCAGCACCGAGGACGCGCCGCGCGTAGCGAGATGCGGCACGATCGAAAGCGAATCCAGGATGTGCTGGATAAGCATCTGCCGGGGATCGCGGATCGCCGTCAGGTTATAGACGGCATTCCATTTGGACAGCAGCGCCACGTAGTCGAGCAGTTTGCCGAGTTGTGCGTCGCTTAAATCGAGGCCGAGTTCGCGGACGCCGTCCGCCAACAACGGCGCCAATGCTTCGCTACCCCTTCCCTTCTGACTCACCGTCATTGCGCCACCGGCGTGCTGTCGGTGCCGGGTTCGGCGGTTTTCGTCGAACGGCGCCCCAAGCCACGCTTCAGGTGGACCATCAGCAAGGAGATCGCCGCCGGGGTAATGCCGGAGATACGCGAGGCCTGGCCGATGGTCTCGGGGCGGAATTGCGTCAGTTTCTGACGCGCTTCGAACGACAGGCCCCTTACCTCCGCGTAGTCCAAACCTTCCGGCAGACGCGTACTTTCGTGCGATTCATTCCGCTCGATCTCATCAGCCTGGCGGTCGATATAACCCTGATACTTGATGCCGATCTCGATCTGCTCCTTGATCTGGGCGAGCAGAACGTCGTCTTCGGCCAGCGTCTCGGGTGCAGCACATGCACCTTCGCGCAAACCGCAGACTCCGTCGTATGTCACGCCCGGACGGCGGAGCAGATCGGCCAAACTGTATTCGTGGTCAATCGGCTTGCCGAGCAACGCAGTCGCTTCTTCGGCCGGTAACGTCTTAGGATTGACCCACGTCGTACGAAGGCGCTCTGTTTCACGTGAAACAGCCTCGCGCTTGCGGCTGAATGCGTCCCACCGGACGTCGTCGACCACACCGAGTTCGCGGCCGATCTCCGTCAGACGCATATCGGCGTTATCTTCGCGCAGGCTCAGGCGGTATTCGGCGCGGCTCGTGAACATACGATACGGCTCGGACACCCCACGCGTGACCAGATCGTCGACCAGCACACCCAGGTACGCCTGATCGCGGCGCGGGCACCATGCGTCCTTGCCCTGTACGTGCAAGCCGGCGTTAATCCCTGCCAGCAAGCCTTGCGCGGCTGCTTCTTCGTAGCCGGTGGTACCGTTGATCTGGCCCGCAAAGAACAGCCCGTTGATCACCTTGGTTTCCAGCGATGCCTTCAGTCCGCGCGGATCGAAGTAGTCATACTCGATCGCGTAGCCCGGTCGCAGAATATGCGCATGCTCCAGACCACGCATCGAACGCACGAGTTCCAGCTGCACGTCGAACGGCAGGCTGGTTGAAATCCCATTGGGATAGAACTCGTTGGTCGTCAGCCCTTCCGGTTCGAGGAAGATCTGATGCGATTCCTTCGACGCGAAGCGGTGAATCTTGTCTTCGATCGACGGGCAATACCGCGGCCCCACCCCTTCGATCACGCCCGTGTACATCGGCGAGCGGTCGAGCCCCCCGCGGATGATGTCGTGCGTGCGCTCATTCGTATGCGTGACCCAGCACGGCACCTGGCGCGGATGCTGTTCCACCCGGCCGAGAAACGAGAAAACCGGCACCGGATCCAGATCGCCCGGCTGCTCTTCGAGCTTCGAAAAGTCGATCGTCCGGCCGTCAATACGCGGCGGCGTCCCGGTCTTGAGGCGGCCTTGCGGCAGCTTCAATTCCTTGAGGCGGGCCGACAGCGACACTGCTGCCGGATCGCCGGCACGGCCACCGGTGTAGTTGTTCAAGCCCACGTGAATCTTGCCGTCGAGGAACGTCCCGGCCGTCAGCACCACGGCGCGCGAGCGGAAACGAATCCCCACCTGCGTCACCGCGCCGACGACACGGTCGCCTTCCACGATCAGATCGTCGACCGCCTGCTGGAACAGCCACAGGTTCGGCTGATTCTCCAGCCGATGCCGGATCGCCTGCTTATACAGCAGACGGTCCGCCTGCGCGCGCGTCGCACGAACAGCAGGCCCCTTCGACGAATTAAGGATGCGGAATTGAATCCCGCCCTCGTCCGTCGCAGCCGCCATCGCACCGCCCAGCGCATCGACTTCCTTCACCAGATGGCCCTTGCCAATCCCGCCGATGGACGGATTGCAGCTCATCTGACCGAGGGTTTCGATGTTATGCGTCAGCAGGAGCGTGGTATTGCCCATGCGTGCCGAAGCCAAGGCGGCTTCGGTGCCGGCATGACCGCCGCCAACGACGATTACGTCAAATTCTGTGGGAAAAAGCATCGCGGATCTCACGCCAGATCGTCGCGTGAGCCTTTCAAAGGAAAATGTATGGGCGAATTATAACGGGTTCGGTTTAGGCCCGAATTTCGGCCGAATGGCCAGGCAACAAAAAAGCGGTGTGTTTCACGTGAAACACACCGCTTAGAACGGCAGTGACCTGAACGAAAACGGAGAACTAAGCCACTTTCTTGGCCAGCCCCAGATACGTTTCGATCACGCGCGGATTCTGCGCCAGATCAGCCGCAGGTCCTTCCAGCGCCAGTTCTCCGGTTTCAAGCACGTAGCCGTAGTCGGAGATTTGCAGCGCAGCACGCGCGTTCTGCTCGATCAGCAGCGTCGCGACGCCGGTTTGCCGCAGCGCACTAATGATATGGAAAATTTCCTTCACGATCAGCGGCGCGAGACCGAGGCTCGGTTCGTCGAGCATCAACAAATCGGGTTTGCCCATCAAGGCACGCCCCACCGCGAGCATCTGCCGTTCACCACCAGATAGCGTCCCGGCCGCCTGCTTCCGGCGTTCCTTCAAGCGAGGAAAAAGCGTAAAGACCGGCTCGAGTTGATCGAGAAAGTTGCGCTCCCCTGCCCGCTTGCGCCGATAGGCACCGAGGACCAGATTGTCTTCAACGGTCATCGACGCGAACAGTTCGCGCTTCTCCGGTACCAGGCACATACCGCGCGCGACCCGTTTTTCAACCGGCACCGCGCTGACGTCTTCACCTTGATACAGGACTTCGCCCTTCGCGTGGCCGGTAGTCGGCAACGCGCCCATGATCGCGTTCAGCAACGTCGACTTGCCCGCACCATTCGGCCCAATCACCGAAACGATCTGCCCGGGTCGCACCTTGATTGCCGCGCCGTGCAGCGCTTCAACCTTGCCGTAGCGGACCGACAAACCGTTCACGTCGAGAATCGGAGTTGCTGCATTCATCGTGTTCTCCATCACTCCACCCCACCCAGATACGCTTCGAGCACCGCCGGATCTTGCTGGACATCCTGCGGCAAGCCTTCCGCGATCCGTGTGCCGAACTCCATCACCACCAGACGATCGGTGAGATTCATCACGAAATCCATATCGTGCTCGACCAGCAGCACGCTCATGCCTTCGGCTTTGAGGCGGCGCAGCAAGTCCGCCAATTGCAGTTTTTCCTGATACCGCAGGCCGGCGGCAGGTTCGTCCAGCAACAACAGAGTCGGGTCGCAGCACAGCGCGCGAGCAATCTCGAGAATTCGCTGCTGCCCCAGCGCCAGGCTACCCGCCTCGTCGTACATATGCTGCTCGAGCCCGACGCGACGAATCTGGCGAGCCGCTTCGGCCATCAAGCGCGCTTCTTCCGCGCCGTTCAGGCGCGCAACACTGCGCCACACACCGGCCTGGCCACGCAGATGCGCGCCGATCGCAACGTTCTCCAGCACCGTCATCCCCGGCAGCAGTTTGACGTGCTGGAAGGTGCGGCCAATGCCGCGCTTGACGATTTCACGTGAACTCAGCGAATCGATACGCTCGCCGCGGAAGGTGATCTCCCCGCTCGTCGCTTGCAGCACGCCCGTGACCAGATTGAACGTGGTCGACTTGCCGGCGCCGTTCGGGCCGATCAACCCGATGATCTGCCCTGCTTTCACCTCGAAGCTGACATCGTTCACTGCGACCAGCCCGCCGAACTGCTTGCGTGCCTTATTCACCGTCAACAGGTTTTCGCCCGCAGTGGGCTTGCTGCGTTGCGGCAACGGCTCCGCGTGATCCGACACATGGGCGCGCGGCCCCTTCGGGAAAAACCGTGCGACAAACGGCCAGACGCCTTGGCGAGCGTATTGCAGCAACAGCACCATCAGGATGCCGAACACGATCACTTCGAAGTTTCCGTTCTCGCCAAGCAGCTTCGGCAGCAGCGTTTGCAGATAGTCTTGCAAGATGGTCAGGATCGCGGCACCGAGCACGGCGCCCCAGACGTGCGACACGCCACCCACCACCGCCATGAACAGAAACTCGATGCCGTGGTTCAGGCCAAACGGCGTCGGATTCACCGCACGTTGCAGGTGCGCGTAGAGGAACCCTGAAATCGATGCCAACACGGCGGCATAGACGAAGATCACCACGCGCATCCACGCTGTGTTGACGCCCATTGCTTCGGCCATCATGCCGCCGCCGCGCAATGCGCGGATCGCCCGCCCCGGACGGCTATTAAGCAGATTTTGAACAGAAATCACTGCGCCGAGCACCACCACCCAGATCAGGTAATAGATATGGCGGCCTGACTCCATGTTGATGCCGAAAACATTCAGCACCGGAATCCCATTGATGCCGTCGTACTTGCCGAGCATCTCCAGGTTGCCGAACAGATAGAACAGCGCGAGTCCCCACGCGATCGTGCCGAGCGGCAAAAAGTGCCCCGATAGCCGCATTGTCACCAGCCCCAGCATCAGCGCGATCAACGCCGTCACCACCACACCTGCGATCAGCGCAAGCCACGGCGACACGCCGTACGTCGTCGTCAGATACGCAGTCGCATACGCGCCGATGCCGACGAACGCCGCCTGCCCGAAGCTCGTCATCCCGCCGATCCCCGTCAGCAGCACAAGACCGATCGCAACGATCGAATACAGGCCGATGTAGTTGAGCAGCGTCACCCAGTACTCGGGCACGTGAATCGGGTGCGGCAACACCGGCAACGCGAACAGCACCACGAGGAACAACCAGAAGAACTTGTTTTGCATGATCCGTTTCATCGTGTCACTCCTCTTCCTCTTCCGAGTGCGGGCTGGCCAGACTCCGCCACAGCAGCACCGGGATGATCAGCGTGAACACGATCACTTCCTTATAAGCGCTCGCCCAGAACGACGAATACGATTCCAGCAGACCGACGAGGATCGAACCCGCGGCGGCCAGCGGATAGCTGACCAGACCGCCGATAATCGCCCCCACGAAGCCCTTCAAACCGATCAGGAAGCCCGAGTCGTAGTAGATGGTGGTCAAGGGTGCGACAAGGATGCCGCACAGCGCACCGAGGCCCGCAGCGAGCGTGAACGCGAGGCGCCCTGCTTGCGTCGTGCCGATACCGACGAGCCGCGCGCCGAGCCGGTTCACGGACGTCGCGCGCAACGCCTTGCCGGAGATCGAGCGATCGAAGTACAGATACAGCGCGCCGATCAGCACCACCGCCGTGCCGACCACCCACAAACTCTGCCCGGAGATCGACAAGCTGCCGATATTGAAGGTCGCATCGGAGAACGCCGTGGTGCGTGAACCCTCCGCACCGAACATCACGAGCCCGAGACCGACCATCGCAAAGTGCACCGCCACCGCCACGATCAACAGCAGCAGCGTGGTCGCCTCCGCGATCGGTTCATACGCAAGCCGGTAGACGAACGGCCCCATCGGAATCACGATCAGCAGCGTCAGTGCAATCTGCGCGATCATCGGCAGCGGATGCAGGAAAACGCCTTGCGTGAGCGCGTACACCGCGATCGGGAACAGCAGGTATTTGCCCACCAGCATCACCAGCGTGCGAGCCGCATGCCGGCGTCGTTCGGGATGCCGCACCAGCCCCGCTATCTCGACGACAAAGCATGCCGCGCCCATCGCCATCAGCAACCAGCACGTTGCAGGAAATTTTTGCGTCTGCAGCGCGGCGAGCGTCAGCGCGCCGTACGACACAAACTCCCCCTGCGGGATAAAGATCACCCGCGTCACGGAGAACACCAGCACCAGCGCAAGCGCGAGCAGCGCGTAAATCGCGCCGGTGGTGATGCCGTCCTGCGCGAGGATCGCCGCAATTGATAGATCCATACTTCCTCGTCCTGAAGCGTCGAAATCGAAATCGGGAAACAGTCGTGGCGGCAGAACCCGCGGCCGGCCAGCGACCTGCAATGCCAGAAAAGGCGACCGCCGCGCCGGAACACGGCGCGGCGGTCGTTGCCATTGTCATCGAACAGAATGGCAATGCGGCATCAGTCATGCGCCGCAAGTTGCGCGAGAGGCGCGTATCGCTTTTGTTGTTAGTCGTTCTGCAGCTTCCACTTGCCGTCGACGATCTCAACGATCACGCGTGCGCGCTTGTCGAGGCCATTGTGGTCGGTCGTCGTGGTGTTCATGATGCCGTGCGAGACCGGCAGCTCCTTGATGTTTTCAAGCGCGCCGCGCAGTGCCACGCGGAACGCTTCGGTGCCCGGCTGAGCGGTCTTCAGCGCGACCGGAATCGCCGCTTGCAGCATCTGGCCGGCATCCCATGCGTGACCGCCGAAGGTCGCCACCGAGCCCGCGCCATACGCTTTCTCATACGCGGTCTTGTAGGCTTCCGACGACTTCTTCACCGGATTCGATTCCGGCAGTTGGTCCGCCACGAGGATCGGGCCAGCCGGCAGGAATTCGCCTTCGCAATCCTTGCCGCACACGCGCAGGAAGTCGTTGTTGGCGACGCCGTGCGTCTGATAGACCTTGCCCTTGTAGCCGCGCTCCTTGAGCGTCTTGGCCGGCAGCGCCGACGGCGTACCCGCGCCCGCGATCAGCACCGCATCCGGGTTCGCGCTCATCGTCTTCAGCACCTGGCCGGTCACCGATGCGTCGGTGCGGTTAAAGCGTTCGTTGGAGACGATCTTCAGATGGTGTGCCGCGGCCGCGGCGGTGAAGACGTTATTCCATCCGTCGCCATATGCATCCGCAAAGCCGATGAAACCGACAGTCTTCACGCCGTGACGCTCCATGTAATCGGCGATGGCATCAGCCATCAGGCTGTCGTTTTGCGGCGGTTTGAAGGCCCAGGCGCGCTTGGCGTCCATCGGCGAGATGATCGCGGCCGATGCCGCCAGCGAGATCACCGGCGTCTTGCCTTCCGCTGCAGGGTCGAGCATCGCCAGCGAATTCGGCGTGACGGTCGAGCCGATGATGGCGTCGACGTGGTCTTCGTCAATCAGCTTGCGCGTGTTCTGCACGGCCTTACCGGTGTCCGATGCATCGTCGAGGATGATGTATTGCACCGTCTTGCCGCCGATCTCTTTCGGCAGCAGCGCGATCGTGTTCTTTTCAGGAATCCCGAGCGATGCCGCCGGCCCCGTGGTGGACAGCGTGACACCGATTTTCACCTGCGCGAAGGCAGCACCCGCGCCACACATCAACGCCATCGCGATACCGGTGCGTACCCATTGCTTTGTCTTTTTCATGCAAGTCTCCAAACGCTTTGAAGCGTGTATCTGTAATCCGGCGCACGGGCCGGGTGTCTGAATCTAGTTATAGGGTCCGGGCATGCCAAGCATGGTTTTCCCTGCTCAGCGTCAATGCCGTTGCCACTTTGGTACCACTCCCCTGCTACGAACCATTGCTGCGATTTTTATGCATCGAACACTAACATGTTAGTAGTATTGCGTTCTGCATCATTCACGGTCAATAGACTGTCGTCCGGATACGGGTTTGTCCTGAAACCGGCCGCTTTAGCCGAGTTTTGACCGCGTTTTCATCACCGATCCCTCACTTGTCCAACGCACCTCGTGCACCGCCAATCATCAAACGCGGGCAATAAAAAAGACGCGTCAACTGCACGCGTCTTTTTTATGGGGTTCCGTATCGCTTCGCCTTCGCTCAGTCGCCGGACAGCTTCCACTTGCCACCGACAATCTCCACCATCACACGCGCCCGCTGGTCGAGGCCAGCGTGGTCGTTCGCGCTCATGTTGAAGATGCCGTGGGAAGCGGGCATGTCTTTCGTGTTTTCCAGTGCCGCACGCAGCGCTTCGCGGAACGCAGGCGTGCCCGGCTGACCTTTCTTCAGCGCCAACGGAATCGCGCGTTGCAGCAGCAAGCCTGCATCCCACGCGTGACCGCCGAATGTCGACACCGAACCAGCGCCGTACGCGGCTTCATAGGCATGCTTGTACGCGAGCGCGGTCTTCTTCACCGGGTTCGAATCAGGTAGTTGTTCAGCAACCAGCAGCGGACCGGCCGGCAGATAGGTGCCTTCGCAATCTTTGCCGCACACGCGCAGGAAGTCGTTATTGGCGACGCCATGCGTCTGATAGACCTTGCCCTTGTAGCCACGTTCCTTGAGGGTCTTTTGCGGCAACGCGGCCGGTGTGCCAGCGCCTGCAATCAGCACCGCATCCGGGTTCTGCGACATGATCTTCAGCACCTGGCCGGTCACCGAAGCGTCATTGCGCGCGAAGCGTTCGTTCGCGACGATCTTGATCTTCGCAAGATCCGCCGCCTTGCCGAACTCCTTGAACCAGCTCTCGCCGTACGCATCGGCAAAGCCGATGAATCCGACCGTCTTCACGCCGTGATTCGCCATGTGCTGCGCGATCGCGGTGGCCATCAGAATGTCGTTTTGCGGCGTCTTGAAGACCCATGCGCGCTTCGCATCCATCGGTTCGACGATGCTGGCGGCAGCGGCCATGGAGATCATTGGCGTGGCGCTTTCAGCGGCGACGTCGATCATGGCCAGCGAGTTCGGCACGACCGTCGAGCCGATCAACGCGTCCACGTGATCTTCGCTAGTAAGCTTGCGTGCGTTCTTGACGGCCTGCGTCGAATCGGTCGCGTCGTCCAGCACGATGTAGTCGATCTTCTGCCCTGCTACTTCTTTAGGCAGCAGCGCGATGGTGTTCTTTTCCGGAATACCGAGCGATGCGGCCGGCCCCGTTGCCGACACCGTGACGCCGATTTTCACGTCCGCGAATGCATGGCCGCTCCAGGCTGCGGATACTCCGGTGGCGACCAATGCCGCGCTGATCCAACGCAATGCCGACTTCATCCCGCTCCTCTATCTACCCCGTTATTCATTTGAATTTAAATCCGCAGATTTAAATCACCGACCAAGCGGTCGGTGAATAGCGAGTTTAGCGGACGAAAGCCCCGCGCTGCAAGCATTTTGCAGGGTAGCGACAGGCGAAATGGGACGTGGTTCGGTGAATAAAAAAAGGGGCACCGAATTAGCGGAAGATTTGAATGGCGAATAACGAAAAGCACAAATAAAAAGCGCTGTTGGATATCAATCCAACAGCGCTTTCGTCTGGGCACTGAGTGCCTCATTGTCTCCTCGTTCTCCACCTGCAAAATTCGTGGTGCACCAGAACTGCATGAAGATTAAACGAGCACCTATCTGCTTACAACTAGCAATTACCCTAGTGGTGCACTGCGGCACAAATTTGGGGCACGTTTCGTGCAGCACTCGGTGCGGGAACCTGCCCTCCGCACAACGCAAGATCCGGCTTAGCCGACTTTAAAGCCGCCGAATTACATCGGATGCCGAAGCAATTCAAAATCCTGCGCCTTTTCACGCCCGCAATGGCCGCACTCGCGCGATGATCTCACCGACAATGCCGCGCCGGAACGCCAGCACACAGGCAATGAAAATCACGCCCGTGACAATGGTCACTGATTCGCCCAGCGACTGGAACCATTCGACGCCAGTCGTCGACGCCAGCGCCGTGCCGATATCGCCCAGACGATCTTCGAGTGCAACGATCAACGCCGCGCCTAGCAGCGGGCCGAACAGCGTGCCCATGCCGCCGACCAGCGTCATCAGGATCACGAGGCCGGACATCGTCCAGTACGCGTCGCTCAGCGTCTCGAAGCCCTGCACCAGCACCTTGAGCGAACCCGCGAGACCGGCAAGCCCTGCGGACAGAATGAACGCCAACAGCTTGAAGCGATCGGTGTCGTAACCCAGCGACACGGCACGCGGTTCGTTCTCCTTGATCGCCACCAACACCTGCCCAAACGGTGAATGCACGATCCGCACGATCAACAGAAACGCCAGCACCATCACGGCCAGCACAACAAAGTACAACGTCACGTCCGACGACAGATCCAGCAAGCCGAACAGTTTGCCGCGCGGCACGCCTTGGAGGCCGTCCTCGCCGTGCGTGAACGGCGCTTGCAGGAACACGAAGTAGACCATCTGCGCGAGCGCCAGCGTCACCATCGCAAAGTAGATGCCCTGCCGGCGGATCGCAAACAGACCGACCACCAACCCGAGCGCCGTCGCCGCAGCGGTGCCGGCCAGCACGCCCAGTTCCGGAGAGAAGCCGAGCGTCTGCATGGCATAACCGGTGACGTAACCAGCCGAGGCGAGAAACATCGCGTGACCGAACGAGAGCAAGCCCGTGTAGCCGATCAGCAGATTGAAGGCCGCCGCGAACAACGCGAAGCACATCACCTTCATGACGAAAAGCGGATAGATGCCGAGCACAGGCACCGCGAGAAGCACGATCAGCAGCAGACCGTAAAGCACTTTTCTCTGCATCATTTTTCCTTGCCGAAGAGACCCGCCGGGCGCACCAGCAGCACGAGCGCCATGATCACGAAGACGACGGTCGCCGACGCTTCCGGGTAAAACACACGCGTCAGCCCTTCGATCACGCCAAGCATCAGGCCCGTAAGAATCGAGCCCATGATCGAACCCATGCCGCCGATCACGACCACCGCAAACACCGTAATGATCATGGGCTGACCCATCAACGGCGAGACTTGAATCACCGGCGCGGCGAGCACGCCGGCAAACGCCGCCAGCGCGACGCCGAAGCCATACGTGAGCGTGATCATCAACGGCACGTTGACACCGAACGCCTCGACCAGTTTCGGGTTTTCGGTGCCCGCGCGCAGATAAGCGCCAAGGCGCGTCTTTTCGATCACGAACCACGTCGCGAAGCACACCACGAGCGACGCCACTACCACCCACGCGCGATAGTTCGGCAGGAACATGAAGCCGAGATCGGTCGCGCCGGAAAGTGCCGACGGCACATCGTACGGCTGGCCAGAGGAACCGTAGATCGAACGGAACACGCCTTCGACAACCAGCGTGAGTCCAAAGGTGAGCAGCAGCCCATACAGGTGATCGAGCTTGTACAGCCAGCGCAGCATGGAGCGTTCGATCACGATGCCGAATACGCCGACGATCAGCGGTGCGAGCACCAGCATCACCCAGTACGGCAGACCGAAATACGACAGGCCCATCCACGCGAGCATCGCGCCGAGCATGAACAACGCGCCATGCGCGAAGTTGATCACGTTGAGCAAGCCGAAGATCACAGCAAGACCCAAGCTCAGAATCGCGTAGAACGAGCCGTTCACGAGCCCGAGCAGCAACTGGCTCAGCATTGCCGGTAGCGGAACGCCAAAGATTTCCATTGAAGCCTTAATCCCTTAAGCCATCGCCAAGGTGAGATCGGTTACGCACAGTCCGGCCGGCGTGCGATCGGTAACCTGGCCGATCGCACGCGGCATGTTAAGCGCTTTTCCGTCTACCTGTGTACCATCCCGTCGCGATACATCACCCGCCAGGATGGGCTTACAGGCAGTCATCTGGTTATCAAACCACGCTCATTTCCACAACGCGCAGCGCGTTTCGGCCTTGGTCGTGAACGCCTGTTCGCCTGGAATCGTCGCGGTGATCTTGTAGTAGTCCCACGGCTCTTTGGATTCGGCCGGCGTCTTCACCTGCATCAGGTACATGTCGTGAATCATGCTGCCGTCCTGACGGATGTAGCCCTTCGCGTAGAAGTCGTCGATCTTGGTCTTCTTCAGTTGCGCCATCACCTTATCGCTATCTGTCGAGCCGACCGCTTTCACCGCGTTCAGATAGGTCATGGTCGCCGAGTAGTCGGCGGCCTGCAGGCTCGACGGCATCTTCTTCATCTTGTCGAAGTAGCGCTCGGCCCACTTGCGCGTCGTGGCGTCCTTGTTCCAGTACCAGCTGTCGGTCAGCACCAGGCCCTGAGTGGTTTCCAGACCCAGGCTGTGCACGTCGTCGATGAACATGAGCAACGCAGCCAGCTTCATCGTCTTGGTGATGCCGAATTCCTTGGCTGCCTTGATCGAGTTGATCGTGTCGCCACCCGCATTGGCCAAGCCGAGAATCTGCGCCTTCGAGGCCTGCGCCTGCAGCAGGAACGAAGAGAAGTCAGACGCCGACAGCGGTGCGCGCACAGCGCCCAGCACCTGGCCGCCGTTCGCTTTCACCACGTCCGAGGTATTCTTTTCGAGCGCCTTGCCGAACGCGTAGTCAGCCGTCAGGAAGTACCACGTCTTGCCGCCCTGCTTCGTCACCGCCGAGCCCGTGCCCTTGGCGAGCGCCGTCGTGTCGTACGCATAGTGGATCGTGTACGGCGTGCATTGCTCGTTGGTCAGGGTGTCGGCGCCCGCGCCGATGCTGATATAGACCTTGTGCTTCTCACCGGCCACCGTGTTCATCGACAGCCCGGTTGCCGAATTCGTGCCGCCGATCAGCAGATCGACGCCATCGCGATCGAACCATTCGCGCGCCCGCGACGCAGCGATATCGGCCTTGTTCTGGTGATCGGCGTAAACCACCGTGATCGGCTTGCCGTTGACCTTGCCGCCGAAGTCCGCCACCGCCATACGGATCGCCTCAAGACCGCCCTGGCCGTCGATATCCGCGTACAGCCCCGACATATCGGTGATGAAGCCGATCTTTACCGCATCGTCAGCCGCTTGCGCGCTGCCCATCGTCAACGCGGCGCCGGCGGCAACTGCAAAACACAGTGTGGCAAGTCGCGCGAGTGGGTTCTTTTTCATTCCTGTCTCCTGTTTCTTCACTTGTGGTTATCAGAGGCAATCGGACGTTTTTTATACGCCCAGTAGGTCGTGCAACACCGGCATCTTGCTTTCGAGTTCACTGGCCCCGAAGTGTTCGACGATGCCGCCGTGTTCCATCACGTAGAACCGATCCGCGAGTGGCGCGGCAAAGCGGAAATTCTGTTCGACCATCACGACCGTGTAGCCGCGCGCCTTGAGCGTCATGATCATGCGCGCGAGCGCTTGCACGATCACAGGCGCCAGGCCTTCCGAGATTTCGTCGAGCAGCAGCAAACTCGCGCCGGTGCGCAAAATGCGCGCGACGGCGAGCATCTGCTGCTCGCCGCCCGAAAGCCGCGTACCCTGGCTCATGCGGCGTTCCTGCAGATTCGGAAACATCGAATAGATTTCTTCGATCGACATCATGTGCGCCTTGTCGCCGACCGGTGGCGGCAACAGCAGGTTTTCCTCACATGAGAGGCTCGAAAAAATCCCGCGCTCTTCCGGACAATAACCGATACCGCAATGGGCGATGCGATGCGTGGGCAGGTTGATGGTTTCGCGTCCGCCGATGCGGATCGAACCGGTGCGCCGGCCGGTCAACCCCATGATCGCGCGCAGTGTGGTGGTGCGCCCCGCGCCGTTACGGCCCAGCAGCGTGACAACTTCGCCGCGGTTCACCGTCAAATCGACGCCATGCAGGATATGGGACTCCCCGTACCATGCCTGCAAACCCGCGATCTCCAGCGCGGGGGCACCGCCAGTCGTGCCGCTCACCTCGAGGCTTTCCCGCTCGGCAATCGTATTCATGCGTGGGCTCCGGCGAGCGCCGCGTCGGCGCTGCCCATATAGGCTTGCATCACGAGCGGGTTCTTGGACACCTCGGCATAGCTGCCTTCGGCGAGCACTTCGCCCCGTTGCAGCACGGTGATGGTGTCGGATATGCCGGCGATTACGTTCATGTTGTGCTCGACCATCAGAATCGTACGGCCGCTCGATACTTTTTTGATCAACGCAGTCACGCGATCGACATCTTCATGGCCCATGCCTTGCGTCGGTTCGTCGAGCAGCATCAACTCGGGCTCCATCGCGAGCGTGGTAGCGATTTCCAGCGCGCGTTTGCGGCCGTATGAGAGCTCGACGGTCAATACATCGGCGAAATCGGTCAAGCCCACCTGGGTGAGCAAGTCCATCGCCCGATCGTCGAGCTGGCGCAGCGTGCGTTCGCTCTTCCAGAAATGAAATGCCGTGCCGAGCACGCGCTGCAAGCCAATACGCACGTTCTGCAATGCTGTCAGATGCGGAAATACCGCAGAGATCTGGAACGAACGGATGATGCCGCGCCGGGCGATTTGCGCCGGGCGTTCACTGGTGATGTCGATCCCATTGAAGACGATCTGGCCCGCAGTCGGTTCAAGGAATTTGGTGAGCAAATTGAAGCAGGTGGTCTTGCCTGCCCCATTAGGGCCGATCAGCGCATGGATCGAACCACGGCGCACGCGCAGGTTCACCCCGTTCACGGCGATGAAGCCTTTGAACTCGCGGGTGAGGCCGCGCGTTTCGAGAATCGTATCGCCGAGAATCATGTTCCCTTCCATACGGAGTAAGGCGAAGCACTACGATCTTCCGCGCCAACGGCTGCGCGACGTTTGATGACGGCGACACCCCCGTGCCGCTCGTTGGCGTGCTGCACCAATCCGGACGGTAATCCATGGGGCGGCACGCAGCATGGCTGCCATTGTCGCGCCAATGATGCAGCGCATTCATTGGGATTTGCACTTAGTGGATGACGAAGGGCTTAGGCAAGCCTAAGGCAGAGTCCCGGCGTGCTCGAGCGGTACCTGGCCTTTGCTCGGGACGCGCGTGGAGGTGCTTGAGCGTTGCATCAATCTTGCTCGATGCATGCTTGGGGCGTGCCTGGGGCGTCCTTCAACGTCACACCAATTTTGCGCGATGCATGCCTCGGGCGTGCTTCAACGTCACATTAATCTTGCTCGATGCATGCCAAGGGAAGGCCGAGGCACGTGCCGCGACCTCGGCTCCAGCTGTGACAAGGCATGTCACACAGCGGACATGGACGACGCAGCGCTCGTCTGGACCCGCACGCTGTCGGTCACGCGCGCGCGGCGGTCTTCACGGATCATATCGCTGGCGCGTTCGGCGATCATCAGCGTCGGTGAGTTGGTGTTACCCGAGGTGATGGACGGCATGATTGATGCATCGACCACACGCAAGCCGTCAACACCGATAACTCGTAGCCGGTTGTCGACTACCGCGCCGGGATCATCGGGGGTGCCCATACGGCAGGTACCGACCGGATGAAAGATGGTGGTGCCGACCGCGCCCGCGGCCTGCTGAAGTTCTTCTTCGGTCTGGTACTGGATGCCGGGCAGAATCTCTTGCGGCCGATAGGGCGCGAGCGCGGGTGCCGCGGCAATGCGGCGCGTGAGACGTAAAGCGTTGGCCGCGACGTGCCGGTCGTAATCGGTGGACAGATAGTTCGGCGCGATCAACGGTGGCGCCGAAGCGTCGGCCGATCCGATGTGAATACTGCCGCGCGAAGTCGGCCGCAACTGACACACCGACGCGGTAAACGCGTTGAAGCGATGCAGCGGTTCACCGAAGCGATCGAGCGAGAGCGGCTGCACGTGATACTCGAGATCGGGGCGTGTGAGTGAGCGATCATCCGGATCGGACTTCGCGAACGCGCCGAGTTGCGACGGCGACATCGACATCGGACCGCTTTGAAAGAGCGCGTACTGCATGCCGATCATCAGCTTGCCCCACCAATGGGCGGAGGCTGTATTGAGTGTGCGCACGCCGTCGACCTTATAGGCCATGCGCAATTGCAGATGGTCCTGCAAATTTTCGCCGACGCCGCGCAGATCCTTGATGACCTCGATGCCGAGATTCTGCAGGCGCGCGCCATTGCCGATACCCGAGAGTTCGAGCAATTGCGGCGAGTTGACTGCACCCGAACTGAGGATCACTTCGCAACGGGCTTTGGCGAGATAGTCGGTGTTGTCGCCGCGATATTCGACGCCGGTGCAGCGGCGTCCTTCGAACACGACGCGCTGCGTGTGCGCACCGGTGATGACGGTAAGATTCGGGCGCTTGAGCGCTGGACGCAAGAAGGCTTTCGACGCATTCCAACGGATACCGCGTTTCTGATTGACGTCGAAGTAGCCGACGCCGGTGTTATCGCCGCGATTGAAGTCGTCGGTGGCGGGTATGCCGGCTTGTTGTGCGGCTTTTGAAAACTCTTCGAGGATCTTCCATTTCAGGCGTTGTTTTTCGACGCGCCATGGGCCGCCTGCTCCATGCGATTCGGACGCGCCCGCGTGGTGATCTTCGCTGCGTTTGAAGATGGGGAGGACGGCGTTCCAGGACCAGGAGGCGTCATTGGTGACGCGGGCCCATTCATCGTAGTCTTCGCGCTGGCCGCGCATGTAGATCATGCCGTTGATGGATGAGCTGCCGCCTAGTACGCGTCCGCGGGGATATGAGAGGGAGCGGCCGTTCAGGCCGGGTTCTGATTGGGTTTTGTAGAGCCAGTCCGTGCGGGGGTTGCCGATGCAGTAGAGGTAGCCTACCGGCACGTGGATCCAGTGGTAGTCGTCTTTGCCGCCGGCTTCTAGTAGCAGGACCTGGATTTCTGGGTCTTCCGATAGGCGGTTGGCTAGCACGCAACCTGCTGTGCCGGCGCCTACTATGATGTAGTCGAATTCGCCTTCCAGGCGGCGGGGCGTCAGTGGTGTTTTTTCGGTGATGCTCATGGTTTCGTCTCCTAAGCTTTTTTGCCTGCGCGGCGCTTTTTGATTGTGCGCCTGCGGCGTTGGCCTTTCCTTGATTTGTCTGCGTGCGGGCGCTTTTTTGTCTGTATGCTTGCGGCGTTGGCCTTTCCTTGCTTTCTTATCGGTCTATTAGTGTTGCCCCTGTGCGGGGCACACTTACTTTCTTTGCCGCCGCAAAGAAAGATAAGCAAAGAAAGCGGCTAGAAGCCCCTGCTAAGCGGGTCCCCCGCACAGCCACGGTAGTGGTGCATCTGGAATCCGTGCCCTCGCACATTCGGCGTGAGTGACAAGGGCGTCATACTTCCGGCGACGCTACGCGCGCCGAAGCGTACATCATAAAAACATCGGTTCACTTGCACCCACTCCGTTCACATACGCTGGCTGTCGACCACTTCGCTCAGCACCCTCTCTCGCTCACATCTTTCCGCTGCCAACCGCCTCATTCCATGATCTCATCTACTCACCTTTGCTTCCAGTCGACTGCTTAACTCGGCACCCTCTCCTGCTCACATTTGCCGCCAGCCAACCACTTCACCCAGCACCCCATATTCACACTTGCGCGCCGTCAATCGCATCTGCTGGTACAACTCGCCACCAACCAATCAAGCGTCTCGCCGAGGCAAAGCCGATGGCCCCTACCGCCCCCAACCGAAGCCCCTGGTTTCCCTGGCAAACCCATCCGCGACGCACGCAGTGCGGAGTGGGAGCTGATGAGCCCTTTGTCACTAACGTCAAATGCGCGAGGGCACGGATTCCAGATGCACCACTACCGCGACTGTGCGGGAGACCCGCTTAGCAGGGGGGTCGAGCCGCTTTCTTTGCTTATCTTTCTTTGCGGCGGTGTGTGTCAAGGTAGTTGTCGCGTGAACCGTTACGCTGCGTGCTTATACATGTCGACCGACGCGTGAGTTCGCTCCGGGTTCAGATAGACCACGTCTGCCAGGTGCCAGTTGCGAATGGCGCCTGACCAGCGCGCGGGGTTCCGCATGCGTGCGTCTTCGTACAACGCACGCCGGCGGGCCAGAAGGTCGCCGGCTTCGCCGCGGTGCCGTTGTCCCGGACTGACATGCTTCAGGCCGCTGTGACAGTGCTCCTCGTTGTACCACTGCACAAAGCGCTGTACCCATGCGCGGGCCTCCTCCAGCGTGTCGAACGGCTGCTCGGGCCATAACGGACAGTACTTCGCCGTACGGAACAGCGCCTCGGCGAAGGCGTTGTCGTTGCTCACGCGCGGCCGGCTGAACGAAGGCTCTACGCCCAGATCGATCATGGCCGCGCGCATCGTGGCGCCTTTCATCGCACTGCCGTTATCCGAGTGCAGCACCAGCGGACGCCCGGCGATGCCTTCGCGCAAACATCCCTTGTGCAGCAGCTCGCTCGCGTGCTCAGCCGACTCCTGCTCCCACACCTCGTTCATCACCAGCTTGCGGCTGTAGATGTCCTTCATCATGTACCAGTAAAAGTACCGGCCCCGGACCGTGCTCGGCATCCACGTAATATCCCAGCACCACACCTGGTTCGGACCAGTGGCGCGATGCGTCGTGAGTGGGCGTCGTTGCGGCGCCTTCGCACGACCGCGGCGCTGGCCCTGTCCCGCCGCTTTCAGGATCCGGTAGAACGTCGATTCGCTGGCCAGATAAACCCCTTCGTCGGCCAGTTTCGGCACGATCTGGTGCGGCGTCAGGCTCGCGAATGCGGGCCGGTTGGCCGCTTCAAGCACGGCCTGACGCTCCGCCTCACTCAGTTTGTTGGGGGGCGCTTCACGGAGGGTTTGCGTGCGCCCGTCATGGGGTGACTGGCGCCAGCGCTGCACCGTGCGCACGTTCACCCCAAGTTGCTCGCACGCACGCGCACGGCATGCCCCCTGCTGCACCGCTTCATTGATCAACTGCATGGCTTCATCGCGATCCGGGCTGCTGATCAGTCTTCCTCTTCCTTGCCCCAGATCGCGTCGGCTTTTTTTCGCAGATTCAGCAACGCCGCCGCCTCCGCACGTGCAGCATCCGCGCGCTTGAGCTGGCGCTCCAGCTCCCGGATGCGTTTTTGGGCAGCCTTCGCTTCATTGCGCTGCGCCGCCGTCAGCTTCGGCTCAGGCGCGCCGTTGGCCTGCTCGCATGCCTCGCGCCACTGCCGGATCTGCTCAGGATAAATGCCCTTGCTACGGCAGTACTGTGAAGTCTCAATCTCGCTGAGCGGCGCCGTCTCCAGCACCGCCCTGAACTTGTCGGCGCTTGACCATCGATCGCCCGTTTTGCCATTGCCCGGCATGAATTCCCCTGCCTGTCTTGCGCTTTGCCGCCAGCTGCGTAGCGTCACTGTCGTGATGCCCGTCGCGCCTGACAACTCAATTACCGCACGATTGAACGGCGGCATCATCTGTTTGATTGCCCATTCCCGGGTTTCCGCTGAATAGCGTTTCATCTTCCATTCGCTGTCCGCCCCCCATCTTTACATCATTCGGTTCGGGTGAGGCGACAACTAGCCTGACATGGAGGGGCGGCGGCAAAGAAAGTAAGTGCCGCCCCGCACAGGGGCAACGCTAATAGACCAATAACAAATCAAGGAAAGGCCAACGCCATAGGCAAACACCCGAACAAGCCCTGACCATCCAAACACCTCAAGAAAACGCCAAAACCCAAAAAGCACAGACACTAAGCGCCTCGCAGGCAAAAAACCAAAAACCTATTTCGCCACAGGCATAGTGAACTCAGCCCCCTTCCCGATGCTATCGGGCCACCTCTGCATGATGCTCTTATACCGCGTATAAAACCGAACCCCCTCTTCGCCGTAGGCATGATGATCCCCGAAGAGAGACCTCTTCCACCCACCAAAAGAATGCCAAGCCATCGGCACAGGAATCGGCACATTAATCCCCACCATCCCAATCTGGATCTGCCGCGAAAAAGCCCGAGCCACCCCGCCATCGGAGGTAAACAACGCGACCCCATTAGCAAACTCGTTAGCGTTAATCAGTTCAACAGCAGAAGCAAAATCCGGCACCCTCACAACACACAGCACCGGACCAAAAATCTCCTCACGATAAATCTTCATATCGGTCGAGACATCGTCGAACAACGTGCCACCGAGAAAGAACCCCTTCTCATGCCCGGCCACCTGATGGCCACGCCCATCGACAACCAGCTTCGCACCCGCCGCAATGCCGGCATCAATGTAACCCGTCACTTTCTCGCGATGCGCCGCCGTCACCAACGGCCCCATCTCGGCTTCCGATTCCATGCCATTCAAAATCTTCAGGCTCTTCACCCGCGGCGTCAGTCGCTCAATCAATTCATCTGCAATATGCCCCACCGCAACCGCCACCGAAATCGCCATACACCGCTCGCCAGCGGAACCGTAGGCAGCACCAATCAACGCATCGACAGCCTGATCGAGATCCGCATCCGGCATCACCACGAGGTGATTCTTCGCACCGCCCAAAGCCTGCACGCGCTTGCCGTGCTTCGTGCCTTCCGTATAGATGTACTCGGCAATCGGCGTCGAACCAACAAACGACAACGCACTCACCTCGGGATGTACGAGCAACGCATCCACCGCCACCTTGTCGCCATGCACAACGTTGAACACGCCATCCGGCAATCCGGCTTCTTTCAGCAGCTCAGCCAATCGATTCGCGGTGGACGGATCCCGCTCTGACGGCTTCAGCACGAACGTGTTGCCGCATGCGATCGCCACCGGGAACATCCAGCACGGCACCATCATCGGGAAATTAAACGGCGTAATGCCAGCCACCACACCCAGCGGCTGACGCAAATTCCAGTTGTCAATGCCACCGCCGATCTGGTCAGTGAAGTCGGTCTTCAGCAGATTCGGAATGCCGCACGCGAACTCGACGATCTCGATGCCGCGCATCACCTCGCCCTTCGCATCCGAAAACACCTTGCCGTGCTCACGTGTAATCAACTCCGCCAGTTCGTCATGGTGACGGTCGAGCAATTCCTTGAACTTGAACAGCACGCGCGCCCGCTTGATCGGCGCGGTCTCGCTCCACGCAGGAAACGCAGCATTGGCAGCGGCGACCGCCGCGTCCACTTCAGCGACGCTCGCCAGCGGCACGCGTGCGCTCACGCTGCCAAGCGCAGGATTGAAGACGTCACCGAAACGGCCGCTCGTGCCTTCGATCGTCTTGCCGTTAATGAAATGCGTCAGCGCGCGTGCGCTCGTCTCGTTCCGGACGGCCTCGTCCTGATATGTCTCGCTCATCTTCGTGTCCTCTTCCTATGAATGTCTTCCGCCCACCGCACACGGCGTGATGAACGCAAGCGTACGGCGCTTCGGGGCGACAAATCCAATGAGTAATGCTCAACTGCGCTATAAGCCGAGCTAATATCAGGATATGGATCTGACTCTGCTACGGGCGTTCGTCACCGTCGCACGCGAGGGCAACCTCACGCGTGCCGCGGTGCAGCTTCACCTGACCCAACCCGCCGTCAGCCTGCAAATCAAACATTTGCAGGAGACGCTTGGCGTGACGCTGTTCACGCGGACCTCGCACGGGCTTTCGCTGACACGCGACGGTCAGGCCCTGCTGCCTCATGCCGAACGTGCGCTGGGCGCCGCGAGCGACGTGCAGCGTGCGGCGGCGGCGCTGCGCCACGAAGTGCGCGGTCGATTGCGGATCGGTACGATTCTCGACCCGGCTTTTCTGCGCCTCGGCGGCTTTCTCAAGCAACTGGTGGAAACCTGGCCGCACATCGAAACGGCATTGCGCCACGGCATGTCGGGCTGGGTGCTGGAGCAGGTTCGCGCCGGCGAACTGGATGTCGGCTACTACATCGGCCTGCCGTCCGACGACGATACGCGCGACGTCGCCGCCTTCCACGCCCTCACGCTCACCCACTTCCAGTACCGCGTGCTGGCGCCAGCCGGCTGGAAAGACCGCGTGAAAGGCGCGCGCGACTGGCGTTCGCTCGCCGCGCTGCCCTGGATCTGGACGCCGCCTGCGTCCGCCCACAATAGATTGTTGTCGCGCTGCTTCGACGAAGCCGGCGTAAAACCGGTTAAGGTGGCGGAAGTGGATCAGGAGCCGTCCATGCTCGATCTGGTCAAATCAGGCGTCGGTCTGACGCTCGCGCGCGATGCCACGGCGATCGCCGAAGCGCATGCGCACGCGTTGACCATCGTGGAAGGCGTCACCGTGCCGACCCAGCTCAGCTTCATTACGCTGGCCGCGCGCAAGGACGAACCGGCGATTGCCGCAGCGTTGAAGCTGATCGAGCAGCAATGGGCGACATGAGCGCGGCATGAAGGCATGCCTGCGGGCAAAACGGGAGCGATATGAGCCGCTCTCATGACAGCCGCCCAGCGTGCGGCCGCGGGTCATGCTCGCTGGCCGTGCCGTGCAGAACGGTCGCGCCGATCCCCCTGGCGGTCGTCGGCGCGAGTCCCATCGACAGGTCATCGTCGTCGGCCCCGGCATCTGAAACGACATCGTCACGCGCTTTTTGTTAGATTGGGGGTTCGCGCTCACGCGCCGGCTCCGCATCGTTTTGTTCCGTCTGTTTTTGTCCTTCCCGGCAGCTTCGCCCCGGCAACACCGGAAGCCGCCGACCACGCCATCCTTCGACAGGAGCCTGACATGGCACGCAACATTGAAATCAAAGCCCGCGCCCAGCATTTCGAACAACTGCGCGAACGCGCCGCGAAGCTCGCGCCGGACGCGCCGCTGATCTTTCGCCAGCAGGACTTTTTCTACGATGTGCCGCGTGGCCGCCTGAAGCTGCGCCAGTTCGACGACGGCACACCGGCCGAACTGATCTTCTATCAGCGCGACGACCGCGACGGCCCCAAGGCTTCGTACTACACGCGCAGCCCGGTGACCAACCCTGAAGCGATGCACTCGTTGCTCGCCACGGCGCTGACCACGCGCGGCATCGTCACGAAGGAACGTCACGTTTATCTGACGGGCCGTACGCGGATTCATCTGGACCGCGTCGACGGTCTCGGCGACTTCGTCGAGCTCGAAGTCGTGCTAGCTCAGGACGACGACGAAGAAAGCGGCCACGCCGAAGCGCACGCGATGTTCGCGACCCTCGGCGTGCCGGAATCGGATCTGGTGGCGGTGGCCTACGTCGATTTGCTGAGCCCGGACAGCGAACCGAAGCAAGCGGCGTAAAACTTAAGCATCGCGGATCGCGGCCCAATCAATCCGGGAACAGCGGCCCCCACAAACCCGAAACGCCCGAAAGGCCGCGAAGCCGCCGCATCAAGCGGCGGCCGCCCCCGGCGACAGATGGCCGAGCGGCAACGGTCCATTGCGCTTGAACGTGGTCAACACGATATTGGAGCGCACGCTGTCCACGCCCGGCACACGCATCAGCTTCTTCATCACGAACGTCGAGAGATAGTTCAGATCGGGCGCGACGATGCGCAGCAGATAATCGGCGTCGCCGACCACCGCGTGGCATTCCAGTACTTCCGGCAGCACGTCGATCTGTTGCTGGAATTGCTCGATGATCGAGTCGCCGTGATGCTTCAATTTCAGGCTCGTAAAAGCCGTCACGCCGAGCCCGAGTTTTTCCTGGCGCAGTACGACGCGATAGCCGTCCACCACACCGATCTGCTCCAACCGCTGCAAGCGCCGCCCAATCTGCGACGGCGACAGCGGCACCTGCTCAGCCAATTGCTGATGCGTGGCCCGGCCAAAGCGCTGTAGAACGTCCAGCAGCGCGAGATCGAAGTGATCGAGTTCTAACATGATCAATATCCGCATCAAATCCGTAATCAATGCACGATTATTGCATATCTATCCTCCGTAACGCCATCATTGCGCCCTTTCCGCGCGCCCGCCGCTCTACACTTGCATCACCGTTTCAACCCGCAGTCACCGTAGAACGCGCAGCGACATGTCCACAGCCAACACCGCCAAACTCAAAGAGCAATTCGACGCCGGCCTCGAAACCCGCGCCGATTTCACCATCGACCAGCCAACTGAACGATATGGCGCGGTCGACCACGCTGTATGGCAGCAGCTTTATGCACGCCAGACCGCACTGCTCAAGGGCCGCGTGTGCGATGAGTTTCTGGCAGGCGTCGACTGCATCGGCATGCCGCCCGACCGCGTGCCCTCTTTCGACGACATCAACGCCAAGTTGACGCCCGCGACCGGCTGGCAAATCGTCGCCGTGCCCGGACTCGTGCCCGACCAGGTGTTCTTCGACCATCTGGCGAACCGCCGCTTTCCGGTGACATGGTGGATGCGCCGCCCCGACCAGCTCGATTATTTGCAGGAACCGGACTGCTTTCACGATCTGTTCGGCCACGTGCCGCTGCTGATCAATCCGGTGTTTGCGGACTATATGCACGCGTACGGCCGCGCCGCGCTCGCCGCCAATGATGCCGGCGCCCTGCCGCTACTCGCGCGGCTCTATTGGTACACAGTCGAATTCGGCCTGATCCGCGACGCGGCGAGTCCGAATGGTGTGAAGATCTACGGCGCGGGCATCGTCTCGAGCAAAGGCGAGACGCTCTACAGCCAGCAAAGCGCGGCGCCGAACCGGCTCGGCTTCGACCTCGAACGCGTGATGCGCACGCGTTACCGCATCGACACGTTCCAGAAAACCTACTTCGTGATCGACGACTTCACACAATTGTTCGGCGTCGCGCAAACCGACTTCGCGCCGCTCCTGGCCAAACTGGCCGCGGAACCGGCGTTCGCGGCCGGCGACGTGCTCAGACACGATCGCGTCATCACGCGCGGCTCGCAGGAAGGCTGGCAGACCGACGGCGATATCTGACAACCAAAGCTGAATCGGCCGACAGCAGGCCGTCGGCATCCGTGAAAAAATAGCGGATACGCACGCCCGTCGGCGTGCCTGTTCAGATCAACGAGGGTGCACCATGATTAACAAACTGACTTCCGAAGAACGCGCCACGCAGGTCGCCGAACTGCGCGGCTGGCAAGCCGTGGCAGGCCGCGACGCGATCCAGCGCCACTTCAAATTCGCCGACTTCAACGAAGCGTTCGGCTTCATGACGCGTGTCGCGATCAAGGCACAGGAGATGGACCACCACCCGGAATGGTTCAACGTGTACAACAAGGTGGAGATCACGCTGTCGACGCATGAGGCCAATGGTTTGACCGAGCGGGACATCAAATTGGCACGATTTATCGACAGTATTACCGCGTAATACAAGCGCTCAGGTGCACTAATGCACCCCGGTATCGAACGATTTGGCGAAAATGAAAGGACATTGCAGGCAATCTGTGGCCCAAACCTTCAGTTCTACAGGTTATTATTAAGGCACACGTAAGAATCCCACGCTTGCTTGGCAATCCCGTCTAAACGTTCCGGCGATAGCGTCTGCTGACGCTGTACAATCATCAGCGCATACGGCTTGGAGAGCGCGCTTGCCTCCTTGCACAGAACGAGTTCGTCGCCGCTTGAAGGTGAGCGGGCGCGCCAGAAGTTGATCGCGGCTTCCAGTTCGTGAATCGTTATCTCGGACATGACTTCGTGATCGCTCGTTGGCCGCATTAGCGCTGCTCGATAGCTGCTTCGTGGTCGCTTCGTGCCAGTTCGGCATGACCATGCCGCACGCTGCCTGTGCAGCAGGCGCTCCGGCGAACCGCTTGCCCAAACGCCTAAACCCATTGTACTTGAGCGAAATCCATGCGACTCCTTCTGATCGAAGATGACCGCCCCATCGCACGCGGCATCCAAAGCAGTCTCGAACAAGCCGGCTTCACCGTCGACATGGTCCATGACGGCATTTTCGCCGAACAGGCCCTCACCCAAAACCGCCACGAACTGGTGATCCTCGATCTGGGCCTGCCCGGTATCGACGGTATGACGCTGCTCGCGCGCTTCCGTCAGAGCAATCGTCACACGCCGGTGATCATCCTCACCGCGCGCGACGAGTTGAACGACCGCGTGCAAGGCCTGAATTCCGGCGCGGACGACTACATGCTGAAGCCGTTCGAGCCGACCGAACTCGAAGCGCGCATCCGTGCGGTCATGCGCCGCAGCGGTCCGCACGGCGATATGCCGCGTCCGGAAGTGTCGCTGGGCGGTGTGCGTCTGTCAGGCGTCGATCGCCGCATTTTCAATGACGACAAACCGCTCGAACTGTCGCCGCGTGAATTCGCCGTGCTCGAAATGCTGCTGCTGCGCCACGGCCGTGTTGTCAGCAAGGCTCAGCTGCAAGACCATCTGACGCACTTCGGCGGCGATCTCGGCGATACCGCGATCGAAGTCTATGTGCACCGGGTGCGTAAAAAGCTGGAAAACTGCCGTGTCGAAATCGTCACGGTGCGCGGCTTCGGTTACCTGTTGCAGGAAATCCGCCAGGCCGCATAATCGTCACAAGGGCCGCACCCTGTGTTGCGGCCTGACGGCGCCGGGCCGGCGCCGCGCACTCGGTGCGCAACTCGCCGGCGTCCGGCGAATTTTCACGACGCCACGGTGCGTGTCGCCGTTGCCTCTTTCCCACGCGTTCGATCATGCCCCAGCCGGCCGCCAATAGTCTGCGCCGCACGCTGCTGCGGCGCCTCGCTGCTCCCCTTTCGCTGCTCGCGCTCATGAGCGGCCTGATCGCTTACTGGCTGGCGTGGCAGTACACCCAGCACGTGGTTGACCGGTCGCTCGCCGATCTCGCCACCGCGATATCCAAACAGATCCAGATAGCCGGCCCGGATGCCAAGGTGACGGTGCCGCCGCTCGCGCAGGCCATGTTCTCCGATCCGGTCGAACAACTTGTCTATCGGATCAGCAACGGCGACACCGAAATCGCCGGCGACCACAATCTGCCGCTGCAGGGCACCAGCGTGCGGCGTATGCATTACGCGTACGTTTTCGAAACGCAGCACGAGGGTGTGACGGTGCGCGTGGCCCAAGTACGCGTCGATCAGCCCACCGGCAATCCAATCGTCGTCGAAGTGGGTCAACCGGTACATCACCGATTTCAGATCGCCGCCGAGTTTCTGGTCGCGATCATGATGCCGCTGCTGTTGCTGCTGCTGGCGGGCTGGGTGATCGTGTGGCGGGTCGTCAATCAACAGCTCAATCCGCTGACCGATCTCGCGGATTCATTGAACAGGCAAACGCATACGTCGCTTGAACCTGTCGACGAAACCTATGTTCCGGTTGAGATCCGGCCGCTCACCGGCGCGTTGAACGCGCTGCTCGACCGCCTGAAAACCGCCCTCGACGGCCAGCGCAAATTTATCGCCGACGCGGCGCATCAACTGCGCACGCCGCTCACCGCCGTCAAGCTGCATGCAGAGCAAGCCGCAACCGCACGCGACCCGCAGCAGACGCTCAACGCGGTCCGTGAATTGCGCGCTGCGGCCGATCGCGCCGTGCGGCTGTCGAACCAGTTGCTTTCGCTTGCGCGCGCGGAGCCGGGCGAACAGGCGGCACGTTTCGTCAACGTGGATATGGCCGCACTCGCTTTCGATACAGGTGCGGAATGGGTGCCGCGCGCGTTGACTTTCCACGTCGACCTCGGCTTCCAGCGCCTCGACGATCCGGCCAACGATCACCCCCTGATGGCGCGCGGCAATCCGGTGCTGCTGCACGAAGTGATCGCCAATCTGCTGGATAACGCGCTCAAGTATGTGCCGCCGTCGCGCTTCGATGGCGGCCGCATTACCGTGACCGTGTCGCAAACCGTGATCGACGAGGTGCGCATGGCCGAGATCATCGTGGAAGACAATGGGCCAGGCGTGCCGCTCGCGCAGCAAGCCGACCTGTTCAAACGGTTCTTCCGTGGCGACGGTCAGAGTGAGGCCGGCGTGGATAGCGGTGCCGGTCTCGGTCTTGCGATTGTCCACGACATCATGGTGCTGCATCACGGCAGTGTGCATTACGAAGATGCACCGGAAGGCGGGGCGCGCTTTATCGTGCGTATTCCGCTGATGCCGACCAGCGTTCAGTACGACGTCGACCCCGAGACACGGCGCCCAGCAAAAAAATCGGCGCACTCGGCGCCGATCGATATGTGACTCTGCAGTGGATCAACGGGCTGCATTGAGTTAACAGACGTTCAACTCAGGCAGCCCGCGTTTCATTTCTTCTTCGCTTTTTTCGCCGACGTCTTCGCCTTCTTCACCGTTTTGTCGGACCCGGACGCGCCCTTCTCTTTCTCCGGCGGCGCCAGCATCGTGCCGCGGCACTTGCGCGTGCCGCAACGGCATTCGTATTCCTTCTTGAGCTTCTTGGTCTGACGCGCGTCGATGACGAGGCCGTAGTCGTAAAAGACTTCCTCACCCTCGGCGATATCGCGCAGCGCGGTCACGTACACGTGACCGTCGATCTCTTCGGCTTCGCAGTTCGGCGCGCATGAGTGGTTGATCCAGCGCGCGCTGTTGCCGTCCACTTTGCCGTCGATCACCTTGCCGCTATCGAGCGCGAAGTAGAACGTGTGATTCGGCTCGGCCGGATTATGCGGATGACGGCGCAACGCTTCCTTCCAGGAGATCCGCTCACCCTTGTATTCGATCAGCCGCTCGCCGGCCGCAATTGGCTCGATGGCAAACACGCCTTTGCCGTGCACACCCGAACGGCGCACGGCGATCCTGCGTGAACTCATTGAATGAATCCTTGTGAAGAACTGGGGGTGAAGATCCGGCAGCCGTCAGAATTGCCCGCGTCTAAAGCGCTGCTCTTTCTGACGCGGATAGCAAACGCGGCGCCTTGCGAGCGCCGCGTCGACCTGCGACGCTCATGCGCCACATCCGGCATCGTACACGTTCAAGACGGCTTCGTTCAACCGTCAATAAGACGTACGCGCTCAAGGCGCATTAGCAGGTTCACCGTTGTCCGAAAGAAATGTCGCCAAACAGTGCTTTTTGCTCGCGGGGTTGCGAACGCCAGTACTGCGGCGGCGCTACGACCGTCGCACCGAGCTGCGCCGCGGCGTGCCACGGCCAACGCGGGTTGTACAGCAACGCGCGGGCCATCGCGATCAGATCAGCGTCACCGTTCTCGATCAGTTGTTCGGCATGCAGCGGATCGGTAATCAGGCCCACGCCGATGGTCGTGAGGCCCGTTGCATGTTTGACGGCGCTCGCGAACGGGATCTGGTAGCCTGGCTCAAGCGGAATCTTCTGCAATGGCGAGACACCGCCGGACGACACATCGATCCAGTCGCAGCCGCGCTTTTTCAACTCCTGCGCGAACGCGATCGTGTCCGCGAGCGTCCAGCCGCCTTCGACCCAGTCGGTTGCCGAGACACGCACGCCAACCGGTTTGTCGGCCGGAAACGCCGCGCGCACGATGTCGAAAATTTCGAGTGGAAAGCGCATACGGTTTTCGAGCGAACCGCCGTAGTCGTCGCTGCGTTGATTGGCGATCGGCGACAGGAACTGATGCAGCAGATAGCCGTGCGCCGCGTGCAATTCCAGCGCATCGACACCGAGGCGCGCGGCGCGGCGCGCGGAAGCCGCGAACGCTTCACGAATCCGGTTCAGTGCGGGGGTATCGAGGGCAAGCGGCGGTTCTTCACCCGCTTTGTGCGGCAATGCCGACGGCGCATGTGGCAACCAGCCGCCTTGCGACACCGGAATCAGTTGGCCGCCTTCCCAAGGCGCCTGACTCGACGCCTTGCGCCCCGCATGCGACAACTGCATCGCAACGCGAATCGGCGAATGCTTGCGGATCGCAGCCAGGACCGGCTTCAGTGCGGCTTCGGTGGCGTCGTCCCACAGTCCGAGATCGCCCGGCGTGATGCGGCCATCCGGTTCGACGGCCGTCGCCTCGATGCACAACAAGCCGGCGCCCGATAACGCCAGACTGCCGAGATGGATCATGTGCCACGCCGTCGCCTCGCCACGTTCGGCGGAATACTGGCACATCGGGGAGACGACGATACGATTGGGAAGCGTCACGCTACGCAGCGTGAGCGGGGAAAAAAGCGCGCTCATGGATTACGCCCAGAAAAAACCCAAGAGCGAACGAGCATAGCACCGCGGATGATTGTCTGCAGCCTCGCGCAGATCAGGGTTTCGGCTCGACCTGATCGAGCCACTCGCCGAACATCCGGCGCGCGGCGGCTTCCAGCACCGGACCGAACTGCGCGGTCTCAGCCCGCAAGTGACGCGCATCGATACCGTGGCCGGCGATCTCACCGGCGTTGCCGATTAGCCAGGGTTCGAACCGGTCAGCGCGAATCTCCGGATGACATTGCAGACCCAGCACGTGAGCGCCCCAGGCGAAAGCCTGGTTTTCGCACGCGGGCGTCGAGGCGAGCCGCGTGGCGTTGTCGGGCAGCTCGAAGGTGTCGCCGTGCCAATGCAGCATCGACGTGTGCGCGCCGTCCAGATGACGCGCCGGCGAAGCACGGCCCGCATCGGTGAGCGTCAGCGGTGTCCAGCCGATTTCGGTATGGCCTGCGGGATAGACCCGCGCACCGAGTGCACGGGCGATCAATTGTGCGCCGAGACAGATGCCGAGCGTCGGCAAACCGGCGGCAATGCGCTTTTCGATCATGGAGAGCAATGGGACGAGCGTTGGGTAACGCGCGTCGTCGGTTGCACTGATCGGACCGCCGAGGATCACCATGAGCGATGCGGCAACCGGATCCGGCGCTTCGATACGGCCAAGGCCGACATCGAGATAACGCACCGGCCGACCACGCTCGCCGAGCTCCAGCTCAAAACTGCCCAGATCCTCGAAGTGCACATGGCGAATGGCCAGAACTTCGCGATTCATCAGCCTGCCCCACCTTCAGGTTGACTAAAGACTTGCCGCTACACGGCGCGAACCGGCCGGCAAGCGCCGCCCGCCGGAACACGGCTTGGCAGTGTAGCGGATTGTCCCGGAAGACGTCGCCTTATTGGGCGAAGATCTTCCAGGTCTTCTTCTGGGTGGCAACGTCAGCCGCTTCGTACACCGAGCAATCGAGACGCAGATCCGTGTCCGACATATTCATGTCGAGCAGCGCGCAGTGATGCGGCGTCTTCTTCGGATTCTTGCTCGGCTCGAAGTGCGTGCAGCTCAGGCACATGCGGTGCGGCGGAATCGTGCCCTGCGCTTCCAGCTGGTGAATGGTCTTCAGCAGCGTGCGATAGAACAGCGTCTGCTCTTCCTCGCGCAGCGTGCCGACCGCTTTGGCCAGGAAGTCCGGCCATTGCGCAGCGCGCTTGGCGGCGGTGCGGCCACGCGCCGTCAGACGAACCGCGAGGGCGCGGCCGTCGTCGAGGGCACGGCGCTTTTCGACCAGACCCTTGGTCTCGAGCGTGCTCACGGCATCGCTGGTGGTCGCGGCGGTTAGCGCCGTTTCACGGGCGATTTCGCCAAGACGCATCGGGCCCTTGCGCTGCATGAGCAAGACCAGGATTTCGCCCTGGGTCGGCGTCAGGCCTGCGCCTTCCGCCCATTCCCAAGCCTGGCTCCGCATGGCCGTGCTCAATCGCAATAGGCTGTGGGTCACTCGCCCGGTTGCCTGTTCTCCGTATACGCCTTCGCTCATAATCTTCGTTTGGTTTATTTAAAGCTTTGTGCGATGCCGGCAAACCGCCGCCGAACACGCCCGTAGCCTGTGTGGGGTAGCCTCGCCCAACAGCAGACGAGACGGTTTCTACTATCTCAAAAATCTACCGCCTTGCAAGCCAAGAGCGGCGAAAACGACATTCTATGCGAGACCGGCCAATCGTACAGCTAAGTTATCCAACATAACCTGTGGATAACCACGGGAAAACACAGGGGATGGCATGTGCGCCGATTCTTGATAAGCACCTTGCCGCCTCTGCCCCTACCGAAGTTGTCCTCGTTTACCGGCACCGATACGCCTCGGATCAGCCCAGTTATGGTTTACCTAGCGCTTTGACTTTTCAGGGAATTATTCAGTTGTCCACAGGCAGATGCAATGCTTGTTAACTACTACTATGTTTGTATACGTAAACTTTAGAAAAACCTAAAGCCCCGCGAGCTGGAAATTTATTTACGAAAAAAAACCCGCACGAAGCGGGTCTTCCTTACGGTTTAACGTAAGCAATCCTGTATCTGCTTAGGCTCGCCACTGCAGACACTGCTGCCTGACAGCCTCGTGCAAGGACTTTTCCTGCTCGAAAACGCCGCGCAGCCACGTCGCGTCATTGACCTGACCACGCGCGATCGCACCGATTTCGGCGAGCGCCTTGCCCGAACCCAATGCTTCGGCGTGCGGCGCAATCAGATCCAGCGTCTCAAGGATGTCTTCGGAAATCGTCTTGCGCTCGCTCGTTTGCGGATCGATGCAGTTGCCGGCCAGACCGAAGCGGCAGGCTTCAAAACGGTTGAACGTGTAGACGAGGTAATCGTCTTCCTTCGGCGTAATCGGCTTGTCGAGCAACAGATGCCGTGCCAGCGTCTGGATGTAGCAAGCAATCGCCGCAGCGCGATCGACTGAAAACGGCGTATCCATCACGCGCACTTCGATCGTCCCGAAACCCGGCTTGGGCCGGATGTCCCAGTAAAAATCCTTCATGCTGTTGACCACGCCGGTGTGAACCATCTTCGAGAAATATTCTTCGAAGCTGTCCCACGTCAACACGAACGGCGCGCGGCCCGACAGCGGAAACGCGAACACGGAATTCAGGCGTGCCGAATGAAAGCCGGTGTCGACGCCTTGCACGAACGGTGACGAAGCGGACAACGCAATGAAATGCGGAATGAAGCGCGACATGGAGTGCAGCAGATACAGCGCGCTGTTCGGATTCGGACAGCCGATGTGCACGTGCTGGCCGAACACCGTAAATTGCTTGGCCAGGTAGCCGTACAACTCCGAAAGATACTGAAAGCGCGGCGTATCGACGATCTGCCGCTCGCTCCATTGCTGGAATGCGTGCGTGCCGCCGCCGCACAAGCCGACGTTCAGGTGATCGGCGGCGGAAACCAGCGTGTCGCGGATCTTGCGCAAATCGGTGACGGCCTGTTCATGCGTCGTGCAGATACCGGTCGACAGCTCGATCATGCTTTCGGTGATTTCCGGCGTGATGTTGCCCGGAATTTTTTCGTCCTTGATGAGGCGCATCAGATCCGAGCCGGCTTTGGTCAGATCATAGTCGTGGGTATTCACGATCTGCATTTCGAGTTCGACACCGAAAGTGAACGGTTTCGAATCGATGAAGGGTTCGAGTGACATGGCGTCCCCTGAGTCAGGTCGGCCGGTGGGTGTCACATGGGTGTGTCACACACCGGCCGTTTTTTAAGCGAATAGCTGGATAAAGCGCGCAAATCAAGCGCCTGAGGAATCGAGCAGCGGTGCGTGCTTACTCTTCGCGCCGTTCGGACACCAGCGCCAGGCTGCGGTACACGAGCCACGGGCCGAGAATCTGCAGTACGAAAATCGAACACATCACGATGGCCCGCAATTGCGGATCGAAATTCGGATAAAGGTTGTACGTATCGTCGACGAGCAGGTACGCGAGCGCCGACATGGGCGATAAGGACAAACCGAGCGCCATCCCCTGTTTCCAGTTCAAGCCGCTCGGCTTGGCGAAGGCCATCACGCCCACCAGTTTCGCCACCAGACGCGCAACAATCAGACCCAGCGCCGCGACACCGCCGAGCGCAATGTCTTTCCATTCGAACGAAGTCAGCGTCAACACGAACAGAATCACCGTCAACAGCCAGCCGGCCGTGCCGAAATGTTCCGGCCACAACTGCGGACGGGCTTCAAGATTCTTCACGATGATGCCTGCGGCCAGCAAGGCAAGAATGGTGGAAAGCTTGAACACATGCGCTACCGCGATGGCCAGCAGCACGAGGCCGAACAGCGCGACGAACGAATGCTCGTCCTGCATGTTCAGGCGGCGATAAAAAAACGTGCAGGTGCGCGCCAGCAGATAGGCCAGTACGAGCGAGCCGACCAGCAGATACAGCGGCTGCAGAATCGTGGCGTAGACGTTGCCGTAAACCTCCTGATGCAACCAGCTCGAGACAAGCTTTTCGATCACGACCGCATACATGCTGTTCAGCGCGGTAAGAGTCAATAACCGTTGGGTCACCTGACCTTCCGCACGCAGCTCGGTTTTGAGCTGGATCACCATCGCCGGCGAAGTCGCCATGGCAATCGCGGCAAGCACCGTTGCCACGATCAGCGGCACCTTCAGGAACAACAAAACCGGCAACACCAGCGCAAATGTCAGCGTGGCTTCGGCGATGCTCGACAGAATCAGCCAGGGATTGCGGCGAATCCAGCGCAGATCGAGCCGGCTGCCCAGTTCGAATAACAACAAACCGAGCGCCACATCAAGCAAGGGTCGCGCGGCGCTCGCTGAATCCGCGTCAATCACGCCGAAACCGGCTGAGCCTGCGACCAGACCGATGACCGCATACCCGGAAATGCGCGGCAGACGCCACGCGCGATAGCAAAGTTCGCCGCACAGGCCAGCGGCAAGCAAGGCAAGACCAGCCCAAAAAATGGCGTCGGGGGTGAGTGGCCAAGCTGGGAAAAATGAAAACGCCGACTTCATCGTGATGGGTTCTCCTTTGCAGCAACGGCGGACAACACGAACCGGCGCAAACACCGGCGAGCGGATGGGCGCCTGAGGCGCTCACTGTCGCGATCGCTTCGCGTGACCCGCGTTGCGAGTTTTCAACGATCGGATGATCTGAATACGCCGCAGCCGCTGGGAGCGCGGCGCATTCTGGGGTGCGGCCGTAGCAACCGGCCCGCACGGTGAAAGAATGCCGTCGACTTTGAATCAGATTCTGATTGAGCGGCACCGTTCCGTTGCAGCGTGTGCCGCCAGAGGCGAGGCACGACGCGGAAAAGAACGGCGATTGTGCCATAGCTTTTTCGAACTTGATCGAAAGCACAGGAACATGCAGGTAAAACGGTAAAAACGTACGTTATCTTCGTGAGTTGAGGAAAAAGCGACCGTTTTAAAAGCGGGTCTGGCTCTCATAGGGTACACATTCGACGTGGCAGATGTGTTTTTCAGGGCACGAACGGAGGCGTTTTTCACCGATTTTCGACGTTTGGGATCTGACGATCGCGGTTGATCTCGCGATGGTTCTTCTGTTTACAGGTTTACTGTATGTATACGTAGTAACAGTTAACAAGGTGCCTCGTTTTCTGTGGATAACCTCTGTTTACCGAATCGATTCATGAGGTTGCAGCTCGCATAACAGGATGCACAGCGTGTGCGGCAGCGGCGGGTATACAAGGGTAACTTTTCGGGATTTTCGGCGGCGGCAAAGTTACCCCGTTTACGTCCACAACGGTTCCACATGCGTTGCGCCGGTAAACCGCGTGGTTATCCACATGTTTCAGTGGATAACTTTTTTCGTCATCGATGTTCAGCGGGGGCGGTTAACGCACCGTTCCTTGGCGCAACGCGCGTAAGAGGAAGCGAGCAGGATCGATGTCTTCGGCCAATTCCCGTTCGAGCGGCCATGGCTCACCTTCAATCTGCGAGGCGATCAACTCGGCACCCAACGCCGCCCATACCAGACCACGCGACCCGTAAGCGAACGCGCCGTACAAGCCGTCGACGCGCGGCAGATCGAGCGGCCATGCGCCACGCAGGCGCTGGGCGTCGCGGGCTGAGACGGCTTCGTCGGCGAAGTTGCCGATCATCGGCATCCGGTCGCTCGTGACGCAGCGAAACGCGACGCGCCCGGCGAGAGCCACCGCCTGTGCCGGGTCGACGATGCCGTCGAAGGCCGGCAGCATCTGCGCGACACGTTCGAGGTTCTCCAGATGGCCATCCGGCCGCAGCGACGTGTCGGGGTCGTCGAGTTCGTAGGTCGCGCCGGTCAGCGTGGCGCCGTCGGTGAGTGGGACGGCGTAGCCTTCGCCGATCACCGGCATCCCGAGCGGAGGGACAGCGCCCGGTGGCAGCACAGTCAACTGACCGCGGATGCTACGGGTCGGCGTGTACTGCAAACCCGCGATGCGTGCGGCTTCGTGTGCGCTCGCGATGATGACCACCGGCGCGCACGCGATGGCCTGCCCTGCTGCGTTGAAGACGGTCCATTGATTACCGGCGCGCTCGAGGCGCGCCACGTCCACGCCGAAGTGGCGCTCGAGCAGCCCGCCCGCCGCTGCGCACTGCGCGGTGCAAAGCGACGCCGGGTCAATCCAGCCGCCATGGGGAAAAAGCCAACCGCTTCGCGCGAGCGGCATACCGGCAAGCCGTTGTGCTTCGCTGAGCGATACGGGCGTGACGTATTCCGAGGGGTAACCGAACGCCGCGATGGCCTCGCTCATCGAGCGGGTCTCTTCGTCGTCCGCGGCGATCTGCAACAACCCTGGCGCGCCGCGCACTGGATGGTGACCCAGCCGCTCGAGCGCTGCCCAGCGTCCCAGTGTGTAGAGAAAGCCCGCACGCGTGACGCGCGAAGCGACGCTGTCGTCGCGCGAGATCATGGGATGGAACACGCCGGCCGGGTTGCCCGAGGCGTCCTGAGCCACCGACGCGTGCCGCTCCAGCGATGTGATGCGCCAGCCGCGCGCGGCCAGCCGCTCGATCGCCGCGCAGCCGGCGAGCCCGGTGCCGATCACGATCGCATGCCGTTCATCGACTTCAAGCGGCGCGGGCGGCTCATAACGGCGCACACGCCAGCGTGGCGCGAAATGGCCAACCAGCATCGCGCGTTTCCAGCCGAAGCCGTCAACTTTTTGGTACACAAAGCCGTTTTGCGTCAACGCGCGTTTGATGTCGCCCGCGCTGCTATAGGTCGCAAACGTGGCGCCCTCGCCGGCCATCCGAGCGAGCGCTTTGAAGATCGCGGGCGTCCACATTTCGGGGTTCCTCGCCGGTGCGAAGCCGTCGAGATAGAACGCATCGGCGCGCAGCCTCAATGCGGGCAAGCTTTCCGCGGCGTCGGCGAACACGAGTGTCAACGTGATTCGTCCGCCCTCGAATTCGAGCCGGTGCGTGCCGGGGACGAGCATCGGCCATTCAGCGGCCAGCGTTTCCGCCAGCGCGGCGATCTCCGGATCGGAAATCGTCGTCGCATAGACGCTGCGCAGATCGGCTTGAGTAAACGGATGCTTCTCGGTCGAGACGAAGTGCAAGCGCTCGCAGCGCGCCGGATCGGCGCGCCAGGCGGCCCAGGTCGTCAGGAAGTTGATGCCCATGCCGAAGCCGGTTTCGAGCACGGTGAAGACGCGGCGACCCTGCCACCGCTGCGGCAGCGCATTACCGCGAAGGAAGACGTATTCAGCCTGTTCAAGACCGCCGACAGCACTGTGATAAATGTCGTCGTAGCGTGGCGAAAAAGGCGTGCCGTTGTCGCGAAACGCGAGGACGGCGGGGGTCAGCGGATCGGTCATGCGGGGCGGAAAATGACGCTCGACAGAGCGGATCAGACGTTACCGCCAGCGCGCGCAGCTCGCCGGGCGGCGAAAAAGACGCGCTGCAACGTTGGCAAAAACCAACGCTAAGCCCCGTCCATACTGGGTTTCAGCCTTCGATTGAGGTCCGGGAAGAGGAAAAGGAAGGGTTTCCCTCTATATCTGCCCCCGGAACCGCTTAATTCTTCGAAACCCTTGTCCTGATTGGGTTTGCGCTGCGCTATCATAGCAAGCGCCGCGAAGGGAGCGGCAGCACGGCCGACGGGCAGTCAACTGCCCGGCGCTATGTCCGGAGGGGATCCGGCGCCGCAGCTGCTCGACGGCGCGGCCCGCGCACGTATAATCGGCGCGTTCGCGCTGTTCGTGTCAACCTAAACTCAGAAAGGAACCTTAATGAACAAACAGGAACTGATCGACGCCGTCGCAGGACAGACGGGCGCCAGCAAGGCTCAAACCGGTGAGACGCTGGACACGTTGCTTGAAGTGATCAAGAAGTCTGTGTCGAAGGGTGACGCGGTCCAATTGATCGGCTTCGGCAGCTTCGGTTCGGGCAAGCGCGCAGCACGTACGGGTCGTAACCCCAAGACCGGCGAAACTATCAAGATCCCGGCAGCCAAGACCGTCAAGTTCACGGCTGGCAAGGCGTTCAAGGACGCCGTCAACAAGCGCTAAGCAGATTACTGCCTGGCAGTTGACACCCGCCAACGGCGGGTTTTTTTTCGTCTGCGATTTTGGTTTAGCCGCGACGGGCGTCGCGGCTAAACCATCTGCATCAGGCGGAAAGGCAGTTCAGTCGTGGCGATGCACGATTTCGCCATGGCCGTGGGCGTCGTGATCGTGACCATCGTGGTCATGGTCATGGTCGTCTTCGTCGAAGTCCCATGCCGGGAACGGATCGGCGAATTGTTGCCACGCTTGCGGTCCCGCTGCGTATTCTTCATCGGTCACGAGGCACGCGTCGAACTTCGCTTGCCAGACAGCCGGGTCGATGCCGACGCCGATCATCACCAGTTCCTGGCGACGATCGCCGATGCTGAGATCATCCGGATCGCCGTACCAGTCGGCGGCAATTTCGGCGGCCAACTCATCATCGCCGTCCGGCCATTCGCTGCGATCCTGAGCGGCCCACCACATCCCCGCCGGACCATGCCGGCAAGCGCCACCCGCCTGTGACAGCGAACCGGCGATGTCATTACGCGTGGCGAGCCAGAAGAAGCCTTTGCTGCGCAAGACGCCCTTCCACTCCTGATGCAGCAGCGCCCACAGGCGCTCCGGGTGAAACGGCCGCCGTGCGCGGTAAATGAAATTGCCGATGCCGAATTCGTCCGCTTCACCGTGATGGGCATGGCCATGGGCGTGCTCATTTTCGTGGTTAAGCGATGCGAGCCAGCCCGGTGCGCTCGATGCCTCGTCGAAATCGAAACGCCTGGTATTCAACACCTCGGCAAGCGGCACTTCGCCGAAACGGCTCACCACCTGCACCGCACGCGGATTGATGCGGGCGAGGATGCGCTGCAAACGCGTGAGTTCATCGGCGCTTACCAGATCGGCCTTGTTCACCACCAGTACGTCGCAGAATTCAATCTGCTCGATCAGCAATTCGACCAGCGTTCGATCATCCTCTTCGGTCGCGGCGATACCGCGCTCGGAAAGCGCGTCGGCTGAACCGTAGTCGCGCAGGAAGTTGAACGCATCGACCACTGTCACCATCGTATCGAGCTGGGCGACGTCGGACAGCGACACGCCGTCGTCGTCGACGAAGGTGAAGGTTTCGGCAATCGGCATCGGCTCGGCCACCCCGGTCGACTCGATCAGGATCGCATCGAAGCGCTTTTCCCCCGCAAGCCGCTTGATCTCGACCAGCAAGTCGTCGCGCAACGTGCAGCAGATGCAGCCATTCGACAGTTCGACGAGTTGCTCTTCGACATGCGAGAGCGCGGCGGCATCGCGCACGAGGGTCGCATCAATATTGACGGCGGCCAGATCGTTGACGATCACGGCGACGCGCAGACCGGCGCGATTCGCGAGGATGTGGTTCAGGAGCGTGGTCTTGCCAGCGCCCAGAAAACCGGAGAGCACGGTGACGGGCAATAGCGGCTGGTTCATCGCAGTACGGAAAGACAAGAGGATTGGAAGGCGTGCCGGGCTTGGGGTCGTATGACTCCGGGGCCTGAAGATGGCCGAACACCGGCGGCAGCACGAAGCCGCATTGTGCATCAAACGGGGAACGGCCGCGTGGCGGGCAGGATCCGCTTAGCGGGCAGCCGCCGGCATCAGGTGCCACTGGCGCAGGATCGCGGCGATCTGCTGAGCGTATTTGTCGCGCAGTGCCGGCGTCTCGGAGTGATACGCGCCGACCGCCTGCCAGGTATTGCCGTACTTGTTCATCTGGCGGCGCAGATGCCATGCCGCTATGTAGACGTTCTTGCAAGGCTCCATCAGCGTGCCTTGCGAGATGCCGTACTGGGCGAGTATCGGCAGATGAACCGAGTTGATCTGCATGACGCCGTAGTCGGTCGAGCCGTTGGCGTTCTTATGCAACGCGTCCGGTCGATTATGTGACTCTTGCCATGCAATTGCGCGCAGAATCAGGGGGTTGACCTTTTGATAGCTCGCAGCCGCGTCAAAGCAATCGGCGCGCGCGGACCCTGCTGCAATCAGCACGGCAAGTCCTGCGGCGACGGTGACGAAGGTGCGTTTCATCGGTCAAGACGACTAAACAAATGGCAAGAGTAAGGGTTGGTAAGGCAATGCATCGGCCATACTTCAGCCGCTGGAAGCCGGTAAAGCTCGCGGGCTGGGCCTTTGTCGGGCATCGGGGAAAACCCGCGTCGGCAAGTCGCAACCTGCACCCCGAACGGCTCGTATCATACCGGCAGACTTCTACCCGTCAAGTTGGCTAACCGACATAATCCAGCGTAAAACGAAGCGCTTCTGCGGCCCGCCGCACAGAAGCTCATTTGCTTTCAATTACTTGACAGTTTGCGGCGGTCTTTAGAGTAATCGCACCGGGCTGTTTGTTTTGTGACAAATCCGACATGAAAAGCTGGTACTGTTCATTTTTTTCGGACATTGGATGTCCGGCATCCGGGGCGCTGACCGCCTGTGAGGCCGGCTGGCAGGCCGACAGGGCGGCGGTTTGCTCAAATGTTCGCACTGCATGACCGTCGACGGCTGAGGCCGTCGGCATCGATACCTTATTCCATGAGAAGAAATCGTATGGCATTGCGTCGCGTCGCAACGGCGCTGCTGGTGGCTGGATTGATCACCGCGCAGACAGCACAGGCACAGGTGACACTCAACTTCGTGAACGCCGACATCGACCAGGTGGCCAAGGCGATCGGCGCGGCAACCGGCAAAACGATCATCGTCGATCCGCGCGTGAAGGGTCAACTGAACCTCGTGTCGGAAAATGCAGTGCCTGAAGATCAGGCGCTCAAGACCTTGCAGTCCGCTTTGCGGATGCAGGGTTTCGCGCTGGTGCAGGACCACGGCGTGCTGAAGGTCGTGCCCGAGGCTGATGCCAAGCTGCAAGGCGTGCCGACCTACGTCGGCAATACGCCCGTTGCGCGTGGCGATCAGGTGGTCACGCAGGTATTCGTGCTGAAGAACGAATCGGCCAATAACCTGCTGCCGGTCTTGCGTCCGCTGATCTCGCCGAACAATACCGTGGCGGCCTACCCGGCCAACAACACCATTGTCGTGACCGATTACGCCGACAACGTGCGGCGTATCGCGCAGATCATCGCGGGGATCGATACGGCCGCGGGCCAGTCGGTGTCGGTGGTGCCGTTGAAGAACGCGAACGCGATCGATATCGCCACGCAACTGACCAAGATGCTCGACCCGGGCGCAATCGGCAGTACCGACGCGACCCTGAAGGTGTCGATTACCGCGGACCCGCGCACCAACTCGCTGCTGATTCGTGCGTCGAACGCCGGGCGGCTTGCGGCGGCGAAGCAGTTGGCAAAGGAACTCGACGCGCCGACCGCCATGCCCGGCAACATCCACGTCGTGGCGCTGCGCAACGCGGACGCGACGAGGCTCGCGAAGACCTTGCGCGGGATGCTCGGCAAAGGCGGCGACACGGGCTCGTCGGGTGGCTCGAACGACGCGAATTCGTTCAACCAGAACGGCAGTAGTGGGGGCGGGCTGGGCAGCAATTCGACGGGCACCTCGGGTACGCCCCCGCTGCCGTCGGGCGGACTCGGAAGCAGCTCGTCGGCGTCGCCGATGGGCGGCAGCGGGGGCGGCTCGAACAGCGGTTCCGGCGACCTGATCGGCAGCGACAAGAGCAAGAGCGACGACAACCAGCCAGGCGGCATGATCCAGGCGGACGCCGCAACCAACTCGCTGATCATCACCGCGTCCGACCCGGTGTACCGCAACCTGCGGGCGGTGATCGACCAGCTCGACGCACGGCGCGCGCAGGTCTATATCGAGGCGCTGATCGTCGAGTTGAATTCGACCACGAATGCCAATCTCGGCATTCAGTGGCAGATCGCGAATGGTTCGACCTTTGCCGGCACTAATCTGACGACCGGCAACAGCAACAGCATTATCAATCTGACCGCGGCGGCGGCGGTGACGGCGACGAACCCTGCGGGTCTGGCGGGAGCGCTCACGGGTCTGCAGCAGGGCCTCAATGTCGGATGGGTGCACAACATTTTCGGCGTGCAGGGACTTGGCGCGCTGCTGCAGGCGCTGTCGCAGAGCGCCGACGCGAACGTGCTGTCAACGCCTAACCTCATCACGCTCGACAACGAGGAAGCCAAGATCGTCGTCGGTACGAACGTGCCGATCCAGACGGGTTCGTATTCGAACCTCACGAGCTCCACCGCGACCTCGGCGTTCAATACCTACGACCGTGTCGATGTCGGCCTGACGCTGCACATCAAACCGCAGATCACCGACGGTGGGATTCTCAAGCTGCAGCTCTACACGGAAGACTCGGCGATCGTGAACGGCACGACCAACGCGACGACCAACCCGGCCGGCCCGGAGTTCACCAAGCGTTCGATCCAGTCGACCGTGCTCGCCGATAACGGCGAGATCATCGTGCTGGGTGGCCTGATGCAGGACAACTACCAGGTCAGCAACAGCAAGGTACCGCTGCTGGGCGATATTCCGTGGCTCGGCCAGTTGTTTCGCTCGGAACAGAAGACCCGCAACAAGACCAACCTGATGGTGTTCCTGCGCCCTGTGATCATCAACGATCGCGATACCGCGCAGGCCGTAACGTCGAACCGTTACGACTATATCCAGGGCGTGCAGGGCGCGTACAAGTCGGACAACAACCTGATCAAGGATAAGGACGATCCGGTGGTGCCGCCGATGCCAATCGGCCCGAGCCAGGGCGGCTCGCCCGCGCTGAACCTGTTCGATCTGAACAATATGCGTCGTCAGCAGATGATGCCGCCACCAGTTTCTGCTCCGGAACCGGTCACGAACGGCGGTGCTGTGCAGACGAACCCTGTCATCACGAACGGCGGCACTGTGCAGACGAACCCTGTCACGAACGGCGCCGCTGTGCAGACGAACCCTGTCACGAATGGCGGCGCTGTGCAGACGAACCCGGTACCGTCCTCCGCGTCGCCTGGAGCGCGGCCGTGAGCACGCCGTCCACGCCGCCGTCAGCTTCCGCGTCGTTGGCAGCGGCGCGAGCCGGTGCGTCGACGCAAGCCTCGGCGATTCCGCCCGCAGTCGTGACGGAACATGCCGAACGTAGTGCGCCGTCGGCGGTTGCCGCGCGGCTCGTGCCCTATGGCTTCGCCCGCAGCGGCCAGATTCTGGTCGCGCATCAGCACGCCGATAGCCTGGAAGTCTGGATCAGCGAACGCACCAGCGATGCGGCGCTTGCCGAGGTTGCGCGCAATTTCGGCGCGTTGTCCGTTGTGCGCGTGCCGGCTGACGAACTGGCCCAGGCGATCAATCAGGCGTACGCGCGCCAGGACGGCAGCGCGGCGCAAGTGGTCGGCGAAGTGGAAGGCGAAGTCGATCTGTCGCGTTTGATGCAAGACATTCCCGAGGTCGAGGATCTGCTCGAGTCGGAAGACGACGCGCCGATCATCCGCATGATCAACGCGCTGCTTACGCAAGCGGCGCGCGAACAGGCCTCGGATATTCACATCGAGCCGTTCGAGACTTCTTCTGTCGTGCGCTTCCGCGTCGACGGCACATTGCGCGATGTCGTGCGGCCGAAGAAAGCGCTGCACGGTGCGCTGATCTCGCGGATCAAGATCATGGCGCAACTCGACATTGCCGAGAAGCGTCTGCCGCAAGATGGCCGTATCACGTTGCGCGTCGGCGGACGTCCGGTCGACGTGCGGGTCTCGACGCTGCCCACCGGTCACGGTGAACGCGCCGTGCTGCGTCTGCTGGAAAAGGACGCATCGCGCCTGAATCTCGAAGCGCTCGGCATGGCGCCCGACACGCTCGTCAAGTTCGACAAGCTGATCGGCAAACCGCACGGCATCGTGCTGGTGACCGGCCCGACCGGTTCGGGTAAGACGACCACGCTGTATGCGTCGATGTCGCGGCTCGAAACCGCGACGACCAACATCATGACGGTCGAAGATCCGATCGAATACGACCTGTCCGGCATCGGCCAGACGCAGGTCAACGAGCGGATCGGCATGACCTTCGCGCGGGCGCTGCGCTCGATTCTGCGGCAGGACCCGGACATCATCATGATCGGTGAAATCCGCGACCTGGAGACCGCGCAGATCGCGGTGCAGGCATCGCTGACAGGTCACCTGGTTTTAGCGACATTGCACACGAACGATGCGGCATCCGCCGTCACACGTTTGACCGACATGGGCGTCGAGCCGTATCTGCTGGCGTCGTCGCTGCTCGGCGTGCTGGCGCAGCGGCTGGTGCGGCGTTTGTGCCCGGTGTGCCGTGAAGAGCGCGTTGAAGAGGATGGCAGCGTGCGCTGGCATCCGGTCGGCTGCGACAAGTGCGGTCAGTCCGGCTACGCAGGCCGACGCGGCGTATACGAACTGCTGCTGATCGACGACGAAATTCGCACGCTGGTTCACCGCAATGCATCCGATGCGGAAATTCTTGCTTCGGGCCGCGCGCAAGGCATGCGTACGCTGCGCGAAGATTCGGACCGCTGGCTCGCATCCGGGCTGACGTCGCTCGAAGAAGTGATCCGCGTGACGGGCGGAGCATAAGGTCATGCCGGCATTTCGTTTCGAAGCGATCGACGCAGCGGGCAAGGCGCAAAAAGGCGTGCTCGACGCGGACAGCGCGCGCGGTGCGCGGACCAATCTGCGTTCGCAAGGACTGACGCCACTCGTCGTCGAACCGGCCGCGACGCGCACACGTGGCGAGCGCAATCAGCGCTTGTCGATGGGACGGCGTTTGTCGCAGCGCGAGCAGGCGATTCTCACGCGGCAACTGGCCAGCCTGCTGATCGCCGGCTTGCCGCTCGACGAAGCGCTCGCGGTGCTGACCGAGCAATCGGAGCGCGACTACATCCGCGAGCTGATGGCGTCGATTCGCGCCGAAGTGCTCGGCGGCCATTCGCTCGCGAATGCGCTGACGCAGCATCCTAAAGACTTCCCCGAGATCTATCGCGCGCTTGTGGCCGCCGGCGAACATACCGGCAAGCTCGGTCTCGTGCTCTCGCGTCTGGCCGACTACATCGAGCAACGCAACGCGCTCAAGCAGAAGATCGTGCTCGCGTTCACGTACCCGGCGATCGTGACGCTCATTGCCTTCGGCATCGTCACGTTTCTGTTGAGCTACGTGGTGCCGCAAGTGGTGAACGTGTTCGCCAGCACCAAACAGCAACTGCCGATTCTCACCATCATGATGATGGCGCTGTCCGGTTTCGTGCGGCACTGGTGGTGGGCGATGCTGATCGGCGTGGTCGTGCTGGTGTATCTGGTGCGCTCGATCCTGAAGCAGCCCGGCCCGCGGCTTGCCTTCGACCGGTGGCTGTTGACCGCCCCGCTGCTCGGCAAACTCGTGCGTGGCTACAACACGGTGCGCTTTGCCAGCACGCTAGGCATTCTGACGGCAGCGGGCGTGCCGATTCTGCGCGCGCTGCAAGCCGCCGCCGAAACGCTCAGCAACAACGCGATGCGCGAGAACATCGACGATGCGATCGTGCGCGTGCGCGAAGGCACATCCTTGTCGCGCGCGCTCGGCAATACGAAGACGTTTCCGCCGGTGCTGGTTCACCTGATCCGCTCGGGTGAAGCGACCGGCGACGTGACGACCATGCTCGACCGCGCGGCGGCAGGCGAATCATCGGAACTCGAGCGTCGCACGATGTTCCTGACGAGCCTGCTCGAACCGTTGCTGATTCTGGCGATGGGGGGTGTGGTGCTGGTGATCGTGCTGGCGGTGATGCTGCCGATCATCGAGTTGAACAACCTGGTGCAGTAAAGCGGAGAAGTGATTCGATTGCGTGGCTGCAGCGGTTAATGTGGGGCCACGGCAGATGACCGCGGTGGCTTGCGCATGTAACGCGGCCGCCGCTGCGCAATCAGCTGAAGCCAGGCGAAAAGCCTGGGTCAGCGCATGTAGATGGTAGGACCTGCCGGATTGGCCGGCAGGAATACTTCGGAATGCGCGCCATTGCGGTCGATGATGATTGAACGGGGGCGGACTTCGGAAAGTTTGGCGCCTTGCATGAGCGCGCTGCCGAGCGACACCGCATGCGGCGGTTCGCCGCCGACGCTGACGATGGCCGCGGCACCTTGCTGCAAAGCGAGGATGCCGAACAGATGCACGTCCTGGTTGACGCTGCGGGTGAGCTGGCCGCCGAACAGCGTAGCGGCCTGTTCGGTTGAGACCGGCGCATGCGCGGCGGCAGCGGGCAACGGCGCGCCTGACGTCGTGGAGATCGTGATGACCCAGTAGGTCAGCGTCGCGCAGAACACGGCGAACAGCGCGAGCGACAGAAGGCGGATTTGGATGGCGTTCATACGCATATTGTACGGACTATTGTGAAAATTGCGTTGGTGGAAAGTGCCCCTAACCTGGCGTTTCGCGCCGGGCTCCGAGGGGAGCGATCCCCCAAGGGGACTTCCTGCGGAGCGGAAACTTGGGGCGTCCCGGCGGTTTCTCGCAACCCTTCAACACCATGACATTAAAATGACCGGCTGGGCGTGTTCAATGGCAGCCCGATTGCCTGACGCGCGAATCCCGCCCGATCGAAAATTTCACCTGAAAAGAGGTAGCAACCTATGCAACTGTCGACCACTCGCCGTACCGAAATCGCGGGTCCGCGCAGCCGTCGTCAACGCGGTTTCACGCTGATTGAAATCATGGTCGTGATCGCAATTCTGGGCATTCTGGCCGCGTTGATCGTGCCGAAAATCATGAGCCGTCCGGACGAAGCGCGGCGCGTGGCCGCCAAGCAGGACATCGGCACCGTGATGCAGGCGCTGAAACTCTACCGTCTCGACAACGGCCGTTATCCGACTCAGGAGCAGGGCCTGCGCGCGCTGATCGAAAAGCCGACCACCGACCCGGTGCCGAACAATTGGAAGGACGGCGGCTATCTCGAACGCCTGCCGAACGATCCGTGGGGCAATACCTACCAGTATCTGAACCCGGGCGTGCATGGTGAGATCGACGTGTTCAGCTATGGCGCCGATGGTAAACCGGGCGGCGAAGGCAATGATGCCGACATAGGTTCGTGGCAGTAGGCCGGTCGTTCAGTAGTTCATTAAGCGCCGTTGATTGTCAGGCGCGCCGGATCGCCCTGCTCTTTTGCGATCCACCGCGCGTCTTATCGACTCATTGTTTTTCTGATCTTTAGTTGATCGTTCGTGGCCGGCACTATGCGACTGTCCGCTTGCAAGTCCTCTGTGGACACTCCGTGTACGGCACTCCTGCCGGGCACGGAGTGCGCTGGCGCGCGCGTGCGCGGCCAGCGCGGCGCACGTAGTTTCAGTGCAGGCGGCCCGAAGCGTGCAGCGGGTTTCACGCTGCTGGAAATGATGGTGGTGCTGGTGATCGCGGGCATTCTGGTATCGCTGACCGCGCTGACGATGACGCGCAACCCGCGCACCGACTTGAACGAAGAAGCGCAGCGTCTCGCGCTGCTGTTCGAATCGGCCGGTGACGAAGCTCAGGTGCGTGCACGGCCGATCGCGTGGCAGCCGCTCGATGGTGGCTTTCGCTTCGATCTGCGAACCGAAGACGGCTGGCGTCCGCTGCGTGACGACCTGCTCGGGCCGCGCAACTGGGAAGGTGGTGTGACCGGCGTCACGATCAATTACCCGGGATCGGATTCGCACCCGAGCCGTGTTGTGTTCGGCACTGAAGCGATCGACGTGCCGGTGCAGATCACACTGTTTTCGGCTGCGGGGAGCGCGACGATCGTCGGCACCGGCAATGGCCGCTATGAGGTGCACTGAGATGCGTCGTTGCAGGGGCACAGGCGCGCGCGTATCGCAGAGTGATTCGCAGCGTGGTTTTACGATGATTGAAGTGCTGGTGGCGCTGGCGATTATCGCGATTGCGTTGGCGGCATCGATGCGCGCGGTGGGGAGTCTGGCGAGCGGCGAAGCGGATTTGCACCGTCGTCTGCTGGCGGGATGGAGTGCGGACAATACGCTGGCGCAATTGCATTTGACGCATGGTTGGCCGAACGTCGGCTCGACGAGTTTTGACTGCTCGCAGGGCAATTTGCAGTTGATCTGTACCGAGCAAGTGACGGCGACGCCGAATCCGGTGTTTCGCCGTGTCGAAGTGATGGTGACGATGCCTGGGCGTTCCGGCAATCTTGCGCAGATGGTGACGGTGGTCGCGAATGAAAACAACCGTTCGCTCTAAGCGCCGCGGCCGAATGCGCGCGCGTGGTTTCACGCTGATCGAGTTGCTGGTCGCGATTGCGATCATGGCGGTGATTGCCGTGTTGTCGTGGCGTGGGTTGGACCAGATCATTCGTGGCCGGGAGACGATCACGAACGCGATGGAAGACGAGCGCGTTTTTGCGCAGTTGTTCGATCAGATGCGGATTGATGCGCGGCAGGCCGCGTCGGATGATGAGTCCGGGCAGGCGGCGATATCGGTTTCAGGCAGTGTGTTGCAGATCGTGCGGGAGATGGTGTTACCGGGGGAGGCGCCGCGTTTGCAGGTGGTGAGGTACCGCGTGTCCGAGGGGCGTGTGATTCGGTATGCGTCGCCGCCGTTGGGGAATGTGGGGGATCTGCGGCGCGCGTTGCGCGGTGGTGAGGGTGATGGGTGGACGGCGGTACCTTTGATGGGGGGCGTTGGGGCAATTTCTGCTCGTCTTTATGTGCCGAAGGTGGGCTGGACTACGCAGATGAAGGATGTGCAGAGTGCTATTACGGAGAACGACAATAATTTGAAGGTGCCCCAGTTGGGGAATGCGCCGCTGCCGCGGTCGGTGACTGGGCTGGAAGTGAGTGTTGGGGCTAAGTCGTTGGCGCAGCCTGTTACGCGGGTTTTTCTCGTCGGAGAATGAAATGAAGTATTTTCTTTTGTCTCCGCGACGCTCTGGGTCTTTGGTGTTGTTGTTGTCTTCGCGACGCTCTGTGGTTGGGCGTGGGTGGGCGTGCTTTTTCTTTGGTTCTTTGCCTGCTCGGCGGTTTTGTCCGTTTGCCTATGGCGTTGGCCTTTCCTTGATTTCTTATCGGTCTATTAGCGTTGCCCCTGTGCGGGGCGGCACCTACTTTTCTTTGCCGCCGCAAAGAAAAGTAGGCAAAAGAAAGCGGCTCGAACCCCCTGCTAAGTGGGTCCCCTGGCTCGGAGGGGGCAGTGGTGCATCTGGAATCCGTGCCTTCGCACATTCCGCGTCAGTGACAAAGCAGTCATCGGTTCCGGCGGCGCTGCGCGCGCCGAGCGGTACATCACAAAAACCGCTTGATGGTTCTGACGGCTGCGCACTGGCCGGAGCTCTTGGCCCCTACGCCTTGGCGGGCGCCGCCTTTGGTGCATCTCATGCCTGTGCTCCGGTGAGCGCCGCTTTTGGTGCTTCTGGCCTCTGCGTTCCGGCGGGCGCTACCTTTGCACGCGCAGACGCGCAGCTGCTTTCATCGGCGCCGCCGCTCTCATCATTCGGCTCTTCCGACGCGACGCGCCTTTCGGCCGTACGCACTAGTCCTCACGCACAGGCAACAGCAGAAAAATTGGTTGGGCGCATCGCCGAGGCGAAGCCGACGGCTCCCCTCCACCTCAAACGAATCCAATGGTGTTCAAAGCCGACCCTTCCGGCGAGCGCGCAGCGCGAGGCGGGAAGTATGACTGCTTTGTCACTCCGGGTTGGGGATGTGGGGGCACAGATTCCAGATGCACCACTACCCCCTCCAAGCCAGGGGACCCACTTAAGAATTAGCGGTTGGAGCCGCTTTCTTTTGCCTACTTTTCTTTGCGGCCGGCAAAGAAAAGTAGGTGCCCCCCCGCACAGGGGGAACGCTAATAAACCAATAAGAAAACAAGGAAAGGCCAACGCCGCAGGCACACAGGCAGGAGAGCTGCCGCAGGCAAAACAACAAGGCGTAGCCATCATCAGCGCTCTACTAGTAGTCGCGCTATCAGCGATCCTGGTATCGGGCCTCCTCTGGCGCCAGCAAGTCCAAATCCGAAGGATAGAAAACCAACGTCTCCTCTCTCAAGCGCAATGGGTCGCCCGAGGCGCGCTGGACTGGACGCGCCTGATCCTCCGCTCAGAGGGCGACACCTCAGCAGGCATCACCTACTTAGGCGGGGTATGGGGCGTCCCCATTGCAAAAACACGTCTGTCGGACTTCCTAGGCCAAATCGGTGAAGTCAGAGCCGAACAAGGCCAAGAGACCTATCTCTCCGGCTCAATCGAAGACGCCCAAGCCAAATTCAACCTCCGCAATCTGGTCTCGAGCCCCGCCCCCGGCGTCATGCAACTCAACGCGGAGCAGGTCGATGCCTACCAGCGCCTGCTGGTCTCCCTCGGCGTGAACAGCCAACTGGCAAAAACCACCGCCGTGCAGGTCCGCTCGAGCCTCGCTCAATCGGCAACGCGTTTTCAGACGGTCACTTCCGCCGCCGGGACAACGGCAACCCCGATCGCCCCAGGCGGCGGCGCCACCGGCGGTAGCTTCACCGACAAACCCGGCATCGAAGACGGCGACGACAACGCTGCCGTCGCGCCGCTGCAAATGACCAGCGTCGATTCGCTGCTCGATATCCCCGGCTATACGCCGGAAATGGTCGCGCGCTTGCGCCCGTTCGTCACCGTGCTGCCCACGGTATCGGCGGTCAACATGAATACAGCCCCCGCCGAAGTCATCGCGGCAATCGTGCCAGGAATGAGTCTGTCCGCCGCGCAAGCCTTCGTCGCGCGCCGGCAGACCGTGTTTTTCCATAACGTCAGCGATGTGCAACTCGCCTTGAGCGGCGCCGGCGTACAGTCCGCCCAGATCGATCCGAATGAAATGGACGTCAACACGAGCTACTTTTTCATCCGCGGCCGCGTGCAGCACGAACGCGCGGTAGTGGACCGCACGACCCTCGTCTATCGTGACGCATTGACTCACACTACGCGTATCGTGCGGATACAAGACCAACTATGAATAACGCCTTTCCCAGAGAGAGTGGCCTTTGAGCACGCTGATCGTCCTATTGCCGCCGCGTGATCCGGCGGTGCCATCGCAGGAATGGCAACTGCCGGAGTTGCCGTTCGTGCTGCTCGACAAGTCGGGCCGCACCCAACGCGCGGGCCGCTCGGCGCTCGCGCTGCTGCCGCGCGCCTCGTCGACGGTGCTGATGGTCGCCGCCCGCGACCTGCTGATGATGCCCGCCAAGCTGCCGCCATTGCGTGGCCCGCGGCTGCGCCAGGCCTTGCCGAATATCGTCGAGGATCAACTGATCCAGGACCCGCAAACCTGTCACATTGCCGTCGACCCGCAACCGGTCGCGGGCGGCCGTCAGTTGCTCGCGATCATCGACCGCGGCTGGTTCCGCTTCATCTGCGAAGGCTTTGCCGCCGCCGGCCACCGCAGCGTGCGCGCCGTGCCCGTCACGCGCTGCCTGCCGCAAGCCGCCACGCTCGATACGCCCGCCGAAGTCGCGGAAATGGTCAACGCGGGCGAGCCAGTCGGAGCGGGCTCGGCTAGCGTGGCGACGTCGCTGCCGGTCATCGCGCCGGGCGTCGCGTCCGCCGTCCCGATGGTGGCGGCCGTGCTCGGCGCTGTCGTCCAGACCGCACCCGCGTTCCTGCTTGAAGGTGCGGTCGAAAGCGTGGCGGTGAACGTGGCGCCACGCGTCGAACTGGCGATCGCACGCGGCGTACAAGGCGAGGGGCTGGCGGTGCCGGCTAGCGCCGTGAACGCGACGCTCAGCGCGCTCGCCGGCGCCGCGCCGGTGTCGCTGTACATGCTGACTGAGGTGCCCGGCAATGAGCCGAGTCTGGCGGCAACCAGCCCGGCGAAGCTCGCCGCCTATGTGCACGGGGCCAGCCCGTTGCCGTTCGAGCAACTCGCGCGCCGCGCGCTGACGTGCCGCTTCGACCTGTGTCAGTTCGAGTTCGCCTCGCAGCCGTGGCGGCTCGACCGCGCGACGCTGCGGCGTCTGCGCCTGCCGGTCATGCTGGCGGTCGGCGCGCTGGTGATCGCGATTGTCGGCGCGAACGTGCAGTGGCTGATGCTCTCGCGTCAGCGCGACGCGATCAACACGCAGATGACCGAGCTGCTCCTCAACACCTTCCCCAAGACGACGGTCGTGCTCGACGCGCCCGACCAGATGTCGCGCCAGTTGCAGCAGCTGCGGGTGGCGGCGGGTGAGCTGTCGCCGGACGATTTTCTGTCGCTCGCCGATGGCTTGGCACGCTCGTTGGCGCCGGTGCCGGTCAACGGTATCGCCGCGCTCGACTATCACGACCGGCGGCTCGATGTGACCTTCAAGCCTGAAGTAAAACTCGATGCTGATTTCGCCAAGCGCCTTGCGCGCAACGGCCTGACCGGCGCGATCGACAGCAATACCGGTAAGTGGACCATCAGGAACGGACAATGAAAGCTGAACTCGCCCAAAGCTGGGCTGGATTCTGGGACCAGCGCACCGAGCGCGAAAAGACCCTGCTGGCGTGGGGCAGCGGGGTGCTGGCCGTGGTGATCGCGTGGTCGGTGCTGTGGGCGCCGGCGCAGGATGGGCGCGCGCATCTGCGTGAATCGCTGCCCACCTTGCAGCGTCAGTTGGCGCAGATGACCGCGCAGTCGAATGAAGCGCGCCAGCTCTCCGCGGCGGCTCAAGGTGTCGCACCGACCGGCGCTGCGCTCAAGGACGCGCTCACCGCCTCGCTCAGCGATCACGGTCTTGCCGCGACCCAGGTGCAGGTGATCGGCAACGCCGTGCAGATCCAGATGAAAAACGCGTCGTTCCCGGCGTGGACGAGCTGGGTTGACGACGCGCGCAAGCAGTTCAAGGTGCAGGTCGCCGAGGCGCACGTGACCGCGCTCAAGGAAGACGGCCAGGTGGATCTGATGGCGTCGTTGCAGCCGTCTACCGCGAAATGACCGCGCCGTTACAGGATTTCGCATGACTTACTGGATGCGGCGCCTGCGCGTCGCGCTACCCTGGCTAGTGGTCGCGGTGCTGGCGAGCGCGGCCGTGATGCTCACCTTGTTGCCGGCCGCCTGGATTACTCCGCAGTTCGCCAAACAGACCCGTGGCCACGTCAATCTCGTCGATCCGGCGGGCTCGCTGTGGCACGGCTCGGCCACGCTGATGCTCGCCGCCGGTTCCGATATGAGCGCGGCGACCCTGCTGCCGGGACGGATCGAATGGCGCACCGCGTTCTGGCCGCTTTTCACCGGCCGCGTGCGGATGATCATGCGGCACAGCGAAGCGATGCCCGACCCGATCACCGTCGATGCGACGCTGCGCAGCGCCACCGTTACGCCGGGCGCGATGGCGGTGCCGGCTTCGTTGCTGAGCGGCCTCGGCGCGCCGTTCAATACGCTCGATCTGCAAGGCGACGTGCGCCTCTCATGGTCCGATTGGCGCAGCTTTAATCAGGAAGCGTTCGGTCAGCTGACGGTGACCCTGAACGATGTCAGTTCGCGTGTCTCGCTGGTCAAGCCGCTGGGTTCTTACCGGCTGCAGTTCCAGGCGCAGGGCGCGTCGTCCACGCTGGATCTGACGACCCTCAAGGGGCCATTGATGCTGACCGGTAACGGCAGCGTGTCGTCAGCCTCGACATCGTTTCATGGGTCGGCAAGCGCCGCCCCAGAAGCGCGCGACAACCTCGCGGGACTCCTGAATCTGTTGGGCCGGCCAAGCGGACCGGATACGGTCGCGCTGACGTTCGTACACTAAGGTTCGTGCATTGAGGCGCGGGTGATAAAAAAAGAGGCATGGCCGCATTGCGCGGCCATGCCTCTTTTGCTGTGCTTTGGCGAATCGTGCGCCTAGTTGCTCTGCGCTGGTTGCGGCGTGGCTCCGCTTTGCGCCACAGGCGTCGCCGACGCTGCCGGCAGCGGCGCGGGCGCCGCCACATCGCCCGTTTCGCGGTTCATTTGCGACACATCCCAGCCGCCGCCGAGCGCCTTCACCAGACCCACCGACGACACCATCCGCTGCCCCGCGAGGCTCTCCAGCTTTTGCTCAGCCAGGAAGGCCGTGGTCTGTGCGGTCAGCACGTTGACGTAGCCGACCGTGCCGGCCTTGTACTCGTTCGTGACGATGGTGAGCGCCTGACGCGCTGAATCCACCGCTTGCCGCTGCACGACGATTTCCTGTCCGAGGATGCGCTGCGAGGCAAGGTTGTCCTCGACGTCCTGGAACGCGGCCAGAATCGTTTGACGGTAGGTGGCGACATCCTGATCGTACGCCGCGCGCGCCGCTTCGGTCTTGGCCTCGCGCAAGCCGGCGTCGAAGATCGTGCCGGCGAGTTGCGGGCCGAGTGTCCAGAAGCGCGACGGTAAGGTCAGCAGTTGCGAAAACACCGAACTTTGGAAGCCGCCGGTGGCCGACAGGGTGAGCGACGGGAAGAACGCCGCGATCGCGACGCCGATCTGTTCGTTCGCCGCCGCCGCCTTGCGCTCGGCCGATGCGATATCCGGACGCCGCTCGAGGAGCGCCGACGGCATCTGCGCGGGCACGGCAGGCGGCGTGGCGGTCAGCGGCATCGGCGGAATCGAGAAGGTCGAGGCCGGCTCGCCGACGAGCACAGCGATCGCGTGCTCGTCCTGCGCGCGCTGCACACCGTTGTCGATGGCGGCCGCTTGCGCCGTTTGCAACTGCGTTTGCGCCTGAATCACGTCCGACCGCGCGGCGACGCCCGCCGCGTACTGATTCTGCGTGAGTTGCAGCGATTTCTGATAGGCCACGACGGTGTCGTCGAGCAGCTTCTGGGTGGAGTCGAGCGCGCGCAGCGAGAAATAGGTTTGCGCGAGCGTGCCCTGGGCGGACAGCCGCGCATTCGCCAGATCGGCGGCGGCGCCCTGCGCACCGGCTTTCTGCGAATTCACCGAGCGGGTGACCGACCCCCACAGGTCCGGCTCCCAGCTTGCGTCGAGTTGCACGTTGTAGCTGTTGCTGATGCCGGAGCGGCTCGAGGTGGTCGTCGTGTTGTTGCCGGACGACGAACCATAGCCGGAACGCGTGCCGCCTGCCGATGCACCGATGGTCGGGAAATACGCCGCACGGGCCTCGCCAACCAGCGCCCGTGCTTGGCGGTAAGCGGCGGCGAATTGGGCGATCGTCTGGTTCGACGCGTTCAGCTTGTCTTCGAGCGCGTTGAGTTGCGGGTCTTCGTAGATGGTCCACCAGTCGCCGCGGTCTTGCTGATCGGCCGGCTGAGCGACTTTCCAGCCGGGGGCGGCTTCCTTATAGGACGCGGGGATCTCGGCCGCGGGCCGTTTGTAATCGGGACCGACGACGCAACCGGCCAGCAGGGTGGCGAGGGCCGCAGCGACTGCGATAGTCAGGGCGCGGGGCGCAAGCGTCCGCGCGCGCGAGATTCGTTCAAACTGCATGCAATGGATTCCTTCAGGACGCCGCAATGCGGCCAATGGCGGCACTGCTGGCCGGGCGAGATCATGGCTCTGCCGGAATGTTAGCGTATGGGACCGCTTGGACGCGGGAAACTGAAAGGGTAATGCGGGGGGAGGCGGAGGTGTGTTACTGAAGGGGGCGGGATGGTTACGTGCTATTACCGACACCGGCTTCGTTGCCTTGGGCGGCGGAAAAACGCCGCGCAGGCAACGAACGCCGGCTCTGCAAGAAGAGAATTAAACCCGCGAATCCGCGGACGTAGTCTGCCGGGCCAGCTTGCCAGCCGCAGCCCGGCACGGCGCACCTGAGCGTGCCTGACACGCGCTCGCCGGGCTTGCGTCAGCGGCGGTAGCGACACTGCTCGCTGCTATGGCGGACCCCGCCAATTTCGCTGAGGCCGCCTTAGCCCCCTTCTGCCATCGCCGATGCTCCGCCCACGCCAACACCGCAACCCCCACCGATCCACCCGGCAGCACGAACAGCACAGCGAACAACGCCAGTTTCCACCAGCGATGCGGCCCTTGAAAGCTGCTCAGCGCGGAATCGGTCAGGGAGCGGCTCAAGCCGCCAAGGGTGTTTTTGAGGTACAGCATCGGGGAAATCCTTTTCGCACGGCGCCATTGCGGCGTGCAGACAATCGGTCAGAACATGGTCTCGGGTGGCGCGGATCGCGCGTAACTCGTTGCCTATAATAATATTGACTATGCAATTAAATTTCAAGATACTTTGCTCCGCGCGCCGCAGCGGTGTTGTTTTTTGCGCTGTTCGCGCTACGCGAACGGAGTTTGACTTGTCTGCTTAGGCAGCTAGAATTCGTTCTGCTCGACGATGTTCCCGGATACACGATGACTGACGGCCCCTACAACGCGGACGAGATTCACCTCGAATCGAGTCTTGGCTATTACCTGACGAAAGCGCGAAACGTGCTTGTCGAGCGGATGGACCGTGCGGTCAAACCGTTAGGACTGACCGCCCAGCAGATCGGCGTGATTCTGGTGTTGTCGGCACAACGCGCGAGCACGCCGTTCGAGTTGTCGCGGGTCATGTCATACGACAGCGGATCGATGACGCGCCTGCTCGATCGCCTTGAAAAGAAAGGCTTTATCGTGCGTACGCGCAGCGACGCGGACCGTCGGATGGTCAAGCTGGAGCTGACGCCGCAGGGCCATGAAGCCGCGCGGCAATTGCCGAGTCTGGGCGCAGCCGTGCTGAACGAGCAGTTGCGCGGATTTTCCGCCGCGGACCACGCGGCCTTGCTCGATCTGCTCGGCCGCTTCATTGCGAACGGCATCGGCGAGGGAGCAAGCGCGTGTTGCAGCCTCGGATCGCCGCAGGAATCGCTGGAAGATTCACCCGAAGAGCCGCTGCCAGATCACGGCGGGCAGTAACCAAGAGGCGTTTATGAAAGCGCCATTGTTTAAAAATGTCTGTCTGGGCAGAGGGTGATCCGGCATGTAAGCACGCCATTCGGTGGGTGCGATAAGGCTGCCGCGACAAGCTTTCCCAGCTGAGGAGAAACATACATGGCTGCCACGGCTACCGCCGAAGCCCTACCCGCCGCTGAACTTGCCCCGCTCAAGGGCGGGATGTTGGCGTTGCTCACCGTCGGTCTCGCGCTCGGTACGTTCATGGAAGTGCTCGACACGTCGATCGCGAACGTCGCTGTGCCGACCATTTCCGGCAGCCTCGGCGTAGCGACCAGTCAGGGCACCTGGGTCATCTCGTCGTATTCCGTGGCCTCGGCGATCGCGGTGCCGTTGACTGGCTGGCTCGCGCGGCGCGTCGGCGAGGTGCGGTTGTTCACGCTGTCGGTGCTGCTTTTCACGATCGCCTCGGCGCTGTGCGGCTTCGCGCACAATTTCGAGTCGCTGATTGCGTTCCGGCTTCTGCAGGGGCTAGTTTCCGGGCCGATGGTCCCGCTTTCGCAGACGATTCTGATGCGCTCGTACCCAACGGAAAAGCGCGGGCTCGCGCTTGGTCTTTGGGCGATGACCGTGATTTGCGCGCCGATTTTTGGGCCCGTGATGGGCGGGTATATCACCGATAACTACACGTGGCCGTGGATCTTTTATATCAATGTGCCGATTGGGTTGTTCTCGGCGGTGTGCGCGTTCCTGCTGTTGCGTGGCCGCGAGACCAAGGTCACCAAGCAGCGTATCGATGCGATTGGCCTCGCGTTGCTTGTGATTGGCGTGTCGTGTTTGCAGATGGTGCTTGACCTCGGCAAGGATCGCGACTGGTTCAACTCGACGTTTATCATCACGCTGGCGATTATTGCGGTGGTGTCGATTGCGTTCCTGCTGGTGTGGGAGATGACGGATAAGGAGCCCGTTGTCGATCTTTCGCTATTCAAGGATCGTAATTTCGCGCTTGGTGTGGTGATTATTTCGTTCGGATTTATGGCGTTCTTTGGGTCTGTGGTGATTTTCCCGCTCTGGTTGCAGACGGTGATGGGGTACACCGCGGGGCTTGCTGGTTTGGCAACCGCGCCGGTCGGGATTCTTGCGCTGTTTTTGTCGCCGATGATCGGCAAGAACATGCATCGGTTGAACCTGCGCGTGGTGGCGAGTTTTGCATTCATCGTGTTCGCGTTCGTGTCGTTCTGGAACTCGACTTTTACCCTCGATGTGCCGTTCAATCATGTGATCTGGCCGCGGTTGGTGCAAGGGATTGGGGTGGCTTGTTTCTTTGTGCCAATGACGACTATTACGCTGTCCAGCGTGTCGGATGAGCGGCTTGCTAGTGCTTCTGGGTTGTCGAACTTTTTTCGGACGTTGTCCGGGGCGATTGGGACGGCTGTTAGTACGACTTACTGGGAAAACGATACGATTTATCATCATGCGATGTTGACTGATTCTGTCAATGTCTATTCGGCTAATACCAATGCTTATACCAATGGGTTGGCGGGGCTTGGGCTTTCGGGGGATAGCCTTACTGCTCAGTTGAATCAGGTTGTTACGGCGCAGGCTTATATGATGGCCACTAATGATTTTTTTCGGATTTCCTGTGCGGCGTTTCTTGTGTTGGCTGTGCTGGTTTGGGTGACTAAGCCCAGGAAAGGGGTGGGGCCTTCTATGGGGCATTGATGGGGTTTTTGCCTGCGCGGCGCTTGGTTGGCTGGGTGCCTGCGGCGTTGGCCTTTCCTTGTTTTCTTATCGGTCTATTAGCGTTGCCCCTGTGCGGGGCAATGCTCTCAACTTAAGCCCGAAAGGGCTTGTATACGGGGCGTTTGCCCTGTAAACTTCATCGCATAACTGATTGATAAATAAACGATATGAACTCAAATACCAGCGTCTTCCCAACTCCTGGCTGAGTTCTCCGATTTCCTGTTCGATCCGGCGCTCGCTGAGCGTGTTCGCCGTTCTCCCACTGCCTTTACCCGCAATCGCATCCTGACGCTGCCACGCATGGCAGCGTTGATGATGTCGGGCATGCGCTCGAGCGTGCAGGCCGAGCTCGATGGGCTGTTTGGCGCGTTGCACGGGCAAACGGTGCGCACCCGGGCGGTAAGTGCACAGGCCTTCAGCAAGGCGCGCCGCGGCCTGTCGGCCGAGCTGTTCGAACTGGCCCGCGCGCGCCTGATCGAGCTGGCCCAACCCTACATTGATTCGATGCGCTGGAATGGCCTGAGGCTGGTCGCAGCCGACGGTAGCCGTCTGCGGGTAGGCACGCGCGAAGGCCATGATCTGCGCGCCGACCACTACGCATTTGCGCTGTTCCTGCCGGGGCCCGAACTGACCCTGCACGCCGCGCTTCATCCGGCCGACGGCTCCGAGCGGCAGATGCTGTTCGAAGCGCTGGACGTACTGCAACCGCACACCGATCTGCTGCTGCTCGATCGCGGCTATCTCGGCAACATGATGGTAGCCGCCCTGGCACAGCGCGAGATCCCGTTCTGTCTACGCGTGGATGCACGCGCCTGGACGTGCGTCACCGCCTTTGCGCGCAGTGGCGAGGCTGAGCGCTTCGTGACACTGGCCGCGCCCGATGAACAGGACGCCCTTGACTATGAACTGGTGCGCACGCCCACCACGGTGCGCCTGATCCGCGATGTCACTCCTGGCGGACGTGTTCGCGTGCTGATGACCTCGCTGCTCGATCGCCAGCGCTATCCGGCTGCCACCTTCGGGGCGCTCTACCATCAGCGCTGGCGCATCGAGGAAGCGTTCAAACGGCTCAAGCACCGGCTGCGGCTGGAGGCCGTCACGGGGCTGGACTACCTGGCGCTGCAGCAGGACTTCGGCGCAAAAACCGTCGCCGACAACCTGTGCACACTGCTCAGCGATCTCGACGATGCGTCTCACGATGACGCACCTGCCAGCCGTCCTGACCGTGTTTATGCGCTGGGTGCCCTCAAGCCGATCCTCGGCGCGTGCCTGCTACGGATTGAACACTGCCTGAACCTGCTGCCCAAAGTCATGCCGGCCATCCACCAGGCCCGATGTCGTATCCAGCCCTCGCGCTCTTACCCACGACCGCCCAGAAAAGCCAAGCCCCATCACCATCTCGCGTACAAGCTTGCTTGATGAAATGGGGCTTAAGTTGAGAGCATTGCTGTGCGGGGCGGCACTTACTTCTCTTTGCCGCCGCAAAGAGAAGTAAGCAAGAGAAAGCGGCTCGAACCCCCTGCTAAGCGGGTCCCCCGCACAGCCACGGTAGTGGTGCATCTGGAATCTGTGTTCCCGCACATTCAGCGCAAGTGACAAGGCAGTCATACTTCCGGCGGCGCTGCGCGCGCCGAAGCGCACTTCTAACAACACTTGCCGTGTTTTTGCGCGGTGGGTTACTCAGTGTCACACTCGCGGTTCATGTGGGTTAGCTGGGACTCGGCCGGCCAGATAATGTCAGAGGAGATATCGTCCACTCGCGACCATGCAAACGGTTTTCCGGGGGCGAGGCGAACCTCAAGCCTGCACCTCCGGCGCACCGCTTCGCGGCCTCGGGCTTGACCTTCTCCTCGCAGACTGCATTACCGTTTCCCCCGCCCTCACTGCGTGACCGCCTCCCCACTCGTTCCCGGGATCGACTGGCCCTGCATGGCGTCCGGGTGCATCGCCGTCGGTCCTCCAGGTTGCGATGGTTTTGCACCGCCCTGCGGCGCGCCCGCGGTTGTGCCTCGTACGTATTCCTTGAAGTCGGCGCCCGCCTCCCATGGGTTAGGTTTGCATCCCATCGAGCCGTCACAATGCGCCGCGAATCCAATCGTCGCAGTGCCGTCCGGGTTCGCGGTGCGCGTAATCTGATACGCCAGCGCTCGCTTGCCACCGTCCGGGCCCGCCGTCTGGATCAACGTGTCAGTCGCAGATTCGATCTTGTATGTCGAATGACCGGCTACCCACGTCTGCGCGCGCTGCCACCAAACATCACACTCGGCCTTGCTCGAACACGTCAACGGCGTAGTCGCGATCTGCATGACGTCCGGATTGACCTGCCCTTGCGTCGAGCATCCCGCCGCCGCCAGACACAGTACTGCCAACAGACCCTTTTTCATCGCGTTGAAGCCTCCCTCTCTGGAGCGTGTCGTCTAAGTTGGACCGCAGCCCCGGCCAGGTGTTTCATACCCATTTGCGAATCGCCAAAACGAGTGGAGATTTTGCCGATACAGTTGGGCGGCCAGCATCGCTTTGCGCAGACGTTACCTGTGCACAATAAAAAAGCAGCCCTCCAAGGGCTCTTCCCGTTTCACAAATGAAAATGCCGTTCAGTGTTAGCTGAACGGCATTTTTCCTCAGGGCCGCTTTTTCCGGCGCAACGACGTTCGTCGTTTAGACGCTAAACCGGTTCAACGTGTACGCCCGGTATGCCGCGACGAATGCGTCGAATGAACCCACCTCTTCCCGCTCCAATTTGGCCTGCTCTGCAAGCGATTGCGCGGCAAGGTCGGTGAATTCCTTGGTCTGCGCAGCGTCCAGCGGACGCGAGCGGAAATAGGCGGCGTGCACCTCGCTTTGCTCAAGGCCGAACGCGAGGAAGCTCTGCTGCTTGTCACGCATCGTCTGCAATACGCGCGCAGACGGCGTCAGCGATGCGTCCGCCAACTTCGCGCGCTGAACCGCCACGGCGCGCGCGTGTTCGTCGCCGCCGTGCAAGGCGTCGAGCGTTGCCGCGGCTGCGTCGATCTTGACGAGTAGTTCGTTTGCCCAGTCCGTCATCGCAATTGGGCTGCCGTCGCGCGTCAGTTCGAGGCCCGGCTTGCGACCTTCCATCGTGACGCGGCCAAAGTTCTGATTCGCCTCCGCATAGGCGTCCGGCGGCAGCAGCGCGCTGTCGTCGAGCGCGCAGACCAGCAGGTAAGCGTCGAGAAAACGCGACGTCTCCAGTGAAATGCCGGTCGGCTCGAACGGATCGATGTCCATGCAGCGTACTTCGACATACTGCACGCCACGCGCGGCCAACGCATGCAGCGGACGCTCGCCAGGATACGTAACGCGCTTCGGACGGATCGTCGAATAGAATTCGTTTTCGATTTGCAGCACGTTCGTGTTGATCTGCACCCACTCGCCGTCGCGCTGCGTGCCAATTGCCTCGTACGGGGGATACGGCTGGCTCACGGCCTTCGCGAGCGCGTCGAGGTAGCCCGGCAAGGTGTTGTAGTCTGCCTGCAGCGCGGCTTGCGCGGTAGTGTTCGAGTAGCCGAGGTCGCTCATGCGCAAGCTCGTCGCGTACGGGCGATACAGCGTGTCGGCGTCGAAGGTTTCGAGCGTGTGTTGGCGGTCGCGGAGGAAGCGGCGATCCAGTGCCGGCGATGCGCCAAACAGGTACATCAGCAGCCAGTTGGTGCGGCGGAAATTGCGGATCAGCGCGAGGTAACGGTCGGACTGGAAATCGACGGCATTCGCCGTGGATTGCTGGTCGGCATGCAACACCCGCCATACTTCTTCGTTCAGCGAATAGTTGTAGTGGATGCCCGCAATGCACTGCATCGTGCGGCCGTAACGGAGCGCCAGGCCAATGCGGTACACGTACTTCAATTTGCCGATGTTCGATGTGCCGTAGTGCGCGATCGGAATGCCGTCGTCCGTTTCAGGCAGCAGGCCCGGCATCGAGTTGTTCCACAAGATCTCGTCGCCGAGTTCGGCGTAGACGAAACGATGCAGCGTGTCGAGCTTCTCGAGCGTGACCGTGACGTCGTGCTCAGCCGGCGTGATCAGTTCGATCAGCGCTTCGGAATAGTCGGTGGTGAGCGACGGATGCGTGAGCGCCGAACCGAGCGCGCGCGAATGCGGCGTCATGGCAAGCTTGCCCTCGTGCGTCACGCGCAGGCTTTCCTTTTCGATGCCGCGCAGGCCACGTATCAGCGCGTCGCGCTGCGGGCCTGAGGTCAGCACGGACAGGCGGTGCGATAACGCGTCGTTCGTGCGGGAAGGTGTCGTGTTTGGCATTGATGCGAGTCGGGCGTTGTCGGCCGCCATGTGCCGCTTCACTCCATACAGGCAGCACTGCGCGGTTGACAACGTTCGGCGGAATTTTCGGGTAGCGGGCACTTTAACATCTCGCCAGAACGGCTGCTTGAGCCCGCTTCAGCCGGCCCTCGGACGAGACAACCCAGCCTAATTTCAGGACGAAACGGTCTGCCCTCCGCCGCGTTACACACGACCTCAGCCGCCGCGCGCGCCTCCTGCCCGATCCGCCACCTCGTTCCACAGATGCATGGCCGCATACGCGCGCCACGGCCGCCACGCGTCGGTGCGCGTGCGTTGCTGCGTGGGCCGCACGAGAGACGGGTCGCGTGCGCAGATCGACTGCATCAGCACGAGGTCCCATGCGGGCCACGCGTCGGCGTCACGCCATGCGCGCATCGCCACGTACTCGACTGTCCATGGACCAATGCCAGGCAGGGCGAGCAACGCCGCGCGCAGGCTGTCGGCATCGGCGACACCGCTGTCGAGCGGTACGTCGCCTGAGGCGACCGCCTGCGCGAAGCCTTGCAATGCTGCTACGCGTTTACCCGGCATGCCGATCTTTTCCAGATCCACAGTCGCGAGCGCAGCGGGCGTCGGAAAGCGCCACGCGGTGTGCTCATGTGGATGCCCTTCGATGCGCTCGCCGGCACGCTGCACCAGCCGTCCGATGATGGTGGTCGCCGCCTTCACGCTGACCTGCTGGCCGACGATGGCGCGTACCACCAGTTCGAAGCCGGACCACGCGCCCGGCACGCGCAAGCCCGGCACTGCTTCGATCAATGGTGCGAGCCATGGGTCGGCGGCCAGTTCGCGGCCGATCTTCTTCGGATCGGCGTGCAGGTCGAACATCCTCGCGATCGGCGCGGCGAGCGCGTCGGCATGGCGGCTCGCAGGACCTTCGATGTTCGCGACGATGCAGCGCTTGCGCGGATGCAGGCGCACGGTCAGCGTGCCGCTGTCGCCGGCCCAATCGATCGCGCGGCGATAGGCGCCGTCTTCGACCGCTTCGACGCCCGGCGTCGCGCGTCCACCGAAAAAGCGCAGCAGGCGCGGCCAGTCGAAGGGTGGTTTGAAAGGCAGTTCGAGTGTTGCGACGTCGTCAAGCGTACTCACGCGGCGTGGTCCAGGTTGGTGGTGGTGGCAGCAATGGCCGCATGCTCGCGGCGATTGGGTTCATCGAGCGAAACGCCGCCTGCGTGCTGGGCTTCGTTGTCGAGCAGCGCGGCCTTGCGCGGCAGGCCCCAGCGATACCCCGCCAGCGCCCCGCCCTTTTGCACGACCCGATGACAGGGAATCGCCAACGCAACCGGATTCGTCGCGCACGCGCTCGCCACCGCGCGCACGGCGCGGGGGGAGCCGACCGCTTCCGCGATCTGGGAATAACTGCGCGTCTCACCGTAGGGAATGCGCCGCAGTGCGTCCCATACACGTTGCCGGAACGCGGTGGCGGCGATATCCAGAGGCAGATCGAAGTCCTGGCGGGTACCGCGCAAATACGCGTCGATCTGGGCGATAAACGGTGCAAGCCGCGTTGGGTCTTCGACCAGTTCGGCGTTGGCGAACTCGCCGCGCAGATCGTCGGCGAGTATCGCGGCATCGTCGCCGAAACCGATTTTGCAGATGCCTTTGTCGGTTGCGGCTACCAGCACGAAGCCGAGGGAGGTCGGCGCGCTGGCGTAGCGCACGGTGAGCCCCGCGCCTTTGCGGCGAAACGCGGACGGCGCCATGCCCAATTCCGCCGAGGCGCTGTCGTACATCCGCGACGGCGAGCCAAAGCCGGCGTCGAGCGTTGCGCGCGTCACGTCCGACCCGCTCTGCAGTGCATCGCGCAACGCGGCGCCGCGCTGCGCAGCCTGATACTGACGCGGCGACACACCCACCACGCGCTTGAACAGACGCTGCAGGTGGAACGGGCTGACGTGCACCGCGTCGCTCAATTGCGCGAGCGTGAGGCGTTGCTGCGGATCGGCATCCAGCGCGGCGCAAGCGCGATTGACGATCTCCAGCTCGCGCGGCAGGCCGCCGGGCTGGCAACGCTTGCAGTCGCGATAGCCCGCGGCGCGCGCGGCGTTTGCGTCGGTAAAGAAAGCGACATTTTCGCGGCGCGGCTGGCGCGACGCGCACGACGGGCGGCAGAACACCCCCGTCGTTTTGACGGCGTAGAAGAACGCGCCGTCGGCCTGCGGCTCGCGGCGGGTGACGGCTTCCCAACGCTCGGCGTCGGTGGTCCAGTGGGGGGTGCCGACGGCGGTTTCGCTGCCGGTATCGGTACGGTCGGTGCGGTTCATGATGGTCCCGGAAAGGCGGTGTCGATGCTCATCAATGTAGGCCGCATGCCCACACACTACGCCCCGGTTCTTGCTCTGTCATTGCGCTTCCTCGTAGACCTGAGGCCCCGCCAGGCGCTCGTTTCGCCTCAAACTGCGACAATTTGGCACGATATCGGGTTTTCCCTTAAAAAGTTATTGCGTCGCACCAACCCCATGTGTATATTAGTACCTGTCTCCTCCATGTCTCCTCCTGATATGGATTCAGCCCGCTCCACATAGAGCGGGCTTTTTTTCGTCTGATCATTTTTGATCTGTCCCTCGCGGCGGGTTCATCACCCGCTCTCGCTGCCCCCTTCTTTCTCCTACACTGATGGCTGTTCATCCTTTCTGCGAACCAGCCAAGGGGCGTTCGACATGAGAATCCACATTCGCGAGATTGATCACATCGTTATTCGGGCGTCGAACGTTTCGGAGATGACGCGCTTTTATTGCGAGGTGCTCGGTTGCAGCGTCGAGAAGGAGCAGGCCGATCTGGGCCTGACGCAATTGCGGGCGGGGCGCTCGCTGATCGACTTGTTAAAGGTCGGCGGGACGCTCGATCACCCCGAGAATGGTGTGCCGGGCGCGGGGCGGAATATGGATCACGTGTGTTTGCGCGTTGACCCGTTCGACGCCGAGGCGCTCACGGCGCATCTGGCCGAACATGGCGCAAGGCCTGGCGAGGCGGCTTTGCGCTATGGCGCGGACGGATTTGGGCAGTCGATCTATCTATTCGACCCGGAAGGCAATATGGTCGAGCTCAAAGGGCCGCCCGAAGCGTCGCGTGTGACGTCGCTGTAATAGGCGTGGCCGCTGCTTCCCAGCCTGTGCAACCCGCAGACGTCAAGTCAGACATGCACCCACAGGCGTAGACGAACTCCAGCAGCAGCAGCTATCGGCACTTTCAGGCGCATCACGCGTTGGCGGGCGCCTTCAATACCGTCCACTCGATTTTCACCGCGTCGGCCTCGGCGCTGCCGAGCCATGCTTCGCCGTCCTGCACGGTGCATTGCAGACGCATGGTCCGTTCGGCGAGTTTGCTGAGCGCGGCGGCGACGTCTTCACCCAGCGACCATACCGTCACATTGCGCATGCGTTCGACCTTGCTGCGCACGCCTTGCCACCAGATGTCCGACGTACGGCCGCCATAGGCGATCACGATCACCTCGTTCGAGCGGCCGCTCGCCTTGGCAATGCGCCGTTCGTCCGGCTGGCCGACTTCGATCCAGGTTTCAATCGCGCCGGTGAGGTCCTTCTGCCAGAGGTCCGGTTCGTCGACGTCCGACAAACCTTTGCAGAATTCAAGGCGTTCCTGCGCGAACAGCGCGAACGCGGCGACGCGGACCATCATCCGCTCGTCGGTTTCCGAGGGATGGCGGGCGATCGTCAGCGAATGGTCGGCGTAGTAGTGCCGGTCCATGTTGGCGATCTGGAGTTCTGCCTTGTAAATCGTCGATTTGAGAGCCATGCCGTTACTAAACCAGGCGCTCGCTCCACCGGAGCGAGCAGAAAAAGAATCGTCGACGGCACGTTGCCGTTTTCGGGGTGTGTTGTACATCGCGTGTCCCTCCCGAGCCGGAGACCGGCTGCAAATGCGACTATCGCATTGGGAGAAGCATTTATCGCGCCACTGTCGGCTCGAAAGCGGTGCCATAGACCTCGGCAGCGGCTTCCCGCAAGGCTTTGAGCACGATGGAGGCCGCCGGCGAAAGCAGATGCGACTGGCGCGTGATGATACCGAATGTATCCATTCTGCACGGTAAATCGATCGGTACCTGCTTGAGAACACCGTACTGTTGGTACTGACGCGCCACTTCATCAGGTAAAACCGCCAACATGTCGCTTTGAAGCAATAAGCTCGAAATCGCCAGGAAATTGTTCGTATTCACCACGTTTTGGGGTGGATTCAGTCCAATCTGCGAAAACATCAGATCAAAGCGATGGCGCAACACGCTGCCCGGCGGGTGCAAAACCCAGCTCGCGTTGACGATTCCGCGCAGTGTCAAACCTGTTTCATTTTCGAGAGGATGGCCGGGGCGCGCCACCACGCACAGCGGCTCGTCGGCGAGCGGTTCGTAGTGGACCTCGGCCTTGAACTGGTTTTGCCGCTCCAGTACCCGGCCGATCATGATATCCAGTTCGCCTTCGGCGAGCCTCGGCAGCATAACGTCTGATGTTTCCACCTCCGCCCAGATCTGCAACTGCGGATAACGTTCTTTCACGCTGGCGATGGCGCGCGGCACCATCGTCGCGGCGGCCGCGGCGATTACGCCGATGCGCACCTGGCCGGCCAGACCGGCGCGCAGTGCCGAGATTTCCTCGTGCGCGTGGCTGAGATTCGAGAGCACCATCCGCGCGTGACGGATCATCACTTCGCCATACAGCGTGGCGTGCATGCCGTGCGGCGTGCGGTCGAACAGACTCACTTCCAGCATGTCCTCCAGCTCTTTCAGGAGCCGTGATGCGGCGGGCTGGGTCATGCCGAGCACGTCGGCGGCACGCCGGACATTACCCTCCTCTTCCATCGCCGCGAGCAGTTGCAACTGTCGCGTCTTGAGCCGCGCTCGCACGAACCAGTTCGAGTAGCTACGCGTCATGGCCAGTCTCCCTAAGCGGCTTGAAGCCGTCTGTCGGACGGTTTGCCGTCGTCAAGGCTCCATCATGCCATATCGAATTTGATATCGGGATAGCCTAAAAAGGGATTGGAAAGTTATTGGGGCGGCTCATACCATTCGTGGACTTTCTGAGCTTCCTCACCCGTTTCCTTAGCTGGCACCCCTGCCGTCGATGAATCGCGATTCGCTCGTCTCGCTCGCTACCCGTCCGTTCCGTCATGACATCAATGACGGTTGGGAGACTCCCGTGACCCACGCCCCACCCCAACGCTCGTCCACGTCCGGCTGACACCGGCCGTAAGTTCCCGCGCTGCAAATAAACGAAATCAACGCAGCCTTTAAATCTTAGGAGACAGGTATGACCAGCAAGCTTCGCCGTTTGACGCTATCCGCAATTGCCGCCGCGGCGCTCGCCGCACCCTTTGCCGCTCAATTCTCCGCGCACGCGGATCAGCCGCTGAAAGTCGGCTTCCTCGTGAAGATGCCGGAACAGGCCTGGTTCATCAACGAACAGAAAGCCGCCACCGCGCTCGGGCAGAAGGACGGCTTCTCGGTGGTCAATATCGGCACGCCGGACGGCGAAAAAGTGCTGGCCGCAATCGACAACCTCGGCGCGCAAGGTGCCCAAGGCTTCGTGATCTGCGCGCCCGACGTGCGACTCGGACCGGCGATCCAGGCGCGCGCGAAGCGCTACAACATGAAGTTCGTCACGGTCGACGATCAACTGGTCGACTCCACCGGCAAGCCGTTGCCGAACGTGCCGCATCTGGGCATGTCCGCATTCAAGATCGGCAATCAGGTCGGCACGGCGATCTCCGAAGAGATGAAGCGCCGTGGCTGGAAGCCGGAAGAAGTCGGCGCGCTGCGCATCACGAACTACGAACTGCCGACCGCCAAACTGCGTACCGACGGCGCAACGGAAACGTTGTTGGCCGGTGGTTTCAAGAAGGAAAACATCTTCGATGCGCCGCAAAAGACGACCGATGACGAAGGCGGTTTCAACGCATCGTCGCCGGTGCTCGCGCAGCATCCCAACATCAAAAAGTGGGTGATCTTCGCGCTTAACGAGGAAAGCGTGCTGGGCGGCGTTCGCGCGACGGAACAACTGCACATTCCTGCGGCGGATGTGATCGGCGTCGGCATCAACGGTGCGGGCGAAGCGTTTGCCGAGTTCCAGAAGAAGGAACCGACGGGCTTCTACGGCACGATCGCCGTGAGTTCGACGATGCACGGCAAGGAGAGCACGGAAAACCTCGTTGAGTGGATCAAGGACGGCAAACAGCCGCCCGCCGACACGCAAACCACCGGCAAGCTGATGGTGCGCAGCAACTGGCAGGACGTGCGTAAAGAACTCGGCATTTAAGCGGTATTCGAGTCTGCACGCTGCGGGCCTTTTTCACATTGGCGTTCACACGCATGTCAACGCGAGATCGGCCCGCATAGCTTGTCCACCCGCTAGAGGCTTTCGATGACGGTTTCTCACACTGGCGAAACGGGCCACGCGGCGCTGCCCGCGCAAGCGCCCTCGCCTGCGCTTACGTCGACTGATCCGTATCTGCAACTCGACGGTATCACCGTGCGTTTTCCCGGCGTGCTCGCGCTCGACCAGGTGTCGCTTGAAGTACGACGCGGCGAAGTACACGGTTTGATGGGCGAAAACGGCGCCGGCAAATCGACGCTGCTCAAAGTGCTGTCCGGCGTGAATCAGCCGGCGGCAGGCAGCTTGCTGCTCGATGGCGTCGAGCAGCAGTTCGTCACCACCAAGGCGGCCATCGCGGCGGGCGTTGCGATCATCTATCAGGAACTGCATCTGGTGCCCGAGCTGACGGTTGCCGAAAACCTGATGCTCGGCGCCCTGCCCAACCGCTTCGGCGTGCTCGATGAAAAGTCGCTGCTTGCACGTGCGGTGCGCGAGTTGGAAAGACTCGGCGAAAAAATCGATCCTGCGCAGCAGGTGAAGAATCTGTCGATCGGTCAGCGGCAGATGATCGAGATCGGCAAGGCGCTCATGCGCGACGCGCGCGTGATCGCGTTTGACGAGCCGACCAGTTCGTTGTCATCGCGCGAAACCACGCAACTGTTCCGGATCATCCGCGCGTTGAAGGCCGAGGGCCGCGCGATCATTTACGTCACGCATCGGATGGATGAAGTCTACGAACTGTGCGACCGCGTGACGGTGTTTCGCGACGGCCGCCGCATCGATACGTTCGAAGCCGGTGACGGGCTCGATCGCGATCGCCTGATCAGTTGCATGGTGGGCCGTTCGATCGCCGACGTGTACGGATACCGCTCACGCGAACTCGGTGGCGTGCAGCTCGACGTCAGGCAGTTGATGGGGCGAGGCTTGCGCGAACCGGCTTCGTTTAAGGCACGTAAGGGCGAAATCCTCGGCTTCTTCGGCTTGGTCGGCGCGGGACGTTCCGAGCTGATGAAGCTCATCTACGGTGCAGTCAAACCGGCTTCCGGCGAGATCGTGCTCAAAGGCAAGCGCGTGCGCTTCGCCACGCCGCGCGATGCCGTGCGCGCAGGCGTCGCGTTGTGTCCGGAAGATCGCAAACAGGAAGGCATCGTGTCGATCGCGTCGGTGTCGGACAACCTCAATATCAGTTGCCGCCGTCACTTCAGCCGCTTCAACGTGCTCAACGGCCGCAAAGAAGCGCAGACCGCCAAGGAGTTCATTAGCAAACTCTCGATCAAAACGCGCAACGGCGACACGCCGATCGGCACGCTCTCCGGCGGCAATCAGCAGAAGGTGATTCTGTCGCGTTGGCTCGCTGAAGACATCGATGTGTTTCTGATGGACGAACCCACGCGTGGCATCGACGTCGGTGCGCGCAGCGAGATTTATGGCCTGCTGTATGGGCTCGCTGAAGCTGGCCGCACGGTCATCGTCGTGTCCAGCGATCTGGCCGAAGTGATCGGCGTGGCGGATCGCGTGGTCGTGATGAAGGAAGGCTGCATCGTCGGCAATCTGCCGAAGGCGCAGGCCACGCCCGATGCGCTGATCAAGCTCGCGCTGCCTCGCTAGGCACGCCGCACTCATCAGGCCACTGAAGGCAACCGAAGCCAATTGAATCGCGCCATCGAAAACGGAATAGACACCATGCACACACCCTCCACCGACTCCTCTCCGCCAGCCGTCGCTTCCGCGGGCCTGGGCGCGCGCGCCGCGCGCATCTGGGACCTGATCAACAAATCCGGCATCGTGATGGTGTTCGTCATCCTGTTCGCGGTTTTGTCGTTCACCGTGCCGGATTTTCTAAGCTCGCGGAACATCCAGGGCCTGCTGCTCTCCGTCACGCTAATTGGTTCGATATCCGTAACAATGACGTTCGTGCTCGCGCTGGGCGAGGTGGACTTGTCGGTGGCGTCGATCGTTGCGTTCGCGGGCGTGGTGGCGTCCACGCTGATCACGGCGACGCATAGCGTGACGCTTGGCATCGCCGCTGGCGTGCTCGCGGGTGGCGCGGTCGGACTGGTCAATGGTGTGCTGGTCGCGCGCTACAAGATCAACTCGCTGATCGTCACGCTCGCGATGATGGAAGTCGTGCGCGGCCTCGCCTACATCACGTCGAACGGCGACGCGGTGATGATTTCGGAGGAGCGTTTCTTCGACCTCGGCGGCGGTGCCTTCCTCGGCATTTCGTATCCGATCTGGAGCAACATCGTCGGCTTCGTGCTGTTCGGTTTTCTGCTGAAGAAAACCGTGTTCGGTAAGAACGTGCTGGCGGTCGGCGGCAGTAGCGAGGCCGCTTTGCTCGCGGGCTTGCCCGTCACGCGGATCAAGATCACAGTGTTCGTATTGCAGGGCCTCGTAACGGGTTTTGCGGGCGTGATGCTGGCGTCACGCATGAGTCTCGGCGACCCGAAAACGTCGGTGGGTCTCGAACTCGGCGTGATCTCCGCGTGCGTGCTCGGCGGCGTCTCGCTGACGGGTGGTGTCGCGACGATTTCCGGTGTGCTGGTCGGCGTACTGATCATGGGCTCCGTGCAGGACGCAATGAGCCTGATGAATGTGCCGACCTTCTACCAATACCTGATTCGCGGCGGGATTCTGCTGCTCGCGGTGCTGTTCGACCAGTACCGCCGCAGCAAGCGCGTGCACTGACGCTGACGCACGCCCCGCCCCACATGCTTGCCAACAGGAGATTTCATGGCTGATTCCAACCAGACTAAAAAGCCGCTGCGCAGCCAGGCGTGGTTTGGCCTCAAGGACCGCGACGGTTTTCTGCATCGCTCGTGGATGAAAAACCAGGGTATTCCACACGACGAATTCGACGGACGCCCGGTGATCGGCATCTGCAATACCTGGTCCGAACTGACACCGTGCAATGCGCATTTTCGCGAGCTCGCCGAGTATGTAAAAAAGGGCGTGCACGAAGCGGGCGGCTTGCCACTCGAGTTTCCGGTGATGTCGCTCGGCGAAACCAATTTGCGGCCGACCGCCATGCTATTCCGCAACCTCGCTTCGATGGACGTCGAGGAGTCGATTCGCGGCAATCCGATGGACGGCGTGATCCTGCTGGTGGGTTGCGACAAGACCACGCCCGCGCTGCTGATGGGCGCGGCGTCGTGCAACCTGCCCGCACTGGCGGTGTCCGGCGGGCCGATGCTCAACGGACGGTTTCGCGGCAAGAACATTGGCTCTGGAACGGGCGTCTGGCAGATGTCAGAGGAAGTGCGCGCCGGGACCATGACGCAGGAAGAATTCACCGAAGCCGAGTCGTGCATGAACCGCTCGCGCGGCCATTGCATGACGATGGGTACGGCATCGACAATGGCCTCGATGGTTGAATCGCTCGGCATGGGCTTGCCGCACAACGCGGCGATTCCCGCCGTCGACGCCCGCCGGCAGGTGCTCGCGCATCTCGCTGGGCGGCGCATCGTCGACATGGTCCGCGAGGATCTGACGATGGACAAGATCCTTACGCGCGAGGCGTTCGAAAACGCGATCCGCACCAATGCGGCGATCGGCGGCTCGACCAATGCGGTCGTGCATCTGATCGCGCTGGCCAAACGCATCGGCGTTGAGCTTTCGCTGGAAGACTGGGAGCTCGGCTCGAACGTGCCGTGCCTGGTGAATCTGCAACCGTCAGGCGAATACCTGATGGAAGACTTTTACTACGCGGGCGGTTTGCCTGCGGTGCTCAAGCAACTCGGCGAACAAGGCCTTCTGCATCGTGAAGCGCTGACGGTGAACGGCAAGACGATCTGGGACAACGTGCGCAACGCGTCGAATTACGACGAGAAGGTCATCACGACGTTCGCCGAACCGTTCAAGCCGAAGGCCGGCATTGCGGTGCTCAAGGGCAACCTGGCGCCGAACGGCGCGGTGATCAAGCCGTCGGCCGCGACGCCGCAGCTGCTGAAGCATCGCGGCCGCGCCGTGGTGTTCGAGACCATCGAGGAATTGCACGCGAAGATCGACGACGAATCGCTCGATATCGACGAACACTGCGTCATGGTGCTCAAGGGCGCGGGGCCGAAGGGCTATCCGGGCTTTGCGGAAGTCGGCAACATGCCGCTGCCGAAGAAGGTGCTGCAAAAAGGCATCACGGACATGGTGCGCATTTCGGACGGCCGCATGAGCGGCACGGCCTACGGCTCGGTGGTGCTGCATGTATCGCCGGAAGCGGCCGCAGGTGGGCCGCTCGCGTTCGTGCAAACCGGCGACATGATCGAACTCGACGTCGACGCGCGCCGTCTGCATCTGGACGTCACCGACGAAGAACTCGCGCGTCGCCGCGCGGCCTGGCAGCCGCCTGCGCCGCCCACGCGCGGCTACTACAAGCTCTACGTCGAACACGTGCTGCAAGCGGACCAGGGCGCCGACCTCGACTTCCTGGTCGGATCGAGCGGCGCGCCGGTGCCGCGCGATTCGCATTGATCGCCGTTTGAACGGCTAGGTGTTTCTCCCTGCGCTTTGCGAGAAGGCGTATTGCCGATGCGGATCGACAGCCCGCATCGGCTTTTTTATCGGTTTCATTTCATCGAAAAAATGGGCACAAATAAAAACGGCCGGGCACGCAATGCCCAGCCGCTTTATAACTCGCAGGTTCACAGCCCCACCGGCTTTAAAAGTCGGTGGGTTTATGCAGAAAATCAGACGCCCCGGCGTTTAGCCGGAACGTTGGCGTTTAGCTTATTGCTTAATAAATCGATCGTTTGCCCAGAGGCCTTGCGTGTCGCTATTGGCGGAATTCACAAATTCGACATCATGGCCGACCACGCGCACAACGCGGAAACTGGAGTTCTCCGGCGTGGAGACGCATTGATATCCGGAGAAGAATTCCTGCATCTTTTGCTGTTCGCCGGCTTGCGCATGTTGATCGGCAGCGTCGAGTTTATCCTTCGACAGGCAGCCATACGCATTGGCCTTGAACTGGATCGTTTGCTGCGGCTTGACCATGGAGTCTTGCGCCTGAACAGAAGCGGCAGCCAAACCCGCAATGGCGAAAACAAGGGCGATTCGCATTCTCATATTTTCCTCCGGTGCGGGTTGAATTACTCAGGTTAGCTATGTATTTAACTTTAACGTCGAACCCGCACCTTGCACTTTAGGAGAACGCGAGAGAACGACAAGCACATCTTGTGTGCGGTCGCAACAGCGGCGAATTGTCGCACCACCTGTCGCACCTGCTTAAACCTTAAGCAGCAGCTTAAACAGGGCGGATTGAAACGGATAACTAAAAGACGGGCAGGGCGCACCGCTTTAACCAGTAAAGCTTTGCGGTGCGTATTGGCGTAAACGAGGGGCACCAATTAAGTGAATTAATACAATCATCGGGCGCATTTGGTGCATCGCACACAAAGTCATTCATCCGACTAATCAAAAATCACGAAATAACGGTGTATGTGCAGAAGATAAACGGTGCCAGGTCTGCCAGGCGACGCAACATGGCGTGCCTGGGCGACGTAGGCTGGGGTCACTCGCCGTGCTCGTTGGCCTTGAAAAACTCGGACTGGAACATGCACATGCGCAACGCATTGTGATAACGGCCATTGCCGAAAAACTCCTCGATCAACTCGGCCTCGTGCCGGAAACCACACTTCTCATAGATGTGGATGGCAGCGGTATTCGACTTGTCGACGATCAGGTAGACCTTGCGCAGATTCAGCACCGAAAACGCGTAGTCGATCGCGAGCTGTGTGGCGACGGTGGCATAGCCGCGGCCCTGGGCCTGCGGCGCGATGATGATCTGGAACTCGCCGCGCCGGTGGATATAGTCCAGCTCGATCAACTCGACGACGCCGACGGTTTCGCCCGAGTTGTCGATCGCCACGAAGCGGCGCTCGCGCAGATCGTGCACGTGCTGGTCGTACAACTGGGTCAGTTCAGAGAACGTTTCATAAGGCTCTTCGAACCAGTAACGCATGATCTTTGCGTTGTTGTTCACCTCGTGGACGAAGCGCAGATCGGTGCGCTCGAGTGGGCGCAGGGTCAGTTCGCTGCTGCGTTCGATAGTCATTGGATTCCCCTTCAGAATTATTGGTTTGAGTGCGCAAGCTCAGTGTGAGAGCCCCAGCTTGCCGTTCCTGTTAGTCCGGGCTCAGCGCGGGGAGTTCTTGCAACGCCTCGGTCCGGCGCAGCGCGTTCTTACAAAGGGCGAGGCGCCGCGCGGGTTCGGCGAGGGTGGGGCGTCGCATTGTCGCAGGCTGCTTATCGCAAATTTGTGAGGGGCGCGGCACCGTGCGGGCACATGCGGTGCTCTACAATGAAATCAGGCTCTTGCGATGGAGGCTACCGTGATCGAGCACTTGATATTAGGCGCTTTTCTGGTCATCCCGCTGCTTATCGTCGCGTTTCTTTTCTCTGACGAATTGTGGCAAGAACATCGGCATTTGCACGACCACACGGAGCCCCTGTACGCGAGACCTCGCCGCATTGACTGGCGGCATCCGCTGCGCCGCTCGCGGCCTCGGGTTTGAGTCATTGGGTCGCCTGCATTGATCGTCGTGCTGCGCGCGTCGCTGTGAGGCGAGGGCCGTTCGCGAGCCAATGAGATCCGCAAATAAAAAAGCCTGCCGTTTCGGGCAGGCTAAAAAGAGATCCACACTCAATGCCTTGCGGGTACAAGGCAGACGCCAGTCTAGCCGTACAGCGCGTTCTGCTGGTTTCACCGGCCATTACACATATTACGGGGCGTGACCAGTTGGGCCTCGCCCGGTGTCAGTCGGCGCGCCAATGGTCGCGGATACGCGTGGCCAGCGCTTCGAGCGTGGCGGCATCGGCGACATCGCGCGCATGCATGCGCAGGGGCTGTCCTTCCCAGCGCGGGATCACGTGAAAATGCACATGCGGCACCGTTTGTCCCGCCGCGGCACCGTTGAACTGTCCGATGAACACGCCGTCGGGGCGTAGCGCCGCGCGAACGGCGATGGCGAGCTTTTGCGTCATGCGCATGCAGGCCACCGTCGAGGCATCCGACAACTCGAAAATTTCAACCGCCGCTTCTTTCGGCACGACCAGCACGTGGCCGTCGGCTTGCGGCATCAGGTCCATGAAGGCCAGCGCGGCGTCGCTTTCCGCCACTTTGATGCAGGGTAGTTCGCCGCGCAGAATCTTCGCGAAGGGATTGCTGTCGTCGTAGTTCATCACGCGTCCTCTCGGGTTGCGGTACGGTCAAGGTGAAGCTGCTGTCGGCGATATTGTCCACTACATCTGTTACAACGCGTGGTGCTTGAACCGAACGGCAGCTCAAGCAATCAGCCGCTCACCGCCACCTGATTCTTCCCATCCCGTTTCGCCCGATAGAGCCCCACATCGGCGGCTTCGATCAGCGTCGTCACCGGTTCCGCTGCGGACGGCACGATGTTCGCCGCACCGACGCTGATCGTCACGACGCCTGCGGCCGATCCTGCATGCGGAATCCCCAGCCCCTCGATCGCCAGGCGGATTTTCTCGGCCAGCAACCGCAAGCCACCCGACGACGTTCCCGGCAACACCACCGCGAACTCTTCACCGCCGAAGCGCGCCGCGAGATCGGGCGAACGTCCCAGACACGACTCGACGGTGTGTGCGACGCGTTTAAGCACTTCGTCGCCGGCAACATGGCCATAGGTGTCGTTGTAGGCCTTGAAGTTATCCACATCGATCATCAAAAAGCCGAGCGCGGTCTTGTCGCGTGTGCCGCGACGCCATTCGGCGGCGAGGTACTGATCGAGATAACGGCGATTCGACAAACCCGTTAGCCCATCCGAATGCGTGAGCCGCTGCAATTCCAGATTGGTCGCGAGCAACTGCTGTTGCGACTGGCGCAGCGCCTGATAGGCCTCGTCGCGCTGTAGCAGATTCAGATACGAGCGCGAGTGATAGCGAATCCGTGCGATCAACTCGATGCGATCCGGCAGCTTCACGAGGTAGTCATTGGCGCCCGCAGCAAAGGCCGCGCTTTTCACCAGCGGCTCTTCCTTGGTCGACAGCACGATGATCGGAATATCGCGCGTCGCCGGATTTTGCCGGTATTGACGCACGAGGGTGAGGCCGTCGGTGCCGGGCATCACGAGGTCTTGCAGGATTACCGTCGCGCGGGTTTCCGCGGCGCAGCGCACCGCCTCTTCAGGCGACGCGCAATAGTGGAAGTCCACGCTCCCTTCGCCGGCCAGCGCCTGGCGAACCGCCTCGGCGATGATCGCCTGATCGTCGACCAGCAGCACCATGATCGGGCACTCGGCCGCGGGCGGATTGCCGAGGATGCGCGCCAACGCGTCGTCAATGGCGCTGTTGGGCGCGTCCTCCGCGTACGCCTGCGCGTTCGCGTCGTGTTCTGCGAGGGCCGGCGCGGTGGCGTTCTGATGCGGTTTGGAAGTGTCCATGTGGGTCAGCCAGAATGAATGTCTATGAGTCGTAGCGGGCTAATGTGCAGCTAGTGTGCGCCTACCGGGCCTTAACGTGCAGCGACGGCGGCTGCGAGCGCAGCGGCGATACGCGGCAGAGGTAGGATCGCGGCGGCGGCGTCGAGCGCCGCGGCCGCCTTCGGCATGCCGTACACGGCGCATGTCGCTTCGTCCTGTGCGATCGTGTGATATCCCTTGGTACGCATCGCCTTGAGCCCGATCGCGCCGTCGCGGCCCATGCCGGTCAGTAGCACACCGAATGCCCGCGCCTGCCAGCGCGCCACGACACTATGAAAAAACACGTCGACGGAAGGCCGATAGGGCGTTTCGGTCGGCACGTTCGTGTAGCCGAGCACGTTCGGCAGTTTCAGATGCAGATGATCGTCGGTGGCGGCGAGCAGCACGACGCCTGCTTGCGGTCGGTCGCCTTCGCAGGCGATCCGCACCGGCAGCGCCGATTGCTGGTTGAGCCAGTCGGCCATGCCGGCGGCGAATGCCGCGTCGACGTGCTGGACGATGACGACGGCCGCCGGAAAATCCTTCGGCAAGCCGGCGAGCAACGTCGCGAGTGCCGCTGGCCCGCCTGCCGAAGCGCCGATCGCAACCAGCGGCGTGTCGCGATTCGTCGTGCTTTGGGGTGCCGCCGCGGCAGCAGCGCCAGGCGTGTTGCGCTCGGTGACCAGCGCGGCGATGCGGTCGATCTTCGCGATCAGGGTGGCGATGCTCTTGTGCGCGTCCGGGCCGCTCAGCGAGGGCGTATCCACCGCGTCGAGCGCGCCCGCGCCCATCGCTTCGTAGACCCGCCACGCGTTCGCGCCCACGTCGACGGTCACGATCAGGATCGCGCATGGCGCCTTCGCCATGATGCGGCGGGTGGCCTCGATGCCGTCGACATTCGGCATTACCAAATCCATCAGCACGATGTCGGGCCGCTGCGCGGTGCAGAAATCGACCGCCTGCTGGCCGTCCTGCGCAACCCACAGCACCTCGTAGTCGTGGCGCGCCGCAAGCGCGCGGCGCAGCGCCTCGACGGCGAGTGGCAGGTCATTGACGATTCCGATTTTCATTTGTTTTACCCGTGGGCTTAACCGTACGCTTCGCCGATCAAATCACGCACTGCATCGAGCAGTGCTTCGTCATGGAAACTGCCTTTCGCCAGATAGTAATCCGCGCCTGCGTTCAGGCCGGCGCGGCGGTCCTCTTCACGATCCTTGTACGACACGATCATCACGGGCAGCGCTTGCAGTTGCGGATCGCGCTTGATGAGCGTGACGAGTTCGATGCCGTCCATCCGCGGCATGTCGATGTCGGTAATCACGAGGTCGAAGCGCTCGCTGCGCACCGCGTTCCAGCCGTCCATACCGTCGACGGCGATCGTCACGTCGTAGCCGCGCGTCGCCAGCAGCTTGCGTTCGAGTTCGCGTACGGTGAGCGAATCGTCGACCACCAGCACGCGTCGCGTGACGCGCCGGGCGGCGAGAGCGGCGCCGTGCTGCGTGTGTTTCAGATCGCCGCCCGCCACCAGCCGTTCGACCGAGCGCAGCCAGTCGTCGACGTCGGCGATCAGCACCGGGTCGCCGTTTTCCATCAGCGCGCCGGCGGTGATGTTTCGGATCTTGCCGAGGCGCGGGTCGAGCGGCTGCACGACCAGCATCCGCTCGCCGAGAAAGCGATCGACCACCACGCCGTAGGTCTCTTCGCCGTCGCCGATCACGATCATGCTGACGGTATCGGATTCGTTGGCGGGTGGCGCGGTGTCGAGGATCTGATGCGCGGTGACGACGCCGATGCGGCGGCCGTCGAAGGCAATGTGCTGATGGCCTTCGAGCAATTCGATATCCGCGCGGCTCACGTGCAGCGTGCGGTTCACATGCGCGAGCGGCACGGCGTATGGCTCGCCCGCGACTTCGACGAGCAGGCTGCGGATTACCGAGAGCGTGAGTGGCAACTGCAACTGCACGCGCGTGCCGAGGCCGGGTTCGTGCGTGATGCGTACCGTGCCGCGTACGCGTTTGACGACGTTATGCACCGCATCGAGTCCGACGCCGCGGCCCGAGACCTCGGTGACCTGATCGCGCAGCGAGAAACCGGGCAGGAAAAGGAATTCGAGCAGTTCGGTCTCGGACAGGCGCGCGGCTGTTTCCGCGCTCGCCAGTTTTTTGCGGACGATCGAGGCGCGCAATGCATCGAGGTCGATGCCCGCGCCGTCGTCGGTGACGGTGATGAGCAGCGCGCCGGCGGTGTGGCGTGCGTCGAGCGTGAGCGTGCCTTCTTCGGGCTTGCCGTGCGCGAGGCGGACCGCTGGCGCTTCGATGCCATGGTCGAGCGCGTTGCGCAGCATGTGGCCGAGCGGCGCTTCGAGCAGATCGAGAATGTCGCGGTCCACCTGGGTCGATTCACCGACCAGTTGCCAGCGCACCTTCTTGCCGAGCGATCGGGCGACGTCGCGCACCATGCGTGCGAGACCGCTGGTGCCGTCGCCGAAGGGGCGCATCCGGCATTGCAGGGCGGCGTCGTAAAGCTGCTGCGACAGATGCGTCGAGCGGCGGTCGAAGCTTTCCAGATCGGCCAGACGCTCGGCGAGCAGATGCTGCGATTCTGCCGTGAGGCGGCGCAATTCTTCGAGCGCGGCGTGCGTGCGCGGATCGAGCTTCAGGTCGGCGAGCGTTTCGTGCAACTGATCCAGCGCGCGCGAGCCGTCGCGTTGGACGCGCTTGACGCGCAGCATGGATTGCGCGAAGGGTTTGAGCCAGCGGGATTCGACCAGCGACTCGCCGGATAGGGATAAGAGCCGGTCGAGGTTGTCGGCGCGTACGCGCAGCATGCGGCCGGGGTCGGTTGCCGGGGCGCTTGCTTCGGTCGGGGTGGACGCGGATGCGGCGGTCGATGCAGAAGCGCTTGCAGAGGTGAACGAGGTCGCGGAGGCGGGCGCTGAGGCGAACGCGGACGTCGCATTTGCAGTCGTGCTGACTGATGCGGCTGAGGCGGGGGTCGCTTCAGCGCGCAGGGCGTTGGCTAGGAGATTGAATGCGGCATCGGCGTCATGGTCGGCGTCGGCCGGAGCGGTCTGCGGTTCGGTGGCTACGCTGGGTGCAGGTGCAGAGGCGTCGACGCGAGCAGGACTCGCGGCAGGCGTAGCGGCAGCCGGTGGTAAGGCATCCCGCCGCATTGCCACGCCATGCGGCACGACACCCGCCATACGCGCTTGCAGCGACGCCACGCATGCGCTGACGGCGTCACGCGCCGACTCGTCCTCATCATTGCCGATGCGCGCAACGATATCGACACCGCGCAGCAACGCATCAATCCACGCGGCGTCGAGCAACGCGCGCCCTTCCTGCGCCGCGACGAAACAATCTTCCATCGCGTGCGCGAGTTCGACACCGACCTGCACACCGACGATGCGCGCCGCGCCCTTCAGCGAATGCGCCGCGCGCATGCAGGCCTCGAGCGCGGCGGCATCGCGCGGCGCGCGGTCGAGGGCGAGCAGGCCGTCGTTGAGCACGCGTGCCTGGGTCCGCGCTTCTTCGCGGAAGAGATCGATGAGCGACGGGCGGCGCGGGTCGTCCGTCATCCGAGACTCCGGTTCAAGGTATCGAACAATGCATCAGCGTCTAGCAGGCCGACCGTCATGCCGCGCCACGGGGCCACGGCGCGCGTATGCGCAGCGGCAGCGTGTGACAGCGTCGCCGGCGGCGGGCAAAAGGTAGAGACCGCGATCCGATGCACGCCGTCGACCTGATCGACGGGCAGCACGGCATGCTCTTCTGCGCGCGAAACCACCAGCAAACGCGGCAGATCGTGACGCGCTTTATCGTCTGCCGCGGTGGTGTCGGCCTCGAAACCCAGCAGATGCGCGAGCGACAGGCACACCAGCAAGTCGCCCTGCACATTCACCACGCCCAGTACCGCGCGATGTTGCCGGTGCGGCAACGTATGAATCGGCCGGGTCTGCACGATGCGCTTGAAGATCGGTGTGGGCAGCCCGAGCCATTCGCCGCCGATACGAAAGATGAGAAACGACTCACTCGCCCCTTGCGGATCATGTCGTTGCTGTTGTGCCGGTGTGCGGGCGTCATGCTGCGCGAGCTCCACGAGCGGAATCGGCCGCTCCAGCAATTTGGCCGCAGCCGCTTCGAACACGGGGCAATTCAGACAGCGCACGTATTCGACCAGCCGCTCGCACGACGAATCGCCGCGCACGCCGATGCGGTTCCAGCAGTCGTCGAAGGTCACCGTGCGGTCCTCAACCACGTTGCGCTCCCTGTGCGCGCGCCGCGCGTTCCATCAACAGACGGGCGCCGTTGCGATCGCCTTCGAGTTCGAGCAGCGTCGCCAGATGCGCGAGCGCTTCGCCGTGCTGCGGGTCGAGATAGAGCGCCTTGCGATACTGGCCGCGCGCGAGGTTCGTATCGCCGCCGGCGTCGGCCAGCACACCGAGCAGGTAGAACGCCTCGGCGTGCGGTGCGTGCTGTTCCAGATAGACGTTGATCGCGTTCGCCGCTTCCGTCAGACGGCCCGCGTCGGCCAGCGCGTGCGCGGCTTGCAGCGTGTCGCGTGCGGCGTTGGTGGGCGAGGTGACGTGCGGTGACATGAACTCGTGCGACTGCGACGCAGCGCTGGACGCCTTCGGCGTGTGTTGCGGAATACCGCTTAAAGGCGTGCGCTGTGAAATGTCATTCGACGGCATGTTCTGAGAAATACCGTTCAATGACGTGTGCCGCGAGACTCCATCCGACGGCAAGCGTTGCGAAATACCCGCCGACGGTGTGTGCGGCGACATTCCGCTAAACGGCGTCTGAGCCAAACTGCCATTGAACGGTGTGCGCGCAACCGGATCGGGCCACGCGAACGGCTCTGCTGAGAACACCTGCAGCGGCGCGAGCGCGGGCACCGGCGAATGCGCCATTGCGAGTGCCGCGGCGGTGGCGAGCGGCGCGGTGTGCCAGCCGTTGAGCTGCGCTTCAGCGGGTGTGGCGCGGTGGAACGCGAACGCCAAAGGAATCTTCGCCGACTGCATGCCGTAACGCATCAACAGCCCGGTTTCCGCAGGACCGACGAACAGCGTGCCGTTTTCGACCAGCACGTTGTTGAGCGCATGCAAGGCCTTTTGCTGTGCGTCACGGTCGAAGTAAATCAGCACGTTGCGGCAGAACACGAAGTCATAGACGCCGAGCGCCGTGGCATCGAGTTGCATCAGATTGGCGCGCGAGAACCGGACTGTCTCGGCGATGCGCGGCGCGAGACGCCAACCGTCTTCGGTGCGCGTGAAGTGGATGTCGCGAAACGGGAACGCGTTGCCACGAAACGAGTTGCGGCTGTACACGGCGCGCTGCGCGAGGGCCAGCGAGCGCTCGCTGATATCCATGGCGTCGATGCGCATGTGCGCGGCGTCGATGCCGGCGTCGAGCAGCGTCATCGCGATCGTGTACGGCTCTTCGCCGGTCGAGCAGGGCAGGCTCAAAATCCGCAGCGGCAGCGCGGTGCCGCGCTCGTCGAGGCGTTCGTGCGCGAGACGCGCGAGCGCCCTGAACGCGTCCGCGTCGCGGTAGAACCAGGTCTCCGGCACCACCACCGTTTCGACCAGCGCCTGCACCATCGAAGGCGACGCTTGCGCGGCGTCCCAGTAGTCGGCGAGCGTGGCGCCGGCGTGACCGTCCTCGCACCAGGCCGCGGCGCGCTGATCGATCGCGCGCTCGATCGCGCTATGACCGAGCGAGGCTGCATCGAGCCCGATGGTTCGATGCAGCAGATCGACGAAGCGTCGATAGAGCGGCGCGTTGTCGTGATGCGCGTTCATGCGTGCGCCTCGGGAAACAGCAGGGCTTTGACATCGTCGGGCAGCAGGTGCTCGACGCGAATCCATTGCACCAGACCGCCTGCTTCGCTCGCGACCGGGCCCAGATAGCGCGCGTGCGGCATGTCGATGCCGGCATCATGAAACGCGTCGCTGTTCAGACGGATGGTGCGCGTTGCGCCTTCGAGCAGGAGCGCGAGCAGGCGCACGGTGCCGGCATGCGGATAGCGCACCAGCACGATACGCGTCGACATCAACTGCGCGGCGGGGCGGCCGAGCGCGAGCGCCGGCAGATCGATCACCGGCAGCGGTGCGCCTTCGTGATCGAGCACGCCCGCGACCCACGACGGCGCGCCGGGGATCGTCTTCGGCGGCGCCTGCGGCGTGAGCGGCATCATGCGCTCCACCTGCGTCGCGTCGATCACGTAGCGTTCGCTATCGAGCGTGAAGAGGATGAAGAGCATCGGCGTGGACGTGGGCTGAGGTGGAGTGCGGGTGGTTCGCTTCGCGTGTCTGAATGAGCCCGCCGCGGCGCGTCAGGCGATCACCTTGAAGCGCGATACACCGGTGCGCAGACTATTGGCGACGTGCGTCAGATCGTCGATGGCCTGGGTCGACTGGCGCAGCGATTCCGCCGTCTGCTGCGCGGCCTCCGAAAGCTGCGTCAGCGCCTGGGTGATCTGTTCGGCGCCGGTGGCTTGCGTCTGCATGCCTTCGTTGACCATCGAGAAGCGTGGCGCGAGCGCTTGCACCTGCTGGATGATCTGCGTGAGATGGCCGCCCACGTTCTGGACGTCGAGCATGCCGCGCCGCACTTCTTCGGAGAACTTGTCCATGCCCATCACGCCGGCAGCCACCGCGGACTGGATCTCCTTGACCATCTGTTCGATGTCGTAGGTCGCGACGGCGGTCTGATCGGCGAGACGGCGAATCTCGGTCGCCACGACCGCGAAACCGCGGCCGTATTCGCCGGCCTTTTCTGCTTCGATCGCCGCGTTCAGCGAGAGCAGGTTGGTCTGATCCGCGACCTTGGTAATGGTGGCGACGACCTGGTTGATGTTGCTGGCCTTCTCGTTGAGGATCGCGAGCTTCGCGTTGACCGAGCCGGCTGCTTCCATCACGAGGCGCATGGTCTCTTCCATGCGCGCGAGGCCGGCGTGGCCGGTGCCGGCGAGCGCCGCCGACTGGCCGGCCACTTCGGAGACTTCGTTCATCGTGCGCAGCAGATCGCGCGAGGTCGCGAAGATTTCGCGCGACGTGGCGCCGATCTCAGTGGTAGTCGCCGCGGTTTCGTTCGCGGTGGCTTGCTGTTCACGTGACGTCGCGGCGATCTCCGTCACCGACGTGGTGACCTGGACCGCCGACTTCTGCGCCTGGCCGACCAGTGCGGTGAGCTCGTCGGTCATACGGTTAAAGCCCGCTTCGAGCGCGCCGATTTCATCCGCGCGGTTCAGTTGCAGACGTTGCGTGAGGTCCCCCGTGCGCATGACGTCGACGACTTGCAGCACCTTCGCCATCGGCGTGGTGACTGCGCGCAGCAGCCAGTAACCGGCCAGCACGGCGGCGACGGCGGCGATCAGCAGCATCACGAGCAGCACGATACGGGTCGTCTCGACCGATCTGCGGATGCTTTCCGCGGATTGGTCAGCGTAGGTCTTGTTGTCGTCCACCAGCTTGCGCACGGCGACCCGGCCGGATTCCCAGACCGGCGTGAGCTGCGCGTTGAAGATACGCGCGGCGCCCTCTTTCGAGGTCGACAGGGTGGTCATCAGCGACGCCTGGATTGGCAGGTATTGCGTGTGTTGCTGCCGGAAGTCGTTGAAGAGGTCACGGTCGTCCTGACGGAAAATCGTGCCGCCGTAATCGTTGAGCAGCTTCTGCAGCGTTTGCTGGGTCTCAACGAGGCGCGCGGAATCGCGCTTGACGGTATCGGGGTCCGTATCGACATAGACGAGACGCTGGGTGACGGTGTAGTTCTCGAACCAGGCCGCGCGCATCGCGGTTGCGTAGTAGAGGCCGGGCATCGAGTCCTGCTGCTGGCTCTTCGCGTCGCGGTCGATGCCGCCGAGTTGCTCGAAGGTGACGATTGCCATTGCCAGCATCACGATCAGCACGATCCCGAAGCTGCACAGAATCCGTTGCCGGATGGTCCATTGTTTCACGCGCACGCCCCTTAACTTTTTGGCTTGGGCTCGACGCCCGGTTGTCGACTGGTGGGTCTCGGGGTCGAAAAATCGGAAAGCTTTGCGGGTCGTCGGATTTGTCCGACGGGTCATGCGGCGAATTTTACATTGATCGTGGGAATGGAGGCGGCCGTCGTTCTTGCGCGGCCGCTGCGGACGACAGCGCTTGATGATTTAGCCCTCCGGCTTTTTGCTTTCCTTTGCAAGGTGCCGAATGCTTGTTTTTGGCGTCGGCAACGCTTCGGGCATGGTCCCGCCTAGCTCGCGGATCGTGTCGCGGACTTTGCCGCCAACTTCGAAGTGCGTCTGATTAGCTTGCTGCTTGCCGTGCACGCCATCACGCCGGAGTTTCTCTTCGGTTTGTGTCGCGCGGAAAAGGTTGGCTGCGAGTTCCGTGCTGCCCATATGGTCGAGAATTTTCTGGCTTTTCTTCAAATTCTTGTGCACGTGAATGTCCTTTGCACCCAAGCCGCCGTATAGGCCTCGATAGCCATGGTCCTGGAAGACCGCATAGTCGAGCGTGGTTTGCACGCCGGCAGTGCGGGCCGCTGCGCTTAGTTTTTTGTTGTGGTGAGTGAGTTCGACGCGCAACATCAGTCGACGCTGATCTTCCATCATGCCGGCGAACGCCTTTTCGTCACCGAGTTCCTGGCGCCGTGTCTGAAGGGCAAAGTAGGTCTGGCCGTTTGCAATGACGGGCTTCGACGGGTCACCGTTTTGGACGACCAGGTAGCATGCGTAGCGGGAAAGCCGGAAATCTTCGACGGTACGCTGGGCGCCAGAACCCACTATGACCATTTTTCCCACTTGGGAAAAATGGTCGTCAACGCGATGCCCCGAGCGCTCGCAAGCCACGCTTGCCTTCTCGATGACACGCTTGAATTTGTCCCATGTCGCGTAGTCGAGAAGTGGCTGAAGTTCTCGCGCTGACCAGAATTCGGCATTTACTTCGTTGACTTGCTTGATTTTGTCAAAGTTGTGATTCGTCATCGTGGCTCCCTAACCCGTTGCGCAGGAAGGCAGCTATAGGCGTTGTGAACCTTCCTGAGTGGCGCTGTGATTCTATCGAGTAGGCCCCGCCTCGGCGATCGGACGGAGACGACAGAGCGTCAGCGTATTCCTCGCCGGAAAGAGCGGATTTCTTACGCCGCGTCTTGTGAGGTCATAGCCACCTTGCTCGCGCGACGTTACATCGGTAATGCCCAGTTACCAACTGCAGCATCTATTTCTGCGCGCGCACTACACAATCCGCTCCATGCCTGAACGGCGGGAGCGAAACATGAAAAAAATTGCGATGGCGTTGTTGATGGTCGGGAGTCTGAGCGTGGCGGGGCAAGCGTCGGCTCATGGCGATGGCGGCGATGTGGTCGGTGCGCTGATCGGCGGTGCCGTGCTGGGCGCGGTAGTGACGTCCGCGTTGAATCCGGCACCTGTGGTCGCTTACCAGCAGCCGGTCTACGCGCAGCCGGTGTATCAGCCGGCGCCCGTGTATGCGGGACCGCCGCCGGGATACTGCTATGACCAGTACCAGCGCGCGTACGTCGCGTGCGGTGCGCCGCCGCCCGCACAATACGGGTATCCGCAGGAGCCCCAACCGGGCTGGTAAATGAAATGCACTGACGCGCGCGGTCTCGATGCTCGCGCGCACAGCGAAAAAGGCCGTCGCAGGGTGCGACGGCCTTGTCTTATTGGGTGTATCCGCTCAATGCTTGTGATGCAGCCACTCCGCATAATGCGTGTCGAGCCAGCGCTCGAGGCGCTCCGGCTTGGTCTTGTCGCGATAGTGGGACGAGGCCCAGATCGCCACGCCGACCACCAGCATCACCAAGGGTCCCAGCAAATAAGCCATTAACGATTCAGACATGGGAGCCTCCGTCCCGGCTTGCATCGGTCCTAGTAGTTTAGGCGATGATCGCCGGGAAAAAAGGACGCCGTGATGGGTTGGCTGGCAGCGCGGTGGGATGGGCGTGGATGCGCCGGCAGCGGTGTAGAAGGTAGCGACTGAGAACCTAGTGAAGAAGACAGTTTTCTTTTTATTGGCTGATACTTACAGTCGGTGCTTATTTCTCTGTGTACCATAAAATTTGCTGGTGTTGCCAGCGTTGCTGGTGCGACGAGCTGCGGCAACCGGCCAGGAAATTGCCACACCTGCCGCGCTTAGCCGATCACGCCCTGTCGGCCGCTCTCGATCTGCGCGTCGACGAAATCTGCCCACTGCTGCAAAGTCCGACGCCGTTCCGCGGCATGCTCGGCGTGGTTGTCTTCGCTCGGGCCGTCTTTGACGGTATGCGCCAGCGCATTCTCAATCGCGTCCGCAGGCTGCCCCATCTCGCGCAAGTGGGTCGCGGCGGTGCGTCGAAAGTCATGTAGGACAAAATGCTCGACGTCGAGCCCGAGCGATTTGACGGCCTGATTGAGCGTGCTCTTCGCGATCGGCCGATCGTCGCCCCTGACGCTCGGGAAGACGAAATTTCGACTGGTCTTCGTGTCCTGAAGCTCGCGCAGTAGGGCGACCGCCTGATGCGAGAGATACACCACATGGTCGCGGCCCTTGTTCATTCGCGCGGCGGGAATCGTCCATCGCGCTGCGTTGAGGTTGAATTCGGACCAGGCGGCCTCGACGATGTCCGATTTCCGCACCATCGTCAGCACGAGCAGGTGCAAAGCCAATTTCAGCGGGCGTCGAATGTTCGATGCGTAGATCGCCCGGAGCATGGCGCCTAATTCGTCTGGCGCGAGTACGCGGGTGCGGCTGTCCGGCGTTGCGATGAAGCGCGCCGGGATGAGCTCTGCCGGATTGGCCGTGGCGAGTTGCCGGGCAATCAGGTACTCATAGAGTCGCTTGACCGCGTTGCGCGTGTGCAGCGCCATCTTGGGCGAGCCACGGCTTTTGATCTGGTCGCATATCGCGCGGATGTCGTCGTCCGTCACGGCTTTGATCGGCTTGGCGCCAATGGCGGGGAGCACATCTTTTTCGAGCGCGCGCCGCGTGGTGCGCTGATACTCCGCCGACTTGCCAGCCATCTCCGTCGCGAGATAGAGCTCCGCGCCCTCGCGCAGCACCTCGGCCTTGCTCTCGGCGCCGCGATCGCGGCGCGCCGTCGCCACCGGCGAGACGCCGCTTGCGACCATGTCCGCGTACTTCTGCGCCTTGGCGCGCGCGACCCGCAGCGAAATCATCCGATAGTCGCCGATCGTGACGAGCGGCTGGCGCTTGCCGTTCAGTGAGTAGCGGAAACGCCAGACCTTGGTGCCCGTCGTCATGATTTCGATGACGAGGCCGTTGCCGTCCGCGACGCAATATCGGGTGGCACGCGGCTCGAGCGCGCGGATCTGCGTTTCAGTGAGGGGGGCGGCGAGTTTTGGCATGGCGGATCGTTTGATACACGGACAGCGGTGATTTTAAACCGGCTGTGTTCTTGTGTACCAAAGAAACGCGCAGATTTAGGTCGACAGATGACGTTCGGTGGGCGTTCAGATGTCCGCGCTAAGAGTCCGAACAGGGCATGCCAAATAAGCCTTTCGCGAAAAATTAGCCAACACTTTCTACTTGCCGATACAAAACCGGCTGAAAATCACGCCGAGCAGGTCGTCCGAACTGAATTCCCCGGTGATCGAGTTCAGTTGGTCCTGCGCGAGCCGCAGTTCCTCGGCAAACAGATCCAGCGCCTGAGCGTTCTGATCGGCGTGCGCCGCAGCCGTCGCCAGATGCTCCTGGGCCGCACGTAGCGCAGTCAGATGCCGCTCGCGCGCGAGGTAGACGCTCTCCGCGCCGGCCTGCCATCCGGCGATTCGCAGTAATTCCTCGCGCAGCAACGCGACACCATCGCCTTGTTTCGCCGACAGCCGTACTTCGCTGAGCTCGAGATCCGCGTCCAGCGCTGTCACGGCCGGTGCAAGCCCCGTCAGATCCGTCTTGTTCAACACGCGCACCACCGGCACCCCACTCGGGAAACGGTCAGCAATCGCTCCGTCTTCGACCGTCATGCCGGTCCGTGCATCAAGCAGATGCAGCACGACGTCCGCGCGCTCGATCTCGCTCCACGTGCGCGCAATGCCGATCTTTTCCACCTCGTCTTCCGTATCGCGCAGGCCGGCCGTGTCGATCACATGCAGCGGAATACCTTCGATCTGGATGGTTTGCGCGACCTTGTCGCGCGTCGTGCCGGCGATTGGCGTGACGATGGCCAACTCCGCGCCGGTCAGCGCGTTCAGCAGCGACGACTTGCCGACGTTCGGCTGTCCCGCCAACACCACCGACAAACCCTCGCGCAGCAAGGCCCCCTGACGCGCTTCGCTCAGCACGTGCGCGAGGCGCTCGCGAATCCGCGTGAGTTTGCCGCGGGCATCGGCGGCTTCGAGAAAGTCGATTTCTTCTTCCGGGAAATCGAGCGTCGCTTCGACCAGCATCCGCAGCGTGATGACCTCTTCGACCAGGGCGTGGATGTCGCGCGAAAACGCGCCGTCGAGCGAGCGGCCCGCCGAGCGCGCCGCGGCCTCAGTGCTGGCCTCGATCAGATCGGCGACGGCTTCCGCTTGCGCCAGATCCAGCTTGTCGTTGAGAAACGCGCGTCGCGTGAATTCACCCGGCTCGGCCAGACGCAGACCGAACGCTCGGCCGGCTTCGATGCAACGCTGCAAGACCAGTTGCAGCACGACCGGACCGCCATGGCCTTGCAACTCGAGCACATGCTCGCCGGTGTAGGAGTGCGGGGCGGGAAAGTACAGCGCGATGCCGCGATCGAGTGCGCTGCCGCTGTCGTCAAGGAAGGGCACATAGCTCGCGTGACGCGGCGCGAGCGCTTGGCCAGTGAGTGCTTGCATCAACGGCTGCGCAGCAGCTTCCGCAGCGCGGCCGAACGAAATCCGCACGACCCCGATTCCGCCTCGGCCGGGTGCGGTGGCAATGGCGACGATCGGATCGGAATCGGTGGCGAGCATGGGGACGAGGCTATCAGAAGGGATTGAATACGCAGGAGCGGGCGCGGGGCATTGTAACGCGGGCATCCACCGGCTCTGGACTCGGGCCGCATTCCTAACGTGACACGAGCCTCTTAAGACAAGTAGAGATTTATCTCACACAAGCTAAGATAGCCTAAGACACATTTGCGACAAATGAGCACACTAGGATGCCTAAAACGCACGCTGCACAAGGAAAAGAAGACTTTCGACGAAATCGCGAAACACGTTATTAGCTGGCGATTTCAGGCTAAAAATAGCTTATTTGAGCAATAAAATTGCGTGTTTGGTTGTCCACTGATTATGCGCCGAATTGCACAATCGGGCCCATGCCGACCTCTAAAGAAAAAGCAGCTTTCGCCAAACGGCTGAAAGACTCACTCCCCAACGACGTTCAGGGTGGGACCGATTTAGCCAGGGAATTCAATCTGCTTTATAGCAGTGGCCCTGCCGTCTCGCCGCAAACCGCGCACAAATGGCTCGCGGGGACGACGATTCCGAAGCGCGATAAGTTGCAGGTTTTAGCGACGTGGCTGCAAAAGGACATTCACTGGCTGCACTACGGGCCCGCGCCATCCGGCAAGACCAAACCGCTTGCTCGTGGCGAGAAGTATCCGATGACGCCGGAAACGATCGAACTGGTTACGCAGATGGCTAACCGGTTCGCGGGTTTATCGCCGAAGCAGCGCAACCTGGTGGAAGAATTGATCACTGAATTCGACGGCGGCACGCAGCAGGAAACCGCCGACTCGCCTGAAGACGCGTCAAACCCAAAAGGCCAGTAGACCGACGGTCAACAAAAAAGCCGCCCGGCGCAAACCGGGCGGCTTTTTTTACGGCTAGCTTCTGCTTCTGCCTGTCAGCCAGCGGGCGCTACCACCGCCCGCTTCAGGCAAGACATCATCAGGATCAGGCCGTTTTCGTCTTCGGCTTACCCATCATCCGCGTGATGTAGTACTGCTGGGCGATCGACAGCACGTTGTTCACGACGTAGTACAGCACCAGACCGGCCGGGAAGAAGAAGAACATGACCGAGAACGCGATCGGCATGAACATCATCATCTTGGCTTGAACCGGGTCCGGCGGCGTCGGGTTCAGACGCGTCTGCAGGAACATCGAGACGGCCATCAGCACCGGCAGGATGAAGAACGGGTCTTGCTGCGACAGATCGTGAATCCAGAGAATCCACGGCGCACCGCGCATTTCCACCGACGACAGCAGCACCCAGTACAGCGAGATGAACACCGGAATCTGAATCACGACCGGCAGACAGCCGCCGAACGGATTGACCTTCTCGGTTTTGTACAGCTCCATGAGCGCGGCGTTCATCTTCTGCGGATCGCCCTTGAAGCGTTCACGCAGGGCTTGCATGCGCGGCGTGATCGCCTTCATGCGCGCCATCGACTTGTAGCTGGCAGCCGACAGCGGGAAGAACACGGCCTTGATCAGCAACGTGAGCAGCACGATCGACCAGCCCCAGTTGCCGACATAGCTGTGGATCTTTTCGAGCAGCCAGAACAGCGGCTTCGCGATGATCGTGACCCAGCCATAGTCCTTCACCAGTTCCAGGCCCGGCGCAATGCCTTCGAGCATGCGCTCTTCTTCCGGACCGGCGAACAGACGCGCGGACACATCAGCCGATTGGCCCGGAGCGATCGTCGCCACCGGTTCCTTTACGCCGACGCGATACAGCGCCGGATCGATCTTCTCGACATAGATGTCGCGCTTCACACCTTGCTGCGGAATCCACGCCGACGCGAAGTAATGCTGCACCATCGCGATCCAGCCGTTGTCGGCCGACGTAACGAAGTCTTCCTTGTTCTTGTCGATGTCGCTGAACGTCATCTTCTGGAAGTGGTGCTGCTCGGTGTACACAGCCGGTCCGATGAACGTGTGCGAGAAGCGCGGCGTTTCCACCGGCGTGTCGTCGCGCACCAGTTCCATATAGACCGACGGCGTGACCGGCACGGTACCGACGTTCTCGATCTTCGTGTCGACACCGATCACATAGCTGCCGCGCGTGAACGTGTAGGTCTTGATGACCTTCACACCACCCTTGACCGGCGACTCGAAGCTGAGCTGGAACGACTTGGCGTCGCCCGTCAGATCGTGCGGCTGGTTCGGCAGCGGCGTGTAAATGTCGGTATGGTTCGGGAAATCGCCGCCGAGCAGACCGGTGCGCGCCAGATACGTATGGTTCGCGGTGCGGTCGAACAGCGTGATGACCAGATCGGGCGTCTTGCCGTCGCCTTGCTTGACGAGCGACAGCTTCGACAGCGTGCCGCCGCGGGTGTCGATCTCGCCGTTATAGACGTCGGTGCTGAAGCTGATCAGTTGGCCCTGGGCCGCGGCAGCCGGCGCATTGCCCGGCGCTGCTCCGTTGGTGGCCGGCAGATCGGCGGACTGGGTTCCCGGCGTCGTGGTTCCCGGTGCGGCGCTACCGACGGTCTTGGTCGGGTTGGCGCTCGGGAAGAACATCGACGGGCGTCCGTGGTCGCGTTGCCAGTTGTCGAACAGCATGACCGCTGACATGAAAAAGATGACCCATAGGACGGTGCGTTTGATATCCATGCGTTGTCTCAGTGTCGATGGAACGGCGCGTCAGCGCTTTTCAGAAGTGGGAGGCGGGACGAGATCGATACCGCCCGCGGAAAACGGGTGGCAGCGGCAAATACGCCTGGCGGCGAGATAAGTCCCGCGCGCGGCGCCATGATACTGGATTGCTTCGCGCGCGTAATCAGAACAGGAAGGGTAAAAACGGCACCGGTTGCCGAGCATAGGGCTCACAGCAACCTTGTAGAAACGCAGTAAAGCGATGAGTACCGTTTGCATGGCTGGTGCGGCCTAACAGCGCCGCGCAACGTGGAGTACCGGGTGACGCCCACCCAGCAGGGCCGCCGGAGCGGCCTGAACTGCAAAGTGGGCACTCACTTGAGCGTCATTCCGTCTTGGGCGCTTCCGCGGGCGGCGCCTCGCGACGGATAATTTCGCGCGCTGCCTTGTCGAGCAGCGCCTCTATCTCGCTGCGGCACAGCGCCCTCAACGGCGGCGACGAAGCGCTCGGCAAAGCTTTCTTGTCGAAGCGCGTGTGCAGACGCAGCAGCACATCCCAACCGCCGAATTCCGCGCGACGCAGCCGGAAGGCTTCACGCGCGAGTCGACGTACCAGATTACGCGTGGCCGCGCGCGGCGCATACTTCTTGCCGATCACGAGACCTAAGCGAGCGTCATTTCCGGTGGGCCGGCCGTACACCACGAAGTGCGCGGTGCGGCGCCACGGGCGCAAACGAAAAACGGATGAAAATTCATCCGTTTTCAGTAGCCTTGCGGCTTTGGGGAAGGCGGCTTGCGCTCGCAACGGAACCGAGCCCAGTTGCGGCGCCCCTGCCGCTCCCGCTTCGCCGCGGGCATCGCTAGCCACAGACGGAGCGCGCAATCCGCTCGCCTGCCTTAGATGGCGAGGCGCTTGCGGCCCTTCGCGCGACGTGCGTTGATGACCTTGCGGCCACCTGCGGTCTTCATGCGAACGCGGAAGCCGTGGGTGCGCTTGCGACGGGTAACGGAAGGTTGGTAAGTACGTTTCATGTTGCTCTCACTTGATCGACTGATCGAAAATTAACCGCACGATCATCGCTGAAGCGGCAATGGCCGGAGGTTTACAGAATTGGTTTTCGCGGAACCCGCTATTTAAACCGGTTTTCTTTTGGCCGTCAATAGTTTAGCCAGGTTTGGCCTGACCCCAGGAAGACTTCGCCAGATGATCCGTCCCTGTGGATAACTCCCTTTCGCCGACGTTTTGGCGTTAGAATCTCGCCTTACTTCCCAAAAATTCTGCACGCCGCTCCGGCTCGCTTGCCCCGCAAACCCTTGTGGCACAAGCGCCTGGAGCCATTACGCCTGGTTCGGCCTGGCTGCTCAGGGCCTTGTTGCGTATGCGCGACAGGGGCAGCGGCGAACCGCCGTGCACACCATAACGACAGCAACTCGATGAACGATTTTTGGCAACACTGTTCCGCATTGCTGGAGCGTGAGCTTACGCCCCAGCAGTACGTGACGTGGATCAAACCGTTGGCCCCGGTCGCCTTCGACGCCGCTGCGAACACGCTTAGCATCGCTGCGCCGAACCGCTTCAAGCTCGATTGGGTCAAGAGCCAGTTCTCCGGCCGGATCTCGGATATGGCCCGTGATTTCTGGCAGACGCCGGTCGATGTGCAATTTGTGTTGGACCCCAAAGCCGGCATGCGCGCGCCGGCGGCGACCTCGTCGCCGGCTCCGTCGCGGCCGTCTTCCGCGGCTGGCTCCATGGGCAATGGCCATTCGTCTGGTTCAAACGGCGGCGGGGCCGCCGTGGACGCAGCCGTCGGTGCTGTACAAGCGTCGCAAGCCGCGCGCGCCAATGGCGCGAACAGCGCGATGGCGACCCTCAACGCGAATGCACGCGCTGCGGCTGACCACAACGCAAACGCACGCGCGGCCGCCGAAGATGCCGCCGACCTCGATCTCCCCAGCCTCGACGCGAATGAAGCTGCGGCCGCACGCCGCACGTGGCGTCCGGGCCAAAGCGCGAGCTCGAACGGCAATGGTGAGAACGACTCGATGTACGAGCGCTCGAAGCTCAACCCCGTGCTGACCTTCGACAACTTCGTGACCGGCAAGGCCAACCAGTTGGCGCGCGCCGCGGCGATTCAGGTCGCGGACAACCCCGGCATCTCGTACAACCCGCTGTTTCTGTACGGCGGCGTGGGTCTGGGCAAGACCCACCTGATTCACGCAATCGGCAACCAGCTTCTGATGGACAAGGCCGGAGCGCGGATTCGTTACATCCACGCGGAACAGTACGTGTCCGACGTGGTGAAGGCCTACCAGCGCAAGGCGTTCGACGACTTCAAGCGTTACTACCACTCGCTCGACCTGCTGCTGATCGACGATATTCAGTTCTTCTCCGGCAAGTCGCGGACACAAGAGGAATTCTTCTACGCGTTCGAGGCGCTGGTCGCGAACAAGGCGCAGGTGATCATCACCAGCGACACGTATCCGAAGGAAATCTCCGGCATCGACGACCGCCTGATCTCGCGCTTCGACTCCGGCCTGACGGTGGCAATCGAGCCGCCCGAGCTGGAAATGCGCGTCGCGATTCTGATGCGCAAGGCGCAATCCGAGTTCGTGAGCCTGAATGAAGACGTCGCGTTCTTCGTCGCCAAGCATCTGCGCTCGAACGTCCGTGAACTGGAAGGCGCGCTGCGCAAGATCCTCGCGTATTCGAAGTTCCACGGCCGCGAAATCACGATTGAAGTGACGAAAGAAGCGCTGAAAGACCTGCTGACGGTACAGAACCGGCAGATTTCGGTGGAAAACATCCAGAAGACCACGGCTGACTTCTACAGCATCAAGGTCGCGGACATGTATTCGAAGAAGCGTCCGGCGAACATTGCGCGGCCGCGGCAGATCGCGATGTATCTGGCGAAGGAGCTGACCCAGAAAAGTTTGCCGGAAATCGGCGAGCTGTTCGGCGGCCGCGACCACACCACCGTGCTGCACGCGGTGCGCAAGATCGCCGCCGAGCGCAGCACGGACGCGCAGCTGAACCACGAACTGCACGTGCTGGAGCAAACGCTGAAGGGTTAAGCAGGCCGGACGTAAAAATCGACCTGTTTATTTCGGAACTCGCCCCCATTTTAGGGGAGCGGTTCTGTTTTCAGGCACAATACAGGTTTAACCGCCCGGCGGCCGCGGGCGGAATTCACGCCGTGACAGGCGCTGCGTGGCGCCGGCGGGGAGCCGCGGTTGCGCGCTGTAAGGCTGGCAAGTCAGGCGCGCAGGCCGTTATATCAACGAAGGAACTCTATGCAACTGGTCAAGACCGAACGCGATAACCTCCTCAGGCCGCTGCAAACCGTGAGCGGCATCGTCGAACGCCGCCATACGTTGCCGATCCTCGCCAATTTGCTGATTACCAAGAACGGCCCTGACGTGTCGTTCCTGTCGACCGACCTCGAGTTGCAGATCACCACGCGTGCCGATTTCGGCGTGGGCGGCGATTCGGTCGCGACCACGGTGGCAGCAAGAAAGCTCCTCGACATTCTGCGTGCGATGCCCGACGGGCAGGTCACGCTGACCCTGAACGACAAGCGTTTGACCGTGCAATCCGGCAAGAGCCGCTTTGCGCTGCAAACGCTGGCGGCCGACGAGTTCCCGACCGTCGCTCAAGCTAAAGACTACGGCGCGAACCTGGTGGTTCCCCAGAAGACGTTCCGTCAGTTGCTCGGCATGGTCCATTTCTCGATGGCCCAGCAGGACATCCGCTACTACCTGAACGGCATGCTGCTGGTAGTGGACGGCGACCAGCTGATGGCAGTCGCAACGGACGGCCACCGTCTGGCGTTCTCGTCGATGAAGATCGAAGGCTCGTTCGCGCGTCAGGAAGTGATCATTCCGCGCAAGACGATTCTGGAATTGCAGCGTCTGCTGGAAGACATCGACGACACGCTGAAGATCGACATCGCCGCGACGCAGGTGAAGTTCACCTTCGGCCAGGTCGAACTGGTGTCGAAGCTGGTGGAAGGCAAATTCCCCGACTTCCAGCGCGTGATTCCGAAGTCGCACAAGAATCAGTTCTTGATCGGCCGTGAAGAACTGCAGCGTTCGCTGCAACGCGCCGCGATTCTGACGTCGGACAAATTCAAGGGCGTGCGCTGCATCATCGAGCCGGGCCAGTTGAAGATCATGTCGACCAACGCCGATCAGGAAGAGGCGCAGGAAGAACTGGAAATCGCGTACGACGGCGACAGCGTCGATATTGGGTTCAACGTCACGTATCTGCTCGACGTGCTCGCGAACCTGAAGGTCGACATGTTGCAAGTGAGCCTTGGCGACGCCAGCTCCAGCGCGTTGATCACGATTCCCGAGAACGACGAATTCAAATACGTCGTGATGCCGATGCGCATCTAACGCGTCCAAAAACCAAGAACACACCAAGGGGCGCAGCGCCCCTTTGGCGTTTTTATGGTGTTTTGAAAAGTCCCGAGCAGCAACCTTGCAGTAACGCAGAACCGGAAAAAATCCATGACTGAAACGAACAATTCGCAACCCGACAATAGCGGCTATGGCGCCTCGTCCATTCAGATCCTTGAAGGTCTGGAGGCTGTGCGCAAGCGTCCCGGGATGTATATCGGCGATACATCGGACGGCACCGGCCTGCATCACCTCGTGTTCGAAGTGCTCGACAACTCGATCGACGAAGCGTTGGCCGGGTACTGTAACGACATCCAGGTCACCATCCACGCGGACAACTCGATTTCGATCACCGACAACGGCCGCGGTGTGCCGACCGGTCTCAAGATGGACGACAAGCACGATCCGAAGCGCAGTGCCGCTGAAATCGTGATGACCGAACTGCACGCCGGCGGCAAGTTCGACCAGAACAGCTACAAGGTGTCCGGCGGCCTGCACGGCGTGGGTGTGTCGTGCGTGAACGCGCTGTCGTCGTGGCTGCGCCTTGTGGTGCGCCGTGACGGCAAGAAGCACTTCATGGAATTCCACCGTGGCGTGCCGCAGAACCGCGTGATCGAAGAGATCGACGGCGTGGCTGTGTCGCCGATTCAGGTGGTTGGCGACACCGAAAACCGCGGCACCGAAGTGCACTTCATGGCCGACGAGACGATTTTCGGCAATGTCGAATATCACTACGACATTCTGGCCAAGCGGATTCGCGAACTGTCGTTCCTGAATAACGGCGTGCGGATTCGCCTGCACGACTTGCGCAGCGGCAAGGAAGAAGATTTCGCGTTTGTGGGCGGTGTGAAGGGTTTTGTTGAGTACATCAACAAGAACAAGGCCGTCCTGCACCCGAACATTTTCCACGTCGCCGGCGAGAAGGACGGCATTGCCGTCGAGGTCGCGATGCAGTGGAACGACAGCTACAACGAAAACGTGCTGTGCTTCACGAACAACATTCCGCAGCGCGACGGCGGTTCGCACTTGACCGGTTTGCGTGCGGCGATGACGCGCGTGTTGAACAAGTACATCACCGATCACGAAGTCGCGAAGAAAGCGAAGGTTGAGACGGCCGGCGACGACATGCGCGAAGGGCTCTCGTGCGTGCTGTCGGTGAAGGTGCCGGAGCCGAAGTTCAGCGCGCAGACCAAGGACAAGCTGGTGTCGTCGGAAGTGCGCGCGCCGGTGGAGGATGTGGTCGCGAAGGCGCTCGAAGAATTCCTGCTGGAAACGCCGAACGACGCGAAGATCATTTGCGGCAAGATTGTTGATGCGGCGCGGGCGCGCGATGCGGCTCGGAAGGCGCGTGAAATGACGCGTCGTAAGGGCGTGCTGGATGGCGTGGGTTTGCCTGGGAAGCTGGCGGATTGCCAGGAGAAAGACCCGGCGAAGTCTGAGATTTATATCGTCGAGGGTGACTCGGCAGGCGGGTCGGCGAAGCAGGGGCGGGATCGGAAGTTTCAGGCGATCTTGCCGCTGCGCGGCAAGGTGCTCAACGTGGAGAAGGCGCGCTATGACAAGCTGCTTTCTTCGGAGCAGATTGTGACGCTGATTACCGCGCTGGGTTGCGGGATCGGCAAGGAAGACTACAACCTCGACAAGCTGCGGTATCACCGCATCATCATCATGACCGATGCTGACGTGGACGGCGCGCACATTCGCACGCTGCTGCTGACGTTCTTCTATCGTCAGATGCCGGACATGATCGAGCGTGGGTATATCTATATCGCGCAGCCGCCGCTGTTCAAGATCAAGGCGGGTAAGGATGAGCGGTATTTGAAGGATGAGGCTGAGGTTAATGCTCACATCCTGAAGCTGGCGTTGCAGGGGTCGGAGCTGTTGGCTTCGGAAGGTTCTACGCCGATCACTGGGGATGCGTTGGGTGAGTTGGCTCGGGCTTATTTGCTGGCTCAAGCTGTTGTGAATCGTTTGAGCCGGTTGTATGACGCTGGGGCGCTTGAGGCTGTGATGGATGGGGTTTTGATTGACCTTTCCAGCGAGGAAGCGGCTGAGGGCTCGGCGAAGGCGCTTGAGGCTAAGTTGCGGGATGATCCGCTGAAGCCTGAGGTTAAGGTCACGACGATGTATGACCCGGTGCGTGAGCTGCGCTCGCTGCGCGTCGCTCGGACTCATCACGGGAATCAGAAGATTTCTGTGTTGGATCAGGATTTCCAGCTCACTGCTGATTACCAGCAGCTGATCAATACCGCTAATACGTTTAAGGGGTTGATTGGGACGGGGGCGGTGATCAAGCGTGGTGAGCGGAGTATGGCTGTTACCGACTTCAAGAGCGCTATGAAGTGGTTGCTGGCTGATGCTGAACGCAACATCTCGAAGCAGCGATACAAAGGCCTCGGTGAGATGAATCCTGGGCAGCTTTGGGAGACTACGATGGATCCGGCCGTGCGTCGTCTTCTTCGTGTGCAGATTGAGGATGCTATTGCGGCTGATGGCATCTTTACGACGCTCATGGGGGATGATGTGGAGCCGCGGAGGGCTTTCATTGAGTCGAATGCGTTGCGGGCGGGGAATATTGACGTTTGAGGTAGCGTGCCTTTTTGCGACTGTGGGAAGAAGGTCTCGGCCACTACAAATGTCCTTCTGTCGCCAAGATGGATCGAAAAAGCCAGCCCATAAGGGCTGGCTTTTTTCATGCTTAAAGGGCACTCATCCAGCGACGACGTGCGCGAGGCGGCCAATGGAATCATGCAGGCAAGACACTATATCTTCGCGCTTCCGGTTCGCGACAGCGGCGCTCGGGTTAGACCCAGAATTTTCCCGGTAGCGCTTACCGGCAAAGCAATTGTCGACCGTTTTCTTTCGATTCGAAGGACCATTTTGCTGACGTTAGGCAAATGGTCGAGCGCATCTCCTGCAGACGGTTGAGATGATCAGCCTGCACAACGCTTAATATCTTGGCGGGCTTTTGTTGCGCTAGTCAAGTCCACTAAGATGGAAGATCGCCGCTATCCGTTACGTCAGTCTCAACGGTTAGTGCGGCAACAGCGTCATCGAGCTCTGCGCCAAGCATTGTGAGCCTCTCTCTTAGTGCAGTTTTGTCCTTGACCAGAGTCTTGATAGGCTCGATGGTTGGAGCACCGGAGAGCGCAGATACAATCGAATCTCGCTCATCCTCTAGGCGCGTGATTAGTTCTTTGAGGGACTGAATTTCTGCAGCTCCTCGCGCTCGTTTGCGTGCCTGCTCATCATCAGACAAGCTCTTGCTGATCTGCTCCACGCCCGCCTGAATTTCGGGATGCCGCTCGGCTGCGATCCGAAGAAACTGGCCAAACTCATAGACATGAAAATCCTGGTCGGAAGCGAGCTTGAACTCCTCAATGAGCTCGGGGCGTGCTCCGAGTTTTCGCCCGCGGTGAATCCACCACCAGTCCTCCTTTGCATCATCGGAAATAAAAATGATGGGGCGATTTTCTGATTTTGCTTTCTCAAGCATATCTTTCCATATGATCAGATCGCCAAACCTATTGAACTCACCGGCATCCTTTTTGGCATCTTTGTAGCCAGGAGGAATTTGCTTTGCGTATCGGTCCTCTCCCTCCTTTTTAATCGCGATTAATTGCTCGTGCTTCCACTTCGGGCCAACGCGATCCTTAAATAAATCAGTTAGGCGATTGACGGCCAACGCAATCTCGCCTGCTGGATGCGCCAAACGGGCTTCCGCAATGCGCGTCTTAAAGTCGTCAAGAAAACCGTCCAATGCGGCGATCTCATGTTCAACATTAATCATTGGGTGTGCCCGAAGCTGGCGTAATCGCTCCTTTGCTTGACCTAGCGCGCCTTCATATTCTTTTGTTAGGCGATCGTATGCGTCTTGCGCACCGAATTCCACATCCAGTCTGTTGCGATTGAATTCCAATCCGACTTGATAAGGTATCCATAGCGAATCCTTCAACACCTCAAAGACACGTAACAACTCTTCCCGCACGTTGGTCGGGTGTCTCACGCAATGCAGGAGGATATTCGCGTCTGGCACGAAGATAGCGTGATCCCAAATTGCGGCGAGCTCTTCCTGTGTTTTCTGGAACCAGCCCGGAAAGTCTTGCCTCATGCTATTCCTCCAACCATTCAATTCGCACAATACCTAGCTTCTGCGCGGCATCCCGTACCAGTTGCCGCTCCCGCGCGTTGGTGGTTTTGCCAGACTCAAGCAGCACTACGCCGAAGGGCACCGACGCAGGGTGCCTCCACGCCCGTTCGAAAACCGCAAACAGGACGAATTTCCAGTCGCGACTTTTCCCCCAACAGACAACGCGTCCATCAGTCGTCCTTCTACCATGCGGTTTTATGAAGCTTTCGGCATTAAGTCCTGGTGTGGGCAATGCCAACGCTTGCCAAACGGAGTCCTCCGTTTGTGAAAGCCGTAAGCGTTCGTAAGGCTTCAAGAGTGAATCTTTAATGTAGACCCGAACTCTTCGAGGGTCCATAAAGTGGCCTAGGCGAACTCCTATAGCGGACGAGCGTGTCCAATTCTCGTAGCACTTCGCCCGATCTATGTCACTTAGGGACGACCAGCCAATATCGTCAGCTTCCGCCCAAAGCTGGCTGCGTATGTCCTCGCGTATTTTTTCTGGAATCATAGTTCAACGCATCTTTCCGCCGGCAATGCGAAATAATCAAAAATTGGGTAACTCAAGCCGCGCATCGCCCTCGCGCATGAATAGATCTGCCTGCTCTGTCATCCATTTCAGCATAAAATCAGCAGCTTCCCCGTTCCGGAACTGTATCATTCCCGGAAGTCGCAACCGTTCTACCTCTCCTTGTACGGCCTTTTCCAGTTCAATCACCTCAGAAATCCTCCGAAGGTCACTTACAAAGTCGAGTACCACAACTTTCTCCTTTCGGGGGCTTACGCGTAGGCCTCGTCCTAGTTGTTGCACAAAGATTCTGCGGCTGTGCGTGACGCGCATGAACACGAGCATGTCTACGTCTGGAACGTCGACACCTTCATTAAATAAATCGCGGGTAGTGATGGCGTCTAGAGCGCCCTTTCGAAACGCCGATAGTGTTACGTCTCGCTCTCTGGCTGACATTTCGCCGGTAAGCGGCTCCGTCCGTAAGCCGAAAAGTCGCAACATTGCTGCAAAGCTCTTTGCATGCAGCACTGTGGAGCAAAAAACAATTATTGAGCGACGATTCTCGCTGTCGAAAACCTGTCGAATTGTCTTTGCAGCCTCCTCATCGCGTGTGGGTAATAGGAGACGCCGATTTAGCTGAGAAATCGAGTAGTTATGACGAGAGCTCGAGCGTACGAATTTCCAGTCTACGTTATCTGCCAGCATGCGATAGTCGGCCGCGCACAAAAATTTACGGCGCAAGCCCTCCGCAATGCCGACCCGCATGACGGGTGGTCCTAGCTGGCGGTCAATATCGTAGCCGTCGCCGCGCCAAGGCGTCGCCGTCGCGCCACCGACCATCGCATCCGATAAGCGATCAGTGACTTTATTAAATGTCTCCGAACCTACGTGATGCGCTTCGTCGATCAGAACTACTCCGAAGCTTGGCAGTATTTCTAGTTGCGCCACAACGCTTTGAACTGTTGCGAATGTCACGCCCTCCCAAAAGGACGGAAATTCTCCGCCAACGAGGCGGTGCGTCGGAACCCATTTGGGCAACTGATCCCAAAACGACTTGTGCAGCTGGTCTACCAGTTCTCTAGTTCCAGCCAAAACCAGCGCTCGGCCTGTCGGCACTGCTTCGTCTCGATAAAGCTGAGCGAGTGTTTCCGCCAAGACCACAGTTTTACCCAGACCTGTCGCGAGTACAACTTGTGCCCGCCCAGTCTCGCGCAAGGCGGCCACGAAGCTGTCGACTGCCTCCTGCTGATAGTCTCTAAGTTCGCGCCGCGTATTCGCATACTCCGGGCTGCGTCGAGCCATTTCAAGCAGAGTGCTTGGCTCTAGAATCTTGATCGTCATCCCTAGCGCGTGCCATCGTTTCACCGCTGCATGAGTGGCAGCACCAGCGCGGCGTGAAGACGCGACAAAAATGCGATCCGCTCGATAATAACGAGCAGCTTCCGCCACTTCATCAACGGCGGATCCTTCCGCCCTTCCCGCAGACGCGAATTGACATTGGATTACCCAGAGTTCCCCATTTTTCGCACCTAAGACATCCGCGCCCCGCGCCCCGGATTTTCCGACAACACGAACATCGTCGAATCCATTGCACACGAGAAGACGCGCAATGTCTCGCTCAAACGCCTGCCATGGTCCGTTTAATAATCGTCGGGAATCGAGGAAGGAATTTTCCATCTCACTCGACAACGTCCGGACGCAATAATCGCAACGAGCAAGTTGCGCGAATTATGGCGTCGCGATCGGCGTCCTCCAGATCGGCTGGGGTTTGGTATGCCAACCAAACTGCGTCGCCAAGATACGCATCGTAACGAGAACGAATGCGTTCTCTTGCTTGATTCGTAATTCGCTCACTGCCGAAATCAATCAACTCGAATGAGTCATCCCAATACTTACCGTCCAGAAACAGATTTGGATAGCGATTGAAAAATGCTCTGATCGATTGTGGATCGGCGTAGTCCAAGAATCGTCCATCTGCAATGATCGCCTTATGATCTGAAACGCCTCGTGCAGCCATCCTTCCCGCAATAGCTTCTCGCTCATCCTGACTGAGCTCATCAAATAAAGTGGCCCCCTGCCCAGGTTTGAGACGAACAGGGACGGATCTGGCGATCTCTCCAATGACGGTGGAAGCTTGCGCGATAATCTCTTGCGGATCCAGCCTAGTATCCACGCAATACTGGAGACGGAACTCGGTCAATATGCTGGCAATAGATACTTCTTGCACTTGCCCTTTCAGGAACTCGACAGTTCGATGCGAAAGCTCGGTCAGCAGCGCGTCGAGCGGAGTCATGGTCGTCGAGCGAAAGACGGGATTGTCCACATCGACTAAGAAACCATACGTTCGCGTTGCTACGTCGTCCAGTCTGACGAGCCAAGGAACACCTTGCTGCAAGTCTTTGTCGTTCGACGAAACTGCAAACGCTTGGACGTCGTATTCCACGCGATAGGTGGGGTGCACATATTTGCGCGTTAGTTCGTGCAGCTGTCGTCGCAGCGTCGGCTGAAAAGTCTCAGGAGCAACTTCGCCTTGCGGATCCTTTGTGGCTGATGTATCACGTGCTGGCTCGCCAGCACTGCTACCTCCAAAGAATCCGTCTGGGATCTCTGCGCCGCTTGGCTTTTCACTTCCGGACGTGTGCTCCCCAAGTGCCTCCTTGTCTTGCTCCTCGACTAATTGCCACCAGCGTTCGTCCGTCAAATAGTCTGGGTCGCCATTCGCAAAAGACTCTGCCATTTGCATGGATCGATCGTTGTCACGTACCACCATGACGCGAGACCACAAGCTGTTCTTTCCTTGAGGGCTTGATCGGCGAAACGCTTGGAATAACTTATAGAGTGGACTCTGATTTCCATCATATCCACGCTGCCTTGCGGCGATGGGGCGCAAGGGGCCATCGCCGCGAACGATTCGGACCATTTCATCCCACGCCGGATCGTCGCGTTCGAAGCGATCCTTTGTATAGCTGACCCTGCAATGATCAATGTGAATTTCGCCGACAAATCGCCCACGATTTCGAGGATCATCAATGGGATACTCGACCTCCGAGCTTTCCCCGTCTGTCCAAACGAACAAGTCCTTGTTTGCAATCTCAATCTTTCGTCCATTACGGATAAAGTCGATGCCGAATTCAGTCTTGTCGAGATAGCGTTGAATACCAATCCAGCCGCGCAACCGTCTCGGTGTCTCCGAAATTGAGCAGCTCGCGCTGCCCGTCGGGCAGGTATGGTCGTCGATCGTCAACGTGCGCATGCAGTGCGCACAATAGCGTCGAGGAGCGAGAGTTCTGTCAATTCGTTCGACCGCGCTGACAGGCGTGCCGTCATTCAGCTCGACCGATCGCGCTTCGTCCCAGACGCAATGCAAGCGCGGAATGATACGTGTCCCATTCACCAGCAGACGAATCCGACCTGCCTCGGAATTCGTCAAAAGCGACGCATAAGTCCGAGCAAGTTGTTTCCTAATGGTTTTGAGATTATTCGAACGTGCCAAAAAAGCTCGTTGATCCGGCTTCAGTCTGGAAATTACGATCTCTGTGCCATGTAGATTCGGATCCTGCTTTGGCCTCGTCTGCCGTGGAACTTTGAAGTTTCGTGTCCGGTTCAATGCTTCGAGGTCGATGCGAACTCCTACCGACTCTAGGTCACCGGCCCGAGTCGTCCATACTTCCGTTACCACTCCGAGCCGCGCGGTCGCGATGTTAAAACCCATTCCGAACAGTCCAAGATTCGATAGCGAATCTTTCCCGGTCCAGCCGGCTTTCACTGCATTCTCCAGCATGTCGATCGACATGCCTGGGCCATTGTCCTTAACGACTACGCGCACGGAGTCGTTGTCGACCGTTGGCACAGTGACGGTGATTTCCGGATTGGCGATCTGAGACTGCCCTCTCGCTGCTGACAGAAACCCATCGATTCCGTTGTCGATAAGCTCCGCGATGCAGCGCCATGGTTGGAGGCTAATCTCGCCCAACATCTGCAACACGCGCGGGTCCGGTGTGAGATCTAGCTCCTGAAGCATGACGAAGTCCCTCCTCTCATTTATTTCAATCTGTTGCGACGTTGATCTTAATTGGACTGCTTGGTGACGTTGCCACCTATATTGCGAGCGGCGGTGCGACGCGTTGGAGTGACCGCTTTGATCGTCATGATAAGGTTTTCGAGAATCAAGGGACTTCTTGTTTCGCATTCCCACACTGTAAGTACGATCCATCCACGCTCTTCAAGCTCAGCGCGTTGGTGCCTGTCTCTATCCACATTGTTTGATAGTTTGGCCTCCCAAAACTCCATACGAGTTTTGGGCAGTCGTGCCGCCGGACACTCTGAGTGTCTATGCCAGAAGCAGCCGTGAACGAAAACCACAATTCGCCGAGAAGGGAATACTAAATCTGGCGTGCCGGGCAAGCGTCGATCGTGAAGAAGATAGCGCAGCCCGGCAGCATGTACTGCTTTTCGGACTCGCATTTCCGGTTTAGTATCGCGCGAGCGAACCAACGCCATCTGGGCGGACCTCGCCGGATCGACGGCAGCAGAATCACTCGCCCGGTGTTTCACTTTCTGCAGCCAGCACCACCGCGTCATCGTCGGGCACTTCCTCCCCGGGAGTCATAGCAGCGTTCTGAGCAAATGCGGCAAGGAAATCGCGCACGATTCTGACGCGGTGTCTATAAGGGGGATTCGCTTCAAAATGGGCCGCCACGCGCTCTACGATGTGGCTAACCGACATTTTGTCCTCGAGGCTTTCAGCCATTGCCCATACACGCCCGGGATGCATCACGTCCCAAGGCGAACGTTTGTTGGCGCGAGTCTTTGCGGCATCACCGTGTTTGCTTATGCCCCAACAAATGCCCACCTCGTTGTTCCAGACCGGCTTGAATACCCCGATAAGATGGCGCTCAGCGACTAACTGCGCATTTGTGGAACAAACGAGCCGCCTGCATTCGAAATCGTCGACACGCAAAGGATCGGGGAGGCTGTTGGCAATTGCGTAGTCACCGACCGTTCGAATCATACGTCGGTGGTCAGCGAGTCTGCCGTAAAGTTGTGGCCCCTGTTCTCTAGCACTTCCGGCGTCTGCTTGTTTGGGGTCGGCCTTGCCCACATAGATTGGTGTTTCGGTTCCCGACACCGCCTTGTATGCGGGGTGATTGCCCTTGTAGTAAATCGCGTAAACGCCCGAACCGTATGTCCTTGCAATGCGCTCGATCGGGATTCGGTCTTGAGCTACCAAAGCCAACGCAACCAAACGACCGGCCGTGTCCGGATTAGCCGGGTCGAATGGCGATCCGGGATCTTTAATTGGATCGAGCCCGGCGCGCGTGGACTCAATTTCACTCGTCAATGCGACTAGCTCCGCCATTGCTTTATTTGCGGCGGGACGGGATAACGATGGAAGCAAGCCTCGGAGATGATCTAGGCGCTCGCGGATTTCACCGATAACCGTTTGTTCAGGCTTTTTAGATCTCGTAGCCATTATGCTGCGACTCTTTGTCTATCGTCTGTATCGCCAAGGATTTCGGACATCCACTCACCGATTGCTTCAGCCAGCTGTGACGGGACGGCATTCCCCAGTTGTCGCATGCTCTCCGACCATGATCTGGGAAATTGATAGGAGTCTGGCAAACCTTGGAGACGAGCAGCTTCCCTAGTAGTGAAGTATCGAACGCTTCCGTCGTCCCGAACCATCATATTCTCGCCCCCCGGGACACCATGATCGCCTGCTTTAAGCGCTTTCGCGGGCTGATCGAGCGGGCTACCCGTGTGACCAGGATAAACGCGCGCGCCCTCCTGGAGTACGTGATTCGACTTTCCAGTAGGTTCGCCAAGTCCAGCCAAAGCATCCCTGACTGTGACCCAAGGAAACTCAGCCGGAGCGACTTCAGACGCCCTTAACTTTTTCACCAAGGCTACATCCGAAGACGTTATGAAAGAATCGTCCGGACGGCTCATTGCATGGCGCAACCAGTAATCGCCGGTTACCCATTGATCCCAAAGAAGACGCGCTCGCGAGTGTGTCGGGATTGGGGCTTGCAGCGTAGCACCGAGATTGGCCCGGACTCCAGCGATGATGACTCGATGGCGCTTCTGAGGTGTTCCGAAATCGGCAGCATTAACCGGAACAACCAAAACCTGATACGCCGAAGGCTGAGTAATCGCGTTGAGTCGCTTCGTGTGCGCAATGTGATCCTCACCAGGCTGCCGAGACTCGTCCGGGTGGTGAAGATGTGCGAGGATCCAGTGCAGATAGTCTGCAAAGGCGGCGCGAGTGAGGCCGCGAACGTTTTCAAATAAAAATGCTCGCGGCTTAGTTTCAGCAACTGCCCGAATTGCTTCAGGCCACATGTCCCGATCATCATCTTGACCTCGATGTTTTCCGCCGATCGAGAACGGTTGGCAAGGCGGTCCGCCCGCGACCAAGTCGAGACGGCCGGCATAGCGGCTCCAATCGACATTGCGAACATCGTCGGCGCGCTCGAGGGGCCAGTCACAGACGTGCTTTATGCGGCGCCGCCTGTTGTGGAGAACCGTCGCCACAGCCTCTTCGTTCCATTCCACCATCATTTCATGATGGAAACCGGATCGTGACAAACCGAGCGCGAGGCCGCCACAACCACTGAATAGCTCTACGCTAAGCATGGACGCTCCCGATCGAATCGTTTCGTACGGCACCGCTGGCTACGAGAGAGTTCACGCGAAAACTCATGTTGTCTTGGTGTTTGTTGACCGCTTTTTTGTTGCCGCAACTTTAACCTCTTCTTCCGCCGGGGGCGCGGCGAACAAGCTTGATTGCTTACCGCCATTGTTTCGGTCCGCAAAAGCGCGCATAAACTCTCGGAGCACGTCGGACACCTGCCGATTTTCGGACATGCAGGCGCCTTGGAACGCCTCCCGGAGTTCCTTTTCCACGCGAATACGGATCCCTACATCTTTCGATGACATATGATGAGATCCTAGCATATGGATACACATTCGTGTATCCATATGCTAGCAGGGAATCACGAAAGAAGAAGAACTTCTGAAGGTAGCGTCGGGCTCGTGCGCGCCATTAACGATAGCCAAGTGCCGGTGTCGCGGCGTAGGTTTATGGGCCGGCTTTTCACTAAATACGCGCCGCTGGCGCTCAACTTCCGCAGCGATCTTGATATGCGATGTTTTACTTCGTCGCGCGCGATGCTTGCGCACCGTACCGTTGAGCACTCGAATCAATAATCAGTACGGTGAACGGCGCGATGGGTTAGGTGCGAGCGGGGTCTATAAAAATCGGCGTAATCACCAACCTCCCTCGCTCCACCTCCACTCGAACCCTCCCACTAATCTCAAACCCCGCCTGTTCGAGCCACCGCCCCGAAAGCCGAATCCAAGGCGCCGGCGGCAAGTCTGGATAAAATTTGACATGAGCCGGTGCGAACGTTTTCATCGGCCGCGGGCGTCTTTGTGCCGAAATGGTCAAGATGCGTTGGGTTACGGGCGCAACTGCTTTATGATTGGCGTCAGCCATGATTCAACTCCTGTGTTGAGTTGTTTGTGGTCAGCGGGTCGTGTGGGTGGCAGCCCATGCGTCCCGCGCTTCATCTCCTTCCTCGTTCTCCTTGATGCTCGGCTCGGTGTTTTCGCGTCCTCTTCTACCCTCCAACGAACCAATCGTTCAGTGATGCTTTATAAATGTAACGCGTCGTGATCGTCGGCTATGTTATTAGGCATCCGATGTATTTTCGCCCATTGTCGGAGGTTGTGCAACAGCATCGAGCGCTCGATGAACAACAAAACTGGGCACATATTTCATCGCTGGATTTGAGACAGAATCGCCCTGACGGACGTCAGATGAGATCGAGCATGTCGAGGTCCGACTGACGGTCGCGCGAGCCAGTCGGAAGGGGTGTCTGCGAACTACTAGGTAAGGGTGCGCAATGCGCTATCGGCGCTGGGGAAAAGGACCGATCCAGTATGCTGCCCCCACAAGACGCTACTTACTGCAATGCTTCGCAACGTGATTTCTAAAGTAGGCCTCGGTTTCAGCGTCCGCGAAGCAGGGCGTACAGTCACATTGGTCTTTGATTTTCGTTTTAGTTTTGGTTTGGTTATTAGTCTTGGTAATCAGAGTACTTACGCGAATCTCCGCGGACTTTTTCGGTGGGATATTTCGTCCGATTGACATCCATTTTTTCCAAACAGGCTTGATAGAGGTCGACATCAAGCTTGTCTGCAAGGCGGACAAGGTAGAGCAATACGTCCGCCATTTCGTGACGGACGGCGACTTGCTTGCCTTCATCCAGTTCGCTCTTGTCTCCCGAGGTCAGCCACTGAAATGGCTCCAGTAGCTCACTTGCCTCGACGCTCAATGCTGTCGCCAGGTTCTTCGGCGTGTGAAATTTGTCCCAGTCGCGCTCATCCGCAAACTGACGAACGAGGTCGCGCAAGCTAGCGAGGTCACTTTGCATCTCAAAATCTCTTCGTGTGATGGTTCCCCCAGACGGCTGGGGATAACTAATCGGATCGGTCTTGCGGGACGAAATAGGGCGCCAGGGGCGGCTCTCCCCGAATGGGCCGCGTCGTCGTTATCCCAATAAGAAGTGATGATATAAGAGCGGGCGGTTTGATGCGTGCGTTATTTATTTGGCTGCGCGGGTGTGCGGCTATGAAGTGTGCTCAGGCATTGTGGGTCACGTGACGTGTCTGTCGACGCGCGCGTACGCCGTCCGGTATTTCTTAAACCGTTGGTGCGCACGCCTTTTTGCCGTCCTAGGTAATCCACCCGTCGCGTAATGACAGCCGTATTACATCGCTTTCCAGAGGTCCGAAGGATTCGAGCGAGCGTCCTTTGCGCAAGGATCGCCAGGATCGACAACGCACATATCCTCGATGTTTTTTGGCCAGACCGGAATTCTGCAACTGCGCATCGCAAACCATCGCGCAAAGGAGAACAGCAGAAGGGCCGGCGACAACAGTATTTGCACAAAAGTTTGACCGGGCAAATTCAAGGCGAGTCGCAACAAACCAAACCACCATGTCTCACGCCGATCGGAAATGGGCAGATACGCCGGCGTGCACGGTATGATCGCCGCCGCACCATCCTCCATATATCGCCGGACATATTCCCAATACCGGTAAAGCTCTTCTTTTACCGGCCACGCCAGCGCAAAACAAAATGTCTCGACCACAGTTACGCCATCGTCACCGAGTACATGTCCGCGCACATCCCATGTTTGAATGCCAAACGGTCGATTACCCCGTCCTAGAGCGAAAAAAACCTTATCCCATGGAGCGGACAGCACGGTCCCGTCCAGCCGGAACACATGCACCACCCTGCGCTCCCGGTCGAGGCGAATCGGGTAGTGCGTGTATCGAAAGCACTCCCTGGAAATCAGCCAGAGGAGAACCGCAACCAGACAGATGCCTAGCAGCAACGGAATCGCGCCGAAGACAAGATTTCCGAGCCGGTCTCCGGGATTGCCCAGCAATCCATCGACAAAGAAAATGTCCGCGCCGATTCCCGTAATGAACAGGCAGATCAGCGTCAAGACACCCATCACGCATGTCAATGCGCCTTTCCAGCCGTAATACTTATCCGCAACCTCCAGGTACTGGCTATTCACCCTGATAGTGGAACTGAAATAATTCGGGGAAACGTCCAGCCGCCTCGCGGGGTCGAGACGGTTCTGACGCTCTTCGTCCGTGAGCGGGCGATTGACTTTGTACTTATTGATGAGGCCGGTGTACTCCATCATTAACCTTTCGTTGCCACGTCCAGTTGCTGCATTTCAATCTCCATAGTCGAATACTTGAGCGCTCGATTCTTTGTTTTCCCCCAGTACGTCAACTCCAGCCAATCCTGAATCTTGTTGTTGACGAGCAATGTCATCACGAACGCCCAAATCACCATCAGCCCGACGACCAGCAGACCCCAGCCAGTCCAGCCGATAAACAACAGCATCGTCGCGGCAGCGCCCAATAGCCCGGATACCCCATACGCTGCGGCAGCGCCGTTGTGACCGGCCTTATGTTCCTCATATGCGCGCCATCCGTCCCATGCGGCCATCAATATCCCGGCCGCGACGCCCACAATGCGACCCACAACGCCGAAGATCTTGGCACCCGCCGTCATGGTCGCCTGACCGAGCCGCACACCGGCGACTGATAGCCGAGTCAGTCCGCCTTCGACGGCATCCGCCACGGCGCCAAAAATGGCGAGGCCCTGCGTGTAGACTCGACGCAGCATCTCGTTCTTGTGCACGGTCAGCGCGTCCTCCTCCCCCTGCATGATGGAATGCATGGCCCAACCGTTCGCGAGCAGAGCCAAAACAGCGAAGGTAAAGGGGACATTCACCTTGATGCGTTCGCTCCCCCGCAGGACCGCTTCGCGATAGTTCGCCAGATTCAGTTCGTCAACTTGTTCCGGCGTCCGGATGCTCTTCGCAAGCCACTTCGCCTGATCGTCGACGCTCAGGTTTTTGGGCATGTTGCGGACTTCATCCGGGTCGATCATCAATAGCCAAGTTTTTTTGTCACTGCCTTTGGTGTCGACGCCGCATATCTCCTGGCGCCGCAACTCATCGGCTACGGCCGTCTCCATCTTGTTCTCGGGTATCGATTTCGCCTTGCCGCTCAGCTTCAGCATATTCTTGATGAGCGACGCGCGAAACGCCTTCTTCCCGCCTTCAATCGTCACCAGTATGTAGGGCTTGCGCGCCATGACCCCGAGCGCGACGAGTCCGGAATAAATTTTCTGACTCTCGCCGACCTTCTTTAAAGTCGCGGTAATGGCGCCTGAAACCACACTCGCAAGGCGGCCGATTTCGTCCTTCTGAGCTTCGAGCAACTGATCGAACGTTGCCTTTCCGATGCCCATCAGTTTGTCCCACGGCAGCTCTGCCCACGCCGCGGAGTTTTGAGCGGCGCTCTGGATGGCTTTTGCCTGCGTATCCTGATGTAAGCAAAGCGCGCGCAACAGGATATTGCGCTTGTCGGTCAGATCGCCCTGAAGCCATTCGTTATAAACATCCGCGCTACATTTCTTATCCTGCGTACCGGCAATACACTGGCCGAACACGATCGTGTAGACGACGCCGCTGGCTACGACTGTGCTGTCGAAATTACAGTCAAAGTAGTCGTAGAATCCATCGCCCTTGATCAAGTCGCGATGGGCCAGCGCGAGCGGACCGATAACGCTCTGATCGAATGACTGCAGAGCGGCATTGAAACCATTCTGCCAATCAGTGCGTTGCTTGTCGGAGTACAGATCGTCGTACTTCTTCCACGCGTCGTCACTGGCCTGACGCAATTGATCTGCAGTGATGGCTCGGTCCATTGCTGCCAACGCAGCGTTACCGGGTACCTGCATCCCTCCCATCAGCCCGGCAGACATCGAGTAGCCCGACTCGTCGTGCTGAGCACGTTGTTCCCGATCGTCGATGAAATCTTGCTCAGCCTGAATCCGGATCGCGTCTCGAATCTGCTCGATAACGCCGGACAAAGCGGTCTTGCGGGGCCGGTCCTTATCGTTACGCTCGTCACGCATAAATGCCTGCATGCGTATGCGCATGAGAAGCGACAGTTCAGCGGCAATGCCGGCGGGATCGGGGACGGCGACCATAACAGCTTCATACGGTTTGGCCACCTGCTTTCCCCATTCCATCAAACCCTTAGACTGATCGCCCAGGAAATTGAGGGGTTGCTGCGAAAAGCCCAACGCACGATCCGATACGATCGTCACTTCAGGTAGCCACGTACCGGCCATGTTCTGTTTCAATTCAGCGAGGCGTGCCTGTACGTCGGCCTCCTGCTTCTGTTCAGCGCGTGCAGCAGCGCCATTCAATGGCTGCGCCGTGCGCGCCTGTTCCATCTGTTTGAGTTGCTGCTCGAGCGCGGCGGCTTGCTTGGCAAGCGCGTCGCGCGCGTTCGTTGCTCCGGTATCCGGCTTGAGTACTTTCGTGAATTCGGCCACGTTCTTGAGCTTACTGAACGTGTCCACGTGCGCAGCCGCCTTTTGCGCACGCACGTCGGCCATGTTGATGCAGCGCATGTGCCTCTTTCGATAAGCGGCTTCGGAATGCGCAGCCAGTACATTTTCCGTCCACATCACGTCGGAAAACGCCAGCCAGATATTCCCCGCCCGGGCCGCATCCTTGACCGTGATACAGCGCGCCAGGTATGGATCGGCCTTGCGGACGCAAGCTTCGTTAAAAGTTTTGTCCGGAACCTGCGGAGGCACCTTCGCATGGATATCGAAATGGTAGAGCAGTCCCTGACTGTTCACGATATATGCGCCCCACTCGCCTCTGACTTCGTCGAACACGTAGAGATAGCCCGGTCGCAAAATACGCAGGGTGTATTTGGCACTCTCGCCCGGCAAAGCCACCTTGCCGACATCGAACGGAGCAACGACGTCCGGCGCCTTCCCGCCGAGGTCGGTACGCGCCACTGCGTAGCGCAGCGGAAGAATCGGCAAGCCGCTTCTATCGCAGAACGGACAGGTTTGGACCGGGGGAGTGGCGGCGGCAGTCATGTGCGCTCCTTCAATTGTTCTAATTCACTGCTTATACGTTGCATGGCCGCTTCGTCCAGATGACGGCAAGCGCCAACATAGGTGAGCTCCCCGGTGAGCGCGAGAGCGAGGCAAGACCGCAATTCCTGATGGGTATGGATATCGGGATGAAAACGGACAGCCTGTTCCGCGTAAAGCTGCCGGTCGCTGGATTCGGTCAAACGATGCACCGTCCATGCCCTGTCGAGTGCGGCGTCGATCCGCCGGGCGAGTGCGGCGTCATTCGGAAGATCGGGCGCATTGCGCCTCAAGCGCTTCAACGTCTCGTTGATGTCGCCGAGCCTTAGCAGCGTGTCCCATTGCCGCGGAGAAAAGAGCAGGCGTGACTGGGCATCGGTGGTCTCCGGGACGTGTCCGCGAGACTGCCAGGAACCGTCGAAGACCGGCCAAGCCCAGCCCTGCAGAGGACCCAGCAAGCTTTCCCACTGCGAGGGTTCAAGGAGCCAGTCGAGATGCCACAGAACCCGCGGATCGTACAAGCGGACGATGTCGTATGCGCGGCGGGCAGAATGGTATTGCGTCATCTGCCGCGCCAGATGGTCGCGCACTCTGTCGGCATCGGCTTGCGCCTGCAGCAATGAGCAAAAATAGGGGGTACCGCACTCGGCTTCCCATCGTTGCGCGCGGCCTGATAAGTCAGCGCGCGCGAGGTCGTCCATGCGGTGTAACTCGACCAGCCGGGGGAAGAGTTCGGCTTGCCCTTTGAATCGCTGAGGCACAACCGGCTCAGAGGGCAGATCGCTCCACTCGGCCTCATCCACCTGCAGCGGATTGATTAGCGCGTACGGATACGTCAGCAAGGTAGCTTCGTTTAGCAACGGCGCAACCATATCAGGACGCGTTCATGGTACCGGCACCGATCGCGTCGGCACCACGGGCTTTGAATTCGCAAAGCTTGGGTTCGCTTCGCGGTAGTTCGGCCTGGGCTTGCGCACTTTTCGGCCCGGTGAGCGTGTGGCTTGCAGCATGAAACTCGACAGTGCCAGGCGCACCCACCTCAACGTCATTACCCTCCATTTTCAGATACGCTTTGGCGGCATTGAGCAGCACGCGCTTCGGCGCTTGCAGGCTGACTCCGGACTGTGCACTGGCCAACGTCACGGCCTTCTGCGCCGACGCACTGAGCGTCCCGCCGTTCTGCGCCTGCACGCTCACGGAACCCGTCGCGGCATGCAGCGCGATGCCTTGGCCGGAGACGGGCCGCCCCTTGCCGGCTATGCCTTGCGTATAAAGCGCGATGCCCTGATTGGCCACCACGCTGGTCTTGCCCTTCGCCGTCAGTTGCAAATCCTGTCCCGCGCTGAGCACAGTCTCCGTGCCCGACACCCACACGTGACTCTTCGCGGACACCGCCGCGACGCCTTGCTCGCCATGAACAAGCAGATGCGGACGGCTCCATGCAATGGCGCTTCCGCTGCCGCCGCCCTCGCTCGCGGCGCCGTTTTCGCGCACGCCGCCGAGCGCATCGTGGCTTTGCTGAATTCCCTTGGCCGCGGCCAATTGCGAAGCCTGACCGGACGCAGCGCCTTGCGCCGCGGTATCCGTTGCACCGGGTGTTGTCGTCGAAGAAGAGGGCGCCGCCCCCAACTCTGCCTGATCCGTCTGCGCAGTATCGGCAAGACGCTGCACTAGTTCTTGACTCTGCACGAGCACCTGACTGGACGCCACTGCGTCCATCTGGCTCACGCCGGGTGCGGAGCTGATCAACATGCCCGAGCCGCCGCGCAGCGCGCCCGCGCCGTCGGTTTTCAATTCGGCGCCGTACCCGCGATCGGCTTGCCGCTGGTTATCCTGGATCTGTTTGATATGCCCGAGCGTCAAGCCGCTGTTGTGGTCGGTCGTGTAGAGATGCGCAGCGGACTGGCCCGCCGAGTCGTCGAGGAGAAACTGACGATAGCCCCCCGTACCCTGCTGGCTCAAACTCATGTTCTGGGTCTTGAAGCCGGTCAGCGCGGCCGGATGTCCATTGCCCGCAAACCAGGCCGCGGCATTGCCCGTGCTGCTGCTCGGGCCGCCGGCCTGGGCATTGTGCTGGGCATCGGCATTACCCTGGCCGTTGTAGAGCGCCGCCACCGCCACCGGGCGATCCGGCTGACCTTCCAGCCATTCGGTCCACACCTCTTGTCCGACGCGCGGAACATTCACGCCACCCCAGTTGTCCCCGCCGACTGGAGTCAGCATCCGCGTCCAGGTGCCGGCACCCTGATCGGCAGGGGCATTGGCTGCGTACGGATGATCTTCACGGCTGGCGGCGTTTTGCCCTCGCTGAGCGTGGAGCTGAATTCGGATCCGGTGGTCACGGTCGGTATGGACGGGATTGCCCGCGCCCACCGTGATCGCCGTTTGCGCGCCTTGTGCGACTGCAACGGGATGAGCGCGCGCGCCATGACCGGCATCCGCGAGTGGACGATAACTCTGGGTGGCTGGCAGAGCGAGAAAACGGTTTCGATAAGCCGAATCGCCGTCCGTCAATGGCCCGCTGTCATGGGTGCCGGCGTCTAGCACCGCGTGCAACGCCGTCGCCATGTTTTGTCCGCTCGTATCCACGTCGCGCATCGGCGGTATCGTGCCGAGTCGCTGCGCGATCGCGCTATGAACATTCGCGTCGAGGTTCGCACGGGCTTCGTGTTGCACACGCAGGCAGATAAACGCATCCGATGCACCCAGCGTCGGATGCTGGCTGATCGCAAAGCGCAAGCCAGGCCGCAGGTCTCTGCGCGTGCTCGCCCCTTCGCTGCGCAACGCGGCGACCCGCTGGGCATCCAATTGCTGCTGCGCGCGCTGATCGCCGACTGATCCCGTCTGGAACGCATAGGGGCCCGCGACGTCCCGGTCCACGCCCGGGACCACGGCACCGTTCGCCCGCGCGCCGGTAGGCCGGGTCGACAGGCTCCGGTGATCCCAACTGGCTCGCACGACACTGCCGATGCGCCAACGCCGCGCCGGCATGAAATGTTGAATACTCCCTTGCGGGTCGCCGTCGCTCGTCTGGTGAAAACCGATGGTCTCCGGATTGTCCGGCGTGAAGCGCTGGTTCGAATCGGCCAGCACGAGCGTGTGTTTACCGAAGCTTGAAGAATCGGCGTCTCCCTCATGCTCGAACCAATAGAAGATGCCTTCTTCCGCCCACAGACGCTCAAGGAAATCGAAATCGGATTCACCGGCTTGAGCACTGAGACTGCGCTTGCGGTATTTCGAGCGATCACCCAACGCCCAGCGCCAGGCGGGAGCCACTGCGCCGCGTGTGTGGTAGCCAAAAATCTGCTCGCTGATATCAATGACACTCGCGTCCTGATAGTTATAGCTGTCCACTCGCTGACGCAGCAGTGCGAGCCAAGGCTCGACCACCAGGCGGTAGCGGGCCAGACCACCGTTGTAGCCGACAAGCTCGGCCGCCACGACATGACCGTGCAACGGGCGACGCGTATCGCCGCCCTCGGCCGCCAGCCATTCGGCCAGCACAGGCGCGCCGATCAACTGGGCGAGAGGCAAGCCGGGACGCTCGGACAGCGCCGTCACCTGGAACCGGAAACCACCGTGGTCGATCGCCTCCCACCCTTGCAGGCTTTCGGCCACCAGCGCCTGGGTGCCCAATGACGTGGTCAGCCACAAGAAGCGGTTCTGCTGCGACCAGCCGCTGAGCAGTGCCTGCCGAATATCCAGAGTCGTCACCATTTCTCTATGCCTCAAAATCGCTGCGACGGTACGACCCGCCGCGAGATATCACTGCGCCTGTAGCTCGATCGATTGCACATCGTTCATTGGCGTGTAGATCCTTCCTTGCATCTCACCCGGCGCGAGAATGTCGACCGTCATCTCTCCGGTGAACCGGTACTTTCCTGACGTGACTCGACGCGAGGCAGAGGTGTTGCTGAAAGTAATGGCGGAGTACGGAACCAGGAACGCCAAGGTGACCGGCTCGCCCGGCTTCACTGTGATTTCCTTGGCATAGCGTCGCGATGCGTCGCTCAGGTACCGGGTGGCGAGGCGAACGTAGAAGTTGGTACCCGCGTCATTGATCGCGCCGATCTGCACATTCTGCAGGTCGGGACGCGCGAGGTCAGGCGACCACGTGTCAGGTCCCGCGACGCTGATGTCCTTCTCCCCGTCATTGCCGAACGTCAGCTCGAGAACGAAACCGTCTCTGCCCGAGTGCGCAGTAAAGACCGGATGGAGATTGATCTCCGGGTGGCCGCTCTTCAATGCCTTATCGGCAATCTCAAAGAACGGATCGAGCCGGGTGTTGAACGCTTCGCCCACCTTATAGTCGTATTCGCCTTCATAGTGTTGCCCGTCCTTGTCGAACGAAAAGGCCAGCACGGGACGGCCGGTCATACCATGCACAGGGGCAAAGGTACGGCTGCTCAAAGCCTCTTTCAGCGAGTCGATCTGCTGCCCGGTGGCCTTGTCTACAGCCAGCACGTATTTGCCGATTCCCGCGTACGTGGTTGCGGGGAAGACGCTGACGTCGCGCCCGCGCGCGTAATACGAAATCTTGCCGTCCTCGACGCTGATGACCATCGGCGGAGCGGGGTTGGTCGTGCCTGGTCCGTTTCGAATCACGAAAGAGTCGGAAGGATTTTTACCGCTCGCCATTTCTGTTACTCCGAAAAGAAACACGGAAACCAACGCCATCAAAGCTGCTCGGTTCATTTCAACACTTCCCATTCGATGCCGGTTCGACCTTTGAACCAATCGCGAAAGCCATACATGTAGTACTTCGCTATCGCCGGCGCGGCGCTATACATGCCTTGGCCCATCAGATTCGTATCGGTGGATCGCTGCCAGTTGTCGGTCAACTGGCTCATCTGCACATCGACAAGTTTCTGCGCATTGATGTAGCCCTTGTAGACCGTCCCACCACCCACGAAGTATTCGTCCGGCCACGCGAACAGGTGCCCCGTCTCATGCGCGATCGCGTTCTGTGTCTCGATCGGCTTGAACCACTGCGTAGACGCGTCCCAGGACACCTGTACTTCACCCCAATTTTCGGCGTCGGGGCGGCTGGTAGTCGGATACAGATTGATGGTCTTGTGAGACCTGCCGGTGTCGACAAACTTCACCTTCAGGGCGATAGCCACCTTGCACGTGCACGCACCGCCGCGGGGGCAGGCCTTCGGTCGCATGTAGTAGTTGTTCTCGTTCAGCCGGCTCTCGATCCGCTTCTGGAAACCCGCGACGCTACCCAGACCGCCCGTGCGATTGATGGGCTTCAGCTTGACGCCCGGGGCAATGCCGTTGGTGTTGAACGGAATCGACTTGGGCTTGCCGGCCGCGTCCACGGCGACCTGTCCGCTGGCATCGAGCAGATATTGATCCTTCAACAAGACTTTAATGATGACGGTGGCGCTCAACTGCGTGGTCGAAGGCGAGTACTCGATATCGAATGTCCCGCTTGAACCCGCAAAGTTCAGGAGCGTAGGCTTGCCGCTGCTATCCAGGACCGCATGGCCCGACGCGTCCGTCTCGTAATAGTCCGCGCCTCCCATGCTGACGGTGTAGTCGTTCTGCTTCGCCGCCTGCAGTTGCTGGGCGCATACGCTCGGCGGCGGCGCGGGCTGCTTTGAAGGCGGCCCGGCCAATTCGCTGGAAATCGGTATGTAGGGCTTCGGTCCCGACGCGCCGGCAACCTGCGATCCCAGGCCCGGTCCCGGCGGCGCAGTCGGCGCGGATGCGGATGCCGATGCCGATGCTGCGGCTAGTGCTGGAGCGGCTGCGGACGCCGCCGCGAATGCAGGAGCCGCTGCGGACATCGATGCCCCAGCCGCTGGCACCGCTGCGGACGCCGGCGTCGCCGCAAGCGACGAGGCGGCCCCCGTGCCGCCGCTCGTGAAGCCGCCGGCGAGAAAATCGCAGACATCGCCGGGTGGCGGCGTTACGGGCAGCGCGGGTAACGAAACCGTCGTCGTCGCCGGCCCCGGGAAGGGATGCGAGCCCGCCTTCACGAGGAATTGCCCTGGCGTCTCGACTGTGATGTCCGCGCCCTTGAGCGTAATCCGGTTCGGTCCCTGCTGCAGCACGATGGCATCCTGCGCCAGCACGTCGAGGCGGTCTTCGGTCGACATGATGCGAACCGATTGATCCGCGAGAATCTCCATGGTGGCCGTGTGCGCCTCGATGCTCACGGGCCCCTGATTGGCGATCGCCTTGAGCCCGCCGGCAGCGCTGAACAAACTCACGGCATCGCCCGACGCGGCTGCCACGGTCGCTCCCGCAGCCAGATGCGCGTCGCCTTGTGCCGTCAGATGCACATGCTCGGCGGCATAGGAAACCGCACTGGCCGGCGTGGTGAACGCGATGTTTTCCGGCGATTCCAGCACGACGGCTGGCGTCGCGAAGCGCTCGACCGGGTCGCCGCCGTCGCGTTGCGTGCCCACCGGCCGAGTCGCGCTCTGGCCGTTGACGGCACCTGTGTACTTACCGTCCTGCTGCGGATCGATCGCCTTTAGGAAATCGGCTTGTGCGGCATTGCCCGCGAAGCCGCCCGCCTTAGCGCCGGTGGCCGAGCCGTCGAGGCGTTTGGCGGTTGCGACAGCCTGTTTCAACTGGCCTACGCTTTCGGCGACGTCCATTTGAGTAGAGGTTCCCTGCGCACGCGCGGTACTCGACACGAGCACCCCCTCGCCGGCTCGCACGACGCTCCAACCCTGCGTGGCCAGCTCGAATCCTTCACCGCGATACGCGCCGCGCACGGCGCCCTGCTGAGCGATCAGATAGCCCTGCGACAGGCCGCTGTTCGCAACCGAATTGACCAACTCGTGGCGCGACTGCCCTGACGCGTCGTCCATCACCCAGCGGCTACCGGATTGGCCGTCCAGCGTCTGCGTCTGCATACCCGACAAGGTGCCCGGGTGATTCGCACTGCTGCCTTCACCGGCGGCGAACGGCGGCTGCACACGTCCGCCGTAAACCTGCCCCAACACCACCGGCATATCGATGTTGCCGGAGTCGAAACCGACCACCACTTCCGCACCGATCCGCGGCGTGAAGCTGTGCCCAAAATTGGGACCGGCCGTTTGCTCGGCGAGGCGTGCCACGACGCCGGACTGATGGTTGCCCGGCGCATGGCCGGCCGGATTCGAGCGGCTCGCCGTGTCGGTGAGACCGCCGGGCAGCGGCGCCACGCCCCGCATCCACGGGAACTGGATGCGCACCTGGTGATCCCGCGTACTGCTGACCCGGCTGCCGGGCTCGCCCACCACGATGGCGGTCTGCACCCCGGATACCGTCGGCCGGTCGCGATAAGGCGGCACGATCGGCACGCCCGCAGGCACCGCGATGAAGCGATTGCGATAATGCCCCTGCTCCAGTTCCCCGTGCTCCAGCAGTTGGGCGATCTCGGCACCGAGGTTGTTGACCGCCTCATGCTCGATCGACAGCGGGACAAACGAAATCGTCTTGTCCAGATAGCCGGTCAGCGTATGCACCTTGCCGGCCTCCAATGTGCGCGACGAACCGGCGCCGTGATGGATCAACTTTGGCAGACGCAAGGCGTCGAAGCGTTGCTCGGCATAACGCTGAGCGCCGTCGGCCGTGTCGAAACGCCCGGCGCGCTGCCCATCGAAAATCTCCCGAACCGGCATTACGGGCGCCCCGGAATCGGGTTGGCCCTGGGCGTGACCGGCGAGCGCCAGCAACTCGCTGGCTTTCCAGCTCGTCGCGACGACGCGGTCGGGCACGATCTGATGGCGCTCGGTGAACTGCGTCATCACACCGTCCGGATCGCCCACGTCCTGTTGATTGAACGCAATCGTGCTGCCCTTGCCGAGCTCGGCCCGGCGGTCGAACACCACAACCGTGTGGTCGCCTGATGGTGCCGTGCCGCCATCCTGCGCGTGTTCGATGCGAAAGGACAAGCCGGCTTCCGAGAGCTGGCGCATCACGAAAGCGAAATCGGTCTCGCGATATTGACCCCGCAGAGGGAACGTGCGCAGCGGCTCCTTGAGCTCGTAGCGCCGGCGCGACTCCGGATAATCGCCGAACACCCGTTCACAGACGCCCTCGGTATCGAGATCGGCGAAGTACAGGCAATTGCGGCGCAGATGGAGGAGGGCGAGCCACGATTCCAGCGTGAGCCGGTAGCGGGTAATCTCACCATCGCTGTCGGCATAGGCGGCATGGGTGATGTAGCCGTTCCAGCAGCGCTCGCCCGCGCCGGTCGCGAGACGCAAACGCGCCGCGCTGCCGAGCAGCGGGGTCAGGTCGAGGAACGGCTCGTTCGACAGCAAGTCGATTTCAAAACGAAACGATTCGTTGACGGCTTCGCGACCGTGAAAGCGTTCGACCGCGAACTTGCGCGGCAATGCGGTATCGATCTGGATATGGCGCGTGGCCTGCGAATATCCCGTCAGTGCGGCAACAAGATCCATGTCAGTGTCCTGTGTTCATGCGCGAGTACTGCTCGCTCGAGCGCATTGCCCGACTCGGCGATTTCGATTTGGCGATCGGCGTGCCCTTCATTGGAAAATTGCCCCGATACCCTTCATGTCGACGTTCATTTGCGCCGCGCGCTGGGCCGCCTCATTGTCTTCCTGCGCCGTCGGCACGTGCGGTGCAATCCAGCGCTCGCCGTTGAGATAGACCGTGCGCCAGCGCAAGTAACCCCACTGGAAATAAAACTCACGGCCGCTGTTCTGCAGAGGCAGTCCGTTGGTGACTTTGGTATCGGTGAGCACCGCGCTGTCGCTTGGCGCCGACGGGTCTTTCGCCGCCCGCGCCTTCTGTGCCGACTGCATCGCCGCGTCGTACCGCTTCAGCAGATCGGTTTGCTGCGCCGTTAGCGGCGATTGGGGTTCGCTCGCCGGACTGGGCACGCCGATCGGGCCCAAGCCCATCGTCCCCGCTCCTACGGCTTGCAGAATCTGCGAGGGGCTCGGTGATCCACTGCCCGCGTTGGCCTTCCACACGGCATGATCCCGTTCATAAGCGGCCTGCTTTTCCTTCAGCTCCTTGATCTGCGCGAAGTTCCATGCGTCGTCGTCGGCGCCGAACGGTTTGAACCAGGCGCGCGAATCGTGCATGTAGTTGTCGTAGAGCGCGCTGATCGGTGCTTCCGGGGCGTCCATGTTCCAGTCTGACCGCACTTCGAGCCACTCCTGCCATTTGTCTTCCAACTGCTTGTTCAGGAATGCTTCCAGTTGTTGTCCGCCGTACAACACATACGTGCCCGAAGTGATGCCGATACCGGCGGCGATCGGCAACATGGCCGGTGCGTACTTCGCCGCCTTCAGCGGGTTTTCGCGCACCCAGTCGCCAGCAAAGCGCCTTGCATAGCGCCCGACGGTCGACGGACCTTCGCCGTTTTTTTCAATGTCGCGCAAGTCGTCCCATTCCGCTTTCAGTTCGACATTGGCGCTGTCGAGATCCATGGCGTCCTGCGGGTAGCTGGCCTGCGCCGCTTTGAAGCTGGGCTGCTTTTTCATGTCGGCGAGCCTCATGCGGCGCCAGCGCAGATAGAGGCCGTAATGGGCGCGCATCAGGTCCGGCGTGCCTTGCGCCGCGCTGGTGCAGTAGCTCGCGCTGGTCTTTACGTAGGCCGTGAACGCTTGCTTTAGACCCGGTGAAATCTTGAATGCGTCGGCCACCCGCGCCGGAACGCCGGTTCCCTTGATGTCGAGCGGTACGTCGGCTATGCGCGCCTCGCGATACATGTCGAGCAGGGGGATCTGCGACAGCTTGTCGGAGTCGTCTTTGCCTTTTCCTTGCTCCGCAGCGCCGTATCCGCCGCCGACATCGGAATGCACGCCCGGATAGACGATTTCCTCGCGCCCCGCGGCTTCGCGATCAATCAGGTCGAGTGGAAACGAGCCACGCGGTTCGTGCGCGGCCACCATGTGCACGCAGCGGCGGACGTAGAAAGGCACCCCCATGAGTTCCCTGCGCCCCCAGCCGCCGTGGCCGTCGAACTTGGTGGCGGCGGTACTCTGGGCAATGCCCACCGAGGCCACCGTATCGAAAATGCCTAGAAAGTCGAATGACACGGGGATGCCACAGAGGCTGAAGTCGTCGTCCAGTGCATCGACGAGCCAGTTGCTGAACGTACGCGCCTCGGCCGCGCCACGTGAAAAACCGAACACGGACAGGCGGATGCGCTGCAGCTTCGGCTTGCCTTTGGTCAATTGGTCGCCAACACGCTGCTTCAGTTCTGCCCGGCGATCACGCAGGACCTGGCGACGTTTTGCGTCCCAGGCTTGCATGGCGGCAATCCAGTTCGCTGAACTAAACTGGTCCTTCAACTGCGCCCAAATGGAATCCAGGCTCCAATCCAGCTCGACGCCGACTTTTTCGGCGGCCATCAGCCTGAGGGCACCCGCGCCGGCGGTGGAACGTGCCTGGATGTCGCCGAGACTGCCGGGTTGGGGGGGCGAGCCGCCGAGGTTGATGCCTTTGAAATTCATGTCGGCGCTCATGGATTTCACGATATCCCGGTCTTCTTTCCCCATCACAAAACTGAGGGTGTTGGTATGAATATATTGATGAATCAAGTTCTGGAATTGCAAAAGAGCCCAGTTGATGCGCCCCTCGCCCGCCCAACCGGTCGCGGCACCTGCTGCCGCTTGCAGGCCCGAACCGTAATCGCCAATTTCTTTTACGAAAGGCGTGCCAACGCCTGCCACGTAAATAGGATAGTGATATTTATCAGTCGGATAAGCATCATAGAGTCTCGCGACATTACTGTGCTTATTGGACGATCTGTCACGCGCTGCATTATTCCTAGTGCCATCAAAGAAAAATGCTACATGCAAAGTCTTACAACAGTCCATCCCCTCATCTTCGGTGAGACGATGCAGAATTGCTGCCCGTTCCTCTTTAGTCACCGCCCCGATATCAGGTCTCTCAGCCGCCGCAAATTGAAAACTCATGGCTTGATCCTTTTATCTGGATTGGGGCAACGCGGGTCATCATTTTTCAGGGTAAAGTGATTCGGACAGGCTTCACCTGGCTGCTGCCAACCATCCGGAAATTTGGCACTCCCTGGCCCCCAAGGGGAAGCATAAGCCTTAATCTTGCCATCTGGAAAAAACAACACCCACAGAAAACCATCGACAAACGGCTCATAAGGCTCAACGGGAACGACACGACTTTCCATCGCATTCGGGTCTTTCCGGTATAAGTTGTCATCCTGCCACTGCACCCCAACGGTAAGACCGGAATGCCACTTTTTAGGCAAAGAAACGCAGCAAATAATTTTACTTCCCCAGCTCCCTCTGCGACTTCGAATAGCCGCTCCCCAAGTACCGTCAACATAAAAATCACCGATGGGTACTTCCGTATAGTTCAAGCCGTTTAGCTTAAGTCCCATTGAATCGTCGTCAGACTGCGCGGCGTCAACATCTGCTCCGGCTTTGGCGGTAGACGACGAGTCAGTCGCCCGCGAACACGCGGCCATACCGAACAGCAGAACGAGCGGTAGAACCAATCGCAGGATGTTTTTCGCTGACGCGAAACTAAAGCTCATAACTTGATCCGTCTGTCAGGATTCGGGCAACCGGGATCGTTGTTCTTCAAGACAAAATGATCCGGGCAAGCTTCGTCCGGCGGTTGCAGTCCCTCAGGAAAACCAGGAAACCCAGGCATCCACTGTGACGCATAGACTTTGATTTTATCGTTCGGAAAAAACAGCACCCATAAGTACCCATCTGAGAAGTAGTCATACTTCTCAACCGGTACAACGCGGCTCGCCATCGCATCTGGATTTTTCTTGTACAGATTGTCATCCTGCCATTCCAGGTTGACGGTCAAACCCGGATGCCATTTATTCGGCAAAGAGACGCAACAAATGACTCTCCCTCCACCGCTCCCAATGCGGCTTGACACATTGCTGCCCCAGGTCCCATTGACATAGAAGATACCGATCGGAACATCCGTGTAATTCAACGCATTCAGCTTGAGACCCATCGTGTCATCCGCCGCCTGCGTCGCCACAGAATTCGCATTTGCCGATTCCTCAGAAGCGGATTCCGTCGTGCGCGAACATGCAGCCACGCCCAGCATCAAAACCACCAACCACCCCATCCACACTGCGCTGCTCAAAACCGCGAGCCGAGGCCCGGCTGCGCCATGACCATTCATGGCACCCGCCCGACCCAGACAACGCTCGAGACGCTCACGCGGCATTCGTTCCTCGCATATCAAACGGCACCAGCATGCCGGCATCCGCGAGCGCCTCCAGCGCCGCCCGCGCCGCAGCGCCAGGGGAAGCCGGCTCGCTCGCCCACACCGCGCTAACACAGGCATGCACCTGCGACGGCGCTGCCGTCAACAACCCAAAACTGTCCGGACGCTGCCGGATATGGAAAATCAGCGTATCGATTTTCGCGGCCTGCCTGAGCACCGCCATCTGCCGGGCATCGATCGAATACGGATCATCCGCTTGCGCGTCAACCTCGTCGACATCGCCAACCTCGCCGGCAACACCTTGCGCATCGAACCGCACCGGCACGAGCGAAGCCTCGCGATCGAAATACCACCAGCTCTCGATCCCGGCAAAAAACCGCGCTCGCTGCACGGGGCTCAGCACCTCGGCCCAAACCGGCAAGCAGCGTGTATCGGCGAACGGCACAAGAAACGCCTCGTCGTCTGCCGCGCGCGCTTCCAGTTGCCTGCGCAGATGCGCCGCCAATGCGTCGACGCCATACGCCGTGCGCAACAGACTGAGCATCGGTCGTCCATCGGTATGCCGCAGCAGGCCCGCGCACAACGCCGCGCGCTGTTCCGCATCGATGGGCAGCGACATCAGGCACGGCGAAATCGGCAGCAGATCTTCGCCGTCGTACACCCCTTCATAGAGCGCGACGACGTGACTGTCAGGGCACAGCGCCGGCAAGTGCTCACGCAGCGCCGGCAAGAACCCCATGTCGAACAGCACATGCCAATAGCCGGCCGCGTCGGACGCCCGGTCCAGCACCTGCCGAAGTTGCGGCAATGCCTCGCTGGGGTAAGCGTCGATCCAGTCGGAAGTGTCCATCGGCATCAGGCCGCCTTCGCCGCCAAAGCACTACCCGATTCCATTGCGTGCAACAGACACTCCACGCAAACCTTGTCGGGAAAATTGGGCAATTGCGTATCCAACTGGTCCGGCCCGTCGAACGAGTGCTCCGCCGCATGCACCACCAACGCGCCCGGACAGCCGAAGGTCACATTGCCGCCCTCGATGGTCAGATGCGCGCCGCCGCTCACCGCGAGGTGCACGGTTTTCTTTGCGGCCAGCTCGACGTCCGCACCGATGGACGCCACCTTCAACTCGTCTCGTGAACGCAGCGCCAGCACGTCGTGCTGGGCCTGCAGGTCGAGATTGTCCTTGCCCGCGATCACGCTCAACCCCACGCCGTTCGCCGCGTTGGCGCCCGCGAGCCAGCCAATGCCCTGGCCGCTGTGCACGCGCAGCGCCTTGTTGACGGCCACGTTGGTGTCGAGGCCGCTGCCGACGGTCAGGGTTTCGCCAGCTGCCCACTGCAGCGCCTGTCCGGCGAGGACACCCTGGCCGCCCTGCGCTTCGATGCCCAGCACGGCGTCGCCGGTGTGAGGCAGGGGCTTGTCCGTCGCCCGATTCGGTGCATCGGCCACCCCTTGCTGGAAGCCGTCCGCACTCACCGTGGTCCCGAAGCTCTGTGCCAGCGCGTCAAGCGGCGCGGCTTGGCCGTTGATCGTCGACTGATCGGCGCTCTTCACACCGCGCTGTGCTGCCAGCGGCAGGGTCTGGTGCGTGTCGGCCGTCTTGTCGAGCAGACGGGCCAGGGTGATTTGCTGCGCGAGCAACGACTGCAGCGGGGCAACGTCGCCCGCGGGCTGCCCCGCGCCCGCCGCGTAACTGCTGATCAGCACGCCCCGTTCGCCGCGCACGGCGCCGTAGGCATCCGAGCGCAACTCGACGCCCTGCCCACGGAAGCTGCCGAGGTAGTTATCCGCCTGGTAGCGTAGATGTCCCAGATTGAACTGCGTGGCCGCATGACTCGTGCTCATCTGCAGACGGCCCATGCCGTCGCTGTCGTCCGCCACCAGTTGATTGCCGCCCTCGCCGTCGAAGCCCTGGCTCTTGAAACCCGACAGCGCGCCAGCGTGATTGTGCCGGGTCGCGCCCGCACCCGCGCCATGCCAGGCCGGACCGTGACCACCGGAAAGATTGCCCTGGGCGCTCGCCATCTGGTCCGCCGCTTGCCGGTAGACCGATTCGTCGAGCGTCTGCCCCGGTTCGCCGCCGGGCGTCGGGGCTTCGCCACCTTCCCCGCGGCCGTTGAACAGGCCGCCGAGCACGATCGGTCGGTCGATCAAGCCGTGGTGGAACTGCACCAGCACTTCCTGGCCGATCCGCTGGATCTGCTGCAGCCCGTGCCCGTCGCTGGCCAGCCGCTGCATGGTGCGGGTCGGATAGGTGCCGGTGTCGCCCTCGGCCTGCCAGTGAAAGCGCAGCCGCAACCGGCCCTGTGCATCCATGTGAACCGGACCGGTCGCACCCGGACTGGATTCCCCCTGCGGACCAACCACGATGGCGGTCTGCGCGCCGAGCGCCGTCGACACCGGATTCAAGCGCTGCCCCGTGCCGTCCTCCAGCGTGGGACGCCAGGGCTGTGAGCGCGGCACCGCCTCGAAGCGATTCGCGTAGCCTCCGGCCTTCGCCTGCTTGAGCACGCGCGAATCGAGATCCGCCGACGGCAATGCACCGAGACTCCGCTCAACCGTTTCCATGACGGTCTGCGGCAAATTGTTGACGCCGACATGCTGCACTGCTGTCAGCAGAAACGCATCGGGCACCTGTGCTCCCCCGCGAACCTGCCCCCACGGCGCCTGCGTTGGCCGCAGCGCCCGGCCGGACGTGGCCGTGCGCAACGTGCTGTAGCCGGTCCAGAAGCGCGCGTCGGAAACGATCGCTTGCGCCTGGCGTCGTGCGGTGTCCTCGGCCTGGCGAAGGCTGGCGAAGGCCTCCGGCCCGACGTCGTCGTACAGTTCGCGGGCCCCCCCGGGATTGCCGAGGCTCGCCGCCGCCGTGGTCGACTGGTTGCTGCGATAGTCGCTGCTGATCAACGTGAGACGGTCGGCCGTTAGCGACAGCGACTGCCCCATGCCGAGGATCATGTCGTCCGCCGCCGTCGCCATGTCGCTCAGGCGTTGCGGCACGCCGCCGAGGCGAACGGAAGTATCGTCTTCGGGAAGCTGCGTGCTGTCGTCGAAAATCAGCAACGTATGGCCGGACGGCGCATCCGCATCTTCGACGAAGCAAAAGCCCAGGCCCGCCGCGGCAAGCAGATGGCGGACGAAATCGTAGTGGCTGTGAGTGCGGTACTGGACAATGTAATCGCTCGGGCCAAGCGCCTCGATGCGCTGATTCGCATCCGTCGTGAAGCGCCATTGGGCGATATTGGCGTAATCGCCGAAGATCGTGCCGAGCACCTCGGCCACCGTCTGGTTGACGAACGTGCGCTCGTCGCGGCCGTGGGTCAATGCCGCCAGCCAAGGCACCAATTGCAGATAGTAGCGGGCAAGGCCCGCGTCGTAGCCGATACATTCGGCCTCGGCCACGAGGCCACTACGGGTTGCAACCGTGCCGTCAGCCAACGTGGTTCGAATCGTGGCGCGCTGACCGAGCATCGCCTCCAGATCCAGGCCCGGATCGGTGGCCAACGCGTAGACATCCCATTGATAATTGTCGCCAAGCGACTCGCGGCCGACCCAACGCTCGATCTGCATGGCCGATAAAGGCCCGCTCCCCTCGAGCGAATAGAGACGATTAAACGTGCTGAACATCGACGTGAATTGCGCGATAACGCTCATGTGGGTCCCGCTCTCTCAAATTAAGACCGCTGTTTTTGAGTACATATTGCCGCACAGGAAACCGGGGATTCATTAGTCGGGCAATATGACCGCTTTCTTGAAACGCCGACGGCGTCACCCCGCGTATTCAGATGCGTGTTGATACGGCCCCCGTTTGCGGTCAGACATTTTAAATGACAGTCCGAGGCTTATGCCATAAAAACTCTGATATTTAACAAATGGCTCGACATTGGCAGCACTATGCCGAAGCAATTCAAATCCTCGCTGACGATCGGCATTGCCTTATGTGATCGGCATTGCCTTATCTGAAAGAGGAATCGCTGATGCCTGAATTAAAACGCCGGATTGGAGTATCGCTTCCTATCGGCATTAGCAAGTAAAATCGGGAATCCCCGTTTCCGCCAATCGGCCGAGTGCGATCAGCTCATCCAATACGCATGGCGCAAACGGATGGAACGAAAAGGAAACCAGCGCATGACACGTCCATTCATTGTCCTCGGCGACAAACACAGCCACGGCGGCTCCGTTACCAGCGCGGCAACCAGCGCCAAAATCGGCGGCAAGAACATCGCCCGCCGCAACGATAAAGTAACCTGCCCGATTCATGGCCCCAACCACATCGCCGACGGCGACGACACGGCCATCATCGAAAACGAAGGCGCGGCCCGCGACGGCTACAAAACCGCCTGCGGCGCGACGCTGATCGCGAGCCAGTCGACCACCGGCGGCGCATGAGCACGGCACAGGGATCGGCAGGGAAAAGCGTGGTCCAGCGCTCGAGATTGAGCACCGCCCTGACAGCGGTCGCGATATTCGTTTCTGTATGGATTGTCGCTGCGTTGTACTGGAAGACAACCTATCACGCGCCCACCTGGCGGGACCTGCTGCTATGCGGCGTGGCATTGCCTATGCTACTGGTCGTGGGACTCGCGCTGGGCCGCAGGAGTATCGAGCGGATACGGCAGCCGGAGCGCGTCGTCCAACCCGCCGGTCAGGCGACAGGCGTGGCTTCCGGCGACGATTCCGCACAACAGTGGACGATGGCATTGCTCGACAGCAGCCTGCGCCTGCCGTCGGGTATCACGCCCGAGGAAATCGGCGACGCTGCCCGCGAAGCAGCCGTGGTTAAACTGCACCCCGATCTGACGCGCCACGACGGCGTGAGACTCTTTGCCAGCGGGGTCGCCTCAATCGCGCCCGATCGTTTCGATGAAAGTCTGCTGCCGCCCGACTCGGCAGAGGCGTTGAACGACGAACACCGGCGCGCGATGCTGCTGGCTGCCGAGACGCTCGACGAGTTGATGGAACGCCAGGCCGGCGCCGCGAGCGCTGATGCCAACATCTCGACGGAACAACCGTCGCTCAAGCTGCATCTGCTATTTCCCGAACGTTGGCAACCGGTGGCGGCGACGCTCGCCGCATGGCTCGACGCGCACCTCGCCCGCGAGCAATGGATGCCACGCATGGAGCGCGTCGCCCCGGTGTGCGTGGCCGATCCGGTCGAAGCTTTGGCGATGCTGGACCGACTGAACGAGGTCCTCCGTAAGCAGCCGCTCACGACACGTCACATCGTGCTGGCTCTCGACTCATCCCTCGGCAGGGCCACGGTCGATTCGCTGGACAATCTCGACCAGCTCTACACGCAGCAGCGCCCCAACGGGCACGTGCTCGGCGAAGGCGCCTGCGCATTGTTGCTCGCCCATCCTGCGGCGGCGGATGTCGTTCCAGCAGCGCACATTCATCGGCTCATCTCGAGCCGCCTTTCTGCTCCCGTCGAGCAAGCCGGCCAACAGCGGGGAGACGCTGTGATGCAATTGCTCGATTCGGCACGCAAGCATACGGTGGCGCCCGAACTGGAGATCGCGGCGTGCGCGCTGGTCAGCGACGCCGACCAACGGATCAGCCGGCGTGCGGAAATGACGGTTGTGGCCGAGCTGGCGTGGCCAAACTCGGACACCAGCGGGCGCTGCCTGCATCTGGGTCTCGCAAACGGCGAGAGCGGTGCGGTGCTGGCGCTGAGCGCGATCGCAGTGGCCGGCGACCACAGCCTCAGGGAGCAACAGCCGACTTTCGCCGTCTCGACCAGCGATGCGACAGCGCGAGGGGTGATGCTTGTTAGCCTCCCGCAGAAGCCGTCCGCGCCGTCGAACGCTCAGGACTCGGTGTGATGCCATGTTCGTGCGTGTGCGCGAAAGTCGCGCTCACGTCAGAAACGCGCTGCCGGTACGGCGTGGGCATCTCAGCAATTCCTCACCGTCCTTACTGGAAAGCAACACCAACTGGGTAAAACTATTGGTGGTCACATACAAGCTCACGAGTTCGTCCATCACTTTTGCGAAGACGTGAACACCCGTGCCGGCGAAGCAGTCCGGGTCGACGGTGAGGTGAATTTCAATGCCGCGCGCCATGCCAGCAAAGGGCTGACTGGGCACCCATGCTGTCACAACTTTCTGCGTCAGATCCACCACGCCCTCTATCTGACGGACGGAGATCGCGGAGTCCTGAAGGTTGTGAAGTTTAAGCAAGTCCCGAATCGGCTCGGCCCCCCCTGTCAACTGCACAGGGTTGAGCGACAGCTGCGAAATCAACCGCCACAGGGCATTGTGTCCGTGCCTGAAGCGTATCGACTTGGTAGGCCGGTGCAGCAGGGAAATACGCCGGGCGAGCGTACCGCCCTCCAGCGTCAAATCTCCACCCGGCAAGCCATACTCGAGATGTTCGGGCAGGTCGCGATTGCTGCAGGTGAGCTTGCAATCCAAGGCGTTCGGCGGTGGCGCGACTTCGAGATCGCCGTTCACAAAACTCAAGGCCACTTCCAGGCCAGGACTATTGCGCGCCGCTAGATCGTCCCTGTGCAACTTCCAGTAAATCGTATCGCGGTTGGGACGCAGACTGTGCCGCAATGAATAAAGCGGATCGAACACCGAGACTTTGTCGCCTTGCGGGGTTTGTTTGGTCTGGGCGACGGAGTCGACTGAATACACCTCGTAAGCGTGCGCAATTTGCTCGTCCACCACCAGCGGATACGCGGCCTCGGTCGATGACGCACTGGCCTGATCGCCAAGTTTGCCCGATGTCTCGAACAGGTTGACGACCGGTGTGCAACCCAGCAAAACATGCTCCGTTGCGAGACTCTGCAGGACGCGCGCCTCGGCAGAATCGGCCAGGATATGCTTCAGCAGCACATGCAAGGTGAACTGTCTTCCACCTAAACGGCCAGCCTGCCGGAGATCACAGTCGAAGAAGCCGAACTTTTCCGGGTAAGCAAAATATTCGCTGAGCAGCAGATAGGCAGGATCCGACGTTTCAGGGTACGGTACCAGCGCGTCGGCACGAGCCATCCCGGCAGCGGTGAAGGGGAAGCGGTCGAGTGCAATCCAGCGTCCGCTTTGTCCGGGTTCCACATAGGCGCACAACGCGCGCATCGACAGCGCATCGCGAAGCGCTGCCGTAAATAGCGGTTCGCCCTGCGTGTACAGCCGGACCGAATCCAACTGCAATTCCGCTGCCGAAGCATGGCCCGACTGAATCCCGAAAGTCAGCGAAATCTGCGCGCTAGCCCCGGCTGGCGCACGGGAGAGACTCGGCACCTGCGCGATGGCGTGAAAGCGGGCTCCGGTCAATCGCAGTGGCGACAATGTCACATCGTACGCAGTACGGAAGAATACTTTCGTTCCACGCACGGGACGGCTATAGAGTTCCGTACCGCGCGGGATAGTAACCGACGAGGACATTTGCGCGGCCCGGCTGCTGTCCACATCGAAGCAGGCGATGGAGCAGGAGGGAAACGGGCGCAGGTAGTGCGGGTACAACGTCCCGATCAATGCTTTCGTGAACTCTGGATAGTCATCTTCGATGTTTTTCGCCGCGCGCGCCGCGAGCAACGCGAACGTTTCGAACAGACGCTCTGCATGAGGATCTTCGCTCCCGCTATCCCCCCTGAGGGCGAGGCGCGTGGCGATCTTGGGGTAACGCTCCGCGAACTCGCGTGCCCGCTCGCGCAAGAGAGCAAGCTCCCGTTCGTAATAGCGTACCAGGTCGTCCATGAGTCATTCTCTCGCAGGGATATCGTTCGCACAGGATACGGGAAGCGCGCAGCCCATACGAACCCGGCTGCCAGCCCGCGGCCCGGCTTGTGTGGATGCGCTCATGCGGCAGCGCCCGTAACCGCCTCGGTCTGCGCGTCCGCCGGCGCCGTCCAAGGAGGGCTGACCAGCACCGCGGCTCGCGCCAGAGGGTCGGCGAGAGAAACCGCAAAAGTCGGCTGCAATTCGTTGAGGCTATGGGCCGCGGCGATCGCGACCGCGCTCAGCGCCAGTACGGCGCCGCTCTCCCCATTGGCGAGGCCAAGGTGCTGGCACCGGCTTTCCGCATTCGAACCGGGCCAGACTGACTCGGCCACGCCGGTAATCTCGGTGCGCCGGCTAGTGCGCTGACTGGCGTCGCTGACCAGCGCGCAGGCCTTCACCTCCAGACCGGGCGCCGCCGTTTGCGTGCGCGCACTGTCGAGTAGATGCATCGTCGTGTCGTCGCGCGCTTGCTCCGGTTCGTCGGCGGAGGACAAACGCTCGGCTGCCCGCATGCGATGGACCCGCGCCACCGGCAACGCGGCGTTTTCGCCTCGAAGCGCGAGCAGCAGGGCGCAAGCGCCTTCGCCAGGAATATGGCCGTCCGGGCGATTGCGACCGTAAAGCCGGTCGGTGCGTTCGAGAAGGGTCATCTCGTCCTCCCCAAGCCACGAGTCGCAGGCCAGCACGATATGGCGGGCCGGCGATGAATCTCGATTGAGCGACACATTCAGATCGTCTACTACAGCCAAGGCCTGAACCGGATTGGCGACGGTCGTCACGCGCGCGCGCGTCGTAGCCGGCGACCAGGGTTCGCGAGCCAGGTGCGCATCTAACCAGGTGGCGAGGGTGGGTGCCTCGCGCTTCCAGCGCTCGGGCAGCAGCAGATGAAGTTCGAAGGGTGCGACATCCGGGTGCGCGTCTTCATGAGAGGCGAGGGTCACCACCGCATGGCGTTGCATCAGATCGTCGAGCGCCTCGCCAGCCAGCATCAGCGCGCGCCTGTGTTGGTCGCCAAGGTTCGCGGCGGTGCCGTCAGGGAGCAGGCTTTCATCGAAATCGTCTAGCGAAACCGAGGCGACGTTGCTTGCAAAAATGCGTGTCTGGTCGGCCTGCCTCAGTTCGGCATGCAATCCGACCACCTGCTGTTGCCTTGCCAGCGCGCCAATTTCGTCGGAGGTGGTGCCGGCGGGAAGGGACAGGCTGCTGTCGAGCACGGCCAGCGTCCATGTCGACGAATCGTCATCGGCAATGGAGGGGGTGGGCGCGGTAGCTTTTATCGCGCGCGCGCCGGGTGCTGGCGTCCGCGTCAGGGCAATGCTCTTGCGCACGCCGATGAAACTGGCGATCAACAACACCGGCAGCGCGATACCTACCAGCAGCAGATCTTGCCCGCTAGGCACCCGATAGATCGACCTCCAGTAAAACAGTGCGATCCCCCACACCAGGACGAACACCGCGGCCACAGCGGCCACATTGCGTAACGTCGAACGCTGGCTCATGCATTTTCCCCGTTCATCGTTCTCTTATTTTCAGCCTGCGCCTTCAATAACAACCGTATCGTCGTCGTCCGCAATGTGATTATCGCGGTGAATGGGACACGTGACCTGCTTATTGTGCGCAATACCTTTGCTGGCTGTCGCCGCGATTGTCGAGGCGCTAGTAACCGTGCCACCGTGACTATGTTTT